>CAVQIS010000008.1:535000-1367768 GCA_963712635.1 uncultured Actinomycetes bacterium | reverse complement strand
CGAGGTCGATGGAGATGCCGCGCTCTTTCTCCTCCGGAACCGGTCAGCATCCTTTCCGGTCAGTGCCCGGACCAGGCTCGTCTTGCCGTGATCGATGTGACCCGCTGTGCCGACGGTCTCGGCACCACGAGACCGCCGCCGCGACCTCGTCGATCTCGGCGTCGGTCAGCGTGCGGCAGTCGAGCAGCAGCCGCCCGTCCCGCATGACGCCCGACCACCGGCGGCTCGCCCGCCGCAGAGCCGCGGCGAGCTCCTCCTCGACCGCGCACGCGAAGCTCGGGATCTCCGCGAGCGGCAGCGCGCCGCCGCCGATCCGCGCGACGGTCTCCTCGACCTCGCCGCCGACGAGCTCCGCCAGCCGCTCGGCTCGCACGCGCACGGCGTCGGCGGCTCGCCGGCCATGCGCAGAACGGGGATCTCGCCGAACGCACGCTCCGGATCGAGATAGAGCGCGAGCGTGCCCCGAGCGCCGCCAGCGTCAGCTTGTCCGCGCGCACCGCGCGCTGGAGCGGATGCCGGCGCAGGCGCTCGACGAGCTCCGCGCCGCCGACGACGATCCCCGCCTGCGGCCCGCCGAGGAGCTTGTCGCCCGAGAAGCAGACGAGGTCCGCGCCCGCCTCGAGGCTCTCCGCGCACCGACGGCTCGTCCTCGACCTGCGGCGAGCGCGCCGGAGCCGAGGTCGTCGACGAGCGGCAGCTCGTGCCGCTGCGCGACCCTGGCCAGCTCCGCGACCGACGGAAGCTCGGTGAAGCCGACGAGCCGGAAGTTGGACTGGTGCACGCGCAGCAGCACCGCCGTCTCGGGCCGATCGCCTGCTCGTAGTCGGCGCGCGCGGGTGCGGTTCGTCGTCCCGACCTCGACCAGGCGTGCCCCGGAGCGCGCCAGCACGTCCGGGATGCGGAAGCCGTCGCCGATCTCGATCAGCTCGCCGCGCGAGACGAGCACCTCTCGCCCCTCGGCGAGCGCGGCCAGCGCGAGCAGCACCGCCGCCGCGTTGTTGTTCACGACGAGCGCGGCCTCGGCCCCGGTCAGCCGCCGCAGGATCCCCGCGACGTGGTCCTGCCGCGAGCCGCGCGTGCCGGCGCTCAGGTCGTACTCGAGGTTCGAGTAGCCGCGACCGACCTCCCGGACGCGGTCGAGCGCGGCCTCCGCGAGCGGTGCACGCCCGAGGTTCGTGTGCACGATGACGCCGGTCGCGTTCAGCGCCCGCCGCAGCCGAGGCGCACGGGCCGCTGCGAGCTCCTCGCGAAGGCGCGCCTCGATGTCTCCCGGATCGCTCCCGCCTGGATCTCCTCGCGCGCGCGTGCGAGAACAATTCGTGCCGCATCCACGGCGAGCGGGTCGTCGCTTCCCCCGTGCCAGCTCGTCGACCGAGGGCAGGTCGCGCAGCCTCACTGGGCGTCTGCCTTCCGCGGCTCCATCGGGATCTCGGCGCAGTTGGCCTCGTAGCACTCGATCACGGTCCGAACGGCCTCGTCCAGGTCGTCCGTCACGTGCAGCAGATCGAGGTCCTCGGGCGAGATCATCCCGTCGTCGAGCATCTCGCCCGGATCCAGTCGAGCATCTCGCCCCAGTAGTCGGTGTCGATCAGGACGACGGGGAAGTTCTGCACCTTGCCCGTCTGGATCAGCGTCAGCGCCTCGAACAGCTCGTCCAGGGTGCCGAAGCCGCCGGGGAAGATGACGAAGCCTTCCGCCGGCTTCACGAAGCAGACCTTGCGCGCGTAGAAGTGCTTGAACGTGTACGAGATGTCGATGTACGGGTTCGACCCCTGCTCGTGCGGCAGCTCGATGTTGAAGCCGACGGACAGCCCGCCGCCCTCCTTGGCGCCGCGGTTCGCCGCCTCCATCACGCCCGGGCCGCCGCCTGTGATCACCGCCCAGCCGAGCTCCGCGAACTGCTTGCCGACCTTGCGCGCCGCCTCGTACTCCGGGTGCCTTCCTTGATGCGGGCCGAGCCGAAGACCGAGACCGCGGGCCGGTCGATCTTGTCGACGGCCGAGAACCCGGCCCAGAACTCCCGGGCGATCGAGAGGACGTTCTCGGGCAGCGCGCCTTCGTGGCTCGCGAGGAGCTTCTCGTCCTGCATCAGCGGAGTACGTCTCGCGGCAGGTGGGTCGCCTCCATCCCGAGCACGAGGAGGATGGCGAGGCCGAAGTACAGGACGGCGATGATCGCCCGCTGCGAACGGGTCACGCGGTAGTAGTCCTGGAGCTCGGGGTGGTTGCGGGCCTGCCAGCGCTGCCAGAGCTCCATCCCCGAGAAGATCAGGATGATGATCAGGATCGGGTTCGGCGACACGAAGACGAGCCCGAGGAGCGCGAGGAAGCCGACCACCCAGAGTGCGGGATGGAGCGCGCCGACGATCCGTCCGCCGTCGAGCGGCACGACGGGCAGCAGGTTGAAGAGGTTGATCAGGAAGCCGAGGAAGGCGAGCGCCTTGAGGTGATTCGAGTCGGTCGCCGCGCCTGCGGCCCAGATCGCGGCTGCTCCGAGTGAGCCGAGGATCGGCCCCGCGATCGCAAGCTTCGCCTCGTTCCAGGCGTTGTGTGGCATCTGCTTCAGTGAGATCAGCGCGCCCAGAAACGGGATGAAGAGCGGGGCGCTGACCGGAAGCCCCTGGCGCTTCGCCTCGAGCACGTGGCCCATCTCGTGCACGAAGAGCAGGAAGACGAGGCCGAGCCCGAACCACCAGCCGCCGAACCACACGTAGAACGCGGCCGAGACGAACATCGACAAGAGGAACTTGAACTTGAGGAGAACGCCGCCGAACTTGAGGAGCAGCGCTCCGAGCGCGATGAACGGCGCGGCCAGCTTGCGCAGGAACGGGAACCGCGCCTCGTGGCGTACGGGCTCAGGCGGCTCGTAATAGGTCAGCTCGGCGAGCCTTGCGCGTTCCTCTGGAGTGAGTTCGCTCACTCGACTCATGGTACCCGGGTGCCTCTTTGGCAAAGTTGCGCCGAGGCTGCACCGAAACGCGCACGAAGCCCGCAAACACGGGTTCCTGCATGTACTTGAGGAGACCTACTCGTAACCGATCGAGGAGGTCACTCGTGCGAACAGCTCGAACCATCGCCGCCCTCGCTGGAGCCGCGCTCGCGCTCGCCGTGCTCACGGCATCTCCGGCAGGAGGCGCGGCCAGGCGGTCGATCGCCGCCTTCGCGAAGAACGCAGGGGCGGTGAACGGGATCAAGGCGTCGCGAACGCCGAAGGCCGGCCGGCTCGTCCCGCTCGGGAAGAACGCGAAGCTCCCCGCCTCCGTCGTCCCGACCACTCGAGGCGAGCGTGGGCCCAGCGGACCGCCTGGTGCTCAGGGACCGCAAGGCCCGACAGGACCGCAAGGCGCGGCGGGCGCAACAGGGCCCGCAGGCCCGGGCGCGGCCAAGCTCGGCTTCGATGCCCCGGCCAACACGCCGGCGGCGACGATCCTCACGTCCGGCGGACTGATCCTCAGAGCCGCGTGCTCGAGCGCGGGGGACATGACCGTGAGCGCGCGGTCGACCCTCGACAACGCCCGTGTCCATGTGGCCGGGATCGACGACACGACCGCCTTCTACCGCGAGGACGACGACCTCGACGCGAGCGCGGACTACGACGTGCTCGGCTCGAGCGACGACGACGTCGCCGGGACGATCGTGTATCGCGCGCCGACCGGCACGACCACGGTCAGCGTTTCATTCCTGGCCGAGGAGTACTCGATCGCGGGCGTCTCGCGCTGCCAGTTCGCCGGAACGGCGGTCGTCGCACAGTAGAAGCGGCATTTTCCCGGCGTGCGTCGTCTCGCACGCCGGGAAAACCTTGTACACATGGCGCAAAAGTCCTAATCTCCTGAGCACTTCAGAACCCAGGGAGGGGAGCTGCTTTGCGTGCAAGAACCAAGATTGCGATCATGCTCGCGCTCGCGGGGCTGGTTGCAACGATCTCACCAGTCTTTGCGAGCGGTAACAGCCATGCGACGAAGTCCATGGCCGCTTACACAGGAAAAGTCCAGAACCGCGTCCTGAGTGACACGGCTTCTGGGGGTCAGAGCTCGTTCATCGTCGAGCTGGCCCAACAGGCGAATCTCAGCCGTGCGTACTCGATGAAGGACCAGGACGCCCGCGGCTGGTACGTCTACCGGACGCTCAAGCAGACGGCTGAGCGGACGCAGGCGCCGATCAAGGCGGTGCTCGACAAGCAGGGCGTCACCTACCGGTCGTTCTGGGTGGCGAACGAGATCATCGTTCGCTCCGGCGATCGTCCGCTCGTGAACAGCCTCGCGGCTCGGCCCGACGTCAAGGTGATCGAGGCCAACGACGCCTCGAATTGGCTGACGTCCACCGATAACTACGAGTTCGGAAACTCGTTGGGCAGCATCACGACGCAGCCGAACGCGATCGAGCCGAACGTGGCTCTTGTGCACGCACCCGACCTCTGGAACCTCGGCTTCACGGGCACGGGGATCGTTGTCGCCAACCAGGACACGGGCATGCGCTCGACGCACAACGCGCTCAAGCCGCACTACCGTGGTTGGAACGGGTCGTCCGAGGATCACAATTTCAACTGGCACGACTCGATTCACGCCCCGATCGGCGGCGGAGGGAACCCGTGCGGCTACAGCTCGATGGTTCCGTGCGATGACCATGGCCACGGGACACATACGACCGGGACCACCGTCGGCGACGACGGAGCCGGCAACCAGATCGGTGTCGCCCCGGGCGCGAAGTGGATCGGCTGCCGCAACATGGACATGGGCACGGGGAGGCCGGAGACGTACACCGAGTGCTTCCAGTTCTTCATCGCCCCGACCGATCTGAACGGCCAGAACGCAGATCCGACGAAGCGGCCTCACACCATGAACAACAGCTGGGGCTGCCCCGCGAGCGAGCTCTGCGCGCCGAACAGCCTGCAGACGATCGTCGAGAGCACGCGGGCCGCGGGCATCTTCGTCGAGGTCTCGGCCGGGAACGCCGGGTCGGGCTGCTCGACCGTCAATGACCCGCCGGCGATCTACGACGCCTCCTACTCGACCGGCGCAACCACGTACACGGGCAATCCTGTCTCGCTCGCCGGCTTCAGCAGCCGCGGGCCCGTGACACTCGATGGCTCCAACCGCATCAAGCCGGATATCTCCGCGCCGGGAGTGAACGTCCGATCGTCGCTGCCCACCAGCGACTCGACGTATTCGGGGCACGACTGGAGCGGCACGTCGATGGCCGGTCCGCATGTGGCGGGAATCGTGGCGCTTCTTTGGCAGGCCATCCCGGCTCTCTCGCGTGACATCGACGCAACGGAAGCCCTGCTGAACGGTTCAGCGAATCCGAACGTCTCGGTCGCCAACGGGACCGCATGTGGCGGCGTCGACCACGTTCCGAACAACCACGTCGGGTACGGGCTCGTCGATGCCCTCGCGGCCTACAACGGCGGCGGACCGCCCCCGCCACCACCACCGCCCCCGCCACCGCCGCCTCCACCGCCCGGCGCGTGGGTTGACGTTGCCCCGCTGCCGCAGACTCTGTTCGGGCCTGCGACGACGACCGACGGCACCTACGTCTACGCCTTCGGCGGCTACCACTTCCCGGAGAACGTCGGCTCGACGTTGACCACGGTCTACCGCTACAACCCGACGACCGACGCGTGGACGACGCTGGCTGACATGCCTCAGCCGTCGCTGATCGCTTCCGCGGTCTATTACCCGCCGACGAACAAGATCTATCTCTTCGGTGGTGGGACGCGAACTCCGGATCCGGTCGTTCTATACAACACGACCTTGATCTACGACATCGCGACGAACACGTGGAGCTCGGGCGCGAACATGCCCGCCACGCGTTATCAGATGGCCGCCGATTACAACTCGGCGGACGGCAAGATCTACCTGAACGGCGGCTTCGAGACGACGACGATCGACAGCGTGCAGGCGACGACGTGGAAGTACGACCCCGTCGCGAACTCGTTCGCCGATCTCACCCCGAGCCCCGCCACGCACGCAGGCACGGCCGCGGGGATCATCGACGGCCATTTCCTGGTCGCAGGAGGTCGCACGAACCCCGATGAGACGCTGGTCGCGACTTGGGACTACGACATCGCAACCGATACGTGGACTCAGAAGGCGGACCTGCCGCAGCCGACGAACGTGCCTGGTTTTGCGGTTGCGCTCAGCAAGCTCTGGGCGTACGGAGGATGTACTCCGACGCCGTGCAATCCATTCGACGGGATTGCCAACACCGAGAGCTTCGATGGCGCCGCGAACACGTGGACGCCCGAGCCGAACCTCAATCACGCGCGATCGTTCCCAGGTGGTACGGCAGTAAGCAACACGCTGTACGCCGTGGGCGGCCGCAACGGCGTGGATGTGTCGCTCGACTCGGTCGAGAAGCTGGAGCTCAGCGGGCCTCCGCCTCCACCACCGCCTCCCCCGCCGCCGCCTCCTCCGCCTCCGCCTCCGCCACCGCCACCTCCGCCACCTCCGCCACCTCCGCCTCCGCCTCCACCTCCGCCTCCGCCACCTCCGCCTCCTCCGCCACCGCCACCTCCGCCGCCTCCGCCTCCGCCTCCGCCGGTCCGGTGCCGCGTCCCACGCGTGCTCGGCCAGCGACTCGGAGTTGCGAAGCGGAAGATCCGGGCGAGACACTGCTCGGTCGGACGGGTGCGGCGGGCACGCTCCAGGCGCTCCCTCCGGGGACGCGTCGTCAAGCAGTCCCCGCGCGCGGGCTCGCTCAGGCGCCGCGGTTTCCCGGTCAACCTGGTGGTCGGCCGCGGATAGCCAAATCACTACCGAGGTACGACGAGGCGCCGGCTCAGCCGGCGCCTCGTTCTTTCAATACCGCTTGCGGGGCTTCTCTCTTGGCCGAGAACGTGGTAAAACCCGTACAGGGTGCGAGAGGCGCACCCGTTCAATGATGAGGGGGGAATAGATGGGGAGCTCGTACAAGCGCCTGGCAATCGCCGGCGCAGTGATCGCAGCGCTCACTGCTAGCGCTGCGTTCTTCGGGGCCGCGAGCTCGGCCTCGGTAGCTCAGTCGAGCAGCCGCATGCCGAGCATGAGCGGACGAGCGACCTCGGGGTCGCTCGCCGTTCGCGGTACTCATCTCAAAGCACCGCAGGCACCGAACGTGGTGCTCTATGACCAGTACGACAACGACTCGCTGAATGGGACGTCTTCGCAGAACTTCGAGGCGGACTTCGACGCGTACGACGACGAGACCGCCGACGACTTCATCGTGCCGAGTGGCGACACGTGGACCGTCAACCAGGTCGACGCCGCGGGCCAGTACTCCGCCGCGGGGCCGATGACCAGCGCGAACGTCACGTTCTATTCGGACGCGGGCGGTCTACCCGGCAGCCAGGTTGCGACGCGGCCGAACCTGTCGGTGGTCGACTCAGCCGGCTCGATCATGATTGCCATCCCGACCGCCGTGGAGCTCACGGCCGGCCACTACTGGGTCTCCGTCCAGGCGAATCTGGACTTCAACGTCGGCGGCCAGTGGTACTTCGAGGATCGCACCGTGCAGTCGAACGCCGAAGCGGCCTGGCAGAACCCAGGCGGCGGCTTCGGTATCTGCCCCACGTGGGGCGGCCGCCAGAGCACGTGCGGGATCGACCCCGGTGTGCCCGATCAGATGTTCCGCCTGAGCGGCACCACCGGGCCTCCTCCGCCTCCGCCGCCTCCGCCGCCACCTCCGCCGCCACCGCCTCCGCCTCCGCCTCCGCCGCCACCTCCGCCTCCGCCGCCTCCGCCACCTCCGCCACCTCCGCCACCTCCGCCTCCGCCACCTCCGCCACCTCCGCCTCCGCCACCTCCGCCACCTCCGCCTCCGCCGGTCCGGTGCCGCGTCCCACGCGTGCTCGGCCAGCGGCTCGGAGTTGCGAAGCGGAAGATCCGGGCAAGGCACTGCTCGGTCGGCAGGGTCCGGCGCGCTCGCTCGAGGCGCTCCCTCAGGGGACGCGTCATCGGCCAGTCGCCGCGGCCAGGCTCGCTCCGGCGGCGCGGCTTCCCGGTCAACCTCGTGGTCGGCCGCGGCTAAGCCACTTCAACTGAGCGCACTCGAAGGGCCCCGGAAACGGGGCCCTTCGTCCTTCAGGAACCTCTTCCGATCCACTCCTCGCCGCCGACGTAGAGCTCTTTCTTCCAGAGCGGCACCTGTGCCTTAAGCGCTTCGATCGCATCGGCGCAGGCCGCGAGCGCGTCCTGCCGGTGCGGCGCAGAGACGGCGATCGCCACGCTCGTCTCTCCGACCTCGACCCGTCCGAGCCGGTGCCACATCGCGACTTTGCACAGGGCGTAGCGGTCCTGGAGGTCCGCGGCGATCTCAGCCATGACCTCCTCGGCCATCTCCTCGTACGCCTCGTACTCGAGCGCGATCACGTCGCGTCCGCGCGACTGTGCGCGCACGGTTCCGAGGAAGGTCGCGATGGCGCCGGCCCGCTCGTCGACGACCTCCACGACGACCGCCGTCAAGTTCACGGGCCCTTGGGTCAGCCGGAACGCCCCTCCCGAGACGGGCGGGATCACCGCCACCTCGTCACCCTCCACGAGGCTCTGCCCAGGTTCGGCGTACGTGCGATTGACTGCATAGAGAAGGCCCGCCGGTTCGTCTCCGAGGGCGAGCGCGGGCCACACGTCGCCGAGCGACGCTCCGTCCTGAAGCTCGAGCTCGCGCCTACCGGTTCCCGCGAGCTCGCGGAGCCCGGCGAACAACCGCACCGTGATCTGCATGGTCCCTAGCGTACGGATGGGAGCATCCAGGGAAGATCCGCCCGGTTCCGTCGGTCTTGATTTCACGGCCGGTCACCGAATGGACGCCGAGCATCGACCGGCCGGAGAGCCAGTGAGCCGCCACCAGCTCTCGAGCGCCCAGCGCCGGCTGGCCTCAGGGAGAAATGACGGTTCATGTCCCACCCCCAACCCTGAGGAGGACCATGAACGTGCTCACCCGATTCCGGCCGTCGCCAGCCATGGTCATTGCCTGCATCGCTCTCACCGTCGCCCTGGGCGGCACGAGCGTCGCAGCAATCAATGCGCTGCCCCGCAACAGCGTCGGCACGAAGCAGCTCAAGAAGAACGCCGTCACCGGTCCAAAGATCAAGGCCAGCGCTGTTACCGGCGTGAAGGTCGCGAACAACTCGCTGACCGGAGCCGACGTCAACGAGGCGAGCCTGGGCCAGGTGCCTTCGGCGGCCACGCGGCGAGCGCAGACACGGCAGCCCCGTCCGGCGCCGCTGGCGGCGACCTCGCCGGCAGCACCTACCCGAACCCCACCATTGCGGCAGGCGTCGTCACTCCCACGAAGTTCGGGGCGATCCCCCAGGCTCGGCTCCAGAAGACAGCCGGCCAGTCGATTCCCGGTGACGAGACGATCACGACGCTAGCGTGGGACGGGGCGCAGTACAACGTCGGCGGAATGTTCGACGCGACGACGCCCGACAGACTCGTCGCGCCAATCGCCGGCGTCTACGCGATCGATGCAGGAGTCCGATGGGCTGGGAACCTGACTGGTTACAGGTTTGCTGCGATCTGTCTCAACGCGCCAACTGCCGGCGGGTGTAACGCCAGCAGCGACGTCGCCGTGAGTGAATACGCGACGAATAACAACCCTGGAGTCGGAGTCGTGAGGCTGACCCAGCAAACCGTGTCGACGCAGATCAAGCTTGCCGCGGGCGACGTCGTCCAGATCGCCGTCGCGCAGAACACCGGCGCCGGGCTCGCCGTCGACGGGCTGCCGGCGACCAATTTCTCGATGACCTGGGTCGGAAAGGGGTAGGCCCTAGAAGCATCGCGACGAGCGGCTGACTCGACCACGCGGTCGGGTCTTGTGGGCGCCAGGCAAGACCCGACCCGTGGCCACTCGCTGGGCCGTTTGCGAACAGTCACGTAGATTGAGGTCATGGCGACCACCGAGGATCGCCGCGAGACCGACTCCGGGATCGAGATCAAGCCGGTCTACACGGACGAGGACGTCGCGGACCTAGAGCTCGAGCTTCCGGGCGAGTTTCCCTTCACGCGAGGCCCGTACAAAGACATGTACCGCGGCCGGCCGTGGACGATCCGCCAGTACGCGGGCTTCGCCTCGGCCGAGGAGACGAACGCGCGCTTCCGCTACCTCCTCGAGCGCGGGCAGACGGGGCTCTCGGTGGCATTCGACCTTCCGACGCAGCTCGGCTACGACTCGGACGACCCGCGCGCCGCCGGCGAGGTGGGGCGGACCGGCGTCGCGATCGACTCGATCGCCGACATGGAGCTCCTCTTCGACGGGATCCCGCTCGGCGAGGTCTCGACGTCGATGACGATCAACGCGCCGGCTTCGCTCCTGCTCCTGCTGTACGAGCTGGTGGCCGAGCAGCAGGGCGTCTCGGGCGCCCAGCTCCGCGGCACGGCCCAGAACGACATCCTCAAGGAGTACTGCGCGCGTGGGAACTACATCTTCCCGCCGCGGCCGTCCATGCGGCTCACGACCGACCTGTTCGCGTACGCGCGCGAGCGGCTGCCGAAGTGGAACACGATCTCGATCTCCGGCTACCACATCCGCGAGGCGGGCTCGACCGCGGTGCAGGAGCTCGCGTTCACGCTCGCCAACGGGATCGCCTACGCGCAGGCGGCGGTCGACGCGGGGCTCTCGCCCGACGAGTTCGGCGAGCGGCTCTCGTTCTTCTTCAACGCGCACAACCACTTCTTCCAGGAGGTGGCGAAGTTCCGCGCGGCGCGCCGGCTCTGGGCCGAGATCATGCGCGAGCGGTTCGGCGCGACGAACCCGAAGGCCCAGGCGCTGCGGTTCCATGCCCAGACCGGCGGCTCGACGCTGACCGCGCAGCAGCCGGAGAACAACATCGTCCGCGTGGCCATTCAGGCGCTCTCGGCGGTCGCGCGGCGGCGCGCAGTCGATCCACACGAACGCGTTCGACGAGGCGCTCGCGCTGCCGACCGAGCACTCGGCCAAGATCGCGCTCCGCACGCAGCAGCTCCTCGCGCACGAGGCGGGCGGGACGGACACGGCCGATCCGCTCGGCGGCGCGTACTTCATCGAGGCGCTGACCGACGAGCTCGAGGCCGCGGCGCGCGAGCTGATCGAGCGCGTGGACGAGGTCGGCGGCGCGGTCGAGGCGATCGAGCAGGGCTTCGTCCAGCGCGAGATCGAGGACGCGGCGTACAAGCACACGACCGCGGTCGAGTCCGGCGAGAAGGTGATCGTCGGTGTGAACCGGTACCAGGAGGCCGAAGCGGAGCCCATCGAGCTGCACCGCCTCGACCCCGAGGCCGAGCGCCGCCAGCTCGAGCGGACGGCGAGGGTGCGCGCCGAGCGGAACTCGGAGGAGTCGTCGAAGGCGCTGGCGCGAGGTGCGCCAGGTCGCGGAGGGCGACGGCAACCTGCTCCCGCCGATGCGCGAGGCGCTGAAGGCGCGCGCGCACCGTGGGCGAGATCTGCAACGAGCTCCGCGACGTGTTCGGCATGTACGACGCGCAGCAGCGCACGTCGTAGTGCGGATCCTCCTCGTCTCGCAGATGTATCCGGGGCCCGACGATCCGGATCTCGGCGTCTTCGTGCAGGGCATCGAGCGCGCACTCGCCGAGCGGGGGCACGAGGTCGAGCACGTCGTCACCGAGGGACGGGGTGGGGGCAAGCAGCGTCATCTGGTACTCGCGCGAGAGGTGCGACAGACGGCTCGCAGGTTCGAGCCGGACGTCGTCTACGCGCACTTCCTCGTGCCCACCGGGCTCTCGGCCGTCCTCTTCGGCGGCGCGCCGACCGTCGTGACCGCGCACGGCCGCGACGTCAGGAACATCGGGGCGTATCCCGGAATCGCCGCGGCCACGCGCCTCGTCGCACGCCGCGCGTCGGCGCTGATCGCCGTCTCCGACTACCTGCGCCGCGAGCTCGAGGCCAAGATCCCGGAGGCGCGCGGCAAGACGGAGGTCGTGGATTGCGGCGTCGACCTCTCTCTCTTCGAGACACGTCTGGTGCCTGGCACCGGACAGGTCCGGAACGGGCCCGTGTTCGTCTGTGTCGGGAGCTTGATCGAGCGAAAGAACGTCGTCCGGCTCGCCGACGCGTTCGCCCGGCTCGGCGAGGGCCGGCTCGTCTTCGTCGGCGACGGCCCGCTGCGCGGCGAGCTCGAAGGCCGCGACAACGTGGAGGTCACCGGCCGCATCGCGCACGACGCAGTCCCCGGCTACGTCGCCGAGGCCACGGTCCTCTGCCAGCCGTCCCTGATCGAGCCGTTCGGCCAGGCGCTTCTCGAAGGCATGGCCGCGGGCCGCTCGGTCGTCGCCACCCGAGTCGGCGGCCCGCCCGAGTTCGTCCCTCCGGACGCCGGCGTCCTCGTCGACCCGCTCGACACCACCGCGCTTGCCGACGCCATGACGCGCGCGGCCCAGCTCCCGAGCCCGAACCCCGCCGCGCGAGCCGCCGCGGCCAAGCACGACGTCAGGCTTCAGGCGGAGAAGGTGGAGCAGATTCTGGAGCGAGCCGCTCGAGATCGGCCAGCCTGACCTCGATCAAGGGCCGCACGCGATCCTCGAGACCAGCCTCGCGCGCGAGCTCGAGCGCCTGCTCGTAGCTCTGCCGCGCTTTCTCGGGTGAAACGCCCTGCTTGAGCCGGTTGTCGCCGGTGACGATCAGCTTTTGGATGCGTTCGCGATCCGACTCGGCCATGTGAAAAGCGTAGCTTTGCCGGCTTGAGGGAAGACTCGTCAGCGATGGAAGCCGCCCCCGCCCCTGACGCGCGGCCTCTTCGCGTGCTCATCGCCGACGACGACCCGCTCTTCGTGGAGACGGTCAAGGCACTGCTCGCAGGCGACGATCGCGTCGAGGTCGCCGGTACGGCGTCGAACGGGCAGGACGCGGTCGACCTCGCCAATGCTCTCGTCCCGGACCTGACGCTGATGGACATCTCGATGCCAGTTCTCGACGGCATCGAGGCGGCGCGCAGGATCCGCCTCGAGCAGCCCTCGGCCGCGGTCCTGATCCTGACCGGATCGAGCATCGCAACCGACATCGATCGGGCGCGCGCAGGCGGGTGTCGCCGGAATCCTCACGAAGGACCGCCTCGGCACGCAACTCGTGGACGCCATCCTCGACCTCGGAAGCAAGTAACCGCCCCGGCTCCGCTACCCTGTTCGTGTGCTACCGCTGCTCGCCATCGCGGACTTCGGCCTTCCGACAGTCGTTTTCTTCCACTTCGTGACCTCGATCGTCCTGGTCGTGCTCGTCCTCATGCACTCCGGACGTGACACGGGGATGGCCGGAATGGGCTACGTGCCCGCCTCGCAGGGCGGGACGCACATCGTCGAGCGGAACCTGACGCGGCTGACGGTCGTCGTGGGGACGATCTTCTTCCTCAACACGATCGCCCTCTACCAGATCCTGCAGTAGCTACAGCCCCGGCCCGGAGCCGGTCCCGGTGATCTGGAACTTCGTCGTGGCGAGCGAGGGCACGAGCGCCCCGTACGGAAACCGCTCGCCGTAGAGCTCGTTCAGGTTGACGAGCATCCGGTCGCGGGTCAGGCCGGGCACCTCCCCGAGCACGTCGCCCATCGGCACCGTGAAGCGCAGGTTCACGAGCGGCTCTGCGACCTTGCCGTCGCGGATCCGGAACGTGCCGTCGCGGGTCATGCCCGTGAGCACCGCGCCGCGCGAGTCGATGATCCCGAGATAGTGGAGGCGCGTGACGTAGATGCCGTCTCCGATCCGCTCGGCCAGCTCCTCCAGCGAGTCCGCGTCTCCTGGGGCCAGGTCGAACGCGGTCGGCAGCGGCCCGAAGTAGCGCCAGTCCTCCGGCGGTGCGTGGCCCGTCGACTCGTGGCCGTCCCCTGCGCGTGCGGCGGTCATCCGGTCCCAGACGACGCCGCGCGCGACGCCGTCCTCGATCAGCTCGACCCGCCGCCGAGGCGTCCCCTCGAAGTCGAAGCTCTTCGGGAAGTTGACCGGGTCGAGCCCGTTGTCGGTGAGCGTGACCTTCTCGTCGAACAGGGTCTCGCCGATCCGGTCGGAGAAGTAGCTGCGCTCCTCGATGAAGCCCTGCGCGCCGAGCGAGTCGTAGGAGAACCAGCGCAGGAGCTCGGCGACCGCGTACGGCTCGAGCACCGCGGGGTAGGTCCCGGGCTCGATCTCCTTTGCGTCGCGCGTCCTGGCCGCCTTGCTCGTCGCCTCATCGGTCACGGAAGCCGGCTCGAGGTCGGACACGCGCCAGCTCGTGTGCTCGGCCCAGCCCGACGCGCCCTCGGTTGCCGCGAGCGAGAGGACGGCCGCGTCCGTCAGCTCCTGGTCGGCGCGCAGGCCCGTCGAGGATGCGAGCGCGATTTGGGTCAGCGCGCTCGTGAAGTAGCCGTAGAGCCCGAACTCGCCCGCCGCGGCGATCGCCTCGCCGGCAAGGCGGGCCTGGTCTTCGGGGCCGAGCTCGGCGGTCTCCGGGTCGTGGCCGGAGACAGGCTCGTAGTCGGCCGGCTGAGCGAGCCCGGGGAAGTCGGGGTCGGGGCGGGCCTGGTCGGCGGCCTCCCCGGCTCGCCGCGCGAGCTCGTCGAGGCCGTCGGCGCGGTTCGTCGAGGCCCAGCCGACCTTGCCGTCCCGGACGATCCGCATCCGGATCTGCGCGTCGTCGATCAGCGTTGGCTGGTGCACGATCGACCCGGCGAAGCGCGCGACGCCCGATCGCTCCGCGTGGACGAGTACCTCCGCCTCGTCGCCTTCGGCGGCGCGGAGCGCGCTCTCGGCGAGATCCAGCGCGCGCGTCAAGTCGAGACGCCGACCTCTACGTCGCGGAACCGTGCAGGCGACGCGCCGTGCGAGACGTGCGCTGCCTGCCCCGGCTGGCCCTTGCCGCAGTTCGTGAGCCCGAAGAGCTTCCATTCCTCCGGCCCTGCAACCTTGTCCAGCTTCGCCCAGAAGAGCGGGGTCACGCCCGTATAGGTCGCGTCCCGGAGCATCCGGCCGAGCTGTCCGTTCTTGACCTCCCACGCGATCTGTGTGCCGAACTGGAAGTTGAGCCGCTTGTCGTCGATCGACCAGCTCTTGTTCGTCTCCAGGTAGAGGCCGTCGTCGATGTCCGCGAGCAGTTCTTCGAACGAGCCTTCGCCCGGTTCGAGATGGAGGTTCGTCATGCGGACGAGCGGCATCCGGCCCCAGCCGTCGGCCCGCATCGAGCCGCCGCCGCCGGCGCCCAGCTGCTCGGCGGTCTCGCGCGAGCTGAGGAAGCCGCGCAGCACGCCCGTCTCGACGATCGCCTCGCGCCGCGCCGGAACCCCCTCGTCGTCGAAAGCGAACGTGCCGAGCCCCTCGGGCGTCGTCGAGTCCGCGGTGATGTTCATGTGCTCGGAGCCGTAGCGAAGGCTTCCCAGGTCGTCCGGCGAGAGGAAGCTCGTGCCCGCGTACGCCGCCTCGGTTCCGTAGACGCGGTCGAGCTCGGTCGGGTGGCCGACGGATTCGTGGACCTGCATGATCGCCTGCTCGGGCGAGAGGACGACGGTCGTCCGCCCCGCCGGGCACTCGGGTGCGAGCAGGAGCGCCGCCGCTTGCTCGCCGACGCGCGGCGCCTCTCCGTCGAGGTTGAGTCGCTCGACGAGCTCCCAGCCGCCCTGGACGCTGACGCCCGAGTGCTGGCTCGGGTAGCTCCGGATCTGGGACACGTCCCCGGCGGACGCGTAGGCGTCGATCCCGCCTCCGGACTCGTAGATGTCCTGCTCGACGTTCGTCCCCTCGGATGAGACGAGCACCTTGTGCTCGCGCTGGGCGCGCACCATCGCGACGGTGACCTTGACGTCGGCGTGCTTCATGCCCTCTTCCGCGCGCAGGCAGAGATCGATCTTGTCCGAGAGAGGGACCGAGAACGGATCGCGCTCGAGCGGGGTTCGATACTCGCCCGTCTGCCCGTCGACCGGTGCGAGCGCGGTCCTGTGCCGGCCGGATGCGGCGCGCGCGAAGGCGGTTGCCCTGAGCGCGGTGTCGCGGGCCGCCGAGTCGTCCAGCCGCCCGATCCCGGAGAAGCCCCAGGCGCCGTCGACGAGCACCCGCACGCCGATGCCCTCGCTCTCGGTGTCGCTCAAATCGTCGAGCTGGCCGTTCTTCGTGATCACGGACTGGCGCCGGAGCGAGACGGCGCGCGCGTCCGCGTAGGTTGCGCCTGCGCCCATCGCCGCATCCACCGCTGCCTCGGCCAGCGCCTTCACAGGCCAACCCTACCCATGGCTAGACCGGGACTCGCGCGCTGGTGGCGTCTGCGCTTCACCGAGCGACCCCAGTCCAGCGAAGGACCAAACAAAACTGCACTGGCTACACTGCGCTTCGCGCGCTGGTGGCGGAATTGGTAGACGCGCAAGGTTGAGGGCCTTGTGGGGTTAAAGCCCCGTGGAGGTTCAAGTCCTCTCCAGCGCATGATGCAAACGCCCGAGAGGGCGTTTCGCGTTTCGAACGTCTGTTCTTGACGCCGTCCGCGGCTGCAGCTACCGTGATCGAACACATGTTCGCCGAAGGAGGCCCAGTGCTCACGGAACGGCAGCGCCAGATTCTCGACTTCTTGACGAAGTACGCGGACGCGCACGGGTACCCGCCCACCGTCCGCGAGATCGGCGAGGCAGTCGGCCTCGCGTCCCCCTCGACCGTCCACGCGCACCTCGCGAACATCGAGCGCGCGGGCCTGATCAAGCGCGACCCGACGAAGCCGCGCGCGATCGAGTTGCGCCGCGAGCCGAAGGCGCCCGCGGTCGCGGAGACGGACGTCCACAAGCTGCCGCTCGTCGGCGAGGTCGCCGCAGGCGGGCCGCTGCTCGCCGAGGAGAACATCGAGGAATACCTCGCAGTGCCGGAGCCGCTCTCCCGCGGGGGCGACGAGTTCCTGCTGCGCGTCAAGGGCGACTCGATGATCAACGCAGGGATCCTCGACGGCGACATCGCGGTCGTGCAGCGCACCCAGGACGCGCGGGACGGCGAGATCGTGGTCGCGCTCGCCGGCGACGACGAGTCGGCCGACGAGGCGACGATGAAGCGATTCTTCCGCGAGGACGGCCGCGTGCGGCTCCAGCCCGAGAACGACGCGCTCGAGCCGATCTACGCAGCGCACGTCCAGATCCTCGGCAAGGTGATCGGAGTCTTCCGCCAGCTATGACGGTGGAGTCCCTGAATCGGACGCTCGAGCAGGAGCTGTTCGCTCTTCTGCGCGGCGCGAGCCTGGAATGCCTCGTCTGCGGGGAGTTCGTCCTCCACCGAGCGGGAAGCGTCTCCTGTCCCGAATGCCAGGCCGAGTTCCGGAGCAGCGGAGAGTCGCGGCTACAATTGACCGTGCAGGCCGGGTGACCGCGAGCCGTTCGCGGCTCGAGGAAAGTCCGGACACCGAAGGGCAGGACGCTGGGGAAAACCCAGGCGGCGAAAGCCGACGGAAAGTGGCACAGAAAGGAGACCGCCTGCAGCGAAAGACTCTCCGGAGACGCTGGAGGTAAGGGTGAAAAGGTGGGGTAAGAGCCCACCAGCGCTGTGGTGACACAGCGGCTAGCCAAACCCCGTCCGGTGCAAGGTGAAACAGGCTCCGCCGACGCGGCCCGCCGAGGAGCCGGGTACACCGCTCGAGCCACCGGGAAACCGATGGCCTAGAGAGATGGTCACCCTCGACAGAATCCGGCTTACAGGCCTGCTACGGAAAGCCCCGCTTCGGCGGGGCTTTCCCATTCTCTGGCGGAGGGCGATGAGCACGAGCCCGCCTTTGCAAGGGGCGGCGGCGGCAAGCGCCCCTGTCCGGACGAGGACGGTACTCTCAGAGGACTGTTCCCGGCTGGAGGGAAGGGGCCCCTGCCAGTTGAGCGAGACGTTCACATCCGAGGTCGACACGAGCACTAGCACCGAGCCCTCGCCGCCGCGTGGACGCTGGCTCGCCATAGGCGCCGCGCTGGGAGTGGCGGCTGCAGTGGCGGTCGCGGCCGTGCTGTGGCTCGTCTTCCGCGACGGCGACAGCGAACCGGCCCCGGTCGGCGACCAGACCGCATCGGGCGCAGTGGCCCTTCGCCCCGCCGACCTGAGCGCGCTCGCCACGACGCTCGGCCATCCCATCTACTGGCTGGGCAGGAAGCCCGGAGTCACCTATGAGCTGGCGCGGACCGACGCCGGCGCGGTGTTCATCCGCTACCTGCCCTCGGGCGTCGCGCCGGGCGCGAAAAGCCCCTACCTGACGGTCGCGACGTACCCGTTCCCGGGCGCGCTCGCCGCCGTGAGGCGCACAGCCGCGAAGAACCCGACCGGGACGATCAGGCTCTCCGGCGGAGGCCTCGCCGTCGTCGACGCGGGATACCCGAAGAGCATCCACGTCGCCTACCCGGGCGTCCCGTACCAGGTCGAGGTCTTCGACCCGTCTCCCGCCCGGGCCAGGGCGATCGTGTCCGCGGGAAAGGTCAAGGCCCTCGGGTGAGCCGTTCCGCGGCGCTTCGGCGACCGCAGTTTCGGCTCGGAGCGGTGATCGCGATCGCGATCGCGGCCGGTCTCGTGGCCTGGCTCCTGCTGCGCGACGACGGCGACTCGTCGAGCAAACCGGCACAGGTCGCCGGGGCGACGACGACCACCAAGGCCAAGCTCGCTGACCTCGCCGCGAAGGTCCAGCATCCGATCTTCTGGCTCGGCCCGGATCGTGGCTCCACCTACGAGCTGACGCAGACCGGCAACGGCAAGATCTACGTGCGCTACCTGCCGGACGGCGTAGACGTCGGCGACAACAAGCCGTACCGCACCGTCGTCACCTACCCATTCCCGGGTGCGTATCCCGCGGTCAAGAAGCAGGCTGCGGCCAAAGGTGCCGTTACCGCGAGGCTCGCGCGTAACGGGATCGCCGTCCTCGACAACAGGTATCCCCAGAGCGTCCACGTCGCTTATCCGGGCGTGAACTTCCAGGTCGAGGTCTACGACCCCACGGCGGCACGGGCGATGCAACTCGTCTCGTCCGGCCGGCTCAGACACCTCGGCCGCCTGCAGGCGAGTCCCTCGGCGGCCGCGACCCCGAGCGGCGCCAAGCCGACCGCCGCCTCCGTCGACGAGCTGAAGTCCCTCGCCGGCAAGCTCGGTCACCCGATCTACTGGGCCGGGGCGAGGCCGGGGTACACGTACGAGCTGACGAGGACCACCAAGGGGAAGGTCTTCATCCGCTACCTCCCGCCCGGTGCGAAGGTCGGCGACCCGAGGGCCGGCTTTCTGACCGTTGCCACGTACCCGTTTTCAGGCGCCTTCGCCGCGGTGACGAAGGCCTCCAGGGCCGCGGGCGGCGGCGCCACCATCAGGCTCGCGGACGGCGGGATCGGAGTCGTCGACGGGACGTACCCGAAGAGCATCCACCTCGCCTATCCGGGAGTGAGCTACCAGATCGAGGTCTACGACCCGTCTCCGAGTGCCGGCCGCGAGCTCGTCGCCAGTGGCGCGATCGCGCCGGTGACGTAGCCCAGGGCCGACCGAGCACCGAATCTTGCTGCTCGCCTGGATCGCCTTTCCGCTCATCCTCGCGCTGCTCTCGCTCGGCTGCGGGCTGCTCGTGGAGCGGGCGTCTGGGCTCTCGCTGCCGGGCCCGCTCCTACTCCCGCTCGGCCTCGCTCTGCTGATCGTCGAGGCCGGCCTCGTCACCATGCGGGGAGCGACCGCCCAGCTCGCGGCCCCGCTCGCGATCGCGCTCGCGATCGTCGGCTTCGGGCTCCGCACCAGGCGCCCGCGCCTCGACACCTGGGCGATCGGAGTCGCGGTCGCGGTCTTCGCCGGCTACGCCGCCCCGATCGTCCTCTCCGGGCAGGCCACGTTCGCCGGCTACATCACGCTCGACGACACGTCGACGTGGCTGGCGCTCACAGATCGGGTGATGGATCACGGCCGTACGCTCTCCGGGCTGGCCCCCTCGACGTACCAGCAGGTGCTCGCCGACTACTTCGGGTCTGGCTATCCACTCGGGGCGTTCATGCCGCTTGGGCTCGGCGGCAAGCTCACCGGGCAGGACATCGCGTGGCTGTTCCAGCCGACGCTCGCGTTCTCCGGCGCGATGCTCGCTCTCTCGATCTACGCCATTTGTGCGCCCTTGATCTCCTCCCGGGCGCTCCGGGCATTCGTCGCCTTTCTCGGAGCCCAGCCGGCGCTGCTCGTGTCCTATGCGCTCTGGAGCGGAATCAAGGAGCTCGCCACGGTGGCGATGATCGCCCTCCTCTGCGCCTCGCTCGTCACGACGATCGGTCAGTGGACGCGCCCGCGGGCGACGCTCCCCTCCGCCCTCGCCGCGGCCGCGCTGTTCGCGATTCTCAGCCCCGCCGGAGTGGTGTGGCTGCTCGTACCGGCAGCCGCGGTGGTCGCCTTCCTCGTCTCCCGCGGGCTGCGGTCGTCCGCCAGGGTGGCGATCGGACTGGTCGCATTCGTCACCGTCATGTCGATACCGTCGATCGCGATCGCCCGATCGTTCATCAGCGGGGCCAGCGGAGGCGAGATCACGACGAGCTCCGAGGTGGCGAACCTGGGACATCGGCTGGACATGCTTCAGGTGTTCGGCATCTGGCCCGCGAGCGATTTCCGTGATCAACCCGGCGACCCGGCGGCCGCGTACGTTCTCATCGGCGTCTTGGTGGTGGGAATCGTCGCGGGCCTTGCGCTCGCCTGGCGGCGGAGAGCTCTTGGAATGCCGCTGTACGTCGCGACCGGCGTCGGCGGGCTCCTCATCATCTTCGGACTCGAGCGACTGGGCCTCAGCTCGCCGTGGCTGAACGCCAAGGCGATGGCCGAGGCCTCGCCGGCTCTGGTCGCCGCCGGAGCAGCGGGCGCGGCGGCAATGTTCGAGACCGGACGCCGCGTCGAGGCGACGCTGATCGGCGTAGCGATCGCCGTCGGCGTCCTGTGGTCGAACGGTCTCGCGTACTCCAACGCGTGGCTCGCGCCGCGCGCGCGGCTCGCGGAGCTAGACCAGGTCGGGACCCGGTTCGCCGGCCAGGGGCCGACGCTGATGACCGAGACGGAGCCGTACGGCGTACGCCACTTCCTGCGGAACCTCGACCCCGAAGGCGCCGCAGAGCGCCGGCGGCGGCTGATCCCCCTCCTCGACGGGCAAGGCCTTGCGAAGGGCAAGTACGCCGATCTCGACCGGTTCCAACTGGAGGGGGTGCTCGTCTACAGGACGATCGTCCTCGCCCGCTCGCCGAGTGAGAGCCGTCCGCCGTCGGTCTACCGGCCCGTGTGGAGCGGTCGCTACTACGACGTCTGGCAGCGGCCCAACGGCCCACCGGGGATCCTCGCCCACACGCCACTCGGGAACGCCGTGGAGCCGGGCGCTGTGCCGCCGTGCGAAGAAGTCATGCGGCTCGCGACCCTGGCCGGGCCATCCGGCCGCGTAGCCGCTCCGCCTCGCACGCCCGCGGTCGTCGTCGACTTCCTGGGCGTGCCGCTGCCGCCCGGGTGGGAGAGCGACGCCGGCGGCCACGTGTTCCCCAAGAAGGGCGCCGGGGCGATCCGGAAGGACTTCACCGTCCCTCGCGCCGGCCGCTACGGCCTCTGGCTCGGCGGCTCGTTCAGGGGCCGGCTTCGCCTCTACGTCGACGGCCGGCTCATCGCCGACGCTCGCCACCGGCTGAACAGCCCGGGTTACGAGCCGCTGGGCGGGCGGCGCTCAGGGCCGGGCGCCACCGGCTCATGCTGCGCTACGACGGCGCCGACCTGCACCCGGGCAGCGGCGGCTCCCAGTTCGGCCTCGGCCCGCTGATCCTCAGTCGCGGCCCCGAGGACGTGCCGGTCGTGTACGTGCCGTCGGCCGAGGCCAGGAGTCTCTGCGGCCGTACGCTCGACTGGATCGAAGCGCTTGGCTCTTAATCCGGGCTTCTCGAGCAGACGGCGGTCAGGAGCTCGTAGCGCCGGCCCGGCGCGGCCGGGAGCACCGGGTGATGCTCGAGTCGATCGTAGAGGTACCTCGGCAGCTTCGACGCCTGGTTGAGCCGGACGACGAGGTTTCGGGGCGTCCGCCGTCCCACCGCGCACCGGATGCGGACGAGTGTCGGCGTCTTCGGGTTCTGCCCGTAGAGGTCGACGCGCGTGAAGTAACGCCCGAGCGCCGCGACGAACTCCGGCTGCGAGTACTCGCGCACGTGGAACGGATTCCACGGACGGCTCGTCGAGCGTGTTCCCCGGGCTGTAGACGTCGCGGTCGGGCGTCGAGCAGACGAACTCGCCGGAAGGCTTCAGGACGCGGACGACCTCGGCGAGAAAAGCGTCCTGATCGGGCAGGTGCTCGATCGTCTCGAGCGACACGTAGGTGTCGGCGGAGCTATCGGGCACCGGCAGGGCCGTGGCTCCGGCGACCGCGAACCGCACGTTCTCGGCATCGGTCGCGGCCCGGGCGTTCCGCACCGCATCCTCGGAGAGGTCGAACGCCCACACGTTGCGCGCCCGGGGCGCCAGGATTCGGGCGCACGTGCCGTCGCCGCAAGCGCAGTCGACGACGACCTTCCCCTCGACGCGTTCGGAGGCGAACAGGTACCTGGCGAGGTGCTCGTGACGGATCCACGGCGGCTGGTGGCCGGAGAACGTGACCCGCTCCCGCACTATGCGCACGGTGAGGCCCTCCGGCTCGTAGCGGTCGAGCACGATCTGAAGCGAGCTTTCGAGCGAGAGCGTGTCCGCATTTCGTGAGAACCACGACGCCGTCGCCTCCCGCAACGGCTGTCCGGCCCGGTGCGCGCGGACGATCGCCTCGGCGAGCTCCTCCGGCGACGCGCTCGGGGCGACGAAGCCGTTGACTCCGTCCTCGACGAGCTCCACCGCGGCATTGTCCGGGGCGGCGACGACAACCGAAGGCGTCCCTCGGGCCGCCGCCTCGACAACGACGAGGCCGTAGCCTTCGCGAACCGAGGGCAGGACGAGACAGAGCGCGGTTCGTAGCGTCTGCTCGACGCGCGCCTGTTCCACGAATCCAGGTGCCTCTACGACGCCCTCGAGCCCCGCCCGGTCGATCTGCCGAAGCACCTCGGGACGTTGAGGCCCGTCTCCGAAGACGACACACCGGAGGCCCGGCACCAGCTCGCGGGCTCTTTCAAACGCCGGGACCACGGCCGTGACGCGCTTCTCCGGGATGTGACGGCCCGCGAACACGACAACCGGCTCGGCGGGCTGCGGCGGCCCTTCGGCGCCGCCCTCGTACAGCCCGCGGAGGACCGTGATCGGGCCGGAGAAGCCCTCGGCCCGTAGCCGCCGCTCGTGCAGGCGAGAGAAGCAGAACGCCTCCTGCCTCACGCCGACGCACAGGCGCTGGACCCGGTAGCCGGCGGCACCGAAGCGGCGGCCGAGGTACTCGTTCCAGTAACCGCGCGTCCAGACCTCGGGCCAGTCGACGACGATCCTGTAGCGCCGGGCGGGCCGAGCCGATGCCGCCGCGAGTACCGAGAAGTAGGGAAAGGACGCCGTATGGACGACGTCGTAGTTCAGCGCCGTGGAGGGCGAGATGACGGAGCACGCCGAGGCCGAAGACGAGCGGAGGCGCGATTCGCCTCCGTTCGTTCGCGTAGAGCGCCATTCGGGGCGCGACAGTCACCACGCGGACGCCGTCGAGCTGGGGCGGCTCGGCCTTCTCCCATTGGCGCATCGTCAGGTAGGTCACGTCGTGACCGGCCTGTGCGAGCCGGAGCGCGAGGTTTCGGTACCAGCGTTCGGCACCGCCGATCGTGTGCGGATAGAGACAGTCGTAGACCACGCAGATCCTCATTGCCTGAGGGGGTCCTCTCGCTCCCGTCGCTTGTTTCCTAGACTCTGAACGTGGGTTCGGGAGTGGTAGAGCAGCAGCCTATCCAGCAGCCCTCATCCGTTCATCGCGTTTCGATCGTGATCCCCTGTCTCAACGAGGAGGAGAACATCGATGAGTGCGTGCGCCGGGCGCGCGGCGTCCTCGAGGACGGCGGGCTCGCGGGGGAGGTGATCGTGGTGGACAACGGCTCGGAGGACCGGAGCGCCGAGCTCGCCGCAGCCGCCGGCGCAACGGTCGTGCACGAGCCCCGGCGCGGATACGGAAGCGCGTACCTCGCCGGCTTCGAGGCCGCCCGTGGCGACTACATCGTCATGATCGACGCGGACCTCACGTACGACTTCGAGGAGATCCCCAACTTCGTCCGGCAGCTCGATGAGGGCGCGGAGCTCGTGATGGGCAACCGGATGAAGAGCATCGAGCCGGGCGCGATGTCGCTGATGAGTCGCATCGGCAACCCGATCCTTTCCAGCTTCCTCAACCTCGTCTACCGGACTCCGATCGGCGACGCGCACTGCGGCCTCCGCGCCATCCGCCGCGACGCGCTGCCGCGTCTCGACCTCCAATCGACCGGGATGGAGTTCGCGTCCGAGATGGTCATTCGGGCGGTGCGCGCGGACCTCGACATCCGCGAGCAGCCGATCTCGCTGCGCGTACGCGGCGGCGAGTCGAAGCTCTCGCCGCTTCGTGACGGCTGGCGCCACCTCCGCCTCATGCTCGTCTACAGCCCCGGCTTCCTCTTCTTCATCCCCGGCGCAGTGATGGTCGCGATCGGAACGCTCACGATCGCCGCGGTGCTGGCGAAGCTGACGATCTTCGGCCGGCAGTTCTACATCCATGCGGAGATCGCCGGATCGCTGCTCGTCATCGTCGGCATCGAGGTGATCGTTCTCGGCCTGATCGCACGCACGTACGGCTTCTACTTCATGGGCGTCCGCGATCCGTTCCTCGAGCGGATGCACCGCCACTTCACGCTCGAGCGCGGCCTGATCGCGGGCGGCGTCGTCGTTCTCGCCGCGCGTCGTCGGCGGCCTCGTCATCGTCGGCGACTGGATCGCGAAGGGCGCCGGCTCGCTCGGCCAGGGCGAGGTCGCCCTGCTCGCCGCGACGGTCGTGGTCGCGGGCGTACAGATCATCTTCGCGTCCTTCGTGCTCTCGATCCTCGGCCTGCGCCGGCCGCGGTCAGGCTGAAGACGATGCCGGCCTCCGTCCGACGAGCAGCGCCAGCGCGCCCGGCAGGCTGGCGAGCGCGAACGCCGCCGCTGAGAGCAGCGAGAAGAGCGTCGCGTCCGTCGCGCTGACGCCCGCGTAGCTGAGGAGAAGCACGTAGCTCCCTTCGCGAACGCCGAACCCGCCGATCGAGACGGGCGCGGTGGACAGGATCAGGACGGGTGCGAGAACGGCGCCGAGGACGGCGAAGGGGACGTCGAGCGAGATCGAGAGCGCGATGAGCCACGCGGCCAGATACACGAGGGCCTGGAACGCCAGACCGATCACGAGCGTCCTCCAGATGACAGTCCAACTGAGACACGCCACGAGCGCTCCGCGCACTTCTCGTGCGGCCGGAACCGTCCGCTCGGGTAGCAGCCGCCGAAACGCACGAACGCGGAAGAGAAGAACGGCGAGAAGGCAGGCGAGCACAAAGGCAACGCTGGCCGCGGCGAGCGCTGCCAGAAGCTGACCCGGCACGGCGCCGACGTTCGCGGTCACACCGATCCAGCCGACGATCATCAAGCAGGCCAGCGCGGTCGCGCGGTCGAGCACGACGGTCGTCGCGGACCGGATGCGGGTGCCTTGCTCCGACGCGACCCACGCACGCGTCACGTCGCCGCCGATCTGGCTCGGGAGGAAGTTCGTCGTGAACGCACCGATCAGGTACGCGCGGATCGCCTGGCCGCGGCTCGAGCCCACGTCGGCGGCGCGCGAGGAAGATGTGCCAACGGAGCGCACCCACGACGAACGACGCGAACAGGAGGGCGGTCGCGGCCGCGAACCAGCCCCAGCTTCCGCCGGAGAGCCGCTCCCGGAGCGCGTGGAAGTCGATCTGCGTCGCGACGATCGCGAGGAGCCCCGCGCTGACGAGGAGCCTGATCCAAAACGAGCCCGCGAGCCTACGGAGGGTCGCCAAAACTCCCTGGCACGTTAGCCCGCCGGCCGGAAACCGGCCGGCTCATCGCCTGCCTCAGCAGCGCAGACCAAGCGAGTAGCTTCGCTCGCGCGTTGGTAACGGACTAGCCCGGGAGCACGGTGATCGTTCTCACCGAGAACGTCGAACTGCCCGAACCGACCTGCCTGTACACGGCGCAGAAGGTGTTGGATCCAGGGGTCAGAGCGTTGAGCAGCACTACCGCACTCGCCCGGATTGGGTCGTTGCCAAACACTCGATAAGAATTCGCATCCGAACGCAGCGATCGTCGTCGCGCCGCTCACGGCGACTGACATGAAACGCGGCGGTCTGCCCGGTGCTGCCGAACATCTGCGCCGTCAGAATCACGACCGCCTGCGTGCCCGTCGTCAGCGTCACGCATGGCCCGGGGAGCGGCCTGGCGGATCCAGGTCGCCGTAGTTCGCCGAGGTCGTCCGTCAACTGCCCAGTCCCCGCATCAGCGCTGGAGACGGCTCCGGCTGCCCCGCCCGGGCCGGTCGGGCCGGTCAGGACCGGTTGCGCCGGTAGGACCGATCGGGCCGGTAGGACCGGTTGGGCCGGTCAGGACCGGTCGGTCCGGTCGCCCCCGCCCCTGTGGCGCCCGTCGTGCCCGTCGCGCCGGTGGTTCCGGTCGCACCCGTGGCTCCGGTCGCACCCGTCGCGCCCGTGGGCCCGGTCGGGCCGGAGGTCCGGTGCTGCCGGTCGCACCAGTCGCGCCGGTGGCGCCGGTCGGTCCGGTCGCGCCGGTGGCGCCGGTAGCACCCGTCGCGCCGGTGAGGCCGATCGGTCCGGTTGGGCCTGTCGGGCCGGTGGCACCGGTCGCGCCGGTGGCACCTGTCGCGCCGGTAGCGCCTGTCGCTCCGGTCGCGCCCGTCGCGCCGGTGGCGCCGGTGGCGCCGGTGGCACCGGTGGCTCCGGTTGCGCCCGTGGCGCCGGTGGCGCCGGTCGGTCCGGTCGGACCTGTCGGGCCGGTGGCGCCTGTCGCTCCGGTGGCGCCCGTCGCGCCTGTGGCACCGGTCGCGCCTGTGGCTCCGGTCGCGCCGGTCGGCCCGGTCGGCGCCGGTCGGGCCGGTGGCGCCGGTCGCGCCTGTCGCTCCGGTGGCACCCGTCGCGCCGGTCGCGCCGGTCGCGCCGGTCGCGCCGGTGGCGCCGGTGGCGCCCGTCGCTCCGGTCGCGCCGGTCGGTCCGGTCGCGCCTGTCGGCGCCGGTGGCGCCGGTGGCGCCCGTCGCGCCGGTGGCGCCGGTCGCGCCGGTGGCTCCGGTCGCGCCGGTCGGTCCGGTTGCGCCGGTCGCGCCGGTGGCACCGGTCGCGCCGGTGGCACCTGTCGCGCCCGTGGCGCCGGTCGCGCCGGTGGCGCCGGTCGCGCCGGTCGCTCCGGTTGGCCGGTGGCCTGTCGGTCCGGTGTTGCCGGTCGCTCCGGTAGCACCTGTCGCGCCCGTGGCTCCGGTCGCGCCCGTGGCGCCGGTCGCGCCCGTGGCACCGGTCGCTCCGGTCGCGCCTGTCGGTCCAGTGGGCGCCGGTGGCGCCGGTCGCTCCGGTGGCGCCCGTCGCGCCGGTGGCGCCGGTCGGTCCGGTCAGGCCTATCGGGCCGGTAGCTCCGGTTGCACCCGTCGCGCCTGTGGCTCCGGTTGCGCCGGTGTCGCCCGTCGCGCCTGTGGCTCCGGTCGCGCCCGTGGCTCCGGTGTCGCCCGTCGCACCGGTGGCTCCGGTCGCGCCCGTCGCTCCGGTGGCGCCCGTTGCGCCCGCCGGTCCAGCCGCACCTGCCGGCCCTGCGGCCCCGCCGGCCCTACAGGCCCCGGTGGGCCCGGCGCTCCGCGCGGTCCTCTAGGCCCGCGCGGTGCCGTGCCGCCTCGCGGCGGCCAGTCGACCCGGCGCTCGTTGCTGTGGCAGGGGCCCTGGCGCAACTTGAGATCGCGGACGGTGTCGACGTCGCCCGTCAGCTCGATGCAGGCGATGTAGGTCACCTGTTTCTTGCGCGGAGCTGCCGATGTCGTCCCCGCGAAGGCAAGCGTGAGCAGGAGGATGCCCGAAAGCACCGCAACTCGACAGACCACCTTGCCCTCAGCTTTACGCAACTTCCCGCCAATCCTCAGATGGAAGGCGCCGCAGACCTGCCAAATGTTATCAGTCTTGCCGCAAACTTCCTAGGTCGAATCCGGCTTAGGGGCGCCTCACGACTCCGCGGAGCTCACCCCCTGTCCCGGCGGAGCCGCGGTTAGGATCGCCCGTTCGGGGTTCCATCGCGACGAACGGAGGCTTACGTGCCCGGCGTAGAAGCACGCGATTTCAACTCACCCGATGAAACTCGGACGCCCGACAAGACCATGATCGAGGTCGTCCGGATGAGCGGGGCGAGTGTCGGCAGGATGCGGTTGGAACCGGGCTGGAGATGGTCGGAGTGCATCAAGCCGGTCGTTGGAGGCGAGCGGTGCCAGGCGCGCCATGTCGGCCTCCTGCAGTCGGGCACGATGAAGGTCGCCCACGACGACGGCACCGAGCAGGAGATCGGTCCCGGCCAGGCGTACGTCATCGAGCCGGGTCACGACGCCTGGGTCGTCGGCGACGAGCCGGTCGTGGGCTTCGAGTTCGAGTCACGGACCGCCGAGGAGTACGCGAAGGGCTAAGTGACGCAGGTGTACGGATGGCGCTTCGCTATCTGACGTGATTGCGTAACCATCGTCTCAGGACGATGACCCCCGAGATCGTCGGCAGGGAAGAGGAGCTCGCCGCCGTTCGAGCCTTCCCCCGACGGGCGGGGCTCTCTCCTAGGGCGATCTAGGCCACGTCGCGATCGCCCTGCGGATCGCGAGGCGGTACGGCTCGCCCATGAACAGGTCGTAGGTCGCGTTCTGCTTCGTCTTCCAGTCACGGCACGCCTGGTTCTGGGAGCTGGCCGCAGTGTCCTCGTTGCACGGAGCCTTGAAGTTGTCCACGAAGTAGCCGCCGACGAACGTCTTGATGACCGTCGACTGTCCACGAGGGCCGGTCCGGAACGGCAACTGAACCCGGCCGAAGAACCCGCGCCCCCCGTTGTACGTGCCATCCGACTGCGGCAGGAGCGTGCCGCCGCCCTTGCCGTCGATCGTCACTCTGGACATGAACGTGGTCACGATCCCGTTCTTGCCGGCCTTCGCGGCCTCGTCCGCGACGACGGTCTTGATGCTGGTGGCGGTGCCCCAGTTGGCCATCAGGCCGTAGAACTCGCCCATGACGTTTGACCAGTTGTTCGGGAAGAACGTCCTGTCGTCGACGTGCTCGAAGAGCTTGCCCAACTCGCTCAGCGTGCTGCGGTTATAGGTCCAGTCCTTCTTGCCGGCCCCCTGCTTGCAGCCGGGATAGACATTCGTATGTGTGAGCCCCATGCCATGGATGCGCGCGTTGATGGTCGCGGAGTGGTACTTGTTCAGGAGCGCCTCGTGTGCCCGGTTGAGCGATTCGCCGAGCCCGCGGGTGAGCGTCTTGCGCAAGGTTTCCGAGTAGATCTGCGTCTTCTTGCCCTTGTCCGTCAGGCGGCACCAGATCTCGTCAGGCTTCCCCTTGAGAGCCCGCCAGGTGATGCCCTTCGGCTGGTCGAGCAGGTCGAGGTTCGGGTCCTTGTCGAGGAGGTCCATCACGTACAGGTGCGGGATCAGCTTGAGGACGCTGAGAGGCTGGTAGGGCCTGTCGTCCGCCAGGCCGACGTCGACCCCGCCCTTGACCTCCTTGGCGTAGATGCCGAACCAGGCGTCCGTTCCGTTGGGCGCGTTGGCCATCGTGCTCGCCCGCCAGATCGATCGGATGCGACGGTTCTCGGCCGAGGAGTTGTCGATCAGGCTCGCTGCGTAGCGGGACTTCCCGTTCTTCGAGTACCGCTCGAGATCAGTGATGCGCACGCCGTTCGAGGCCTGGAAGCGAAGCAGATCGGTCAACGTGTAGTCGTACACGTGCCGTGAATACGCGCTCTCGTCGTTGCGCTGCATGATCACTGTCATCTTCCCGGCGCTCGGGCGCTCCACGTCGATCAGTCGAGCACCGTGCGCCTGCGCCTGCTGCTGGACGAACTTCGGAGTGACGTTGACGTACCACCACCACGCCTTCGCGTCGACGCCCTGATTGTCGATGCCGATGTACGAGTAGCGGCGCTTGCCGTCGACGACGTAGGTCGAGAGGTCGATCAGGCGGACCTTGTACTTGTTGATCTCCTTGATGACCCCCTTGACCGAGAGGTCGTAGTTCCAGTGCCAGCCTTTGCCGGAGTCGCCGCTGTTCTTCACCCAGACGTATGCGAATCGCCTCTTGCCTTGGTCCGTGTACGGCTCGAGGTCGATGAGGCGGCCCTTCGTGGCCTTGATCTTGTTCGTCACGGCGCCCTCGCTCCCGTACGACCAACCGCCGATCCGCGCGTAGGCCCCGGTGTTTCGGACGAGCACGGCGCTGAAGCGCAGGGGACTGACGGAGTCGACGTTGACGTCCACGACTCGCTCTCCCGCCTGGTCCGCACGCTTGTCGATCTGCGCTCGGGTCTGTCCGACCCAGAAGTGCCAGCCGGTCGGCGTTGTCGCGTTCCGCTCGGGATCCTGGACGGCTGCGGATGGGCTCGCGCTCGAGGAGACGACTACCGTGGCGAGCAGCACGAGCGTCACGAGCGCCGCGAGGGTCGTCTTGCGGATCAGGCCTGCGAGGGAAGTGGTGGACATGCTCGTCCTCCTGGCGTCTGGCGGAGGCCGCAGGCACCGCGATTCTTGTAACAAGACGCGCAAGGACTGAGCCATCTTCCTCAAGCCTTGATGTCCGCAGGACAACCTGTGGCGGTGGGATCCCGAGGCCCGCAGGCTCGTGCGCTAGGCGGTCTTCTCCCAGACCGAGACGTGCTTCGTGCTCTCGCTCGTGAACGGCTCGCGCTTCCAGCCGCTCCAGCGCTCGCGCAGCGTCATCCCCGCAAGTCGCGCCATCAGGTCGAGCTCGGCCGGCCACACGTAGCGGAACGGGATCGATCGCAGCTCCCACTGCCGTCGCCGGCGGGAAAGAGGTGGTGCGAGATCGAGCCCCTGGTTCGCCGAGTCGTACTCGTCGATCCCGATGTGGTCGGCGCCGAACGTCGAAGACCTGGAGCCTCTTACCCGGCGGTAGCGTCCGCAGGCCGGGGACGCCGACCTCGATCACGAAGCAGCCGCCCGGCTCGAGGTGCTCCGCGACGTTTTGGAAGCACGCGACCTGCTCGTCCTGCGTGGTCAGGTTGTTGATCGTGTTGAAGACGAGGTACGCGAGCGAGAACGTGCCGTCGACCTTCGTCGTCGCGAAGTCGCCGATCTCCACATCGATCGCCTCCGCTCCTGGCTTCTCCCGCAGCTTCGCGACCATGTCCTCGGACAGGTCGACTCCGTGGACGCGCACGCCATGCTGCGAGAGCGGAAGTGCGATCCGGCCTGTGCCGATCCCGAGCTCGAGCGCGGCGCCGCCTCTTGCCAGCTCGACGAGGAAGTCGACGACCGGAGCAACGACGGCCGGATCGAACATGTCCGCGGAGGACTTGTCGTAGCGCTCCGCGATCTTCCCGCCGAAGTGGTTCTCAGGCATCACGCCTCCTTTCGAGATGCGCTTGAATGAGACCGATGCCGCAGCTGAACGCGATCGGGATCGTCGCCACCGACATGGCCGAGTCGATCCGCTTCTACCGCCTGCTCGGCCTCGACGTCCCCGAGACGCCCGACGAGGGCCACGTCGACACGTTCCTCCCGAACGGCGTCCGCTTCATGCTCGACTGCGAGGAGACGATGCGCAGCTTCATCGATGACTGGAAGCTGGAGACGGGGAACCACATCTCGCTCAACTTCGAGTGCGCGAGCCCCGCCGAGGTCGACGAGATCTACGCGCGTGTAACAGAAGCGGGGTTCCACGGCGAGAAGGAGCCCTGGGACGCGTTCTGGGGTCAGCGCTACGCCCTGCTCAAGGACCCGAGCTGGCGTGGACGTCAACCTGTACGCCGCCCCTGGCTCAATAGACCGTCTTTCTTCGGCTCTTCGAGAACTTCGCCCACTTCTTGCGCTCCTCGGAGCGAAGCCGTGCGTCCTTGCGGATCTCGAGCGCCCGGATCTCGCGCTGGAGCTTCGTGTAGCTCGACCAGCGTTCCTGCGAGAGCGTGCCGTCCCCGAGCGCCCGGCGAATCGCGCAACCCGGCTCGCTCGTGTGCGAGCAGTCGGAGAACTTGCACTCCGAGGAGAACTGTGCGATCTCCGAGAACGTGGTATCGAGCACTTCCTCGTTGGCCCAGAGCTGCAGCTCGCGCATCCCCGGGGTGTCGAGCAAGAGCGCCCCGGAAGGAAGCGGCACGAGCTCGCGATGGGAAGTCGTGTGCCGCCCTCGCCCAGCTGCGCTCGTCGCCGAGGTCTCGAGCAGCTCGCTCCCGGCGAAGCGGTTGATGAGGGTGGACTTGCCGACTCCGGACGAGCCGAGCAGGACGATCGTGGCTCCGGCGCGCAGGTATGCATCGAGGTCGTCGAGGCCCTCGCCCGTGACCGCGCTCACCGAGTGGATGGGCACGCCCATCGCAACAGGCTCCACGAGAGCGAGCTCCGCCCAGGGGTCGTCGGCGGTGTCGAGCTTGTTGACGACGATCGACCGGGGTCGACCCGCTGTCCCAGGCCGCGGTCAGGTAGCGCTCGAGGCGCCTCGGGTTGAGGTCGAACCCGAACGCGGTGACGATGAACACCGTGTCGACGTTCGCGGCCACGACCTGCTCGACGGTTCGCTGGTACGCCTCCTTGCGGGAGAACGAGGTGCGCCGCGGCAGGACGGCCTCGATGATCGCCTTGCGCTCGCCCTCGACGGGACGGATCGCGACCCAGTCCCCGACCGCGGGCAGCTCCTCGTCGGACAGCTTGCCCGCGGGCAGGCCGCCCATCCGTCCGTTCTCCGTGAGGAGCTCGCACGGCCCGTGGTGGCGCGCCGACACGCGCGCCGGGATCAGATTGTCTGCTGCATATGGCTCGAACGCGTCTGCGAAGAACGCGTCCCAGCCGAGGTCTTCCAACTGCAACTGAAACTCCTTTGGCTTGGGAACACGAAGGACGCCCCTCTCGGGGCGCAACGGGCGAGCCTCAGGAGAACGCGCTCCCTAGCGGGCGCGGCCGGAGGCTCGGGCAACGGAAAACTCAGTCATCGTCGAACCTCCTTTCGTCGCGGGTCTTCCCCCAGGGTACGCGACAAAGCGGCCGGGATCAATTTCCGGGCAGATCATCCAGCGGGACGGCCGTCGGCTCGCGCCCGGTCCACCAGACGAATACGCGCCCCGCGAGGCTCTCGTCCTCGATCAGGCGAGCGGCCAGGTCGGCGATCTCCTCCGGACTGGTCAGGGCGTCAGGCACTCCTTCCTCAACGCGCTTCTCCGGCGTCATCGCCTCGATCTCCGCGAGCACCTCATCGGTGCCGATCCAGTTGGGGACGATGCAGTTCACGCGGACGCTGTCGCGCTCGGCGAGTGGGGCGAGGGTCGCGGTCAGTCGAGCGAGCCCGGCCTTGGCGGCCGAGTACTCCGGCGAGCTGTGCGGCTGCCAGCCGATGCCCGCGACCGACGAGATGTTGACGACGGCGCCCCCGCCACGGCGGCGCATCGCGGGGAGGGCGTGTTGGATCGCGAGCATCGGCCCGCGGAGGTTGAGGTCGAGCGTGCGGCTCCAGTGCTCGGTAGGTGCGTCGGGGAAATGCGGTCCGGGCGTGCCGCCCGCGTTGTTGACGAGGATGTCCAGCCCGCCGAACGTGCTCTCGGCAAAGCTGATCGCCGCCCCGATCTCGTCTTCGAGCGTCATGTCCGCGCGGACGAACGCGGCTCGGCCGCCGGCACTTTCGATCAGACGGACCGTCCTTCCGCCGCCTTCGTCGTCGACGTCGTTGACGACTACCGCAGCCCCGTATCGAGCCAGGGCGCCCGCGATGGCGCGGCCCGTCCCACCGGAGCCGGCGCCTGTGACGAGCGCGACCTTCCCCTCGATCTCCATGCGCGAGAACTACCCCGCCTTCGTCAGGCCCACGCGCGCATTAGGAGAAACCGTCCAATGCGGCGGCGACCAGGCGGGGAAGCGTGCTCAGGTTGTAGCCGCCTTCCAGCACAGCTGCGCAGCGCGGCGCGAGGGCAGCGCTGCGGCGTGCCAGCTCGCGGAACCCGTCCTCGGTGACGTTCATCCCCGCGAGCGGGTCCTCGGTGTGCGCGTCGAACCCGGCGGAGACGAGCACGAGATCCGGCTCGAACGCGCGAACGGCGGGCTCGACGACGTGGTCGAACGCGCGCTCGTAGTCCTCGTCTCCGCAACCCGCCCCGAGCGGGACGTTGAGCGTCGTGTCGGCCTGGTCCTGCGGTCCGCCCGATCCGGGATAGAACGGCCACTCGTGCATCGAGACGAAGAAGACCGAGTCGTCGTCACGGAAGATCTCCTCGGTGCCGTTCCCGTGATGGACGTCCCAGTCGACGATCGCGACGCGCTCGATCCCGAGCTCGGCCTGCGCGTGACGGGCCGCGATCGCGACGTTGTCGAAGATGCAGAAGCCCATCGCCGCGGCCGGACGAGCATGGTGCCCGGGCGGCCGGCCGAGCGCGAAGCCGCCGTGCTCGACCGCGGCGATCGCGGAACCCGCGGCGAGGAGCGCCGCCTCGAACGACGTTTCGGACGCGATCGTGTCCCCGTCCAGCCACGTCGGCGCGCTCACGGCCTGCACCTGCTCTATGTAGTCGCGCGCGTGGCAGCGCTCGATCTGCTCGACCGTGGCCGGCGCGGCCTCGCTCCAGTCCGGAATCGCCTCCAGAAGCACCTCGAGGCGCCTGGGCGTGTCCGGATGGTGTCCGGTCGGGTGCAGCCGGACCATGTCGGGGTGCGTGAAGACCTCGATCGCTACTCCGCGCGGGCGGCCAGCCGCTCGGCCATCTGGTTCATGCCCCAGTCGGAGAGGAGAGCGGACGCCTCCGCCCATAGAGGGGACTGATCTTCGAGGGGAGAGAGAGGAGCGGAGGCGTCTAACGTGGCAATTCGGCGATAGAGCCGGAGCTCCTCTGCGATCGCCGCGAATCTCCCTGCTTTCAAGGCTTTTTCCAGCGTGCCGTACTGCGCGATGATCTGCGCCGCACCCTTCGGCCCGACCCCGGGGGCGCCCGGCAGCTTGTCCGACGGATCGCCCCGAAGCGCGATGAAGTCCGGCACCTGCTTCGGCTCGACGCCGTAGCGCTCGCGCACCTCGTCCGGCCCGATCCGCGCGAGCTCGCTCACGCCGCGGGTGGGCGTGAGGATGGTCACGGTCTTCGCCGCGAGCTGGAACGAGTCCCGGTCGGACGTGACGACGAGCGCAGGCCAGCGCTTCTTCTTCGCCGCCGCAACAGCGGCCGCCAGGAAGTCGTCCGCCTCGTAGCCCGGCGCTTTCCCCGCCGTGAACCCGAGCGCCCGCACGAGCTCGGGGAGCATCGGCAGCTGCTCCAGCAGCGCAGGGTCGAAGACGCGTCCGCTCTGGTACGGCTCGTACGCCTCGTGCCTGTACGTCGGCACCTCGAGCGTGTCCCACCCGACGACCACGCTCCGCGGCTGCTCGGCCTCCCAGAGCCGGACGATGAAGTTCGTGAAGCCGACGATCGCACCGGATTGCTTCCCTCCGGCCCGCTTGATCGTCTTCGGCAGCGCGTGGTAGGCGCGGTGCGCGAGCGAGTCTCCATCGACGACGAGCAGCGGCTTCACAATGACCTCTCCAGCTCCATGATCGCGGCCATCAGCCGGTCGGTCCCGATCTGCGCCGCCTCGCGCAGATCCTGGCCCCGAAGGTCGTCGAGCTCGATCGGAGCGCCGTACGCCACCCGCAGCGGCCCGAGCCGCGTGATCCGGTCCGTCCCCGCGATCGCAGCCGGAATCAGCGGCACGTCCGCCTCCAGCGCAACCCGGGCCGCGCCGGTGTGTGCCCGCGCCTGGTGCTTCTTCACGAGCCCCTTCCTCCTTCGCGTTCCTTCCGGAAAGATCGCCACCACCTCACCGTCCTTCGCCAGCTGCACCGCGGTCTCGATCGCCACCGTATCGCCCTCGCCGCGGCGCACCGGAAACGCTCCGCCGAACTTCAGGACCGGCCACAGAGGCGACCGAAACAGCTCCACCTTCGCCATGAATCGAATCTGCCGACGCGGGAACAGAGGCAATCCGAGCGGCCACGGGTCGAGATTCGACAGATGGTTCGGAGAGAGGACGTAGCCACCCTCGCGTGGAAGATGCTCCGTTCCGGACGCCTGCAGCCGGAAAAGCAGCTTCACAGGCGGCCCTGTGAGGTATCCGGCCAGGCGGTAGAGAGGCGAAGTTGACACGCAACGCTAAGGTCAGGGACGAAATGAAGACGCTCATCATCGCCGAGAAGCCATCCGTCGGCCGCGACATCGCGGGCGCGCTAGACGGTGTCTTCCAGAAGCGCACGCTCGCCGACCTGAGCCCGAAGGCGAAGAAAGCGACGAAGGACGAGCCGACCTTTCTCGAGTCGGACGACTACGTCATCGCCTGGGCGGTCGGCCATCTCGTGCAGCTCGCCGAGCCCGAGGAGTACGACGAGAAGTGGAAGAAGTGGCGCATGGCCGATCTCCCGATCGTCCCGCCCGACGGGTTCAAGCTCGTCCCCCGCGACGCGAAGTCGAAGAAGCAGCTGAAGCTCGTCGAGACGCTCCTCAAGCGCGACGACATCGAACACGTGATCAACGCCTGCGACGCCGGCCGCGAGGGCGAGCTGATCTTCGCGTACCTCTACGAGTCTGTCTTCGGCACGCCGCCGACGAGCGCGGACGCGCCGAAGCCCGTCGAGCGCCTCTGGATCAGCTCGATGACGAAGACAGGCGATCCGCGACGGCTTCGAGCAGCTTCGTCCCGGAGACTCAGCTCCAGCCGCTCGAGTCGGCCGCCCGAGCGCGCTCGGAAGCAGACTGGCTCGTCGGCATGAACGCGACCCGCGCCGCGACCATCCGCGGCCGCGCGTGGGTCGGCGGAGTCGTCTCGCTGGGCCGCGTGCAGACCCCGACGCTCGCGATCATCGTCGCCCGCGAGCGCGAGATCCAGGCCTTCGTCCCGGAGCCGTACTGGCTCGTTCACGCGAGCTTCGACCCGCGCTACCAGGGTCTCTGGTTCGACCCGATCAAGGCGGACGACAAGGACACGCCGACGGGCCAGGAGACCTGGCTCAAGGAGGCCGAGCGCGCCGAGGAGATCGTCACGAAGGTCTCCGGCAAGACCGGCACCGTCGAGGACGTCGAGCGCAAGGAGCAGTCGGAGCGGGCGCCGCTCCTCTACGACCTGACCTCGCTCCAGCGCGACGCGAACCGACGGTTCGGCTTCTCGGCGCGCCGCACGCTCTCGGCCGCCCAGTCCCTGTACGAGGGCAAGAAGGCGATCACGTATCCGCGCACGAGCTCCCGCTGGCTGTCGGGCGACCTCGTCCCGCAGCTGAAGCCGACCGCGGCGACCCTCGTCGACATCCCCGAGTACGCGGCGGGAGCGCAGTTCGTGCTCAAGCTCGACTCGCTTCCTCTCGCCCGGGTCGTCAACGACGCGAAGGTCGACGACCACCACGCGCTCATCCCCACGGACGTCGAGCACGACGTCAGCACGTTCTCGCCGGACGAGCGCCGCATCTTCGACCTCATCGCCCGGCGCTTCCTGGCCGTCTTCCATCCGCCGGCGCGCTACGCGCGGACGACCGTCATCACCGTCGTCGAGGACGAGCGCTTCCGCACCCGGGGCAAGGTCACGCTCGAGGCCGGCTGGCGCGGCGTGTACGGCCTCGAGGCCGACGCGGAGGGTGTATCGAAGGAAGACGACCCCGAGAGCACAGAGCTGCCGCCGCTCGAGAAGGGCCAGCAGGTCAAGGTCGTGTCCGTCGAGAGCGAGGCCAAGGAGACGCGGCCGCCGCCGCGCTACACCGAGGCGACGCTTCTCTCCGCGATGGAGACCGCGGGCAAGCTCGTCGACGACGAGGAGCTCCGCGAGGCGATGAAGGAGCGCGGCCTGGGCACCCCGGCCACGCGCGCCGAGACGATCGAGACGCTGATCCGCCGCGAGTACATCGAGCGCGGCGGCAAGGATCTGATGCCGACCCCGAAGGGCCTGCAGGTGATCACGATGCTCGAGGAGAACAAGCTCACCTCGCCCGAGCTGACCGGCGACTGGGAGAAGCGGCTCGGCGACATCGAGCACGGCAACGGGCAGAAGGACGACTTCATCAAGGGCATCGAGGACTTCGCTCGCTCCACGGTCGAGGCGATCGCTGCGCTCGACAAGGAGAAGCTCCGCCCGGAGCGCGTGGAGCTGGGCCTGTGTCCCCGCTGCGGCGCCGAAACCGGCGAGATCATCCGCGAGAACTCGAAGGCCTACGGCTGCACGAGCTGGAAGTCCCGCGAGGAGACGGGCTGCGGCTTCGTCATCTGGAAGCGCGTCGCGGGGCGGACGCTGACGCCGGAGGTCGCGCGGCAGCTGCTCGAGGAGGGCAAGACGAAGGAAGTTTTGTCAGGCTTCCGTTCCAGAGCCGGCAAACCTTTTCGGGCGCGGCTCGTCTTGAATGATGAGGGCAAGGTCGAGTTCGAGTTTCCGGCTCGAGCGAGAACCAAAGAGCCCGCCGCAACGGAATAAGCAGGTACGAACACTCGTTTTCGTAGGCAAGCCGCAATAGAGGGTCGCTTCCTCCTGGCATCACCAGGAAACGCCGCCTACAGTAAGAACGTTCAATGACCGCCCGCCGTCTTACAGTGCAGACAAATCCGCAGGTACGAAAGGAAGAGGAACCGCAGTTGACGCACCAGCAGATTTCCGAGCTACTCGAGACCGAGGGCGCCCGGTCACTCGTCGAAGCCGCCGAAGAGCGTGGCCACGTCGAGCCGACCGAGATCGAGGCTTTCGCGCTCGAGCACGACCTCGACGACGGTGACGTCGAGCAGCTGACGCGCGAGCTCGAGGCGATCGGCCTCGACGTCGCGCGCCGAGGAGGAAGCGAAGCCGGCCGCCGAGCCCGTCCAGAAGGCGCCGGACCCCGACGCGATCGTCGGGTCCGCCGACTCGCTCCAGCTCTTCCTGGCCGACGTCGGCCGCCACAAGCTGCTCACCGCTTCCGAGGAGGTCACCCTCGCCAAGGCGATCGAGCGCGGCGACATGCTCGCCAAGCGCCGGATGATCGAGTCGAACCTCCGGCTCGTCGTCTCGATCGCGAAGGGCTACCGAGGGCTCGGCGTTCCGTTCCTCGACCTGATCCAGGAGGGAACCCTGGGGCTGAACCGCGCCGTCGAGAAGTTCGACTGGCGCCGCGGCTTCAAGTTCTCGACCTACGCGACCTGGTGGATCCGCCAGTCGGTGCAGCGCGCCGTCGCGAATCACGCGCGGACGATCCGCGTGCCCGTGCACGTGGTCGAGCGCCAGCAGAAGCTCTCGCGCGCAGCGCGCCGGCTCGAGGTCGAGCTCGGCCGTGAGGCGACGAAGCAGGAGCTCGCCGAGGCGACCGGGCTGCCGATGCAGCACGTCGACGAGGCACTCGGCGCCGCCCACGCGTCGGTCTCGCTGAACCAGACGGTCGGCGCGGACGACGAGGGCGAGCTCGGCGATCTGTTCGCAGACCGCGAAGCTGCCGATCCGTTCGACGAGGCGGAGGAGTCGCTCCGCCGCCAGGGCGTGCGCAAGGCGCTCGACGCTCTCCCCGAGCGTGAGCGGCGCATCCTCGAGCTGCGGTTCGGGTTCGAGGGCGAGCCGTGGACGCTCGAGGCGATCGGGCACGAGCTCGACCTGACGCGCGAGCGCGTCCGGCAGCTCGAGGCTCAGGCGCTGGCGCGCCTGTCGGCTCTGCGCGAGCTCAGCTCGGTCGCGGTCGCCTAGGCGGTAATCACGCCGCTGCGTTGACGCGCGCCCGACCGCGCGCGACACTGAGTGCGATCAGGAGGAGGTCCCGATGGGACGACCGCTCTTCCTGCGGCTCATCATTGCGGCTCTTGCGCTCGGCGCCTCTGACGTCGGCCGCCGGCGCGTCGGTCGCCAAGCCGAAGCTGCGCGTGAGCATCGACGGCAACGGTACGGTCGCGAGCCGTGACGGGCGAATCGACTGCGGCGCACGATGCTCCGCCCGGTATCGCCGCGGCGCCGTCGTCTCGCTCGGGGCGACTCCCGAGAGCTCCTTCGCGTTCGGCCACTGGAGCGGCGGCTGCGTGGGAACGTCATCCAGGTGTTTCGTGTCCGTCGACGGAGCGAGAACCGTCCGAGCGGCCTTCGTCAGGAGAACGACAAGGGTTGGGCTCACAGTCAGCGGCCCGGGCACCGTCACTAGCGACCCGTTCGGGAATCGTCTGCGGGAAGGGCGGCGATCAATGCTCTGCCGACTTCCCGGCCGGGACCTCGTTCACGCTGACTGCCGCTCCCGACTTCCGGCGGCCTCTTCGGCAGATGGAGCGAGCCCTGTGGCATCGGCGCACAGTGCTCGATCATCCTCGACCGGGACATCGAGCTGCTTGCCGCGTTCGCGCACGACGATCCCGATCCCGACGAGCCGCAGCTGACCGTGGTTCCCGAGGGATCGCACGTGACCAGCGACCCGCCGGGCATCGACTGCCCGCCGACGTGCCAGGCGGAGTTCCCGAGCGGCACGCTCGTCACGATCCGGGGCGACATCACGAAGTGGAACGGCCTGTGCGTGGGGGACGCCCGCGAGTGCGCGATCATCCTCGACAATTCCGACGGCACGGGGACGGGAGGTCCTCCTCCCCCGCCGGCGCCGCCTCGCCTGGGCGTCAACGTCTCGGTCTCGGGTCCCGGGATGGTCTTGGCGGGCGGTGGAATCCACTGCGGCCGGACGACGCTCTTCGACTGCGAGGGGCTGTACGGGCAGGGCGCGACCGTGACCCTCAAGGCGAAGCCGGGACGGCGCGGCAACTTCGTCTTCTGGAGCGGCTTCTGCGCCGGCAAGAAGAAGACGTGCACTCTGCGTGTGACCGCGCCCAAGACCGTCCAGGCCGTCTTCCGTCGCCGCCGCTGACGCCAGTCCCATGCCGATGCGGATCGTCAAGGCGCTGGCCGTGATCATCCCGCTCATCGCGGCGACGCTCGCTCTCGTCTTCACGGTCCGGCCCAGCCTCAAGCCCTGCGTCGGAGCGTCGGGCGCGGAGTTCACCGGGGTGCCCGTCTTCCCGCACGTGCGCTTCCGCGACCATCTCTTCCGGTCGGGCGCGTCCCGGGCGGAGATCCTGAGCGAGCCCAACATCCTCGGCGCTGAGGTCCGCTTCAGCTACAAGACCGACGACCTACGCGGGGCGAAGCTGCCAATCAGATGGACACTCCTCTCGGTCGAGAAGGACGGCACGCTCGGGGCCGTCGACCGAACCCAGGACCGGGCACTCGCCAGGCTCGTCACGCCGGACAGATGTTCGGAGACGGGGGGCCAGGACATCTTCGTCCAGATCCCGGACCGGCGGAAACGCTACCGCGTGGTTCTCGAGATGTACCGGAGCACCGATCTCGAGGATCGGCTCGCGCTCGCGGATACGCCGATCTTCAGCGGCTAGCGGCGACGATCTTCGCGGTTCCGCTTGCCGCCTGGGTCAGGCGTGGCGATACTGGCGTTTCGCATCCAGCACCCAGGAGGGCAGCATGAAGTTGAGCAGGCTTTGGTTCGTCTTCCCACTCGCTGCGTTAGCGCTCGCGTTTGTCGCGGCGGGCTGCGGAGGAAGTAGCAAATCGGACAGCAGCAGCGGTGAAGGCGGCGAGCTCGTCTTCGGCACCGCATCCGATCCGGTCGCTCTCGACGGCGCACTCGTTTCCGACGGTGAGTCGCTCCGGCCGATCGACCAGATGTTCGAGGGTCTCGTCACCCTCAAGGAGGGCACGACCGAGGTCGTCCCAGCGCTCGCGACGAGCTGGAAGGCCGACGCGGCCGGCACCTCGTGGACGTTCGACCTGCGGGAGAACGTGAAGTTCCACGACGGCACGGACTTCAATGCCGAAGCGGTCTGCTTCAACTTCGACCGTTGGTACAACTTCAAGGGTCCGTTCCAGCAGCAGAGCGCGACCTACTACTGGCAGACGGTCTTCGGGGGCTTCTCGGACGGGAAGACGCCGAGCCTCTACAAGAGCTGCGAGGCCAAAGACGAGCACACGGTCGTCATCAACCTGACGAAGCCGTCCGCGTCGTTCCTCGGCGCGCTCGCGCTGACGAACTTCACGATGGCAAGCCCCGAGGCGCTCAAGAAGTACGACGCCGACAAGGGCTCGGTCGACGAGGAGACCGGCTTCAAGCCGACCGGCTCCTACGCGACGCAGCATCCGACGGGCACCGGCCCGTTCAAGTTCAAGTCGTGGACCCGTGGCGACCGGCTCGTCATGGAGAAGAACGACGACTACTGGGGCGACAAGGCGAAGCTCGACGAGCTGATCTTCCGGCCGATCGCCGACAACGCCGCCCGCCTGCAGGCGCTGCAGAGCGGCGAGATCGAGGGCTACGACCTCGTCGAGCCGCAGGACATCAAGACGCTCGAGGGCGACGACAACCTCCAGGTCCTCGACCGGCCGGCCTTCAACGTCGGCTATGTGACGATCAACCAGAAGGTCCCGCCGTTCGACAAGATCGAGGTGCGTCAGGCAGTTGCGGCCGGGCTCGACCGCGAGGCCGTCGTCAATAACTTCTACGCCGGCCGCGGCCAGGTGGCGACGCAGTTCATGCCGCCGTCGCTCTTTGGCTACTCGGACGACGTCCAGAAGTACCCGTACGACCCGGCGAAGGCGAAGTCGCTCCTGAAGAAGGCAGGCGTTCAGATGCCCCTCAAGGTCGACTTCTGGTACCCGACCGACGTCTCGCGGCCGTACATGCCGGACCCGAAGCGGAACTTCGAGGCCTTCGCGGCCAGCCTGAACAAGTCCGGCTTCAAGGTCGTGCCGCACAGCGCGCCGTGGAGCCCCGACTACGTGGGCCGCGTCGACGAGGGCAAGGCCGGAGCGCTGAACCTGATCGGCTGGACCGGCGACTACGGCGATCCCGACAACTTCATCGGGACGTTCTTCCAGCAGCCGACCGACCAGTTCGGGTTCCAGAACGAGGAGATCTTCAACACGCTCAACAAGGCGGAGCGTGAGACCGACTGCCGCGAAGCGGACCGAGCTCTACAAGGAGGCGAACGAGGAGATCATGAGGTTCCTCCCGGGCGTCCCCTACGTGAACACGAAGCCCGCGCTCGCGTTCAAGTCGAACGTGAAGGGCTACGTGCCGAGCCCGGTCTCGCTCGAGCCGTTCTCCACCGTCTCGATCGAGAAGTAGGGATGTGATCCAGCAGAGGCCGGCGGACCGATGTTCAAATTCATCGTCCGCCGGCTCCTGCTTCTCGTCCCGATCCTGATCGGGCTCTCCTTCCTCGTCTTCATCTGGATCCGAGCGCTCCCGGGCGGGCCGGCCGAGGCGCTTCTCGGCGAGCGGGCGACGCCCGAGGCGATCGCCCAGATCGAGCGCGACTACGGGCTCAACAAGCCGATTCAGGTCCAGTACTGGGAGTACGTGAAGACGACGGCGAGCGGCGACCTGGGAACGAGCGTCACCACCCGCCGCCCGGTCACCGACGAGCTGAAGCAGCGCTTCCCGGCGACGATCGAGCTCGCCATCGCCGCGATGCTCTTTTCGCTGCTGGGCATACCGCTGGGGTTCTTCGCCGCGAAGCACTACGGACGGGCGATCGACAGCGCGAGCCTGTTCGTCTCGCTGCTCGGCGTCTCGATCCCCATCTTCTTCCTCGCGATCCTGCTCAAGTACGTCTTCGCGGTGCAGCTGGGCTGGTTACCGACCACCGGCCGGGTCGACGCGCGCATCGACTTCGACCATCCGACGAACTTCTACTTGATCGACTCGCTGTGGACCGGCGACCTCGCGATCTTCTGGGACGTCGTCAAGCATCTGATCCTGCCGGCGATCGCGCTTGGCTCGATCCCGCTCGCGATCATCGCGCGCATCACCCGCGCAGCCGTTCTCGACGTGCAGAACGAGGACTACGTTCGGGTCGCCCGAGCCAAGGGGCTTTCGCCGCGTGAGGTGGACTCTCGGCATGTGCTGCGGAACGCGATGCTGCCGATCATCACCATCATCGGGCTCCAGACCGGCCTGCTCCTGTCGGGAGCAGTGCTCACCGAGACGGTCTTCGCCTTTCCCGGGATGGGCACCTGGCTCGTCGATGCGATCAGGAGCCGAAACTACCCCGTCTTGCAGGGCGGAATTCTGTTCATCGCGGTCATCTTCGTCCTCGTCAACCTGGTCGTCGACCTCACCTACGCCCTCGTCAACCCAAGGATCAGAGTCTCGTGAGCATCGCCGAGATCGAAGCGACAGAACTCGGCCTCGAGGCGCCGCCGAGCGGGCTCTGGTCGGAGGCCTGGCGGCGGCTGCGTCAGAACCGCGGTGCCGTCGTCGGGTTCTTCATGGTGGGGACGTTCGTCTTCGTCGCGCTCTTCGCGCCGTTGATCGCCCCCTACGACCCGCTGCATCAGGAGCTCTCGCTTCTCAACGGAGGCTGCTGCCCGGGGCCGTCCTCCGAGCATCTCTTCGGAGTCGACCCGCTCGGCCGCGACCTCTTCTCGCGGGTCGTGTACGGCGCTCGCTACTCGCTCCTGATCGGGGTCGTCTCGGTCGCCGTCGGCCTCTCGATCGGGCTGCTCATCGGCGCGGTCGCGGGCTATGCCGGGGGCTGGGTCGATTCGGTGCTGATGCGCGCTGATGGACATCATGCTGGCGATCCCCGGCCTGCTGCTCGCGATCGGGATCGTCGCCGCGCTCGGCCCGGGCCTCGTCCAGATCATGATCGCGGTGGGCGTGACTCAGATCCCCATCTTCGCCCGGCTCCTCCGCGGCTCGATCCTTGGGACGAAGGAGGCGGACTACATCCTCGCGGCGCGGTCCGTCGGCATCCGCGGCCGGGTGATCCTGTCCTCGCACGTCATTCCGAACTCGATCTCGCCGGTGATCGTGCAGGGGACGCTCGCTCTGGCGACGGCGATCATCGACGTGGCCGGTCTCGGCTTCCTCGGCCTCGGGCCGCAGGATCCGTCGACGCCGGAGTGGGGGACGATGCTCACGGACACGACCCGCTACCTCCAGACCGCGCCGTTCCTCGCCTTGATCCCCGGGGCTGCGATCGTGATCTCGGTGCTCGGCTTCAACCTGATCGGCGACGGCCTGCGCGAGGCCCTCGATCCGAGATTCCGCGGGAGGGCCTAGTGGCCGAGAGAGGCGCTCTCCTGTCGGTAGAGGACCTCCGTGTGGAGTTCTGGACCTCGCGTGGGACGGTCCATGCAGTCAACGGGATCACGTTCGACATCGCCCCCGGCGAGACGCTCGGGATCGTCGGCGAGTCCGGCTGCGGCAAGAGCGTGACCGCACTGGCGCTGATGGGGATCCTGCCCAGGGCGGGTCGCGTGACCACCGGCAGGGCGCTCCTCCGCGATCGCGACCTGATCCAGCTCTCCGACAAAGAGATGCGGGACATCCGGGGCCGGGAGATCGCGATGATCTTCCAGGACCCGATGACGAGCCTGAACCCGGTGCTCACGATCGGGCGCCAGCTTCGCGAGTCCATCGAGACGCACTTCGACATGAGCAAGCGCGAAGCGGAGGATCGCGCCGCCGAGCTCATCGACCGCGTCGGCATCCCGAGCGCGCACCAGCGGCTCCGCGACTACCCGCACCAGTTCTCGGGGGGCATGCGCCAGCGAGCGATGATCGCGATGGCTCTCGCCTGCAAGCCGAAAGTCCTGATCGCCGACGAGCCGACGACCGCGCTCGACGTGACGATCCAGGCGCAGATCCTCAACCTGCTGCGTGAGCTCGTCGCCGAGGAGAACGCGGCGCTGATCATGATCACGCACGACCTGGGCGTCGTCGCAGGCATGTGCGAGCGCGTCAACGTGATGTACGCGGGCATGTTCATGGAGACGGGTACCACGCGGCAGCTGTTCGCCAAGCCGCGCCACCCGTACACGCTCGGTCTGCTCCAGTCGATTCCAAGGCTCGACGCCGCGCGCAAGACCCGTCTGCACCCGATCGAAGGCGCTCCTCGAGACATGCTCCGTACGCCGGCTGCGTGCCCGTTCCAGCCGCGCTGCCGCTTCGAGGTCGAGTTGTCGAGCCAGGAGGTGCCGCCGCTCGAGGAGATCGAGCGCGGGCACAAGGTCGCGTGCTTCAACCCCGTGCCCGAGGACGAGTGGCAGAACTTGCGCAAGCAGGTCGTCGCGCCTTGAGCGTTGACGGCAATCTGCTCGAGCTCCGCGACCTCAAGGTCTATTTCCCGATCAAGAGCGGCGTCGTCCTGGATCGCCACGTCGGTGACGTGAAGGCCGTCGACGGCGTGTCGCTCGATGTCAAGCGCGGCGAGACGCTCGGGCTCGTGGGCGAGTCGGGCTGCGGGAAGTCGACGGTCGGCCGGGCGATCCTCCGGCTGTACAAGCCGACCGGTGGCTCGATCGTCTTCGACGGCCAGGACATCACGAACCTCGGCGAGGACGACCTGCGTCCGCTGCGTCGACGGATGCAGATGGTCTTCCAGGACCCGTACGCGTCGCTGAACCCGCGCCACTCCATCGGGCGCATCGTCGGCGAGCCCCTCCGCACCCACGGCCTGGCGAACCGGCGCCAGGCGGCGTCGCGCGTGCGCGAGCTGCTTCTGATCGTCGGGCTCCCCGCTGACGCCGCGAGCCGCTACCCGCACGAGTTCTCGGGCGGCCAGCGTCAGCGCATCGGCCTTGCGCGCTCTCTGGCCCTGAATCCTGACTTCGTCGTCGCCGACGAGCCCGTCTCGGCGCTCGACGTCTCGATCCAGGCGCAGATCATCAACCTGCTCGAGAACCTCCAGGACGAGTTCGACCTCACGTATCTCTTCATCGCGCACGACCTCGCGGTCGTCCGGCACATCTCCGACCGGATCGCAGTCATGTACCTCGGCTCGATCGTCGAGATCTCGCCGGCCGACGAGCTCTACGACAACCCGCTGCACCCGTACACGATCACCCTTCTCTCCGCGGTGCCGATCCCCGATCCCGAGGTCGAGATGCAGCGCGAAACGATCCTGCTGGCCGGCGACCTGCCGAGCCCGGCCAACCCGCCCCCTGCGTGCCGCTTCCACACGCGCTGCCCGTACGTGCAGGAGACCCGGTGCAAGACGGACGTGCCCGAACTGCGCAAGATGGGCGACGGGCACGTCGTCGCCTGTCACTGGGCCGAGGACATCAAAGCCGGCCGGATTCAGCCGAAAGAGATCACGGCGGTGTTCGATCCGGGCGTCGTACGACCGATCGAAGGCCCGCCCCCGGACTAGCCGGGCCGGGTACCGCAAACCGGTAACCCTCGTTCTAGGGGGCGAAAAACCTAAAGCGGGTGACAAACCGCGCCGATACGCGGTTCACTGTGGACGCTGCAGAGCGCAAAGAGATCCTGTCCAGATACGTAAGCCACTCGAAGCGTTTCGACGAGGTGGCGGCCAAGCGAGGACAGGGCAACGCCGAGGTCATTCCGTTCGCCGCTCCGCTCCGGGAGCTCGAACAGGAGCCGACCGCTCGCGAGATCGAGGTCCTTCAGCTGGTTTCCGAAGGACTCGTCAACCGTGAGATCGGCCATCGCCTCTTCCTGTCGGAGGAGACGGTGAAGAGCCACGTGCGGCACCTGCTGGCGAAGCTCCAGGCTCGCTCGCGAGCCCACGCAGTCGCCGTCGGCTTCCGCCGCGGCCTGATTGCCTAGCAGCCTCCCGCTTCGCAGCTTCCTCTGTGTGGTTGTCCACACCTTGTGGATATCCCTCAACAGGGGGATGCCCATTTGCTGTGGAAAACGGAAGCTACGACGCGGTAGCTACCAAACGATGACGCCCCCGGGATTTGCGGCCCGGGAAGCCAACCGAAGCATGATCTTCCGCACGTGATCACTCCTTCTCGCTAGGGAACTGACGGCAAATTCGAGGGTAACCCTTTCGGGGGAGGAATCAATAGCTTGGCTGAAATTTCGCTGAAACAGCGGTCGCAACTTGTCAGCGTTCGAGCCCGGTGGCCCGGGTTGAGGCCTATGCCGCGTTTCTCGCGGGATCTGAGCGCGCGTTGATGCTCTTCGCGCCTGATCGTAGCGGCGGATACAGGCTCGAAGATCCATTGGCGGTCGCGGCTGTCTGCGTTGCGGCAGCTCTCGCTCAGCGGGGGCAAGTCCAGATGTCGGGGCCCTGAAGGTCTCGATCTCGCTCTTTCCGATCCTGCTCGCAGCCGTGCTGTTCGGGCCGATCGGAGCGATGGCTGTCTCGTTCGCCTCGATGCTTGGCGAGGAGCCCAATCCGCGTACGCGGTGGGTTCTATACGCATCGAGTCGTTCACTGACGGGAGCGGCGGCGGGACTTGTCGCAGTCGCGACTTGGCGGCGGCAGATCTCGCTTCGATTCTTGCGCTGCCACGGCTGCGGCTGCGGTCTGCACGCAGGCTCTCGACGCTCGCCTTTGCGGCGGTCGTCTTCACGCTTGAGGGGTCATGGAAGCCCTTCGCGTCGTTCTGCGCGAGATGGCTCCCCTCTCTCTGACCGCGCTACCGGTCTACGTGCCCGGCGTTGCTCTTCTGGCGTTCGGATATCAATCGGTTTCCCCCTGGGTACTTCCGCTCTTCCTCGCACCGGCGCTTGCCGCGCAGAGATCGTTCGTGCTGTATCAAGCGGAGCGCCGACTCGCGAGCGACCTCGCGGAGGTGAACAAGCACCTTGAACGTGCCAACCTCTCCTTCGCGACCGCTCTTGTCGCGACGCTCGACGCGCGAGATCGGTACACGGCCGGCCACTCAGCCGCAGTCGCCATCTACGCGCGGGACATTGCCGCGCGGATGGGCCTTCTCAGAAGCGGAAGTTCAACTCGCGCACCTGTGCGGCCTCGTTCACGACATCGGCAAGATCGGGCTTCCTCCTGGACTTCTTGAAAAGCCCGGTGCGCTAACTCTCGAGGAGCGGCGCCAGATGGAGGAGCACTCCGAGATCAGCGGAGCGCATCCTCGCGAACGTCGACGACTACGCGGAGATCGCGAAGATCGTTCGCCACCACCACGAGCGCGTCGACGGGCAGGGCTATCCAGACGGCCTTGTCTGGCGACGAGATTCCTCTCCTGTCGCGCATCATCGCCGTGGCGGACGCGTATAACGCGATGACGTCGGACCGTCCTTATCGCGACGCGATGCCAAGTCAGGTTGCTCGCATGCGTCTGGCTCAGGCGGTCGAGAGCCAATTTGACACAATGTCGTTGCAGCCTTCGAAGCGATTTTGGCTGGAGCCAACGAGGAGTATCGGGCCGGCCAGCGGTTCACCTTCAAACCCGCCCACAGGGCCGACGCGGCCGCCGCTAGCGCTGCTTGACCGACGCAGTCCTATTGGTCGACATCCCGTGACGCCGCTTCAGTTCGGGTGCGAACTCCGAGCTTCTCGAAAATGTGGCGCACATGAACTTTCACGGTGCTCACGCTGAGAAAGAGCGTCTGGGCGATCTCGGCGTTAGTCAAGCCCTGACGAAGCAGATCTAGGATCTCCATCTCCCGGGGAGACAGCCGGCCTCCGTGGCGCGGGCTAGGAGGGACTGGAATCTTGGCCGTGCGCGCAAGGGATGCGTCTCCCGCTCGTTCGATCGCTTCGAGCAAGAACTCGGTCTGCTCAGACCGATTCCAGATTTGTCTCAGGAGGGGCGGATAAGCGCGATACGCGGATACGAGGCCATCCACGTTGTGATTCCGGACGGCTTGTGTGTAGGCATGCCGGGTGGCCTCAGTCTCTCGAGAGGCCACTGCCTGACATTCGACAATCGCCCGAGCGAAGGCGCTTAAGCCTCTTGCTTCGACCGCGATCGTCGATTCGTCCGCAGATTCCGCAGCTTGCAACGCTGCATCGGCATCTCCTGCAACCGCGAAGGCCAACGCTCTAGAAGCGAGGTACTCGCCTTTCCAGCTAGGTGAAAGCGATGGCGGAGGCTGGCGTTCAAGTGATTGCAGCGCTAGGAGTGGGCGAGCCTGTTGAAGTTCAACGTGGGCCCGAGCAATCTTGAGGGAGCTCATCAAGCCGCTATCGGCCGCGTTCCCAGCTGCAGCGTCCGCTCTGTCTAGTGCCGCTCGAGAGTCACGGAAGCGTCTCCTGCCTCGATACGCGGCAGCTTCTCGCAAATGAAGATGAGGAAGAACGAAATCGAGGCGAAACTCATCAATGAGCTTGCGCTGGCGTGAGGCCATCTCAAGAACCTCGCCGTACTGACCGAAGTAGATCGCCAACGCCATCCATGCGTTGAGAAAAGAAGATTCGCTTAGGCAGTCGTTGACATTGTCCGCGAGATGAATGGCGGAAAGGAGTTCTGGTGTGACCTCCCGCAGGCCGCGAACTCCTAGGAGGATTTCTCCGGCTTTGACTCGCATGCGGTCACCGGGGTCATGCTCAACCGCCTCTTCGAACTGAACGAGCAAGGAGAGTCCTTCCGGTCGTTCGCGCTCGACCGCGCACAGAAACTCACCCCACAGAGCCTCTCTCACATCGCGCTTTACGAGAGCTGTCTCAAGTGCCTTGCTCAGTAGCGACGAGGCGGCGTCGATGCCTCCCGACAGGAAAGCGCTATGTCCAGCACGCGCATATGCTCGGGAGGTGAGGCGGTGGCTGCGGCCGAGGCCAGTCGCCGCACGTGTGGCGAGCACCTCAGCCTTGGTGTAGGACGCGCTTCGGAAAGCAACCTCAGCTTCCGCATAATCAAGCACCTCGTTTGTGAGGTGTCTTTCCGCCGCGTAGTTCAGCCACTGTTCGAGGGTCGACACCCGACCGTCTGCCAGCAGGGGATCCGTCGCCTGGTCGATGAGCTCAAGAAGCAGCTGCTCCGACTCATGCTCTTGGACGAATGTGAACGCGTCGTGCCATGCACCTGCAGTTACGAGTGCATGTCCCACACTCCGTACTCTCTCTGGATGATTTCCTCGTTCTAGGCTTCTCTGAACGAGGAAATCGCGCAGCGCAGGGTGCAACTCGTACGACGCACCGTCCCATGAGAGAAATCCAACGTGTACTCCTTCGTCGAGAAGTGCACGCCCGTCCGTTCCTGTGAAGAGATAGGTGATCAAGCGGGGACTTGGAGCCAGCGCGAGATCGCAGAGGCTGTCTCGAAGTTCCGGGCTCGCAGCCTCATACAACTCCTCAGCGAAATACTCATCTGGCGAAGAGGAACTCGACAATCCAGCCAGCGATTGGCCGCTCGAAAGAGCTGCAAGGCCGATCAACGCGGGCCATCCTTGCGCGGAAGACAGGAAAGCGGGCGTCCCTGTGTCGTCGGACTGGAGAAGAGAGAGAGCTTCACCTTCGGTCATGGCAAGCATGGTGCGATCAACTTCCTCAAGCTCGCCGTAGATCCGTCTCCGCGCCGTCGCCCACTGTGGTCGGCGACGACTAGTGACGAGCATGCTGAGTTGCGGAAGCTCAGTGAGCACGCGGACGAACTCTCCTGATGCCGACGAATCCATTGCGTACTGGTAGTCGTCCAGCACCAGCCATGCGTCGTCAGGCCACGCTGCGAGATCCTCGGCGAGCATCTCGGCCAGGATTGCGACGTCCTCGTCGGGACGGTCGGCGGCACGCAGCCTCTGGCGCATGCGGTCGCCTGCACCCGGGACGATCTCGGCCGCCGCGTTCGCGAGCCCGACTGCCAGCGCCGCCACGTCTGCAGACGCCGGCGTGCCTCGGTACCAGGCTGCGCGCTTGGAGTCGAGCCACTCGTGCGCGAGCGTCGTCTTTCCGTATCCGGCGGGCGCGACGAGGAGGATCAGGCGCGCCCCGCTCGCGTCGAGTATTCGCGTCAGCCGAGGTCGCTTGATGATCCGGCGACGGCTGGCAAGGGGCTCCGGTGTGGCCTCCATCACTGTGTCCGCGTCGAACGCTAATCGCGGTGACCCAAGATTTCGACCTGCGAAAGGAACCTGTACCTGCGCCCGGGACGCAGGTACAGGCCGTCAGTCCCCGGACGCGGAGGCTCCGGATCCGAGGCTTCGTGAGAGCGGGTCGTCACCGGTCAGCAGTCGGTAGGCGACAGGAATCTGCCGCCGTCGCGAGACGCCGAGCTTCTGGCGCAGGACGTCGCAATGCGCCTTCGCGGTGCGGGGGGAGATGCCCAGACGCTCGCCGACTTCGTCGTTCGAGAGTCCGGCTGCGATCAGCTCGACCACCTCGCGCTGCCGCTCTGTGATCTTCAGCTCCCGCTCGGTCAGTACTTGTGCCATGCCGCCGACGCTAACAGCGCCTTGGCTCGCTGCACATTGACCGAAAGGCGTATTCGTGAGGATTACGCCCAGCTCCCTGGCGGTTATGGAGCGCCTGATTATCAGTGCAGCCATAAGGAATCATTGGCTCGTTATCGACTGATACATTATCTATAGATGAATAAGAACCGGACGAACCCGTTCACCTTCGGCGACCTCGCGCTCGACGAAGCGTTCACCGACCGGGAGGACGAGGTGGCCGAGCTCCTCGCCGACATGCGCAACGGGCAGAACGTCCTCGTCTATGCGCCGCGCCGCTACGGCAAGTCGTCGCTCGTCCTGAAGGCGGCCCAGGCGGCGCTCTCCAAGAAGCTCCTCGTCGGCTACGTCGACCTCATGAAGACCCCGACGAAGGAGCGCCTCGCGGCCGCGCTCGCCAAGACCATCTACTCGGACATCGCGTCGCCCATCGGCCACGCGTTCGAGAAGGCCGCCGAGCTCTTCCGCGACCTGCGCGTCCGCCCGACGATCGAGGTCGACCCGAGCGACGGCACCCTCCGCTTCGCCTTCAGCGCCGGCCGCCGCAAGAGCGACCTCGACGAGACGATCGAGAAGCTCCTCGAGAAGCTCGGCGAGCTCGCGGCCGAGCGCAAGCGCCGCGTCGTGATCATCTTCGACGAGTTCCAGGAGATCCTCGCCCTCGACAAGGGCTTCCCGAACCTGATGCGCGCGGTCTTCCAGACCCAGCCCGAGGTCAGCCACGTCTACCTGGGCAGCAAGCGGCACCTGCTCGAGCGGATCTTCCAGGACAAGAACGAGGCGTTCTGGCGCAGCGCGAAGCAGCTCGAGGTCGGGATGATCTCGCCGGTCAAGTTCAAGGGCTTCATCGTCGAGCGGTTCAAGCAGAGCGGCAAGGCGATCACGGACGAGGCCGTCGACCGGCTCCTGGCCGCGACCGGCGGCCACCCGTACGGAACGCAGGAGCTCGCCTACTTCGCGTGGGAGCTCGTCCCGGCCGGCGGAGCGGTCACGCTCGAGGTCGTGGACGAGGCGCTGACCCGCGTCCTGCGCTCGGAGCACAACCACCTCGTGCAGGTCTGGGACGACGCGCCGCACCCGCAGCGGCTCCTCCTGAGCGCGCTGGCGGAGGAGCCGACCCCCTCACCGTACGCAGCCGTCTACCACGAGCGGCACGAGCTTCCCGCGAACCCGACCCTCCAGAACGCCCTCGTCGGGCTGATCAAGAAAGAGCTCGTCGGGCGCAGCGAAGGAGGCGAGTACCTCATCATCGAGCCGTTCCTCGCCCGCTGGATCGAGCGCGAGCAGGAGGACTACGGCGTGGCAGCGCGGCTCCGCGCCTAGCCCGTTCTCCGGGTCAAGGGCTGGAGCCAGCATTGCGCTTTCCCCTTGTTCTAGAGTCAGGCGCGGGAGGAGCGCCGCCGTGACGAAGCCCCAAAGCCGCGTCGAAAGGGCGTCCGGCCCGTCCGGGTCGGAGGCGCCGGAGAACATGCGCTGGATCCCATCCGGCACGTTTCTGATGGGCTCTGAGGAGTTCTATCCCGAGGAGCAGCCCGTGCACCGGGTCGACGTCGACGGGTTCTGGGTGGACGAGCATCCCGTCACCGCGGCCGATTTCCGCCGGTTCGTGCGCGAGACCGGCTACGTCACGCTCTGCGAGCGTCCGCTCGAGGCCGACGATTATCCGGGCGCGGACCCGGAGCTACTCGTTCCCGGCTCCCTCGTCTTCCGCAAGACGGCGGGACCGGTCGACCTTCGCGACTTCCGCAACTGGTGGGAGTACGTGCCGGGGAGCTACTGGAAGCGTCCGGAAGGACCCGGGAGCACCATCAATGGCCGTGACCGCCACCCTGTCGTGCACGTGTCCTTCGAGGACGCCGAGGCCTATTCGTCGTGGGCCGGGAAAGAGCTGCCGACCGAGGCGGAATGGGAATACGCCGCACGAGGCGGTCTCGAGGGCGCCGTCTTTGCCTGGGGCGACGAGCACTTTCCGGAAGGGAAGGCGCTGGCGAACACCTGGCAGGGCGAGTTCCCCTGGCAGAGCCTCAAGCTGGACGGCTTCGAGGGGACGTCGCCGGTCGGGTCCTTCCCGCCGAACGGATACGGGCTCTCGGACATGACCGGCAACGTCTGGGAGTGGACGACGGACTTCTTCGCGCCTCGCCATCCGGACGAGGTCGAGAGCCCATGCTGTGTGCCGCGGAACCCGCGCGTCTCGAGCGAGGCGCAGAGCTTTGCGCCGGGAGAGACGTTCCCGCGCCGCGTGATCAAAGGCGGCTCGCACCTCTGCGCCCCCAACTACTGCCTCCGTTACCGGCCGGCGGCCCGTCAGGGCGAGGCGATCGACACGTCCACCGGCCACATCGGCTTCCGTTGTGTCCTGCGGCCCGCGTAACCGGGGTTTACAACTCTCCGCTACCGCCCGGGCTAGATCCGGCGGCGGCGACCATCTCCATTTTCCTTTCGTTTACTGGCGCCCCATGGCGACGCGCAGGCGCTCCTCGGGCGTGATCAGGTGGTCGGCGTCCTCGGCGTCCTCGCCGAGGTCGATCTGCACCCAGTTGACCGTCCCGGTGAAAACGCTGCTCTCGCCTTCGTAATCGTCGCTGACCGGGGATGCGGTGTCGCGTCCGACGTCGGCGGTCTCGTCCGCCGAGAAGATCAGAGGCACGGTTCCCTCGACGCGGCCTTCACCCACCTGGTCGCCGTCGAGGTAGAGGGTGACCGTGCCGCCCTTGGCGGGACCGCCGCCGTCGTACGCGAACTCCATCCGCACCTGGTGCGTTCCCGACGGAATCGCGGCGTCGGTTTCGATCTTGAAGCGCTGCAGGCCGAGCAGGTTGTAGCAGTACTTCGGACGTCCATCCTTCGCGTACAGGCTCCAGCCGGCGAAGGCGCCGCCCTGGGCGATGATCACGCCCTCGGCGCCTGTCTCTGGCACGACGATCTCCGCGGTGACCGCATGGGACTTGTTCTTGATGTTGATGAGGCTGCTCTCGGTGAGGCGGCCCATGCCGCCGAAGAGCAGCTGCGAGTTTCCCTTCACGAGCTCCGGCCGGCCGACGAGCTCGGCGTTGAATCGCTCGATGCGGCGGTCGTCGAGCGGGAGCACGTTGTGTTTGCGGGCCTCGTCGAGCCAAAGCTGCTGCAGTTCGGCCAGCTTCTCGGGCATCTCGGCTGCCAGGTCGCGAGCCTGGCTCCAGTCGCCCGGTTCGTAGAGCTCCCAGACGTCGTCGTCGAACGGAGGCAGGGCTGGCCCATCACCCAGGGTGTCGAGTGGCGGGTGACCGCAGTCCAGCCCTGGTGGTAGATGCCGCGGTTGCAGAACATCTCGAAATACTGGGTGTCGCGGCGATCGGCCTCGTTTGCGCCGTCGAACGAGTACGCCATGCTCACGCCCTCGATCGGATGCTGAGCGACGCCGTTGACGGTGGTCGGGTGCGGAAGCCCCGCGGCCTCGAGCACGGTCGGGGCGAAATCGATCACGTGGTGGAACTGCGTTCGCACCTCGCCGCGCGCCTTGAACCCATTTGGCCAATGGACGATCGTGCCGTTGCGCGTGCCGCCCCAGTGCGAGGCCACCTGCTTCGTCCACTGATAGGGCGTGTCCATGGCGTGCGCCCAGCCGACCGCGAAGTGGTTATAGGACGTCGGCGTGCCGAACTCGTCGATGCGAGACGCCACGAACTCGGGCGTCTCGAGCGCGGCGGCGCCGTTGAAGATGAACATCTCGTTGAAGGTTCCGTTGATCGTGCCCTCGGCGGAGGCGCCGTTGTCGCCGATGATGTAGTAGACGAGCGTGTCCTCGAGGATCTCGAGGTCCTCGAGCGCGTCGATCAGCCGGCCGAGGTGGTGGTCGGTGTGCTCGAGGAAACCGGCGTAGACCTCCATCTGGCGCGCGAGCACCGGCTTGAGCTCGTCGGGCATATCGTCCCAGGCAGGGATCTCCTCGTGCCGCGCCGTGAGCTCCGTCTCCGGCGGCACGACTCCAAGCTCCTTCTGCCGTTCGAGGATCTCCTCGCGAAGTGCATCCCAGCCCTGGTCGAAGCGGCCCTTGTACTTGTCCGACCACTCCGTCGGAACGTGGTGCGGGGCGTGTGTCGCCCCTGGAGCGAAGTACATGAAGAATGGCTTGTCGGGCATGAGCGACTTCTGCTGGCGAACCCACTCGATCGCCTTGTCGGTCATGTCCTCGGTGAAGTGGTAGCCCTCCTCAGGCGTCTTCTCCGGCTCCACCGGCGTCGTGCCCTCGTAGAGGGCCGGGTAGTACTGATTCGTCTCACCGCCGATGAAGCCGTAGAAGTACTCGAAACCGCTGCCGCCGGTCGGCCAGGCGTCGAAGGGCCCCATCGGGCTCGTCTGCCAGACCGGAACCTCGTGGCACTTGCCGAACTGCGCCGTGGAATAGCCGTTCAACTGAAGGGTTTGCGCCAGCGGCGCGCACGTGTTGGGACGGATCGAGTTGTAGCCGGGCGCCGACGTCGCGAGCTCCGTGATGACCCCCATCCCAACCGTGTGATGGTTGCGGCCGGTCAGCAGGGCAGCCCGCGTGGGCGCGCAGAGCGCCGTTGTGTGGAAGCGGTTGTACTTCAGGCCGTTTCCGGCCAGCCGCTCGGCCGTCGGTGTCGCGCACGGCCCGCCGAACGCACTCGAGCCGGCGAAGCCGACGTCGTCGAGCAGGACGACAAGCACATTCGGTGCGTCGGCCGGGGGCAGCAGAGGCTCGATCGGGGGGAACGTCGCCTCAGGATCGTTGGCGTCGAGAGGGAGCTCACCCTCGTACGGGCGGTCCGGGATCGGCAAGACGTCACGAGCGATCTGGTCGGTCACTCTCCACTCCTCTCCGCGCTACGTGAGCGCCTCGACCCCATTGTGTCCTCCCCGGCCAATTGCGCGTCATCCTGCGAGGGTGACCTCGCCGCTCGCGGGCTAGCGGGCGCAACTGGCGAAACGCGAGCGCCTTGACCCGACTGCGTCGTGCTCTTACTCGGTCGAGGGGTCCCCCACCTCCCGATCGGTGTGCCCCGGCCTGGCCGCCCACCTGCGTGTGCGCTGGTGCGGAGCGGGGACGGCTTCGAACGCCGGCGCGGCGTGGCGCGGGTGGGCCGCGAACCATGCTGCGTACCGCGCGGCGAGCGGCGTGGCGCTCAGGCCGTGCAGGAGCACCGAGAGGGCGACGGTGAGAAAGATCGTGTCCAGCAAGAGCGACTCATCCGCCAGGTGGGCATCCTCGACCAGGATCACGGCGAACACGATTGACGCCAAACCTCGCGGCCCGAACCAGCCGAGGAAGGCGACCGTCGGCGGCCTCGCGCCCGATCCGAGCATTGCCAGGACGACGGGAACCATGCGCACGAGAGTCAGGCTCAAGAGCGCATAGAGAACGACGGCGCCGGAGAGGTCGTCGAGCATCGGCACGAGCATCACGGCGCCGAAGAGAACGAACGTGACCGCACCGAGCACGCCGCCGGCCTCCTCCAGGAAGAGCGTCACATCGCCCCCGACCTCGCGACGCAGGCCTCCGAAGACGGCGCCGCCGACGAAGGCCGCGATGAACCCGCTGCCGCCCATCCACACCGCCAGCCCGTACGCGAGCGCGGCCCCGGCGACGGGGACGGTCTGCAGCCAGATCGGATCGACGAGTCGGCGCGCGACTCCAAGCCTGACCACGACCGCCGCTGCGAGCCCCGCAAGCACGCCTCCGACGATTCCGTAGCCGATCTCCTCGAGCACGAGGTGCACCGCAGCGCCGTGTCCGATCGCCCCCTCTTCCGCCTCGGCAATCGCGATCCCGATCAGGAGCAGCGGGACGCAGATGCCGTCGTTGAGCCCGCTCTCGACGTTGAGGCCCTGGCGGACGCGCGACGGGATCCGGGGGTCGGTGACAACCGCCTGTCCGAGCGCAGCGTCCGTCGGGGCGAGCACGATCGCAAGCAACACGGCCTCGATGAACGCGAGCTGTCCGAACACGGCGACGCCCGCAAGAGCGCCGGCCACGATCGTCAGCGGCAGCCCGATCCCGAGCAGGCGAAGCGGCACGACGTACTGGCGGCGCAGCGCTGCGAGGTCGATCCGCGACGCGTCCGAGAAGAGGACGACCGTCAGCGTCGCCTCGGCGACCCAGCGAACGGATTCGCTCCCGATCGTCGGGTCGAGCCACCCCAGGACGTCCGCGCTCGCCACGATTCCGCCGGCGACGAACACCATCGCCGGAGTGATCACAGACCCCAGAAGCCGCCTCGACACCGCCGCATAGGCGAGGACGAGCAAGGCAATCGCGACGAGCCCCGAGCCGCCCAACCGTCAGCCTCCGCCGGAGAAGTACTCGGGCAGACAACTCCGACAGAGCGAACAACGAGCTCACGCGCTCTCCTTGGTCACGACCTCGACGTCGGTAGCAGCCTACGACCAGCCGGCCGTGCCAAATGGAGTGAGCATCGTGTCAACCTCGATGGATTCGACCTGATCTGATCCGAGCATGCAGCTCCACGCAGTGGTGCTCGTCGAGGGCACGAGCGACCGCCTGGCCGTCGAGGCGCTCGCGCGCCGCCGTGGTCGCGACCTCCAGGCGGAGGGCGTCGCGATCGTGCCGATGGGCGGCTACGGGAACCTGCCGCGCCTCCTCGGGGAGTACCGGGACCTCCGGCTCGCAGGTCTCTACGACGTCGGGGAGGAGCGGCACTTCTTGCGCGCGCTGGGATGCGACGACCGCATTGGGCTCGAGCGTGTCGGCTTCTACGCCTGCGAGCGCGACCTCGAAGACGAGCTGACGCGAGCGGTCGGGCCGGACGGAATGGAACGCGTACTCACGGAGCAAGGCGAGCTACGCGCGTTCCGGACCTACCAGAAACAACCCGCGCATCGCTCCCGGCCGCTCGAGGAACAGCTGCACGGCTTCATGTGGAACCGCAAGCAGAAGTACGCCGTGCTCCTGGTGCAGGCACTCGACCTGGAGCGCGTTCCGCGGCCGCTCGACCGCGTTCTGGCGCAGGTCTAGGGCAAGCGCTCCTTGTCGTGCCTCGGCTTGTCCTCCTCGAGCCACTTCGCCTCGTAGGCCTCCGCCTCGGCGAATTCCTGTTCCGTTCGCGCCTTTGCTTCAGCGTCTTCGTCCGCGGGATGCTCGCCGGCGGCCGTTCTGCGACGTGAGGCCACGAAGGCGACGACGACCAACGGTACGACGACGAGGGCAAAGATGAGCCACGGGATCACGCGGGCAGCGTACCGATGAACAAGAACAGACCCCCCGCACCGTCCATCACGCGGGTAGGCGTCTGGACGGGAGAGAATGGCCGACCCGAACTGAGGAGCACCGATGCCTCCGACACCCGGAAAGATCTCGTACGTTCAAATCCCCGCGGCCGACGCCGAACTGTCCGCCGACTTCTACGAGAGTGTCTTCAGCTGGAACATCAGGCGGCGCGATGGCGGCCGGATCGCCTTCGACGACACGACTGGCGAGGTGAGCGGCGTGTGGCTCACGGACCGTCCGCCGTCGGTCCAACCCGGCCTACTGATGTACATCAACGTCGAAGACGTCCAGCGAGCCCTGGAGAAGATCGTGGAGGCAGGCGGCCAGATCGTCACGCCTCTTACTCCGCAGAGCGAAGGCGAGGCGTTCGCAACCTTTCGTGATCCGGCCGGAAACGTCCTGGGCGTCTTTCACGAAGGCGGCGCTGCTGAGCAAGCCGAATCCTGAGTTCGAACTTCGCGCGTCGGCTTAACTGACGAGCCAGATCTCGCGTTGAGGCGTGCTCAGCCATTCGAGGCCGTCGGCGGTGACGAGCACGTCCTCCTCGAGCCCGATGTACCCCCGGTCGGGGACCTGAGCGCCGTATTCCAGCGTGTACACGTGTCCCTCTTCGACCAGGCCGCGGGGGGAATCGCCGTACCGGTCCCAGAGCGGAGCGAGTAGCGCGCCTCCGTCGTGCGCGGCGCGGCCGAGCTGGTGGCCGAGCGCGTGCATCGGCTCGTCGTAGCCGGCCGCGACGAGGCTCGCGCGCGCGGCGGCGTCGACCTCGTGCCCCTGGACACCGGGCCGGAGCACGGCAGCGCCTGCGTCCATCGACGCCCAGACCGCATCCCAAGCCGTGACGACGTCCTCGGGCGGCTCGCTCTCGCCTTCGTCGAGCAGGTACCACATGCGTTGCAGGTCGCTGCAGTACCCGTCCTTCAGGACTCCGAAGTCGGTGTGGACGACCACGCCGCGCCGTGTCTGCAACTCGGTGGGCCCGGTGTGGCCGACCTCCTTCTCCGGCCCCGCGTCCACGGCGGGACACTGGCCGGCTTCCCACGCGTAGCCGAGGCCGCGCCGCGAGACCTCCTCGTGGAAGATCGCGGCGATCTCGGTCTCCTTCATGCCGGGGCCGATCTGCTCCCGGACGAGCGCGAAGATCTCCTCCGTCTCGGCGATCGCGGCGCGGATGCGTTCGATCTCGAAGGACGTCTTGCGCCCCCGCAGCGAGCCGACGACCTGCGCGGACGACACGAGGCGATCGGCGTACGGCGTGCCCTCCAGGGTCTCGCGCAGCACGAGCCACATTCCGTGCGTGAGCCCGTCCGCGGCCGGGTCGCTGGGCGCGTAGTTGAGCGCGATCGACTGCGGGTCGAGCTCTTCGATCGCCTGACGGAGAACGGGGCGGACGCTCTCGTCGTAGGTGACGATGTCGGAGTAGCCCCCGGCCTGCACGACGCCCGGCGCGTCGAAGCGCCCGACGATCGCCTTCCGCTCGCCCGAGCGGGAGAGGAGGAACGCGCTCTGCCAGGTGCAGTGCGTGCCGACGATCAGCTCGATGCACGGGTCGGGTGTGACCTGCGTCTCGTGGACGAACGTGAGCCAGAGGTCGATGTCGTGCTCCTCCAGGATCGCGGGCACCTGGTCGAGCTTCTCGCGGATGAGCATCCCCTCGTCGGTCATGGCCGAACGATGTCACACGGCGCGCCTTCTTGGCCCCGGCCGTTTCAGCATGCGCGGGCCGGTTACCATCCAGCCGGCTTGAGGCGAGGCGCCCAATAGCCAGGCTGATCTACCTGACGCTCGCGTCGCTCGACGGATACGTCGCGGACGACGACGGCAAGTTCGATTGGGCGGAGCCGGACGCGGAAGTGCACGCGTTCGTGAACGACCTCGCACGTCCCGTCGGCACCTACCTCTACGGGCGCAGCATGTACGAGGTGATGATCGCCTGGGAGACGCTGGATCTCGTCGGCGAGCCGCCCGTGATCCAGGATTTTGCGGAGATCTGGCGGGCGGCCGACAAGATCGTGTTCTCCCGGACGCTGGACTCGGTGTCCGGCACCAGGACCCGGCTCGAGCGGGAGTTCGACCCCGAGGTCGTCCGTCGGCTAAAGGGGGAAGCGGGTCACGACCTCGCCGTGGCCGGTCCCGATCTTGCCGGCCAGGCGATCAAGGCGGGGCTCGTCGACGAGTATCACCTGTTCCTCGCGCCGGTGATCGTGGGCGGCGGCAAGCAGATGCTTCCCGAGGATGTCCGCGTCGACCTCGAGCTGTTCGACGAACGCCGGTTCGACAGCGGCTTCGTCTTTCTCGGTTACCGAGCGCGGTAACTAGCCGTCGTCAGTCGTGCGTCATCTGGTCGATGCAGACCGTGACCGCGATCATCAGCGCGTCGTCCTGGCTCGGCGCCACCTCGATGCCGTAGGTGTCTCGAACTCGGAACCAGCGCTTCGAGACCTCGGCGACCTTTTCGCCTCCGCGCTCGATCTTGTATTCGTGGTCGACGATGTTGCCCTTCGCTTCCATGTCCTCGCCGCCCTCGACCGCGATCGAGAACCGCTCCCGGAAGGGAGTGATCAACGCTTTCTTCACGGTCGCCACGGTGTCCCCGCCGCGCTCGATCTGCATCGTGTTCCGGATGTGCAGGAGCTTCTTCTGAACCTTGTACAGCTCGGCTCCGGACGGATCCTTGAGCAAGAGCGTGTCGCGTAAGCGGAGGACCTTGCCGTCGACCTTGAACGCGCGGTCGCCGGCGTCGTCTTCGACCCAGTAGTCGTCGCCGATCGCGAAGATCTTCTCGCGCATTCGGTACTTCGTCCCGCCGAGGTCTCCTCGGCCGCGCAGCAGAGGCATCGCGTCGATCCTACTCGCGAACCGGCTGGACGAGCTTCGACTTGTACTCGCTTCGCTGAAGCGTCCCGAAGGGGGCCAGCTCGACTGTCGTTCGGACCGACAGGACCTCTCGCAGGCGGGTAGCGATCGCTTGCCCGAGATCCTCGGTTGCGCTTGCGTCACGCGCGAGCTCGACCGTGACCGGGAGCGGTGGGTCCTGTTTCACGCCCGCGGACCGCGGCCGAACGAGGATGTGGCCGCTGACGTGCGGTGCGAACTCGTTGACGACCTCGCGGATCGCCGACGGGAAGACGTTCACGCCGCGGACGATGAGCATGTCGTCGGTGCGGCCGACGCAGCGAATCCGCGGGCCGGTTCTCCCGCAGGCGCATGGGCTCGTCCTGACGACGACGTGGTCTCGCGTCCGGAAGCGGATGAGCGGGGCCGCGCGGTGCTGGAGGTGCGTGAGGACGAGCTCGCCCTCGGCTCCGTCCTCCAGCTCGCGCGCCTCGCCCGTCTCGGGATCGATGAGCTCCAGGTGCACGAACCCGTGCGCGCCGAGGTGCATTCCGTCCTGCTGCTCGCACTCGCCGAAGAGCGACGGGCCGATGTCGCCCACGCCCATGGCCTCGGTCACCTTCGCGCCCCAGCCCTCCTCGAGCTTCTCGCGGAAGGCGGGCTCGCCGCCGCCCGGCTCGCCCGCGACGAGGACGCGCCGGACGCTCGACTCGCGCAGGTCGTGGCTCTCGGCCAGGTGCGCGGCATACGAAGGCGTGAGGACGACGGCCTCCGGCTTCAGCGTCTCGATCGCCCGGATCAGGCGCTCGGTGTTTCCGGTTCCGACCGGGATGTGCACGAGCCCGATGCGCTCGAACGCGGCCAGCGCCGAGCCCGCGACGAAGGGGCCGGCGTTGTAAGTGGAGACGATCCGCTGTCCGGGCTCGACGCCCGAAGCCGCGTAGCTCCGTGACGATCCGGTCACCCAGTTCTCGACGTCAGACGCAGTCAGCGGGATGTAGCTCGGCGCGCCGGTCGTGCCGCTCGTCGAGTAGATGCGGACGAGCTCGGACGGCTCCGCGCACAGGTGGGCGCCGAAAGGGTTCTCGGCGGTGACGGTCGCGCGCAGCTCGTCCTTTTCGGTCAGAGCGAGCCCGGCGATGTCCTCGAGCCGGTCGCTGGGGCTCGGACCGAGCTTCTCGCGGTAGAAGGCGGAGCGCTCGAGGACGTAGGCGAGCTGCGCCCGGTAGTTCTCGGCGTCAGCGCTCGTACTCGACCGCCTCCTCGGCCGCCTTGGCCAGCCCGAGACCGATCGGCTCCTCCTGCTCCTCGGCCAGGTGGGCCAGCAGGCTCGCCGTGCGAGCGAGGATCGGAACCGCCTTCACGGCCGAAGCGGGAAAGCCGAGGTCGAGCATGACGGACGCGATCGGCATCGAGACGTTCATCGTCAGCGGCTTCCCCCAGACCTCGGCGACGGCTCCGCGCAGCCCGCGCGCGAGCTCCGTGTGCGGCCCGCTCGCTCCGTGCTCGTCGGCGAGCTCGAGGATCCGCTCGGCCCGCGGGTCGACGGGCGTGTGCACCGGATGCCCGAACCCCGGCATCCTCTGCGCCGGCTTCGTGCACCTCCCGCGCCACCTCGAGCGGCTCGCGGCCGTGGCTCTGCGCGAGGAGCCGCGCGCACTCCTCCGCGGTGCCGAGGATCACGGGCCCGCAGCCGAGGATCCCGGCCGCGACCGCGCTCTGGAGCGAATCCGGATCGGCCGCGAAGGTCATGCGCGCCGCGACGTTCGTCGGCATCAGCCCGTGCTCGGCGATCGAGACGAGCAGCAGGTCGAGGAAGAAGCGCTGCTCCTCGGTCGGCTCCTCGCCCGTCAGCAGGAGGTGGAAGTGCTCCGTGAACGTGACCCGGCCCATGAGGTCGCCGGCCAGGTCGCGCCCGCGCACCTCGACCCGGTCGGGATAAGCCTGGGCGATCCGCGTCTTCATGCTCGTATCTTTCACCCGATGCACCCACTTGCGACGACAGTCGTCGGCAGCTACCCGCAACCGGACTGGCTGATCGACCGCGAGAAGCTCGCGGGGAGGCTTCCGCCGCGGGTACCGGCGCACGAGTTGTGGCGCGTCGACGAGGCCTGGCTCGACGAGGCGCAGGACGACGCGACGCGCCTGGCCGTCCGGGACATGGAGGAGGCGGGCATCGACGTCGTCACCGACGGGGAGATCCGACGCGAGAGCTACTCGAACTACTTCGCGAACGCGCTGGAGGGGCTCGACCTGGACGAGCCGGGCACCGCGCTCGACCGCACGGGACATCCGAACCCGGTGCCGCGGGTCGTCGGCGAGATCCGGCGCGCCCGCCCGGTGCAGGTGCGCGACGCCGAGTTCCTCCGCGCGCTGACCGACCGGCCGATCCGCGTCACCGTCCCCGGCCCGTTCACGATGAGCCAGCAGGCACAGAACGACCACTACCCGAGCCTGCGGGAGCTCGCGCTCGCGTACGCAGAGGCGGTGAACGAGGAGCTCCGCGACCTGGTCATGGCCGGCGCGGACGTCGTCCAGATCGACGAGCCCTACCTGCAGGCGCGGCCCGACGACGCGCGCGAGTACGCGCTCGAGGCGATCGACCGAGCCTTCCAGGGAGTGGGCGGGACGAAGGCGCTGCATACGTGCTTCGGCTATGCGGCGATCGTCCACGAGAAGCCGAGTGACGGCTACCCGTTCCTGGCCGAGCTCGATGCCTGTCCCGCGGACGAGATCTCGATCGAGGCAGCCCAGCCGCGTCTCGACCCGTCCATCCTCGAGCACCTGCCCTCGAAGCGCGTGATCCTGGGCGTCCTCGACCTGAGCGACATGGAGGTCGAGAGCGCCGAGACGGTCGCCGGGCGCATCCAAGCCGCGCTGCAGCACATCGATCCGGACCGGCTGATGGTCGGCCCCGACTGCGGGATGAAGTACCTCCCGCGCGAGGTCGCCCGCGGAAAGTTGCGGGCGCTCGTCGAGGGCGCGGCGCTGGCTAGACGCGGCCTGCGCTGAGTACCGGGTAGACGCACGCGCGTTCCGCGCGAACGGCACCGGCGTGGGGGTACTGCCGGATCACCCGGCCGTGCGGATGCATCGAGGGCACGTAGCGCGTTCTCCCCGGGACGCAACGCCGGCGGAGAACCGACTGGTGCGCGTCGCTCAGCCTGAGGCCGAGGATGCTCGGGACGACGCAGGTTGCGGCGCCGGCTGCCGGCGCGCTCCGGTCGAGCGAAAAGGCGATTCGGCGGCCGTCCGGCGACCAGGCGGGGCTGTCGCCCAGGCCCGCGAGCAGCCTCGGACCGCTCCCGTCCGCCCGCATGACCAGGACGCTCGGCGACCCTCCCGCGCTCCGGACGAACGCGATCGCGGAGCCGTCCGGAGACCACGACGGCCTGGAATCGGCGGCGTCGTTCGAGGTCAGCCTCGCGCGGCCGCTGCCGTCTGCATTGACCACGTAGATGTCGCCACCCGCGGCGTAGGCGATCCGACTCCCGTTCGGAGACCAACTCGGCGAGCGCTCGTCGAGCGCCGAGCTTCGAGTCAGGTCGGCGAGCCTGGACCCATCGGGGCTCATCGTGAAGAGGTCGTAGGTGCCGAGTCGGCTGCTGGCGAACGCGATCCGGCTCCCGTCGGGAGACCAGGCGGGCTCGACGTCGTCGGAGAAGCCGATCGTCACGGCCCGCGCAGCGCTCCCGTCGACCTGCGCGACGACGATCTGGTGCATCCGGTACCCGCGCTGGTAGGCGATCTGCGTTCCGTCGGGAGACCATGTGGGCCGGCGTTCCCGGACGCGCGTGTCGGTGAGCTTCGCGGGCCGTCCGCCGTTCGCGCTCACGATCAGGATCTCGCCGCCGCGCTCGAACGCGATTCGCGAGCCGTCGGGCGCCCACGCGGGGAACCGGTCGGGGGCGAAGTTCCGGCCCGTCAGGCGCGTGCTTCCCGTGCCGTCCGGCGCGACGACGTACAGACGGGCCGGTGGAACGCACCGCGCGGTCGGCTCCGTCCCCTCGGCGTTGGCTCCGGAGACCAGGAGCAGGCAGCCCAGCAGCGGAGCGACCTTCAGCGCGAACTTCACGCGTTCGATTGTCGCACTCCCGCGCGCCAACAGGAATATCCTTGCGCGAGCAAGCGACCGAGGGAGGGCACCTCATGGCCATGAAGCTGAACATGCTTCCGCCGAGCGTGAACAACATGTCCGTCCGGGTGTTCGTGCGCGCGGCCGGGATCCCCGTGGAGGAGGAGAACGTCTGGGGCAAGACCGGCGAGGAGGAGTACCTCGGCAAGTACCCGCCGGGCCTCACCCCGACGATCGAGCACGACGAGCTGCCGAACGGCGTCCTCGGAGAGAGCTGCGCCGTGATGATGTACCTCGCCTCACGCGACGGGCGCGACGACCTCTATCCGACGGATCTCAAGCGCCGCGCGATGGTGGACGCCGCGAACTTCTACACGCTGAGCATCCTGTACCCGGTCCTCACGCGCGCGACCTATCCGCGCCTGCAGTTCCCGGGCTACCCGGGGGAGGTGTCGACCTCGGAGGCGTCCGACGAAGTCAAGGAGGCCGCCCGCAAGTCGGCGGAGGACGCGCTGCCGCGGATCCTCGACACGTATCCCTCGTTCTGGGGCACCGACAGCGGATTCATCGGAGGCGGTAACTCCCCGTCGATCGCGGATATCCGGCTCGCTTCGACGCTCGAGTTCCTCGCGGTGACGGACACCGGGATCCCGGAGTGGGGCACGGGCTACATCTCGCGGGTCGAGTCCGCTCTCGGTGACGCCTACAGCGAGCCTGCCGGCGACGTGCGCGGCTACATCTCGCAGGTCACGGGCGAAACGGTCGCGGCCGGCTGAGCGCATAGTCGACGAACTCGAGGGTCCGCTCGAAGGCCTCCGGATCGGCCCGCTGGCGAACCTTGGTCCACGGGTCCGGCCGATCGTCCAGCGCGTCTCGAATCAACCCTGACCATTCCGCGGGCAGGGCGCCGAGCGCCCACTTGCCGGCCTCCCGCTTCGAGGTGACGGTTCCCGTCTCGATCGTCTGCAGGATCCGGCAGAACGAGACGACGACGAGGTTCTGACCGCGTCGGCTGATGCCGGGGAGCTCTTTCAGCCAATCGGCCCATTCGTCCATGGCGACGACGACGTCCGCGCGGAGATCGTCCGGCGAGACCGGGTCCACGAGCTTCTTCGGGTCGGGCCCCACCAGCGCGACTCCCCGCTCGCGGACCGTCCAGCGGACGACCGCGGTGTTGCAGTGGTTGTCCTGGACGAGCTCCTCGGAGCCGTTGTCGAGGAACCAGACCGGCCTGCGTTCCGGATCGATCCGGCGAATGAGCGCCCGCGTGAGGTAGGAGCCTTCGAGGTGCTGCGCCCACGGGGTGGTTCTGCGGTAGAGCCTCTGGTGCATCGACTGCAAGGCGGCGAGCTCTTCGGCGGTCGGGTCCGCCTCGGTAACGGCGATCCAGTCGACGTCGCTGTGCTCGTCCGCGTCTCCGAGCGCGAACGAGCCCTGGAGGTAGACCGCCACGAGTCCCTCGCCGAGGATCGACCGGGCGCTCGCAGCAAAATCCTCGAGCAGCTCGTCGAGGTCCGGGTAGCCCGTACCGGGCATCTACATCGTCTCGAAGGTCGCGCGCCGGCGGCCGTCGATCTCGAACAGCCTCAGCAGCCCGTACGCGATCGCCGCGTAGCAGGCCCCGATCCCGGCCTCGGTCAGCACGAGCCCCGAGACGTCGCCGAGCGAGGCCCCGTCCGCAACCTGCCGCGCCGCGTCGATGCCGTGCGTGAGCGGCAGAACCCTGGAGATCTCCTGCATCCACTCCGGCAGCACGTCGACCGGCACGTTCACCCCGCAGAAGAGCAGGAACACGAAGATCATCAGGTTCGCGAAGAAGAAGATGTCCCGGCCGCGAAGGCCGAATGCTCCGATCAGCGTCCCGAACGCGGTGCACGAGAACGAGCAGTCACGACGACGATCAGCGCGATCATCGGGATGGAGCCGGCCGCGAACGAGACGTCGAGGAGCAGCCAGCCGACGACGAAGCCGACCGTCGAGACGATGACGCCGTTCGCGATGTTCGGCAGCGCCCGCCCGAGGAAGAGCGCCAGCCTGTTCGCAGGCGTGACGAGGATCGACGAGAGCGTCTGCGTCCAGCGCTCGCCGCCGATCGTCATCGCCATCCCGAAGATGCCACCGAGCGAGCAGATGGCGACCGCGTTGCCGACGAGGAAGAACTTGTCCGACTGCGACCCCGCATAGCGGCCGACATAGGCGAAGAACAGGATCTGGAAGATCGGGCCGCCGAGCATCGTGGGGATGTACATCGACCAGTGGATCCAGTTGAAGAGCGCGCGGTAGGCCAGGTAGCCGCCGACGAAGAAGATCCGGAGGCCGTTCATCGCAGCGCCAGCGTCGCCGACTTGCGCGCCCGGACCTCGAAGTAGCCGAGCGTGAAGTGACCGATTGCAGGTAGAGGACCCCGAGCCCGAGGCAGACCGCGATCGGCACGACCGGATCTCCGCCGAGCGCCGCCGCGCGAATCCCGCGGATGCCCCAGGTCGGAGCGAGCACCCACGAGATCGGGCGCGTCCAACCGGGCAGCAGCGACAGGCTGATCAGCAGGCCGGTGACGAGCCAGACCGGGTACTCGAGCAGGTTCGAGAGCGAGTTCGCGTTGCGCATGAGCACGAAGGTCGACGACATGACGAGCCCGAGCAACCCGAGCGAGACGATCGAGGCGACGAGGGCGACGAGGAACCAGCGCGGGATGGACGAAGTCGAGCGGAAGGCCGTAGATGAGCCGGCCCCAGAGCGAGCGTCGACGCGATCGAGTAGAGCCCGATCGACGCGGTCGCGACGGTCATCGGCAGGACGACGAGGATCAGCCGCGGCGGGACGCCGACCACGTACTCGAGCGTCCCTTGCCAGCGCTGCCACTGGATCAGGCCGCCGGAGCCGAAGAGCACCGACGACCAGATGCCCATCATTCCGGCACCGAGCGACGGCGTAGAGGAGCGAGCCGGGCCGACTGCCGCTCTCGAACATGTAGTGGGCGATCGTCGCGAAGAAGATCGGCGAGATCGTCGCGTTCAGGATGAAGAACCCCGACATCGTCAGGTTCTTGATGTTGAACAGCCAGCCCGTCCAGAAGAGGCGGAAAGCGTGGCTCACAGCTGCTCGAGGGACGCGTGCTTGCGCCCCTGCCACTCGAAGAAGCGGAGGAGCACGAGGCCGACGGCGAGGTACACGATTCCGATCCCGAGCTCGGTCGCGAGAAGGCCGGTCACGCTCGAGAACGGGGCGCCCGCGGCCAGCTCGCGCGAGGCCTCGATCGCGTGGGTCAGCGGGAGCGCGTGCGAGACGTCCTGCATCCAGGTCGGGAGCTCCGAGATCGGGACGTTGGCGCCGGTGAAGATGAGCAGGAAGCCGAAGATCACGTTCGAGAGGACGGCATTTTCGCGGACACGGAGGGAGATCGCGGCGCTGGTCAGGCCGAGCCCCGTGCACGAAAACGCGGCGACGAGGATCACGACCGCGAGGCCGGGGATCGATCCGGCCGGGAGGCTGACGCCGAGGATGATGCAGCCGGCGGCGAACGAGAACGCCGAGACGAACGCGGCGTTGGCCATCACCGGAAGAGCCCGCCCGACGAAGAGTGGGAACCGCTTGGCGGGGCTGACGAGGATCGCGTGGAGCGTGTTCTGGTAGCGCTCCCCGCTCACGGTCTGAGACATCGCGAACAGGCACGGGATCGCCGCGTACTGGATCGCGTTCCCGGTCACGTAGAAGACGTCCGACTGGAGCCCGGCCGAGCGCCCGATGTACGCGAAGAGCAGGATCTGGAAGATCGGCGCGACGATCAGGCTCGGGATGTAGATCGTCGGCGAGAGCCAGTAGAAGAGCGCCCGGTAGCTCGTCAGGCCGCCGACGAAGAACAGACGGACGGAGTTCACGTCAGCGAGAGCGCGGCTCGCTCACGGGCGGCTCTGAGCAAGCGGTCCATGACGAGGAAACCGAGTGCGATGTACGCGGTGCCGAGAGCGAAACACATCAGCAGATCGGGGAGCGGCGAGCCGCCGAGCGACGACTCCCTGATCGCATTCATCCCCCAGGTCGGCGCGAGGATCCAGGAGATCGGCCGCACCCAGTACGGGAAGAACGTCAGCGGCACGAGGAACCCGCAGATCAGCCAAACCGGGTACTCGAACATGTTCCCGAGCGCCCACGCTGCGCGGAAGCGGACGAAGCAGACCGCGAACAGGAAGCCGAGCGCGCCGAACGTGAGGACGGTCGCGGGGATCGAGAACACGAACAGGACTGGATGGACGAACGTCAGGTGGATTCCGAAGAGGAGCCGTCCCCAGAGCAGCGTTGCGACGAGGCTGTAGATGCCGATCGTCGCCATCGCGATCGTCACGGGGAGGAGGATCAGCGCGAAGTTCGCCGGTGTTGCGACGAGCGCCTCGAGCGTGCCCTGCCAGCGCTCGCGCTGCATCGCGGAGCCTGCCGTCGTGCTCGTGGCCGACCACATGCCCATCACAGCTGCGCCCAGGGATGCGTAGAGCAGCGTCCGCGGGCTGTCTCCCGCGCGGAAGACGAAGAAGGCGACGGTCGCGAAGAAGAGCGGATAGATGACCTGGCCGACCCCGTCGAAGGCCGAGCGCATGATCATCTTGAAGTGGAACTGCCAGCCGATTCCCAGGAGCCTGAGGGTTCTCACTCGTCCTTGACCAGCGCGACGTAGGCGTCCTCGAGCGTCGGCTCGCGGTGCGAGACGCGGCCGACGTTCGAGCCGTTCAGGTAGCCGAGGATGGCTGCGGTGAGCTGCACGTCGGCGCGGGTCTGGACGCTCAGCACCTGGGCCTGTTCGCGCTCCTCGACCCAGACGGACAAGACGCCCTCGAGCGTGCGCAGGCGCTCGACCGTCTCGTCGGGAATGCCGTAGACCTCGACCTCGGTCACCGCGCCCGATGCGACCCGGCTCTTCAGCTGCTCTGGAGTGCCTTCGGCGACGATCTCGCCCTGGGAGATGACGGCGATCCGGTCGCAGAGCGCGTCCGCCTCGAACATGTAGTGGGTCGTGAGCAGAATCGTCTTGCCGGCCTGCGTGAGCGTGCCGATCGTGGCCCGCAGCTCGCGTGCGCCGACCGGGTCGAGGCCGATCGTCGGCTCGTCGAGGAAGACGACCTCGGGATCGTGGAGGAGGCCGCGCGCGACGTGGAGGCGCTGCTTCATGCCCCGCGAGTAGCCCTCGGTGCGCTCGTGCTCGCGGCCCTTGAGCCCGACGAGCTCGAGCAGCTCTTCGATCCGCGGCTTCTGGCGCTTCGGCGGGACGCCGTAGAGCTCGGCGAAGTAGCGCAGGTTGTCGTAGCCGGAGAGTCGCTCGTAGACGCCGCGCTCGCCGCCGAAGACGTAGCCGATCCGCTTTCGCACCTCGCGCGGGTCCTTGACGACGTCGTGGCCGAGGACGTGCGCCGTGCCCGAGGTCGGGATCAGGAGCGTGATCAGCATCTTGATCGTCGTCGTCTTCCCGGCACCGTTCGGGCCGAGCAGGCCGAAGAGCTCGCCCTTCTCGATCTCGAAGCTGACGCCCTTGACGGCTTCGATTTCCTTGACCCGGCGGCGGATCGTTCCGGTGTGCGTCTTGTAGACGCGACGCAGGTCATGTGCCTCGACCACGGCCATGGCTTCAGCCTATCGCGGCGTTCCGAAGCCGCCGCCGCCGGGAGTCTCGATGCGGACGACGTCGCCCGAGTCGAGGTCGCGGGTGGTCTTCGCCGGCACCTCTTCGCCGTTCACGGAGTTGCGTCCTGGGGCGCCCGGATCGCCGCCCCGGGCTCCCTTCGGTGGGTGCTTTCGCCGTTCCGAGATCAGCGAGAGGCGACAGGGCTCGAGCACGCGCAGCTCGCGGACGACGCCGTCGCCGCCGCGGTGGCGGCCTGCTCCTCCCGACCCGAGGCGAAGCTCGTGGCGCTCGACGCGGAGCGGGTACGCGAGCTCCAGGGCCTCGGCCGGAGTGGTCAGTGTGTTCGACATCGTCACGTGCACTGCCGAAGGCCCGTCCGCGTCGGGGCATGCGCCCTGGCCTCCGCCGAGCGTCTCGTAGTACGTGAAGCGCTCGTTGCCGAGGGTCAGGTTGTTCATCGTCCCCTGTCCCTGGGCGGGAACAGGAATTGCCTCGCCGAGCGCGGCGAAGACGGTGTCGACGATCCGGCCGGAGGTCTCGACATTGCCCGCGGCGACGGCAGCCGGCGGCCGGGCGTTGACGAGCGAGCCTGCCGGCGCGGTCACCGTCACGGGCGCGAACGCGCCGCCCGAGGAGGACAGGTCGGGTGCGGTCAGGCAGCGGACGACGAAGTAGCAGGCCGAGCGCGTCACCGAGAGCGGGCAGTTGAGGTTCCCCGGGTGCTGCGCCGCCGTTCCGGCGAAGTCGAAGGCGATCTCGTCGCCGGCGATCGTGACCGCGGCCCTGATTGCGAGATCTCCCTCGGGCGCCTCGAGCACGTCCTCCGCTTCGAAGCGCCCGTCGGGGAGGCGCTGGAGGGCGGCGCGAACGACGCGCTCCGAGTAGGCGTGGAGCTCGTTCATCGCAGCGTGGACTTCCGTGCGGCCGCGGCGCTCGGTCAGGTCGGCGAGACGATGCTCGGCCAGGTGGTGTGCCGCGAGCTGCGCCCGGAAGTCGCCGCGTCGCTCCTCGGGGTTCCGCATCTGCCCGATCAGCGCGTCGAGCGTTTCGTCGTCGAGTCGGGTCGGAGGGATGACGACCCCCTCGTCGGCCAGCGTGCGCGAGTCGGCGGGCATGCTGCCGGGCTCGATGCCGCCGACGTCCGCGTGGTGCGCGCGCGTGACCGCGAAGCCGAGCGCCGTGCGTGAGACCAGCGTCACGTCGGGGAGGTGCGTGCCCCCGGAGTAGGGGTCGTTGAGCACGTACACATCGCCGGGCGCCGGGTCGTGGCGCATCACCGCGGCGACCGCGTCCGGCATCGCCCCCAGGTGGACGGGGATGTGCTCGGCCTGCGCGATCATCCGGCCGCGCTCGTCGAAGATCGCGGCCGAGCAGTCGCGCCGCTCCTTGATGTTGGCCGAGAAGGACGAGCGGATGAGCACCGCGCCCATCTCCTCGGCGATCGACCGGAGCGCGCTGCCGAGAACTTGGAGCTCGATTTTCACGATCTCGTCACGATCCAGCTGCCACTCTTCCCATCCCTAACCCCCACCCACCCTGGGGGTAACCAGCAGGTTGAGCCGTCCAGTTCGAGCACGTCCGGGCCGGACACTTCGCGCCGGCTCCCCGGCTGAGGGGCGAGCACCGGGCCGAGCTTCACTTCTGCCGTTCGCACCGCCACGAGCTCGATCGGGCGCGAACGATCGGCGTAGCCGTAACGCTCCTCGTGCGCGACGTGAAACGACTCCGCGAGGTCGCCGCCGAGCGGGACGGTCAGCTCGAACGACTGGCCCGCGTAGCGAAGGTCCGCCTCTCCCTCGCCCGGAAGCTCGCCCGCCTCGGCGAGTGGGACGAGATACGAGCGGACGCGATCCCGCCGCTCGTCGCTGGCCGCCAGCCCGAGCGCCGACAGCACGCCCGCGTTCTCCGGCACGAGCACCGTGCCGATCTCCAGCTCCTCGGCCAGCTCGCACGCGTGCAGCGGCCCCGCCCCGCCGAACGCGACGAGCGCGAGCTCTCGCGGGTCGTGTCCGCGCTCGACCGTCACGAGTCGAAGCGCGCGCATCATCTCCGCATTGACGGCGGTGATCACGGCCCTCGGATCGAGGTCCCCAAGCGCTCGTTCCGCCGCTGCGCGGTCGAGCGGCATCCCGTCGGCGAGCGTCTCGGGAAGCCGGCCGAGCACGAGGTTCGCGTCTGTCACCGTCGGGCGAGTCCCGCCCCGCCCGTAACACGCAGGGCCCGGCTCCGCGCCCGCGCTCTCCGGCCCGACCCGCAGGGCGCCGCCCTCGTCGCGCCACGCGATCGACCCACCGCCGGCGCCGACCGTCTGGATGTCGACGCTCGGGAGCCGGACCGGATATCCGCCGACCGACCGCTCCGCCGCGCGCCCGACCTCGCCGCCCTCGATCAGCGCAACGTCGGTCGACGTTCCGCCCATGTCCAGCGAGACCGCATTCTCGATCCCGGCCGCCCGCGCGGCGATCGCCGCCCCGACCGCGCCCGCCGCCGGCCCCGAGAGCAGCGCGAACGCCGGGTGCGCGGCCGCCTCCGCGATCGACGCGACTCCACCGGAAGAACGCATCACCAGCGGCTCCGGCAAGCCTTCCTCCGCGCAGCGCCTCGCCAGCGCCTCGAGATAGCCGGCGAGCGACGGCCCGAGGTACGCGTCGATCGCCGTCGTCGAAGCGCGCTCGTACTCTCGGAACTCGGGCGCGATCTCGTGCGACGCGACGACTCTCGCTCCGGGGAGCCGCCGCCGTAGCTCCGACGCGACCGCCTGCTCGTGCCTCGAATCGGCGAACGAGAAGAGGAGGCAGACGGCCACGGCCTCCGCGTCGATCTCGGGCAAAGTCGAGAGGTCGAGCGGCCTGAGCACACCGTTCGGCCCCATCCGCTCCTCGACTCCGAAGCACCGGTCGAGCGGCACGAGCGGCTCGGGATGGTCGTCGCACAGCCGGTACAGATGCGCGCGCGCCTGCCTGCGCAGGTGGAGCAGATGCTCGAAGCCCGCAGTCGCCACGAACGCGGTGCGCGCGCCCTTGCGCTCGAGCAGCGCATTCGTCGCGACGGTCGTCCCGTGCGTGAAGCGCTCGATCGCCCCGGCTCCGACCGCCCGCGCGGCCGCGAGCACGGACTCCTCCTGGCGCGCGGCCGTCGGCACCTTGGCGGTCGTCACGCGTCCGTCCTCGACGAGGACTGCGTCCGTGAACGTTCCGCCGACGTCGACGCCCAGAATGCCCACGGCGCGAATGTACGCGGTCGTCCCTGCGTTGAAGGGAGAGATGGCGGGACGAACGACGGAGATCAAGCTCCGGGGCGCGGGCGGGGAGCCGGTCGACTTCCGCCGCACGATCGCCTCCCACGGCGTGGCCGACCTGCCGCCGAACCGGATCGACGAGCAGGCGTGGACGCTCGAGTTGACGCTGGCGCCAGGCGGGAGCCCGGCGACGACGGTTCTCGTCTCCGAGGGCCGCAATGGGCACGCGAAGGTGAAGGTTCTCGCCGGCCGGGCGAAGATGGCCGACCTGCGCCCGGCCGTGGCGCACGTCCTGCGCCTGGACGAGGACCTGCGCCCGTTCTACGAGGCCGCCGCGACCGACCCGGACCTGAAGTGGGCGGCACAGGGCGCCGGCCGGATGATCCGGAGCCCGACCGTGTTCGAGGAGGTCGTGAAGACGATCTGCACGACGAACTGCACCTGGTCGGCGACCGTGCGCATGGTCTCGAGCCTCGTCCAGAACCTCGGTGAGCCCGCGCCGTCGGCGGACGGGCCGTACGGCCGTGCCTTCCCGACTCCTGAGGCCATGGCCCGCAAGAACAGTGCGTTTTACACAGACAAAGTCAGAGCGGGCTATCGGGGCCCGTACCTTCGAGACCTGGCCCGCTCGGTCGCGTCCGGAAAGCTCGACCTGGAGGCCCTCGGCGACAGCGAACGCGGACGAGCTCCCCGACGACGAGCTCGCCGCAACGCTCCTCGCCCTCCCCGGTGTCGGGCCGTACGCGGCGGCGCACATCATGATGCTGCTCGGCCGCTACTCGAGGCTGATCCTCGACTCCTGGACCCGCCCCACGTACCTGAAGGTCTCCGGAGCAAAGCAGGCGAAGGACGTCACGATCGAACGCCGCTTCCGCCGCTACGGGCCGTACGCCGGCCTCGCGTTCTGGCTCTATCTGACGCGGAACTGGGTTGACGAGTAGCTATCGCGAAGGCGCGAAGCGGATCGCCGCGCTCACTCCCGCGGCGCTCAGCTTCGGAGCGGCCTTCGGGGTGCTCGCGGGAGCGAACGGCATCGACGCGACCGCCGCGACCGTCATGTCGGCGACGACGTTCGCCGGGGCAGCGCAGTTCGCCGCGATCAGCGTCCTCCACGACGGCGGGACGGTCGCGGCTGCAGTCGCGGCGGCCGTTCTCCTCAATGCCCGCTACCTGGCGATCAGCCTCGCGATCGCCCCGGCCTTCGACGGGTCGCGGCTGAGACGCTTCTTCGAGTCGCAGCTGATCGTGGACGAATCCTGGGCCGTGTCGCAGGTCGGGCGAGGGCGCGTGGACAAGCGAGTGCTCGTCGGCGCGGGGCTCGTCCTCTACCCGTTCTGGGTCGCCGGAACCGTGATCGGAGCCCTCGCCGGAAACGTGCTCGCCGATCCGAAGGCTCTCGGGTTCGACGGAGCGCTGCCGGCGCTCTTCCTCGCGCTCCTCGTCGCGCAGCTCGTCGACCGGCGCACGAAGATCGCGGCCGTCATGGGCGGCGCGATCGCCCTGGTGTTGATCCCGTTCACGCCGGCCGGCGTCCCGGTGATCGCAGCTGCGGGCGTCTGCCTCTGGGGGCTGAGGCGTTGAGCGACGCCTGGATCGTCGTCGTCCTTGTCGGTGCGTTCACGATCGCGTTCAAGGCCGCCGGCCCTGTGCTCCTCGGCGGCCGAACGCTTCCTGCGCGCCTGACCGGAGCCGTCGAGCTCCTGGCCCCGTCGCTCCTGGCCGCGCTCGTCGTCACGCAGGCAGTCGGCGGCAAGCGCGAGATCGTTCTCGATGCCCGCCTTGCCGGAGTCGCCGCCGGCGCCGTGGCCATCTGGCTCAAGGCGCCGCTGATCGTCGTCATCGTCGTCGCAGCCGCTGGCGACGGCGCTCGTGCGGCTCGTTTGACGCCTTCCTTTCCTTGTTCGAAAGTGGGACACTCGACCAGGGGGCCACCCGATAGGAGCAGAGGAGGCCCAACGATGGAACGAGTCCAGAAATCTTTCCGCGCGGGCGGCGTACTGGAGCGCGCACAACAGGAAGAAAGCGATCTTCGGCTGGCTCGCGTTTTGCTTCGTCGCGTTCGCCGTCGGGACGATGGTGATCGGCGTGACGAGCCTCGACACCTCGAATGCAGGCGTCCGCGAGTCAGGCCGCATGGACCGCCTGCTGGACAAGGACTTCAAGAGCCCTGCGGGAGAGCGCGTCATCGTCCAGTCCAAGACGTTGACCGCCAACGACCCGGCCTTCGCGGTCGTGTTCGCTGACGTCCTCCGCCGCCTGAAGGCGAACAAGGACGCTGCGAAATTCACGACACCCGCCGAGGACGGAGGGCTCATCTCGGCGGACAAGCACTCGGCGCTGATCGACTTCGAGGTCGCGGGTGACCCGGACACTGCGGCGGACCGCGTGCAACCCATCGTCGACTCGACCGCCGCCGCTCAGGCGGCGCATTCCGACTTCGTGATCGAGGAATTCGGAGGCGCGAGCGGCGACAAGCAGCTGAACAAGGTCTTCACCGACGACCTCAAGAAGGCGGGCGAGCTGTCGATTCCGATCACGCTCGGGATCCTGCTCCTGGCCTTCGGCGCGCTCGTGGCCGCGGGCATCCCGTTGCTGCTCGGTTTGACGGCCGTGATCGCAACGATGGGCCTGCTGGCGATTCCGAGCAAGATCTTCCCGATGGACGACAGCATCGGCGCGGTCGTCCTCCTGATCGGCCTGGCCGTCGGAGTCGACTACACGATGTTCTATTTGAAGCGCGAGCGCGAAGAGCGCGCGGAGGGCAAGAGCCCCGAGGACGCGCTGCAGGTCGCTGCGGCAACCTCTGGGCGCTCGGTGCTCATCTCGGGGCTGACGGTGATGATCGCCATGTCGGGGATGTTCCTGACCGGCGATCCGACCTTCAAAGGGTTCGGCGCGGCCACGATCATCGTCGTCGCCGTCGCGGTCCTCGGATCGCTGACGGTTCTGCCGGCCATGTTGTCGTGGCTCGGCGACCGCGTGGAGAAGGTCCATCTCCCCTTCGTCAAGCGCTTCCGTCCGGAGCACGGCGAGAGCCGCTTCTGGAGTGCGATCCTCAACCCAGTCCTCCGGCACCCGATCCCCGCGATCCTCCTCTCGGCCGGATTCCTCCTGACGCTGTGCGGCGTCGCCCTGCAGCTGAAGACGGTCGTGCCCGGGGCGGACACCTATCCGGAGAACCTCTCCACCGTGAAGACCTACCGCAAGATGCAGGCAGCGTTCCCGGGTGGCGAGACTCCGGCCGGGATCGTCATCAAGGCGCCCAACGTTCGCTCCCCGGAGATCAAGGAGGCGATCGGACAGCTCAGCTGGCGGGCGCTCTCGACGTACGACATGTACGAGCCGATCCTCACGGACGTCAACAAGGCGGGGACGGTCGCGGTGGTCTCGATCCCGGTCGCGGGCTCTGGGACGGACGCCAGGTCGCAGAAAGCTGTCACTGAGCTGAGGGACTCGATCCTCCCGAACACGCTCGGCCTCGTGCCTTCGATCGAGGACTACGGGGTGACCGGTGAGACGGCCGGCTCGAAGGACTTCAACGACCAGATGGGCCAGAGGATCCCGTACGTCTTCGGCTTCGTGATCATCCTGGCCTTCCTACTGCTGATGATCACGTTCAGGTCGATCGTGATCCCGACGGTGTCGATCCTGCTCAACCTGCTGTCGGTCGGAGCGTGCTACGGCGTGCTGGTGCTCGTTTTCCAGCACGGGGTCGGGAAGGGGATCCTCAACTTCTCGTACACCGCGGGTGTCACGGGGTTCATACCGATGTTCCTCTTCGTGATCCTCTTCGGGCTGTCGATGGACTACCACGTCTTCATCCTGAGCCGCGTGCGTGAGGGCTACGACAATGGCCGAACGACCGCGGACGCGGTGGAGCACGGCGTGAAGGTCAGCGCGGGCGTCGTGACGAGCGCCGCGATCGTGATGGTGTTCGTCTTCGCGATCTTCGGGACGCTGCAGATCCTCTTCCTGAAGCAGTTCGGCATCGGGCTCGCCGCGGCGATCCTGATCGACGCGACGATCATCCGGGCCGTCCTGTTGCCGGCGACGCTGAAGCTTCTCGGCGATCGGGTCTGGTACCTGCCCAGCTGGCTCGCGTGGCTTCCGCGGATCGAAACGGAGAAGGCGCCCGAGGCGCCGCCGGCGCTTGTGCGCTAACGCTTCTGTGGGGGCGGGTCGCAGCTCTGCGGCTCGCCCTCGCAGCATCCGAGCTTGAACCGACACCGTGGGCACTGCCAGGTCCCGTGGCGCCATTCCATCGGCGCAGCACAGCGAAAACATGGCTCGATCGCGTTCGGCGCGCTGCTACTCTTCACTGGCTCGGCGGCGTAGCTCAGTTGGTTAGAGCAGCGGAATCATAATCCGCGTGTCGGAGGTTCGAGTCCTCCCGCCGCTACCTCCTCGTAGACTGAAGGAACCAAAATGGCCAGTGGAGTCAGAGACGCAATCACGCTTGCCTGCACCGAGTGCAGGCGCCGCAACTACCAGAGCTCGAAGTCGAAGCGGAACACGCCCGACCGCGTCGAGCTGAAGAAGTACTGCCGCTGGTGCGGCCGTCACACGGCTCACAGGGAGACCCGCTAAATGGCCAGGAGCACGAGGCAGCGACGGCGCCAGCGCCGCCGGGCTCAGGGCGCCGCTCCCACCGACGACAAACAGGCCGTGGAGCAGAAGAGCGTCACGCAGCGCGCGCGCGCGCGTCAGCAGGCAGTCCGCCCGTCGGCCCAGCCGCCCAAGACCCAGACCGGGTCGAGGCGCGTTCCGGGCGGCGGCTTCAAGCGCTTCGTCTCCGAGTCCTGGGCCGAGCTGAAGAAGGTCGAATGGCCGACGCAGAGCCAGGTCATCCAGGGAACGATCGTCGTGATCATCGCCTGCGCGATCGTCGGCGCGTACCTCTGGTTCGCAGATCTCATCTTCAAGCCCTTCGTCCGCGACATCCTTCTGAGGTAGCCGTGTTCCGCTGGTACGTCATCAACACCTACTCGGGCCACGAGAACAAGGTCAAGACCAATCTCGAGCACCGCATCGTCTCCATGAACCAGGGGCCACGCTTCCGCCGAGTCGTCGTCCCCACGGAGCAGGTGATCGAGACCAAGGACGGCCAGAAGGTGCAGACCGAGAAGCGCGTCCTCCCGGGCTACGTGCTCGTGAACATGGACCTGGACGACGACGCCTGGGGCGTCGTGAAGAACACGCCCGGGGTGACCGGCTTCGTCGGCGCGGGCAACACGCCCGTTCCGCTCTCGCAGCCCGAGGTCGACCGGATCCTGCGCACAGGCACCGCGATCGGCGAGCGTCAGCGCGCGCAGGTCGAGTTCTCGCTCGGCGAGTCGGTGAAGGTAACCTCAGGGCCGCTCTCGGACTTCGACGGCGAGATCGTCGACGTCAACGGGGACGCCCAGAAGCTGAAGGTGCTCGTCGACATCTTCGAGCGCCAGGTGCCCGTCGAGCTTGGATTCGATCAAGTGAAGAAGCTGGACTGACATGGCGAAGAAGGTTCTGACACTCATCAAGCTGCAGATCCCGGGCGGGCAGGCGAACCCTGCTCCTCCGGTCGGCCCTGCGCTCGGTCAGCACGGCGTCAACATCATGGAGTTCTGCAAGGCGTTCAACGCCCAGACCCAGCAGGAGAACGGGCGCATCACGCCGGTCGAGATCACGGTCTACGAGGACCGCTCGTTCACGTTCATCACGAAGACCCCGCCGGCCGCGGTTCTGATCAAGGAAGCGCTGCGCCTGGACAAGGGCTCCGCCGAGCCCAACCGCGACAAGGTCGGCCGCCTCACGCGCGACCAGGTTCGCCAGATCGCGGAGACGAAGATGCCCGACCTGAACGCGCGCGACGTCGAGCAGGCGATGAAGGTCGTCGCCGGCACCGCGCGCTCGATGGGAGTGGAGACGGACCTGTGAGCCACGGCAAGCAGTACCGCAACGCGCGTGCAGGCTTCGACCGCGAAGAGCTGTACTCGCCCGTGCAGGCGATCCGCCTGCTCAAGGGGTTCGAGACTGCGAAGTTCGACGAGACCGTCGAGGCGCATTTCAACCTCGGCCTGAACGTCCGCCACGCGGAGCAGCAGCTCCGCGGGACGCTGATGCTCCCGCACGGCACCGGCCGCGAGGCCCGCGTTGCCGTCTTCGCTGAGGGCGACAAGGCCCGCGAGGCGCAGGAGGCCGGAGCGGACGTGGTCGGAACGGCCGATCTCGCGTCGCAGATCGAGGAAGGCTTCGACGACTTCGACGTTGCGGTCGCCACGCCCGACCAGATGAGCGTGGTCGGGAAGCTCGGCCGCATCCTCGGGCCGCGCGGCAAGATGCCGAACCCGAAGACCGGCACCGTCACGATGGACGTCGGCAAGGCCGTCCGCGAGGCGAAGGCCGGCAAGCTCGAGTACCGCACCGACCGCGGCGCGAACGTCCACGTCACGATCGGCAAGAAGAGCTTCGACGAGCGCCAGCTGACCGAGAACTACGCCGCGCTGCTCGACGAGATCATGCGCGCGAAGCCGGCCGCGGCCAAAGGGCGCTACGTGCGTTCCGTTACCCTTACGAGCACGATGGGGCCGGGAGTGCGCGTCGACCCGTCCCGCACGCGAGGAATCGTCGAAGAGCTGGAGGAACGAGAGCCACAAGCAGTTTCAGCGTAAGTAGCCCGTCGCCGAAGACAGCCGGCAGCTCGAGAGAGCGGAAGTCCAGCCGAGGTGCGGTCGCAGCGAGAGTCATCTCGTCGGCCCGCCTGCGTGCGGGTCGAAGTCGTTTTAGGAGGTGATTCGATGCAGAAATCTGAGAAGGAACGAGTCGTCGCGGAGCTGACCGAGCGCCTGCAGGGCACCGAGACGCTGATCGTCGCGGACTACCGAGGCCTGACGGTCACGGAGATCGGCGAGCTCCGCGGAAAGCTGCTCGAGCACGGCGCGCGCTTCTCGGTCGTCAAGAACTCGCTCACGAAGCGAGCCGCCGAGTCCGCGGGGATCGAGCCGCTGCTCGCCCTCCTCGAAGGGCCGACGGCGATCGCCTTCCTCGAGACGGACGGCGACCCGGTCGCGGTCGCGAAGGCGCTCGACGATGCTGTCCGCGCGGAGACGATCACGCTCAAGGGCGGTCTGCTCGAGGGCGCGGAGATCGGCGCGGACGACCTCAAGCAGCTCGCGAAGCTGCCGCCGGCCGAGATCCTGCGCGCCCAGCTCGTGAGTGCGGTGGCCGGACCGGTGATCGCGATCGTGGGCCTGTTCACGGCGCCGATGCGTGAGCTCGTCGGGGTGATCGACGCGCGGATCCGCCAGCTCGAGGAGCAGGGCGAGACCGCGGAGCCCCCGGCAGCGGAAGAGGCTCCCAGCGAGGAGCCCGCCGCGGAGGCCGAGCCGACTGCCGAGGCCGAGCCAGCCGAGGAGCCTGCAGCCGATGAGCCGGCCGAGCCGAAGAGCCCGCGGCCGAGGAAGCGCCCGCCGAGGAGCCGGCAGCCGAGGAGCCGCGCAGGCCGAGGAGCCCGCAGCCGAGGAGCCGGCAGCCGAGGAGCCGGCAGCCGAGGAACCCGCAGCGGAAGAACCAGCAGCAAGAACCTCAGAAAACCCAGGACGGAGAGGAGCAGTAATGGCAGCGAAGACGGACACAGACAAGCTCGTCGAGTCGCTGGGCGGCATGACCGTCCTCGAGCTCGTCGATCTGAAGAACAAGCTCGAGGAGGAGTGGGGCGTCACCGCCGCCGCGCCGATGGCAGTTGCCGCTGCTCCGGCCGGCGACGGAGCCGCAGCGGCCGAGGAGAAGACGTCCTTCGACGTCGTCCTCACCGAGGCGGGCGGTCAGAAGATCCAGGTGATCAAGGTCGTCCGCGCACTCACGGGCCTCGGCCTGAAGGAGGCCAAGGACCTCGTCGACGGCGCGCCGAACCCCGTCAAGGAAGGCGTCGCTCAGGACGAGGCCGACCAGGTCAAGGCGCAGCTCGAGGAGGCAGGCGCCACGGTCGAGCTCAAGTAGCCGCGGCTACACCGAACGTGCGAGAGGGGCCGCCATAGGCGGCCTTTCTCATTTCCCTCGTCTCAGTGGCCCACTTTGGCGCCGACCTGCCGACAATGAGAGGACTGTCTACTCGGGAGGACTCCCCCTGATGAAGCTTCGAATAGTCGTCCTCGCGCTCGCGACCGCGATCGTCCCCTCCTCGGTCGCGCTCGCGAAGGGCAAGCCCAACCAGACCGGCGACAACTGCCGGCCGAAGGTCTCGTTCATCCTCAAGGGCACGCTGACGTCGCCCGGCGAGACGTCGTTCCACATGAACGTCACCAAGTCCAACCGGCACGGCCGCGCCTTCCGCGGCGACCGGGAGATCACGGTCAACGACCACACACGCTTCCGGCGCATGGGCCACGCGACCATGGCCGACCTCGCCGCGGGCGACCGGCTCAAGGTGCAGGTTCGCGGGTGCAAGCACGGCGATCCGGCCACGATGGAGCTCCTGGCCAAGCGCGTCGTCGCCCATCCGGCGTCCCAGAGCTAGCCTAGGCGCAACCGGTTCTTCGAGGAGGCCCTGGAATTTCCGGGGCCTCCTCGTCGTTCTGTACAGTGGATGGCCAGGAGAACCGCGTCGGCTGCGCTTGCAGAGACTCGGTCCTTTTCGCTATTCTGCTCGGTTCCGGTCGTAGATCCGCGCACCCGCACGCCGTAATTTCAAGGGAGGCTCCACATTTGAGCAGCATCGTTGCTGCGCCTAGCGCGCGCAAGAGTTTTTCACGCCTCAAGCACGTCCTCGAACTACCCAACCTGATCGACATCCAGAAGGCTTCCTTCAAGTGGTTCCTGGAGGAGGGCCTTCGCGAGACGATCGACGACATTTCGCCGATCGAGGACTACACGGGCACCCTCGCCATCGAGTTCGGTGAGTACGAGTTCGGCGAGCCGCCCGTCTCGATCCAGGAATGCCGTGAGAAGGACCTGACCTACCAGGCCCCGCTGTCGATGCTGGTCCGCTTCGTCAACAAGGAGACGGGCGAGATCCGCGAGCAGCGGGTGTTCATGGGCGACTTCCCGATGATGACCGAGTTCGGAACGTTCATCATCAACGGGACCGAGCGCGTCATCGTGACGCAGCTCGTGCGCAGCCCGGGCGCCTATCTGATGGAGCCCAAGGACGCGGCGAAGCAGGTCTTCACCGCCAACCTGATGCCGAGCCGTGGCTCGTGGCTCGAGCTCGAGATCGACAAGAAGGGCATCGTCTACGCCCGCATCGACCGGAAGCGCAAGCTCCCGATCACGACCCTGCTCCGCGCCCTGCCGGACGAGGACCCGTCAACCGGCTTCCAGCTCGACACGAGCTCGAACGAGGCGATCCTCAAGCTCTTCAACAACTCGATCTACATCGTCAACACGATCGAGAAGGACCCGGCCACGCGCGAGGACGAAGCGCTGATCGAGGTCTTCAAGAAGCAGCGCCCCGGCGAGCCGCCGACGGTGGACAACGCGCGCAACCTGCTCAACTCGCTCTTCTTCGACCCGAAGCGCTACGACCTGACGAAGGTCGGCCGCTACAAGCTGAACCAGCGGCTCGGCGTGGACGTTCCCGAGGGCACGCGCGTGCTCACGACCCAGGACATCCTCGCGCTCGTCCAGAAGCTGGTCGAGCTGCCGTCGAAGCTCGGCGTCCCCGAGGACTCGAAGGACTACGCCGCCGAGGCGATCACGCTCACGCGTGACCCGATCCGCGGCGAGCTCGACGAGTACGAGCATTTCGGGAACCGCCGGCTGCGCACGGTCGGCGAGCTGATCCAGGAGGCGTTCCGCGTCGGCCTCTACCGCATGGAGCGTGTCGTCCGCGAGCGGATGACGACGGAGGACGTCGACACGATCACGCCGCAGACGATCATCAACATCCGCCCGGTCGTGGCTGCGCTGAAGGAGTTCTTCGGCTCGTCGCAGCTGTCGCAGTTCATGGACCAGACGAACTCGCTGGCGGGGCTGACCCACCGGCGCCGTCTGTCGGCGCTCGGCGCCGGCGGCCTGACCCGCGAGCGCGCGCCGATCGAGGTGCGCGACGTGCACCCGACGCACTACGGCCGCATGTGCCCGATCGAGACCCCGGAAGGCCCGAACATCGGCCTCATCGGCTCGCTCGCCTCGATGGCGACGGTCTCCGAGTTCGGCTTCATCCAGACGCCGTATCGCGTCGTCAAGGCCGGCAAGGTGACCGACGAGATCATCTACCTGGACGCCGCCGAGGAAGCGCAGTTCACGATCGCGCAGGCCTCCGAGCGGGTGGACGACAAGACCGGACGCTTCCTGCACGACCAGGTGCTCTGCCGTTCCAAGGAAGGCGAGGCGGTCACCGCCGACCCGAAGGAGATCCAGTACATGGACGTCGCACCGGCCCAGATTGTGTCCGTGGGCACGGCGCTGATCCCGTTCCTCGAGCACAACGACGCGAACCGCGCGCTGATGGGCGCGAACATGATGCGGCAGGCCGTGCCGCTGATGATCCCGCAGGCGCCGTTCGTCGGCACCGGGCTCGAGTACCGGGCTGCCGTGGACACGGGTGACGTGGTCCTCGCGCGCGAGGGCGGCCAGGTCGTCGACGTCGACGCCGAGAAGATCGTCCTCGAGACGAAGGACGGCAAGGACACCTACGACCTGACGAAGTTCATGCGCTCGAACCAGGGCACGCTCATCCACCAGAAGCCGGTCGTCGAGCTCGGCGATCGCGTGAAGGAGAGCGAGGTGCTGGCGGACGGCTCGTCAACGGCGAAGGGAGAGCTCGCGCTCGGCGCGAACCTGCTCGTCGCGTTCATGCCGTTCGAGGGCTACAACTTCGAGGACGCGATCGTCATCTCCGAGCGGCTCGTCAAGGACGACACGCTCTCGTCGATCCACATCCACGAGTACGAGATCGACGCCCGGACGACGAAGCTCGGCGACGAGGAGATCACGCGCGACATCCCCAACCGCTCCGAGGAATCGCTCAAGGACCTCGACGAGCGCGGGATCGTCCGCATCGGGGCCGAGGTCGGCTCCGGCGACCTGCTCGTCGGCAAGGTGACGCCGAAAGGCGAGACCGAGCTGACCGCCGAGGAGAAGCTGATCCGCGCGATCTTCAAGGAGAAGGCGCGCGAGGTCCGCGACACGTCCCTCAAGGTCCCGCACGGCGAGGGCGGCAAGGTGATCGACGTGAAGACGTTCTCGCGCGACAACGGCGACGACCTGTCGCCGGGCGTGAACGAGCTCGTCCGCGTCTATGTCGCGAAGAAGCGCAAGATCGCCGAGGGCGACAAGCTCGCCGGGCGCCACGGCAACAAGGGCGTCATCGCCAAGATCGTGCCGGAAGAGGACCTGCCGTTCCTCGAGGACGGACGTCCCGTGGACGTGATCCTCAACCCGCTCGGTGTCCCGAGCCGGATGAACATCGGCCAGATCCTCGAGACGCACCTCGGCTGGGCCGCCGCACACGGCGTCTTCTCCGAGAACGGCGACTCGAACGGCCATCCGACCCCAGTCGCCACGCCTGTCTTCGACGGCGCGAGCGAGCAGGACGTAGACGAGGCGCTCGTCGAGTGGGTGAGGCGGAACCCCGATTCGCCGATCAAGTTCCTCGTGGACGAGAAGCGGCCGGTCGGGCGCAAGACCTCCGGCAAGGTCCGCCTCTTCAACGGCAAGACCGGCGAGGTCTACAACCAGAAGATCACCGTCGGCTACATGTACATCCTGAAGCTGCTCCACCTCGTCGACGACAAGATCCACGCGCGCTCGACCGGCCCGTACTCGCTCGTCACGCAGCAGCCGCTGGGCGGCAAGGCCCAGTTCGGCGGCCAGCGCTTCGGCGAGATGGAGGTCTGGGCGCTCGAGGCGTACGGCGCGGCCTACACGCTCCAGGAGATGCTCACGATCAAGTCCGACGACACCGTCGGACGGGTCAAGGCCTACGAGGCCATCGTCAAGGGCGAGAACATCGCCGAGCCCTCGATCCCCGAATCGTTCAAGGTGCTGCTCAAGGAGATGCAGTCACTCGCGCTCGACGTGAGTGTCATCTCGGAGGAGGGCGCCGAGGTCGAGGTGCGCGAGGAGGACGACGAGCTCCTGCGGGCGGCCGAGGAGCTCGGGATCGACCTGTCACCGGGATCGCTCCGCGCAGCGGCGCGTGAGCCGACCGCCGAGGAGGCCGAGGAGGGACAGGAGCGCGTCGACCAGGACGGTGAGCTGGCGCTCCCGGCCGACGAGTCGCTGACCGACCTCGCCGAAGTCGAGGTACCGGAAGAGGCAACCGCAGAAACCACGGAAGAGAGCTGAGGCAGAACTTGATCGACATCAACGATTTCGACGCGATCCGAATCGGCCTCGCGTCGTCGAAGCAGATTCGCGACTGGTCGTCCGGCGAGGTCACGAAGCCCGAGACGATCAACTACCGCACGCTCAAGCCCGAGCGCGACGGTCTCTTCTGCGAGCGCATCTTCGGTCCGACGAAGGACTGGGAGTGCTACTGCGGCAAGTACAAGCGAGTCCGCTACAAGGGCATCATCTGCGAGCGCTGCGGCGTCGAGGTGACCCGCCAGAAGGTGCGCCGCGAGCGCATGGGCCACATCGACCTGGCCGCCCCCGTCTCGCACATTTGGTTCTTCAAGGGCGTTCCCAGCCGGATCGGCTACCTGCTCGACATCGCCCCGCGCGAGCTCGAGAAGGTCCTCTACTTCGCGGCTTCGATCGTGACCACGGTCGACGTCCCCAAGCGCAAGAAGGACCTGAACGACCTCGAGAGCAAGGTCGAGGCCGAGAAGGAGCAGATCGACGTCGACCGCGACGAGGCTCTCGCCGCGCTCGAGGACCGGCTGAAGAGGCGCCGGAACTACTTCACGAAGAGCGCCGAGCGGAACTTCGACGAGGACGACGAGTTCTGGGTCCGCGGACTGTCCAACTGGGCCGAGGAGCAGGCAATCCCGCCGCTCGAAGAGTCGCGGGAGCTCGTCTCCAAGCTGTTCCTCGACGTCGCGAACAAGATCACGACCGAGGACTCCAAGAAGATCCGCGAGCTCGTTCGCACCGCAGCCATCCGCGACGACCGCCGGCTGACGCCGAGGGAACTGGAGACGGTCGCGACCGTGGCGATCCAGATCCGCGAGTCGCTCAAGGGCCTCTACAAGGAGCTGGCCAAGGCGACCGGCTCCAAGAAGGGCGCCGTCACGAAGCACATCAACCGCGTGCTCGACGGCCTCCTCGTCAAGAAGGCGCAGATCCACGAGGACGACAAGGAGCTCGTCGCGGGCGTTGACGAAAAGCAGCTCGAGAAGGCGCGCGACCTGGGCAAGGGCCTCCTGCGCGAGGTCCTGGAACAGGCCGAGCCGAATGCGAGCGCGGACGAGATCCGCGAGCTCACGAACGACCTCTGCCTGCGCACGGACGGGAAGATCCAGAAGGAGGATCTCGACGCCATCGTCCAGTGGTCGCTGAAGGTGCGCGAGATGTACCTCGACATCGACTCGAGGCGCAAGGACGCCCACGAGGCGGCCGAGGACTCCAAGCAGCGCCTCGCCGACACGTGGGAGCTCTTCAAGGAGCTCGAGCCGAAGCAGATCATCGGCGACGAGCAGCTGTTCCGCGAGCTGAAGGACCGCTTCGGCTCGGCGTACGGCTTCGACGTCTACTTCACGGGCGGGATGGGCGCGGAGGCGATCCGCGAGCTGCTCAAGGACCTCGACCTCGATGCCGAGGCCGCGTCGCTCCGCGAGACGATCAAGACCTCCAAGGGTCAGAAGCGCGAGCGCGCGATCAAGCGCCTGAAGGTCGTCAACGCGTTCATCAAGTCGGAGAACAAGCCGGAGTGGATGGTCCTCGAGGCCGTCCCGGTGATCCCGCCGGAGCTGCGCCCGATGGTGCAGCTGGACGGCGGCCGGTTCGCCACGAGCGACCTGAACGACCTGTACAGGCGTGTCATCAATCGGAACAACCGCCTGAAGAGGCTGCTCGACCTGGGCGCGCCCGAGATCATCGTCAACAACGAGAAGCGCATGCTCCAGGAGGCCGTCGACGCGCTGTTCGACAACGGCCGCCGCGGGCGTGCGGTGACGGGCCCGGGCAACCGGCCGCTCAAGTCGCTCTCGGACATGCTCAAGGGCAAGCAGGGCCGCTTCCGCCAGAACCTGCTCGGCAAGCGCGTGGACTACTCGGGCCGCTCGGTGATCGTCGCCGGGCCGTACCTGAAGCTCCACCAGTGCGGCCTGCCCAAGATCATGGCGCTCGAGCTCTTCAAGCCGTTCATCATGAGCCGGCTCGTCGACCGCAAGGCCGTGCAGAACATCAAGGCGGCGAAGAAGTACGTGGACTCGATGACGCCCGAGGTCTGGGACGTGCTCGAGGAGGTCATCGCCGAGCATCCGGTGCTCCTGAACCGAGCGCCGACGCTGCACCGTCTCGGCATCCAGGCCTTCGAGCCCGTGCTCGTCGAGGGCAAGGCGATCCAGGTCCACCCGCTCGTCTGCCACGCGTTCAACGCCGACTTCGACGGCGACCAGATGGCCGTCCACCTCCCGCTGTCCGCGGAGGCTCAGGCCGAGGCTCGCCTGCTCATGCTGAGCTCGAACAACATCCTCTCGCCGGCGAACGGCCGACCACTGGCCACGCCCGGACAGGACATGGTCCTCGGCGGCTACTACCTCACGTACCACGAGGACGACCTGACCAAGACCACGGTCGAGAAGCTGAAGCCGCGCCCACCGCGGTTCCAGAACGAGGAGGAGGTCGAGCTCGCGGTCGAGGCCAAGCAGATCGGGCTCCAGTCGCCGATCGAGTACCGCTGGCACGGCGAGCTGATCCTGACCACGCCCGGCCGAGTCATCTTCAACGCCGAGGTCGAGCGCTCGCTGCTCGAGGCGTACGAGGAGGGCGAGGAGTTCGATCCGCCCGAGTTCATCAACCAGACGCTCGCCAAGCGCGAGACCGACGATCTGATCAGCGCGCTCGCGAACCGCTACGGCGCGCACGTGATCGCCGGCGTCCTGGACAAGGTCAAGACACTCGGCTTCAAGTACGCGACCGAGGGCGGGATCACGATCTCGAAGAACGACATCGTCGTCCCAGAGGACAAGCAGGAGATCCTCGCCCTGTACGAGAAGCAGGTCGAGCGCGTGGAGGAGCAGTACGAGCGCGGCCTGATCACCGAGGAGGAGCGCCACGAGAAGATCGTCGAGATCTGGACCGAGGCGACCGACGAGGTGGCCGAGGCGATGCAGCGCAACCTCAAGACGCTCAACCCGATCTACATGATGGCCAACTCCGGCGCCCGCGGGTCCTTCAAGCAGATCCGCCAGCTGGCCGGTATGCGTGGCCTGATGGCGAATCCGAAGGGCGAGATCATCGAGCGCCCGATCCAGGCCAACTTCATGGAGGGCCTGTCGGTGCTCGAGTACTTCATCTCGACCCACGGCGCCCGCAAGGGCCTCGCCGACACGGCGCTCCGCACGGCCGACTCCGGTTACCTGACGCGTCGTCTCGTCGACGTCGCCCAGGACGTGATCATCCGCGACGACAACTGCAAGACGAAGGACTTCATCGAGCTCCCGGTTCTCTCTCCGGACGGGCTGAACAAGAGCGCGCTCGGGCGCGTCCTCGGCGAGGACCTGATGAAGCCGCTCGCGTCCGGCAAGCCGGGCAAGACGAAGCTCGCCTCGAAGGGCGACATCGTGACGGCTCCGCTGCTCCAGGAGATCGCCGACGAGCTGGCCGAGCAGGCCGCGGAGACGACGCTCCCGGTGCGCTCGGTGCTGAAGTGCCGCAGCGACTACGGCGTGTGCCGTGCCTGCTACGGGATCTTCCTCGCCACCGGCGAGCTGGCAGACATCGGAGACGCGGTCGGGATCATCGCCGCGCAGTCGATCGGCGAGCCCGGCACGCAGCTCACGATGCGGACGTTCCATACCGGAGGCGTCGCCGGCGCCGACATCACGCACGGCCTCCCACGCGTCGTCGAGATCTTCGAGGCGCGGAACCCGAAGGGCGCGGCGAAGCTCGCCGAGGTCGCGGGGCTCGTCGACATCGAGCAGACCGACCGCGGGGTGAAGGTCACGATCGTCCCGGACGAGAAGGACAAGGACGGCGAGGAGCTCGCCGAGGTCAGCTACGCGCTGCCGCGCCGGACCCGCCTGCTCGTCAAGAAGGGTGATCACGTCGACCTGGGCGACCCGCTCAACGACGGCTCTCGTGCTCCGGCCGAGCTGCTCGACCTGCACTCGAAGGCCGGCAAGGGCGCGACTCCCACCGAGCTGTATCTCGTCTCCGAGGTGCTCCGGGTCTACCGCTCACAGGGCGTGGAGATCCACGACAAGCACATCGAGCTGATCGTCCGCCAGATGATGAAGAAGGTGAAGGTGCTCGAGGCCGGCGACACCGAGCTTCTGCCCGGCCAGCTCGTGGACAAGATCGTGCTCGAGAAGGAGAACGTGCGGGTCAAGAAGGAGAAGGGCGAGCAGGCGACGCACGAGCCGCTGATCCTCGGGATCACGAAGGCGTCGCTCGCGACGGAGTCCTTCCTCTCGGCCGCGTCCTTCCAGGAGACGACCAAGGTGCTGACCGACGCTTCGATCGAGGGCAAGGTCGACAACCTGCTCGGGCTCAAGGAGAACGTGATCATCGGGAAGCTGATCCCGGCGGCGACCGGTCTCAAGCAGTACCGGAACGTCGAGATCGGGCCGTCCGAGAAGGTGCCGAAGGAGAGCTACGAGCGGGCGACCCTACTGCGCGCGCTCGAGGAGATCGGGTCCGGCGACGGCGAAGGCCTGTCGTTGCAGGAGCTCGGCATCGACTTCGGCGGCGAGCCGCAGACGAACGGCGGCGACGCCGACGCCGCCCCTCGCGATGCCGTCGAGGCCGAGGAAGTCCCCGAGGTCGACTCCCCGCTCGACGGCGAGTAGCAAGACCAGCTGAAGTGATCGAAGGAGGCGGCCCTCGGGTCGCCTCTTTCGTTTCGGGCTAGCCCGCCTGCGAGTGCGGTGGCTCTTCGGGCGGCGGGACCGGGGTCAGCCCGGGCGGCATGTTCGCCGGGGGTTGCGGCTGGCCGAGGTTCGCGGCGACGACCTGTCCCTTTCCGGCTTCCTTCGCGCCGTACAGCGCATGGTCGGCCCGCTGGAAGAACGCGATCGCGTCGTCGTCCGGCTGCAGCTCGGCCATGCCGGCGGACATCGTCAGCGGGCCTGCCTGCCCGACCGGCCTCGACGAGAGCGCCGTCCGTAGACGTGCGTAGAGCTGGTCTGCGTCGCCGAGCCTGGATTCGGGGAGGATGACCGCGAACTCGTCGCCGCCGACCCTGCACGCGATGTCGGCCGAGCGCACGACGTCCCGGATCCGCTCCGCCGCCTCGGCCAGCACGGCGTCGCCCGAAAGGTGCCCGATCCGGTCGTTGATCCCCTTGAAGTCGTCCAGGTCGAAGACGATCAGCGCGAGATTGCGGTCGTAGCGGTGCGCGCGGGAAACCTCGCGGGCCAGCGTCTCGTGGAAAAACCTGCGGTTGTGAAGCCCGGTCAGCGCGTCGAGATCCGCCAGCTGGCGCGCCTCGCGGAAGCGTCGCGCGTTCTCGACCGCCGGCCCGGCGCGAAGCGCGAGCTCCTCGAGCTCGGAGACTTGCTCCTCCCCGAACGTCTGGCCGGTCGCGCGCGTGAAGATGGTCAACAGGCCGAGCGGCGCCGTCTCTCCCGGCAGCGGCACCGCGACGCCCGAGCGGATCGCCTCGCTCTCGGGGCCCTCCTCGTCGCTGCCGTACTCGTAGGACATCGAGATCGCGCGCGCCTCCCGGCCGTCCGGCGGCCCGAGCACCGCCTGGTGCTCGGCCTCGGCTTCGGACAGGCCCAGACTGGCCACGATGGGCTCGCCTCCCGGCCTGCGCGGCCAGCGTCACCAGCGCGGCGTCGACACCGTCGATCGCTCCGGCGGCCTCCAGCACTCGCGTGAAGACCTCGTCCAGGTCGATCGACCCGGCCAGCTCGCCCAGCATCTGCGTGCGCTGCCCCTCGATCTGAGACTGCTCGATCGTCGTGGTCAGCTCGCGCACCATGCCGTCCATGCGGGCCTCGAGCTCGCGGACGGCCTCCGTCAGGCGCTCGTCGGAATGCGAGCCCCGGCGCACGAGCCACTGCACGAGGAGCGTGACGACGAGCGTGACGAGAGCCGCGCCGACAGCGGCGAAGGCGATGGTCATCGCCGCCTCCTCACAATCCGACTCCTCTCATGGGGTCTCCCTGGCCGCGGTTCCCCGGGGCGGCCGGGCCGGTTCATTCACTGTAATCGGCAAACTGAAGAATCGCTATAGGGTCGCCCGCGCACCGGCCGGCAGAGCAGAGAACCGCTTTCGTAACGCCATTTGCCGTCGAGAAGCCGTTTTCGCTACCATTCCTCGTTCGGTTGGCAGGCGGCCGCCTGCCGACCTTTGTTGTGTCAGCACGTCCTCTAAGGAGCTCATGCCCACCGTCAACCAACTGGTTCGAAAAGGTCGCCGCGCGCCCAAGAGCAAGACCAAGCGCCCGGCCCTCACCGGCGCCCCGCAGAAGCGGGGGGTCTGCACCCGCGTGTTCACGCACACCCCGAAGAAGCCGAACTCGGCCCTTCGGAAGGTCGCGCGCGTCCGGTTGACGAACGGCTTCGAGGTCACGACCTACATTCCGGGTGAGGGACACAATCTCCAGGAGCACTCGGTCGTGCTCATCCGCGGCGGGCGTGTCCGCGACCTCCCGGGCGTCCGTTACAAGGTGATCCGCGCCGCCCTCGACACCGCGGGCGTGAGCGACCGCAAGCAGGGCCGCTCGAAGTACGGGGCCAAGAAGGGGTAGCCCGTGCCTCGTCGCGCAGAGATCCCAGTCCGGCCAGTCGCGCCGGATCCCGTTTACAACTCGCAGCTCGTCACCCAGGTGATCAACAAGGTGATGACGCGCGGGAAGAAGTCTTCCGCCGAGCAGATCGTCTACGGCGCGCTCAACCGCGTGGGCTCCAAGACCGGGAAGCCGCCGGTCGAGGTGCTCGAGCAGGCGGTCAAGACCGTGACGCCGGTACTCGAAGTGAGGCCGCGACGGGTCGGCGGCGCGCAGTACCAGGTTCCCGTCGAGGTTCCGCAGCGCCGTGCCCGGACGCTCGCTGTCCGCTGGCTCGTGACGTTCGCGCGGCAGCGCCGCGAGAAGCACATGGACGAGAAGCTGGCCGGCGAGATCCTCGACGCACTCGACCAGCAGGGCGGAGCCTTCAAGCGCAAGGACGACCTCTACCGAATGGCGCAGGCCAACAAGGCCTTCGCGCACTACCGCTGGTAACGCTCATGGCGACCGAGACGACAAAGGCACCGCCGGCGCTCGAGCGCGTCCGCAACATCGGGATCATGGCCCACATCGACGCGGGCAAGACGACGACGACCGAGCGGATCCTCTACTACACCGGCCGCACCCACAAGATGGGCGAGGTCCACGAGGGCGCAGCCGTCATGGACTGGATGGAGCAGGAGCAGGAGCGCGGCATCACGATCACGTCGGCTGCGACGACGGCGTTCTGGCGCGACTTTCGCATCAACATTATCGATACGCCCGGGCACGTGGACTTTACGATGGAGGTCGAGCGAAGCCTGCGCGTGCTCGACGGCGCGATCGCGGTCTTCGACTCGGTCGCCGGTGTCGAGCCGCAGTCCGAGACCGTCTGGCGCCAGGCCGATCGCTACAAGGTTCCGCGCATCGCGTTCATGAACAAGATGGACCGCACGGGCGCGGACTTCTTCGCTTCGGTCCAGACCATCGTCGACCGACTCGGCGCGCGCCCCGTCCCGGTGCAGCTGCCGATCGGCGCCGAGGAGCACTTCCGCGGCGTGATCGACCTCGTCGAGATGAAGGCGATCACCTACCACGACGACCTCGGCCAGAACATGGAGACCGGCGAGATCCCTGCCGAGCTCCTCGAGCAGGCGAACGAGTACCACCACCAGCTGATCGACGCGGTCGCCGACCACGACGACGAGCTGACGGAGACCTATCTCGAGGACGAGTCCGCGGTCACGCCGGAGATGCTCCGGCGCGCGCTCCGTGCGGCCACCCTCGACATCACGATCACGCCGATCCTGCTCGGCTCCGCCTTCAAGAACAAGGGCGTGCAGCCGCTCCTGGACGCGGTCATCGACTACCTGCCGAGCCCGCTCGACGTGCCGCCGATCCACGGGATCGACCCGCGCACCGAGCACGAGCTCTCGCGCCGCCCCGCCCATGACGAGCCGTTCAGCGCGCTCGCCTTCAAGGTCATGTCCGACCCGTACGTCGGCCGGCTCACGTACGCGCGCGTCTACTCGGGCCAGATCAAGGCCGGCGACCGGGTTCTCAACGTGACGACGGGCAAGACCGAGCGGGTCGGCCGCATCCTCCAGATGCACGCCAACTCACGCGAGGAGCGCGAGGACATCGGCGCCGGCGAGATCGCGGCCATGGTCGGGCTCAAGAACACGTCCACGGGCGACACGCTCGCCATCGAAACGGCTCCGATCCGTCTCGAGTCGATGGAGTTCCCTGATCCGGTGATCTCGGTCGCGATCGAGCCGAAGACGAAGGGCGACCAGGACAAGCTCGGCGCAGGCCTTCAGCGCCTGACCGACGAGGATCCGACCTTCCGCGTCCGCACAGACGACGAGACGGGCCAGACGATCATCTCGGGCATGGGCGAGCTCCACCTCGAGATCATCGTCGACCGCCTGATGCGCGAGTTCAACGTCGACGCGAACGTCGGCCGCCCGCAGGTCGCCTATCGCGAAACGATTTCCAGGCCCGTCGAGAAGATCGAAGGCAAGTTCGTGCGCCAGACCGGTGGCCGCGGCCAGTACGGCCACGTCGTCATCAACCTGGAGCCGGCCGAGCCGGGCGAGGGCTACGAGTTCCTCGACAAGATCGTCGGGGGCAAGGTTCCGCGCGAGTACATCGGCCCGGTCGACCTCGGCATCCAGGAGGCAATGGAGTCGGGCATCCTGGCCGGCTACCCGGTCGTGGACGTCCGCGTGTACCTCGTGGACGGGTCGTACCACGACGTCGACTCGAGCGAGATCGCCTTCAAGGTGGCCGGCTCGATGGCGTTCAAGACCGCCATGCAGCGGGCGAAGCCGAAGCTTCTGGAGCCGGTCATGGCCGTCGAGGTCGTGACCCCGGAGGAGTACCTCGGCGACGTCATGGGCGACCTGAACTCACGCCGCGGTCACATCGAGCACCTCGAGCCGCGCGGGAACGCACAGGTCATCACAGCCCGCGTCCCGCTCGCAACCATGTTTGGCTACGCAACCGACCTGCGCTCGACGACGCAGGGCCGGGCCACGTTCACCATGCAATTCGATCGCTACGAGGAAGTCCCTCAGTCGATCGCCGGCGAGATCGTCGACGCCGAAGCCAAGTAAGAGAACCGGAGGAGGAGAATGAGCAAGGAGAAGTTCGAGCGCACCAAGCCGCATCTGAACGTCGGCACGATCGGTCACATCGACCACGGCAAGACGACGCTCACCGCGGCGATCACGAGCGTTCTCGCCGAGAAGACCGGCGGCACCGCGCGCAGCTTCGAGTCGATCGACAACGCACCCGAGGAGAAGCAGCGCGGGATCACGATCAACACGTCGCACGTCGAGTACGAGACGGACAACCGTCACTACGCGCACGTCGACTGCCCAGGCCACGCCGACTACATCAAGAACATGATCACGGGCGCCGCGCAGATGGACGGCGCGATTCTCGTGGTCTCGGCCGCGGACGGCCCGATGCCGCAGACGCGCGAGCACATCCTGCTGGCGCGCCAGGTCGAGGTGCCGTACATCGTCGTGTTCCTGAACAAGGCCGACATGGTCGACGACCCCGAGCTGCTGGAGCTCGTCGAGATGGAGGTGCGCGAGCTGCTCTCCAAGTACGAGTTCCCGGGCGACGACGTTCCGATCGTCACCGGCTCGGCGCTGAAGGCGCTCGAGGGCGACGAGGAGGCCAAGGGCAAGATCCTCGAGCTCATGGAGGCCGTCGACTCGTACATCCCCGAGCCGGAGCGCGACATCGACAAGCCGTTCCTGATGCCGATCGAGGACGTGTTCACGATCACCGGCCGAGGCACGGTCGTCACCGGCCGCATCGAGCAGGGCAAGATCGAGTCCGGCAACGAGATCGAGATCGTCGGGATCCACCCGCAGATCGAGAAGACCGTCGTCACCGGGCTCGAGATGTTCAACAAGACGCTCGACTACGCCCAGGCCGGCGACAACGCGGGCGCACTGCTCCGCGGCACGAAGCGCGAGGAGGTCGAGCGCGGCCAGGTTCTGGCCAAGCCCGGCTCGATCACGCCGCACACACATTTCAAGGCCGAGGTCTACGTCCTGTCGAAGGACGAGGGCGGGCGGCACACGCCGTTCTTCAACGGCTACCGGCCGCAGTTCTACTTCCGCACGACGGACGTGACCGGTGCGATCAAGCTCCCGGACGGCCAGGAGATGGTCATGCCGGGCGACAACACGAACATGGAGATCGAGCTCGGCCAGCCGATCGCGATGGACCAGGGGCTCCGGTTCGCCGTCCGTGAGGGCGGGCGCACCGTGGGCGCCGGGGTCGTGACGGAAATCCAGCAATAAACGCTACGCGTCCAAGGAACATGAAGTTGCCAACCGCAGTAGGAATGAACCACTAAAGGACAGGGATCAGCCGCTTGCCGCAACAGAAAATCCGCATCCGTCTCAAGGGGTACGACCACCAGCAGCTCGACCGGTCGGCCCAGTCGATCGTCGACACCGCTCAGCGCAGCGGCGCGACGATCACTGGTCCGGTGCCCCTGCCGACCGAGAAGAACGTCTACTGCGTGATCCGGAGCCCGTTCAAGGACAAGGACTCGCGGGAGCACTTCGAGGTGCGGACGCACAAGCGGCTGATCGACATCCATTCTCCGACGCCGAAGACGATCGACCAGCTGATGCGGCTCGATCTCCCGGCGGGAGTCGACATCGAGATCAAGCTCTAGCCATGAAGGGGATCGTGGGCAGAAAACTCGGCATGACCCAGCTCTTCGACGAAGAGTCGGGCGAGGTGACGGCCGTGACCGTGATCGAGGCCGGCCCCTGCCCCGTGGTCCAGCTCAAGACCGAGGAGACGGACGGCTACGAGGCCGTCCAGCTCGCGTTCGAGGAGGTTCCGGAGCGGAAGGTCACGAAGCCCCGCATCGGCCACCTGAAGAAGACCGACACGAAGCCGCACAGGCACCTCGTCGAGTTCCGCGGGACGAGCGAGGCGGTCGTCGGCGAGCCGGTCACGGTCGAGGTCTTCGAGCCCGGCGACAAGATCAAGGTCACCGGGATCTCGATCGGAAAGGGCTTCGCGGGCACGATCAAGCGCCACAACTTCAGCCGCGGGCCCGTCACGCACGGCTCGCACAACATCCGCAAGCGCGGCTCCGTCGGCTCGTCCGCGACGCCCTCGCGCGTGATGAAGGGCATGAAGATGGCCGGCCAGATGGGCGCGAAGCGTGCGACCCAGGTCGGGCTCGTCGTGCACTCGGTCGATCCCGAGCAGAACCTGCTGCTCGTCAAGGGCGCCATTCCGGGACCGAAGAACGGCGTCGTCCAGATCCGAGAGGAGAAGCGTGGCCGCTCCTAAGGCACCTCTCCTCGGGATCACGGGCAAGTCCTCGCGCGAGGCCAGCCTCGACGAGGGCGTGTTCGCCTCGGATGTGAAGCCGCACCTCGTCCACGAGGCGGTCCGCGCCGAGCTGAACGCACAGCGTGCGGGCACGCAGTCCGCGAAGACCCGCGGGCTCGTCGCCGGCGGGCGAGGCAAGCCGTGGCGCCAGAAGGGAACCGGCCGCGCACGCGCCGGGACGATCCGCGCGCCCCAGTTCACGGGCGGCGGCGTCGCCTTCGCACCTCAGCCTCGCGGCTACTCGGTGAAGGTGAATCGCAAGGCGTATCGCTCTGCTCTGCGCGGCGCGCTCAGCTCGCATGCGTCCGAGGGCACGCTGGCCGTCGTCGACAAGTCCGCGTTCGACGAGCCGTCGACGAAGAAGGCCGCCGCGTTCATCGAGGCCTGGGGCCAGGAGCGCCCGGTGCTCCTCGTCGCCAACGAGGACGAGGCGGGTCTCGTGAAGTCGTTCCGGAACCTCGAGCGCGTGGTCGTCGTCCGGCCGGCCGAGGTCGAGGTGGCCGCGGTCGTGTGGGCGCGCGCGCTGCTCGTCAGCGAGGCCGCGCTCGAAGCGGTGCAGGGGAGGGCGACTTGAGTCTTCATCCGAACGAAGTCCTGCTCGCCCCCGTGGTCTCCGAGAAGAGCTACAGCCTGATCGAGGACCGCAAGTACTCGTTCCGCGTGCACCAGAACGCGCACAAGACGCAGGTCCGGCAGGCGGTCGAGCAGCTCTTCGACGTCAAGGTGATCTCGGTGAACATGGTCAAGGTCCCGCCGAAGCCGAAGATGCGGAACTACCGCAAGGGCATGCGCCCCGGCTGGAAGAAGGCGATCGTCCAGCTGCCGAGGGCGACGCAATCGAGATCTTCGAGGGGGCTCAGGTCTAGATGGCGCTCAAAAAGTTCAAGCCGACCTCTCCCGGCCGACGGTTCATGACCGTCTCCGGCTTCGAGGAGGTCACGCGCGCGAAGCCCGAGAAGAGCCTCACGAGCTCGACGAAGAAGACGGGCGGGCGCAACAACAAGGGCCGCATCACGACGCGCCACAAGGGCGGCGGGCACAAGCGCCGCTACCGCGAGATCGACTTCAAGCGAACGAAGGACGGCGTGCCGGCCAAGGTCGCCGCGATCGAGTACGACCCGAACCGCTCGGCGAACATCGCGCTGCTTCACTACGCCGACGGCGCGAAGGCGTACATCCTCGCCCCGGCGAGGCTGCGCGTCGGAGCGAGCGTCGAGTCCGGCCCGAGCGCCGACATCAAGCCTGGAAACGCGCTGCCGCTCGAGAACATCCCGACGGGCACGCTCGTCCACAACGTCGAGCTGAAGCCGGGCCGGGGCGGGCAGATGGCGCGTAGCGCCGGCGCGGGCATCCAGCTCGTCGCCAAGGACGAGGGCTACGGCGTCCTGCGCCTCCCCTCCGGCGAGCTCCGCCGCGTGCTCCTGACCTGCCGCGGGACCGTCGGCCAGGTCGGCAACGTCGACCACGAGAACATCTCCGGCGGCAAAGCGGGCCGCAGCAGGTGGCGCGGCAAGCGCCCGACCGTGCGCGGCTCCGCGATGAACCCCGTCGACCACCCGCACGGCGGAGGCGAGGGCAAGTCCAAGGGCGGCCGCCACCCGGTTACTCCGTGGGGCGTCCCGACTCTCGGCAAGCGCACCCGCTCCAAGCACAAGGAATCCGACCGCCTGATCGTCCGCGGCCGCCGCCGCGGCAAGGAGAAGCGATGAGTAGAAGCTCCAAGAAGGGCCCGTTCGTCGAGGAGCGCTTGTTCCAGCGCATCGAGTCGATGAACGCCTCGGGCTCGAAGAACATGATCCGAACCTGGTCGCGCACGTCGACGATCTTCCCGGAGATGGTCGGGCACACGATCGCGGTCCACGACGGCCGCAAGCACGTCCCCGTCTTCGTCACCGAGCAGATGGTCGGGCACAAGCTCGGCGAGTTCGCTCCCACGCGCACCTTCCGCTCGCACTCCGGCGACCGCAAGGTGGAGGTGAAGCGCACGTGAGCACCACCGAGGTAAAGGAGGTGCGCGCCGCCGCCAAGTGGTTGCGGATCACGCCTCGCAAGGCGCGGCTCGTCGTCGAGCACATTCGCGGCCGACCCGTCCCCGAGGCGCGGACGATGCTCGCGTTCACCGAGCGCGCCGCCGCCCGCGAGATCGACAAGCTGCTGCGCTCGGCCGTCGCGAACGCCGAGGCGAATCACAACCTGATCGGGGACGACCTGATCGTGAAGACCGCGTACGTGGACGAGGGGCCGACGATCAAGCGTTGGCGTCCCCGCGCTCGCGGCCGCGCCGCCCAGATTCGGAAGCGGATGTGCCACATCACGATCACGCTGGCGCCGGCGACGACGGCTACAGTGACCCGGGCGCCGGGGCCGCCTGCCGAGGAGAAGCCGAAGCGGGCTCCGCGCCGGAAGGCCGCGCCGAAGGCGAAGGCCGAGACGAAGCCGAAGGCCGAAGCAAAGACAAAGGCGAAGCCGAAGGCTGAAGCCAAGCCGAAGGCCGCCGCCAAGCCGAAGACCACCACCGAGAAGACCGAGGAAGAGGACAGCTAATGGGCCAGAAAGTTCACCCAGGCGGGATGCGCGTCGGCGTCATCCACGACTGGAAGTCGAACTGGTTCTCCGGCACGAAGGAGTTCCCGGCGGCGCTGCTCGAGGACATCAAGATCCGCGAGCACATCTACAACAAGCTCTCCCATGCGGGCCTGTCAGACGTGCTCATCCGCAAGGACAAACAGCGGATCACGATCGACATCTACACCGCGCGCCCCGGGATCGTGATCGGCAAGTCCGGCGCCGAGGTCGACGCGCTGCGCAAAGAGATCCACGCGATGACGCAAAAGAACGTGCACATCAACATCAACGAGATCAAGCGCCCCGAACTCGACGCGAAGCTCGTCGCGCAGTCGATCGCGGAGCAGCTGCAGAACCGCGTCAGCTTCCGCCGCGCGATGAAGCGCTCGCTCGCGTCGGCGATGCGCTCCGGCGCCCACGGCGTGAAGGTGCAATGCGGTGGCCGGCTCGGCGGCACGGAGATGAGCCGCTCGGAGAGCTACTCGGAGGGCCGCGTGCCTCTGCACACGATCCGCGCCGACATCGACTACGGGTTCGTCGAGGCGAAGACGACCCACGGCCGGATCGGCGTGAAGGTCTGGATCAACAAGGGCGAGATCATGCCCGAGGGCTTCGAGAGCGTCGCCCAGCAGAAGGAGACTCGCCTCGGCGACCAGGACACCGCTCGCCGGCTCGGCGGGCGCACCGAGGGTCTCTCCGCCTCGCGTGAGAGCGGGCGCAGCAGGCAGCAGGACCGTGAGGGTCTCGGCCCCGTCCGTGCGCGCCGCCCGCGGCGCGGAAGCGGTCGAGGACGCGGCGCGAAGCAGGACAACGTCGAGCAGCCGCGGACCGACGAGGACGCGACCTCGGCCGAGGGCCGCGAGCAGCCTGAGATCCAGCCCGACGTGCAGCAGGTCGAAGCGCCCGTGGCGGACGCTCCGGACACCACGACCACGAAGAAGCAGGTCGAGGACCCGACGAAGCAGGAGAAGGCCGAGTAATGCTGCTCCCCAAGAAGACGAAGTACCGCAAGCAGCAGCGTGGCCGGCGCGCCGGGGTCTCGAAGGGCCAGACGCGTGTCCAGTTCGGCGACTACGGCATCAAGTCGATGGAAGCCGGCTGGGTCACGAACCGCCAGCTCGAGGCGGCTCGTATCGCCATGACCCGAAAGATCAAGCGTGGTGGGAAGGTCTGGATCAACGTCTTCCCCGACAAGCCGGTCAGCCAGAAGCCGGCGGAGACGCGCATGGGCTCCGGCAAGGGCGCGCCCGAGCACTGGGTGGCCGTGGTCAAGCCCGGGCGCGTCATGTTCGAGCTGGCCGGGGTCCCCGAGGACCTGGCCAAGGAAGCGCTGCGCCTCGCCGGCAGCAAGCTGCCGCTCCAGACGAAGTTCGTGAAGCGAGAGGCTGATCTCTTTGCGCGCTAGAGAGCTGCGCGACCTGAGCGACGACCAGCTCGACGATGCGCTCGCCGAGCGTCGCCAGGAGCTGTTCAACCTGCGGTTCCAGTCCGCGACCGGAGCGCTGGAGAACCCGGCGCGCCTGAAGCTGGCGAAGCGGGAGATCGCAAGAATTCTGACCGTACGAAACGAGCGCGAGTTCGCGAAGGAGACAGGTGGCTGAGGAAGAGAACAACGTAGAGCAGCAGGGCGAAGAGACTCCGGAAGAGACTCCAGCCGAAGAGCCGGCCGCCGAGGCCGAGGCTCCGGCCGAGGAGGCTCCCGTGGAGGAGTCGGCAGCCGAGGCTCCTGCGGAGGAGCCCGCAGCTGAGGCTCCCGCTGAAGAGCCCGTAGCTGAGGCTCCTGCAGAGGAAGCTCCTGCAGCCGAGGAAGCTCCTGCCGAGGAAGCCCCTGCCGAGGACGCCCCGGCTGAGGAAGCACCGGCGGAGGAAGCCCCCGCCGAAGAAGCCCCTGCCGAGGAGGCCCCGGCGGCGGAACCGCCTGCCGAGGAAGCTCCAGCCGAAGAAGCTCCTGCCGCCGAAGCCGAGGAGGCTCCGGCCGCCGAGGCCGAGCAAGCCCCCGCGGAGCCCGCTGCCCCCAAGGCGAAGCTCAAGCGCAAGCCGCGCAGCGAGCGCCGCCAGCGCTCGAAGCCGAAGCGCGAGAAGCCCGAGGGCCGCAAGCCGATCACCCGCGTCCCGAAGCCGGTACGCGACCGCGGCCGGCGCCAGGCGCGCCGCGGCGTCGTCGTCTCGAGCGCGATGGACAAGACGATCGTCGTCCGGGTCGACACCGTGAAGGCTCATCCGCGCTACAAGAAGGTCGTCCGCCGCTCGGCGAAGTTCCACGCGCACGACGCGGAGAACGCGGCCAAGGTCGGCGACGTCGTCCTGATCGTGGAGACGCGCCCACTGTCCAAGACGAAGAACTGGCGCCTGGCCGAGGTTCTCGAGGTCGCCAAGTGATCCAGCAGGAATCCCGACTGCGCGTCGCGGACAACACGGGGGCCCGAGAGATCCTGTGCATCCGCGTGCTCGGCGGCTCGCACCGCCGCTACGCGCGCGTCGGCGACGTCATCGTCGGCACGGTCAAGACCGCGACCCCGCAGGGCACGATCAAGAAGGGCGAGGTCGTGCAGGCGGTCGTCGTCCGAACGAAGAAGCCGTACGGCCGGAACGACGGCACGCAGATCGCCTTCGACGAGAACGCCGCGGTGATCATCGACCAGGCCAGGAACCCGCGTGGCACGCGCATCTTCGGCCCGGTCGCGCGTGAGTTGCGCGAGAAGAACTTCATGAAGATCGTTTCGCTAGCCCCAGAGGTGCTTTGAGTTGAAGGCGATGAAGATCAAGAAGGGCGACACCGTCCACGTGCTCGCCGGCAAGGACCGCGGCAAGCAGGGCCGGGTCCTCGAGGCGCGCCCTGACGAGCGCCGCGTGATCGTCGAGAACCTGAACATGATCAAGCGGCACTCGCGCCCGAAGCCGATCTCGAACCCGAGCCGGATGGGCGGCGCCCAGTTCACCCCGGGCGGCGTGATCGAGAAGGCCGCGCCGATCCCGATCTCGAACGTGATGCTCGTCTGCCCGACCTGCAACCGGCCGACCCGCATCGGGTACGTGACGAAGCACCGCAAGGACGAGGACGACCTCAAGGTCCGCGTCTGCAAGCGCGAGGACTGCGGCCAGGAGATCGACAAGTAATGGCGACCGCGACGAAGACAGCCCGCCCGCGCCTCAAGGAGCGCTACGACGACGAGCTCCGCGCCCAGCTCAAGGACGAGCTCGAGCTCAGCTCGATCATGCGCGTGCCCAGGCTCATGAAGATCACCCTCAACATGGGCGTCGGCGACGCGAAGGTCGAGGCGAAGGCGCTCGACAGCGCGATCGAGGAGCTGACGCACGATCGCCGGCCAGCGCGCGCAGGTGCGCCTCGCCCGGAAGTCGATCGCAAGCTTCAAGCTCCGCGAGGGCATGCCCATCGGCGCGCGCGTCACGCTGCGCGGCGACCGCATGTGGGAGTTCCTCGACCGGCTCGTCTCGATCGCGCTCCCGCGCATCCGCGACTTCCGCGGGCTTGCGCCGGAGTCGTTCGACGGCCGCGGCAACTACTCGATCGGAATCCGCGAGCAGATCATCTTCCCGGAGATCAACTACGACGACATCCAGGCCGTGCGCGGGCTCGACGTCGCGATCACGACCACGGCGCAGAACGACGACGAGGGCTACGCGCTCTTGCGGGGGCTCGGCCTCCCGTTCCGCGAAAGAGAAGGGAGCGAGAACACGAGTGGCTAAGAAGTCCCTGATCGCGAAGGCCAAGCGCGAGCCGCGCTACAAGGTGCGCAAGTACTCGCGCTGCAATCGCTGCGGCCGGCCCCGCGCGGTCTACAAGAAGTTCGGCCTCTGCCGGATCTGCCTGCGCGAGCTCGCGCACGAGGGCCAGATCCCCGGCATGACCAAATCGAGCTGGTGAGGGGCTAGATGCATACCGACCCGATCGCAGACATGCTCACGCGCATCCGCAACGCCAACAAGGCGATGCACGAGTCCGCGACGATGCCGACCTCCAAGATGAAGGAGGAGATCGCCCGCCTGCTCAAGGAGGAGGGCTACATCTCGGACTTCCGCGTCGAGGACGGCGAGAGCTTCAACACGCTCACGATCCAGCTCAAGTACGGCCGCAACCGCGACCGCGTCCTGACCAACCTCAAGCGCGTCTCGAAGCCGGGCCGTCGCGTGTACGCTCGAAAGGATCGGCTGCCGCGCGTGCTGGGAGGCATGGGCACCGCGATCCTCTCGACCTCGGGAGGCCTGATCACGAGCAAGACCGCCGAAGAGCGTGGAGTCGGCGGCGAGGTCGTCTGCTTCATCTGGTGAGCCAATGAGTCGAATCGGCAAGCAACCCATTCCGATCCCCGACGCCGTCAACGTCGCGATCGACCCTGGCCGCGTGACGGTCAACGGGCCGCTGGGCGAGCTGACGCAGAACGTCCCTGCTCGGATCTCGATCGAGAAAGAAGACGGGCAGCTGGTCGTCAAGCGCCCGACCGAGCGCGGCGACGACCGCGCCCTGCACGGGCTCACGCGCTCGCTGGTCGCGAACATGGTCGAGGGCGTCACGAACGGCTTCGAGAAGCGCCTCGAGATCCAGGGCGTCGGCTACCGCGCTTCGCTGCGCGGCACCGCGCTCGAGCTGAACGTCGGCTATTCACACCCGGTCGTGATCGACGCGCCCGCGGGGATCACCTTCGAGGTTCCGGTCCAGACCGAGATCCTCGTCAAGGGCATCGACAAGCAGCAGGTCGGCGAGATCGCCGCCGAGATTCGCGACGTGCGCCCGCCCGAGCCGTACAAGGGCAAGGGCATCCGCTACCAGGGCGAGTACGTGCGCAGGAAGGTCGGGAAGCGCGCGTAATGGCCACCCTGACCGTCAGGCAGGCGCGCATCCGGCGCCACAGGCGGGTTCGCAAGAACCTCTCCGGCACGGCCGAGCGGCCGCGGCTCGTCGTGTTCCGCTCGAACACGGGGATCGAGGCCCAGCTCGTCGACGACCTCTCCGGCAAGACGCTCGCCGCAGCCAGCTCGCTGCACCTGAAGAAGTCGTTCAAGGGCGGCAAGAAGGAGCAGGCGGCCGAGGTCGGCAAAGTGCTCGCGGACGCGGCCAAGAAGGCCAAAATCGAGGCCGCCGTGTTCGATCGCGCCGGCTACCTGTACCACGGGCGCGTGAAGGCGCTCGCCGACGCAGCCCGTGAAGGAGGACTGAAGTTTTGAGCACGACCCCAGTTGAGAGAGAAGTCATGCGCCGCGAGGAGACGCGCGAGCTCAAGGAGCGCGTGGTCGAGATCAACCGCGTCGCGAAGGTGGTCAAGGGCGGCCGGCGGTTCTCGTTCACCGCGCTCGTCGTGATCGGCGACGAGGTCGATCGCGTCGGCCTGGGCTACGGCAAGGCGCGCGAGGTGCCGCTTGCGATCTCGAAGGCCGTCGACGACGCGAAGAAGAACCTGTTCACCGTGCCCAAGCACGGAACGACGATCACGCACGAGATCATCGGCCGCTTCGGTGCCGCCCGCGTGATGCTCCGCCCGGCCAGCGAGGGTACGGGCGTCATCGCCGGTGGCGGCGTCCGCGCGGTGCTCGAGCTCGGCGGCGTGCGCGACATCCTCGCCAAGAGCCTCGGCACGACCAACCCGATCAACATGCTGAAGGCGACCGTCCAGGGCCTACAGACCCTGCGCCGTCCCGAGGACGTCGCCGCCGCGCGCGGCCTGACCGTGAGCCAGGTGCTCCCGGCCGGCGCGAAGCCCGAGGAGGAGCCGGCGGCGGAGCCGCCCGCACCGGCGGCTGACGTGGCTGATGAGCCGGCTGCCGAGACGACGCCGGAGGAACCACAGGAGACCGAGAGTGGCGAAGATCAAGATCAAGCAAGTTCGTAGTTCGATCGGCCAGAGCCAGCGGCACCGCGGCACTCTGCGGTCGCTCGGGCTGGGCAAGATCGGACGCACGGCAGAGCACTCTGAGAGCCCGGAGCTCGCCGGTAAGCTCAGAAAGGTGCGCCATCTCGTAGAGGTGGTCGAGGACTAGCCATGGCCGATAAGAAGCTCAGCCTGAACACGCTCAAGCCCGCCGCCCCGAGCAAGAGCCGCAAGCGCGTGGGCCGGGGCCCGGGCTCCGGCAAGGGCCGCTATTCGGGCCGCGGGATCAAGGGCCAGAAGGCCCGCTCGGGCTCGAAGAAGATGCGTCCCGGCTTCGAGGGCGGCCAGACGCCGATCGCCATGCGCCTCGGCAAGCTGCGCGGCCAGTACTCGAAGGACGCGATGCCCGTCGGCCCGCACCGCACCCGCGTCTCCGCGGTCAACGTGCGCGACCTCGAGCGCTTCGACGGCGAGGTCACGCCCGAGACGCTGAAGGAGGCCGGCCTGATCCGGAACACGCGCCTCGACGTCAAGATCCTCGGCCACGGCGAGCTGACGAAGAAGCTGACCGTGTCCGCGCACCTCTTCTCGGCGGGCGCCCGAGAGAAGATCGAGAGCGCCGGCGGGTCGATCACCTGGCTGCGCGGCGAGCCGAAGCCGAGGCCGCCGAAGCGCCGTGAGAAGCCGCTGCCCAGCAAGAAGAAGCCGGAGGCCGAAACGCCCGAGGAGCCGACCGCAGAGGTCGAGGAGCCGCCGACCGACGAGCCGCCGCCCGAAGGCGAGGACGAGACCTAACCGTGTTCTCCTGGCTGACCAACGCCTGGCGCGTCCCCGAGCTGCGGCACCGCCTCCTGTTCACCGCGATGATCCTCGCGGTCTACCGCCTGGGCTCGTGGATCCCGGCGCCGGGTGTGAACCCCACCGCGGTCAACGACTACCTCGACAGCACCGGCGGCACCGTCCTCGGCCTGCTCAACCTCTTCTCCGGCGGCGCGCTGTCGCAGTTCGCGATCTTCGCGCTCGGGATCATGCCGTACGTCACGGCGTCGATCATCCTGCAGCTCCTGACGGTCGTCGTCCCCCGCCTCGAGCAGCTCCAGAAGGAAGGCGAGGCCGGGTACGCCAAGATCAACCAGTACACGCGCTACCTCACGGTCGTCCTGGCAGCCGCCCAGTCGCTCGGCTACGCGTACCTCTTCAAGCGGCAGGGCGCCCTCGACGCGGGCGCCGGACGCACGCTGCTGATCGTCCTCACGCTCACGGCCGGCACCACGCTCCTCATGTGGATGGGCGAGCTGATCACGAAGCGCGGCGTCGGCAACGGGATCTCGCTGCTCATCTTCGCGTCGATCCTGACGAGCGCGCCCGCCGGGATCAGCGCCTGGTACTACGGCGGCATCATGGAGAAGCTCTTCTTCCCGCTGATCGCGCTTGCGATCGTCGCGGCGGTCGTCTTCATCCAGGAGGGCCAGCGCAAGATCCCGATCCAGTACGCGAAGCGGATGGTGGGGCGGAGGATGACCGCGGGCGGCTCGACGTACATGCCGCTGCGCGTGAACATGGCGGGCGTCATCCCGATCATCTTCGCGGCCGCGATCCTCGCGTTCCCGCCCACGATCGCCCAGTACTTCCCGCAGACGCAGGACTTCGTCAACTCGCACTTCACCCAGGGGAACCTGAGCTACATGCTCTTCGAAGGCTTCCTGATCGTGATCTTCACGTACTTCTACACGGCGGTCCAGTTCAACCCGGTCGACCAGGCCGACCAGCTCCGAAAGCACGGCGGCTACATCCCGGGGATCCGGCCCGGCCCGCCGACCGCGCAGTACCTCGACCGCGTCCTGACGAGGCTGACGCTTCCAGGAGCGCTCTATCTTGCGACCGTCGCGGTGCTCCCGAGCATCTTCATCCGCTACGGCGGCTTCTCCCAGGCGAACTCGCGTGCGCTCGGAGGAACCTCCGTGCTGATCGCCGTCGGTGTCGCGCTCGACACGATGCGCCAGATGGAGTCGCAGATGATGATGCGCTCCTACGAGGGCTTCCTCAAATAGGAGGGGAAATGCCGCTCGACGTCCTCCTGCTTGGCGTCCAGGGGTCCGGCAAAGGTACGCAGGCCAGGCAGATCGCCTCGGACTACGGGCTCGCGCACATCGGAACCGGTGACATGCTCCGCGGCGCGATCGCCGACGGCAGCGCGCTCGGGAAGCGGGTACAGCCGATCCTCGAGAGCGGCGAGCTCGTTCCCGACGACCTGATGATCGAGCTCATCCGCGAGCGCCTTCAGTCGCCCGACGCCGAGCCCGGGTTCATCCTCGACGGCTTCCCGCGGACGATGGCGCAGGCCGACGCCCTCGACGCGATGCTGTCTGAGATCGACCGGCCGCTCTCGGTCGTGTTCGAGCTCCAGGTTCCGGACGACGTCGCGATCGAGCGCCTGTACAAGCGCGCCGTCGAGGAAGGGCGCGCCGACGACACGGCCGAGGCGATCGCAAAGCGGATCGAGCTCTACCACCAGGAGACCGAGCCGCTCGTCTCGCACTACCGGCTCGCAGGGAACCTCGTCGGGATCCACGGCGACCGGACCGCGAAAGACGTTTTCGCCGAGATCCAGGAAGCGCTCGACCAGGGGCGCGTCGTCTCGTGATCATCCGCAAGTCCACCGCCGAGATCGAGACGATGGCCAACGCGGGGCGCGTCGTGGCCGACACGATCGCGCTCGTCGGGGAGCACCTGCGCCCCGGAGTGACGACGGCCGAGCTGGACGACCTGGCCGACGAGTACATCCGCTCCCAGGGCGGGACGTCGTCGTTCAAGGGCTACCGCGGCTATCCGGCCTCGATCTGCACGTCTCCGAACGACATGGTCGTCCACGGGATCCCCGACGCCACGACGATGTCCGAGGGCGACATCCTGTCGGTCGACGTCGGGGTGGAGCTGGACGGCTTCGTGGCCGACTCGGCGTACACGTTCGGCGTCGGCGACATCTCGTCCGAGGCGGAGCGGCTGCTCGAGGGCTGCCAGGCGGCGCTCGCCGCCGGGATCGCGCAGTGTCTGGCCGGAAACCGGCTCTCGGACGTCTCCCATGCGATCCAGGTCGCGACCGAGGAGGCCGGCTTCTCGGTCGTTCGCAGCCTCGTCGGCCACGGGATCGGGCGCGCGATGCACGAGGATCCCCAGATCCCCAACTACGGCCCTCCGGGGCGCGGTCCGGAGCTCCAACCGGGCATGACGTTCGCGATCGAGCCGATGATCAACGCGGGCAGCGCCGAGGTGTACCTGCATGACGACGAATGGTCGATTTCGACCATCGACGGCGCGCTTTCTGCGCATTTCGAGCACACCGTGGCCGTCACGGAGGAGGGCCCGAGGATCCTGACGACTGCCCGGAATCCGGCCGGAGCCCTTTTGCTACCATAGTTTCTCGCCGCGCAGGCTCTCTGCGCGTGTTTTTGTGTCCTGACAACCGCGTCGCGAGGCGCGGTTCTTACGAGGTGGTTCTTGAAGGTTCGAGCGTCAGTCAAGCCGATGTGTGAGCGATGTCGCGTGATCCGCCGGAACGGGCGGACCATGGTCATCTGCTCCAATCCGCGGCACAAGCAGAGGCAGGGGTAGATGGCCCGTATCGCAGGCGTCAACCTCCCGCGGGAAAAGAGGCTCGAGATCGCGCTCACGTACATCTTCGGGATCGGCCGCTCGACTGCGCAGAAGGTCGGAAACGACGTCGGCATCTCGCTCGACACGAAGGTCAGCGACCTCACGGACGGCGAGATCACGAAGCTGCGCGACTACATCGACGCAGAACCTCCAGGTCGAGGGCGACCTCCGCCGCGACCGCCAGCAGGCGATCAAGCGCCTCGGCGAGATCGGCGCCTACCGCGGGGTTCGCCATCGGCGCGGACTGCCCGTGAACGGCCAGCGCACGAAGACGAACGCACGCACACGGAAAGGCCCGAAGAAGACCGTCGGCCGCGGCAAGAAGGCTCCGTCTAAGACCTGATGGCGCCTCCTCGCAGACAAGCTGGGCGCGGTCGCACCAGGCGCCGCGTCAAGAAGAACATCGCCATCGGCCAGGCGCACATCAAGACGTCGTTCAACAACACGATCGTCACGCTCACCGACACCGAGGGCAACGTGATCGTCTGGGAGTCCGCCGGATCGGCCGGCTTCAAGGGCTCGCGCAAGTCGACGCCGTTCGCCGCGCAGGTGACCGCCGACTCGTGCGCGCGCAAGGGCATGGAGCACGGCCTGCAGAAGGTCGAGGTCTTCGTCAAGGGCCCGGGCTCGGGGCGCGAGACGGCGATCCGCTCGCTCCAGGCCGCAGGGCTCGAGATCCTCGGCGTCAAGGACGTCTCTCCGCAGGCGCACAACGGCGTCCGCCCGAAGAAGCGGAGGCGCGTCTAGTGGCCAGAGACCGCAGCCCGAAGTGCAAGCAGTGCCGCCGCGAGGGCATGAAGCTCTTCCTCAAGGGCGAGCGCTGCCTGACCGAGAAGTGCGCCATCGAGCGCCGCAGCTATCCGCCGGGCGAGCACGGCCGCGGCCGGATCAAGCAGTCCGAGTACCTGCTGCAGCTGCGCGAGAAGCAGAAGGCGCGCCGCTACTACGGCCTGCTCGAGAAGCAGTTCCGCACCTACTACGCGAAGGCCGCGAAGGGCTCGGGCATCACGGGCGAGGAGCTCCTGCGCATGCTCGAGACGCGGCTCGACAACGTCGTCTACCGACTCGGCTTCGCGACCTCGAGGGCGCAGGCCCGCCAGTTCGTCCGCCACGGCCACTTCCACGTGAACGGCCGCCGCGTGAACATCCCGAGCTACCAGGTACGGCCCGACGACATCATCACGATGGCGCCGAGCAGCTCCGCGGAGCAGGTCATCCGCGACGCAACCGACCTCACCGCCTCGGTGGCGCCCTGGCTTCAGGCCGACCACGAGGCGCTCACGGGCAAGATCCTGAAGCTCCCAGAGCGTTCGGAGATCGACACGCCCGTCCAGGAATCACTGATCGTCGAGCTCTACTCGAAGTAGAAAGGATCACATGGCAACAAGAACGTCTCTGATGGAGTTCCAGGTGCCGCGGATCGTCCACGAGGAAGTGGACGAGCAGCGCGGCCGGTTCACGATCGAGCCGCTCGACCGCGGCTTCGGCTACACGTTCGGCAACTCGCTGCGCCGCGTGCTGCTCTCCTCGCTCGAGGGCGCCGCCGTCACCTCGGTCAAGTTCGAGGGAACCGCGCACGAGTTCACGACGCTGCCGGGCGTGAAGGAAGACGTGACCGACATCATCCTGCAGCTCAAGAACATGATCGTGCGCCTCGAGGGCGAGTCGCCCGAGATCGAGGTGCGCCTGAACAAGAAGGGCCCAGGCAAGGTCACGGCCAGCGACATCGAGGCGCCCGCCGACCTCGAGATCCTGAACCCGGATCTTCAGATCGCAACGCTGTCCGACAAGGGCCGCCTCGAGATGACGATGACGATCGGCCGCGGCCGAGGGTACGTCCCGGGCGAGCTGAACCGCGGGCCGGAGCACACGATCGGCGTGATTCCGATCGACTCGATCTTCTCGCCGGTCCGGCGCGTCTCGTACGACGTCGAGGCCGCACGTGTCGGTCAGCGCACCGACTACGACAAGCTGAACCTCGACGTGACGACCGACGGGTCGATCGACCCCAAGGAGGCGATCGGGGAAGCTGCGGAGATCCTCATCAGCCAGCTGATGATCTTCACGAGGCCCGAGCGGATCGAGGGCTTCACCGAGGCCGAGACGGAGGTCCCGGCGGCGGATGCGCCGCGCGACGCACGGGATGGAGAACTTCCCGATCGAGGAGCTCGAGCTCGGTGTCCGCTCGTACAACTGCCTCAAGCGCGTCGGCATCGAGACGATCGGCGACCTCGTCGTGAAGAGCGAGAACGAGCTGGCCGCGATCCCGAACTTCGGCAAGAAGTCGATCGAAGAGGTCAAGGAGACGCTGGCCACGCACGGCCTGAATCTCCGGGGAGACGAGTAAGGCCGATGCGCCACCACCGCAAGGGCAAGAAGCTCGGCCGCGACGCCGCGCACCGCAAGGCGCTCTACTCGAACCTTGCGGGCGCGGTCATCGAGCACGGCCGGATCAAGACGACCGTCGCCAAGGCGAAGGCCGTTCGGCCGATCGCCGAGGAGATGATCACCCTGGGGCGGCGCGGCGACCTCGCCGCGCGGCGCCACGCCCTTGCGTTCCTGCGCTCGAACGACGTGGTCACGATGCTCTTCTCGGACGTGGCCCCGCGATTCACGGATCGTCCCGGCGGCTACACGCGGATCGTCAAGCTCGGCCCGCGCTGGGGCGACTCGGCGGAGATGGCGTACCTCGAGCTCGTCGACTACGTCCCGCCGGCGCCGAGGCCGAAGCGCGTCCGCGAGCCGGCGCCCGAAGAGGCCGAGCTCGAGCAGCAGGCCGCGACCTAGACGCTAGAGCTTCGACTCGAGATAGACGAAGGCGGGGCTCGGGATCCCCTCCGGGTTCGCCTCGACCCACATCTGCGCGCCTTCGGGCAGGCGGTCGCGAACGCGGTTGGCGAGCTCGTTCGCGTCGTCCTCGGTGCGCGCGTCGACCGTGACGTAGTGCCAGCGGCGGTGCACCGGGTCGGCGGCCTCTACCTGTAGAAGGTCCTCGACCGCGGAGGCATCGCCGCGACTGTCGAGCTCGAACGTGAGCAGCCAGGGATAGTCCTCTTCGGCCAGCGGTTCGTCGTCGACGGCTTCGGCGCTCTCGCCGGTGGGGTAGATCCACTCTTCGGTCTCCGCGTCCCAGCGGGTCACGTCGATGTCCGCGGTCAGCTCGTCGGCGGCGACGAGCTCGCGTGCGATCCGCTCCGCTTCGCGCGCCTGGACCTCCGTGCCCGTGTACAGGAAGACGCGCGGGCCGTCCCGGCTGACGATCGCGCGGCGCCCGAGACGCTTGCGGGCCTCGTCATCGAGATCGTGCGAGCGGAAGCGCTCGCCGAGGCTGTAGCCGTGCTGCTCGTCGTCGAGGTCGATCTCGACGCGCCACTCGTCGTTGCTCATGGGACAGGATGATATGCGGCCATGCGGCTCCGGCTGACGCTCGAGTACGACGGCGCGCGCTTCCGCGGCTGGGCGACGCAGCCGAGCCTGCGGACGGTCGAGGGCGTGGTCCGGGACGCGCTCGGCTGGGTCTACGAGCTCGTGGGAGCGGCTCGCGGTCGCAGGGCGCACGGACACCGGCGTGCACGCGCTCGGGCAGGTCGCGAGCGTCGACGTCGAGGGAGGCCCGCCCATCGAGCGAGCCGCCGTGGCGCTGAACACGGCTCTGCCGGACGACGTTTCGGTGATCGCGGCCGAGGAGGCCGCGCCGGACTTCCACGCGCGCCACTCGGCGCGGGCGCGGAGCTACCGGTACCGCATCTGGCGGCGGTCCACCTCGTCGCCGTTCGAGCAGCACCGGAGCTGGTGGTTCCCGCCACGAGCTCGACTACGAGGCGCTCGCCGACGTGCGCGGACCTGCTGATCGGCGAGCACGACTTCCGGGCGTTCACGCCGACGGTGACGCAGCACAAGGACTTCCGCCGCACGGTGCGCTCAGCGGCGTGGTTCGACCGGGGCGACGCGCTCGAGCTGGAGCTCACGGCGAACGCGTTCCTGCGCCACATGGTGCGGACCCTCGTCGGCACGATGCTCGAACGAGGCCCCGCAGAGCTGGAGCGCCTCCTGCACGGAGCGTCCCGAGACGAGGCCGGCTCCACGGCCCCGGCTCACGGCCTCTACCTCGAGCGCGTCGAGTACTAGAACCGGTACGAGTGCTGCCGACTGAGGAAGAAGCCGTGGCCGCTTCGGTTCCTGCAGCGCAACCCTGAAGTGCTCGATTTGCAGGTAAAAGCTCCACGGCGCCAAGTCTTTCCGTAGCGGATGACCCGAGCGGTCGGCGAGAAAGACGGCGACGCTAGCATCACTTCCGATGGCGACCAAGACCGTTGAGAAGCGCGCTGCGAGAGCTCCGCGAGCAGCTCGACCACCACCTCTACCGCTACCACGTCCTCGACGACCCGGAGATCTCGGACGCCGAGTACGACCGGCTCTACGACGAGCTGGAGGCGCTCGAGGAGGAGCACCCGGAGCTGGTCACGGCCGACTCGCCGACGCAGCGCGTCGGCGCGCCGCTCAGCGGCCGCTTCCAGAAGGTCGAGCACCTGACGCCGATGGGCTCGCTCGAAAAGGTCACGACCGACGAGTCGCTCTACAAGTGGGCCGAGGACGTGCGCAAGCGTCTCGGCACCGACGAGCCGGTCGCCTTCGTGACCGAGCCGAAGATCGACGGGCTCGCGATCAACCTGACCTACGAGGAGGGCCGGCTCACCCGTGGGGCGACGCGCGGCGACGGGTACCAGGGCGAGGACGTCACGGTCAACCTGCGGACGATCTCCTCGGTCCCGCTCAGGATGCGCGGCGACGACGTGCCGCGAGTGGCGGAGGCCCGCGGCGAGGTCTACCTGCCCATCTCCGGGTTTCGCGAGCTGAACGAGCGGGTGGCCGAGCTCGGCCAGAAGCTCGCGCCGAACCCGAGGAACGCGGCGGCCGGCTCGCTGCGCCAGAAGGACTCCTCGATCACGGCGTCGCGACCGCTCGCGGTGTGGATGTACACCCTCGGCGCGGTCGACGGCGTCCAGCTCGAGAGCCAGTGGGAGATCCTCGAGTGGCTCCGCGAGCACGGTTTCCGCACGAATCCGTTCGCCGAGCGTCACGAGTCGATCGAGACGGTCGCCGAGGTCTGCCGGACGTGGGAGACGAAGCGCATCGAGCTCGACTACGAGATCGACGGGATCGTGATCAAGGTCGACTCGGTCGACCAGCAGCGCCGTCTCGCCGACCTGCACGGCCGCCCGCGCTGGGCGCGCGCCTTCAAGTGGGCGCCGATGACTGCGCAGACGAGGCTCAACAAGATCCACATCCGCGTCGGTCGGACGGGAGCGCTCAACCCGTGGGCCGCGCTCGAGCCGGTTCAGGTCGGCGGCGTGACCGTCTCCACCGCGACGCTCCACAACGAGGAGGACATCAACCGCAAGGACATCCGCGAGGGCGACGACGTGATCGTCCAGCGCGCGGGCGACGTGATCCCGCAGGTGGTCGGTCCGGTGCTCCCGCACAGGCGCGGGACGAAGCGGTTCAAGATGCCCGAAAAATGCCCGCTGTGCGGGGAAAAGATCGTCAAGCCCGAGGGCGAGGCGATGCACCGCTGCCCGAATCCGAAGTGCGAGTCGCGCGGCCTCGAGACGCTCATCAACTGGGTCTGGGACATCGACGGCGTGGGCGAGCAGGCGATCCGCAGGCTCTGGCGCGAGGGGATCGTCACGTCGATGCCCGACCTCTACCGGCTGACGAAGGAGCAGCTGATGGAGCTCGACGGCTACGCCGAGATCTCGGCGGGGAACGCCGTCGCCGCGATCGAGCAGTCGAAGAAGAGCTTCAGGCTGCACCGGATCCTGGCGGGCCTGAACATCCCGCAGACGGGCTGGGTCACCGCGCGGAACCTCGCCGCCCACTTCGGGAACGTCGACGCGCTGATGAACGCGAGCCAGGAGGAGATCGAAGAGGTCGAGGGGATCGGGCCCGACCGTGCCGAGGCGATCGCCGAATGGTTTTCCGACGAGGAGAACAGGAAGCTCGTCGAGGAGCTCCGCGAGCTCGGCCTCGACTTCACGGTCGGCGACGAGCTCAAGCCCGTCGAAGGGCCGCTGACCGGCCAGACGTACGTGATCACGGGCACGCTCGAGTCGTTCACGCGCGACGAGGCGGCGAAGGCGCTCGAGGCGCTCGGGGCGAAGGTCGCGAACTCGGTCTCGAAGAAGACGGCCGGCGTGATCGTCGGCGAGGAGCCCGGCTCGAAGCTGAAGAAGGCCCAGGACGCCGGCGTGCCGATCCTCGACGAGGCGGCGCTGAAGAAGTTACTGAGCGGCTAGGACCGTCGCGAAGCGGTCCTGCGCGCGGCGCGCCCAGTAGATCGAGAGCGGCGAGCCGTTCTGGATCACCGAGAACGCGTAGCGGCGCCTGACGTACCCCGACAGTGCGGAGGCCTCGTTCAGCGTCCCGGTCTTCGCGCGCACGCGCCCCGCTGCGGCCGTTCCGCGCATGCGGCTGTCGAGCGTCCCGCTGCGGCCTGCAACCGGGAGCGACGAGATCAGGATCTCGCGCAGGTCCTGGTCGAGCCAGCTCGAGCGGAGCATCGCGACGACCGCCTGGGTCGTCAGCCGATCGAGGCGCGAGAGGCCCGAGCCGTCGACGATCCGCACGCCGCTCGTCGGGATCTCCTGCTCGGTCAGGAGCTCGCTGGACGATCGAGGCCCCGGCCGCGGTCGTGCCCTGGAGCCCGAGGCCGGCTCCGAGCTGCTTGAGGAGCATCTCGGCCGTGAAGTTGTCGCTCTCGTGGTCCATGAAGCGCAGGATCAGCTGGAGCGGCACGGACTCGATCGTCGCCAGCGGGACCGCCTCCGGATCGGCCGTCGCGGTCATCGCCCGCCCGGCCACGGTGATCCCGGCGCGTAGGAGCGCCGCGCGGAAGGAGAGCGCCGCAGCCAGCGCGGGCTGACGCGTCAGGTACCCGCGGTACCGCCCGCGGTCGACGACGAGAGCCGAGAGCGCCGGCGACTCGTTGAGGAAGAAGTACGACTTCCAGCCCGGCCCCGTGCGCCGCGTGTCGAAGATAGGACTCGTCCCCGACGACGTGCCCGCTGACCCGCCGGATTCCCTGCGAGCGGAGCTGGGAGGCCAGCGAGAGCAGGTCGAGCGTGGACAAGGTCGGGTCGCCGTAGCCCTTGAGGACGACGTCGCCGCGCCAGACCGACGCCGTCGAGCTCGCCCTCGCCGAGGACGTCGGTCGAGAAGCGGTAGCTCGGCCCGAGGGCCAGGAGCGAGGCGTACGTGACCGCGAGCTTCTCGTTCGAAGCCGGGATCAGCGAGAGCCGCAAGTTGTGCGCGTACAACAGCTTGCCGCTCGTGAGGTCGACCGCGAGCGCGGACGAACGGGACTTGGCCACGTGCGGCACGGCCAGGGCGCGCGAGAGCTTGCGGGCGAGCGGAGTCTGAGCCGCGGCGCCTGCGGTCGGCGGCGCGAGAAGGACGATCGCAAGGACGACACGCCGCAAGGCGTGGCACGCGGCCATTGTCAGGAGAGGTACCAGACCTCGTCAAGTGGTCTAGGTCCCCCAATCGCAAAGATGGGTCGTTCGGCCCATAGCCCTCCGGCCCCCGCCTGCACATAATCGGAACCCTGGTGGCCGAAGAGCGGGAACTCCTGGATCGCATCCAGGCGTTGATCGACGCGTGCGCTGTGGGGAAGGGCCTCCCCCGGAACGAAGTCGAGCCGACGCTGACCGAAGGCTACGCGCGGGCGCTCGAGCTCGACGCGGAGTGCTTGCGCATCGAGCGGCGGATCAACCGGCTGACGCGGGAGGTCGCCGAGGGCCGCGAGATTCCGAGCGGGAAGCTCTCGGGCCTGCTCGAGCGGCTGCACGACACCGAGCAGGAGTCCGAGGGCCTGCGGGCGCTCCTCGCTCCGCTGCGCGAGGCCGTCGCCCAAGCTGCCTAGCTAGACGATCCCGCTCCGGACGGCGTAGACGGCCGCCTGGATGCGGTTCTCGATCTGCAGCTTCATGAGGATGTTCGAGATGTGGTTCTTGACCGTCTTCGGGCTGATGTGGAGCGCTTCTGCGATCTGGGAGTTGTCCTTGCCGTTGGCGATCAGGCGCAGCACCTGGAGCTCCCGGTCGGAGAGCTCGGCGCGGATCGTCTCGGCGCCCTGGTCGAGCGTCACGGCTCGCACGCGCTGGAGGACCTTGGCGGCGATCGGCGGTGAGATGAGCGACTCGCCGACGGCGGCCGACTTGATCCCGCGGATCAGCTCCTGGATCGACGAGTCCTTGACGAGGTAACCGCAGGCGCCGGCCACGATCGCGTCCATCACGTCCTCGTCCTGGTCGGAGATGGTCAGGACGACGACTCGAGTCAGCGGCGCGAAGGACGTGATCTCGCGGGTCGCCTCCACGCCGGTCATGCCCGGCATGTTCAGGTCCATCACGACCACGTCCGGGGCGACCTCGCGCACGCTGCGGATCGCGTCTTGCCCGTTCGCCGCCTCGCCGACGATCTGCACGCCCTGCTCCTCGAGGAGGTTCCTGAGCCCGGTGCGGAAGAGATCGTGGTCGTCCACGAGCAGCACGCGGAGGTCGCTGCCGTCGTCCTTGACCTGTTTCGCCTTCTGGCTCATAGCCATAAGGCTAGTGAAGCGTGACGCTCACCGTCCGAGTTCCCCAGGCGAGGGCTTCGGCCCGGGTCGGGAACCAGAGGTCGATGCGCGCTCCCGCGACCGCGCCACCGGTGTCGGCCGCGACGCCTTCGCCGTAGCCGGGGACGGTCAGGTGAGTGCCGAGCGGGATCACGCTCGGGTCGACGGCGACGATTCCGTAGCCGACCGGGACTCCTGTCGCCGTGTGGCCGGAGAGCGAGTAGCCGGTGGCGAGGACGGTCAGGGTGCGGCCGCGCGGGGACGGTGCCGGGACAGCGGCCAGCTCGCGCGCCTGCGACTCGAGCGACGAGATGTGCGCCGAGTTCGACCTCTGCTCGCGCCTGGAGGGAGGCGTACTGGGCCTGCTGCTCGCGGCGGGTTGCGTCGAGCGCAGCCACGGTTGCGGCGGTGGCCGCCTCGGTCTCCCGTGCCTGGGCCTCCTGCGACGCGAGCCGCTGCGTCGCCGCGACCAGCCGCTTCTTTGCGGCCTTGGCCTCGGCAATGACCGCGTGGTCCTGCCGAGCCATGCGGTGCAGGCCCTCGATCCGGGTGATCGCATCGTCGACGGACGTCGCCCCCATGAGCACGGCCATCGGGTCGGTCTCGTCCTGCTCGTACATTGCGCGAAGGCGTTCGGCGAGCGCGCCCTGCGATGCCTTCAGCGTGCGGCGCGCCAGACGGAGGGTCTGCTGGGCCTCGGCTCGCTGCGCGCTGATTTCCTGGGTTCTGGCGCGAAAGCGGACGAGTGCCGCCCGGGTCTGCTCCAGACGGGTCGAGAGCGAGACCGAGCTCAGCCAGGCGGCGCCCGCCTCCCCCTCGAGGGTGGCGTTCTCGGAGCGCAGCTGCTGTGCGCGCTCACGGAGCGACGGTGCACCGGCGCCGCTCGCTGCCGGGAGCTGCAGAGCGACGAGAATGGCCACAGACGCGGCGACGAGCCCAGCCCGAAGGCCGGTACCTGGCTCTCCCACGGGCGGCACCGTAACAACTCTCGACCGAGATTCGCGGTGGCCCTCCTTGGCGTTTGCGGTCATCCGAAGTCGTTGTTAAGGTGCCGTGCTCGTGACGTACCGGCCCCCTTCCGGTGCGCCCGTCGTGGCCGGGAAGCGCATGTCCTCCGGCTTTCGTAGGCAGGCGCTGACGTGGTTGATCGTCCTTGTGGCGGCCCTTTGTGGCTGCCTCGGCGGCGCAGGCCGCTCCGGGCGCGGTCTCGTCCAAGGAGGCTCAGGCGCGCGACGTCCTCGCTCAGATCCAGGGGCTCGACGCGAACCTGGAGCGGGCCGTCGACTCGTACAACCTCGCCAACGAGAAGCTCGCGGGGATCGAGAGCGACCTCCGCGAGAACAAGCAAGAGCTCAGGCTCGCGAAGTCGAACCTGCGTCACGCGCAGACGGTGCTCAACGCACGCGTAGTCGAGCTGTACACCTCCGGCGGAGGCCAGGACAACGGCCTCGAGGTGCTCCTCGGCGCGACCTCGATGGACGACCTGATCGCACGGATCGACACGATGAACCGTGTCTCCGATCAGAGCACGGACGTGCTCCAACAGGTCAAGACCTTCCGGGCCAAGGTCAAAGAGCAGCGCGCGCGCCTGCAGAACGCTCACGTGCAGCAGGCGAAGCTCGTCGCGCAGCGCTCGGCGGAGAAGGCTTCGATCGAGGGCCAGCTCGCGTCGCGGCAGCAGCTCCTGTCCTCGATCAAGAGCGAGATCGCCCAGATGCAGGCCGCGGAGGAGCAGCGGCAGGCCGAGCTCGCGGCGCAGGCACGGGCGCGGCTCGCGTCGAACGGCGTCACGGTCCTGAACGCGAGCGCCGGCGCGGTCACCCAGCCGGCTCCGGTCTACACGCCGCCTCCGGCGAAGTACGGGGGAGTCGTCGGGATCGCGATGCAGTACCTCGGCGTGCCGTACGTCTACGGCGGCGCCAGCCCGAGCGGGTTCGACTGCTCGGGTCTCGTGATGTACGTCTTCGGGCAGATCGGCGTGTCGCTTCCGCACAACGCGGCCGCGCAGTACGGGGCACGGCATGCCCGTCTCGCGTGACCAGCTCCAGTCCGGCGACCTCGTCTTCTTCAACGGGCTCGGGCACGTCGGGATCTACATCGGCGGCGGCCAGTTCATCCACGCGCCGCACACGGGCGACGTGGTCAAGATCTCGAGCCTCTCCGGCTGGTACTCGTCGACCTACGTCGGCGCCCGCAGGCTCTAGTCGCTGTAGAGCTTTTCCAGCTGAGGAGCGAAGTGCTCCTCGACGACCCGCCGCTTGAGCTTGAGCGTGGGCGTGACTTCGTTCTCTTCGGCTGAGAAATCCCGGTCGAGGATCTCGAACCGCCTCACTTGCTCGAAGCGGGCCAGCTCTGCGTTGATCTCGTCCACCGCGCGCCGGACGAGCTCGGCGACGTCCTCGCCGCCGTCGAGCTTGGCGACCTCCTCCTCGTCCAGCGTGATCAGCGCCGCCACGTACGCGCGCCGGTCGCCGACGACGAGCGCCTGTGAGACCCAGGGGATGCCCTTGAGCAGGTTCTCGATGTTCTGCGGCGACACGTTCTTGCCGCCGGCGGTGACGATGATGTCCTTCTTGCGGTCGGTCACCGTCAGGAATCCGTCCTCGTCGATCGTGCCGACGTCTCCGGTGTGCAGCCAGCCGTCGCCGGGGAGCACCGCGCGCGTGGCCTCCTCGTCGTTGTAGTAGCCGGCGAACACCGTCGGGCCCTTGATCAGGATCTCGCCGTCTTCGGCGGTCGCAACCTCGATCCCGGGGAGCGCCGGGCCGACCGTCCCGAACTTGAAGCGGTTCGGCAGGTTCACGTTCGACGCGCTTGTCTCCTCCGTCTGGCCGTAGCCCTCGAGGATCGAGGATGTCGAGCGTGTGGAAGAACTCGGCGATCTCCTTCGCGAGTGGCGCGCCCCCCGAGATCGCGGCGCGGAGCCGCCCGCCCAGGCGCTCCTTGACCTTCGAGTAGACGAGCCGGTCTGCGATCCGGTGTTCGAGCGCCAGGAACCTCGGGACGGGCTCGCGCCGCTGCCGCAGAAGGCTCACCTGCCTGCCCACGTCGAGCGCCCAGTCGATCAGTCGGCGCTTGACGCCTGTTGCGGCCGCGAAGTTCGCGGTGACCGCGGTGTGCACCTTCTCCAGCACGCGCGGCACGGTCGGGAGGACCGTCGGCCTCACCTCCGGCATCACCTCGCCGATGCGGCGCGGGTCGGGCAGGAACGCGATCGTGTAGCCGAGGTGCGCGCCCAGCAGGTGCATGAGCCGCCCGAAGTTGTGTGCGAGCGGCAGGTAGAGGAGCATGACGTCGCTCGGGAGGAAGAAGTTCTCGATCTGGTCGATCCTTCCGACCATCTCGTAGTAGTTCCGGTTGAGGATCATGCAGGCCTTGGGCGGGCCGGTCGTGCCGGACGTGTAGATGAACGTGAACAGGTCGTCGTCGCCGATCTGGGCGCGCGCCTCGTCCAGGGCGCCCGGGTGAGCCGACGCGTGCTCGCGGCCGAGCGCACGAAGCTCGTCGAGTGTCTCGAGCGTGTAGACGTGCTCGGGGCGCGCGGCCTCGATCTTGGCGAGCTGCTCGTCGTCTTCGACCAGGCAGCCGACGACGTTCGAGTGCTCGAGGATGTAACAGGCCTCGGTCGCGGTGCTGGACGGATAGATCGGCGCCGCGACGGCTCCGATCTGGGCGAGCGCGAAGTCGAGGAGCACCCACTCGAGCCGGGTCCGCGCGAGGATCCCGAAGGAATCGCCCTTCTCGACGCCTAGCGCGAGCAGGCCATGGGCGAGCTCGGTGACCGCCGTTGCGGCTTCCTGCTGGGACACCTCGCGCCAGCCGCCGTCTTCCTCGACCAGGTAGGCCGGGTTCGAACGGTTCTCGGCAAGTGCGTTCTGCCACAGAGACCAGATCGTTCGCACCTAGGAATTATGGGAGGAAAAGGAGGGTCCAAGTACAATTCGTTCTCCCCATGCGCACGATCTGGAACGGCTCCATCAGCTTCGGCCTCGTCAACATCCCCGTCGGGATGGCCCTGGCCACGAAGCCCGCGGCGCGGCAGTCGGACGTCTCGTTCCGCCAGCTGCATCGCGAGTGCATGACTCCGATCAAGCAGAAGCGCTGGTGCGAGGTGCACGACCGCGAGGTCGGGCGCGACGAGATCGTGAAGGGCTGGGAGGTCTCGAAGGGCGAGTTCGTCGCTCGTCGAGGACGCCGACTTCGAGGCGATCATGGAGATCGACGACTCGAAGTCGATCGAGATCACCCGCTTCGTCGACGCGTCCGAGGTCGATCCCGTCTATTTCGATCGCACGTACTACCTCGCTCCGGCACGCGAGACGGCTGCGCAGCGCCCCTACGTCCTCCTGCTCCGCGCCATGCAGGAGACGGGGAAGGCCGCGCTCGGGAGGTTCGTTCGACAGGGCGGCGAGCACCTGTGCCTGATCCGCCCGAAGGGTGACGTGCTCGCGCTCGAGACGATGTTCATCGCCGAGGACGTGAACTCGCAGGCCGAGATCGAGGAAGCGGTCGCCGGCAGCGAGGTGAAGGACGCCGAGCTGGGCCTGGCGCAGCAGGTGATCGACAGCCTCGCCGGCGAGTTCGATCCCGCAGAGCTGACGAGCCAGTACCGGCAGAACCTTCGGCAGATGCTCGAGGCGAAGCTCGAGGGCCAGGAGATCGCCCGGCCCGAGCCGGTCGCCGACGAGACTCCGGTCGTCGACCTCATGGAGGCGCTCAGGCGGAGCGTCGAGGAGGTCCAGGAGTCGAAGCCCGCGCGCAAGAAGGCGACGCGGAAGCCCGCCGCCCGCAAGAAAGTCGCGAAGAGCGCCTAGTCAGCTAGGAGGCGAGCGCCTCCGGCGGAGTTGCAGTGAGCGCTTGGAGCTGGGCCTGGAAGAGGGTCTTGTCGATCTTGCCCTGGTAGATGGGCACGCCTTCCTGCATGCAGACGCGGATCACCTCCTGGCGATCGATCCCCATCTCCTTCGAAAGCTCTTCCGGCGTCAGGTGGTTCGCCATGCCACGACCTCCTTTTGGCAACAAAAAACCCGACCGCATGAGGGCGCGCGTCGGGCTCGGTGTCCGGTTTCGTATGTCACGCGGAGCTCAGACACCCCGCGCATCGGAAACAATCACGCCTCGAACTTTACTCGCGGCTCCCGACGGCCGCAACGGGGGAACCGTCAGACGGGGTTGGGGAGGTCGATGAACTCCCAGTCCAGGTCGAACTGCTCGGCGAGTCGACTGGTGAGAGCCTGGATCCCGATCCGCTCGGTGGCGTAGTGGCCCGCGGCCACGAAGTGGATCCCTAGCTCCCGGGCGGTGTGCAGGCTCGGCTCGGCCGGCTCGCCCGTCAGGAACAGGTCGTAGCCCGCGGCGGCGGCTTCGGCCAGGTACCGAGCGGCTCCGCCGGTGATCACCGCCGCGCGCTCGATTCGTTCCGGCCCGTAATCGAAGACGACCGGCTCGCTGCCGAGCTTCTCGCGGACGCGCGCGGTGAGCTCGTCGATCGAGACCGGCTCGGCGAGCGGCCCTCCGAACCCGATCCCCGCGAACGCCTCTGCCGGGTCGATCCCGAGCTCGCGCGCGAGCAGAGCGTTGTTGCCGACCTCGGGATGGGCGTCCAGCGCCAGGTGGTACGCGGCGAGCGTGATCTCCGCGTCGAAGAGGGTCTTCAGGCGCCGCCGAGCAGCGTCGTCGATGACACGCGGGTCGCGGTCCCAGAGAACCCCGTGATGGACCAGGAGCATCTGAGCGTCAGCCGCCGCGGCGCGTTCGAAGAGCTCGAGCGACGAGGAGACACCGCATGCGAGCCGCCGCACCTCGCGCGCGCCGGCGACCTGCAGGCCCATCGGCCCGTAGTCGGGGTAGGCGTCGAGGTCGAGCAGGTCGCTCGCGAAGGCGAGGATCTCGTCTCGGTCGGCCACGGGCCGACGATTCTAGGCTGGTGTCGCTGCGAAGGGGATGTCGGCCGCCTCCTCCTTTCCGGCCCTTGGCGTCAGGAACTCGACCCGGTTGGCGACGACCTCGACCGCGCTCCGCTTGTTGCCGTCCGAGTCTTCCCAGGAGCTGCTGCGCAGGCGTCCGTCGACGCCGACCTTGCGGCCCTTCTCCAGGTACTGGGCGCACAGCTCGGCCTGCTTGTTCCAGGTCGAGACGCGGATGAAGTCCGCGTCGTCCTTGCCCGGCCGGTCGACGGCGAGCACGAAGTTGGCCACCTGCCGCTCGTCGCCGACATCGCGGAGCTCCACGTCGGTCGCGAGATTTCCGATCAGCGTGACGACGTTCACGCGCATACCTCCTCTGTTGACTGTCTAGGCAACGGTAGCGGCAAAGAAGTGGCGGCACTGTGTCGAAACCGTGCCGCCTTTCAATCGGGGTGCCCAGATTTGAACTGGGGACCTCTCCGACCCGAACGGAGCGCGCTACCAGGCTGCGCCACACCCCGAGAGGTCACAGATTAGCTCAGATGTCGCGGGTATCCTCAGCGCCATGGCCGACCGTCTCCGCATCGCGTGCGTGCAGCTGACGACCGGACGCGACAAGGCCGCGAACCTCGAGAAAACAGAGAAGCTCGTGGCCCGCGCTGCGTCGACCGGGGCGGACGTCGTCGCGCTCCCTGAGAAGTGGAACGTGATCGGCCCACCGGACGTGCTTCACGACACGGCCGAGTCGATCGACGGAGGCGAGTCCGTCGAGGCGATGCGGACCTGGGCGCGGACGCACGGGGTGACGCTGGTCGGAGGGTCGATCACGGAACGCCGCGAGGGGCGAGAGAAGCTCTCGAACACCTGCCTCGTCTTCGACTCCGAGGGCGGCCTCGCGGCGACGTATCGCAAGATCCATCTCTTCGACGTCGAGGTCGGCGGTCTCAGCTACCGCGAGTCGGAGGCGGAGGAGCACGGGGACGAGCCCGTCGTGACCGACGTCGAGGGCTGGCCCGTCGGGCTGACGATCTGTTACGACCTGCGCTTCCCGGAGCTGTACCGGGTGCTCGCGCTCGAGGGCGCGCTCCTGGCGACGGTGCCGGCGCATTTCACGCTCTTCACCGGGAAAGACCACTGGCACATGCTGCTGCGCGCGCGGGCGGTCGAGAACGGGTACTACGTGGCCGCGCCCGCGCAGGTCGGTGAGACGGGGATCGGGCGGCCGAGCTACGGACGGTCGCTGATCGTCGATCCGTGGGGGACGGTCCTCGCGCAGGCTCCGGACGAGGAGACGGTCATCTCGGCCGAGCTCGACCGCGCCTGGCTCGAGGAGGTGCGCCGGCGGTTGCCTTCCCTGTCGCAGCGCCGGCCGGAGGCGTACCGGTGGCCGGCTCCCGCGTGACGCTGCGGGCAGTTCTCTTCGACGTCGACTTCACGCTCGTCAAGCCCGGCCCCGATCTCGGGCCTGACGGCTACACGGCTCTGGGACGGCGCTTCGGGCTCGAGCTCGATCCGGAGCGGCATGCAGAGGCTCGCGCCGCCGCGGTCGAGGCGGTCGAGCGGCATCCGGAGCTGGATCACGACGAGGAGGTCTGGGTGCTCTTCACGGAGCGGATCATCCGCGGGATGGGCGGCGACTCGGAGCGTGCTTACGAGGCGGCCGTGGAGATGACTCGCGCGTGGGAGAACGCGGCCAACTTCGAGTTGTACGAGGACACGCTGCCCGTGCTGGCGGCGCTCCGAGAGCACGGGCTCAAGATCGGGCTCGTCTCGAACACGGGTCGGGATCTGGAGGCGTTCGTCTCGCACCACGCTCTGGACGTGGACGCGGCGGTGGGGTCGGGGACGCACGGGAAGTCGAAGCCTCATCCGGCGATCTTTCTCGCGGCTCTCGACGCGCTGGACGTGGGGGCGGAGGAGGCGGCGATGGTCGGGGACTCGCCGGAGGACGACATCGCCGGCGCCCGGGCGCTCGGGATGCGGGCCTTTCTCGTCGACCGGGAGGGAAGGTTCCCCGAGGCGGTCGACCGGCTTCCGGATCTGCTGGCTCTGCCGGCGGCGCTCGGTCTAGCGGCAGATTCGCTGTCCGGGTCCGAGTAGCGCGAAGCCCCAGACCTGGTTGTCGAAGACGTAGATGGCCGTGGTCGTGCGGCGCCTGGGGAGGGTGAGGGCGTAGTAGGTCGTGCAGGTGGTGCGAAGGAGCGCCGGGCCGTAGATGCCTGCGACTCGGGCGGCCGGATCGCCGATTGCGAGTCCGCGGTTGGTTCGCCAGTCGGGTGGGCTCCAGAGAGTGAAGAGGGCGACCGCTCGGCCGTGGCGAAACGTGACTCCTGCTCCTTGCGGCTCGAACCGGCGGTAGTTGAAGTACCGGGTCTCGTCGCGGCAGTCCCGGCAGCGTCCGAATCGTGTGCCCCATTTGGCGCTCACCTGTGCCGGAGTTGCGCCGAGCGTCAAGCCGCCGAGGCTTCGGCCGGGCACGACGAGCCCTGCAGCGGGCGGTGCGGCGCCGGCCGATGCGCTGAACGCAAGCGCGGCGACCACGACGAGGAGGATTCGCATCGTCACGACATTGGACCAAACAACCTCGTCCCAACCGAACACGTCCCAGTGACTGTCACTGTGACAGTCACTGGAGTGGAGTTTGTTTGTGGCGAATTGGTGGACCGCCGGGTGGCGGGCGGCGCTTTGCGGCTACGTTCGGGCGGTGCCTCGGTTGCCTCGCTCTCGGCTCGAAGACGGCTTCTTCCATGCGACCGCGCGCGCGATTCGCGGAGCGCGGCTCTTCGAGCACGACGTCGACCGAATCGACTTCATGAAGCTCCTGCGTGCCACGGTCCGACGCCACCACTGGCGCTGCCACGCGCATTGCCTGATGGGCACCCACTACCACCTCGTGGTCGAAGCCTCACGAGAGAACCTCTCCGACGGAATGCGGCAGCTCAACGGCGACTATGCGCGCCGGTTCAACCAGCGTCATGGCGCGCGCGGGCACCTCTTCGCCGAGCGATTTTCCTCGTGGGTGATCGCCGATGAGGAGCATCTCCACAAAGCGATCAGCTACGTCCGCGAGAACCCAGTGCGAGCGAGGCTCTGCGCACGCCCCGAAGCCTGGCCCTGGAGCGGCTAGCCCCGAGCGGCGAGGGCAGGCGCCCACGCGGCGACCGGCGAAACGTCGCCGTCCCGCCCGTTCAGAGCGCGATACCCCAGCGCGTGCTCCGCCTGCATCATCTTGTGCACCTGCGTCGTGCCCTCGTAGATGATCGGCGCCCGAGCGTTCCGGAAGTACCGCTCGATCCCGTACTCCGCCGAGTAGCCGTACGCCCCGTGCACCTGGATCGCCAGATGCGCCGCGCGAAACGCCGACTCGGTCGCGTGCCACTTCGCCAGTGACGTCTCCCGCGTGTTCCGCTTCCCCTCGTTCTTGAGCCACGCGGCCTGCATGACGAGCAGCTTCGACGTCTCGTAGCCGAGCACCATCTCCGCGATCATGTCCTGCACGAACTGGTACTTCCCGATCGGCTGACCGAACGTCTCCCGCTCGCGCGCGTACTCGACCGACCGCTCCAGCATCGCCCGCACGACGCCGCACGCACCCGCCGCGACCGTGAACCGACCCTGGTCGAGCCCGTACATCGCGATCTCGAACCCCTGGCCCTCCTCGCCGACGAGGTTCTCCACCGGCACCTCGACGTTCTCGAAGAACAGCTCGCCGGTCGAGCCCGCCCAGATGCCCAGCTTGTGCTCCGTGTCCGCGGCCGTGAACCCCGGCATGCCCTTCTCGAGGAGAAACGCCGAGATCCCCTTGTGCTTCGCGGACGGGTCCGTCTTCGCGAAGACCAGCGCGTGGTCGGCCACCGTCGCGTACGAGATCCAGTTCTTCGACCCGTTCAGGACGTAGACGTCGCCCTCACGGCGAGCGGTCGACTTCATCGCCGCCACGTCCGACCCCGCGGCCGGCTCCGTCAACCCGAAGCACGCGAGCTTCTCGCCGCGAGCCTGGGGCGCGAGCCACTGCTGCTTCTGCTCCTCGGTGCCGTAGCGAAGGAGCGCGAGCGAGTTCAGCCCGACGTGCACCGAGATCAGCGTCCGGAAGGCCGCCTCGCCGCGCTCGATCTCCTCGCACGCGAGCGCCTCCGCGACGAAGTCGAGCCCCGCGCCGCCGTACTCCTCCGGGATCACGATCCCGAGCAGGCCCAGCTCGGCCATGCCCTCGATCACGCCCATGTCCAGGTGATGGTTGATGTCGTTCTCGATCGCGTTCGGCAGGACGCGCGCGTCCACGAAGTCGCGCACGGTGCCCTGGATCAGGCGCTGCTCGTCGGTCAGGTCGAAGTCCATCGCGCCGCTGAGTCTATGCAGCGCCCCGTTTGGCCCGCAGGAGCATCGATACCATTGCCTGATCGGTCAATCGAACGGCCTACTGCGACTGACGTGACCGCAATCGGGCAAACCACGGAGGCGGGCGTTTCGTTCGCCCTGACCGAGGAGCAGCGCGACCTCCAGGCGCTCGCCCACGACTTCGCGGCCAAGGAGATCAGGCCCAAGGCGGCCGAGTACGACGAGCACCAGACGCACCCGGCGGACATCGTCGAGAAGGCGCACGCGCTCGGCCTGATGAACGTCCACCTCCCCGAGGAGCTCGGCGGGCCGGGGCTCTCGATCTTCGACGGGATCCTGATCGGCGAAGAGCTCTCCTGGGGCTGCTCCGGGATCGCCGTGACGCTCGTCGCGAACACGCTCGGCTCCGCGCCCGTCCTCCTCGCCGGCACCGACGAGCAGAAGCGCGCGTGGCTGCCGCAGCTGATCGAGGAGCCGCTCCTCTGCTCGTTCGCGCTCACCGAGCCGAATGCGGGCTCCGACGTCTCCGGCATCCAGACGACTGCGATCCGCCAGGGCGACGAGTACGTCCTCAACGGCTCCAAGATGTTCATCTCGAACGCCGGTCACGCGTCCTGGATCGTCGTCTTCGCGTCCACCGACAAGAGCAAGGGGCAGAAGGGCCTCTCCGCGTTCGTCGTCCCGGCCGACGCGGACGGCGTGACGGTCGAGAAGCACCTCGACAAGATGGGCCAGCGCGCGACCGACACCTCGGCACTCGCCTTCCAGGACGTGAAGGTGCCGGCGGCGAGCCGGCTCGGCGAGGAGGGCGATGGCTTCAAGATTGCGATGCGCACCCTCGATCACACGCGCCCGGGCACGGCGATCGGCGCCGTGGGCGTCGCGCGAGCCGCGTACGAGCTCTCCGTCGACTACTCGCGAGAGCGCGTCCAGTTCGGCCAGCCGATTGCGATGAACCAGGGCGTCAACTTCCTGATCGCGGACATGGCCGCGGAGATCGAGGCGGCGCGCCTGCTCACCTGGCAGGCCGCCTGGCTCCTCGACCAGGGCAAGCGGGCGACCCTGCAGTCGTCCTTTGCCAAGCGGTTCGCCTCGGACATGGCGATGAAGGTCACGACCGACGCAGTGCAGATCTTCGGCGGCTACGGGTACATGAAGGAGTACCCGGTCGAGAAGCTGATGCGCGACGCGAAGCTGTTCCAGATCTACGAGGGAACGTCCCAGATTCAACGCCTCGTGATCGCGCGGGAAATCTTCTTCCCGCGCGATTAAATCCGGCCGTCCCACGTCTATACACTGGTCAACTTGTCGGTGCGGGCAGCACAGCTTCCTCGTGCCCGTCGGCGCAGGCGTGCCCGGGTTCGGCTCCTCTGGCAGTGGGGCTTGCTCGTCCTCGGGCTGCTGCTGCTCGGCGGCACCGTCCTCGGGCTCGCGTTCGCGGGGTCGCCCGAGCGGCTGCCTGCCGGAACGCAGATCGCAGGCGTCGACGTCTCCGGCCTGACGAGCGGCGAGGCGCGCTCGCTCCTCGAGCGCAAGTCCCGCGATCTCGCCAACGACCCCGCCGTCTTCACGGCCGAGGGCAAGACCTGGCGTGTGAAGCCGAATTCGGTCGTCGTCGACGTCGACTGGGGCGCAGCGGTCCAGGCCGCGCAGCGTCAGGGTGAGGGGTTCGGGCCGCTCCGGGGCCTCAAGCGCCTCGGCGTACGCGTCTTCGGCGGCGAGGTCGCCCCGACGAGCCGGGTCTACCAGTCCGCGGTCACGGCCTACATCTCACGCTTTGCACGCGTCGTCGATCGGCCGCGCGTCGAACCGTCGCTCAGGCTCAAGGGCTACGAGGCCGAGACCGTCCCGGGCCGCAGCGGGCACGTCATCGATCGCGCGGCGGCCGAGACGATCCTCGTCCAGGGCCTCACGAGCCTCTCCCGCGAGCCGGTTCCGCTGCCGCTCAAGATCGACCGCACGCACCTGACGACGCGCGACCTCGCCGGCGCCGAGGTCAAGGCCGACACCGCGCTCTCGGCGCCGGCCGACATCGCCTACGGCCCGGGCGGCTGGCATCTCAGCCAGCGAAAGATCTCCAGGTTGCTCGCGCTTCCGAAGAACGGGGAGACCGATCTCCGGCTCGAGGGGCCGCACGCCAAACGGTTCTTCGCGAACCTCCGCAAGCGGGTGGAGCACGCTCCGAAGGACGCACGCTTCGCGATCGGCGTCAGAGAACATCGTCCGTGTCGTCCCCGCGCAGGCAGGGCGCAAGCTCGATGTCGAAACCACGACGCGCAACATCATGGCGGCGCTCCTCTCGACGTCGAACCGCAAGGGCGACCTCGCGGTCGTGACCGCGGCGCCCGAGCGGACGACGCGCGACGCGAAGGCCATGGGCATCACCGGCCTCGTCGGCGCCTACGAGACCTTCTACGGCGGCGTGGCGAACCGAATCCACAACGTGCAGCTCGTCGCGCACCTGATCGACGACCACTACATCCCACCCGGCGAGACGTTCTCGTTCAATGCGACGACCGGCGAGCGCTCCGAGGACAAGGGCTTCCTCGAGGCGCCGGTGATCATCAACGGCGAGCTGAAGACGGGGCTCGGCGGCGGCGTCTGCCAGGTCTCGACGACGACGTTCAACGCCGCCTACGAGGCCGGGCTCTCGATCACCGACCGGACGAACCATGCGCTGTACATCAGCCACTACCCGCTCGGCCGCGACGCCACGGTCAACTATCCGGACACCGATCTCAAGTTCGTCAACGACACCGGCCACTGGCTCTGGATCCGGACGTTCGTGGGCTCGTCCTCGCTGACCGTCGCGCTCTACGGCACGCCGCAGCACAGGAAGGTCGAGAGCGAGGTCGCCCCGCTCGAGGTGACCGGGCTCGATCCCGACGAAGCGCGTGGCCGATGCGAACATGACGGTGGGCACGGAGGTCGTCGAGGAGGCCGGCGCACCGGCGCGCGCGACGCACGTCCGCCGCCGTGTGCTCGACGCCGACGGCAACCTGATGTACGACCACACGTGGTACTCGACCTACGTCGCCGAGCCGCAGGTCGTCCGCTACGGGACGAAGCCGAAGGCGCAGCCGCCTCCGCCGCCGCCTCCGCCCAAGAAGAAGAACCCGCCGCCACCCCCGCCGCCGCCGGCCCCGCCGCCGCCCCCGCCGCCCGGCTAGAGCAAGGGCGAGAGCCCGGCGAACGCCGCGGCCTTCGCGCGCTCCTTCAGACCGGTCAGCCTCCTCCCGGGCGTGGAGACCTCTTCCGCCGGCTGCGAGAAGCGCTCGTCGAACTGAGCCGCGACCTCCTTCGATCGCAGCCGGATGTCGATCTCGAAGAACCGCTTCAGGCTCCACGCCTCGAGGTTGCACGTCCCCGCGAGGAGCTCCTCGCCGTCGCGCACGAACGCCTTCGCGTGGAGCATTGCGGGGTACTCGAGGATCCGGACGCCCGCGTCGAGGAGCGCGCCGTGGTGGAACTGCTGCGCCGCCGCACAGGCCCAGTTGTTCGCGTTCGCCGGGACGAAGAGGCGGACCTCGACGCCGCGGCGGGCCGCGTCTTCGATGCGCCCGATCATCCTGCGGTCCGTGACGTAGGGGTTGATGACGTCGAGCGTCTCCCGGGCGCCGTCGAGCAGGCTCGCGATCGCGTCGGTGATCGGCCGGTAGCGCCCCGGCGCGTTGTGCAGCACGACTGCGGGAATGTCGCCGGCGCTCGCGTCCGGAAACAACGCGTCGATCCCGTCCAGCTCGCCGCCAAGCCAGCGCAGGCTCGCGACGAACACGAGCTGGAACTGCGACACCACCGGCCCGGTGAGCCGGACGAACAGGTCGTGGAAGCGCCCGTCCTCGAAGTGATCCTCGATCCCGGCGCCGCCGACCCAGCCGATCCGGCCGTCCACGACGACGACCTTGCGATGGTCGATGTGCCCGAGGCCCGCGAGGTTCCAGTGCACGGCGCCGTCGCCGCCGAGCGGGCCGGCCGCCGACCGCGGCTTCGTCGCCCGCACGACGCACACCTCGGCTCCGGCCGCGCTCAGCTCGTCGTAGAGCTGCTTCGTGCCGCGCTCGGGGTCGGAGCCCTGCCGGTCGACGACGATGCGTACCGGGACACCGTCTCTCGCCTTGGCGAGGAGCGCTTCCGCGAACCGGTCTCCCACGGCTCCCGGGCGAAAGCCGAACTGGTTGATGTGGATCGACGACGAGGCCGCGGCGATGTCCTCGAGCATCCGCGGGTAGAAGTTCGCGCCCTCGACGAGGACCTCCGCCGACGAGGCGGTGCTCTCGTCGAACGCCAGCGCGAGGTCGGCACGCGACACCGGCCCGCTCACGAGGCGCTCCGCGTGGCGCCTCAGCTCGTCGTTGCCGACCCGGATCATGCGCTCTCGGCCTCCGCGATCGCCTCGGCCAGCCACCCAGGGACACGCGTGGGCCGGTGGTCGCCGACGGTCACGCACGCGTGCGTCGTCCAGCCCTCGGCGACACGCTCGCCCTCGCGCTCGACCAGGTAGTCGAAGCGGAACCGCGCACCGCGGACGTCGCCGCAGCGGGCGCTGATCGTGAGCCGGTCGTCGAAGCGCGCCGCGTCGACGTAGTTCGCGTACACCTCGAGCGTGAGCGCGTCGACGCCGTCTGCGCGCAGGCCCGAGTAGCCGCCGCGGAAGCGCCGCAGGTACTCGATCCGCGTCACCTCGAACCAGACGAAATAGGACGCGTGGTGCGCCACGCCCTGCGCGTCGGTCTCGGCGAAGCGGACGGTCACGTCGTTCGCGAAATGGAACCCAGTCATCTGGCCGTAGCATCGCAGGACATGTCCGCGGAGCGTCTCGCCGAGCTGATCCGAACGCACCAGCCGTGCGTCGTCCTCACCGGCGCGGGCGTCTCGACCGAGAGCGGGATCCCCGACTTCCGCTCGCCGACCGGCATCTGGGCGCAGGTCGACCCGATGGAGTACGCCTCGCTCCCTGCGTTCCACGCCGATCCGGAGAAGGTCTGGAGCTTCTACGCGCTGCGGATCGAGATGCTGACCGGGGCCGAGCCGAACGACGCGCACCATGCCCTCGCGGAGCTCGAGCGGCGCGGCTTCGTCCAGGCGGTCGTCACCCAGAACATCGACCTGCTGCACACGCGCGCGGGGAGCCGCGAGGTCGTCGAGGTGCACGGCTCGATCCGCACCGCGTCCTGCCTCGCCTGCGGGTACCGAGCGCCGCTCGAGGAGTCGCTGCTCCCGGTTCCGCGCTGCCCGGACTGCGGCGCCGTGCTCAAGCCGGACGTCGTCTTCTTCGGCGAGCTCCTGCCGCCGGCGGCGATCGACCGCGCCTACGAGCTCGCCCGGGAGCGGCGCTGATGCTCGTCGTCGGCTCCGCGCTCGAGGTCTACCCGGTGGCCGAGCTTCCGCTCGAGACCCTGCGCGCCGGCGGGTCGCTTGCGATCGTTAACCGCGGGTCGACGGCGCTCGACGACCGGGCCGACCTGAAGATCGACGACTCGGCCGGCGCGACGCTCCGTGCGGTCGTGACAGTTCTCACTTGACTCCGGGCCCGGCATCAAGTAAACCGCCCGGCGGGTATCGATCCCGATACCAGGAAAGAAGGGAAGGAAGCATGAAGAAGGCCTTCTGGGGAGGGCTCGCCGTGCTAGCCGTCCTCCTGTTTGCAACGTTCGCCGGATCCGCACGCGCGGACGGAAACTTCGACTGCGACGAGGCGTGGTCCCTCTGCGCCGAGCCGGAAAGCTCGATCGGCTACGACGGCGAGTACACGGGGCACGACGAACCGTCGCTGCTCTTCTACTCGTCGACGCCCGGCTCCGGGAACTCGAACCTCTATCAGGTGACCATTCCCGACGAGTCGCGTGTGATGCCGAACCAGGCCGGGCACAGGCGGCACCTGGAACTTCCAGCTGCATCCCGCGTTCTGGTACGGGATGGCGCTCTGCGACAACCAGTCGGCGCCGGAGTTCACGCACGAGCCGTGCGTGCCGGACAGTGACTCGAACATCGCAGACGGCAGCGACCCGACCGCGCCGGACTACATCGGCAAGCACACCGGGCACCGCGTTCCTCGAGGTGCAGTTCTACCCACCAGGCTGGGCGCCCTGGCCTCCGGGCATCAGCTGCGACGCACGCAAGTGGTGCGCCGCCATGGCGATCTTCAGCCTGAGCAACGACTACAACAACGGCGTCCCGAACAACTCGGACTGCCTCGGGACCGTGGGCATCGAGCCCGTGAACTTCTCGTTCATCACGTTGTCCGGGACGCCTCATGCGCCTCCGAGCCCGCTCGAGGCGACGGACGACACGTTCACGCCGCACTCGTCGTCCGATCTGTTCATGAACGGCGGAGACAAGGTGCTCCTCGACATCCACGACTCGGCCGCCGGCCTGGTCACCGTCATCCACGACCTGACGACGGGTCAGACCGGCTCGATGACCGCGAGCGTCGCGAACGGGTTCGCGCAGGTCAACTTCGAGCCGAACGCGACAGCAGTGCTCACAGAGCGCGTACGCGTTCCATCCGATGTACGCGACCTCGAGCGAGCACACACGCGTTCCGTGGGCCGCGCACTCGTACAACGTGGCGGCGTCGGACGAGATCGGCCACTTCCAGTACTGCTCGACGATTCCGGTCGAGGGCGGGGACTGCGCCGATCCGACGGCCGATGACGACGACACCACCTGCTTCAGCCCGGCCGTCTCGCTCCTCGTCCAGGTCGGGGGGTGCATAGCCAGCAACACCCACTTCGACGGGACGAGCTACTTACCCGACTGGCCCGGGACGAACCCGAACCAGGGGCAGGACAGGAAGTACCACGCTGATCCGTGGTCGTTCACGAGCCCGCTGTTCAACGGGACCGAGAACTACGAACGCATGGCCTTCGAAGCGGATATGCCGAGGATCGAAGCGGCCGACTTCGGCGGGAACTGCAACCGGTCGACCGGCGAGAACTGCGTGAACCCGCCGGAGGGCGCCGCGTTCTATCCGATCTTCACGACCGCGAACAGACAGAGCAATGGCAACCCTCAGCCCGGACGCGGCAGCCGCAACCACGACTGCGTCTGGAACTTCGGTGGAACGCATCTGAAGGGGACGACGAACACGTTCGGCGGAAACTCCACGACCGAGTTCGGCGACCTCCTGCTGAGCAACTACCCGGGCGCCGGCTTCGTGCCCGTGTTCCGCTACAACAACTTCAGGCGAATCCTGAACAGCAACCCCTGCCCGGCCTAGAGCCGAGCACGTGAAGTCCAGGGGCGTCCTCCGGGGCGCCCCTTCTCTTTGCTGGTCGGCCGCTAGGCCGCAGCGCGCCTGCAGCGGCCGCTCGTCAAGCACCCGGCTGCAGGACGAGCAGACCTTGCGCTCGACCTCGTACGGGACACCTGCGCGCTGCCGGAGCACGTGCGTCGTGACGGTCGTGTGGCGGTGTGATTTCACTGGGGACATTCGTGGGGCCACTTTCTCTCAGGCTAGTGAGGGCATCGGGCGTTGCATCCCTCAGATGCGGTAGACGAAACCTCCATCGGCTTGTTAGCTCTGAACGGTTAGAGGTTGGTTAACGGCGGTAAGGTGTAGCCATGGCCCAGACGAACAAGGACCAGGCGAACAAGGACCTCATGGCCCGTCTCGCCGACCGCGGCGAGCAGGTCGTCGGCCGGATCACCGACCTTCCCGGCGCGAAGACGCTCGTAGACAGCGTGGCCTCGCTGACGAAGCAGCTCAACGAGACCCAGCGGCGGCTGCGCAGCCTCGACCCGCTGGAGAAGCGCGTCACGGCGCTCGAGAAGCGGTTCGAGAAGCTCGAGGGCAAAGGCTCGAGCGCGAAGCGGACGACGACCCGCAAGACGTCGACGGCGGCGAAGGCTGCGCCAAAGCGGACCACGACGCCACCGAAGTCTTCCGGCTCTTCCTCGGGCGCTTCCTCCTAGGGAACTCGCAGGCGGAGCGCGCGCGGGACGACCTCGAAGGTCGCCGGCGTCGTGCCCGGCTGCTCGCCGTCGAGCTGAACCGGCAGCGGGATCGGCGCGTCGATCGTCACCTTGGCTCCCGCGTAGAAGCTCGGCCTTCGGATGCGGGAGATGCGTCCCGCGATAGATCTTCGGAAGGTTGACCATCAGGTCGCCCTTCGAGATGTCGCCGATCAGCAGCACGTCGAATGCGCCGTCGTCCGGCTCCGCGTCGGGCGTGATCTTCATGCCGCCGCCGAGGTAGCGGCCGTTGGCGACGATCACGTCGTACATCGGGCCGCTCCGCTCCTCGTCGCCGACCTTGACCGTGACCTCCGCGTTCCGCCAGCGCGCGAAGACGGCCACCGTGCTCCAGGCGTACGAGACCTTGCCGCCGAGCGCCTTGCCGGTCTCGTTCACGCGCTTGGCGACCGCGCCGCTCATGCCCGCGCTTCCCGCGTTCGCGAACCACTTCGTCTCCTCGCCGCCCTCCCAGGTGCGGTAGCTCGCGCGCCCGAGGTCGACCGCCCGCGTGGTCGTTCCGCGGGCGACGTCGAGCGCAGCCTCGAGCTTGTGCGGGATCCCGAACGTGCGGACGAAGTCGCCGCCGGTGCCGCGGTGCACGACCGCGAGCTCCACGCCGGTCGATCCCTGCGATCCCGTTCACGACCTCGTTCACCGTGCCGTCCCCGCCGACGGCGATCAGCAGGCGGGCGCCCTTCGACGCGGCCTCGCGCGCGAGCTCTGCGAGTTGCTCGGGCCGCTCCGAGATGAACGCGTCGCCGGTCAGGCCGCGCTCGCCGGCGAGCCGGGCGATCTCCGGCCAGCGCTTGCCGGTCGCCCCGCTGTCCGAGGCCGGATTGACGAGGAACGCGGTTTCGCTAATGGCCCGAGGTGACTGTCGTGAGCGCGACTCGCGTCATGCGGTCGACTGCGGCCTGGAGCTCCTCGTCGGAGATCCGGGTGAACTCGCCGCCGATCACGATGTCGCTCACGGTCAGCAGACAGCCGGCCTGCACCTTGCGCAGGGCGCCGAGCGTGAAGATGACCGCGGCCTCCATCTCGACCGCGAGCACGCCGCGCGACGACCAGCGCCCGTGGCGGCCCTCGTCCGGGTCGTAGAACGTGTCCGACGAGGCGATCGCGCCGACGCGCATCGGCTGGTCGAGCTCCTTCGCCGCATGCACGGCTCCGTGCACGAGCTCCCAGTCCGCGGTCGGGCAGTGCGGCTCGTGGCCGACGTAGTGCTGCGCAGTGCCGTCTGCGGGAATCGCGGTCAGCGCGACGATCAGGTCGCCGAGCTCGAGGTCGGGCTGGAGCCCGCCGCAGGTGCCGACGCGCAGGAAGCGCTTGACGCCGAGCTGCACGAGCTCCTCCATCACGATCGCCGCGGTCGGGCAGCCCATCCCGGTCGCCTGCACCGAGACCGGGCGTCCCTCGTACTCACCCGTGTAGCCGAGCAGCCCGCGCTCCGCGTTCCGTTGCACGGGATTGTCGAAGTAGGTCTCGGCGATGTACTTCGCGCGGATCGGGTCGCCCGGGCAGCAGGCACGCCTCCGCGTAGTCGCCGGGCTCGGCTCGGACGTGAATCGGCACGGCCGCAGCTTATTGCGAAGATTCCCACCCGTGCTGATCGATCCCACTCGCGACGAGATGCTCGCCTACTGCGCCAAGGACCCCATCGAGCGCGTGTTCCTCGAAGACGCGGCGCGCAGGGGGCACTCGAAGTTCCGGGCCGTGCCGGGTGAAGAGGGGCTGGACGCGCTCTGCTACTTCGGCGCCAACGTCGTCCCGTCCGGCCGCGGCTGCGACGCGTTCGCGGATGACACGGCCGCCCGCGGGACGCGCATGATCATCGGGAACGAGGACGCGGTCACCCAGCTCTGGACGGTCGCCCGCCCTGCCATGCCGCGGCCGCGCGAGGACCGTCCCGGCCAGCCGGTGTACGTGATCGAGGAGCCGCCGCGAGGGGGAGAGGACCGGTCTCCGGGCTGCCACGGTCGACGATCTCCCGCTGCTCGTGCCGGCCTGCGCCGCGACGCACTTCGAGGAGCTGGGCGTCGACCCGCTCAAGCGCGACCCGGAGGGGTTCCGCAGGCGAACGGCCGCGCAGATCGACGAGGGGCGGTCCTGGCTCTGGGAGGAGGACGGGACGATCCTCTTCAAGGCGGAGGCCTCGGCGTGGACGCCGAGCGCGGTCCAGCTGCAGCAGGTGTGGGTCGATCCGGCCGCGAGGCGACAGCGGCACGCGACGCGCGGGCTGAGCCACCTCTGCCGGCTGCTTCTCGAGAGCACGCCTGCGGTCTGCCTCTTCGTCCGGCCCGAGAACGAGGCGGCGATCCGCCTCTACGACACGATCGGAATGCGCCGCGTCGGCGCCTACCGGAGCGTGCTCTTCTAGGCAACAATGTCAGCGTGAACGCGCGAGATTTTCGGAAGGCCGTCGAAGCTGACATCCGCGAGCGCGAGCTGATCCCGACCGGCGGCGCCGTGACCGTCCTCGTCTCCGGCGGGGCCGACTCCACGTGCCTCTGGCACACGCTCCGCGAGCTCGGCTACGACGTCTCCGCGCTGCACGTGAACCACGGCCTGCGCGGGCAGGAGTCCGAGGACGACGCCGCCTTCTGCCGCGACGTGCTCGGCGCGGAGGTCGTCGACGGACGCGGCGGCGAGACCGAGGACGAATGGCGCGAGATCCGCTACTCGTTCGCGACCGACCGGCTGCGCGCGACCGGGCCACACCGCGTCCGACCAGGTCGAGACCGTCCTCTACCGCATCGTCGCCAGCGGCGCGCCCGGGAAGATCGACTGGCGCCGCGCCGACGGCGTCGTCCGTCCGCTCCTCAACCGCTGGCGCGACGACACCGAGGCCTACTGCCTCGCCGAAGGCCTCGACTTCCGCCGCGACTCGTCCAACCCGGACACGAAGCGCGGCCTGATCCGCGACGAGATCCTCCCGCTGCTCCGCCGGCTCCACCCTGCGGCCGAGGGCAACCTCCTGCGCCTGGCAGACCGCAAGACCGCACCGCCCGAGCTCGTCCGCCTGCTCGAATCGATCGACGGCTCGGAGAGGCTCGACCTCGGGCGCGGGCGCCAGATCGTCCGCGAGTACGACCGCGCCTGGCTGGAACGCTCCCCGGTCGCCCTCGACAGCCAGGTCCGCTGGGGCCCCTGGCGGATCACCGCCGAGGAGAAGGGGCTTAAGGTACGCGGATGGAGACCCGGCGATCACCTGGCGGGCCGCCGCAAGAAGATCCAGGACGTGTTCGTCGACGCGAAGGTTCCGCGATCGGAGCGCGAGGCGTGGCCGCTCGTCGTTCGCGGGGACGAGGTGGTGGCGGTGCCGGGAATCGTCGAGGCGGAGGGAGTGAAGGCGGTTCGTGAGCCAGACTGAGCTGGAACGCAGCGTGGCCGAGGTCCTCGTCGACGAGGAGTCCCTCCGCACGCGCGTGGCCGAGCTGGGGGAGGAGATCTCCACCGACTACGCGGGCCGCGATCTGCTCCTCGTCGGCGTCCTCAAGGGCGCCGTCTTCTTCATGGCCGATCTCATGCGCCAGCTGACGGTCCCTTGCGAGGTCGACTTCATGGCCATCTCGAGCTACGGGGCCGCGAGCGACTCGTCGGGTGTCGTGCGAATCCTCAAGGACCTCGACATCCCGCTCGAGGGCCGGCACGTCCTCGTCGTCGAGGACATCATCGACTCGGGCCTCACGCTCTCGTACCTGATGCGCAACCTGAGAGCGCGCCGTCCGGCCTCGCTCGAGGTGTGCGCCCTGCTCACGAAACCGGACCGTCGCGAGATCGATGTACCCGTCCGCTACGTGGGTTTCGAGATCCCGAACAAGTTCGTGGTTGGGTACGGGCTCGATTTTGCCGAGAGGTACAGAAACCTCCCGTACGTCGGCGTCCTGCAGGAGGACGTCGGCGCAGGTGTAACGACCGCGTAAAGGAACCGATCTCGGGCGAAGTACGAACTAAAGACGCTGCTACTGTGATACAGGACGCCCTGGTATGAACCGATTTTTCCGCTCCGGACTTCTCCCCCTGATCCTGATCGTGCTGGTCGTGTATCTGGCCAGCTCGCAGCTCATGGGCAAGGGCAAGAACGAGAAGAAGGTCACGCTTTCCGAGTTCCAGGCGCAGGTCCAGGGCGGGCAAGTCGAGAGCGCGGTCTTCAACCCGAACAAGCAGTCGATCAGCTACAAGCTGACGGACGAGACGAAGGGCTCGGTGCACTACCCGAGCGAGCAGTCGGTCCCGGGGCTCCAGCGGCTGCTCGAGCGAGAACCACGTCGAGTACGACTCGAAGGGAGTCGGAGGCTCGGCCTGGTGGTCGATCCTGACCGGGCTCCTGCCGTTCGTGCTGCTCTTCGGCTTCTGGATCTTCCTGATGAACCAGGTGCAGGGCGGCGGCTCGAAGGTGATGAGCTTCGGCAAGTCGCGCGCGAAGCGGATGACGCCGGACTCGCCCAAGATCGGTTTCAAGGACGTGGCCGGAGTGGACGAGGCCGTGGAGGAGCTCCAGGAGATCAAGGAGTTCCTCGAGAACCCGAAGAAGTTCCAGGCGCTCGGCGCGCGGATCCCGAAGGGCGTGCTGCTCTACGGGCCGCCGGGCACCGGTAAGACGCTCCTCGCGCGCGCGGTCGCCGGCGAGGCGGGCGTGCCGTTCTTCTCCATCTCCGGGTCGGACTTCGTCGAGATGTTCGTCGGCGTCGGCGCCTCGCGTGTGCGCGACCTGTTCGAGCAGGCGAAGCAGGCGTCACCGTGCATCGTCTTCATGGACGAGATCGACGCGGTCGGGCGACATCGCGGCGCCGGCCTCGGCGGCGGGCACGACGAGCGCGAGCAGACCCTGAACCAGCTCCTCGTCGAGATGGACGGGTTCGAGCTGAAGGACAACATCATCTTGATCGCGGCCACGAACCGGCCCGACATCCTCGACCCGGCGCTGCTGCGCCCCGGCCGCTTCGACCGCCAGATCGTCGTCGACCGGCCCGACCGCGTCGGCCGCCGCAAGATCCTCGAGGTCCACGCCAAGGGCAAGCCGCTGAACGAGGAGATCGAGCTCGACACGCTCGCGGCCGGGACGCCGGGCTTTACGGGCGCCGACCTCGCGAACCTCGTCAACGAGGCGGCCCTCCTCTCAGCGCGCCGCGGTAGGAAGACGATCGGCCAGGAGGAGCTCGAGGAAGGGATCATGCGCGTGATCGCCGGGCCCGAGAAGAAGACCCGGCTGCTCTCCGAGGCGGAGCGCAAGATCACCGCGTACCACGAGATGGGCCACGCGATGGTCGGCCACTACACCGACCAGGACGCCGAGGTCCACAAGATCTCGATCATCAGCCGCGGCCAGGCGCTCGGCTACACGATCTCGCTGCCGCGCGAGGACCGGTACTTGACGACGAAGGGCTCCCTGATGGACGAGCTGGCCGCTGTGCTCGGCGGGCGCGCGGCCGAGGAGCTCGTCTTCAACGAGATCACCACCGGAGCCGCGAACGACCTCGAGAAGGTCACGCATACCGCGAAGCAGATGATCATGCGCTACGGGATGAGCGAGAAGCTCGGCCCGCGCGTGCTCGGTCGCAACCAGGATCTGCCGTTCCTCGGCCGCGAGATGGCGTCCGAGCCCGACTACTCGGAGGAGATCGCGCGCGAGATCGACACCGAGATCCGCCGCGTGATCGAAGAGGCGCATACCCGCGCGCGCCAGGTGCTCGAGCAGCACATGGACGAGCTGCACCGGCTCTCTTCGATCCTCGTCGAGCGCGAGACGATCGACAAGGATCAGTTCCTGCGCCTCCTCGACGGAGCAGCCGAGGAAGAGGTCTTCCCGGAGGAGGCCGAGCCGGAGCCCGAGACGCCGAAGGCCGACGAGAAGCGCAAGCGGCTCCCGACGCCGAAGCCGTTCCCGCTGCCCGGCCAGGCCATGCAGCCGCCGGATCCTGAAGGCGCAAAGAGCTGATCTCGGCATAGGCCCGGCGCCTCGCTCGTTGCTCCAAGCATGAGCGAGCGACGCACGGCGTACCTGCTCCTCCTCGCGATGGCGGTCTGCTTCGGCGGGACGTGGCCCGCGGGGAAGCTCGCCGTCGAGGACGTGACGCCCTTCACCGTCGCCGCGACGCGGTTCACGCTCGCCACGCTGCTGCTCGCAGTCTGGGCGGCTCGGAGGGGCGGTGTCGTGCGACCAGGTCGCCGGGACATTCCGCTCGTGCTCGCTCTCGGAGCGACCGCGGTTGCCGGCTACAACGCGCTCTTCCTGTACGGCCTGGAGCTCGCGCCGGCCTCGGACGGGGCGATCATCGTCCCCGGTCTCGCGCCGGTCTTCTCGATGCTGATCGCATGGCCGGTGCTCGGCGAGCGGATCGGAGGGCGCGGCCTCGCCGGGCTCCTGCTCGCGTTCGCCGGCGTCGCGGCGGTCATCCAGCCGAGCGGCGGAGTGGACCGCGACCGAATCATCGGTGCGCTGCTGTTCGTCGCCGGAGCCGCCTGCTGGGGCATCTACTCGGTGCTCGGCAAGAGCGCGACCGCCCGTTTCGGCGCCGTCACAGCCACGCTCTATGCGACCGCGACCGGTGCGCTGATGCTCCTCCCGTTCAGCATCGCCGAGTCGGGCTGGTCGAAGCTCGCCGACGGGGACGCGGCCGCGTGGGCCTCGATCGCGTACCTGGCGGTGTTCGGAACGGTTCTCGCGTTCGTCCTCTTCTACGAGGGCGTGAGCCGCATCGGCGCTTCGCGGGCCACGGCCTTCGCGCTGCTCGTCCCGATCTTCGGCGTGCTGGGCTCGGTGCTCGTGCTCGGAGAGTCGATCGGCGCGGGCACGATCGTCGGCGGGGTGACGATCCTCGCCGGCCTGTGGCTCGTGCAGTCTCCGGCGGGAGGAAGGCTTATTCCAAGCCGATTACGGTCTCGCCATTTACAAATCGATTAAGAAATACACACGAAATTAAGAATGCGTACGAATCCCGTCAATTTTCGCGCAAAACTCTTGTTATCTATTCCTTGGACGAAGACGATCGTCTTGCCCCCTGATCAAGAAAGGCAGGACGATGCGCCTCCTCCCCCGCTTCTCGATCGCCGCCATCGCGGCGCTGGCGGTTCTCACGACCGCCTCCGCCGGAGTGAACACGCCGCAGTCGGGCTGGTACTCCGGTAACCCTCTCCTCGGCCCGAACGCCCTGCGCGACATCGCGTGCGGCGGCTCGACGTGCTACGCCTCGGGTGACTTCGGGGCTCTGCTCAAGAGCACCGACGGCGGCTCCACCTGGACGGGAATCGTCACCGGGCTCTCGCTCAACCTCCGCCGGGTCGGCCTCGCCGGTGGCTCGCCCGACAAGGTGATCATCGCCTCCGACTGTGCGCTCCGCCGCTCCGACGACGGAGGCGAGCACTTCAGCCGCCTTCCGTTCACTGCGCGCGACGTGGGCTGCCCGCGAGGGTCGAAGCCTTCTCCTTCCCCACCGACAAGGTCGGTTACGTCGCCCTCGCGGACGGCAACATTCTCGCGACCACCGACGGCGGTCGTAGCTGGTCGAGGCGGACGAATCGCGCGGTCACCGATCTGTTGTGCCTCAGCGCGACCACCTGTCTCGCCACCTGGGGCGGCGGCATCGCCCGGACCTCCGACGGCGGAGCTTCCTGGACGCCCGTCGAGTCGACGCCGGTCGCGATGGGGAGACTGGCGGCGGCCGGCCCGCTCACCCTCTACGCCGGCGGCCAGGCCTCGTACATCTCCAAGAGCACCGACGGCGGGCAGACGTGGACGACTCATCGCATGAACGGCGTCTCGACCAACAACATCGCCGACATCGAGTGCGGCGACGAGGTCCACTGCCTCATGGCGGCGGAAGGCTTCCTCTTCCGGACCGACGACGGTGGCGTCTCGGGGACGATCGTCACTCCGTCGAACGGCCCGCTCTTCGCGGTCGGTTTCGCGAGCTCGTCCCGAGCGCTCGCGGCCGGCGCCTCCGGCACTGCACATGTCTCGAACGACGCGGGCGCGACGTGGTCGCTTGTCGGCACCCGAATCGACGGCCTGTTCCACGTTCTCGCGGCCACGGCCCCGACGGTCGCCTACGCAGGTGGCGAACAGGGCGTGCTCGCTCGCACGAACGACGCGGGCCAAACCTGGTCGAGCGTCAATCCGCCGACGAACGCGTCCATCGTCAGCCTGGCGGGCTTCGGCCCCGACCGGGTCTACGCGTACGCGGCCGACGGCTCGCTCGAGCGGTCGGACAACGGCGGCCAGAGCTACAGCCTCCTCAACCCGGGCACGTTCCGGCCCGCCGCCATCGCCGCGATCGATCTCGATCGGCTGCTGCTGCTCGGCCGCGGGGTTGCTCTGTCGACCGAACGGCGGCGACAGCTTCACGCCCGCCGCCGGAAAGATCGCCGTGCGCAGTTGAGCGCGGCCGACCACGCCGCCGGTGCCGTGTTCGCCTACGGCCCTGCCCGCATCTTCCGCTCGACCGATCGCGGGACGCACTGGCGCGAGGTCGCCAAGCCGAAGCGCCGGGTGATCGTGGACCTCGACTTCGTCGGGCCGAACCTCGGCTACCTGCTCGACGCTCGCGGTGCGATCTGGAAGACGACGAACGGCGGCGGCAACTGGAAGTCGCTGAGTGGAGTCGGCTCGCGCGCCTACCAGGTCGAGTTCTCGAGCCCGCTGAACGGGTACGCGACCGTGGCCGGATTCGGCAGCATTCGGGCCGGCGGCGTGGTTCTCCGGACGACCGACGGAGGCCGTAGCTGGCACCCGCAGCTGGTCAGCCCGTTCGCAGTCGCCGACATCGAGAGCGTCGGCTCGATCGACTACCTGCTCGCCGGGCAAAACGCCATGTACGCGACCGCCGTCGGCGGGGACGTCGGAGCCGGATCGGCGCTGACGATCGCCGCGCGTCCGCATTCGCGGAAGAAGCCGGGCCGTGTGGTCGTGAGCGGCAGGCTCGCTCCGGCCGACGGCGGCGAGGAGATCGTCGTCTCGCTGCTCCAGAACGGTCGCTGGACGCACCGGCTCGTGACGGCCGCCTCGAACGGCACGTTTGCGACCCGCTGGTCGCTGCGCCGGAGCGGGACCTTCGTCGCGCAGGTGCTCGGTGACGCGGATCACCGTGGGGCGGGCACCAGGCCGCTCACGGTCAAGGTGCGATAGCTGACGCAAGGCCGGGCTCTGCATTGCGACACTTGGTCTCGCATGCAGGGCCCGGCCTCGATCGCTTCCCGTTTCCCGCGCCCGTCGGTGATGGGCGTCGTCAACGTCACGCCGGACTCGTTCTCGGACGGCGGCGTCAACTTCCGGGCCGAGGACGCTGTTGCCTCCGCGCGCCGGATGGTCGAGGAGGGCGCGGCGATCGTCGACGTCGGCGGCGAGTCGACGCGGCCCGGCTCCGAGGGCGTGTCCGCCGAGGAGGAGCTCCGCCGGGTCGAGCCGGTGCTCGAGGCGCTGCAGGGTGAGGTTCCCGTCTCGATCGACACGACGAAGGCCGCGGTCGCGCAGCGTGCGATCGAGCTCGGCGCGGAGCTCGTCAACGACGTCACCGCGCTCCGCGGAGATCCCGAGCTGGCCGGCGTCGTGGCGTCTTCGGGCGCCTATCTCTGCCTGATGCACATGCAGGGCGAGCCGCGCACGATGCAGGACGACCCGACCTACGAGGACGTGGCCTCCGAGGTCGCGTCCTTCCTCGAGGAGCGCCTGGGCTTCGCGGTCGCCGCAGGCATCCCCGAGGAGCGGATCTGCCTCGATCCCGGCTTCGGCTTCGGCAAGACCGTCGAGCAGAACTTCGAGCTCCTGGCCCGCCTCGGCGAGATCGCCTCGCTCGGCCGGCCGGTCGTCGTCGGGCTCTCCCGCAAGCGCTCGCTCGGGCGGATCCTCGGCGACCCCGAGGCGACGACCGGACCGCTCTCCGCCAGCCTCGCGGCGGCCGTCGAGGCCTACGAGCGCGGCGCGGCGATCTTCCGCGTCCACGACGTCCGCGAGCACGTGGAGGCGCTCACGGTGGCGGCGGCGGTCGGATGATCACCGTCGAGCTGCACGGCCTCGAGGTGTTCGGAAAGCACGGCGTGCTCGACCACGAGCGCCGCGACGGCCAGATGTTCCTCTACGACCTCAGCATCGAGGTCGCAAACGCGCCGCCTTCGGACCGCGTCGAGGACACCGTCGACTACCGCGACATCGCCGACTGCGTGCAGAAGGTCTCCGACGGGCATGCGTTCCAGCTGCTCGAGGCACTCGCGTCCGCCGTCGCCGACTCGGTCATCGAGCGCTTCGAGGTCGAGCGCGTCCGGGTCCGGGTGCGCAAGCCGAGCCCCGCCGGGATCCCGGCGGAGTACGCGGCCGCTACCGTCGAGCGGTCTTCGTCCTGACGATCGAGACGGCGATCCGGTAGCCGACGCCCGCGACGGGCCGCGAGACGCTCCCGCCGCCGGTGCCGACGTACGCCTCGACGTAGTAGTAGGCGCCCTTCCGCCCGGTGTTCTTGAGGCGAAGCCGCTCGCGCTTCGTGCCGCTTCGCTCCGAGATCCCGCGCCTGTCGCGCCTGAGCGCGCGCCCGAACTCGAGCACGCTCGCGGTTCTCGGGCCCCAGAGCGCGAGGTCGACGTCGCCGCCGGTGGGCTGAAGCGCGACGACCGCGCTGCGCTTGCCAGGCACCCAGACGCGGTAGACGTCGCGAGGGTCGTCTCCGACGTCGAGGCGGGCGGTCACGCTTCCGCTCTTCCGGCGGGCGGCGGTCAGCGGCCTGGCGGATCGGTGCAGGAAGCCGTTCGACCTCACGTACGTGACGTCCTCGTTGGGCTCCTGCGGGTCGGGCGGGGCCGGCGCAACGGTCAGCGCGGCGGGGATGTTCAGGCGGCCGAAGCCGGTGAGCGAGTCGAACCCCGGGGTGTAGAGGTCCTGCGCCGACGCGCGGAGCACCTCCGCGACCTGCGTCCAGTCCAGGTTCGGGCGGACCGTCCAGACCCAGTCGGCGGCGGCCGCGACGATCGGCGAGGCGAAGCTCGTCCCGTCGAAGAAGTCGTAGCTGGTCGGCGGGTGGAGCGTCTTCGGGACCGCGACGTAGATGATCTCGCCGGGGGCCGCGAGGTCGACGTGGGGCGACCCGCTCGTGAAGTAGGTCGGCTGGCTGCCGGAGTCGATCGCGCCGACGGTGACGACATGCGGAAGGCTTGCCGGGTACTCCCGCGGGCTGCCCAGTTGGCGGCTGTTTCCCGCCGCAGCGACTACGAGGACTCCGGCGGCCTGGACGCGGGCGATCATGGTGTCGAGGAGCGGGTTCCTGATCTGCGACCCGAGGCTGAGGTTGACGACGCCGGCGCCGAGGCGCATCGCGGCGTCGAGCCCCTGGATGACGTCGCCGGCCGTGATTCCGGCCCCGCTGGGGCTCGCGTCCCAGGCGTAGAGGTTGGCCTGCGGATAGGCGCCGAGGACTCCGACGTTGTTCAGAGGAGCGGCAGCGACCGACGCGACGGCGGTGCCGTGCTCCTCGAGGTGCCCCGTGGTGCTCTGCGGGTTCAGCGCCGTCGTCGCCGGACGACTCGCGAACTCCTCGTGCGTCAGGTCGACGCCCGTGTCGATGATCGTCAGCGGCTTGCCCGCGCCTGGCGAAGCCGCGCCGTTCGCGCCGACGTTGGCGATCCACCAGTCCGTCCCTTCCGCCGGCGGTGGCGGCGTGGCCATCGGCAGCAGGGGCTGGTCGGCCGCGACGACGGAGACGAGGTTCGATCGGATCAGCCCTGGAAGAACGCGGAGCGCCTGGCGGCTTGGCACCCGCCAGATCGGCAGGGCGTTCGCCAGCTTCACGCCGCCCGCCTTCCGCAGCGCAGGCCCGGCTCCGGGCCGAGCGAGCACGAGCCCCGAGTCGTACAGACGAAGCTCGCGGGCCTGAGCGCGCGAAAGCCCGGATGCCCAGGCCGACGCCGGCCCCACGGAAAGCGCGAGGGCCGCGACGACGAGAACGACCCCGAGGCGCCTCAAGACAGCGAACATAGCAGCAGGAATGACCACAGCTTTCGTCGGTATCGGCTCCAACCTCGGAGATCGCGAGGCCAACCTCGGGCAGGCGATCGAGCTCCTCTCGGCAGAGGACGGGATCGAGGTCGTTGCGGTGTCCGAGATTCGCGAGACCGACCCAGTCGGGCCGGTGGAGCAGGGGCCGTTCCTGAACGGCGCGGTGAAGGTCGACACGTCACTCGGGCCGCGAGAGCTGCTCGATCGCCTGCTCTCCTTGGAGAATCGGCTGGGCCGCGTGCGGAGCGAGCGCTGGGGGCCGCGCACGATCGACCTCGACCTGCTGCTCTACGGCGGCGAGCGCGTCGACGAGCCCGGTCTCACCGTGCCGCATCCCCGGCTCCACGAGCGGCGATTCGCCCTCGAGCCGCTGCTAGACCTGGATCCGGCTCTCGAAATCCCTGGGTTGGGGCCGATTTCAACCTTGCTCGCGGAGCTAGACTAAGCGCGCTATGTCGCACATCGACGAGCTCGACGAGTTCGAGGCGCAGCTCGAGCTCCGGCTGAAGCGGGAATACAACGACGTCTTCGAGCTGTTTCGCTTCTGCGTCCTCACGCAGGACGCGACCTACCTCTGCAACAAGCTCGACCTGAACTACTCGCCGCAGCCCAGCTATCCCTTCTACCACCTGAAGATGGAGGACGTCTGGGTCTGGGACAAGAACCGCCCGACGCGACTCATCCCGCGTGCCGAGATCTACACCTCGAGCGACGTGACGATCGAGGAGCTCCGCGGCGAGGGCGGCGGCCCGAAGCTGACGGCCGAGGCGCTCGCGCAGCGCATCGGCGAGCCGCTCGCCGGCGAAGACGACATTTAGATATAGCTAACTTGACCTTGGTTTCGCTCGTCTAGGCAAGAGCGATGCCAAGACGACTGTGGTTGTCGCCGGCGATGCTGGCGACCGGAGCAGCGCTTCTCGTAGCCGCCCAGCTCGCGGGCGCGGCGCCCGAGCGAAACGGCGGCATCTTCAAGGTCGGGACGACCGGCGCGTCGGTGCAGATCGACCCGCAGCTCTCGTACGTCACGACCGGCTGGTGGCTCGAGTACGCGACTGCGGCGAAGCTCTACAACTACAGGCCGGGAGGCAAGCTCGTGCCCGAGGTCGCCTCGGGGTTCAAGGTCTCGCAGGGCGGCCGCCGGTACACGTTCTTCATCCGCAAGGGCTTCCGGTTCAGCGACGGCGACGCCGGTGACGGCAGCGAGCTTCGTGTACGCGATCGACCGCGCCGCGAACCACGACCTCGTTCGCCGGGCGCGCAGTTCATCACCGACCCGAGGCAGGGCGGCGTCGACATCGTCGGCGCCCGGTACGTGAACGAGGGCAATGGAACGCACGTCAGCGGTGTTCGGTCGCGCGGCAACAGAGCTGATCATCACAGCTGAACCGACCGAGCAGCCGGCTCCTATCGCGATCCTGGCGATGCCGTTCTTCCAGGCCACGTCGACGAAGCTGCCGCTCGACCGCGAGGTCGTCGACGTGCGGAGCATGGCCGACCTGCCCTCGGCCGGCCCGTATGCGTTCACGCTGAACGACGTCAACCGGCTGACCTCGCTGCGGCGCAACCCGTACTGGACGCGCGGGCCGGGCCGCACGGCGCCCCGCAACCTGGACGGGGTCGACGTGAGCTGGAACCTCAACGAGCAGGCCGCGTTCGAGATGGTGAAGGCGAACCAATTCGACGAGGGGCCGATCCCGGCGGCCGAGGTGCAGAGCGTCGCCAACCAGTACGGCGTCAACCGAGGCCGGTTCTGGGTCGAGCCGATGAGCTCGTGCCTGGGCCAGATCGCGCTCAACACCAGCAGGGGCCTCTTCAAGGACAACGTCCAGATGCGCAAGGCCGTGAACTGGGCGATCGACCGGACCGACTACTCGCGAGCGCGAGTCCTTCACCCGCACGCCCGTGGACGCATCTGCTGCCTCCCGGGTTTCCCGGCTCGATCACGAAGCCGGCCTTCAGCCGTACGCGCCGAGGGCGAACATCGCGAAGGCGCGGCAGCTTGCGGCGGGCCACTTCAAGGACGGGCAGGATCAAGTCTTCTACCGCTCGCAGGGGCGACCGAACAACGCCCAGGCAGAGATCGTGAAGCGCGATCTCATCCGGCTCGGCTTCGACCCGGCGAACATCACGATGAAGGGCGTTCTCGGGCGCCGACTTCTATGACGCACTGGGCAAGCGCGGCAGCGATTTCGACATGGGCGTCTCCGTCGGCTGGTGCAGCGACTTACTGGGTCGCGGACCCCGGCGACATTCGTTCCCGCTTGTCGTCGACGGCGACTGTTCCTCGACAGCGCGAAGTACAGGGCCAAGATCGCGGCCGCGCTCCGACTCCACGGGAAGGCGCGGACCAAGGCTTTCGGGAAGCTCGACATCGAGATCATGAAGAACGTCGCCCCGGTCGTCGTCACGACACGTACAACAAGCGGCTTCTTCTTCTCGAACCGCGTCGACCCGCAGAGCCTCGAGTTCCATCGCGTCTACCAGGACTGGAGCATCCCGGCGCTCGCGCTGAAGTAGGCTCAGCTCCATGCTCCTTGCCGTCGACGTGGGCAACACGCAGACGGTCCTCGGCCTCTACGACGGCGACCGGCTGACCGAGCAGCGGCGCCTTGCGACCGACTCCAGCCGCACCGGCGACGAGCTCGGCGCGCTGCTCGGGGAGATGCTCGACCTCGACTCGGTCGACGGCATCTGCCTCTCCTCGACGGTGCCGGCGCTCGTGCGCGAGTTCGAGCTCTTCGCGGAGCGCTGGGCGAAGGCGGAGATCCTCGTCGTCGGCCCAGGCGCGAAGACCGGGATCCCGGTTCGCTACGACAACCCGCACGAGGTCGGCCCCGACCGGATCGTGAACGCGGTCGCCGCGCGCGACCGCTACGGCTCGCCGTGCATCTCCGTCGACTTCGGGACGTCCACGAACTTCGACGTCGTCTCGGCGGAGGGGGAGTACGTGGGCGGGGTGCTCGCGCCGGGGGTCGAGGTCTCGATGGACGCGCTCTTCGCCCGCGCCGCCCGCCTGATGCGGATCGACTTCACCGAGCCGCCCACGGTGATCGGCAAGACGACGGTGCACAGCCTCCAGTCCGGGCTCGTCTACGGGTTCGCCGGACAGGTCGACCGCATCGTCGAGGAGATCCGAGGCGAGCTCGGAGCCGAGGCGCAGACGGTCGCCACCGGCGGGCTCGCCGAGCTCGTCGTTCCGCACACGAAGACGATCGAGCGCGTCGACCCCGACCTGACGCTCGAAGGCCTCCGGCTGGTCTGGGCGCTCAACGCCTAGCCGCCGAGCTGCGGCGGTGGAACGCCTCCGCTCTAGCCGCCGCCGTAGATCGAGATCGGAAGGTCGAGCAGCACCTCTTCGCCCTGCGGGCAGCTCGTCCTGCAGGCGCTCGAGCACGAACCGCGCTCCCGGCGCCGCGGCGAACAGGCGCTCTTCCACCTCGTCCAGCGTCGCAAGCTGAACGAGCTCCTGCTTGAACGGCCTCGGGAAGCGGCCGCGGCCGAGGTACCAGCCGTAGAACTTCTTCAGGAACCCGGTCGCGCGCTGCTCGCCGAGCTCCCGGACGGTCTCGCGCATGAACAGGACGAGCTCGGCGACGACCTCCTCGCGGGACGGCTCGCCCTCCTCGCCCATGATCTGGCTCAGCGCCCACGGGTTGCCCTGCGCGGCGCGGCCGACCATGACCGCCTGCGCGCCGGTCGTCGCCAGCACCGACTGCGCCTTCGCGCGCGAGGTGATGTCTCCCGAGGCGATGACCGGAACGTCCACGAGCTCGACGAGCTCCGCGGTCAGGGAGTGATCCGCCTCGCCGGTGTACATCTGCTTCGCCGAGCGGGGGTGGAGCGTGAGCGAGGCCGCGCCCGCGTCGACGAGCTGCGGGCCGATCTCCAGGCAGGTGCGCGACCCGTTCGCAAGGCCGCGGCGCATCTTCACCGAGACCGGAAGCGAGATCGCATTCGCGACCGACTCGACGATCGCGCACGCGCGGGCAGGCTCCTCCAGGCAGTGCGCACCGGCGCCGGTCTTCGTCACCTTGCGCACGGGGCAGCCGAAGTTGATGTCGACGATGTCCGCGCCCGCGTCCTCGACCATCCGCGCAGCCTCGGCCATGACGCCGGGCTCCGCGCCGAAGATCTGCACCGCGAGCGGATGCTCGTCGGCGGCGATGCGCAGGTACCCGAGCGTGCGCTCGTTCTTGTAGGAGAGGCCGGCGCAGCTGACCATCTCCGAGCAGACGAGCCCGGCGCCGAAACGACGACCCTGGCGGCGAAACGCCTGCACGCTCACGCCTGCCATGGGCGCCAGAACGAGCCGAGACGGAATCTCGACGTCCCCGAGGCGCCAGGATTCGTGAAGATCTACCTGCATACGAGCGAAAATCGTAGCCGGGGCCTCTGTTTGACGTTGACCGCGACCCCAGGTACTATGCCTGCCCGCGACGGCGCCTTTGCGCCGCGCATTTTTTCTGAGGAGGCACGAACGTGAAGGAAGTGATCCTCACTCCTGAGGGCTACAAGAAGCTCAAGGAGGAGATCGAGTACCTGTCGAACGACAAGCGCCGCGAGGTCGCGGAGCGGATCCGCGTTGCGCGGCAGTTCGGCGACATTTCCGAGAACTCCGAGTACGACGACGCCAAGAACGACCAGGCGCTGCTCGAGCATCGCATCGCCGTGCTCGAGGAGAAGTTCGCCAACGCACGGGTCATCTCCAAGAAGGACGTGGCCAAGGACGTGGTGTCCGTGGGCTCGCACGTGAAGCTGCGGGACGTGTCCGCGAAGGAGACCGTCGAGTACCACATCGTCGGCTCCGCCGAGGCGAACCCGTCCGAGAACAAGCTCTCGAACGAGTCCCCGGTCGGCAAGGCGATCCTCGGCAAGAAGAAGGGCGAGACCGTCGAGGTGCAAACGCCCCGCGGCAAGGCCCTCAAGTACAAGATCCTCGACATCAAAGCGGCGTAGCAGCCGCGCGCGCCCGAGAGCGCGTCACGATCTCGTAACAGGGACTGTCCCTCTGAGGGACTGTCCCTCGCGACGGAGCGCACTTAGACTCGCGCGGCTATGGCTTTGCCCAAGAGATTTGCCGATCGGGAGCAGATCGCTTCCGTTCGCGTCGACGCTGACCAGGTCGAGCCTGGGGAGGAGGCGGGCGAGCCTCGGCGCGTGGCCGGGCGGGTCATGGCTCGCCGGGACATGGGGAAGCTCGTCTTTCTCGACCTCGTCGACCGCTCCGGGAAGATCCAGCTGCTGGTGGCCGAGGACCGCGCGGGGCCCGTGGATCTCGACCTCGGCGACATCGTCGGCGCGACCGGCATTCCCTCGAAGACGAAGCGCGGCGAGCCGTCGCTCGCGGTCACCGAGCTCGAGCTCCTCGCCAAGATCCGCCGGCCGCTGCCGGACACGTTCCACGGGCTGACCGAGACCGAGACGCGCTACCGCCAGCGCTACCTCGACCTGCTGATGAGCGAGGAGTCGCGCGCCGACTTCGAGACGCGCGCGCGCATGGTGACCGCGATCCGCCGCTACCTCGACGACAACGGCTTCGTCGAGGTCGAGACGCCGATCCTGCACCCTCGCTACGGCGGCGCGCTCGCCGACCCGTTCGTCACCCACTCGAACGAGCTCGACCAGGATCTCTACCTGCGGATCGCCACCGAGCTCTATCTCAAGCGGCTGATCGTCGGCGGGCTCGAGCGCGTCTACGAGCTCGGCCGCGACTTCCGCAACGAGAGCGTCTCCTACAAGCACGCGCCCGAATTCACCATGGTCGAGTGGTACGAGGCCTACGCGGACTACGAGGACACGATGCGCCGCATCGAGGAGCTGGTCGAAACGGTCGCCAGAGAGACGATCGGGACGACGAAGGTCACCTTCCGCGGCCACGAGGTCGACCTCCAGGCCCCGTGGAAGCGCGTGAAGCTCGTCGACGCGCTCGAGGAGAAGGGCCTCTGGACCCGCGACGAGGCCGAGCTCCGCAAGCGCCTCGGAGAACGCGATGTCGACACGGGCGCGAACGACACCTGGAGCAAGCTGATCGACCACGCGCTCAGCCACTTCGTCGAGCCCGAGCTGATCGAGCCGACCATCCTCCACGACTACCCCGTCGAGGTCTCGCCGTTCGCCCGGCCGACGGACGACGACCAGGCGATCGTGGAGCGCTTCGAGTTCTTCGTCGGCGGGATGGAGCTCGGGAACGCGTTCTCGGAGATCAACGACCCCGACGAGCAGGCCGAGCGCTTCGCGGAGCAGGCCGCGGACGCGCAGGGGCAGCAGGGCGACCCGGACTACGTCGAGGCGCTCGCCTATGGAATGCCGCCAACGGGCGGGCTCGGCTTCGGGATCGACCGGCTGGCAATGGTGCTCACCGGCAAGGACAACATCCGCGACACGATCCTCTTCCCGGCGCTGCGCGAGCGGGACTAGGCCCGTGCGGGTCGGCCTCGACGTGACCCCCGCGGTGACGGCGAAAGCGGGGCTCGCGCGCTACACGGAGCAGCTGTGGCGCGAGCTCGTGCACCGCGACGACGTCGAGGTGCACGCCTTCGCGCTCGGGCGTGGGCCCGACGGCGACTTCGGGCTCCCGCTCACCCGGAGGCATCTGCCGCTCAACGCGCTGCGGCCCGTGTGGCGGGCGGTGCGCTGGCCGCGCGCGGAGACGTTCGCCGGTGACGTCGACGTCGTCCACACGATCGCGCTGACACCGATCCCGACGCACAAGCCGCAGGTGGTGACGATCCACGACATGCTCCCGCTCACGCACGGCGAGCTGTACCCACCGGGCGCGGGTGACGGCCAGCGGGCGGAGCTGGCCGAGGCGCGCAGGGCGCGGGTGATCCTGACGACGTGCGAGGCGACGGCCGACGAGATCGTCCGGGTCGCCGGGCTGCCGCGTGAACGGATCGTGATCGCGCGACCCGGTGTGTTGCCGCCCCAGGGCGAGGCACCGATTCCCGTCGAGCCGCCGTTCATCCTCGCGGTCGGACAGGTGACGCCGCGCAAGGGGTTCGACGTGATCGCGGAGGCTACTGCCCGGCTCGGTGAGGCGTGCCCTCCGGTCCTGCTCGCCGGCCCCGACTGGTGGCGCTCCGAGGAGATCCGGAGCCGGATCGCAGAAGTCGACGTGCATCGGCGCGTGCAGCTGCTCGGTCCGGTCGATGACGCCACGCTCGCCTCGCTCTACCGCGCCGCAACGATCGTCTGCCACGCGAGCCGCGGCGAGGGCTTCGGGATGACGTGCCTCGAAGCGATGGCGTTCGGCGCTCCAGTTGTGGCCACCGACCTGCCGTCCGTCCGCGAGCTCTCCGCCGGAACAGTCGTGCTCGTACCGGTCGACGACGCCGAGGCGATGGCCGACGCGTTGCGCGGCCTGCTCGACGACGAGGACCGGCGCCGGGCGCTCGGCGAGGCAGCTCGCAAGCGCGCCGCGGAGTTCAGCTGGGAGCGGATGGCCGCCGAGGTCGTCGATGCCTATCGGCTCGCGCTCGCCGCATGAGGACGCTGCTCGTCCTGCCCGAGCCGCCGCTTCCCGAAGGAGGCGCCTCGGGCCGGTGCGCGTTGGCGCTGATCCGCGGCCTGCGCGAGCACGGCGTCGACCTGCGCGTGCTCGCCGCGCGGCAGGCCTGGGCGACTCCCGGAGATCCGCCTGACGGGATCGAGGTCGTCGACGTCGAGCCCGAGCCGCCCGGGATTCGCCCGCGGGCCCTCAGCCTGACTCGGCCGCTCGAGGAGCTCGCGCGGAGCGAGTTTGCCGATCGCGTTCGCGACGGGGCCGCCGAGGCGGACGTCGTCCATCTCGAGGAGATTCCGACGGCAGCTCTCGGCCGTGACCTCTCGCAGCCGGTCGTTGCGCACCTGCACTACCTCGTGCGGCGTGACCGCGCGTTCGGCGCGCCATGGCGGCGCGAGTTCCGCCGTGTGCTCGAGCTCGCGCGGGCCGAGGAGCGCGCGATCCGCCGCTACCGCTTCCTGCTCGCGAGCTCGCCCGTCGTCGCGGACGAGCTCCGGTACCGCGCGCGGCCGCTCACCCGGATCGTCCTGGCGCCGCTCTCGCTCGAGCCCGAGCGCTACCCGCCCGCCCCGCTCGACGGCCCGCCCGTCGCCGGGCTGATCGGAAACGCCGCCTGGCCGCCGACCGCGGCCGCGATTCGACGGCTCGTGGCTGACGTCTGGCCGCGCGTGCGCAAGCTCGCTCCGGACGCGCGACTGCGCATCGCGGGTCGCGGGACGGAGCCGCTCGTCGCCGGCGCCGAGAACGTCGAAGCACTCGGCGAGGTGCCGTCCGCGGGCGAGTTCCTGCGCGGGCTCTCGCTCCTGCTCTACCCGCTCGAACGCGGGAGTGGGATGAAGGTCAAGGTGCTGGAGACGATCGCCTCAGGCGTTCCCGTGGTGACGACGACGAGTGGCGCAGAGGGCATCGACCCGGAGACCGTCGTCGTCGAGGACGACCCGGAGCGGATGGCGAGCGCCGCCGCGTTGATCCTCCGCGACGAGGCCGAGCGCAAAGAGCGGGGCGCCACGGCTCGGCAGGTCTTCGAGCGCCTCTACACGCCTGGGCCCGCGACGGCCCCGGTCGCGGAGCTCTACGAGCGGATGACCTAACCGCGCCAGCGGTCCCAGCCGGGACCGAGGAGGGGATCTTCGAGCCAGATCGGGGCGACTCGCTCAGCCGGCGGGACCTGGGCCTCGGCGCCGAGCCTCTCGCTGCGCTTCACGTGCGAAAGGCCGTGGTGGAGCCAGCAGAGCGTCGCGAGTGGGCCGACCGACTCGGCGGGGATGGCGAGCTCGGACACGTAGCTCTGAATCGTCTCGAAGAGCGTTTGCGAGGCGGGCAGCTCGCCGCGCAGGAGCCGGACGGCATGGTCGGCTCGCTGCTCAGCGGTCCGCGCACCGTCGAGCAACCCGAGCGCATCGACCGAGAAGTACAAGAGGTCCCAGAGCGGTAGGCCGTTGCCGCGCGCGGACTCCCAGTCGAGAACGGTGAACTCCCCGGGCGCGGCCCAGACGGCGTTCCAGGTGCCGAGGTCGTTGTGCTGGAGCACGGCGGGCAATGCGCCCAGACTCGAGAGGAGGCTTGGGGACGCGTTCCATGAAGGCAGGACTTCCCGCTCGAGCCGCTCGACCTCCTCGTTTACCGCGCCTGCGGTTGCAGTCTGTTTTCCGAGGTCCGAGACCCAGGCGGTGAGGTCCGCGAACGCCTCGCCCCCCCGAGTTCGATCCCGCGCGAGCAGCGTCGAGAGCCGCTCGCCGACGGCTGCGCTCTCGACCGACGCGTGGCGCCCCTCGACCTCGAGCCGGCCGAGCAGCCGTGGCGCATGGCGAAGCGCGACGCCCCCGGCCGCTTCGACGAGCGCGAGCCCGGCCTCGTCCTTCGCGAACGGCTCGTCGTAACCGGGCACGCGAGCCGTCTTGACCACCCAGCCGGGGCTCCGGGAGCCGGGGGCGAACACGTGGAAGACCGCGCGAGTCAGGTTGTCGCCCTGACCGAGCGTCAGGAACCACCCCGCATCGGCGGGCACCTCGTAGCGCGCCGCAGCAGCGAGCGTCGCCGGCGGACCGGCCTCGTGCAGTCCGAGCGCCTGCAGCGGGCGCGGGTCGGGCGCAAGCCGTGCCAGCTCTGCGAGCGCGCGGTTGCGCACTTGCTTCGGCCAGGTCTCGGCCGGGCGCCACGTGGTCAGCGCGTACCTGATGGGCTCGCCGTGCTCGAGCGGCAGCAGGAGATCGGGCGCCTCGATGGTCGGGAGGGGGAGATAGCGGCTCGTCGTGTAGCCGGCGTTCCGAAGCTTCCGCGCGCCGCCGCGGCCCTCGAGGACGACCGCGCGGGCACCGAGCCCGAGCACCTCGTTCGCGCGCTCGACCGGCGCGACGGCGAGATCGAGGTCGCTGTCCGCGCTGAGCTCGACTCCCGCCTCCTCCAGCCCGGTGCTCCAGTCCTCCAACCCGATCGCGGCAGCGCGGCGCACCTCGTGCGGTAACGCGAAGCGGAGGTCGATCCGCCGCAGGCTCATCGTCGCCACGGAGGCGGCTCGCCCGTCAGGACCTTCCAGAGCACCGCGATCCGCCCGTCCGCCGCGTGCACCGCGATTCTGCGCAGGCACCACGCATCCGTCCCAGCGCCGTTTCGGCCCTTCTCCGTCGTCCACGCGGCACGAAACCCCGCGGAGACGACCGCCGCGCGCACCTCCCCGTCGTGGCTCCCATTCGGGTACGCGAAGACCGGGAGACCGTCCGGAAGCCGTTCCTGGAGATCGAGAAGCGAACCGCCGACCTCGGTCGCGAGCTCGTCGGCTCCGAGGCCCGCAAGCGGCCTGTGCGTCCGCGCGTGGGCGCCGATGTCCACTCCGCGGCGGTTCAGCCGCTCGAGGTCGTCCCAGGAGAGCAGCGGCTCGCCGTCCAACCAGGATGCCGAGCCGCCGACCTCGCCGGTGGAGACGAAGAGCTGAGGGGCGTTGTCGACGTGCTCGGAGAGCGGCGTCTCGCAGTCGGCGGTGCCATCGTCGACCGTGACCACGAACGCGCGGCCCGGAAGCGTGCCGTCGCCGTCGTGGAACGCGAGTACTTCGACGGGAGAAAGCGGGCGGAAACCGAGCCGGCGCAGGAACCGAAGCTGGGCGGCGAAACGGCGCGGGTCGAGATCGACGCGCTCCTGTCCTGCCTTGCCGTCGCCGGCGAGCCGGTGGTAGACGAGTGCGCAGTACGAGGCCGTGAGTCGTCGCCACTCGTCAGTCGTCGCGGCGGTCCGCGCACCCGCCCAGAACGCGCGGTCGGCGGCGGCTCGCACGAGCGAGGCGTTGCCGCGTGGCGGCAAGGGGACGCGCCGCGTGAGGCGATGGCGGAGCCCGGCCTGACACCACGCTCCGAGCTCGAGCTCGGTCAAGAGTGTCGGGTCGGCCCGGAAGATCTCGATGGAGTGGCGGCCGCGTGCCCGGCACAGTTCGAGCAGCTCGTGCGGCCCGGCCAGCTCGTCCGGCGCGCCCCACTCGAGCTCGACTCCTTGGCGGCGGAGGCGCACTGCGACGGCTTCTGCCTGCGCAGGCCCGGCGGGAAGGCCAGTGGCGGCCTCGTCGACCTCGGATGCGCCCGAGATGCGGTGCACGATCCGCTCGAACGGCCCGACGAGCGCCCGGTGTGTCGCGACGAGCGTCGCGGCTTCCGTGACGTGTCCCGGGCCGGTGACGGAATGGAGCGTGACGTCGCTCACCTGCTCAGCGCCCTGTCGTAGACCTCCGCCGTCTCGGCGACCATCTTCTCGACGCCGTACCGCTCGACGGCGCGCGTGTGAGCGGCGGCGCCCAGTTCGCGGCGCTTCTGAGGTGAGACGAGCTCCCTGAGCGCGGCGGCCAGCGCTGTCGCGTCTTCTGGCGGAACGACGAGCCCGGCGCCGTCCAACGCAACGCGGACGTCGCCGACGTCGCTCGCGACGCAGGGCAGTCCGCTCATCATCGCCTCGAGGAGTGCAAACGGCAGGCCCTCCCAGCGTGAGGGCAGGCAGAACGCCGACAGCTCGCCATGGAACGCCGGCACGTCCTCGACGAAGCCGCGGAGCTCGATCGCGAGCCCGTTCGCCTGCGCGGCGAGGGCCGCACGATCCGGGCCGTCGCCCGCGAGCACGGTCTCGATCGGGATGCCCTGCGCGTCGAGTTGGCGCACCGCCTCGATCAGGACGTCGAAACCCTTCTGCTCGGTCAGGCGGCCGATCGCACCGACGCGAAACGGCTGATCGACGCCCGCCACCGCGGGCCGCTCCTCGACGCCGTTCGCAATCACGCGCACATCGGCCAGCCCGAGCTCGTCGCCGAGCTGGCGCTTCGTCTCCTCCGAGACGGCGATGAAACCGGCCAGACGCCCGTAGGCCTTGCGGAGGATCGCGGTCTGGGTCGTGCTCTCGAGCGGGGCGACGACGTGCAGCGTCGCGACGGCGCGTAGGCGGAGCAAGCCGCAGAGCCCGATCACGTGGCGGTTGTTCGCTGCGGTCGCCATGTTCACGTGCACGAGATCCGGCCGGGTCCCGCGCAGAGCCCGAGCCGCTCCTATCAAGCGCACGACGTCCACCTTTCCGTGCGGCCGCTCGAACGTGACGAGTGCGTCGCCCGCAGCGTCGCGAAGCTGGTCAGGCACCCCCGGTGTGGCGAGCAAGGTCCGCTCGAACCGCTCGGGAAGTCGCCGAAGCAGGTGAGCCGCGTACGCCTCGGCGCCTCCGTAGACGTCGCTGTCGACGACGATCGTCAGGCGGGTCGAGCTCATCGCGCGGACGTTACTGCGCGCCGAGGATGCGCTAACCGACCGAGCTACGATCATTCGAGGCCGATGTCCACGTTGCGCGAACGCCTCGAGAGCCGGCTGCGCCACCTGCCGCCCGCGAGGCGTCTCCGCTTCATGCTCGCGCTGCGGTCGCTCTCGAGCCTCGGCGAGGCCCCGATCCGCGTCCTCGACGCCGGTGCCGGCGACGGGCTCCTGTCGCTCGCGATCGCCGAACGGCATCCCGCCTGGACCGTGGTCGCCGCAGACGTGCGCGAGGACGCGCTCGAGCGGGGGCGAAGCGACGCCGACCGCGGCGGCGTCAAGAACATCAGCTTTGAGCAACTCGACCTCACGCGGCCGATTCCCCAAGGCGGCTACGACGTCGTGCTCGCCATGGAGTGCCTCGTGGAGATCCCCGACGACGAGGCCGCGACCGCCGTCTTCGCGGAGGCGCTCCGGCCCGGCGGGCTACTGCTCGTCCACGTCCCCGAGCGCGACTGGAGACCCGTGCTGCGGAGCAGCGAGGCGACGTGGAAGGACGAGGTCCGCCACGGGTACACGCGCGAGGAGCTGGTCGAGCTCCTCGAACGGCACGGGCTGCACGTCGTCAAACGTCACGCCGACGACGCGCGGGACCGTGAGAGTGGCGCAAGAGGCGCGCGACCGCATCAAGACTGCGCGGCTGGCAGTTCGGGCGCTGGCGTATCCGCCGCTGACGCTCGCGTTGTGGCTCGAGCAGATCGGGATCACCTGGGGCCCGGCCCGCGCGCTCTACGCGGAGGCGCGAAAGCCGGCGTGAGGAGGTTTCTCGTCCCTCGAAGCCGATGGGCCTGTCGAGCCGAGCGCACCACCGAGCTTCTCGGTCCTGATCCGCACGTACCAGAACGCTGACACGGTCGTTGAGGCGGTCGAGTCGGCGCTCAACCAGACGCTTCCGCCCTTCGAGATCGTCGTCTACGACGACGGTTCGACCGACGGCACGGATGACGTGCTGCGCCTGTACGGCGACCGGATCCACTACCTCCGGCGCGAGAACGCTGGCGCCGCGGAGGCATTCAACCGAGGCCTCGAAGCGGCCCGCGGGGATTTCGTGGTGGTGCTCGACGCGGACGACGCCTTCGAGCCAGAGCGGATCGAGGCGCTCTCGGAGCTCGCCACTGCGCGACCCGATCTGGACATCGTGACGACCGATGCGGCCTGGGAATCCGAAGGTCGGGTAGTCGGTCGCTTCAACAGCGAGGCGAATCCGTTCGAGGTCGAGAACCAGCGCGCTGCGATCCTCGAGCGCTGCTTCATCGTCGCTCCCGGCGTGCGCCGGTCCGCGGTGCTCGGCGTCGGCGGGCAGGACGCGGGCCTCGAGGTCTCCGCGGACTGGGACTGCTGGATCCGGATGATCCTCGGCGGATCGAAGGCAGGATCGGTCGACGAGCCGCTCCTCGTCTACCGCCTGCGACAGGGAAGCGTCAGCTCCGACCGGCTCTTGTCATTCCAGCACCGCGTCGACATGCTCGAACATCTCCGGACGAATCGAGCGCTCCTGGGCGAGGACCTCGCAGCGCTCGACGCTGGCGCTCGCGCGTCATCACCGCAACCCTCGCGCTCGCCAGAGCCCTCGACGCTGCCCACCGTGGCGACGGCGACGCGCGGGAGCTGGCGCTCGCCGTCGTCCGCGACGAGTCGCACGGGCGCAAGACAAGGCTGAGGGCGGCGGTGCTCGCGGCGGCACCGTCCTCGGTTCGCCCGCGGCTCGTCGACCGGCTCGGCTTTCCGTCGCGTCTGGCCCGTCGTCAGGTTGGGAGCTCGGACTGAGCCTCGAGTCGCCGACCAACCCGCAGGCAGAGGGCGAGGACGCCGCAGCCGCGACGACCGGCGCGTCCGTCCTGCGCGGCGGCAGCTGGAACCTCTTCGGACTGTTCGTCCCGCAGCTCGCCCTGCTCGTCCTGTCCGTCGCCGCTGCGCGTTTTCTGGGGCCGGATCAGTTCGGCCGCCAGAGCTTCATCGCCTTCGTCGAGGTCTCGGTCGTGATGCTGCTCGCCGGCGGGCTCCCGTTGGCGCTCACGCGGTACTCGGGCGACGCGCTCGGGAGGCGGCGGCCCGGCGTCGTGATCGGTCTCGCCCGCTGGGTCCGCCGTATGTCGATCGGGGCCGCCGTGATCGGCGCGGCGATCATGGTCGGCTTCGGACTGGCGGGCGCGACTCCGCGGGCTGCGTGGTTCATCGCGGCAGTCGTCGTCGCGGCGTCGCTGATCCAACGCGTTCCGTCGGCCGTGCTCAACGGGCTGCAGAAGTGGCGAGCGGCATCCGTCGTCGGTGTGGTCATGGCCGTGGTCGCCGCTGTCTCGACGGTCCTCGTGCTCTGGGCCGGAGGCGGGATCGTCGGCATGTTCGCCGTCGAGGCCGCCGTCACGCTCGCGAGCCTCGTCTGGCTCTGGTCGCTGTCGAGACACGCAGAGGCCACGCTCGGCACGCCCGAGCCGGTCGACCCGAACCTCCGCCGCGACTTCCTGCGCTACGCCTTCATCGCCTCGCTGGGCGTGATCCTGACCTTCGTCGTCTGGCGCCGGTCCGAGTTCCTGTTCCTCAACCACTACTCGACCGACTCCGAGATCGCGATCTACTCGGTCGCGTTCTCGTCGGTCGCGGCCCTGCTCCTGATCCCGCAGGCGATCGTCGGCGTGCTCTTGCCGGCCGTGGCGACGCTGCTCGGCGCGGGGGCGACCGAGCGCATCCGCCAGGGCTTCGAGCGGGCGATCAGGCTGCTCCTCGTGCTCACGCTCCCGATGACCGCGTTCGCGATTGCGCTCGGCCCACTGACACTGCGCGTCGTCTACGGCCAGGACTTCAGTGGGGCCGGCCCGGTCGTCGTGCTCCTGCTGATTCCGCTGCCGCTCGTGACGCTCATGAACCTGAGCAAGGTCGTGCTCGCCGGGATGGGCAGGCAGCGCTTCCAGCTCGCGAGCGGAGCGGTTGGAGCGGCGGCGAACATCGGCCTCGACTTCGCGCTGATCCCGCACTACGACGCCGTCGGCGCGGCACTTGCGAACGCCGGCGGGCAGATCGTCTCCGGGCTGCCGGTGCTCGTGTACGCGATTCGGCGGATCGGAGTCGCGCACTGGGAGCCGTGGCCGCTGGCGCGGACAGCGCTCGCCTCGGTCGGTGCGGGTGCGGCCGCCTGGCTCGTGCAGGACTGGCTCGGCGGCGTCGCGGGCATTCTCCTTGGGCTGGCGGTCGCGTCGGTCGTGTTCGCGGGCCTCGCGGTGGCGCTCCGGATCCTCACCGTGTCCGACGCCGTGTGGCTGGACGACCTGATCGGGCGCCTGTTCGGAGGCCGTCTCGGGCGCCTGATCCGGATCTGCGCGCGCCCACAGCACGCGGGGGCGGGATGACGACGATCCTCGCTCCGCCCGCGCCGGCCGGGCTCGAGCCGGGGCCGGAGCCGTCGTTCAGCGTGCTCGTCGCCGCGTACAACGTCGCCGGGCTCATCGGCGAGGCGCTCGAGTCGGCGCTCGGCCAGACGAGGCCGCCGCTCGAGGTAATCGTCTGCGACGACGGGTCGACGGACGATCTCGAGAGCGCGCTGGCTCCCTTCCTCGAGCGGATCACGTTGATCCGGAAGGAGAACGGGGGCGAGGCGACGGCCAAGAACGCGGCCGCCCGCGAGGCATCCGGCGACTTCCTCGTGATCCTGGACGCCGACGACGTCTACCTGCCGGGGCGCCTCGCCGCGCTCGCCGAGCTGGCATCGGCGCGTCCCGATCTCGACGTGCTCACGAGCGATGCCGTGCTCGAGGTCGACGGCGAGGCGGTCAGGCGCTGCTACACGCCCGAGCTCCCGTTCGTGGTCGACGACCAGCGCTCTGCGATCCTGCGCCGGAACTTCGTCTTCGGCCTGGCCGCCGTGCGCCGCGAGCGCTTCCTCGAGGCCGGCGGCTTCGACGAGTCGATTCGGTACGCGACGGACTGGGACCTCTGGGCGCGGCTGATCCTCGACGGCTCGCGCGTGGGCGCAGTGATGGAACCGCTCGCCCGCTACCGCCTCCGCGCCGGGAGCCTGAGCGGGAGTCGCGCCAACCTCCTGGCCGGGCGCGTGCATGTGCTCGAGAAGGCGGCCGCCCATCCGTCCCTCTCCGACGAGGAGCGGCGAACCGTGGCCGAGTCGATCGCCCTCGAACGGCGCCGCCTTGCCCTCGCCGAGGCGCGGGCGGCGCTCGAAGGCGAGCTTCCTCATCCGCGGCGCCGCGCGCTCAAGGTCGCCTTCGGCCGCGGGCATGGCCTGCAGACGCGCCTCAAGAGCCTGGCCGCGGCGGTTGCGCCGGGCTGGGCTGGAAGCCGGCTCGCCGCCTCCGATCGCGAGACGACCGGCGGTGTCCGCCTACCTGCGGGCTGAGAAGGCCCGACGAGCGGCCCGGGACGCCTGGACCGACAGACGGCGCATCGCCGGCCTTCCTGCACAGCGCCGCCGCCCGCACGCCGCGTACAGGACGACCGCCTCGGTTGGCCCGACTGTGACCGTCGATCCGACCCGCCCGTTCGGAAGCACGTAGTTGCCGCCGAGCCTGACGTTCTGGGACGTCGAAGGCGACGGGTCGAGGACGACGATCCCGTTCGTGTAGACGCGCTTCCACGCCACGCCGGCCCGCACGCGCGCCGCGGTCGGTGCGCCGATGTCGGTCGTCCAGTCCGCGAAGTAGGGATCCTGCGCCTCGGGTGTCGTCGGCTCGAAGGCGAGCGCGCTCGGGCCCCCGTTCCAGTCGAGCAGGAAGCTTGCACGCGCGTATCGCATCGAGCGCACGTCGTCGGACGGCGCGTAGGTGACCCCGATGAACGGCTTGCCCGCGGCCTGCGTGCGCGCGAACAGCGCCTGCCGCCCGCTCCAGTCGTTGTGCGTCCCGTCGTCGGTGAGCCAGCGGCTGTCGTCGCGGCCCCACTTCGAGAAGTACTCCTGAACCGCCCCCGACGAGTACGAGACCCAGCGATCCCAGCGGGCCAGTCCGCCCTGCGTCCACCAGTCGTCGAGTGCGATGTTCGGCATCGCCATGAACCCCGCGGCGCGCAGGGCGGGGCCGACTCCCGCGAGGAAGCTTTCGCTCGCGGCGGCGTACGCCTCCGCCGTCGGGTACCGCGCGATCGTGCGTCCGCACAGGTGCCACGTCTCGGACTGGTTCACGTCGTCGAGCATCACGCCGTCCCACGGGGCCGAACGCAGGTCGGCCAGGACGTTCGCCAGCCAGGTCTGCTGGTACGAGGCGTCGCCGACGTCCATCTGCCACGCGCCCGCGAAGTCGCAGAACTCGATCCTCGCGCCGGTCGTGTCCTTCAGAAACCAGTCGGGGCGGTTCGCGTTCGACCAGCAGTAGCCGACTCCGGCCGGGAGCTTCGCGTCGTCGACTCCGCCGTGGCACGCGTACGAGAGGCTGGCCGCGGCGTCCTTGTAGACGAGCACCTTGAGCCCCGGGCTCGCGCTTTTCAGCTGCGGGATGAGCCCCGCCTGCCACGAGTGCAGGACGACGTACGAGTACCGGCCCGGGGTCGAGAGTCCGTGGTCGGCGCAACCGGTGCAGATGCGGAGCGCGGCCGTCGTCGGCGGGCCTTGCACCGTCGGAGTGCCGCGCGCGTTCTGCGCCCCGCCGAGCAGCGGCAGCGCGAGTGCGAAGGCGGCAAGGAGGGTGCGGCGTCGGCGGCTGGACAAGCTGGGCATTCCTTGAAGACACGCCGCAGCTTCTGTCTTCGCATCGACGCCCAGCCGCACGGGCGCAACACTCGATGTAGTGAAGCAGAGATCAGAGCGCGTCGTAGAGCGCGACCGTCTCGCTGACCATTCGCTCCCGGCCGAACTCGCGGCGGACCCGCTCGCGGCCCGCTTCGCCGAGCCTCGCCGCGCCGTCGGGATCGGCGAGGATCCGCTCCACCGCAGCCGCCGCCGCCGACGGGATCCCCCGGCTCGAACAGGAAGCCGGTCTCACCGTCCACGACCTGCTCCGGGACTCCGCCGACCCGCGTCGCGACGACCGGCACGCCTGCGGCCATCGCCTCGAGCACCGTGTACGGCAGCCCCTCGTAGTCGCTCGTCAGCAGGAAGCACGCCGCTTCGGAGAGCAGCCCCGCCACGTCCGGGTCTCCGGTCAGCAGCCGCACGTGGTCGTCCAGCCCGAGCTCGCTGACGAGCGCGGCCGTCTCCGCCTCGAGCGGGCCGTGCGCGGCCAGGTCGAGCTTTGCCTCCGGGAACCGCTCACGGACGCGCGCGAGCGCGCGAACTGCGAGGTCGGGACGCTTCTGGGAGGCGAGCCGCCCGACGACGACGATGCGCCCCGGCACGACGCGTCGAGGCCGGGCGAACTCGTCCGCGTCGATCCCGTTGTGGATCACCCGGTACTGGGCCTCCTTGCCGACACGAGCCTCGAGCCCGGCACGGCGTTCTGCGTCCGAAACGCCGACGATCGCGCCACACCAATGAGCGGCACGCCGCTCGAGCGCGAGCCAGGCGCGGGAACGCCGGTCGCGAGCCCAGAACGACCAGGCATGCGGCGTGAACACGGTTGCGCTCCGCTTCCCACGCAGTGCTGCCGCGAGCCGCGTCGTGAATCCGGCCTTCGAGGCGTGCGCGTGGACGACGTCCGCACGAGCGACGAGGCCGAGGAGCCGCCTGAAGTCCAGGGCGTCCGACGGTTTCGGCTCCTTGCCCGGCGCCAGCGGGTGCAGGGTCACACCGGTCCGATCGGCGAGCTCCAGCCAAGGCTTCGACCCAGGCGGACACGCGAGGTCGACGGCCCAGCGCTCGTGGTCGAGCCCGTTGACGAGGTCGATCACGTGCCGCGTCACGCCGCCGTCCGGCGGGTAGAGGCTCAAGAGCAGGCGCCGACGGCCCGACGAAGAAGAGGGGGCTATCCTTCGATTGCCTTTCGGCACGGCGTCCTCGGTTTCATGAACCTCACAGAGATCCTCTCCGTACTCTGGCATCGGAAGCTCGTGGTGCTGGGTGTGACGGTGCTCGTGATCGGGTGCGCGGTCGGCGCCTTGCAGCTGATCACGCCGCAGTACAAGTCGACCTCGACGCTCGCGCTCGAGCCGCAGAGGCTCGGCAACGACCTGCTCTTCTTCCAGACGATCGACTCGATCACGCCGATCTACGCGGCGGCCGCCGAGTCGGAGACGACGCTCGCCGCGGCCAAGGCCCAGAACGGCGGGGAGCTCGCTGACATCTCGGTTCGCACGTTTGCGCAGTCTCCGATCTTCAAGATCGACGCGCAATCGACCGACGCGAGCCTCGCGCAGAGCTCCGCGCAGTCGGTCACCGACGTGCTCCAGGACCGGATCAAGGCCGGCGAGGTCGGGATTTCCTCGCTCGAGCTGACCCAGATCGACAAGCCGACGGTCCCGACGAGCCCGGTCTACCCGAACAAGAAGCTGACGATCGCGGTCGCCGTCCTGCTCGGGCTCGGTCTCGGCGTCGCGGCCGCGCTGCTCATGGAGCGCTTCACGAGCCGGATCCGCACGAGAGCCGATCTCGCCGAGGCGAGCGGGCTGCCGATCTACGCCGAGCTGCCGCGCCAGGAGTCGCTCTCCCGTGTGACGCCGGAGCTCCTTACGAACAGTCCGAGCCTGCGCTCGATCAACGAGGCGTTACGCGACCTGCGGACGAACCTCGCGTTCGCCGGCGACGGCGAGATCGAGACCGTCGCCGTTACGAGCCCCGAAGGAAGCCACGGGAAGACGACGGTCGCCTTCGGCCTTGCGGTCGCGATCGCGCGCTCCGGCGCGAAGACGCTGCTGATCGATGCCGACCTCCGGCGCGGCCGGATCGCGGAGATGCTCGACGTTCCGCGTATCCCGGGTCTCTACGAGGCGATGAACGGCTCGGCGCTCGGCCCCGGGGTCATCCGCCAGACGGGCCTTCCGAACCTCGACCTGATCACCGGCGGTCGGCTCGTGAGCGACCCCGGCGAGCTGCTCGCGACCCGCTTCGCGCAGGTGCTCACCGAGCTTCGCCCGCGCTACGACGCAATCGTGATCGACACGACGCCGGTCGTCCCGGTCAACGACGGCCGCGTCGTCGCGAACCTGACCAAGGCGACCGTGCTGGTCGCGAGCGCCGGCGGAGCGACGAGGCGCTCGGTCGAGGAAGCCGTGAGCCGGCTGTCGCTGATCGCGGTCACCCCGACGGCTGCGGTGCTGAACAAGTCCCGGAGCCGTCAGGCGCGCGGCTATTACGCACGTGACGGCGTGGATCACGCGGACGAGGAGCAGCCCGTCCGCGAACGGGTCTAGCCCCCGGCGCCATGGCTTTCGGCGCTTCGGCGACGGGCTCGGTCCGAAGCGCGCGGTTGACCGACGCGCTCGCGTTCGTGTTGATGGCGGCGATCGCCGTGCCGCTCGCGATCGGCGCGGCGACACAACCAACCCTCGTGCTCGGCGGCCTCGTCGCGCTCGTCGTCATCGGCGTCTGCCTGGCTCGCGTCGACCTCGCGCTCCTGCTCCTGATCGCGGCCGCGCCGCTCGAGGCCCTGTTCCCGGGCGGCACGAGCGGGGGGCTGAGCGTGACGAAGGCCGTCGGCGCCCTCTGCTTTCTGAGCTTCGGGCTGAGCGCGGTCGCCACCGGGCGCAGGCTCTGGTTCGGCGTGCCGCACGCGCTCGTGTTCGGCCTCCTCGGGATCGCCATGCTCTCGACGCTCGGCGCGCAGTCGACGTCGGACGCAATGGCGACGACGACGCGCTACGCGAGCTTCGTCGCCCTCTTCTTCGTGATCAGCCAGTTCGTCGGCGACCACGGGCTGCACACGAGGATCGCCTGGGTGCTCTCCGCCGCCTCGACCGTGGCGGGAGGGGTCGCGTCCTGGTACTTCCTCTCCGGAAGGACGCTCTCGGCGCGGCTTCCCTACGGCGACCCGAACGACGTCGCATTCATCCTCGCCACGACCTTGCCGCTCACGTTCTGGCTGCTGCGGGAGCCCGGGCGCAGGCGCGCGCTCGTCGTCGCGATGATCGGCGTGATCTCGGTCTCGACCCTGCTCACGCTGTCCCGCGGCGCCCTGGTCGGGCTCGGGGTGGCGGTGCTCTGGCTCGCTGTCACCGAGCGCCGGCTCGTGAAGCCGCTGCTCGCCGGAGCTCTGGTCGCGGCGCTGATCCTCGGAGCCGTCTACCACGTGAAGCAGAACCGGATCGAGACCGGGCTGCAAGCGAAGGAGAAAGTGGCGGGCGCGAACGTGTCCAGCCGGCTCGAGGCGTTCAGCGCAGCGGCGCGGCTCTCGGTCGAGCACCCGCTGCTCGGAGTCGGCCCTGGGAACTTCCAGTACCACTTCCTCGAGGCGACCGACAGCCCACCGGGCGCGCAGCGACTCGTCGTGGTCCACAACGCCTACCTCGACATCGCGGCCGAGCTCGGACCGCTGGCGATGGTGCTCTTCCTCGCCTACCTGGGCGTCGTCTTCTGGCAGCTGAGCGGGGCGCGGCGGCTCGGGCTCGGGCCGCCGGGCATGGCGACGGCGCTACGCATCTCGCTCGTCGTCGGGACGTTCTCGGCGCTGACGCTGTCCGAGCAGTACTTCGCGCCGTTCTGGCTGATCGGAGGGCTGGCGGCGGCCCTGTGGCAGGAGCAGCACCTGAGCGAGCGGCCCGCGACCGCGTGAAGGTCGTCTACGCCTGCAGCCTGACCGCCGGAGGGCCGCTCACTCACCTTCGCGACCTCGCGCCGAACGTGGCGGCCGAGGGGGCCGAGGTCAGAGTCGTCTGTGCGGACGAGGACATCGCAGAGTCGTTCCGCGCTGTGGGAGTCGAGGCGGTGGCGCGGCCGCTTCGGAACAAGCTCGACGCCGCGGGGGCCGCGCGGACATGGCCGGAGCTCGCCGACGCCGACATCGTCCACACCCACGACCGCCGCACCGGTCTCCTCGTCAGACCGCTCGCGCGCGGGCGCCACGCGCGGTCGGTGCACACGTTCCACGGCGTCCCGGACGAGCTCTTCGGACGCGTCGGGCGGCAGACGCCCGTCGAGGACCCAACGGCTTCTCGCGCTCGACTGCTGTGGCTCGAGCACGGCCTGATGCGGATGGAGGCTCTGCTCAGCTACTTCGGGACAGTGGTCGTCCCGTCGCAGGCGCTCGCGGACTATGTCGCCGCACACGGCTTTCCGCGGAAGCGGCTCCACGTCATCCCGAACGGGATCTCGGTCCGGCGGAGAGATCCGGCGCCGGCCCACGACCCGGTCGTGATCGGCACTGCCGCCCTGCTCGAGCGGCGCAAGGGGATCGACGTCCTCCTCGAGGCGAGCGCGCGCCTGTCGACGCCGCACCGCCTGGTGATCTATGGAGATGGCCCGCTGCGCGCCGAGCTCGATGCTCTCTCACGTGACCTCGGCGCTCCCGCGGAGTTCCCCGGCTTCGTCTCGGACGTCGAGGAGAAGATCGCCGGGCTCGACGTCTTCGTGCTCCCGAGCCGCGGCGAGAACCTCCCGATCGCGATCCTCGAGGCCATGGCGGCGGCGCTGCCCGTGGTCGCGACGCGCGTCGGCGGCGTGCCCGAGGTAGTCGTGGACGGCGAAACAGGGCTGCTCGTCGAGCCCGAAGACGCAGCAGGGCTGGCCGAGGCGCTCGACCGAGTTGCGTCCGACGAGGCGTTCAGGCAACGGCTCGGGCAGGCCGGTGCCACGCGGATCGTCGAGCACTTCGATGCGCGGTCAATGGCCCGGCAGATGGTCGAGCTGTATCGGAAGCTCGTCTGATGCGGATCCTGCACGCCATCCAGGAGCTGCGGACGGGCGGCGCCGAGCGGGTCGTCGTCGCGCTCGCGAAGGGGGCGCAGGCGGCCGGGCACCAGGTCGCGGTCGCTTCCGCCGAGGGCGCTCTCGTCTCCGAGCTCGAGGGGCCGCACTACGCGCTGCCGCTCGTCGAGCGCCGGCTCTCCCGGCTGCCTGGCGCGATCTTCGCCGTGCGTCGGGCCGTCCATCGCTTCCGACCGGACCTCGTGCACTGCCACAACCCGGGCATCGCGGCCGCGGCCGGCCCCGCGACGCTCCGCGGCCGGCGCCCGCCCGGGCTCGTCAGCGTCCACGGCGTTCCGGACGAGGACTACCGCCGCGCGGCGAAGGTGCTCCGGCTCGCCGGGCTGCCGGTCGTGGCGTGCGGCCCGGGAGTCGCCCTCGGGCTCGAGGAGGCGGGTCTCGAGCCGACGGCGACGATCCTCAACGGCGTGTCGCCGGCCCCGCCGCCCGCCGATCGCGCCGCGCTCGCGAAGGAGTGGGGGATCGCGCCCGACCGCCCGCTTCTGCTCACCGTCGGCCGCCTCGTGCCGGTCAAGAACCAGGAGCTTGCGATCCGCGCGCTCGCCGAGGTCGACGACGCCACGCTCGCGATCGTCGGCGAAGGGCCGTCGCTCGACGCACTCCGCCGGGCCGCCAGGGACGCGGGCGTCGAGAAGCGTGTCGTCTTCGCCGGCCTCCGGCCCGACGCGCGCGAGCTGATCGGCGCCGCCGACGCGGTCGTGCTCCCGTCGCGCGCAGAGGGGCTCCCGCTCGTCGCGCTCGAAGCACTGGCCGCGGGCACGCCGCTCGTTGCGACCGCCGTCCGCGGTGTGCGAGAGCTCGTCGACGACAGCACTGCGCTGCTCGCGCCGCCGGACGACCCGGCCGCCCTCGGAGCCGAGCTCAGGCGTGTGCTCGCGGACAAAGAGCTCGCCGAGCGCCTGAGTCGGGCCGGCCTGGAGCTTGCCGCGCGGCACAGCGAGGAGACGATGGTCGCGGCGTATCTCGACCTTTACGACCGCGTGGCTAACGTTCGACGCCCGTGAGCGACGAGTTCGAGGTCGTGGTCATCTGCAGCGGCAACCGCTTCCGCAGCCCGATCGCCGAAGCGATCCTCCGCCGCGACACCGACGGGCTCCCGGTTCGCGTCGAGTCCTTCGGAACGATGGACCTGCCCTCCGGGCACGCGCTCTCGGAGGCGCTCGAGCTCGCTCCCGGCTACGACCTCGACCTCGTGGCCCATCGCTCCCGGCCACTCGCCGGCCACGATCTGAGCGCCGCCGACCTCGTGATCGGCTTCGAGCCGATCCACGTAGCGACCGCGGTCGTCAGCGCACACGCCCAGCGCGAGCACACGTTTCTGATCACCGAGCTCGTCGCGGGCCTGGAGGCGAGCCCGCCGCAGCCGGAGAACGGCGTCGCCGAGCGCGCACGCGCCGCGGTCCGCCAGGCCGACGAAGCGCGGAAGGCCGCACCCGGCGCCGCCCCCGAGATCGCGGACCCGATGGGCGGGCCGTCAGCGGGCTACCGGCGGACCGCCGAGGAGGTCTACAGCCTCACGAGCCGGCTGGCCGAGCTCCTCTTCCGCTAACCCGCGGGAGCCATCCGGACGCTTTCGATCACGTCCGCCAGGATCTGGTCGAGCCCGCAGGAGGGCTCCCACCCGATCGCCTGCTCGATCTTTCCGATTGCCGGCGCGCGGTGGAACATCTCCTCCGCCACGCCGCCCTCGAAGACCTCGTCGTAGGGCACGAAGACGAGCTCGGAGCCGGAGCCCGTGACCTCGAGCACCCGCTCGGCCAGTGCGCGGATCGTGATCCGCTCGGTCGACCCGACGTTGTAGATCTCGCCGTCGGCGAGCTCGAGCAGGCCATTGAGCGCGCGAACGACGTCCAACACGTGGCAGAAACACCGCGTCTGGCTGCCGTCGCCGTGGATCTCGAGCGGCTCTCCGGCCAGAGCGCTCTGCACGAAGCGCGGGATGACGTTCCCGTAGCGGCTGTTCTGCCGCGGCCCGACGGTGTTGAAGAGGCGCGCGATCACGCAGCGCAGGCCGCGCTCGTGGCGAAGCGCCAGGGCGAGGAACTCGTCGAGCGCCTTCGTGTCGGCGTAGGCCCAGCGCTTCGCGGTCGTCGGCCCGTAGATCCGCTGCGCGTTCTCCTCGAGGAGGACGTCTTCAGGATGGTTGCCGTAGACCTCGGAGCTCGACGCGATCAGCACCGGCTTCTCGAAGCGCGCGCAGTACTCGAGCACGTTCTCTGCGCCCTGCACGTTCGTGAGCAGTGTGCGGCCCGGCTGCTCGACGATCAGGCGCACGCCGACGGCCGCGGCCAGGTGGTAGACGACGTCGCACCGGTGCACGAGCTCGCTGACGACCGACTGCGAGAGAACCGAGTCGACGACGAGATGGAACCCCTCGCGCTCGCGGAGATGGAAGATGTTCGCCTCGTCGCCCGTCGAGAGGTCGTCGAGGGCGAAGACCTCACAACCCTCGTCGAGGAGAAGCTCGGAGAGGTGCGAGCCGATGAAGCCGGCACCGCCGGTGACCAAAGCCCGCATCCTTTTCAAGATTAACGACGTCCTAACATGAAATAACCCAAACGAGGTATACGGAAGACAGCGGTGTGGGTATACGTTGAGTGAGCCTGGCGGAGAAGGCGAATCTCCGCGAGACGGAACCAACTGCGGCGGCACAGAGGACTGCGGTCAACAGGGGTAGAGCGGAAAGGAACCATGCACTTCAAATCTGCGGCACTACTCGCCTGCGCGGGGCTAACCGCCGGCGCGATCTTGACCCTCGCCGGTCCTGCGGCGGCGTCACCGGACACGTCACAACGAATTTTCAGCGATCTCGCTGACAACGGGCGGCTCGACGGCCACTACACGCGCGCGCAGATCAACCGTGCGCTGCACTCGCCCTCTCTGCGGGGGTACGACCGGACCCAACCGGTACGAAAGCTCACGTCTGCGCATCGTTCGTCCCTGCCGGGCTCGTCCGCCGAAGGGCCTCTGCCGTTCAGCGCCCTCGACTTCGCGCTCTTCGCCGCGGTCGGCGGCCCGCTGCTCCTGTTCGGCGGTAGCGTGGGGCGCCTGGCCCGCGTGCGGGTGAACGCGAACTGATGACCGACGTAGCCGAACGCCCGTCGCCCCCGGCACTTGCCGGTGCGCCGGCCGATCCGGGCGCGCTCCATTCGCTGGGCCGGCGTGCGCAGAAGCTCACCGGCATCGGGGCTCGCCCCGGTCGTGCATGGACCGCGGCGCGGGTGTCGCTCGACGCGTCGATGCTCTTCATCGCCGCGGTCGCAACCACATTCGGCTCGAGCGCGGCCGGGCTGCCCGCTCCGCCTCCGATCTGGCTCGCCGTCTACTCCATTCTCGTGCTCGGGTTCGGCGCGCTCCGGGGCCTGTATGGCACGCGCCTCCGCTACGAGCTCCTCGAGGAGCTGCGCGCGGTCCTCGTCGTCGCCTCGCTCGCGGCCGTTCCCGTCCTCCTCCTGCGCGGGCTCATGTCCGATCCGGCCTCCCTCTGGCCCCAGGGGATCCGCGCCTGGGCCTTCGCGGCCGCGTACCTCGCTGCGGGCCGCGTCGCGCTCCACTGGTCACGCGCGCAGGCGTACCGCCACGGCGAGTCCTTCCGGCCGACGCTGATCATCGGCGCCGGCAAGGTCGGAAGGCTCGCGGCTTCACGGCTCCTGTCCCAACCCCAACTCGGGCTCAAGCCGATCGGCTTCCTGGACAAGGAGCCGCTGCTCGCCGAGGACGACTCCCTTCCGCTTCCCGTCCTCGGTGCCAGTTGGGACCTCGATCGGATCGTGGAGCAGTACGGCGTCGAGCAGGTCGTGATCACGTTCTCCCGTGCGCCCCACGAGGTGTTGCTCGGTCTCGTGAAGCGCTGCGAGGAGCTCGGCGTCCAGGTCGCCTTCGTACCGAGGCTGTTCGAGAAGATGACGAGCCGGCTGACCGTCGAGCACTTCGGCGGCCTGCCGCTCATCTCGGCCCGTTCGCCGAATCCGAAGGGTCTCCAGTTCGCGGTCAAATACGCGGCCGATCGCGTCGTCGCGCTCGGCCTGCTCCTGCTCGCGCTGCCCGTGATGATTCCCGCGGCGATCGGCGTCCTCCTGACCACGGGCCGGCCGCTCTTCTTCCGCCAGGTCCGTGTCGGACGCGACGGCCGGACGTTCGCGATGCTCAAGTTCCGCACGATGCGCCACGGCGAGACCGCGTCGGCCGCGCAGCCGATCGACCTTCCGCCGGACACGGCTCCGGGCGGCGTCGAGGGCGGCGACCGCCGCACCAAGCTCGGCGCGTTCCTGCGCAAGACCTCGATCGACGAGCTGCCGCAGCTGCTCAACGTCCTCAAGGGCGAGATGAGCCTGATCGGCCCGCGACCCGAGCGCCCCGAGTTCGTCGGACGCTTCGAGGAGAGCGTCTACCGCTACAGCGACCGCCATCGCGTCAAGTCCGGCATCACCGGCTGGGCGCAGGTGCACGGCCTGCGCGGCAAGACGTCCCTCTCGGACCGCGTGGAGTGGGACAACTACTACATCGAGAACTGGTCGCTCTGGCTCGACCTCAAGGTGCTGCTGCTGACCGTTCTCGCCGTCGTCCGCACACGCCAGGCCGAGTAACACGGACTCTTCACCGAGGCTCGTAAAGCCTTTGTGAAACCGTGCCGATTGACTCAGATGGGTCTACCGGTAGCGCCCGGGGTGTGAGCTAACATGACCCCCAGTTCCGTCGTTCTACCGTTTAAGGAGCGGTTGACCTCTTGTTCGAACGATTCACAGAGAGAGCGCGCCAGGTAGTCGTCCTCGCACAGGACGAGGCCAGGGCGCTCAAGCACAACTACATCGGCACCGAGCACATCCTGCTCGGGCTTCTCCGCGAGGAGGAGGGGCTCGCCGCGAGGGTGCTGGAGTCTCTGGACATCACGGTCGAAGAGGTGCGCGCCCAGATCGCGCGCATCGTCGGCCAGGGCGACGAGGTGACGACGGGCCAGATCCCGTTCACGCCGCGTGCGAAAAAGGTGCTCGAGCTCGCACTGCGCGAGGCCCTGTCGCTGGGCCACAACTACATCGGCACCGAGCACATCCTCCTCGGGCTCGTCCGCGAGAACGAGGGCGTCGCCGCCCGCATCCTGCTCGACTTCGATGCGGACGCCGAGAAGATTCGCAACGAGATCATCCGCATGCTTTCAGGCCCGGGACGCCGCCAGCAGGGCGGGGGCCAGGGGCCCGGCGAGAAGACGAAGAGCTCCAAGCTCCTCGACCAGTTCGGCCGCAATCTCACGCGGCAGGCCGCCGAGGGCAAGTCCGACCCGGTCGTCGGGCGCCAGACGGAGATCGAGCGCGTGATGCAGATCCTGTCGCGCCGCACGAAGAACAACCCCGTCCTGATCGGAGAGCCGGGCGTCGGCAAGACGGCCGTCGTCGAGGGGCTCGCCGCCCGCATCGCCTCGGGCCAGGTGCCCGAGCTCCTGAAGGGCAAGCAGATCTACACGCTCGACCTGGCAGCCCTCGTCGCCGGCTCGAAGTACCGCGGCGAGTTCGAGGAGCGCCTGAAGAAGGTCATGAAGGAGATCATGCAGCGGGGCGACATCATCCTGTTCATCGACGAGCTCCATAACCTCGTCGGCGCCGGCGCGGCCGAGGGCGCGATCGACGCGGCCTCGATCCTGAAGCCGGCCCTGGCGCGCGGCGAGATGCAGACGATCGGCGCGACGACGCTCGACGAGTACCGCAAGTACCTCGAGCGCGACGCCGCCCTCGAGCGCCGCTTCCAGCAGATTCGCGTCGACGAGCCGTCGGTCGACGACAGCGTCGAGATCCTCCGCGGCCTGCGCGATCGCTACGAGGCGCACCACCGCTGCAAGATCTCCGACGACGCGCTGCACGCAGCCGCGGTCCTCGCCGACCGCTACATCCAGGACCGCCATCTGCCCGACAAGGCCATCGACCTGATCGACGAGGCCGCGTCGCGCATGCGCATCAAGAACATGACCGCGCCGCCGCGCTATCGCGAGCTCGAAGAGGAGATCACGAAGGTCCGCGGCGAGAAGGAAGACGCGATCGAGTCCCAGGAGTTCGAGAAGGCCGCGTCCCTGCGCGACAAGGAGCGCAAGCTCACGCAGAAGAAGCGCGAGCTCGAGGACAGCTGGCAGGCCGAGGAGTCGGCCGACCAGCCGCAGATCGGCGAGGACGAGATCGCAGACATCGTTTCGATGTGGACGGGCATCCCGGTCTTCAAGCTGACCGAGGCCGAGTCCCAGAAGCTGATCCGCATGGAGGACGAGCTCCACAAGCGCGTGATCGGCCAGGACGAGGCGATCGTCGCCGTCTCCAAGTCGATCCGCCGCGCTCGTGCCGGCATCAAGGACCCGAAGCGCCCGACCGGCTCCTTCATCTTCCTCGGCCCGTCAGGCGTCGGGAAGACGGAGCTGGCGCGCACGCTCGCCGAGTTCCTGTTCGGCGACGAGGACGCGATGATCCAGGTCGACATGTCGGAGTTCATGGAGAAGCACTCCGTGTCCCGGCTCGTCGGCTCGCCTCCGGGCTACATCGGCTACGACGAAGGCGGCCAGCTCACAGAGGCCGTGCGCCGCAAGCCGTACTCGGTGCTCCTACTGGACGAGATCGAGAAGGCGCACCCGGACGTGTTCAACATCCTGCTCCAGATTCTCGAGGAGGGGAAGCTGACCGACGCCCAGGGGCGCAAGGTCGACTTCCGGAACACGATCGTGATCATGACCTCGAACATCGGCGCCGCTTCCATCTCCAAGAATCAGTCGCTCGGCTTCTCGATCGGCGACGACTCCGGCCTGTCGTACGACGACATGAAGGAGCGCGTCATGAGCGAGCTCAAGAAGGTCTTCCGGCCCGAGCTCCTGAACCGGATCGACGAGGTGATCGTCTTCCACAAGCTGACGAAGGAAGAGATCAAGACGATCGTCGACCTGCTCATGAAGCGGCTGCGCGACCAGATGGGCGAGCACGCCGCCGACGTCTCGCTGACCGAGGAGGCCAAGGAGCTGCTCGTCGAGAAGGGCTACGACCCGACCATGGGCGCCAGGCCGCTGCGCCGCGCGATCCAGCGCTACATCGAGGATCCGCTCGCCGACTTCGTGCTCGGGCGCGAGCTGACGCCCGGCTCGACGATCCTCGTCGACAAGAAGCGCGACTCCGACGACGAGGTCGAGATCACGATCATCCCGGGCGCTCCGCCCGAGGACATGGAGAAGGTCACCGTTCCGCCGGAGGAGCCTTCCTCCGAGGGCGACGACCACTCCGAAGAGCCCGCGGAATAGCTTCCCGCAGCGGTCCCTCACAGTGCCTGGAACGAGGGATTGCGGAACAGCAATCACCCTTTAAGGTGAGTTCGAGGGCCGGTTGGGCCCAATGAATCAGAGGGGGGATTGCGGCAATGGGGGGACTGCGGAAGAGCGCGCTGCGCTGCGCGCACGGCATGCCTCGAGCAGGAGCGTCGTGGGTCGTTTGCGCGGCGCTCCTGCTCGGCGCGCTGGCGTTCGCGCCGTCGGCACTGGCCGACACCGGGCTCGGGAGTCTCGACCGCCCGACCGGCAGCCTCGGACAGACCGGGGAGGCGCATAACCGGACGAAGTGGACGGTCCAGGTCGGCGACACGATCACCGGGACGATCCGGAACGTGACCGACGCGAACCTGGCCGGCGCGACCGAAGCGGACGTGATCATCAAGAGCTCGGCTCGCGGCAACGTGACCGTGCCGGGAACGAAGTCCGGGACCACGATCACGTTCGTCTGGCACGTTCCGGCGTCGGCGTGCGCGACGATGGTCGTCGCTTACGGGCCTGTCGGCTCCGATTCGAACGGAAACAACTCGAACAACGACATCATCCGGCAGCTCTTCGACCCGCCGGGTGGTCTGGCCGTGGCCGGTTTCGCGGCCGTGGACGGGTCTGGCGACGTGATCGGCTGCGGCGGCCCGCCTCCGCCTCCGCCTCCGCCTCCGCCTCCGCCGCCTCCGCCTCCGCCTCCGCCTCCGCCTCCGCCGCCTCCGCCGCCTCCGCCTCCGCCTCCGCCTCCGCCTCCGCCTCCGCCTCCGCCTCCGCCTCCGCCTCCGCCTCCGCCTCCGCCTCCGCCTCCGCCTCCGCCTCCGCCTCCGCCTCCGCCTCCACCTCCGCCTCCGCCTCCGCCTCCGCCTCCGCCTCCGCCTCCGCCTCCACCGCCACCTCCGCCACCTCCGCCTCCGCCGCCGCCACCGCCACCGCCTCCGCCACCGCCACCGCCTCCGCCGCCTCCGAAGGCGAAGAAGCGTTGCCCCAAGGGCAAGAGACGGGTGCACGGCAAGTGCAAGCGCGTGAAGTCGGCGCGCAAGCGGATCCATTTCAAGCGTCCGCCGTTCACCGGCTAGGAAGATCGAGAGCGGCGCCGGCGTGGCTGACTGTCATCCACGCCAGGCGCCGGCTCCGAAGTCGCGGCTCGAAAAGCCGCGCCTACTCGATCGCCTGGCCCTGGTTGACAGCCTTAAAACGGGGTAGTAGCTTCGAGTGCGTCCCGGTCGTCCGGTCGGGACGTTGTGCGGGAGAAGGAGAGCGTTCTGGGACTGCGAGCCTCAGAGCTGGTCACGCCGGAGGCCGCAGCGGTCTCCGGACCTCCGGGCGCGGGCTCGCTCGCCTTCTCATCCTGGTCTGCGGCCTTGCCGTGTTCCTGCTGCCCGCGGGCGCGAGCGGAAGTCCTCGGATCCCGACGGCCTCGGTGACGCCGATCATCTACGGGACCCAGGGCGCGAACGGGTGGTACGTGACCAACGTGACCATCAACTGGGTGATCGAGCCCCTTGGGTATACGGAGTCCGACGGTTGCGATGCGCACACGGTGGCGGCTGACACCGTCGGTACGCGCTTCACCTGCCACGTCGACGTGGACGGACGCCGAGATCACCTCGACGGTCACGATCAAGCGCGATGCGACGCCGCCGACCGTGACGGTCGTCCCGGGCCGCGCACCCGACGCAAACGGCTGGTACAACCACGCCGTGACCGTCGGCTTCAGCGGGGCCGACGCCACCTCCGGTATCGACGCCGTGTAGCCAAGCCACCTATGCCGGGCCGGACAACGCGAATGCCTCCGTCGCCGGCTTCTGCCGCGACAAGGCCGGAAACATGACCGCCGGCGAGCTTCGCTCTCAAGTACGACGCGACGCCGCCGGCTCTCGGCGCGTTCAGCGTCAAGGCGGGCAACCGAAAGGCGCACCTGCGCTGGAAAGCCCCCGATGACGCGAGCTCAGTCACTCTCGCCCGCGCTCCGGGGCTGAAAGGGGCGGCCGAGAGCGTTGTCTTCCGAGGCGCGGCGTCGGCGAAGGGCTATACCGATCGTGGGCTGCGCCCCGGCCGAGACTACGTCTACCGGCTGACTGCCACCGACGCGGCCGCGAACGTGGCAACGAAAACGCTCGACTTCCGGGCTCGCGGACCGCTTCTCTATCCAGCGCCCGGGCGAGCGTGTCACGAAGCCGCCGCTCCTCGTCTGGGACGCCGTTCGCGGTGCGAGCTACTACAACGTGATCCTCGTCCGCGGCCGCCGCGTCTACAGCGCGTGGCCTGTCAGCGCGCGTCTGCAGCTACCGCGCTCCTGGACCTACCACGGGCGGCGCTACAAGCTGCGGCGCGGAACGTACAAATGGTTCGTCTGGCCCGGTCGCGGCCCGCTTTCGGCCGGACGCTACGGGAAGTTGCTCGGCGGCAGCACCTTCACCTTCGGGGGCTCAGGCTAGGAGGAAGACATGCGCCGACACCACCTGCTTCTCATTCTCGGTGTCTGCGCGCTGTTACTAACGCCGACCGCGGGTGGCGGTCCAGCCGTCCCCGGCGACCCAACGCCTCCGGTCGTGACCCCGCATATCTTCGGGACGCTCGGCCTGAGCGGGTGGTACGTCTCGAACGTCACGGTGAACTGGACGGTCGAGGATCCGGAGTCCCAGATCCTGGAGACCCAAGGCTGCAACGCGATCACGCTCGTCAACGACACGACCGGCACTCCTCTGACCTGCTACGCGAGGAGCGACGGCGGGGAGACGACGGTCACGATCACGATCCGAGTCGACAAGACGGCGCCCACGGTCACCGCCACCCCCGCCCGGAGCCCGGACTCGAACGGCTGGTACAACCACGCGCTCTCGGTCGGCTTCAGCGGCACCGACGCCACTTCGGGGATCGACTCCTGCGTCCCGTCGCAGACGTACTCCGGCCCCGACTCCGGGAACGCCTCGGTCTCCGGCTCCTGTCGTGACCACGCGGGGAACACTGGAACACGCACGTTCGGCCTCAGCTACGACGCGACCGCGCCCCAGGTCACCGGGGCAAACGCCTCACGCGGCCCCGATCACGCGGGCTGGTACAACCACACGCTCTCGATCGCCTTCACCGGCGCCGACGTCACGTCCGGCCTCGACACCTGCACGCAGTCGACGTACTCGGGGCCCGATGACGCAACCGCCTCGGTGAACGGCACCTGTCGGGACCGGGCCGGGAACACGAGCGCCCCGAGCGCGTTCAACTTCCAGTACGACGAGACGGGGCCGTCCGTAACGGCCACGCCCTCGAGGAGCCCGGACTCGAACGGCTGGTACAACCACGGGCTCTCGGTCAGCTTCAGCGGGAACGATCCGACATCGGGGATCGACACCTGCGTACCGGCACAGGCCTACTCGGGCCCGGACAACGCCAACGCGTCCGTCAACGGCTCGTGCACCGACCACGCTGGGAACACCACGGTCCGGGCGTTCAACTTCAGCTACGACGGAACCGTTCCGCAGGTGACCAGCGTGACTCCCTCGCGCTCTCCCGATCACGGCGGCTGGTACAACCACACCTTCTCGATCGCGTTCGCGGGCACGGATGCGACTTCGGGAATGGACACGTGCACGCAGGCCACCTACTCGGGGCCCGATGACGCAACCGCCTCGGTGAACGGCACGTGCCGGGACCGGGCCGGGAACACGAGCGCCCCGAGCGCGTTCAACTTCCAGTACGACGAGACGGACCCGAACGTCACGGCCACTCCGTCCCGCGCCGCCGACTCGAACGGCTGGTACAACCACGCGCTGACGGTCAGCTTCAACGGCACCGACGACACGTCCGGAGTGGAGTCCTGCGTCCCGGCCGTGAGCTACTCGGGGCCGGACTCGGCGAACGCTTCGGTCAGCGGCTCTTGCACCGACCATGCCGGGAACACCGGCTCCCGCTCGCTCGGCTTCAGCTACGACGACACCGTTCCACAGGTGACCAGCGCGACTCCCTCGCGCTCTACCGATCACGGCGGCTGGTACAACCACACCTTCTCGATCACGTTCGCGGGGGCGGATGCGACTTCGGGAGTCGACACGTGCACGCAGGCCACGTACTCGGGCCCGGACGACGCGACCGCGTCGGTGAACGGCACGTGCCGGGACCGGGCCGGGAACACGAGCGCCCCGTTCCCGTTCAACTTCCAGTACGACGGGACGGCCCCGACCGTGACCGCCACTCCCTCGCGCAACCCGGATTCGAACGGCTGGTACAACCATTCGCTCTCGGTCGGCTTCACCGGCTCGGACGCCGTCTCCGGAATCGAGTCCTGCGTCCCCGCGCAGACCTACTCCGGCCCCGACTCGGCGAACGCCTCGGTGTCGGGCTCCTGCCAGGATCATGCGGGCAACACCGGTTCGCGGGCTTTTTCGCTGAGGTACGACGCGACCGGGCCGGTCGTCACCGCGACTCCATCCCGCGCTCCCGACTCGAACGGTTGGTACAACCACACGCTGACGGTCAGCTTCAACGGCACGGATGCGATGTCGGGCCTCGATTCCTGCGTCCCGGCTCAGAGCTACTCCGGTCCCGACGACGCGACTGCCTCTGTGAACGGTTCCTGCACCGACATCGCCGGGAACACGACCGCGCGAGCCTTCGGGCTCAGCTACGACGCGACCGGGCCGGCGGTGTCCGCAAGCCCCGGCCGCGTCCCGGACTCGCAAGGCTGGTACAACCACGCGCTCACGGTCACCTTCAACGGGACGGACGCCACGTCCGGGCTCGACTCGTGCGTCCCGCCGCAGACCTACGCCGGCCCGGACGACGCCGAGGCGTCGGTCAGCGGCTCCTGCGTGGATCACGCCGGGAACACGACCGCACACGCTTTTGGGCTGAGCTACGACGCGACCGCGCCGGTGGTCAGCGCGACGCCGGAGCGCGCGCCGGACTCGAACGGCTGGTACAACCATGCGCTCTCGGTCGGACTTCAGCGGCGCCGATGCAACGTCGGGGATCGACTCTTGCGTGCCGACCGCAGACGTACTCCGGCCCCGACGACGCCGACGCTGCGCTTCTCGGCTCCTGCGTGGATCACGCCGGGAACACGGGCGTGCACTCGTTCGCCCTCAGCTACGACGCCACGGCGCCGCAGGTGACCGGGGCGAGCGCATCGCGGGGGCCCGATCACAGCGGCTGGTACAACCACACGCTCACCGTCAGCTTCACCGGCGCGGATGCCACGTCGGGGGTCGACTCTTGTACCGAGGCGTCCTATTCAGGCCCCGACAGCGTGAACGCCTCGGTCACCGGAACGTGCCGCGATCGGGCCGGGAACACGAGCGCCGCAGGCGCCTTCGGGTTCCAGTACGACGAGACGGGGCCTGTCGTGACACCCACGCCGGCCCGCGACCCGGACTCGAACGGCTGGTACAACCACGCTCTTTCCGTCAGCTTCGCCGGGACCGACGCCACCTCCGGGCTGGACTCCTGCGTCCCGTCCCAGACGTACTCCGGCCCCGATTCGCCGAACGGATCCGTCTCCGGCTCGTGCGTCGACCACGCCGGGAATACGAGCGTCGTCGCGTTCGGCCTGAGCTACGACTCGACGGCGCCGCTCGCGTACGGCGTCCCCGCGCGCGACCCGGACTCGAACGGCTGGTACAACCAACCGCTGCGGGTCGAGTTCAGCGGCACGGACGCCACCTCGGGAATCGACTCCTGCACCGCCCCGAGTGTCTACTCGGGCCCCGATTCCGCGGACGCTTCGCTCACCGGCGCGTGCAGCGACCGGGCGGGGAACACGAGCGCGCTCGCGACGTTCTCGCTCCGCTACGACGCCTCGGCCCCACAGGTCGCCGCCGCTCCCGCCCGGCCGCCCGACGCGAACGGCTGGTACAACCATCCGCTCTCGGTCGACTTCACGGGCAATGACGCCACATCGGGCATCGAGAGCTGCGGCCGCGCGACCTACTCCGGCCCGGACGCCGCCACGGCGTTCGTCGGGGGCTCCTGCCGCGACCGGGCAGGCAACGAGGGCAGTGCGAGCATCGTCGTCAAGTACGACGCGACCGCACCCGCGGTCACGCTCCTCGTTGCGAAGGCCGGCAAGCGCAGCGCAAAGCTCGTCTGGCGAACGACTCCCGACACGCAGACGGTGGAGCTCCTACGCTCACCCGGCTCGAACGGCGAGAACGAGAGCGTCGTCTTCCAGGGCGCGGCCTCGACGACGAGCTTCCTCGACGGCGGTCTACGCGCCGGCCGCACGTACCACTATCGACTGCAGGCAGCCGACGAGGCTGCCAACGAGGCGACCCGACCGCTCGAGTTCGTGGGTCGCGGCGCGCTGCTCTACCCCGGCCCGGGCGAGCGTGTCAGCAAGCCGCCGCTCCTCGTCTGGTCAGCCGCGCCCCGAGCGACGTATTACAACGTCGTCCTCGTCCGCGGCCGCCGGGTGTTCAGCGCATGGCCGGTTCGGGCCCGCCTGCAGCTGCCGCGTAGCTGGAAGTATCACGGCCATCGGTACAAGCTCCGCGCGGGTGCGTACCGCTGGTACGTCTGGCCCGGCCGCGGTCGGCTCGCCGCGGGAAGGTACGGGAAGCTGCTGGGCGGAAGCTCGTTCGTCGTGTCGCGCTAGCGACGCGTCGGTTCTCTCAGCACGCGGGCCGAGAGAGCCAGGAAGGCGGCGTCGCCGAGGACCAGGACGAGCAGTGCGAGCCCACCGACGAAGAGCAGGCCGTTGGAGTCGGTCGGCCTCGGGGGCGTTGCTGCGACCGCGAACCGGAAGGCGGGCTTCTGGATCGCGCGCGTAAGCGACGTGACTTCGCGGGCCATCCGGTGTCGGACCGCCGGTGGGGGAGGCTTCGGCCGCGCGGCGTTCGCTCGACGCACCGTGCGAGGCTCGACCGGCCTGGCCGAGGTGGTGCCGACAGCGGGACGGACAGGCGTCGCGCTCGGTTGCGGGCTGGGCGGCTGCGGGCTTGTCGTCGGGGCGACTGGCGCACGTGACGTCACGGCCCCAGGCGCCGGGTCGGGCGCGATCTTCGCCGGCGCGCTGACCGGAGGTCGCTCAGGCCCCGATCCTCCCGCGATCGCCGGGCCGCTTCCCACGCCGAGAGCCGTGATCGCAGCAGCTACGAGCAGCCTCACGAACGACGGGTGCGTCACTCCGCCGGCGAGCCGCAACCCGCAAACGATTCATCGTCATGAGCATAGCGCGAGCCGTGTAGTGGTACTAGCCGATCTTCGGACGGCCGAAACGCCGATTTGCGACCTCGCTCTTACGCTCGGGCGCGTCCTGGAGGCCGCATGCGAAGCCGGGTCGCCCAGATCCATATCGCCAGGAAGACGACGTAGAGCGCCCCGAGGACGGCTCCGATCTGCAGCATGCGTCGCGGGTCGCCGTTCCGAGGCTCGATCGACTGCGGGATCGGGCGATCGATCGAAAAGCTGATTGCGAACGGGGTGCTACCAGTGGTGATTGTGGATTGAAAGTGTAAAACGGGTGATATCACGGCCTGGTAAATAGGAGCTTTCAATTCAACCGCAGTACCCCTGGTTGCCCGATTGAGCACGGAACCTCCACGGAATTGGGCCAGATCGCCGTGATACTGCCCCCCGCGCAAGCCGTGATACTGCGCCAAATAGGGGTTTGCGGTTGCACTCGACGCTCCTGAAGCGGCGTTCGCGGTCGTCGGGAAGCACAAGAGGGCCGCCAAGACGCCTGCCACGATCGCCGGCTGAGCTCGGAACCACACGTGGCTCCTTACCCGGATCTGGTTTCGGATACAAACTTGTGTGGGGACGACACGTCTGATAATTCAAAAGGTACCCCGAGACGAATGTGGTGAGTCGTCGATTCGTTAACTTTGATCTCGACTAATCGAATAGAACGCGCTAGAATCGAATTCGAATTTTGAAAGGGCGTATGAAATGGCAGTGATGGGGGTCGCGGCCAGAGCGGTTCCGAACAGGGGGATTGCGGCGGATCGCCACTCGTGGGGCCGCTCTCAGGGAGGGTCGCCTGCACCTGGCCCGAAGACGTCGCGCGATCTGCTCTACGAGTACCACCGGAGCGGCGATCTCGCAGCCCGCGAACGGCTCATCCGGCGGTACATGCCTCTGGTGAAGAGCCTCGCACGTCGCTACGCGGGGCGAGGAGAGCAGGTCGAGGACCTCGTGCAGGTCGGTGCGATCGGCCTGATCAACGCCATCGACCGCTTCGAGCTCGACCGCGGCGTGGACATCTCGGCTTATGCGATTCCGAGCATCGTCGGCGAGATCAAGAGACACCTCCGCGACCGCGTGGCGTCAATCAGGATTCCGCGCCGTCTCCAGGAGATGAACGTCTCGCTCAAGGCGAGTGCGGGCCGCCTGGCGGCTGCGCACGAGCGCCCGGCAACAGTGGCCGAGCTGGCCGACGACGCCGGCGTCGGGCGCGCCGAAGTGCTCGAGGCCCTTGCCGCGGTCAAAGCGCTCGAACCGGTCTCCCTTGCCGAACAGGCGAATGGCAACACCGGGCCCGGGCCTGCGTTGCCCGGCTCGACCGAGCAGGGATACGAGGCGGGGGAGAACCGTGCGGTCCTGGCGAGGGGTTTTCGCGCCCTCGACAAGCGCGAGCGCCGGCTCCTGCACCTCGCCTACTTCGAGGGCATGAGCCAGCACCGCATCGCGGACGAGGTGGGGCTCTCGCAGGTGCACGTCTCGCGACTCACCCGCGGCGCGCTCGAGAAGCTGCGCACCGAGATCGGAGCGAGCTAGTCGGCGGCAACGATCCCGTTCCGCTCTGGCGGAATTTGTGACGAAGCGGCACAATCGATGCTGAGATGAAACGCGGCCCGGCACGGACCTCGAGCGCAGTCGACCGCTACGTCGAACTGCCGTACCACATCACCCTCGTCCAGGACGGCGAGGAGGACGGTGGGAAGTGGGTCGCAGCGGCGGAGGAGCTTCCCGACTGCACGAGCCGCGGCGACACGGCCGAAGAGGCGATCGCGGGCCTCAAGGACGCCATGGCGGAGTGGATCTCGGCGGCGCTCAGGGAAGGACGAGATATTCCGGAGCCGAGGACCGCCGCGAGCCACAGCGGTCGTCTCCTCCTCCGGATGCCGCGCACGCTGCATGCGGCGCTCACACAGGCGGCAGAGCGCGAGAACGTCAGCCTCAACCAGTTCATCACCGACTCCCTCGCCAGCGTCGTCGGCTGGCGGCGCGCGAGCGCGGACGGCAAGACCGGGGCCCCCACGCCTCCGATCAGCCAGGAACCAGGCGCCCAGGGGCTTACTGCGGAACCGATCGTGGAGGCCGGGCGAACAGAGCCACGTCCCAGGTGGCGCGTGACTCCGCGTGTCCTGGCCGCCGCCCTGACCGTGAACTTCCTGCTCGTGGCCATCGCGGGCATCGTCGCGATCCTCGTGCTCATCGCCGCACGGACGTAGCCCGGCCGCTCACGCGGTGCTGCGTCAGGCCCGCCGCAGCAGGGGACCTGCGAGCGCTCGCAGCACGTCGAGGTCGCCGCGATGCGGCACGAGCAGGGATCGCCACGCGAAGGGGCTTACGCGGCGGTATGTCGCAAGGGCGACAGCGCCGCCGGCCAGGAACGCGGCGCTCGCGGCTACGGCCGCCCCCGTCGCGTCGTAGCGCGGAATGAGCGCGATGTCGAGGGCGAAGCCGACGGCGAGGGAGACGATCGGCCCCAGCGACGAAAGTCCGGGCGAGGACGAGCCGACGAGCGCGTTCGAGAAGACGGTGCTGGCCGCGAAGCCGAGCGTTCCGGGCAGGAGCCAGAGGAAGGGGATAATCGACTCGTCGAAGGCGTCGCCGAAGACGGCCGGCAGGACCAGCGGCCCGAGGATCGCGGCGACGACGGCCCCGATCGCGCTGACGAAGGCGACCGACCGGAAGGCGCGGAGCGTTTCCTCGCCACGACGGACCGCCTCGGTGCGGGCGATCAACGGCAGCAGTGCAGTGGCCGCCGACGAGGGCAGGTAGAGCAGGATCTCCGAGGCGTTGACGGCGACTGCGTAGTAGCCGAGCGCTGCTTCGGACGCGAGGAAGCCCATCAGGATCTGGTCGGTGCGGAAATTCAGGAACCGCGCCAGGCTTCCGATCCAGAGCCTGATGCCGAATCCGATCTCCTGGACGAGGATCCTCCGGCTCGGATTGCCGATCGATCCACCTCGACGCGAGACAGAGACGAGGACGAGGGTGCGCACCGCCTCCGTCGCGGTCCAGGCGAGCGCCGCGCCCGCGACGGTGAGCCCAGGCCCGGCCCAGAGAACGAACACGAGCAGCGCATAGAGCCACGAGGCGCATCCGGTGACGTACGCCAGCTCTCGCGTGCGCTCCATCCCGAGCAGGAAGGAGTAGCCGACCTCGCCGATCGCGCACGCGACGATTCCGGACGCGAGGATGACGAGCTCCTGTGCGCCGACTCCCGCCGGCCCGACATCGCTGGCGAGCAGGGCCGTGAACGTCAGGGTCGCAGCGGCGAGGCTGCTGACCAGATAGAAGACCAGTGCGTTGGCCAGCAGCACCGGCCGCCGTCGCGGCTCGCGCGCCGAGAGCACCGTGGTCGCCTCGCCGACGCCCAGTCCCGCGACGTGGGCGACGACGAGCGCCGTGACCGTGATGAAGGCAACCGTTCCGCGACCCGCCGGGCCGAGCCCCCGCGCGACGATCAGCACCGCGACGAAGTAGCCCCCGTTGCCGGCGATCTTGGCCCAGAAGAGGTTCGCCGAGCCGGCCGCAAGGGGATCCCATGTTCGGGCGGCGGCCTCGGGCTTCGTCGGTTCCGTCAACGAGGACGGCAGGAACTGCTGGTCGTGTTCGCGCTCAGCCGGTTCCGCCTGGGCACGGCTCGGACGCCGTTGTCGTAGTAGGCGGATTGCTCGCGGACGAGCTCCTCGTCTCCGGCCCGGCAGCCCAGGTTCCGGCGCACCACGTTGTCCGAGGTGCCCTGCAGCACGATCGCCGGCCGCCCGCCGCCGACGAAGACGTTCTCGACGATCTGGTTGCCGTCGTCGCCCACGTCCACGGACAGCCCGCCGCGCGAGGCGGCCACGATCCGGTTCGCCGAGAACGTGTTGCGGATCGAGCCCTGTCCGTCGTGCCACCACTCGACGTTGATCCCGGTCCGCGTGCCGGTGACGACGTTTCGCTCGAAGAGCGAGTCCTTCGTCGAGTGCTCGAGGTAGATCCCCGTGCGCGTGTCGCGGATCGTGTTCCCGACGACCGTCGTCCTCGTCGACGAGCCGACGGTCTCGATTCCATCCCAGCGTGCGCGCACGACCGTGTTGCCGATGATCGCGGCTTCGACGCCGCCGGTCCAGATGCCTCCCTCGTTCGTCCCGCACTTCGGCGTCGAGTTCGGCGCGTAGTAGCAGCGTTCTCGCGCCGGGTCGCGGATGTCGCTGACGACGTTGTCGAGCGCGAGCCCGTGGAGCGCTGCCGCGGGGCGCCCGTGCTCAACCTGTGCGAGCAGGATCCCGTGCGACCGGAAGCCGCGGATGCGCGTGCGGATCACGCTCGTGTCGCGAGAACGATCCGAGCCGAGGGCGAAGACTCCGACCTGTGCGCTCCCGTCGCCTTCGATCACCGAGTCCTGCACGGAGACGTTCGAGAAGGCGCCCCAGACGTTTACGCCGTCCTGCCGTACGTGGATCAGACGGAGCCGCCTCAGCCGCACGTCTTGGGAGCCGTCGAAGACCGCGACGGCGATTCCTCGGCCTGGCCCCGGGCCGCCTCCGTCGACGGTGAGGTTCGAGATCGCGATGTTCCGGCCTCGTGGCGACGAGCACGGCGAAGTAGGACGTACCAGGAGCGGTGATGACGGTCCGCGGCCCCGAGCCGATCAGGCGGGCGTCGTCTCCGATCTTCACGTCGTTCAGTTGGTAGCGCCCCGGCGCGAGGCGGACGGTGACGTGTCCGCGGCGCAGTGCTGCGAGCGCGCGCTCCAGGCCGGCGCCTGGAGACGCCGTCAGGCCCTGCGCCCGGAACCGCTCGGTCGTGATCGCGGCCGCGCGGGTCGAGGACCGCCGGCCGTGGTTGTCGACCGCGGCCACGGTGAGTGCGTGCCGACCGGGCCGGACGAGCCCTGGGTTCAGCGTGAACCTGTACGGCGCGATCGTGTCCGAGCCGATCGGCACACCGTCCAGCAAGAAGGTCACGGCGACGATCCGTCCCGAGCGGGCTCTCGCACTCGCCTTCAGCGTCGTCGGACGCTCGACCTTGCCGTGCGGCCCGAGCAGCGTGACCGAGGGCGAACCGGCCGCTGAGGAAGAGAGGAGCGAGCCCGTCGCGCGAGAATGTGACGGTTCCTCGCGGCGATTCTGCTGAACGATCGCGAAGGTCACTACTGCTGCAGTCACAAGCCAAACGAGCGCCATCAGTGCCGCTTTCGTTCCCCGAGACCAGCGCAAGCGCGGGGCCGAGAAAGAATGACGCGCCGTCGGTCGAGCGCTATCGTCAGGAGCCATGACGGACCCGAGAGTCTGGGACGAAGGCGTTGGACGATACACCGCGCCGGGGCTCCCGCCGGACGATCCGGTGGAAGTTGGGCGCTATCTCGACGCGTTCAAGCGCAGCCGCCGGCTGATCGCGGCGATCGTCGTGCTCTTCACCGCAGCGGTGTTCGTGATCTCCCTGCTCCTGCCCAAGACGTACCAGGCGACCTCGAAGCTCGTGCTCAATCCGATCCGCCCAGTCCCTGGCGACCTCGGACCCGCAGTCGACCCAGCGCGACCTGGCGACCGTGCGCGTGTCTGCTGACGACGCGCGAGCTGCTTGCGGCAGCGGCGAAGAAGGGCTCGCCGGAGAGACCGCCGACTCGCTGCGCGACAAGGTGACCGTGAGCGTCGACCAGGACGCGAACGTGATCAACATCGTCGGCACCGACGACACGAGCCCGTGGAGCGGCTGTGATCGCGAACGGGGTTGCGGCCACGTTCCTGGCCCGCGAGCGGCGTCAGCAGCAGCGACAGCTGAAAAGCACGCGCAACCTCCTGAACCAGGAGATCTCCGACCTCCAGGCTTCGAGCACGCCGCTGAACGCCGACCGCGATCGCGTCGCAGATCGCCACTGTCCGCCAGCAGCTGGTCGATCTCACCCTCGCCACGAACCAAGGGCCTGCGCTCGAGCTCGCCGAGCGTGCGCAACCGCCCAGCTCGCCCAGCTCGCCCGCGCCCGGTCCGGAACGCGGTCTTCGGGCTCTTCGCGAGCCTCTTCATCGCCGCGCTGGTCGTCCTCGCCCGGGCCCAGCTCAGGCCACGGGTGAGCGGGTCGCGGGAGCTGAGCCGACTGCTCGACCTCCCGGTGATGGTCGAGGTGCCGTTCGTGCGCCGGCGGTTCGGCCACTCGCCCAACACGCTGAGCGCGATCGAGTACGAGGCCTACCAGACGCTCCAGGCGACGCTCCGGATGCAGCTGCCGCCGGACAGCCAGCGCACCGTTCTCGTGACCAGCGCCCTGCACGGGGAAGGCAAGACCGAGGTGACCGCGGCGCTCGGCCTCGTTCTCGCCCAGGCGGGCCAGAGGACGTGGCTCGTGTCCGCGGACATGCGCTGGCCGCGGCTCCACGAGCTCTTCGACGTCGCCCAGACCCCTGGGCTCGCGGAGGTGCTCGCCGGCGGCCGCCAGGGTGAAAGCGCCGTCACCGTCGGCCAGGGCTCGCGGGAGAACGGAGGACGCCTGCACGTGCTCGCCAGCGGGCAGAGGCCGCCCGACCCGGCGCAACTCCTCGCCGGAGGCGCCCTCGACGGCTTCTTCGACGACATCAAGGAGTCCGAGTACGACTACGTGCTCCTCGACGGCCCGCCGCTGATCGGGCTCGTCGACAGTCAAGTGCTCGCGCAACGGGTCGACGGGGTGATCGTGGTCTGTCGGCCGGATCGCCTGACCTCGGAGACGGCGATCGACATGCGTGAGCTTCTGCAACGGCTTCGGGCTCCTGCTCTCGGCCTGGTCGTCATCGGCGGCCGAAGCTCGCCGATCTCCTATTTCGAGAGCTAGCCGGCGGCCACGTCTGGCCGGGTGAGCCCTGGACCGTCCGCGCGGCGCCGGCCCAGATGAGCGCGGCGAGCAGCCAGAAATGTCGCCAGTGCAGCGTGTCGATGAACACGCTGTTCGCAAGAAGCCCGCACCAGGCCGCGAGTAACGCCGCGGAGCCGATGCCGTACGTGTCGCGGCCGAGGATCGCGTTGCGGCTGGCGAACATGAGCGTCAGGAGCAGCAGCGCGAGCAGGACGAGCAAGCCGAGCACGCCTTCCTCGGAGAGCGCGCGGACGTAGGTGCTGTGCGCGGAGATCGGCGAGACCCGCTCGAACTGGCCAGGCCCGATTCCAAGTGGGTACTTCACGGCCAACGCGATGCCCGACTCCTGGGCCCCGAACCGTTGCGTGTCGTACGCCTGCAGACGCGCTCGCTCGCTCAGGAACGTGAAGGACGACGTGAGTGCGAGCGCCGCGAACAGCACCGATGCGGCCGAGATGCCGACAACGACGAAGGTCAGCGCTCTGCGTCCGCCGCCGCGCCGCAGGGACAGGACGACGAACATGACCAACACGCCGATGACCAGGTTCAGCCATGCGGCGCGTGAGAAGGCGAACAGGATCCCGGTCGTCATGATCGAGAGCCCCACGAGCTTCGTGGGAAGGCGTGCGCGAAGCAGGCGCGGAGAGACCGTCTCCTCGAGCAGCATCAGGGTCGGTGGGATGAGGAACGGCCCGAGCACGTTCGGGTCCTTGAAGAGGCCCTTTGCGCGTGGGCCGAACACGAGAAGGTCGTGGCCGGGGAAGGCGACGAAGAGCGCCAGCACGGCGATGCCCGCCGAGAGCACCGCGGCCGCGATGTAGGCCCGCAGGACGACCCGGGCGGTATTCGGGGAACGCACGTACCCGGTCAGCCAGAGCGCGAAGATGACGAGGTAGAGCGTGATCGCGAAGAACGTCACTGCGCGCCCGAAGTCGATCAGCTCGACCGCGGCGAGCATGTTCAGCGCCAGGAACACGCTCAGCAGGACGGTCACGATCAGCGGCACGCGGCGGATGTAGAACCGGCCGGTGACGAACGCGACCGCGATCACCACGAACAGGATCAGATCGGCCGGAGCGGGCTCGATGCGAACCGCGGCCAGGAGGAAGATCCCGAGCCCGACGGCGACGTCGTAGCGGGCGAGGACGAGCGCGAGCGTGCCGAGGAGCCCGGCCCCGAAGGCGAGGACCAGCGTCAGCGGGAGCGGATGCTTCGAGAGAGCGACTCCGGTGGCGACCGCGACCAGGAGCAGCCCGGCGGCGCCTGCGAGGCGGCCCGCGCTGCGCACGCCGAACACGGAGGGTCCGCGAATCGCGGCTGGGTGCGCGGTGCTCACCGGCGCGAAGCCCTTCTGTACGCTTCCGCGCCATGCCGGACGCGACTAGGCGTCCACGAGTGTTGCTGGTGATCACCCTGGCCGAGGTCGGCGGCGCGCAGTCCTACGTGGCCGCGCTCCTGCCGGGGTTGGTCGAGCGATACGAGGTCGTGCTTGCTGCCTACGGGGAGGGGCCGCTCCGCGAGGCTGCTGCCCGGGCGGGAGCGACTTTCGTCCCGCTTCGGCACGTCCGGCGGCCGATCAATCCGTTGCGGGATGCTCGCAGGCCTCGTCGAGCTCATGTCGCTCATCCGCCGCGAGCGGCCTCAGATCCTGCACGCGAGCAGCTCGAAGGCAGGCGTGCTGGGGCGGCTGGCTGCAGCGACGACCCGGGTGCCGGTCCGCATCTTCACGGTCCACGGCTGGGCGTTCTCCGCCTATTCGGGGCTCGCGTCCCGGCTCTATCGGGTCGCCGACCGATTGATGGCGCCTCTGACGACCGTGATCATCTGCGTGTCCGAGCGCGAGCTGGCGGACGGGCTCGCAGCCGGCACGTGCAAGGCCGACCGAGCCGTTGTGATCCGCAACGCCGTGGACGTGGCGGCGGCCCCGCGCTCGCGTCACGAGCGGGCCACTCCGAGGCTGATCGCCGTCGGACGGCTCAAGGCGCCGAAGGACTTTCTGACGCTGATCCGCGCCTGCGCCGCTCTGACCGCAGGCTCGTACGAAGCGCTGATCGTGGGCGACGGCCCCGACCGCGCGGCGATCGAGGCCGAGATCGAAAGGCTCGGGCTCGAGGACAGCGTCCGGCTGGCAGGAGAGCGCGCCGACGTACCCGAGCTCCTGGCCGACTCGGACGTCTTCGTGCTCTCGAGCCGGTCGGAGGGCCTGCCGGTCTCGGTGCTGGAGGCGATGGCGGCGGAGTTGCCCGTAGTTGCGTCGCGTGTCGGCGGACTGGACGAGCTCGTCGTCGACGGAGAGACCGGGATCCTCGTTCCGAGCGGCGACCACGAGGCGCTCGCGGCCGCGCTCACCAGGCTGGTCGAGGACCGCGGGCTCCGACGCAGGTTCGGGGGCGCCGGCCGCTCGCGCGCTGAGGCGCTGTTCGATCTCGCTGCGTTCCGCCGGGCTCATGTTGATCTCTACGACGAGCAGCTTGCGCTAACCGGCGCTGTACCGAAGTCGCCTGTAGAGGGCGCGGAGCGGCGGTGAGGAGTCGTGGCCTCCCCCGAGCTTGGCTCTGAAGTCGAGCAGGCTGTCCCGCGCGTCGACCTGACGGCGACGAAGGGCGAAACGGTCGGTCCGACGGTCGTTGACGCCGGGCTCGCAGGAGACGGCGACGCTGGAAGCCTGCCTCTGCGGCGATCCACTCTTCGCGCTTGCCGAAGAGCCCGGACGGATAGGACAACGCCCGCACTACGCGGCCGAGGCGATTCTCGAGCTCCGGCTTTCGAGCCCGCGATCTCCTCCCGTGCGGTGTTCGTGTCGAGTGCGGGCAAGTTGGGGTGGGTCAGCGTGTGCGCCTCGAAGCGCAAGCGTTCCGTCGCGGTCGAGCTCGAGGATGTCTTCCCACGTGAGGAGCGCGGGCTGCTCGCGGTACCACGTGAAGGACGTCCTGCCGTCAGTCACAGCCGGAGAGACGAAGACGGTTGCCCGAAAGCCGCGCTCGGAGAGGATCGGAAGCGCGTGGTCGGCGATGTCGAGGTAGCCGTCGTCGAAGCTGAGAGCGACCGTCCGGGCGAGCGGCTCGCCCGAGTCGAGGAGGTCGATCGCGGTCAGGACGTCGACGACGCGGTACGACTCGGACGCGAGGTAGTCCATCTGCTCGGTGAACGCTTTCGGCGTTACGGCCAACTCGTCGCGGTCGTCGGAGACCCGGTGATAGAAGAGGATCCGGAGCCCGCTCGTGTCGAGGCGGCCGCGAGTGCGCATCAGCCATGCGGCCGAGCGGGCGCGCGTGCCGCCTGCCTTCGCCAGGTAGAAGGCGGTGCTGCTCATGATCGGTTGCCGACGTGGAACAGCCGCCGCGCCGGTGCGAGCCCTTCGTAGTAGAAGCGGCGAATGGCCGGGGAGCGCTTCAGGAACCTGCGGAAACGGATCCCGTTCAGGCGCGACGCCACGACCGCCCTGCCGGCCAGGGTCCCCGGCAGTCCCAGCGCCTCGTGGAGCGGCTCGGTCTTGTCCGTGAGCTCCATCTTGTAACGCTCCATGCCTCCGAAGAACTCGACTCGCGTCACCCCTTCGGCGAACGCGTTCTCCAGCGCCTCGTACCGGTTCACGAGCCCCGGCGACAAGCGCGCGAGCTCCGGATCGAAGGCGAGCCGATGGCAGCACATCGTCCTTTCGAGGACGAAGTAGTAGGCGAAGGCGATCGGACGTCCGTCGAGCTTGAGCGTCACGATCCGTGGGATGTCGAGCTCGGCCAGCGCGGCCGTCCCGTCCCGTTGGAACTCCTTGCCGATCGTGGTTCCGAAGTCGGAGCCGTCGGGTCGGCCCTGCCAGCGGCGCGCGTGGAGCTCGAACGCCTCCTCGAGGGCCGTCGCGAGCTCTTCGCGAGTTCGCGCGATGGTGGTCTCCAGGGTTCCGAGCTTGGCGAGCTGGCGAGTGCGCCGCCGGCGAAGAGCACGCTGGTTCGACGAGAGCCGGCTCTTGTAATACGCCTCCCAATCGAGGCCGTCGAGCTCGAGAACGGGAGCCTCGGCGCGCATGATCAGCTTCAGGCGCGAGGGCCCGAGAGCCGAGGCGAGGGGACTCGAGGCGGGCAGCCCGAAGAAATCGGCGAAGTCGTGACCGGTGGCAGCCGCGCGCTCGGCAAGCTGGGCGGCCACTTCGGCTCCGGCGTCGTCTGTCAGGAGCATGTCGGCAAGCGATGCCTGCTCCGCGCCGAGGAACGTGAGGACACCGAGACCATGGCTCGGCCGGATGCAGAGAGGGAGCGCGCCGACGAGCTTGTCGCCGCGGTACGCAACGTGCACGGCGAGCTCGCCTTCGTCGCCGTAGTGCCGCCACCACGCGAGCAGCCAGGCGTGGAGGAGGTGCGGGCTCGGGCGAGGCATCGCGCGCACGAGCTCGTCCCACGAGTCGCCGAGGGCCTCGAACCCAGCCTCCGTCGAGACAGTCTCGAACGAAACCCCGGCTGGAGCCGTCGTCGCGCTCACGTCAATAAAGATTCCCCAAGGGCCTCCGGCTGAGCCGTCGCTCGGGCCAGGAACCGGCGGACGTCGTCTTCCGTCCGGAGGACTTCGACGTGTTGCTCTCCCTTGCGTCGATCGAGGTCGGCGAGGACCTGGGGCCGGACGGTCGTTCGGTACAGCCAGAGGAAGCGCAGGAACTTCGGGAACGCCCGGTAGAACGGCGCGGGCTGGCAGTCGGCCGGCATCTGCGGGCCCGGTGTGCCGTCGAGCCTCCGTTTCACGACCCGCCACATGCAGAAGAGAGGAGGGAAGTCGAGGAAGACGATCGTGTCCGCGGCGTCGAGCCAGATGTCAGGCGAGATCCGGCCTTCCTGCAGGCCGTCGGCGATCCAGGACTCGCGCTTCACCTCCCGGCGCTGCAGCGCTTCCCACTCGGGATCGGGCGTCGCGACCCAGCCCGGCTTCCAATACAGCCGGTCGAGATGGATGACCGGGAGGTCGAGGGACTGCGCAAGCTCGCGAGCCAGCCAGGACTTGCCGGAGCCCGCCGAGCCGAGGAGGGCGATGTGCCGCACGCAACAAAGGATGGAACTCTGCGCGCTCGAGAGCAAGGGCTCACTGCAAGCGGCCTTGGGTATATCCGGGTCAGGGAGAGATAGAAGGAGGAGACTCGTTGGGCGCTCGTGCACAGAACTCGGGGGGACTTGCTGTCCGGCCACCGTTTCGACCGTCGGTTTCGGCGCTCGACGGGTCGGTGGATGTCAGGTGGGTGGCCGAGCTCGGTCGCGTGGTCACGATCTGGGTCCCTGTCTTCGTGGTGACCGCTGGATGGATCGACTCGCCCGCTGGCGGCCCTTCTCTCCGCATCGCTGTTCGCGACCGTGTGGCTCTTCACGTTGCGAAGCGCGTTCAGGGCCGTGCCCTTCACGCTGGGGCCTGCAGTTCCCGCAAGCGTCGGCACCCTCACCGGGCTGGTCGTCGTCTCCGCTCTCACGCTCTGGGTTCCGCTACCCCATTCGAGCTTTCCGGTCTCGGCGCTCCTGGTGATGGCGGTGTCGGTCTTCTTCCTCACGACCGCTCTGGGAGGTGGTCTGCCGACACCGGTTCGCCGCGAAGCGTCGCGTCCTCGTGGTCGGAACGAGCACCTGGGCGGCCGACGTCGCGCAAACCGCAAAGGAGGCGCCGAACGTCCCGTTCACGGTCGTGGGCATCGTCGACGACGACCCGTGGGTGGAGGGCGACCGCGGCGTCCCCGTGCTCGGGGAGGTCGCTGACCTCTCCCGCATCGTCGAGACTCACCGTCCCGACTTGATCGTCCTCGCCGAGGGCGACGGCTCGGGCCGGGCGTTGGAGTCTCTGCTCGACGTCGCATCGAGCGGGTTCAAGGTCGTCGGCGTCACGCACTTCTTCGAGCACATGTTCGGCTGGGTTCCGCTTCGCCACCTGACGTCAAGCTGGTTCATGAGCATTCTCCACCTCCACCAGCGCAGTTACAGCCGCTGTGCCAAACGGGTGCTCGACCTCGTCGGCGCGTCACTCGGCATGCTCCTGGCCGCTCCCCTCGTACCGTTCATCGTGCTCCTCGTGCGGCGCACGCCCGGGAGCGTCATCTACCGGCAGACTCGCGTGGGCGAAGGCGGCGAGCTCTTCTCGATGTACAAGTTCCGCACGATGGAGCAGAACGCGGAGGCGCCCGGCAGGCCCGTCTACGCAGAGGAGAACGACCCACGCGTGACGTCCGTCGGCCGCTTCCTGCGCGCGACGCACCTCGACGAGCTGCCCCAGCTCTGGAACGTGCTCAGGGGCGAGATGTCACTGGTCGGCCCGCGCCCCGAGCGGCCGGAGTTCGTCCGCATGCTCGAGCGAACCGTTCCGTACCAGGCTCGGCGCCTGCTGGTCAAGCCCGGCATCACGGGTTGGGCGCAGCTGCGGTGCGACTATGCGTCGGACTCCGAGAGCGCTGCCAATCGTCTCTCGTACGACCTCTGGTACCTGCGGCATCGCAACCTCACGGTCGACCTCGCGATCTGCTTCAAGACGTTCTCCGCGCTCGTCTTTCGCACAGGGCGTTGATCCGACAGCAGGGCCCGGCAGTAACATGCTGCGACGCTGCGGTCCTCCATGGCTGGGAAACGACCCCCCGACCGGCCGCCGGTGCTCAAGCCGGCTTACTTCGATGCGGAAGGGAACCGCACCGAGGATCCTGCTCTGGCCGTGCGAGGCGAGATCGTCGAGCACGACCCGAAGTCCGGTCGCAAGCGTCGGACGTGGTTCTTCCTCGAAGAGGTGGAGATCGGGTGGCTCCCCGTTCGCGAGTCCGCATTTCTGCTGTGGGTCCTGCTCGCCCTGCTCCTGGTCTGGATGCTGATCGGGCTCGCGCTCGGGCTGATCTAGGCGTTCGGTGGCGGGGGGCCGGGGTAGCGCGGGAGGCCGTCGTCCGGTAGCTCGTCCCACGGAGCCCGCGAGTCGACGAACGAGTGGCGCGAGGGCCTGACCTGCGGATCGCCGTCCATCGCGCCGAGGCGGATCGAGATCCGCTCTCCTTCAGGCCACTGGCCCCCGAAGAGGCTCGAACCGCAGACGGAGCAGAAGGCCTTGAGCGCGCCGCCGGGGTCGTAGACGCGGATCAGCTCCTCGCCCTGGAGCAGGCGGAACTGGTCACGCGGGATGTGCCCGACCGTCAGTCCGAACGCTCCGGAATGCTTCCGGCAGCGCGAGCAGTGGCAGTGGATCGCGCGCGTGAACGGGAGGTCGACCTCGAAGCGAACGCCTCCACATAGACAGCTGCCGCCGAGCGTCTCGGCCATGGCCGGAGTCTAGGCTCTCGGGGTGCGCCGAGCGCTCACCCAACGGCCCGCTCTCGGCGTGCTTCTGGGAGCGGTGACGATCGCTTTCTCGGGCATCCTCTTCCGCAAGTCGCACGTGTCGCCCGACCACCGGCGCCTTCTTCCGCTGCTTCTGGGCGCTCCCGTTCCTGTGGCCGCTCGCCGTCTGGGAGGACCGGCGAATCGGCGCGCGTCCGCTGGGCCCTGCGCCGCGCGGCCTGGATCGGAGGCGTCTTCTTCGCGGCCGACCTCGTCCTCTGGCACTACTCGATCGAGTACGTCGGCGCCGGCCTCGCGACCGTCCTCGGCAACACGCAGGTCGTGCTCGTCGGCCTCCTCGCGTGGCTGATCTTCCGCGAGCGTCCGTCCCGGAACTCGCTGCTCGCGATCCCGGTCGCCATGGTCGGGATCGTCCTCATTTCCGGGCGTGCTCGAGAGCGGTGCGTACGGAGACAACCCGAAGCTCGGCGCGATCTACGGCTTGCTCACCGGGGTCGCCTACTCGGGCTTCCTGCTCGCGCTGCGCTGGGGATCCGGTGAGCGGGGCCGTGTCGCCGGGCCGCTCTACGACGCGACGCTCGCCAGCGCGATCTGCGTCGTCCCGATCGGCCTCGTCATCGGAAACCTCGACTTCACGCCCGGGCTCGAGGCTCAGGGCTGGCTGATCACGCTCGCGCTCAGCTCGCAGGTGCTCGGCTGGCTGCTGATCACGGTCTCGCTCGGACGGCTGCCGACGGCCCTCACGTCGGTGCTCCTGACGCTGCAGCCGCTGCTGGCGGTCTGCTTCGCCGCGCTGCTCGTGGACGAGAGGCCTTCGCCGCTCCAGCTGCTCGGTGCGGCGTTGATCCTGTCCGGCTTGCTGATCGCCTCGGTGGGTCGCCGCGAGAAGGTGCCGCTCGACGTCGTGCCCGAGCACTAGAGGCGGCGCTCGAACGGCACGGAGTCGGCACATTCGGCGTCGGACCGCGTGCCTAGACTCGATGCGATGGCGAAAGCGGCTGCCGTTCACTTCTCCTGCGCCGAGTGCGGATACTCGACCGGCCGCTGGCTCGGGCGCTGCCCTGGCTGCGGAAGCTTCGGGACTCTCGCCGAGGAGGGCTCCGACGGCGAACAGCTCCGCGGAAGCCGCGTCCGCTGCTCCGGCTCGCGGATGTCGGGGTCGACGAGGCCGAGCGAATCTCGACCGGGGTTCCCGAGCTCGACCGCGTGCTCGGCGGCGGCCTCGTCCCGGCGTCGCTCGTCCTCGTCGGCGGTGAGCCCGGCGTCGGGAAGTCGACGCTGCTCTTGATGGCGCTCGCCGCGATCTCCCGCGAGCGGCGCGCGCTCCTCGTGACCGGCGAGGAATCGACGGCCCAGGTCAAGCTTCGCGCGGCGCGGCTCGGCGGCGCGGAGAAGGTCGAGATCCTCGCGGAGACGAACCTCGACGCCGTCTGCGCCACGCTCGAGAGCGAGCGCCCTGACGTCTGCGTGATCGACTCGATCCAGACGCTCTACTCGGCGGAGGTCGGCTCGGCGCCGGGATCGGTCGCGCAGGTGCGCGAGGCGGCGGCGCGGCTGCTCCGCGTCGGCAAGGAGTCCGGTGTCGCGCTCTTCCTGGTCGGCCACGTCACCAAGGACGGGTCGGTCGCCGGGCCGCGCGTCCTGGAGCACCTCGTCGATTGCGTCCTCCAGTTCGAGGGCGACCGCTACCACGCGCACCGCGTCCTGCGCGCCGCGAAGAACCGCTTCGGCTCGACGAACGAGCTCGGCGTGTTCGAGATGACCGGCGCCGGCCTGCAGGGAGTGCCCGATCCCTCGGCGGTCTTCGGCCAGAGCGACGGCGAGGTTGGCGCGGCCGTCGCGTGCGCGCTCGAGGGCACGCGGCCGCTTCTGCTCGAGATCCAGGCGCTCGTGGCGCAGACCGACCTGGCCATGCCTCGCCGGGTCGGCACCGGCGTCGATCCCGAAACGGCTGGCGATGATCGTGGCCGTCCTTTCCCGCCATGCCGGGCTCGCGCTCGGCCAGGCCGACGTGTTCGTGAACGTCGCCGGAGGAGTGCGCATCGACGAGCCCGGGCGCCGACCTCGCGATCGCGCTCGCCATCGCCTCGGCGGCCAAGGGCGTGCCGCTCGCGCCCGTCGACGGCGTCCTTCGGCGAGGTCGGCCTCACGGGGCGGCTTGCGGCCTGCAACCCAGGCGGAACGGCGTGCGCAGGAGTGCGCGAAGCTCGGGCTCGCGTCGGTGATCGTGCCGAAAGGCACGGAGGCTCGCGCGAACGTGTCGCTCGTCGAGGCCGACACCCTTCGCAAGGCCGTCTCGGCCGGGCTCGCCAGGGCCGATCCGGCGGCGGCGTAGGCCGCTCTGAGCAGGCATTTTTAGGTCCGGCGCCCCAAAAAGTGGCTGTTTTCCAGCAACTTTTGCTATCCTGGAAGTCGATTCGCCGGCGGTTGCCAACCCGCCGGCGGCTTGGTGAAAACGGACAGAACGGGGAGGTCGGGCTTGTACAAAGTCGGCGATAAGGTCGTGTATCCGCACCACGGCGCGGGCACTGTGGTCAAGAAAGAGAAGCGAACGGTGCTCGGCGAGGAGCGCGAATACCTTCAGATTCAGATCCTGCACAACGACATGACCGTGCAGGTTCCGACCGAGAACGCCGACCGAGTCGGCCTTCGCAAAGTCATCGACGAGAACACGGTCGAGCAGGTGCTCAAGGCGCTGCGCGGCAGCGGCACCGTGATGCCGAAGAACTGGAACCGCCGCTTCAAGCACAACCGCGACAAGATGAAGACGGGCGACATCTTCGAGCTCGCCGAAGTCGTCCGGAACCTGTCGCTCCGCGACCACGAGAAGGGCCTCTCGACGGGCGAGAAGCAGATGTTCGTCAAGGCGAAGAAGATCCTCGTCTCCGAGCTCATGTACGCGAAGGGCATGGACGAGGAAGAGGCCGCCGAGTGGCTCGACGACATCCTCGCGGGCGTCGGCACGAAGAAGTCGCGCGCGAAGGTCGCAGCGAAGGCCTAGCGTCTCCGGACATGTCCGTTTGGGCGATCCTCGCCGCAGCGGGACGCGGTGACCGTCTCGGGCTGGACCGTCCCAAGGCGTTCGCTCCGCTCAACGACCGCCCGCTGATCGCGGAGAGCCTCGAGCGGCTCGAGGCCTCCGAGTGGATCGACGGGATCGTCGTCGCCGCGCCGCCCGAGTGGGAGGAGCCGTGCATCCTCGTCGCCGAGGAGGTCGCTGCCGGCAAGGTCGCGGGGACGGTCACCGGCGGAGAGAGCCGTAGCGAATCGGTACGCACGGCCCTGGCCGAGGTGCCAGACGAGGCAACGGTCGTGCTCGTGCACGACGCAGCGCGCCCGCTCGTGACCGACGAGGTGATCGGGCGGCTCGTGACGGCGATCTCGGACGGCTGGGACGGAGCCGTTCCCGCCTTGCCCATCGCCGACGCGGTCAAGCGCGTCGAAGGCGAGGCGGTGGCCGAGTCGATCGATCGCGACGGCCTCGTGACCGTCCAGACCCCTCAAGCATTCGTCGCTTCCGTCCTCCGCGGCGCGTTGAGCGGCGACGTGTCCTCGGCGCCGGATTGCTCGACCCTCGTCGAGGCGCGCGGCGGCCGGGTACGTGTCGTGGAAGGCGATCCGCGCCTGCTCAAGGTGACGACGCCGGCCGACCTCGAGCTCGTGGCCACCTGGCTGTGATCGTCGACTACCACATGCACCTCCGAGCGCCGGACGAGTCGATCGAGCACACGGTCGACGCGGTCGAGCGCTTCGTCGAGCGAGCCGCGCGAGCGGGGGATCGACGAGATCGGCTTCACCGAGCACGTCTATTACTTCGAACGGACGCGCGCGCTGTGGTCGATGCCCTATCACCTCGAGCGGTGCGTCTACGACATCGAGCCGTACGTGGAGGCCGTCGTCGAGGCGAAGCGCCGCGGCCACCCGGTGAAGCTCGGGATCGAGGTCGACTACGAGCCCGGCCGCGAGGAGGAGACGGCGGAGGCGCTCGATCCGTACCCGTGGGACTACGTGCTGGGCTCGATCCACTTCCTCGACGGCCTCGGGATCGACGCTGAGCCGAGCCTCGTCGATTCCGTCGGCGCCGAGCAGGCCTGGAGCCGGTACTACGAAACCCTGAGCAGCGCGGCACGAGCTGGGCTCTTCGACTCCCTCGCGCACCCTGACCTCGTGAAGTTCCACGGCGACGAGATCGACTGGGACTGGGAGGGAGTCGCGCGCTCGCTCGACGGCGTCGCGATCGAGGTCTCGAGTGCGGGCCTGCACAAGCCGCATGGAAAGCTGTACCCGAGTCCGGCCTTCCTCGCCGCAGCCCGCGCCGAGGGCGTGCCGATCACGCTGGCTTCCGACGCGCACATCCCGGAGAACGTCGGCCGAGATCTCGATCGGGCCGTCGGCCACGCCCGCGCCGCCGGCTACGAGACGGTCACCGTCTTCGATCGTCGGAAGCCGCGCCAGGAGCCCCTCGGATGAGCGACCTGCGAATCGGCCTCGGGATCGACGCGCACCGGTTCGCCGACGGGATCCCGCTCGTCCTCGCCGGCGTGGACTTCCCCGGCGAGCCGGGCCTCGCCGGACACTCCGACGGCGACGTCGTCGCGCACGCGCTCATCGACGCGATCCTGGGCGCCGCCGGCAAGGGAGACATCGGCGAGCTCTTCCCGTCCGCGGATCCCCAGTGGCTCGACGCCTCCTCGATCCGCCTCCTGCAGCGGAGCTACGAGGTCGTGCGCATCGGCGGCTTCGAGCTCGTGAACGCAGACTGCGTGCTGATCGGCGAGCGTCCGCGGATCGCCGACGTGCGCGTGGCGATGGGCGCGCGCCTCGCCGGCGCGATGGGCGTCGACATCGACCGCGTCACGGTGCGGGCGACGACGACCGACGAGCTCGGCTTCACCGGTCGCGGCGAGGGGCTGGCCGCCCAGGCGGTCGCGCTTCTGAAACGCTCCGCCTGACATGGCCCTTCAATTCCCGACCCGCGCCGAGCGGCCCGGCAAGCTTCCCGCATGCTGCGGGCCTGTCGGCAGGCGTGTGGCCCGAGTTCATGTACCACGACCCCGTCTTGGAACGCCTCTTCGGCCGGGTGATCGAGGAGTACCCGGAGTACAACTTCTACGCCTGGGACGACGAGCGCGGGGAGGTCGTCGGCGCGGGCAACACGATCCCGGCGGCCTGGGACGGCGACGCGTCGACGCTGCCGGACGGTGGGATCGACGCGGTCGTCGAGGAGCGGTTCGAGGACGACCCGCCCGAACCGACCGTCCTCTGCGCGCTCCAGATCGTGATCGACCCGGACTACCGCGGCCGGGGGCTCAGCCGCCTGATGATCCAGCGCATGGGCGAGATCGGCCGCGACCACGGGCTCGACACGCTGATCGCGCCGGTTCGGCCGAACCTCAAGCACCGCTACCCGCTCACGCCCATGGAGCGCTACATCGAGTGGCGCCGCGACGACGGCGCGCTCCTCGACCCGTGGCTCAGGACGCACGAGCGCCTCGGCGCGAAGATCCTGAAGGTGGCGACCGAGTCGATGCGCATCCCGGGGACCGTCGCGCAGTGGGAGGAGTGGACGGAGATGGCGTTTCCCGAGAGCGGCTCGTACCTCGTGCCCGGGGCGCTCGTCCCGGTCGAGGTCGACCGCGAGCGAGACGAAGGGCTCTACGTCGAGCCGAACGTGTGGATGGAGCACCCGCCCCCGGCCCGCTAGGCGACAGCCGGCAGCGTGAAGGAGACGCGCGTGCCGCCCTCGGGCCGGCTCTCGGCCCAGATCCGGCCGCCGTGCGCCTCGACGAGGCCGCGCGCGATCGCCAGCCCGAGACCGGCGCCGCCGCTCGTCCGCGCCCCGTCCTCGCGCCAGAAGCGCTCGAACATCCGGCTCGCCGTCTCGGGCGTCAGCCCGTCGCCGGTGTCCTCGACGACGATCCGAACCTCTTCGGTCTCCGACTGGGCGTGGACGGCGACCGCCCCGTCGCTGGGCGTGTGCCGCACCGCGTTCGCCAGCAGGTTGTAGAGCACGCGCTGCACCTGATCGGGCGCGCATCTGGCCCAGACCGGTCGGGCGCCCGCGCCTCGACGCTGACGTTGCGAGCTCGCGCCTGAGCCTCCACGCCCCGGATGCAGGACTCGATCAGCCCGACGAGCTCGGCCTCCCGCACCTCGAGCCTGAGCGCCCCCGCGTCGATCCGCGCCAGCTCGAACAGATCCTCGACGAGCTGGGCGAGGATCCGGACCTGCTCGACCATCGCGGGCAGGTAGCGCTCGGGGTCGGCCAGTCCGTCCTCGACCGCCTCGAGCATCGCCTGAAGCGACGCGATCGGAGTCCTCAGGTCGTGGCTCGCCCACGCCACGAGCTCGCGGCGGGCGTCGAACAGGCCGGAGAGGTTGTCGGCCATCTCGTTGAACGAGCGTGCGAGCTGCACCAGCTCGTCCGGGCCCTCCTCCGGAGCGCGGGCGCGAAGGTCTCCGGCGGCCAGCGCCCGCGACGCGTTTCCGAGGCCCTCGATCTCGCGCGCGATCGGGCGTGAGACGAGCAACGCGACGACCACGGACGTCGACGCCGAGGCGGCCGCGACGGCGAGGATCTTCACGTCGTCGCCCATGTGGAACATGACCCAGCCGGACAGGAGGACGACCGAGAGCGGAAGGACGACCGCCAGCAGCGCGAGGCCGGCGAGCTGCAGCCGGACGGTCGGCAGCTGGCGCAGGCCGATTGCGACGACCAGGCCCACCGCGAGGGTCGCGAGCGCGACGAGGACTGCAAGCTCGATCACGGCGAGAACCTGTAGCCGACGCCCCAGACCGTCTCCAGGTGCCGCGGCCGGGACGGGTCGTCCTCGATCTTCTCGCGCAGCCGGCGCACGTGGACGGTCACGGTTCCCGTGTCGAGCGCGGCCGAGTACCCCCACACGCGGCGCATCAGGTTGTCCCGCGAGAAGACGCGCTCGCGGGTGGCTGGCCAGGAACCAGAGGAGCTCGAACTCCCGCGCGGTCAGGCGCAGAGGCTTGCCCTTCTTGGTCACGACGCGCGTGGCCGAGTCGATCTCGAGCCCGTTGAAGGCGAGCCGCTGCTCCTGCGTGCCCGTCGGCTCCGCGCGCCTCAGCACGGTGCGGACGCGGGCCGCGAGCTCCCGAGGCGAGAACGGCTTCGTCACGTAGTCGTCGGCGCCGAGCTCGAGCCCGACGATCCGGTCCGACTCCTCGCCTCGCGCGGTGAGCATGATCACCGGGAGCTGCGAGCCGGCGCGGATCCGCGGCACAGCTCGAGGCCGTCCGTCCCGGGCAGCATCAGGTCGAGCACGACGAGGTCGGGCCGCTCGGTCTCGATCAGCTCGCGCGCGCGGTCGCCGTCGGCCGCCTCCAGGGTGCGGTAGCCGTCGCGTTTCAGGTACGTGATGACGATCTCGCGGATCGTCGGCTCGTCGTCGACGACGAGAACAGTGGTCATGCTCGGATCGTTCCCGATTTCGCTTTAAGAGAGTCTGAACTAGTGCGGAAGGCTGACCAGGCCGCCGTTCACCTGGACGAGACCGTCCTCCAGGAGCGATGTCACCGCTCCTGGATCGAGGCTGTCATGCGGCTGGGGGCTCTCCGCGACGAGCCGTAGCGCTCTCGCGCGCCTCTGTCGGAACGAGCCCTCGAACCGGCTTTGCTTGCGAAGCGGCTCGTACCGGGTGCCTCGAGAGGGACAGCCGTCGGCGAGCGGGCACTGCTCGCAGCGTGGCACCCGCGCCAGGCAGACCGTCGCGCCGAGGTCCATCAGCGCATGTGCGGAAGCGGCTCCGAACTCGCCTCCGGTCCGCTCGAGCACCCGCCGCACGTTCGTGTCCACGGGAAGCACGGCGCGGTCGAGCGCGAACCTCGCCACCGCGTCGGCGGTGTACGTCCCGACTCCGGGAAGCTCGGTGAGGTCGTCCGGCCAGCCCTCGGCCGCGATCCGCTGCGCCGCCCGGTGCAGGTTGACCGCGCGGCGGTTGTAGCCCAGCCCCTGCCACTCGCGGATCACTTCTGCGATCGGGGCCGCGGCGAGCGCCTCGACGGTCGGCCAGCGCGCGAGCCACGCGAGATAACGAGGGACGACGCGCGAGACCTGCGTCTGCTGGAGCATCACCTCCGAGACGAGGATCGCGTACGGGTCGCGCGTGCGCCGCCAGGGCAGGTCCCGGCCGTGCTCGTCGAACCAGGCCAGGAGCCTCGCTTCCAAGACCAGTGGACTAACCGGCGACGACGTGGATGTTGAACGCCGGGGTGCCGACGACGCCCATCAGCTGCACCCAGAGCGCGACATACGCTTCCTGGCCGCGGGCCGCGGTGATGTCTCCGAGGTCGAGGATCTGGTCGGCGGGCCAGCCGAAGCTCTGGAGCAGCTCGGCGACTCGAGCCTTGGCCTCCGCGTCGTTCCCGCTGATGAAGACGTTGTGCTCGCCGGGGACGATGCTCGGATCGACCATGACGTTCGAGTTCACCGTGTTCAGCGTCTTGACGACCTTCGCCTCCGGGAATTCGCGCTGGATCTGCTCCGCGAGGCTGCCGCCCTCGGCCACTCCGACGAGCGGTGGGCTCCCCTGGGAGAAATCGAGTGCGTTGGCGACTTCGACCAGCACTTTCCCGGCAAGGTTTTCCTGGCCTGCGGCGTGCAGCGCTTCGAGAGATGCATTGCCGTTCGTGCAGTTGAAGAGGAGCTCACCGTGCGCGGCGGCCTCCGCGAACGGCACCGCGTCCTCACCTGCTGAGCGGGAACCGACCAGCACGTCGTGACCGAGCTCTCGCAACTTGCCTGCGATCGTCCGGCCGACGACCCCGGTTCCGAGCACTCCGACTCGCATCCGGCCGAGTGTAGATTCATTCGCATGAAGCGGGTTCGCTTTGCACCGAGCCCGACTGGGTCGCTCCACGTCGGCAACGCGCTCAGCGCCGTGGCAAACCGTGATTTCGGCGACTGGTTCCTGCTGCGGATCGACGACACGGACGCTGCGCGGAACGTTCCCGGTGGGGAGGAGGAGATCCTGCGTGACCTCGAGTGGCTCGGCGTTGCCTGGGACGAAGGCCCGATCCGTCAGAGCGAGCGCCAGGGCTCCTATCGCGAGGCCGCCGAGAAGCTCGGAGGAGACCGCTTCGGAAAGATCACGCTCCTCCGCGAGGACGGCACCGCGACCTACCACCTGGCCAGCGTCGTCGACGACATCGAGTTCGAGATCACGCACGTCATTCGCGGCAACGACCATCGGCCGAACGAGACGCTCCACCGCGAGCTGACCGACGCGCTGGGTGCGACGCCTCCGGAGTACGTGCACCACGGCCTGATCCTCGGCGAGGACGGGCGCAAGCTGTCGAAGCGCGAGTTCGGCTCGACGGTGGCCTCGCTACGGGACGCCGGCATCCCGGCCGAAGCCGTCCGCCGCTACCTCGACGAGCTCGGCATCCCCAAGCACGACGTGCACTACGACATCCCGCGCGTCCGGCGGCTGGCGATCGAGGCGATCGCGGCCATGAGCGACCAGGACCTGGCTGCCGCGGCCGCCGCGCCGGTCGAGCTCGTGCCTGCGCTCCGCGGCGCCCGCGACCTGAACGAGGCGCGTGAGTACGCGCGGCAGGTTCTCGAGCCGGAGCCCGTCTCGCTCGGAGAGGAGGCGCGACCGACGCTCGAGCGCTTCAAGGAGCTGAGCGCGAACGGCGCCGGCGCAAAGGACATCGTCCGCGAGCTGAAGGCCGTCGGCGGCGACCTGCGCGTGCTTCGGCTCGCCCTGACCGGCCGCGAGCGCGGGCCCGAGCTCTCCGCGATCGTCGCCGCACTGCCCCGCGAAGAGACACTGAGGCGGATCGATGCGGCTCTATAACACCGCCACCCGCAAGCTCGACGACCTGCCGCCGCCTCCCGGCCCGATCCGCATGTACTTCTGCGGCCCGACCGTCTACCAGCGGATCCACGTCGGCAACGCGCGGCCGTTCATCGTCTCGATGTGGCTCAAGCGCTGGCTCGAGCACGAGGGCTACGACGTCACGCTGGTCGAGAACATCACGGACATCAACGACAAGATCTACGCGGCCGCGCCCGGGCCGCAGCGCCGAGCTCGCCGCGCAGGCGGCCCAGTGGTACATCGAGGACACGGGCGACCTCGGCCTCGGGCGTCCCGACCACGAGCCGAAGGCGACGGAGTCGATCGACGAGATCGTCGCGCTGATCCAGGAGCTCGTCGAGCGCGAGCTCGCGTACCCGGCCGGCGGAGACGTCTACTTCCGGGTCGACCGCTACGCGGACTACGGCGTGCTCTCGGGCCGGCTCGACGAGGACTCGGTCCGCAACCCGTCCGAGGAGGAAGAGCAGAGCTCGCTCAAGGAGAGCCCGCGCGACTTCGCGCTCTGGAAGGGGCACAAGGAGGGCGAGGACACGTCGTGGGAGTCGCCCTGGGGCCGCGGGCCGCCCCGGCTGGCACATCGAGTGCTCGGCGATGGCCGAGAAGCATCTCGGGCCGGTGTTCGAGATCCACGGCGGTGGGCTCGACCTCGTCTTCCCGCACCACGAGAACGAGATCGCCCAGTCGCGCGGCGCGGGCCGCGAGTTCGCGCGGCTGTGGATGCACAACGGGATGCTGCGACTCGGCGGAGAGAAGATGTCGAAGTCGCTCGGCAACCTCGTCTCGCTGCGCGACGCGCTCGAGGAGTGGGGGCGGGAGACGATTCTGATGCTCTTCCTCGGAGCTCACTGGCGGAAGCCGATCGACTACTCGGACGAGACGCTCGGCGCGGCGAAGGCCCGTGCGGACGGCTTTCGCGAGGTGTTCCGCAACCCGTCTTCGCCGGGCGGCTCCTGGAACGACCTCGTCGACCGCGCTCGACGACGACTTCAACACGCCCGAGGCGCTCGCGGTCATGCACGAGTGGCGCGACCACGATCTCCTGCGGCGCGGGCTGGACGTGTTCGGGCTGGGAGCGCTCGCCGAGCAGCGGGAAGCGCCGACCGAGCTCGACGAGCTGGCGCGACGACGCGCCGAGGCCCGGGCGGGCGGCGACTTCGGCGAAGCCGACCGGCTGCGGGAGGAGATCGAGGCGGCCGGGCTGGGAGGTCCGCGACGTGGCGGGCGACTCCGGCTACCGCCTCGTCCCGAAGTCGTGACCGCTGACCAGATCTACGGGCGGCGCGCGGTACGCGAGGCGCTTCGCGGCCCGCGGCAGGTGCTCGAGCTCTTCGCGACCGAGCGGGCGCTGTCGGCCGAGCCGTGGCTGCAGGAGAACGGAGGGCCGCGCGTCCAGGTCAAGGCCGAGCGGGAGCTGAGCGAGGCGATCGGGAACCGCGACCACCAGGGCGTCGTCGCGCGGGTCGAGCCGTACCAGTACGCGGACGCCTACGAGCTCGCCCAGCGCCCGAGCCCGCTGCTCGTCTGCCTCGACCGCGTGACCGACCCGCGCAACCTCGGTGCGGTCGCGCGGAGCGCCGAAGGTGCGGGCGCCACCGGGGTCGTCGTGCCCGCGCACGGGTCGGCGATGGTGACTGCTGCGGTCTGCCGCTCGTCGGCCGGAGCGGTCGAGCACGTCCCGATCGCCGTCGTCCAGAACCTGGCGCGCTACCTCGGCGAGGTGAAGGGGCCGGATCTCTGGGTCTACGGCGCCGCCGGCGAGGCGGGCAGGCCGATGTGGGAGATGGATCTTCGGGGAGGCGCCGCGTTCGTGTTCGGCGCGGAGGGGCGAGGGCTGCGTCCGCTCGTCCGCCGCACCTGCGACGAGCTGGTCTCGATCCCGCTCGCCGGGAGCGTCGAGTCGCTCAACGTCAGCGTCGCCGCGGCGGTGCTTCTCTACGAGGCGCGGCGCCAGCGGAATGTCTGAGCCGACCTTCTACCTGTTCGACGGCTTCAACCTCCTGCACGCGGGCGGCTTCGAGGACTCCCGCGAGTTGACCGACAAGCTCGCGAGCTTCGTCGCCGAGAAGGGCGCGCGCGGCGTGCTCGTCTTCGACGGGACCGGGCGAGGACCTGAGCTACGGACCGCTCGAGGTCGCTTCGCCGAGGATGCGGACACGCTGCTCGAACGCCTCGCCGCCGAGCACCGCGGCCGGGAGCAGGTGTGCCTCGTCTCGTCCGACTCCGCGGTGCGCGGCACGTCGGGCCAGGAGGTGATGAAGCTGTCGTCCGCGACCTTCGCGCGGGACTTCTCCCTGGAGGGCCATCGGGAGCAGAAGCCGATGCGCGTCGAGGACAAGCTCGATCCGGAAACGCGGGAAAAGCTAGAACAGCTGAGGAGAGGCAAAGGTCCATAGTGATTGGGACCTTTACAAAACTCTTGTAATTTCTTGATGCTAGTGCTACTTTGGCGCTAGCAAAGGACGAGATTGCAAACGCTCGTCCAAGCCTTCTCCCAAAAAATGGCCGCCGCCCGTCCAGCCCCAGGACTCCGCCGACAGCAGAAGGCCGAGCGCGAGCTCGAAGATCTGCAGCTGGTGATCAAGGCGCGGAACGGAGACAGCGGCGCGATGGATTACCTGATCCGCCGCTACACCGGGTTCGTCCGGCTGAAGGCGAGCTCGTACTTCCTCGCCGGCGGTGACGGCGAGGATCTCGTCCAGGAAGGCCTGATCGGGCTCTACAAGGCGGTCCGCGACTTCCGCCACGACAAGGAGACGTCGTTCCGCTCGTTCGCCGAGCTGTGCGTGACGCGGCAGATCATCACGGCGATCAAGACCGCGACGCGCTTCAAGCACTCGCCGCTGAACAGCTACGTCTCGTTCAGCCACACCCCGGCCGGGCAGGACCCGGACGGCGAGTGCACGCTCGGCGACGCGCTGCCCGGCTCGCACGTGAACGACCCGTCGGTGTGCGTGATCTCGACCGAGGAGCTGCAGAGCCTCGTCTTCTGCCTCGGCACCGGCCTCTCGCCGCTCGAGGCGGACGCGCTGCGGCTGTACCTCGAGGGCTCGTCCTACGAGGAGATGGCCGAGGAGCTCGGCTGCGACACGAAGACGATCGACAACGCGCTGCAGCGGGTCAAGCGGAAGATCTACACGCACCAGCGCTCGCGCCAGGTATTGAGTTAACGGAAGGGGCACGAGCGAAGCGAGGGCCGCCCTCTTCTGTGGCCACTCACTATTCTTCGCTCGTGGCGGAGCGACACCGCGTACGGATCGAGTACTGCGTTCCCTGAGGAGCGCTCCCGAACGCCGCCGGTCTGGCGGCGCGGATTCTCGAGGAGTGGGAGGAGGAGCTCGACGGCGTCGAGATCGTGACCGGAGCCGGCGGGATCTTCGACGTCCACCTGGACGGCGAGCTCGTCTTCGAGAAGTCGATGCTCGGCCGCTATCCGGATCCCGATGACGTGGTCCCACTCCTCCGGGAGCGGATCGGCAGCCTTTAGCTCTCGACGAACGGCCGTTCCAAAACCGGACAACAGCCACTGGCGTACCATGAGATGACGCCGGAGTAGCTCAGCTGGTAGAGCAGCGGTTTTGTAAACCGCAGGTCGTCGGTTCAAGTCCGACCTCCGGCTTGCGGCTCAGGCGATCGCGGCGAGCAGTTCACGCGCCCAGTCGGCTGCCGGTTCGTCGCCTTTCGCCTCGTAGACCGCGAGCGCTTCGGCCGCCGCCACGCGCGCCTCGTCTGGCTTTCCACACTCGATGAGCGTTCGGGCCAGGAGGAGCCGGTACCCGCCGGCCTGCTCGTAGAAGTCGGAGTCAGCGAGCATCTCGACGGCCCGCCGGGCCAGCCGCTCGCCTTCCGCGTGGTCGCCGCGACGCGCAGCGAGCAGCCCTTCGACCGCATCCGCGTGCGTGACCGGATCGAGGTCCGACGGGCTCATGACCTCGCGAGCTCGTTTGCACAGAGCCAGCGCCTCGTCGTCCGCTCCTCTCTCCGCGAGCAATTCCGCGAGGATGCAGAGAACGCCCGAATAGAAGCCGCTGTCGCCGAGCGCGGCGAGTTGCTCGGCTCCTTCGCGCAGCGCAGTCTCGGCGGCGTCCAGGTTGCCGGCTCGCAGCTCGATGTACGCCTCTCCTTGCGCCGAGGCTGCGGTCTCGCGGAGCATTCCGGCATCTCGAATGAGGGCAACGCCCTGGCTGATATCTCTCCCGGGCCACCTCGAACTCGCGCTGGCAGGCCAGCATCCGCGCGCTGCGGCGAAGCGCCCCGGCCCGCTCCACGGGGCTCTCGTCGTCAGACCGCGACTCCTCGGTCATGCGGAGCGCTTCGGCCACCGGGATCGGGCCGAACACCAGAGCCGCCCCTTCCCACTGACGGAGCCAGCCCGCGAGCGCAGACTGGCCGGCGCGATCCGCCTGCTCGGCTCCGCGGACGATCGCTCCGCGGCCTTCCTCGGCCCGCATGGCATTCCAGCTGATCGAGAAGGTGACGAATTCCAGCCAGGCGCTCACGAAAGCGTCGCCGTCCGGCGGCAGCTTGCGGCGAACCTGGTCCACGAGATCACGATCCCGCTCACTGTCGTACCCTCCGGCGGCGAACAGGAGCCACACTCGAAGCACGTCTGCGAAGAGGTGGAACCGCGGCTCGGCAGAGGCCTCGAGCTCCGCAATCGCCTCTCGCATCCCCTCGACCTCGCCGGCCTCCGAGAGCGGCCACATCAACTCGCGCAGGACCTCGAGTCGCGCCTCGTCGCCTTCGGGCAGAAGCCCCACGGCCCTCGTGAAAAGGCCGCGTGCAGCGCCAACGTCACCGTGTGAGAGCGCACCGCGCCCAGCCTGCGTCAAGTGCTTGGCGGCCCGGCGTGAAAGATCAGGCAGCCGCGAATCGAATTGGTCGAGCGCTTCGCGGTTGCGGGCTGCCTGCTCGAGGTGATAGCCGACGATCTCGTCCAGCTCGACGAGCCCGCCGTGCTCGACGAGCCAGGCCGCGAAGCGCTCGTGGAGATCGGCGCGCGTCTCCTTCGGCAGTGAGTCGTACGCGGCGTCGCGGATGAGCAGATGGCGGAAGCGAAACGCGTCGTCGTCCGCGAACCGCGGCGTATCGGGACGGATCACGTCCTTGCGGACCAGCGTCTGCAGGTTCGTAGGCACGTCGTCGCGTGCCGCCTCGGGCGCGAGCTCTTCGACCACGCTCCGGTGGAAGACCTGGCCCTCCACGGCACCACGGCCGATGACGTCGCGCTCGTCGGCCCCCAACCGGTCGAGGCGAGCCTGGAGAAGCGCGTGAATGGTCGGCGGGACGACGAGGTCGCCGCCGTTCTCCTCGGAGGCCATGGCGAGCATCTCCTCCAGGAACAGCGGGTTCCCGTCCGCGGCAGCGAGGATGCGCCGGCGTACGTCCGAGTCGATGGCCTTGCCCGCGAGCTCGTCGATGAGCCGCTCGCAGTCGTCGGCCGACAGCGGCTCGAGCGAGACCGTCGTGGCGTTCAGCTTCCCACCGCCCCAGTTGGGACGGAGCTCGTGCAGCTCGGGGCGCGCGATGCAGAGTAGGAAGATGGAGGCATCGCGCGTCCACTCGGCCACGTGCTCGATCAGGTCCAGAAAGAGGTCCTCCGCCCACTGGATGTCGTCGAGGAGAACGAGCTGCGGCCGCTCGGCGGCGCGCGCCTCCAGGAGCTTGCGGAAGGCGAGCTGCGTCTCGACGGGCGACGCGCCGATCACGGTCTCCGGCTCGACGCCGATCGCGACCAGGATCTCGACCAGCGGCCAGTACGTGATGTCCTCGCCGTAGTGGACGCATCGCGCGCGTAGGACGTCCGCCGAGCTCCCCACGTCGGCGATGAACTCTGCGACGAGGCGCGACTTGCCGACGCCCGCCGGGCCGAGGAGCGTGAAGAGATGGCACGCGTGCTCGGCCAGCGCGAGCTCGAAATCGCCGGCCAGGCGCGCGCGCTCCCGTTCGCGTCCCACGAGCGGGGCGTCGAGCCGGCGGGCCACAGCGTCCGCCGAGGGGTCGACGGACACGAGACGGTAGGCCGCCACCGGGTCGCGCTTGCCCTTCAGCTCGAGCGCCTCTGTCTCGTCGACGACGACCGCGTCTCGTACGAGAGCGAGGGTGGAGGCTCCGATGAGGACGTCGCCGGGAGAGGCGGCCTGCTCGAGACGGGCTGCCACGTTGACCGCGTCACCCGTGACGAGCGTCTCGCCTTCCCCGGCCACGACCTCACCGGTGTTCACGCCGGTTCTGAACGAGAGCGCGATCCCGAGCTCTTCGCCGACCGCGGTTATCCGATCGCGAACCTCGCCGGCTGCTCGCACGGCCCTGAGCGCGTCATCCTCGTGTGCGCGCGGGATCCCGAAGACGGCCATGACAGCGTCTCCGATGAACTTCTCGACCGTCCCTCCATGGTGCTCGACGATGCGGCGGATCTCTTCGAAGTACCGGTTCATCGTTCGACGCAGCGTCTCCGGGTCGAGCTGCTCGCCCAGCGCCGTCGAACCGGACACGTCGCAGAAGAGCACCGTCACCGTCTTGCGGACCTCGCGTGCCGCCGTCGCGCGAGTCAGGTCGGCGCCGCACGCCCCGCAGAACTTGAACCCGTCGGGGTTTTCCTGGCCACAATTCGAACACCGAGTCACGTGGGCAGTGCCTGGTCGAGATCGGCCCAGAGCTCGTCCACGTCCTCGAGCCCGACGCTGAGCCGGAGCAGGTTCACCGGCACGCGGTCGCCCTCCCAGCGGTGGCGCGACTCCATCGTCGACTCGACGCCGCCGAGGCTCGTCGCGTTCTTGATCACGCGTGTCGACGTCTCGACCTTGCGCGGGTCTCCGTCGACGTCGAACGAGAGCAGACCGCCGAAGCCGGGGTAGCGCACTTTCTCGACCTTGGAATGGCCTTCGAGCCGCCGCGCGAGCTCCCCGGCGGTCTCCGTCTGGCGCTGCACGCGGACATCGAGCGTCTTGAGGCCGCGGAGCAGGAGATACGCAGGGTCGGGCGCCGCGACGATGCCCGGTGCGCGTGCGGAACTCGCGGAGCCGGTCGGCGGTCTCGTGGTCACGGCAGACGACGGCGCCGAGCAGGACGTCCGAGTGGCCGCCGAGGTACTTCGTCGCGCTGTGCAGGACGAGGTCCGCGCCGTGCTCGAGCGGGCGCAGGTGGACGGGCGTCGCGGCAGTGGCGTCGACGAGCACCGGAGCGGCATGCGCTGCGGCGGCCTCGAAGTCGGGCATCGTCAGGAACGGGTTCGAGGGCGCCTCGAGCCAGACGAGCTGGACGCCGTCCGGCGGCGGTCCCGTCTGGTCGAACTCGACGTGCTTCAGGCCCCACCGCTCGAAGACGCCGAACATCGTGGGCGTGCCGAAGTAGCAGCCCTCGGCGACCGCGATCGTGTCCCCGGGCCCGAGCAGGGCGAGCACGACGCTGGTCGCCGCGCCGGTGCCCGACGAGAAGAGGAGAGCCTCTCCGCCGTCCAGCTCGCCGAGCGCTTTCTCGGCCGCCGCGCCCGTCGGATGAGCGTAGCGCTGGTAGTAGAAGTCGCCGGGCTCCCCGTCCTCGTACGGCCAGAGCGTCGAGCGGTCGACGGGCGGGAGTCCCACGGCGACGACTGTAGCGGTGGTTCGGCCGGCAACGTGGCCATGGCGCCTGGCCCGCGATCACGCGGCGCCAGAGGTCCACCCTCGCTCTCACCAATGCTTCATTCAGCATTGGCTTCGAGCGAGTGCGGCCTCTGGCTTGGTGCTCGCGACCCAGTCACCGGGCAACGTCACCGGCCGAACCACTACTCTCCTTCGCCAATGGCCGCGACCGACGAATCGACCCAGGGAAAGCTCGAACAGCTCCAGAAGCTGCGCGACGAGTCGCTCCATGCGGGCACCGAGAAAGCCGTCGAGCGACAGCGCGGGCAGGGCAAGATGCTCGCGCGCGAGCGGGCGGAGAAGCTCCTCGATCCGGGCTCGTTCGTCGAGCTCGACCGCTACGTGCGGCACCGCAATCCGCTCTTCGGGATGATGGATCGGCGGCCGTACGGAGACGCGGTCGTGACCGGCTACGGGACGATCTTCGGCCGCAAGGTCTTCGTCTTCTCGCAGGACTTCACGATCTTCGGCGGGAGCCTGTCCGAGGCCTTCGCCGAGAAGATCTGCAAGGTCATGGACATGGCCGCGAAGTACGGCTGTCCGGTGATCGGGATCAACGACTCCGGCGGCGCGCGGATCCAGGAAGGCGTCGTCTCGCTCGCCGGCTACGCGGAGATCTTCTGGCGCAACGTCCAGGCCTCGGGCGTGATCCCGCAGATCTCGCTCGTCATGGGCCCGACGGCCGGCGGGGCGGTCTACTCACCGGCGATGACCGACTTCGTGCTGATGGTCGAGGGATCGTCGTACATGTTCATCACCGGGCCCGACGTGGTGAAGACCGTGACCGGCGAGGAGGTGAGCTTCGAGGAGCTCGGCGGCGCGGCGACGCATGCGGCGAAGTCGGGCGTCGCGCAGTTCATCGCGCCGAACGAGGAGGCGTGTCTCGAGGACGCGCGCTACCTGCTCTCGTTCCTGCCCCAGAACAACCTCGACCCGCCGCCGTTCTTCGAGCCGTCGGATCCCGTGGATCGCGAAGACCCGGAGCTGGACACGCTCATTCCGGACAACCCGAACAAGCCGTACGACATGAAGGACGTCGTCCGGCGGGTCGTCGACGACGGCGAGTTCCTCGAGGTGCACGAGCGGTATGCGGAGAACATCGTGTGCGGCTTCGCGCGGCTCGGCGGTCACTCGGTCGGGATCGTCGGAAACCAGCCGCGGGCGCTGGCTGGTGTGCTCGACATCGACTCGTCCGTGAAGGCCGCGCGGTTCGTGCGGACCTGCGACGCGTTCAACATTCCTCTCGTCACGTTCGTGGACGTGCCGGGCTTTCTCCCGGGCACGGCGCAGGAGTGGGGCGGGATCATCCGGCACGGAGCGAAGCTGCTGTACGCGTACTGCGAGGCGACGGTGCCGAAGCTGGCCGTGATCACGCGCAAGGCGTACGGCGGGGCGTACGACGTCATGAGCTCCAAGCACATCCGGGCCGATTTCAACTTCGCGTGGCCGACCGCCGAGGTCGCGGTGATGGGGCCGGAGGGCGCCGTGAACATCGTGTTCCGCAGCGAGCTCGAGGAGGCGGACGATCCCGAGGCGCGCCGGGAGGAGCTCGTCCATGACTACCGCGAGCAGTTCGCGAACCCGTACGTCGCCGCCGAGCGCGGCTACGTGGACGAGGTGATCGAGCCGCGGCGGACGCGCGCGGTGCTGATCGACGCGCTGGGGACGTGCCTCACGAAGCGCGAGCCGCGGCCGCGCCGGAAGCACGGGAACATCCCGCTCTAGAGCCGGCACGAACGCTTTCGGGGCGGACGGTCTTAGGCACTCGCCACCTCCTCCCCGCTGCGATCGTAATCGCGTAGGACGCACGCGTGGGTGACGCGAGCGTGCCGGATTCGTGACTCTTGCCGGCGCCTACGAGGCGACCGCGGCGGGCGCGAGCTCTTCGCGGAAGGCGTGCTCGAGCTCGTCGGCCAGCGCGTCGACGACCGTCGGGTCGAACTGCGTGCCCGCGCAGCGCTGCAACTCGGCCAGCGCTTCGGTCTGCGCCAGCTTTCCGCGGTAGACGCGGTCTGACGTCATCGCGTCGTAGGCGTCCACGACGAAGATGATCCGCGCGCCGAGCGGGATCTCCGGGCCCGGGAGCCGGTCGGGATAGCCGTGGCCGTCCCAGCGCTCATGGTGGTGCAGGATCCAGTCGGCGACGGGCTCGATGCCGAGGCTGTCGAGCATGCGGAAGCCGATCTGTGGGTGCCGCTCGAGGACGAGGCGCTCCGGTCCGGTCAGCGGGCCCGGCTTCCGAAGGATCTCCTCCGGGATCGCGAGCTTTCCAAGGTCGTGCAGGCTGCCCGCGAGCCGCGCGAGCTCGATCTGCTCCTGGTCGAGGCCGAGCCGCGCAGCGACTCGCGCCGCGAGGTCGGCCACGCGCGCGGAGTGGCTGCCCGTGTACGTGTCTCGGAGGTCGACCGCCTTTGCCAGGCTCGCCGCTGCGCGGAAGCGGGCCGCGCGGTCGGCCCCGGTCGCGAGCTTCCTCAGCTCGGCGAGCTCGACGACGTCCGGCCGGTACACGTGGACGCGGTTCTTCCCGTTCTCCTTGGCCCAGTAGAGCGCGCTGTCCGCGAGGCGGATCAGCTCGCCGCGGTCGGGCGCCTGGCGCGGGAACGTGGCGACACCGGCAGAGACGGTTACGGAGCCGATCGAGTCCAGGCCGAGGTTCGCGATCCGCTCGATGATCGACTCGGCGGTGGCGACGGCCTCGCTCTCGTTGTACTCGGGCAGGAGCAGCGCGAACTCGTCGCCGCCGAGCCGGAAAGCCTCGCCGTTCTGCCGCAGGGTTGTGGCGAGGCGAGAGAGAACACGGTCGCCGGCGGGGTGGCCGAAGAGATCGTTGACGCGCTTGAAGTCGTCCACGTCGACGAGGCAGAGGCTGAAGCTCTCGCCGTTGCGCTCGGCCTCGATCAGCTCGCGCTCGAGCCGGTCGTGGAAGTGCCGGTGGTTGCCGAGCCCGGTCAGCGGATCGGTCAGCGCGAGCCTCATCGCGCGCAGGGCGCGGTAGGTCGAGCGCTGGTAGAGCGCGATCGCGAGCAGCGGGCCGACGAGCGCGGCCGAGAGGAACGGCGAGCGCTGCCAGAGGACGACGAGCATCAGCGCGGCCGACGCCATCAGCGCGAAGACCATGATCGTCCAGCGCAGGCTCTGGCGGATCAGCGGGAAGAACGGCCGGCGCGACGTGATCGCGACGACGAGCGAAATCAGGATCAGGTTGATGCCGTACTGGGTCGATGCCGAGACGCCGACCTTGGCGGTCAGCGCGTCGGTCCCGTCTCCCGGGATGAAGCTGACGAGGAAGCCGCCGACGGCCGCCGCGCATGCGAAGACGGATCCGTTGTAGGCGATCCGGACGAGCGGCCTGTGCTCCGTCAGCTGGATGAGAACCGGTGCCGCGAAGGCCACCAGGACGCCGGCATCCCAGCCGAAGAGCACGATCGCACTGGCCGCGAAGACGAACGAGAGCGAGACGCCGCCGCTGTCCGGGCCCTCGATGGGGACCGGGTAACGGCTGGCGAGGGTCGAGGCCGCGAGGAGCGCCGCGACGCCGAGGAACAGCGAAGCGGGATGGCTGACCGTCCCGAACGAGTACGCGGCGTAGAGCACGGAGGCGATGCCTCCGAGATAGACCGGTACCACGATCGGCGCCAAGCGGTGCGCCATCGTCCCGCTCCTCCTTCCTCTCGACTCGACTACTCGGTTACCACTCCCAGTTGTCGAGGACGAACTCGAAGTAGCCGCTGGCAATGGCTGCGACCACGAGGAGCGTGAGCAGGACGAGAACTGCGGCGAAACGAGGCTTCCACTCGAGCACTTGTATTTCCTCCCAACTCGGTGAACGTTCGGACAACGGCGATTCTTGCCCGAGAAACCCGTGGAGGAATCACCCATACGGGGGAAAACTCGCTTCCCGCCCAGAGAGGAGTGCCTAGAGGCCGGCTTCGACGATCGGGCGCCGGCCCCAGGCGAGCCGGCTCTCGTACCAGCCGCCGACCGGAGCGAGCGCGACGCCGTAGCGCGACGAATTGATCAGCCAGCCGTTTCCGAGGTAGATCCCAGCGTGGTCGATCCGAGCCGCGTTCGCGCGCGGGCCGCCGGGCCCGAAGAACATGACGTCGGCCGGGGCGAGGCGCGCAGGCTTGATGCGCATGCGCTTCGGAACCTCGCCGGCCATCGCCGCGGCGGTTCGGCCGCGCAGGACGTTCGTCAGCTGCGGGGCGCCGGGATAGGACTGGATCTTGTAGACGCGCCAGACGAACCCGGAGCAGTCGAATCCGCCCTGGGCCTGGGCGCCGTACGGCGACTGCGGCGTCTCGAACTCGCCGCCCCAGATGTAGGGGTAGCCGATGAACTTGACGGCGGTCGTCAGGACCTTGCGCTGCCACGGAGTCAGCAGCGGAAGCTCGAACGCGGTCGCCGCGTCGTCGACCTCTTGCTTCTGCCAGTCCGAGAGCACGAGCAGCTGGGCGACGGAGTACGCGGCCTCCGCGCGGGTCGCGGGGTCGTTGGGTAGCAGCTCGAGATCGTCGTGACCGGTCGGATGGTTCGTGCGCAGGCCGAGGAGGCGCGCGACGACCTCGGTCCCGAAGCGGGCAGGCGGACGGAGCCCCGCCGCGGCGGCTGCGCCCTGGAAGGACGACGCGTCGTCGCTCATGTCGAGCGCGCGGACGAGGCGAGCGTCGAGCTGCGCCATCGACACGGTTGCCGCGGGGTCGGCCGGCGTCTTCGGCGGCTGCTCGGTCAGCTCGGCGACGAGGGTGCTGAGCTCGCCCTGGGTCAGCGCGTCGTTCGGCCGGAAGGACGCGACCGTTCGAGCCATCAGGCCATGCGAGACGACCAGGCGGATCTGCGGCTGGGCCCAGGAACGGCCTGCGGGCGAGGCTCCCGGAGCTGCCGCCAGGCCGACGATCAGGCACGCGAAGAGTGCGAGCAGGCGCGGACGTCCCACACCAGACTCATCGTCCGGTCGTCCGAAGATCTTTAGGGTCCGGGTCGTGGAGCTGGAGATCACCCCGGAGCCGTCGCCCGAGGAGCGCGCCGCGATCGTCAGCGCGCTCGAGTCGCGCGGCGACGAATCAGGCGGCCCTTATCGAAGCGTCTGGCGGCTTGCGGGGCTGCTCGAGAACGTCGAGTCGGACGGCGACGCTCCGCCCGGTTCGCCTCCGACACGGGATCGCCGCGCAGCAGCCGCGGCGCCAACCGCGCGTAGTCGAGCCCGGAGATCCACGTCAGCGCGAGCGCGATTGCCAGCGCCCAGACGGCGATCGAGTCGTCGAACGCGCCGGCCGCGGCGAGACCTCCCAGCCCGGCCGCGACGGCCTGCGTCCAGGTCTTGATACGCCCCAGGTCGCGGGCGTGGAGCACGGTTCCCCGTTCGAGCGCGGCGAGCCGGAGGCCCGAGACGAGCAGCTCGCGAGCCACGATCAGCGCGACCATCCAGCCCGGGAACACTCCCTCGCCGACGAGCAGGATCATCGCCGTGAGCACGAGCAGCTTGTCCGCGACCGGGTCGAGGAGCGAGCCGAGCGCGGACGTCTGGCCGCTCCGCCTCGCGAGCCGGCCGTCGAACCAGTCAGTGGCCATCGCGACGGCGAACACGGCGGTCGCCCAGTAGTTGTGGTTCGGGAAGTCCCAGACGAAGAGGACGATCACGACCGGGACGGCTGCGGCCCGCGCCAGCGTCAACTGATCGGCGATGCTCACGGGTAAGGAGAATACGCTCGCCATGCCGCCCTTCACGAAGATTCTCGTCGCCAACCGCGGAGAGATCGCCGTTCGCATCTGCCGGACGCTGCGCGAGCTCGACATCGGCTCGGTCGCCATCTACTCCGAGGCCGACCGCGGCTCGCTGCACGCCGCCTACGCGGACGAGGCCTACCTCGTCGGCCCGGGCACGCCCGCCGAGAGCTACCTGAATCAGGAACGGATCCTCGACGCGGCCAAGCGCTCGGGCGCAGAGGCGGTTCACCCCGGTTACGGGTTCCTCGCCGAGAACCCGGACTTCGCGCGCGCCGTCGAGGCCGCCGGCCTGGTCTGGATCGGCCCTCCCGCCGAGGCGATGGAGCTGATGGGGTCGAAGGTCGCCGCTCGGCAGACGATGAGCGCCGCCGGCGTCCCGATCATCCCCGGCACGACCGAGCCCGTGGACTCGGCGGACGAGGTGCGCCGGCTCGGGGACGAGTACGGCTGGCCGATCGCCATCAAGGCCTCTGCCGGAGGCGGCGGGAAAGGCCTCAAGGTCGTCGCCTCGTCCGAGGAGGTCGAGCGCGCCTACGAGGCCGCACGCCGCGAAGGCCAGGCGTATTTCTCCGACGACGCGGTCTACGTCGAGCGCTACCTCGAGGATCCTCGCCACGTCGAGGTGCAGGTCCTCGCCGACCAGCACGGCTCGGTGATCCATCTCGGCGAGCGCGACTGCACGATCCAGCGCCGCCACCAGAAGCTCGTCGAGGAGACGCCCTCGCCGGCGGTCGACGAGGAGCTGCGCGCCCGGATCGGAGCGATCGCCGTCGACGCGGCCCGCGCCGTCGGATACCGCTCCGCGGGCACGATCGAGGGCCTCCTCTCGAGGGAGGGCGAGTACTTCTTCCTCGAGATGAACACCCGGCTCCAGGTCGAGCACACGGTCACCGAGCTCGTGACGGGCCTCGACCTCGTCCGCGAGCAGGTGTTGATCGCGGCAGGTGAGCCGCTATCGCTGAGCCAGGACGACCTGCGCTTGACGGGGCACGCGATCGAGTGCCGCATCAACGCGGAGGATCCGTCGACCGGCTTTCTGCCCACGCCCGGGCGGATCACGCGCTACCGCGAGCCTTCCGGTCCTGGTGTGCGGGTCGATTCGGGCGTCACGGAGGGAAGCGAGGTCGTCGGCCTCTACGACCCGCTCGTCGCCAAGCTCTGCGTCCACGGCGTCGACCGCGACCACGCGCGGCGCCGCATGCTCCGGGCGCTCGGCGAGTACGAGATCGATGGGATCACGACGCTCGTGGGCTTCCATCGCGCGCTGCTGGAGCACCCGTGCTTCGCAGCCGGCGAGACGTGCCACGGCGTCACCGAGTCGGAGGAGCTGGCCGAACGCGCGGAGCAGTTGTCTCATCAGGCAACAAGCGTAGTGGCGGCGTCGGACGGACGGCTTCGGGAGCATGTCGTCCGGGCAGAGGTCGAGGGTCGCCGCTTCGAGATCAAGCTCCTCGAGCCGGAGCCCCCGCACGCGGAGCTCGCGCGGAGACGCCGCGACCGCGACGCACAGGGCGGACATCACGGCGCTGCCCGCGACGCGATCGTCACGCCGATGCAGGGCACCGTCCTCGCGGTCGAGGTCGCCGAAGGCGACGAGGTCGAGGCGGGCCAGGTCGTCTGCGTCGTCGAGGCGATGAAGATGGAGAACGAGATCACGACTCCGCGCGCGGGCACCGTGTCGAGCCTCTCCGTCGAGCCCGGGCAGTCCGGTCTCGACCGGCCAGGTCATCTGCCTCGTCACCCAGGGCGCCGATTGACGGGCAGGCAGCCGTTTTGCGCGGATCTCTCGCGCGAGAACGACGAGCCGCTCGGCGCGACCGCCAGCCGAATCGACCACTGGCTCCTGATCGAGTACCGCGGCCTCTGGGCGAGAGACGCCCTGTCCGGAAGCGGCCTGTCCGACCAGGTCAAGCGGCATCTGCGCGACCAGGTGGCGCTCGCGCCCCACGGAAGGCTCCTCTTCATCAGGCGCCCCGACCGCAGGGGGCACCCCGGGCTACTCGCGTACGCCGTAGCGTCGAGGCCGGGCCTGACCAAGATCACGCGAACCGAGTTCGAGGCCTACGACGACCTGCGAGGGCTCGACCTGCTCGCCGGGCGAGCCCGCCGGCCACCCGCTCTTCCTCGTCTGCACGCACGGCAAGCACGACCCGTGCTGTGCCCGTTACGGGCGCACGCTGTACGAGGCGCTCCGCGACGAGCTCGACCCGGACTGGGCGTGGCAGGTCTCGCACATCGGCGGCGACCGTTTCGCCGGCAACCTCGTCTGCCTCCCCGAGGGCCTGTACTACGGCCGCGTCGACCGGGAGACCGCCGGCACGGTCCTCGACGAGCACTTCGCACGCCGGGTCGCGATGAGCAACTTCCGCGGGCGCTCGATCTACACCTTCGCCGTGCAGGCGGCCGAGCGCTTCGTCCGCGAGCTGACCGGGCTGGTCGGCATCGACGACCTCGCACTCGAGCGGGTGGAGCGGCACGACGGCTCCTGGAACGTGACCTTTGCCGCGGTCGGCGGCGAACAGCACGGAGTGCGGGTCGATGAAGAGCCGGGCGACCTCACCCAGATGACCTGCGCATCGGAGACCCTGGAGCGGCCGCGCCGCTACGTCGTCAGTCGGGCGTGATCCGGAGAAAGCCCTCGCGCACGAGCCTGCGCACGAGGACGAGACGGCTCTCGTCGTCGAGCCGCCCGGGCAGGTCGGCGGCCGCGAACTCACCTTCCGCGTCGAGCATGAACTCGATCTCCGAAGCGATCCGCGCCGGGAGCCGGAGCGTGCGCCCCTCGTAGGAGAGCGTCGCTTCGGCGCCGACGACGTCGAGGTCGGCGATCACGGTCTCGCGTCGGACCAGCTGCGTATCGACGTCGAGATCCTCGACCGCACGCAGCTGGTCGAACACGTCCCCGCGGAGCGCGCGCCGGCCCTCCACGAAGGCGCGCCTCTGCCGCTGCGCGACGACCTCGGGCCGCAGCCGCTCGGCGAGCGCGTCGAGAAGCCCTTCCGGAGCAGCTGCCTCAGCACCCACGCCGCGCCGAAAGCGCACGTCCTCCTCGCGCCACCTCGTCCAGCGCCTCCCGAACCGCGTCGCGCCAGGTTGCGACGTTGATGCCCACGGTCAGGTGGAGCGACGGCGTGTCGGAGGTCATCGCCTGGTGGAGCCAGCCGCGCGGCAGGTAGAGCGTGTCGCCCGCGCGCATGGTGACGTCCATCAGCGGCTCGCCCGGCTCACCCATCTCGGCGGTGTACTTCTGGTGCTTCAGCGGCAGCTCGAGAAGGGGCGCGTAGACGAGCCAGCGCTTCTCGCCCTCGACCTGGAGGCACAGCACGTCGTGGGTGTCGTGGTGCACCTTGAAGCCCTGCGCGCTCGACGGCGTGTAGTACGCGTTCGCCTGCGCGGGATGGCCGAGCTCGCGCTCGAGCTCGCGGCAGAACTCCGCGAGCGGAGGATGGTAGTGCTGGAGCGCCTGGAGGACGATCGTCGCGCCGCCTTCGAACTGCGCCGCGACCCGTTCCACCTCGGCCGTCCCCGAGAACGAGGTCGGCGTCCACGGGATGTCCTCCGCGTAGTCGCCGAGCCGGATCGTCGCGCCTTCCTTGACGACGCGGAACGCCGGATGGCGCAGGCCGCCGGCGGTGACGCGCCGCTCGACCTCGGCGATCGTCAGCAGGTCGTGGAAGCGGCCCTCCTCGTCGCGTGGGACGAGGAGGGGTTTCCGCTCCCAGTACTCACCGAAGAAGCGCTCGGCTTCGACGGGTGCAACGCAGCGCGCGACCGCGCTGCTGAGGCTACGAGTCGGTGCCGTCGGAATCGCTGTCCGTGCCGTCCGAGTCGGATCCGCCGCCGCTCTCGCCGCCGCCCGAGTCCATCCCGTCGCTGTCGCCCTCTTCGGTCCCGGGGGACTCCGTCGACTCGCTCTGAATCTCGTCGTCCTGCAGCGTGGTCTCTTGCTCGCTCACTGGGCCTCCTTCGTGGGTGAAGCCGGCACTCTAAGGCACCGCTTGCGGTGCCGACGTCAGGATGTGCGGCCTTCGGTCGCATGTCCGTCGGAACTGAACAGCCGATGCGCTCGAAGCGGTCAGAACCGCTCCTAAGCTAGAGTCGCCGCGCCTGTGGACCTCTACGAGCACCAAGGAAAGGAACTCTTCAAGCGCTTCGGGATTCCGGTCTCGGAGGGGCGTGTCGCCTCGACCCCGGAGGAGGCCAGAGCCGCTGCCGAGGAGATCGGCGGCCAGGTCGTCGTCAAGGCCCAGGTGCTGACCGGGGGCCGAGGGAAGGCCGGCGGAATCCAGCTCGCAGACTCGCCGGACGAGGCCGCGCAGCACGCGGAGGCGATCCTCGGGCTGGACATCAACGGCCACGTCGTCCGCAAGCTCTGGATCGAGAAGGCCTCCGACATCGAGCGCGAGTACTACCTCTCGGTCACGTTCGACCGGGGCGAGAAGAAGGCGCTCTTCATGCTCACGAAGGAAGGCGGGATCGACATCGAGGAGGTCGCGTCCGAGCGCCCCGAGGCGCTGGCGAGGCTCCACGTCGACCCGCTCGAGGGCTTCCAGCCCTACCAGGCCCGCCGACTGATCTACGCCGCGGGCATCGACGATCCGAACGAGCAGAAGCAGATCCTCTCCATCGTCCAGAAGCTCTACGACGCGTTCGTCGGCGCGGACGCGATGCTCTGCGAGATCAACCCGCTGATCGTGACGCCCGAGGGCGAGGTCAAAGCGCTCGACTCCAAGTTCACGGTGGACGACAACGCGCTCTACAAGCACCCGGACATCGCCGAGATGCGCGACCTCGAGGCGTACCCGCCGGAGGAGCGCGCCGCGCGCGAGAAGGGCGTGACCTACGTGAAGCTGGACGGCGAGGTCGGGATCCTCGGCAACGGGGCCGGCCTGGTCATGTCCACCCTGGACGTGATCGCGCTCGCAGGCGGAAAGCCGGCGAACTTCTGCGACCTGGGCGGCGGCGGCGACGCGCAGGGAGTCGTGGACGCGCTCGAGATCATCAGCGCCGACCCGCAGGTCAAGTCGATCTTCTTCAACATCTTCGCGGGCATCACGCGTTGCGACGTCGTGGCGCAGGGGATGCTCCAGGCGCTCGACCAGACAGGGATCGAGCACCCGATCGTCGTTCGCTTCGACGGGACGAACGCGGAGGAGGGCCGGCAGATCCTCGAGGACGCGGGCCGCGACAACATCCACGTCGAGGCGACGATGCTCGACGCGGCGAAGCGGGCCGTGGAGCTGGCGCATGACTGACGTCTGGTCGGAGCGGGCCGAGGCGTATCGCGAGAGCGACGCGCACCGCGAGGGGCGCGATCTCGAGCTCTTCGCCGAGTGGGCCGAGGGCGAGACGGCTCTCGACGTCGCCACCGGAGGCGGGAACGTGGCGCGCGTCCTGCGCGAGGCCGGGCTCGAAGTCGTGACGATCGACTCGGCGCCGGGCATGCAGCCGACGGTCGTCAGCCGCGCGGAGGAGATCCCGTTCGCCGATTCGAGCTTCGACGTCGTCGCGTGCCGCGTGGCGGCGCACCACTTCCAGGATCCCGCGCAACGCGCTGAAGGAGATGGCCCGCGTCGAGCCGCAACCTCGTGCTCGTCTCGGACAACCTGTTCATGGGCGAGGACGGGCGAGGAAGCCGACAAGCTGCGCGACCCGACGCACGTCCGGAACTACTCCGAGGACGAGTGGCGCGGGATGTTCGACGCGGCTGGGCTCGAGGTCGAGGCGTACGAGCTCGAGGACAAGCGCATCGACTTCGAGGCGTGGCTCGACCGCTCGGGCACGCCTGACGAAGACAGCGCGCCGAATCCGCGAGCTGCTTGCCGACCGGGTCGAAGACGGGAAGCTCCGGCTCGAGCGCGCGATCTTCAAAGGGCAGGAAGCGCTGATGGCGATCGTCGTCGGCAACGAGACGCGGCTCGTCGTCCAGGGCATCACGGGCTCCGAGGGCTCGTTCCACGCCGTGCGCAACCGCGACTACGGGACGAACGTCGTCGCGGGCGTCACGCCGGGCAAGGGCGGCCAGGACGTGTCCGGGATCCCCGTCTTCAACACGGTCGCGGACGCCGTCGCCGAGACCGGGCGAACACGACGCTCGTCTTCGTTCCGGCCCGCTTCGCCGCCGACGCGATCTACGAGGCCGTCGACGCGGGCATCGAGACCGTGATCTGCGTCGCCGAGGGCCTCCCGGCGCACGAGATGCTGCGCGTCTACAACTACATCCGGCCGAAGGGGATCACGATGCTCGGCCCGAACTGCCCGGGCGCGCTCTCGCCGGGCAAGGCGAACGTCGGGATCATCCCGGCCGAGGTGCTGGCGCGAGGGCCGGATCGGCCTCGTCAGCCGCTCGGGGACGCTCACGTACCAGATCGGCTACGAGCTGGCGCAGCGCGGGCTCGGGAACTCGACGATCGTCGGGATCGGCGGCGATCCGGTCGTCGGCTCGTCGTTCATCGACATCCTCGGGCGCTTCGAGACGGACGACGAGACCGATGTCGTCGTCATGGTCGGCGAGATCGGCGGCGACGAGGAGGAGAAGGCCGCGCGCTACATCGGGGCAGAGATGTCCAAGCCGGTCGTGGCCTACATCGCCGGCTTCACGGCGCCGCCGGGCAAGACGATGGGCCACGCGGGCGCGATCATCTCCGGATCGTCCGGCACGGCCGAGGCGAAGAAGGAAGCGCTCGAGGCGGCAGGCGTTCGGGTCGGCACGACGCCGACCGAGGTCGCCGAGCTGGCGGCTCGAGACCGCCGGCACGCTCAGCGCCTACGTAACGGCGAGCGTACAGCTGAGCTGCTTCGAGGGCGCCCGCTCATGTCCGGGCCGGATTCTAGGGTGCGTCTCGTGGAGTCGATCTCGCTCGCCCGCGGCGTCCCGGCGCCCGAGTGCCTTGCGCTCGAGGAGCTCGCCGACTGCGCGCGCGCCGCGATCGAGCGGGACGGCGCCACCGTCCTGAACTACGGGCCGGCCGGCGGCTACGGGCCTCTCCGCGATTGGATCGCCGACCGGCACCGCGTGGAGCCGGAGCGGGTCGTTCTCACGAACGGCTCGCTCCAGGGCTTCCGCTTCCTCGCCGAGCTGCTCGCGCCGAACGGGACCGTCATCGTCGAGGCGCCGACCTACGACCGGCCGCTGAAGATCCTCGACGACCTCGACGCCGAGGTGATCTGCGTCCCGCTCGACGAGGAGCCGACGATCGAGGAGGGCGCGTTCCTGTACACGATCCCGACCTTCCAGAACCCCACGGGAAAGACGCTGCCGCTCGAACGGCGCAAGCAGCTCGCCGACCTGGCCAAGGGCGGCCTGCTCGTGCTCGAGGACGATCCCTACGGGCTCGTGCGCTTCGAGGGCGAGGCGCTGCCGACGGTGTTCGAGCTGACGAAGGGACGGAACGTCGTCTACAGCTCCTCCTTCTCGAAGACCGTGGCGCCGGGCCTGCGCGTCGGCTACCTCGTCCTGCCGGCCGAGCTCGTGGACGGCGTCGTGGCCGCCGCGACCTCGTCGTACATCACGCCCGCTCTGCTCTCGCAGGCGACCGTCTACGAGTTTCTCCGGCGCGGGGCGTTCGAGCCGAACCTCGAGCGCGTGCGCGGGCTCCTCCGCGAGCGGCGCGACGCGATGGTTGCGGCGCTCGAGCGCCACCTTCCCGAGGCGACGCTGGACCGTCCCCGAGGGCGGCTACTTCCTGTGGGTCGACCTCCGCGAGGGCGTGGCGACCGCGGACCTGCACCCGGAGGGTGTGACGTTCGTTCCGGGATCCGACTTCTTCTGCGGACGCGGGGGCGAAAGCTCGTTGCGTCTCGCGTTCAGCTACGAGTCGCCCGCGGCGATCGAGGAAGCGGTTCGCCGTCTGGCGTCAGCCGTCCGCGCCGCGATGCTCCTGCGCCGCGCGGCCTGATCGCCGCCGGTACAGCTGCGACGCCAGCACGCCGCCGAGGAACCCCACTCCGAGGAGCAGGATCAGAAGCCAGATCAGCGACGCGCTGGTCGAGAACAGGACAAAGTCGATCTGCACGTGGTCGCTGTTCTTGGCGATGAACGCGATCGCCCAGATCACGATCAGCCCGAGCCCGATCACGATCGCCCAGAGCCGAGGCTGCCAGTCCTCGGCGGAGCCCTCGGCGCGACGAAACAGTCCCATGGAACGAGTCTAAAACTGAACGAGAGCAACAACCACTCGCCGCCGGAGCCGGGCTCGACCCGGCGGGAGGCCAACTAGCGAGAGGAGAACGCTGGAATCACTGCACGAAACGCCGGCTCCTGAACCGATCGAACCCCAGCACCACTCGCAAGGAGGGGGCGCACGGGGGAACCAGGGGTTCCCCCGTGAAGTGAGCGAAGCGATACGGAATCGCCCAGCAGCCGATGGTTATGCGGCGTGCTGGGCGATCCGCGGAATCAGGCGAGCCTGTTGCGGGGGAGAGAGAGTTCCTCGTCCAACCGGGCGATAGGTCGGGCAGGGGGACTCGGGGAGGGCGCACAAACCCGCCTGTCGGAAATAGCAAAGTCCGCAGCTTGCTTTATTCTTTTTGCTCACGGTTTGGTTTGCTCCTGCTGGCCGACCTGCTGCGATCGTGCGCGATCATGAGCGCTTGTGCCCCTCGTTTCAAGGCTGCCAGAGAGGAAAACTGAGCAAATTCCGGCAGGAACGGCAGGCCGAAAATTTGGCGAATTTGAGTGTTTCTATTTCAGCGTTGCCAGCGCATGCAACGCCTGTCGAAAACTATGCACAGGGATTACGCGCATGCTTCCCGCGTAGCGCTTCGCTTCCTGCGCGTTTTCCCCAGCCGGAACGAGGAAGACGTCTGCTCCGGCCCGTTTTGCGCCGATCGTCTTCTGTTTCAGGCCTCCGACTGGGATCACGGTCCCGTCCTGGAGAATCTCGCCGCTCGCGACCACCTTGTGTCCGTGGTCGATGTCGTGGCCCAGCTCCTCGACGACGTCGAGCGCAAAGGCGAGGCCCGCGGATGGCCCACCCACCTGGCCGAGGTCGATGTGCACGGGCACGGGCAGCGAGATCTTGGTCTCGTTCTGGAGGAAGACCCCGATCAGCGGGCGCTTCGAGCTCTTTCGGGTCGGGCACCGTCTTCACGTCCACCTTCTTCTGCGCTCCGTTTCTGCGCACGGTGACCTCGACGGTCTCTCCGGGGCGATGCTTCGCGATTGCGCCGCGGATCTCTGCCGCGGTCTTCGTCGGCTGCCCGTCGATCGCGACGATCTTGTCGCCGGGCTCGAGCTTCCCCGCGGACGGCCCGTCCGTCGCGACCTGGGCGACCAACGTTCCCAGCACCTTGACCGGCACGCGATAGCCCAGCGACCGGAGCGCGACAGCGGCCCCGATCTTCTGTGACTCGGACATCGCCTGGATCTCGACCCGCTGATGCTGCGCGTCGCTTTCGCCGGGCGCGCGGATGGCGGCCGCGGGAACGAGCGTGGAGCCTTCATGCAGCCCGTGGAAGAGCTTCTCCAGGATGCTCGCCTTCTTCACCTCGACCGCGACGTAGTAGATCCCGCCGCCGTCCTTGTCCGACCTCTCGCCCTTGACCGTGACGAACGGCGCCAGGGGGCGGGCCTTGTCCGGCAGGAAGATGTACTGGTCGGACGGGATGACGTACAGCCCGACGACGACGACGGCCAGGACCAGGCCGGTTGCGAGCAGGTATTTGAAGAGGCGGGCCACCGACTCAGGATACGGGCGACGCGCCAGGTCTGGATTAGAGGAGCAGGCGCGTCATGCCACCGTCGACCGGGATCACGGCGCCCGTGACGTACGAGGCCCGGTCGGAGGCGAGGAAGCAGATCACCTCGCCGATCTCCTTCGGCTGGCCGACGCGACGCAGCGGGATGTCCTCCGCGTCCTTGGCCAGGAGCCGGGCAGTCTCGATCCGTCCGGGCGCGATCGAGTTGACGGTCACCGCGTCCGGCCCGATCTCCCGTGCGAGCGTCTTGGCCCAGCCGATCACGCCCGGTCGCACGGCGTTCGAGAGCGCGAGGTTGTCGATCGGCTCGCGGACGGAGCTCGACGTGATGTTGACGATTCGCCCGTGTCCGCTTGCCCGAAGGTGGGGGAGACAGAGGTTCGTCAGCCGGATGGCCGAGAGCAGGAGCAGCTCCACGGCGCTCTCGACCGTCTCGTCCGTTATTTCCAGGGCGGAGGTGCGCGGAGGCCCGCCGCCGTTGTTGACGAGGATGTCGATGCCGCCGAAGGCCTCGAGCGTCTTCTCGACGAGGCGCTCGAGGTCCTTGGGGTTCGTCAGGTCACCGCGGACCGGCAGCGCGCCGAGACGCTCGGCCTCGCGTTGCAGCTCGTCGCGGCGCCGGGCGAACATGGCGACGTTCGCGCCCTCGGCGCTGAGCGCCTCGGCGGTCGCGAGACCCATTCCGGCAGAGGCGCCGCAGACGATCGCGGTCCGGCCGTGAGACCTAGATCCATGCTCAGTCGGCGCCGATGCTTAGGCACCCCCGACCTCCTCCCCGATTTGATCGTACTCAGAAAGTCCGCACACGTGGGTGACGGAATAGTGCCGAAACTGTGGCGATGAATCAGCCCTAGGGCTGAGGATGCCGACGACGTCGCGCACGGCCTCGGCCGAGGCTTCGAGCGCGGATTTCTCCTCGTCGCTCAGGTCGAGCTCCACGATCTCCTCGATCCCGCCGGCGCCGAGCTTCACGGGCACGCCCATGTACAGGCCGTCGATCCCGTACTCGCCCTCGAGGTACGCGGTGCAGGGCAGGACGCGCTTCTCGTCGAGCATGACCGCGTCGACCATCTGAGCCGTCGCCGCGCCCGGCGCGTACCAGGCGGACGTGCCCAGCAGCTTCACGACCTCGCCGCCGCCCACCGCAGTGCGCTGGACCAGCTCTGCGAGCCGATCCGAGGAGACGAGCTTCGTGATCGGAACGCCGCCGACGGTGGTCGCCGACACGACCGAGACCATCTGGTCGCCGTGGCCGCCGAGGACGACGGCCTGCACGTCCTTGACGGACGAGCCTGTCTCCCAGGCGAGGAAGGTCTGGAGGCGCGCCGTGTCGAGGATCCCGGCCTGGCCGAAGACGCGCTCCTTCGGGAAGCCCGAGACGTTCTTGGCGACGTGGCACATCGCGTCGAGCGGGTTCGAGACGATGATCAGGATCGCGTCCGGCGATTGCGCCACGCGGCCTCGCGCCACCGACCCGACGATCTTCTCGTTCGTCGAGACGAGATCGTCGCGGCTCATGTCTCCGGTGCGTGGAACACCCGCGGTGATGACGACGACGTCCGAGCCCGCGGTCGGCTCGTAGCTCGTCGAGCCCGTCACGTTCGGCTCGTAGCCGAGCACTGCGGCCGCCTGGTTGATGTCGAGCGCCTTGCCCTCGGGCAGGCCCTCCTTGATGTCCACGAGCACGACGTCCGCGTAGTCCCGCCGCGCGAGCTCCTGCGCGCAGGTCGCGCCGACGTTCCCGGCCCCGACGACTGTCACCTTCCGCCGCTGGCTCAAACGCGTCACCCCCATCTGCTCGATGATCGCGTCCGCGACGTCGCTCGTCCCGACCGCGGTCGGGTCGTCGCGCGACGGCTTCATGTCGTAGGTCACGCTCTTGCCCTCGGCGATGACCGCGGCGATCGCGCCCTCGAGGCGGTCGGCCGCGTCGTCCTCCGCCAGGTGGCGCAGCATCAGCACGCCGGAGAGCATCATCGCCATCGGGTTCACCTTGTTCTGGCCCGCGTACTTGGGCGCCGAGCCGTGCGTGGGCTCGAAGACGGCCGCCTCGGTGCCGAAGTTGCCGCCCGGGGCGAGGCCGAGACCGCCGATCAGGCCTGCGGCGAGGTCGGAGACGATGTCCCCGTAGAGATTCGGCAGCACGAGCACGTCGTACTCCTCGGGCCGCTGGACGAGCTGCATCGAGAGGTTGTCCACGATGCGGTCCTCGAACTCGATGTCCGTGTTCTGCTCCGCGACCTCGCGGGAGACCTGGAGCCAGAGCCCGTCGGTGAACTTCATGATGTTCGCCTTGTGCACGCTCGTCACCTTGCGGCGGCCGAGGCGGCGCGCGTAATCGAAGGCGAACTCGAAGATGCGGCGCGTTCCCGAAACGGAGATCGGCTTGATCGAGATGCCCGAGTCGTCGCGCAGCTGGCCGCCGTGCGCGCGGATCCACTCGGTCAGCTCCTTCGCATCGGCCGTGTCCACCTCGTACTCGATCCCCGCGTAGAGGTCCTCGGTCGCCTCGCGCACGATCACGATGTCCACGTCCTCGTAGCGCGAGCGGACGCCGGGGTAGCTCTTGCAGGGACGCACCTGGCCGTAGAGGTCGAGGCCCTTGCGGAGCGCGACGTTGACCGAGCGGAAGCCTCCGCCGACCGGCGTCGTGATCGGGCCCTTCAGCGCGACGCGGCTCTCGCGGATCGCGTCGAGAACGTGGTCGGGAAGCGGGTTGCCGCCCTGCTGTTCCATCACGTCGCTGCCGGCCAGCTGGACGTCCCAGTCGAACTCGACTCCGGTCGCCTCGAGCACGCGGCGCGTCGCCTCGGTCAGCTCGGGACCGGTGCCGTCGCCGGGGATGAGGGTGACTCGGTGGGCCATCGGCGGCGACTCTACCGATAGCATTTCGGACCCGATGAACGACTTCAAGCCAGGACTCGAGGGTGTCGTCGCCGTCGAGACGGCGATCGCCGCACCCGATCGGGAGGGCGGCGCGCTCCGTTACCGCGGCTACGACATCGAGGAGCTCGTCGGCCGCTACCCCTACGAGAACATCTGGGGGCTGCTGGTCGACAACGACATCGACTCGAGGATGCCGGACCCCGAGCCGTACGTCCCGCAGGGGCTGACGGGCAACGCTCCCGCCGACCTGCAGTCCGAGGTTGCCCACCTCGCGGGCGAGTGGAGGCTTCAGAAGCTCGTCGACATCGACGACCAGCAGGCCCGCGACGACCTCGGACGACTGTCGGCTCAGATGATGGGGATCGTGGCGCGCTCCGCGGCAGTCGCCGAGGGCCGCGAGCCTGCGTCCGACGACGTCGTCGCGCAGGGCAAGACGGCAGCGGAGAAGTTCCTGCTGCGCTGGCGCGGCGAGGCAAATCCGGACCACGTCAAGGCGATCGACACGTACTGGATCTGCACCGCCGAGCACGGGCTCAACGCGTCCACGTTCACGGCGCGGGTCGTCGCCTCGACCGGAGCCGATTGCGGCGCCGCGATGTCAGCGGCCGTCGGCGCTCTGAGCGGCCCGCTCCACGGCGGCGCGCCCGCACGCGTGCTGCCGATGCTCGACGAGGTTGCGAAGACGGGCGACCCCGACGCGTACGTCAAGAACATCCTCGAGCAGCACGGCCGGATCATGGGCTTCGGCCATCGCGTGTATCGCGCCGAGGATCCGAGATCGCGGATCCTGAAGCGCGTGGCGCAGGAGGTGGGATCGCCGCGGATCGAGGTCGCGGAGGAGCTCGAGGAGGCAGCGCTCGCGGCGCTGCACGAGCGCAAGCCGGACTACGTGATCGCGACGAACGTCGAGTTCTACTCGGCCGTGCTCCTGGACGCCGCGGACGTCCCGCCGGATCTGACGCCGGCGATGTTCGCGTGCTCGCGGGTGGCCGGCTGGTCGGCGCACATCCTCGAGCAGAAGCAGACCGGACGGCTGTTCAGGCCCGCCGACCGCTACGTCGGGCCCGGCGCCGCGGTCGTTGTCCGCTGTCTGAGCTCGCCTCAGCCGCCGCCCAGGCGGACGAGCTGGCGGGGCGGGGCGCCGAGCGCGAGCTCGCCGACCTGCGGACGCGCTGGCAGGACGAGCTCGAGGCCTCGATCCGCTCGCCCGATTACCGCGAGCGGGCGGTGGCGTACCGGGCGGTCGGCCAGTTCCGCTACCGCCAGAAGACCGAACTGCTGCGGCGGGGGCTCGAGGACGAGAGCCCGGCCTGCCGCGGCTCGGCGCTGATCTCGCTCGAGCTGCTCTCGCGTGACCATCCTGGACTGGTCAACGACGTGCGGGCGCTCCTGCACGAGCTCGCGTCGCACGACGACAACCAGGCGGTGCGCAGGCTCGCGATGCTCTGCCTCGACCACGGCTCGCCGCAGCGCGAGACGATCCTGCTCCTCGGCTCGATCGCCGACGACGACGAGCAGGACCGAGAGCTCCGGGCCGCAGCCCGGAAGATCGGCGAGCAGCTGCGGAAAAAGGGAGCCGTTCGGCGCTAATATTCCGGCCCGAAAGGGGGTCGGATGCGGTTTTTTCTTGGCGTAGTCGCTTCGCTGCTCGTCGCGGCGCTGGCCGTCGTCGGCCATGCGTCGGCCGGCGGCGATCCTGATCTCGAGCCGGGCTTCCCCGTCCAGACCTTCGAGCGGCCCGGCACGTACCACGGAGGGCCCGCGGTTCTCACGCTCGTCGGCAACATCGACGCCGACCCGGCGCTCGAGATCCTTGCGAGCGGCCTCGCTTCGGGACCGCTCTACGCATGGAATGCCGACGGGTCGCCGGGAACCGGGCTGGCCCGTGGCGATCCGGGGCGCGGCCATGCCGGCGCTGGGGCAGCTCTCGACCTCGGATGCCGGCTTGGAGGTCTTCTCGGCGCACTTCGGCGGTTCCCTCGTCGCGTACAACGGCGCAGGCGCGATCGCTTCCCGGCTGGCCTCGCCAGGGCGCCAACTACATCGCCAGCCCGCCGAGCCTGGCCGACGTGGACGGTGACGGGCTCGACGAGATCTTCGTCGAGGAAGAGGACTGGGCACTCCATGCCTACCGCGCGAACGGGACCGTCTCCAGGGCTGGCCGGTCAGCGGCGACGGCGGGCAGGAGCGTCACACGCCTGCCATCGGCGATCTCGACGGCGACGGCGTGCCCGAGATCGTGACCGTGTCCGGTTGGACGAGCCCGGGATCTATGTCCACGCGTACCACCGCGACGGGAGCGAGGTCGCAGGGTTCCCCGTCCTGATGGACGGCGAGGTCGACACGTTCCCGGCGATCGGCGACGTGGACGGCGACGGCGATCCGGAGATCGTGCTCATGGCGTCCCAGGGAATCACGTCGTTCGTCAAGGTGCTGGCGGCGGACGGGACGGTCGAGCGGACGATGACCGCTGTGGGCGACGTCGCGTACGGGACGGCGCCCGCGCTCGGCGATCTCGACGGGGACGGCGTGCCGGAGATCGTCGTGCAGACGGACGACGCGCTCAATGTCTGGAAGGGGAACGGGACGATCTTTCCGGGCTGGCCGCGCACCTGGACGAACAGCTGGCAGGGCAGTTCCGCGCCTGTGATCGGAGACGTGGACGGCGACGGGCAGCCGGACATCGCGATCACGAAGCAGGTGGCGGGCTCATCCGAGTTCGGCGAGGTGCGGCTCTATGACCGGAACGGCGTCCTGAACAGCCACTTCCCGAAGCAGCTGGAGCTCGGCGCCGGCGGTGTCCCGGCGATCGCGGACCTCGACCTCGACGGACGCAACGAGCTCGTCGTTCTCGGGAGCGCCTGGAGTGGCTTCGAAGGGCTCTACGACAAGGTCTGGGTGTACGACCTGCATGGCTCGAGCTACGGCGGCATCGAGTGGGGCCAGTTCGGTGGGAACGCGCGTCATACGGGTCTCTACGGGGCCGCCTCCGTCCGCCTCCGCCTCCGCCTCCGCCGCCACCGCCGCCGCCGCCACCGCCACCGCCGCCACCGCCTCCGCCTCCGCCTCCGCCTCCGCCACCGCCACCGCCACCGCCTCACCGCCACCTCCACCGCCACCTCCACCTCCGCCGCCTCCACCGCCTCCGCCACCGCCGCCGCCGGCGCCGCGCTGCGTCGTCCCGCGCGTGATCGGTAAGCGGCTCCCGCGCGCCAGAACGCTCATCCGGCGCGCCCATTGCTCACTCGCCCGCGTCAAGAAGAGGCGGTCAGCCCGTGTCGGGCGCGTGCTCGCTCAGCGACCGCGCGCTGGAACCCGCTTACGCTTCGGCGGAGTCGTCAGGCTGGTCGTCGGGCGGCGCTAGACGCAGGAGCAGGGCCTGCGGCCGCACGAGGGGCACGACCGCCGCTTCTTCCAGTCCAGCAGGCTCTTCCCGACCCCGCTCATCACCATCAGGTAGCCCGCGCCTGACGTGAGAGCGAAGAGCATTGCCATCTGCGGGTCAAGTTGAGCCATCCTTCTTAGGTTTTGCCATCGGCTCGCCTGCGGAAACCTTGAATGTTCTCTTCGCATGGGGGTGGGCCGCGAAATACGCCTCGCGGCGCCTGCGGTCGGTCACGTGCGTGTAGAGCTCGGTCGTGGCGAGATCGGCGTGTCCGAGCATCTCCTGGACGCTGCGCAGGTCGGCGCCGCCTTCGAGCAAATGGGTGGCAAAGGAGTGGCGCAGGAGGTGCGGGTGGATGCGGCTCGGGTCGAGGCCGGCCTTCCCGGCCAGGCGGCGCAGGATCAGGAACGCGCCGGCGCGGGTGAGCGGGCCGCCTCTGGCGTTGAGGAAGAGCTCCGGACGGTGGCGCCGGTCCAGGAAGGGCCGGCCGCGGCTCAGGTACCTGCGAAGTGCGTCCGCGGCGCTTCGGCCGAGCGGGACGATCCGCTCCTTGCCGCCCTTGCCGATCGAACGAACGAGCCGCTCGTCGAGGTCGACGCCGCCCTTCTCGAGGCCGACCGCCTCGCTCACTCGCAGTCCCGCCCCGTAGAGCAGCTCGACGAGCGCCCGGTCGCGCAGGTCGCGGGGAGTCGTCCCGGCGGCGGCCTCGACGAGCCGCTCGGCCTCGCCGGGCGAAAGCGTCCGCGGAAGCTTGCGCGCGCGACGCGGCAGCGCGACGTCTGCGGCCGGGTTGTCCTCCCGGAGGCCGACCAGCACCTGATGCCGGAAGAACGATCGGATGGCCGCGATCCGCCGCGCGATGGTGGTGGCTGCGAGACCCTCGGCGCGAAGCTCCGAGACGTACCGCTCGAGGTCCTCGGTCGAGCAAGTCGACGGCGAGCGATCGAGCCAGCCGCCGAACGCGGTCAGGTCGCGGCGGTACGCGTCGACCGTCCGCGGCGCGAGCCGGGCCGCGGAAACCGCGAGAAATGCCTCGACCTCAGGATCTCGGGTGCGCTCGGTCATACACCTTGCGGAGCCGTCGTCCGTCCACGTGGCTGTACGTCTGCGTGGTCGACAGAGAGCTGTGGCCGAGCAGCTCCTGGATCACGCGCAGATCTGCGCCTCCCTCGAGCAGGTGCGTCGCGAACGCGTGGCGCAGCCGGTGCGGGTGGGGGAGGAGCCGCCTGATCGTGCTCGTGTTCAGGCGGTTGCCGCGCGCCGAGAGGAAGAGCGCGTCCTCGGCTCCGTGGGCGAGCTCCGGTCGCGCCCCGTCGAGGTAGATCCGCAGCCGATACGCCGCCTCCTCGCCGAGCGGGACGACCCGCTCCTTGTCGCCCTTGCCCCTGACGTGGACGGCTTCCTGCTCGAAATCCACGTCCGCGAGGTCGAGGTCGACCGCCTCCTGGCTGCGCAGTCCCGCGGAGTAGACGAGCTCGAGCAGCGCCCGGTTCCGAAGCGCGAGCGGCTCGCTGCCCGTCACCTGCTCGAGGACTGCGTCGACCTCCTCCGCCTTTGGCGCGTCGGGAAGCCGGCGGGCGCGCCGCGGGCCGAGTTGACCGTCGGGGACGCGCGCCGCGCCGAGCGTGAAGCGCAGTAGGGCGCGCACCGCTGCGAGCTTGCGCGCGATCGTCGCCGGCGCGAGCTTGCCGGGCTGACGGCCCCGCCGTGCGGCTCCCAGCTCCGCGATGTAGGCGCTCAGCGTCCGGGCGTCGACTTCTTCGAGCGACGTTCCACGCGAGCGGAGCCAGGATCCGAACTCTTCGACGTCCACGCGGTAGGCGCGCCGCGTCGCCTCGGACAGTTGCGGCGAGTCCAGAAAGCGCTGAATGAGGGCGCGGTCCGACACGAACCCGGATTCGTGCCGGTCGAGCGACTCCCTCTAGTGAACGGAGTCGACGATCTCGGCCGAGAGGCTCGGGAACTTCGACAGGAACTCGGCTCGGGCGTCCTTGAGCCGGACGAGGCCCGCGTCGTACTCCTCCTTGCGGCCCGTCGCCTCGTACAGCCGCCGCGGCTGGAGGATGCCGATGTCCTCCTCGTCGATGCCCGGCACCGACGCGGCGACCATGTAGCCGAAGTCGGGATCCTCGACCCACTCGATCGTCCCCTCGGCGACGCCCTTCACGATCGCGGAGGAGTGCTTGATCTTGACCTTCTTCGAGCGCTCGTCCTCCTCGGGGCCGCCGACGCGCCCGGTGTTCATCAGATAGACGTCGAGCGGGTGCTCCTCGAGCAGCTCGAGGAAGCGGTTGCCCTGCAGGTCGTGCGGCATCGGGAAGAACGGGTTCGTGCCGGGGACGCGGAGGAACTTGCCCGCCTCGTCGGCGCCGCCCGCGCTCGTTCCCTGCGTCTCGCCGAGCATGAAGAAGGCCGCTGCGCGCGGCCCCTCGAGCTTCGCGACCGCCGGGATCACGTTCTCGTTGCGGTTCAGGATGAGCAGGAAGTGCGCCTCGTCGATCTCCTCGTCCACGCCTGACTCGATCACGCCGAACGGGAAGGTCGCGCGCCCGTTCTGCGTGTAGCTCGTGTCGTAGAAGTCGACCTCGTCGCCATGCTGGGACACGTTCTCCAGGTACGAGTCCGGTTGCGTGACCGCGGCGTAGATCGTCGGCTCGTCGTCGGGGTTGAGCCCGAAGGTCTTGGCGAAGCAGCCGTTCTCGGTGGCCATGATCCGCCCGTCGGGCGTCCAGGCGAGGAAGTCGTCCTGCACGGGCAGTGAGCCGTTCTGGCGCGTGAACGTGGTCGTTGTCTTGCCCGTTCCGGACAGGCCGACGATCATCCCCACCTTGCGGCCGTCGCGCGTCGGGATGATCTTGCACCCCGCGTGCAGCGGCAGCCCGCCGCGGTCGTAGACGAGCTTGTTCCACATGCGCAGGCCGCCCTTCTTCGACTCGCCGAAGTAGTCCGAGTTGAAGACGCGCGTGACGCCCTGCTCGAGGTCGACCGCGATCAGGCGGTCGTCGGGGTAGCCCTCGGCCTTGAGGTTCGGCGTGTAGACGACGGTGAGCTCGGGCTCGTGGTCGCCGTCGCCGGGATCGAAGTAGAGCTGCTGCTGCATGGCCGCGATGTTCGCGTTCGCGGCCTCGATGTAGAGGCGCGCCGGTGTGCGGAAGTCCGGGTCGTTGCCGATGAAGCCGTCGATGACGACCATGTCCTGCTCGGCGATGTAGGCGTCCTGCGCCTCGGCCCACTTGAGGCCTTCCTCGCGCGTGATCGCCTGGTTCTGGCCGTCGGGCTCGTCGGTGACGATGTAGGTCGAGCCCTTCGAGCGGCTCACGACCTCGGTCTGCACGTTCACGTTCCCGTACTTGGTCGGCTTCGCGTTGCTCATCTCCGTCGCGAGGGCCTTGACCTCGTCCGGGGTCGGGTTCTCGATGACGTTGGCCGCCTCGGGCAGCCGGAACAGCATCTTCGCCACGGCTCGGGATGTTACCCACGCGCCGAGCTCGAACTCGGGTTTCGGCACATGCGTCGGTAGGCACGCGGCAAGCCAGGCGCCCGTTTGTCGCCCGTTAGGCGGCCGTGACCGGGCCATTGGCGCGCGCTCCGAGCGTGGGGGCTCGAAAGGAGGTGACCCCCATGCTCACCAGGATCCTCATCTCGCTGGCAGCCCTCGCAGCGGCCGTCGTGACCGTCGCGTCGGCGGCGCAGATGGCGGGCGTGAACGGGCCGCAGTCCGTGTACTCGGCCAACAACGGCGGAGACGGCGGCCCTTGACGGGAGCGTCGTCGAGAGCGGACAGAGAGCCCGAGTTGGGCTCTCTGTCGCTCTACCTCAGAGCGGGCTCGTCAAGGTCCGCGCACGCCGAGGGGAGAGGACGTCGCCCTTCCGCTCGAACAGGCGGAGGGCTCCATCGAATGCCCGGGTCGCCTCTTCGGCTTTGCCGGCGAGGCGCTTGACCTCCGCAAGATCGAGGAGGACGTCGGCCCGTTGGCCAGGCGAATCCGTCAACTCGGAGAGTGCGACGGCTTCGCGTGCCAGCGAATCGGCCTCGTCGTGCGCTCCCGCCCTGGCGGCGAGCTTCGCCCGAAACTGCGCGCCAGCCGAACTGGGCCGGAAGGTCGTCCCTGGGAGCCGCTTCCCTGGCGATCTCGGCCACGCCCGCCGCTTCCGAGAAGCGGCCCTGCGCGTCGAGCGCCTGCGCCAACTCGGAGGACACGCTCGAGAGCGCGGCCTTGTCGCGTGCCTGCTCGAACACGGCACAGGCTTCACGGAGTGCGGCCTCGGCCGCCGCGGCGTTGGACGCGATCAATTCGACGTGGCCGAGAATCCGCACGGCGTTGTTCGCGCGCGCATAGGACTCTCCGAGCTCTGCGTAGATCTCGGACGCTTCCTCGACGAGCGCGCGGCCCTCGTCGACCCGGCCGTCCAGCGCCGTCAGGCCTCCCAGGAAGACGAGGACGTGCGCCCTGGCCACGCGCTCCGTCGTCCCCTCCAGAAGCTCATCGCAACGGTCGATCGCTTCCGGCACACGGACGGGCCCGTAGTAGAGCGCGGCCGCGAGTCCGACGAGGCAGCCCGACGGCGACCATCCCGAGCGCAGGTAGTGGACGAGCGCGCGCTCCGATGCCTCGTGCCACTCCTCGTGGCGAGACCGCATTCCGCCCTTGACGTAGCCGACATGCCGCCAGGTACGCCCCAGCGCCCGATCGTCTTCGACCTCTTCGAAAACGGGGATCGCGTTCGCAGCGAGCTCGAGCAGCTCGGAGGAGCGGCTTTCGGGATCGGAGAAGAGCCGCGCGTGAGCGAGCTCGATGCGGGCCCGAAGCTTCATATGGCCGGAAGCAGTTTCGATCGCCTGCCTAAGCGTCTCGTCGCCGGCTTCGCCTTCTCCCGCGTAGCGTTGCGCGGCTCCGAGCTCGCAGAGCAGCTCCGCACGGCCCGGTGCGCTCGTGGGAAGGAGCGCCGTAGAACGTGCTGAGCAGATTGATCGCGGCGGGAGTGTCGGCTCGCTTCCAGGCCCGTATGCCTGCCGTCGCGAGCCGCTCGCCCGCCGCTCGGCGAGAGCCGGAAGCTCTTCGTCACTGGGGCGCAGCTCCGCGCGGTACCGATGCGCCTGCTCGAGGTGATAGCCGACGAGCTCCTCCGCCCGCTCGTCGTGGGCCTCGAGCCAGGCCGCGAACCGTTCGTGCAGGACGCCCCGCGTCTCCTTCGTGATCCCGGCGTAGGTCACGTCGCGGATCAGGACGTGGTGGAAGCGGATCCGATCCTCTTCGCCTCTGGCGCCTCTCGATGTCGAGATGAGCCCGCGACGAGCGAGGCCTCTGATCCGGCCGTCGACTCCGGCGAGGTCGTCGGGCGGCGTGAGATGCACGACGGCCGCCCGCGTGAACTCCCGACCGACGACCGCCGCGCGTTCGAGTAGCGCGCGTTCCTCGGGCTCGAGCCGGTCGAGGCGGCTCGCGAGCAGTGCCTCGACCGTCGGCGGGACGGTCTCGAGAGCCTCCGGGCCTGCCTCGTCGACGAACGCGAGCAGTTGCTCGAGCGTAGAGCGGGTTCCCTTCGGCGATCGCGACGATGCGCTTCTTCGCCTCAGGGTCGACGTCTGAGCCGCCGAGCTCCCCGACGAGCGCCTTCGCCGCGCTCTCTACGAGGGGCTCGAGGGCGATGATGTCCGCGTCTGTCCCCAATCCCGGCCGCGCATCGCGCAGTTCCGGGCGTGCGAGGCAGACGATCAGCAGCGGCGCGTCGACGGTCCATGCGGTCGAGATACTCGACGAGGTCGAGAAGCGTCGGCTCCGCCCAGTGCAAGTCCTCGAGGACGACGACCAGCGGCCGGCGGCGGGCGAGGGCCTCGAAGCAGCCGCCGGACCGCCCAGAAGAGCTCGCCGGTCGGCGCCGCGCCCTCGCTCTCGCCGGCCAACTGCGCTATGCGCTCGGCGACGAGCGACGGCGTGCTCGTCCCCTTCGAGCAACCGGGCGATCGTCGCCTGAGGTCGCTCCGGCGCGATCTGCGCGGACGATCTCGGCGAGCGGAAGGTAGGTCGCGCCTTCCCCGTACGAGACGCATCGTCCGAACGAGCCTCGCAGCGTCCTCGCCCAGCGAGGAGACGAACTCCGAAGCGAGGCGGCTCTTGCCGATCCCGGCGTCGCCGAGGACGAGCACGACCCGGCTCCGTCGCTCGGCTCGAACGGCCTCGAACGCGTTCTCGAGCCGAGGCAAGCTCGTTCGCCCTGCCGACGAAGGAGGCGCCGCTCGAGCGACCGGGCCGCCGGACGCTCGCCGACAACCACGCAGGCGGTACGCGCGGACAGGCGCCTGAGAGCCACCTGGGTCGATTGGCTCGACGGGCTCCGACTTCGGCTGCGTCGCCGAGCAATCGCTGGGTCGCCTCGCCGAGCAGGATCTCGTCGGGAAGCGCCGCTTGCTGGAGCCGCATCGCGAGGTTGACCGCGACCCCCGTCGCGAACGGCTGCCCGGCCGCGGCGTCCCCCGCGAGCACCTCGCCTGTGTTGATCCCGATCCGCATCTCGGAGGGCGAGCCCGTGATCGCGCTCCGAGGTCCTCGTTCAACCCGGCGAGCGCCTCCCTGAGGTCGGTCGCCGCGCGGACGGCTCGCAGCGCGTCGTCTTCGTGTAGCCGGGGAACGCCGAAGACGGCCATCGCCGCGTCCCCGATGAACTTCTCGACCGTGCCTCCGTGGCGCTCGACGATCGTTCGGACGGTGTCGAAGTAGCGCCTCATGATCGCGCGCAGGACTTCGGGGTCGAGCAGCGCCCCGAGGCGTCGTCGAGTCGACGATGTCGGCGAAGAGGACCGTGACCGTCTTGCGGCGCTCCTCTGCGGCGGGCGGCCCGGCCGAGGGCGCCTCCGCGAGGTCGAGAGCGCTGGTCGTGCCGGAGGATCGCCTGTTCGAGCCGCTGCAGCTCGGGCGACGGGTCGATGCCGAGCTCCTCGACGAGCGTCTCCCGTGCCTCGCGGTACGCCTCGAGCGCCTCGGCCTGACGTCCCGAGCGGTAGAGCGCGAGCATCAGCTGGCCGCGCAGGCGCTCCCGCAGCGGGTTGCTCCGCGACGAGGCTCTCGAGCTCCGCGACCAGCTGCGAATGTCGGCCGAGCTCGAGCTCGGCGTCGACGAGCTCCTCCCGTGCGGCCGTCCGAAGCTCCTCGAGCCTGGCGATCTCCACCTGCACGAACGGCTCGAAGGCGAGGTCGGCCAGAGCCGGCCCGCGCCAGAGGCCGAGCCCCTCGCGCAGGAGCTCCGCGCGCCTATCGGGGTCACCGCCCTCCGACGCCTGCGCAACGAGGCGCTCGAAACGATGCAGATCGACCTGCTCCCGCGCGATGTCCAAGACGTAGCCGGGGTGATGAGTGCGCACGAGCGTCGCGACCGAGCGTCTTGCGCAGATCCGAGATCAGGTTCTGGAGGGAACCGAGGGCCGCTTTCGGAGGGCTTCCCGCCCAGAGCTCCTCGATCAAGCGGTCGGTCGAGACCACTTCGCCCGCATGCAGCATCAGCAACGCCAGGAGGGCGCGCTGCTTCCGGCGCTTCAGCTCGAGTGCGCGTCCCTCCACGTGGATCTCGAACGGCCCAGGACACCGAACTCGATTTGGTTCAACCGAGCGGTTTTACCACTGTCAAGCGCGAATTCCTAGGTCGCCGACGTGAGCAGCGTGGGAGTCCCGTGTGAAGGCCAGAGCTCACTGTCCAGATCGATGAGTGAGCTCGAGCGGATCGAGGATGGGGGCTGACAGTGCTTCGCATGAGGCACCCGTGAGCGCCATGTGAGTGGCTCGGCGCACGCTCGCGTCATGCAACACACACGACCGGCGAATCTCGTTACGGAGGCCGAGCGCTATCTCACGGCCGTCGCCGCCTTCAGGGCGGAGGGCTACGAGCCTCGATGGTGGCCCGAGCCTGGCGCACGCTCGCTTCGGCGGCGCATCGAGATCTCCGACAGGCGGGATCCGCACGAGCCCATATCAAGGAGGAGCGAATGAGCAAGACCGAGCACGTCAGAATTGCGGGGCGGAGCGCCGGCCTGTCGCGTGCTCCTTGCGCTCGTTTTCGTGAGCCTCGTGTTCGCGGGGCGGGCCGTGGCCGCACCCGAGCTCGACCAGCAACAGACGACGCTGAAGTCGGACGTCGTCTTGGCACTCGGTGGGAATAGCCAGCAGATACTGGGACAAGTCGTCAAGAGCGGTATCCCAGGTGTCCTGAGCCAGGTCGACTTGCCCGTCGACTGCGCGTCGTCGCTCGTGGTGCAGATCGTCGAATCGACGGGGAGCCCGGGCGCGATGGTGCTTGCAACTCAGACGTACGACGTCCTTCCCGACCCGATCATGGGATGGAGAACCTTCACGCTGGCGAGCCCGCCGTTCATCCCGGCCGATTCGTCGTTCGGGATCGTCCTCTCGACGACCGATCGGTGTGGGGTTGCCTTCACTGATAGCGACCTCTATCTCCCGGGAGGCGGCTGGTTTCAGTCGATTCCCAACCCGCCCGGAGTCTGGTTGCCGTTCGGAGGCGATATCGGCTTCAAGACCTACGTCGAGCGGATGTGCAAGGTACCGAGCCTTCTCGATCTCTCCGAAGAGGACGCCCGGACGCTGATTCAGAGATACGGCTGCGCGCTGGGGACGATCGCACGCGCGTACTCCAAGACCGTTCCGCGTGGCCAGACGATCTCTCAGGGGCAGGCAGAAGGCACGACCCTTCCAGCCGGGAGCCCGGTCGACTTCGTTGTGAGCCTCGGTCTCAGGCCGTGCAGGGTGCCAAACGTCGTCGGAAGGAAGCTCTCGGCCGCCAGGTCGGCGATTGCGAGTGCCCAATGCAAGGTCGGCCAGGTGAGGCGGCGAGTGTCCAGGAGGGTCAAGCTCGGCCGCGTCGTCTCACAGAGCCCAAAGGCGGGGAAGAGGTTGCCTGCAAAGGGCAAGGTCAATCTCGTCGTCAGCCGAGGACGCGGCCGCTGACCCCGGCCAAGCGTCATCGAAGACTCTCGCGGCCCCGGCTCTTGCCGGGGCCGCTGAGCGTGAGGCCCGTGAGCGAGATGTGAGCGCCGTGTGAGGGGCGCCTTCCAAGCTCGAGGCGTGCACTGCAAACCAAAGGAGAGAAAGATGGACGCCTCCAAGTCATTGCGCCGCATAACTTAGCGGCGGCATTTCTGTTCGTCCTGGCCGCGCCGGGAGCGCCTCTGCGACGCCGCCTTCGAACGACAACTTCGCCAATGCCGAGACGATCACCGATCGCTTCGGCTGGCTCGATGGCGACAACACCGAGGCGACGAAGGAGCCCGGCGAGCCGAATCATGCTGGGAATCCCGGTGGAGCCTCGGTCTGGTACAGCTGGACGGCACCGAGCTGCTGGCCGAGCGACCCTGAACCTCTGTTACGCGGAGTTCGATTCGCTCCTGGCCGTGTACGTCGGCGATGACGTCGCGCAGCTCCAACAGGTTGCGGCCGACGACAACGGCTGCGGCGATCAGAGCTGGCTGACCTTCGCGGCGAGCGCCGGTGTGACGTACAGGATCGCCGTCGACGGCGCGAACGGTGCCACCGGGTACTTCGAGCTCGGCTGGGGCATCGGGCCGGCGAACGACGACTTCGCTGCGGCCAACGAGCTCCCGGGCGACAGCGGTGAGATCTCCGGCGACAACCGCTATGCGACCCTCGAGCCCGGAGAGCCCGAGCACGGTCCGGTACGGATCTGCCTCGGTCTGGTACCGCTGGACGGCTCCCTCGAGCGGGCCGGCCACGTTCGAGCTCTGCGACAGCTACTTCGACACGATGGTCGCCGTCTACATCGGCTCGAGCGTCGACGGGCTCACCCGCGTCACGCAGGACGACAACGACTGCCCGAACGAGTACGGCGCACGCGTGTCGTTCACCGCCACGGCCGGCCAGGAGTACCGGATCGCCGTGGACGGTGCGTACGGCGACTGGGGCGACCTCACGCTCCGTTGGAGCCGGACGATCCTCGCTCCCGTCAACCACGGGCCGCCGTCGATTCTGGGCCGCCCGATCGACGGCGCCCAGCTGACCGCGACCACGGGCCAGTGGGGCGGAACCCCGCCGCTCGCCTTCGGCTACCAGTGGCTGCGCTGCACGAACAGCTGCCAGCCGATCACGGGTGCGAACGGGGCGACGTACCTGCTCACGAGCGCCGACGTCGCGTATCGACTGCAAGTGCAAGTGACGGCGTCGAACGCGGCCGGTTCCCGGACCGCCGAGTCGGAGACGACGGGCATCGTCGCGCCGTCGCCCCCGGCGAACGTGATCCCACCTTCGTTCATGGGGGATCCATACCTGGGCGAAGACCTGAGCGTGGATGACGGACAGTGGAGCGGCACCGAGCCCTCGTTCACGTATCGGTGGCAGCGGTGTCGACACGGGGCTTGCACCGACATCGCAGAGGAGTCGGACTACACGGTGAGCCGCGAAGACCTGGGTAGCAACCTGGTCGTGATCGTGACTGCGACCAACGGCGCAGGGTCGGCTTCGGTCGCTTCAGCACCGAGTCGCCGCGTCACCCGACGTCCGGTCTGCATCGTCCCGCGCCTCAAGGGAAAGCGGCTGGCCGGAGCCCGCAGATCGATTCGCGCCGCGCACTGCGCCGTGGGACGGGTACGGCGGGTGGCCTCGCGCAAGGCCCGCGGGCACGTGATCGCACAGGGCCCGCGGCCCGGTCTGCGCAGGCCGGCCGGCACGAAGGTGAACCTTGTCGTCAGCAAGGGGCGACGTTGACGAACCCGCACGACGTGCGGGCATCGAGTCGCTGACGACGAGAGTCCGCGGCCCCGGCGCCACCAGGCCGGGGCCGCGGAGCCCTGTGTGCAGGAGAATTCGCCGCAGTAGTCACAAGGCACACGGCCACGTCCATTCGATAGCTTCGAGTGCACAAGAGATGAAGCAGCGCACTTGCCTGGCACCGCCATCTAACTTGGACGCGTAGCGTGGAAGCGACGCACGACGTGCTCGTCGTCGGCGCCGGGTGCGCCGGGATGCGCGCCGCGATCGAGGCTCACGATCTCGGCGCGGACGTCGCGCTTCTCTCGAAGATCCATCCGGTCCGCAGCCACTCCGGCGCGGCCGAGGGCGGAATCAACGCAGCGCTCGGAAACGCGTCCGAGGACAGCCCCGAGGAACACGCCTTCGACACGGTCAAGGGCTCCGACTACCTCGGCGACCAGGACGCGATCCAGATCCTCTGCGACGAGGCGCCCGGCGACGTCTACCAGCTCGAGCACTGGGGCGCGGTCTTCTCGCGCACCGAGGACGGGCGGATCGCGCAGCGGCCGTTCGGAGCCGCAGGCGCGCCGCGAACGGCCTATGCGGCCGACATCACCGGCCACGTGCTCGTCCACGTCCTCTACGAGCAGGTCATGAAGCGCGACATCCCCGTCTACGAGGAGTTCTTCGCCTGGAAGCTCGTGATCGACGACGACCGCTGCCAGGGCGTGATCGCGTGGGATCTTCTGAACGGCGGGCTGAAGACGATCGGTGCGAAGACGGTCATCCTCTGCACGGGCGGCGCGGGCCGGCTCTACACAGGGACGACGAACGCGTACGCGTGCACCGGCGACGGCATGGCCATGGCGCTCCGGGCCGGCGTGCCGCTGAAGGACATGGAGATGATGCAGTTCCATCCGACGACGCTCGCCCCGACGGGCGTGCTGATCACGGAGGGCTGCCGCGGCGAGGGCGCGTACCTCCTCAACTCCGACGGCGACCGCTTCCTCAAGAACTACGCGCCGAACGCGATGGAGCTCGCCAGCCGCGACGTCATCTCGCGAGCCGAGCAGGTCGAGATCGACGAGGGCCGCGGGGTCGACGGCAACGTCATGCTCGACCTGCGGCACCTGGGCGCGGAGAAGATCCTCGAGCGCCTGCACGGAACGCGCGAGCTGTCGATGACCTTCGCGGGCGTCGACCCGATCTACGAGCCGATCCCGGTGCGGCCGGGCGCCCACTACCACATGGGCGGCGTCGACACGGACCACGAGCTGGGCATCACCGAGCTCGAAGGCCTGTACGCGGCCGGCGAGTGCGCCTGCGTCTCGGTGCACGGCGCGAACCGTCTCGGCGGCAACGCGCTCATGGAGACGATCACGTACGGACGGCGCGCCGGTGCCGCCGCGGCCGAATGGGCGCTGACGCACACGACCGTCGCGGTGCCGCCTTCCGCTCGTGTCCGACGCTGAGCGCGAGCTGAAGACGCTTCTCGACCGGCGTGAGGGGGAACGCCCGTGGCGGATGCGCGACGAGCTCGCCAAGACGATGCACGAGAACTTCGGCGTCTTCCGGCGCGAGAACCAGATGAAGGAGCAGCAGCGGATCGTCGAGTACCTCCGCGAGCGCTACGAGCGGGTCGTCGTCGACGACAAGGGCGAGGTCTTCAACAACGACCTGACGCAGGCGCTCGAGCTCGGCTTCCTGCTCGAGCTCGCGGCGTGCATGGTCGTCGCGGGCATCGAGCGCAAGGAGAGCCGCGGCGCCCACGCGCGGCCGTACGACTTCCCCGACCGAGACGACGAGAACTACATGAAGCACACGATCGTCCGCTGGGTCGGTGACCATCCCGTCCTCGACTGGAAGCCGGTGACGATGACGAAGTGGACCGCCGCAGGAGAGGAAGTACTGATGCGGCGCCTGCAGCCTTCGCTTCTCGCTGCTGCGGCGCTGCTCGCTCGCCGGCTGCGGCACGGCAGCAGAGCTCGCTCTGAGGGCTCCGGCGACGCGCTGAACGACGCGTCGACCTCGCGCGTCGAATGGACACGACGGCGGCGCCAAGGATGCCCGACTGGCCTTCGCTGACGGCCACGGGGTGATCGACTACGCGAATGACCGGGGCGACATCGTGATCGACGACGAAGGCGGCGAGCGGCGGCCGAGATGCACGCGATGTTCATCGGCCACGACGCCTATCTCGGCGCCGAGGTCGACGGAAGGATGCGCTGGCTGAAGGAGTCAGATGACGAGCACCGACGGGCTCGATCGCTTCATCCCGGGCCCGGCGGGACGAGCCCGGACCGCTGTGCTCGACGCTGCTCGAAGTCGAGCACGAAGGTCGAGACAGGTCGGCGAGCGAGGAGATCCGCGGGTCTCGACGACGCATTACCGGGCGCATCTGACAAGCGAAGCTCGAGGCAGAGCAGCCTCGCCAGACGAGCCGGATGCGTCGACGCCTGGATCGACGAGCAACGGGCTGTCCGCGACGGCGTTCGCGTCCCGCTCGGCGGCGATGACGCGTCAGCCGACATCGTCGACTTGTTCGACTTCGGCGTCAGGTCGACGTCGAGGCGCCGCCTGCAGACGAGATCGTCTCCGAGAGAGGAGTTCGACAAGCTGATGAACAAGGAATGCGCGCGACGCGGCAAGACCGCGAAGGACGCGAATCCGTCTGTGCCTGTTCTTCGGCGGCGAGCATCTACGAGTCTCAGGCTCCGACAGCGTGCGATCTCGCCAACTGAGACGATGCCACGACGACCGAGGGGAAATGACCGAAGCCGCTGTGAACATCTGGGACGGGCCGACGATGGACGTCGCGATCAAGATCTGGCGCGTCGACGAGGACGGCGAGCGCAACCTCGTCACGTACGAGCTCGAGGCGCCCGAGTGGGCCTGCCTCCTCGACGTGCTCGACATCATCAAGGACCGCCACGACGGGACGCTCGCGTACCGCAAGAGCTGCCGGATGATGATCTGCGGCTCCTGCGGGATGCGCATGGACGGGCGCGCGGTGCTCGCCTGCAAGGAGCGGATGAAGCCGATCGTCGAGTCGGGACACGTCCCGGTGATCTCGCCGATGGGCAACATGCCGATCGTCAAGGACCTCGTCGTCGACATGGGCCCGTTCTGGCAGAAGATCCGCGACGTCAAGCCGTGGCTCGACCCGGGCTACGACGAGGCGACGGAGCGCGAACGGGTCGTCTCCCAGCAGCAGATGAACGTGATCCAGAAGGAGGCGCTCTGCATCATGTGCGGCTGCTGCGTCTCGGAGTGCAACGCGATGGAGTCCGACCCGGACTTCCGCGGGCCGGCCGCGCTCGCCAAGGGGATGCGCTTCGTCGGGGACGCGCGCGACCAGACGTCCGTCGAGCGGCTCAACGAGCTGAACGACGAGCACGGGATCTGGGACTGCACCCGGTGCTACTTCTGCAACGAGCGCTGCCCGAAGGGCGTCGACCCGCGCGACGCGATCGCCAAGCTCGGCGCGGAGTCCGTGAAAGAGGGGATCGACTGGGACATGGGCGCGAAGCACGCGAAGTGGTTCGTCACCTCTGCGAAGACCACCGGCTGGCTGCGCGAGACCGACCTCGTCCCGAAGACGCAGGGCATCCTGGGAGCGCTGCGCGAGACGAAGTTCGCGCTCCAACTTGCCCGCCGCGGCAAGGTGCCGCCGCCGGGCCCGATCCACGTCGCGGCCGACGTCGACGAGTCGCGCAAGCTCTACAACCTCGTCAAGGAGCAGGGCCGCGACGGGGCGCTCGGGCATCGTCCAGGGCGAAGCGGCGCTCGCGAAGATCGAGCACATCGAGGCCGAGCGAGCGCACGAAGAAGAGGAGGAGACGTCGGCGTGAAGGTCGCCTACTACAAGGGCTGTCTCGCCTCGCTGTCGGCGAAGGAGCTCGACACGTCCACCCAGGCGCTGGCGCCGAAGCTCGGGATCGAGCTCGACGAGCTGGAGTCGGTCACCTGCTGCGGCGCGGGCGACATCCACGAGGCCGAGCCCGACTACTACCTCCACCTGAACGCGCGGATCCTCGCGTACGGCGAGGCGACGGGCGCGGACACGCTGATGACGATCTGCAACGTCTGCACGCTGAACCTGCGCCAGGCGAACTGGCAGCTCAAGAACGACGACGACCTGCGCGCCCGCGTGAACGAGAACCTCGAGACGGTCGGCGCGCCTCCCTACAGCGGCAACGTGGAGGTCAAGCACCTGCTCTGGATGATCGCCGAGGGCGACGGCTACGACCGGCTGAAGCAGGTCGCGCACAAGGGGCTGAAGGGCCTCAAGGTGGCGCCGTTCTACGGGTGCCAGATCCTGCGCCCGTCGAAGATCCTCGGCTTCGAAGATCCGGACCGACCGCACTCGCTCGAGGCGATCATCGACGCCTGCGGCGGCGAGGCGATCGACTATCCGGCCAAGATCAAGTGCTGCGGGTTCCCGATCATCCAGGCGCGCGAGGAGACCGCGCTCGGCGAGCTGCTGCAGCCGATCGAGCAGGCGACGGAGGCCGGCGCGGACGTGATGGTCACGCCGTGCCCGCTGTGCCACCTGTCACTCGACGCGTGGCAGTCGAAGCTCCGCGAGCGGACCGGCAAGGACTTCCAGATGCCGATCCTGCACCTGTCGCAGCTGATCGGAGTGGCCGCCGGCCTGACGGATTCCGAGCTCAAGTTCAAGCGCCATGTGGTACCTGTCGCGCCTGCGCTCGAGAAGCTCGAAGTCTGATCCGCGGCAATTCGGGTAATGTCTTTGTTGGGCCGGCGTGGGCCGAGGGCCGCAACGGTCTGGCGCCGGCCCTCTTTAACGTCAGGGACGAAGGCGAGGGATGCTTCGGCGAGCAGGGTGCGCATCGGATCCTGAGTAGACCGCAGCGCGCGGGATCATTCCTGGGACAGAATGCAGTCGAGATGAAGAAGCCGCTCGGCACACTCGCGTCCCTCGGACTTGGCGCGGCCCTCTGGGGGCACTGGGAGGCGGGCTGGGTCCGGCTGCGCGAGCTGCCCGTGCGGCTGCCCGGGCTCGCACCGGAGCTGGACGGGCTGCGGATCGCCCACCTCTCGGACTTCCACCTCGGTTTTCCGTCCCGCGGCGAGCGCGCCGTACACAGGGCCGTGCGCTGGACGGCCGCCCGCAAGCCCGACCTCGTCGCGATCACGGGTGACCTGCTCTCGCGTCCGGGAGCCGAGCCGCGGCTGCGGATGCTCCTCGACCTCCTGCCGGGGTCGTTCGCGGTGCTCGGAAACCACGACTTCGCCCTCTCGCGGGACCCGTTCTCGAAGGCGAGCCCGATCTCGGATCTCGACTCGACCGCGGTGCTCTTCGACGAGGCGCGCACGATCGAGCTCCGTGGGCGGCGTGTGCAGATCGTCGGAGTGGATCCGCGCTCCTATCGCGTCGGCGCCTCCCGCCCGGCCGAGCTCGCCGACCCGGACGCGGACCTCCGCATCCTCCTCTGCCACTTCCCGGATGTGATCGACCGGCTCCCCGCGGGCGTGTTCGACCTCGTCCTCGCCGGCCACCTGCACGCGGGGCAGATCGTCATTCCGTACGGGCGCGGGAAGATCCGCTTCGCCCACTTGCGCTGGACGTACGCGGAGGGTCTCTACCGGCGGCCCGGCGGCATGCTCCACGTCTCGCCCGGCCTGGGCACGACCTTCGTCCCCTTCAGGTTCTTCGCGCGGCCGGAGGCGACGGAGCTCGTTCTAGGATCCGAGCGATGAGCACGAGAGTCGCAGGGCTGACGGGCGTGACGCTGCAGGAGGCGCCGCAGGTCTGCCACGACTGCGTCTGGTGGCAGTCCGAGAGCGGCCGGTCGGTGGACAAGACGCGCTGGATCGAGCGCGCCGAGACGGAGTGGGGGCCGTGGGGAGCGATCTACCGCGACGACGACGGGACGGTGATCGGCTCGATGCAGTACGGGCTGTCCGACGCTCTTCCCGCGCGCGTGGGAGCTGCCCGCAGGCCCGCCGTCCGAGGACGCGGTGCTCGTCACGTGCGCGTACCTCGTCGAGCGAGCGAGCCCCTGGGTGATGCAGTCGCTCTTCCTGGCCGCGATCGGCGACGCGCGGGACAAGCGCGCCGGCGCCCTCGAGACGTTCGCCTACCGCTATCCCGAGGCGAAATCGCCGTACGAGCGGTTCTTCGTCCACCGCACCGTGTTCCCGCGGGACTTCCTCTCCGACTTCGGCTTCCAGACGGTTCGCGCGCAGGGGCCGGTCGAGTTGGCGCGGCTCGAGCTCGGTGGGTTGGAGCCGGTAGCCGAGGGGACGCGGGAGAAAGTGCTCAGGCTCGTGAAGAACGCCTTTTCGCCCGCGCCCGCTCCGGTTCCACCCGGGCCGTAACTGGCGGAGTCGAAAACTAGGCGGCGAGAGCCTGCCGCTCGAGCAGCAGCTCGGCGATCTGGATCGCGTTCAGCGCCGCGCCCTTGCGCAGGTTGTCGCAGACGACCCAGAGCGCGAGGCCCGCGCCGGCCGTGTCCTTGCGGATCCGTCCGACCAGCACCTCGTCGCCGCCGACCGCTTCCACCGGCGTCGGCCGGTCGGTCACCCGCACGGAGGGAGCCGCGGCCAGCACCTCGCGCGCCTCTTCCGGGGAGAGCGGGCGCTCGGTCTCGATCCACACCGCCTGGGAGTGGCCGATCAGGACGGGCACGCGGACGCAGGTCGCGCTGAGCTGCAGATCGGGCAGCTCCATGATCTTGCGAGTCTCGGCGCGCAGCTTCGACTCCTCGTCGGACTCGTCGCCGTCGAACTCCCAGTCCATGACGACGTTGCCCGCGGCCGGCTCCTGGGCGCGCAGCTGGTCCATGCGCTCGGCGCCGGCGCCGGAGGCCGACTGGTAGGTCGCGATGCGCACGCTGCGCAGTCCGGCTGCCTCGTGCAAAGGCGCCAGCGCGCAGACGAGCTGGATCGTCGAGCAGTTCGGGTTGGCGACGATGCCCTGGTGCTCCGCGGCCCTGTCGCCGTTCGCCTCGGGGACGACGAGCGGAATCCCCTCGGTGAGCCGGAAGGCCGAAGACTTGTCGACGCACACGGCTCCGCCGTCGACTGCGGCGGGGACGAGCTCTGCGCTCTGGGCGGTTCCGACCGAGAAGAAACAGAGATCGAGATCGGAGCCGAGCGACTCCGCGGAGGCCTTCTCGACGACGAGCTCTCGCTCCCCGTACGGCACCGTCGATCCGGCGGAGCGCTCCGACGCGAATGCGCGCACCTGCCCGAAGCCCCGCTCGGCGAGCAGCTCGAGCGTGACCCGGCCCACGGCTCCCGTCGCGCCGACGACTCCGATCCGGGGCTCAGCCATGGGTGCGGGCCGCCTCCGGCCGGTCGAGCTCGAACGCCTCGTGAAGCCCCTGAACCGCGCGCTCGACGTCGTCGCGTGGAACGAAGCAGCCGATCTTGATCGGCGACGTGCTGACGATCTCCGGCTGGATCCCCAGCTCCTCCAACGTCGAGAACATCTTGGCCGCGACTCCCGGATGGCTGCGCATGCCCGCGCCGATCACGCTCACCTGGCCGAGGTCGTCGCGCGTCGACCATTCCACGCCCAGGCCCTCGAGAGCCGCGTCGGTGTCCGCGCGCTCGTCCGCCGAGAAGACGATCTCGGGCCCCGTCTGGATGACGGTGTCGACGTTGATCCCGCCCTCGGCGAGCGCACCGAAGAGCTGCGCGGCCGAGACGCCCACCACGCGGTAGACGTTCTCCACCGACTTGTGCGTGACGCCTGAGATGAGCGCCTTCTCGAGCATGCGTTCGTCCTCCTCGCGAATCCATGTTCCGGCCGCCTCGGAGAAGCTCGACCGCACGTGCAGCTTGACACCGTGGTTGCGCGCGAACTCGACCGACCGTAGCTGGAGCACCCGCGCACCCGACGCGGCCATCTCCAGCATCTCGCCGTAGCTGACCGCGTGCAGCTTGCGCGCGTTCTGCACGATCCGCGGGTCGGCCGTGAAGACGCCGTCCACGTCCGTGTAGATCTCGCAGGCCTCCGCTCCGAGCGCCGCGGCCAGCGCCACGGCGGTCGTGTCCGATCCGCCTCGCCCGAGCGTCGTGATGTCGAAGTCCGTCGAGACCCCCTGGAAGCCGGCGACGAGGACGATCCGCTCCGCGTCGAGCGCCTCGTGGATCCGCCTGGCGCGGATGTCGACGATCTTCGCCTTTCCGTGCGCCGTGTCGGTGACGATCCCGGCCTGGGAGCCGGTCAGCGAGATCGCCTCGTGGCCGAGGTCGTGGATCGCCATCGCGCAGAGCGAGCAGGAGATGCGCTCGCCGACCGAGATCAGCATGTCCAGCTCGCGCGCCTTCGGACGCGGCGAGATCTCGTGCGCGAGCCGGACGAGCTCGTCGGTCGAGTCGCCCATCGCCGAGAGCACCGCGACCACGCGGTTTCCGGCCTCGCGGGCAGCGACCAGCCGTCGCGCGACGGCCTTCAGCCGCTCGACGTCGCCGACGGACGTGCCGCCGAACTTCATGACCACGGTTCCGGCGCGGGTGGCCGTCTCTTCGCTCGCGACTGCCGGCAGTGACTCGTACTCGAGCGTCGTCACGTCATCGATTCTAGGAGGCACGCGTGTCATGAATCCTTGGCCACCGGTCTACACTCGAAGAGAGAGTCTCGTGACGGAAAGCCAGGTCTGCTCCGCATGTGGGCAGGAAAACGCCGCGGGACAAGCGTTCTGCGGCTCCTGCGGCGCCAGCCTGGACCTGATCTGCTCGTCGTGCGGCGCGGACAATCCGCCCGGGTACAAGTTCTGCGGCCGGTGCGGGTGCGCACTGACGGCTTCGCCGATCAAGAGCGCGTTCGAGGAGCGACGGGACATCACGGTCGTCTTCGCCGACCTCGTGGGCTTCACCTCCCGCGCAGAGCGAATGGATCCCGAGGATCTGCGGTCGATCCTCGACCCGTACTACCGGAGGCTGCGTGCGGAGCTGGAGGCGCACGGCGGAACCGTCGAGAAGTTCATCGGCGACGCGGTGATGGGCGTGTTCGGCGCGCCGGTCGCCCACGGCGACGATCCGGAGCGCGGAGTCCGCGCGGCTCTGGCCATCCGGGACGCCATCCCGGAGATGAACGAAGAAGCGCCGGACCTCGACCTCCAGCTGCGGATCGCCGTCAACACGGGCGAGGCGATCGTGACCTTCACTCCGGGCGCGACGCCGTCCGAGGCGATGGTCGCCGGTGACGTGGTCAACACGGCCTCTCGGCTGCAGACCTCCGCGCCGGTCAACGGGGTCCTCGTCGGGGAGGAGACCTATCGGTCAACGCGCACCGTGATCGCGTACGAGCCGGTCGAGCCGCTGACCGTCAAGGGCAAGAGCGAGCCGGTGCGCGCGTGGCTTGCGCTGGACTCGACGCTGATGCCCGGCGTACGCGCCAGGCGCGAAACCCCGTTCGTGGGCAGAGCCTCCGAGCTGAGCGCGATCGAGGTCGCCTGGACGCGGGCGCTCGAGGAGCGGAGCGCGCACCTCGTCACCGTCCTCGGTGTTCCCGGGATCGGGAAGACCCGGCTCACCGACGAGTTCCTGAGCAAGGTCTCGGACAGCGCCCGCGTCATCCAGGGGCGCTCCCTGCCCTACGGCGCCGGAAGCGGGTACGAGGCGTTCGCCAAGCAGGTGATGCAGATCGCCGGAATCTTCGACACCGACCCGATTCCGGTGGCGCTCCGCAAGCTCGAGGAAGCCATCGCCGGCCTCGTCGGCGAGGGCGCCGAGGAGATCGCGTCGCACATCGCGATCCTCGTCGGCCTCACCCAGGGCGAGGTCGCGGACCGGCGCACGCTCTTCTTCGCCGTGCGGCGGCTGGTCGAGGAGCTGGCGACGCAGCAACCGCTCGTCCTCGTCTTCGAGGACATCCACTGGGCGGACAGCGGCCTGCTCGACCTGATCGAGACCCTCGGCTCGCTCCTCGAGGACGTGCCGGTGCTGCTGCTCACGCTCGCGCGTCCGGACCTGATCGACTCCAGGCCCAACTGGGGCAGCGGGCTCAGGTCGTACACCGCGGTCGCCCTCGAGCCGCTGGGCCCCAAGGCCTCCGAGGAGCTCGCGCTGAGGCTCCTCGGCCAGGGCGTCCTCGGCGAGCGCGCGGCGCGGCTGGCGGAGACGTCCGAGGGCAACCCGCTCTTCATCGAGGAGCTCGCGGCCTCGGTCAGCGAGCACGCGACCGACGCCGACGCGAAGCTCCCGACCTCGGTGCGGAACATCATCGCGGCCCGTCTCGACGCGCTCCCCGCGACGGAGCGAAAGGTCGTCCTCGCCGCGTCCGCGATCGGAAAGGTCTTCTGGGTCGGAGCCCTCGAGCGGCTCCACGCCGACGGCGCCGGCCTGCACGAGGCGCTCGACTCGCTCGAGCATCGAGGGCTGCTGCGCCGAGAGCCGGTGTCTCGGATCGCGGGAGATGCCCAGTACTCGTTCAAGCACATGCTGATCCGAGAGGTCGCCTACGAGACGCTGCCGAAGTCGCGTCGCCGGGAGCTGCACAGCGACGCCGCCGCCTTCATCGAAGACGTCGCCGGAGAGCGGAGCGCAGAATGGGCGCCGGTCCTGGCGCTCCACTATCGGAGCGCCGAGCAGCCCGAGCGCGCGATCGCCTACCTCCTGATGGCTGCGGACCAGGCCGGCCGCGGCTGGGCGAAGGACCTTGCCGTCGACTTCTACGACCGCGCGACGCAGCTCATGTCGCCGGACGACGAGCGGCTACGAACGGTCAGGCTTCAGCGAGCAGTCGCGGAGCAGGCCGCGTACCACATGCCCGACGCCGAATCGCTTCTGCGCCAGCGCGCTCAGGGCTGAGTCTCGAGCGGGAAGTCCGCGGGCGTCACGTCGCCCGCGATCTCGTAGATCGTGTCGACCTCGTGGTCGCCGAGCGCCATCGAGTGCTCGCGGACGGCCACCTCGTTCGGGGCCTGGTAGACGCAGTACGTCTTGACCTTGCCCTCCGAGTCCACGACGACGTGGCTGTGCTCCCACACGATGTCCTTGAACTTGTTCTCGATCAGCGTGCGCGAGCGCGAGCCGACACGCGGCATCTCGCCTTCGGGCACGGAAAAGGATCGTACTATGAGGTATCTGGGCATTCGCGCGTTTTACACCATCTCGCGGCGTCCGGATAGTGCTCTCCCCAGAGTTACCTCGTCCGCGTACTCAAGGTCCCCCCCAACGGGTAGGCCGCTGGCGAGGCGCGTGACGCGGACGCGTCCTCGGAGCCGGTCGGCCAGATAGGCGGCCGTGGCCTCGCCGGTCATGTTCGGGTTCGTCGCGAGGACGACCTCCTGGATGCCGTTCCGTTCGACCCGGCCCATGAGCTCGTCGATCCGCAGGTGCTCCGGCTCGACGCCGTCGATCGGCGACAGCGAGCCGCCGAGGACGTGGTACAGCCCGCGGTATTCGTGCGTGCGCTCGAGGGAGACGAGGTCGGCCGGCTGCTCCACGACGCAGACGAGGGTCCGGTCGCGCCGCTCGTCGCGGCAGATCTCGCAGCGGTCTTCCTCGGTCAGGTTGCCGCACTCCGAGCAGAAGCGGACGCGCTCCTTGACGTCGCCGATCGCGGCCGCGAGCGCCTCGGCTTCGTCCTTCGGCACGCGAAGCAGGTGGAACGCGAGCCGGTGCGCGGTGCGCGTCCCGACTCCGGGGAGGCGCGTCAGTTGCGCGACGAGGTTGTCGACGGCCGGAGAGAGCATGGCCGAATTGTGCCTAGGGGCTTCGGATTACTCGCTTCGCGGTCGCAGCGGGACGACGAGCTCGAAGCGCGCGCCGTGCGGCCGGACCGCCTCGTGCACGAGATCCCCGCCGTGGGCGCGCGCATAGGAGCGCGCGATCGAGAGGCCGAGGCCCGAGCCCTGACCGCGCGAGCGAGCCTCGTCGCTGCGGCTGAAGCGCTCGAAGAGGTCGTCGACGAACTGCGTCGGTACGCCCCCGCCGCAGTCCTCGACGGCGAGCCGGAAGTGGTTGTCGCTCTGAGCGGCGCTGACGACGACCGGCGCGGAGCCGTGCCTGAGCGCGTTCGTGAGCAGGTTCGAGACGACCCGGTCGAAGACGGTGCGGTCGATCACCGTCTCCAGCGTCTCGGGGATGCGGACGTCGATCTCGTCGTCGCGTCCCGGCGCCGAGGTGGCCACGAGCTGCTCGACCTCGGCGCGTACCGGGATGGGCACCGGGTTGATCGGAACCGTCTCCGCGTCGAGGCGCGACAGGTCGAGCAGCTGGTCGACGAGGTTCCGCATGCGCTCCGCCTGCGATCGAAGCGCCTCCTCGAGCTGCTCCCGGTCGCTGTTCGAGAGCTGGTCGCCGAGCCGGTCGAGCGTCTGCACCACGCCGTGGACGCTCGTCACGGGCGTGCGGAGCTCATGGGCGGCGAGCGCGATGAAGTTCGTCTTCATCTCGTCGGCCCGCTCGAGGGCGATCCGCTGCTCGCGCTCCTGCACGAACAGACGCGAGCGGTCGAGCGCGAGGCCGGTGAGAGCGCCGAGCGAACGGAGGAGCTCGATCTCGTCGGCGCCGAAGAAAGGCGCATAGGGACTGGCGACGACGACCATCGAGAGCCCGGGCATCTCGAGGCGGAGGACGTGCGGGCCCTCCTCCGGGACGGGCGGCTCGGCGCCGACGCTCCCGAGGACACTTCCGTCGGGTGCCAGCAGATAGATCGCCTTGGCGCCGACGAGGCCACGCATCGCCGGCAGCACCGATTCGACGACCTCCTCGGGGTCCGTCGTCGCCATCAGGCCGCCGATGGCGCGGCGCGTGCGCTCCTGCTCCGGCCTCCTCCAGACGGCCCGGACGACTTCCGGCGGGGCGAGGCCGAGCAGGAAGATCAGGGCGCTCGCGATCGCGAGGCCGTTGACGGCAATCTGAAGGCCGTATTCGTCCGAGGGGATCAGCGCCGCGAAGAACAGCGCGGCGGTGAGCGCGAGCGCCGCGAGGCAGAGCAGGCGCATCCGGTTGCGGGCGACGCTGGGCTGGTCGCGCCCGGCGGCCCAGAGGCGGTACGCGGCGATCGTGGACAGGATCCCGAATTGCAGGACGAGGGCGTAGATGTAGAGCGAGAACCCGACCGAGCGGTGCTCGCCGGCCGCAGGAAAGTCGGGGAGCAGGATCGTCCAGACCGTCAGGGCGGCCGTGGCCACGACGGCGAGCCGGTCGAGCCGCCGGGATGCAACGAACGCGGTCGTGAACCTGACCAGGAAGTAGGGGAACAGGATGAGAGCGATGACGAGCGCTCGCTGCGCCACGATCTCCGCGTTCGAGACGGGGTCCTCCGGAAGAAGCTGCCCGACGAGCGCCACCGCGCCCAGGGAGCCGAAGCAGAGGGCGGCCCAGAGACTCGGCCTGCTGCGGCGCCGCAGCCAGAGTGCGAGGGAGACGACCCCGAGCAGCGCGAACGCAGCCGCACTGACGTACTGCAGGATGTCGTTGACGTGGTGCGCGCTCACTCTTCCACCCGAGGAAACGAAACTGTAATCTCAGGCCGCTTGAACCGCACGCGGGGCACCGGGCTGGAGGGGCGCAGGCGGCGGCAATCGCAGCCGCGCGGTCGCGCGTCCCGGGCCTGGAGCCGCCGGGATCCTGGCGTCCGGTTCTGGGCGGCGCCAGAGCTGCCGGACACGCGTGCGACGTCGGAGGAGCGGGTCCTGATCGTCGACGACGAGAGCGCGATCCGCCTCATCTGCCGGCTCAACCTCGGCTCGTCCGGCTTCGCGACACTCGAGGCCGCCGACGGTGACGGCGCGGTCGCTGCGGCCCGCTCCGAGCAGCCCGACCTGATCCTGCTCGACGTGATGCTTCCCGGCAAGGACGGCTGGGAAGTCGCGGAGGAGCTCGCGTCCAACGCAGAGACTCGCGAGATCCCGATCCTGTTCCTCAGCGCACGCTCCGACCGCAGCGACGAGTCGCGCGGCTACGAGCTCGGCGGGCTCGGCTACATCACGAAACCGTTCGACCCGAACGCGATGACCGATCGCGTGCGCGACGTGCTCGAGCGTCTCGGGCGCGGGGAGCGGAACGAGATTCGCCGCGAGTGGCGCGACCGCATCCATCACGATTAACTGTCCGAATTGGGGGGAAATGCGGGGGAAACCAGCCTGTTTAGCGCTGGAGAAACCCGGTACCTTCGGTGGCTATGTCCCCCTCGGTTGTCCCGGCACGTCGTTTCGAGCACCTCCGAGTCCTGATCGCAGACGACCACCGCCTGTTCGCAGAGTCCCTTCGCGCCCTGCTGTGTGAGGACGAACGCGTGGAGGTCGTCGGCATTGCGCAGACCGGGGACGAGGCGGTGCGGCTTGCGACTCGACTCTTGCCCGACATCGTCCTGATGGACTTCAGCATGCCGGGGCTCGACGGCATGCAGGCGACCCGCCGCATCAACGAGCTCGATCTTCCGTGCCGGGTGCTGCTGCTGACCGGCGATCAGGACGACGACGTCGCGGCCCATGCCCACGAGGCGGGAGCGGCCGGGTTCGTCCGCAAGGAGCAGGGAGCGGACGTGCTGCGCGAGGTCTTCTTCGAGGTCGCTTCTCTGACCTCGGTGCTCGGCGAGACCGACGGCTAGCCCGCTGCGAGCAGGCCGTGCAGCTGGGCCCACCGGCTCGCTTCGGTCCGGTTGGCCACGCCGAGCTTCCGGTAGATGTTGGAGACGTGGTACTTGACCGTCTGCTCCGTGATCCAGAGGTCACGAGCGATTCCCTGATTCGGCTTGCCCTCCGCCACCAGGCGCAGGATCTCGGACTCCCGCCGGGTCAGCCTCGCCTCCTTCTCCGCGTCGCTCCGGCCGGCAGAGCCATAAGCGTTGCCTCGCATGAACACCGACTGTTCGAATGACTGTCGGACGGCAGTCGCGAAGTCCTCGGCTTGCGCGCGCTTCGTGACGTACGCGGAAGCACCCGCAGCCAGAACGCGGGTGATCCGCGCCGGTTCGGACGAGGCCGAGAGCGCGATGATCCTGAGAAACGGCGCCCTGCGACGGGCCTCGTCGAAGAAGGTCGTGCTCGCCGGCGTCTCCGTCGTCGCCGAGGTCGACGATCAGGAGGTCGGGCTCGTGCAGCCCGATCAGGGCCAGAGTCTCGTCCGCCGAGGTCGCCTTTCCGCGCACCTCGATCCCGATCCGCGGAAGGATCGACTCCAGCGCATCGGACCAAAGACTGGACGGGTCCATGAGGACCCCTGTACGGGCCGCAGATTGCCGCATGAATAGTAAGACTCTGAAAGCCCGTACTTGTTGTTACAAACCGGGGAGGCCCAGGCCGCCGAGGTCGCCCATGCCGGGCATCCCGCCGAGCTTCGACTGCGCCAGGGCCTGCGCGGAGCGGAGCGCCTCGTTCACTGCGGCCAGCACCATGTCGGCGAGCATCTCCGGGTCGTCCGGGTCGATCGCCTCGGGCGAGATCTTGATCTCGGTGATCTGAAGGTCGCCGGTCGCCTTGACGGTGACCATGCCTCCGCCGGCCGAAGCCTCGACGGTCTCGTTCGCCAGCTCCTCCTGGGCCTTCTCCATCTGAGCCTGGAGCTCCTGAACCTGCTGGAGCATCTTGTTCATGTCCATGGACACCTCTGGCCTCCCTGATTCGGCTTCCTGAGCCGACTTAGGTTACGCGAGGCTGGCTGGATCAGGCTCGCATTCGCGCGTTCCGTGCGGACCATTTCAGCCTTGTAAAAAATGTTGCAAGGGAGTAGTGTCGGCTGCGGAATGCGACTCGTTTTCTCTGTTCTCGCAGCTGCCCTGGCCGCAGCTGTGCTCGCAACGGGGGCCGCTGCCGCCACGGTCACCAACGGCAACTTCGAGACCGGCGACTTCACCGGCTGGACAGTCTGGAACGCTGAGAACGGCTTCGGCAATTGGTACGTCTACTCGGGAACGGTGAGCCCGGAATCAGGCTCGCCGATCCTGGCGCCGCCGGAGGGGACGTTCGCCGCGGTCACGGATCAGGGCGGCGCGGGCACGCACATCCTCTACCAGGACGTCGCGCTCGAAGCGGGCGAGACGCACACGCTGTCCTTCACCCTGTACTACGAGAATCAGGCTGGCGTCTTCTTCAGTCCGGACACGCTCGACTATGCGGCAGAGCCGAACCAGCAGTACCGGATCGACATCATGGATCCGGCCGCTCCGGTCGACTCCGTAGACCCCGCCGATGTCTACGCGACGGTCTTCCGGACGATGCCGGGCGACCCCGCCTCGAAGTCGTACACCCCGATCACCTTTGACCTCACCCCGTTCGCCGGACAGACGGTCCGGCTCCGCTTCGCGGAGGTTGACAACCAGTTGTACTTCGAAGCGTCGGTCGACGTCGTCGACATCACTTCCGAGCCACCGCCACCGCCACCGCCTCCGCCCCGCCTCCGCCGCCCCCACCGCCTCCGCCTCCGCCGCCCCCACCGCCTCCGCCTCCGCCGCCCCCACCGCCTCCGCCCCCACCGCCTCCGCCACCGCCGCCCACCGCCGCCACCACCGCCTCCGCCTCCGGTTCGCTGCCGTGTCCCGAGAGTGCTCGGGCTACGCCTTGGAGCCGCGAAGCGGAAGATCCGGGCGCGGCACTGCTCGGTTGGCCGGGTGCGCCACGTTCTCTCCAGGCGCTCGCTGCGCGGACGCGTGGTCGCCCAGTCGCCACGGCCTGGCTCCCTCAGGCGACGAGGCTTCCCGGTCAAGCTCGCGGTCGGCCGAGGGTAGTCAGAGACATACCGCGGTCCGACTGCGGTCGCGCTGGGGCTACGAGCGAGTCAAGAGGATCGAGCGGTCGAAACGACCTGGTAGCGGTGGTGGCTCAGTCGCCTTCCTGGATCTCGTGGGCGCCGAGCTCGTCCTTCATCAGCTGGATGATGCGCTCCTCGCCGGCCGGCTCCTCGTCGGCCTCGGGCTCGTCGCCGCCGTTCTCGCCGACGGCGAAGTCGAGCGCGAGCTTACGACCCGTGACTTCGTAGAGCGCGTCGGCGAGCAGCGTCGCGTTCTTCGGCTCCTCGGCGAGCTGGCGGTGGAACGAGGCGGCGGCCGGGAACTCGACCGTGAGCCGGTCGTCGGCCAGCTCCGACGGATGCGCCTCGCGGAGCATCGACGCGGTCGGGATCGACTTCTGCTCGACCGCGGGCAGGATCGTCCGCTGCCAGGCTTCCTGGAGCTGCGAGAGCTCGACGGAAGGCGGCTCACCAGGGGGCTCTTCGGGCCGTGACTCCTCCGGCCGCGTCTCAGGGACTGTCCCTGGGACATGGCTGGAATGGCCATGGCCCCGCGTCTCGAGTTGCTCGAGGCGGTAGGCGATCGACTCGCGCTCCAGGTCGGCGGCCGGACGCGTCACCTTCACGAGCGCGAGCTCGAGCGGAAGGCGCGGGTCGCCGCCCTGGCGCATGTCGTCGACGGCCACCGCGAGCAGATCGCAGAGCCGAAGGACGGTCGCCTCGCCGAGTTGGTTGGCCTGCGCGCGCAGTCGCTCTCGCGTCTCCTCGGTCAGCGGCAGCGAGTCGGGCACCTCGCCCATGTGCTGGACGAGGAGGACGTGCCGTAGGTGCTCGAGCAGATCGGTGACGAGCCGGCCGAGATCCTGGCCCTGGCCCGCGAGCTCCTCGAGGAACGTCAGCGCCCCGGCCGTGTCGCGGTCGACGACGAAGTCGCAGAGCCGGAAGAGCGCCTCCTCCTCGACCGCGCCCAGGAGCTGCAGCACCGCTTGCACCGTCACGTTCCCCTCGGTCGCCGCAGAGAGCTGGTCGAGGGTCGACACCGCGTCGCGGAAGCTGCCGCGGGCGGAGCGGGCGACGAGCGCGAGTGCTGCCTCGGGCACCTCGATGCCCTCACCTTCGGCGACGGTCTTGAGGTAGCGCACGATCTCGGGGAGCCGCGGTCGCGACAGCACGAACGTCTGGCAACGCGAGCGGACGGTCGGGAGCATCTTCTGCAGCTCGGTCGTGCAGAAGACGAAGACGAGGTGGGGCGGAGGCTCCTCGATCAGCTTCAGGAGCGCGTTGAACGCAGCGTCGGTGAGCTGGTGCGCCTCGTCGAGGATGTAGACCTTGTAGCGGCCCTCGACCGGCTGCAGGACGACGCGCTCGCGGATCTCGCGGATGTCGTCGATCCCGCGCTGGGAGGCCGCGTCCATCTCGACGACGTCCAGCGACGTCCCGGCCGCGATCGCCAGGCATGCGTGGCAGGTTCCGTCCGGATCGGGAGTCGGGCCGTGAGCGCAGTTGAGCGCCTTGGCGAGGATGCGCGCGAGCGACGTCTTGCCCGTTCCGCGCGGCCCAGCGAAGAGGTACGCCTGCCGAACGTTGCCGGCCGAGACCGCGTTCTTCAGGGTCCGGACGACGGGCTCCTGGCCGACCACGTCGTCGAATCCCTGCGGACGATATTTGCGGTAGAGCGCAGTCACGGAGGCCCGGTCGATTGTATTGATCGCACTTCGCCGCCGATGCCGGCTTTGCCGGCGTCGGCTCACACCCGCCCGGCCCCGAGACCGATACCGATCGAAGTCGTCATGGCTTGGCGAAGCCGAAGCCGGACTTCGATCGGTAAGTGCCCGGTCGCGCACCCTCTGTCGAAAGTCCGCTCGAGCCGGTGCGTAGCGTCGCTTGCTCGGGCCAGGCCGACCCGCGGCACCTGGAAGGGATTGCTTAGCGCTGCTTCCTCCCGGATCTGACGCGGTTCGCAGGCTTCCAGTGCGCGGAACCTGGCCGTCAACACTCACGACGCAGGCCCGTGTCTCGAACGGTGCTCCCTCGAGAGGGAACTCGGCCCCGCTGAAGCGGATTGCGGGTTCAGGGAACCGCTAGCTCCCCACCTAGCGCGACCGGGCTCGAGAAGAGTAGCGCGTCCTCAGTCTTCGAAGACCGCTTCGACGAGCTGCGGCGCCAGGTGCAGGTAGCGGGTCGTGCGCCGCTTCTGGTCGATGTCGTCGTACACGCGCTGCACCTGCTCGGGCGTCAGCGACACGGCGTCCGCCACGGCCTCGGGCGGCAGCCCCTGGTTGTGCGCGTAGAGGCACAGGTCCATGCCCTCGTGGGGCAGCGAGAAGTAGAACTCCTCCTGGCTCTGGGGCAGCGAGTACGTGTCGGTCGTCGGCGGACGCTCGAGCACCGAGTCCGGGACTCCGATGTGCCGTGCGAGCTGGTAGACCTGGCTCTTGTAGAGGTGCGCGATCGGCTTCGCGTCGGCCGCCCCGTCCCCGAGCTTGACGAAGAAGCCCTGGTCGTACTCGAGCCGGTTCGGCGTCCCGATCACGGCGTAGTTGAGCCGGTCGGCGTGGAAGTACTCGAGCATCTTTCTCGTCCGCTGCTTGAAGTTCGTCGCCGCGACGATCGTCCGGTACTGCTCGGCCGGGAGGCGTTCCTCGATCGTCTCGCCGTTCGGGGCCTGCGCCACGAGCGAGAACAGCCGGTAGCCCTCGTTGCCGACCACGCTCGGGAGGACGATCTTGAACTTCCAGCCGATCCCGTACTGCGGGATCACGCTCCTGACGGCCTCCTCGCGGCGCTCGTAGCAGCCGGTCGCCTGGAGGATCTCCGTGATGTCCTCCACCTCGGTCTGCACGCCGAACGCGTCCGTGACCTGGCGGCTGATGTCGAGCGTCTCGGGATCGGAGTCGGTCTCGGGCATCAGCAGCGCCAGCGTCCGCTCCGGTCCGAAGGCGCGCGCGCACAGACCGACCGTGACCGAGCTGTCGATTCCGCCGGAGACTCCGACGACGCCTCCGCGCCGATGCAGGTCGCGCGAGACGATCGCGCGCAGCGACTCCTCGATTTCCTTCGCGACGCGCTCCGGGTCGATCGCGAGGGCGTCCGCCGTGACCTTGTCCATCGTCAAGCTGCCTGGCCGGACTGGCGCTTCCTCTCGACAAACCCCACGATGTTCTCGATCGAGTCCAGGTTCTCGGGCAACAGCTCTTCGTTCGTGATCCGGACGCCGAACTGCTCCTCGAGGTAGCCGACGAGCTCGAGCACGCCGGTCGAGTCGATCAGGCCCGGCTTCGATGAGCGAGTCGGACGCCGCGAGCTGGGACGGATCGTCGCCCAGGAAGTAGTTGGCGGCGAGAAACTCGCGCAGATCGTGCTCGACTGCTTGCTGATCTGATGAGGTCGGCTCCATTGGCATTGATTTTCGCACAGGGACGCCCTGTTCCTTGGAGGGTGTTCGTCGGCGCGCTGTTTTCCCCATACTGAAAGGCAGGCATGTGCGGCATTTCCGGGATTTACGGCCGTCGTGGCCGCACCGCCGATCGCCGGCTCCTACTCGAAATGGCGGGCGAGCTGTTGCATCGCGGTCCCGACGGCGTCGGCCTCTACCTAGACGGCCGCTTCGGCATGTCCAACAACCGGCTCGCGATCGTCGATCTCGAGGGCGGTGACCAGCCGCTGTGCGACGAGCGCGGCCGCTTCTGGGTGATGCAGAACGGCGAGATCTACAACTACGTCGAGCTCCGCGCCGAGCTCGAGCAGCTCGGCCATCGGTTCGCGACGACGTCCGACACCGAGGTGATCGCGCAGGCGTACGCCGAGTGGGGCGTCGGCTGCCTCGACCGGCTGAACGGCGACTTCGCGATCGCGATCTGGGACCGCGAGACCGAGACGCTGTTCCTCGCGCGTGACCGCTTCGGCGTGCGCCCGCTCTTCCTCGCCGAGTACGACGGTGACGTCTGCTTCGCCTCCGAGGGCAAAGCGCTTGCTGCGCCATCCGTCCGCGCGGCGCGAGCTCGACCCGGTCGGGATCGCGGACACCTTCGTCGCCTGGACGACGCTCCCGGATCGGTCCGCGTTCGCCGGCATCCGCGAGCTGCCCCCGGCGCACTACGTCGTGATCGGTCCCGAGGGCGCCGGTCCGCGAGACACGCTGGTGGGACATCGACTTCTCGCCGGTCGAGGCCGACGAGGACGATTTGATCGACGAGGTCGAGGAGCTGCTCACCGATTCGATTCGTATTCGCCTCCGTGCCGACGTGCGAGGTCGGCGGCGTACCTGAGCGGCGGGCTCGACTCCTCGGCGATCGCCGCGATCGCGGCCCGCCAGGTGGGCGAGGGGCGCCTCTCGGCGTTCGGGCTCGGCTTCGCGGACGAGCGCTATCGACGAAAGCGCGGAGCAGGACGCGATCGCGGGCGAGCTCGGCGTCGTCTTCCACCGCACGGTCGTCGACTCCGCCGCCATCGCCGAGGCCTTCCCGCGCGCGGTCGAGCTGGCCGAGAAGCCGATGCTGCGAACTGCGCCGGCCCCGCTGCTCCGTCTTGCCGGCGCGGTGCGGGAGGCGGGGCTCAAGGTCGTGCTCACGGGCGAGGCCGCGGACGAGCTCTTCGCCGGCTACGACATCTTCCGCGAGGACAAGGTGCGGCGCTTCTGGGCGCGCGATCCCGTCGTCGCAGCTCCGCCCGCTGCTCTTCGCGCCGGCTGAACCGCTGGCTCGCGACCGACCCCGCGCGGGCCGGCGCGTTCCTGACCCGCTTCTACGCGCAAGGACCTGCTCGCGACCGACGATCCGCTCTACAGCCACCGGCTCCGCTTCGAGAACACCGCCCGCTCGCTACGGATGCTCAACCCCGAGCTGCTCCGCCAGGCCGAGGCCGAGGGTCAGCTCGCAGACCGGCTGCGCGGCGGCGCTTCCGGCCGGCTTCGAGCGCTTCTCGCCCGCTGGCCAAGGCCCAGTACGTCGAGATCGCGACCTTCTTCGAGGGCTACCTGCTGCATACCCAGGGCGACCGCATGCTGATGGCGCACTCGATCGAGGGCCGCTTCCCGTTCGTCGACGTGCGGCTTGCCGAGCTGGCGGCGCGGCTCCCGGACTCGCTCCGTCTGCGCGGGCTCCAGGAGAAGTACGCGCTGCGGAAGGCCGTCGCGCGCGTCCTTCCGGAGGCGATCCGGTCGCGGCCGAAGGTGCCCTACCGCGCGCCGATCCGCGACGTCTTCTTCGGGCCTGGGAGCGACCGCTCGCTGCTCGAGCCCGAGGCAGTGCGCGACGCGGGCCTGCTCGACGAGACCGCCGTCGCCCGGCTCGTGGCCAAGTTCGCAGACGGGCGCCCGGTCAGCGAGACCGACGAGATGGCGCTCGCCGGCTCGATGTCGCTGATGATCCTCAACGACCGCCTCGTGGCGAATCCGCGGCTCGGCGCCGGCGCTCGAGCCCGCCCGAACCGTCGTCGGGGACAAGGTCGTGCGACGGGCCGATCGCGGAGGCGGTCTGATGGAGCTCGTCCAGGACAGCCTGCTCGCGTCCGCCGAGACAGCGCCCGGCAAGGTCGCGATCGTCGACGAATACACGAGCGCCGACCTACGCGGAGCTTCGTGACGACGCGCTCCGCTTCGCCCGGGCTCTGCAGGATGCCGGCCTCGAGCGCGGCGACCGCGTCGGCGCTCTATCTCGACAACACGGTCGAGTGCGCCGCCGCCATCTTCGGCGTGCTCATCGCGGGTGGGGCGTTCACGTTCGTCAACCCGCAGACGAAGGCGGGCAAGCTCGCGTTCATCCTCGACAACAGCGGGGCCAGGTTCCTCGTGACCGAGGCCCACTCGTCGAGCATCGCCGCGGCGGCACTCGCAGAGGCGCCGAGCGTCGAGCAGACGTTCACCACGGACCGCGCTGGGTCGCCGGAGCAGTTCCGGGACCTCCGCGAGGCGATCGACGCCGTGCCTCCTGAGCCGGCCGGTGTCGGCACGGACCCTTCAGACCTGGCTGCTCTCGTCTACACGTCCGGGACGACGGGCGAGCCGAAAGGCGTGATGCACAGCCACGCAGGGCTCGTGTTCTCCGTCGAGAGCATCCGCGACTACCTGCACCTGGAAGCCGACGACCGCATCCTGAGCGTCCTGCCGATCGCCTTCACGTACGGCCTGAGCCAGCTCCTGCTCTCCGTCCGGGTCGGCGCTACCCTCCTGCTCGAGCGCTCGTTCACCTTCCCGGCGAAGACGCTCGCGCGGCTGCGCGAGGAGGACGCGACCGTCTTCCCAGCCGTCCCGACCGTCTTCGCCACGATTCTCGCCATGTCGGAAAACACGACCTACCCCGCCGTGCGCTGCCTGACGAACGCAGCCGCCGGGCTGCCTCCGGCCCTGCACGAGGGGATCGCACGTGTCTTCCCGAACGCGTCGCTCTTTCGCATGTACGGCCAGACCGAGTGCATCCGCGTCTGCTACCTGGAGCCGGAGCTGATCGACGCCAAGCCGACCTCGATCGGCAAGGCCATCCCCGGGACCGAGGCCTTCGTGCTCGACGAGGGCGGCCGTCCCGTCGAGCCCGGAGAGACCGGGGTGCTTCACGTTCGCGGGCCGCACATCATGATGGGCTACTGGCGCTCTCCCGAACTGACCGCGGAGAAGGTGCAGGAAGCCTCCGATCCTGGCTGCGCGCACCATGTCGACGTTCGACCACTTCACCGTCGACAAGGACGGCGACCTCTACTTCGTCGACCGTAGCGACGACATCATCAAGACGCGCGGCGAGAAGGTGAGCTCCGTCGAGGTGGAGAACGCTCTCCACGACGTCGCGGGTGTGCGGCAGGCGGCCGTAGTCGGGATCCCCGACGAGCTGCTGGGAGAGGCGGTTCGCGCGTACGTCCTTCTCGACGAAGGGGCCGCGTTGACCGAGCTGGACGTCATTCGCGAGTGCAGGACGCGGCTGGAGAACTTCATGGTTCCCCGCGACGTCGTGTTCGTGACCGAGCTCCCGCACACCGACTCCGGGAAAGTGCGGAAGAAGAGTCTTTCGAGAGAACCGCTTGCGCCATCTCCAGCTTCGACGCTGAGCCGCCGATGAATTGGCGCCGGCGACTGTCGCGCTCGGGCGGAGCGATCATGTCCGAAGGAACGGCGGACCTGACCTTGAGCCCGTCGCCTGGGGGCCCGGCCGAGGGCGCACCAAGGATGAGGCGCAACGTCTCGGTGCTTGCGGGGGCGCAGCTGATCACTTGGACGATGACGCTCGCCTGGACGCTCGTCGTCCCGCGCGCGCTCGGCGCGGAGAACTTGGGAACGCTGATGGCTGCGTGGTCGATCACGGGCATCCTCGGTGTGCTGCTCGGGCTCGGGACGCGGAACTACCTCGTGCGAGAGGCTGTGGTCCGTCCCGATTCCGCATCGGGACTCATCGGCACGGCTCTCGTCCTGCGCGTGGCCCTTTCGCCGCTCATCCTCGGGGCCGCATTCGCCTACGGACAGGTCGTCGGTTGGGACAGCGACGCGAAGACCGTGCTCTATCTGGCTGCCGCAGCGACGATCTTCGTTCAGATCGCAGAGCCTCTCCAGGCCGGCTTCCAGGCGATCGAGCGGATGGAGTACCTGGCGTACTCGGACATCATCAGCAAGTCCGGCCAGGGCCTCGCGGGCATCATCGTCGTGCTCCTGGGCTTCCGGACGATCGGCATCACAGCCTGCTGGGCCGCGATGACCGGGCTGGTCGTGCTGCTCAATTTCTACTGGCTTCATGGGCGCCTCCGGATCGACGCGAGAACGAGCGTCAGGCGGATGGCCGCGGTCGCGAGGGCCAGCGTCCCGTACTGGGCATTCGGCCTGTTCTTCATGGTCTATCTGTGGATCGACTTCGTGATGCTCTCGCTGATGACGACCAACGAGGTCGTCGGCTGGTACGCCGTTCCGACCAGGCTCTTCCAGACGCTGATGTTTCTTCCGGTCGCGGTCGCGACTGCGTGGTTACCGCACTTCGTTCGCGGGTTCGAACAGGGTGACGAGAAGTTGCGAGACGCGGCTCGACAGCCGGTCGAGCTCGTCCTCCTGCTCAGCTTGCCGATCGCAGCGTTGACAACCGCCTCGGCCGGCCCGGTCATCCACTTCCTGTACGGACCCGACTACGCCCACTCCGTGCCGGTGCTGGCGATCCTCGGGCTCTGTATCCCGGCTATGTACATGAACATCATGCTGGGCCAGGTCCTGATCGCGATGCAACGCCAGACCATTTGGACCGGCGTGATGGCGGTGACGACGGTCGTCAACCCGTTGCTCAACCTCGCCCTGATCCCCATGACGCAGCATCGTTACGGCAACGGCGCGATCGGGGCGGCGATCAGCCTCCTGCTCACCGAGATCGTGGTCGTGGCCGCCGGGTTCTGGTTGATCGGGCGGAGAGTCTTCGACGGCGGCTCGGCTCGTCGCGCTGCGCTCGGGGCAGTCGCGGCGGCGGCAGCGGGTGGGGCTGCGTACGCGCTGGGCGGTGTGATCGGCTGGTTCCCGTCGCTCATCGTCGGACTCCTCGTGTTCGCGGGCGTGTCCGCAGTGCTCCGGGTCTTCACGCCCGGCGAGGTCGACCTCATGCGCCAGGGGGCACGGAAGGTGACGAAGCGGATCCCGGGCCTCAAGCGGCTACGGCGCGGCCGCCGCCGCAAGCCGGACGCCCTAGTCGCGACCGAACGTCCGCTGGACGCGCCGGACGGGCCCGCGGACTCGGCGACGCAGCCACTCTGAGCTGCGGAGTGCGGGGCCGGCAAGGCCGCCCGTGAAACGAAGCACCGACACACCGAACGCCTCTGCTCGAAAGCGGCCTGCGCGCAGAGCGTCGATCACGCTCTCGGTCGAGACGGGCTCCGCCACCTCCAGAACCAGCGCGAGTGGAAAGAACTGCCGCCGCGTGTGGAAATCCAGCGCGGCGAACGCGCGCAGGCCGTGCTCTTCCGCGAAGCGTCGGCCCTCCGGGTAGGGAGCGATCCCGTCGTAGTGGCGGTTCCAGACTTCGACCGCGTCGAGGAAGGGCGCCCATTCCGAGCGAAAGCTCGATCGTGCGTTTCGCCTCGTCGGGTGAGCGAAGACGGTGAATGCGTTGTTCGCCTTGGCATCTCGGAGCAGATCGGTGGTGGGGCGCCCCGCACCCAGGAAGGGCACGTCGCTGCCCCAGACCGGGACATGCACGAGGCTCTCCGCGTCCTCGTACTCCATCCCGGGAACGAACAGGAGCCCGGGGACGCTCGCATCCGCGCAGGCCTGCCGATATGCGTCCCAACGCTCGCTGTCGAAACCGCGATCGTGCTCGGCCGTCAGGACCACGTCGTACTTGCGCCGCGCGAATGCGTCGGCGAGCTCGGCCAGGGGCCACTCTGCGTCGTAGGACCACTCGGAGTGGACATGCGGAGCGACGCGGATCGTCCTCATGACCGGCTCCCCGCAGCGCGTCGTGCAAAGAAACGGATGAAGCTCCAGGTGTCAGCGGCCAGGACGTCAGGCTCCGAGGCGCGCCAGTTGTAAAGCCGATCCCGGCGCGAGGGCCGAATCATGGCGCGAAGCGTCGGCCACAGCTTCGGCCACTTCGTCAGCGCCTTCGACTGCGGGCCGCGTAGGACGAACGCGACGTGGGCGAGCTCCATGCCCAGGTGGCGCGCGAGGATGTCCGGCGGATCCACCGGCGCGACGGGGACGAAGTCGGGATCGAGCGCTGCCTGTACCGACCAGGCCGGATACTCGAAACCACGCCTCCGCGCGAGGGCCATGCTGCCCCACGGGCGCCCGTTCAGCTCCATGAACCAGGGGCGACCCTCCGCGTCGCGCAGAAGCTCGATCATGAAGAGGCCCGACCAGCCGATCGACGTGAGAAAGCGCTCGACGGGGGCGACCAGCTCCTCGTCGACGTCGATCGACTCGCAGGCGGACGAGGCAGAGCCCTGGGGGTTCAGCATCCGCACGCGGCGGTGCGCGCTGAGGGCCGTGACGCCGTCCTTCGCGACGATCCCGAAGACGCCCTCGCCGACTCCTTCGAGCAGCGGCTGGACGAGGAGAGGCGGATGCCATTCCTCGGCCGCGGCGCGCCGCAGCTCTTCTTCGTCCGCGACGACGCTGCCCGTCGGTCGCGTGAGCCGGCCGTTTACTTCGTACAGGGCTCGCGCCGGCTTCACGAACGCCGGGAACTCCTTCACCTCGAGCTCCTCCGCCGACATCACGATCGCCGTTGTCGGGACGAGCAAACCCGCTGCGCGGGCGGCCTCGACCTGGAGCGCCTTGTCGAGCGCAAACTCGATCTGCTTGCCTGTCGGGCCCGCGATCGTGACACCCTCGAGGGCGCCCGAGAGCAAGACGGACGAGTCGTCAAGGGGCATCAACGCGGCCGGCTCGAGCGTGCGGATGAGGCGACGCAGGTCGTCAAGCGTCTCATCGACGCCGGCCTCCGGAGGAGCAACCTCGTGCAGCTCGACGCCACGTACGCGGCGCACCGCTGGGCGCTCGCCGCTCCGCGTGAACGCGGCGACGCGGAAGCCCGCATCTCGCAGCGACCACGCGGTCTCGATCGCCGCGTAGGCCTCGCCGAACCCGACGAGGACGAGGGGGCCGCTCACCGCCATCGCTTGACCGCCGACTTCCCTGCGAGCACGACCGTGCGCGGGGCCGATTCGGCGCCGAACCCTCGAACCGTGTCGGCGGTGTCGCTGCGGCGGATCACGTAGCGCGGCTGGAGCCAGGCGTCGCGCCGCGCCGGTCTGCGGTCAACGCTGTAGACCCGTCGGAACTCGCGTTGCTTCAAGGCCCGCAAAGCCTTGCGGTCGTACGCGCCGTACGGGCACGCCGCCTCCTCGATACGCGCGCCGGCCGCAGCCTCGAGCAGCTCTCTCGCCGCGTCGAGCTCCTCGCGGTAACCCTCCTCGTCGAGGAAGCGCCAGGGGCGGTGCCGCATGCCATGCGTCCCGACGGTCATTCCGGCATCCGCCAGCGCACGGACGTCGTCTGCGGCCAGCGAGCCGGGCTGGCCCAGGCGCCCCGCGATCACGAAGAACGCAGCGGTCAGGCCGCGCTCGAGGAGCATGGGCAGAGCGACCGAGCGGTCCGAGGCGTTGCCGTCGTCGAACGTCAGCCGTACCTCGGGCAGCTCGAGGGCTGTGTCGAGCAGCTCTCCGAAGAGCTCCGCGTCGACCCAGTACTGCTCTTCGTCAGGCTCCAGCTCCCGCCCGGGGATTCCGACGCCGTGGAAGCCGAGATTGATCATCGCGCCTCCAGCACGACGTCGTAGAGCGCCTGGAGACGCTCTCCGGCGCGCGCCCACGAGAACTCGCGCTCGACGTACTCCCGTCCCTCGTGCCCGAGGGACCCGGCGAGCGCCTCGTCGTCGAAGAGCCGGACGATCGCGGAGGCGAACTCCTCGGGCGAGTCGGCGATGAGCAGGTGCCGCCCGTGCTCCACTCCGATGCCCTCACAGCCGACCGCGGTGGAGACCATCGGCTTCGACATGGCCAGGCCCTCGACGACTTTGAAGCGGGTCCCGCTCCCGGCGAGAATCGGCACGGCGACGACCTCGGCCCGCGCCAGGTGCGGCCTGACGTCGGGTACCTCGCCCGTCGCCTCGACGTTCGGGCGCCGGACCTGGTTGAGCTCGTCCGGACCGCCGCGCCCGACGACGACCACGCGCGCGTCCGGATGCGTCTCGTGGACGCGCGGCAGAACCTCGTCTGCGAGGAAGAGCGCGGCGTCGAGATTCGGGCGGTAGTCGAGGACGCCGTTGAAGACGATCGTCCGGGGGTCGATCGCGTCCGAGCTAGGCGTGAAGTACTCCGTGTCGACGCCGTTCGGCACGACCGCCGTCGCCGTGTCAGGCGCGACCTCCCTGGCCATTTCCTCCTCGCGGGCCGACGTGAGCACGAGCCCCGAAGAGCGACGCCAGGCGTCCTGCTCGTACCTCCGGACTCGCCCCTCCTCGACGAGGTAGAACGCCTTCCGGATCGGGGAGCTCGTCCCCTCGCGCATGCGCGCGTACGTCTCGTAGTCGACGTTGTGCTCGTCGAGGACGAGTGGCGTGCCAGCGGGAAATCGGAACGGCCACACGAGCGTCGACTCCAGCTGGACGACGTCGAAGGGGTCGCTCGCGAAGAGCCGGTCGATCGTCTCCTGCATCTCGCGCGAATACGTGCGATGCGGCTCGTACGGCGTACGGCCGAGCAGCGACCTCAACTGCGCAGTGCGCCTTTCGGCCGTCGAGGGGGCCTCCTGGCGCACGGTCTCGACGTGGATCCCCTCGCGCTCGAGCTCCGCGACGTTCTCCTCGTCGGCGCTCGTCGCGTACGTGAGGAGCGTCACGTCGTGGCGCACCGCGAGCTGCCTGCGCGAGCTGGTAGACGCGTGTCGCCCAGCCCCAGCGCGGGGGATACGGGAACCACGCCCCGACGATGAGGACGCGCACGCTCATGGCGCGAAGACTCGCAGGGCGCGACGACGACCGCCGCGACCTACTATCCGAGCGTGGCGTTCTCGTTTCGAAAGCGACAGGACGGGCGACCGCGCGCGGCGATCGTGCGGCAGACCCGCTATTACGAGCTCCAGCTCCAACGCGAGGCGGAAGCGCTGCGCGATGCCGGGTTCGACGTCGAGCTGATCCACATGCGGCAAGACGGGTCGCCGAGCCACGAGGTCGTGAACGGGGTGGAGGTGAGCACGCTTCCGGGGTCGATGGGGCGCTCGAGCAAGCTCCGCTACATGTTCGACTACGCGCGCTTCTTTCTCCTCGTCTCCGGCACGCTGACGGCACGCCACGTCCGCCGCCCGTACGCGGTGATCCAGGTGAACACGATGCCCGACTTCCTCGTGTTCTCGACCGCGCTTCCCAAGCTCTTCGGCAGCCGCGTCGTCGCCTACATGCACGAGCCGAGCCCGGAGCTCGCCGAGAGCCTTTTCGGGCCCGGCCGAGTCAGCCAGGCGCTCGCGCGGGTCGAGCAGTTGGTCCTCCGCTTCGCCGATCACTCGATTGCGGTCACCGACCAGCTGAAGGAGCGCTACGTCGAGCGCGGCGCGAAGCCCGAGGGGATCACGGTCGTCCTCAACGGCGCGGATCCGGAGTCCCTTCTGGGCGACTGGTCGCCGGCCGAGGCCGACGTGGACGAGACGGTGTTCACGGTCGTCTGCCACGGCTCGATCGAGGATCGCTATGGGCAGGACACGATCGTCGAGGCGGCGAGGATCCTCAAGCCGGAGCTGCCTGACCTCCGCGTCGTGATCGTCGGGCGTGGAAAGGCCACGGAGGCGCTCGTGGCCCAGATCGCGGAGGCCGACGTCGGAGACGTCGTCTCGTTCGAGGGCTGGGTCAGCGACGACCGGCTCCGCGAGCTCCTGCACTCGGCAGACGCCGGGATCGTGGCGCAGAAGGCGACGCCCTATTCGCACCTGGTCTCCACGAACAAGATGGTCGACTACTGGATCTTCGGACTACCCGTGATCGCGAGCCGGCTGCAGGGCCGTCTCCGAGCTGTGCGACGACAGCACGCTCGAGTTCTACGAGCCGGGCGACCCGGAGGACCTCGCGCGCGCGATCCGTCACCTGCACGACGACCCCGCACGCCGTGAGGAGCTCGCGCGCAACGGCCGCCGCGCGGAGCAGGAGCTGGGCTGGGCGGTCCAGAGGAAGAAGTACCTCGGGGTCTTCGACGCGCTCATGAGCCGCGGCTAGCGGTAGCCCCAGGGAAGCTGCCGTACGACCTCCGCCGGGTTGCCCTCGACGTAGGCGTTCGGCGGCACGTCCTTCAGCACGACTGCGCCGGCTGCGACGATGCTCCCCCGGCCGACGGTCACGCCGGGGACGAGGATGGCGCCGACGCGCACCCACGCGCCCTCTTCGATCGTGACGGGAAGCGACGTGAAGTCGCCGATGCGCTTCGAGCCCGGGCCGATCTGGTGGCTGCCCGTGTAGATCACGACGTGCGGCGCGATCGCGGCGTTCTTGCCGATCGTGACCTTGTCGTCGAGGTTGATCGTGATGTGGTCGGCGAGCGTGGCGCCTTCGCCGATCGAGAGCTTCTCGTAGAAGCCTGGCGCCGCGCTCGTCAGGCGCAGGTTGCCCATGAGGAAGGCGCCCTTGCCGATGTCGAATCCGGCGAGCCGGTAGATACGACCTCGGATGATCCCGCTCGCCACGTCGGGCAGCAGGCGGCTCAGAAGACGCGCGATCGCGAACCTGAAATGGATGCTTCGCCGAATGAGACTGGCGTAGCGGGCGAGCCCCCGGCGCTTCTCCCCGGCCCCGATCACCTCCGGCATGGCGGGCGAGCTCTCGTCCGTGCGTGTCCAGGGCGACGAGCTCATGCGGCCGCTCTCTCCGCGTCGAACGCGGTGTCGAAGAACTCGGCGACGCGCCCACGCGTCGAGGCGCCACCGGGTGCGATCGTGTCGCCGTGAGCCGCGCCGGGAACGAGGACGAGCTCCTTCGGCCTTCGCGCGGCCTCGAAGTTGCGCTCTCCCTCCGCTGCCGGGACGACATCGTCAGCTCCGGCGTGCACGAGGAGCACGGGTCGCGGGCTGAGCTGTGCGATCACGTCTACCGGACGAATGCCGCCGAGGTCGATCCCGCTCCGCGTCTCCGCGAGCTTCAGCGAGAGGGCGCTGAAGTGGTCCCGTGGATGGAGGAACGAGGCCTTCACGCTCGGCCGCAGCCAGTTTCGCGCCTCGGACCAGGCCGAGTCGGCGACGAGGGCCTTGATCCTCGGTTCCCGGGCGGCCGCGAGGATCAGTGTCGCTCCTCCCATCGAGAAGCCGAACGCACCGAGGCGCTCCGCGTCGACATCGGGGCGCGACGAGACATAGTCGACGACGGCCAGGAGATCGTCCTGCTCGCGTGCGCCGAACGTGACCTCGCCGTCGCTCCTTCCGCAGCCTCGCTGGTCGTACGTGAACACGCTGTACCCGGCCTCGTGCAATGTGCTCGCGACCGGGAGCATCTCCTCCTGGCTGCCGCCGTAGCCGTGGAGGAGGATGACCGTCGCTTTCATCCGGCCCGGGAAGAAGCGTCCGGCCAACTTGGCGCCGGTCGCGCTTTCGACGAGGACGTCCTCTGCCAGGAGCTCGGGGTAGTCCGCCGCCTTCCACGGGTAGGCGCCCGCGGCTGGATGGATCGCTCGCTCGGAGGCGCTCCAGCCGAGGCCGAGCAGGGCTGCCCCCGCGAGGATGACGATTGGAAGAAGAAGGAAGGGCACGTTCAGCGACCCCGACCTGTGTCACGCGTGAATCGACCTTCCATGACTCGTACGGTATAGAGCGCTTTCGCAATTTCGAGAGGCGATTTCCAGAACCCTTCGAAGGTCTAGCCCCCCGAAAATCGCCGCTGGGGGCGCCGTCCTTCGCTTGGGGCGCGGGATTCGCCGGATGGCTAGCGCCGGTGCGCCGGTAAACCGAGCCTGAACGGCGAACAAAGCCGCCTTTTCTCTGCCCATTCGGCCAGTAGGCGCGGCACGAAGCGGCTGAAATCCTTATCCCAGGAGCGAAAACCATCGATTCGTTTGCTCATCGGCGCACCACCGCTGTCCGCTGCTCGCCAGGGCTGACGCAACACGCCCGCCCAAGGACGATGACGGCGGGCCCGCTGCGAATGCGCCGACTCCGGCGGCTCCTCCTCGTGCTGGCGCTCCCGCTCGTGCTCGCGCTTGCGTTCGCGCCAGGGGCCCTGGCGACGGGCCCGCCCGGCTCGTACACGACGTCGGTCTTCTCGGACGGCTTCGAAAGCGGCTCGCTGATCGGCTGGGACGGCCTGCTCGGCAACGGATCGGCCACGGTCATCCCCGGCGCGGCGCACACCGGCACCTTCGGCCTCGAGATGTCGAACGGGCCGCAGCAGTTCCAGGTCGCCGTGAAGTCGTTCCCGTCGACGTATGCCGACAGCTCGACGAGCTTCTGGGTCCGCCTCGCCGCCGGCTCCGGCTTCCAGATGGTCGCTCAGGCTCGCGACTCGACGAGCTCGGCCCACATGTGGGACCTCGCCTACGACGGCGGCCAGACACACCTTCTTCCTCTATCCGTACAACGCGACCGGCAGCACGGAGATCGCGACCGGCGCCGGGACAGCGCCGGCCAGACACGTGGATCCACGTCGAGATCCAGTACACGGCCACCGCGACGGGCGGCGCGCGCATCTACCTCAACGACCAGACGCAGTCGGGCTGGGGCGTCGCGGGCGACTACACGCGCTCCGCGAACCTGCAGCGCATCCAGCTCTGGAACGACGGCCCGAACATCACCGACTTCGACGACGTCTACGTCGGGACGCCTGCGGTTGCGGCGACCGTCCCGGGCGCTCCAACGGGCGTCGCCGGAATCCCGGGTGACGGCTCCGTCTCGCTGAGCTGGAATGCGCCGGCCTCGAACGGCGGCAGCCCGATCACGGGCTACCGGATCACTCCGTACATCGGCGCGAACGCGCAGACACCGATCCTCACGGGGTCGACGGCCACGATGTACAACGTCACCGGGCTCACGAACGGGACCGCGTACACGTTCCGCGTAGCCGCGATCAACGCCGTCGGCACGGGGGCGGACTCGACTCCTTCGGCCGCCGTCACTCCTGTCACGGGGTACACGAGCGTCGTCTTCTCCGACGGCTTCGAGTCCGGCAACACGAGCGCCTGGGACGGCCTGCTCGGGAATGGATCGGCCACCGTCATCGGCTCGGCGGCACACGCAGGCGCCTTCGGCCTGGAGCTTTCCAATGCGGCGCAGCAGTTCCAGGCTCTGGCGAAGGGGTTGCCTGCGCCTCTGCCAGACAGCTCGGTGAGCTTCTGGATGAAAGTCGGCGCTGGGTCCGGATCCCAAACCGTCGGCGCAAGCCCGCGATGGCGCAAGCGCGGCCCACATGTGGGACCTGATGTACGACGGGACGCAGCACGCGCTCACGCTGTACGCGTACACGGCGACCGGCAGCAACCAGCTCACGACGACCGCGAACAGCGTGCCGGCCAACACCTGGGTGCAGGTCGAGGTCCAGTACACGGCTGCCGCAGCGGGCGGCGCGCGTGTCTACATCAACGGGCTGACGCGGCCGGAGTGGACGCTCGCCGGTGACTACACGCGCTCGACGAACCTCCAGCGCCTCCAGCTCTGGAACGACGGGCCGCTCACGACCGACTTCGACCAGGTAGTCGTCGCCGGGCGCACGGGCACGACCGGTTTGCCAGGCGCGCCGACGAACGTCACCGGCACCGCCGGCAACGCCTCGGTCAACCTCAGCTGGACGGCTCCGAGCTCGAACGGCGGCAGCCCGATCACCGGGTACCGAATCACGCCGTACATCGGCGCCAACGCGCAGACGCCGGTCCTGACGGGCTCGGCCGCGACGACCTTCACCGTCACAGGGCTCACGAACGGCACTGCCTACACCTTCCGCGTCGCCGCGATCAACGTGGTCGGCACCGGGCCGGATTCCGCTCCTTCGCCGCCGATCACGCCTGTCGCGACGGTGACCGTGCCGGGGATCCCGACCGGTCTCTCCGGCGTCGCCGGCGACCGCTCCGTCGCGCTCAGCTGGACCGCTCCTGCGTCCGACGGCGGGAGCCCGATCACGAGCTACCGGATCACCCCGTTCATCGGCGCGAACGCCCAGACGCCCGATCAACACCGGCACGGCCGGCACCAGCTACACGGTCGGCAGCCTCACGAACGGAACCGCCTACACCTTCACGGTGGCGGCCACGAACTCGGTCGGGACGGGAGCGCCGTCGACGGCGACGCCCCCGCTGACGCCGTCGGTCGGTTACTCGGAGCTTCGCTTTGCGGACGGCTTCGAGTCTGGCGATCTCGTCGCCTGGAACGGAGCACCCGGGAACGGAACGACCTCGGTCACCGGCGCGGCCGCACGGCAGGGCAACTACGGCCTCCGGATGGTGAACACGACGGGCCAGTACTCCTTCCTCGTCAAGGCGCTCTCCTCGGCCATCGCCGACAGCTCCTCGATTTTCTGGGTGAAGCTCGGCTCGGGCTCGGGCCTCCAGATGGTGGCGCAGGCGCGCGACACCTCGTCCAGCGCGAACATGTGGCAGCTCTACTACGACTGGGGCCGTGGCGGATTCGTCCTCTACCCGTTCACGAACACCGGCAGCACGGAGATCTTCACGGGCGTCGGAACCGGCACGCCCGGCTCGTGGATGAAGGTCGAGGTGCAGTACAACGCCAGCGCTACCGGCGGCTCGCGCCTGTACCTGAACGGGCTGACGCAGCCGACCTGGGGCGTTACCGGGAACTATGCGAGAACCGCGAACCTCGCGGTGCTTCAGCTCTGGAACGACGCCGTCGGCACGACGGACTTCGACGACGCTCGCGTTTCGACGAGGCCTCCGCAGGGCGCGACGCTTCCCGGCGCGCCAACCGGCGTCGCGGGCTCACCGCGCGACAGGGGCGCGGCCCTGAGCTGGACGGCGCCGACTTCGAACGGCGGAAGCGCCATCAGCGGGTATCGGATTACGCCGTACATCGGCGCCAACGCGCAGACGCCGACGATCACCGACTATCCGGTCACGAGCTACACGGTGACGGGACTGACGAACGGGACGACGTACACGTTCCGCGTCGCGGCGATCAACGGCGTCGGCACCGGCGCCGACTCGGCGGCTTCGGCCGGCAATCACGCCGGCTGCGGCAACGGTGCCGGGCGCACCGACGGGCATCACCGCCGTGCCCGGCGACTCCATGGTGACCGTCGGCTGGACGCCGCCTGCCAACGACGGCGGCGCTCCGCTCACGGGCTACCGCATCACCCCGTTCATCGGCTCGAACGCACAGACCCCGATCACGGTGAGCGGCGGGACGACGACGAGCTACGACGTGACCGGTCTGACGAACGGAACGACGTACACCTTCCGCGTCGCGGCGACCAATGCCGTCGGGACGGGCCCGAACTCGGCTGCATCGCCGGCGGTGACGCCGACGGCTGGCACTCGCGCAGTACACGAACCTCGCCTTTGCCGACGGCTTCGAGACCGGCAACTTCTCGAACTGGACGGGCGGAACGCAGGGCACCGGTACCGCGTCGGTTCAGACGGTCGCTGCGCACTCCGGCACGTACGGCGCGCGGATCACGACACTCGAGACGCAGTACGCGTACTTCTCCAAGGGGCTTGCCTCGCCGCTCCAGGACAGCCTGACGACGTTCTGGATCCGGACCGGCTCCGGCTCACGGGTCGCGACTGTCGCGCAGGCGCGTGACGACGCCTCGGCTCTCAACATGTGGGCGCTCGATTACGACGGAGCGCGCGACGGTTTCATCTTCTATCCGTATCGGCAGTCCGGAAGCACCGAGATCTTCACCGGCAACAACACGGCGGCCTCGGGCGTCTGGATCAAGGTTCAGATCGAGTACAAGGCCGACGCGGCCGGCGGCGGTGCAGCCCTCTACCTGAACGGCGTGACCCGGAACCAGTGGACCGTCAAGGGGAACTACAGCCGCTCGGCGAACCTCCAGCGCATCCAGCTCTGGAACGAGGGCCTGTCGAACAACGACTTCGACGACGTGACCGTGTACACGATCCCGCCGCCGGGAGTGAGCGTCCCGGGTGCGCCTACGAACGTCTCCGGCAGCCCGCTCGACCGCGCTGTGTCGCTGACGTGGACCGCGCCGGCCTCGAATGGCGGAAGCCCGATCACCGGGTACCAGATCACCCCGTACGTCGGCGCCAACGCCCAGACGCCGGTGTTGACCGGTTCTGCCGCGACCAACTTCATGGTCGGCGGCCTCACGAACGGCGTCGGATACACCTTCCGGGTCGCCGCGATCAATGCCGCGGGGACCGGGCCCGATTCGACGGCTTCGTCGGTCATCACCCCGCAGCCGGCGCCTCCGCCCGGCCCGCCGATCGACGTGGTGGCCACCGCGGGCAACACCTCTGCCACGCTCAGGTGGTCGCCGCCCACCTCCGACGGCGGCAGTCCGATCATCGGCTACCGGATCACTCCGTACATCGGGGCGCAGGCCCAGACGCCGATCAACACGGGCTCGACCGGGACCACGTACACGGTGCCCGGCCTGGTCAACGGGACGACCTACACGTTCACCGTGCTCGCGATCAACGGCTCCGGTCCTGGGCCCGAGTCCGCCCCGTCCAACCCGGTCACTCCGGCACCCCCGACGGTGCCCGGGGCGCCCGCGGGTGTCACCGGCGCGGCGCGCGATCGCTCGGTCGCGCTGACGTGGACGGCTCCGGCCTCCGACGGCGGCGCAGCTATCACCAGCTATCGGATCACTCCGTACATCGGCGCGAACGCCCAGACGCCGGTCAACACGGGGTCGTCGTCGACCGGCTTCACGGTAACCGGCCTGACGAACGGGACGGCCTACACGTTCAGGGTTGCAGCAACCAACGCGGTGGGGACGGGGCCCGACTCGGCGGCGTCGCCTCCGATCACGCCCGCCGTGCCGCCTGCGAATCCGATCGTGCTCGAGAACCAGAACGCCGGCACGACGAGCTGGAAGTTCACCGACGATCGCAAGGCGCTCAACCAGGAGATCGAGGGCTACGCATCCAAGACGAGCGTCAACAAGGGCAGCTCGATCGACTTGATGGTGAACCTGTCGACGAACAGCACGCAATACTCGATGGACATCTATCGCATGGGCTGGTACCCGACAGGCACGAACCCCAACGGCAGCTCGTGCGCGCCTTCCTGCGGTGGACGCCTGATGCTTCATGTCGGGCCTCTGACGGGGTCGAGACAGCCGACCTGCCCGCAGGTCACGACGCAGAACGACCCGAACTTCGGGCTCACCGAGTGCAACTGGACGCCGAGCTACACGCTCAACGTCCCGGCGTCGTGGACGAGCGGCACCTACCTCGTCAAGCTCAAGCGCGCCGACGGACAGCAGCTCGAGAACTACATGACCTTCGTCGTCCGTGACGACGCGAGCACCGCGGCTGTCCTGTATTCGCTCGATGTGACCACCTGGAACGCCTACAACTACTGGGGCGGCTCGGGCAACAACCACGTCGGCTACAGCCTCTACGGCCGCTACAACGACATCACGGGGGACAACACGGGCAACCGCGCCTTCACGGTCTCGTTCGATCGCCCGTACCAGGACGGCTCGGTCGACGACGGCGCCGGCAAGCTCTTCGACTGGGACTACCCGATGATCCGCTACCTCGAATCGCAGGGCTTCGACATGACCTATGCCACGTCGACCGATCTCGAGTCGAACCCGGCCCTCGTCGCCGCCCACCGCGTCTTCGTGAACGTCGGCCACGACGAGTACTACTCGGACAACATGCGGAACCAGATCAAGAACGCGATCGCCGGCGGCACCGACATGGCGTTCTTCAGCGCGAACAACTTCTACTACCGCATCACGTGGGCCCCGAACGGCGCAGGCGCCGCGAATCGCCGGATCCACGCCGACAAGAACGCGTTGGCGGGATCGACGACCTTCGAATGGAAACTCCTTACACCCTCCCTGCCGGAGAACCAGATCGGCGGCGTCATGCTCCAGGGCGTGGCCAACGACCGACCGTTCCTGGTCGCTGACGAGAACAGCTGGATCTACGCCGGCACCGGCCTGCATACGTACACGGGCAACGGCACGAACAACGTGATCACGAGCGGCGCGAACCAGAACGCGCTAGCCGGGATCATCGGCTACGAGTTCGACGCCCGCGCCTCGACGACCCCGGGTCTCTCGCCCTACGTCTGGGCCGAGCCTGCCGGTACGACGACCGTCGGCCACTCCTACGTGCCTGCCGGCGACGGGAACGCGTCCAACACGTGGAGCGATGCGACGCTCTACACGGCGCCGAACGGTGGCGGGACGGTCTTCTCCGCCGGAACGATCCAGTGGTCGTGGAGCGTCGACAACGGTTACAACAGCGGCTACTGCGGCTGCTCGCCAGGCAACTACGCGAACCTGCCGGCGCAGCGCGTGACGTCGAACGTCATCAACCGGTTTATCGCGCCGTAGGGCACCAGCTCTAAGCTTCGGGCGCGCGCTCTTCCCGCCGGTTCTCTGCTTTCTACAACAGCTGTATATTGCAGGCTTATGCCGAAGCGTGAGCTCAGGGAGCTGGCAGGGGACCTTTCGCACAGCTGGCACGACCTCGGGCGGATGCTGGCCAGCCGACGCCTGCTGGCCTCGCTGCATCCCGGGGCGCCCACGATGACGCCCACAAAGCTGCGTGCTCTCGACGTGATCGGCGAGGAGGGCGGCGTCAGGGTCGGCGAGCTCGCGGAGCGCATGGGCATCGACGAGACCACGGCGACCCGCCTCGTCGATCGGCTCGAGGCGGCCGGCGTCGCGGAACGCCGCGGCGCCACGGGTGATCGGCGGGTGATCGTGGTCGGGCTGACCCCTGCGGGCGTCACTCTCGCCAGGCAGGTGGCGCAACGCAGGCAGCGGTTCTTGAGCGACGTGCTGACCGCGCTCGAGCCCGAGGAGCGCACGGAACTGGTGAGACTGACCGCCAAGGCCGCCGCTGCTCTTCGGGATCGCAGCGAGGAACTGACCGCCCGATGAGCGTCGCCCCGGCCGTGCTCGTCGACGATCTCGTCGTGCGCTTCGGCGACGTGGAAGCAGTTCGCGGTGTCTCGTTCGCAGTCTCGGCCGGCGAGGTGTTCGGGCTCCTCGGGCCCAACGGCGCCGGCAAGACGTCGACGATCCGCGTGCTGACGACGCTGCTTCGCCCGACACGGGGTCGCGCCCTCGTCGGAGGGCACGACGTCGTGCACGAGGGGCTCGCCGTACGACAGGCGATCGGTTATGTCCCGCAAGCCATTTCGGTCGACGGCGCGCTGACTGCACGCGAGAATCTCGAGTTCTACGCGCGCGTGACCGGAGTGTCCCGGTCTGACCGTCCGGAGCGGATCGCCGTGGTGGTCGAGGCGATGGGGCTGGCCTCGTTCCTCGATCGGCTCGGCCGCACGCTCTCGGGCGGAATGCTGCGTCGGCTCGAGATCGCGACGGCCCTGTTGAACCGTCCGCAGGTGCTCTTCCTCGACGAGCCCACCGTCGGCCTCGACCCCACCGCGCGGCGAGTCGTCTGGGAACGCCTCGCGGTCCTGCGTGAGGAAGCGGGGACGACGTTACTGGTGACCACCCACCAGATGGAGGAAGCCGAGCGGGAGTGCGAGCGCATCGCGATCATGGACTTCGGATCGCTCGCCGCCCAGGGCACGCCGGAAGAGCTCTGCGAGAAGTTCGGCGTCCCGGACCTCGACGAGGTCTTCAGCGCGGCCACGGGCCACGGGCTCGAGGAGGGAGGGACGCTCAGGAATGTCCGCGCCGGCCGCAGACTTTCAGGCCGGCTCGGCTGAGCTCCGGGCGCGGTCGCTTCTCGCCGGGCTGGACCGCCTGCGCGACGGCACCGCTGCGATGGGCTGGGCCGAGCTGCGCAAGCTCCGCCATGACCACCTCGACATCTTCACCCGCTCGGTGCAGCCGCTGCTCTGGCTGTTCATCTTCGGCACCGCACTGCAGAGCAACCGTGTGCTGAGCGGAGGCTTCCATGATTACCGTGCGTATCTCGCTCCGGGAGTGATGGCTCAGGCCGCGCTCTTCATCGCGATCTTCTTCGGGCTCGCGGTGATCTGGGAGCGCGACGTCGGTCAGCTCCAGCGGCTGTTGGCGACGCCGATTCCGCGCCTCGGGATCGTGCTCGGGAAGGCAACCGGGGCGTGCATCCGCGCGCTCACCCAGGCCGTCGTGCTGCTCGCAGTGCTCGCCGTCGCCCGGATCTCGATTCGCTGGAACCTGCTGGACGTGGTCGGTGCGCTCGTCCTCCTGGTTCTTGCCACCGGCGGCTTCGCCTGCCTCTCGATGATCCTCGCCTCACTGGTACGGACGCGCGAGCGCTTCATGGGCATCGGGCAGCTGGTGATGATGCCCCTCTTCTTTGCCTCCACAGCGCTCTACCCGCTGGCGATCATGCCGCAATGGCTGCGCATCGTCGCCCGTGCCAACCCGCTCACCTACGAGGTGCACGGCATGCGGCAGCTCCTGGTCGGCATATCGGCGGGCGGGACGCTGTGGATCGACTTCGTGGTGGGTGCGTGCTTCCTTGCGGCGGCCGCGGTGGTCGCCGCGAGGACGTATCCGCGGGCCATCCTTTAGAGCCCTTTCACGCGGAGCTTTCAACCGGACGAGTCTCCAGGCGTCGCTGTGCGGACGCCTCGGCTGCGGCGCGACGATCCTTGAAGGCGGGCTCGCCCAGGGCCTTCGGCCGTGGGCTTCGCCATTTCGCGCCCAGAGGGCGCGAAATGGGCGCGCCTGGGATCGAACCAGGGACCTCCCGCGTGTGAAGCGGGCGCTCTCCCGCTGAGCTACGCGCCCGGGAGAGACCAAGCGTAGCGCTCCTACGGAACGTCTAGACGGAGCACGTCGTCGATCGTTTCCCGCCTTCTGATCAACCGCACGCTGCCGTTCGCGACCAGCACCGCCGCCGGCCGCGGGACGACGTTGTAGTTGGACGCCATCGAGAGTGCATACGCGCCCGTGGCGGGCACGGCGAGCAGGTCGCCGCGCCGCGGAGCGGGGAGTGGGAGGTCGTGGATCATCACGTCCCCCGACTCGCAGTGCTTGCCGCAGACGACGTAGTTCCCCGACGGCGCCTCGTCCGCCCGGTTCGCCAGGAGGCCGCTGTACGCGGCGTCGTAGAGCTGCGGACGGGGATTGTCCGACATGCCCCCGTCGACAGCCACGTACGTCGTGTCGCCCGCAACCCGCTTCACGACTCCGACCTCGTACACCGTGACCCCGGCCCGGCCGACCAGCGAGCGTCCCGGCTCGAGCACGAGACCGGGCGCAGGAAGGTCGCGCTCGGCCCAGGCCGTCGAGACCCGGCCCAGCAGCTCGCCGACGAAGTCCTCGATCGACTGCGGCGCCTTGCCCTCCACGTACTGGATGCCGAGCCCCCCGCCCAGGTCGACGACCTCCGGCGTCCACCCGAGCTCGTCGCGGCAGCGAACCGAGAAGTCGGCGATCCAGTCCACGGTGGCGAGCCCTGCGCGCGGCGTCCATCAGCTGTGAGCCGACGTGGACGTGCACCCCGGCGGTCTCGAGCCCGGCTTCACGCGCGCGCCCGAGAGCCTCCAGGGCGTCCTCCGGCGGCAGGCCGAACTTCGACCCCTCGTGCGCCGTGCGGATGGACGGATGCGTGTCGGCCTCGACCCCCGGGGTAACCCGGACGAGGATGCGTCGTACACCGGCCTGGGCCGCGCGCTCGACCTCGTCGAGGGCATCGACGACCACGAACGAGGCCTCCGCCCCGGCTGCCGCGGCCAGCTCTTCGTCGCTCTTGTTGTTGCCGTGCACGACGAGCCGCTCTCCCGGGACGCCGGCCCGCAAGGCGAGCTCGAGCTCGCCGAGCGTCGAGACGTCGGCGCCGACGCCTTCGTCCGCGAGCAACCGCAGGACGGCCGCGTTCGGAAACGCCTTGACGCCGTAGACGAGGAGCGCTTCGGGCGCGGCGGCCCGGTAGGCCTGAACCGCGCTGAGGATCGTCGCCTCGTCGTAGACGACGAGCGGTGTCCCGTACTCGGCGGCGAGGTCCGAGAGGCGGATCCCGCCGACGGACAACTCACCGTCCTCGAGCGCGGCCGTATCGGGGAAGAGCTCGACCAAGGAGGACATGGTGCCCGGAAACTGCGCTGGGGCTACTGCAGGAGCGCCTGCGCCTGGACGTCGGGTGCCTCGTCCAGGAGGTTCATCATCTCGGCGCGCCTCGTCGCCTGCGTCCGGTTGGAGACGTTCATCTTCCGGAAGATGTTCGACAGGTGGAACTTGACCGTCTGCTCTGTCACGAGGAGCGTCCGGCCCACCTCGGCGTTCGACAGGCCCTTGGCCACGAGCCTGACCGTCTCGATCTCGCGGTCGGTCAGGCCCGGGTCGTCTGCGACCGGCTTCGGCCTGAGCACCGGCAGTGCGGCCGGCGCGAAATGGATGGAAGGGTCGGTCGCCTGCCGGATCGCGACCGCGATGTCTTCCGGGGCCGCGTTCGGCGCGATCAGGGCGCTGACCCCGGAGTCGAAGGCCTCGGCGAGGAGCTTGCGATCCGAGCTGGACGAGAACGCGATCACCTTCAGCGAAGGCTGCTTGTCGAGCGAGTCGCGCACCAGCTCGAAGACGTCCTCGGGCCCGGCCGCTGCCTCGACGCCGGCCACGAGCAGGTCCGGCTGGTGCGCGTCGATCAGCAGCGCCGCGTCTGCGGTCGTCGTTGCGCGCCCGGCGATCTCGACCGCTCCGCGCAGGGAGGGCTCGAGGACGTCGAGCAGGAGCGGGTAGCTATTGAACAGCACCGCAACCGGCAGCCGCCGCATCGCGGCCGGATTACTGACGCTGTTCACTACCAGTCGAGCAAGGTGGAGTTTTGTTCGGAAAACATCAGATTTACTCCCTTGCTTCTAGCACACTGGCTAGGTCCTGTAAACAGCGCAACCGTCGTTACGAGGTGGGTTCACCGCCGAATTCTGACATGTGGATGACCTTGTGCTGTCAGATGGCGACGCGCGCGCCGTCGTGCTGGAGCGACTCGTCGACCGCCTCGATCGTCCGCACGACGTCCAGGCCGAGCTGCGCGCTCGAGCGGGGCGTTCCGCCGTCCCGGATCGAGCTCGCGAAGTCCTGGAGCTCGAGGAAGAGCGGCTCCGACGCCGCGATGTGCGGCGAGACGATGTCGCCCGTCCGGTACGTCAGCCGGTACTCGCCGAACGACTCCGGGTTCCGCAGGTTGACGCCGCTGTCGAAGACGCGCACGGGCTCGTTGCTCGTGTCGTCGTAGACGACCATCTTCTGCGAGCCGACGACCGTCGTCCGGCGGAGCTTGCTCGGCGCGAGCCACGAGATCTCGACGTTGGCGATCGTCCCCGACGGGAACTGGAGGTTGATGAACGCGACGTCCGGGCTATCGGGCATCACGCAGCCGCGCGCCAAGGCGGTCACGTTCGTCGGCGCCTCCTCGAGCCAGTAGCGCAGGATCGAGAAGTCGTGCGGGCCGAGGTCCCAGGCCACGCTGACGTCGGTCTGGTGCAGACCGAGGTTCACCCGGCTCGTCGAGATGAAGTAGATCTCGCCCAGCTCGCCGCTCGTGATCAGGTTGCGCACGGCGTCCACCGGCGGGCTGTACAGGAACGTGTGGCCAGGCATGAGTACGAGCCCGCGCTCGTCGGCGGCCTCGATCATGTCGGTCGCCTCCTCGGACGAGGCCGCGAGCGGCTTCTCCACGAAGAGGTGCTTGCCGGCCTGGAGCGCGCGCATCCCGAGCGTGTAGTGCGTCGAGACGGGTGTCGCGAGGACGACGGCGTCGATCGAGTCGTCCGTGAGGATGTCGTCGAAGTTGGTCGTGCCCGGAACGGCCGGGTAGCGGAGCGCGATCGTGTCCAGGGCCTTCTCGCTCGCGTCGCAGACGCAGGCCAGGTCGGCCTCGGGGAGCTCGTGCAGGTTCCGGACGAGGTTCGGGCCCCAGTAGCCGAGCCCGACGACCGCGATCCGCGGAATGTCCGTCCTGCGGATGCGGAGATCGTCGGTCAAGGCGAGGTGCGCGTGAGCGATTTCGCCGTTGCCGTTTCCGTTCCCATTTCCCTGCTTGTGGTGTCCGTTGCCGTTTCCGTTGCCGTTGCCGTTCGAGCTCACGCTGTCGCCTTTCGACTGAGGATTTGCAGAGGTGTACGTACGAGGAGCCGGAGGTCGAGGCCGAGCGACCAGCCGCGTGCGTAGGCGACGTCCATGTCGAGCGCTTCGCGGAACGTCGAGTGTGCGCGGGCGGTCACCTGCCAGAGCCCCGTGATGCCTGCCGGCACGAGGAACCGATCGAAGTGGTGGGGCAGGAAGTTCTCCGTCTCGTACTCGATGCACGGGCGCGGGCCGACGAGCGACATGTCGCCGCGCAGGACGTTGATCAGCTGCGGCAGCTCGTCCAGGCTCGTCTTGCGGAGCCAGTGGCCGCTGCGCGTGACCGCGTCCCCGCGATCGAGCTTGTAGACGCCGTTGTGCGTCTGAGCCGAGCGGGGGTCCATCGACTCCCGGATGTACTTCTCGTGCACCGAGGTGTCGACGTCCACCTTCATCGTGCGGAACTTCAGCGCCGTGAACTCGTGCTGGTCCTTTCCGAGCCGCGTCTGCTTGAAGAAGATCGGGCCCGGCGAGTCGCGCCTCACGCGCCACGCGATGTAGATGAAGACGGGAGCAGTCAGGAGGAGGCCGACGAGCGCGCCGACGACGTCCACTGTCCGCTTCATGAGCGCAGCTGAGCGCGTAAGGCGTGGGGGAGGGAGATTGATGACCGGCACGCCTTCGAGCGTGTCGATCTTGACGCTCGGGCTGACGAGCTCGTAGAGCCGCGGGACGATGTCGACCTGGACGTCGAGCGCGTTGAGCGACCGCAGCAGCTCGAGCGTGTCCTCGGACGACTCGTTCGAGAAGGCGATGACCACCCGCTCGACGTCGAGCGTCCGGACGAGCTCCTCGAGATGTTCCGTTCCGCCGAGGAGCGCGACGTGGTCGAGGCCGTCCTGCCTCGCCCTGGGTTGGTTGTCGACGAAGCCGACGAGGTTGAAGCCGTATTCAGGGTGCCGCAGCATCTTGCGGGCCATGCTCTGGCCCACGTCCCCGGCACCGACGATGACCGTGTTCTGGAAGTAGGTGATGCTGCGCCTGCACCAGAAGCGGGCGACGGAGCGCGCGACGGTGACGAACACGATTGCGAGCGCCCACAGCGCCATCGCCTTCGAGAAGTCCGGAGCGGCGGCACCGACCAGCCATTCGCCGACGAAGAGAAGCCAGACGCCGACCGTGACCAGGTGGAAGACGCGGCTGAGCTCGTCCGAGGTCGGATGATGCGTCCGCTCCTCGTCCTGCTCGTAGAGGCCGTAGAGGCGCGCGATCAGGATCCAGCCCGGAATCGTGGCCAGGAGCACCGCGTACTCGAGCTCCGCCCCGAAGTGATGGTGCGCGCCCGAGCCGGCGCCGAAACCGAGCTCGACGAGAGCGAAGGTCGCGGCGAGCGCGACCACGTCTGCGAGGACGAGCATGCGGCGCATCAGCCAGCCTCGGCGGCGCACCTTGCCCGACGCGCGGCGCTGCTCGAGGATCTCGAGTGTCCGCTGGTTCGCGAACACGGTCCTCTGTGCGGCGCCGATCGACGGCAGCGCGTACGAGGTCTCCAAGCTCATTTCGGCCATGCTGTCCGCACTACCTCCCGTTGCTCTCCGTGCCGCCCCCAGATCTGCGGCACCTCTTGAGCCTAGGCCTCTGGAATCGCGTTTTTAAGGCCAGAGTCGAATCCCCCACGGGTGATGAGGTCGCTGGTCGTTCGGAGGGGGATCGCGTCGCGCTCCCACGTAACCAAGGGGCAAATCGACCTAGTCAATTGGGGAGGCGCCGGGACGGAGGATTCGCTTCCGCGACAAAAAATCCGCTCAGTCCACAGTTTTTGGAGAAGGAGTTGGCCCCCGAAAGCGGTAGCCCCGTTCCAGGGATGGCAGAATCGCCGACCCCGCCGATCTAGTAAGGCCAGTACGAGGCCCCCCCGTGCTAAATCGTCGCCCCGCCGCCCCCATCGCTCTCTGCCTGCTTGCAGCCATGCTGCTTTTCGCAGGTGGCTCCGCCGCACGCTCCTTGGGCGCGCCGCGCAACGTTGGTGTTCCCAAGATCAAGGGTGAGGCCAAGGTCGGGAGCCGGCTGACTGCTTCGCACGGCCGCTGGGCCGGTCATCCGACGTCGTTTCGTTATGCCTGGCAGCGCTGTAACAAGGGCCGGAAGTGCATGAAGGTCGCGCAGGCTTCGAAGCCGACGTACATCGTCAACTCGACGGACGTGGGCCACCGGCTGCGTGTTGTCGTAGTCGCGAAGAACAGAGACGGCATGGCCCAGGCCAGGTCGATCTGGAGCAAGCCGGTCAAGAAGCGCGGCAATGGCAGGCAGCCTCCGCCTCCGCGGCCGCCTCCGCCTCCGCCTCCGCCTCCGCCTCCGCCTCCGCCTCCGCCTCCGCCTCCGCCTCCGCCTCCGCCTCCGCCTCCGCCTCCGCCTCCGCCTCCGCCTCCGCCTCCGCCTCCGCCTCCGCCTCCGCCTCCGCCTCCGCCTCCGCCTCCGCCTCCGCCTCCGCCTCCGCCTCCGCCTCCGCCTCCGCCTCCGCCTCCGCCTCCGCCTCCGCCTCCGCCTCCGCCTCCGCCTCCGCCTCCGCCTCCGCCTCCGCCTCCGCCTCCGCCTCCGCCTCCGCCTCCGCCTCCGCCTCCGCCGCCGCCTCCGCCCCGCCTCCGCCTCCCCGCCTCCTCCGCCTCCTCCGCCTCCTCCGCCTCCTCCGCCTCCTCCGCCTCCTCCGCCTCCTCCGCCGCCTCCGCCTCCGCCTCCTCCTCCGTCGGGTTTGCATGTTTCGGGTAATCAGCTGTTGGGCGGTTCAAACCAGCCTGTGCATTTGCATGGGGTGAACCGTGCGGGGACGGAGTACGCGTGTGTTCAGGGGTGGGGGATTTTCGACGGGCCGAGCGATGACGCGTCGATCGCGGCGATTGCGTCGTGGCACGCGAACGTGGTGCATATCGGGCTGAACGAGGACTGCGTGCTCGGCATCAACGGGGTGCCGGCGCAGTACGCGGGCGCGAATTACATGAACGCGCTGGTGGCTTTCGTGAACCGTCTACACGCGCACAACTTGTATGCGGAGGTGAGCCTGATGTGGGCGGCGCCGGGGAGCCAGCAGGCGAATGGGCATCCGCCGATCCTCGATCAGGATCATTCGCCTGCGGCCTGGACTGTGATCGCCGATACGTTCAAGACGGATCCGAACACGATCTTGGGGCTGCAGTCGGAGCCGCACGGGATCAATTGGGCGTGCTGGAAGAACGGCGGCTCGTCGTGTTCGGTGGGCTACGCCGCGCTGGGCATGCAGGGCGCGTTGGACGCGATCCGGGCGACCGGGGCGACGAACGTGGTGACTGCCTCGGGCATCGATTGGGCGAACAACGTCGGCCAGTGGCTGGTCTACAGGCCTTCCGACCCGCTGAACCAGTTGATGGCCGAGCAGCACGTGTACGGCGGCAACGCCTGCTTCACGCCCACCTGCCTGACCGCGAACACGGCTCCGGTCGCTGCTGTCGTCCCCGTCGTGTTCGGCGAGTACGGCGAGACCTACGACGCCTCCTCCTGCAGCGCGGCGAACACCGCGGCGATGGTCAACTGGGCGGACGCGCACGGCGTCGGCTACGAGGCCTGGGTGTGGAACACGTGGGGCAACTGCAGCGCCCTCATCTCCAACTACAACGGCACCCCCGCGAACGTGTTCGGCACCTGGGTGCACGACCACTACCTCACCTTCCCAGCGCCGTAGGATCCCCTGCGGCGTGATGCGAGCGAGAACACTCTGCGGCATTTCCTTCGTGACGGCATTGCTTCTTGTCGGGAGCTCGTCCGCGCGCAGTGACAACGCCGGCCCTCATAATCGGGCCGCACCCAGAGTGGCAGGCGCGGCACTAGTCGGCCAGACACTCAGCGCCGAACGCGGCGCCTGGACGAATCGGCCGACGCGATTCTGGTACTCGTGGGAGTCGTGCAATCGGTACGGCCGCGTTTGCCGGCGGGTCCGCGGCAGTCACCGGGCGAGGTACGCGCTCGGCGCCCGAGATTTCGGCCGCCGGATGCGCGTAGTCGTGCTGGCCTTCAATCGCTTGGGCCACGGTTATGCGCGTTCGAAGGCGACGGCCCGCGTTTCATCGACTTCCGTCGACCCTCCCGCCCCGCCTCGTCCTCCTCCTCCTCCTCCTCCTCCTCCTCCTCCTCCTCCGTCGGGTTTGCATGTTTCGGGTAATCAGCTGTTGGGCGGTTCAAACCAGCCTGTGCATTTGCATGGGGTGAACCGTGCGGGGACGGAGTACGCGTGTGTTCAGGGGTGGGGGATTTTCGACGGGCCGAGCGATGACGCGTCGATCGCGGCGATTGCGTCGTGGCACGCGAACGTGGTGCATATCGGGCTGAACGAGGACTGCGTGCTCGGCATCAACGGGGTGCCGGCGCAGTACGCGGGCGCGAATTACATGAACGCGCTGGTGGCTTTCGTGAACCGTCTACACGCGCACAACTTGTATGCGGAGGTGAGCCTGATGTGGGCGGCGCCGGGGAGCCAGCAGGCGAATGGGCATCCGCCGATCCTCGATCAGGATCATTCGCCTGCGGCCTGGACTGTGATCGCCGATACGTTCAAGACGGATCCGAACACGATCTTGGGGCTGCAGTCGGAGCCGCACGGGATCAATTGGGCGTGCTGGAAGAACGGCGGCTCGTCGTGTTCGGTGGGCTACGCCGCGCTGGGCATGCAGGGCGCGTTGGACGCGATCCGGGCGACCGGGGCGACGAACGTGGTGACTGCCTCGGGCATCGATTGGGCGAACAACGTCGGCCAGTGGCTGGTCTACAGGCCTTCCGACCCGCTGAACCAGTTGATGGCCGAGCAGCACGTGTACGGCGGCAACGCCTGCTTCACGCCCACCTGCCTGACCACGAACACGGCTCCGGTCGCTGCTGTCGTCCCCGTCGTGTTCGGCGAGTACGGCGAGACCTACGACGCCTCCTCCTGCAGCGCGGCGAACACCGCGGCGATGGTCAACTGGGCGGACGCGCACGGCGTCGGCTACGAGGCCTGGGTCTGGAACACGTGGGGCAACTGCAGCGCCCTGATCTCCAACTACAACGGCACCCCCGCGAACGTGTTCGGCACCTGGGTGCACGACCACTACCTCACCTTCCCAGCGCCGTAAGCGTCAGCGCCGCTCGGTGCGGACCCAGCTGTCCGGACGGAACCGAAGCAGCCGGTGTGCTTTGAAAGCCTTTCGGACGACGAACCCGGGCGCGTGGACCAGCGCTTGGTATGACGAGGAGGGGGCGTCCGCGGCGAGCAGCCCCGTGATCACGTACACCGGAATCATGGCGAGTGCGAGAGCTGCTGGAGCCACGGCCCACCCCGCGAGACCGTCGAGCCAGACGAGTGCGGCGCCGAGTACGGTCACGCATCCCGCGGCAGCTGCGAGGTAGCCGAGCGGTGGGATCGCCAGCTCGACGGCTGCCTCCACGAGCGCGGGGCGACGTTCTCGAAACGCTTGTGCGATGAGCCGGGGGCCGAGTGTCCGCGCCAGATGGAGCTTCCCCCCCTTCCCAGCGGAGCTGCTGGGTCTCCGCCGCGCGTCCGTGCGGCGCGGCCGGCGACCAGACGATCGCTCCGCGGGCGAAGCACGGCTTGATTCCCGCGGCTCGAATCGAAAGGCCGTACTCGACGTCTTCGGTGCTCGAGAACGCCCTCCACGGATGATCGGTCAGGAGCCGCCGGCTGAAGAGCATCCCGTTGCCTGCGAGGCCGGCCGCAAGGCCGAGGACAGATCGGCCCGAAGGCTTCGCGCGATTCACGAGCAGGAATGCGGCGGCACGCAGGGACTGCTCGGGCGAGCCGTCCTCGAGCAAGAGCGACTCCCCCTGAACTGCGTCCGCTCCTTCTTCGAGCCGGCTGACGAGCGCCGTCAGCAAATTCGGGTCGGCCGTGGAGTCCGCATCGACGACGACGACGGCATCGGGTGGACGCTCCTGGGCGAGGAGTCGCTGGATCGCCCACTGCAACGCTTGACCCTTGCCCCGCGCGTTGGGCTCGTCGCGGATTACTACCCTCGCTCCTGCCTCGGTCGCGACCGTAGCTGTGTTGTCGGTGCAGTTGTCTGCAATGACAACGACTTCGTACTTGTCCGCGGAATACGTCTGGCGGCCGAGTGCCAGAACGCAGTTCGCGATCGTGCCTTCCTCGTCATGGGCCGGGATCAGCACGACTACGTCTGCGTCGCCCTTCCCTTGCGCCTCTCGCTCTCTGTAGAAGAGCGCGGCTACAGCGGGGACGAGCAAGTACAGGGCGGCGAGCGCCAGGAATACACCCAGGATTGCAAGGAGGATGGCGACGACCGTCATCTACGACTACTCTGGTGAACTTGCAGAGAGGGGTCTTCTTGCGCGTCGCGGCCCTCGCGCTTGCGGCAACCTGCACCGCCACGCTTCCGGCCGGCTCCGCCGTGGGCTCGCCCTCCGCTCGGAAGGGCCTTCACGTCGTCGGGAACAAACTCCTCGACGCGAAGGGGCGGCGGGTCCACATCCGGGGGGTGAACCGCTCCGGCACCGAATACGGATGCATCCAGGGCTGGGGGATCTTCGACGGACCGAACGACGAGGCCTCGGTTAAGGCGATCGCGGCCTGGCACGTGAACGCCGTACGTATTCCACTGAACGAGGATTGTTGGCTGGGAATCAACGGCGTCAAGCGCGCGTACGGAGGCGCCGCGTACAGGCGAGCGATCGTCGGCTACGTGAACCTTCTGCACAAGCACAACATGTACGCCGAGCTCTCCCTGATGTGGGGCGCTCCGGGCTCCTCCAAGGCGACGTACCAGCCGGCTTCTCCCGACTCCGACCACTCGCCCGCGATGTGGGCGAGTCTCGCGAAGGCATTCAAGGACGATCCGAACGTAGTGCTGGCGCCATGGGGCGAGCCGACCGTCAGCGCGGATTGCTTCTTGAAAGGCGGAGACTGCGGGGCGGGGTTTGGGCCCAGCGGGAAGCGGTACCGCACCGCGGGCATGCAGCAGGCGGTGAGCGTAATGAGGCAGGCCGGCTACAAGGGCGTGATCGTGATTCCCGGCATCTCGTATGCCAACGACCTCAGCCAGTGGCTTTCGCACAAGCCGAAGGACCCGCTCGGCCAACTCGTCGCCGAGGCGCACATCTACGGGAAGAATCCGTGCTCTTCCGCATCCTGCTTCAACCGAATGCTGGCTCCAGTGGCGCGAAAGGTGCCGCTCATCTTCGGCGAGACCGGGCCGGCCTACGACGACTCGGAGTGCGGGTCGAAGTCGATCTCGTCCTTTCTCCAGTGGGCCGACGCCCATGCAGTCGGCTACGAGGCTTGGTCCTGGGACACGTGGAATACGTGCAACTCGTTGGTCAGGGATTACGCGGGCAAGCCGCGCGGTCCCTACGGCGCCTGGGTCAGGTCGTATTACGCGCGTCATGCGGGCACCACGCATGGCCCCGAAGCACTGACTAACGCCCGCTGACGACGCCGTGCGGAGTGAAGAGCACGTCGACCGTCCCGGTGAGCGGGACACGGCGTCCGTTCAGGGTCACGGCGATGTCGCTTGCCTGACCGAAGCGAGCCCAGATCCGCTCTCCCGTCGTCTCCACGCGGCCGCCCGTCTTGAGCACGCCGCTGTAGACGATTTGGCCCTCGGGGAGCCCTGGCGAACCTCGGCCCACGAATCGTCTCCCGTGTTGAGAAGGACGAGGTCGATCGAATGCGCGGTGACAGCCGGTGTCCCGACGGCCTTCGCTCGAGCCGGAGAAGAAAGGGGTTGGGGCGCGAACGTCGTTTGCGCTTCGGTACTAGGTGCGAAGGCCGCTTGCTTGTCTCCCGCGAATGCAAGGTAGAAGAAGAAGACGACCGCGACCGCGAGCAAGACGAAGGTGCGCCACTGCACGATCCCTTCCCGCCGAGTCCGTCCGGCGCTGGCTGTCTTTCCGGCCGGGGTTGCTGACGGAGCGAGCCGTCGGCGGGGTGCAAGCGCAGGTCGAGCCGGCTCGGCGGGGAGGCCAATCGCGGCCGCCGATGCCAACGCCGAATCCGCCTGGATCTGTAGCCGTCGGGCAGCCTCAGCGAGCCCGAGCAGCGTCCCCATGACGAAGGCGATCCGGTACATGAAGAAGCCCTGGTCGTTGTAGCCCTCGAGCGCGTATCCCACGAGCACGCACGCCAGCACCGTGCCGAAGACGGCGACCTCGCGGTTCCGCGATCGCACGAGGCGGCAACCGGTGATGATCCCGGCGCCGAGCAGCGACCAGAACGCGATCCCCCCGAACAGCCCCATGCGCATGAGGATGTAGAGCACCCCGTTGTGCGGGACGAACCGGATCATCGGGTCGATCGAGCTGATGTCCGTGATCGACCCCGGCATGTAGTCGATCGGGACGCCGAAGCCCCGGCCGATCGCGCCGCCTTCCCGGATGTTGAGCCTCGAGGTTCTCGTTCTCCTGGATGCGGTAGAGGTCCGACGACTCGTCGCGCGTGTTCGGTGCGACCGCCGACTTGACCGCGCGGGCGGGGCCGGCGAGCGCGCCCGTGTGGTTCCAGTAGGCCGGGAAGTAGACGGCCGAGACGACGAGCACCAGCGGCGAGCACCTTTGCCCATGAACCGGCGCCTGGCCGGGACGGCGACCATGGTCACGATCGACAGCGCGATCAGCTCGCCGCCCAGGATCAGCCAGGCGGCTCGCCGGCTGTTCACGAGGTCCGCCATGAGCACGAGCGGCAAGAGCGCGGTCGCGGTCGTTCGCAGCGGGCCGGGCACCCGGAAGATCCAGAGGCACGCCGTCAGCAGGATGAAGAGCGAGAAGAAGAGCGCCTCCTCGTGGCCGACGATGAAGTCCGGGCGCGGGATCTGGTTCCGCACGCCCAGGAACGAGTGCAGCGCCTGCGCGGCCTTGAAGCCGCTGCCGAGCACGATCGCCCACATCGCCGTGTGCAGCACCGAGAGGCGGGTCGTGAAGACCGTCGCCACGACGTACGCGATCGCGAGGTACATGTACGGGCGGACCTCGGTCAGGGCCGTCCGCAGCTCGCCGCCGTGCGCCTGGCCGACTGCGAGCCCGACGAACGCCGCCAGAACGACCGCGGCGACCGCGTACGTGGTCGCCGACCTGGGCACGCTCGTGGTCGCCGCCGTCTCCCGCTTCAAGACCCAGATCGTCAGCAGCGCGAGCAGGAGCAGGTCCGCGGGGCTGACGTGCAACCCGCCGCCGAGCCCGTGGAACAAGGGGAGGCGGTCCGTGTAGTTGCTCGGGGTCGGCGCCATGCCGGGCGTCGCGCCCGGCTGCCCGGTGGTGAACGGGAACTGCTCGATCGTGAGCGCCGCCACCAGGACGACGATCGGCGACAGCTCCGGCCGCTTCCAGAGGGCGACGATCAACGCAATCGCCAACAGGGCGAAGAGCGCGCCCTCCAATCCGGCGCTTCCGGCCGTCCCGGACACGAGGCCGATCAGGACGGAGAGCGCCGACAGGAGCGCCGCCGTGACCCACGTCGGAACCGGCCCGCGGCGCCTGATGGCGGCGACGGCGGTGCTCATCGCAGGTAGCCGGCCATCGCGTAGGTCAGGACGAGGGCCGTCAGGCAGACGGCGACCGTCATGGCCTTCCCCGACTTCACGCCGCCGAGGCCGAGCACGAAGAACAGAACGAGCAGCAGGAGGCCCCAGCGCGTCATCGCCAGGCGTCTCCGAAGATCGGTGCTGCGCTCAGCTGTGACGGGCCGCAGGACACCCGGTCACCGCTCGCCCGTCGCCTTCACGCGCGGCACGCTGCGGCACCGCAGATCCATTCGTGCCCCTCGGCGCGTCGACGTCGAGATCGTCGGCGCGGGCGATCACCTCGCGCAGTCTTCGCGCTCACCGTCGTCGCTCTCCTTGTCCTCGCTGCTCGTGATCAGCACGATCGCGAGGAAGCTGATCAGGAGCCCGACGAAGATCCCGGCGACGACCCCGAAGACCGACTTCTTCATGCCGCCGACCGCAGGCGCCGGGAGCGTCGGCTTGTCGCGCACCTCGTAGTGCGGTCCGGCCACTTTCGCCGCCGCCAGGTTCAGCGCGGCCTGGTTGTAGCCGCGGATGCCGCGCCTGAGCCTGGTCTCGGCGGCGTTGCGCGCCTGAGTGAGCACCTGCGCCTCTGCCGAGGAAACACTGCCGCCGTTGAGCCTTGCGTCATCGTGGCGATCCGGGCTCTGGACGTGTCGGCCTGATTCTTGAAGTGCGTCATTGCCTGCTGCTGGCGCGCGATGTCGATGTTGCTCCGCTCCTCGTTCAATGTCTCCACGAGCGCGTTCACCGTGCCCACCGTGACCTCCGGCGTGGGCCCGTGGTACTCGATCCCGAGAATCTGTCCGCCGGGGACCATCGTCACGACGTGCTTCGCGTCGAGCGCCTTCGCGGTCCGGTCCTGCGGCCGAGCCGCTTCCCCTCAGCTTCCGCAGCAGACCGGCCGGCCCCCAGCCCTGACTCGGGTGCGTCTCGAGGTACTCGGTCAGCGGCCCCTTGCGCCCGACCTTCAGCTGGAAGGACTTCGTCGCCAGGAGCTCGGTCAGAAGCTGCTGGGCCTGCGCGGCCGGCGTCACTTCGCTCGGGTTCGGATCGAAAAACGACGACTCCTGAGTCACCGGGTTGTCGATGTACAGCGACGCGCCTGCCTTGTACTCCTTCGGCGTCGACGCGACGACCCAGAGCGCGAGCACGGTCAGGATCACCACGGGCAGGCTGAAGAGCAGCCGGTGGCGGTTGAACGTCTGGACGTAGCTCGGATTCATGAAATCTGCGCCTTCCTCTGATCGACCACACCTCGCCCGGAAGGCCCTCTCATTGTGGCTGTAGCAGGCGCCTGATAGCACTAACTGATGGGCTAGTTTTTTCCGGCGGCGCGCTAGGCCCTGTCGACCTCGCTGCCAGACGCTTCTAGCCCATTGATCAGTAGCCACGCGTCTGGGCGCTCCCTAGCATTCTCCGCATGGCGAACCCCCGGCGCTCTAGCTCCCGCAATGGCTTCTCGACCCGCGAGGTCGAGGTCCTCGAACTCGCGGCACAGGGCATGACCAATCCGCAGATCGCACGACGCCTGGAGCTCTCCGTGCACGCGATCAAGTTCCACCTCGCGTCGATCTATCGGAAGCTCGGCGCCGCGAACCGGACCGAAGCGGCCGTCGCCTGGGCCCTCACCACGAACGGCAACGGTGAGAGCTCGGAACGACTCCACAGCCCTCCGGCCGCCTGATCACTGACTAGCCGATCAGCTAGCTGTGCTCACCCGGAATCGTCCGTAGCCTAGAGAGACATGACGACGCTCATCACTGACAGCGCCCGCTCGGTTCCGTTCTTCGACGGGGCCCCGATGATGGACGGGCTCAAGGACGACATGCTCGCCGAGATCTCGGCGCTCATCGACAGCGGCCGCTTCATCAACGGGCCGGACGTCGCCGAGTTCGAGGCGTCGTTCGCGACGTACTGCGAGACGGCGGTGTGCGTCGGCGCCGCGAGCGGGCTCGATGCACTCCGGCTGGCGCTGATGGCAGGCGGGCTCGAGCACGGCGACGAGGTCATCGTCCCGGCCCAGACGTTCATCGCGACCTTCGAGGCCGTGACGCAGGCCGGCGGCGTGCCGGTCGTCGTCGACTCCTCGGAGTCGGACTACAACATGGATCCCGAGGCCGCCCATGCGGCGGTGACCTCGCGGACCCGGTTCATGCTTCCGGTGCACCTCTACGGGCAGATGGCGGACATGCGCGCTCTCGGGCTGCTGGCGATGCGCCACGGGATTCACCTCCTCGAGGACGCGTGCCAGGCTCACGGCGCCGAGCGGGACGGCTTGCGCGCCGGCGCCGAGAGCCTCGCCGGAGCGTTCAGCTTCTACCCGGCGAAGAACCTCGGCGCCGCGGGCGACGCCGGGGCGCTCGTCACGGACGACATCGAGCTCGCCGACCGCGTCCGCGCGCTCCGCGAGCACGGCCAGACCGAGAAGTACAAGCACGTGACCGCGGGCTTCACGGCCCGGATGGACACGCTGCAGGCGATCGTGCTCAAGCACAAGCTTCCGCACCTGGACGCGTGGAACGACGCGCGCCGTGCGGCCGCGCGCTTCTACAGCGAGGCGCTCGAGGGTGTCGGCGACCTGCGCCTGCCGCCCGTTCCGGAGGGCAGCAACCCGGTCTGGCACCTCTACGTCATCCGCACGGCCGACCCGGAGGGCCTCGCAGAGCTTCCTCGGAGAGCGAAGCGTGGCGACGGGCCGGCACTATCCGGAGCCGCCGCACCTCTCGGTCGCCTACGCAGATCTCGGTCACCAGCCGGGCGCGTTCCCGGTCGCAGAAGCGATCTCGCGCGAGGGCCTGTCCCTCCCGATGTTCCCCGGGATCTCCGAGCTGCAGCTGACGAGCGTCGTCGAGCAGATCTCGGCGTACTTCGCCCGCGGCTGAGCCGATGGCGAACGCTCCGTCGAACGACGCGCCGTACCGGCTTCTCTCGAACGTCGACTTCGGCGAGGACGTCGCCGTCCAGGCGTTCACGAACCTCTACGGCTGCCGGATCGGAGACCACTCCCGCATCGGCACCGTTCGTCGAGATCCAGTCGGGGGTCGAGATCGGGAGCAGCTGCAAGATCCAGAGCCACTCGTTCATCTGCACGGGCGTCACGATCGAGGACGAGGTCTTCGTCGGGCACGGAGTGATCTTCATCAACGACAAGCGCCCGCGGTCGACGACGGACGAGGGCGAGCTGCAGACGGACGAGGACTGGGAGCTGATCGAGACGGTGATCGAGCGGCGCGCCTCGCTCGGCTCCGGCGCGATCGTCATGGGCGGCGTCCGCGTTGGCGCGGGCGCAATCGTCGGGGCCGGCGCGATGGTCACGAAGGACGTCGCACCCGGTGAGGTCGTGGCTGGCAACCCGGCCAGGGCCCTAGCCTCTGCCGCGCGCCACAATCCCTGATTCGGGGTAAGTCCTAGTCCTTCGAACCTGGCCTGACAACTAGGCCGGGGTATAGGGAAATTAGGGCCACCTGGCCTATAGCCGTAGCCCGATAGAGCGTGTTACATCATGGGAGGTACTTGGGGATCAACTGCGGAAGGCGGCTATTGCGGTGGGTAATTCAGAAAGAACGGCGGTCCTGTTGGACCAACATCCTCTTTGGCTGAACGCGCTGGAGAGAATCCTGACGCATGCGGGTGTCAATCCCGTGGCGAAAGCGACAACGACGTCGGCGGCGCTAACGGCTCTCGATGAGCAGCGGCCCGACCTCTTCGTGCTCGACCTCGACATGGAGGGCACGCCCGACGGGCTCACTTGCCTGCGGAATGCACTGGGGCGCCAGCCCTCGCTCAAGGTGGTCGTCGTCTCGGCGACGGACGACCCGGAGCGGATCGAAGCGGCTCTCACGAGCGGCGCTGTGGCGTACGTCCTGAAGCGGGCGGAGCCCGAGGACCTCGCCTCGGCGATCCGGCAGGTCTTCTCCCGCTCGCTCTACCTCGCGGGGGCCGAGGCCTTCGCCCGCGTCCCGAACGCGGAAGAGGTCGAGGCGGTCGGACTGACCAGGCGTGAGCGCGAGATCCTCCAGCTCGTCTCGGAGGGCAACACGAACGGGTCGGTCGCCAAGGTGCTGTGGGTCACGGAGCAGACGGTCAAGTTCCATCTGGCCAATATCTTCAGGAAGCTCGACGTGACCAATCGCACCCAGGCGAGCCGTTGGGCGCACGCCCACGGGCTCGTTCGGCTCAACGAGCGCGAAGAGCAGGCGGAGCCGGCCGACGAGAAGCTCGTCGGGTCGGCGGCCTAGGTCTCGTCGCGGGTCGAGCAGGCGGCGGCTAGCGCCGCAATCACGGGGCCGAGATCGGCGACTGCGTCCGTCCGGACGTATGCGGCGACTCGGCCCTTTCTGCCGGGACCGTCCAGGTTCGGCTCGTCCGCGAGGACCACGCCCCACGACCGCTGGTCGCGGGTCGGTCCTCCGTGGGCGCTAAAGGCGGCGTCGTTGTCTGATTGCTGGGGGGGCAACGTCGTGATGATTGCATCTCGGCCGGAAGGTTGTGAACTGGTTAACAGGCTAGCCGCTCACGATTTCGTCGCTCGGAGCGCGGTTTTCGACCCTGGTAGGTTCCCCACGTGCTGCTCGGCCTCTCGACCGGACACGCGATCGGCCTCGGGCTGATTGCGGCCGCATTCGTCGTCTTCTCGCTGTTGTGCGCGCTCGTCATCCCGAAGCGCTGGCCGCAGTTTCCGGGAGAGAGAGGGCTCGGCTGGTTCATCGTCGTGACGGTCGTCCTCTGTATCGGAACGCTGGCTGCCGTCGAGGTCTTCGCCAAGGAAGCCGAGGAAGAGACTGCCCAGGCCGAGACGACCGCGACGACCTCGACCGGCACGACATCGACCGGGACGACCACGACCGCCGCGCAGCCACCGGCGCCTGCGCAGGGCGACTCGGCGGCCGGCAAGCAGCTCTACGCGGCCCAGGGGTGCGGCGGCTGCCACGCGTTCCAGGCGGCCGGCTCGAACGGGGCGATCGGGCCCAACCTGGACGAGGCTCTGGCGGGCAAGGACGCGGAGTTCGTGCACGAGTCGATCGTCGACCCGAACAAGGAGTCGCGTCGGGCTACCAGCCGAACATCATGCCCCCCAACTTCGGGCAGACGCTGACGCCGAAGCAAATCGATGATCTCGTCGCGTTCCTGACGAAACCGAGCTAGCGCCCGGTTAGCAAAGCGTAAAAATCCAGGCCCTTTCCCGGCGGGCAAGGCAGGGTGGACGTACATCGTCCTACGAACTACTTCTGAGGAGGGGTCATGAAGAAGATCTTGCGCCGCCTGCCGTCGCCTGCGATGGTCGTCGCCTGCGCCGCACTGACAGTCGCGCTCGGCGGAACTGGCTACGCCGCGATCAAGCTGCCCAGGAACAGCGTCGGCACGCCGCAACTCCGCAAGAACGCGGTCGTCGCCAGCAAGCTGAGCACGCGCTCGGTCGGGCCGCAGAAGCTCCAGAACAACGCGGTCTCCGATCGGAACGTGAAGGACAGCTCGCTGACCGGCGCCAAGATCGTCGAGTCGACGCTTGCGCAAGTTCCCTCGGCGAAGAACGCCGACACGGCCGCGAACGCCGCGCTCGCCGGCGGCAATACCGTGAAGCGCTTCCTGACGACGGTCGCGCCGGGCGGCGCTCAGGCGACCGTGCTCGACCTGAACGGGCTGGCGATCACGCTCGGCTGTCCCGCCGGCTCGGTTTCGCTGCGCGCGAACAACGCGTCCGGTGAGGCCGCCCAGCTCGAGTTCCGCGGCTTCGGCGAAGGCGCGGGCGCCTTCGGCGACGGCTTCGGAAGCTTCGCGTCGACGACGAACGCGAACCTCAACAACAGCGAGAACCGCGGTACGGGTTCCGCCCAGTTTCTCCGGGCCAACGGGACGGGTGTAACCGTCCTCTACGGCTGGCGCGAGGACGCCCTCGGCTCAACGACCGCGTGTCGGGTCTACGGCCAGGCGATCGCCGGCTGAGCCCTGTCGAGGTGGGTCTTGCGTCGTTAGAGCGCAAGACCCACCTCTCTCGGTTTCCTGACGCGCGCCTGAGTGTCCGTAGGCCGGGGGGACAGTGCTGCACCGCACGGCCCGCCGGCTGGAGGGCGCTCAGGCGCGCGAGGCGATCCGCGAAGCGGATCGCCGGTCAGGGAAGCGGGAGACGGAGAGGGAGGGATTCGAACCCTCGACCCACCTTTCGGCAGGTACGCGATTTCCAGTCGCGTTCCTTCGGCCACTCGGACACCTCTCCAAGCGCTCAGAGGCTAACGTCGCGATCCTCTAGCGCATGGGAGTCGGAGCTAGGAGCGGCTGCACGATCCTCGCTGTGCTCGTGCTCGTCGTCGGCGGGCTGGTTGTTGCTCCGAGGCCGCACGCGCTCGACATTCGGGCTTCTCGACGGGCTTCTGGTGCGGCCCGCCGCTCGAGCAATCCACGCGCAACAGGTTCATCCAAGTCAAGGAGGCGGGGTTCACGTTCAGCATGCCTCCCTGCGGCGACGGAACGGGCTTCACCGTCTCCGAGAACACGCAGATCCTCGACGCGGGGCAAGCCGCAGGGATACCTGTCGTCGTCTTCGACAACAGAATGCAGCGGGCGCTGGACGATCCGAGCGCTCGGGCGCAGCTGCTCGACGGGATCGCCGGCGCGTACCGCTCTCATCCAGCGCTCGGCGGCTACTACGTGTACGACGAGGTGCCAACCGAGGACCTCGCGGAGACGGCTGCGGTGGTCGCGGGCCTGCGCGCGGCATCCTCGGCACCCGGCCTTCGTCAGCCTCTTTCCGACCACGCCCCCATCCGGATTACGACCGGTACCCTACCTCGTCGAGCAGATCCGCCCGGAGACGATCGTCTACGACTACTACCCGTTTCTCGTGGACTGAAACGACCGAACCGGGTCTTCGCCAACCTCCGGTCGGTCCGGCGCGTCGCGTCGAAGCTCACCGCACTCCGTTTTGGTTCTTCGCCCAACTGACCCAACTCCCCGGACTACGGCGCGCGAGGTCAGCGGAAAGCGGCGGCAGGCGCTGCAGGCGCGGGCCGTTGCAGTCGCGGCGTCAAGTCTTCACTTACTGGTCCAACGTGAGCGACGAGGCCGATCAGGACGGAGAGCGTCGACAGGAGCGCCGCCGTGACCCACGTCGGAACCGGCCCGCGGCGCCTGATGGCGGCGACGGCGGTGCTCATCGCAGGTAGCCGGCCATCGCGTAGGTCAGGACGAGGGCCGTCAGGCAGACGGCGACCGTCATGGCCTTCCCCGACTTCACGCCGCCGAGGCCGAGCACGAAGAACAGAACGAGCAGCAGGAGGCCCCAGCGCGTCATCGCCAGGCGTCTCCGACGATCGGTGGCGCGCTCAGCTGTGACGGGCCGCAGGACACCCGGTCACCGCTCGCCCGTCGCCTTCACGCGCGGTACCTGCGGCACCGTAGATCCATTCGTGCCCCTCGGCGCCTCGACGTCGAGGTCGTCGGCGCGGGCGATCACCTCGCGCAGCTCTTCGCGCTCATGGTCGTCGCGGTCCTTGTCTTCCTTGTCCTCGCTGCTCGTGATCAGCACGATCGCGAGGAAGCTGATCAGGAGCCCGACGAAGATCCCGGCGACGACGCCGAAGACCGACTTCTTCATGCCGCCGACTGCAGGCGCCGGGAGCGTCGGCTTGTCGAGCACCCCGTAGTGCGGTCCGGCCACTTTCGCCGCCGCGAGGTTCAGCGCGGCCTGGTTGTAGCCGCGGATGCCGCGCCTGAGCCTGGTCTGGGCGGCGTTGCGCGACTGAGTGAGCACCTGCGCCTCTGCCGAGGAAACACTGCCGCCGTTGAGCCTTGCGTCATCATGGCGATCCGGGCTCTGGACGTGTCGACCTGATTCTTGAAGTGCGTCATTGCCTGCTGCTGGCGCACGATGTCGATGTTGCTCCGCTCCTCGTTCAGCGTCTTCACGAGCGCGTTCACCGTGCCCACCGTGACCTCCGGCGTGGGCCCGTGGTACTCGATCCCGAGAACCTGTCCGCCGGGGAGCATCGTCACGACGTGCGTCGCGTCGAGCGCCTTCGCGGTCCGGTCCTGGGCCGAGCCGCTTCCCCTCAGCTTCCGCAGCAGACCCGTTGGCCCCCAGCCCTGACTCGGGTGCGTTTCGAGGTATCGCGTCAGCGGCCCCTTGCGCCCGACCTTCAGCTGGAAAGACTTCGTCGCCAGGAGCTCGGTCAGAAGCTGCTGCGCCTGCGCGGCCGGCGACACGTCGCTCGGGTTCGGATTGAAAAACGACGACTCCTGCGTCACCGGGTTGTCGATGAACAGCGACGCGCCTGCCTTGTACTCCTTCGGCGTCGACGCGACGACCCAGAGCGCGAGCACGGTCAGGATCACCACGGGCAGGCTGAACAGCAGCCGGTGGCGGTTGAACGTCTGGACGTAACTCGGATTCATGAAATCTGCGCCTTCCTCTCATCGACCACACCTCGCCCGGAAGGCCCTCTCATTGTGGCTGTAGCAGGCGCCTGATAGCACTAACTGATGGGCTAGTTTTTCCGGCGCCGCGCTAGGCCCTGTCGACCCCGCTGCCAGACGCTTCTAGCCCATTGATCAGTAGCCACGCGTCTGGGCGCTCCCTAGCATTCTCCGCATGGCGAACCCCCGGCGCTCTAGCTCCCGCAATGGCTTCTCGACCCGCGAGGTCGAGGTCCTCGAACTCGCGGCGCAGGGAATGACCAATCCGCAGATCGCACGACGCCTGGAGCTCTCCGTGCACGCGATCAAGTTCCACCTCGCGTCGATCTATCGGAAGCTCGGCGCCGCGAACCGGACCGAAGCGGCCGTCGCCTGGGCCCTCACCACGAACGGCAACGGTGAGAGCTCGGAACGACTCCACAGCCCTCCGGCCGCCTGATCACTGACTAGCCGATCAGCTAGCTGTGCTCACCCGGAATCGTCCGTAGCCTAGAGAGACATGACGACGCTCATCACTGACAGCGCCCGCTCGGTTCCGTTCTTCGACGGGGCCCCGATGATGGACGGGCTGAAGGAGGACATGCTCGCCGAGATCTCGGCGCTCATCGACAGCGGCCGCTTCATCAACGGGCCGGACGTCGCCGAGTTCGAGGCGTCGTTCGCGACGTACTGCGAGACGGCGGTGTGCGTCGGCGCCGCGAGCGGGCTCGATGCACTCCGGCTGGCACTGATGGCAGGCGGGCTCGAGTACGGCGACGAGGTCATCGTCCCGGCCCAGACGTTCATCGCGACCTTCGAGGCCGTGACGCAGGCCGGCGGCGTGCCGGTCGTCGTCGACTCCTCGGAGTCGGACTACAACATGGATCCCGAGGCCGCCCATGCGGCGGTGACCTCGCGGACCCGGTTCATGCTTCCGGTGCACCTCTACGGGCAGATGGCGGACATGCGCGCTCTCGGACTGCTGGCGATGCGCCACGGGATTCACCTCCTCGAGGACGCGTGCCAGGCTCACGGCGCCGAGCGGGACGGCTTGCGCTCCGGCGCCGAGAGCCTCGCCGGAGCGTTCAGCTTCTACCCGGCGAAGAACCTCGGCGCCGCGGGCGACGCCGGGGCGCTCGTCACGGACGACATCGAGCTCGCCGACCGCGTCCGCGCGCTCCGCGAGCACGGCCAGACCGAGAAGTACAAGCACGTGACCGCGGGCTTCACGGCCCGGATGGACACGCTGCAGGCGATCGTGCTCAAGCACAAGCTTCCGCACCTGGACTCGTGGAACGACGCGCGCCGTGCGGCCGCGCGCTTCTACAGCGAGGCGCTCGAGGGTGTCGGCGACCTGCGCCTGCCGCCCGTTCCGGAGGGCAGCAACCCGGTCTGGCACCTCTACGTCATCCGCACGGCCGACCCGGAGGGCCTCCAGAGCTTCCTTGGAGAGCGAAGCGTGGCGACGGGCCGGCACTATCCGGAGCCGCCGCACCTCTCGGTCGCCTACGCGGATCTCGGCCACAAGCCGGGCGCGTTCCCGGTCGCAGAAGCGATCTCGCGCGAGGGCCTGTCCCTCCCGATGTACCCCGGGATCTCCGAGCTGCAGCTGACGAGCGTCGTCGAGCAGATCTCGGCGTACTTCGCCCGCGGCTGAGCCGATGGCGAACGCTCCGTCGAACGACGCGCCGTACCGGCTTCTCTCGAACGTCGACTTCGGCGAGGACGTCGCCGTCCAGGCGTTCACGAACCTCTACGGCTGCCGGATCGGAGACCACTCCCGCATCGGACCGTTCGTCGAGATCCAGTCGGGGGTCGAGATCGGGAGCAGCTGCAAGATCCAGAGCCACTCGTTCATCTGCACGGGCGTCACGATCGAGGACGAGGTCTTCGTCGGACACGGAGTGATCTTCATCAACGACAAGCGCCCGCGGTCGACGACGGACGAGGGCGAGCTGCAGACGGACGAGGACTGGGAGCTGATCGAGACGGTGATCGAGCGGCGCGCCTCGCTTGGCTCCGGCGCGATCGTCATGGGCGGCGTCCGCGTTGGCGCTGGCGCAATCGTGGGGGCCGGCGCGATGGTCACGAAGGACGTCGCACCCGGTGAGGTCGTGGCTGGCAACCCGGCCAGGGCCCTAGCCTCTGCCGCGCGCCGCAATCCCTGATTCGGGGTAAGCCCTAGTCCTTCGAACCTGGCCTGACAACTAGGCCGGGGTATAGGGAAATTAGGGCCACCTGGCCTATAGCCGTAGCCCGATAGAGCGTGTTACATCATGGGAGGTACTTGGGGATCAACTGCGGAAGGCGGCTATTGCGGTGGGTAATTCAGAAAGAACGGCGGTCCTGTTGGACCAACATCCTCTTTGGCTGAACGCGCTGGAGAGAATCCTGACGCACGCGGGTGTCAATCCCGTGGCGAAGGCGACAACGACGTCGGCGGCGCTAACGGCTCTCGATGAGCAGCGGCCCGACCTCTTCGTGCTCGACCTCGACATGGAGGGCACGCCCGACGGGCTCACTTGCCTGCGGAATGCACTGGGGCGCCAGCCCTCGCTCAAGGTGGTCGTCGTCTCGGCGACGGACGACCCGGAGCGGATCGAAGCGGCTCTCACGAGCGGCGCTGTGGCGTACGTCCTGAAGCGGGCGGAGCCCGAGGACCTCGCCTCGGCGATCCGGCAGGTCTTCTCCCGCTCGCTCTACCTCGCGGGGGCCGAGGCCTTCGCCCGCGTCCCGAACGCGGAAGAGGTCGAGGCGGTCGGACTGACCAGGCGTGAGCGCGAGATCCTCCAGCTCGTCTCGGAGGGCAACACGAACGGGTCGGTCGCCAAGGTGCTGTGGGTCACGGAGCAGACGGTCAAGTTCCACCTGGCCAATATCTTCAGGAAGCTCGACGTGACCAATCGCACCCAGGCGAGCCGTTGGGCGCACGCCCACGGGCTCGTTCGGCTCAACGAGCGCGAAGAGCAGGCGGAGCCGGCCGACGAGAAGCTCGTCGGGTCGGCGGCCTAGGTCTCGTCGCGGGTCGAGCAGGCGGCGGCTAGCGCCGCAATCACGGGGCCGAGATCGGCGACTGCGTCCGTCCGGACGTATGCGGCGACTCGGCCCTTTCTGCCGGGACCGTCCAGGTTCGGCTCGTCCGCGAGGACCACGCCCCACGACCGCTGGTCGCGGGTCGGTCCTCCGTGGGCGCTAAAGGCGGCGTCGTTGTCTGATTGCTGGGGGGGCAACGTCATGATGATTGCATCTCGGCCGGAAGGTTGTGAACTGGTTAACAGGCTAGCCGCTCACGATTTCGTCGCTCGGAGCGCGGTTTTCGACCCTGGTAGGTTCCCCACGTGCTGCTCGGCCTCTCGACCGGACACGCGATCGGCCTCGGGCTGATTGCGGCCGCATTCGTCGTCTTCTCGCTGCTGTGCGCGCTCGTCATCCCGAAGCGCTGGCCGCAGTTTCCGGGAGAGAGAGGGCTCGGCTGGTTCATCGTCGTGACGGTCGTCCTCTGCATCGGAACGCTGGCTGCCGTCGAGGTCTTCGCCAAGGAAGCCGAGGAAGAGACCGCCCAGGCCGAGACGACCGCGACGACCTCGACCGGCACGACATCGACCGGGACGACCACGACCGCCGCGCAGCCGCCGGCGCCTGCGCAGGGCGACTCGGCGGCCGGCAAGCAGCTCTACGCGGCCCAGGGATGCGGCGGCTGCCACGCGTTCCAGGCGGCCGGCTCGAACGGGGCGATCGGGCCCAACCTGGACGAGGCCCTGGCGGGCAAGGACGCGGAGTTCGTGCACGAGTCGATCGTCGACCCCAACAAGGACATCGCGTCGGGCTACCAGCCGAACATCATGCCCCCCAACTTCGGGCAGACGCTGACGCCGAAGCAAATCGATGATCTCGTAGCGTTCCTGACGAAACCGAGCTAGCGCCCGGTTAGCAAAGCGTAAAAATCCAGGCCTTTTCCCGGCGGGCAAGGCAGGGTGGACGTACATCGTCCTACGAACTACTTCTGAGGAGGGGTCATGAAGAAGATCCTGCGCCGCCTGCCGTCGCCTGCGATGGTCGTCGCCTGCGCCGCACTGACAGTCGCGCTCGGCGGAACGGGCTACGCCGCGATCAAGCTGCCCAGGAACAGCGTCGGCACGCCGCAACTCCGCAAGAACGCGGTCGTCGCCAGCAAGCTGAGCACGCGCTCGGTCGGGCCGCAGAAGCTCCAGAACAACGCGGTCTCCGATCGGAACGTGAAGGACAGCTCGCTGACCGGCGCCAAGATCGTCGAGTCGACGCTTGCGCAAGTTCCCTCGGCGAAGAACGCCGACACGGCCGCGAACGCCGCGCTCGCCGGCGGCAATACTGTGAAGCGCTTCCTGACGACGGTCGCGCCGGGCGGCGCTCAGGCGACCGTGCTCGACCTGAACGGGCTGGCGATCACGCTCGGCTGCCCCGCTGGTTCGGTTTCGCTGCGCGCGAACAACGCATCCGGTGAGGCCGCCCAGCTCGAGTTCCGCGGCTTCGGCGAAGGCGCGGGCGCCTTCGGCGACGGCTTCGGAAGCTTCGCGTCGACGACGAACGCGAACCTCAACAACAGCGAGAACCGCGGTACGGGTTCCGCCCAGTTTCTCCGGGCCAACGGGACGGGTGTAACCGTCCTCTACGGCTGGCGCGAGGACGCCCTCGGCTCAACGACCGCGTGTCGGGTCTACGGCCAGGCGATCGCCGGCTGAGCCCTGTCGAGGTGGGTCTTGCGTCGTTAGACAGCAAGACCCACCTCTCTCGGTTTCCTGACGCGCGCCTGAGTGTCCGTAGGCCGGGGGGACAGTGCTGCACCGCACGGCCCGCCGGCTGGAGGGCGCTCAGGCGCGCGAGGCGATCCGCGAAGCGGATCGCCGGTCAGGGAAGCGGGAGACGGAGAGGGAGGGATTCGAACCCTCGACCCACCTTTCGGCAGGTACGCGATTTCCAGTCGCGTTCCTTCGGCCACTCGGACACCTCTCCAAGCGCTCAGAGGCTAACGTAGCCATCCTCTAGCGCATGGGAGTCGGAGCTAGGCTCGGCTGCACGATCCTCGCTGTGCTCGTGCTCGCGGTCGGCGGGCTGGTCGTTGCTCCGGGGCCGCACGCGGGCTCGACCTCGGGCTTCTCGACGGGCTTCTGGTGCGGCCCGCCGCTCGAGCAGTCCACGCGCGACAGGTTCATCCAGGTCAAGGACGCGGGGTTCACGTTCAGCATGCCTCCCTGCGGCGACGGAACGGGGTTCACCGTCTCCCAGAACACGCAGATCCTCGACGCGGGGCAAGCCGCAGGGATACCTGTCGTCGTCTTCGACAACCGCATGCAGCGGGCGCTGGACGATCCGAGCGCTCGAGCGCAGTTGCTCGACGGGATCGCCGGCGCGTACCGCTCTCACCCGGCCCTCGGCGGCTACTACGTGTACGACGAGGTGCCGCCCGAGGACCTCGCGGAGACGGCTGCGGTGGTCGCGGGCCTGCGCGCGCGGGATCCTCGGCACCCGGCCTTCGTCAGCCTCTTCCCGAATTACGCCCCGATTCCGGATTACGACCGATACGTGCGGGACTTCGTCGCGCAGATCCGCCCGGAGACGATCGTCTACGACTACTACCCGTTTCTCGCCGACGGAACTGACCGAACCGGGTTCTTCGCCAACCTCCGGTCGGTCCGGCGCGCCGCGCTCCGGTCGTCGACTCCGTTCTGGTTCTTCGCGCAGCTGACCCAGCTCCCGGGATTACGCCGCGCGAGCGAGAGCGAAAAGCGGTGGCAGGCGCTGCAGGCGCTGGCCTATGGAGCTCGCGGGGTCATGTTCTTCACCTACTGGTCGAACGTGAGCGACGAGTTCCCCGAGCCCGGCGTGATCGATCCGCGGACCGGGCTGCCCACCGCTCACTACGCGGAGGTCGGGCGGGTCAACGACCAGGCGCGCGCATTCGGCCGCGCGCTCGTCGCTGCGAGATCGCGGAGCGTCTTCCACAACGGCCCGCTGGCGGAAGGCGCGGTGATGCGGCCCCCGCGCGCTCAGGTCTATCTCCCGAGTCGTGCGCCGATCACCGTCGGTTTGTTCGAGTCCGCCCGCTACCGCTACGCGTTGCTCGCGAATCGCGACTACCGCGCCAAGGTCTCGGCGACGGCCGCGCTCAGCTTCGGGGCGAGCCGGCCCGAGCGGCTCGACCTCGCCAGTGGCCGCTGGGTCCGTGTCCGCGCCGTTCGCATGCGGGCGCATTCGGTCACCGTCCGGCTTGCTCTCGCACCGGCCGCCGGAGCTCTGTTCCGGATCCGGAAGCCCATGCCGCCTGGTCCGCAGGGCGCGGAAGTGGTGTTCGGCCAAGTGCGAGCTGATGTCGCCCGTTGGTACCTGGTGGACTCCCATGGAGCGACGTACGAGCTCCGTCGTGCGAGCTGGCGCGAGTGCCCTTCCGGGTTCGTCCTGGTGGGCGAGAAGGCCGGGTCGAACGGCTTCTGGCTGTGCGCCAGAAGGGATCTGGCCAAGCGCGCCTTCTCCGTCGGCAACATCCTGCCCGGCTCTGATTCGGTATTACCGCGTCCGCTCGGGGAAGGTCAGGCGCCTACCGCTCAGGCGCCGGTTCTCGTGCCCCCGGCGGAGCAGGCTCATCGGACGGCTGGTCAGGCCGGACGGCTTCTGGCTTTGCCTGGGGCCTCCGCCCTCGAACTGACTGCACTCCACCGGTCGTGCCGGATCATCTCCGTCCGCCGAGGCGACCGCTACGGTCTCGCGCGTGGACGAGGTCGTCGTGCGGCGGTCACCGCGGGCGCGGCGGTGGCGGCTGGAGGTGCCGTGGGGTGAGCCGGCGCGGCTGACCGCGCCACGCTCGATGAGCCGGGTCGAGGTGGAACAGGTGCTCCGCGAGAAGCGGGCCTGGATCGACGAGCAGCGCCGGCGGCAGGTGCCGCGGCTGGGACTGGAGCGGCTCGCGGTCAGCGAGTCGGAGGCGCGCATCGGCGCCCGGGAGCTCGTCTCGGCCCTCGCCGAGGAGGAGGCGGAGCAGCTCGGGGTCGCCTACCGGCGGATCCGGATCGGCGATCAGCGCACGCTCTGGGGCTCCTGCTCTCCCTCCGGCACGCTCTCCTTCAACTGGCGACTCGTGCTGGCGCCCGTCGAGGTGCTCGACTACGTCGTCGTGCACGAGCTCTGCCACTTGCGCTTCCTCGACCATTCGCAGCGCTTCTGGAGGCTCGTCGAGCGGCGCCGTCCGCACTGGCGCGAGCAGCGGGACTGGCTGCGCGAGCACGGGCCTGAGCTGCTCGCCTTCAGAGCGTCCCAGTGATCTGCTCCCAGCTAAGTGGTAGTGCAGACCGACGCCGCGTAGACGAGCGGTTATCCGTTGTTATCCGCCTTCGCGGGCGGCGCTGGGACTTACGCGGCATCCGCGTCAGTTCTCGCTCGAGGCCGCCCAGATGTTGATGCCGCTGTCGGTGGCGCACCGGTCGATCTCTTCCAGTTCGACCGCGGTGAAGTCCGGCTTCTGGAGGGCGCCGAGGTTCTGCTCGAGCTGCTCGATGCTGCTCGCCCCGACCAGTGTCGAGGTCATCCGCGGGTCGCGGAGCGTCCAGGCAAGCGCGAGCTGGGCAAGTGTCTGGCCGCGACGCTGGGCGATCTCGTTCAAGGTGCGTACCTTGGCCATCGTCTCCTCGCTGAGCTGGTCCGGCGACATCGAGCCGGGCCGGCTCGCGCGCGACCCCTCGGGGATTCCGGCGAGGTAGCGATCAGTGAGCACGCCCTGGGCGAGCGGGGAGAAGCAGATGCAGCCGACGCCGAGGTCGCCGAGCGTGTCCAGAAGCTCGGCCTCGATCCAACGGTTGAGGAGCGAGTAAGACGGCTGGTGAATGAGGAGGCGCACGCCGAGGTCGCGGAGGATCGCCTCCGCCTCGCGGGTCTTCTCGAGCCGAGTACGACGAGATGCCCACGTACAGCGCCTTCCCCTGGCTGATCGTCGCCGCGAGCGCTTCCATCGTCTCCTCGAGCGGAGTCTCGGGATCGAAGCGGTGCGAGTAGAAGATGTCGACATACTCGAGTCCCATGCGGCTGAGGCTCTGGTCGAGGCTTGCCAGCAGGTACTTGCGGGAGCCCCATTCACCGTAGGGGCCCGGCCACATGTCGTAGCCCGCCTTCGTCGAGATGACGAGCTCGTCGCGGTATGGCGCGAGGTCAAGACGGAGCACCTCGCCGAACACCTGCTCCGCCGAACCGTAGGGCGGCCCGTAGTTGTTTGCCAGGTCGAAGTGGGTGATCCCAGAATCGAACGCGCGGCGGAGAATCGCGCGGGACGTTTCGAACGGGCGCTCGTGACCGAAGTTCTGCCAGAGGCCGAGGCTGATCGCCGGCAGTTTCAGGCCGCTAGCCCCGCAGCGGCGGTAAGTCATCTCCTCGTAACGGCCGGCGGCGGCGGCGAACCCCACTGTCGGAGTCATACACGCAGCAGCCGAGTTGCCTGGCTTCGGCGTCGCTATGTCCCGTGATTTTCAACCGTCGAAGGTCGGTCAGGCAGTTGCTCGGCCCTTGTGTGGTCCTTGATCTGCTTCGACGTGATCAGCTTCGTCACCCCGGCGGCGGCGCTGGCCGTGACGATCACGCTCGCGATGATTGCGGCGATGACGGCCCTTACTTCAGCCTTCCGTCGCGTCTCTTCGACTGCTGCACCGCAGGGATGAACTTGAAGAGCCGGATCACGTAATACGCGGCGAGGGCGAGGGACACAGCAACGAGGATGAGGTCAGCCATCTCCGGGAGTGTCGCCCGACTCCCATTCGACGGCTATGACCCGGACGCGTCAAATCGTCCTGGCTGCAGGCAGAAGGCAACCTGGCCTCATAACCCAGAAAGCGCGGGTCCAAAGCCGCCCGGGCTGGTCGTGATCGGGGGAGGGGGCACACTGCTGGCACAAGCTGGCCCTGGGGCCGCTCCCCTCATGGCATCGCACCCAAGCCGATCGGACGCGACCCCCGCCACCACATCGCGCACGTGCCAGCAAGAAACCCTCGCCGACCCCAACGAGGTCACGGATGCCGTTCGCTTTCTCGCCAACCAAGGAACCCGGGACGCGACCCACGAGCTCCAGCTCACGCCACTCGCAGAGACGTGGATGCCGTAGCGCGACCCGTAGCGACCGCGGCGGCGATCGGCGGGGCCCGTCGCCCCCGCACAGCAGTCGCAAGAGCGCGTGGCGCGCGAATCCTGGCGTTAGCGCTCCCGCCGTCACCCTCCTCGACGGCAGTACCATCGGCGAATGAGTCCGGTCAGGCCAACGGTGCAAGTCGTCGGCCGGCGGATGGACGCCGAGCACTACCGGCTGCGCGATTTCCTCACCCGCACCGCCCAGCCCTATGACTGGTACGAGGCGGGCTCGCCCGAAGCCGAGCGCTTGCTCGAGGGCCTCGGGCTCACGGAGGCCGCCCTCCCGGTCCTCGTCGACGGCGACGAGCGCCACCAGGCGGCGACGGTCGAGTCGATCGCAAGAGCGTGGGGCGCGTTCCTCCCGGCGAAGCAGAAGCACTACGACTTCGTCGTCATCGGCGCCGGGCCCGCAGGTCTGGCCGCCTCGGTCTACGCCGCGTCGGACGGGCTCTCGACGCTCGTCTGCGACCAGGATGTGCCCGGCGGCCAGTCGTCCTACGCGACGATGATCGAGAACTTCTTCGGCTTTCCGGACGGGATCGGCGGCGCCGAGCTCTCGCGGCTGGCGGCCCGGCAGGCAGAAGGGTTCGGCGCAGAGCTGATGCTCTTGCGAGGCGTCCGCGGTAGCCGGATGAACGGACCTGACGAGCCGGTAGGGCTGATTCTCGAGGACGGCTCCGAGGTGACGGCGTCTGTGGTGCTGGCGGCTCCCGGAATGGACTGGACCCGGCTCGACCTGGAAGGCATCGACGATCTGGTCGGCGACGGCGTCTACTACGGCGCGGGCCGCAGCGAGGCAGCTCAGTGCGCCGGCCAGGACGTCGTGGTCGTCGGGGCGGGAAACTCCGCCGGCCAAGCCGTTCTGAACTTCGCGAACCAAACGGCTCGCGTGACGATGCTCGTCCGCGGTGACCGGCTCAGCACGAGCATGTCCGCGTACCTGATCGAGCGAATCGAGGCGCATCCGCTCATCGACGTCCACCTCGAGACGCAGCTGACCGAGCTGCACACGAGCGGCGATCAGCTCAGCGCGGTGACCTTCGCCGACGGTTCCGGCAGGTCCGAGACGCGCACGGTCGACGGGGTCTTCCTGTGCATCGGCGGCACGCCTCACACCGAGTGGTGCACCCGCGAGCACGTGATCACCGACGCGCGGGGCTACATCCTGACCGGGCAGGACATGTCGAAGGACGGCCGCCTTCCCGACTGTTGGCAGCTCGAACGCGATCCGCTTCCTCTCGAGACCAGCCGGGTTGGGCTCTTTGCCGCGGGCGACGTCCGGCACGGCTCGACGAAACGCGTCGCCGCGGCCGTCGGCGAGGGGTCGATGGTCGCGTCGCTCATCTTCAGCCGCCTCGCCGAGCTCGGTGTCACCTACTGAGCTCGCGGCAGTTCTCGAGCACGCGCGCAAGCGAACCGAGGCGCTGCTCGATCCGCTAAACGACGAGCAGTTGACGCGCCAGGTCTCGCCGCTGCAGTCACCGCTCGTCTGGGATCTCGCCCACATCGGCTACTTCGAGGAGCTCTGGCTGCTCCGCGAACGGCAACGGCCGCACCGCGGCCTGGTCGAGCTCGACGATCTGTACGACTCGTTCGCGCACGACCGCGCGGAGCGGGACACGCTCCCGATCCTCTCGCCGGAGGAGGCGCGTGCCTACGTCAGAGACGTACGCGAACAGGTCCTCGAGCGGCTCCCGGAGCTTGCGCGGGACGACTTCCTCGTCGGGATGGTGGCGCAGCACGAGCTCCAGCATGGCGAGACGATGGCCCAGACCCTCGCGCTCGCCGGGCTGCCGGGCCCGCCGCCGCACGGCCCACCCGAGGTCGAGGCGAGCGGGGATGTCCTCGTCGAGGCCGGCCCGTTCATGCTCGGCTCGGACGACCCCTGGGCCTACGACAACGAACGGCCCGAACACGTCGTCGAGCTGCCGCCCTTCCGGATCGATCGCGCTCTGGTGACCAATGCGGAGTACGCGGAGTTCGTGGCGGCTGACGGAGCCGAGACGCCGCAGCACTGGACGGTCGACCATCAACCGGCTCCCCGTCAGCCGGTCCAGCACGTCTCGTTCCACGACGCCGAGGCGTACGCGCGCTGGACCGGCAAGCGCCTGCCGACCGAGCCCGAGTGGGAGAAGGCGGTGAAGACCGTCGGCGGCGAGCTCGAGCACGCGCAGGGAGCCGTGTGGCAGTGGACGTCGTCCTGCTTCGACGGCTACCCGGGCTTCCGCGCCTTCCCGTACGCGGAATACTCGGAGGTCTTCTTCGGCGAGGACTATCGCGTGCTGCGCGGCGGGTCCTGGGCCACCGACCCGCTCGTCGCGCGCCCGACCTTCCGCAACTGGGATCTCCCGCAGCGCCGGCAGATCTTCTCCGGCATCCGGTGCGCGTCCGATGCCTAACACGGTGACCTCTGCGAGGCCCGACCTCTACGAGGAGACGCGGCTGAGCCTCCTCGCGGTCCCGAAGGAGCTGCCGGCCGTGTGGCTCTACGACGCGCGCGGCTCGCAGCTCTACGAGGAGATCACCCGGCTTCCGGACTACTACCTCCCGCGGCGCGAGGCGGAGATCCTCCGCGCGCGGTCGACGTTCATCGCCGAGCGGTCGAGGGCGCGAACACTCATTGAGCTGGGGTCCGGCAGCGCAACGAACACGCGGTTCCTGCTCGACGCACTGAGCGGAACGCTCGAGCGCTTCGTTCCCTTCGACGTGAGCGAGCGCGCACTGCGCACGAGCGCGCAGGAGATCGGCGCGGCGTACCCGGCAATCTCGGTCGAACCGATCGCCGGCGACTTCAGGCGCGACCTCGGCGCGCTGCCGAGCTCAGGTCCGCGGCTGGTCGCGTTCCTCGGCAGCACGATCGGGAACCTGTATCCGGCGGAGCGCGCGCGGTTTCTGAGCACGCTCGCCTCCGAGCTGGGCGAGGACGACCTGCTGCTGCTCGGCGTCGACCTCGTCAAGGACGCCGGCCGCCTCGCAGGCCGCGTACGACGACAAGCCGGGTGTGACGGAGGCGTTCGTCAGAAATGCGCTCGACGCCGCGAACCGCGAGCTCGACGCGACGTTCGAGCAGACGCCTGTTCGCCTACGAGCCGCGCTGGGACCGCGCGAACGAGTGGATGGACATCGGCCTTCGCGCGTCGCAAGCGCACACCGTCTCGGTGCGGCGACTCGGGTTGGAGCTCGGGTTCGACGAGGGAGAGCGGCTGCGCGTCGAGGTCAGCTCGAAGTTCCGGCGAGCGAGGTTCGAAGCGGAGCTCGAACGCGCGGGATTCAACGTCGAGGCCTGGTGGACGGACGCGGCGGGAGACTTCGCGGTCGTTTTCGCTCGGCCCGACAACTGACGTTCAACGAGAGGAGAGACGATGTCTCCGAGCCCGGTTTGCACCCATCTCGACCAGATCGAGATCACGGAGTTGCCGGAGAGAATCGAGGGTTGCGAGGAGTGCCTCAAGATCGGGAGCAGCTGGGTGCACCTGCGCATGTGCATGAAGTGCGGGAAGATCGGCTGCTGCGACTCGTCGCCGAACCGCCACGCGACCGCCCACGCCGGCGAGAGCGGCCATCCGATCATCCGCTCGGCCGAGCCGGGCGAGGACTGGAGCTGGTGCTACATCGACGAGGTGGCGTTCGCGGTCGCTCCGCAGTAGGGACTCACGCAAGGACGCCTGTGTCATCCCACAAACGGAACGCGCCGACGAAAGCGTTGTCGTTTGCTCCGAGCCGCGCGTTTGGAGGCAAACCGTCGAGCTTCTTCGCGTTTCCGCCGCCGAGCACTACGTAGTCGGGCTCCAAGGCGGCAGCCAATCGCTCGATCGTTTCGCCGACGGCCTTCTCCCATTTCTTCTTCCCCAGTCCCAGGCGGCCTCGCTCGCCGACATAGTCCTCGAAGGTCGCCTTTCTGAAGGGCAAGTGGCCCAGCTCCATCGGTACGACCGTACCGTCGACCACCAGCGCCGAGCCGAGGCCGGTGCCAAGCCCGAGGAAGAGCATCTTGCCGCCCTCGTAGCTTCCGAGCGCCTGCATGGCCGCGTCGTTGGCGACCTTCGTCGGGCGCTCGAAAGCAGCCTCGAGGTCGAAGCTGACCCAACCCGGACCGAGATTCACTGGGTCTGAGACGACTCGGTCACCGCGCACAGGTGCGGGAATGCCAACCGAAACGACCTCGTACGACCAGTCCTGCGTGATGGCTCTGACACCCTCCACCATCTCCTTTGGTCCGAGCTTCGATCCCGAGGCAAACCGTCGGCGTTCGTGGCCGGCGCTCGACACCAGTACCTTGACGTGAGATCCACCGACGTCGACTGCGAGCACGGTGCGCCCAGACATCGTTGCAGCATCGCATCTCGCCGTAGTGGAACGGCTGGTCGGGGCGGTCGCCGAAGACGAGGGCCGCGGGGTTCGAGCGCCGAGAGGCGATCGCGAGCGCCCGCAGGTGCCCGCGGTGGACGGTGAGGCCCATCGGCTCGCCGGCGAGGACGCGGGCCAGGTGTCGAAAGGTGAACACTCGGTCTCCTCCTGTCGGACGGGGGCCGAGAGAGCTTGCCGAGCCTATCTGGCCTGGTTAAGCGACCGTGACGTCCTTCGTCGGTTCAATAGCCCGCTGGCGGCTACTACGCCGAACAAAACGATGAAGAGGATGATGGACACCGCCAGCCAGAACGCGATGATTGGCGAGCCTAGATCCACTCCTTCCCCGTACTTCGTGGGTAGCGAACTCACGTAGGCCAACATCGCCGCGATGAGGGCGGTACAGCCAAGACTGGTCGCCAAGCGCCACCAAGGGTGGCTCCTGATGAAAATGAGGGCCGCCTGTACGCAAAGCAGATACGGCGCGTACGGCCAGGCGAAAGAGTCGTACCACGGGTCCATCAGAGGCACAGGCCGCGAGTCTAAGGCCAGCCAACGCGATCCTTCTTAGAGCCCGACCGGGAATCTCGCTCCGCCACTCGTCCGCCAGTAAGCCCCTCTTAAGACGAACTTGGGCGGACGACTGCGGACGCTTTCGGGACCGCACAGGCCGCCCCGCGAACCATCTCGGTTAGGCGGAAAACGGCCTGTCAAGCGGAGGGGGAGAGATTCGAACTCTCGCGGGACGTAACCGCCCCGAACGGTTTTCGAGACCGCCGCATTCGACCGCTCTGCCACCCCTCCAGCGGAGAAGGAGGGATTCGAACCCTCGAAGGAGGAAATATCCCCCTTAACGCCTTAGCAGGGCGCCGCCTTCAGCCACTCGGCCACTTCTCCGGAAGGCACAGGATAGCCGCTCGATAAGGCTCTTCCTGGAAAGCGAAACGCCCGCCTCGAAAAGCGTTTGAGCCGCAGTTCGTTGGGCGGGCGCCGCGTGAATTGCCGGGATATGAGGGGGAGCCGGCGATCTCATTGTCCGGAGAGTCGCCGGATCGAGACATGCCCCCGAAGGGTGATTCTCGATACTGGAGCCATGAAGCTGAAGGTAGGGCGCACCGAGGTCAACGTCTCGAACCCGGACAAGGTCTTCTTCCCCGAGCGCGGGCTGAACGAAGATCGACCTCGTCGAGTACTACGTCGACGTCGCGCCGTGCGTCCTGCCGCACCTTCGCCGCCGTCTCTTCCACATGAAGCGCTTCCCGAACGGGGTCGACCACGACTTCTTCCACCAGAAGCGGGTGCCGGAGAACCATCCACCGTACGTCGACGAGCAATACGTCGAGTTTCCGAGCGGCCACTCGACCGTCTTCGCCGTCGTCGACAACGCGGCCGGCGCTTGCGTGGGTCGCCAACCTGGGTTGCGTCGAGCTGCACACGTGGCACTCGCGCGTGCCCGACATCGAGCGGCCCGACTACCTCCTGATCGACCTCGACCCGACCTTCGACGGGCAGTGGCGGCACGTGCGGAAGATCGCCCTCGTCGTCAAGGAGGTGATGGACGAGCTCGGATTGAGGAGCTTTCCCAAGACGTCGGGGTCGACCGGGCTCCACGTTCTCGCGCCGATCAAGCCGGAGCTCGGATTCCCGGAAGTGCGGCGGCTGGCGAAGGCGATGGCGCAGGAGATCGAGCGCAGGATCGGGGACCAGGAGGTTGCGACCACGACGTGGAAGGTCGCCGACCGGCGCGGCGTGTTCGTCGACTACGGCCAGAACGCGCGCGACCGGACGATCGCGTCCGCGTACTCGATTCGTCCGACTCCGGACGCGCGGGCTTCCGCGCCGCTCGACTGGGACGAAGTGCGGGCGGTCAAGCCGGAGCGGTTCACGCTGACGACGATGCGCAAGCGGATCGACGAGGTCGGCGACCTGACGAAGGGCATGTGGCGCTACAAGCGGAGCCTGCTCCCGCTCTTCTCGAAGCTCGGCCTGGAGCCGGCCGACCCGAACAAGGTCGACAGCGGCCGGCGCCGCGGTAGCGCCCAGCGTTGGAAGAGCGACCAGGGCGGCTGGAACCGCCGTGGCCGACAGGCCTCACGTCGCGCCGAGAAGTGACTCGACCGTCGGGTCGCCCCGACGGCGTGGGGGGCGGACCTGGCGCCACGTGCAGTCCTGCGGGTCCTTGTCGGGGCGAAAGCGGATGAAGCGCGTCCCGTGCCGGAAGCGGTTCTTCTCGAGCTTGTCGTAGCGCACCTCGCACACGAGCTCCGGCCGCACCGGGTTCCAGTCGAGCTCACGCCCCTTCGTCCAGCGGCTCTGTCCGCCCGGGATGCGCTTGTCGCTGACGAATCCCGGCGCGCGCAGCTTCGGCAGCTCGGCCTCGATCTGCTTCCGCACTCCAGCGGTCAGCCCCGAGCAGTGGCCGACGAAGTCGAGCTCACCGTCGTTGCCGTACAGCCCGAGGAGGAGCGTCGAGATCCGTCCCTCGGCCTTCTCGCTGTAGCGGAAGCCGACGATCACGCAGTCGGCCGTCTTGTACTTCTTCACCTTCACGACGCCGTCCCGCGAGCCGGGCAGGTACGGCATATCCAGCCGCTTCGCCACGACGCCGTCCAGGCCGGCCGCCTCGAGCCGGTCGAGCCAGCGCTCCCCATCCGCCGGGTCGCGGCTGTACGGCGAGAGCTGGAACCGCTTCGCCTTCCGCTCCAGCTCCTTGCGCCGCTTCTCGAGCGGCAGCTCGTGGATCTTCTCGCCCTTCCAGAGCAGGATGTCGAACGCGATGAACTGCGCCGGGATCTCGGCGGAGAGCTTCCGGATCCGGCTCTCGGCGGGGTGGAGCCGGAGCTGCATCGAGTCGAAGTCGAGCTGGCCCTTCTTCGCGATCACGATCTCGCCGTCGAGCGCGGAGTGGGGCGGCAAGAGCTTTCCGAGCGGCTCGAGCTCCGGGAAGTAGCGCAGCAGCGGCCGCTCGTTGCGCGACCAGAGGCACAGCTCGCCGCCGTCGTTCTCGAGAATCCCGCGGAAGCCGTCCCACTTCGGCTCGTACTGCCACTCGCCGGTCGGCAGCTCCTGGACGAGGTCGGCCTCCATCGGCGGGAACGGGACGTTTCGGCCGGGCATGCGGGCACTAAGCTAGCCGGAATGAGGAGAGTCGCGGTCACGGGCCTGGGAGCCGTCACTCCGCTCGGCAACGACGCGCCGTCGACCTGGCGCGCCGCGGTCTCGGGCGAGAGCGGCATCGACTTCATCAAGTCGTTCGACGCGAGCGAGTTCCCGGTGCGCGTCGCGGCGGAGGTGAAGGAGTTCGAGCCGAGCGGCCTCGTCTCGACGAAAGAGGCGCGGCGCCTCGACCGGAACGTCCTGCTCGCCCTCGCGTCGGCGGTCGAGGCGAAGGACGACGCGAACCTGAACGGCTTCGACCCGTCGCGTGTCGGCGTCGTCTTCGGCTCCGCGATCGGAGGCTTCCTCGGGATCATGGAGCAGAGCCAGGTGCTCGAGCAGCGCGGGGCCGATCGCGTCTCGCCCTACTTCATCCCGAGCGTGCTCGTCGACTCGGCCAGCGGCCAGATCGCGATCTCCCTCGGCCTGCGCGGCCCCAACTACGCGCCCGTCTCGGCCTGTGCGACCGGCTCCCACGCGGTCGGCGAAGGCGCTGAGCTCATCAAGCGCGGTGACGCCGACGTCGTCCTGGCCGGCGGCACCGAGGCCTGCATGCACCCGCTGATCCTGGCCGGCTTCTGCGCGATGCGCGGCCTCGCCGCCGAGGAGGAGCACCCGCCGCGGGCCTCCCGCCCCTTCGACGCCACGCGAGCCGGGTTCGTCATGGGCGAAGGCGCGTGCGTGCTCGTGCTCGAGGACCTGGAAGCGGCCGAGAAACGAGGCGCAAAGATCTACGCCGAGGTGCTCGGGTACGGCGCCTCGAACGACGCGTACCACATGGCTGCGCCCGATCCGGCCTCGGTCGGAGTGGCCGAGATGATGCGGGCCGCCCTCGCGCGCGCGCGCGTGAACACGACCGAGGTCGACTACGTGAACGCCCACGGCACGTCGACGCCGTTGGGCGACCTCGCCGAGACGAAGGCCCTGAAGGACGTGTTCGGCGATCACGCGTACGAGCTGGCCGTTTCGTCGACGAAGTCGATGATGGGCCACTGCTTCGGGGCCGCCGGTGCCATCGAGTCGATGATGTGCGTGCTGGCGATCCACGAGGGCACGATCCCGCCGACGATCAACTACGAGCACCCGGATCCCGAGTGCGACCTCGACTACGTCCCGAACGAAGCGCGCCAGGCCAGGGTCGACGTTGCGCTCTCGAATGCGATGGGCCTCGGCGGCCACAACGGTTGCGTCTTGTTCGGGCGCGTCGACCGGTAGCCTCCGCAACCGCATGGCCTTCATCGTCAACGAGCCCGTAGAGGAGTACGCGGCCGAGCACACGACCGAGCTGCTCGACCTCTTCGAGCGGCTGGCCGAGGAAACACGGGAGAAGACGACTGCGCCGCAGATGATGGTCGGGCGCATCGAAGGCGGCTTCCTGGCCGCGCTCGTCGGGCTGACGGGCGCCAAGCGGATCCTCGAGCTGGGCACGTTCACCGGCTACTCGTCCATCTCGATGGCGACCGCGCTGCCGGACGACGGCCGGATCATCACGTGCGACGTCGACCCGGATGCGACCTCGATCGCCCGCCGGTACATGGACGAGAGCGGCCACGGCGACAAGATCGAGATCCGCCTCGGGCCGGCGCTCGAGACGATCGAGACGCCTGGACGGCCCGTTCGACCTCGTCTTCATCGACGCCGACAAGCCGAACTACCAGAACTACTACGAGGCCGTTCTGCCGAAGGTCGCCGACGACGGGCTGCTGATCGCCGACAACGTCCTCTGGTCGGGGCGGGTGGTCGAGGCGGACGGGGACGAGTCCACTCAGGCGATCAAGTCGTTCAACGAGCACGTCAAGAACGACGACCGCGTCGTGTCGGTGATGCTCACCGTCCGCGACGGGATGACGCTCGTCCGAAAGCGCTAGCGGACGCCTCGCCGGTCGCGAGATTCGCGGCTGACGAGGATTGAAAATTCCCCTTCAAAGTTGTAGAACCCGCTCAAGCTCCGAACTGGAGGGCGCAAATCAAGGGTAGGGGAGGTTTCTCCGTGCACAAGCGACAGCATGCGCGCTGGCCCTGGTTGGCCGCGTTCGCCGCGCTTGCAATCGTGCTCACGGGCGCGATCGCGGCGGCGGGTGCGGCAGGCAACACCAGCCGGCAGGGGGTCTGCGCGTCGATCGAAAAGAACAACGTCGAGAAGCAGATGAACGCCCACGCTGCTCTCATCCTCGCTGCCTGCGGACGAACTCCTGCGGGCGCCGAGGCTCTGAACTCGAGCTTCTCGTCGCTCGCCCACCTGCGGTCACAGCCGCAGGACTACGGCGGCACGGACGTCGACATCATCACGGGCGGGGAAGGCACGTCCCCGCACGTCGTGCAGTCGGAGACCCAGGTCTGGGCCAACGGCGACACCGTCGTGTCCACCTACAACGATTCCAGGACCGCCGGTGCCTGCTACTCCGGCGGCTCGTACTCGCAGAACGGCGGAGCGACCTGGACGAACCTGAACTCACGTCCGTTCTGTACGGGTCATGGCACCTCGTTCGGCGATCCGACGATCGTGTACGACGCGATGCACGCCAAGTGGATCGCCTCATTCCTCGCCGCCGGATGCGGAGGCCAGGGCCTCGGCGTCTGGACGTCGAACGACGGCGCAACCTGGGCGACGGGCCCCTGCGCTCACAGCGGGGGCAGCGACGACCGTAACTCCAGCTGGGTCGACAACACCCCGTCGAGCCCCTTCTACGGTCGGACCTACATCAGCTGGAACAACTTCGCTGTCGGCCGCGGCGCCCTCCAGGTCATCTGGTCGAATGACGGCGGAGCGACCTGGACCGCTCCCGTTACGGTCGTCGGCAACATCTTCGTCCGCGACGTCCAGATCACCACGGGCGCTGACGGCAAGGTCTTCCTCGCCACGATGAACGAAGGCGGCGGCGGCATGTCGCCGCGCCAGAACATCATCCAGATGTCGACCAACGGTGGGGCCTCATGGTCCGGTGTACCGACGGGCCCGACGTTCCCGGCCCCGGGCGTCGGCCTGTGTTCGTCCAACTCGTACTTCGTGAACATGTATCACGTCGAACTGGCGGCACATGGGCTGGGGCGACGTCCGCGTCGGCCCGGGCAACGTCGTGCACTACGCCTACGCCCAGCACGGTGCGGGCAGCGACAAGGGCGACATCTACTACGTTCGCTCCACCGACAACGGCGCGACCTGGAGCACCCCGCTCCGGATCGACGGCGACGGTGGGACGCGCGGACAGTGGCAGCCGTCGCTCGCGGTCACCCCGGAAGGGCACGTGTTCGTCAGCTGGTACGACCAGCGCAACACGGCGAACAACGACCTGCAGCGCTTCGGCCGCCTCTCCCTGGACAACGGAGCCACCTGGGAGGCGCCTGCCGCGGTCAGCGACGTGATCTACCCATTGCCGCTGACGGGCGATCCGAACATCCAGCCGTGCTACACGGGCGACTACGACCGCTCCTACGGCACGTCGAACACGATTCACACGACATGGGTCGACGGCCGTGTGCTGATCAACGGCGCCCCCCAGCAGGACGTCTTCTACGACCGGATCACGACGGACGGGCCGCCACCGCCGCCTCCTCCGCCGCCGCCTCCGCCACCCCCGCCGCCGCCTCCGCCACCTCCGCCTCCGCCTGCGAACTGCATGGGTGGAGCGATCACGATCAACGACGCGTCTCCGGCGACTCCCTACCCGTCGACCTGCGTCGCGTCTGGTCTGAGCGGCTCGGTCACCGACGTCAACCTCGACCTCACCGGGCTCAACCACACCTACCCGGACGACATCGACATGATGCTCGTCTCGCCCGGCGGCCAGAACGCGGTCGTGATGTCGGACGCCGGCGGATCGGGCGACCTGGTGGCTTGCAACCTGACGCTCGACGACGAGGCCCCGGTGCCAGCTGCCCGATTCGTCGATCACCTGCCCAGGGAGCTACCAGCCGGCTGACTACGAGCCGGGCGACCCATTCCCGGCTCCGGCGCCTTCGCCGAGCGGGAACGTTGCCCTGTCGACCTTCGACGGCGGTCCGGCCAACGGGACGTGGTCGCTGTACATCGTCGACGACGCCGGCGTCGACGTCGGAAACCTCGGGAGCTGGTCGCTGTCCATCGCCAGCGGTGGGCCGCCTCCGCCACCTCCGCCACCTCCGCCGCCGCCACCACCACCACCGCCGCCTCCGCCACCACCACCACCGCCTCCACCACCACCGCCTCCACCGCCACCACCGCCACCTCCGCCACCTCCGCCACCACCTCCGCCACCTCCGCCACCTCCGCCACCTCCGCCACCTCCGCCACCACCTCCGCCTCCGCCACCTCCGCCTCCGCCACCACCTCCGCCACCACCTCCGCCTCCGCCACCACCTCCGCCTCCGCCGGTCCGCTGCCGCGTTCCACGCGTGCTCGGCCTGCGGCTCGGAGCGGCGAAGCGGAAGATCCGGGCGAGGCATTGCTCGGTCGGCAGGGTCCGGCGCGCTCGCTCGAGGCGCTCCCTGAGGGGACGCGTCGTCCGGCAATCGCCGCGGCCAGGCTCGCTCCGGCGGCGTGGCTTCCCGGTCAACCTGGTGGTCGGTCGGGGCTAAGCAACTGAACCAGCGAACGAATGGGGGCGCCGCTCGAGGCGCCCCCATTTCATTTCTGTGAGACCTGTGCGACGATCCCGCCGAGGGAGAGAGGAGTGACGTTGTCCACCATCGGAAAGCTGGGTGCGATCGCGATCGCCGCGCTCGCCTTCTGCGCGCCCGCGCTCGCGGGCGACGTCCTCTACGACCAGTACGACAACGCGGGCACGACCGCGTCGAGCTCGCAGAACTTCGAAACGGCTCTCGACACGTCGGACGACGCGGTCGCCGACGACTTCGTCGTTCCGGACGGAGTCGGCTGGAGCATCAGCGGCGTCGAGGTCCAGGGCGTGTACTTCCACGGCCCGGGCCCGGCGGACTCGGTCAACGTCTCGATCTACGACAACGCGGGCGACCTGCCCGGAACGCTGCTCGCCTCGCGGCCCAACCTTTCCTTCACCGGGGGCCCGAGCTTCGTCCTCACCGTGAGCCCGGCGATCGAGCTGGGCCCGGGGCGCCACTGGCTCTCGGTCCAGGCGAACCAGACCTTCGCCTCGGCCGGCCAGTGGGGCTGGCTCGACCGGACGCAGCAGGCGGCGCCGCCGCCGCGTGGGAGAACCCCGGCGGTGCGCATGGCTTCGGCTGCACGACGTGGGGAGTGAGAGGATCGTGCATCGGCGACGAGGCGTCTCCCGATCAGGTCTTTCGCCTGACGGGCACGGTCGGCGCGCCGCCGCCTCCACCGCCTCCGCCTCCACCGCCGCCGCCTCCGCCGCCTCCGCCTCCGCCGCCTCCGCCTCCGCCTCCGCCGCCGCCTCCGCCGCCGCCACCTCCGCCGCCGCCTCCACCTCCGCCTCCGCCGCCGCCGCCGCCGGTCCGCTGCCGCGTCCCTCGCGTGCTCGGCCTGCGGCTCGGAGCAGCGAAGCAGAGGATCCGGGCGAGGCACTGCTCGGTCGGCAGGGTGCGCAAGGCGGTCTCCAGGCGATCGCTGCGAGGCCGGGTCATCGGCCAGTCGCCGCGGCCAGGCTCGCTCCGGCGCAGGGGCTTCCCGGTCAGCCTCAAGGTCGGCCGCAGGTAAGTCGAGTCGCGACTCGATTCATGACCGAGGCGCCGCCAATTCCGGCGCCTCGTCGTTTTTTCGGCTTACGGCTGTTGGCCTTCAATTTCCTTGAGGAAAGTGTTAAAACCCGCACACGGGTGCGAGACGCGCACCTTCGAACATATGGGAGGGGAGTGGGAGATGGGAAGCTCGTACAAGCGCCTGGCGCTAATGGGCGCAGCGATCGCCGCGCTGATCGTCAGCGCTGCGTTCTTCGGGACCACGAGCTCGGCCTCCGCGGCTAAGAAGAGCCGCGCGCCGAGCCTGACCAGCCCGCTAACGGCAGCGGGGTCGCAGTTCGCGACACCTGCCCGCCATAGGCTGAAAAGACCCAAAGCGCCGAATGTCGTGCTGTACGACCAGTACGACAACGACTCGCTGAATGGGACGTCTTCGCAGAACTTCGAGGCGGACTTCGACGCGTACGACGACGAGACCGCCGACGACTTCGTCGTCCCCGGCGGAGAGACGTGGAACGTCAACCAGGTCGACGCCGCGGGCCAGTACTCCGCCGCGGGGCCGATGACCAGCGCGAACGTCACGTTCTATTCGGACGCGGGCGGTCTACCCGGCAGCCAGGTTGCGACACGGCAGAACCTGTCGGTGGTCGACTCGGCCGGATCGATCACGATCGCGATCCCGTCAGCCGTCACGCTCGGCTCCGGCCACTACTGGGTCTCCGTTCAGGCGAACTTGGACTTCAACGTCGGCGGCCAGTGGTACTTCGAGGATCGCACCGTGCAGTCGAACGCCGAAGCGGCCTGGCAGAACCCAGGCGGCGGCTTCGGTATCTGCCCGACGTGGGGCGGCCGCCAGAGCACGTGTGGGATCGACCCCGGTGTGCCCGATCAGATGTTCCGCCTGAGCGGCACCACCGGCGGTGGCGGCCCAACCTGCTCCGGTGGACCGATCACGATCAACGACGCGGGTCCGGCTTCGCCGTATCCGTCGACGTGTGTCGTGTCCGGCCTGTCCGGCGCGATCAACGACGTCAACGTCACGTTCACCGGTCTCAACCACACCTGGCCAGACGACATCGACATGCTCCTCGTCTCGCCAGACGGCCAGAACGCGACGATCATGTCGGACTCGGGCGGCTCGAACGATCTGATCGACTGCGACCCTGACGCTCGACGATCAGGCGTCGCAGGCGCTGCCCGACTTCGATCAGATCGTCTGCCCCGGCAGCTATATGCCGGCTGACTACGAGCCCGGCGATCCGTTCCCAGGCCCGGCACCTACGCCGAGCGGGAACGTCAACCTGTCCACCTTCAACGGCGGTACCGCGAACGGGACTTGGGAGCTGTACATCGTCGATGACGCCGGCGCTGATTTCGGCGACCTCGGCGACTGGTCGCTCAACGTCTCGGCCGGCGGCCCGCCACCACCTCCGCCTCCGCCACCGCCTCCGGGCTGGCAGACCCGGGCGCCTATGCCCGCGGACTTCTACGGCGGAGCGATGAGCTCCAGCGCGAGTGACGCGTACATCTTCGGTGGTTACTCGTTCACGACCGGCCTGACCATGGGTGAGCTGTACAAGTTCGACCCAGCAGCGAACGCCTGGTCGACGCTGGCCGAAGGAACCCCGCCCGCGATCATGGCGATGGCGGTCTACTACCCGCCGACGAACAAGCTGTACGTGTTCGGCGGCGAGGATGCTGTGTCCGCTGTCAACTACGACACGACTCGCATCTACGACGTGGCTTCCAACACGTGGTCGACCGGCGCAGCGATGCCGGACGTCCGCAGCTTCGCGATGTCCGGATACAACCCGGCCAACGGGAAGATCTACGTCGCTTCCGGTTACAACACCGGCACCGTCGATTCGGCACAGCCGACGACGTGGGAGTACGACCCGGTTGCCAACAGCTGGGCGAACAAGGCACCGATCCCGCATCCTGTTGGTGGAGCGGGTCAGGCGATCATCAACGGCCACTTGTACGTCGCTGGTGGACGAGATGCCTCGAACACGGTCATCAACGACTGCCAGGACTACAACATCGCGGCCGACAGCTGGTCGACCTGCGCAAGCCTGCCAGCACCGAACAACGTGCCGGGCAGCGGTGTCTCCGCCGGCAAGTTCTACGAGTTCGGCGGCGGCAACCCGTTCCTGCGCCAGGGTCGCATGAAGGACGCGCTCCTGAGCCCAGACACGACGGGTGTGACGGTTGCCTACGATCCAGCGGCGAACACGTGGAGCAACGCTCCGTCGCTGAACCAGGCTCGCTCCTTCCCGGGCGGGACGAACGTGGGCGACACGCTCGTGGCTGCCGGTGGCTACACCGGTGCGACGACGACGAACTCGACAGAAACGATGACCCCTGGCGGCCCACCGCCACCACCACCACCGCCACCGCCACCGGGCGAATGGACACCAGCCTCTCCGTACCCGCTCAACAACGTGCGCTACGCGTTCGGGCAGAACGGCGAGACGATGTACGTCGTCGGCGGCGTCGCGGACGGCACCCGGGTCACGGACACCAACAAGTACGACGCGACCACGGACACGTGGTCGCCGTTGGCGCCGATCCCGGTTGCAAGCGAGGCACCCGCAGGTGCGTACCTCGACGGCAAGCTCTACGTCATTGAGGGCGACACCGGCGATTCGTTCAACATCTACGACATCGCCTCGAACACATGGTCGAGTGGAGCACCGCGGCCTGGGTTCGGGGACAACTACGGTGCCGCAGCAGGCGCGTTCAACGGAAAGGTGTACGTCGTTGGCGGAGGGTCTGCGACACTAGGCTCGAGCACCACGTCCGTCTACGACGTCGCTTCCAACAGTTGGACGACAGGTAACCCGGCGCCGGAGGCGTTCTTCCTGGCGGGGTACCAGACCGTCGGGCAGTACCTGTACGTGGTCGGCGGGTTCAATCCGAACCCACCCACCAACGGCACGATGACGATGCGTCTCGACATGGCGACCGGCTCGTGGTCGACAGGTCCGACGTTCACACCGGGTCGGGCAGACTTCGGTCTGGCCGCCTTCGGGTCGAAGATCTACGCCTTGGGCGGAGACGCCCAGGGTGGCGGCTTCTTCGACTCCGTGAGCACAGTGGACGAGTTGGACACGAGCGCATGGCCGTCGGGCACGTGGGTGGCTTCACCACCGAACCTCCCGGCGCCACCGAGACAGGCCAACCAGGCCGGCTTCCACAGCACGGCCTTCACGGGCGGCGAGATCTGGTCGACCGGCGGGATCAATGGACAAACGTTCCAGTTCCTGTCTGACCATCTCTACCGCAACGTCACTGATAACCCACCGCCGCCACCGCCACCGCCACCGCCACCTCCGCCACCACCACCGCCACCACCTCCGCCACCTCCGCCACCACCACCTCCGCCACCACCGCCTCCGCCGCCACCTCCGCCTCCGCCACCGCCACCTCCGCCACCTCCGCCACCACCACCTCCGCCACCACCACCGCCACCACCACCTCCGCCACCACCGCCACCGCCACCGCCACCGCCTCCGCCACCACCCCCGCCGCCACCTCCGCCTCCGCCACCTCCGCCTCCGCCGGTCCGCTGCCGCGTCCCACGCGTGCTCGGCCTGCGGCTCGGAGCAGCGAAGCGGAAGATCCGGGCAAGGCACTGCTCGGTCGGCAGGGTCCGGCGCGCTCGCTCGAGGCGCTCCCTCAGGGGACGCGTCATCGGCCAGTCGCCGCGGCCAGGCTCGCTCCGGCGGCGCGGCTTCCCGGTCAACCTGGTGGTCGGCCGGCGCTAAGCCACTAACACCGAACAACGAACCAAAAAGGGCGCCCGCATCGAGCGGGCGCCCTTTCTTTTTCCCGAAAACCTTGAAAGAGGTTGCCACAAGTTGTAAGAACCTCAACTAATTCGATTCGAACCTGGGGAGGGGAGAACCCATGGGAAATCTGCGCGCACTGAGCCGCATGCCGGTTCAGGTCCCGATCTACGCTGCCGTCCTTTTCGCCACGAGCCTTCTACTGCCGGTCGCGGCCGGCGCCAGTACCGGCTCACACCCGTCGAAGGCCCCGGCTCCGGCCGCGGTAGGCGCGCAGCTCGCGCCGGCCCGTCTCGCCCCCCAGTCGCGCCGCGAGCTCGCGCTACAGCGTCCCGCGGGCAGGGCTCATGTGACAAGAGACCATTCGGCCCGAACCGCGGCTCAGACTGCGCTTCCGACCGGCCTGGATCTCCTCCTGGGCCGGCTCGCGGGCAGCGGTGCGCTGGCCCCGCAAACCCTGATCACCTGTGCTGCACCCGGCGGTAACTGGAGCTCCCCGGGCACCTGGACGGGCGGCGTCGTCCCGACGGCTGCCGACGACGTGCTGATCGGCAGCGGCTGCACCGTGACGATCGACACGGCCGCCGCGGCGCTCAACGTCAGCGTCTCGAGCGGCGGCACGCTCCAGTACGAGGACACGACCGCGCGCACGCTCGCGGTTGGCGCGAACGTCACCGTCGACGCAGGCGGCACGCTGCAGTCCGCCGCGACCGGAACGCAGACCGGCCACATCCTGTCCGTCGGCGCGAACCTGGTGAACGCCGGCACGATCGACCTGAGCACGAATGCCGACACGGCCGGAGCCTCGATCACGTTCACGGGCGCGGCCAACGCCTCGCTGAACAACTCGGGCACCCTCGACCTGCGCACCATGACCCTGAACAAGGGCACGAGCGCGGCGTCGATGCTCGACTTCCTCCCCGGCGGGACGATCACGGTCCAGGGCGCGAACACGGCCGGCTTCCTGACGATCACGAACGGGACGTTCAGGGTCGCCGGTTCGGGAACGCTGACGAGCCCGGTCTTCGCGGCCGCCGCGTACACCATCCCCGCCACCGGCGGCTTCTGGCTGAACGACGCCAACGCGACGGTGGTCGGTCAGAGCGGCAATCCGGCGAACAACGGCTCCCTCCGTGTGACGGACGGGACGCTGAACGTCGGCACGCTCGGCACGAACGTGATGGGCGCAGCTGCGAACGCGTCGTTCACGATCGAGGGCGGGACGGTCAACGTGGCCGGGCGCCTGACCTCCGCCAACGCCGTCACCTACACGCAGTCCGCGGGCACGGTGAACATCTGCGTCGTCGGCGGTTGCGCGACGACGCCTTCGTTCGGCTTCACGTCCACGCTCCCGACGAACGTCATGAACATCTCGGGCGGGACGATCAACTTCGTCAACAGCAACACGCTGACGACCGCCGACTACAACCAGCAGGGCACGATCAACTTCAGCGGCGGGACGGTCCAGTTCGGCACCGCCGCCACGGCGACGAACTTCACCTTCCGCCTGCAGGGAAGCGCGCCGAACGTCGTCATCGACAACACGACGAACGCGAAAACGCTGCTTCTGAGCGGCACCGCGTGGGTCTACGGCAACTTCACCGTGTCGACCGGCTCCACGCTCAACCCGAACAACGCGATCCTGAACATGTTCGGGAGCACCTTCACGAACAACGGCACGATCGGCCCCGGAATCGTCGGCGGCGCCACGACGAGCCGCCTGCAGTTCGCGGGCGCGGGGGCGCAGACGTACACCGGCACCGGAACGGCCGGCACCCCGGCGGATCCGCTCTTCGGGCTCGCGAACATCAACCGCGGCGGCGGCTTGACCATCGACCCGTCCGTCAACCCGATCTACGTCGCCCGGCTGCTCGCCTTCTCGGGCTCGCTGACGAACGCGAACAAGGTCAGCCTGACCCAGGCCACGACGAACGTGATGGTCATCCAGCGCGGGGGAGTTGCGCAGCTGCCGGCCGGGACGATCGACGTCGCCCCGAGCTTCACCACCACCAGTGCGGCGCTGATCCTCGTCTACTCGCAGGCGAGCAACGCGGCGACGACCGGCGTCGAGGTGCCGGCCTCCCGCACGGTCGAGAGCGTTCAGGACTTCAACACGAACGGCATCACGATCGCAGGTGGGCCGCTGACGGTCACCGGGAACGCGGGCGCGTCGCCGGACACCGTCGGCCTCTTCCTTGGCGGCACTGCTGCCGGAACGGCCGGCGGGCCGGTGAACACGAGCCCGTCGAACCTGCTCACGGTCGCCGGGACCGGCGTCGCGGCTCTCGCAGGGGGCTCCGAGAACGCGTATGTGAACGGTCCGCTCGCGCGCATACTTCCTGCCTCGCTCGCCGGCACGCTCACCTACCTGTTCCCGGTCGGCAAGTCGAGTTACAAGGCGATCGAGCTGGTCAACCCGACGACGGCGGTCGGCGGGACGGTCACCGTCCAGGCCGAAGCCTTCGACGCCGATTCCGGCGGGACGGCGGGCACCGGCCTCGATGCGATCAACCACAACCGCTACTGGTACGCGCAGATCACGAGCGGAGCGGCGAACTTCACGAGCTCGAGCGTCCGCGTGACCGAGCTCAACTCGGCGAACAACGCGCTCGGCCAGTCGGCGGCGCTCAACGGCGCCTACGACTCGATCGGCGGGACGCTCCTGCCCGCGACCGTCCAGTCGGCCGCACCCACGACGTCCCTCGGGTACTTCGCGGTCGGCCGCGTCGCGACCACGCCGACCTTCCCGGGCGGCACCTACACGGTCGGCGCCACGGGCAACTACACGACTCTGACCGCGGCCATGGCCGACCTGACCGGGAAGCTGATCACCGGTCCGATCACCTATGCGCTCCAGGCCGACTACAGCTCGGCCGCGGAGACGTTCCCGATCGTCGTTCCCGCCAACGGCGGCTCGAGTGCGACGAACACGATCACGATCAAGCCGGACACGGGCGTCACGGCGACGATCAGCGGCTCCTCGGCCTCGAGCATCATCAAGCTCAACGGCGCCGACTACGTCACGATCGACGGATCGGCCGACGGCAGCGGATCGCGCGACCTGACGATCCAGAACACGAGCGCCGCGACGAACACGGCTGCGATCTGGCTCGCCAGCCTGGGCACGACCGCGGGCGCAACGTACGACACGATCAAGAACGTCAACGTCCGCGCCGGCTCGGTGATGGGCGGGACGACCACGAACATCTTCGGCATCTTCGCCGGCGGCGCCGCGGTCGCCACGAACGGCGACAACAACGACTACCTCACGGTCCAGAACAACCAGATCGACTCGGCCTACGAGGGGATCGCGGTCCGTGTGGCCACCGTCCTGAACGGGATCAACAGCGGGCTGGCGATCACCGGCAACACGATCGGCAGCGCGAACGCGGCGAACTACGTCCAGTTCCGCGGCATCGAGCTGATCGGCGCCGTGGCGCCGGTCGTGACGCAGAACGAGATCTACAACCTGATCACGACCACCATCAACGCGAACATCGCCGGGATCGAGCTCGGGTCGACCGTCTACTACGGCCAGGTCACCCGCAACAAGATCCACGACCTCGTCAACAACAACACGGCCCAGTGGGGCGCGTTCGGGATCTACGCCTCGTCGAGCACGAGCAACTTCAGCAACTCGGTCGTGAACAACGCTCTGTGGGGCATCACGACCTACGGCTTCAGCACGACGAGCGTGAGCTTCGACGCGGTCGGGATCAGGCTGCTCGGCGGGGCGGGCTACAAGGTCTACTTCAACAGCGTCCTGCTCTGCTGCACGAAGACGATCGCGAGCAACAGCGCGGCGCTCTCGGTCGAAAGCACGACCGCGAGTGGGCTCGATCTCCGCGACAACGTGCTGGTCAACGCGATCACCGGGCCGGCCGGCAGCAAGGCCTACGCCGCCTGGGTGAGCACCCAGACGGCCTTCGGGACGTCGGCCAACCTCGGCTTCGGCACGATCAACTACAACGACTACTACTCGCCCGGCACGGGCGGCGTCGGCGGCTTCCTCAACCTGTACGGCTCGGGTGGGGTCACCGACTTCACGACGATCGCCGCCTGGCGCGCCGCCACACAGGGTGACGCGAGCTCGTTGGCGGCGAACCCGCAGTTCCTCTCGCAGACCGATCTGCGCCCGGCTGCCGGCTCGCCGCTCCTGGGCGCCGGTCAGACGATTCCGGGAGTCACGATCGACCTCGTGGGCGACCCGCGCGGCAACCCGCCGACGGTCGGCGCGTACGAGAACGCCGGCGGGCCTCCGCCGCCGCCGCCGCCGCCACCTCCGCCGCCACCACCGCCGCCGCCTCCACCTCCGCCTCCGCCCCCGCCGCAGTGCACGGGCGGCTCGATCACGATCAACGACCTGACCACCGCGACGCCGTACCCGTCCACCTGCGTCGTCTCGGGCGTGAGCGGGACGGTCAGCGACGTCAACGTGAACCTCGACGGGATGAGCCACACCTTCCCGGACGACGTGGACATGCTCCTCGTCTCGCCCGACGGACAGAACGCGATCTTCATGTCCGACGCGGGCGGCGGCACGGACATCGTCAGCTGCAACCTGACGCTCGACGACGAGGCCGCGACCGTGATTCCGGACGCGACCGCGCTGGCGTGCCCGGGCAGCTACAAGCCTGCGAACTACGAGCCCGGAGACCCGTTCCCGGCTCCGGCGCCGACGCCGAGTGGGAGCGTCAACCTGTCCACCTTCGACGGCGGGACCGCGAACGGAACCTGGTCGCTGTACATCGTCGACGACGCGAGCGGCGACCTCGGGACGATCACGAGCTGGTCGCTGAACGTGACCGGCGGCGGCCCACCGCCACCTCCTCCGCCTCCGCCTCCGCCGCCTCCGCCACCGCCGCCACCGCCTCCGCCGCCTCCGCCACCTCCGCCTCCGCCGCCTCCGCCACCTCCGCCGCCTCCGCCGCCTCCGCCACCAGGCTGTAGCGGCGGCGCGATCACGATCAACGACGCCGCCCGGCCACGCCGTATCCGTCCACCTGCGTCGTCTCAGGCGTCACCGGGGCGATCAGCGACGTCAACGTCACCATCACCGGGCTCAGCCACACGTTCCCGGCCGACATCGACATGCTGCTCGTCTCACCGGGCGGGCAGAACGCGATCTTCATGTCCGATGCGGGCGGCGGCAACGCCATTACGAACTGCGACCTGACCTTCGACGACCAGGCGCCCACCCCGATCCCCGCCGCGACGCCGACCTGTCCGGGGACCTACCAGCCGGCCAACTACGGGCCCGGCGACCCGTTCCCGGCCCCGGCACCGACGCCGAGCGGGAACGTCAATCTGGCGACCTTCAACGGCGGCGAACCCAACGGAACCTGGTCGCTGTACATCGTCGACGACGCGGGCGGCGACATCGGGACGATCACGAGCTGGTCGCTGAACGTGACCGGCGGCGGCCCACCGCCACCACCGCCTCCGCCGCCGCCGCCGCCTCCGCCGCCTCCGCCTCCGCCTCCGCCGCCTCCGCCTCCGCCTCCACCTCCGCCACCAGGCTGTAGCGGCGGCGCGATCACGATCAACGACGCCGGCCCGGCCACGCCGTACCCGTCGACCTGCGTCGTCTCAGGCGTCACCGGGACGATCAGCGACGTGGACGTCAGCTTCACGGGCTTGAACCACACCTATCCGGACGACATCGACATGCTGCTCGTCTCGCCTGACGGCCAGAACGCGACGATCATGTCCGACGCGGGTGGCTCGACCGACCTCGTGAACTGCACGCTGACACTCGACGACGAGGCCGCGACCGTTCTGCCCGACGCCACGGCGATCGCGTGCCCGGGGAGCTACCAGCCGGCCGACTACGAGCCCGGAGACCCGTTCCCGGCGCCGGCACCGACCCCGAGCGGAAACGCGGCGCTCTCGACCTTCGACGGAGGCACGGCGAACGGCACCTGGTCGCTGTACATCGTCGACGACGCCGGCATCGACTTCGGCAATCTCGGCGGCTGGTCGCTGAACGTGACCGGCAGCGGCCCACCGCCTCCGCCGCCTCCGCCGCCACCCCCGCCGCCTCCGCCCCGCCGCCCCGCCTCCACCTCCGCCGCCGCCACCCGGCTGGGTGAACGCCGCGCCGCTGTCGCAGGACCTCTTCGGAGCGGCCGCGGCCTCGGACGGCACGTACGAGTACGTGTTCGGTGGCTACTCGTTCACGGCCGTGGCCACGCTGAACACGGCCCAGCGCTACGACCCAGCTACCGATACGTGGACGATGCTGACGCCGATCCCGACCAAGGAGATCGTGGCGTCTGCGGTCTACTACCCGCCGACGAACAAGATCTACGTCTTCGGCGGGTCGCAGCGTGACGAGCAGATCGTGCTGGACACGACGCAGATCTACGACATCGCGACGGACACGTGGTCGGCCGGGGCGACGATGCCTGCTCCTCGCAGCCAGATGGCGTCCGGCTTCAACTCGGCGAACGGGAAGATCTACCTGAACGGCGGCTTCGCGACCGCGTTCATCGACAGCGTCTCGAACCAGACGTGGGAGTACGACCCGGTCGCGAACACGTTCACGGAGAAGACGCCGAGCCCGAACATTCAGGGCGGGACGGCTTCGGGGATCATCAACGGCCACCTGCTGATGGCTGGTGGGCGCACGAACCCGGACGCGGTGGTCGACGCGACGTGGGACTACGACATCGCGGCCGACACTTGGACGCAGCGGCAGAGCCTGCCGACGCCGAAGAACGTCTCCGGCGCCGCGGTCGCCCAGGGCCAGCTCTGGTCGATCGGCGGCGGGAACCCGTTCACGCCGTTCACCACGACCGACGTCGTCAGCTTCGACCCGGGCGCGAACACGTGGAACGCACAGCCGTCGCTGATCGCTCAGCGGTCGTTCCCGGCATCCGCGGCAGTCGGCAACACGCTGGTCGCCGCCGGCGGGCGCGACGGCGCCTCGACCTCGCTCTCGAGCGTCGAGAAGCTCGTTCTCGGAGGCCCACCGCCGCCGCCTCCGCCTCCGCCTCCGCCTCCGCCTCCGCCTCCGCCTCCGCCGCCTCCGCCTCCGCCTCCGCCTCCGCCTCCGCCTCCGCCTCCGCCGCCTCCGCCTCCGCCTCCGCCGCCTCCGCCTCCGCCGCCTCCGCCTCCGCCTCCGCCTCCGCCTCCGCCTCCGCCTCCGCCGCCGCCTCCGCCTCCGCCTCCGCCGCCTCCGCCGCCTCCGCCTCCGCCTCCGCCTCCGCCTCCGCCTCCGCCTCCGCCGCCGCCTCCGCCTCCGCCTCCGCCACCACCACCGCCTCCGCCACCGCCTCCGCCACCGCCTCCGCCACCGCCTCCGCCACCGCCTCCGCCGCCGCCACCGCCGACCCGCTGCCGCGTGCCACGCGTGCTCGGGCTGCGTCTGGCGGCCGCGAAGCGGAAGATCCGAGCGCGCCACTGCTCGGTCGGCAGAGTGCGCAGGGCTCGCTCCAGGCGGGCGCTGCGGGGCCGCGTGATCAAGCAGTCGCCGCGGCCGGGATCGCTCCGAAGGCGCGGCTTCCCGGTGAAGCTGGTGGTCGGCCGGCGCTAGGCGACCTCCTTACGGTCAGCAACGGGGCGCCCGCACACAGCGGGCGCCCTTCTCTTTCCGGCGCCGAACAACTTGAACTGGGCCGTCGCAAGTTGTAAGAACGTCAAGTCAACCAAGCGTTGGGGGAGGGGAGATGACGACTGCGCGCCCGTTGGGCCGACGAGTTACCCGTGTTTCCGTTCTGGCGACGATGACCGTCGTCTTCGGTCTGATCCTGGCCGTCACGGCAGGAGCCGGGACGAAGCCCGGCCGTGCTGCCGCCGGGCCGCGCCTCACCTCCGCTGCTTCCGGCCCGAAGGCCCTCTCCGCCAGCTGCAGCGGCGGGGCGATCACGATCAACGACGCAGGCCCGGCGACGCCGTATCCGTCGACCTGCGTGGTCTCCGGCCTGTCGGGAAGCGTCTCCGACGTGAACATGGACCTGACCGGGCTCAGCCACACGTACCCGGACGACGTCGACATGCTGCTCGTCTCGCCGGGCGGGCAGAACGCGATCGTCTTCTCGGACGCGGGCGGCTCCACCGATCTCGTCAACTGCAACGTGACCCTCGATGACCAGGCTCCGGCAGTCCTGCCCGACACGACGATCAGCTGTCCGGGCAACTACCAGCCGGCCGACTACGAGCCCGGTGACCAGTTTCCGGCCCCGGCGCCCGCGCCCAGCGGCAGCGTCGCCCTCTCGACCTTCAACGGCGGTACGCCGAACGGAACCTGGTCGCTCTACGTCCAGGACGATGCAGGCATCGACGTCGGAACCATCGCGGGCTGGTCGCTGACCGTCATCGCCGAAGGGCCTCCGCCTCCGCCCTCCGCCGCCCCCTCCGCCCCCGCCTCCGCCTCCACCGCCGCCCCCGCCACCTCCTCCACCCCCACCGGACGCGCTCTACGACCAGTACGACAACGCTGCTGCGCTTTCGTCGAGCTCCCAGAACTTCGAGGCCTCGAACAACTCGTACGACGACGAGCTCGCCGACGACTTCGTGGTCCCGGGCGGAGTGGGCTGGAACATCGAGGTGGTCGAGGTCGGAGGCGAGTACTTCAACGGCCCGGGCCCCGCGAACAGCGTGAACGTGAACTTCTATTCGAACGGCGGCAACAACCGGCCGGGCTCGCTGCTTCAGTCGCGCCCGAACCAGACGTTCACGAACGGCCCGAGCTTCTCGATCCCGCTCAACCCGATGGTCTCGCTCGGAGCGGGGACGTACTGGGTCTCCGTCCAGGCCAATCAGAACCTCATTCCGCAGGGTCAGTGGGGCTGGCGTGATCGGAGCGTGCTGTCGAACACCAACGCCTCCTGGCAGAACCCGGGCAACGGGTTCGGCACCGGCTGCACCACATGGGCCGCCCGTGCAACGTGCGTCGGCGGGCCCGATGCCGGCGCGCCGGATCAGGTCTACCGGCTGCGCGGCAACGTGGGGCCGCCACCTCCACCGCCACCGCCTCCTCCGCCTCCGCCACCACCGCCTCCACCTCCCGCCTGCGGCAACGCTGGCGGGATCACGATCAACGACGCAGGCCCGGCGACGCCGTATCCGTCGACTTGCGTCGCTTCGGGCCTCAGCGGCGCGATCACCGACGTCGACCTCACGTTCACCGGTCTCGATCACACCTGGCCCGACGACGTCGACATGCTGCTCGTCTCGCCAGACGGGCAGAACGCGACGATCATGTCGGACGCTGGCGGCTCGAACGATCTGATCGGCTGCACGCTGACGCTCGACGATCAAGTAGCTGATCTGCTGCCCGACTCCGATCCGATCAGCTGTCCCGGCAGCTATCAGCCGGCCGACTACGAGCCCGGCGATTCGTTCCCGGCCCCGGCTCCTACGCCGAGCGGGAACGTCAACCTCTCGACGTTCAATGGTGGGAGCCCGAACGGGACCTGGTCCCTGTATGTCGTCGATGACGCCGGCGCCGACGTCGGCGACATCGGCGGCTGGTCGCTCTCGATCTCGAGCGGCGGCCCGCCCCCGCCACCACCTCCTCCGCCACCTCCGCCTCCGCCTCCGCCGCCTCCGCCGCCTCCGCCTCCGCCGCCTCCGCCTCCGCCTCCGCCTCCGCCGCCGCCTCCGCCGCCTCCGCCTCCGCCTCCGCCTCCGCCTCCGCCGCCGCCGCCTCCGCCTCCGCCTCCACCGCCGCCGCCTCCGCCTCCGCCTCCGCCACCGCCGCCGCCTCCGCCACCGCCACCGCCGCCGCCGGTCCGCTGCCGCGTACCGCGGGTGATCGGGCTCCGTCTGGCGGCCGCGAAGCGGAAGATCCGAGCGAGGCACTGTTCGGTGGGCCGCGTGCGCAGGGCGCGTTCGAGGCGCTCGCTGCGAGGGCGTGTGATCAACCAGTCGCCGAGGGCGGGTTCGCTCCGAAGGCGCGGCTTCCCCGTCAAGCTCGTCGTCGGGCGCCGCTAGGCGTAGGCGGCTTCACTTGCGCGCGGAAAGGTGCTAAACCTTGCGAAAGCCACGTTCGTTGGCGACCTGGGGGAGTCCAAGAAGGGGGAGGGAATGAAGCGCGTGAGCCGACGTCTCGTCTGCCTGACCATCCAAGCGGCCGTAATCGCGGTCGTCGCCCTGGCCGCGCCCAGCCTGGCCTCGGCCGGTACGGGAATCGTCTACACGACGAACACGCAGACGGGTCAGTCGATCGTTCCCGGCACCACCGACACCGGCAACCACTGTGACGACTGCACGACGGAGATCAGCATCCCGTTCCCGGTCTCGGTGTACGGCACCACCTATACGAGCGCGTTCGTCAGCTCGAACGGAAGCCTTCAGTTCTTGACGTCGAACGGCGGCTCGTCGGCCGGATGCTCCGCGCTGCCGATCAACGGGCTCGACCGCTCTTTCATCCCGTACCAGGACGACCTCGACACGCAGACGGCAGGCTCGGGCATCTTCACGGCCGTCACCGGGAGCCAGCCGAACCGGGAGTTCGTGATCGAGTGGCGGACGACGTACTTCCAGCGCGCCGGCAACGCGAACTTCGAGGTCATCCTCTCGGAGAGCTCGGACACGATCTCGGCCGTCTACGGGGCGACCGTCGACAACGGCGCGCAGGAGACGAGCGGCATCCAGGCCTCGGACAACGGCCCGTACACGCAGTTCTCCTGCGGCGAGTCGACCCTCGTCAGCGGCCTGCGCGTGAACTACGTGCCGCAGCCCGACGTCTGCCCGGCCGGCTCGACGCGCGTCACGATCGGCGACTTCTTCTTCAACCCGGCCGACGTGACGATCCCGCAGGGCGGGACGGTCTGCTGGGTCAACGACGGCCAGACGTCGCATACGGCGACCTCGAACACCGGCGCCTTCGACTCCGGCTTGCTGAACCCCGGCGATCACTACACGTTCACGTTCGACACCACCGGTAGCTACCCGTACCACTGCCAGATTCATCCGAACATGGTGGGAACGATCACCGTTGGTGGCCCTCCGCCGCCGCCTCCGCCGCCGCCACCTCCGCCGCCTCCGCCTCCGCCTCCACCGCCACCGCCGCCTCCACCTCCGCCACCTCCACCTCCGCCACCTCCACCGCCACCGCCACCGCCACCTCCGCCGCCACCGCCACCTCCGCCACCACCACCGCCTCCGCCTCCGCCTCCGCCACCACCACCACCGCCTCCGCCGGTTCGGTGCCGCGTCCCACGCGTGCTCGGCCTGCGGCTCGCGGCTGCGAAGCGGAAGATCCGGGCGAGGCACTGCTCGGTCGGACGGGTGCGGCGCGCACGCTCGAGGCGCTCTCTCCGGGGACGCGTGGTCAGGCAGACCCCGCGCGCCGGCTCGCTCAGGCGCCGCGGCTTCCCGGTGAACCTGGTCGTCGGGCGCAGGTAACCCGCGCTGCGTAGAGCAGCTCTCCCGCTGGCGATCGGACTGGCCCTAGCGGCGATGTCGCTCGCCGACTCCTCGTCCGCCGGGCCGAGCGCGCTCACGGTCGGGCCCGTGCTCTACGACCAGCTCAATGGCCAGACGACGACGAACCCGGCGGACATCAGCTCACAGGACTTCGAGACGAGCCTGGACGCGGCCGACTCGGAAGCCGCTGACGACTTCGTCGTGCCGGCCGGGCTGACGTGGTCGATCGACGGGATCGACGTCGACGGCGAGTACTTCAGCCGGGACGGCCTCGACCCGGTGCCGGCCGGCTTCCACGTGCGCTTCTGGTCGAACGACGCCGCAACGAACCTGCCGTCGGCGCTCTCCGCAGCGAGGCTGAGCCAGCCCTACACCGCTTTCGGGACGGCGCCGGGAGACGTGCAGATCGCGCTGGGCTCGCCGGTCGTGCTCCCGGCGGGGACGTGGTGGGTCTCGGTGCAGGCGCGCCTCGACTACGGGACCGGGACGCAGCAGTGGTTCTGGCACAACCGCGTCGCGCAATCCGGCCAGGGCGCCGCCTGGCAGAACCCTGGCGACCTCTCGCAGACGCACTGCGTGTCGTTCGCGCGCCGCTCGGTCTGTCAGGGCACCGCGGACGCGCCCGACCAGGTCTTCCGGCTCCACGGCACCGCCGTTCCCGCGGGCGCGCCGCCTCCGCCGCCGCCTCCGCCGCCTCCACCGCCCGCTCCGCCTCGCTGCCGGGTCCCGAGGGTCGTCGGCAAGAAGCTCGGGCGCGCGATCCCGCTCATCCTGCGCGCCCACTGCCGGGTCGGTCGCGATCAGCCGCCGGAAGTCGGCTCTTCGGCGGCGCGGCAAGGTGCTGGCCCAGAGCCCGCGCGCAGGGCGCTCGCTGCCGTTCAACTCACGCGTGAAGCTCGTCGTCGGCCGCCGCTAGCCCTTCGACCGTGAGCTCGTCCAGCGACTCGAGAACGACGTCCGCGAGCGCGAGCGCCTCCTCGCTCGGCGGGAAGACGCGGTTCGGGATCGCAACCACGTGCATGCCCGCCGAAGACGGCCGAGCGGATCCCGTTCTCGGAGTCCTCGATCGCCGCGCAGCTCGTGGCCGCAGCTCCCAGGCGCCGAGCCGCCTCGAGGTAGACGTCCGGCGCGGGCTTGCCGCGCGCGACCTCTTCGGACGACACCGTCGCCCGAAAGAGGTCTCCCGTCCCGGTGAGCTCGAGGAAGAGATCGATCAGCGGGCGGTTCGAGGACGACGCGATGGCGAGCGGCCGGCGAGACCCGATCCGCCGGACGGCCTCGATCGCGCCATCGATCAGCGGGAGCCGCTCACGGTAGAGCGCCTCCAGCCGGGCCACGACCTCGGCCGAGATCTCCTCCGGCGGCTCCGCGAGACCGACCACGTCGTGCATGTAGCGCGACCACTCGGGCGAGCTCATCCCCATCATCGCCCGCTGCGCGTCCTCGGGCCAACGACCGCCGCGCTCCGCCGCGATCTGGCGCCGCGCCTCGTCCCAGAGCTCCTCCGTGTCGAGGAGGACGCCGTCGAGGTCGAACACGACCGCCTCGATCACGAGTACTCGCGGCGCAGGTGGACGAGCGCCTCGCGGCCAGGCCCGCGGCGGGCCGACTCGACCGAGCCCACGAAGAACGTATGGTCGCCCGCGTCGACCTCGGAGGCCAATCTGCACTCGACCCAGCCGAGCGCGCCCTCCACGAGCGGCGCCCCGAGCTCGCCGATCGTCGTCTCGATCCCGATCCAGAGCCCGATCGGCGGGACGCCGCGCGCGAAGTGCTGCGCGAGGTGCTCCTGCCCCGAGGCGAGGATGCTGGCCGCGAACGTGCCCGCGTCGCGCACGAGCTCGTGCAGGGCCGCGTGGCGCCTCACCGCGAAGCCGACGAGCGGCGGCTCGAGCGAGAGCGGGACGAGCGAGTCGACCGTCAGCCCGGCCGCCTGGCCGGCCACGTCGACGGTGACGATCGCGACGGATGACGGAACCTCTCGAAAGAGGGCTCGGAGCTCGTCACCGGCCACGGCCGGATCTTAGAAGCGCGCGGCCCCCGCTAGCGGTGACGGCACTTCGCGTTCGTGAAGATCGCGCGCTGCTCCTGGTTCGCGATCTCGTCGATCTGGGCGTCGTACGGGCCGGGTGCCGAGCCCTGCCAGAACAGGATCGGCATCACTCCGGGGCCCATCACGGTCGCGCGGTACTCGGTTCCCCTCCCGACCGGCCGGTTGCCGTGCGGGTAGAAGCCGTAACAGAAGGCGCCCGATCCGCGGTGCGTGAGGAAGCCGTTCTCCCGCTTCCAGCCGCGGCCGTAGCGCGAGTCGTACGTGTCGACGAAGACGTTGCGCCCCCAGGAGTCGAGCGCGGCGCCGTACTTCGTCGCCTTGAACCCGTAGACGCCCTTGCCCCGGTACTTGAGCCAGCCGTACAGGTGGTCGTACTCCTGTACACCCAGTCGGTCTTGACCACGAACTCGGGAAGGTCGCCCGAGAAGTGCGAGAGATGCATCTCCACCGCGCGCTGTGCAAACGTGGGCACGAGGCCGAAGGGCGGAAGCAGCCGACGCCACTTCTGGACGACCCAGTACGAGCCGTCGGGCGCTGTGCAGGCCGCGACGACGTACCTGAGCTCGGGGCCGTCGTAGGGGCGGCACGCGTTCCTGAAGCCGCGCCAGACGTCCTTGCGCCGAGATCCCCAGCCGCCCGAGTAGTCGAGCTTGAACGAGATCTGCTTCATGCCGCGCCTCGGTGTGCGCGCGTTGACCGCTCCCCACGCGAGTGTGTGGTGGAGGCGGCCTTCGCTGCGGTAGGTGAGGAGCGCGATGTGGTTCCGGTTCACCGCGAGGCGGAGGCTCGTTGCGTTGCGGGCGATGTTCTCGGACGCGGATGCGGTCGCCGGCGCCACGATGAAGGCGGCCAGGACTGCGAGCGAGATGGCAATTCGGTAGCGCAAGTTGCCCCCTGGTGTAGGAGTGGCTGGGCTATACGCCCTCCTACATCGGCGGAAAGTAGCGGAACACGAGCCGTCTTGCCCCCGAAATGGGGGATTTGCGGCTGTTATTCCTCGACGAGCTCCTCGGCTAACAGCGTGCAGGCGAACCAGCGCCACGCGAGAGCGTCGTCGGCGGAGAGCGCGTCCAGGCGCCGCGTGAGCTCGGGGAGGTCCGCCACCAGTGCGCGAACCGAGGCGATCCCGTCCGCGAGCGCCGCTCTCCGGCCTGCCTCGTCGAGATCTTCCGCGAGCGCGGTCACGGCGCGCCCCTGCGGATCGATGTCGCGGCGGGGGTCGCCGCCGACCGCGAGGAGCTCGACCGAGCGGCGCAGAGCTCCCCGGAGCTCGTCCTCGTCCACGGGCACGGCCTGTCCGGCGAGGAGCATCAGCGAGACCTCAGCTTCGACCGGCTCACCGCTCGAAAGCCGCGCTTCGAGCTGCTCGAGGAACGCTCGCTCCGCAGAACCCTCCATTCGCGGAGAATACGGTTGTAGAGTGAATCGACGCGTTTACCACCAGCCGAGAAGGGGATACGCCGACCGATGAGCACCGATCCGATCGCCGCCTTCGTGGAGCACGGGGCCGAGTCGGGATGCGTGGAGATCTCGGAGCTGCAGGAGTTCGTCGACACGAACGACTTCGGTGACGAGGAGGTCGCGCGCCTCTACGAGCAGCTCGAGGAGCACCACGTCGACATCTCCGACGACTGCGGCAAGCAAGAGGTGGACAGCACGTACGTCAACGGCGACCTCGCGGTCGTCACGACCGATGCGCTTCAGCTCTTCCTGAACGAGATGGCCCGCTATCCGCTGCTGACCGCAGAGGAAGAGGTGGAGCTCGCCAAGCGGATCGAGCGCGGCGACAAGGAGGCGAAGGATCGGATGATCAACTCGAACCTCCGGCTCGTCGTCTCGATCGCGAAGAAGTACCAGGGCCACGGCCTGTCCCTGCTGGACCTGATCCAGGAGGGCATCATCGGGCTCATCCGCGCCGTCGAGAAGTTCGACTGGCGCAAGGGCTTCAAGTTCTCGACCTACGCGACGTGGTGGATCCGCCAGGCCGTGCAGCGCGGCGTCGCGAACAAGGCGCGGACGATCCGCATGCCCGTCCACATCGTCGACCGCGAGCGGAAGATCTCGAAGGCCGAGCGCGAGCTCCACGTGAAGCTCGGGCGCGCGCCGACGCTGGAGGAGATCGCGAAGGAGGCGAAGCTCCCGCTGAAGCAGGTGCGCGAGGTGCAGCAGGCCGCTCGGGCGGTGACGAGCCTCGATCGGCCGGTGGGCTCGGAGAGCGATACCTCGCTGGGCGAGCTCGTCTCGGGCGAGGACGCGCCGCCGGAGGAGGAGCTCGAGGTCAGCTTCCGCACCGATGCCCTACAGCGCGCGATCGCGGAGCTGCCCGACCGGCAGCAGGACGTCCTCAAGCTGCGCTTCGGGCTCGACGGGGATCCGGATCCGATGTCGCTCGAGCAGATCGGCAAGACGCTCGGCATCACACGAGAGCGAGTTCGCCAGATCGAGCTCGAGGCGCTGGAGCGGCTGGCGCTCGACCGCGAGCTCGAAGCGCTCCGCGCAGCCTGAGCCCGAGGGACAGTCCCTTTGAGGGACAGTCCCTGTGACGGAAGTGCGTCAGTACAGGACGTACGCGACCATTGCGATGAGCAGGACGGCGGCCCCGGTCATCCCGACGACCATCGAGGTGGCGAGCCCTCGGGGCGCCGCTTTGGGGAGGAACGCCCCGGCGGCGAGCAGGATGATCGCGAGCAGTGCCAGGCCGTAGAGCCATAGGGGTACGCCTCTTGCGGCGTCGACGGCCTTCCTCGTGAACCTCGCTCCCAGGACGCCGCGGTGGAGCGTTGACTTCGACGCCTTCTCGGGCCTGGCGGCCGCCGGTCCCCCTGCCTTGGGGTCGCCTGTGCCTGCCGAGGTCGAGGTCGAGGTCGGCCCCGCCGCCGAAAGAGAGGCAAGATCGGTGCCGGGCGAGCACGTGTTCGCGTTCCGTGCTGCCCGGAGGTTCGCGTGCTTCGCGTTCTGGACGACGACGAGGCGAGTGTCGACGACCCTCCCGCCACTCCGGCGACGAGCGATGATCCGGTACGTGCCCGGACCGAGGGTGTGACGTCCAATTCGGTCGTCGAAACGGATGCGGTTGACGCCTCTATGGCCCCGAACGCGGAAGGTCCCGACGCGCCGGCATGCCGGAGAGACCTGGACGACTACGAACTCGACGAGCGCCGGCCGTCGGAGAACGAAGACGAGCGTCGTCCGACGATGCCGGCGCGGCCCGCTGCGAGAGATCCAGTCGCGCGCCAAGCGGAGGCGGTAGACGCGACTCGTCCCCATCGCGGAGTTCTGGCCGCGACTCGTCCCGCCGGCGCTCTGACCCGCGCCACCTGAGCCCGCGCCGCTCGACCCGCTGCTGCCTTGGCTTCCGCTGCCGCCGTTCGTCCCTCCGCTCCCACCGTGTCCGGCGGAGGCGGAATTGACGGCAGTTTCACGCCGGGGACGGTCGGCACCGGCGGCGCCGGGGGCAACGGGGGCGGCGGAGGCAGCGGAGGCGGCGGAGGCAGCGGGGAGGCAGCGGAGGCGGCGGAGGCAGCGGGGGCGGCGGAGGCAGCGGAGGCACCGTGATCGTCGGCAGGGTGATCGGCAGCGTGATCGGCAGCGTCCCTGTCGGAAGCGTGATCCGCGGCGGTGTGAGGTCCGCGCCGGCAGAAGCAACCCAGCCGGCCATCAGCGCTACGCCGAATAGGGCGACTTGGACCACTCGGTGCCGCACCAGTGATCTCACAGCGATAACAACGGGCAAGAGCCGCTTCGAGGTACGGGTGATAGGAACAAGGCCTACATCAGATGCCGCGGAGCGCTATTCCTTGCGGCCTGCCAGGTGAGCGGCGGGGGTGAGATTCGAACTCACGGGCCCGTGAAGGCCAACGGTTTTCAAGACGACGCCTGTTTCGCTCAGCCATGCGGCTCAGCCGCCGTGCGCGCCAGTTTGCGCGCCAGTCTCGGCTACCGATCGTGCGGCGCGATCACCGGGACCGCGTCCCTCGGATCTCCACTCCCGAACACGTCTGGCCGCGACGGTCCGCGGACGAGCCCTCGATGCCCGGGCCGGGTTAGGCTTGGCGAGACCCCGACCAAGGAGGCAAGCAATGGCCGACAACCAAGACGCTCTCCTACCAGGCTTCAAACCCTGGCCCCCAGCCGATCTCTGCGCGAAATCGAAGCATGCTTGGGCGAGTCAGCCAGGGCGGAACGGCAAGCACTGGGGCCTCCAAGTCGACGGGAAAAACCCGCTCAGTGGCTACAGGGTGAATTATGAAGAAGTGCGGTCCGGGTGATCCTTAGGAAGGCGCACTAGCGTCAAGGTTGCGCGGAGGGCGGCAAGACCGACGCTCAGCTCAGCATGGACGACGATGGGGCCGAGGAGTCGAAGGAGTGCGTAGAGGACGCAGGCTAGGCGAAGCGCGAAGGCGCATCGCCCAGCCATGCTGCGCGCCAGTTGTGCGCCAGTTCACCCCGCGTCCACGGGGTCTTGAGGGGTCTTGGCGCGCAACGAGCGGCGACCCTCGGAGACGCTGCAAACCGTCTCGCGGAGCGGGATTCGGCTAGTTCAAGCGGCGGGGGTGAGATTCGAACTCACGGGCCACCGTCAGGCAGCCAGCGGTTTTCAAGACCGCCCCGTTCGACCGCTCCGGCACCCCGCCGGATCGCCATCCTAGCCCGGCGCACGCGAGCCAAGTGCGGCGTTAGTGGGGCTTGACGCTGGGTGGTGCGCCGTACTGGCGGAGGACGTCCGGGACTTCGCCCTGGAAGTTCTCCAGGACTGCGAGCGCCCACCGGTCCGTGACCGCCGTGCCGTTCAGCGTGTGCACCTGCTCGGTCGAGCTGTCGCGGCGGAAGCGGACCCCGAGCCGGCGGGCCTGGAAGTCGGTCGTGTTCGACGCCGAGGTCAGCTCGCGGTAGCGCTCCTGGCCCGGGAACCACGCCTCGATGTCGTAGCGCTTCGCCGCGGCCGAGCTGAGGTCGCCCGCCGCGATGTTCACCACCCGGTACGGGAGACCGAGCTCCTGCACGTTCGCCTCCTCGAGCCCGAGGATCCGTTCGAACTCCTCCCACGACTGCTCCGGCAGCGTGTAGGCGAAGAGCTCCACCTTGTTGAACTGGTGCACACGGAACATCCCCCGCGTGTCACGGCCTGCGGCGCCCGCCTCGCGGCGGAAGTTGGTCGAGAACGCGGTGTAACGGAGCGGAAGCGACTCCGCCTCGAGGATCTCGCCCATGTGCAGCCCCGCCAGGGCGACCTCTGACGTGCCGGTGAGGTAGAGGCCGTCCTCGCCGATCTCGTAGTACTCGTTCTTCTCGGCCGGGAAGAAGCCGGTGCCGTACATCGCCTCCTCGCGCACGAGCACGGGCGGCAGCACGGCCTTGAACCCGGCCGCGGCAGCTCGATCCAGCGCCCAGCGATAGAGCGCGAGCGAGAGGAGCGCCGTGTCGCCGATCAGGTACCCGAACCGAGAGCCCGAGACCCTGGCCGCGCGCTCCATGTCGAAGCGGCCGAGCTCGAGGTGCTCCGGCCCCGGGGGCGACGGCTCGCCGACGACCCGCTCGATGTGCCCCTCGGAGTCCTCCTCTTCCGCGTCCGGCACGGATTCGTGGGGCGGGTTCGGCACCTGCCGGAGCAGCTCGTCCCGCGCGGACTCGGCTGCCGCCAGCTCATCCTCGAGCCGCCGGAGCTCCTCCTTGACCTGCTTCAGCTCCTCGACCTGCTCGGGCGTCGGCTTGCCCTGCATCTTCTGGCGCCCGCGAAGGTCGTCCACCTGCGGCACGAGCTCGCGCCAGCGCGCGTCCGCCTCGAGCAGTCGGTCGAAGGCGTCTCCGGCCCCCTTGCGCGCGACCGCGGCCCGGAAGCCCTCCGGCTCCGCCCGCGCAGCCTTGAGGTCGATCACTTCGTCGAGGCTTGCAGGAACGCGACGAGATCGTTCACTTGCTGCGAGGTGAGCTGCGAGCCGTAGGTCTGAGGCATGATGTTCGGCTGGAAGCCGGGCGCGATCTCCGAATTCGGATCCGTGATCGACGCCTTGATGAACTCGGTGTCCTTGCCCTTCAGAGCCTCGTCGAGGTCAGGGCCGATGTTCCCGTTCGCCCCGGCGTCCTTCAGCGTGTGGCAGCTGCCGCAGCCGTTGCCCACGAAGACGGTCTTGCCGTTCGCGGGGTTCGCAACCTCGACCTTCGGAAGCGTGCCCTCGACCGGGCCGGTCGGCGACACGACCTCTTCTCCGCCGCAGCCGGCGAGAAGGAGCACTCCGATGACGATGAGAAGTGCGCGGCCCACGAGCGGCGAGTCTACTGAACCCGCTGCGCCTCTTTCCAGAAGCGAAGCGCGGCGCACGAGATCGCGCCGTACGAGGCAACGTCCCTCGGCGAGTCGTTGACGAGCAGCGAGACGGCGAGCGCGACGAGGGTCGCGTCGACGACCGGATACCGCGGGCGTCTCAGCCCGATCCACACGAGAGCCGCGATCGACGCGGTGATGATCACGGTCGCCTGCCAGGACGACACGTAGCCGTCGAGCGAGACTCGCCACCGGTGCGCGAGCTCGCCGCCCAGAGCCCCGGGCCCGTCGCCGAGCGTGCGCGTGACGTGACTGGATCCCCCGAGAGCCGCGTCGAGGCCGACGAGAACGAGCCCGACGACGATTGCGGCCCCGCCCGCGAGCGCGAGGTTCCTGAGGCTCAGCGGGACGCGCCGGAGCCGGAGCCAGAGGAAGAGGTAGCCCGCCGCGAAGACGAGGACGCCTCCTCCGTCGGCGCCGAGGCCGCTCGCGCCGACGACGATCAGGGCAAGTACGGCCACCACCGGGACGAGCGCCGAGCCGAGAAGCGCAGCGCCCAGGAGGCCGGGCACGAGGAGCAGCGTCTCCACCTGGTTCGAGATCCCGTAGAAGCGGACGCCGCCGTCCGGGTGCGGGCCGAGCGCGGCCAGCGAGCTGGTCTCGGGCGAGAACGCGAGCACGAGCGCGTACACGACGAAGATCGCGAGCAGCGCGCCGGCGAGGACGAGCCTCGGGCGCGTGACGGCCGCCAGAGCGGGCGCGCCGGCGCCGACGGCCACGAGCAGCGCCAGGCCCACGTTTCGCGGCCGGGTGACCTCCAGGCCGCTGAGCGCGAGCGCCGCAGCGAGCGCCACGGGGCCTGCCAGGAGCGCCGCCCGTCCCCAGAATTCCGAGCGCAGCAAGAGGGTGAGCAGCGCGAACAACGCGCCGAGCCCGAAGACGACGTACGCAGCGGGCCCGCGAGAGTCGTGCGCGTCGGCCAGCCTGTCGTCGAGCTTCTCCAGAGTCTGCTCGGGATCCGAGTCCCGGCGCGAGGTGACCGGCGGCGTCTCCCCGCGCGCGAGCGCGCGCACCGTAGGAGCGATGTCGTACAACGAGACGAGCCCGGGCACCTTCGTGCGGTCGGAGACCAGGAGGCCGTCGTAGCCGTTGCCGACGATCCCGATCCGAAAGCGGCGGACGTTGTGCTCCTCCGGGCCGGGCAGGGTCACGTAGATCGTGACGGGGCACGGGCAGTTCTCCCGGGGAACCTTCGCGAGCACTTTCTGGGCGTCCTCGCGGCTGACCGTCTTCCCGCGGCCCGCGATCAGGAGCCCCACGGCCGCGTCAGCCGGGGGCTCACCGACGCGGACGCGCGCCTGCTCGGCTCGCGCCGGCGCGGCGGTGACAAGCGCGGCCATGACCAGGCCCGCGGCTAGAATTCGGGTTCCCCACCGCTTCAAGGAGCGCGATTCTCGATGAAACGCAAGGCGTACGGACGCGACTTCGGACTTTCGAGCCGGATGTTGCTGACGATGTTCACGCTCGGACTGCTCTACGTCGTCTTCTTCGTGGTGATGGTGAACGTCCTGAACATCGGGATCTTCGTCATCGTCCTGATCATTGGAGGGCTCGCGTTCCTCCAGTACTTCACGTCGGACAAGATCGCGCTGCTCGCGTCCGGGGCGAAGGTCGTCGAGCCCGACGAGGCGCCCGAGCTGCACGCGATGGTCGAGCGCCTCGCGGCTATGGCCGACCTGCCGAAGCCGCGGGTCGCGATCATCCCGACGGAAGTCCCGAACGCCTTCGCGACGGGCCGTAGCCAGAAGCACTCGGTCGTGGCCGTCACCCAGGGCCTCTGGAACCGCCTCGAGCCCCAGGAAATCGAAGGCGTGCTCGCCCATGAGCTGACGCACATCGCCAACCGCGACGTCGCGGTGATGACGATCGCGAGCTTCTTCTCGATGGTCGCGGCGATGCTCGCGCGCTTCGGGCTCTGGGGCGGGATGTTCAGCGGCGGCGACCGGGACCGGAACTCCGGCGCGCCCGTCTGGCTGATCATGTTCGCCGTTTCGCTCCTGACGTACGTGATCAGCTGGTTGCTGATCCAGATGATCTCGCGCTACCGCGAGTACGCGGCCGACCGCGGCTCCGCGCTGATCACCGGTTCGCCCGAGCATCTGATGTCGGCGCTCCAGAAGATCGCGAGCCGGATGACGCAGATCCCGCAGCAGGACCTGCGCGAGGTGGCCGGCATGAACGCGTTCTTCATCTTCCCGGCCGGGTGGAAGAAAGCCGGTTCCGAGCTGTTCATGACGCACCCGCCGCTCGAGAAGCGCCTCGCCCGCCTCGCCGAGATCTCCCGCGAGATGGGCCGCCCGGTCGATCCCGGCACGTTCTAGCCTTGGGCCTCACCGACGTTCTCTTCGGGCGCAAGAAGCTTCCGAAGGCGCAGCAGGAGAAGCTCTTCGCCATCTCGACGGCTCGGATCACGCTCGAGACCGACCTCGGGCTGAAGCCGACCGGCGACGCGGCAGTCGTCTTCAAGCCGCTGTCCGCGGCCGAGTTCGTCCGCGCGGAGAACGAGCTGCAGGAGCTGCTGGACACGGTCGCGCAGGAGTCGCACTCGAAGGTCGAGCGGCGCGGCGACGAGTTCGGGTTCGAGTGGCTGATCGTGCGCGACAACGACTTCGAGGAGCTCGTGGCCGGCGTGCACCTGGTCGGGTCCGAGCTGGTGGCGCACGGGTTCGGGGAGCAGCTGCTCGCCGCGGCCTTCAAGTTCAAGGGCGGCAAGCACCCGGTCTACTTCATCTACGGCTTCAAGCGCGGGGCGTACTGGCCGTTCGTGCCGACCGGCGAGGGCAAGGAGCGCGACAACTCAGAGGAGCTCGAGCTGAAGGCGAAGCTCGAGAAGGAGCTTCCGATCGAGCAAGACCTCTCGCGCTGGCTGGCCCTCTTCGACGCGCCGATCTAACGAGGGACAGTCCCTTGAGGGACAGTCCCTATGAGGGACAGTCCCTGTTAAGAAGGCGGCTCGCCGTCCCAGTAGTCGAGCTTCTCGATGCGCCCGATGACGCCGACGCCGAAGAAGGCGATCTTGTTCGAGCGCGGGTAGTAGCAGATCTCGTTCGGCTCGTTCGTCCCGTACGTGAGGAGCGTCAGCGGCCCGCGGAAGGCGTGAGCGACACCCGTTCCCGGCGGACGGCCCACGATCGACCCGCGCCGCACCGGGTGCTCCTCGTTCCCGAGTAGGCAGGTGCCCTCGCCCTCGAGGACGAGGAAGAACTCCTCTTCCGAGCCATGGCAGTGCGGCGGACAGTTGAGCTTGCCCTCGGGGACGATCTCGTGCCGCATCCCGGTCCGGACAGCCCCGGCGAGGCGTCCCAGGGGGCGTTCGACACAGGCGCAGTCGCCTTCCTCCTCCGCTTCGGCCTCGGCCTCGTCGACGTTGACGATGTTCGGCGGCCGCGGCGCCGGATCGCCGAACTCGAGCGGCTCCGCCTGCGCCTCGACATCCCACGGATCGTCCGTGCGCCCCTCGACCCACGGCCAGCCGAGCCGGATCGCCCTCGACCGCGGCAGCCAGCCGAGCTCGGTCGGATGCCGCGTCCCGCAGATCAGCACCTCGAGCCCGTCCGGGCCTCCCCGGAGCGTGTGCTCCTCGTGGTCGGCCAGGTGGACGATGCAGTCGCCCGGCCGGAGCTCGTACACCTGCTCGTCCTGCCAGGAGAAGCCCGACCCGCCGAGCACGAAGACGATCTCCTCGGACGCGCCGTGCGAGTGGGGAGGAGTCGAGAGCCGGCCCGGATCGATCCGGACGCGGTTCACACCGATCGTCGTGCAGCCCACTGCGTCGCCGAGCCGCTGCCAGCTCGCCGCCATCTCGCCCTTCTCGCTGCGGCGCGGCTCGGCGTCGTCCCAGTGGGCGACGTGCTCGGAAGCTACTGCTCGAGCTCCTTCTGACCCGACTCCGAGCCGGTGCCGATCTCAGCCTTCATCTTGGCCAGCTCGTCGTCGACCTTCGACTTCGACGTCAGCTGCGCGAGCTCGCGGTCGAGCTGCGTCTCGCCGGACGTGAAGTCCTCGAGCGTGCCGGAGTCGATCAGCTCGTCCATCGCCGCCGCCCGGGCCTGCATCTCCTCGGTCTTGTCGCGCGCCCGGTCGATGGCAGCGCCCGTGTCGGCCATCTGGTCGCCGATCCCCGTCGACGCCTCGCCGATCCGCACCGACGCCTCCGCGGCCGAGTACTGAGCCTTCATCACTTCCTTCTGGCTGCGGAACGACTCGACCTTCGCGGAGAGCGCCTTCTCGTTCGACTCGAGCTTCACCTGCTGCTGCTCGAGCTCGCTCACCTGCCGATCGAGATCCTGAAGCTGCGCCTGCGCGGCCGTCTTGCGCTCGAGCGCCATCCGCGCCAGGTCCTCGCGGTTCGCGGCCAGCGCGTCTCGGGCCTGGGACTCGAGCTTGGGCACGCTCGCCTCGAGCTTTCCCGACTGCAGCTGAAGCCGCTTCTTCGCGGTCACGACGTCTGCGACGCCCCGTTTCACGTTCTGCAGAAGCTCGAGCTGCTTCTCGTAGGAGTAGTCGAGCGTCTCGTTCGGGTTCTCGGCCCGGTTCAGAAGCTGATTCCACTTCGACTTGAAGACGGTCATCGTTCGGTCCCACAGGCTTGCCACGGTCACCTCCTCGGTCGGTGTACGAGTAGCCTAACGAGCGATGTTGGTCGAGCGGAGCATGGATCCGGGCTGGCTCTCCAATGCGTACCTCCTGGCCGACGAGGAGGGCGGGACAGCGGTCTTCATCGACTCGGGAGCGCCGATGGAGCCGCTGCACGAGGCCGCGGAGCGCTGGAACGTGCGTCCCGAGCACGTCCTTCGCACGCACGGCGATCCCGACCACGTCGCTCACGAGGCCGAGCTCGGCCTGACCGTCGTCACGCGCTCGCTCGACGCGGGCGGGCTCCACATCGAGGCGCTTCCGACTCCCGGCCACTCCGCGGATCACCTCGCCTTCGTCGTCAACGGCGAGCTCTGCTTCTCGGGGGACATCCTGTTCAAGGACGCGGTCGGCGGCGGGCGCGACGTGCCGGCGATCAAGCGCTCGGTGATGGAAGTCCTGATGGAGCTGCCGCCGGAGACTCGCGTGCTCCCGGGCCACACCGACGAGACCACGATCGGCCGGGAATGGGAGGAGAACCCGTTCGTGCGCTACTGGCGCGGGCTGAACGACGAGGTGGGCGAGCCGTGCCGCGTCGGGGGCGACGAGGCGACGATCGTCGTCGACTCGCCCGACTACGACGGCAAGGGCAAGCTCCTCGTCAGGTTCGCCGACGGCCGCGAGGCGATCGTCGGCGGCCGCGAGGCGATCGTCGGCGCCTCACGGGTGAAGCGCGGCTAGCAGCCCCGGCACGAGCACGATCCCGGCGAAACGGGCCGACTTGCCGGCGAAGCCCACGACGAGGAACGAGGACAGCCGAAGGTGCCAGCCGCCGGCGAGCGGCGAGACGACCGCGAAGGGCGGAACTCCCGTCGCCGCCGAGACGAAGACGGTTGCGGCCGCGACCCGGGGCCTTCCCGTCGCCCGGTTGAGGAACCCGGGCAGCCGCAGCCGCGGGCGCCGACGATCGACGCCGGCTCCACGAGAGAGGCGCTTCGCCCTCCCAGGAAGAAGCAGCCTTTGCCCACCATCAGGCCGGCTGCAGCAGCAACAGCCAGCGCCAGCAGCACGGAGATCGACGGGTGGTGGGTCGCGGCGGAAACGATCAGTGCGAGCTCGACCGAGACGAACGGGACGAATCCGGCGAGGAGGGCGAGCAGGAAGATCCCGCCGACGAGAACGAGCTCGGTCACCCTCGTTCGTTCGGCCTCACGGCCGCGGGACTTGAGGCCTCTTACGAGTGGAACTCGGCGAGGCGCTCGGCCTCGTCGTCGAGCTCGGCCCGCACGCCCTTCGGCAGCCGGCCGAACGGCTCGACCTTCACCTTGCCCTTCTCGTAGCTTCCACGTGCCCGGCGACCTGGCCGTCGACGAGGAACGTGTTCACGGAGTGGGGGGTCCTCGTGTCGAAGACCCGTGAGCGGTACTTCTCCGGGAGGATCTGAGTGCGCCGCGCGTGGACGAGGAGCGTCGCGTCCCACACCGGCAGGAAGCGGACCGGCGCAGGCGTGTCCGCATCGGGCAGCGGGAGCCGCGGGAGGTCGACGAGCTCCTTGCCCTGCTCGTCCTCGAAGCGCCGCAGCTCGAGCCCTTCGAGCGCCGCTTCGTCGGACGTCCAGCTTCGAGACCCTGCCCAGTCGGCGATCTCGTCGGGACGTGCGGGGCCGAAGCCCGTGAGGTAGCGGCGAACCAGGTGCTCCAGCCCCTGCCTCGGCTGTCGCGTCCTCCGGCCCGACCCAGTCCTCGGCGAGCGCGTAGATATCGGCGCGACGCCGCTCCCACGTTCCCGACGGCGGCACCCGCACGAGGTCGAGGAAGAGGCCCGACGCCGTTCCTCGTGCCGAGCTCGGCACTGAGGATCTCGTCGACCTCGGTCTGCGCTCAGCGTCGTCGCCGTCGAAATGCGGGCGCGAGCTTTCGGCGTTCGCGGCCTCGATCTTCGCGTTTGTCGGCCTTGTGCGCCCGGACCCACTGCTCGCGCCTGCGCCTCCGGATCCCGACGACGAAGGGCCAGTAGTCGCCGCTTCGAGACGAGGTGGATCGTCGTCGCGCATCATCGTGCCCTGGACGACGCTCCTGCGCTCGAGCGCCCGCGTCAGCTGGTCGCGCTCGAAGCCCTCGAGCCGCGACCAGAGCCCGATGTACATCGACGGGCGCGTACTGCGCCTGGATGCCGCCGATGCGCTCGAGCGCCCGGGGAAGAGGCGTCTTCGCGCGCTCGAGCAGCAGCTGCCGCGCGAGGAGCGCCCGGTTCAGCTCACGTTCGGTCAGCGTCCGAGTCACCGGCGTGGAGCCTTTCACGAAACCTTTAGGCCCGGCTTAGCGAGGTCTTATGGCCGCCTTAGCCCGCTCTCACCTCGCGCTGGTCTCCTGAGGGAGTCCGTATCCCAGACAGAAAGGAGACCTATGACGGACAGGGTCAAGAACGTGCTGCTGATCGTGCTCTCGATCACGGCCCTCGCACTCGGAGGGTCTGCGCTCGCCGGTGCCGCATCCGGCGGGAGCGGATCGGGCAGCAACGGCAACGGCAACAACAACAACAGCTCGCCGGCCAGGCCGCAGTTCGGAGGGCCCGGTCAGGCGGGGTTGCCGCCCCAGCGTCCCGACGAGACGCTCCTCACCGGTGACACCGCGGCGAAGGTCCGTGAGGCCGCGCTTGCGAAGGTGAGTGGCGGCACGATCGAACGGGTCGAGACCGACGCGGACGGCAATGCCGCGTACGAGGCCCACATGACCCGCAGCGACGGGTCGAGGGTCACCGTGTACGTGAACAAGTCGTTCGAGGTCGTCGGCACCGAAGCCGGCCCGTAGAAGCACCACCCCTCCCCAAGGCGAGAGCCCGGCCCCGGCTGGGCTCTCGCGCTACGCCCCCGAGCCGCAGATCGCGAAGTTCAGCTTCGAGTCCCGCGCGATCGAAGCCGATTCGACAGAGAAGCCTGCGTAGCGCTGCATTGCCTCCGCGAATGCAGGGCCGTCTCCGGCTCTTGCCGCGTCGATTCCTCGCGCGAGCTCGGCCTCTGCGGATCGAGCCTTGTCGACGATCCGGCGGGCGTCCTCCTGATGCGCGTCCGGTAGGCCGAGCGCTTCGATCTCGCGTCGAAAGTCGGAAATGAGCTCGAGCTGCTGAGCGAGGATCGGAGCTGCGCGCCGCAGCTTCTGCTCATCCGGCGCCGAAGTTGCCTGGATTTGCTTCAGCCGCTGCTGAGTCCGCGCCGCGAGCACTCCTGCTATCTCGCGGCGGCACACCTCATCCGCCCGTCGCGCATACTCGGCCGCCGCCACCGTCGACCGTGTCGTCGTCGCAGCGGTCGAAGTTCCGCGTGCGTCGCGATCGGCGTCGTCCTCACTCCCGCCGCATCCCGCGGCGCAAAAACACAACGAGCAGGCGATGACGCAGACCGTGGAGCGCACATTTCGGCTCTGCCCCGATCGCACGATGACGAATCGAACGCGATGACGCTCGCTCCTCATTCGGCCCGTGCTAACAGCTCCCGCACGCTCCGCGCGATCGCCAGCTCCTCTCGGGCGGGCACGACGGCGACCTCGAAGTCGCCGAGGAACGGAGAGCCGTTCCGCGACCGCCTCTCGCACGTCTGAACGGTTCTCGCCGACTCCGCCCGAGAACGCGAGCACGTCGATCCCGCCGAGGGCCGCGGCCATCTGGGCGACAGCGGCGGCGACTCGGTACGTGAAGACGCCGAAGCCGAGCGGGTCGTCGAGACCGCCGAGGGCGGAGAGCCCGGACTCGTGCTCGAGGGCTCGATCCAGCTCGTCGACGGAGATGCCGCGCTCCCGGAGGAGGTGGATCAACGCTCCCGGGTCGACCGACCCCGAGCGCGTCGCCATCGGGACGCCTTCGAGCGGCGTGAAGCCCATCGTCGTGTCGATCGATCGCCCAGCGCGCACGGCGGTCACGGAGCAGCCGCCTCCGAGGTGGCAGGCCACGATCCGCTCCGCGTCCAGCTGGGCGACGACCGACTCGACGGCGAGGCCGTGGAAGCCGTAGCGGCGGATGCCCCACGTCTCACGCCAGGCTCGCGGGATCGCGTACGTCGCGGCCTCCGCGGGGATCGTGGCGTGGAACGCCGTGTCGAAGACCGCCACGTGCGGGATGTCGGGCAGCTCGGCGCGAGCCTCGCGGATCGCTCGCAGGGCCGGCCCGTTGTGCAGCGGTGCGATCTCCGAGAGGTCGTCGATTGCCTGCTCCACCTCGTCGTCGATCCGGACAGGCGCGACGAACGTCTCCCCACCGTGTACGACCCGGTGGCCGACGGCGTCGGCGCGCTCGAGCTCGTCGACGGGCCGTGAGGAGTCGCCGTCGACGAGGTTCAGCTTCAGGCTCGTGGAGCCTGCGTTGACCGTCAGGACCGTGCTCATCAAGTCGGATACTGACGGCAGACATGAGGTCCTTCGTCACCGAGACGTCGAGCGGCCCGCTCTTCGTGTACGAGTGGGGTGACGCCGGACGGCCCGCCGTCCTCTACTGGGACGGTCTGGGCGGCACGGGGCTCCACGCCAATGAGCTCGGGCCGCTGCTCGCAGACCGGTTCGCGGCTCGTGTGATCGCTCCTGACGCGCCCGGCCACGGCCGCTCGGCTCCTGTCTCGGCCGATGGGTACCGGCCGTCGCGGCTCGCAGCGACCGCGGCCGATCTGCTCGCGGCGCTCGACGTGGGCTCGGCGCTCTTCGTCGGGTTTTCGTGGGGAGCGGAGGTCGCGGTCGCGTTCGGCGCGCAGCAGTCTCGGCACGCGACCGGGCTCGTTCTCGTCGACGGGGGCTACTGGGACTTCGCCGACCTGCCCGACTTCGACACGCGCCAGGGCCTCGAGGCCCTGATCCGAGCGGCGCGGAAGCGTGCCGAAGACGAGCGATACCCGAGCTGGGACGCGTATTTCGCGGCCGAGCGCACGGCACTGGGACGCTGGACGCCCGCGCTCGAGGAGGCACACCGCGCGGCGATGCGTGAGGCGGACGACGTCATCGTCCCGATCGCCGGGCCCGAGGTGGTGGGCGCGATCCGCCACGGCAACTGTGTTGAGCCAACCGCAGCCGAGCACGCCGCTCTCGCCGCCTCGAGCCTCCCCGTCCTGCTCGTGACCCCGGCTCGAGGCATCGGCCCGGTCGGCCGTGCTGGGATCGACCGCTTCCGGGCGAACGTCCCGCAGCTGGAGCTCGAGACGCTCCCCGGAGACGTGCACGATCTCGTGTCGGCTGCCCCTGCGGAGCTCGCCGAGCTCGTGGGAGCGCGCCTCCGGCCCTAGGTCAGTACGGCCAGACCCAGTCGCGGACGGTCGGCTCGTCCTCGCCGTGCTCCCGCGTCCAGGCTCGGCAGCGGAGCCGCTCCTCGACCAGCTCCTGCCGCAGCCCGGCTGCCCTGGCCGCGAGCCCCGGCACGCGGTCGATGACGTCGATCGCCAGATGGAAGCGATCGAGGTCGTTGAGCATGACCATGTCGAACGGCGTCGTCGTCGTGCCCTCCTCCTTGTAGCCGCGCACGTGGAGGTTGCCGTGGTTCGCCCGGCGATACGTGAGGCGGTGGATCAGCCATGGATACCCGTGATAGGCGAAGACGATCGGTCGATCCTTCGTGAACAGCGAGTCGAACTCGGCGTCGGACAGGCCGTGCGGATGCTCGCTTTCCGGCTGCAGCCGCATCAGGTCGACGACGTTCACGACGCGCACCTTGAGATCGGGCAGGCGCTCGCGGAGGATCGCCGCCGCTGCAAGCGTCTCGAGCGTCGGCACGTCGCCGCAGCAGCCGAGGACGACGTCGGGCTCGCCGCCCTCGTCGTTCGAGGCCCAGTCCCACGCCCCGAGCCCGCGGGTGCAGTGGATGATCGCGTCGTCCATCGAGAGGTAGTTCAGGGCAGGCTGCTTGCCCGCGACGATGACGTTGACGTAGTTGCGGCTCCGCAGGCAATGGTCTGCAACGGAGAGCAGCGTGTTCGCATCCGGCGGCAGGTAGACGCGGATGATCTCCGCCTTCTTGTTCACGACGTGGTCGATGAAGCCGGGATCCTGGTGCGAGAAGCCGTTGTGGTCCTGGCGCCAGACGTGCGAGCTGAGGAGGTAGTTGAGCGAGGCGATGGGGCGCCGCCATGGGATCTGGCGGGTCACCTTGAGCCACTTCGCGTGCTGGTTGAACATCGAGTCGATGATGTGGATGAAGGCCTCGTAGCAGTTGAAGAGGCCGTGCCGGCCCGTGAGCAGGTAGCCCTCGAGCCAGCCCTGGCAGAGGTGCTCCGAGAGGACCTCCATCACTCGACCGTCGGGCGCGAGGCCCACGTCGGCGGGCTTCGTCTCGGCGAGCCAGCCCCGATCGGTCACGTCGAACACGTCGCCCAGGCGGTTCGAGGCCGTCTCGTCCGGCCCGAATAGCCGGAAGTTGTCGGGATTCCGTGCGATCACGTCGCGCAGGAACGCGCCGAGCACCCTTGTCGCCTCGCTCGTGGTCGTTCCCGGCTCTGGCACCTCGACCGCGTAGTCGCGGAAGTCCGGCAGGACGAGCTCGCGGAGCAGCACGCCACCGTTGGCGTACGGGGTCGCGCTCATCCGGCGTTCGCCCTTCGGCGCAAGTTCGGCAAGCTCGGAAATCAGCGTCCCGTTCTCGTCGAAGAGCTCCTCCGGCTCGTAGCTCCGCATCCACTCTTCGAGCACGCGGAGATGCTCGGGGTTATCGCGCACGTCGGTCATCGGAACCTGATGCGACCGCCACGAATCCTCGACGGGCAGGCCGTCGACCTCTTTCGGGCCGGTCCAGCCCTTCGGCGTGCGCAGCACGATCATCGGCCAGCGCGGCCGCCTCGACTCGGCTCCCGTCTCGCGGGCATGCGTCTGGATCGCCGCGATCTCGGCCAGCGCAGCATCCAGAGCGCCGGCGAAACGCTGATGGACGGCCGCCGCAGGCTCGCCGTCGAAGCCGCCGGTGACGAGGATCGGCCGGTGCCCGTAGCCCTCGAGCAGCGACACCAACTCCGGCTCGGGAATTCGCGCGAGGACGGTCGGGTTCGCGATCTTGTAGCCGTTCAGATGAAGGATCGGCAGCACCGCGCCGTCGGTCTTCGGATTCAAGAACTTGTTCGCGTGCCAGCTGGCCGCGAGCGGGCCCGTCTCGGCCTCGCCGTCGCCGACGACGCAGGCGACGAGCAGGTCGGGGTTGTCGAAGGCAGCGCCGTACGCGTGCGTGAGCGCGTAGCCGAGCTCGCCGCCCTCGTGGATCGAGCCCGGAGTCTCAGGCGCGACGTGGCTCGGGATCCCGCCGGGGAAGGAGAACTGACGGAAGAGCTCGCGCAGCCCGTCCTCGTTCATGGTCACCTGCGGATAGACCTCGCTGTAGGTGCCTTCGAGGTAGGCGTTTGCGACGAGGCCCGGCCCGCCGTGTCCAGGCCCGGTCACGTACAGGACATCCAGGTCTCGCGCGCGGATCGCGCGGTTCAGGTGCGCGTAGACGAGGTTCAGGCCCGGAGTCGTGCCGAAGTGCCCGAGCAGGCGCGGCTTGATGTGCTCGGGGACGAGCGGCTCCCGCAGCAGGGGGTTGTCGAGCAGGAAGATCTGCCCGACGGACAGGTAGTTCGCCGCGCGCCAGTACGCGTTCAGGCGCCGTAGCTCCTCGGTTGCGAGCGGGCCCGACTCGGCGCCGACTCCACTGGCGGTCTGCACGGCTCGACCCTAGCGTTTCGGCGCCAGCGTCAAAGGCGCTGGGCGCTGCGACGCACGCAGGCGCAGCAGGCAGGCGACCGCGAGCATCGAGAGCACGAGGTCGCTCGCCACGCACCACTGGCAGAGGGATTCGATGACGAGCAGCTGCACCACGAGGAGGTAGGCCCCGAACAGCACGCCCACAACGGCGGTGGCGGCGCCGGCTACCCGTGCCATGGGGGCGTCGAGGAACGCCGTTCCCAGCACGAAGACGTAGGCAGCGAGCCCGAGCAGCGCGACGGGGATTCCCAGCAGCTCCGCGTAGGGGGAGCTCTGGACGGCCTCGCAGCCGCCCGTGGTGCACGCGATGGCGACGTGCGCATAGCGCACGTACGTGAGGTAGGCCGCGATGCTGACGCCTGCCAGGGCGATCGCTGCGACCGCGAGCCTGAGCCGTCGGTCGTTCACCGCGCGAGGAGGGAATCGAGCGCGGGGTGCAAGGCGTTCGCATCGAGGCTTTGGATCGCGATCGGCGAGAGGGCCTTGCCGGTTCGCCCCGCCGCGAAGGACGGAGTCCCGCGCACGCCCAGCCGCGTCCCGAGCGCCTGAGCCTCGGACAGCTGCCGATCGACTTCCGGCGACGAAGCCTCGCGCAGTGCGCGCTCGGTGTCGAGGCCGGGGATCGCCGCGCCGATTTCGCGCAGCAGGGCGTCGCTGACCCAGCCGGAGTTTTCCGCCCCCTGACTCGCATACAGGAGATGGATTACGTCCCAGAGCTTGTCCTGCCGGCCGGCGGCGAGAGCGAAGCGCATGCCCCGTTCCGAGTCGGGACCGACGAAGGACAGGCCTCCGAAGACGATCCGCACCTTGCCGGGGCGGACGTAGTCCCGGACGAGCGGGGCGAGCGATGAGTTCGACCACGTCGCGCAGTAGGGGCACTGCACGTCCGCGAACTCCACGAGCGTCACGGGGGCGTCGGGGCGCCCGAGGGCTGTCCCGCTCTGCGGAATTCCGCTCAGGAACGTCGTTTCGGCTCGCGAAGGAGCTGCAGCGGGGGGCGACTCCTCGGCCCGCGCTCCGACGAGGCTCGCTCCGATCAATCCTGCGGCGATCAGAGCGGCGACTCCTGCGACGGCTGCGTACGTCCTTCTTGTCATTGGGCTGAATCTCGTGCGTCCGAGACCCGGCGGCATCCGTGTCGGAGCGGATCCGCGTGCGGGTTTTCCGCAGCCGTTTACCAAGGCTTTGCCGAACCCGGCGAAGTCTTTGCCTTCGGCTCACCCGGCCTTTACGGACACCCGCCTACGGTCAGGCGGTCACGAACTGGAGGTGCTGGAGATGAACAAGATTCACGTCACGGTCGTATCGCTGATCCTGGGGCTCTCGTCTGCGCTCGGGATCGCGGCGGCAACCGATGCGGTCGGCCTGCGGGCCGCCGCCACGCCGAGCGTCTCCAATGCGGAGATCAAGGCGCGCGCCACGAGGCTCGCCAAGGCCGAGAAGGCGATCAGGAAGGCGCGGCGCAGCAAGCCTCCCGCGCTTCCGGCCGTTCCCGCCTCGCGCCCTTCGAGCGGCGCCGGGCCGCAGCAGGTGGTGTTCCAGCGCTCGTCATCCGGCTCCTCCTCGAGCCACAGCGGTCACGACGACGACGACTTCGAGGACGACGACGACCACGGCCATCATGGCCACGGCGGCGGCGACGACGACCACCACGGCGGAGACGATGACTAGCCAGGTCGGACGCCTGTACTCGGTCGCCCTCGCGCTCTTCGTCTTCTTCCTGACCTGGGTCGTGATCGGCGCGCGGCCGTGGGTCGCGAGCGGCTCGGAGAGCGATCCGCGACTCGCGGCGCTCGAGAAGCGCGAGCAGCGTGTGCGGCGCCAGAGCGTCGTGGTGCAGCGCGCTCGATGAAGCGGCGCTGGGCGACCTACAGAGCTCAACTGCGCCGGCGGCAGTCGCAGATCGCGGCGGCCAACCAGGCACAGCTGGCAGCCGCGCAGGCCCCGCCGGTTCGCGTCGTGAGCCTTCCGCCGGTCACGTCGACGAGGACGTCGTGATGGAGTCGCGGCGCTTCAAGGCGATGGGCACGGAGATCGAGCTGTTCGTCGATGCGGTCGGAGCCGACGAAGCACTGTCCGCCGCCGAGCGCGAGTTCCACCGGCTCGAGGCGATCCTGACGCGTTTTCGGCCCGAGTCCGAGCTCTCCCGTCTGAACGAGGCGCGGTCGCTCGAGGTAGGCCCGGACCTCCTGGAGGTCGTCCGGCTCGCACTCGAGGCACGCGGGCGGACCGACGGGCGCTTCGACCCGACCGTCCACGACGCCGTCGTCGGCGCTGGGTACGACCGCACGTTCGAGGAACTTCCCGAGGAGGGCACGGCTGTCATCGTCGGGTGGGTCTGCGGCGGCCCGGTCCGGATCGACGGCTCGCGGATCGAGCTCGGCCCCGATGTCCGTCTCGACCTCGGCGGGATCGGAAAGGGATACGCGGCAGAGCGCGCAGCCGAGCTGCTGTCGGCGGCCGGGCCGGCGCTCGTCAACGCGGGCGGGGACATCGCCGTGCACGGCGGCTCGTGGCCCGTCGGCGTCGAGACGTCCGAGGGCGAGCTGACGCTGGAGCTGACCGGCGGCGGGCTCGCCACCTCGGGCCGTGACCGGCGGCACTGGCGTCGAAACGGCGAAGACGTCCACCACCTGATCGACCCGGCCACGGGTGCTCCGTCGCCGAGCGACCTGCTTCGACTCACGGTCGTCGCTCCCGACGCCGTCGAGGCCGAGGTGTGGGCGAAGGCGCTCTACATCGCCGGCGAGGAGGAGGCCGTTCGGGAGGCCGACATGCGTGAGATGCCCTGCGTTCTCGTCACTGCCGACGGGCGAACACGTCTCGCAGGAGGCCTCTCGTGAAAGACCCGACCTTCTGGATCCTCGCGCGCGCCAGCGGCCTCACCGCGTACTTCCTGCTGACGCTGTCCGTGCTCGCCGGGCTCGTCCTCAAGTCGCGGCCTTTCGGCCGGGCGCTGAGCGCTGCCGCGGTCTCGGACACGCACCGATTTCTGGCCACGCTCGGCCTGGGCGCGGTGAGCCTGCACGGCCTGACGCTCGTGCTCGATTCGACCATTCGGATCAGCCCGACCGCGCTCATCGTCCCCGGGCTCGCGCCGTATCGCCCGGTCTGGACGGCGTTCGGCGTCCTGGCGCTCGACCTGATGATGCTCGTCATCCTCTCGTTCCCGCTGCGCAAGCGGATCGGGATGAAGGCCTGGCGCCGTCTGCACTGGGCGACCTACGCGATCTTCGGTCTGGCCACGCTCCACGGTCTCGCGGCCGGGACCGACACGCCGACACCGTGGGCTTTCTCGCTGTACGTCGGCGCCGTCGGCGCGGTCTGCTTCGCGACCGCCTGGCGCGCGCTCAACCGTCCCGTTCGACCAACCCCGAAGCCAACCCCGAAGCAAGGAGGAAACCATGTACCGAATTCAGATCGACCGGTCGCTGTGTAGCGGCTTCGGCGCCTGCGCCGAGCTTGCCCCGGACATCATCGAGCTCGACTCGAGCGGCAACGCGACGGCCCGCGTCGGCGTCTCCGACGACCCGGCCGTGCTCGATGCGGCCGCGGCCTGCCCGATGGCCGCGATCCTGATCACCGAGGAGGAAGCGGCATGACCTCGCCGCGCTCCATCCTCGTCGTGGGCGCCGGCCTCGCCGGCGCCCGCTGCGCCGAGACGCTTCGGGCGGAGGGCTACGACGGCGAGCTCGTCCTCGTCGGCGAGGAGCCGTTCGCGCCCTACGAGCGGCCGGCGCTCTCCAAGGAGTTCCTCTCGGGCGAGAAGAGCGCCTCCGACCTGTTCCTGCGGCCCGGCTCCTTCTGGGCGGAGCAGCGGATCGAGCTCGTTCTCGGACAGCGCGTCGCCGCGGTCGATCATGAGCGAAGGACCGCAACCACGAGCGCGGGCCGCGTGATCGGCTGGGACGCGCTCGTCCTGGCGACCGGGGCGCGGGCTCGGCGACTCCCGTTCGACACGCCTTCGGGCGTGCACGTGCTGCGGACGCTCGCCGACGCGCACGCGCTTCGGCGAGAGCTCCTGCCCGGCGCGCGGCTGGCGATCGTCGGCGGCGGGTTCGTCGGCGCCGAGGTCGCGTCGACCGCCCGCAAGCTCGGAGTCGACGTGACGCTGCTCGAGGCGGGCTCGGCGCCGTTCGAGCGCGCTCTGGGGCCGGAGCTCGGCGCCAGGCTCGCTCAGCGCTACCTCGACCAGGGCGTCGATCTCCGCACGGAGACGGCCGCGGCCGCGTTCCAGGCCCTTCCGGGGGGACGGGTGCGGGGGGTCGAGCTCGCCGACGGCAGTGTCGTCGAGTGTGACGTCGTCCTCGTCGCCGTGGGCGTCGCGCCTGCACACGAGCTCGGCGCCGAGGTTGCGCCGCCGATCTTCGCCTGCGGCGACAACGCGGGGTCTCGGGGACACTGGACCGGCGCGGCCGCGGAGGCGGTCGGCGCGGCCAGGCGCATCCTCGAGCTCGACCCGCTGCCCGCGCAGCCGCCGTTCTTCTGGTCCGACCAGTTCGGCCTGCGGCTCCAGCTCGTCGGCGACACGACGCATGCGGACGAGATCGAGCTCGAGGGCTCGCACGAGTCGTTCATCGCGCGCTACCGGGCCCGCGGCGGCAAGCTCGTCGCTGCCCTGGCCTCGAACCAGCCGGCCGCAATGGGCGGGCTGAGACTGGAGGTGGCGGCAGCGGCGTGACCAGGGGCCTACGCAGCGCGCAAGGGCGCGCGAACTTCGAGGAAGTGCTTGTGGAGCTCGACTTCGAGCCGCTCCATGTCCGCCTCCGATCGGAAGCTCGAGCTCGTGGCTGTAGCCGGCCGGGCCGACGATCGACAAGGTGTGGCCGGCCGATGTGAGCTCGAGCTCCTCGAGCGCGCCGACGGGGACGCGGCAGGTGACGACCAAGGTGTCCCTCATAGCGTTCCTTTCTGCCTTCTAGCGTGCTCGCTTGGCGCCCTCGGCGAATCCGCGCGATTCCGGATCCCGCGTGAGGCGAATTACCGATGCGGCTCGTCCGCCCCCGGACGACGATCGGAGGCGAACAAGGAGGAAACCATGAAGAGAATCCTGATCGCCACCGACGGATCGCCTTCCGCACTGCAGGCGGTCGAGCTCGGGCTCGAGCTCGTCGCCGAGCAGGAGGCGGAGGCGGTCTTCGTCCACGTCGCCCCGCGCACGGAGGTGCTCCCGGTGAACGGCTTCGCCATGGGCCCGGTGACCGTGCCGCACGAGGTGACCGACCACGACATGGAGCCGCTCTTCGCAGCCGTGGAGCTCGCGAATGAGATGGGGCTCAGATCCGGCTCGAGGCTTCTCGTCGGAGAGCCGGCCAAGCAGATCGTCGAATACGCGGACTCGATCGACGCAGACCTGATCGTCGTCGGCTCACGCGGCCACGGCGCGATCTCGAGCGCGCTGCTCGGAAGCGTCTCGCGCGGGATCCTGCACGCGGCCAAGCGCCCCGTGCTGATCGTTCGCGAGACCCGGCAGCCGGTCGAGGCAGCCGCCTGAAAGGAGGTCGTCATGTTCAAGACCGTCATCTGGGCCACCGACGCGTCGGAGGCCGCCGAGGCCGCGCTGCCGTTCGCCAGGGAGCTCGTCCAGGAGAGCGGCGGAACGCTCGTCGTCGTGTACAGCAACCATGCCGACGAGCTGGGTCTCGAGGCGAGGATCCAGCTGCAGGTTCACGAGCTTCGAGCAGGCGGGCATCGACGCGATCTTCAAGCTCGTCAGTGGCACTGCCGGCGACCCGGCGCACGCGATCGCTGACGTTGCAAACGCCTTCGAGCGCCGACGTGATCGTGGTCGGCACACGCGGTCACGGCCCCGTCGTGGGCGTCGTCGTCGGCAGCGTGACGCAGCAGCTGCTGAATCTCGCTCCCTGCCCCGTGCTCGCCGTCCCACCGGCGACGCGGTGGCTCGAGAGCTTGGACTCGGACGCGGGCTGCCGCGACGGCCTGAGAGCTCTCGACGCCGCGGGCGCCGTGTGTGCCCGCGGCGTCGATGCTCGTCCCTGCGCTCTCTCCGTCCGACGATAATTCTCTCGAAGTGCCAGAGACCGATCGTCTTCGCGCCATCGTCGACGCCGGCGTCGCGCTCGCCTCCGAGCTGTCGCTCGACGCCGTCCTGCAGAAGATCGTCGAGGCCGCCGCGGAACTGACCGGGGCGCAGATACGCGGCGCTCGGAGTGATCGACCCGAGCGGACAGGCCCTCGAGCGGTTCGTCGTCACCGGGCATCGACGAGGAGACCCAGGCGGCGATCGGCGACCCGCCGCACGGCCGCGGGATTCTCGGCGCGCTGATCCACGACGCGAAGCCGCTGCGGCTCGACGACCTTGCCGACGACCCGCGCTCGGTCGGCTTCCCGCCGAACCACCCGCCGATGGGCACCTTCCTCGGTGTCCCGATCCTGCTGCGCGGTGTCGCCTACGGAAACCTGTACCTGACCGAGAAGGAGGGCGGCGCCCCGTTCACCGCCGAGGACGAGGAGCTCGTGCAGCTGCTCTCCGCCCAGGCCGCGGTGGCGATCGAGAACGCGCGTCTCTACGAAGCGGCGACGCGCTGGCTGAAGCAGCTCGAGTCGCTCAACGAGATCGCGAGTGCGCTCGTGTCCGAGGTCGACATCGCGCGCGTGCTCGACCTCGTCGCGTCCCGCCTGCGCGAGCTCATCCATGCCCGGATCGTCCTCATCGTCCTGCCCGCCTCCGACGGAAGGCTCGTCATCCGCGCCACCGACGGAGAGGGCACCGGCGAGCTTCTGGGCATGCGGCTCGACCCCGCCTCCTCGAAATCCGGGCGGGTGCTGGAGCGACGCCGCAGCGAACGTGTCGACTCGCTGATCGACGACATCGAGATGGATCAGGATGCAGGGCGAAAGATGGGCGCCCGCACAGGTCTCTTCGTCCCGATGCTCCTCCGCGACCGCGCGATCGGCGTCATCAGCGCGCACGACAGGGAGGGCGCCGACGCTCGCTTCACCGACGAGGACGTCCGCCTGGCCGAGGCGTTCGCCGCCCGTGCAGCCGTGGCTGTCGACCTCTCGGAGCGCGTCGCCACCGATGCCCTGCGCCGGGTCGTCAGCGCGCAGGAGCTCGAGCGCCAGCGCCTCGCCAGGGAGCTCCACGACGAGACGGGCCAGGCGCTCACGTCGATCCTCCTCGGGCTGAAAGGCGTGGAGGACGCGAACGACCCGGACGATTTCGCGAAGGCGGCCGGCGAGCTGCGGGAGCTCGTCGTGGCGACGCTCCAGGACGTGCGCCGCCTGGCCGTCGAGCTCCGGCCGAAGGCGCTCGACGACTTCGGGCTCGTGCCCGCGATCGAGCGGCTCGTCGAGACGTTCCGCGAGCAGACGGGGATCGAGGTCGACCTCGAGCCGAGGCTCGGCGAGACCCGCCTGCCCGCGGAGGTGGAGACGACGCTCTACCGGATCACGCAGGAGGCGCTGACGAACGTGGTCAAGCACGCGCAGGCCCGCCACGTGAGCATCGTCCTCACGCGGCGCAACGGCGCGGTCGCCGCCGTGATCGAGGACGACGGCCGGGGTTTCGACGAAGCCGGGTCGAACGGTCTCGGGCTGCTCGGGATGCACGAGCGCGTGGGGCTCGTCGGCGGGCGGCTCGAGGTCGAGTCCTCGTCCGGCTCCGGGACGACGCTGTCGATCGAGGTGCCGGTCACGTGACGATCCGCGTCCTCGTCGTCGACGACCACGCGGTCGTCCGCTCGGGCCTCCGTCGCGTGCTCGAGGCGGAGGACGACATCGAGGTCGTGGCCGAGGCGGGCGATCTTCGCGAAGCCGTGTTCGAGGCCCGCGCGCACAAGCCCGACGTCATCCTGATGGACGTCGTCATGCCGGGTGGGAGTGGGATCGAGGCCACTCCCGCAGTCCTCAAAGAGGCGCAGGAGGCGAAGGTGCTGATGCTGTCCATGCAGGACGATCCGCAGTACGTGCGCGAGGCCTTCGCCGCGGGCGCGAGCGGTTACGTGCTGAAGGAGGCGGCGGACGCGGAAGTCGTCGACGCGGTGCGGGAAGTCGCGAACGGCGGCCGTTACGTCCACCCGGCGCTCGGCGCGCGGCTGATCCAGGCCGAGGCGCAGGAGCGCGCCGAGGCCGAGTCCGATCCACTGTCGGATCGAGAGCGAGAGGTGCTGCGGCTCCTGGCGCTCGGGCACACGAACCAGGAGATCGCGAAGATGCTCTACCTGTCGGTGCGCACCGTGGAGACCCACCGGGCGCACATCATGCAGAAGCTTCGGCTGACGACCCGCGCCGAGCTCGTCCGCTACGCCCTCGAGCACGGCCTGCTCGAGGAGCCCGGCTAGCGGTGCGGTTTTCCCGCACGTGGATGCGGGCGCGCACCGAGGTTGCGGCGGCTCGCCTGGTCGATCATTCGGGGCATGTCGACGAGCTATGCCGTCACCTGGCAGCGGGGAGAGCAGGCGACCCGCGCCGGTCGCCTGGAGCTGCTCCCCGGCGGGCTCACTCTGGAGGGCTCCGGGACGAACGGCGCCGCCTCGGAGACGATCGACTTCGGTGATCTCCTGGATGTCCGAATCGGACGGGCCGCCTCCGATCGGCTCTCGGGCCGGCAGACGCTCGTGCTCGAGCGGCGCGGCGGGGCGCCGGTCCGCATCGCGAGCATCGTCCAGCCCGGCGTCATCGCGGAGCTCGCAGAGCATCTGGCTTCCCGACTCAGAGAGGAGGACGCCATGAGCCGTGCGGTCGTTGTCCTTCCATTGCGCGAAGGAGCGAGCGAGCGGGCGGCGCAGCTCCTGCGAAGCGGCCCGCCGTTCGATCCCGAGGAGGTCGGCCTGGACCGCCACCACGTGTTCCTCACCGACGAGGAAGCGGTGTTCGTGTTCGAGTCGGACGATCTCGAGGCCGCGGAGCGGCTGATCGGCGGTGAGCACCTTCTGGAAAGCAGCCGCCGCCTGGAAGGAGCTCGTCGCCGGGCCTCCGCGCATCGCCGAGGACGCCTATTCCTGGGCGCGTCCGCAGGTCTCGGAGCACATCTCGTACGAGCCCACACCCGGGCCGGGCGACAGTGACGGCGGCGACTTCTTCTAGTCCCGCGCAGTAGGCTCGCTTCCTTGGACGCGCTGAACATCGAAGCGACGCGGAAGCGTCTCGAGGACGCCGGCGGCGGGTACGAGGTCGTCCATACCTCGCCGGGGCTCGAGATCGGCGTCTACGTGCTCGTCGCGCCCGAGCCCGACCGCCAGCAGCCGCACGCCGACGACGAGGTCTATGTCGTCCTCGACGGGCGCGGCGTGCTCGAGGTCGAAGGCGAGGCGGTGGAGGTGAGCCAGGGCAAGGCGGCGTTCGTGCCGGCCGGCGCCGACCACCGGTTCACCGGCTACGAGGGGCTCAGCGTCCTCGTCGTCTTCTCGCGGCCCCACGAGGCCGCGTAGCTACCAGGTCTTGACCCGGCTCCCCTGAGCGGGGCGCCGCACGCGTGCGCGCGCGTCGACGACGACGCAGCGGTCCGGCCCGGCGATCACCGGATTCAGGTCGAGCTCGGCCACCTCGGGCCTGTCGACGCCGAGCCTCGAGAGCCGGTGGATGAGATCGGTCAGGCCCGCGACGTCTGCCGGCGGCGCTCCTCGGTAGCCCGCGACGAGGAGGCCGGTCTTCTTCTGGCTCAGCAGCTCCTCCGCGTCGACGTCCGTGAGCGGCGCGATCCGGAAGCCGGCCTCGCCGATCAGCTCCGCGAGGACTCCGCCCGGGCCGAAGGCGACCAGAGGGCCGAAGGTCGGGTCCTGGACGATGCCCGCGAGCAGCTCGACTCCGGCCTCGACCATCGGCTGGACGATGACCGGCGGCCCGATGCGCTCCGCCGCCGCGCGGACGGCGTCCTCGTCGGCCAGGCCGAGCGCGACGCCGCCGGTCTCGGTCTTGTGCGCGCCCGCGACTCCGGACTTGACGACGATCGGGAATCCGAGCTCCCGAGCAGCTTCGACGGCGGCCTCGACGCTCTCTGCGAGCCGTTCCTCGACGAGCGGCAGGCCGTAGCTCGTCAGGAGCGCTCTGGTCTGCTCCGGCGTGAGCCAGGCGTCCTCCGCGCTCTCGAGCGCTTGGGTGACCACGCGCTCGGCCGCAGCAGTGTCGATGCCGTCGACGGACGGGACGACGCCCGCGGGCCTGCGCAGCCACTCCGCCCGCTCGGCGGCGAGGCCGAGAGCACGCGCTGCGGACTCGGGATACGTGAAGAGCGCGGCCGGCGCCGGGGTCGTGCGAAGGGCTGAGGGAACGCCTTCCGCGGAGAGGATCGCCGCGAGCACCGGCTTGTCGGTCGAGCCGGCTGCGAGCGTCCGCGAGAGCCCCGCTGCCACGTCTTCCGCGCCCGCCTGCGCCGGCGGCACGAAGAGGACGATCACCGAGTCGACCGCCGGATCCTCGAGGACGACCGGGAGCACCGCCTCGTAGCTGGCGGCGGTCGCCGAGCCGAGCATGTCGACGGGGTTGGCGAGGCTCGCCTCAGCGGGCAGCAGCTCCGCCAGCGTTGCATTCGTCTCGGGCGTGAGCTCGGAGAGCTCCAGGCCCGCCGTCTCGCACGCGTCCGCGCAGAGGATGCCGAGGCCGCCCGCATTCGTCAGGATGGCCACCCTTCGCCCCAGTGGCAGCGGCTGCGTCGAGAGCAGCGCGGCCGCGTCGATCAGCTCCTCGAGCGTCCGTGCGCGCAAGACGCCTGCCTGGTGGAAGAGCGCCGCGACCGCCTCGTCCGAGCCTGCGAGCGCCGCGGTGTGCGAGCCGGCGGCCCGTGCTCCCGCGGTCGAGGTCCCGCTCTTCATCGCGAGGATCGGCTTCTTTCGCGCCACGCGGCCCGCGATCTGCGCGAACCGCCGCGGATTGCCGAACGACTCGAGGTAGAGCGCGATCAGCCCGCTGCTCGGATCCTCTTCCCAGTACTCGAGGAGGTCGTTCGAGGAGACGTCCGCCTTGTTTCCGATCGAGATGAACGAGGAGAAGCCGAGGCTGCGCTCGGACGCCTTCTCGAGCAGTGCGAGGCCGAGGGCGCCGCTCTGCGAGGAGAACGCGATCGGCCCCGGCGGAAGCGCACGCGGCCCGAACGTCGCGTTGAGCGACGGCCCCGAGACGGCGATGCCCAGGCAGTTCGGCCCCACGAGCCGGCCGCCGTGCGAGCGGACGAGCGCCAGCAGCTGCTCCTGTCGCTCGCGGCCCTCGGCTCCCACCTCGGCGAAGCCCGCCGAGATGACGCAGAGTGCTCGAACGCCCGTCTTCAGCGCGGAGTCGGCCGCGTCCAGAACGTGCGCGCCGGGGAGGCAGATGACGGCCAGGTCGACCTGCTCGGGCAGCTCCTCGATCGACGTGTACGCGCGCACCCCGGCGACGGGCTCGCCGCTGCGGTTCACCGGATACGCCGCGCCCTTGAAGTCCCCGGAGAGGATGTTCCGGAACACGATCCCGCCGATCGCTTCGGGCCGGGACGAGGCTCCGATCACGGCGACGGAGGACGGGGCGAAGAACGGCTGGAGGGAGGCGACGACGCGAGGTGGTCCCGCTCCTCGACATGGCCGCGGTAGGCCTCGGTCTGCTCGATCGAGAAGGTGACCTCGAACGTCCCGCGGTCGAGCTGCCGCGTCACGCCGAAGCCCGCGTCCTCGAACACCCGCATCATCGGGGCGTTGTCGCTCATCACCTCGGCGACGAAGCGCTCGACGCCTACCGTCGCCGCCCGGCCGGCGAGCTGTTCGAGCATGCGGGTGCCGATGCCGCGCCCCTGCTGGTCGTCGGCGACCGCGAACGCGACTTCCGCGGCCGCCGGGTCGCGAAGGCGCTGCGTAGCTCGCGAGTGCGACGATCCGGTCCGCGAGCGTCCCGACGAGCGAGCCGCGCTCGACCCAGTCGGGCTCGAGGAACGGCTCGACGAGCTCCGCGCGAACCGTCGGCGCACCGTGGAACCTGAGGTACAGGCTGCGCTCCGAGAGCGAGTCGAAGAACTGGACGAGCGCATCCGAGTCGCCGGCCGCAGGCGCTCGAAGCCTCAGCGTGCCGCCGTCTCGGAGGATGACGTCCGCGAACCCGTCGGAGGGGAGGGGGACCGGACGCTCGGGGAGCGCCCGGTCCCGGTCGAGTCAGACAGCCGTTCCGGCAAGGGCTTCAGTCTGCTCCTTCGCCGTCAGCTGTGCCGGCTGCGCGCTCAGGACGACCTTGAGCGCGTTCGTCGTGGCCGCGTCGGCGAACGTCTCGTACGCCTCTTCCGTGTCGGCCAGCTCGAAGCGATGGGTCGCGAACGGGGTCGGGTCGATCCGTCCGTTCGCGATCAGCTCGAGCAGCCGCGGCGTCGTCGACGTGTCGACGAGACCCGTCGTGATCGTGACGTCCTTGATCCAGAGCTTCTCCAGGTGGAGAGTCGCCGGGCGTCCGTGGACGCCGACATTCGCGACGTGCCCGCCGGGCCTGACGATCTCGGCACAGAGCTCGAACGTCTCCGGGACGCCGACCGCCTCGATGGCGACGTCGGCTCCGAGCCCGTTCGTCAGCTCCATGATCTCCGCGAGGGCGTCGGTCTCGCCGTTGTTGATCGTCACGTCGGCGCCGAACTTGCGTGCATGCTCCAGCCGCGCGTCCGCGACGTCGAGGGCGACGATCCGGCCCGGCGTCATGAGCTTGGCCGTCATCACGGCCGCCAGCCCGATCGGGCCGGCTCCGACGATGGCGACCGTGTCGCCCGGTGTGACCTTGCCGTTCAGGACGCCGACCTCGTACGCGGTCGGGAGGATGTCCGCGAGGAAGAGCGCCTGCTCGTCGGCGATCTCCGGTGCGAGCTTGTGCACGGAGGTGTCGGCGAACGGCACCCGTGCGAGCTCGCCCTGCAGGCCGTCGATCAGGTGGCCGAGGATCCAGCCGCCTCCGCCGGTGCACAGGCCGTAGTGGCCCTCGCGGCAGAACCTGCAGCGGCCGCAGGAGGTGATGCACGAGACGAGAACTCGATCGCCCGCCTGGAGCGTCGTCACCGCCTTGCCGGTCTCGACGACGGTGCCGACCGCCTCGTGGCCGAGGACCGTCCCGGGCTCGACCTCGGGGACGTCGCCTTTCAAGATGTGAAGGTCGGTCCCGCAGATCGTGGCCGTGTCGATGCGGACGATCGCGTCCGTCTCGGCCATGATCGAGGGATCCGGCACGGTGTCCCAGGAGCGCTGCCCTGGGCCGTGGAAGACGAGTGCTTTCATGGTTGCCTCCTTCTTCGGAGCGGGTCGTCAGTCGAAGCCGGGCTCGCGGGCGAGGAACGGCCGCGGCCCGTCCTCCAGCCGCTCCCGGTAGCCCAGGAGAAACTGGACGAGCGGCGGGTTCGTCGCAAGCTGCGGGCGGAGCTCGGTGAGCAGGCACTTTTCTTCGAAGAACGGGCACTGCTCGCCCGGGCACGGCTCGGCGATGTCGACCGCTGCGAGTAGATGACAGGTGGCTGGTCTCATGCCTCGAGTCTTGCCTGGACGCCGCTGCGATCCGTCCGCGCAGACGCTGGTTCGGGGCACGGGTTTCTACGGAGGAGCGCTCAGATGCGCTGCCAGGCGCCGGCCGGGCCGCGGTCGAGCTCGACGTCGACTTCGACGCCCTCGCTGTGAGGAGGCGCAGCCGAGACATGCAGCTGGGCCGCGAGGAGCGGTGCCAGGTACCGGCCGACGATCTTCGCCGGCGGCCACCAGAGCGCCTCCGTGTCGAGCTCGGTGTCGTGCTTGCCGAGCGCGAGGCGCAGGAAGCGCGGCGTGAGCCCCGTCAACAGCAGCCCGCGCAAGACGGGCGTGAACGGCTGCGGCTCGATGTCGGCTCCGGCCGCGGCAGCGATCGCCTCGGCGGCGGTGTCCGCCTGCTGGGTCGCGAGCCCGCCCTGCTTGATCGGGAAAGTCTGCGGCATCGCCGGCAGCGAAGACGTCGTCGTAGCCGCGCACCCGCTGGTGCTCGTCGACCGTGACGAAGCCGCTGCGGTCGTGAGGGAGGCCCGGAAGGCTCGGCCCCTCGAGGCGGGGAAGCGCGACGACGTGGTCCGCCTCGACGGTCTCACCGCGGACGAGGCGGAGGGCGCCTTCCAGCGGCCTCGACCGGGACGGCGTCGGTGACCAGACCGCATCCCGTGGAGGTCGAACAGCTCGAGGATCGCCTCGCTCGCAGCCGCTTCCGAAGAGCTGGAGCGGCTCGGGCTCCGGCGTCACGAGCTCGATCGCCACGCCGCCGGCACCGGAGTCTGCGAGGTGCACTGCCGTCAGGAGCGCGAGCTCGTAGAGCGGCAGCGGCCACGAGATTCCGGCCGGCATCGTGAAGACGATGCGCCGGGCGCGCCCTTCGCGGGCGGCGCGGAGGACCTCTCCGAACGCAGCCTCGTCCTGCGGGCCGCGGAACGTAAGGGCGCCCGGGACCGCCTCGACCGGCTTCGCGCCGAGGGTGACCAGCAGCTGGTCGTACGGCAGCTCCCCGGTCGACGTCTCGACGATCTTCCGATCCGTGTCGACCGCGGTCGCGGCCGCCCGCGTCAGGCCGGCTCCCGTCTCGGCGACCAGATGTGAGAGAGGGAAGCGCTGAGCTGCGCCGAGCCGGAAGGGCTCGGCCACCGCCAGCGGCCGGTACACGAACTCCTCGTCCGGCGAGACGAGCTCGACGGCGACGACCTCCCGGGCCAGCTCGTTCAGCGCGAGGGCGGCTTCGAGCCCTGCGACGCCGGCTCCGAGAATGATCACGCGTTGCTTCATGCATCGAGGGATGGTGCCGCATCGAGCTCGCCGAGGGATGCGGAGTTTTCCCGCACAGTCGATCAGTCGCCGCCCCGATTCAGATGGCTCCGACCGAGTCGGATCCTTCGAGTCAAAGGAGGACACGATGAATGAAAGAGATCATGGTCGCAATCGACGGCTCCGACGGAAGCCGTGCCGCGATCGACGAGGCAGTCGAGCTCGCGGCCCCGCTCGGAGCCCACGTCACGTTCGTGTCGGTGCGCAAGCCGCCGTCGTCGCTGCTCGGGACCCCGAACTACGAGTGCCGCCTGGCCCGCGACCTGGGCGTGGCGCGCGCGACGGTCGACGCGGCTCTGGGCAGGCGCGTGAGGCCGGCGTCGAGGCTCGGGGCGAGGTCCTCGAGGGCAATGCCGTCGACGAGATCCTCAGCTTCGCCGACAACTGCGGCGCGGACCTGATCGTGATGGGCTCGCGCGGGCATGGCGCACTCGCAGGTGCGCTGCTCGGCAGCGTCTCGAGCGGGGTCGTGCAGCACGCGAACGTACCCGTGCTCGTCGCGAAGCAAGCTCCGCCGCGACGGCGGCAGGCCGCCTAGCCTAAGCCCGGGCGGACGTCGTGGACATCGTCCTGCTGACCGCCGCGGCGACCGCGACGGCTCTCGCGACGGGGCTCGGCGCGGTTCCCGTCTTCTTCCTCGGCTCGCGAGCCGAGCTCTTGCGCCCGGTCCTCCTCGGCACTGCGATCGGCGCGATGACCGTGGCGTCCGTGCTCGGCCTGCTGAAGCCGGCGCTGGAGGAGGGCGGAACGGCGGAGATCGTGATCGGTCTCGCGGCCGGCGTCTCACTGGTCGTAGTGGCGCGCCGGATTCTCGCGGGACGCGACGTCCATGTCGGCAAGCTCGCGCGGCGCGGGCGTGCGCACGTCCGCTCTCGTCTTCGGCGTGCTCCTCGTGCACAGCCTCCCGGAAGGGCTGGCGATCGGCACCGCGTACGCCTCGGACCGCGCCGGACTGAGCCTCTTCGTGATCCTCGCGATCGGTCTTCAGAACATTCCCGAGGGCACGAGCGTGGCGATCCCGATGGCAGCGGCCGGCTTCAGCCGTGCGGAGCAGTTCTGGGCAGCCGTTCTGACGAGCGCGCCGCAACCGGTCGGCGCCGTGCTCGCCTTCCTCGTCGTCGAGCACGTGCGGGGCCTCCTGCCGGCGTCGTTCGCGTTCGCGGCCGGCGCGATGCTCGCGCTCGTCGCCTTCGAGCTCGTCCCGCAGGCTTTCGGTCGCGAGCCGTCTGGCTGCGGGCGGCCGCAGGAAGCGCTCGCGGGAGCCGCGGCGATGCTCGCTCCTGGCGGCGCTGGCAGGCGTCTAGCTGGCCTTTCCGAGAACGGCGTATTGCGGAAAGTCCGCACCAGCTTCGCGGTGAGCCACCGATGGCGGCGCAGCGGGCTCCTCCGAGACTGTGCGCATGAGCAGTAACCGAGAAAGGAGTCGCCATGAGGAGCAGCATCTTCAAGTGGGGCGGCATCGCCGCCAGCGTGATCCTCATCGCCTTCGGAACTGGTTCGATCGCAGTCGGCGCCTGGGGCATCAACAACGCCCGGGACAATCTCAAGACTCGAGCAGATCGCTGGGCTCGCCGGACATGACGCCCGCCGCGATCAAGGCGGAGGGCGAGAAGGCCGGCCTCACCGAAGTCGACCTACCCGACCTGCGATCGTCGCCGGCGAGACGATCGACACCGGCCAGCGAGGCGCAAGTGCTTCGCCAGCTACATGCGCATCCACGCACTCGAGGCGACCGGCGGGCAGCCCTACGCCGAGATGGGCCGCTTCCTCGACGCGAACGGCAAGCCGACCTCGGACGAGTCGCAGGCCGCGAAGGATCCGAAGACGGGCCAGCCGGTCGAGAACGGCCTCCGGAACCTCTGGGTGACCGAGACCGCGCTGAGCCACCGCGCTCAACGTCTCCTACTTCGCAGAGCGAGTCGGCGTGTTCTCGATCGTGATGGGCATCGCCCTGCTGCTGACGGGGATCGGGTTCCTCGTCCTCACGCTCGGCGGGCTGGAGCGCAAAGAGCGCCACGCAAGCGGCGCCGACTCCTGCACCGCAAGACCTGAGCGGCGACTCCGCTCGGAAGCGAGAGGGCGGCCTTCGGGCCGCCCTCTCGCGTTCAGGAGAAACCCGCAGCGCGAATCAGTGCAGGCGCCGATTTCCCTCGAGGCCGAGCGGCCAACACTGAGCGAAATCGTGCAAGGAGTGGATCACATGTCACAGAAGAAGCGCATTCGCCGGCTCGCCGCCGCTCTCGCCGCGGCCGCCGGGGCCGCCTGACCGTCACGGTTCGCTGAACCACCCTCCCAAACCGGCCGGCGGACTCAATCCGCCGGCCGACTCCCCTCTCGCTGCCACACGACGAGCCTCGGATCGGGGCTCATCCCCGCTCGGGTGTAGAGCCGCACGGCGCCGGTCAGGTTGTCGACGTCGACGTGCAGCGAGACTCGTCGCTTTCCACGACGGTGGAACTCGACGAACGTCTGGCGAAGGAGCGCGAGCCCCAGGCCCTGCCCGCGCCGGTCGGGACGGACGCCGATCTCGTTCACATAGCCGGCCTGCGGATCCTCGGCAAGCTCCGCCACGCACAGTGCGAACCCCGCCCAGCCGTCGTCCGCCTCCGCGACGAACCAGAGCGTGGGGTCGAGCCCTCCTGCGCCCGTGTACTCGTGGAGCCACTCGTCGAAGCTCTGCGGCGTTTCGGGGAAGATCGACTGCTGCGCCTCCCAGACGGGTCGCAGGTCGGCGCCCTCGGCGAGCGCGCGAACGCGGACGCCCGCGGGCCAGTGGGGCGCGGCCGGCGGCTGGTCGAGGTCGATCGTCATCAGCGAGAGGTAGCGGATGGGCTCGAAGCCCTGGGCCTCGAGAAACGGCGCGGCCGCTTTCGTCCTTCGGCCAGCTCGTCGCGTGCTGCGGCCCGGCGGAGAGCTGGCGTGCTCGACGCTCCGCTCGCTCGAGGAGCGCGGTCGCGACCCCCTCGCCGGTGTGCTCCGGGTCGACGCGGACGTAGCAGACGACGTCGGCCGGCTCCGCCCACACCTGGGCGAAGCCGATCACCTCGCCGTCCTCGGCGAGCCAGGAGTCCAGCGCCGGATCGGTTCCCGGCCGGGTGAGCCGTTGCCGGATCTCGTCCTCCGAGGCGCGGCGCACGCCCTGGTGGGCGAGCGTGCAGCGGCCCATGAACTCGGCGAGCCGTGCGACGTCGTCGAGCGTCGCAGCTCGAATCTGCATGGAGAAGCTCCTTTCGGAAAGCGGTGTACGCCCTACGGCCTGGGGCCGCGGAAGCGCCTGAGCGAGCTGTGGGTCATGGCAACCTCCTCGGGTCGTACAGCGCCGCAAGCCTAGACGGAACTCGAGCAGGCGGGGTCAGAATGACCGCGTGCGACCGCACGACTTCGACTGGGCAGGCCTCGAGCGCATCCCCGACGAGGATTGGGTCTCGCAGCCCGTCGACGCGTTCGGGCTCCACTACGACACGGTCGAGAACCACGGCTGGTACCAGAACCTCGATCTGACGCTCGAGCAGCTCGAGAGCGACCTGGCCGACGGTGAGATCCTGATCGACTACTCCGGCGGCACGGGGATCCTCCTCGGTCGGCTGCGCGGGAAGATCGGCGATCGGCCCGTCGGGATGGTGATCGTCGACAGCTCGCCGAAGTTTCTGCGAATCGCGCTCGACCGTTTCCGTGCCGATGGGCGCGTCGCGTTTCGCCGGCTTCGGTACCTGAGAGATGCGAAGCGGCTCCAGTACGTCGACGAGGTGCTTCCGGCCGGCTTTACGGCGCATGCGCTTGCATCGACGAACGCGATTCATCTCTACGACGACCTCGAGAACACGTTGCGATCCTGGGCGCGTGTCCTCGAGCCGGGAGCGAGGGCTCGGATCAACTCCGGAAACATCCGCAACCCGCGCGCCCGAGAGGGCGAGTGGATCATCGACGACACGGTCTACCGCGTCCACGAGGCCGCGGTCGAGATCGTGCGGTCGGACGACCGCTACTCGGCCTACCGACCCGTGCTCGACGACGACGCGCGTCTCCAGTCGTACCTCGACTACCGGGACCGCGTCTTCCTCGCTCCGCGGCCGCTCGCGTACTACACGGACGCGCTGGGCGCTGCCGGCTTCGAGATCGCAGAGGTGACCGAGCGGACGATCTCGGCGAGGGTCGACGAGTGGTACGAGTTCCTCTCCGCATACGCGGACGCGGTGCTCGGCTGGGTCGGCGGGTCGGTGAGGGTCGACGAACGAGAGGCCTCCGAGGAAGCCGCCGCCGACCGCCTTCGGCTCCTGGGCGAGTCGTTGGCCGCCGTCTTCGGCGGTCGCTCGACCTTCGACTGTTGCTGGACCTACATCACGGCCGTGCGGGCATAGCCGAGGTCGATCTAGGACGCGTGCACGGGATAGCGCAGATGCGTGACACCCACACCGGCGACGACCGTCGGATTCCCGAGGACGAGCGGCGTGTTCGCGAGTTGGTCGAACAGCCGCACGCCCTCGCCTAGCAACACGGCAGCCAGATCGATTTGGATCTCGTCGAGCAGCCCGGCGTCCAGGCACTGCTGGATCGTTTGGGCGCCGTGCACTCCCACGGACTTCGCGCCCGCAGCCGCTTTCGCTCGAGCGACGGCGCTTTCGATGCCGTCGGTGACGAACTGGACGGTCGAGTCGGGCCGTGGCCAGCCGTCGGGCACGTTGTGGGTGACGACGAACGCGGGAATATCCCACGGGTGCCGGCCGCCCCAGCCGTCGGCGCGCTCGAAGGTGCGCCGACCGGTGAGCATGGCGCCGACCTCTGCCGTCAAGGCTCTCAGGTGGTCGGCGCTCGGCGGCGAGACGTTGAACGTCATGCCCGAGCTCCCGCTCGCTGTGGGGACCTCGACGTCGCCCGAGAAGTACCAGTCGAAGACTTCGGCGACCCCGTCGTTCGAGTCGGCGACGTACCCGTCGAGAGACATCGACATGAGTGCGACAACCTTGCTGGTCACCTGGTGCTCCTTCTCTCGCAGGGCGGGAGTAGTGCTTTTCTCAGAGACTCAGCAGGGACGCCTAAATCATCGGTTGACCTTTCTCGGTGGCTGCCTGGTTCCTACCTTCTGCCGACCACCAGGTTGACCGGGAAGCCGCGGCGCCTGAGCGAGCCCGGCCGCGGAGTCTGCTTGACGACGCGTCCCTGGAGCGAGCGCCTCGAGCGTGCGCGCCGCACCCGTCCGACCGAGCAGTGCGCTCGACGGATCTTCGTCTTCGCCGCTCCGAGCCTGAGCCCGAGCACGCGCGGGACGCGGCAGCGGGTCGGCGGAGGAGGCGGCGGAGGCGGAGGTGGCGGTGGCGGGGGCGGCGGTGGCGGAGGTGGCGGAGGTGGCGGGGGCGGAGGTGGTGGAGGCGGAGGTGGTGGAGGCGGAGGTGGCGGAGGTGGAGGTGGAGGTGGCGGAGGTGGTGGCGGCGGCGGCTCGCCCACCGTGAAGTCCGTGTTCGAGACGTCGAAGAAGATGTTGCCGACCGCTTCGATCTTGACCCGGGCCGTTGTCGTCGAGATGTCCGGGATGGTCACGTCCTGCGAGCCGTCGTTCGCAGTGCTGGCCGCGAGGACGTACGGATAGGTGAGCCCGCCGTCGTCGGACATGCTGATCGCCACGTTCGACGTGCTCGTCGGCGGCAGGTCCGTGTTCGCCTTGTCCCACGTGACCGTCTGCGTCGAGCCGGCCCCGTACGTGACCGGCGTGTTCGGCGAGGTGACGCGGAACGGCCCCGCGTTCGGCGCGAGAGTCAGGGTCACGTCGCCGAAGGTGTTGCCGCCTCCACCGACGTGCAGGTCGCGCGCAGTCATGCGGAAGTGGAGCAGCGTCGGCGTGTAGTCCGAGGTGGGCAGGAACTCGGAGAAGCACTCCTTCGCCGGGATCGGGACCGGAGGAGCGATCGGGCCGCTCGTGCACGCGCCCGTGTCCGCGTTCGTGTTGTTCGCGAGGACCTGCTCCAGGTCGGGGAACACCCGCGTCGGGCTCGTCGTCACGTGGTTCTCGTGCGGCGAGTTGTAGAGGAGCGTGTCCTCCTCGGTGACCGGAGCCGACTTGTTGAACATCGCGAACAGCGGCCCGTTCGTCTTCGTGTTGATCAGGAGGGAGGTCCCGGACGATGCTCCGGCGTCGTTCTGCTCCCACGAGTAGTAGATCGTGTCGCCGTCCTGGTCGGTCGCGTTCCCCGTCAGGGCGAACGGCGTTCGCAGCGGGATCGTGTACGGGCCGGGGACCGTGACGACCGGCGGATGGTTGCCCGTGGCGCTCACGGTGCCCTGGTTGTCGACCGCCCCGCCCTTGTCGGTCTCGCCCGTGAAGCCGGACGCGCCCGCCGTGAAGTCCTGGACGTCGAGCAGCACGGAGACGTTGACGAGGCCGAGCGTTCCGCCGTACGTCACCTGGAAGCCGGTGTTGTCGAACGATCCGCCGCCGAAGCCGGCCACGGTCGCGGTCGCGCCCGCCGGCAGGATCGGCAGGAGGGCGGCCTGGACTCCGGCGGCCGTGTAGTTCGTGCCGTTCACGATCAGCGCGGACACGTTCCCGTCGTAGCTGAGCGCGGAACGAATCGAGCGCGCCGCCGTGGTTCGTCTCCTGGACGGAGCCGAAGCAGCCGCAGTTCAGCTCCACGAGCTGGATGTTCGGGACGTCCACGCCCGCAGACGCGCCCGAGTACGAGAGCGTGAAGCCGGGCGCGGTGCGCGTTGGTCACGGTCACGGTTCCCGCGAAGCCCGCGATGCCGTTGATCGCAGTCGTCAGGTTCGCAGCCGTGTACGGAAGGCCGGTCCCACCGATCAGCACCGAGTCGTTGCCGCCGATGCGCACCTTGAACGGCGAGTAGTACGTCGAGCTTCCGCCGCCGCCGTTCGCGAGCGCGCTCGCGATCGTGTACTGGAACGTGCGCGGGCTCGGGACGGCTGTGATCGTGTACGTGCCGTTGTAGCCGCCCACCGAGACGCCCGAGATGACGACCACGTCGCCGACGGAACGGCCGTGATCCGCGCTCGTGTGAATCGTGGCGGTCGTGCCGGAAGAGCTCGCGCCCGGGATCGCCGGAGTCGCGGTGCCGCCGCCCGAGACGGGCAAGCCCGTGGTCGCGCTCGTGTACTGGAACGCTCTCGACGAGGGCACGGCCGTGACGGTGTACGTGCCGTTGTAGCCGGCGACAGCGACGCCCGAGACCGTGACCGTCTCGCCCACCTGCATCGTGTGCGGGGAGCTCGTCGCGATCGTCACCGTGCTGCCGTTCTCCTCGGCCCCGCCGCGTGACGCGGCGCTCGGCGGCGGGTTGATCGAGAGGCTCAGCGGCGTGATCGTCGCGGCTTTCGCGTAACCCGGCCCGAAGGTGACGACCTGCGTCTCGTTGCCGCCGCCGAAGTGGCGCAGCGAGACGGTCTGCACCTCGTTGATCGCGGCCTGGCTGGAGGAGGTGTAGGCGCCGATCTCCTGCTGGCTGCGCTGCGAGAAGTACCCGTCGCTGTGCGGCTGCTCGTCGTCGGTCAGGCAGATGCCGGCGTAGGCCATGATCGACTGACCGCTGCCCGGCTCCACCGACGTCGGGCCGTTACGGTTGCCGCCCGAGCAGTTCAGCTGGTTGCCGTTGAACGTGTGGTTGCCCGCGAACTGGTGGCCCATCTCGTGGGCGACGTAGTCGATCGCGTACAGGTCACCCACCGGAGTCGGGACGCCGGTGCAGCCGCCGGCCTTGTTCGAGCGGCCCACGACGCCGAGGTTGGCGACGCCGCCGCCCGGCTGGCCGAGCGCGAGGTGGCCGATGTCGTAACCGCTCGCACCGATGATCTGGCTGATCACGTAGCGCGCGCGACTCGTGCTCGAGCAGCCAGTGACCTGGGACTGCGTGAAGCATGCAGCCGCGCCGCAGGGGCCGTTCGGCGCCGTGGCCAGGTCGTACGTGTCGAGGTTCAGGTCGTCGTTGCCCGCGATCAGCTGCAGCCGGATCGACAGGTCGTCCTCGTAGACCTGGTCGACGCGGTTCATCAGCGCGACCTTGGCGGGCGTGACGTTCGGCGGGCCGCCGAAGTACGTCGCGTAGCCCGGATCCGTGATCAGCGCCAGGCGGTAGGTGCGGAGCTGCTCGCCGATGTTCGGAGCCGCGCTGCTTCCGGCGAGCGGCCGGTCCGCGGTGCTCAGCTCGTGCTCGACGAAGGCGCCGTCGGTGCTCTTCGCCTCGCGCGTGTAATAGGAGGCGTAGACGTCAGGGTGCCGTGCCACGAAGTACGGGTCGACGTACCAGTCGCCTTTGGCAGAGCGCACCGAGGCGTGGAACCCGAGCGGAGTCAGGTCCGCGTGCAGCGTGGCGCTCGGATCGGAGACGCCGCGGCCGCTGTACGTGTGGATGCCGGGGTGACGCGCGGCGAGGCCGGGCGCCATGATCGCCGACTCCTGGAGCGCGAACCGCTGGAACTTCCCGTTCGGAGCAGGGAGGTCGAGAACGAGGGGGCTCGTCCGCGCAAGCGGCGTGTTCTCACGCGGCGCTCGAGCGAGCACCGGGGCGAGAGCGCCCGTGTCGAGCGTCAGCGTGCGTGTGCGCAGCGCGTGGACCGCGACCTTCTGCCCCTGCGCCGCTGCCGGCTTCGCTGCCGGCGCCCAGAATGCCTTCGTGCCGTACGGATCCCGCACCGGGCACCGCCGCTCGGGACGAGCTTCCTGCAGAAACCGCAGTCGCTGACAGCGCAAGGACCGCTGCCAGGCCGACAAGCCTCGTTACGCGCCTCATTCCAGCCCCCTCTCTCCCCTCCAGATTTGCGCTGAGTGTATTGCGAAGCGATCGAAATGAAAAACCGGTCCGGGGTGCCCGCGCGGTCTTCATTGATTTTCCGCTATCTAGGTGCTATGACGGTCAGTTACAAGTTCCGGCGGGAGAACGGCTCGTGGGCTGAAACGCCCGCGGGCTCGAAAGGGGAGAAAGTATGAATCGCAGGCGGATCGTCTCGTCCATCGTTGTCGGCGTGCTCGCATTGAGCGCGCTTGTCCTAGGAGGCTGGCAGGCACGCGCCCACTCGAACGTGGCGCCGTCGGCCGCGCCTCACTACCTGCCGCCCGGCGGCGAGGTGGGGAAGGGCGAGCAGTTCGCCGCGATGGATACGTACTGGAACGACCGACTCACGTATCCGACCGGTCACTTCAACCCGGCCTGGCTCCGCGCCGCGAAGCGCCAGGACGCGCGCATCGCGAGCCGCAGGCTCGGCGACGCGCCGGACCTCGCCACGTGGACGGCGCTCGGCCCGCAGCCGGAGCGCATGACCGGGTGCACCGGGTGTTACGACTACGGCTTCACCGAGGGCCGGATCAACGAGATCGTCGTCGATCCGACGACCACGACCCAGGGCTCGATAGTCGCGTACGCGGGCACGGTCGGCGGCGGCGTCTGGAAGACGACGAACTGCTGCAGCAACTCGACCAGCTGGGTCTCCACGACCGACGACCCCCTGATCTCCACGGTCGCGATCGACACCCTCACCATTGACCCGGCGGACCACAACACGATTTACGCGGGCACGGGCGACCTGAACTACGGCTCCTTCTCGATGGGCAGCCAGGGCATCCTCAAGTCCACCGACGGGGGCGCGCACTGGACGGTTCTCGGCGAGGACGTCTTCGGCCCCGCCTACACCGAGCCGGCCGGCCAGTTCCCGCAGTACGACGCCGTCGGCAAGGTGCGAGTCGACCCGAACTCGAGCCAGAAGGTCATCGCCGGAACGAAGAAGGGCATCTTCGTCTCGTACAACGGCGGGACTGACTGGACGGGGCCGTGCTCGACCAACACCTTCCCGACCCAGCGCCAGGACATCACGGGCCTCGAGCTCTCCGACATGGGCAGTGGGACGAGGATCGTCGCCGCGGTCGGCGTGCGCGGCTTCGCGACGACCGTCCAGTACGACCTCGACCAGAACGGCGCCAACGGGCTGTACAGCGCGAACATGCCCGCGAGCGGCTGCCCGAACTTCAGCTCGATCGCCTCGAACGCGAACGGCTTCGTCTACGGCAGCGCAGTCACGGGGAGCCCGTATACGACGGGCGCGGCGATGAACGCGGGCAGCGGTACGCCATATTCGAACCCGACCACGGGCGACCAGCTCGGCCGGATCGACATCGCGGTCGCTCCGAGCAATTCGCAGGTCATGTATGCGCAGGTGCAGTCGATCGCCCCGAACAGCGGGGATTGCGGCGGCGCGCCCGGCTGTCAGCTCGGCATCTGGCAGACGGCCAACGGCGGGACCTCGTGGACGTACATGCAGGGCTCGCAGGGCCCCGCGCTCGGCGGCTGCGGCTTCGACTATGCGCAGAACTGGTACGACCAGGGGGTCGAGGTCGACCCGAACAACGCGGACCGTCTCTTCATCGACACCTACGACGTCTGGTTCGCGACCCGCACCGGCACCTCGTTGACCGACCTCACGTGCGGCTACGACGGCACGAGCGGCCACGTCGTCCACGTCGACCAGCACGCGCTCGCGTTCGTGCCGGGCTCGTCGAGCATCCTCCTGATCGGAAGCGACGGCGGCGCCTTCTCGACGTCGAACGCGGACATTGCCGGTTCGGGCACGCCGACGTTCGTGAACATGGACAACGGCCTGAACACGATCGAGTTCTACTCGGGCGACATCAGCGGGTACTTCGCCACGTCGCCGAACCCGTCGGCCGCCGGCGGGGCGCAGGACAACGCACCGAGCGTCGTTGGTTTCACGGGCTATCCCACCGGCCCCGCCCAGTGGCAGATGACGGTCGGCGGCGATGGGTTCTACGCACGGATCGACCCGGTCGGCAGCGCTCTAGGTCCGCGCTACTTCGTGGGCAACAACAGCGGCGGCATGTCCCGCTGCATCACGGGCACGGCCTGTCTCAACGGCGGCGCGGGCTACCAATCCGTCACCGGCGGGTGGGGCTCGGACACGCGGTCGTTCACGCAGCCCTTCGACCTGTTCCACGGCGGGGTCCCGGGCGGCGACGACTGCGCTCCGGCCGGCACTCCGGGCGGCTGCGGCCATCTCGTCGACGGAACGACCCGCGTCTGGGAGTCGATCAAGGGCGGCGACGCCAGCATGAGCGGCAGCTGGTACGTCACGAACAACCCGACGACCCAGAACATGACCAAGCAGTCGCTCGGCAACCGCTCCTTCATCAACCAGGTCAAGTACTCGCCGAAGTGGTCGACCCAGGGGATCGTCGGCACGAACGACGGCAACGTCTGGATCGGCTTCAACCTCGGCACCGGCGTGCAGGGCCAGGCGAACTGGGTCGACGTGACCGGGAGCAACGCCATCCTGCCGAACAGGCCGGTGCTGGGGATCGCTCTCGACGCCTCGACGCCGACGCGCGACCTCGCGGTCGGCTACGCAGCGATCGGCGGGTTCAACGCGAACACGCCGTCGACGCCCGGCCACGTCTTCCAGGTGACCTGCACGGCGAACTGCGGCACGTCCACGTGGCTCGACAAGACGGGCAACCTGCCGGACATCCCGGTCGACTCGATCATTCCGAACCACAACATCCCGGGACAGGTCTTCGCCGGGACGGACTGGGGCGTGTACTACACGGATGACATCACCGCCGCGTCGCCGACCTGGTTCCGGTTCGACAACGGCATGCCGCACACGATGATCTGGGATCTGCAGATCGACCGCGGCGCGACGACGATCTCGGCGTGGACGCGCGGGCGTGGCGCCTGGGTGGCGCCGCTCGACGGCGCCGGGCCTCCACCACCGCCTCCGCCTCCGCCTCCGCCTCCGCCTCCGCCTCCGCCTCCGCCGCCTGCGCCCCCGAACGACGACTTCGTCAACGCAGTCACGCTGTCTGGTCCAGGCGGAACGATCGGCGGCACGACGATCGAGGCAACCGGTGAGAACGGCGAGCCCGCGCAGACTGACCAGGGGCAGATCAACTCCGTCTGGTATCGCTTCACTCCGACGGAGGCCGGGTCGGCTCACTTCGATACGTGTACCGACGTCCTGTACGACGGGTTCATGGCTTCCTATACCGGCAACGCGGTCGACAACCTGACCAACATCGGCTTCAACGACGATGGCTGCGGCGGTTCCGGAACCGGCAGCGTCCTCGACTTCCCCGTCGATGCCGGCACGACCTACTCGGTCGCTATCGACGGCTGGGAGACTGAGGTCGGGGACTTCACGCTCACGTACTCGATCCCGGGCGGCCCACCGCCGCCGCCGCCTCCGCCTCCGCCACCGCCTCCGCCTCCGCCTCCACCTCCGCCTCCGCCACCACCGCCGCCTCCACCACCTCCGCCACCTCCGCCACCGCCACCGCCACCGCCACCGCCGCCTCCGCCGACCCGTTGCCGCGTCCCACGCGTCCTCGGGCTCAGGCTCGGCGCTGCGAAGCGGAAGATCCGGGCGAGGCACTGCTCGGTCGGGTCGGTGCGGCGAGCACGCTCGAGGCGCTCGCTCCGGGGACGCGTGGTCAAGCAGACCCCGCGGCCCGGCGCGCTCAGGCGCCGCGGCTTCCCGGTCAACCTGGTGGTCGGCCGCGGATAGCGATCAAACGAAGCTGAGCTAGTCGGAGGGCCCTCGCCTAGCGGGGGCCCTCCGCGTTTCGCTCCCGCTCGAGCCCGCCCAGGATCATGTCCAGGCCGAGCTCGTACGCGTTGACGTCCTCCTGACCGGGCTCGGGCTCCATGTGCTGGAGGGCGTGCTCGGTGAAGTGCGGATAGTCCTTGGCGAAGTCGCCGCGGGTGAAACGCTCCACGACGTCCTCGAACTGGGCCGTGTCGACGGCCCGGTACGCAAGCACCTGGGACGTGTACCCGAGGATGTAGCTCTCGATGATGTGGTACGCGTGGTAGGTCAGCTGCTTCGAGAAGCCCGCGTCCCGGAAGCAGCCCAGGAGGCTGTCGCCGTAGCGCAGTCGCCCGGGGCCGGGTTTCACGCTCGTCTGCAGGCCGGCCGCCCAGGGATGGCTGAGGAAGACATCGTGGGCCGAGATGGCGATCTCCCGGACCTGGGCTTGCCACTCCGCGCCCGGAGTGGGGGCCGCGATCTCGGAGTACGTCGCGTCGACCATGCCGTCGAGCACGTCGTCCTTGTTCGCGACGTGGTTGTACAGCGACATCGCCTTGACGCCCAGCTGGTCGGCGATCTTCCGCATGCTCACCGCCTCGACTCCGCCCTCGTCTGCGAGCTCGAGCGCGGCCCGGAGCACGCGTTCCCTGGTCAATGGCGTTCTGGTCTGCGTCATCGTCTTGACAAGCTTACGGCGTATGTCTAGGCTTACGCCATAAGCTTACAGCGTACGTAGAGAGGAGAGGGACGCTATGACAGTCATGGCACTGAGGGAGGACGAGACGTTGGCAGGCTCGAGAGCGACCACGATGAAGGCGATCGTCCACAAGGGATACGGCCGTCCGGGGCCCGGCGTGCTCGAGGTCGGAGAGCTCGACGTCCCTGAGATCGAAGACCACCAGGCGCTCGTGCGCGTGCACGCGTCGTCGGTGAACCCGGTCGAGTGGTACGGCGTGACCGGCCCGTACTTCGCGCGGCTGGGGAGCGGGCTCCGCGCGCCAAACGACCCGTCCGTCGGCGCAGACCTCGCCGGAACGATCGAGGCCGTCGGCAAGGACGTGGAGGGCTTTCGCCCGGGCGACGAGGTCTACGGCGTGGGAACCGGCGCGTGGGCAGAGCACACGACGGCCCGAGGCGACCGCCTCGCGCTCAAGCCCGCCTCCCTCTCGTTCGAGGAGGCCGCGGCTGTTCCCGTGGCGGCGGTCACCGCGCTCCAGGCGCTGCGGGACAAGGGCGGCGTGCAGGCGGGGCAGAAGGTGCTCGTCAACGGCGCGTCCGGCGGCGTGGGGACGTTCGCGGTCCAGCTCGCCAAGGCGTTCGGCGCGGAGGTGACTGCCGTCTGCAGCACGAGGAACGTCGAGCAGGCCCGGGCGCTCGGCGCCGACCGCGTGGTCGACTACACGAAGGACGACTTCACGAAGCTCGGCGTCCGCCACGAGCTGTTCCTCGACATCGCCGGCCGCACCTCGTTCCTCGCCTGCCGGCCGGTGCTGACCGACGACGCGACGTTCGTCCTGATCGGAGGGCGCATGTCCTATCGCGGGCTCGGCCCGCTGCCGCATCTGGCGGGCACGTTCCTCAAGGGGAAGGGCCGTAGCCAGACCGTGAAGTTCTTCGTCGCCGAGGTCACGACCGAGAACCTGACGTTCCTCGGCGAGCTCATCGACAGCGGGAAGGTGAAGCCGGTCATCGAGCGCACATATCCGCTGAGCGAGGCAGTCGACGCCCTCGCGTATCTCGGTGAAGGCCACGCGCGCGGGAAGATCGTCATTACTGTCTGAGCGTGCTCTTCACCCCCGAGCGCCACGAGGCCGTCACCGACCGTCCGTTCACCGAGGCCGGCGCGCGCGAGGCGATCGCCAGGATCGCCGCGCGCGCCGAGGCCGAGCTCGACCGGGCGGACGGACGCTGGCCGCTCGATCCTGACGACCGCGACACCGAGGACGAGGCACCGGCCAGCGCCGTCTACCACGGCGCGGCGGGAATCGCGTGGGCGCTCGGTGAGCTGGCGGATGCGGGCTACTGCCCGGACATCGTCGACCGAGACCTCGTCGAGGCGCTCGAGGCGAAGCTCGCCGCCGACCCCGACCCGTATGACTACGCCGCGAACGGCGTCTGGTTCGGGCCTGCGGGCGTCCTGGCCGTCGCTGAGCACCGCTGGCCGGATCCGTCGAGGCGCGACCGGCTGTTCGAGCTGGCGCATGCGTCCCTCGGCGATCCCGCGCTCGAGATCATGTTCGGCCACCCCGGCCACATGGCGCTCGTGGCCGAGCTCCACACGCGGACCGGGGAGGAGCGCTGGGCCGAGCTGTGGACCGAGGGCGCGGAACGGCTCTTCGAGGAGTGGCGGTACGACGAAGCACTCGGCGTCTGGGCCTGGACGCAGCGCTTCGGCGACAAGGAGGCGCGCTACGTCGGCGCGGCGCACGGGTTGATCGGAAATGTCCACGTTCTGCTCGAGGGCGACGACCTGCTCGCCCCGAATCGCCGTGCGGAGGTCGAGCGCCGGGCGGTCGAGACACTGACCCGGCTCGCGGTGGTCGAGGACGGCCGCGCGAACTGGCCGACCGACCTCGGCGAGTCGCTGGTCCAGAACGACCGGATCCGCGTGCAGTGGTGCCACGGCGCCGCGGGCGTCCTGACCGCTCTCTGGCGGCTCGCGCCCGAGGACGACGAGTGGGGAGAGCTCTTGCTCGCCGGTGGTCGACTCGTATGGGAAGCCGGCCCGATCCGTGAGGCCCCGGGGCTTTGTCACGGAACCGCCGGGAACGCGTACGCGCTGCTTGCGCTCTGGGAGCGCACCGGAGACGAGCGTTGGCTCGACCGCGCGCGTGCCTTCGCGCAGCACGCAGCGCTCCAGGCGGAAGACCGCGCGGCGCGCCTCGGCCATGGGCACCACTCGCTCTTCAGCGGCGACGAAGGCGTGGCCATGTGCCTGGCTTCGTGTCTCGCCGGCGACAAGCGATTGCCGGTCGCCGACCGGCTGATCTGAGCCGCGCCGCTTCGGAAAACCCGCAACGCGCGTGTGGTCGAGCCCCGATCGAGAGTGCGGGCTCGCCATGAGGTCACCGCGCCGGCCGGAGACGACCATGAGCCAAGAACTTCGACAAGGAGACCGGACGTGCCAACTCTCACACCACCACGAACACGCTCGAATGGAGCAAAGCCCAATCAGCCACGCACCCCGACCTACTCGAACGGGGCCATCCCGCACGACGAATCGGATTCGCACGCGCTCTCGGCGATCGTGGCGACGATTCTCGGCGTCCTCGTCGCGATCCTCGCCATCTTCGCCGCGTCGATGTGGTTCGACGCGCACAACGCGAAGAGCGCAGCCGAGCGCGCCGCGGCCAAGACAACGTCCGGCGGCGACCAGTCGATGGCGGGTATGCCTGGCATGTCCGGCTCGGGCAGCGGCCGGCTCCATGACGAGCTACGCAGGCGCCGCGCCCTCGAACGCCGACGCGCTCGCAACCGCTCACAAGCCGTTCCCGGCCGCGATGCCGGCCATCCCGGCGGGCCCGGTCGCCGACGTCAACCTCGTCCTCAAGGACGTGACCGTGGAGGTCGCTCCCGGCGTCAAGTACGCAGCCTGGGCCTGGGCCGGTGGCGCACCCGGTCCGGTGATCCATGTCCGGCAGGGGCAAATGGTCAAGATCACGCTCACGAACGACGGCGCGATCCCGCATTCGGTGGACTTCCATGCGGCCCGCGTCGCACCCGACAAGGCCTTCACCGACGTCATGCCTGGAAAGTCCGTCAGCTACACGTTCCGCGCGAACGACGCCGGCGTCTTCATGTACCACTGCGGGACGAAGCCGGTGCTGATGCACATCGCCAACGGCATGTACGGCGCGATCGTCGTCGAGCCCAAGGCGGGTGTCCTGCCCAAGGCCGACAAGGACTACGTCCTCGTCGCGAGCGAGTGGTATCTCAACTCGGACGGGCTGAAGTCACCGGCGCAGTTCGACATGACCAAGGCGCACGCGCGGATGCCCGACTGGATGACCTTCAACGGCTACGCCGGGCAGTACGTGAAGCATCCGCTGACCGCCAAGCCGGGCGAGCTCGTCCGCTTCTGGGTCGTCGACGCCGGCCCGTCGATCGACACCGACTTCCACATCGTCGGGACCGTGCTCAACACCGCGTACCCGTTCGCCGACATGAATCCCGCGCACGCGCTGAACAACGTGCAGACGGTGAGCGTCCCGGCCGGCGGCGCAGGCGTCTTCGACGTCAAGATCGACAAGCCGGGTCTCTACCCCTTCGTGTCGCACGCCTTCGCGGCGGTCGACCAGGGACAGGTCGGCCTGCTCAAGGTCGGCGACGTCAAGGGCACGATGTCGCACTGAGGAACGGTGGAGGGCCGGGCCGCCGCACCGCCCGGCCCTCCTCGTTCTCCTTTCGACCTAGCCGGCGGCCGTCGTCGGCGTCGTGCTCTTGCGGTACGAGTAGCCCGCCCGCTGAACCGTGGTCAGGCCGAGGAAGATCGCGGCGAGCCCCACGACCACGTGCGGGACCCACACGTTGGCGGACTCGTCCGCGAAGCCGAAGATCCAGGGCGACGCGGCGAGGAACGCTCCGGCGGCGATGTCGAACAGGTTGTGCACGGCCATCGGCGCCACCTTCCAGACGCCGAGCTCGTAGTCGGTGATCAGGCTGTAGGCGATCAGGCCGATACCGAGCACGATCGAGACGACGGCCGCGGCCGTGACGTCGGAGAACTGGAAGATCCACGGCGCGGCGATGAGCGCCACGCCGACGATGTAGTCGAGCGGCGCGTGGAACTTCGTCGGGATGAAACGCATTGCGGCTCCTTTTGTTCGGTTCCCGCGTGATTCGCACGCCGCGCCGCTGCGGTTCGGTCCGCTCCTAGGCGATATCCCTCAGGCTGATTCGGGCTCGTCGGCCTCGCCGCCGAGCGTGTCGCCGCGATTCGCCCGCATCTCGCTCGCCTTCTCCTTCGCGCCGGAATAGGAGGTGCGGACGAGCTGCGACCCGCCGCTCCAGCCGAACACGACGCAGATGAGGATGACCGCAAAACCGACGTTGAACGCCGTCGTGATCAGCTGCTGCGAGATCGAATAGGCGGTCGCGGTCGTCGAGTCCGTGTAGCTGTCGAGCGCGAACGAGTTGAACGCCTGGTTGATTCCGACGCCGCCGGGCGTGAACGAGAGGATGTTCGCGAGCTGGTTCGAGCCGAGCACGCTCATCACCGAGCCGAACGTGACCGGGATGCTGTAGGCCGCGAGGAAGACGACGATCACCATCACCTTCGCCACGTAGCCGCCAATCTGCGGGATCAGCACGAGCCTCAGGTATGAGCGGAGGTCGCCGAGGATCGCCGCGCCCTTCTTTGCGCGTACCCACATCTTCTTGACCCAGCCCCAGAAGATTCGCGCGAGCAGGACGAGCAGGAAGACCGCGCCGCCGATGATGCCGAGCGTGAGCACGACGTGGTTCGTGATCGCATCCTTCTCGTTTCCGAATTGGAAGTCGAAGGAGCCCGCCACGGCCCAGAACAGGTACAGGTAAATGAGCGTCCCGATGATGAAGTAGAAGATCTTCTGGACGACGTAGCCGGCGAGCACGCCTGGAAACGTCGAGCCGCGCACGACCGCGACATACATCAGGAGCGTCACGAACGTCCCGATGTTCGCGGGCAGGAAGTTGTTCAGCGCAACCCCCGCCGCGTATGACGCGAGGACCGGCATGAACGTCACACCGCCGGGATACGCGTAGCGCAGGATCCCGTACCAGCCGAGCGCGGTCAGGACCGTCTGCAGGCCCTGGAAGAGGCAGCCGAGGACGATGTAGGCGAACGAGATCTCCGTGACCGTGTCCCAGAGCTCGCTGAGCCAGCCCTTGACGTCGATTCCGACCAGGTTGAGCAGTCCGAGGAGGAGGATGAGCCCGATGATCCAGGCGACGATCTTGACCGTGCGCCGGCTCTTGGAGGCCTGTTCCGGCTCGGCGGGGCCTGCGGCTGATGCGGTCGCCTCGGACATGCGTGCTGAGCGTACGCGCGGGGGCGGAGGGAAACAACCCGGCTCTTACGACTTGAAAGGGAGGAAACCGGCGCTGTGCCGCCAACCCTTGGCAGGTGAACCGCCTGGTCGTCATGATCGCGGCGGCGACTGCGGCGCTGCTGCTCACTCCTGCCGCGCAGGGCTTCAATCCCCAGGTCGCCGGGCTCCAGATCGCGCTCCGTCAGCACGGGCTGTACCGAGGCTCGATCGACGGCGTCCAGGGGCCGAAGACGGTGCGCGCCGTCCGGGCGTTCCAGCGGCGCCACCAGCTCACCGTCGACGGCCTTGCGGGGCCGCGGACGCGAGCGGCGCTCGGCCCTCGGGGGAAGCCGCTCTTCGGAACACGCCTCATCCGCCGCGGCATGCGCGGCTACGACGTCGGAGTCCTGCAGTTCCTGCTCCGTCGGCGTGGACTGGGACCGGGCCGGCTCGACGGCCACTTCGGTAGGAGGACTGAGGCCGCCCTGAGGCGATTCCAGCGGCGTGCCCGGCTGATGTCTGACGGAGTCCTCGGCCCGCGGACGGCCAACCGGCTCTGTGGGCTGCGGGCCTGCGCGTGGCGCGCCGCAGGTCCGCGCGTGAAGAGGCGGGCCGTACGGAAGCACCGCATCGCACGCGGCGAGACGCTCAGCTCGATTGCCGCCCGCTACGGGGTCTCCGTCGCGGCGATCGCCCGCGCCAACCGGCTCGACCCGCGGGGCTTCATCCTCGCCGGAGCGCGCATCCGCATTCCCGGGGGCCACGCACCGAAGGCTGCGTCTTCCTCGGGCGACGTGCGCGCCGCGATCGACTACTGGTCGAGGGTGTACGGGGTCGACTCGCGCCTCGTCCGCGCGGTTGCCTGGTGGGAGTCAGGCTTCAACAACGCTCTCGTTTCGCCGGCCGGCGCGCGCGGCGTGATGCAGGTGACGCCGGCGACGTGGAGCTACGCGGAGATGGTCCTCGTCGGTCACCGGATCCCGAACACGGTCAGCGGCAACGTGCAGGTCGGCGTCGCCTTTCTCGACCAGCTGCTCCGCGAGTTCCGTGGAGACGTTCGGCTCGCGCTGGCGGCCTACGCTCAGGGGCCGCGCTCCGTCCGGCGGCACGGCCTCTTCCGCGAGACCCGGCAGTACGTCGCCGGAGTGCTCGCACTGAGCCGCGGGCTCTAGGCTCCGGCGGCGCTTCAGGACCCAGCGCACGAACTCGATCCCACCGGCGATCGCGAACGCGGTCAGGAGCGCGAGCACGAGCCCCCAGAAGCTCTCGAAGGTCTTGCCGCCGTAGTAGCCGAGCAGGGACGCGTAGAGCGCCCAGCCGAGCGCGGCCGCCGCGTCGAACGCTGCGAACCGCCGCCACGGATAGCCGAGCGTGCCTGCGCTGAGCGTCACCGCAGTGCGGCCGCCGGGAATGAACCGCGCGACGACGATCAGCTCGCCGCCGCGTTCCTCGAGCTGGTCCTCGGCCCACTTCATGCGCCGCTGGCCCTTCTCTCCGCTGAAGCGCTTCGTCGCGCGCCCGCCGAACCGGCGCCCGATGAGATACGCGAGGTTGTCGCCGATGAAGGCGCCGGCCGCTGCGGCGGGGATGATCAGGGCCAGGCTGAGGTCGCCGTTCGCCGCCACCACGCCGGCTGTGATGACGGCGGTCTCGCTGGGAACGAGCGGCACCACGGCGTCGAGAACCGCGAGCAGGAAGACGATCAGGTACGCCCAGCCGGACGCGTCGGCGACCATCTGCGTGAACGTGTGGAACACCGTGGCTAAGCGGGCTGTTCTTGCGCGGCGGCCGCGAGTTGGCCGCAGGCGGCGTCGATGTCCCGCCCCCTGGTGAGGCGGACGGTCGCTGGGACGCGCGCGCGGTCCAGCTCGTGCTTGAAGGCAGCGATCGCCTCCCGGGAGGAGCCGTCGAAGCTGCCGGTCGGGTTGTAGGGGATCAGGTTGACCTTGAACGTCCCGCGCCCCAGCAGCTCGGCGAGCCGCCGCGCGTCGTCGGAGGAGTCGTTGACGCCCGCCAGCATCACGTACTCGACGAACACCTTGCGGTTCCGGAGCTCGGCGTAGCGCCGGCACTCGGCCAGCACGTCGGCGAGTGGGTAGCGGTCGTTCACGGGCATCAGCCGCGAGCGCTTTTGGGGGTCGGCGGCGTGGATCGAGAGCGCGAGGCGGATCGGGGCGTCGACCTCGTCCACGAACCGCTGAAGACCCGGCATCCAGCCGATGGTGGAGATCGTCGTGCGGCGATGCGTGATCCCGAGCTCGGGCAGCCGGCGCGCCGAGGCGACGACCGCGTCGAAGTTCAGGAAGGGCTCGCCCATGCCCATGTACACCGCGTGGTTCACGGGCTCCTTGCGCCGGAAGTGCAGCGCCTGGTCGAGGATCTCGGACTCCGTCAGGTTGCGTCTGAAGCGCATCGAGCCGGTCGCGCAGAAGGTGCACGTCAGCGGGCAGCCCGATTGCGAAGAGAGGCACAGCGAGCGGCGCCCGTCGCGGTAGCGCATGAGGACGGCCTCGACCGGATGGCCGTCGGCCGTCTTGAAGAGGGCCTTGATCGTGCCGTCCCGCGACTCTTGCTCGGTGACGAGCTCCAGCGTCGTGAACGGCACGGTCTCCTCCAGCCTGGGCCGGAGCGATTTCGGAAGCGTCGTCATCGCGTCGTAGGACTCGGCCCCGCGCGTCGTCCACTCCCAGACCTGCCGCGCGCGGTAGGGCGGCTCACCCAGGTCGGCGAGGGCATTTTCGAGGAGTACGAGATCCACGGCCCTACGGTAACCCGAGGCCGTGTCGTGCCTCCGGCGCCCCGTCGGTGTGTAGCTACAATCTCTGTAGTTAATACGCCGACTAGATCAGGAGAAGACCGTTCATGGACAAGTACCTGCTCATTCCCCTAGAGGACACCGTCGTCTTCCCGGACATGACGGTGAGCCTCCCGCTCGACACCGGCGACGAGGACCGAGTGCTCCTGGTGCCGCGCCACGAAGGCGTGTACGCCGAGGTCGGCACGATCGCCGAGGTCGTCGAGACCGCACGGCTTCCCGGCGGCGCGCCGGTGGCGACGCTGACCGGCCTCTACCGTGCGCTGATCGGCGCGGCCGAGACAGGTTCCGGCGGCCGCCTCTACGTCGAGGTCGAGGAGCGGCCGGACGAGTCGCCGCCGCCGATCAAGACGCGCGAGCTGGAGACCGAGTACCGCGCCGTCGTCCAGGAGATCCTGGAGCTGCGCGACGCCGATCCGCGGATCGCCGAGTTCCTGCGTTCCGTCGCGGAGCCCGGCGCGCTCGCCGACACCGCGGCCTATGCACCCGATCTGAGCTTCGAGCAGCGCGTCGATCTCCTCGAGACCGTCGACGTCGTCGAGCGCCTCGAGCTGGCGCTGTCGCTGCAGCGCGACCGGCTCGCCGAGCTGCAAGTCCGCCGCCGCATCCGCGAGGACGTGGAGTCCGGCGCGCAGGCCCAGCAGCGCGAGTACTTCCTGCGCAAGCAGATGGACTCGATCCGCAAAGAGCTGGGAGAGGACGAGGCCTCGGTCGTCGACGAGTACCGCACGAAGATCGAAGAGGCGGACATGCCCGACGAGGTGCGCGAGCAGGCCGAGCGCGAGCTCGGCCGGCTGGAGCGGATGGGCGACGCGTCCGGCGAGGCGTCGATGATCCGCACGTACCTGGACTGGCTGCTCGCGGTGCCGTGGGGCACGAATTCGGACGAGCGGCTCGACCCCAAGCTCGCGCGCGAGATCCTCGACGCCGACCACGCGGGGCTCGAGGACGTGAAGGAGCGGATCGTCGAGTACCTGGCAGTTCGCAAGCTGCGCCAGGAGCGCGGCATCGCCGAGGACAAGCGATCCGGCGCGATCCTGACCCTGATCGGCCCGCCCGGCACCGGCAAGACCTCGATCGGCGAGTCGATCGCCCGTGCGCTGAACCGAGAGTTCGTGCGCATGTCGCTCGGCGGCGTCCACGACGAGGCCGAGATCCGCGGGCACCGCCGCACCTACATCGGCGCGCTCCCGGGCAGGCTCGTCCGGGCGCTCCGCGACGCGGGGACGATGAACCCGGTGATCATGCTCGACGAGGTCGACAAGGTCGGCGCGGATTGGCGCGGCGACCCGTCGGCGGCGCTGCTGGAGGTGCTCGACCCGGCGCAGAACCACTCGTTCCGCGACCACTACCTCGACGTCGAGGTCGACCTCTCTCAGGTCGTCTTCATCGCGACGGCGAACGTCGCGGAGACGATCCCGGGGCCGCTGCTCGACCGGATGGAGGTCATCCGCTTCGACGGTTACACGGTCGACGAGAAGGTCGCGATCGCCCGTGGCTATCTCTGGCCGCGGCAGCGTGAGCGGAACGGCCTGCGCGAGGACGAGGTCGAGATCCCGGACGAGCTGATCACGACGATCGTCAGCGAGTACACGCGCGAGGCGGGCGTTCGGCAGCTCGAGCGCGAGCTCGGGAAGCTGCTGCGCAAGACGGCGACGCGGGTCGCATCCGGCGACGCCGAGGCTCCGATCGCCATCGACCTCGACCAGGTGCGCGACGGCCTCGGGCGCCAGCGCTTCTGGCAGGAGGCCGCCGACCGGACGGCCGTGCCGGGCGTGGCGACCGGCCTTGCCGTCACCGGCACGGGCGGCGACGTCCTCTTCGTCGAGGCGACCGGGATGGACGGCGAGGGCGGCCTCGTCCTCACCGGCCAGCTGGGCGACGTGATGAAGGAGTCGGCGCAGATCGCCCTCTCCTGGGTTCGCGCGCACGGCGACGACCTGGACATCGCGGCGGACGACCTGGATCGCAAGTCGTTCCACGTGCACGTGCCGGCCGGGGCGATCCCGAAGGACGGGCCGAGCGCCGGCATCACGATGACCACGGCTCTTGCCTCGCTACTCACGAAGCGGGCGGTCAAGCACACGGTCGGAATGACCGGCGAGGTGACCCTGCAGGGCCGCGTGCTGCCGATCGGCGGGCTGAAGCAGAAGGTCCTCGCCGCGCACGCGGCGGGGCTGACCGAGGTGATCATCCCGGAGCGCAACCGGCCCGACCTCGAAGATGTCCCGGAAGATGTACGCGAGTCGATGACGTTCCACCCGGTCCTGAGCGTCTCCGAGGTGCTCGAGCTCGCACTCGAGCCGACGTCCGACCATGCGCTGCAAGCGGCGTGAGCCGATGCCCGAGGAGGTCCGCCGCGCGGCGGACCTCCTCGAGCGGCGCTGGACGCTCTCGATCCTCTACGCGTCGGTCGAGGGCGCCTCGCGCTTCAACGAGTTCGTCACCGTCCTCGGGCGCGTCCCGCCGACGACGCTGACGGCGCGGCTGACGGAGCTCGTCGCGGCGGGGTTGCTGGAGCGCGAGGTGCTGGACACGCGCCCGCCTGCGGTCGAATACCGGTTGACCCCTGAGGGCAAGCGGTTCGAGCCCCTCGTGCGAGAGCTGGTGCGGTGTTCCAGAGGGTAACGGGCGCGGAGACGCCGCCCGAGCGCCCTGCGGATCCTGCGGTGCGGCGGGCCAACCTGCGCCGGATCGCCAAGCTCTTCTCGCCGTACGAGCTGCGGCTCGGGACCGTCCTCGCGCTGATCGTCGGCTCGGCCGCGCTCGGCGTGGTGCCCGCCTTCCTGCTCAAGAACGTCCTCGAGGCGATCGGGGACAACGACACCCGCGCGCTGTCGCTGAACGCCTCCGGCATCATCGTGATCGCGATCGTGACCGGGGTGCTCGGGGTGATCCAGACCCTGCTCTCGAACCAGGTCGGCCAGCGCGTGATGCACGACCTGCGCTCGGCGGTCTTCCGGCACCTGCAGAAGCTCTCGCTCGCGTTCTTCACGCGCACGCGAACCGGCGAGGTGCAGTCGCGGATCTCGAACGACATCGGCGGCGTGCAGAGCGTCGTCACGAACACCGCCACGTCGATCGCGTCGAACGTGACCACGGTCGTCGCGACGATGGTCGGCATGCTCCTCCTCAGCTGGCAGCTCGCGCTGTTCGCGTTCGCCCTGATCCCGTTCTTCGTGTTCCTGACGCGACGAGTCGGCAACGAGCGCCGGCGGATCGCGAAGACGACGCAGGAGACGCTCGCCGACATCTCGAGCGCCGTCCAGGAGTCGCTCTCCGTCTCCGGGATCCTGCTCGGCAAGACGATGGGCCGCGGGGCCGAGCTCGCCGATCGCTTCGAGGGCGACTCGCGCCGCCTCGCGGACCTCGAGGTGCGCCAGCGCATGACCGGCCGCTGGGTGATGGCCATGATCCAGACCAGCTTCGCCGTCATGCCGGCCGCCGTCTACTGGTTCGGAGGGCTCGCGCTCTCGCACGGCTCGACCGCGGTCTCGATCCCGCTCCTCGTCGCGTTCACCACGCTGCAGACGCGGCTGTTCTTCCCGGTCGGGTCGCTGCTCGGAGTCGGGCTGGACGTGCAGACCTCGCTTGCGCTCTTCGATCGCATCTTCGAGTACCTCGACGAGCCGATCGACATCGTCGAGAAGCCGGACGCGCTCCCCGCTGCGCGAGCCGGTGACGTCGTCTTCGAACACGTCTGGTTCCGCTACGGCGAGGACTGGACGCTCGAGGACGTCTCCTTCACGGTTCCGGCAGGCACGACCACCGCGCTCGTCGGCGAGACGGGCTCCGGCAAGACCACGCTCGCGTACCTCGCCGCGAGGCTGTACGACGTCACGCGCGGCCGAATCACGATCGACGGCGTCGACGTGCGCGATCTGAGCTTTCTGGCGCTGAGCGACCTCGTCGGGGTCGTCTCCCAGGAGACGTACCTCTTCCACGACTCCGTGCGCGACAACCTCCGCTTCGCGAAGCCGGACGCGACCGACGAGGAGATCGAGGCCGCCGCCGACGCTGCGCGCATCCACGACGTGATCGCGGCGCTCCCCGAGGGCTACGACACGGTCGTCGGCGAGCGCGGCTATCGCTTCTCCGGCGGCGAGAAGCAGCGCATCGCGATCGCGCGCACGATCCTGCGCAACCCGCCGATCCTGATCCTCGACGAGGCGACGAGCTCGCTCGACACGGGGACCGAGCGACTCGTGCAGGAAGCGCTCGACCGGCTCTCGGAGGGGCGTACGACGATCGCGATCGCGCACCGCCTGTCGACGATCCGCGACGCCGACCAGATCCTCGTCCTCGACCGCGGCCGCATCGTCGAGTCGGGCCGGCACGAGGAGCTGCTCCGCGCGGGCGGTCGCTACAGCACGCTGGTCAGCCGGGACGCGGAGCTCGCAGTTTTCGCTCCGGCCAGCTGAGGAACAAGACGTTCGTGACGCGCACGCTGCGACTCGGAGACACGGAGGTCAACCGCATCGGGCTGGGCACGAACCGGCTCGCGCTCACGGCCGCGAACGTGGAGTTCATCGAGCAGGCGGCCGCCGCCGGCGTGAACGTGATCGACACCGCGCATCTCTACACGGCCGGAGATAGCGAGCGCACGATCGGCGCCGCGCTCTCGCCGCCGCCTCCGGGGTGCGTGATCGGGACGAAAGGCGGCTTCAGGAGTGGGGAGGGCCGGCCGGACGTGCTCGCGGAGCAGATCGAAGAGAGCCTTCGCCGACTCCGCACCGACACGATCGAGCTCTACTACCTGCACCGGGTCGACCCGAAGACGCCGCTGGAGACGAGCCTCGGCACGATCAACGAGTACCGAGACCGCGGGCGGATCCGGCACGTCGGACTCTCGGAGGTCGGAGTCGAGGAGATCGAGCGCGCCTGCCAGGTGGTGCCGTCACCGCGGTCCAGAACCGCTTCAACCTCTCGGAGCGCAGGTACGACGACGTGGTCGACCACTGCGAGCGCGAGGGAATCGTGTTCGTCCCCTTCTTTCCGCTCGGGGGCGACGGCGGTCCAGCGCTGGAGAAGATCGCCGACGCACGTGGCGCGACCCCCGAGCAGGTCGCGCTCGCGTGGCTCCTTCGCCGTTCACCCGTGATGCTGCCGATCCCCGGGAGCCTCTCGATCGAGCACGTGCGCTCGAACCTCGAAGCGCTCGACATCGAGCTCTCCGACGACGGAGTTCGAGGCGCTCCTGTAGGGGTTCAGGCCGTGCGCAGCGCGTCGATCGTCGCCGTCGTCACGAGGCCGGAGACCGCCCGCGCCAGATCATCGTTGGAGGTGACGAGGGCGTCCGCTTGAAGCTTCGTCAGCGCCACGTACTCGGCGTCGTACGTCGTCTCCCAGCCCAGCTCGTCGGCGACCCTCCAGGCCTGCCGCTGCAGCACCTTGTCCCCGAGAAAGCGCACCTTCAGCGAGTTGATCCTCGTCACGCGCTCCATCCCCTCGGTCGCCGAGATCTCCCCGCGGCGCGCCGCCTCGTAGAGCGCCGACAGAGCCTGCGAGCGGACGAGTGTCGGCGCGACGAGCTGGTGACCGGCGGCGACCTCGACCTCGCCGGCGGCGATCCGGAGCAGCGTTTCGCAGTCGACGACGAACCGGGTCACGGCGCAGAAGCTACAGGTCCTTGCGCGAGAAGGCTGCGAGCGTGACGGCGAGCGTGATCGCGAAATAGGCGACCGCCCAGAGCGGCAGATGGGCGCCGCCTGCCTGCGCGCCTCCGAAGGGCCCGAGCTGGATCGCGAGACCCGTGAAGCCCCGGCTCTCGGCTGTGATCCGGTAGAGCGCGTCCTGGTAGAGCGCTTCGAACGGGAGCGCCCACGACGTCCTGTCGGCGACGGTCTGGAGCGTCTCGGAGTTGAGCGCTTCGCCGATCTGCCCGAGCAGGCCCGCGACGAGCCCCGCGCCGAAGACCATGAAGATCGCGATCCCGTTGGCAGTCGCCGACAGGAACACGGACCCGAGCAGCCCGAGCGCGGCGATCATGAGCACTCCGACCGCCAGCTCGGCGCCGGGTCGCACGAACTGGTCGGGCCACCAGCCGCCGGCGGCCCGCGTGATCAACGCGCAGGCCGCATAGACGGCGAGCACGTACGGGGCGCAGACGGCAGCGGCGCCAAGGAAGCGCCCCGCAAGCAGCGCGCCGCGGCCGACGGGTCGCACGACCAGCGGCTGAAGCAGGCCACGCTCCGCATCGCCGCGGACGACTCCCAGCGTGAGGAAGGCGGCCAGCACCGCCCCGAGGAAGAGCGTCCCGAACATCGAGAGTCCGAAGAGCGTCCCGCCGGTGAGCTCCTGCTTGTCGACTGGAAGGCCGTTCTCGACCCGATTCACCTCGTCGAACGCCGTGTTGGCGCCGAGCCAGTAGAGGACGAGAAAGACAGCCGTCATCAGCAGGACGACGTGGAAGATTCGGCGCCGGAGCGCCTCCTGGAGGGCGTAGACCGCGATGATCGGCACCGCTCTCATGCCGTGTCGCCTCCGACCGCCTCGAGGTACTCCTCCTCGAGGCTGGTTGCGAGCACGCGCACCCCGTAGATCTGCCGCCCCTCGCGGACGAGCTGCTCGACGAGCCCGGGTACCTGATCCCGTTCCGCCTTCGGAAAGAGCCGGACCCCCTCGTCGGTCTCGATCTCCACGCCTCGCGGCTGCGAGAGATCCTCCGGACGGCCCGCCGCGACGACCCGGCCGTGGGACAGGATCACGACCCGGTCGCAGACGAGCTCGATCTCGCTGAGGAGATGAGAGTTGAGCAGGACGCCGATCTCGCGTTCCCGCAGGTCTTCGAGCAGTGCGCGGACGGTTCGCCGGCCCGCCGGGTCGAGCGCGCTTGTCGGCTCGTCGAGCAGGAGCACGGGCGGGGAGCCGACGAGCGCCTGCGCGATCCCGAGCCGCTGCTGCATTCCCTTGGACATCGCGTCGACCCGCACCGCGCGGGCGTTCGCGAGCCCGACGAGCTCGAGCAGCCGGCCGCGCTCGTCGGCGCCTCCAGGCGAGCCGGCGAGTCGCTGGTGGAGTCGCAGCACCTCGTCGGCGGAGTACCAGCCCGGAAAGCGAAAGAGCTCGGCGAGGTAGCCGAGCGCGGCGCGCGCGCCGGGTGATCCGGCCGGCGCCCCGCAGATCTCCGCACGGCCGCGTGTCGCGCGGATCAGGCCGCAGGCGATCTTGACGAGGGTCGACTTCCCTGCCCCGTTCGGTCCCAAGAGCCCGACGAGCTCGCCGGGCTGCACCTCCAGGCTGACACCGTCGAGTGCCTGCACGCGCCCATAGCGCTTGGCGGCGTCTTCCACGAGCAGGGCCGGGACCATCGCGCGAGTCTACGAGCGGCTCACCGTGACGAGGGAGCACTGACCGATTGCGCTGTGACATTCTCGACCGCGATGACGGCGGTTCCCCGAACGGTGCTCGCGTCCGATGGGCGGACGCTGGCGATCGAGGAGTGGGGTGACCCGGACGGTTTTCCCGTCTTTTCGCTGCATGGGAGCCCCGGCTCGCGGTTCTCCCGTCACTACGACGAGAGTAAGTACTCGCGGGCCGGGGCGAGAGTCATCACCTATGACCGGCCGGGTTACGGCGGGTCGGACAGAGATCCCGGTCGGCGTGTCGTGTCCTGCGTCGGAGACGTTGCTGCGATCGCCGATGCGCTCGGCGTCGAGCGGTTCGCCGTCACGGGCGGATCGGGCGGTGGCCCGCACGCGCTTGCCGTCGCTGCTCGTCTACCGGATCGAGTGACGCGCGCGGCTTGCGCGGTGTCTCCGGCGCCCTATGACATACCCGACTTCGACTGGACGGACGGCATGGACCCCGAGAACGTCCGGTTGACCGAGGTTGCCCTGAAGGGCGGGCCGGCCCACGTGACCGAGCTCGAGCGACTGGCCGAGGGGATGCTCGAGCGAGTCGCGGCCGACCCGGGCAGAGTGCTCGAGGACTGGGCGATCCCCGAGTCCGATCGCGCCGAACTGGCGAGGCCCGAGCGCGGCGAGGTGATCCGCCAGGACGTCGGCGAGGCGTTCCGGAACGGTGTCTGGGGCCTGGTCGACGACGACCTTGCCTTCTTTTCTCCCTGGGGTTTCGACGTCTCCGAGATCAGGGTGCCCACCCGGGTCATCTACGGGGACAGTGATGTCCTCGTTCCCAGGCGACACGGTGAATGGCTCGCGGAGAACGTGCCCGGCGCGGAGGTCGTGGTGGAGGAAGACGGTCACATCGGGAGCCCGGAGCTCCTCGCCGAGCGCATCCGGTGGCTCGTCCAGCCTGTGTGATCTCGGCTCGCGGCGGCGCGGCCCGCCGGACGCTCGTGGCATCCAGCGGGCCGCGATGGCTCGTTACGACTAGTTGAACGCGTACTGCTCGTAGTCGCTGACGTTGTCCTTCGTGACGACGGCAGCGGGAACGATCACCTGACGCGGGACTTCGGGCGGAACGAGCTCGGAGAAGCCCTCGCCGAGGCCGATCAGGCGCGCCATGTTCACGGCCGTGCCGGCCATGTTCGGGTTGTAGAGGAACGTGGCGCGGTAGAGGCCGCCTTCCTTGATCTGCTTCATCGCGTCCTCCGACCCGCCGACGCCGGTGAGGAACATCTCGTCGTCGCGGTTCGCGTTGCGAATGGCCTGCGCGACGCCCTGCGCCATGTCGTCGTCATGCGTGTACACGGCATCGATCTTGCTCTGGGCCTGGAGGATGTTCTCCATCACCGTCAGTCCCTTGTCCGGGTTGAAGTCTCCCGGCTGCGAGGCGACGATCTTGATGCCGCCGTCCGGGCACTTCTTCTTGAGCGTGTCGGTGAAGCCCTTCGTTCGGTCGGTCGTGACCGAGATGCCGGCCAGACCCTGGATCTCGACGACGTTGCCCTTGCACTTCAACTCGTCGGCGATGTAGTTCGCCGCGAGAACGCCGATCTGGTAGTTGTCGCCGAGCACGGTCGCCGTCGCGGCGTCCGGTGCCGTGAAGAGGCGGTCGATGTTGACCACCGGGATGCCCGCCTTCTCGGCCTTCTGGGCAACCGGCGTGAGCGCGGCGCCGTCCTGCGGGAGCACGACGAGCACGTCGGGCTTCTTCGCGATCGCCTGCTCGATCTGCTGCGCCTGGGAATCTGCGTCCGCAGCCTGCAGCAGCTCGAAGTCGACGTCGTCGTGCTGATCGGCCGCCGCCTGGGCGTCCTTGGAGATGGCGCCGAGCCAGCCGTGGTCGGTCGGCGGAACGCTGGCGATGATCTTCACCGTCTTCCCGGAAGACGTTCCGCTCGTCGTCGTCGTCTCGCTGACGGTGACCGTCTTCGTCGCTTCGTCGTCACCGCCAAGGCTGCAGCCAGTGGTCCCGATCGCCAGCAGCGAGGCTGCGACGATCCCGATGATGAGCCGCTTGCGCGACATTCCGTACCTCCTGTCGTGGTGTTTTTCGAGCATCAGTACCGCGAGTCCGAGCGCTGCAGCAGGACGGCTGCGAGCACGATCAAGCCCTTCGTCACCTGCTGGACTTCGGTCGAGAGATTGAGCTGCGTCATGAGGCTGAAGATGAGCGCGAACGTGAGGACGCCCAGAAACGTGCCGACGATCGTCGCCCGTCCGCCGGCGAGACTCGTCCCGCCGATCACGACCGCCCCGATCGCGTCGAGCTCGTAGAGGTTTCCGCTCACGGGCGAGGCGCTTCCGAGCCGCGCGCAGAGGAGCACGCTCGCCACCCCGGCGAGCAGTCCGGACAGGACGTAGACGCTGAAGATGATCCTCCGGACGGGAACGCCGGCGATGCGCGCGGCCTCGCGGTTGCCGCCCACCGAGACGACGTAGCGACCGTACCGCGTGCGGTTGAGGACGATCCAGCCGGCGATCGTGATCGCGGCGAACACGTACACGGACACCGGGATGCCGAAGATCCTGCCGTTGCCGAACCAGAGCAACGAGAACGCCCGCGGGTCTCCGAACGAGCCGCCGTTCAGGTCGAGCAAGCTCACCGGCAGCTTGTCGTTCAGGAGTAACGCAAGACCCCTGGCGATCGAGAACATTGCGAGCGTCGCGATGAACGGCACGATCCGCGCGTAGGCGATGGCCGTCGCATTCACCGTTCCGAGGAAGGTTGCGAAGGCGATCGTGCCGAGGATGAAGATGAGGCTGCTCGTGCCGGTGTCGCCGAGCAGGATCCCGCCGAACACGCCGGCCGCCGCGACCATCGAGCCGACGGACAGGTCGATGCCGGCCGTCGCGATCACGAAGGTCATTCCGATCGCGAGCACGCCGACGACGCTTGCCTGCGTCAGCATGTTGCGGACGTTGTCCCAGGTCGGGAAGGTGTCGGGCTTCAGGATCGCCCCGGCGATGAACAGCAGGACGACGACGCCGGCGAGCCCGTATTCCTGAATCCGGAGCGCCTTCAGGCGATCGGCGAACACGGGGCCGGCCGGCTCGGCGGGAGCCTGGCTCATACAACCTCCTCGGCTAGTTCGGGAGCATCGGTGGGCGCGACCGCGTGGCGAAGGAGCTCGTGCTCCGTGGCGTCCTTCCCGTCGACCTCGGCGACGATCTCGCCGTCGCGCATGACGAGGATGCGGGTGCAGATGCCGACGAGCTCTTCGAGCTCCGACGAGACGACGAGGACGCCCAGGCCCGCCTTGGCGAGGTCGTTGACGATTCGGTAGATCTCGGCCTTCGTCGCGATGTCGACGCCTCGGGTGGGCTCGTCGAGGAGCAGCACGCGACACTCGTGGAGCAGCCAGCGCGCAAGCACGACCTTCTGCTGGTTGCCCCCCGAGAGCAGCCGAACGACGCGATCGGGATCGTCCGGCACCGTGTTCAACGACCTGAGCTGCTTGTGCGCCGCGGCGCGCTCCTTCCGCACGTCCAGCAACCCACGCGAGAAGCGGTTGAGGTCGGCGATGGTCACGTTCTTCGTCTGGCTCCAGTCGAGGACGAGCGCCTGCGACTTGCGGTCCTCTGGAGCGAGGCCGAGCCCTCGCCGAATCGCAGCGCCCGGGCGGTTGGGGCGCAGCCGCTTGCCCTCGACGAGGAACTCGCCGGCCTCCGGCTGGTCGAGCCCGTAGACCAATCGGAGGAGCTCCGTCCGGCCCGACCCGACGAGCCCGCCCAGGCCGACGATCTCGCCCGCGTGAACTTTCAGGCTCACGCCGCGAACAGCGGGCAGCCGTCTGGCGTCCCGAACCTCGAGCAGCACGCGGTCGGTGCCCACGAGCCGTTCGGGATAGAGCTGCTCGACCTTCCGTCCGACCATGAGCTGAACGAGCTGGTCGGTCGGCGTGGACGCGGGCAGGCCCGTACCGGTCGTGCGCCCGTCCGCGAGCACGGTGACGCGGTCGCCGATGCGCCGAATCTCATCGAGGCGGTGCGAGATGTAGATGACGCCGACACCTTCAGCCGTGAGCCGGCGAACCACCTCGAAGAGGGTCTTGACCTCGCCTTCGTCCAGGATCGCGGACGGCTCGTCCATGATCAGCAGCCGGACGTTTCCCGACAGCGCCCGGGCGATCGACACGATCTGCTGGGCTGCCGGCCGCAGTTGGCCCACCTTGGCGCGAACGGGGATCGAGTCGTGGCCCAGCCGGGCGAGGAGAGCGGCCGATTCCCGGTACATCTTGTCCAGGTCGAGCAGCGGCCCGCGGCGGGGCTCGTGGGCCAGGAAGACGCTCTCGGCCACGCTGAGGTCGGGAACGAGGTCGAGCTCCTGATAGATCGTCGCGATGCCGCGCTTGAGCGTGCCGGCGGGGTCGCCGGACGGCAGCGGCTCGCCTTGCAAGAGGATCTCGCCGCTGGTCGGCTCGAGGGCGCCCGACACGCACTTGATGAGCGTCGACTTGCCGGCGCCGTTGGCGCCGAGCAGGCAATGCACTTCGGCTTCGAGGACCTCGAGGTCGACGCCTTGCAGCGCCTTGACGCCCGGGAACTCCTTGACCAGGTTCCGGATCTCCAGGACCTTCGTCACCGGATCACCAGCCCTCGCAGGTTGTTGTGCGCGATCCGGAGCCCGTCCTCGACCAGCTCCGGCGTCCCGCCCCATACCGGATCCTCGTGCTCGACCGACAGCGTTCCGTCGAAGCCGCCCTGGTAGAGCGCGTCGACATAGCGTCGGAAGTCGACCTCGCCGAGCCCGGGGATCCGATACCGCCACCAGCCCATGTCCCAGGGGTCTTGCTCGCGGGTCGAGGTGCGACCGAAGAAGCCGTAGCGGTTGCGCTCGGCCGGAAACGTCTCGGCGTCCTTGGCGTGGGCGTGCGCAACCCGGTCGACGTACGGCCTCAGGGCCTCGACCGGGTCGATCCCCAGCCAGAGCAGGTGGGAGGGGTCGAAGTTGAGGTAGAGCCCGAGCTCGAACATCCACTCCCAGAGCTCCGGCGAGTAGGCCAGATTGCCCGGGTAGCCGTCCGGATGCCAGCCCTCCATGACGCAGTTCTCGATCATCAGCTGCACGCCGCGCTCGCCCGCGTAGTCGACGAGCGGCGGAAAGATGCGCTCCGCCTCGCGGAGGTTCGCGGCGACGCTGCCTCCCGGGTCGCGGCCGATGAACGTGCCGACCGGAACTCCGCCCAGGGCGGCGGCCGCGTCGATACAGGCGCGGAGATGGGTGTGGTACGCCTCGCGCTCGGCGGGGTCGGGGGCGAGGTTGTTGTCGTAGTAGGCGAGCGCGGACAGGACGAGCCCGTTGTCCTCGAGCGCTTGGCGAACGCGGTCTGCCTCGGCGTCGTCGAAGGCGTCGGCCTTGACGTGGCTGGCCGTGAACGGCCGGTCACCCAGGTGCGGCCAGGCGGCGAGCTCGAGCGCCTCGTAGCCGTTTGCCTTCGCCCACTCTGCGATGTCCTCGAGGCTGCGCTCGGGCATGCAGGACGTGAGGAAGCCGAGCTTCACGTCGCCACCGGCTGGGGATCGACTGCGGTCTTTTCGCTCGCTGCCACGTCGACCCAGCGCTGCTCTCGGGAGGAGGCGAGAACCGCGTCGGTGATCACCGCGGCGCGCAGGCCGTCGGAGAACGTCGGCATCCCTTCGGGAGCGGAACCGCTCCGGACTCCCTCGTAGAAGTCGGCCACGAACGCGTCGAAACAATCCGCGTAGCCCTGGGGGTGTCCGCCGGGGAGGAACGCGAGCCGCGCGGCCGGCGGGGAGAGGGTCGCCGGATCGCGGCGAACGATCCTCAGCTCGTCGCGACTCCCGCACCAGAGCGTCTCGGGGCTCTCCTGGTCGAAGGCGAGCGCCTGCTCGGCGCCGTCGAGCTCGATCCAGAGCCGGTTCTTGCGGCCTGCCGAGATCTGGCTGACGACGACCGAGCCCATCGCGCCGGCGTCGGTCTCGAACTGGACGATGGCGGCGTCTTCGGTGGTGACACGCTGCGTGCCGTCGCCACCGTCGCCGGCGGCCTCGAACGCGCGGCGGCCGGTTGCGCCGACCCGCTCTGGCATCGCCGTCATCAGGCTCGCCGAGAGGCGGACGATGCGCTGGCCGGAAACGAACTCGGCCAGGTCGCACCAGTGCGAGCCGATGTCGGCGAACGCCCGCGACGGCCCTCCAAGTCGCTCGTCCACGCGCCAGTTGGCGTCGTCGGGTCTCAGGAGCCAATCCTGGAGATAGGTGCCGTGGAGAAGGCGAATCGGTCCGGTCTGCCCGCCGGCGACGCGCTCGCGGGCCTCGCGCACCGTCGGGTAGTAGCGGTAGACGAAGGGAACCCCGGCGAGCAATCCCCGCTTCGGCGGCGAGGTCTACGAGGTGTCCCGCGCCGCTCCCGTCGGGTGCCAGCGGCTTCTCGCAGATGACGTGCTTGCCTGCCGCCAAGGCTGCCTCGGCGAGGGGGACGTGCAAGTGGTTCGGCGTGCAGATGTGCACGACGTCGACGTCCGGGTCGCGCACCAGGTCCTCGGCGGAGTCGAAAGCGCGATCCGCGTCGAGCTCGGTGGCCGCAGCCTTGGCTGATTCCCGTGACGAGGCGGCGATCCCCACAAGGTGTGCGCCCGCAAGGCGCGCCGACCGCGCATGCACCCTGCCGATGAATCCGGTACCCGCGATCGCCACTCGGAGAGGCATCAGCGAAGGAACCTAAACTGGCTTAGTCCAACTGTCAAGCAAAAGCCAGCCTACTTCGTCCACTCCATGCTTTACTTTCGTCGGCATGGCAACGAACTCGTCGCCGACCAGCGCCGGCGCGCTCCTGCGCTTGATCCGGGAAGAGGTCGCCGTGACGCGAGCCGACCTCGCCAGGGCGACCGGGCTCGCGCGCTCGACCGTCGCCCAACGTGTCGACGCACTCATGGAGCAGCAGCTCGTCTACGAGGCCGGCGGCAACCCCTCGACCGGCGGCCGCCCGGCGACCATCCTGGCGTTCAATCGCGACGCAGGCGTGGTCCTGGTTGCCGACCTGGGAGCGACGCATGCCCGGTTGGCGGTGAGCGACCTCGCAGGCACCCCGCTGGCCGAGCGGGCCTCCGACCTCGAGATCGCCTCGGGACCGGAGCACGCCCTCGCCTGGGTCGCCGAGCGCTTCACCGAGCTGTTGGACGAAGTCGGCCGCTCACATGAAGACGTGCGGGGGATCGGAATCGGCGTGCCGGGGCCCGTCGAGTTCGAGAGCGGGCGGCCCGTGAATCCGCCGATCATGCCCGGCTGGGACGGCTTCCCGATCCCGGAGTGGTTCGCCAGCCGGTACAGCGCTCCGGTGCTCGTCGACAACGACGTCAACATCATGGCTCGCGGTGAGCACCGAATGCACTGGCCGGACACCGAGCATCTGCTGCTGATCAAGGTCGGAACCGGCATCGGCTGCGGCATCGTCGCCGACGGACACATCCACCGGGGTGCCCGCGGAGCGGCGGGCGACATCGGTCACATCCGGGCCACGAGTCGGGAGGACGTCATCTGTCGCTGCGGAAACGTCGGCTGCCTCGAAGCAGTCGCAGGAGGTCAGGCGCTCGCCCAGAGACTGGCCGAGGCGGGTGAAGATGCCGCCCGCAGCCGCGACGTCGTCAGGCTCGTCCAGGGCGGCCACGCGGGTGCAATCCGGATGGTGCGCGACGCCGGCCGGACGTTGGGCGAAGTGCTCGCCGGCACGGTCAACTTCTTCAATCCGGCGGTGATCGTCATCGGCGGCGACATCGCCGAGGCGCATGCGCAGCTTCTGGCCGGTGTCCGCGAGGGGATCTTCAGCCGCTCGCTCCCGCTTGCGACGCGCGATCTCCGCATCGTCCCGAGTCGCCTCGGCGACCGGGCCGGCGTGATCGGAGCGGCGACGATGGCCATCGAGCACGTGCTGTCGCCCGACGCGGTCGACCGCTCACTCCAGTCCGCGGCGTAAAGAACAGACCCGCTCGCCGCTGCTAGACGGACTCGAACCGGCGACCCACTGAGTGCGACACAGCGATGACGCGCGCCCGCCAGGAGCCCCGCGGCGCGTCGACATCGACGATGTCCCCGGGGCTTGCCCCGAGCAGGGCGCCGCCGAGCGGTGAGTCGGGCGAGACGCCTCCGACGCTGGAGATCTCGATTGTCATCCGCTCGCCGTTCTCGTCCTCGACGTCGACCGTCGACCCGACCCCGACCTCGCCGCTCTCCGACGACGCCTGGTCGACCAGGACGGACCGGTCCAGGCGATCGCGAATCGTCCTGATCCGGGCCTCGAGGAGACCCTGGTCGTTCTTGGCCGCGTGGTACTCGAAGTTCTCGGACAGATCGCCGAACCCCCTGGCCGTCGCGATCGCCTGAACGACCTCCCGGCGACGCGGTCCCTCCAGCTCGGCGAGCTCCGACTCGAGCCTTTCCTTCTGGCCAGGCGTCATCGGCTCGGGCTTGTCGCGAGGCATGCCGCGGAGGGTACCGCCGCTAGTGTGAGTCGCGTGCCCGGCGGCTCTTCATCCCTCGCGCGCCGCGACGACCTGAGAAACGTCGCGATCGTCGCGCACGTCGACCACGGCAAGACGACACTCGTCGACGCCCTGCTCTGGCAATCCGGCTCGTTCCGCGCCAATCAGGACGTGGCGGAGCGGGTCATGGACTCGATGGACCTCGAACGCGAGAAGGGCATCACGATCCTCGCCAAGAACACGGCGGTTCAGCTCGGCGACACGAAGGTGAACATCATCGACACGCCCGGCCACGCCGACTTCGGGGGCGAAGTCGAACGTGGTCTGACGATGGTCGACGGTGTGCTCCTCCTGGTCGATGCGAGCGAGGGACCTCTGCCCCAGACGCGGTTCGTCCTCCGCAAGGCGCTCGAGGCGCGGCTTCCCGTCGTCCTCGTCGTGAACAAGGTCGACCGGCCGGACGCCCGTCCCGAAGCAGTTGTGAACGAGGTCTACGAGCTCTTCCTGGACCTCGACGCGGACGAGACGCAGATCGACTTTCCGATCGTGTACGCGAACGCGCGCACCGGCCAGGCCGGCCTCAAACCAGATGAGCTCGCCTCCGACCTCGAGCCGCTCCGCGAGACCCTGCTCGCAACCGTTCCGCCCCCGTCGTACGACCCGGATCACCCGCTGCAAGCGCTCGTCACGAACCTCGATGCGTCGCCGTACGTCGGGAGGCTGGCCTTGCTGCGCGTTCTGCACGGGACGATCCGCAAAGGCGAGCAGGTCGCGTGGTGCCGCGCCGATGGGACGATCGAGAAGGCGCAGGTGACCGAGCTCTACGTGACCGAGGCGCTGGACCGGATCCCCGCCGAGGAAGCCGGCCCCGGCGAGATCGTCGCGCTCGCCGGCCTCGCCGAGGTCACGATCGGCGAGACGATCGCGGACGCCGACGACCCGCGCCCGCTACCGGTCAGCACCGTGGACGAGCCGTCCCTGGCGATGACCCTCGGGATCAATACCTCCCCGCTCGCCGGCACCGAGGGCGACAAGGTGACGGCCAGCGCGCTGATCGCCCGCCTCGAGCGCGAGCTCGTCGGGAACGTCTCTCTGCGCGTGCAACCGACGACGAGCCCCGATGTCTGGGAGGTGCAAGGGCGCGGAGAGCTCCAGCTCGCCGTCCTCGTCGAGATCATGCGGCGCGAGGGATTCGAGCTCACCGTGGGGAAGCCCGAGGTGCTGACGCGCGTGATCGACGGGAAGAAGCACGAGCCTGTCGAACGGGTCGCCATCGACGTCCCGGAGGACTACATCGGCGTCGTCACGCAGATGCTCGCGCTCCGGAAGGGCCGGATGCAGCAGATGGTCAACCACGGCACGGGCTGGGCCCGCATGGAGTACCTCGTGCCGGCTCGCGGGCTGATCGGCTTCCGTACCGAATTTCTCACGGAGACGCGCGGGGCCGGGATCATGCACCACGTCTTCGAGCGCTGGGAGCCGTGGCACGGCGAGCTGCGAACTCGTCCGACGGGCAGCCTCGTCGCCGATCGCAGAGGCAACGCGACCGGGTTCGCGATAGCTGCGCTCCAGGAGCGTGGGTCGCTGTTCATCGGCCCGCGCGTGGAGGTCTACGAGGGCATGGTCGTCGGCGAGAACGCCCGGGGCGAGGATCTCGACGTCAACGCCACCAAGGAGAAGAAGCTCACGAATATGCGCTCCTCCACCGCGGACGAGCTCGTCCGGCTCATTCCGCCACGCCCGCTCTCTCTCGAGCAGGCACTCGAGTTCATCCGGGACGACGAGTGCGTCGAGGTGACCCCGAAGAGCATCCGCCTGCGGAAGGTCGAGCTCACGGCGACGAAACGCCAGTCGATTGCCTCCCGCCGCAAGCGCGACCGCGACGCCACCCCGGCATGACGTGTCTAGGCTGCGACCCTCCGGGCCATGACCGACGACTCGATCCAGCTTCGCGAATTCCGCTCAGAAGACCTTGACCCGGTAATCGCGTTCTCCCTCCGGGCGTGGGAGCCCATCTTCGACTCGATTCGGGAAGTTCTCGGGGACGAGATCTTTCTCCGCTTGCACCCTGACTGGCGCGCTGGTCAGGCCGAGGCGGTCCGGTCGAGCTGCCTGAGCGAGGAGCGGGACGTCTTCGTGGCCGTCGCCGACGGAAAGCCGGTCGGGTTCGCCTCGGTTGCGCTGAACGCGTTCCACGAACGCATGGGGGTGATCGACATCATCGGTGTCGATCCCGACTACCAGCGGCGCGGGATCGGCTCCCGACTCACGGAGCACGCCACCGAGCACATGCTGAGCTGCGGCATGGACATCGCGGTCGTCGAGACCGGTGGCGACGCCGGCCACGCGCCTGCTCGGGCTGCATACGAAGCCGCTGGCTTCACGCTGCTCCCGATCGCGCGCTACTTCCGACTGCTCGGCTGACGCCGTCAGCCGAGAAAACGAAAAGCCCTGGCACCAGGGCTTTTCTTCATGGAGCTAGCCGGGCTCGAACCGGCGACCTCCTGGGTGCGATCCAGGCGCTCTCCCAGCTGAGCTATAGCCCCGCGAGGGCCTTATTGTAGCTGCGGCTTCCGCGGCTCAATCCTCGAGCCCGGCGCGCGCGACGATCTCCTTCACGACCTCGGTCTTCGCGTCCGCGTAGTCCTGGACGAACTCCCACTCGCGTGCGGCCAGCTCGCGCTTCGTGCGCTCGTAGAGCTCCCGGTCGGCGTCGTTCGAGCGCAGGTGGTCGCGGAAGCGCGAGCATGCGCGCGATCTCCTCGCAGCCCTCGGAGAAGACGTGCACGTTGACGTTCGTGTCGGGGCCCTTGAACAGCCGGTGCTCGTACCAGTCGGGCTCGCGGATGCGCAGGACGTAGCCCGCGGCTTCGAGCGGCGGGACGTACGCGCCTTCATCTGACGAGTCCGGAACGGCCAGGACGATGTCGATGACCGGCTTGGCCGCGAGCCCGGGCACGGAGGTCGAGCCGGCGTGCTCGAGGAGACGGGCCTGGCCGCCCAGAGCACCTCGAATCCGTTCGGCTTCCCGCTCGTAGAGCCCAGGCCAGGCGGGGTCGTACTCGACGATCGTGATCGGGCCGTCAGCACGCCACGGCTCGCCGATCGTGACCTGCTGGAGCTCCCGCTCGCGCTCCGAGCTCACAGCGGCCAGTCGAGTCGCGTGTACCGATCCTCGAACGAAGACCAGTCGCGGTAAGCGACCTTCGGCGTGTCGGTCTCCTCGGGCGTGGAGGCGTTGTGGCGCGCGGCGACCTCGCTGACCGGGTAGTGCAGCTCCTTCCCAGACCCGCGCAGGCCGGCCATCAGGATCGCGCACGGCCCATCCCCGGCGCCGACGAGGATGTGGTTCGTCCCCGGCGCGCAGTGGAAGAGGTCCCATGCCTTCAGGTGCCGCTCCTCGTCCTCGACGATCAGGATGCACTCGCCCCAGAGCACGAGGAAGTCCTCCTGCACGTTCTCGGAGTGGTACTTGCCGTTCGGCTGGCCGGGCTCGAGGACGTGGATCCCGATGCCGTAGTGCTCGAACCCATCCGGCGGCTCGAGCTCCGTCCAGCGGCCCGCGACGTCGTGATGGCCCCAGCGGGCTTCGGCGATGTTGAGGACGAACCAGCCGGGCGACGCGGCGTGCGCGCCCTCCTCGGACCGCTCGATCCTGGCTTCCTCGCTCATGGCGAGACCCTAGAGGACCCGTGCGGCCTCGAGCAGCTCGAGAACGCGGACGGCGTCCGCCGGATCGACCGGGGGCGGACCGCCTTCGCGCAGGGCCCGCGCGACGCCGTCGTAGAACGCCGTGTAGTCGCCCGGCACGGTCGGAACGGGGCGGAGCTCTTCGGCGCCGAGCAGGCCCCACGCCTCGGACGGCTCCTCGCCCCAGCCGGGGTCCCCCGGAGTGCGGCCCGCACGCAGCGCGGCTTCCTGCGGGTCCTCTCCGTGCTTGACGTACGCGGCGCGGTCGCCGAGGACGCGGAAGCGCGGGCTGGGCTGGGCGGCGACGAGGCTCATCCAGAGATGCGACCGCTCGCCCGACACGTGCTCGAGCGCGAGGAAGACGTCGTCCTCCACCTCCGCGCCCGCGCGTCGCGCGTCGATCTCCGCGTGCACGAGCTCGGCTGGGCCGAAGAGCTGGAGCGCCTGGTCGACGAGATGCGTGCCGAGGTCGAGGAGCAGCCCGCCCGCCTCGGCTGGCTGCTCGCGCCAGGCGCCCGTGAGCTGCGGCCGCCAGCGGTCGATCCGCGACTCGAAGCGGTGCACGGTGCCGAGCGCGCCCTCGCCGACGAGCTGCCGCACCGTGAGGAAGTCGCCGTCCCAGCGGCGGTTCTGGAACACGGTCAGCATGAGGCCGCGCTCGTCGGCGGCGTCGATGAGCCGCCGTGCCTCCTCGGCCGTCGGCGTGAGCGGCTTGTCGACGACGACCGGGAGCCCGACCTCGAACGCGGCCAGCGCATTGGGCACGTGGAAGCGGTTCGGCGTCGCCACCACGACGAGGTCGAAGTCGCCGGCCCGCTCGAACACGTCCTCCGGGCGGTCGAGCACGAGCACGCCGGGATACCTCTCCTCCGCGCTCCGCCGCCGTTCGGGGTCGCGAGTCGTGACGGCGGCGAGCTCGAGGCCTTCGGCCGCCGCGATGTACGGCGCGTGGAACACCGACCCGGCGAGGCCGTAACCGAGGAGCGCAACGCGAAGCGGCCGAGTCATCCCCGGCATCTTGCTTTAGCCGGCCGAGTCGAAGTACGCTCGAAAGCGGCGACGAAGGAGCGGACGGTGGCGATCACAGACGACGTCACTGCGGCAAAGAGCGGCCCGGGGCCAGGCTTCGGACTGCCTCCGCCTGCAACCGGGAACGCGCTTCTCGACGCCGTGGCGCGCGTGCTGCTCTTCGCGATCAAGGCCGAGCGGCGTGTCGATCCGTTCTTCAGGCCGGCGTTCGACAAGGTGCTGCGCGACCCATTGTCCCGGGCGACAACAGCGCTCATCAACCTCAAACGGCGCGACGACGGGCTCGGGCTCGCCGAGGAGCGGACGCAGCCCGGGGAGGAGGAGCACCTCCAGGCGATCATCGACGAGTTCACCGCGCAGATGAGGGGGCTCTGGAATCCGGGCTACTTCGAGCGCGGGGGCAACACGAAGACGCACGGCATGGTGCGCGGCGAGTTCACCGTCCGTGACGACCTGCCGGAGCACATGCGGCGCGGGATCTTCGCCGAGCCGAAGACCTACCGTGCATGGGTGCGCTTCTCCGGACCGGGGCCGTACATCACGCCGGACATCGACGACGTCGGCTTCATGAGCATGAGCATCAAGCTGATGGGCGTCCCGGGGCCCAAGCTCCTCGAGGACGAGCAGCACACGCAGGACTTCCTCGGGGTCTCGCCGCCGACCTTCGTCACGCCGGACACGCGCGCCAACGCGCGCCTGCAGTACTGGAGTCTCCGCAACGCTGCGATCTACTACTTCCTCGATCCGCGCGACTCGCACGTCCTCGACTCGATCATGCAGCTGCTCTGGACGAAGACGCAGACGAGCCCGCTCGAGAGCCAGTACTTCAGCTGCGTGCCGTACCTGCTCGGGGAGGGCCAGGCGATGCAGTACGCGATGCTCAGCCGCCGGAAGGAGCGGAGCCGCGTGCCGCGGCTGCCCAGGCGTCCTCCCGACAACTACCTGCGCGACGCCATGGTGAAGACGCTCGCCGAGGAGGACGTGGAGTTCGACTTCACGCTGCAGGTGCAGACCGACCCGCACACGATGCCGATCGAGAACAACGGGGTGCTCTGGCCCACGAAGCGCTCACCGCGCGTGCCGGCGGCCACGCTGCGCATCCCGAAGCAGACGTTCGACTCGCCCGCGCAGCTCGACTTCGCGCGCGTGCTCACCTACAACCCCTGGCACTGCATCGCCGAGCACCGCCCGCTCGGAAACCAGAGCCGCGCCCGCAAGCGGATGTACTCGGAGCTCGCTCAGCTGCGCCAGAAGATGAACGCACGTCGAGCACTACGAGCCGACGGGCGACGAGACGTTCTAGAGCGAGGCGAGGCGCCGCAGCGCTTCGAGGCCCGGCAGGAAGAAGTACGCGCCGCCCTTGACCGTGATGAAGCGCGGCATGCCGTTGACTCGTGACCGCGCGCCCGTGGCCGAGGGCATCGTGAACGTGCCGCCGTACGGAGCCGACTGGCCGATGAGCGGGTCCGAGTCGTCGTAGAGACCGGCGAACTTCGGGTTGTTCAGCCAGGTGTTCTGGACGAACTCGAACTGGCGGGAGATGTTCGCGTTCAGGCAGATGAAGTGCAGGCCGCGCTCCTCGTCCGGCGCCAGCGACTGGGCCAGCGCAGCGTCGGGGCTCAGCAGCTCCTGTCCGTACTCCCGGCCGCGCCTCAACAGCCGATGGCGGCGGTTGATCGCGAGCGACTTCTCGGTGCCCGGGCGCGGGTCGAGGGAGTCCCGCGGGTTCGTCCGCCGGACGTGCGCGCCGACCGGGCAGCCGGTGCCGACGGGATCCTCGTGGAAGTAGCCGAAGTCGTTGACCTCGGCCAGCGCGGGGTCGTCGCGGTCGGGCGAAACCGCGAGCGGCGCGCCGCCGGGCCAGCGCCCGACCATCTTTGCGGCGAGCCGGGTGCGCTCGGCGGGGTGGGGCGCCGCCGAGTCGATGAACCGCCAGAACCCGCGCACGTCCTGCTCGAGCTGGCGGAAGACGAGGTACGAGCCGTTGCGGCCGATCCCGTCCTCGAGCAGCGGCTCGTCCGTGTAGTGCCCGTGCTCGTTCACGTAGCCGAGGACGAACTCGCCCGCGCGAACGGTCTGGCCGGCCGGCCCCGCTTTCGCCAGCCCCTCCACATATGGCTGCGAGATCCCGTCGCGGAAGCCGAACGGCTCGAACCCGTCCAGGTTCGACGTGTCGAGCTTCCGCTGCACCTCGACGCCGCTCTCCACGAGCAGGCGTGAGTGCTCTTCGAGGAGCCGCTCGAGTTCGGCGGGATCGCGCGCATAGAGCATGAGCACCGCGCCGATGGAGCCGGTCGACGGCCCGCCCCAGTCCCATCTTTCAGGGGCGGAGTCGCCGACGTCTCCGAGACTCCGCTGCCGGTGCTCGGTCGTCATCCCGTGCACGAACTCGTTCGAGAACTGCTGCAACAGTGGGTCCGGAAGACCGAGCCGCGCGAGCCCCACACTCGTGAACGCCACGTTGACCGCGCGCGCTTCGGGCCGATCGTCGCCGGACGTGACCGAGCCCACGACCGCCGCGAGCCAGCGCCGCGCCGCCGCACCGTCCTCGAGACCGAGCAGCAGGAACGATGCCGCGCTCAGCGACCCGTACCCGCGGGCCACGAGCCCTTGCACGTCCGCGAGCTCGATCGTCACAGGAGCTGCAGCCACTGCTCCGCCTCCTCGCGGCCCATGTCACCGCGGACCCCATTCCGGATCTGCTCGTTCCGCGCGACGTTCGCCGCGGTCAGTCGCGGGTAGGCGGAGTACCAGACCCTCGTCGGCACCTGGTGCCGGCGCAGGTAGTGCTTGAACGCGAGCTCGTCGCGCGCGCCGTCGAGCACGAGCCACCGAGTCTTCGGATAGCCGAATCCGTTCGAGAAGACGATGTTCAGCCCCCACGAGATCTGATCGATGAAGTCGTCCATGTAGCTCTCGAGCGACCCGTCGTAGTTGCTCGCGAAGAAGACGCGGCGGCCCTCGTCGAGAAAGACCCAGCGCGCGAAGTGGATCGTCTTCACGCCCGCGAGGCTGCCGCGGTTGAAGACGTGCCGCGCGGCGAACGAGACGCCGTTCAGCACGCCGAGGATCGTCATCCGCCGAAAGCGCCCGGGCTTGACGAAGCCGATCGCCGTGAACGGGTTCTGGACGACGTGATCCTCGAGCGCAGCCAGCGTGTGCACGGTCTCCTCGTCGGGCAAGAGGTCTTCGGCCTGCGTCCGCGCGCTCGTGCCTGCGGAGCAGGATCGCGTAGACCGGTGCGGCCACGATGAGCAGGGGCGAGACCACCAGGAGCCCGATCGGGATCGCCATCAGGTGCGCCGCCTCGCGGACGCTCCAGGCGACCGACGGGCGCGGCGCGGGCTCGAGCGCCCAGGCGAGCGACGGCTCGCCGCGGACGTAGTCGACGATCTCGGCGCGGATCGCAACAGGGTCGACCCCTTCCAGGTAGTCGGCTCGCTCGTCGAGGAACGTCTCGAGCGCCTCGCGAAGCTTCCCCTCGCGCCGGATCTGCTCGACTCCGCGGCGGGGCGTGTTCACGTAGCGCGCCTGTTCCTTGATCACGTGCGCCCGCAGGAACCCGAGCCGGTCGTCCGGCGAGTAGCCGTCGCAGTGCCCGAAGACCTCATCGAGCCCGGGAGCCGCAGCAAGCTCCGCCAGGTGCTCGTCGCGCGCGACGTCGAAGTCCGCGAGGTAGACGAGCGAGGCAGGCATCGCCTTGCCCTCGAGGTCGGTCGTCTCCTCGAGCAGGAACAACCGCGCGAAGTGCACCTCGGAGAGCGCGCCGAGGTCGAGCACCGACCCGTTCGCCACGCCGTCGCCCATCGACGCCAACAGCTCTGCGAGCGCGGCAGTCTCACCCGGCCGAACGTGCGCCGCGATGGTCACTGCGGACTGCTGCTTCAAGCCCGGAACTCGAGCGCGAAGTCGAGGATCTTCGTGCGCTCCCAGTACACGATCCCGAGGTACGTCCCCGGCGCGACGAGCCGGATCTCGTCGCGGACCCAGTGCGCGACGAGCGACGTCCCCGAGTAGTCGAGGACGATCGACTGCTCGCCGTCGAGCCAGCTCTCGTCCTTGTAGACCTTCGCGCGCACCGACTTCCAGCCGAACGGGCCGACCTCGTTCAGGAGCTCGGCGTTGTCGGGATCGAAGACCTTGCCCTTCCAGGCGAACAGGTGGAGCAGCTTCGCCGCGGGCCAGGCCAGGTTGGTCCCCGGCCGCACGAGCACGGTGCCGTGTGCCTCACCTCTCGGAATCGGACCGGCCTCGCTCGAGCGGAAGAGCTGGTCCAGCTCCTCAGCGGATAGCCGCAGCAGGTTGGGTGCTTCGACGGACATCTCCACTCCTGCTTGGCAGTGACGCGGGCGAACGTAGCACGTTGACTCCGCCTGGAAAAGAGTGCTTGCATAGCAGCGACGTCTGCGGCAACGTCCCGAAAGGACTGCCGTAATGTCGCTCTCCTCGCTCCTCCGCGGCACGGCCGACTCGCTCGACCGGCGCGTCGGCTGGGACAAGCTCCCGCTTCCAGCCGGGCTTCTGACCCTGGTCGGCCTCCGTCAGCGGCTGCGCGACGAGAACCTCCACGACACGGGCCGCGGAGCGCTCGACGTGCCACCGATCGACGACCACGACGGCTACCTGACGGCACGCACCCTCGACGGAACGTTCAACGACCTCAACGACCCGCTGATGGGCAGCCTCGGGAGCCGCTTCGGCCGCAACGTGCCGCTCTCGTTCACCTATCGGGAGCCGCCCGACGCGATGCTCGACCCGAGCCCGCGCCTGGTCAGCCGCGAGCTCCTGACCCGCGAGGAGTTCCAGCCCGCGACGACGCTCAACCTGCTCGCCGGAGCCTGGATCCAGTTCGAGGTGCACGACTGGTTCAGCCACGGCAAGCCCGCGCCGGAGGAGCCGTGGGAGATCCCGGTCGCCGACGACGACCCCTGGCCCGAGCACCCGATGAAGATCCCGCGGACGCACGCGGACCCGAGCACCGACCCGAACCAGCCGCTCACGTACGTCACCGACGACACGCACTGGTGGGACGGCTCCCAGATCTACGGCCGCGACCCCGCCTTCGCGGCCGCGCTCCGCTCGGGCGAGAACGGCAAGCTCCAAATCGACGAGCAGGGCCTGCCGCCGCAGGAGCTGGAGAAGCACATCGATCTCACGGGAGTCGCCGGCAACTTCTGGGTCGGCCTCGCGCTCCTGCACTCGCTCTTCATGCGCGAGCACAACGCGATCTGCGACGAGCTCCACGAACGGCATCCGGAGCTCACCGACCAGGAGCTCTACGACAAGGGGCGCCTGATCACCGCCGCGCTGATGGCGAAGATCCACACGGTCGACTGGACGCCCGCGATCATCGCCCACCCGACGACGGTCCTCGCCCTGCGCGCCAACTGGTGGGGCCTCGAGGGCGAGAACCTCGACAAGCGCTTCGGCCGCAAGACCGCGAACGAGGTCATCCGCGGCATTCCCAGGCTCGCCGACGGACCACCACGGCGTGCGCTACTCGCTGACCGAGGAGTTCGTCGCCGTCTATCGGATGCACCCGCTGATCCCGGACGACTACAGCTTCCGCTCGCTCGCCAAGGACGCGCTGCTGCACGAGCACACGCTCGAGGACCTCGGTGCGCTCCACGTCCGCGAGCGGCTCGACGAGACGCCGATGGACGACCTCTTCTACTCGTTCGGCATCTCGCATCCCGGCGCGATCGCGCTCCACAACTACCCGCGCTTCCTGCAGACGTTCAACCGCGCGGACGGGACGACGATCGACCTCGCCGCGACGGACATCCTGCGCACCCGGGAGCGCGGCGTCCCGCGCTACAACCAGTTCCGCCGGCTCTTCCACCTGAAGCCGGTCGAGTCGTTCGAGGAGCTGACCGGCGACCCGGAGACGGCCGAGGAGCTGCGCGCGGTCTACGACGACGTCGAGCGCGTCGACCACATGGTCGGGATGTACGCGGAGCCGAAGCCGAAGGGGTTCGGCTTCAGCGACACGGCCTTCCGCGTGTTCATCCTCATGGCCTCGCGCCGGCTGAAGAGCGACCGCTTCTTCACGCGCGACTACCGGCCCGAGGTCTACACGCAGACCGGGCTCGACTGGATCGAGCGCAACTCGATGCGCTCGGTGCTCCTGCGCCACTTCCCAGACCTCGAGCCTGCGCTGCGGGGCGTCGAGAACCCGTTCGCGCCCTGGCGGCGGTCGACGGTGTGAAGCGCTCCGACGCGGCGCGGTTCGCCCTGGCTGCGATCCGGATCTTCAACGGAGGCACCGCGCTCCTCGCACCGGAGCGGCTGGACGCGAGGCTCGGGCTCGACCGCAGCGCCGACTACCCGTGGCGGATGTTCGGGATCCGCACCGTGCTGATGGGCGTCGACCTGCTCTCGAGCGATCCGGAGGTGAGGCGTCACGCGTTGCGGGACTCCGTGATCGTGCACGGCTCGGACACGATCTCGGCCGCGAAGGCCGGCTATACGAAGGCGCTCGCCCCGCGGGCCGCGCTGACCGCGACCGCGATCTCGGCGGTCAACGTGGCGCTGGCGCTGATTGCGAGCCGTGACGCGTGGCGTCGCGGGCCGAACTAGATCGCACTCTCCCCAGCCGGTTGAAGATCGGGGTCGAGACGTAGACCGCGACCAGCGAGTAGAGCCAGAGGAGCGGCGCGAACACGATCGGCATCAGGTACGAGACGAGGGCGACGCCGGGCCAGCGGACGAAGAACGGCCCGCGCTCCTTGACGTAGAGGACGACGAGCAGGAGCGGCAGCCCGAGCCCGAGCAGGAGCCACCAGATCGGCCATTCCGTGCTCAGCGCGTCCATCACTCCGCTCCAGCGGAAGATCAGCAGCGCGACGAGCGCAATCAGGATCGCCGCACCGATCGCCTTCAGGACCGTGACCGCGTGCGGCACCAGCAAGATCGGCTTGAAGAACCGCTGCCGGGCGACCGCCAGCTGGCGACGGTACGCCGCCGGCAGGATCGCCGCGCCCGTCTGCTCCTCGACCGCGCGGAAGTCCCACCGCTCCGGCACCGGCGAGCCGACCGGCGGGCTCTTCGCGAGGAACTCCGCGAAGCGCGCGTCGCGGTTCAGCACGAAGTCCGTCATCGAATAGGCGTCGAGCATGAGCGCGAACGCCTCGGTGTCGCTGAACGAGTCGAGGTCGGTGCGCACGCGGGAGAGCAATCGCTGCGCGTCCATCGAGATCCCGAAGTCGCCTGCGAGCGGCTTGACCGCGAGCTTCTCCTTCGGCGCGTCCTCGACCGGCTTGCCGTCGTCGGCGAGCGGCAGGGAGACCTCGCCGACGAGGCCCTTGCGCAGGTGCATGAGCGCGATCGGCTGCGGCCGCTCGGAGGCGTGCGCGAGCTGCTCGTCCCGCACGCGGTCGGCGAGGATCGAGTTTGCGCGGCCTCCGACTCCCGGGATGCGTGTCGCGGGCAGCGGCTGGTCGGTCAACTGCCCCGACGCGTCGCTGACGATCAGGTGCGTGCAGTCGCTGTCGAAGAGCCCCTGCAGCCCCTGGTTGTCGTGGACGCCGCCGTCGACGAGCTGGACGCGGATTCCGCTGTAGAGCCCGCTGATCGACAGCGGATGGAAGAGACCGGGCACGCAGGCCGAGGCGGCGACGGCGACCGCGAGCGGGAAGTCACGCTGTGCGGCGCGCGATCGCGCGGTGCGGCTTCGCCGACGACGTGTCCGCCTCGAAGTAGCCCGGCTCGAGCCGCATGTTCTTGTCGACGTTGGCGTAGACCTCGCGCGCGGTCTCGTCGTTCGGGAGCGGCTCGCCCATGCGGACGGCCTCGAAGCGCCAGTTGTGGCCGGTGTTGAGCGTCGTCGCGTTGACGAGGAGCACCGGCACCTTCGCGTGCTTGCGCCGCGCGTTGTCCTCGTCGGGCCGGAACGACGCCGGCTCGTCGGGCGGGTGGATCTTCAGCTCGCTCATCGCGATCTGCGTGTCGACGAGCCCGAAGAGGCGCTTCGGCCGCTCCTTGCCCCAGGCGGGCTTGTAGAAGAACTTGTCGTAGAGGTCGCCCAGCCGGTCGCTCCGCGAGTACGTCGCCCTGGCCATCCAGACGTTCTTGACGATGTTCAGGAAGGCCCGCGCGCGGAGGTTCTTCTGGATCCCCTCCCGGAACTCGCGATGGATCGTCTCGACGAGCTCGACGTAGTCCTCGTCGGTGATCTCGGAGTCGGGCTTGCGCTCGAGCAGGTTCTTGACGTGGATGTAGTAGAGGGCGCCGATGATCGAGCCGCCCGAGACGGACGAGATGACCTCGACGCGCCGCAGGATCCCGAGCTCGGCGAGCCGCGCGAGGACGCCCACGTGGAAGAGCGCCGCCCGGAAACCGCCTCCGGACAGGGCAAGCCCGATCTTCGCCGCAGAAGCGGATGAGTCGGGGGCTTCCATGTCGCCTCGCCCTCACGATCCCACTGCGTTTCGAAGCTGTCAACGCGGCTCGCACGGCTTGACTTTTGGCTGGCCCCTGGCGCAAGCTTTGGCCAAGACAACGAACACAGGCCAGCTGTTGTCCGCAGCTCGCGGTACGGCCTGGAAAAAAGGAGTCCATGTCCAGTTCAGACGCGACTCCTGCGGCCTCGTCGCTCGCTTTGCGGGCGCGTTCGCAAGCGCGCGCAGATGTCGCGCCTTCGGATGCGGTCTCGTTCCCGGAGCTCGTGTGGGCGCACTTCCAGTACCAGCGCGAGCTGCACGATCAAAAGGTCATGCACGGCCCGGCGGACGCCGAGTTCCGCTCGCAGCTCGACCGCTTCGTTGCAGAGCAGGGGCCGATCATCAACGCCTACTGGTGCACGACCGAAGCGTCCGGCGTCGCGCTCACCGAGAAGCGGGGCTCGCGCGTGCTCGGCTTCCTGTGGCGCCAGCCCGCGAACATCCGGTTCCACAGCGCGACCGACTGGGCGACCAGAGAGGCCCCCGAGCTCAGCCATTCGATGCATGCGACCGAGACGCTCGCGATCCGGGTCAGCGAGGTGCTCTCCGGAACTGCCGAGCGGATCGCGATGCAGTGGCTGCTCTCGGTCGCCGGCTATCTCCTCAGCGTCGTCGACACCGAGGGGCGGACGAACAAGCACGAGGCGACGAAGGCGGCGCGCCGGGCCCGGACCGACCTCGGCAAGATCGAGAGCTACTACGACCGGGCCGGGGAGAAGACCGGCCGGCTCGTCTACTTCTGGGGAATGATGATCGGCGTCGCGGCGCTGGCCGTGCTGGCCGTCGCGGGCGCCTGGGTCTATTCGCTCATGGGCAATTTCCACCTCAAGGACGAGCGGACGAAGATGTTCTTCGTCTGCTACGGGATGGGCGCCGTCGGAGCGATCATCAGCGTTCTGACGCGCATGACCTCGAAGGGCGGTGATGCCTTCATCGACTACGAGGTCGGACGGCCGTCTCTCCGTCGCGTGGGGAGCTTCCGGCCCGTGATCGGCGCGGTCTTCGCGGTGGTCCTCTATTTCGCGCTGCGCAGCGGGCTTGTCCAGCTCAGACTCGACCGACGAACTGGGCGAGGCGAACCAGGTGTTCTTCTACGCGACGCTCGCGTTCGTCGCCGGGTTCAGCGAGCGCAAGGCCCGGGTCATCCTCGGAGGCGCCACCAAGATGCTCGGCGACTCCGACGATGAACACGCCCCGGACAAGCCTCCGCCGGCCGGCAAGAAACCGGCCGAAGGGAGCACGGCTTGAGCCTGGCGGTGGAAACCGTCACGCTCGACATCGTCGTGTCTGAACCGCCCGAGCTTCCCGACGAGATTCGCTGCAAGTCGGCGAGGAGCAGACGCTCATCCTGCCGAGCCGGGCCGCTGCCGGCTACGTGTGGGAGGCGAAAGCCGACGACGAGGCCGTGGTCGAGGTCTCGACGAAGTTCGAAGGCGCCGACGATGCGGCAGTCGGGGCAAAGACGTTCAGCGAGAACGAGCGGCTGACCCTGCGGGGCCTAGCCGAAGGCACGACAACGGTCCATCTCGTTCAGAGACGGACGTGGGAGGAAGGGGTGACGCCGATGTCGGCTCACACCCTCGCGGTCAACGTCGCCGGCCCTACGGAGGCGACCGAACGAGGAGGTACTAGTGGCTGACACAGTGCGCGGAAGCCTGAAGGTCAGAGAGATCAAGCGCTTCGGCTGGACACCCGACCTCCCGGACGCCCGGGACTACATGTACTCGGCGCCGGAGACCGTCCTGACGAAGCTTCCGACGAAAGTGGACTTGCGCGGGTCGAAGATGCCGAAGGTCTACGACCAGGGCGAGCTCGGTAGCTGCACCGCGAATGCGATCGGCGCCGCGTTCGAGTTCGGGCAGATCAAGCAAGGCCAGAAGGACTTCATGCCTTCGCGCCTGTTCATCTACTACAACGAGCGGGCAGTGGAGGGCACGATCGACACGGACTCGGGCGCGATGATCCGCGATGGCATGAAGAGCGTCGCCAAGCTCGGTGTCTGCACCGAGGAGACGTGGCCCTACGACATCCCGCGCTTCACGGACAAGCCGACCGGGAAGGCGTACACCGAGGCGAAGAAGCACCAGGCGCTCGTCTATCGCCGCGTGCTCGGCCAACTGCACCAGATGCAGGGCTGCCTCGCTCAGGGCTATCCGTTCGTGTTCGGATTCTCGGTGTACGAGAGCTTCATGACCCCGGAGGTCGCGACGACCGGCAAGGTGCCGCTGCCGCCGCGCGGTGAGCAGCTGCTCGGCGGGCACGCGGTGCTCGCGGTCGGCTACGACGACGCGCTCCAGTCGTTCATCGTGCGCAACTCGTGGGGCCCGAAGTGGGGGATCAAGGGCTATTGCGAGATGCCCTACGGGTATCTGACCGACCCGCAGCTCGCCCGCGACTTCTGGGCGGTCTACACGGTCGAGCCGGACGCGCCGAGCGCTCGCCGTCGCACGACAAGGAAGAAGAGCACGACGCGGAAGAGGAGCACGACGACGCGGAAGCGGACAGCCGCCTCCAAGCGCTGACCGTGGCTGCTGAGTTCGACCGGGGGCCGTCGCAGGCCATCGCCTCGCTCTGCCTGCGCTGCCCCCGGCCAGGCAAGCCCAAGGCGTTCTGGACCGACTGGGGCCCGATCTTCTACCGCGGCCGGCTCGACGGGACGGCGCGGCTGCTCTGCATCGCGTCCGATCCCGGGCCGACCGAGCGGATCGCGCACCGCACGCTCGTCGGCGACGCGGGCCAGCGGGTGCAGGGGTTCCTCGCCAAGCTCGGGCTCACCCACTCGTACCTCTGCGTGAACGCCTTCCCGTACGCCCTGCACCCGAGCTGGGGGATGGGGGCCGACGAGCTCCTGGAGGACCCGGTCCAGATGGAATGGCGCAACCAGTTCTTCGACGCCGTCCGTCCTGGATCGGTCGACGCCGTCGTCGCCTTCGGAGGAAACGCACAGAAGGCGCTCGACCTCTGGACGCACAAGCCGAACGTCCCGGTCGAGCGCATTCCGCATCCGAGCAGCCGCGATGCCGCGCAGCTCCTCTCCGAATGGCATGACGCCGTCGAGAGGCTGCGGCAGAAGGTCGCGCCCGACCCCGACGGAGACGCGACCGGCCCGAACTACGGCTCGTCGTTCAAGGAGTCCGACTATGCGTCGATCCCCCGACGGGATCTCCCGTTCGGCGTGCCGGATTTCCTGGGCGACGACGCCGCGGGCCGCACGGGCCACCCCCGGCACAACAACCAGGTCTCGCGGCCCTCTCCGGACGACGGCCACACGCTGGTCTGGGTCGCCCCCAAGAGCGAGACCCAGTGAGCGACGTCTTCGGGGCGCCCATCGATCCGCTCGACGGGCCGGCCTTCGCGGTCCACGGCCGTGTGGTGACGATGGACGACGGAAAGCACGTCGTCGACCACGGCGCGATCTACGTGAAGGGCGGGACGATCGCGGCCGTCCAGAAGGCGGCCGATCCTCCGCCCGCCGGGTTCGAGGAAGTCACGGTCATCGACACGAAGGGGACGATCTACCCCGGCCTGATCGACCTCCACGACCACCTGAGCTACAACGCGCTGCAGCTCTGGGACGTCCCCAAGCGGTACACGAACCGCGACCAGTGGGCCAAGGGCGACACGTATCGCAGGCTGGTCACGGGCCCGATGAAGGTGCTCGCGCACACGCCGAAGTACGTGCCGGCGATCGTGCGCTACGTCGAGTGCAAGTGCCTGGTCGGCGGGACGACGACGACGCAGGGGATCGCGCTCTCGAGCTACTCGGGGATCCAGCGCTTCTACAAGGGCATCGTCCGCAACGTCGAGCAGACGGACGAGCCCGAGCTCCCGGAGGCCTCGTCGCACATCGCCGACGTCGAGGCGAAGGACCGCGACAAGTTCCTGAAGCGGCTCGAGAGCAACAAGCGCCTGCTGCTCCACCTGAGCGAGGGCACGGACGACAAGGCGCGGGCGCACTTCCTGGCGCTGCAGGGGCCGGACGGGGACTGGGCAGTCACGGAAGCTCTGGCCGGGATCCACTGCGTGGCGTTGCAGAAGCAGGACTTCGAGGTGCTGAGCAAGGGCGGCGCGTCCATGGTCTGGTCGCCGCTCAGCAACCTGCTCCTCTACGGGCAGACCGCGGACATCAAGCAGGCAAACGATGCAGGGATCACGATCGCGCTCGGCCCGGACTGGTCGCCGAGCGGGAGCAAGAACCTGCTCGGAGAGCTCAAGGTGGCACGCCTCGTCGACAGCCTCGACGGCGCTTCGCTCTCGGACTACGACCTGATCGCGCTGGCGACGCGGAACCCGGCGAAGTTCCTCCGCTGGGACAAGGCCCTCGGCACCGTCGAGGCCGGAAAGCGGGCCGACCTGCTCGTCGTCACAGGCGAGACGGGCGATGCCCACGCCCATCTCTTCTCGTGCGGTGAGCACGACGTCGAGCTCGTGATCGTCAACGGCGTTCCGCGCTACGGCGCGAGCAGGCTGATGCGGAAGCTGTTGGGGGAAGCTGCGGACAACGGGGAGGCGGGCTCTGCTGGGGGCCGAGCCCGCCTCTTCTATCTCGAGCAGTCGAGCGGCGACCCCGACGTGGGCGGTCTGACGCTGCAGGAGGCATCCGACCTGCTCGCGGACGGACTGCATCGCCTGCCCGACCTCGCCAAGGACATGGTCGAGCACCCGACGCTCGACCCCGACGCCACGTTCCTCGTCCTCGACCACGAGGAGGAGGAAGGCTTCGAGCAGCGGCCGCATCTCCCCGGGCCGAGCGGGCAGCTGACCGCGATGCTCGACGACGCGGCCCGCGCCACGCCCCTCGAGGACCTGCTCGTGCCGCTCACCCTCGATCCGCTGACCGTGGCCGACGACAACCGGTTCGTCGACACGCTCGCCAAGGAGCAGAACCTGCCCAAGGAGGTAGCCGACCATGTTCCCGACCTCTTCTGACCATGGCTAGGCCGCGGCGCACGACGACTCCGGTCGCGACGGCCGACCCCGATCTCGCGAACCTTCGCAAGATCGACCACATCGTCGTCCTCATGCTCGAGAACCGCTCCTTCGACCACATGCTCGGGTACCTCACGCTCGAGACCGGGCGGACCGACGTCGACGGACTGAAGGCGAGCATGTCGAACGCCTACCGGGGCAAGAAGTACAAGGTCCGCCACCTGCAGCGGACCGCGCTGACGAAGGACGAGGATCCCTGCCACGGCGGCGGGTGCACGGCGGAGCAGGTGAGCAACAACATGGGCGGCTTCGTCGCGAACTTCGCCAAGGAGCGGAAGAAGGCGAAGCTCCGTCGACGTGGTGATGGGCTACTACAACGGGAGCCAGCTGCCGGTGTACGACCATCTCGCGCGCGAGTTCATGCGTCTGCGATCGCTGGTTCTGCTCGGTGCCGGGCGCGACCTGGCCGAATCGGTTGTACGCGCTGTGCGGGCAGGCGGCCGGGAGCAAAGACGGCGTGCGCGTCCCGATCTACGACGTCCCCTCGTTCGTGCGCCATCTCGAGACGAACAAGGTCTCGTGGCGCTGGTACTCGCACGACGTCGGGACGCTCCGGTTCACCGACTCGAAGTTCCGGCTCGGCTATCTGGACAAGTTCGCGTACTTCGACCGGCGGAGCTTCCTCGCGCCGCGGAACTTCCTCGACGACGCGAAGGACGGGAAGCTGCCGGCCGTGTCCTGGATCGACCCGAACTTCGTGGACGTGTCGTTCATCGGGCCCTCGGGCTCGAACGACGACCATCCGCCTTCGGACATCAGGGCCGGGCAGGAGCTCGTCCTGAAGACGTACACGGCGCTCGTCAACAGCCCGAACTGGCGGAAGACGATGCTCGTCATCACGTACGACGAGCACGGCGGCTTCTTCGACCACGTCTCGCCGCCGGCCGCGCACGACGACCGGCCTGCGTTCCGCACGCTACGGCGTGCGCGTCCCGTCGATCGTCGTCTCGCCGTTCACGCCGCGGGGCAGCGTCTCCACCGAGATCTTCGACCACACGTCGGTGATCAAGACGATCCTGCTCCGCTTCTGCCAGAAGAACGGGCAGATCCCGGACATGGGCGCGCGAGTGGAGAACGCGAATCATCTCGGCTCGACGTTGTCGCTCTCGCAGGCGCGGCCGCCGACCCCGCTGCAGGCGTATCGCGACGCAGTCGACCGCATCACCGCGTGGCGCGCCGAGGTCTTCCGGAGCCGGATTCTCATGAAGCCGATGACCGAGCCGGCCGACCCGACGGAGCTGAACGACCTCCAGAAGCAGGTCGTCGCTGCGAGGAACAAGATCCGAGCGCAAGGCCTCCCCGAAGGCCAACCCTAGATCGGGTGCGTCAGCGGACTGTCGCTTGGGCCAGAATTCGCCCATGGCCACCGTCACGCTGCGCGATGAGGTCGAGCGCGAGGCGCTCGAGGCCGGTCGGGCGGCTTCGAGCCTCACCGACGATGCGGTCGCCGACGCGCTGACGACCGCGGCGGCGCTCGTGCGCGAGCGCAGGGCGGAGGTCCTCGCCGCGAACGAGGCCGACGTCCAGGGCGCCACGGGCCGACTCGACGAGGGGATGCTCGACCGGTTGCGGCTGGACGACGCGCGCGTCGACGGGATCGCGGAGCAGGTCGCCGCGGTCGCCGCGATCGAGCCGCTCGAGCGGGAGATCTCGTCGTGGACGCTCCCGAACGGGCTCCAGGTCAGCGAGCGGCGGATCCCGATCGGGACCGTCGGCGCGAATTTCGAGGCCCGGCCCAATGTCGCCCTCGACGTGGCCGGACAGCTGCTGAAGAGCCTGAACACGGCGGTGCTCAGGACCGGCGGCGCGGCGCTGCGGACCGTGACCGTGCTCGTCGACGACGTCCTGCGTCCCGCGCTCCAGCAGGCCGGCCTTCCGCCCGCGGCCGTCGGGCTCGTCCGTTCGCCCGAGCGCGAGGGCGCGCGCGTGCTCGTCACGCATGCCGGCGCGCATTCCGCTCGTGATCCTCCGCGGAAGCGGCCCGACGACGGCCGAGCTCGCACGCCTCGCCGCGGAGCGCGGCGTGCGCACGCTCGCGCATGCCGAGGGCGGGGGAGTGCTCTACGTCCACGCTCGGGCCGACCGTGAGCGCGCGCTGGCGATGACCGCGGCGGCGCTCGATCGGCTCGGGGTCTGCAACCGGCTCAACCTGGCCCTCGTCGACCGCGAGGCTGTCGGGCTCCTCCCCGAGCTGCTGGCGATCTTCCGTGAGAAGGGGCTCGAGGTGCGAGGGACCGAGCGTGCGATCGCGGCCGCCGGCGACGGCGTGGAGCCGCACGACCGCGACCGCCTCGGCTACGAGTGGGCGAACGAGCCCGAGCGCGTGGCGACGGTCACGCTCGACGTCGTCGACGACCTGGCCGACGCGCTCCGCATCGCAAACGAGGAGACCTCCGGGCTGGCTGCCGGGATCGTGACGGAGGACGCAGAGGCGGCGAACCTCTTCCTCGACGGCTACCGCGGCACCGCTGCGTTCTGGCACGCGACGACGCGCTTCACCGACGGGTTCGCGCTGACCGGCGCGCCCGAGACGGGCATCAACGTGGACGTCGTCCCCGGCCCGCGCGGCCCCGTGACCTACCGCGACCTCTGGCTGCGCCAGTACCGCGTCGTCGGAGACGGCACCCAGACGCGTTGAACCAGCCGGTCGTCGTCAAGTTCGGAACCGGGCTGGTCGTGGGGGAAGACGGCCAGGTGCGCACCGACCTGGTCCACGCGCGCGCGGGTGAGCTCGCTTCGCTCGTCGGCGCCGGCGATCCCGTCTGCGTGGTCTCGTCCGGCGCGATCGCGCTCGGCCTGCCCAAGCTCGGGCTGCGGCGCCGTCCCCGGACGATCTCGCGGCTGCAGGCGGCCTCGGCTCTCGGCCAGGCGTCGCTGCAAGCGAGCGTGGGAGGAGGCGCTGCTCCCTCATGGCGTCGCCGCGGCGCAGATTCTGCTCACGGCGGGCGACATCTCGGATCGAACCGCGTACGTGAACGCGCGCCAGGCGTTCGCCGAGCTCTTCCGGCTGAAGGCGCTCCCGATCGTGAACGAGAACGACGCGACGGCGACCGACGAGATCACCTTCGGCGACAACGACGCGCTCGCGGCCCAGGTCGCGGTCCTCGTCCGGGCACGGCTGCTCGTGCTGCTGACCGAGGTCGAGGGCGTGTACTCACGCGCTCCGGGGACTCCGGGCGCAGAGCTCATCTCTCAGGGCGAGCTCGCCGGCGAGGCCGAGATCGGCGTCGGGTCGGAGCTCGGGCGCGGAGGGATGGGCAGCAAGGTGCTCGCCGCGCAGATGGCGAGCTCGGCGGGGATCCCGACGGTGATCGCCGCGGGGGAGGGCGACGACGTCCTCGGGCCGATTCTCGCCGGCGAGGACCGCGGCACGCGGTTCGCGCCCCAGGAGCGAGGCGAGTCGGCGTTCAAGCTCTGGCTGCGCTTCGGCAAGCCGGTCGCGGGGCGGCTGTACGTGGACGAAGGCGCCCGTCGCGCGCTCGTCGAGACCGGCGCGAGCCTGCTCGGGGTCGGCGTGGAGCGCTGTGAGGGCCGCTTCGACCCCGGCGCCGCGGTCGAGCTCGTCGGGCCCGACGGAGCGGTGTTCGGCAAGGGAATCGCCGGCGCGGGAGCGGAGGAGCTCACGGGCCGCCCGCGCGGCGTGGAGGCCGTCCACCGTGACAAGCTGGTGCTCTATTGAGGAAGGTCGCGGTCATCGCCGACGTCCACGGGAACGCGCCCGCGCTCGCGGCCGTGCTCGCCGAGATCGAGCGCGAGGACGTCGACCTGATCGTCTCCTGCGGCGACCTGACGTGGGGCCCGCTGCCGGAGGAGACCTACGAGCTCGCCCGCGGCCTGAATGCTCGGTTCGTCCGGGGGAACGCCGACCGCGCGGTTCTCGAGCGCGTCTCCGAGACCGAGCGCGAGCGGTGGATGCAGGAGCACCACGACGACGAGCTACGGGACTTTCTCGCGAGCTTCGAGGACACCGTGTCGATCGAGGTCGACGGCCTCGGCCCGGTCCGCCTCGCTCACGGCTCGCCCCGGAGCGACGAGGAGTGCGTCACGCCCGAGACGCCCGAGGAGCGCGTCCGGGAATTCAGCGCGGGCATCGACGAGAAGGTCATCGTCACGGCGCACATCCACATGCAGTTCGACCGCGACGTCGTCGGGGTCCGAAGCGTGAACGCGGGTAGCGTCGGCCTCCCCTACGAGACGGCGCCTGGCGCGTACTGGGCACTCCTCGGCCCGGACGTCGAATTCAGGCGAACCGAGTACGACCTCGATGCGACCATCGAGCGCTACCGCTCCAGCGGCCAGCCGGACGTGGAGCAGATCGTCGAGATGATGCTCACTCCCCCGACGCAACGGGAGATCATCGAGTACGGCGAAGAGCGCATCTTCGCCGGCTGAAAGGACCAGCTTCCGGGGCGTTCGTTCCCTCGAACGAGTATCGAGCGATCCCCCTTTCGGATCGATCTTCTAAACGTGGCGGCATGACAGCTGCCGTCTCGATTCTGCGGTCAGCGCGATGGACGATCAGTCGACCCTTCAAGCCTTCGATCGGCAAGGCCTCCTTCGGCGGGCCGCCCCCTTCCTGGGAGCGATGTGGCTCGCGATCCTGATCTACCCGCTGGCGCCGCACGACGGCGATTCGGGAGCCCTCCTGCCCGGGGCGGTCCTCGTCCTCAATGCGCTGATCGTCCTGGCCGCGATCGCCGTGCCCTGGAAGCGGCTGCCGCAGCTCGCCCAGATCATCCCCGTGCTCGCGTACTTCGTGGTCATCGCCCTGCTGCGGGAAGCCGACGGCGGCGGCGTGTCCGGCTACGGCGCGTTGTCGATGCTCCCCGTCTTCTGGCTCGCCCTGTACGGGACGCGCGAGCAGCTCGCGGTCAGCATCGCGGGCGTGGCCGCGGTGTTCGTCATTCCGCTACTCGTCCTGGGAGAGCCCGAGTACCCGTCCGGCGAATGGACCCGCGCGCTGCTCTGGATCTGCGTCGCTCCGATCGTCGGCTTCACGGTCCAGTCGCTCGTGAGCCAGCTGCGCGGGAGCGCTTCGGAGAATCTGCGACGCGCGCAGGAGCTCCAGGTCAGCCAGGAGGAGACGCGCAAGCTCGTCGTCAGCATGGCCGCCGTGACCGAGGCCACGCGCGAGCTCGCCCGGACGACCGACTCCAAGGTCGCCCGCGAGGTGATCTGCTCCGCCGCGTGCACGATCACGGGCGCGCGCTTCGCCAAGCTGATGGAGCGCAATCCGGACGGCGATCTCGTCATGACCGCGAACTACGGGCTCCAGGGCGCTCCTCCGCTTCGGGTCTCGCTGGCCGAGGAAGCGTCCGGTGCGGGCAGGGTGTTCGTGAGCAAGAAGCCGATGTTCGTCGCGGACGCACGCCTGGACGACCAGGTCCTGCAGCGCATCGTCCAGGCGACCGGGGCCGTGTCGATGCACTTCGAGCCGGTGCTCCGCAACGAGGAGGCTGTCGCGGTGCTGGTCGTGGGCTGGAGCCAGGAGGTCGACGGCGACGGCCGGATCGCCGCGTCGATGCGCATGCTCGCCGCCGAGACGGCGATGGCGCTCGAGCGCTCCGACCTGCTCGCTCGCCTCGAGGAGGTCGCGCGCACGGATGACCTGACAGGGCTCCTCAACCGCCGCGCCTGGGAGGAGCAGCTGCCGCGGGAGCTGGCTCGCGCCCGCCGCAACAACGAGCCGCTCTGCATCGCGATGCTCGACCTCGACTTCTTCAAGAACTACAACGACGAGCGCGGTCACCAGGCCGGCGACCGGCTCCTGAAGCAGAGCGCGTCCGCCTGGGTCGCCGAGCTCAGGGCCAGCGACACGCTCGCCCGCTACGGCGGCGAGGAGTTCACGGTCGCGCTCCCGGGCTGCACGCTGCCGAACGCGAAGGACATCGTCGAGCGCCTCCGCGCGTCGATGCCCGCCGACCAGACCGTTTCGGCGGGCGTCGCCTGCTGGAACGGGCGCGAGACGGCCGAGGAGCTCGTCGGCCGCGCCGATGCAGCGCTCTACGAGGCGAAGCGGATGGGCCGAGACCGCCTGGTCACCGCCGGCGGGTTGCCGCCGATGGACGACCTCAGCGTCGTCAACTTCGAGCCCGAGCTCTAGCCCTAGTCTTTTCTCGACGACCCTGCGAGGATCCCTGCCAAGGAGGGCACATGGGAGAGACGCGGCGCGGGGGGACGAGCACCAGGGTGATCCGTTTCGCGCTGGCCGCAGGCCTTGCCGCCTTGCTGCTCGTCTGTCTCGGAGCTGCCCGCGCAGCGCAAGAGCGTCCGGCCCGCTACCTCCACGGCTTCAACCCGGCCGGGTCGGGCGAGGGCGAGATCTGGGCAATGAACACGGACGGGTCGTCGCAGGTGAACCTGACGAACGACCATGCTGCGGACGACGAGGACCCCGCTTGGTCGGCGGACGGCTCGAAGATCGCGTACACGAACATCGGCCCGAGCGGCGATGCGGAGATCTTCGCGATGGACGGCGACGGCTCGAACAAGCACGATCTCTCGAACGACCCGGCCTACTACGACTGGGACGGCGAGTGGTCGCCCGACGGCTCACTCGTGGTCTGGGCTCGCAGCGTCGTCGGCGACCAGAACTCCGACATCTGGGTCATGCACGCTGACGGGACGAACCAGACTCAGCTGACGACGGCTCCTGAGCTCGAGGGCGCTCCGGTCTGGTCGCCGGATGGAACGAAGATCGCGTTTACGCGCCTGATCGGCGCCTGGACGGACATCTTCGTGATGAACGCCGACGGGAGCGGCGTCGTCAACCTGACGCACACCACGGACGCCGACGAGGGCACGCCTTCGTGGCACGGTTCGAAGATCGCGTACGCCAGCTACGACGTCGCGACTGCGGACACAGACATCTGGGTCATGAACGACGACGGCTCGAACCCCGTCGACGTGACGAACGACGCCGACGTCGAGCTCGAGCCTGACTGGTCGGCCGACGGAACGAAGATCGCGTACCGGGTTGCGCAGGCGTTCGTCCCGAGCCAGATCTGGTCGATGGACGCGGACGGTTCGAACCGGGTCGACCTCAGCAACAACGTGTATGCCTACGACACATTGCCCTCTTGGTCGGGCGCAGGCGACCGGATCGCGTTCCGCAGGTACACCAAGCCCAATCAACCGCGCCGTCCGGACATCTACTCGATGAACGCCGACGGCATGGAGCCGATGAACCTGACTGAGGACGCCACGCTGACGCACTCCTCACCGGACTGGTCGCCGAACGGCGAGAAGATCGCCTTTACTCGGAGCGACGAAGCCACGGCCAACGACATCTGGGTGATGGACGCCGACGGATCCGGCGAGACCGAGCTGACGAACACCCCGGTCGCAGAGCTCGATCCTGACTGGTCGCCTGACGGGACGAAGATCGCTTATACCGCTGACGGCGACATCTGGTCGATGGACGCTGACGGGACGGGTCAGACGAACCTCACCGCGAGCCCGGGGACAGTCGAGGCGTCGCCGGCGTGGTCGCCAGACGGCACGAAGATCGCATTCACGGGGTTCGGCGGCGGCTCGCGCGACATCTGGGTGATGAACGCCGACGGCAGCGACCCGGTCGACCTCACGAACGTCGGGGCGGTGGACGAGAGCGAGCCGGCGTGGTCGCCGGACGGCTCGCAGATCGCCTTCCGCGTCATGGGCGAGCTCATCGACCTCTACGTCATGAGCTTCGATGGGAGCGACTGGGAGAACCTGACGAACGACGTTCGACGGAAGAGTCCGATCCGGCCTGGTCTCCGAACGGGGCGAGCGTTGCGTACACGGGGCTGGAGAACAGCACCCGGGCCGATGTGTTCGCGATCAACGCGGATGGGACGGGGAGGACGAACCTCTCGAATGACGCTACGGGTGACGACACGTAGCCCGTCGTGGTCGCCAGACGGCTCCAAGATCGCGTTCGCGAGCAATCGAACGGACTGGCCGCCGCCACCGCCTCCGCCACCATCTCCACCGCCACCTCCATCGCCACCTCCACCGGACCCTCCACCACCACCGGCTCCTCCACCTCCGCCGCCACCGCCTCCTCCGCCGGCACCGCCTCCTCCACCTCCACCACCTCCTCCACCTCCACCTCCTCCGCCACCTCCACCTCCGCCTCCGCCTCCGCCTCCGCCTCCGCCTCCGCCTCCACCTCCGCCTCCACCTCCACCTCCACCTCCACCTCCACCTCCACCTTCGAAGTGCCGCGTCCCGCGCGTGATCGGGCTACGCCTCGGCGCCGCGCGCACGAGGATCCGGCGAGCACACTGCTCGGTCGGGCGGATCAGGCGAGCGCGCTCGCGTCGTGTCGGCCGCGTCATCGGCCAGAGTCCTCGTGCGACCGCGATCAGGCGGCGCGGCTTCCCGGTGAAGCTGGTGGTCGGCCGCCGCTAGCCGAGGCGGTCAGAGGCTCATGAGGCAGACTCAGCGGGGGCGGGGGAGCGGCGCAGCGCGATTCGCCCTGGCCGTCGGCCTCGCCGTCCTCCTCCTCGTCGGTCTCGGCGATGCGCGAGCGAGCTCGGCGCTTGTCCAAAGGCCCATCGCGTCCCCGTGGTTTCCCGGTGTCGAGCGGCCGATGGTGCCGTCGACCTGGTACGACGCCCGCCGCGCATTCGATGCGCGCGGCAACGTTCGCCCGGGCGGAACCGGAAGCGAGATCTACGCGGTGAACGCGGACGGAAGCGGCAAGGTGAACCTCACCAACGATCCTGCCGACGACTTCACGCCGAGCTGGTCGCCGGACGGGACGAAGATCGCCTTCGCGCGCTGGGACGGAGGCTCGGGCGCCGAGGTGTACGTGATGAACGCCGACGGCACGGGCCAGACGAACCTGACGAACAACCCGGCGGACGACTCCGACCCCACCTGGTCGCCCGACGGGACGAAGATCGCGTTCACGCGTCGGGACGGAAACAGCGCGGAGATCTACGTGATGAACGCGGACGGCAGCGGACAGGTCGACCTGACGAACACCCCGGCTGTCGACGAGTTCACGCCCGAGTGGTCGCCCGACGGCACGAAAATCGCGTTCGCGCGAAGTGGTGACGACGCCGACGTCTACGTGATGAACGCCGACGGTAGCGCTCAGGTCGACCTGACGAACGACCCGAGCTCGCTCGACTCCGATCCGGCATGGGCGCCTGACGGTGAGCACATCGCCTACTCGCGCTTCGCCTTTAGCTCCGGCGAGCGCTCGGAGATCTACGTCATGAACGCGGACGGGTCGGAGCCGACGAATCTGACGAACGACCCGCTGGACGACTCCAGACCCTCGTGGTCTGCGAACGGGCAGAAGATCGCGTTCACGCGCGTTCCCGGATTCGGCGGACAGCAGATCTTCTCGATGAACACCGACGGCAGCGCCCAGACGAACATCACGAACGACCAAGACGAAGCTAACGATTTCGGGCCTTCCTGGTCGCCGGACAGCGCGCGCATCGCATACGCGCGGTACGACACGGGTCTTTTCGTTGACTACGAGATCTACGGGATGAACGCGGATGGGAGTGCGCAGTCAGCCCTTACGGACGACTCGCTCGACGACTCGGCTCCTGACTGGTCGCCATCCGGCACGAAGATCGCCTTTGCCAAATCAGGCAACTACGGATCCGACATCTTCGCGATGAACGCGGACGGAACAGGCGTGACCGACCTCACGAACGACCTGAACGCCGGCGAGCTCGATCCGTCCTGGTCGCCCGACGCAAGCCGCATCGTGTTCGGACGATATTCCGAGGCGGATTTCTACGGCGAGCTGTACGTGATGAACGCCGACGGGACGGGACAGACGAACTTGACGAACGACCCAGCGGCCGACGAGAGTCAGCCCGCATGGTCGCCGGATGGCGCCCGCATCGCCTATGCGAGCTGGGACGGGAACGACTCCGAGATCTATGTGATGAACGCGGACGGCACGGGCCGGACGAACCTGACGAACGATCCGGCGGACAGGGATCTGTCGCCTGCTTGGTCGCCTGACGGGAGCCGCGTCACCTTCACGCGGGAGCCAGGCGGCGCCTTGGCGGACATCTATGTGATGAATGCGGACGGCACGGAGCAGACAAATCTCACGAACGACGACAACGCCGTAGACAACGTTTCCGACTGGTCGCCCGACGGGACGAAGATCGCCTTCCAGAAGATTGTTTTCACGAATGGCAGCCTGAGCTACGAGATCTACACCATGAACCCCGACGGAACCGGGGCAACGGACCTGACGAATGATCCCGCCGACGACGTCTCGCCTACGTGGTCGCCGACCGGATCGAAGATTGCGTTCGTGACGTACCGCGAGGCCGGGCCGCCACCACCGCCACCTCCACCGCCTCCGCCACCGCCGCCTCCGCCTCCGCCACCGCCACCTCCGCCTCCACCACCTCCACCTCCACCTCCACCTCCGCCTCCGCCTCCGCCTCCACCTCCACCTCCACCTCCACCACCTCCACCACCGCCAGTGAAGTGCCGCGTTCCACGGGTGATCGGGCTCCGTCTCGGTAGGGCTCGTACGAAGATCCGGCGCGCCCACTGTTCGGTCGGCCGAATCCGAAGAGCGCACTCGGCGCGCGTCGGACGCGTGATCCGTCAGACCCCGCGGCCCGGCGCGATCAGACGGCGCGGCTTCCCGGTGAAGCTCGTCGTCGGGCGCCGCTAGCCGGGCGGACGCAGCACCGCGAACTGATCCGTCACCTCGAGCTCCGGCGTGCTGAATCGGAAGAGCTCGGCCGGCCGTCCGCCGGCTCGGCCCGAACCGCGACGCTCGCCGGTCGCTTCGAGCACCCCGCGACGCACGAGCACGCGCTGGAGGTTCGTCGCCGACAGTTCGTGGCCGAGCGCCGCCGCGTAGACGTCGCGCAGCTCGCGCATGGTGAAGGTCTCCGGCGCGAGCGCGAAGCCGATGTTCGTGTACGACAGCTTCGCCCGCAGCCGCTCGCGGCCGGCCAGCGTGATTTCGCGGTGGTCGAACGCGAGCTGCGGCAAGGCGGTCGACCGGATGCCAGTCCGTGTCCTCGGGCAGCGCCGGGTCGACCCCGAGCGGCACGACCCCGAGGTAGGCCGTCGCGAGCTGCCACTCGCGCGGGTGCCGATCGGGCTCGCTGCGGGTCTCGAGCTGTTCGAGGTGTGACAGCTGGCGCACGTCGACCTTCTCGGCCAGGTGCTTGCGGATCGACTGCTCGAGCGTCTCTCCCGGCTCGAGGTAGCCACCCGGGAGGGACCAGGCTCCCGCCTGCGGTTCCTTCGCGCGCTCCCAGAGCAGCACCTGCAGCTTCCCCGAGCGCACCTGGAACACAACCGCGAGGGTCACGTGTGTCGGTTTGGTAGACTCCGCCATAGTTTTCGACTGACAGTCTAAAACCTACCAGGAGCGAGGGATGACCACAGCCGAGATCGCAGCACCGCCGGTTACACGCGACGTCGAGGACGTCCTCCGCGAGCGCGGGCTCACGCGCTTCCACCGGAAGGCGATTCTCGTGACGGGCGCCGCCTGGACCTTCGTTGCGATGGAGATCCTGCTCGTTGGCTTCGTGGCGCCGATCTTCACGAACCTGTGGGACTTGAGCGGGCGCATGCAGGGGCTCGTGAACAGCGCCGCACTGGCCGGTTCGCTGGTCGGAAGCCTCACGCTAGGGCGGCTCGCCGACCGGATCGGCCGCCGCGCGATCTTCCAGTACTCGATCCTCTGGTACGCAGGCTTCACCGCGATGACGGCCCTGTCTTGGGGACCGTGGTCGGTGATGACTTTCCGCTTCCTTGCTGGGCTCGGGCTCGGGGGGATGCTCGTCGTCGATCCCTCGATGCTCTCCGAGTATCTGCCGCCGCAGCGTCGCGGCCGACTGCTCGTCTTCCTCGACTTCTGGTGGCCGGTGGGCCTGCTGCTCGCGATCGGGCTTTCGTACCTGTTCCTCGGGCCGACGTTCGACCGCTTCGGCGACTGGAGCTGGCGCTACCTGTTCGTTGCCGCGGCGTTCCCGGCCTTCCTCGTGTTCTTCGCGCGCAGGACGCTGCCCGAGAGCCCGTACTTCCTGGCGCGCCACGGACGCAAGCGCGAGGCGGCGGAGGTGCTCACCGAGATCACGGGCGAACCCGTGGACGAGCGTGCCCTCGACGCTCCGCCGGAGCCGCGCTCGTCGGTCCGGGAGCTGCTCGCGGGGACGCTACGCGGCCGCGCCTTCGCGACGGCGCTGATCTGGATCGCGCTCAACGTCTCCTACTACGGGCTCTTCCTGTGGCTCCCGTTCGTGCTCCAGGCCGAGAAGAGCTTCTCGATCAACGTCTACCTGCTGCTCACGCTGAGCGCGTTGTCGCAGTTCCCTGGCTACGCGGCGGCGATCTGGCTCGTCGAACGGATCGGGCGCAAGCCGACGCTGGCGACGTTCCTGCTTCTCGGCGGGCTCTCCGCGTACGCGTTCGCGGTCGCCGACTCGGAGTCGGTCTACGTGACGGCGCTCTTCTTCGTCGGCTTCTTCAACCTCGGCGCGTGGGGCGCGGTCTACCCGTACACGGCCGAGCTCTTCCCGACGCGGCTGCGCTCGAGCGCGTTCGGGCTGATGGAAGGAGTGGGGAAGGCCGCCGCGATCGCCGGCCCGTACATCTTCGGGAACCTGAAGGACGCGACCGGCAGCACGACGTGGTCGCTGACGTTCATCGCGATCGTGATGGTCGCGGGCGCAGCGGTCGCGGGGATCTTCGGCAGAGAAACCCGCGGCGAGAAGTTCGCCTGATTCGTTGCACTTTGTTACCAGGGACAGTCCCTTGAGGGACTGTCCCTCATAGGGACTGTCCCTAGCCGCCGGCGATCGCGGCGACGACCCTGATCGTCTCGTCGCCGCTGAGCGCGGTCTCGATCCCGTTGCCGGCGCGGATGTCCTCGCGTCCGACGTAGACGTTCACGAGCGGCCGCAGCTCTCCGCGGTCGTCGAAGAGCAGGTCGCGCACCGGCAGAGCCTCGAGCGCCCCGCGAACCGTCGGCGCCTCGACCTCGAACTCCTTTTGACCGCCCGCCTGATCGGCGAGCAAGCCCGGGACGCGAACGGTTACCACTCGGCGACTTCGACCGAGAGCACGGCGGGCAAGTGCTGCGCCGCCTCGATCCATTCCTCGCCCTCGTTGGGCGAGACGAAGACCGAGCCGCTCTTCGTGCCGAAGTAGATCCCGACCGGGTCGCGCCGGTCCGAGGCCATGCCCTCGCGCAGCACCTCGACCCACGCCTGGTCGGGCAGGCCGTTCGAGGCGAGCTCCCAGCTCTGACCGCCGTCCTCGGTGCGGTAGACGCCGAGTCGGCCCCCGGTGGTCACCCGGTCTCCACCCCCGACCTCACCCTCGGAGCCGCGAACCGAGTCCTCCGGGATCACGAACGCCATGTCGGGCTTTTTGTGGTTGATCGCGATCGGGAAGCCGAAGCTGCTCGGCAGGCCGTTGTCCTCGAGCCGTTCCCAGTTCTCGCCCTTGTCGTCGGTGCGATAGACGCCGCAGTGGTTCTGCTGCCACAGCCGGCCCTCCTGCTCGGGATGGAGCAGCACCTTGTGGACGCATTGCCCGACCTCGGGAAAGCGGTCGTCCTCCATGAAGTCCGCGGCGGTGCCCTTGTTCGCGGGCGTCCACGACTCGCCGCCGTCCTCGCTGCGGAAGACGCCTGCGGCCGAGATCCCGACGTACATCGTCTGCGGGTCGGTCGGGTCGATCTGGATCGAGTGCGTGCACATGCCGCCCGCGCCGGGGTTCCAGCGCTCACGCGTCGGATGGTCGATGAGGCTCAGCACCGGCTCCCAGCTCTCGCCGCGGTCGCCCGAGCGGAAGAGGACGCCCGGTGCGCCGCCGAGCCACAGCGTCCCGTCCGGGCTCGGCTCGACGTGCCAAGTCTTCTCGAGCGTCAGCTCGTGATCCTCGGGCAGCCCGAGCCCCTCGCTGCGCTCCCAGGTCTGGCCGCCGTCGCCGGAGCGCTGGACGGTCGCGCCGTAGACGGCGTGGTTCGCGGCGGCGAAGAGCGAGCCGTCGTCCTTGACCGCATGGAACACGTCCCACCCGCTCAGGTGCGGCCCTTCGAGCTCCCACTCGCGCCGCGCTTCGTCGCCTTTCAGGACGAAGAGCCCCTTCCGGGTGCCGACCAGAATCGCCGGAGTCATCGCTCGCTAGCCTACTAACGTGGTCAAGCTCACCGACGAGCAGGCACAGCTCTTCCTCGGCAAGAACTTCGGCGCCGTCGCGACCATCCGTGCCGACGGAACGCCGCACGTGACGCCGGTCTGGGTCGACTACGACGGCGAGCACGTCCTGTTCAACACCGCGACGGGCCGCGCCAAGTGGCACCACATGCGACGCGACCCGCGCGTCACGATCGAGGTCTACGCCCAGGACGACCCGTACGACTACGTGACCGTGACGGGCCCGGTCGAGTTCGAGGAGGGCGAGGAGGCCGACCGACACATCGACAAGCTCTCCGAGAAGTACACGGGCAATCCCAAGTTCCAGAGCCACCGGCCGGGCGAGCGCAGGGTGATCGTCCGCGTCAGCCCGAGCGCGTCTCTTGATCTCGATCTGCGAGGTCGGCCCGCGCGACGGGCTCCAGAACGAACGCGACGTGCTGCCTCCCGAGAGCCGCGCCGAGCTCGTGAACAAGCTCGCAGCGGCCGGGCTGCCGGTCGTCGAGGCGGTCAGCTTCGTCAGCGCGGAGCGCGTTCCGCAGATGGCCGGCGCCGAGGAGGTCGTCGCGGGAATCGAGCGGCGCGACGGAACGGTCTACGCGGGCCTTGCGCTGAACGAGAAGGGCTACGACCGGCTACGGCAGGCGGGGCTCGACGAGGTGCGCTTCGCCCTCGCCGCGACCGAGAGCTTCAGCCGGCGCAACGCGAACGCGTCGGTCGACGAGGCGGCGGCCGCAGCGGACACGGTTCTCGCGCGCGCGCGCGAAGACGGCGTGCGCTCGACGGTGACGATCAGCGTCGCCTTCGGCTGCCCGTTCGAGGGGCGGGTCGATCCTGCGAAGGTCGTCGAGCTCGCGAGCCGGCTCTCGTCGGCCGACGAGGTCGTCCTGGCGGACACGATCGGCGTCGCCACGCCCAAGCAGGTCCGTGGCCTGATCGAGGACAGCGCCGCCAGGGGCTTTCACGGCCACAACACGCGCAACACGGGATTCGCCAACGCGTACGCCGCGCTCGAGGGCGGGGCGACGACGCTCGACTCCTCGATCGGCGGCCTCGGCGGTTGCCCGTTCGCGCCCAAGGCGACCGGGAACATCGCCACCGAGGACCTCGTCTACATGCTGGAGGGCGACGGGATCGAAACCGGCGTCGACCTCGACGCACTGATCGGGATTTCGCAGTGGCTCGAGGGGCTGCTCGGAAGGCAGCTCGAGGGCCAGGTCTACCGAGCCGGCCCTAGCCCCGCCAGCGCGTAGAGCGTCAGCGGGTGCCCGCCCAGCTCCGCCTCGCCCGCAGGCTCCATGCCGAGGTTCCGTGCGACTCCGATCGAGCGGACGTTGTCGGGATAGATGAGCGCGATCAGCCGCTCGAAGCCGAGCTCTCCGAGCGCCCAGTCTCGGACCGCGGTGGCCGCCTCCGTCGCGAGCCCCTGGCCCCAGTAGTCCCGACCGAACAGGTAGGCGATCTCGATCTCGATCGGGCCGGTGGCCTCGTCCAGCCTCGTGATCGACCAGTCGGACGGATCCCAGACGTTCAGGCCCGCGCGGCCGACAAGAGCCCCGTCCTCCTTGCGCTCGACGCCGAAGTGCCCGAATCCCTGCCGCTCGAAGGTCTCGATCATCCACTCGAGCGACTCGCGTGCCTGATCCCGAGTTCGCGCGCCGCCCGCGCCGATGTAGCGCATCGTCTCGGGATCGGCGACGAAGCGCGCGATGTCGTCGAGATCGTCGAGCGTCAGCGGCCGGAGCACGAGCCGCTCCGTCTCGAGCCGCACGGTTAGACCGCGATCTGCGCCCTGTGCGCGAAGTTGAAGACGGAGAAGAAGCGATCCAGGCCCGCCGGCTTCCCGGTCTCGATCGACACTCGCCCGTCGGCGAGCGCGGTCCGGGGATCGAGCTCGCCGGAGGCAAGGCCGAAGAACGTCTCCCGGTCGGTTGCGAAGTCGAGATCGGCCTCGTCGCTCGCGCCGATCTCGACGTGGACCTTTCCGTCGTCGAGCTGCACGGTGTAGACGTCGTCGGCGACCCGCACGACGTGGGTGGCGGTCATGCCCCGTGCCGCCTCTGGGTCGAGCAGCCCCGCGAAGGCGTTCAGGCCCCAGTCGGGATAGAAGTCCTCGTTCGGAGTGGGGGGCGGAAGCGAGCGCGCGCCCCAGCGGGCGAGCGCGTAGAGCGGCTCCTCGAGCTCCTGTCCGTATTCGGTCAGCTCGTAGACGGTCGATGCGGCCGGCGGCGGAAGCTTGCGCTTGCGCACGACGCCGCCCACTTCGAGCTCCTTCAGGCGCGCGGCGAGGATGTTCGTCCCGATCCCGGGCATCCCCTCGAGCAGGTCCGTGTAGCGCTTCGGGCCCTTCAGGAGCTCGCGGACGACGAGCAGCGCCCAGCGCTCGCCGACCAGGCCGAGTGCGTGACAGACGGGGCAGTACTGGTCGTAGCGCTTCTTCATGAGCCGATTGTAGCGCACATCTTCACATTTAGAAGTGGATACTTGCAAAACAGAAAGTTCATTGTGTTAGGTTGCAAGCTAGTGACCGCTAACGGAGAAAGGAAAAGACCGTGATCGCATCAGCTCGACGCAAGTGGTACGGGCTGGCGCTGCTTCTGCTCGTGCAGTTCATGGTCGTGCTCGACATCGCGATCGTGAACGTGGCGCTGCCCTCGATTCAGGTCGACCTGGGCTTCTCCCAGGAAAATCTTCAGTGGGTGATCAGCGCCTACGCGCTGTTCTTCGGCGGCTTCCTCCTGCTCGGAGGACGCGCCGCTGACCTGCTCGGACGACGCCGGCTGTTCCTGGCCGGAGTCGTGCTCTTCACCACCGCTTCGCTCGTCTCCGGGCTCTCCTGGGGCGAAGGCCCGCTGATCGGCGCACGCGCCTTCCAGGGGCTCGGGGCGGCGATCATCACGCCGGCGGCTCTCTCGATCCTGATGACCACCTTCGCCGAGGGCAAAGAGCGCAACGCAGCCCTTGGCGCCTGGGGTGGCGTCGGGGCGTTCGGCGCAGTCGCCGGCGTCCTGCTCGGCGGGGTCCTCACGGATCTTCTGAGCTGGGAGTGGATCTTCTTCGTCAACGTTCCGGTCGGCCTGCTCGCTCTCGTGGCTCGCGCCGTTCCTGATCAACGAGAGCCGTGACGCGACCGCCGAGAGCTATGACGTGCCAGGTGCGGTGCTCGTCACGAGCGGGCTCGTCACCTTGGTCTACGCCATCACGCAGGCGAACAACTTCGGCTGGACTTCGCCGACGACGATCGGGCTCTTCGCCGCCGCCGCGGCGCTCATCGGCGGCTTCCTGGCGCTGGGAGGCCCGGGCCAAGGACCCGCTGATGCCGTTCTCGATCTTCCGGCTGCGCACGCTCGTCGGTGCGAACATCGCCGGCTTCATCCTCGGGACGGCGCTGTTCGGGATGTTCCTGATGCTGACGCTGTACATGCAGCAGGTGCTGGGCTACTCGGCGATGAAGACGGGCGTCGCCTACCTGGCTGTGGCCGGTTCGGCGATCGTCACCTCGGGCATCGCCGCGCAGCTCGTCAACCGCGTCGGGGTGAAGCCGGTGCTCATCATCGGGATGAGCGCGCTGACCGGAGGCCTCGTCTGGTTCACGCAGGTCTCGGTCGGCGGCTCCTACTGGACCGACCTCTTCCCGGGCTTCCTGTTGGTCGCCGTCGGGCTCGGCTTCTCGTTCGTGCCGATCTCGATCGCGGCGCTCGCCGGCGTGCAGCCGGCCGAGGCCGGACTGGCGTCCGGGCTGCTGAACACGTCGCAGCAGATCGGCGGCGCGCTCGGCATCGCCGTGCTCTCCGCGATCGCGACGTCCACGACGGAAAGCGATGTCTCGACGGGAACCGCTCCTGCGTTCGCGCTCACGAACGGGTTCCAGGACGCGTTCATCGCGGGCGCGATCGTCGCCTTCGTCGGTGTCCTCGTCTCGGTCTTCGTCGTCACCCGACGCGACCTGGTGCAGGAGGAAGTGCCCGAGCCGGCCTTCGAGGCGGCCGCCTAGAAGGCGAGCTTCAGAGAAAGATGATCGCGATGACCACCGCGACGAAGATCACGAGGTTGAGCATCCCGATCATCGACCACTTGGCCACGTTCACCGGCGCCTCTTTGTCGAAGGCGCCGGTGAGCGACTTCTCGACCATCTCCTCGACGTGGCGCGAGATCCGGTCGCCGAGCTCGTCGGACGCGCTCTTGGGCGTCTCCGTCTTCAGCGGCGGGAAGCTCTGGTCGCCGTCGATCGCGAGCTGGTAGATCCGCTCGTGCTGAACGTCCTTCAGATGCTGCTGGCCGAGGTCGACGACGGCCACGCCCTCGGGAAGCTCGTTCCCGAGCAGAGCCCGCGTCGTCTCGGAGAGGAGGATCTGGCCGCCGTGCCCCGCGGAGCAGATGCGCGCCGCGCGGACGACGTCGAGCCCGAGATAGCCCTCATCGCCGACCGACGGCTCGCCGGTGTGCAGACCCATCCGCACGCGGACAGACTTCTCCTCGGGCCACGAGTGATCGGCGAGGGCGCGCTGGGCAGCGACCGCGCCGGCGACGGCGTCCCGCGCGCGCGTGAACGAGTAGAAGAAGGCGTCCCCCTGTGTGTCGACCTCTGTGCCGCCCTTGTCGCCGAGATGCTCCCGCAGAAGCAGGCGATGGTCGCGGACGACGTCGCCGTAGGCGTCCCCGAGCTCCTGGAGGAGCCGCGTCGAGCCCTCGATATCGGTGAAGAGAAACGTCACCGTGCCGCCCGGGAGCACACTCATGCGGGTGAGTGTATGGTCGAGATCGAGTGAACGCAGCCGCACCGGATCCTCGCCGCTGGAAAGCGCTCATCCTGATCTGCACCGCGATCTTCGTCGTGGTGCTCGACATCGCGATCGTCAACGTCGCGCTCCCGACGATCCAGCACGACCTGCACTTCGCGGAGCGGAACCTGCAGTGGGTGATCACCGCCTACGGGCTCACGTACGGCGGCTTCCTCCTCCTCGGCGGACGCGCGGCCGACCTGATCGGGCGCCGCATCGTCTTCATGATCGGGCTCGGGATCTTCGGCGCCGCTTCGCTCGTCTGCGGGCTCTCGTCGTCCTCGGGGATGCTGATCGCAGCGCGCGGCGTCCAGGGCTTCGGCGCGGCGATCGTCACACCGGCGGCGCTCTCGATCATCTCGGTCACGTTCACCGAGGGCAGCGAGCGGAACAAGGCGCTCGGAGCATGGGGCGCGGTCGGCGGTAGCGGCGCCGCAGCGGGCGTTCTCATGGGCGGCGTCCTCACCAAGTACCTCGGCTGGGAGTGGATCTTCTGGGTCAACGTCCCGGTCGCGGCGATCGTCCTGATCCTCACGCCGATCTACGTGCGCGAGAGCCGGCGCGAGGACGTCGTCCACGAGTACGACCTGCCCGGTGCGATCAGCGTGACCACGGGCCTGATCCTGCTCGTCTACGCGATCTCGGAAGCGCCGCAGGTCGGGTGGGGGACGTTCCGCACGATCGGCTTGCTCGTGGTCTCGGGCCTCCTCCTCGCGTTCTTCCTGTGGTGGGAGGCGCGCGAGAAGGAACCGCTGATGCCGCTCTCGATCTTCCGGATCCGCCTCGTCGCCGCGGCCAACCTCGGCGGATTCCTGCTCGCGGGCGGGTTGTACGGCACGTTCCTCATGCTGACGCTCTACATGCAGCAGGTGCTGCACATGTCGGTGCTCCAGACAGGAGTCGCGTTCCTCGCCACGGCCGGGACGGCCGTTCTGATGGCCGGCCCGGCGCAGGCGCTGACGACCCGCTTCGGCGCAAAACCCGTGCTCATCTTCGGCATGAGCCTGCTCGTGGCCGGCTGCTTCTGGTACACGCAGATCGACGCCGACGGCTCGTACCAGATGGATCTGCTTCCGGGATTCGTCGCGGTCGGCATCGGGATCCCGTTCTCGTTCATCCCGATCACGATCGCGGCGCTCGCCGGAGTCAGCCACGAGAAGGCGGGGCTCGCATCCGGCCTGATCAACACCTCGCAGCAGGTCGGCGGTGCGATCGGGACCGCCGTGCTCTCGACGGTCTTCGTCACGCATTCGCGGACGCTGCTCGAGGAGCGCACGCCGCCGGAGCAAGCGTTGACCCAGGGCTTCGTGTGGGGCTTCTGGGTGGCGCTCGGAATCTGGGCCGCGGGGCTGCTCGCCGCGATCTTCCTCGTCAGGCGCGAGGAGGTCGAGCAGCCGGCCGCGGTCGAGCTGCCCGCCGCGAACTGAGCGGGCTCCCGGTCACCGGCCTCAACGAGCTCGTGCTCGAGGTCGCCGACCTCGACGCGGCGGTGGCGTTCTACTCGGAGTCGCTCGGCCTTCCGCTCGTGGCGCGTTCCGAGGACCGCGCCTGGCTCCATGTCGGCGAGCGTTCGCGGATCGGCCTCTGGACGCCGCAGGTCGGGATCGCCGGCGGTCAGGGCGGGGCGCACGTGCACTACGCGATGCACGTCGATGCTTCGGACTACGACTCGGCGGTGCAGCAGCTCCGCGAGGCGGGCCTCGACCCGCACGAGGAGCACTTCGAGGAGACCGACACACGGGCCGCGTACGTCACCGACCCGGACGGCAACGTCGTCGAGCTCTGGACGTGGCCGGGAGCTGCCTAGCGGCGGCCCCCTCCGCCTCTGCGCCGAGGTTGCAGCGCTGTAGCGTCCACGTCCTGAAGATCTACTTTGCCGGTCCGCTCTTCACGCCTTACGAACGCTCCTTCATCGACGAGTGCGCCGCCGCGCTGCGTGCCGACGGATTCGAGGTCTTCGTTCCGCACGAGCACGCGCTCGCGAGGGACGTCGACGTCACAGCAGCGTGGATCTTTGCGAAGGACCGGCCGGGGATCGAGAGCGCCAACGCGATGCTCGCGATCCTCGACGGCCCGTCGGTGGACGACGGGACCGCGTGCGAGATCGGGATGTTCCATGCGCTGATGCAGTCGGATCCGTCGAAGAAGGGCATCGTCGGGCTCCTCACCGACATCCGCGGCATGCGCGGCGAGTCGACGGGCGTCAACCTCTTTCTCCAGGGTGCGATCGAGGACGTCGGCCGGATCGTCGCCTCCATCGAGGAGGCGCGCGACGTGCTCAGAGCCTGGAGATAAAACGAGATCCCGGCGCCCATGAACCGGCTGGCCCAGGAGACAAGCCCGTACCTCCTCCAGCACGCGGACAACCCCGTCGACTGGTACCCGTGGGGCGACGAGGCGTTCGAGAAGGCGCGCGACGGAGGACAAGCCGATCCTGCTCTCGGTCGGCTACTCCGCCTGCCACTGGTGCCACGTCATGGAGCACGAGTCGTTCGAGGACGACGAGACGGCGGCGCTGATGAACGACCGCTTCGTGAACATCAAGGTCGACCGCGAGGAGCGGCCGGACGTCGACTCGCTCTACATGGACGCGGTCGTCGCGCTCACCGGCCACGGCGGCTGGCCGATGACGGTCTTCCTCACGCCCGAGGGCGAGCCGTTCCTCGGCGGGACGTACTACCCGCCCGAGCCTCGCCACGGGCTGCCGAGCTTCCGCCAGGTGCTGACCGCGGTCTCGGACGCGTACCGGGAGCGGCGCGGCGACATTGCGAGCCAGGCGTCGGCGGTGGTCGAAGCCGTACGACGCTCAGCCGAGCTCGCCCCGTCGAACGATCCGCTCACAGAGAGCATGCTCGGCGAGGCGACCCGCGCCCTGGCACGCCAGTTCGACTCGGAGTGGGGAGGCTGGGGCGGCGCGCCCAAGTTCCCGCAGGCCTCGACGCTCGAGTTCCTGCTCCGCATGCACCTGCGCGGCGACGAGGACGCGCTGCCGATGGTGACGGACGACCCTCGACGCGATGGCCGCGGGCGGGATGTACGACCTCGTCGGCGGCGGCTTCCACCGGTACTCCGTCGACGGGGAGTGGCTCGTCCCGCACTTCGAGAAGATGCTGTACGACAACGCGCTCCTCGCCGCGACGTATCTCCACGCCTGGGCGGTCACGGGCGAGGAGCGGTACCGGCGCGTGACCGAGGAGACGCTCGACTACATGCTCCGCGAGCTGCGGCTCCCCGAAGGCGGCTTCGCCTCGGCGCAGGACGCTGACACCGAGGGCGTGGAAGGGCTCACGTTCACGTGGACGGCCGAGGAAGGCGTGCGCGAGGAGCTGCTGCAGCCGTTCGAGGACGGGCGCTCGGTCATCCGCGGTGACCTGAGCGACGAGGAGCGCGCGCGGCTGTTCGAGATCCGCGAGCGGCGCCCGAAGCCGCTGCGTGACGACAAGGCGATCGCGTCCTGGAACGGGCTCGCCCTCGCGGCGCTGGCCGAGGCGGCGCGCCGGCTCGACCGCGCCGACTACCTCGAGGCCGCCCGCGCGCTCGGCGAGTTCCTGCTCGGCCCGCTCTCGAACGACGGCCGCCTGCACCGCACGTTCCGGGCCGGCGAGGCCAAGGGCACCGGCTACCTCGAGGACTACGCCGATGTCGCGCACGGGCTGCTCGAGCTGCACGTCGCGACGGGAGACCTTCGTTGGCTGCGCGAGGCGAACCGCCTGGCCCGCCTCGCCGTCGAGCTGTTCGGCGACGACGTGCACGGCGGCTTCTTCCTCTCGCCCGCCGACGGCGAGGAGCTGGTCGCGCGCAAGAAGGATCTCGAAGACCACCCGACGCCTTCCGGGAACTCGATGCTCGCGTACGTCCTGCTCCGGCTCGCGCGGATCTACGGCGACGACGAGCTCGAGAAGCGGGCGGTCGGAGTCTTCCGACTCGTCCACGGCGCCGTCACGCGCGTCCCGTCCGCCTTCGGCCACGCGCTCACCGCGCTCGAGCTCCACTTCTCGCCGCCGCGCGAGCTGGCGATCGTCGGCCCGGTCGACTCCCCGGTCGCGCGAGCCGCGCTCGAGCCGTTCCAGCCCGACACGGTCGTCGCCGTCGGGCCCGGCCGACGACGTCCCGCTCCTGGCCGGAAAGGGCCTGGTCGACGGTGAGCCGGCCGTCTACGTCTGCGAGAACTTCGCGTGCCAGGCGCCGGTCACCTCGAAAGAAGCTTTCACAGCCCCCTAACAAAAACCTCACGCTTTCCGGGAAGACTCCCCGACATGGCAGCCTCGGCTCGGTGGATCGTCCTGGCAGCCCTCGCAGCAGGGATCGCATCGGTGGGCGCGCTGAACGGCGCAGCCTCGTCCGGCAAGTCGCACGCCACGACTCGCCCCAACGTCATCGTCTTCATGACCGACGACCAGACCGTCGAGTCGATGCGCGTCATGCCGAACGTGAAGTCGCTGATCGCCGACCAGGGCGTCACCTTCGACAACAGCTTCGTCTCGTACTCGCTCTGCTGCCCGTCGCGCGCGACGTTCCTCACCGGCCAGTACGCGCACAACCACGGCGTCATGTCGAACGCAGCCCCGAGCGGCGGCTACTACAAGCTCGACTCGTCGAACACGCTTCCTGTCTGGCTGCAGCGCGCCGGCTACCAGACGATTCTCCTCGGCAAGTACCTGAACCAGTACGGGACGAAGAACGCGAGGGAGATCCCGCCCGGCTGGGGCCAGTGGTACGGGACGCCCGATCCGTCGACCTATCGCTACCGCAACTACACGATCAACGAGAACGGCACGCTCGTGAACTTCGGGACTGCCGCGGCCGATTACAAGACCGACGTCGAGGCCAGGCTCGGAGTCGACCTGATCACGCGCCAGGCCGCCGATCCGCGCCCGTTCTTCATGTGGGTCACGTTCCTCGCGCCGCACTCCGGCGCGCCGAAGGATGCGGACGATCCGGCCGGCATCTCGACGCCGTCGCCCGCGCCGCGCCACCGCAACCACTTTGCGAACGAGCCGCTCCCCGCGCCGCCGTCGCTGAACGAGAGCCGACGTCTCCGACAAGCCGGCAGGCGTCCGGAACCGTGTGGCTCTGACCCCGGCCAGGCTGCGCGCGATCCGGGAGAACTACCAGCAGCGCCTCGAGTCGCTCCTTGCGGTCGACGAGGCGATCGGCCAGATGATGAACCAGCTGGCGGCGACCGGAAAGCTCGACAACACGTACATCATCTTCACGTCGGACAACGGCTTCATGCACGGGGAGCACCGCATCCCGCAGGGCAAGATCGTGCTCTACGAGCCGTCGGTCCGCGTGCCGCTGATCATCCGCGGCCCGGGCCTCCCGGCGGGCCAGCACCGCTCGCAGTTCGTCGCGAACATCGACCTCGCGCCGACGATCGTCCAGGCGGCGGGAGCGCAGCCGGGCCGCGTGATGGACGGCCGCTCGCTGCTGCCCTTCGCGAAAGACAAGCTCCTGCAGTCGGGCCGCGACATCCTGCTCGAGACTCCGACGTACGCCGGCGTCCGCTCGCCGAACTGGCTCTACGCGGAGTACACGACCGGCGAGAAGGAGCTCTACCAGCTCGCCCGCGACCCGTACGAGCTGAACAGCCAGCACATCAACCCGGCGTTCGACGCGATGAAGACGAACCTCGCCAACCGCCTCGCGCGCCTGCGCCAGTGCAAGGGCTCGGTCTGCCGCCGCGGGCCGCAGCTCGGGCTCTCGACGCGCCTCCAGCATCGCGGCGGAGTGCGCAACTGCCGCTCGACGAGCGTGCTCTACCGGGTCGGCGGCCCGTCGTCGCGCCGGATCGCGACCGTCGTTTTCTACCTCGACGGGCACCTGCTCAAGCGCGACCGCCGGCGACCGTTCAACGTGACCGTCCCCAAGCGCTTCGCGAAGCCGGCCGGCTCGCTCGTGGAGGCCGTCATCACGCTGACCGACTCGCGCCGGCAGACGCTCGGGCACCGAATCGTCGGCTGCGCCTTCTAGTTCTCCCTCCGACATAGGAGAATCGCGCGGTGCGACTCGCGACGTACCGCGCCCCGAACTTCGTCTTCACCGAGCATGAGTTCGAGCTCCCGCTCGACCACTCGCAGCCTGACGGGCAGACGATCACCGTTTTCGCCCGCGAGGTCGTCGTCCCCAAGCGCGAACACGACGATCTTCCGTGGCTCGTGTTCTTCCCGGGCGGCCCCGGGAGCGAGGCGCCCCGGCTCCTGACGCTCGTCTCGGAAACCTGGTGGGATCGCGTGCTGAAGGACTACCGGCTTCTGCTCATCGACCAGCGCGGCACAGGCCGCTCGACGCCGGTCGGGCCGCTGCCCGGGATGTCACCCGAGGAACAGGCCGAGTACCTGACGCACTTCCGGGCCGACTCGATCGTGCGCGACGCGGAGGCGATCCGCCGGGAGCTCGGGGTCGAGAAATGGAGCGTCCTCGGCCAGAGCTTCGGCGGCTTCTGCGTGGTCTCGTACCTGTCCCTCGCGCCGGAAGGGCTCGCCGAGGCGTTCGTCACGGGCGGCCTGCCTCCGCTCGACCGTCACCCGGACGACGTCTACCGCAAGACCTACGAGCGCGTCCGCGCGAAGAACGACGGCCTACTACGAGCGGTATCCCGAGGACCGCGACCGTGTATGCGAGATCGCCGAGCGGCTCGAAGCCGAGGACGTCCGGCTCCCGACCGGAGACCGACTGACGGTTCGGCGCTTCCGCCAGCTGGGGAACATGCTGGGGATGAGCTCCGGAGCCGAGCAGCTGCACTACATCCTCGAGCTCCCGTTCGGCTCACCCGCGTTCCTGCACGACGTCCAGGCGCCGATGACGTTCGAGCGCAACCCGATCTACGCGGTCATCCACGAGGCCTGCTACGCCCCGGGCGTCGCGACCCGCTGGTCGGCCGAGCGCGTCTTCCCCGACGACCTGCGGGACGACCCGACGTTCCTCACCGGCGAGCACATCTACCCCTGGATGTTCGAGGACTACGGGGCCCTGCGGCCGCTCGCCGAGGCCGCCGAGATCCTCGCCGAGCACGAATGGCCCGACCTCTACGACCCGAAGCGGCTGGCCGAGAACGAGGTTCCTGCCGCGGCTGCGATCTACGCCGAGGACATGTACGTCGAGCGCGAGCTCTCCGAGGAGACCGCCGCGCGCATCCGCGGCCTGCGCCCCTGGATCACGAACGAGCACGAGCACGACGGCCTGCGCTCGAACGGGGAGGTCGTCCTCGGCCGCCTCTTCGACCTGGTTCAAGGACGCGCGTAGGTGGCCCTTCTCGAACTGCGGAACGTCACGCGGCGCTTCGGTGGCGTCGTCGCGCTCGACGACGTGTCGTTCGAGGTCGAGGAAGGCGAGATCGCGGGGTTGATCGGGCCGAACGGCGCCGGCAAGACGACGGCCTTCAACGTGATCACGCGCCTCTACAAGCCGGAGTCCGGTGACGTGCTCCTGGACGGCAAGAGCATCCTGCGCACGTCTCCGTACAGGGTCGTCCGGCGCGGGGTGGCCCGCACGTTCCAGAACGTCGAGCTCTTCCAGACCATGAGCGTGCTGGACAACGTCCGCGTCGGGGCGCACGCGCGCCGCTCGGAGCGGGGCCGCGCGCAGAAGATGCTCGAGTACGTGGGGATCGGGGGCATCGCGGAGCGCCCCGTCTCGGGCCTTCCGTACGCGACCCAGAAGCGGATCGAGCTCGCACGCGCGCTCGTCTCAGGGCCTCGCCTCCTGCTCCTCGACGAGCCCGCGGGCGGCCTGAGCCACGAGGAGGTCGAAGGGCTGGCCGACTTCATCAGGGGCACGCGCAAGGAGTTCGGCGTGACCGTGCTGCTCGTCGAGCACCACATGAATCTCGTGATGCGGATCTCGGATTCCGTGACGGTGCTCGACTTCGGGAGGAAGATCGCGGGCGGCGCGCCGGCCGACGTGCAGCGCGACCCGGCCGTGATCGAGGCCTACCTCGGGACGGCCGACTAGGTGCCGCTCCTCGAGCTCGAGAACGTGGAGGCGCGCTACGGCGCAGTCCAGGCGCTGCACGGCGTCTCGCTGAGCGTGGGGGAGCGCGAGGTCGTGGCGGTGCTCGGCGGGAACGGCGCGGGCAAGACGACGACGCTGAGGGCCGTCTCGGGCCTCGTGTCGACTTCGGGCCAGGTTCGCTTCGGCGGAGAGCGCATCACGGGCGCTGCGCCGGAGCGGGTCGCGCGCGCCGGGATCGCGCACGTCCCGGAAGGACGCGGCCTCTTCAACGAGCTCTCGGTGTACGACAACCTCCGGCTCGGCGCTTACCTCCAGCGCGACGGATTCGACGAAGGCTACGAGCGCGTCCGGGCGCACTTCCCCTGGCTCGAGCGGCGGCGCGACCAGCAGGCGGGAACGCTCTCCGGCGGCGAGCAGCAGATGCTCGCCGTCGCGCGTGCTCTGATGGCGCGCCCCAAGCTGCTGCTCCTCGACGAGCCCTCGCTCGGCCTCGCGCCGCTCATCGTCCGCGAGATCTTCCGGATCATCGGCGACCTGAACGAGGAGGAGGGCCTCGCGGTCCTCGTGGTCGAACAGAACGCGAAGCTCGCGCTGCGCTCCTCGAGCCGCGCCTACGTGCTCGAGGTCGGGCGGGTCGCGCTCGAAGGCCCGAGCCCGGAGCTGGCCGAGAACGAGTCGGTCCGGAAGGCGTACCTGGGGTATTGACCGAGTTCCTGCAACAGGTCGTCGCAGGGCTCGCGTCGGGCTCGATCTACGCGCTGCTCGCGCTCGGGATCGTGATCATCTACCGCTCGACCGGGATCGTGAACTTCGCGCAGGGCGAGATGGCGACGTTCACGACCTTCATCGCGTGGACGCTCGTCGATCACGGGCTCAGCTACTGGGTCGCGTTCGCGCTGACGCTCGTGATCGCGTTCGCGGGCGGGATCGCGCTCGAGCGGACGATCGTCCGGCGGGTCGAGGGCGGGCCGGTGATCACCGCGGTCATCCTCACGATCGGCCTCTTCATCCTGCTCGGCGGCCTCTCGAACTGGATCTGGAAGGCCGAGGTGCGCGCCTTCCCGCCGGACCGGCCGTTCCCGACGAGCGCCTGGGACCTCGGCGGCGTCGCGATCTCCAAGCAGGACGCGGGGATCCTCGCGATCACCGTCGTGCTCGTCGTCGCGCTCTGGGCGCTCTTCCAGCTCACGAAGCTCGGGCTCGCCCTGCGCGCCTCGGCCCTGAACCCGACCGCGAGCCGGCTCGTCGGGATCCGCGTGGGATGGATGCTCGCGCTGGGCTGGGGGCTCGCCGCCGCGCTCGGAGCCGTCGCCGGCCTCTTCACCGCGGCCGCCAACCCGCCGCTCGACCCGAACATGATGCGGCCGGTCCTCATCTACGCCCTCGCCGCGGCCGTCCTCGGCGGTCTCGAGAGCCCGATCGGCGCGATCATCGGCGGCCTCGCGATCGGGGTCCTCCTGAACCTCGTCGTCACGTACGACACGCACATCCGGCTCGACCTCGACCGGATGCGGATCCCGATCGCGTTCCTGATGATCCTGATCGTGCTCCTCGTCCGGCCGTCCGGGCTCCTCGGCCGATCGGCGGTGCGCCGTGTCTAGGCTGGCCACGGTCCGGGCCGCCGTGACCGCGGTCGCGCTCCTCGCGGGGATCGTCCTCATGTACTTCGCCCCGCACGCGGAGCGCGATCGGCTACATCAAGGGCGCCCAGCTGGGGACGTACTTCATCGCCATCCTCGGGCTGAACATCGTCACCGGGTACACGGGCCAGATCTCGCTCGGCCATGGGGCGTTCATGGCCATCGGCGGATACACGACCGCGATCCTCGTCAGCGAGCACGGCGTCCGCGACCTCTGGACGATCCCGATCGCGGCGCTCGTCGCGGGGCTCGCCGGATTCGTCGTAGGCGTCCCCGCACTGCGGCTGTCCGGCCTCTACCTCGCGCTCGCCACCTTCGGGCTGGCGCTCGCGATGCCGGCGATCCTCAGCTGGGACAAGCTCGACGCGGTCACGAAGAGCGGCCACGAGATCCAGCTCTTCAACAGCCCGCATCTGATCGGGAAGGGCTTCGAGGACGTGCACTTCCTCGGCCGCACGCTGCCCTTCAACGACGGCCGTCTACTACCTGACCTGGGGCATCGCGCTCGTCCTGCTCGTCGTGGCGTGGCTCGTCCTGCGAGGCGCTCCCGGGCGGGCGTTCCGGGCCGTGCGGGACAGCGAGCTGGCCGCGACCTCGTCCGGCATCCAGGTCGCGAAGTACAAGACGCTCGCCTTCGCGATCAGCGCGGCGTATGCCGGGATCGCCGGCTCGCTGTTCGTGATCGCCCTCGCGTTCGCCGACCCGCAGTCGTTTCCGGCCACGCTCTCGCTGACGCTTCTCGTCGGCGCGGCCGTCGCGGGCCTCGGATCGCTGTGGGGCGTGCTCGCGGGAGCCGCGTTCGTCCAGTTCCTGCCCGACTTCGCGGTGCACATCTCCAAGGCCCAGGGCGTTCCCGACACGGTGTACGGCGCGGCGCTGATCCTGATCGTCCTTCTGCTCCCGACCGGGGTCGCCGGAGGCCTGAGACGTGCTTTCAGCCCGCTAACAACTCGGCTATACACTCGGTCTCAGTCCCAGTGAGCCGCGTTCTCCTCATCGCAACTGCAGCGCTTCTCGTGCTCGGAATCCCGGTCGCCTTCGGCGGCACGCAGGCCGACCCCGGGATCACGCCGACGTCGATCCACATCGGCGGCACAGTCCCGCTGAGCGGCTCCGCGCAGGCGTTCCAGTCGGTCGCCAAGGGCGCCGACGCCTACTTCAAGTACGTCAACGCGCGCGGCGGTGTGAACAAGCGGAAGATCAACTACGAGTACCTCGACGACGAGTACATCCCGTCGGAGACCGTCCGCCAGACGCGCGTTCTCGTCGAGGACAAGGACGTCTTCGCGATCTTCAACTCGCTCGGCACCGAGCAGAACGAGGCGATCCGCCCGTACCTGAACACGAAGGACGTGCCGCAGCTCTTCGTCGCCACCGGCGGCACGACGTTCGGCCGCGACCGCCAGCAGTACCCGTGGACGATCGCCTACCAGCCGACGTACATCGCCGAAGGGGCCATGTACGGCGCGTACATCCGGCGCACCCAGCCGAAGGCGAAGATCGCGATCCTCTACCAGGACGACAGCTACGGCGGCGACCTCGTCAAGGGCCTCGAGCGCGGGCTCGGCCCCAGGAAGTCGAACATCGTCTCGCGGGTCAGCTACGGGGCGAGCGAGGACAACGTCCAGTCCCAGATCGCGCGCCTGCGCTCGTCGAAGGCCGGGATCCTGATGCTGTTCGCGACGCCGAAGTTCGTGATCCAGGCCTACCAGTACGTGAACGGGCTCGGCTGGAAGCCGAAGATCTTCGTGAACGCCGTCTCGAGCGCGTCGAACGTGATGGTGCTCTCCTCGAGCCAGGGGAAGAACAAGCGCGTCGAGGGCTCGATCTCGATCGTCTTCCTCAAGGATCCGAACGACCCGAAGTGGGCGAAGGACCCGGCCGTCCTGCTCTACCGCAAGATCATGAAGAAGTACGCGCGCGGCGCGAACATCAAGGACGTCTACAACCTGTACGGGATGTCCGTCGCGTTCACGTTCGTCGACGCGCTGAAGCACGCGGGCAAGAGCCCGACGCGCGCCTCGTTGATGCGGGCCGCCACGCACCTGAACGAGCGCAACAACCCGTTTCTCCTGCCGCGGATGTCGGTGCGCACGACCACCACCGACCACTACCCGCTCGACCAGGCGCGGCTGCAGCGCTGGCACAACGGGCGCTGGATCTCCTTCGGCGGCCTGCTGAAGGCACGAAGCTAACGCGCTCCACCGCTCGAGCGCTCGTCGGCGGCGCGGGCTTCATCGTGGTCGGCGGGCCGACGATCGTCGCAGGGCTCGTGCCGTGGCTCCTGACTCGCTGGGACGCGGACGAGCAGCCGGCCGCGCTCCGCGTGCTCGGGGTCGTCCTGCTGATCGCCGGAGGAGCGCTCGTGCTCGAGACGACCGCGCGCTTCGCGCTCCACGGCCGCGGCACGCCTGCGCCGTGGGCTCCGCCGGAGCGGTTCGTCGAGCGCGGCTCCTACAGGTTCGTGAGCAGCCCGATGTACCTCGGCGTGCTGCTGCTGATCGTGGGGCAGGCGCTTCTGCTCGGCCGCGAGATCCTCTTCGCCTGGGCCGCGGCGGCGTGGCTCATGTTCACGGCCTTCCTCGTCTTCTACGAAGAGCCGGGGCTACGCCGCCGGTTCGGCGCCGACTACGACGACTACCGGCGGCGCGTCCACCGCTGGCTCCCTAGTCGGCCCACCAGTCCTGCACGGTCACCGCATCGCCCGGGCCACCCGGAGAGCCGATAGCGATCAACTCCGCGCCCTCGGGCCCGGCCTCGAACCCGCGCATCGTGTCCTTGTGGATGCGGATCGCGTCCCAGGGCTTCAGCTCGTGGATCTCGTCGCCCACCTTGACGCGGAGGCTCCCGTCGAGCACGAGGAAGACCTCCTCCTGCGTCTTGTGCGTGTGGCCCCACGGCACGCGCAGGTTCGGCGCGAGCTTCTGGTAGGTCAGTCCGACCAGCTCCGCCTCGAGCGCGACGCGCGCGAAGCGGGCCTCGAACTGGGGTGAGAGACCGAAGTTCGGGGCCTGGTCCTCGACCTCTTTCAAGTTCACGATCGTGTATTCGCTCATGGCGACGATTCTTTCAGCTTGGTACAGTCAGAGAGCAATGCAGCAGGAGCTCCTTCACTAGCGCAGGAAGCCAACGCGGCGAGAGCCGCGCGGAGCTTCCCATGGGCCTCTCTCAGTGAGAGGCTTTTTTGTACTCGGAGACAGACATGGACACGTACCAGCCGGAGACAATCGAGAAGAAGTGGCAGGAGGTCTGGGAGGCCGAACGGGCCTTCTACGCCCCCAACCCCGAGCCCGGGGCGGAGCCCGAGCGGAAGTTCTACATGCTCGAGATGCTCCCGTATCCCTCGGGGACGCTGCACATGGGGCACGTCCTCAACTACACGCTCGGGGACGTCGTCACGCATTACCGCCGGCGAACGGGCTGGGACGTCCTGCGCCCGATGGGCTGGGACTCGTTCGGGCTGCCCGCCGAGAATGCGGCGATCCGCGAGGGCGGCCATCCGAGGGAGATCGTCGAGCGGAACATCGCGCACATCCGCAGCGAGATGCGCCGGCTGGGCTGGGTGATCGACTGGGACCGGGAGGTCGGGGCGCACGAGCCCGAGTACTACCGCTGGACCCAGTGGCTGTTCCTGAAGTTCTTCGAGGCCGGGCTTGCGTACCGCAAGGAGGCGCCCGTCAACTGGTGCCCGAAGGACCAGACCGTCGTCGCCAACGAGTACGTGATCGACGGCAAGTGCGAGCGCTGCGGCACGCCCGTCGTCGCGAAGAACATGGAGCAGTGGTTCTTCCGGATCACGGCCTACGCGGACCAGCTGCTCGAGGATCTGGAGCTGATCGACTGGCCTGAGAAGACCAAGACGATCCAGCGCAACTGGATCGGCCGCTCCGAGGGCGCGGAGGTGCTCTTCCGCGACGAGGAGCTGGACATGGACATCCCGGTCTTCACGACGCGGCCGGACACGCTGTTCGGGGCGACCTTCTTCGTCGTGGCGCCGGAGCATCCGTTCGTCGAGCGGCTGGACGACGAAGTGCGCGCCTACGCGGAAAGCGCGGGCGCGCGGTCGGTCGAGGAGCGCCAGACGAAGGAGAAGGACGGCGTCTTCACGGGCCACCACGTCGTGAACCCGGTCAACGGCGAGCGCATCCCGGTGTGGGTCGCCGACTACGTCCTGATGGACTACGGGACGGGCGCGATCATGGCCGTGCCCGCGCACGACGAGCGCGACCGGGAGTTCGCGGAGCGCTACGGCCTGGAGATCCGGCCGGTGATCGACGAGGAGGAAGGCGTGCTGGTCGCCTCCGGCGAGTTCACCGGGCTGCCCGTCGACGAGGGCACGACGAAGATCGTCGAGTGGCTGCGCAAGGAGGGTCGCGGCGCCTCCGCGATCTCGTACCGCCTGCGCGACTGGTCGTTCTCGCGCCAGCGCTACTGGGGCTGCCCGATCCCGGTCGTCTACTGCGAGGACGACGGCGTCGTGCCGGTGCCCGAGGACCAGCTTCCGCTCGTGCTGCCCGAGGTCGAGGACTACCGGCCCATGGGCAAGCCGCCGCTCGCCTCCAACGAGGAGTGGATCAACGTGCCGTGCCCGAAGTGCGGCAAGCCCGCGCGGCGCGAGGCGGACACGATGGACACGTTCGTCGACTCGTCCTGGTACTTCCTGCGCTACTGCGACCCGCACAACGACCAGGCGCCGTGGGACCGGCGGCTCGTCGACTACTGGATGCCCGTCGACCAGTACATCGGCGGCATCGACCACGCGACGGGGCACCTGCTCTACTCGCGCTTCTTCGTCAAGGCGCTGAACGACTTCGACCTGCTGGGCTTCCGCGAGCCGTTCCAGCGGCTGTTCCACCAGGGCTGGGTGCGCCAGGGCGGGACGAAGATGTCGAAGTCGAAGGGGAACGTCATCGGGCCCGACGAGCTGGTGGACATGTACGGGGCGGACGCCGTCCGGACGTACATCCTGTTCATGGGCCCGGCCGATCAGGACATGGAGTGGAGCGAGGACGGGGTCGAAGGCATCTCGCGCTTCCTGCGCCGCCTGTGGCGGACCGTGAACGAGGTTGCCGAGCAGCGCGTCGCAGGGCGACGAGGTGACCGACCTGACGCGCTTCGCGCACCGGACGATCGCGCGCGTGACCGACGACATCGACCGCCGGTTCCAGTTCAACACGCCGATCGCGGCGGTCATGGAGCTCGTCAACGAGCTCGGGCGCTCAGCGGGGGATCCGGCCGCGCGGTTCGCAGCTGAGACAGCCGTCTCGCTGCTGCAGCCGTATGCGCCGCACATCTCCGAGGAGCTGTGGTCGCGGCTGGGGCACGAGCGGCTGTGGGAGCAGCCGTGGCCGCAGGCGGATCCGGCGCTGCTGGAGCGCGAGACGTTCGAGCTCGTGATCCAGGTCAACGGCCGCGTGCGCGACCGGGTCGAGGTCTCTTCGGACATGTCCGAGGAGGAGCTGATCGCGCAGGCGCGCGCGTCCGCTCGGGTTCAGGAGTTCCTGGACGGCAAGGAGATCCGCAAGGAGATCGTCGTCCCCGGGAAGCTCGTGAACCTGGTCGTCGGCTAGCGGAGACCGGTGTCGAGCAGGAAGTCGCGGCGGCGGACGCTGCTCGTCTGGACCGAGGCCGTTCGCGGCTGCGGCGTCGACTCCGAGCCCCTCTTGTTCGTGCGGACCGTGTAGCGGCCCGCCCGGAGCGTCACGCGGTACCAGCCCTTCTTGTTCGTGACCGCGGTCGCGGCGACCTTGCCCGAGCGCGAGAAGATCAGCTTCACGCCCCGAGCCGGCTCGGTGCACGGGACGCCGACCCGGCAGACGGGCCTCGTCGGGCCGCGCTTCACGTAGCCCTGGAGGCCGGAGGCGTTGGTGCCGCCGCCCGCCGAGCCAAAGCCGAGCGCGAGGGTCAGGAGGGCGGCCAGCGCGACGAGCCTGGTCATCCGGTCTCCTCGAGCAGGCGATGATCGGCGCGGCGTCTCCGTGCGCGTTCTCCGAAGAGCGCGAGGGCGGCGAGGAAGATGAACGGGCCGGCGATGACGAGAAAGTAGAGCACTCCGATCGCTTCTTTACCCAGAATGTCGCCTGCGTTATCACGGAAGCGGTCGAATCGGCTCGGCACCACGTGTTTCGCGGCCGGCTTGGTCGTGGTGAGCTGGAGGGCGACCTTGGCGTACGTGCCCTCGCGCACGAGCGCGGCGCGCCTGCGCTCGAGGCGCGTGACCTGCTTCTTGTGACCCGCCTTGCGTGCGGTCGCGATGCGAGCGTCCAGCCGGTCGAGGCCGGTCTGGAGGTCGGCGACCGAGATGTGCTGCGAGAGGATCGTCCCGAGGTCGGTGAAGCTGGCGATCGCCTTCTGGAGGTTCGCGACGGGAATGCGAAGGCCGAGGCGCGAGTAGCCGGTGTTCGAGCCGGTCTCGTAGTCGGCGCCCGCGACGAAGCCGCCGAGCCGGCGCGTTGTGCGGACTGCGCTCTGGGTCGCGCCGGACAGGTCCTTGACGCGCATGCTCATCGACACGTCCTGGCGCTGGAGCCTGCTCGGCGCGGCCAGCCGTGGGGCGGCGCGGTCTGCCTTGGCCGCAGCCGCTCCGTGGGCCGGAATCTGGGGTGTGAAGGAGCGCTCTGTCGAGCGCAACTCAACGACACTCGATGCCCCTTGGCTGGAGTTTCGGCTGCCGTGGATCCCGCTGATCGCGGCCGCGCCGACCGCAACAGCAACGGCGATTCCGACTCCGGCGACGAGCAGCGGGCGAAGCGGCGGGATGGCTCGAGCCGGCCTCGTCGGAGGCAGCTCTCGGACCAGCTCGCGCAGCGCTTCCGGCGCTCGCGGCGCGGCCTCTCGAAGCTCCACCAGGTACCTAGCCTCGGACATCGCTCACCATCCTCTCCTCGAGCTTCTGCAGGGCGCGGCTGAGCCTCGTCGAGACCGCGGTCGGCCTGATCCCGAGCACGCGCGCGGCGGTCTCGCCGTCCAGTTCCAGTACGACGCGTAGGACGACGACCTCGCGCTCGGCCGCAGACAGGCTGCGGACGGCGCGGTCGAGCTCGGGCGAGAGGCCTTCGCCGAAGACGGGCTCGTCGAGCTCCGGGATGTCCGACGCGTAGACGCCCTCGCGCCGCCGCCGGCGGTGATCGGCGCGGAAGTGGTCGAGCGCCGTCCCGCGCGCGAGCTGGCAGAGCCAGGTTCGTGCGGCGCCGCGGCGCGGATCGAAGCGGCGCCAGCGCTTGAGCGCGCGCTCGAACGTCTCGGCGGCGAGGTCTTCGGCCAGGTGCGGGTTTCCGGTCATGTACAGCAGGTAGCGGTAGACGTCGTCGAGGTGCTCCTCGGCCACGCTGGCGAAGCTCCGCTCGTCGCGGAGCGCTCGCTTGCGGGTGGGCCATGAGGTCGGCACCGCGCTCACACCTCTCTTACGCCGCTGCGGAGTGATTCGTCACACGTCTCATTGACACAGTTTCGATCCATTTCGAGCACCCACGCGTCACATCATCGTTGCCAGACTTGACGACGTGCTGGACACCCTCCCCCCGACGCGCCGGCGACTCATCGCCGGCGCGTTGCTCTTGGTGGTCGTGCTCGTGCTCGCGGGACGTCATCTCGTGGGCGCGGGCACGGCCTCCCAGGCCGCGCCGGTCCCCGTTGCTCCGATCCGGGCGGACGCCGGCCCGGAGCTCGTCGTCCACGTTGTCGGCGCCGTGCATCGACCGGGTCTCTATCGCTTCTCCTCGCGCTCGCGGGTGGCCGACGCGGTGGCCCGCGCCGGCGGCTCGACCCGCAAGGCCGATCTGACGCTGGTCAACCTCGCGGCGCCGCTTGCCGACGGCACCCAGGTCGTCGTCCCGGTCAAGACACCTGCAGGCGCGGCCGGCTCGAGCTCGGGGTCGGCGACTGCGCCGGCTGGCCCCGTCCATCTCAACGTCGCGACGCTCGAGCAGCTCGACTCGCTGCCCGGCGTCGGGCCGGTGACCGCCCAGAAGATCCTCGATTACCGACAGAAGCACGGAGCGTTCAGCTCGCTCGAGGAGCTCGACGCGATTCCCGGGATCGGGTCTGCCCGTATCGAGCAGCTCCGGGACGTGGCTGCGCCGTGAAGCGGCTGCTCCGCGCGCGGCCGCACGCTGCTGGCGGCGTCGCCTCTGCCTCGGGCTTGCCGCGGCCAATCTCGGGCGAGATTCGTCCGTGGCCGTGGCGCTCATCGCGGTCGGCGGAGCGTTGAGCGCGATCGTGGTGCCTCCCGCATGGCGATTGCCCGCACTTGGAATCGCACTTGCGCTCGGCGGCTGGTGGTGGGGAAGCGCGCGGTTGGACGCTCTCGACCGCAGCCCGCTTTCTTCGAAGGTCGGGACTGCCGAACGCGCCGTCGTCGTCGTGACTGGGCCTGCGCGGCGCTCGCCGTTCGACCTGCGCGTGCCGGGCCAGATGCGGCGCTTCGGAGACGAGTCGATCCGCGAGCCGGTCCTGCTCAGGCTTCCTGCCGGCCGATCGCCTCCGCAGGGCGCGATCCTCGATCTCGTCGGTGAGATCCGCCGGCCGCGCGGGCCGCAGGACGGCTTCGACGAGCGGACCTGGCTTCGGCGCCACGGAGTGCACGTGATCGTCCGAGCCGACCGCTGGCGCATCGTCGGCCGTCGCGGAGGTCTCTCGGGCTTCGCCGATCGCCTGCGCGAGCGGTTGTCGCGGAACATGGCACCCGGCCTCCACGGCGAGCGGCGGGCCGTGATCGCAGGGATCGTGCTCGGCGAGGACGAGGGGCTCTCAGAAGAGTTGCAGTCGAGCTTTCGCTCGTCGGGCCTCTACCACCTCCTGGCGGTATCGGGGCAGAACGTCGCCTTGATCGCCGGCGGCGCGATCATGCTCGTCTACCTCGTCGGGCTTTCGAGGATCGTCGGGGAGTTGGTCGCGCTCGCTGCGATCGGCGGCTACGTCCTCGCCGTGGGGTGGCAACCCTCCGTGGTGCGCGCGGGAGTCGCGGGGGCGCTCGCCTCGCTCGCGTGGCTCGCGTCGCGTCCGAGCGATCGCTGGTACTTCCTGCTGCTCGGAGCGGCCCTGCTCCTCGCGTGGAGCCCGTACTCGCTGCTCGACGCGGGGTTCCAACTCTCGTTCGCGGCGGTCGCGGCGATCTTCGTCGTCGTGCCGCGCCTTCAGCGGACGCTGGCCGGATATCCGGTGCCGCGCTCGCTCGGGGAGGTGGTCGCCGTTTCCGGCGCCTGCGGGGTGGCGACAGCGCCGATCCTGCTCACGCAGTTCGGCGTGATCCCCGTGTATTCGATTCCGGCCAACGCGCTTGCGGCACCGGTCGTCGCGCCGCTCCTCGGGACCGCGCTTGTCACCGCGATCGTTGCGCCCGTCGCACCGCCGCTCGCGGCTGCGCTCGCGTGGGTCAACGGGTGGCTCGCCGCCTATCTCGCCGGCTGTGCGCGCTTGATGGGCGGGCTGCCGTATGCAGCGGTCTCGGCGCGCTCGGCGCTCCTCGGGGCCGGCGTGATCCTCGGGTTCGTCTACCTCGTGAGCCGGGTTCGCGGTCCGCGGCGAGCCCAACTCGTGGCTGTTGTCCTCGGAGTGGCTCTCGTCGCGGGCGGGTGGCGCCTCCACGGCGGCCCTTCGGTTCCGCCGCCTCCGAGCGGGCTTCGGATCACGTTCCTGGACGTCGGTCAAGGCGACGGCGCGCTGATCCAGGTCCCGGGCGGTTCGGTGCTCGTCGACGAGGGCCCGCCCGAAGCGGACGTCGCCGCCCAGCTCCGGCGCCTGGGGGTGACGAGCCTGTCGATGATCGTTCTCACGCATCCTCAGCGCGATCACGTGGGCGGAGCGAAGAACGTGCTGCGCGAGTTGCGCGTCGGGCTCGTCCTCGACCCGGCACTTCCGAGCGAGAGCGCGGACGAGCGAGGCGCGCTCGCTGAGGCGCGCAAGCGCCGTGTTCGAATCGAGGTAGCAAGAGCGGGCGAGGCCTTCCGCGTCGGCGCGCTACGCCTCCGTGTCCTGTGGCCCGACGGCACGGGGCCGCCCGGCGACGATCCGAACAACCACGCCGTCGTCCTCGTCGCGTCATACGGAAAGACGGATGCCCTGTTCACGGCGGATGCCGAATCCGACGTCACGGGACACCTGCACCTGCCGCCGGTAGAGATCCTCAAGGTCGCCCATCACGGCTCGGAAGACCCCGGCCTGCCCGAGGAGCTAAAGAGCATCCAGCCGCGGGTCGCGGTCATTTCCGTCGGCGCAGACAACGACTACGGCCATCCGAACCCGGCGACGCTTGCAGCGCTCGGGGCCGCCCCTGGGCTCGCCGTCTACCGCACCGATCGTGACGGCGCAGTCGTCGTCGAATCCGACGGTCGCGGCATCTCGGTGCACACGGGCCGCTGACTATTCTTCGCTCGATGTCGCCCGAGTCGCTCCTGCCGGTGTACCTGCTCACCGGCAGCGACCGGCCGAAGCGAAGCGTCGCCCTCAAGCGCCTCCGGGAACGATTCGGCTCGAACTCGGTCGAGCTCCTGTCCGCCGATTCCGCCTCGGGTGCAGACGTCGTGGCCGCCGCGAATGCGCTCGGCCTGTTCGGCGACTCGGGCGGTCGGGCCGTTGTCGTCGAGTCCGTCGAGGCCTGGCGCAAGGCCGACGTCGACGCGCTTCGCGCCTACCTCGAAGACCCGACGCCCGACACCGTGCTCGTGCTGGTCGCGGACAGATCTGAGGAAGGACTCGCCGCTCGAGAAGCTCGCGGCGAGCAAGGGCAAGGTTCTTCGGTACGACATTCCGCGGGGCGCGAAGCTCGTCAGCTGGGTCTCCGCACAGTTCAAGGAGGCGGGAGTGCGCGCGGACGGCGAGGCAGCGCGCACGCTGGTCGAGATCGTCGGCGAGGATCCGGTCGCGCTCGCCTCCGAGGTGGGCAAGCTCGCCGCGTGGGCCGACGGAGATCCGGTCGGCCGCCGCGAGGTCGAGCAGCTCGCCGCACCGGGGCGCGAGGCAGCCAACTGGGCGGTGACCGACGCGTGGGGGGCGCGTGACCTCGCGACCGTCCTGGAGGCGTGCGAGCTCGCGCTCGAGAAAAGGGATCCGTTCCTGATCGCAGTCAACCTGGCGTCGCACGTCGGCCGTGTCCGGGCGGCTCAGGCTCTCGCCGAGGAAGGCCTCGCCGTCCGGGAGATCGCCTCGCGGCTACGCATCAAGGACTTTCCGGCCCGCAAGGCGCTGCAGCACGCAGAGCGCTACTCGCGGGCGGAGCTCGATGCCGCCCTCGTGCGCATGGCGGAGCTCGACGCCGCGATCAAGGGCGCGTCACGGCTCTCCGCGGAGCTCGAGCTAGTGCGCGCACTCGTCGACGCCACGCGCGGCGCCGAACAGCCGGTCGCGGCCGGCTAGGCCTTCGCGACGAGCCGCGCGGCCTGGGCCTTCTTGCGGGCCGCCGTGTTCCTGTGGATCGCGCCGCGCGCAGCGGCCCGGTCGATCCAGCGCTGGAGCGCCGTGTGCTCGGCCGCGACCCGGTCCTTGTCGCCGGCCTCGACGGCAGCCTCCAGCCGACGGGTGATCGTCTTCACCGTCGAGCGGTAGCGGAGGTTCTCCCCGCGGTCATCCGCGGAGGTGCGCACGCGCTTCTTCTGCTGCTTGATGTTCGGCATTTCGAAGAAAGGCCCGCAAAGATGCGGGCCCGGCGATGGTACCAGAGCCGTTTGTCACACAATCGGCACGGACCGGTCACCCACGTGTCGCGCATTTCCCCGATAGGCTCGCAGTGGGGAGGAGGTTGGGGCTACCGACCCTGAGTGGTGGCCGCGCAAGGCCCGTCCCGACAGGCCGCCGTTCCTATACTCGCCGTCGTGGAAGAGCGGGCTCCCGGCCGGCGTCTCGCCTGGTCGACGGCGATCTTCTCGCTCGCCACCGGCCTCTCGCGCGTCCTCGGCCTCGTCCGCGAGATCGTCGCCGCCTACTACTTCGGCGCGACCGGCAAGATCAACGCGTTCACGGTCGCCTTCCAGGTGCCGAACCTCATCCGCTCGCTCGTCGCGGATGCCGCGCTCTCGTCCGCGTTCGTCCCCGTCTTCAGCGAGCTCCTCGAGAAGGGCGAGCAGAAACGCGCGTGGCGCGTCGCGTCGACGCTGTTCTGGCTCCTGCTGCTCGGCCTCGGCGCGATCACGGCGCTCCTGATCGTCTTCGCGCCGCTGATCATCGCCCCGTTCGGCGACCCCGGCGGCGACAAGCAGCTCGCGATCACGCTCTCCCGGATCCTGTTCCCGATCGTCGTCCTGCTCGGCGTCTCCGGGATCATCGTCGGGATCCTCAACAGCTACGAGCACTTCACGGTGCCGGCGCTGACGCCCGTCTTCTGGAACCTCGCGATCATCGCCGGCCTCGTGCTCGGCGTTCCCGCGGGCCGAGACGCTCGACACGAAGCTCTACGTCTACGCGGTCTCGATCGTGATCGGGACGGTGATCCAGGTGCTTCTGCCGCTGCCCGTGGCTCTACGGGCTCGACGACCGACTGCGGCTCGCCTTCGACTGGCGCGACCCGGCCGTGCGGCGCGTGTTCGTCCTGATGCTGCCGGTGACGATCGGGCTCGGCCTCATCAACTTCAACCTCGTCGTCAACACGCTCTTCGCCTCGAGGTTCATCGACCCCGACCTCGCTCCGCGCGCGATCGACGCCGCCTTCCGGATCTACATGCTCCCGCAGGGGATGTTCTCCGTCGCGATCGCGACGGTGCTCTTCCCCCGCCTCTCGCGGCTGTCGGCGCGCGCAGGACCTCGACGGCTTCCGGCACACCGTCGCGCTCGGGGTTCGCCAGATCGCGTTCACGCTCGTGCCGGCGAGTGTGTTCACCGCCATCCTCGCGACCCCGATCACGCGGATCGTCTACCAGCACGGCGCCTGGACGGTCGAGGACACGACGGTCACGGCCAGCGCGCTCGCCGCCTTCTCGCTCGGGCTGACGTTCAACGGCGTGATGCTGATGCTGAACCGCGCGTTCTTCAGCCTCCAGACGCCGTGGACGCCGACCGCGATCGCGCTCGGCAACCTCGCCGTCAACACGCTGCTCGCGGCAGCGCTCTACCACCTCGGCACCTGGGGCATCCCGCTCGCGACCTCGCTTGCCAACATCTTCGGCTCCGCGGCGCTCCTGATCGTGTTCAGGCGACGGCTGGGACGGATCGAGTTCGGCGACACGGCACGCGCGTTCCTACGCATCACCGTCGCGTCGGTCGCGCTCGCGGCGGTCGCCTACCCGGTCTGGTACGTCCTCGACCAGGCGCTCGGCCGCTCGGTCCTCGGCGCAGGTCGCGTCGCTGGGCTCGGCGTTCGCGGCCGGCTTCTCTGTGTACCTCATTTCCTGCCGTTTGCTGGGAGTTCGTGAGCTTGAACGCGTTGCTATCGTTGCGCGGGCCGCTTCCGTCGCGGCTGATCTCTCATGGACCTGAAACGCATCCGCAACTTCTCGATCATCGCCCACATCGACCACGGGAAGTCGACGCTGGCCGATCGCATCCTCGAGATCACGAACACGGTCACGGGACGCGACATGCGCGCGCAGGTGCTCGACTCGATGGAGCTCGAGCGCGAGCGCGGGATCACGATCAAGGCCCAGGCCGTGCGCGTGACGTGGAAGGGGCACGAGCTGAACCTGATCGACACGCCCGGGCACGTGGACTTCACGTACGAGGTCTCGCGCGCGCTGCAGGCGTGCGAGGGCGCGGTGCTCGTCGTCGACGCGGCGCAGGGCATCGAGGCGCAGACGGTGGCGAACGCGTACCTCGCGATCGAGAACGACCTCGAGCTGCTGCCCGTCGCGAACAAGATCGACCTGCCGCAGGCCGACGCCGAACGGCGCCGCCGCGCGAGCTCGCCGAGCCTCGTCGGCGACACCCCGGATCACGTGCTCCGGGTCTCCGCCAAGACCGGCATCGGAGTCGAGGAGGTGCTCGACGCGATCGTCGAGCGCATTCCGCCGCCCAGCGGCGACCCCGACGCCCCGCCGCGCGCGCTCGTCTTCGACTCCTCGTACGACCAGTACCGCGGCGTCGTCGCCTTCGTCCGCGTCGTCGACGGCGACGTTCCGCGCGCGCGAGGACGTGCTCGCGATGGCGCAGGGCACGCGCTTCGAGACGGAGGAGGTCGGCTTCTTCTCGCCGACGATGAAGGCGGCCGACTCGCTCGGCGCCGGCGAGGTCGGCTACATCGTCACCGGCCTGAAGGACGTGGCCAAGCTGCGCGTCGGCGACACGCTGACGTCGCAGGCGACGCCCGGCGAGCGAGCCGCTGCCCGGGCTACAAGGACGTGAAGCCGATGGTCTTCGCGGCGCTCTTCCCGACCGACTCGGACGAGTACCCGCAGCTCCGCGACGCCCTCGAGCGGCTGCGGCTGAACGACGCGTCGCTCTCGTACGAGCCCGAGACCTCGCAGGCGCTCGGCTTCGGCTTCCGCTGCGGGTTCCTCGGCCTCCTGCACATGGAGATCGTCCGCGAGCGGCTCGAGCGGGAGTTCGACCTCGACCTGCTCGTGACGGCGCCGACGGTCGCGTACAAGGTCACGACGCCGACCGGCGAGGTCGTCGAGGTGCACAACCCCGCCGACATGCCGCCGGAGCGTGAGCGCGTCGACGAGCCGTACGTCCGCGCTTCGATCGTCGTCCCCAAGGACGGCGTCGGCCAGGTGATGGAGCTCTGCAACGACCGGCGCGGCCGCTTCGACCACATGGAGTACCCGTCGCCCGAGCGCGTGCTGCTCATCTACGAGCTTCCGCTCGCGGAGATCGTCTTCGACTTCTACGACCAGCTGAAGTCGCGCACGAGCGGCTACGCGAGCTTCGACTACGACTTCGCCGGCTTCCGCGAGGGCGAGCTCGTTCGCCTCGACGTGCTCGTCGGCGGCGAGCCGGTGGACGCGCTGTCGCTCGTCCTCCATCGCGACGAGGCGTACGCGCGCGGGCGCGCGCTCGTCGACCGCCTGCGCGAGGAGATCCCGCGCCAGATGTTCGACGTGCCGGTGCAGGCGGCGATCGGCTCGCGGATCATCGCGCGCGAGACGATCAAGGCGAAGCGGAAGGACGTGCTCGCGAAGTGCTACGGCGGCGACATCTCGCGCAAGCGGAAGCTCCTCGAGCGGCAGAAGGCGGGCAAGCGGCGCATGAAGCAGGTCGGCGCGGTCGAGGTGCCGCAGGAGGCGTTCCTCGCCGTGCTCAACCTGGACGACGGCGAAGAAATGACCGACGGCGTTCGACATCTCTACGTGCACCTGCCGTTCTGCGCGCATCGCTGCGGCTACTGCGACTTCGTGACCGTCGTCGGCCGCGAGGAGCAGCATCGGCGATACGTCGACGCGCTGCTCGCGGAGCTCGAGCTCGAGCGTGGGCTGCTCGCGGGTCGGCTCGAGACGGTCTTCCTCGGCGGCGGCACGCCGACGTTCACCGACGGCCGGCGAGCTGCGGCGGCTGCTCGCCGCGCTGCCGCCGGCCGCCGAGGTGACCGTCGAGGCGAATCCGGAGACCGTCACGCCGCGAGCTCGCGCGCATGCTTGCGCGAGGCGGGCGTGACTCGGGTCTCGCTGGGGGCGCAGAGCTTCCAGCCGGATCTCCTGCGCGTGCTCGAGCGGCAGGCGGGCCCGGACGCGTCCGGCGCGCCTTCTACCATCTCCGTGATGCCAATTTTGACAACATCTCGCTCGATCTCCTGCACGGGATTCCCGGCCAGAGCACCGCCGCGCTCGAGCTCGACATCGACGAAGCGCTCGCGCTCGCGCCGGAGCACGTCTCGTACTACGAGCTCGAGGCGAAGCCGGGCACGCAGGTTCGCCCACGCGCACGGGGCGGAGCTGGAGCGCCAGGCCGAGGCCATGGAGGACTACTTCGAGCTCGTCGTCGAGCGGCTGATCGAGGCCGGCTACCGCTGGTACGAGACGGCGAACTTCTGCCTCGCGCCTGAGCAGGCGCGGCGGACGCGACCTACGCGCCCGCCACAACCTCGCGTACTGGCTCGGGCGGGACTACCTCGGGCTCGGCATCGGCGCGGTCTCGACGCTCGGCATCCGAGCGGCGACGGAACACGCCGCGGCTCGGCGCGTACCTCGGCGGCGCTCGCGCGCGGTGAGCGGCCGGAGCGCGAGGTCGAGCCGCTCGACGAGGCGTACGCGAGCCCGGGAGCGGGTGATGCTCGGCCTTCGCCTCGACACGGGGCTCCCGTACGCGGCCGCCGAGTCGTCGGTCGACGCGGGCGCGCTCGGCCGCCTGGAGCGGTTGGGCCTGGCGACCCTCCGTGCCGACGGGGACGGGCCTGGGACCCTGGTCCTGACTCCGCGCGGGCGGCGCCTCGGGGGCGCGGTCGACTGGTCTGAGCCTGCTCGCCTAAAATTCCTGCATAGAGATGGTTGAGGCACCGAACACGACGTTGACCGACCGCCAGCGCGAGATCCTGCGGCGGGTCGTCGAGGAGTACGTCGAGAGCGGAGAGCCGGTCGGCTCGAAGCACCTCGTCACGCGCGCGGGGATGACGGTCTCGCCGTCGACCGTCCGGGCCGAGCTCGCCGAGCTCGAGCGCCTCGGGCTGCTTACGCATCCGCACACCTCCGCCGGGCGCGTCCCGACGGAGGCCGGCTACCGCTTCTACGCGGACTCGCTGCTCGAGCGCCTCGAGCCGCGGCCGAGCCCGTTCCCGCTCGACCTCGCGGCGGCCCGGAGCGAGCTCGAGTCCGCGCTGCAGGAGACGACCGAGTCGCTCTCACAGGCGACGCGCCTGCTCGCTCTCGTCTCCGCCCCGCCGATGCAGACCGCGACCGTGCGCCACATCGAAGTGCTCGTCCTCCAGCCGCAGGTGCTGATGGTCGTGATGATCACCTCGACCGGCGGCGTGTCGAAGCGCCTCTTCGCGCTGGCCGAGCCGGTCGACGCGGGCCTCGCGCTCTGGGCGGGCGAGTACCTGAACGAACAGCTTGCCGGGCTCGAGCTCGGGAGCGCGGCGTTGCAGGCGGCGGTTCGAGGACCCGGCGCTCTCGGCGCGTGAGCGCGAGTTCCTCGAGCTCCTGCGGCCCGCCTTCACCGAGCTCGCAGGCGAGAACGACCAGCGCCTCTTCGTCGGCGGTGCTGCGAGCCTCCTCGGCGAGGTGCGGTCCGACGAGCTCGAAGCGTGCCAGCGGCTCCTCGAGGCGCTCGAGAAGCGGGCCGCGATCCTCGAGATGCTCGGCGAGACGCTCGGAACGAGGAGGCCGTTCGTGCGGGTCGGCGGCGAGCTCGAGAGCCCGCGCTCCGCGACGTCGCGCTCGTCGGCGCGTCGTACGGGCTCTCGACGCGCACGCTCGGGGCGGTCAGCCTCCTCGGGCCGCTGCGCATGGACTACGAGAAGGCGATCCGCTCGGTGCGGGCGGCCGCGCACGAGCTCTCCCGCTTCGTCGAATCCGTCTACGAAGACAACTAGGCCCCTCGGTACCCTGAAGCGATGGCGACGACGGGGCGTGACTACTACGAGATCCTCGGCGTCGACCGCTCCGTCGGCGAGGCTGAGATCAAGCGGGCGTTCAGGCGGCTCGCGCGCGAGCTGCACCCGGACGTCTCCGAGGCGCCAGACGCGGACGAGCGCTTCAAGGAGGTCGTCGAGGCGTACGAGGTGCTCTCGAAGTCCGAGACGCGCCAGCTCTACGACCGCTTCGGGCATGCGGGGCTGCAGGAGCGGCGGCTTCCGCCCGACGGCCTTCGACTTCGGGAGCCTCGCCGACATCTTCTCGGCCTTCTTCGGCGACGACGTCTTCGGCGTCGCCACCGGCCCGCGGAGAGCGCGCGGAGCCGACATCGCGGCCGAGGTCGAGATCGAGCTCGAGGAGGCCGCGGCCGGCATCACCCGCGCGGTGCCGGTTCAAGTCGCGACGCGCTGCGACGCGTGCGGGGGCGACGGAGTCGAGCCGGGCACCGCTGTCTCGACCTGCGAGGACTGCGGCGGCACGGGTCACCTCCAGCGCGTGACGCGCACCGGGTTCGGCGAGTTCATCCGCAGCCAGGCGTGCCCGCGCTGCAGCGGGACGGGTCAGATCGTCGAGCACCCGTGCGAGGCGTGCGCCGGCGCGGGGCGAGTCCTCGAGGACGCGCAGCCTCGACGTCGAGATCCCGCCGGGCATCCATGACGGCCAGCGGATCCGTCTCTCGGGCGAAGGCCATGCGGGCGCGCTCGGCGGGCAGTCGGGTGACGTCTACGTCCTCGTCCACGTCCGACCGCACGAGCGACTCGTGCGCGAGGGCGACGACGTCTACTCGACGGTCGACCTGACGATGACCGAGGCCGCGCTCGGCACCAAGGCCAAGGTGGCGACGCTCGACAGGCGAGCTCGAGCTCGATTTCGAGCCCGGCACGCAGCCCGGTGCGGTGCGCGTGCTGAGCGGGCAAGGGGATGCCCGTGCTCCAGGGTTTCGGCCGTGGCGACCACCGCGTGCTCGTGAACGTCGCCGTGCCGCGGCAGCTGAGCGAGGAGCAGCAACGGCTTCTCGAGCGAGTTCGCGGAGACCGCCAGCGACGGAGACCTACCGCGCGGACGAGGGCTTCTTCGAGAAGCTGAAGAGCGCGTTCCGCTGAGCCTGCTTCGCGCCTCGATCCTGGTGCCTGGCGATCGGGTCGAGGAAGCGACGGCCGCGATGCTCGAGCTCTTCCCGGAGGGGTTCGCCGAGGCTCGGCGAGGGCGATTCGGTCGAGCTGGCCGCGTTCACGGACGAGGCAGGGGCGGCGCGCTTGCGGACGAGGTTCGGCGACGTTCGGGTGGAGCCGGTCCCCGAAGGCTGGGAGGACGAGTGGAAGCGCTTCCACCGGCCCGTGCGAGATCGGGTCGCTGTGGATCGGGCCGCCCTGGGAAGCGCCGAGCTCCGGCTCGCTCTCCGTCGTGATCGACCCCGGGCGGGCGTTCGGCACCGGCGCGCACCCGACGACGCAGCTCTGCCTCGAGCTGCTCCAGGAGCTCGAGCGGGGGAGCCTCGCTCGACGTCGGCTGCGGCTCCGGCGTGCTCGCGATCGCGGCGGCACGACTCGGCTTCGCGCCGGTCGTCGCGGTCGACGTCGACGAGGCGGCGATCGAGGCGACGACGCCGGAACGCCGCGGCGAACGGCGTCGATGTGGAGGCGCGGCTGCTCGACGCTCGTGCGAGCGGAGGCGCCGCCGGCCGACGTCGCTGTGGCGAACATCGATCTGCGGACGATCTCGGTCGATACGGCCGCGAGCTGGGCTGCGCTCGTCACGTCCGGGTACCACGAGACCGACCGGCCCGGCGTCTCCGGGCTTCGAGCACGTCGAGCGGCGAACGCTGGAGCGGCTGGGCGGCCGATCTCTTCCGACGCGAGTAGCATCGCGCCTCGCGATGGCGACGTTCTCGGTCCGCTTCCTCGGCTGCAAGGTCTCGCACTCGGACGCGCACGCGATCCGCGAGGCGCTGCTGCGCGACGGGCACGAGGAGCAGCGGCGGAGGCGAGATCGCCGTCGTCAACACGTGCTGCGTGACGAACGAGGCCGTGCGGAAGTCGCGGCAGGCCGCTCGGCGCGCGGCGCGCACTCATCGACGCGTCTACGTGACCGGCTGTGGCGCGAACCTCGAGCGTGCGTTCGCCGGCCTGCCCGAGAACGTGACCGTCGTCGCGCGGCGCAGCGAGGAGACTCCGGAGTTCGTCGCCGGCGACGTCGGCGCGATCGGCTGCGTCCAGGCCGACGCGCGGCTCGACCGCGTGCGCGCCTTCGTCCGCGTGCAGGACGGGTGCAGCTTCTCGTGCAACTTCTGCGTGATTCCCGCTCGTGCGCGGGCGCGTCCCGCAGCCGAAGCGCGTCCGCCGTGCTGCGCGAGGTGCGGAGGCGGGTCGAGCAGGGCCACCGAGAGGTCGTCCTCACGGGAATCAACCTCGGCTGCTTCCGCGACCGTGAGGCGCGGCTACGCGTCTCGCGCGGCTCGTCCGAGAGGTCGGGGCGACGCCCGGCCTGCGGCGGCTGCGGCTCTCGTCGATCGAGGTCAACCACGTGAACGACGAGCTCGTCCGGGCCCTGCGCGAGACGCCGACCGTCTCCCGCCACCTGCACGTTCCGCTCCAGTCGGGAGACGACCGCGTGCTGAGCGCGATGGGCCGCCGGTACACGGCTGCGACCTACCTGCGCCGGGTGGCCCCGCTCGGCGACTTCAACCTGACGGCCGACGTGATCGTCGGCTTCCCCGCCGAGGACGAAGCAGCGTTCGCGCTCGACGCGCAGTGTGCTGGCCGACGCCGGAGTGACGAAGGTGCATGTCTTCCCGTACTCGCCGAGGCCGGGGACGGCGACTGCGGCGGACGATCCCGTCCCGGCTGCGGTGAAGAAGACGCCGGAGCGCTGTTCTCCGTGCGGAGTCGCACGAGGCGTGCGTGCGCCGGTGGCGGTCGAAGCTCGGCGCCGTACGACGAAGTGCTCGTCGATCGTCCCGGGCCGAGGCTACGGGGACGACTACTCGCCCTGGATCGTCGATCGGGCGGCGACGGTCGGAGAGCTCGTTCCTGTGCGCGCGGTCGCGGTGGAGGATGAGGGGATCGTCGGTGCAGCCTGATTGCCTCTTCTGCCAGATCTACCGCGAGGGTGATCACGTCCGGAAGGCGGATGGCTTCGTCGGCGGTTCGGGACATCAACCCGCAGGGCCGAGACGCACTTGCTCGTCATTCCCGAGCGGCACGTCGAGACGTTCCGTGACATCCGCGAGTTCCCGGCGGAGGAGGCGCAGGGCATGCTCGAGTTCGTCGCGGACACCGCGCGCGAGGCGGGGCTCGAGGACTACCGCGTCGTCGTCAACGTCGGGCCGGGTGGGGGCCAGACGATCTTCCACCTGCACTGGCACGTCCTTGGCGGGCGAGATGACCGGGATGCCCGGATGACGCTTGATCGCGCGGATCGAGGAGGAGCTCGCGACCGCGATGCGGGAGCGGGATGCCGACGCGGCGCGACGCGCTCCGCCTGATCCTGTCGAACCTCCGCTCGGCGGAGAAGGAGCTTCAGCGAGAGCTGAACGACCAGGAGGAGCTCCAGGTGCTGCAGCGCGAGCGGAAGAAGCGGATCGAGGCGGCGGAGGCCTACCGCGACGCGGGCAAGGAGGAGCGCGCGGAGGCCGAGGAGGACGAGCTCGACGTGATCGAGGAGTTCATGCCCGAGCCCCTTTCGGAGGAGGAGGTCGAGTCGATCATCGACGACGCGATCGCGGAGTGCGGCGCGACGAGCATCCGTGATCTCGGTCGGGTGATGGCCGACGTGATGCCGCAGGTCGCGGGGCGCGCGGACGGCTCGGCGGTGAGCCAGCTCGTGCGCGAGAAGCTCGCCTGAGCGCGGCGCGGGCTTCTTAAGGCACAGCCCACCTCCTCCCCGATGCGATCGTACTGAGTGAACGCGCGCGTGTCTGTGCCGCACTCGTGCCGAAAGTGCGACGGTGCGCCGAGGCCCGCGCCCTACACTTTGGGCCATGCAGCAGGTGCTCGATGTCTCGAACGACGTCGCGGCTGAACTGGCCACGATCGGCGACGGCGTGCTCGGCGCGCTGCGCGACCGCCTCCGCTGCACCATCCGCCTGCGCGGCAACCGGCTCACGATCGAAGGCGACGACGAACGCGTGACCGAGGCCCGCGCAGTCGTCGACGAGCTCGTCGAGCTCGTCGAGGGCGGCCATGAGATCGGCCCCTCGACGGTCGACGCGGTGATCGGCGCTCTCGACCAGGTCGAGGACGTGCGCGAGGTCTTCGAGGACGTCGTCTGGCGCCACCGCGGCAAGAAGATCGCGCCGAAGACGGTCAACCAGAAGCGCTACGTCGACGCGATCCGCGAGTGCACGGTCACGTTCGGAATCGGCCCAGCCGGAACCGGCAAGACGTACCTGGCCATGGCCCTCGCGGTCGCGGCCCTCGCAGACCGGCAGGTCGGGCGAATCATCCTCACCCGCCCGGCCGTCGAGGCCGGCGAGAGCCTCGGCTACCTCCCGGGGACGATGCTGGAGAAGGTCGACCCGTACCTGCGGCCGCTCTTCGACGCCCTCTACGACATGCTCGACGCCGACCGCCTCGCCTCGTACATGGAGAAGGGCATCGTCGAGGTCGCGCCACTCGCCTTCATGCGCGGGCGCACGCTCAACGACTCCTTCGTCATCCTCGACGAAGCCCAGAACACGAGCCCCGAGCAGATGCAGATGTTCCTGACCCGGCTCGGCTTCGGCTCGAAGATCGTCGTCACGGGCGACGTCACGCAGGTCGACCTCCCGCGCGAGCAGGCGTCCGGCCTGATCCAGGTGCAGGACATCCTCGGCCCGCTCGACGGTGTCGCGTTCGTCCGCTTCGGCCACGAGGACGTCGTCCGGCACAAGCTCGTGCAGCGCATCGTCGAGGCGTACCGCAAGCACGCGGAGGAGACCGGCACGCAGCGGCGGAAGTGATCCGCAGCGTGGTGACGGTCGAGATCGAGAACCGAAGCGGCATCCGAGGTCGACGAGGCGGGCGCGGAGGAGCTTGCGCGCCGCGTCCTGGCCGCCGAGGGCGTCGACGAGGGCGACCTCGGGCTCGCGTTCGTCGGGCCCGACGAGATGCGCGGCCTGAAGCGCGATCATCTGGGCGTCGACGAGGCGACCGACGTGCTCTCGTTTCCGATCGACGGCCGGGAGGAGCTGCCCGACGGCCTCCCGCGCCAGCTCGGCGACGCCGTCCTCTGCCCGCAGGTGGTCGGCGAGGCATGGCGCGCACCGCTCGTCCACGGTCTGCTCCATCTCCTCGGCTACGAGCACGGCCCGAAGATGGAGCGGCGGGAAGCGGAGCTCCTGTGAGCGCGGCCCCGCGCCGACCGCCGTCGCTCATCGAGAGCTTCAACTTCGCGTTCGAGGGCGTCATCCACGTCCTGCGCACGCAGCGGAACATGCGCATCCACTTCGCGATCGCCGCCGCGGTGCTGATCGCCGCGATCGCGGTCGGCGTGGGGAGGATCGAGCTGATTGCGTTGCTGCTCGCGGTCTCGTTCGTCCTGATCGCGGAGATGCTGAACTCGGCGCTGGAGGCGGGAATCGACGTGGCAACCACCTCGTTCGACCCGCTGGCGAAGCTCGCCAAGGACATCGCCGCCGGGGCCGTGCTGATCGCGACCGTGAACGCCGTCGCCGTCGGCTACCTCGTCTTCTCGGAAGTCTTCGTCAACCGCAGCTCGCGCCTGATCGAGCGGCTGCGCGACGCGCCGGCGGAGTTGACGGTGATCGCGCTCGTGCTCACGATCATCCTCGTGCTCGGGACGAAGGCGTACACGGGGCGCGGGACTCCGCTGCGCGGCGGCCTTCCGTCGGGCCACGCCGCGGTCGCCTTCGGCGGCTGGATGGCCGTCACCCAGGTCGTCGGCGACAGCGAGCACTGGTTCCTGATCACGTCACTGACCTTCCTCATGGCGCTGCTCGTCGCCCAGACCCGGATCGAGTCGGGGGTGCACTCGTTCCTCGAGGTGGTCTACGGCGGCGTCCTCGGGGCGCTGTCCGTCCTCGTCATCTTCCAGGTGTTCGGGTGAGCGACGAGCTGTACGAGCAGGCCGTCCGAGTCGCGGAGCGCGCGTATGCGCCGTACTCGAGCTTCAACGTCGGCGCCGTCGCGCGCGCACGGGACGGGCGCGTCTTCGAAGGGGTGAACGTCGAGAACGCGGCGTACCCGCTCGGGATCTGTGCCGAGCGAACCGCGATCGCGCGCGCAGTCACCGAAGGTTGTCGGCCGGGAGACCTCGAGGAGATCGCGATCACGGCGTCTCCGTGCGGCGGCTGCCGACAGTGGATCCACGAGTTCCGCTTCGACCGGGTGACGTTCAAGAACGCCGAGGGCGAGCTCGTCACGCGCACGCCCGCTGAGCTCCTGCCCGAGACCTTCGAGCTGTGAAGTCCGGGTTCGTCGCCGTCGCCGGGCGTCCGAACGTCGGCAAGTCGACGCTCGTGAACGCACTCACGGGCGGCAAGGTCGCGATCGTCTCCGACAAGCCCCAGACGACACGCCGGCGAATCGCAGGCGTCGTCAACGGCGACGGCTATCAACTCGTCCTCGTCGACCTCCCGGGCTTCCAACGGCCGCTCGACCCGATGACCGAGCGCATGCAGCGCACGGTCGACCAGGCGTTCGAGGACGTCGACGCGGTGCTCCTCGTTCTCTCGGCGCGGGAGCGGATCGGCGCCGGCGATCGCTTCATCGCCAGGCGTGTGTTCTCGCTCGGCGTCCCGGTAGTGATCGTGCTCAACAAGGTCGACAACCTGAAGGGCGGGCACATTGCGACGCAGATGGAGACGGCGTCGAAGCTCGGCGATTTCCATGCGCTGCATCCGGTCAGCGCTAAGACCCGTGATGGAATCGATGCGCTTGCGCGAAGAGCTCGTCGAGCTGTTGAAGGAAGGGCCTGCCTATTTCCCGGCCGACCAGCGCAGTGATCTGTCTCCGGACGAGGAAGTGGCCGAGCTCATTCGCGAGAAGGCGCTCGCGCTCACGCGGGAGGAGGTGCCGCATGCGATCTCGGTCGAGGTCGAGGAGATCGACGAGAAGGTCGTGCGCGCGAACCTCTACGTCGAGACCGAGTCGCAGAAGCAGATCGTGGTCGGCAAAGGTGGCTCGGTCGTGAAGGAGATCGGCACCCGGGCGCGGCCGGAGATCGAGCACCTGGTTGGGCACCCGGTCTTCCTCGAGCTGCAGGTCAAGGTACGGCCGAAATGGCGCAGCGACGCGCGCATGCTCGAGCGCCTCGGGATCTGATGATCGAGCTCGTCTACGAGACGCATTCGACATCGACGCACAACGAAGCCGGAATCGCGACCGGCTGGCTCGACGGCGAGCTGTCGGAGTCGGGCCGCAGGCAAGCCGAGGAGCTCGGCGCGCGGCGCCGCGACGATGGGCTCGCCGCTGTCTACACCTCCGATCTCAACCGCGCGATCGAGACGGCCGACATCGCGTTCGCAGGGTCGGACCTGCCTCGGCGCCAGGATCGGCGGCTCCGCGAGTGCAGCTACGGCGAGCTGAACGGTCGGCCCGTCGCCGAGATCGACGCGCTGAAGGCGACCCGAATCGACGAGCCGTATCCGGGCGGCGAGAGCTACAGGCAGGTGGTCGAGCGGACGCGCGAGTTCCTGTCGGATCTCCTTGGCCGAACACGACGGGCGACGGGTGCTCGTGATCGCGCACGCCGCGAACCGGTGGTCGCTCCAGCATCTCCTGCTCGGCGAGCCGCTCGAACAGCTCGTCGTGGCCCCGTTCGACTGGCAGGAGGGCTGGGAATACGCGCTCGACGGCGAGCGGCTGGCCCAGGGCTAGACTCCTCGTATGGCCAAGGCGCCAGTGTTGGCGACCGGATTCGAGCTCCCGCTCGAGCCGCGTCTGCCGCGGATCGGGTCGGTCGACGCGGTCGCGGTCGAGGAGCGCGCGGCGACGCTCGCGAAGCGTTCGATCAAGCGCGAGACGAAGCTGTTCGCGCTCGATCTCGCCGTGCGGATGATCGATCTGACGACGCTCGAAGGCGCGGACACGCCGGGCAAGGTGTCGGCGCTCTCGTCGAAGGCGATCCGGCCCGATCCGTCCGACCTGAGCATCCCTTCCGTCGCGGCCGTCTGCGTCTATCCGAACCTCGTGCCGACGGCGGTCGAGCGGACGCGCGGGACGAGCGTCAAGGTGGCTTCGGTTGCGACGGCGTTCCCGTCGGGCCAGGCGCCGACGCACGTGAAGGTCGCCGAGGTGCGGGACGTGGTCGAGATGGGCGCGGACGAGGTGGACATGGTCATCGATCGCGGCGCGTTCCTCTCCGGCCGTTACGCCAAGGTCTACGACGAGATCGTCCAGGTGAAAGAGGCCGCGGGCGACGCGCACGTGAAGGTGATCCTCGAGACCGGCGAGCTCGGCACGTACGACAACGTGCGGCGCGCGAGCCTGCTGGCGATCGCGGGCGGCGCGGACTTCATCAAGACCTCGACCGGCAAGCTCCCGTCGGCGGCGACGCTGCCGGTGACGCTCGTCATGCTCGAGGCGATTCGCGACGTCTACGAGGAGACGGGCCGGCGGGTCGGGATGAAGGCGGCCGGCGGGATCCGGCAGGCGAAGCAGGCGGTGCAGTACCTCGTCCAGCTGCACGAGACACTCGGGGCCGAGTGGCTGACCCCCGACCTGTACCGGCTCGGAGCCTCGACGCTGCTGAACGACGTCCTCATGCAGATCCGGAAGGAGAAGACGGGCAAGTACCAAAGCCCGGACTACTTCACCGTTGACTGATTTGGCGCCAAATCGGCACACGTCCGCGCGCACGCGCCGGCTACCGTCGAACCCCTCCCTTCATGGGTGGGGGGTGGGTGGTGGGTCGGCCGCCCGGCAGGAGCCGTGACCGAGCTCGATCGAAAGCGCGACCGCGCTCCCGTCCCCGCCGCGTGGGACTACGCGCCCGCTCCCGAGGCTCGCGACCTCGCCGAGATCCGCGACCGGTACGGGCTCTTCGTCGGGGGCGACTGGCTCGAGCCCAGCGAGACGTACACGACGATCGACCCCTCGAGCGAGGAGCCCCTCGCCGAGGTCGGGCAGGCGACCGCCGAAGAGGTCGACCAAGCAGTCGGAGCCGCGCGCGAGGCGTTCGACGACGGCTGGTCGTCGATCTCGGCGTCCGAGCGCGCGAAGTACCTGTTCCGAATCGCGCGCATCCTCCAGGAGCGCTCCCGCGAGTTCGCGGTCCTCGAGTCGATCAACGGCGGCAAGCCGATCCGCGAGTCGCGCGACGTCGACCTTCCGCTCTCGGCAGCGCACTTCTTCTACTACGCGGGCTGGGCGGACAAGCTCGAGTACGCGTTCCCGAACCGCAAGCCGAGCCGATCGGCGTCGCCGGCCAGATCGTCCCGTGGAACTTCCCGCTGCTCATGCTCTCCTGGAAGATCGCGCCCGCGCTCGCGGCCGGGAACACGGTCGTGCTCAAGCCGGCCGAGACGACGCCGCTCTCCGCGCTCCTCTTCGCTGACGTCCTCCGCCAGGCCGAGCTCCCGCCGGGCGTCGTCAACATCGTCACCGGCGACGGCAGCACCGGCGCGGCGCTCGTCAAGCACGAGGGCGTCGACAAGATCGCTTTCACGGGCTCGACGGAGGTCGGCAAGTCGATCCAGCGCGAGCTCGCCGGAACCGGGAAACGCCTGACGCTCGAGCTCGGGGGAAAGGCCGCGAACATCATCTTCGACGACGCCGCGCTCGACCAGGCGGTCGAGGGAATCGTCAACGGGATCTACTTCAACCAGGGCCACGTGTGCTGCGCGGGCTCGCGGCTGCTCGTCCAGGAGTCCATCTACGAGCCGCTGATCGGCAAGCTCAAGCGCCGCCTCGAGACGCTGCGCGTCGGCGACCCGCTCGACAAGAACACGGACGTCGGCGCGATCAACTCGCGCCAGCAGCTGGACAAGATCAAGGAGCTCGTCGCTGCGGGCGAGGAGGAGGGCGCCGAGATCTACCAGCCGCCCTGCCGTCTTCCCGAGAAGGGCTACTGGTTCGCACCGACCGTCTTCACGAACGTCGCGCAGAGCTACCGCATCGCGCAGGAGGAGATCTTCGGCCCGGTGCTCTCGGTGCTCACGTTCCGCACGCCCGACGAGGCGATCGAGAAGGCGAACAACACGCCGTACGGGCTCTCGGCCGGGGTCTGGACCGAGAAGGGCTCGCGCATCCTGGCCATGGCCCAGCAGCTGCGCGCGGGCGTGATCTGGGCGAACACGTACAACCGCTTCGACCCGGCCTCGCCGTTCGGCGGCTACAAGGAGTCCGGCTTCGGCCGCGAGGGTGGTCGCCACGGTCTCGAGCCGTACCTGGATTTCGAATGAGCCGCCTGCCCGTCAAGAAGACCTACAAGCTCTACATCGGAGGCGAGTTCCCGCGCTCCGAGTCGGGGCGCACCTACGAGGCCGAGGGCGCGAACGTCGCGCGCGGGTCCCGCAAGGACCTCCGCGACGCCGTCCGCGCAGCCCGCGCCGCGTTCCCGAAGTGGGCCTCGATGACCGCGTACAACCGCGGTCAAGTCATCTACCGGATCGCCGAGATGCTCGAGTCGCGCCGCTCCGAGTTCGCCGACCTCAGCTCAGGGGCCAAGGAGGTCGACCGTTCGATCGATCGCCTCGTCTGGTACGCCGGCTGGGCGGACAAGCTCGCGCAGGTGCTCGGCTCGTCGAACCCCGTCGCCGGCCCGTACTTCAACTTCACCGTTCCCGAGCCGACCGGCGTCGTCGGGATCCTCGCTCCGGACGAGCCGCCGCTCCTGGGCCTCGTCTCGCGAATGGCGCCGGTGATCGTCGGGGGGAACACGACCGTCGTCGTGGCCTCCGGGACCCATCCGCTGGCCGCGGTCGAGCTGGCCGAGGTGCTTGCCACCTCGGATGTGCCCGGCGGAGTCGTGAACCTCCTGACCGGCCACCGCGAGGAGCTGGGCTCCTGGCTCGCGGGGCACATGGACGTCAACGCGCTCGACCTCGCGGGCGCCGACGGCCAGACTGCGGAGCTCGAGCAGCTCGCCGCGGAGAACGTGAAGCGGGTCGTCCACGGCTCCCCAGACGGCCAGAGCCCGTGGGAGATCGCGTCCTTCCTCGAGCTCAAAACCATCTGGCATCCCATCGGCGTCTAGCATCTAGCCCCGCATGCGCCGCTTGAGTCAGGCGATCTCCGAGGGCGACGGCATCTCGCTCATGGCACCCGCCCCCGACGCGGAGTCCGCGCTCGCCGCTGAGCGCAGCGGAGCCGAGGGCGTGGTGCTCGACAGTGACCTCCCCGGAGTCCGCGAGGCGACCGGCCTCCCGATCCTCTGGCGCCTCGACGCCTCGCCCTCCGACGCGCTCAACCGAGGCGCGGACGCGCTGCTCATGCCCGCCTCCGCGCTCGAAGACGACGCCGACTGGGTCGAGAGACGCTGGCGAGAGGCCCACGAGATCGGGCTGGAGTGCGTGGTCGAGGTGCGCGACGCGGACGAGCTCGAGCTCGCAATGGCGCGCCTCGATCCGGAGATCTTCCTGCTCTCCCCGCAGAAGTCCGGCAACGACGACGACCCGCTGGACAACGTGCTCGACCTGCTCGCCGACGTCCCGGCCGGGAAGCTGGCGATCGCCGACCTCCAGGTGACGACACAGGACGAGATCGCGGAGCTCGAGCGCGCCGGGGTCGACGCGGTCATCGTGGCCTCCCAGAACCTCGCCGGCCTGGTGCGTGCGGCCCCGCCCGAAGTCTGAGCTGGCCGAAAACCGGTGGGGCGGGCCGTGGGTCGCGCTGGCGGCACTGCTGGCGCTCGCGGGTGCGATCCGGCTCGTCGGGATCCAGTACGGGCTTCCTTTCGCGCTCCTGAACCCCGACGAGCGGAACATCGTCCCGCGCGCCTGGGCGATGTCGCACGGGGGCGGGCTCGACCCGCACTGGTTCGACTATCCGACGCTGACCATGTACCTGCTCGCGCCCTTCCAGGCGTGGCAGTCCGAGCCGTCCTATCTCACGGCGCGGGTGACGATCGTCGCGCTCGCGCTCGCAGGGATCGCCGCTTCCTGGTGGCTCGGGCGGCGCTCCTACGGGCCGCTCGCGGGGTTCGTCGCCGCGGCTGCCGTGGCCGTGGAGACGACCTACGTGGCCTATTCGCGCATGGCCGTGACGGACGTGCCGCTAACGCTCGGCGTGGCGGTTGCCCTCGCGCTCATGGTCTCGGGCCGGTTCGAGCTCGCCGGGCTCGCGGTCGGCCTCGCGGCGAGCGCCAAGTACCCCGGCTTGCTCCTGCTCGCGCCGCTCATCGTCGCGGCCTGGGGGAGATGGAGGCGGCTCGCGATCGCGTGCGGCCTGGCCGCGCTCGCCTTCGCCCTCACGAGCCCGTTCGTCGTCCTCCACTTCGGCGAGGCCATCGGCGACGCCTGGCGCGTGCAGCAGGACGCGCGTCAGGGCTGGCTCGGGTTCGAGAACGACCATGCTGCCCCGATCGCGTTCGCGGCGCGGCTCTGGGACGGCTTCGGGCCCGTCCTGCTGATCGCGGTCGCCGGCCTCGTCGTGGCGTTCGTCAAGCGGACGCGCGCCGACCTCGTCCTCGGCACCTTCGTCGTCGTCTACTTCGCCGATCTCCTGACGCTCCAGGCGCACTTCGACCGCTACCTCCTTCCGCTCGTGCCTGCGCTCGGAGCGCTCGCCGGCCGCCTCCGCTCGCTGGCGCCCGTGACGCTTCTCCTGCTCGTGATCCCGTTCACGTGGGACGTCCGCGACGCGCGCGACCTGACGCGGACCGACGCGCGGGTCGTCGCCCACGGTTGGGCAGAACGGAATCTCCCGCGCGGGGCCTACCTCGCCGCGGACTCGTCGACGCCGGACTTCGAAGGCTTTCGCGTCCTCGGACTGGCGCTCCCGCGCCCCGGGGAGCCCACCGACCCGAACCGCGACGTTTCCCGCCTGCGCAGGCTCGGTGTCGACTACGTCGTCGTCACGGGCGCCGTCGAGGACCGCGTCCTGGCCGCCGGAACCGACTATCCGCGCGAGGCCCGGTTCTACGAGAGCCTGCAGAAGCAGAAGCGCGTCTACGCGGTCCGGCCGCACGGTGACGTTGGCGGGCCATGGCTCGAGATTTACCGGCTATAACGTGCTGATGCTGCGACTGGCAGGAGCAGGGATTTTGGTCGCGTTGGCGCTTCTCGCCTCGGCCTGCTCGAGTGACAACAGCAAGCCGGCCGCGTGCGGCGCAGCCGAAGCGCTGCCGACCTGTCCCCAGAACTGGAAGGGAGCCTGGCATCGCCTGGCAGTACGGGTTGGCGCGCCGGTCTATTGCCCGACCTGGATGCCGAACCCGCTCGACGGCGAGATCGGCGGCCAGTGGGACAACGGCGTCTCGGTGGAGAAGGACAACAGCTACCTCGTCAGCTTCCTCTGGCACGAGCCGCCGGGCCAGGACGTCCACGTCAACTTCCGCGGCTTTCCGGGGCGGACGAAGATCCCGCGCTGCGAGGACGTGGAGGTCGTCGCCGGCAAGGCGCGCAAGACGTACTCGCCCTGCTTCAGCGACGCGAACGGCAAACGCCGCTTCGGCCCGATCTCGGCCACGCTGTACACGGTGAACCGCGGTGTCGACCAGTGGCACATCCTCTACGCGTGGAAAGACCACGGCAGCCTGTACGCGGCCAGCGAGCACGTTGCGAAGCCGCTCACCTTCCAGCAGGTGCACCGCAACCTCGACCGCGTGATGCGCGGCCTGGTTCGCGTCTCGCCGTAGGACGCATGAAGCTCACACGCAAGGAGCTGCTCCTCGGCGGAGCGGCGGGTGCGGCCCTCGGCGCCGCGGGCATCTACGAGCTCGTCGACCGGCTCGCCGACTCTCCGACCCATTTCGGGGAGGGCCGCGAGCCCGAGCAGCACCTCCTCGACGGGATGCGGATCGAGGACAGCGAAGGCGTGGAGATCGTGATCCCGACGCGGCACCACCAGATGGTCACGGCGAAGATCGCCGACTCGCCGGGCTCGCTGGCCGAGGCTCGGGCCGCGCTGAGCGATGTGCTGCAGAAGCTGGACGGCGAGTACCCCGGGACCCCGGAGGGGCTGGCGATCACCGTCGCCTGGGGCCTGCCGTACTTCCACACGCACGTGCCCGGCGCGGCTGAGCTGCACCTGCCCTTCGACCGGCGCGCGGACGAGCGCGCCCTCCTCGACGCCAGGCGCTTCCCGAGCGACCCGGCGGACGTGCGCCTCGAGGACAACGACGTCGCGTTCCTCTTCCGGAGCGACCACCAGGAGCACATCCAGAAGGCGGCGACCGAGATCTTCGACCGGATGAAGGGCGTGCTTGCGATCACGAGCATCCGCAAGGGCTTCGCGGGCCAGCTCGACGGGAGCCCGGGTCTGCCGAAGGAGATGGCGACCGCGGCCGGCGTGCCGGGGGCGGAGCTGATCCCGGACGGCGCGGAGCTCTTCCTCGGGTTCACGTCGACCCAGCGGCACGCTCTCGGGCCGCCGCGGATCGTGAACTTCGAGACGCTCGGCCTCGTCGACCTCGGCCCTCGCTCCTATTTCCACGGCGGGACGCACATGCACCTCTCGCACGTCTTCGAGGACCTCGAGGCCTGGTACCTGAACTTCAACTTCCGCGACCGGGTGAACACGACCTTCAAGCCGCGGATGCCCGTGAAGGAGGGGACGCAGACGGTGCCGCAGCCGCCCGCGAAAGCGTCCTCGGCTTCCGAGGTCGAGCGCGACTTCCACCGGTTCGGCGCGATCGGCCACAGCTCCTCGATCCAGCCCGCGTCGCGGCTTCAGCACGACGTGCGCGGCTCGGACGGGACGCTCTACCGCGAAGGGCACCGCGATCCCGCAGCGGGCCGACTTCAATACGCTCGACAACCCGTTCTTCTGGAGCGCGACGCCCGATCTGGACCGGATGACCGACGAGCCTGCGGCCGGCCTCCACTTCGTCGTCTTCAACCCGACGAGCGACGACTTCCATCGCAACCGCCTCGCCATGGACGGGGTCATGCCCGGCGGGGCGAAGCTGCCGTTCGCGCGCGGCGACCGCGGGCAGGGGTTCAACGCGATCCTGCAGACGACGCACCGACAGAACTTCCTCGTGCCGCCGCGGCGCCACCGTTCGTTTCCGCTGGTCGAGCTTCGCGCTTAGCCGAAGAACGCTTTCGCTACTGCGTACCAGTCCTCCGGCACCGTCTTGAGCTCGGCCGTCGCGTCGGCGAGCGAGACGTCGACGATGTCGTCGCCGTGGAGCGCCGCCATCCGGCCGAAGCGGCCTTCGCCGATCAGGTCCGCCGCTTTGAGCCCGTACCGGGTTGCCAGGACGCGGTCGCGCGGGGTCGGGCTTCCGCCACGCTGGACGTGTCCGAGGACGGTGACGCGCGTCTCGTAGCCGGTGCGCTCCTCGATCTCGGCGCCGAGCTCGTGGCCCACTCCGCCTAACCGGACGTGTCCGAACTGATCGGTCGCAGCCGCCTCCTGCGCGACCTGGCGCCTCTCGCCGCTGTCGTACGTCAGCTCGTAGCCCTCGCTCACGACCACGATCGAGAAGTCCTTTCCGCGCGCGTGCCGGTGCTGGATCTCGGCGCACGCCGTCTCGACCGTGATCGGCTGCTCCGGGATCAGGATCACGTCCGCGCCGCCGGCGATCCCGCTCATGACCGCGATCCAGCCGGTGTGCCGGCCCATCACCTCGACGACCATCACGCGGTTGTGCGACTCGGCCGTCGTGTGCAGCCTGTCGATCGCCTCCGTGCAGATCGAGACGGCCGTGTCGAAGCCGAACGTGTAGTCGGTCGCCGACAGGTCGTTGTCGATCGTCTTCGGGACGCCGACGACCGGAAACTCGTGCTCCTCGTAGAGCCGCGCCGCGACTCCGAGCGTGTCCTCACCGCCGATCGCGACGAGCGCGTCGAGGCTCTGCTCGCGGAAGTTCTCGAGCACGCGGTCGACGCCGCCTTCCACCTTGTACGGGTTCGCCCGCGAAGTGCCGAGGATCGTCCCGCCGCGTGGGAGGAGCCCGGAGATCTCCCGCGGTCCCAGCGGCTCGAAGAGCCCGTCCACCAACCCGCGCCAACCCGACCGGACCCCGACGACCTCGTCGCCCCGAACCTGGGAACGCCGAGCAACCGCCCGGATCACCGCGTTGAGCCCAGGGCAGTCACCCCCGCCGGTGAGGATTCCGACGCGCACCGTCAGAGTCTTTCATGCAGCGATTGTTGCCGCAGCGGGCAACAGAGACGTCCGATTCGCTAGCTACTATTTGCGAAATGCGGCGGTGATGGAACCGGTATACATGATGGCCTCAAAAGCCATTGTCCTTCGGGACATGTGGGTTCGAATCCCACCCGCCGCACTTGACGAGACCTCTCCGGGAACGGCAGCTCGTCCTCTTCCTGGCGGGCGATGCCCTCAATGCACTCTCGAGATCGCCCGCGCCGCTCCGACATTCCGCGCTCCACCGTGCGGAGTGGCTTAGGCCTGAGCCGCCGCGTCGCCAGCCGCAAGAGCTGGTGCTCGACCCTCGCTCGCTACCCGCCGCCCACTACAGCTACCTCCTTGGGTTTCTACCTTGGCGACGGCTGCGATATCCCGCGGGAAGCGCGATGTGTATCGGCTCCGGATCAAGACCGATTCGCGTTATCCCGGCCTCATCGCGGAGTGCGCTGGGGCGATGGCATGCGGTCATGCCGCAGAACAAGGTGCTCATCCAAAAGATGCCGTACAACGCCGTCGAGATCGGATGCAGCTCGAAGATGTGGCCCCTTCTGTTCCCTCAGCATGGTCCCGGCCGCAAGCACGAGCGCAAGATCGAGCTCGTGCACTGGCAGCAAGAGATCGTGGACTGCTTCCCGCGCGAGTTCCTGCGCGGCCTTATCCACTCCGACGGCTGCCGGGTGCTCAACCGCGTGAACGGCAAGGATTATCCGCGTTACTTCTTCACACAGGTGTCAGACGACATCCGAGGCCTCTTCTGCGAAACCTGCAGGCGCCTCGGAATCCACTACACCCAGAACAACTGGAAGACCATCTCGATCGCCCGCTCAGGCAGCGTCTCTCGGCTCGACGAGTTCGTCGGGCCGAAGGCCTAAAGCGCGGTAAAAGTTGAAAGCTCGGCCCAATGCACTGATACTTGCCGCCACGCGGGCCGACGCCTCGGTTGCGGCTGTCGTTCCGCCGAGGTGCAACCCGTGACGGAGGAGGGACAGCAGTTGAAGAAACCTGGATTGCTAGTAGCAACAGCACTACTCGCAATCCCGCTCGCCTTTGCGGCAGCAGGCTGCGGAGGCGGCGGGGGAGATAATGGGGGCGGCGGCAGCGCGACCGCGCTTCCCTCGTCCTCGTGCGAGCCGGTCCAGTATGGGCCAGGTGGGACGCCCGACGCGATCATCGCGAGCGACCTGCCGCTCCAGGGCTCGAACCGCGCGCTGACGACCGAGATGGCGAAGGCCGTCGAGTTCGTGCTCCAGTCAGCACGACTGGAAGGCCGGCGGCAAGACGATCGGTTTCCAGTCCTGCGACGACTCGACCGCGCAGGCCGGGTCCTGGGACTCGGCGAAGTGCACGGCCAACGCGCGAAACTACGCGAACAACCAGAGCCTGCTCGGCGTGATCGGAACGTTCAACTCGGGCTGCGCGAAGCTCGAGATCCCGATTGCGAACCGCTCTGCGGATGGCCCGCTGCTCTACGTCAGCCCGGCGAACACGTATCCGGGCCTGACGATCAGCGGCCCGGGCACGGAGGCCGGCGAACCTGACAACTACTACCCGACGGGCAAGCGGAACTACGCCCGCGTCGTGTGGAACGACCAGTTCCAGGGCGCGGCCGACGCGCAGTTCGCGAAGGACCAGGGCTTCAAGAAGGTCTACGTCCTCACGGACAAGGAGACGTACGGCAACGGCATCGCGACGCTCTTCGGCCAGTACGCCAGGAAGCTCGGAATCACGACGACCCCGAACACCCCACAGGCCTGGGACAAGAATGCCTCGGCCTATGATGCGATCGCGACCAAGATCAAGGCGTCCGGCGCGGACGCGGTCTTCCTCGGCGGCATCATCTGCAACAACGGCGGCAAGCTGATCAAGGACCTCCGGGCAGGCTTGGGCCCGGACGTCACGCTGTTCGCCCCCGATGGGTTCACCCCGATCGACGAGGCGACGGTCAAGACCGCCGGTCCGGCTTCGGAGGGCATGTTCATCACGCAGCCCGGAATTCCGTCCGAGCAGCTGACGGGCGCCGGCAAGACGTTCGTGGAGGACTTCAGCAAGGAGATCGGCAAGGAGCCGAACCCGTACACGAACTACGCCGCCCAGGCTGCGGAGATCCTGATCACCGCGATCGACAAGGCGAATGGTGAGCGGGACAAGGTCGCCGAGCAGGTCTTCGGTCTCGACGTCAAGGACGGCATCCTCGGCGACTTCAAGATCGACGACAACGGCGACACCACGCTCGGAACCGTGGGCGTCTGGCAGGTCAAGGGCCAGAAGGGCGTGTTCGTCAAGACGATCACCCCTGAGCTGAGCTTCGTCAAAGGGGGATAACGCGAGCTAGAAAGTCCGGTCTAGGCTGGGGGAGGCATCGACCTCCCCCAGCGCTTTTCAGGAGGCGATGTGGCAACTGAGCAGGCGAGAATCCGTGTGCGGCCCGGCTATCGCCCGGACGTGCTGTCGATCATCGGGATCGCGCTCGTCGTCATCGTCGGGATCTGGCTGCTCGTCAACTTCATCAAGGACCCGGCGGACTTCTACAGCCTCTTCCTGATCGGGCTCACGAACGGGGCCGTCTACGGCCTCGTCGCACTCGGGTACTCGCTCGTCTACGGCATCCTCGAGCTGATCAACTTCGCCCACGGCGACGTGTTCATGCTCGGCGGGATGCTCGTGGCGACGATGGTCACCTCGTGGGCGCTCGTCGACAAGTCGGGCGTCGTCTTGTGGCTCTTCGTGCTGCTGATGCTCCTGATCGCGATGGCGTTCTGCGCCACGATCAACACCACGATCGAGATCGTCGCCTACCGGCGCTTACGCAATGCACCGCGGCTGGCGCCGCTGATCACGGCGATCGGGATGTCGTTCATCCTCCAGAACATCGGGCTGATCTGGAAAGGCGCCCGCCCGACCTCGGTGCCGGACATCCTCCCGACCGGGACCGTGTTCACGATCGGCGGCGTCCCGTACACGTGGAACAAGTTCATCGTCATCCTGTTCACGGTCCCCGTGCTCCTGGCCCTCATGTGGCTCGTGCAGCGGACGCGGCACGGGAAGGCGATGCGCGCGACCGCGCAGGACCGCGACGCGGCCGCGATGATGGGGATCAGCGTCAACCGCACGATCTCGTTCACGTTCTTCATCGCCGGCTGTCTCGCGGGCGCCGCCGCGCTCCTGTACGCGCTCTACTTCACGAACATCCGCTACACAGAGGGCTTCCGCGTGGGTTTGATCGCCTTCACTGCGGCGGTGCTGGGCGGGATCGGCAACCTCCCGGGCGCCGTTCTCGGCGGGCTCGTGATCGGGTTCGTCGAGGCGTTCAACAACGGCCTCGGCTGGCACGCCCCAGGGAGCGACTGGAGCCAGTCGATCATCTTCGGGATCCTGATCCTGATCCTCGTCTTCCGGCCTGAAGGGCTCCTCGGGGAGCGCACTCCGGAGGGCGTCTGATGAAGCTCATCGACGACGTCCGCGCGCGTCGCCCTGCTCTACAGCGGGAGACGATGCCGCGCGCGAAGCGGTTCGCGATCGTCGGCCTCCCCGCACTGTTCGTCCTCGCGATCACCGGCTCGGTCTCGCTCGGCCTGGTCGTCGCAGGGCTGATCCTGGCGGCGCTCTACGTGCCGGCGTGGGACGTCCTGCCGCTCGGGAAGTGGATCGTCCCGCTCACGGTGATCGTCCTCGCCTTCCTCTACCCGTTCTACCAGCCGGACCTGTTCGACGTTGTCATCTTCGGCAACTTCCCGAGCGTCGACACGGGCGTGACGATGCTGATCTTCATCATGATGGCCCTCGGCCTGAACATCGTCGTCGGCTACGCGGGACTGCTCGATCTCGGCTACGTGGCGTTCTATGCGATGGGCGCCTATACGGCGGCGTGGTTCGCGTCTCAGCACTTCTCCACCGTCGACGCTCCACCTCGGCGGCGTCGGCGTCGGCCCCGAGGTGCCCGGGATTCACGTCTCGATCTGGCTCGTGCTCATGGTCGCCGGGATTCTCACGGCGGCCGTCGGGATCATCATCGGCTTCCCGACGCTTCGGCTCCGCGGCGACTACCTCGCGATCGTCACGCTCGGCTTCGGCGAGATCATGCCCCAGGTCGCGAACAACGGCGACCATCTCCTCGGGTACAACGTCACGAACGGGCCGCAGGGCATCAACCCGATCGACCCGCCCGGTTTCGGCGACACCCTGCACAACGCCGTCGGCCTGCCTACGGACTACCTGAGCTCGACCGAACAGCATCCGGCTCTTCTACTGGACTGCGCTCGGGCTCGTCCTGTTCACGGTCTTCTGCTCGGTCCGGCTGCGCGACTCGCGGCTGGGACGCGCCTGGATCGCGATCCGTGAGGACGAGACGGCCGCCGCCGCGATGGGCGTGCCGCTGATGCGGACGAAGACCTGGGCCTACGCGGCGGGCGCGTTCTTCGGCGGGATCGCCGGCGCCTACTACGCGAGCTTCAAGAGCGGGACGTTCCCCGGGGACTTCTACTTCAACATCTCGATCTTCATCCTGTGCATGGTCATCCTCGGCGGCATGGGCAGCATCTGGGGCGTCATCGTCGGAGCCGCGTTCCTCTCGTACCTCAACCAGGAAGGCCTGGCGAACATCGGCGCCTGGATGAACAAGAACGGCGTGAGCGACACGGTCTTCGGCGGGGACATCGACGTTCCGCTCTACACGTCCGGGATCTTCGGCGTGATCCTCGTGCTGACCATGCTTTTCCGGCCGGAGGGCCTCATACCAAGCTCGAGGCGGAAGGCGGAGTTCCACGAAGGCGTGCCGGATCAGCCCCAGCTCTACGACGTCGAGCACGAGTGACCGTGGCCGACCTCCTCGTAGCAGAAGGCGTGCGCAAGGAGTTCGGCGGCCTCGTCGCGGTCAACGACGTCGACTTCACGATCCCCGAGCGCTCGATCGTGAGCCTGATCGGGCCGAACGGCGCCGGGAAGACGACGTTCTTCAACATGCTCACGGGCGTCTACAAGCCGACCGGGGGCGTGATCGTGTTCGACGGCCACGACGTCACCGGCAAGCCGCCGCACGCGATCACCGAGCGCGGCATCGGGCGCACCTTCCAGAACATTCGCCTCTTCCACAACATGACGGCGCTGGAGAACACCCTCGTCGGGATGCACGCGCGGCTCCACGCCGGGATCCTCAAGAGCGTCCTGCGCACCCGGGGCCAGAGGCGCGAGGAGCGTGAGGCGCGAAGAGCGGGCGCGCGAGCTGCTCGAGTTCAGCGGCCTGCGGGGGCGCGACCAGGAGGTCGCGCGAAACCTCTCGTACGGCGACCAGCGGCGGCTCGAGGTCGCCCGCGCGCTCGCGACGCAGCCGAAGCTCTTGCTCCTCGACGAGCCGACGGCCGGGATGAACCCCCAGGAGACGGCGGAGTTCACCGACTTCGTCAGCCGTCTGCGCGAGGAGGAGGGGCTCACTGTGCTACTCATCGAGCACGACATGCGCGTGGTGATGGGAATCTCGGAGCGGGTGACCGTGCTCGACTACGGCGAGAAGATCGCCGAGGGGACTCCGCAGGAAGTCCAGAAGGACGAGCGCGTGATCGAGGCGTATCTGGGCTCGGCGGCGGTGTCGCTAGATGGCGGCGAACGCGGAACAGCCGATCCTCGAGCTCAAGGACGTGCACACGTTCTACGGCTCGATCGAGGCGCTGAAGGGGATCTCGATCGACGTGCACGACGGCGAGATCGTGACCCTGATCGGAGCGAACGGCGCCGGCAAGTCGACGACCCTGCGCTCGATCAACGGGCTCAACCACCCGCGCCAGGGGACGATCGCCTTCAAGGGACAGGACATCACCAACGAGTCCCCGCACAACGTCGTGAAGATGGGCATCAGCCAGTCGCCCGAGGGCCGCCGGCTCTTCCCGCGCATGAGCGTTATCGAGAACCTCGAGATGGGCGCCTACCAGCGCAACGACCGCAAGGGGATCCGGGAGTCGATCGACCGCGTCTTCGAGCTCTTCCCGCGGCTCGCCGAGCGCAAGAACCAGAAGGCGGGGACGATGTCCGGCGGCGAGCAGCAGATGTGCGCCATCGGTCGCGCGCTGATGGCCAAGCCGAAGCTGCTCATGCTCGACGAGCCGTCGATGGGCCTCGCGCCGATCTTCGTCGAGAAGATCTTCGAGATCATCCAGGAGATCAACGCGCAGGGAACTCCGATCCTGCTCGTGGAGCAGAACGCCCTGATGGCGCTGGACGTCGCCAAGCGCGGCTACGTGATGGAGACCGGCGAGATCGCCCTCGCGGACGACGCCAAGGCGCTCCGCGAGAACGAGCAGGTCCAGAAGACGTACTCTCAGGCGTCGACTAGCCCGGGCCGACTCGCAGCGGGAAGTAGGGCGGGCTCAGGAGGAAGCCGATCCTCGGCGGCCGGTCGGCCCAGCCGTGCGTCATCGTGAGCGCGGCGCCCACGCCATGCGTCGGGACGAACCCGAGCTGGCGCGCGACCGTGGCGTCGCGGCAGCCCGCGACCAGTACCGAGCCGAGCCGTTGGATCGCGGGCTGACAGGCCTCCCACTGGGCGAAGGGGAGGAGCGGATGACAGGAGCGGCTCGCGCGGTAGGTGTCGATCGCGCGGCTGTCCGAAACGGCCATCTCCTCTTCGCCGGCGAGGTCGCCCGGATCCCGCGCGCCGCTCGAGCGCAGCGCCTGGAAGAGCGCGCGGTAGGGCTGCTGCGTGGGGTGCGGGAAGCGGCGCTTGAACCGGCTGAGCAGGATCGCGGTACCGCCATCCGCGACCGGGAACGCGTCTCGCCAGAGGCGCAGCGCGAGGCCGAGGCCGAGGTAGGCCGCCGCCATCGGGTTCGGCGCCTCGCGCGGAAGGTTCGGTGTCGTGTGCGGGACTCCGATGCAGATCGCGTCGAGCGGCTCGTCGAGCCGGGCCGCCTTCGACTCCACGCCTCGGAGCAGTGCCTCCGAGTGTGCGACCGAGGGCGGTCCCGCGAACACGGCGATCGAGGAGAGCTCGCTCGGGAGGTGCCGCAGCACGCCGATGCGGACCGGCCCGGGAAGTAGTCCGAAGAGCCCGCGAAGAGGAAAGCTCGCGATCCGGTCGACCGTCTCTCGGTCGTGCGGATAGCCGTGCAGGACGCCGCCGAGCGCCGGTGTGTTCAGCGTCAGCGAGACCCCGATCAGCGGGACTCGCCGGGCGAGGGCGCGCTCGAGCTCGAGCGCCCGCTTCCAGCCGCCCGAAGCGGAGGTCTCGAGCAGCGAGTAGGCATTGGCGGCACGCAGGGAGGTGCGGTCGGACGCGGCGAGGAGCGCTGCGGCCCCGCCGTGGAGGACCGTTTCCGCCGCTGTCACCGTCACGACGACGTCCGTGTCGACGAGGGCCCGGTTGACCCGGACCACGCGTTCGCCGTCCGCGATCTGGATGAGCCCGTCGCTCTCCACGTCGTGCACCTCGACCCGGCCCCGGAAGCGGCGTGCGATCTCCGGAGGGACGAGCACCTCGAGCTCGCGATGAGCGGGGCGGCGAGAGAGGCCCCCGGCGACGAGAAGCGTCTGGCGGTCCGAGGGGGCGCCCGCGCGTTCGAGCTCGAGCATCGTCGCCGCGATCGCCGTTCGCCGCGGATCGGTGGGCGAACCGGGAATCGGGAGCGCGGGCGGCTCGACGACGATCGTCGCCCGGGCGCCCCTCGGCACGAGCGCCTCGAGCGGCTGGCCGGAGAGGGGGAAGCGAAGCGCGTCGCGGACGGCCGCCGCCACGTCTGCGATCGGGTCGACCGGCGGCGGGGGCGAGAGCACGACCGAGTTCTCGCCCGTGTCCACGACCGCGAGCCGCGAGCCGTACGCCAGCGGGAGCCGGGTCAAGGGATCGCGCGGTAGAGCCGCAGAAAGGTGCGGCGGAAGCCCCGCCGAGGCCAGAACCGCGACGCGAGCAGGTTCGTCTCACGCCAGTCGACGACCGTGAGCGGATAGCCCTGCTCACGCGCCCAGGCGAGCCCCGCGTTCGTCAGCGCCACGCCCGCGCCGGTTCCGCGCGCCTCGGGAAGCGTCGCCGCGAAGCCGAGAAAGGCGGCGCGCTCGGGACGGGCGAGCCCGCTGTGCATGCTCGATTTCGAGATGTCGACCATGACGAGCAACGAGACGGTGCGCCCGTCGACGTCGGCGAGCAGGATCGCCTGCTCAGGCTCGTCGACCTCGGCGAGGAAGTCGGCGCGCGACTCCTCTTCCGTGTACGGGGGTGAGGCGGAGAACACCGGCGACAGTCGCTGGTGGCTGGAGAGCTCGAGGTCGAGCTGCACGACGGCGTCGACGTCGTCAGCGGTGGCGTGTCGCACGACGACGCCCGCGGGCGGCTCGTCGGTTCTCTCCGGCGTCTCCTGGATACCCGCCGCGTGTTGCGCGCCGAACGAGAGCCGGAACCAAGCATCGACAAGCGCTGGATCGCTGGCAGGAACCAGCGCGTAGTGGCGGTCGAAGCCGCGCTCGACCCAGTCGGCGGCGAGAGCTGCGTACAGGTCGCGGACGGTCTCCGGGTCGCGAACCGCATGGCCCGCGTTCTCGACCCAGATGTTCGACCCCCAGATCGCATCCTCGCGGTGCACTCCGATCAGGTATCCGACGAGGTCTCCGTCGCGGGTCGCAACTGCGCCGGAACGTTCCTTCGCCGCCCAGAGCGCCTCGATCTCCGCGCGGAAGTCGACGTTGGCCGGGAAGACCCGGCTCGGCCTCGCGGTGGCGCGCATGTCGCTCCTCGAGCAGAGCCGCCGCGCCGTCGAGATGCTCCTCGGAAAAGGGCTGAATTGTCGGCTCCGGCATCGCCGCAGGACGATACCGTTGGCCTGTGCCGAAAACGCTCACTGGTGCCGAGCTGCAGCTCGACGACGGCCCGGTCCGCGACTCCGAGCTCTTCCTCGTCGACGGGAACAACCTCGCCTACCGGGCCTTCTTCGCGCTGCCCGAGGAGCTGGCGACGAGCGACGGCATGTCGACGAACGCGCTGCTCGGCTTCACGAACATGCTCTTCAAGCTCCTCGCCGACTACAAGCCGAAGGGCGTCGCCGTCGCCTGGGACACGCGCCCGGTGCACCGCGCCGCGGTCTCGGAGGACTACAAGTCCGAGCGCCGGCCGATGCCGGATCTCCTGCGCGAGCAGTTCCCGCACTTCCGGCCGATCGTCGAGGCGTTCGGCTACCGGAACCTCGAGTTCGAGGGCTGGGAGGCGGACGACGTCATCGCCACGCTCGCGACCCAGGCCGACGAAGCGGGCATCAAGACGACCGTCGTCTCCACCGACCGCGACGCGTTCCAGCTCGTCTCGGAGAACGTCGCGCTGATGATGACCCCGCGCGGAGTCTCGGACGTGAACGTCTACACGCCCGAGCGGGTCGAAGCGCGCTACGGCATCCGGCCCGAACAGATCCCTGACTTCATCGGGCTCAAGGGCGACACGTCGGACAACATCCCGGGCATCCCCGGGATCGGCGACAAGACGGCCGGGCAGCTGATCTCGCAGTACGGCTCGGTCGACGAGGTGATCGCGCACGCTGAGGAGCTCTCGCCCGCGCGCAAGAAGAACGTCGTCGAGCACGCGGACCAGGCGAGGCAGTCGAAGGAGCTCGCGACGATGCGCCGCGATCTCGATCTCGACTGCGACGTGACGCAGCTCGTCCTCGCGCCGCCGGACCGCTCGCAGCTCAAGGAGATGTTCCGGCGCTTCGAGTTCCGCAACCTCCTGCACCGAGTGGACGAGTTGGACGTGGCCATTCCGGCCGCGCCGATGCAACTCGAGAAGACGACGGTTCCCTGGAGCGAGGAGCTCAGCAACAGCCTGTTGCAAGGAAGCCGGGAGGTGGCGGTGGCGCGCGACGAGGGGCGAGTTGCCGTCGCCGATCAGGCGCGGGTCGTCGTCTCGCCGGCCGAGAACGTCGGACGGCCGGTGATCGTCCACGACGCGAAGGCGCAGGACGTCGACGCGATCGACGACACGCTGCTGCTCGCGTACCTGATCGAGCCGTCGCGGCCCGAGTACCCACTCGAGGACCTCGAAGCCGAGTACGGCCTCGAGCTCGAGCCCGATCCGGCCACCGACGAGGAGACGAGGGCGCTCGTCCGCAACGCTGCCGCGACCTACCGGCTCCGCGACCTGCTCCTCGACCGCGTCCGCGAGCGCGACATGGAGCCGCTCTACCGGAACGTCGAGCTTCCGCTCTCGCCCGTCCTGGCCGCGATGGAGCGGGCCGGGGTCAAGATCGACGAGTACCGCATGGGCGAGATCACCGCGCGACTGCGCGAGATGGTCGAGGAGCTCGAGTCACGCGCGTACGAGCTCGCAGGCGAGGAGTTCATGCTCGGCTCGACCCAGCAGGTCGGCCGGATCCTGTTCGAGAAGCTCGGCCTCACGCCCGGCCGCAAGGGCAAGACCGGCTACTCGACCGACACGCGCGTCCTGCGCACGATCCGCGGCGAGCACGAGATCGTGGGCGTGATCGAGGAGTGGCGCGAGTACTCGAAGCTCCTGAACACGTACCTCGGGCCGCTGCCGACGCTGATCGCAGAGGACGGGCGCCTGCATACGACCATCAACCAGGCGGTCGCCGCGACCGGTCGCCTGTCGACGACGAGCCCGAACCTGCAGGCGATCCCGATCCGCACCGAGCTCGGACGCGAGATCCGCTCCGCCTTCGTCGCCGAGCCCGGACACAAGCTGCTTTCGGCCGACTACTCGCAGATCGAGCTCAGGATCCTGGCGCACGTCTCCGGAGAGCCGAAGCTGCGCGAGGCGTTCGAGAAGGGCGAGGACGTCCACACGGCGACGGCGGTCGAGGTGCTGGGCGTCGAGCCGGCCGAGCTCACCTCGGCCCAGCGCTCGGTCGCGAAGATGATCAACTTCGGGATCGTCTACGGCATCTCGTCGTTCGGCCTCTCCGAGAACCTCGAGATCCCCCGCGAGGAGGCGCAGGCGTACATCGACGCGTACCTGGCGCGCTTCCCGCACGTGCAGGACTTCATCCGCAGGACGATCGAGCAGGCCGAGCGCGACGGGTTCGCGACGAGCCTGATGGGCCGGCGCCGGCCGGTTCCGGAGCTTCGCGCCTCGAACCGCCAGACGCGCTCGCTCGGCGAGCGGCTCGCGGTCAACTTCGTCATGCAGGGCTCGAACGCGGACATCATCAAGGTGGCGATGGTGCGCATCCACGAGCGGCTGCGGGAGGAGGGGAGAGGCGCGCGCCTCGTCCTGCAGGTGCACGACGAGCTCCTGCTCGAGGTGCCCGACGCCGAGGTCTCCGCCGTGAAGGAGCTCGTGCGCGACGAGATGTGCCGCGCCTACGACCTCGATCCGCCGCTCGCCGTAGACGTAGGCGTCGGCGAGGACTGGGCGGACGCGAAGAAATGACGAATCCCCCGCCCGGATATCACTCCGTTTCGCCGTACCTCATGACCGAGGACCTCGAAGGGCTCGTGTCCTTCGTCTGCGACGTCTTCGGAGGCGTTGACCGGCACAGGGCGACCGGTGCAGCCGGACGGACGCACGTCGAGGTGGAAGTCGGCGACTCGCTCGTCATGATCGGAGCGAGCAGCCCCGGTGGCGGGCGAACGGCGATGCTCCACGTCTATCTCGACGACGCGGGAGCGGCCTACCGTCGAGCGCTGGAGGCCGGCGCGACCAGCGTCATGGACGAGCACGAGACCGATTTCGGCGATCGCCGTTACGCCGTCGACGATCCCTGGGGCAACCAGTGGTGGATCTCGACAAGACAGTGAGGCTCGCGGACGGAGTCAGTCTCTTCGTCCACGAGGTCGGCGACGGCTTCCCGCTGATCGTGCTGCACGGCGGGCCTGGGCTCGACCATTCCATGTTCCGGCCGTACCTCGACCCGCTCGGCGACGAGTTTCGGCTGCTCTACGTCGACGAGCGCGGACAGGGGCGCAGCGAGCGCGTCGATCCGGAGACGCTCTCGCTCGAGGTCTTCGCCCGCGACGTCGACCTGCTCGCCGAGGCGCTCGGGCTCGATCGCTTCGCGCTGCTCGGGCACTCCTTCGGCGCCATCGTCGCGACCAAGCACGCGACCCAGCTCGGAACGGCGGCTGCCTACGTCATCTCGGGAGGCGGCGACTCGAGCGAGGCGCTCGACCACGACGTGCATGCCTCGCTCGAGGCGCTGGACGAGAACCGCGAGGCGATCGAAGCCAGCTGGGAGCAGGAGAAGACGGTCAGAACGGAGGACGAGCTGAAGGAGCTGCTGCGGACGCAGATGCCGTTTCACTTCGCCGGAGACCCGCCTCCCGGCTACGGCGACGACATCGTCGGAACTCCGGATGTCCTGCGCCATTTCGCCAACATCGGCTACGGAGACTTCAACTACGTGCCGAGCCTGGGGCGCGTCTCGAAGCCGACGCTCGTGATCGTGGGCGAACAGGACCGAACCACGACCCCGCGCGCGGCACGCGTCCTCCACGAAGGGATCGCCGGCAGCGAGCTCGTCACTCTGCCCGGGGCCGGCCACATGAGCTTCGTGGAGGCGCCCGACCCGTACGTCGGCGCCGTGCGAACGTTCCTGCGCAAGGTGGCCGCCTGATGTGGCGCATCCGGATATGGCTGGAGAAGGTCGGCTGGAAGCCGATCGCGATCGGTGCGGCGGTCGTCGTGGCAGTCCTCGTGGCCGCAGGCGCGGCGTTCGCCCTGCTCTCCGGAGGCGACGACGACAGCTCGTCCGCGAGCACGACCACCGCGCGACAGGAGCGAGCGAACCTCTACTACCTGCGCGCAGTGGCTCCGAAAGTGGCTCCGAACGGCTGCTCGATGCGGATCCGCTTCATCTGGAAGCCCGACTACCACGCGATCCAGTATCTCGGGGCGGACGCCGTCATAACCGTCTCGGGAACCGACATCGCGGGCTCCTACAGGAAGAAGTTCACACGCAAGGGCCTGGCCCTCGACGTGGGCCCGGTTTCGCTGCTCGGCGGCTACAAGGTGTGGTCGGCGCGGGTCACGGCGATGGACGGCGATCCGCCTGGAAACGACACGACTGTGCAGACCGCGACGCCTCCGGGCACCAAGTGCGACTGATCGCGGTCTGAATCCACAGAGAACCTTTGCTCCAGGGCTATACTGCGCGCGCTTCGCATGACCAACGACACGGTTGATACGAACACGACGACGACCCTGACCGAGGACGACGTCTGGACCACAGGCCCCGACGGGGAGCAGATCCCGAACTACGAGGCCACGTTCCCGACGATCAACGAGGGCGAAGTCGTCCACGGAGAGGTCGTGCGCGTGGACAAGGACGAGGTCCTCGTCGACATCGGCTACAAGTCGGAAGGCGTGATCCCGGTCGCCGAGCTCTCCATTCGGCGCTCGGTGAACCCCGAGGACGAGGTCAAGCTCGGCGACGAGATCGACGCGCTCGTGCTCACGAAGGAGGACGCCGACGGGCGCCTGATCCTCTCGAAGAAGCGCGCGCGGTTCGAGATCGCCTGGAAGGCGATCGAGGCTGCTGCCGAGAGCGGCGAGGCCGTCACCGGCAGGGTGATCGAGGTCGTCAAGGGCGGCCTGATCCTCGACCTCGGCGTACGCGGCTTCCTGCCGGCGTCGCTCGTCGACATCCGCCGCGTCCAGGATCTCGACGAGTTCCTGAGCCAGGAGCTCCGCTGCAAGGTGATCGAGCTCAACCGCTCGCGGAACAACGTCGTGCTCTCACGCCGCGCCGTCCTCGAGGACGAGCGCAAGGAGATGCGGCAGGCGATCCTCGACCGGCTCTCGCCCGGCGACGTCGTCGAGGGCCAGATCTCGAACATCGTCGACTTCGGCGCGTTCGTCGACCTCGACGGGATGGACGGGCTGATCCACATCTCCGAGCTCTCGTGGAGCCACGTCAACCATCCGTCCGAGGTGCTCGAGATCGGCCAGGACCGTCCAGGTCAAGGTGCTCGACATCGACCGCGACCGGCAGCGAATCTCGCTCGGCCTCAAGCAGACGCAATCGGATCCGTGGCAGCAGGTCGTCGAGGCCTACAACGAGAACGACGTCGTGCAGGGCAAGGTGACGAAGGTCGTCACGTTCGGCGCCTTCGTCGAGATCATGCCCGGCGTCGAGGGGCTCGTTCACATCTCCGAGCTCGCGCAGCACCACGTCGAGAATCCGCGCGAGGTCGTCTCCCAGGGCGACGTCGTGAACGTGAAGATCATCGAGGTCGACGCGGATCGCCGCCGGCTCTCGCTCTCGCTGAAGCGGGTCGAGGACGACGACGACGTGCAGCCGCGCGCCGACGGTCAGCCGCTCGAGACGCCCTCACCGACTCCGGCGCCGCAGATCGACCTCTCGGAGGACGTCTTCCCCGAGGGGGAGGCTCCGATCGAGGAGCGAACCGGCGAGGAGGCGACCGACGAGGCCCTCGCGGAGATCCCGGTCGACGAACCCGAGGCCCCGCTCGCCGAGTCCGAGGCCGCGCCGGCCGAACCCGAGGCCCCGGTCGCCGAATCCACGCCGGACATTCCTGCCGGGGAGCCCGAGGTCGAGCCCGAGACGACCGATGCGAGCATCGAGGCCGACGCCGTCGCTCCCGAGGAGCAGGGCCCCGGCGACTCCGAGGGCGAGCCGCCGGCCGCGCCCGACGAGGCTGAAGAGCAGAGCTAAGCCAGTTTCCGTCGCGATCACCGGCGGAATCGGAGCGGGGAAGAGCGAGGCGCTGGCCGCCTTCGCGCGCCACGGCGCCGCCACGATCTCGAGCGACGAGGTCGTCCACGAGCTGTACGAGGACCCCGAGGTGAAAGCGGCGCTCGAAGAGCGCTTCTCGACGAGCGACAAGAGCCGAGATCCGCGAGCAGGTCGTCGGCGATCGGGACGCGCTCGTCTGGCTCGAGGGGCTCCTGCATCCGCGGGTCCTGCAGCGAACAGAGGCCTGGCGCGACGAGCTTTCGCGGCTTCCCGAGCCGCCCGCACTGGCCGTGAACGAGGTACCGCTCCTCTACGAAGCCGGCGCGGAGGGCCGCTTCGACGCGGTCGTGGTCATCACCGCGCCGCGCGAGCTGCGGGCCGACCGCGCGGGCGACCGGCTCGACGAGCGCGAGCAGCGCCTGATCCCCGACGAGGAGAAGATCGAGCGCGCCGACTTCGCATACGTGAACGACGGCTCCCTCGCAGAGCTCGACGCCTTCGTGGCCGACGTGGTTCGTACTCTGAGCGCTCCGTGAGCATCCGTCGCTTCGTCTCCTTGCTGATCCTCGTCGCGGCCGTCTCGGTGGGCTTCGTCTACCTCCGCGACGGCGAGCCGACCTGGGTCGACCGCATCCGCTACCCGCTGCGCTACGAGCAGATCGTCCGCGGCCACGCGAAGAACTACGACCTCGACCCGGCTCTCGTCGCGGCGGTCATCTACCAGGAGAGCAAGTTCCGCGCCGACGCGAAGTCGAGCTCCGGCGCGCTCGGCCTCATGCAGCTGAAGCCCGAGACCGCCGAGGGCATCGCGATCCGAACGGGAGGCAGCAGGTTCCAAACCTCGGATCTCTACAACCCGGAGATCAACATCCGCTACGGCTCGTGGTACCTCCGGCACCTGCTGGACAAGTACGGAGACGAGAAGACGGCGCTCGCGGCGTACAACGCGGGCCAGCGGAACGTCGACGACTGGCGTGCGGAGGGCAAGGGGATCCAGTTCTCGGAGACGCGGGCCTACGTCGACCGGGTGGAGCACCTGAAGGGCGTCTACGCCCGCGCGTACGACCTCTAGAGCTCGCCGCGAGCTGCTCCCGCAGCCAGTCCTCGCCGATGACGATGCCCTTCTTCTTCGCGCGCGTCGAGCGCCTTCTCCAGCAGGCGTCTCGCCTCGTCCGGCCTGCCTGCGAGCCGATAGACCTCGGCACCGTTGACGTAGAGGAGCGCCATGTCGAACAGACGACGCGGGTCCACGATCGCGAGGCTCTCCTCGAGCAGCTCGCGGGCCGGCTCGTGGTCGCCGCGGCCGGCGAGGATCCGCGCCTTTCCCGCGCGCCAGTAAGCCTGGGTCGACACGTCGTCCTCTGCGCCGATCGCTCTGGCCTCGTCCACGAAAGGCTCGGCCTCGTCGTAACGACCCTGACCGGCGAGGGCGAGCCCGGCTATCGCGCCCACCGTCGAGAGATATCCCGTTTCCCCGTATGCCTTGAGAGCCTCGTACGCGGGCATGATCATCCGCTCCGCCTCGTCGTAGCGGCCCGCGAGAAGCGACACGCACGCGGTCATCATCGTGTAGGCGTGCGCGTCGACCGTTCGGCCGAGCTCCAGCAGCCGGGCGGTTCCTTCCTCGATATCGGCCAGGCCTTCTTCCTCCCGGCCGCCCATACGCTTGAAGTTCCCGCCGACGATGAGCAACCGGTCGGCCTCGCTGCCTCACGTTCGGCCGGTCGAGAATGCGCGAGCAGAGCTCCAACCCCTCGTCGACCGAGCCGTCGTACCAGAAGGCATCGATGCAGAGCCAGCCGATGCATGCAGCTTCGAGCCTGATGCTCCCGAGCTTGTGAGCGATCCGGGCACCGTGCTCGAGCGCTTCGTTCGGGTCCCCATCCGTCCAGCTGATGTGCATGCCCAGGAGGTAGAGCGCCTCGGCGAGCCCCTCCTCGTCCCCGAGCCGTTCCAGCTCTTCCGTGCGTGAGCGGAGGACGGCGAGGGCCTCGTCCATCGTCCCGCCGCGCATGGTCTTGAGCGCAGCCATTCTCGCCTCGATCAGCGCAGCCACCGCGCGATCGCCGGTCTCGTCCGCGGCGACGAGGCCCTTCTCGAAAGCTTCCTGCGCCGCATCGAGATCGCCGCGCTCGCGATAGGAGTAACCGAGCTCCGGAGAGAAGCCGGCCTCGCAGCTCGTGCCGTTCTGGAAGCAGGGCGAGCGCACGCTCGGTGAGCCCGATCGTCGCGGCGACATCGGATCGGCGCACCGCCTTGCGGGCGGCTGCCGCGAGCCTTTCTCCCGCGCGGAGGGCGAGCTCCTGCGTCTCGTCGTCGACGGGAGCGAGCTCCGTCCGGTACCGGTACGCCTGCTCGAGGTGGTAACCGATGATCTCGTCGCGCTCGGCGAGATGCTCGGCGCCGATCTGCTCGAGCCAGTCGGCGAATCGCGCGTGAAGCTCGGCTCGAAGCTCCTTCGGCATCGCCTCGTAGGCGGCGTCGCGAATGAGCAGGTGACGGAAGCGGAACGCATCCTCGCCGGGGAGATCCGTTCGGTCGGGCCGGATCAGCTCCTTCCGGACGAGAGTCTGCAGGTGGTTCCACACCGACTTGCGCAGATCGTCGGTCGAGAGCTGAGCGACAGCACCGCGGTGGAAGACTTTGCCCTCGACCGAGCCTCGCTCGATGACCGCCCGCTCGTCTCTGCCCAGCCGGTCCAGCCGCGCCGACAGGAGCGCATGGATCGTCGGCGGAACCGTGATTTTCGTGAGATCGCCGGCCGGCTCCCAGTGGCCGTCGTTGCGCGTGAGCAGTCCGTCGTCGATCAGCATCGCGAGCATCTCCTCGACGAAGAGCGGGTTTCCCTCCGCGGCGCTCATGATCCGGTCGCGGACGGTCTCGTCGAGCTGCGCGCGGCCGAGGAGGTTGGCGACGAGCTTCGCGGATTCACCGTCGCTCAGCCGTTCGAGGAGCACCGAGGTGGCGTTGAACTTCCCGCCGCCCCAGCTCGGCCGCTCGTCGAGGAACTCGGGGCGCGCGAGGCAGATGAGCAGGATCGGCGCTTCGCGAGCCCAGTCGGCCAGATGCTCGACGAGGTCGAGGAACGTGGGCTCGGCCCACTGCAGGTCGTCGAAGAGGACGACGAGCGGGCGGGCCCGGCCTTCGGCCTCGAAGAGCCGGCGGACCGCCCAGGCCGTTTCGTCCGGCGCTCCGGCGTTCTCTCCGAGGTCGATCGCGGCGGCGATCCGCTCCGTGATCAACGGTGCCTCGTCGCCGGACAGAACGCCTCCGATCCCGGCGAGCGGTTCCTCTCCGTAGCGACCGCGGAGGGCCTCGGCGAGCGGCCAGTACGTGATCCCCTCGCCGTAGGGAAGGCAGCGGCCGCGCATCACCGTCGCCTCGCCTCCGACACCCGCCAGGAACTCCGCGATCAGCCTCGACTTGCCGACGCCCGCGGCGCCGAGAACCGTGAACAGGAGGCACGCGCGTTCCCCGACGGCTCGCTGGTAGGCCTGCTCGAGCGCGGCGAGCTCGCGTTCGCGTCCGACCATCGGGGAATCGAGGCGGCGGGCCCGGCCGGGCAGGTCTCCCGCCAGCGTGACCAGCCGGTACGCCCTGACCGCTTCGCTCTTGCCCTTCAGACCCGAGCGGCTCGGTCGGCTCGACCTCGACCGCGTCGCGAACGAGGCGATACGTGGTCTCGCCGAGCAGGACCTCGCCGGGAGGAGCGGCCTCCTCGAAGCGCTTGGCCACGTTCACCGCGTCACCGGTCGCAAAGCGTTGGCCCTCGCTGCCGTCGCCGGCGACCACCTCGCCGGTGTTCACGCCCGTGCGAACGGCGATCGTGACGCCCCAGTCGCGTTCCAGCTCCTCGTTCAGGGCTGCGAGCCGTTCGCGCATCTCCGAGGCCGCGCGCACCGCTCGCAGCGCGTCGTCCTCGTGCAGCACGGGGATTCCGAAGACGGCCATGACGGCGTCCCCGATGAACTTCTCGACGGTCCCTTCGTGGCTCTCGACGACCGATTGCATCTCGTCGAAGTACCGGCCCATCACGCGTCGCAGCGACTCGGGGTCGAGCTGCTCGCCGAGCGCGGTCGACCCGGTGACGTCGGAGAAGACGACGGTCACGACCTTGCGGACGTCTCGGGCGGGCTCGGTGGGGGCCAGGGGCGCCGCGCACGCGCCGCAGAATGCGAACCCCTCCGGGTTCTCCTGACCGCAGCGGGAGCACGTAACCATGCGGCTGAGTCTAGGTTTTCGGGCCTGATGTCTCCATGACTGTCAAAAAGACACTTGACAGACGCTAGAGTGATGTCATAATGACGTCATGGAGATGGCACGGTTCATCGAATCGCTCGAGTCCGACCTGGCCGCGGTTGCCGCGGTCGGGGACGAGCAGACCCGTGCCGCGGCCGAACGCGTGCTGCAGGCGATCCGCGGTTCTGCGGGCCTTCGGCTCCTCGACGCTCTAGGCGAGGCGGCGCTGGAGCTCAGCGCTCAGCTGTCGTCCGGCCATGTCGAGGTTCGCCTCGTGGGCCAGGATCCCGCGCTCGTGTACGTCGGCGAGGAGGAAGACCCTCCGGAGCCGGCGGCCGAGGACGGGCTGACCGCCCGCATCACGCTCCGCCTCCCGGAGTCGCTCAAGACGACGATCGAGGCGGCGGCCACTCGAGAAGGAATTTCCGTGAACAGCTGGCTCGTCCGCGCCCTTTCGCGGGGCGCGGCCGGGCCGGCACGACGATCCGGCAAACGGCTCCAGGGCTTCGGCCAGAGCTGAGAAGGAGGGAGAGCAAGATGGCGACCAAGTTCTATCCAGTGCCTTTCGGACACGTTGAAGTGCGCGTCGATTCCAGGCCGGCGAAGCGTGCGCGGCCCCGGAGGCGGCGATGAGGCGCGAAACGTTCGACATAACGGGACCGCTCGCTTTGGACATCCGCGTTCCGAGCGGGGAAGTCGAGATCGAGGCTGCAGAGGGCACCGAGGCAGTCGTGGAGCTCAGCGCGAGCCCAGAGTTGGAGCAGGAAGCACGCATCGAGCTGCGCCCCAAGCGGGACGGCCACGAGCTGAGCGTCATCATCGAGAAGCGCAACGGCCTCTTCCGCTCGTTCCGCGAGGAAGTGCGTCTGCGCGTGACCGCTCCTCCGGGGAGCGACGTCGACGTGTCGACCGCCTCCGCGGACGTGGACGCTCGCGGTGTCTTCGGCGGCATCGAGGTCAGCACGGCATCGGGGGACGTCTCGTTCGAGAAGTCGACCGGAGACGTTCAGATCAACTCCGCCAGCGGCGACCTGAAGTTGCAGGAGGTCGGCGGGACGCTCACGGTCAACACCGCCTCGGGCGATGTCGACCTGGGCCGCCTGGCCGGCGACGGGAAGATCCGCTCTGCGTCCGGCGACGTCCAGCTCGAAGAAGCGGACGCCTCGCTGAAGGTCCAGACCGCTTCCGGCGACGTCCAGATCGAGAGCGTCCGTGAGGGCGACGTCGTGCTCCAGACCGCCTCCGGCGACATCGAGGTGGGGATCAAGACCGGCTCCAAGCTCTGGATCGACGCGAAGTCGATGAGCGGCGAGACGAGCTCCGACCTCGAGCTCGGCGATACGCCGACCGACGGCGACGGCCCGATGGTCGAGGTTCGCGCCACTGCCATGAGCGGCGACATCACGGTCAAGCGCGCCTAGAGACCATGTCGATCGCACTCGAGATCGATCAGGCCCGGCCTCGGGAGGAGGCCCCACCGCCTCTAACCCGGCAACCGCTCTTCGTGCGGTTCTGGATCGGGCAGTCGATCTCCGTCTTCGGAGACCAGATCAGCGCGCTCGCGATCCCGCTGACGGCGATCCTCGCACTCGACGCCTCGGCGCTCGAGGTCGGGATCCTCGCCTCGCTCGCGTGGCTTCCGCACCTGCTCTTCTCATTGCCCGCAGGTGTCTGGATCGACCGGCGCGCGAACCGCCGGCGGAACATGATCGTCGCGGACATCCTGCGCGCGGCCGCGCTGGCGACGATTCCGCTCGCCTGGTGGCTGGGAGCGCTCACCATCTGGCAGCTGCTCGCGGTCGCCTTCGCCGTCGGAGCGCTGACCGTCTTCTTCGACCTCTCGAGCGCCTCGTTCTTCGTCGCGCTGGTGCACCGCTCGCAATACGTCGACGCGAACAGCAAGCTCTCGACGACCCGCTCGCTCTCGTACATCGCCGGGCCGACCACGGCGGGCCTCCTCGTTCAGCTTCTGACAGCGCCCGTTGCGATCGTGGCCGACGCGCTCTCGTTCGTCGCCTCGGCGATCGCGCTGCGCGGGGTCAAGGTGGCGGAGCCGGAGGTGGAGCGGAACGGGATCGAGCGCGCGGCAGGATCTCCGGGAGGGCTTCCGCTACCTCGCGCACGAGAAGGTGCTGCGGGCCAGCGTCGCGTGCACGAGCACGATCAATTTCTTCAGCTTCTTCATCTTCGCGATCTTCGTGCTCTACGCGAGCCGCACGCTCGGGCTCGGCGCCGGCGCGATCGGGCTCATCCTCGGCGCGGCCTCGTTCGGAGCGCTCGCAGGCGCCCTGATCGCGCCGCGAGTGGGGCGGAGGCTCGGAATCGGCCGCGCGGTCGTCGTCGGCTCCATCCTCTTCCCGGCTCCGATGGTGCTCTTCCCGCTGGCGCACGGCTCGCACTGGCTGAGCGGCTCGATGCTGCTCGCCGGCGAGTTCCTCGCGAGCGTCGGCGTGATGATCTTCGACGTCAACCAGAACAGCCTGTTGGCGATCCTGATCCCGCAGGCCGTTCGCAGCCGCGTCGTCGGCGTGTCGAGGTTCTTCAACTACGGGACCAGGCCGTTCGGGGCGCTGCTCGGCGGCGTGCTCGGCACGGCGATCGGCCTGCGGCCCACGCTCTGGATCGCGGTCGCCGGATGCCTGCTCGGGGCCGTGTTCCTGCTCTTCTCGCCGATGCCAGGAATCCGCGAGGAGGATCTCGCGTGAGCCGCTCCGAGATCCTCAGGCACCGACCGCTCCGCGCGCTGCTCTTTGCCGAGGTCATCTCGACGACCGGCGCGCAGATGACCTGGCTCGCGCTCCCCTGGTTCGTCCTGACGACGACGGGCTCGGCGGGGCGCATGACCGTCGTCGTTCTCGCGGAGTCGATCGGGCTCGCGGCTGCCGGGCTGCCCGGCGGAGCATTCGTCGAGCGGTTCGGCGCGAAACGGTCGATGCTGTTCGCGGACGCGGCGCGCGCGCCGCTCATGCTGTTCGTGCCGATCCTCCACTGGTCCGGCCACCTCTCGATGCCGGCGCTTCTGCTGCTCGCGTTCCTGCTCGGAGCTCTCGCCGGCGCCGTACTTCACGGCGCAGCGGGTGATCATGCCGGAGCTGCTCGGCGAGGACGAAGCGACGATGAGCCAGGCGAACGCGCTCTTCCAGGGCGCCATCCGCACGACGCTTCTGCTCGGGCCGCCGCTGGGCGGCGTGCTCATCGGCCTGATCGGCGCGGCGAACGTGCTGGTCGTAGACGCGGCGACCTACCTCGTCTCGTTCGCCCTCGTCGCCCTGTTCGTCCCGACCCGGAAGCCGGCGCCGAAGGAGGAGCGAGCGGATTCGGGCGGTCTCCTCGCCGGTCTCAAGTTCCTCGTCCACGAGCCGCTGCTTCGCGTGTGGATTCCGCTCTTCGTCGCCGGGGATGCGGCCTGGCAGGCGTTCTTCATCGCGGTGCCGGTGTTGACGATCGAGCGGTTCGGCGCCGACGCCAAGATCGCCGGAGCGCTGTTCGCCGGGTTCGGAGCGGGCGCGCTGATCGGGAACTTTCTCTCGTTCCGGTACCTCGCGCAGCGGATCGACGGCCTGCGCCTGATCGCGTTGTCCGTCCCGCTCCAGGCGGCGCCGCTCTGGCTCCTGACCCTCCACCTGCCCGCGCGCGCGATGTTCGGCGCGGTGCTCCTGAGCGGGATCGGGAACGGGATCTGCAATCCGACGATCCACTCGCTCTTCACGCTGCGCATGCCGGTCGCGATCCGCCCGAAAGCGATGTCGGCGGCGACCGTGATCTGGGGCCTCGGCACGCCGCTCGGGCTCCTCTTCGCAGGCCCGGTGCTGGCCACGATCGGCCCGCAGCCGGTTCTCGTCGGCTTCGCGCTCGTTCAGACGGTCTGCATGCTCGGCGTCTCCGTGGCGTCCCTCCGACGCGCGCCGCGGCGGATCAGCTCTCCTGCTCCAGCTGGTTCGTCTTTGCCGTGAGCGCGGCGAAGGAACCCGTTCGCTGCCGCGGCCCCGAGGGTTTCGCGCGGCCGCCCTTCTCTAGCTCGCCATCTGCCGCTCTTGACTGTGTACCTGCGGCTGAGCGATCCGCTGTTGCCGCGGATGTCGGTCAGCCGTCACCACCAGGTCGCACGCCCCATTGCGAAGGCGGCGGCTGTCGAAGGCCGGCGCGAGCTTGAACCGGTTCGACCCGGGCTGTGCCCTCGAAGAGCGCCCCGGACTGCTTCGAGGAATCGACGACCACGCGGTCGTAGCGACCCCACCAGATCTGGAGCGGAAGGCAAGACTCGGCGAGCTCGACGAGCGTAAGTCAGCGGACTGCGCGCGGCGTACTTGGCGTGCGCCGTCCGCGGGGTCCCTCCGACTTCTCTCTGCGCGAACTTCTGCATTGCGAACCCGATCGGCCCGTGCCACATCCGCTCGCATGCGGGCGTGCAGCCGAGTCGCGGGAAGTTGCGGTATTGCCTCGGGAAGTCGACCAGCGAGTCGAGCGCTGCGGCGCCCGCCAGCATGTGCGGATGCCGGGCCGCCAGCAGGAGGGTCTCCTGTCCTCCCATGCTGCCGCCGAATGCGTAGATCCGGCTGCGATCGATGTCGAGCCTCTGCCACCTTCGACCGTCGACGATGTCCGGCATGCGCGCCAGGTCTTCGACTTGACCATTTGCTCCCCAGGAGAACTTCCTCAAGTGATCCCCCTGGCCCGCGGGGCTCACAACCGCGAAGCCGCCGATTCCGGGGAGGTTGCCCCAACGATGTGCGTTCGTCTTGTACGAGACCCCGCGTCCATGTGGGGAGATCACGAGCGGAATCGGCTGATCGCCGGCCCGATACGAGCGCGGAACGAGAACCATCGCTGCTCGGCGCGAGCCCGTGTGTGACCGATAGAAGATTCGGATCGAGGCCGTAAGCGTCGGCCTGGTGAGGGACGCTGTGGCGTCGTTCGCCTTTGGCGATGCGTTCGGCGAAGACGCCGCAGCGGTGGAACCGAGCGGAGCGGTCAGAGTGATCGCAGCTGTGATGACGACCGGAACGGCGGAGGCGGCGATTCGCCTGCAACGCCTGCTGAGATGTGCGGTGGCGGTTTCCATGCCGCCACCGTCGAAGGGAGCCCAAACCGCCTCATTCATGGCTCACCAACGGCCCGCTAACGGCCGCTTTCTCAGCGCCCTCGTTAGCGCCAGATGAGCGCCATGTGAGCGGCCGCGCGCACGCTTCGCGCCATGGCCACCGATCGACCAACCCCTGGGCTCCGCGCGCACCTAGTGCCGCGCGCTGAATGGGTGTTACAACTGTGCACATGCTCGAGTACAGGATCCTAGGACCACTCGAAGTCAGTGGAGATCCAGGGTCCGCTAACTCTCGGGGGCTCGAAGCAGCGCGCGCTGCTGGCTCTGCTGCTGCTCAACGCCGGACCGCGTCGTTCCGACCGACACGCTCGTCGACCAGCTCTGGGGTGAACGGCCGCCCCGCACCGCCGTCACCTCGCTGCAGAACTTCCTCTCGCAACTCCGGAAGCTCCTGGGCCCGGACATCGTCGTCACGAAGTCGCCCGGGCTATCTACTGCGCGTCGAGAGAAATCAGATCGACGCGTTCCGGTTCGAGCAGATGCTCGACGAGGCGAGAACCCTCGATGCCGCGGAGCGCTCCCGGAAGCTCGTCGAAGCTCTCGCGCTCTGGCGCGGCCAGCCCCTCGCCGACTTCACGTTCGAGCCCTTCGCCCAGGCTGAGATCCGTCGGCTCGAGGGCTTGCAGGCCTCCGCGCTCGAGGAGCGCATCGACGCTGATCTCGAAGCGGGGCGGCACAGCGAGCTGATCGGCGAGCTGGAGTCGCTCGATCGAAACCCATCCGCTTACGCGAAGCGACTGCGGTCCCAGCTGATGCTCGCGCTGTATCGGTCCGGACGCCAGGCCGAGTCGCTCCAGCTCTACCACGAGACGCGGCGCGCGCTCGTGGAGGAGCTCGGCGTCGAGCCGGGCCGTCAGCTTCAAGAGCTCTTCGCGCGCCTGCTTCGCCAGGACCCGGGCCTGGAGCTGGGAGCGGCACCCGATCTCGCCTTCCGACGACGACCACCTGCAGGCGGTCGTCGACGGCGTTCTCTGCCGGGCGGCTGGTGATCATGCTGGGCCCTGGCGTGAACGCTTCCGCAGAAGGGGCGGACAACGGGAGCGGCGCGCCCGAGGCGCGATCACCTGACCGCACGCTTGGCGGAGGTCGTTCGGCTGTCCTGACGAGCACGCGGCTGAGCTGACGAAGGTCGCGCAGTACGCAGCCATCACGCGCGGCGTCGGTCCGTTGTACGACGAGTTGCACGCGCTGCTCGACTGCGAGCAGGCGCCCGGGGACGGTCCACCGGTTCCTCGCCGAGTTGCCCGCAATCAGCCGCGAGCGCGGCGTTGCGCACCCGGTGATCGTCACTACGAACTACGACCGCACGGTCGAGCGCGCCTTCTGCTGACGCCGAGGAGCCGCTCGACATCGTCACGTACATGTCGATTGGCCCCGACCGCGGCCGCTTCGTTCACCGCTCCGCCGAGGGCGGCGTGCAGGTGATCACGACTCCGAACGCCTACGCCGACGTGCCTGTCGACGATCGCGCCGTTCTGCTCAAGATCCACGGTGAGGTCGACCTCGAGCCCACGCGCGACGCCGAGAGCTTCGTCGTCAGCGAGGACGACTACATCGCGTACCTCGCCGAGACCGGAATCTCCGGTGTTCTTCCGGTGACCCTCGCCGCGCGGCTGCGGCGCAGCCACTTCCTCTTCCTGGGCTACCGGCTCGTCGACTGGAGCTTTCGCGTTTTTCTCCACCGGCTGTGGCCCGACGAGCAGCCCGCTTACCGCTCCTGGGCCGTCGCAGACGGGCGCCGGTGCGCTCGAGCAGGACTTCTGGCGCCGGCGTGCGATCGAGCTCGTCGACCTCTCGCTCGACCAGGAGGTCGAGCGGCTTCGGACGCGGGTGCAGGCAGAGCGAGTTCCGGTGGAGGCCTCATGAGCGCACCGGCGTCGAACGGACTCGCTCTCGCGAGCCCGTACAAAGGTCTCGCCACCTTCGACGACTCGGACCTCGACGCGCTTGCTCTTCTTCGGGCGGGACTGGGAGACGGAAGTGGTGGCGGCGAACGTGATCGCGTCGCGCCTCACGGTGCTGTACGGCCCGAGCGGAGTCGGCAAGAGCTCGCTGCTTCGTGCCGGGGTCGTCCGCGCCCTTCGTCGAGTCCGCAGACCCTTCCCCTGCGGTTGCGGTACTTCGGAACGTGGGCCGGCGAGCCCCTCGCTGGATCTCGAGGAGGCCACGCGGGCGGCGGTCGCCGAAGTGCTCGGGCGGGCGCCCGCCGATGCTCCGGGCGACCTGACCGACCGGTTCGCGGCCTGGAGCGCCGAGCTCGGCGCCGAGCTCTGCCTGCTCATCGACCAGCTCGAGGAGCTCTTCCTGTACCACCCGGCAAGCGAGGGGCCGCCGGGTTCGTCGACCTGCTGCCGCAGCTCGTGCTTCGGCCGGGGCTGCGGGTCAACGTCCTGCTCGGCATTCGGGACGACGCACTGGCTCAACTCGACGTGTTCAAGGAGCGCATCCCGGGGCTGTTCATGAATTCCCTGCGGCTCGAGCATCTCGACCGGGATGCCGGTCGCGCCGCGATCCTCGGTCCGCTCGCTCGCTATGCAGAGATCACCGGAGCGGGTAGCGCGATGGACATCGAGCCCGAGCTCGTCGAGGAGGTTCTCGACCAGGTCTCCGCGGGTTGGATCGACCCGTCGATCAGTGGTGTCGGGGAGGTCGCGGGGGCGGCGCGGGCCGACGCGGATCGAGACTCCGTATCTCCAGCTCGTCCTGCAGCGTCTCTGGGACGTCGAGCAGGCGCAGCGGCTCGCAGGTGATGCGGCTCGAGACGTTCCGCTCGCTCGGTGGAGCGGAGCGAATCGTCCAGGACCACCTCGAGCGCGCGCTGCACACGCTGAGCCCTGCCGAGCAGACGGCCGCGGCGAGCATGTTCGGACACCTTGTGACGCCCTCGGGGACGAAGATCGCGCACGGCACGGCAGACCTGGCGAACTATGCGTCGCTGGGCGAGAGGCGAGCGTCAAGCCGATGCTCGACTCGCTCGCGCGCCAGCGCATCCTCCGGCCGCTCGGAGGGGAGAACGGCCACGCCGGCGACCGCTACGAGATCTTCCACGACGTGCTCGCGGGCGCAGTTCTGGCGTGGCGAACGCGGCACGAGGCGGAAGCCGCGCTCGAAGAAGAGCGCCGTCGCCGCAAGCGCTTCGGGTGGATCGCGGCAGTGGCACTGGTCGGGCTCTTGCTGATGGCATCACTTGCGGCGTTCGCCTGGTCCCAACGCGAAGAAGCCCGCAAGCAGGCCGCGTCGGCAGAAAAGGCACAGCAAGACGCCGAAAACAGTCGCAAGAAAGTAGCGAACAAGAACTCGCTCCTCGTTGTCGCCAGAGACAACGCGAAGAAGTCCGAGCGCGAGGCTCAGGTCGCTGCCGACGAAGCGATCGCCGAGAAGAAGAACGCGGATGCCGCTAAGAAAGACGCGACCGCTGCCAGAATCCAGGCTCAGGCGGCCGCCGAAGCGGCGAAGCAGGGCGAGAGTAATGCGAAGACAGAACGCGACAACGCGCGTCGGCTAGAAGAGATCGCCCGAGATAAGGAAGCTGAGGCTAGACGCCAAGAAAGTCGCGCCAACGCCGCAAGGAGAAAGGCTCAGAAACTTCGAAGGGCCGCCGAAGCGGCCAAGCAGGAGGCGCGTGCGAGCTTCTACATTGCCCGCTCCCTCCATTTGATCGGGACTAACCCTGAGGCGAGCGCGAGCGCTGCCCTCGCCGCGAGCGACTTGGCCGAGTCGAAGAGCGATGTGACCGGCGCGGAGAACGCGCTTCGTGCAGCGCTCGTCGCCATGCGAGTCGAGCAGGTCCTGCCCGGCGGCGGTTCGGCAGGGGCAAGCTTGTCTAGCCTCAGCAGGAACGTGGGGAGTGGCGCAGAGGTAGCGCGTTTCAGCGGGAATGGACGGCGCGCGGCAGTGGGGGTCGGCGGAAACACGAGCTCGGTCAGGGTCTTCCGGGTCCGTGACGGAAAGCTCCTGCGAACGTTCACGGCCGGCGCCCCCGTCCGGGACGTTGCATTGAACAGAGACGGACGTTTGGTCGCCGCCGCGGGAGCTGACGGTCGCGTGTGGGTCTGGGACGTCGATACGCACAACGTGCGGCAGTTCGATCACGGAGCTCCTGTCGCCGGGGTGGCCTGGTCACCGACAGCCGATGTGTTGGTCTCGGTCGAGCCAAAGTCGCGCTTCTGTGGGACGTCGCGACCGGAATCGGGCGGCCGTTGAAGCCCCAGAGCCACGACCTCAACGCGGCTGTCTTCAGCCGCGACGGCCAACGCGTCGCGAGCTATGGCGAGGGGCATTTCGTGCGGATCTTCAACGTCGAGACTGGCATCCGGATTTCGACGCTTCCGCACCCGGTCAACGCTCTCCCGGTCACCAGCGCGGCATTCAGTCCGGACGGCAGCCTCATGGTCACCGGCCGAGGCAACAACGCGCGCCTGTGGGACATCGCGAGCGCCGAGGTTCTGACGACATTCCCCGGCCATACCGGGACGGTGACCGACGTCGCGTTCTCGGAGGACGGCAAGCTCGTCGCGACCGGGTCGGCGGACACGATTGCACGAACGTTCAGCGTTGCCACCGGCACGCTCCAGAACTCCTTCTATGGCCACTCTGCACTCGGCATCAACGATGTCGACTTTTCGCCGGAGAAGGACAGCACGGCGATCGTCACGGCGGGCGACGACCACACGGCGCGCTTCTTCGAGAACGGCCAGAACTTGGTTTCGTTGCTCGGACACAAGCGTGCGGTGCTCGACGCCACATTCAGCCCCGACGGCCGGAAGGTGCTCACGGGCAGCCGGGACGGCACGGCGCGCTTGTGGGATCCCTACGGTGAGCCGGTCCCGGACAAAGTGGCCAACTACGGCGAGCCGGGCGGGGTGACCTCCGTCGCCGTCGAGGGGACGGGCAATCTCCTCGCGGTGGGCGGACGGGATGGCGCCGTCCACGTGCTCTCGCTCAATGGGAGCCTCATCAGCACGCCTCTGTCGAGCGGATCACCGATCGTGAGCGTGGCCTGGGCGCGCGGGCAAAGGCTGCTGGCTGCGTCAGAGGACGGCCACGTTCGGATCTGGGACGACGCCGGTTCGTCTTCCGTGCGCGACCTCAACCACCGCGGCAAGATCACAGCGGCGGCGATCTCCCCGGACGGTGCACTTGTCGCCACGGCCGGCCAGAATGGCGTGGCGCGCCTCTGGCGCGTCGCGGGCGGTGCACCCCGCGCGCTTCGCCACGAACACGCCGTGAGCGCCGTAGCATTCGAGCCGTCCGGTCGGGCTTCTGGCAACTGCGAGTCAGAGCACTGCCTACACCTGGACGAGCGCGGAAACTCGCTCGAGACTTTCGAGTCGGAGGGCGAGGCCGGAACCGTCACCGCCTTCGCCTTCCGGAACAAGGGAGACATCCTCGCCACCGCGATCGGCACCCACGTCCAGACGTGGAACGCGAAGACCGCACATCTGCGCAAGACCTTCGTCCGCCACGGGAGCGCCGTCCAAGACGTCGCCTTCAGCCCGGACGGTCGCTGGCTCGCATCGGTCGCCTCGCGGAAGGGGGCGATCTGGCAGGTCGGTGACTCGGATCTCGACGGCAACTTCCTCCTCTTCACAGCGCTCCAGCATCAAGAACAGGACGCGCTGACGAGCGTCGCCTTCGCGAAGAACCACACCGTCGTGATGGGGAACGCCGCCGGAAAGGTTCTCGTGTACCGGTGCCAGTTCTGCGGCCGGCTTCCACAACTCCGTCCGACTCGCGAACGACAAGCTCGCGCACTCTGGCTGCCGAAGCCCGCCGTAGCGCATCGCTAGCCTGTCCCTCGTGGCGACGGCGCTCAAGACATCCGACGCGTACCTGCCGACCGGCGACCAGCCGACGGCGATCGAGGAGCTCTCCGCAGGGCCTCGCAGGCCGGCGAGCGCTTCCAGACCATGCTCGGCGCCACCGGAACCGGCAAGACGGCGACGATGGCCTGGATCATCGAGCAGGTCCAGCGGCCCGCGCTGATCATCGCGCACAACAAGACGCTGGCCGCGCAGCTCTGCAACGAGTTCCGCGAGTTCTTCCCGGCCAACGCGGTCGAGTACTTCGTCTCCTACTACGACTACTACCAGCCCGAGGCGTACGTCCCTCAGGCCGACCTCTACATCGAGAAGGACTCGTCCCAGAACGACGACATCGCGCGGCTCCGGCTCGCGGCGACCTCGTCGCTCTTCACGCGCCGGGACGTGGTCGTCGTCGCCTCGGTCTCGTGCATCTACGGCCTCGGCTCGCCGGAGGAGTGGCGCGAGCGCGTGCTGATCCTCGACGTGGGGGAGGAGCACGACCGCGACCTCGTCCTGCGCAAGCTGATCGACAGCCAGTACGTCCGCAACGACGCCGTGCTCGGCCGCGGCCGCTTCCGCGTGCGCGGCGACGTCGTCGAGGTGCAGCCCGCGAACCAGGAGAGCGCGTACCGCATCTCGTTCTTCGGCGACGAGGTCGAGCAGATCTCGCACTTCGACCCGCTGACCGGCGAGGTGCTGGCCAAGCTGGACAACGTCGCGATCTGGCCGGCGACCGAGTACGTGACGTCGAAGCCGACGATCGAGCGCGCCGTCGACGAGATCCGGCACGAGATGAACGAGCGGGTCAAGGAGCTCGAGCTCGAGGGCAAGATGCTCGAGGGCGCACCGGCTCCGGCAGCGCACCGAGTACGACCTCGAGATGATGAAGGAGCTCGGCTTCTGCAACGGGATCGAGAACTACTCGCGGATCCTCGAGGGCCGTCCGCCGGGATCGCACCCGTTCACGCTCCTCGACTACTTCCCCGAGGACATGGTCGTCTTCATCGACGAGTCGCACCAGACCGTGCCGCAGCTCGGCGGCATGCACGAGGGCGACCGCTCGCGCAAGCAGACGCTCGTCGACTTCGGCTTCCGGCTCCCGTCGGCGCTCGACAACCGGCCGCTGCGCTTCGACGAGTTCCTGGACAAGGTGAACGCAGATGGTGTTCGTCTCCGCGACGCCCGGGCCCGTTCGAGCTCCGCCACTCGACGCGAATCGCCGAGCAGCTCGTTCGGCCGACCGGGATCGTCGACCCCGAGGTCGAGCTGCGCGCGACGAAGAACCAGATCGACGACCTGCTGAACGAGATCCGCCGCCGCGAGGAGGTGGGCGAGCGCACGCTCGTCACGACGCTGACGAAGAAGATGGCCGAGGACCTGACCGACTACCTGCTCGAGTCAGGCGTCAAGGCGCGCTACCTGCACTCCGAGGTCGACACGCTCGACCGGATCCAGATCATCCGCGAGCTCAGGCTCGGCGAGTACGACGTGCTCGTCGGCGTGAACCTGCTCGCGCGAGGGCCTCGACCTGCCCGAGGTCTCGCTCGTCGCGATCCTCGACGCGGACAAGGAGGGCTTCCTGCGCGGCAAGACGGCGCTGATCCAGACGATCGGCCGCGCGGCGCGGAACATCGAACGGCAAGGTGCTGATGTACGCCGACAAGATGACCGAGGCGATCACGGGCGCGCTCGACGAGACGGACCGCCGCCGCGCCGTGCAGCTCGCCTACAACGAGGAGCACGGGATCACGCCGGCGTCGATCCAGAAGGGCGTGTCCGACATCGCCGAGTTCCTGTCGCTCGAAGCGCCGCACGTTCCCGGCCGGCGGCGCCGAGGCGGGCGCAAGGTCGAGGGCATGAGCACCGAGGAGATCGAGAAGCTCGCGGTCACGCTCGAGGAGGAGATGTTCGCCGCGGCCGAGGAGCTGCGGTTCGAGTACGCGGCCAAGCTCCGCGACGAGATCAAGGACCTGCGGCGAGAGCTCCAGGCCGCAACCGCCGCCGAAGCGCCGGCTTAGGCCACCAGCGACGCGCTCGAGATCAGCTCGCGAACAGGTTTTCGGATTCCTTGATCTTCCGGCGGTCCAGGAGGTAAACGACCAGGAAGACGAGCAGGAATGCGAAAACCAACGCTGCCAGCCCTCCCCAGAGATACCAGGCCATGTCGACGAGCTGCCACAGCACGAACAGGCCGATGGCGATCGCGACAAGGATTCCGACGATCTTCAGCACGAATCGATCTCCTTCCGTGTCATGCGCTCCTTCTCGAAGTTCAGCCTCTCGGCGGCAAGAGGACATCGCCCTGATCGGATGAAGTAGCGACGCCGCCGACCGCGAGCGCCGGCACCGGCGAGCGCGAGGAGGCAGCCTAAGATCCTGCACATGCTCCGCACCCGCGGACTCATCGCGCTCCTGAGTGCGGAGGCGATCTCGTCCCTCGGCGCGCAGATGACCTTCCTCGCGCTGCCCTGGTTCGTGCTCGTCACGACGGGGTCGGCGGCGAAGATGAGCCTCGTACTCGCGGTCGAGCTGCTTCCGGTGGCGCTGCTCGGGATCCCGAGCGGGATCGTCATCTCGAAGTGGGGCGCGCGGAAGACGATGGTCGTGGGCGACGCTGCGCGTGCGCCGCTGATGCTGGCGATCCCACTTCTCCAGGAGGCGGGGTGGCTCAGCTTCCCCTTGCTGCTCGCATGCGTCTTCGCGATGGGCTGCTTCCTCGCGCCGTACTTCTCGGCGCAGCGGCTGATCCTGCCGGAGCTCGTCGGCGAAGACGAGTCGACCGTTGCGCAGGCGAACGCGGTCGTCGAGGGCACGCAGCGGGCGACGGCGCTCCTCGGCCCCTCACTCGCGGGAATCCTGATCGCGGTCATCGGCGCCGCGAACGTCCTCTACTTCGACGCCGTGACCTACTTCATCTCGTTTCTGATCCTCGTCACGCTGGTGCCGAAGCGCCCGCCGGTCGAGGCGACCGAGGAGTCCGGCGGTCTCCTGGCAGGGATCCGCTTCCTGTTCCGCGACCGGCTGCTACGCGTCCTGACCATCACAGCGCTCTTCCTGAACCTGTTCGGCCAGATGCTCGTCGTGTCGCTGCCGGTGCTCGCGTTCGACGAGTTCGACGAGAGCTCGACGATCGCGGGGCTCTTCTTCGCCGCGTTCGGCGCGGGCGCGGTCGTGGGGAGCATCCTTGCGATCAAGCTCGTTCCGAAGTTCGATCCGATCCGTCTGGGAGCGGTCGCCCTCGTCTGCCTCACGATTCCGATCCCGCTGCTCGGGCTGCCGATCCCCGCTGGCGCCGTCATCCTGGTGCTGTTCGTGGGCTCCATCTTCGGGCCGCTCGTCAACGCCCCGTTGATCGGGCTGCTCACCACGCGCACGCCCGAGGCCCTTCGCCCCAAAGTGATGACTGGCGTCCTGACGATGGCGCTCCTCGCCGGGCCGATCGGCCTGGTCGTCGTCGGCCCGTTGCTTCAGAACTGGGGCCCTCGGCCGGTGCTGCTCTTGGTCGCCGCCGGGCAGTTCCTCGCGTCGCTTCCGTTCGCGATCGTCGCCTTCCGCCGCCGAGAGCCCACGGCGCCGGTCACCCTCGAAGCGGCGTAGACCTCCGTCTCGACGAGGTTTTCTGTCTCAGGAGAACGGGAATCCCCTCGAAACCTAAGAGGAGGAAATCGTGGGAATCATCGCATTCATCATCCTCGGGCTCCTCGCCGGCATCATCGCGAAAGCGGTCCTGCCCGGCGACGATCCCGGCGGAATCATCGTGACGACGCTCATCGGCATTGCGGGGGCGGTCATCGGCGGGTTCGTGGCCGCCGCGCTCTTCGATGCGCATCCACTCGATGAGTTCTTCGACATCAGCACGTGGCTGACGGCGATCATCGGAGCGATCGTCCTGCTCCTGATCTACCGCCTCGTGGTGGGTCGCCGCACCAGCGGCGCCTACGGCTAACGCTCTACGGCGAGGGGCTCGCGGCCGCGCGCGAACGTGCGGACGGCCGTGAGCCCCCAGTCTTCCTCTCTCCAGATGTAGGTCTCGACGCGGATCGCGTCCTCGTGCGCCTCGTAGACGTGGAGGCCGCGCGCCTCGCCACGCCGGTTCGGTCGCGGCTGGCCGAGGCCGGGGGCGATGGAAACCACCGCGCCGTGGATCTCGCCTCGGGTCACTTCGAACTCGTGCCGCTCGCTGACCGCGCCCTGGTGGATGTGGCCGGCGAGGATCAGCTCCGCGCCTGCGTCGACGAGGCCGGCGAGCACCTTCGACCGCCGCGAAACGGGCTTCTTCCTCGAACGCCAGGGCGCTCCGATCAGGTGGTGGTGCAACGTCACCACCTTCAGCGCGCCCGCGGGCGCCCGGGCCAGGGCCTCGCGGGCGTGGGCCAGCTGCGGCTCGCGGATCCCGCCCGACTGGTGCCGCCACGCGCGCACCGAGTTCAGTCCGACGACGAGCAAACGATCGGATGCGAAGACGGGCTCGGTGGTCTCCCAGTGCCGCTCGAACTCGTCGAACGTCTTCCTGAACCGGGCCGGGAACGTGTAGGGAATGTCGTGGTTGCCGGGGACCGCCAGCACCGGGGGTCCCAAGGAGCGGAGATATGCGGCCGCCGCGGCGTGCTGGTGCGGTTGTCCGCGGTGCGTGAGGTCTCCGCTTGCGACGACGAGTTCGGGCTCGATTCGCTCGATCAGGGTTCCCAGGCTGCGCTCGGCGGCGGGTCCTTCCGTGGCGCCGACGTGGAGGTCCGAGAGGTGCAGGAGCCGTGTTGGATGAGCCGAACGTCTGGGTACACTCATGTCTATGGCGAACGAGACTACCGAGATCTTCGACGACCTCTATCTCGGTCTGCGGGCGGGCGGAGCGATGCGCAAGAAGCGCCGCGGCGAGCCGCTCACGATGGAAGAGGAAGAGGCGCTAGGGCGCTGGGAATCGCTTTCCGGAGCACGTAAGGCGGCCACGATCGGCGCGTTCGCGGTCGGCACGTTCGGGCTCGGCTTCACACTCGGCGGCCTGGTGTTCGGCCGCTGGCGCAAGGCCTAAAAGACCCTGGGAGAGTCGGGGCGACGCGCCTGCCGCGCCGCCCCTGTTCAGGCAGGGCGGTTTCGCCGAAGGCCAACTAAGGGAACAGCAGGGCCATGCGCTTTCGCCGTGGTGCACGACTCGACACCGGTCAGGTAACCGACGCCCGGGGCAGCGGCATGGGAGCAGGCGGCATGGCCGTGGGCGGTGGCGGGATCGGCGCGGCCGTGCTCGTCATCTACCTCTTGTACTCCCTCTTCGCCGGAACCAGCGGAGGGCTCGGGCAGCTGGAGCCGCTCGACGGGACGCAGGTCGGCCGCGGCGACACGCCCTCCACGATCTCGGCCGACTGCCAGACCGGCGAGGACGCGAACCAGCGCGACGACTGCCGCATCGTGGGCGTCGTGAACAGCGTCCAGAAGTTCTGGGACGGCGTCTTTCAGAGGAGCGGCAAGCAGTACCGATTCGTCGACACGGTCTTCTTCACGAGCCAGGTGCAGACCGGCTGCGGCTTTGCGAGCTCGGAGGTGGGGCCGTTCTACTGCCCGCAGGACGAGCTCGTGTACATCGATCTCGGGTTCTTCGACGATCTCGAGTCTCGCTTGGGCGCCTCGAACACCCCGTTCGTGCAGGCCTACGTGCTCGCTCACGAGTACGGGCATCACGTGCAGGACCAGCTCGGGGTGCTCGACGGCATCCGCGGGTCGCAGCAGGGACCGGAGAGCAAGGCCGTTCGCTCGGAGCTCCAGGCGGACTGCTACGCGGGTGTCTGGGCTGCGCACGCCGTGGACACCGGCTTGATCGAGAACCTGACGCAGTCCGACATCAACGAGGGCCTGGACGCCGCGGCCGCGATCGGCGACGACCGGATCCAGCAGCAGACGCAGGGCCAGGTGAACCCCGAGACGTGGACCCACGGCTCCTCCGAGCAGCGGCGGCGCTGGTTCTCGCGCGGCTACGAGCAGGGCAAGCCGGCTGCCTGCGACACGTTCTCAGGCTCGATTTGAGTAAGTGGACATAGAAAGGGGCCCCCGGCTGACGCGGGGGCCGCTTGGCACTCAGTTATCCCAGACGTAGTTCAGCGTCCCGCTGACGAGCTCGAGTGCGGCGAGCACGATGCCGAGAACCGGTTGGTCGGCGGCAACCAGCGCGACCGCGGCGGCGGCGAACACGAGCAGCTCGATCGCAAATTGCGCCGGACGCGGAAGCTCGACCTTCGCCTTCGGCGAGACGAAGAGGCCCCAGACGACCGCCACGAGCGCGGGAGCTCCCAGCCCGAGCACCCACTGGGTCAGGCCCGACGCGGTTGCGAAGCCCCAGTACGCGGTCGCGGCCAACGCGGACAGCTCGAGGAGGAAGCGAACGACGAGATTGGCGGCGCGCACGAGCGCCGGAGCCTAGACCTCCGCGTCCTTGGCGGGGAACAGCACGGTCGGCACGTCTTCCTCCGCCGGGTCCTTTTCGAGCACGATCACGCTGACCAGCGTCGCCAGCACGGCCGCGAGCGGGATCGCGAGCAGGACGGCCCAGCCGCCGAACAGGATCGCCGTCGCCGTGACCGACACGAGCACGACGAGCGGCGAGAGCCCGACCGCGTCTCCGAGGACGTTGGGGATCACGAGGTAGTCCTCGAGCAGCCGCACGGCGACGACGACGACGGCCGCAGTGAGCGCGAGATGCCACGACTCGGTGAGACCGACCCCCACGGCGAGAGCGCCTGCCGTCAGCGGGCCGATCACCGGAACGATCTCGACGACGCCCGCGAACACGCCCACGAGCAGCCAGTAGGGGAGCCCGATCGCAAAGAAGGCGGTCGAGAGCACGCCCGCGACGGCGACGATCAGGATCAGCTGCCCGCGCACGTACGCGCCCAGCTTGAGGTCGATCAGATCCCAGGTGTCGCGGACGGTCCGGCGCTTGTCGCGCGGAAGGAGCGAGACGACGAGCGCGATCGCCCGGTTCCGCTCGAACACCCAGTACGCGGCGGCGGCGAGCACGAAGAAGAGACCGATGAGAATCTCGAAGCCGAGCACGGTCGCGTCGAGCGCGTGGCCGACGAGGTTCCCGCCGCTCGGAAGGTCGTGGAGCCAGCGGTCGAGGGCGAGCAGCGCATCGTGCTTCCAGCCGGTCTCGTGGCGCGCCTCCTCCCGGAGATTGTTGCTTCCGACCGCCGCTTCGATCTGATCGACCGCGCGCGGCACGACGAGCCAGAGCAGGAGCGCGACGACCCCTGTAATCGCGACGTAGTGGAGCACGATCCCTGCTCCCCGGGGAATCCGGTGGCGCCGCAGCCACTCCACGCTCGGGCGCATCGCCGCGGCGACGATGAACGCCAGGAAGAGGAGCGCGATCAGAATCTTCAGCTTCCACAGCGCGAGCACACCGACGACGATGCCGACGACGACGAGTGTCGCGAGCGCGACTCGGCCTACTGTGTGCCTCATGCGGGCCTTTTCGCCGTTTCGGGGCTTGGGCAAACGGCAGGAAAGGCGATCCACCCGTTGAAGCCGCGCCCATGCGTCCTCACCGGGACGAGGAGGTCTACCTCGACGCGCGGCTGCACGGCGCCGTTTTGGCGCGGCCGATCTTCCGTTCGTCGCTGCTCGTCGTGCTCGGAATCGCGGCGATGCTCGTCCCCTACGCGGCGGGCGCCGCCGTCGGCGCGGTCCTGATCGCGGCGGGCGCGTTCTTCACGCTGCGGGCGGTCTGGCAGTGGGAGCGGACGCGCCTCGTCGTGACGACGGAGAAGGTCTACCTCCTGAACGGAACGCTCCACCGGCGCTCGAAAGCCGTGCGGCTGCAGTTGGTCGACGCCGTCGAGGTCGACCAGTCCCTCGTTGGGCAGCTCTTCGGCTACGGAACGGTCGTCGTCGGCCCGCTCAAGGTCGCGCACATCGCCCGTCCCGGCGAGGTCTGCAACCTCGTCGAGCGACTCGCCTCCTAACCAAAGCGAACACTTGTTCGATCCGACCCGGATGGCTAAACTGGGTCGGTTATGGCTTCCGAAGAGCTCGTAATTCACGGCGCCCGCGAGCACAACCTCAAGGACATCGATGTCCGGCTGCCGCGACACAAGCTGATCACGATCACCGGGCTCTCGGGCTCCGGGAAGTCGTCCCTGGCCTTCGACACGATCTACGCGGAGGGCCAGCGCCGCTATGTCGAGTCGCTCTCCTCGTACGCGCGCCAGTTCCTCCAGATGATGGAGAAGCCGGACGTGGACTCGATCGAGGGCCTGTCCCCGGCGATCTCGATCGACCAGAAGACGACCTCGCGGAACCCACGCTCGACCGTCGGCACCGTGACCGAGATCTACGACTACCTGCGCCTGCTGTATGCGCGGGTCGGGCGGCCGCACTGCCCGGTCTGCGGGCGGCCGATCGCGGGGCAGTCGATCGAGGCGATCGTCGACCGTGTCCTGCGGCTCGAGGAGGGCACGAGGTTCACGGTCAACGCGCCGGTCGTGCGCGACCGCAAGGGGGAGTACAAGGACGTCTTCGAGGAGCTCCGCGCCGACGGGTTCACACGCGTGAAGGTCGACGGCGAGATCCGGCTGCTCGAGGAGGAGATCGTCCTCGACAAGAAGTTCAAGCACACGATCGAGGTCGTGGTCGACCGGCTGATCATGAAGCCGGACCTGCGGACGAGGCTCGCGCAGTCGATCGAGACGGCCCTGTCGCTCGCGGACGGGCTCGTCGTGATCGACGTGCAGGACGGCGAAGCGCTCACGTTCTCCGAGAAGTTCGCGTGCCCCGAGCACGGCGTCGGGCTCCCGGAGCTCCAGCCGAGGATCTTCTCGTTCAACTCGCCGCACGGGGCTTGTCCCCGGTGCACCGGCCTCGGCGCGCAGCAGGAGATCGACCCCGACCTCCTCGTCCCCGATCCGACGCTCTCGATCGGCGAGGGCGCGCTCGTCCCGTGGTCGACCGGCGGCTCGAGCTTCTACGAGGCCGTGATCCAGGGGATCGCCGACAAGTGGGAGATCGACCTCGACAGGCCGTGGCAGGACCTGACGGCCGAGGAGCAGGACCTCTTCCTGTACGGCACCGACGGCGAGCGGGTCTACATCCGCTACCGCAACCGGATGGGTCGCAAGCGCTCGTACATGCTCGCCTTCGAGGGGATCGTCAAGAACCTCGAGCGGCGCTACCGCGAGACCGACTCGGCGCAGCAGCGCGAGCGGATCGAGGAGTACATGAGCTTCCGCCCATGCCCGGAGTGCGGGGGAGCGAGGCTCAAGCCCGAGGTGCTCGCGGTCACGGTCGGCGAGAGGAACATCCACGAGTTCTCGAAGATGTCCGTCACCCGGGCGATCGAGTTCCTGGACGCGCTCGGGCTGACCGAGACCGAGCAGCTGATCGGCGAGCGGATCATCAAGGAGATCCGCGAGCGGCTGACGTTCCTCGACAACGTGGGCGTCGGCTACCTGCAGCTCGACCGCGCGGCGGCGACGCTCTCGGGCGGCGAGGCGCAGCGGCTGAGGCTGGCCACGCAGATCGGCTCGCAGCTCGTCGGCGTGCTGTACATCCTCGACGAGCCGTCGATCGGGCTCCACCAGCGCGACAACGGGAAGCTGATCGGGACGCTCGAGCGGCTGCGCGACCTCGGCAACACCGTGCTCGTGGTCGAGCACGACGAGCAGATGATGCGCTCGGCCGACCACCTGGTCGACATGGGGCCCGGCGCCGGCGAGCACGGCGGCCATGTCGTGGCCGAGGGCACCGCGGAGGAAGTCGAGCAGAACAAGGAGTCGGTCACCGGCCAGTTCCTCTCCAGGAAGCGTGTGATCGCCATCCCGGACCGGCGCGCCGAGGACCAGGGCTCGTTCTGGGTGCGCGGCGCGACGCAGCACAACCTGAAGTCGATCGACGTCGAGTTCCCGATCGGGAAGTTCATCACCGTCACCGGCGTGTCCGGCTCGGGCAAGTCCACGCTCGTGAACGAGATCGTCTTCAAGGCGCTCGCGAACCGGCTGCACCGGATGCGCGTGAAGCCGGGCGAGCACGAGAGCTGCGAGGGCATCGAGTGCTTCGACAAGGTGATCGACATCGACCAGTCGCCGATCGGGCGGACGCCCCGGTCGAACCCGGCGACCTACACGAAGCTCTTCGATCACATCCGCGAGCTGTACTCGCTCACGCCCGAGGCGAAGGTGCGCGGCTACAAGCCGGGCCGGTTCTCGTTCAACGTGCGCGGCGGTCGCTGCGAGACCTGCAAGGGCGACGGGACGATCAAGATCGAGATGCACTTCCTGCCGGACGTGTACGTGCCGTGCGAGACCTGTCATGGCCGGCGGTACAACCGCGAGACGCTCGAGGTCCGCTTCAAGGGGAAGTCGATCGCGGACGTCCTGGAGATGTCGGTCGAGGAGGCGCTTCGCTTCTTCGCCAAGATCCCGAAGCTGCGGCGGCGGCTCCAGACCCTGCACGACGTGGGGCTCGACTACATCAAGCTCGGGCAGCCGGCGACGACGCTTTCGGGTGGCGAGGCGCAGCGCGTGAAGCTCTCGTCCGAGCTCTCGAAGATCGCGACGGGGCGGACGCTGTACATCCTCGACGAGCCGACGACGGGCCTGCACTTCGCGGACATCGAGAAGCTGCTCGAGGTGCTCCAGCGGCTCGTCGACTCGGGCAACACCGTGCTCGTGATCGAGCACAACCTCGACGTGATCAAGCAGGCCGACTGGATCATCGACCTCGGCCCCGAGGGCGGCGAGGCGGGCGGCGAGGTGATCGCGACGGGCACTCCGGAGCAGGTGGCCGAGGTCGAGGAGTCGGCGACCGGACAGTTCCTGCGCGAGGTGCTGCCGAAGAAACGGGCGCGCAAGCCCGCCAGGGCCGCGGCCTAGCCCTCGAGCGGAAAGCGCTCGGCTCGGTGCCAGCGCTCGTTCGGGTCTTCGGCGAGCAGTGACACGGCATCGGCACGCGCCTCGATCGGGAGGTGCGGCGTGAGGGCGGCCTCGACCTCGTCTTGAAGCTCCACGCCCCCCTCGGCGACGGTCAGGTGCGGGATCACCTCGTCGTGGATCCCTTCGTAGGGCGGATAGTCCGGGTACTTGGCCGCGACGAGCTCGATCAAGGCCTTGAACGGCTCGGCCGGCTCGGGCGCGAGCCAGGCGACCGCGGGGAAGCGGGCGACGCGCGGCAGGTGAAACGAGAAGGCGGGCTGCGAGGCGAAGAGCCGTCTCAGGCCGGCGAGGAGCTCCTCGTCGACACGCTCGGTCGGTGCGAAGGGATAGAGGACCGTGATGTGCGCCGGAACGCCGCGCTGCGCCGACCAGTCGTGCTGCGCGCGCCACTCCGAGACCAGCGGCTCGGCTTCGGGCACCTCGACCACGAGCGCGGTTTCAGGCATCGCGCGCACAGTACGCTGGCCGCGTGAGCACCGCCGCGGAGACGACCCGTTCGCTGCGGAGGGACTGGTGGCTCCGCGCCGTTGCTGTTCTCGCTCATCCGCGGAGGACGTTCGCCGCGCTCCGGGACGACTCCGACGAGGCCGCCGAGGCGCGGCAGGAGCCGATCCTCGCGATCGTCTTCCTCGCGGGAATCGCGGGGATGCTCTCGACCTCGCTTGCCGGCCGGCTTCTCGACGACGCGAGCTTCGACAACCTGAACGTCGTCCTCTGGGCCTTCATCGGCGGGGGGATCTACGGCGCGCTCGTCTTCTTCCTCGGCGGGCTGTTCGTCTACGCGCTGGGGCACGGGATCGGCGCGCGGTGCTCGTTCCGCCAGGCGCGACACGTCGTCGGGCTCGCGTCCGTTCCGCTCGTCGTCTCCCTGGTTCTCGTCTGGCCCGTGCGGCTCGCGATCTACGGCGACGATGTCTTCCGCAGCGGCGGCTCGGACACCGGGGTCGGCGACAAGGTCTTCGAGGCGCTCGTCGTGGCGTCGTTCGCCTGGTCGCTCGCGCTCGTCGCGGTCGGGCTGATCGAGCTGCGGAAGGCCTCGAGCTCCGCGTCGTCCATCCCGTAGGTGTGCTCGTCGCCCGGGAAGGTGCCGTCGCGCACCTCCTCGGCGTAGTGCTCGAGCGCGTCGCGGATCTGCATCGAGAGGCTCGCGTAGCGCTTGACGAAGCGGGGGAGATGCCCCTCGGTCAGCCCGAGGAGATCGTGGTAGACGAGCACCTGGCCGTCGGTGTCCGGGCCGGCTCCGATGCCGATCGTCGGCACCGTCAGGCGGCTCGTGACCTCGGCCGCCACCGGGGCCGGAACCGCTTCGAGCACGACCGAGAAGGCGCCTGCGTCCTCGAGCTCGAGCGCGCCCTCGACGAGCTGCGCCGCCGCGTCAGCGGTCTTGCCCTGCGTCTTGAACCCGCCGAGCATCGTCGCGGACTGCGGCGTCAGGCCGACGTGGCCCATGACCGGGATCCCCGCCTCGACGATCGTCCGCACGCGCGAGACCATCGGCCCCGCGCCCTCGAGCTTGATCGCGTCCGCGCCCGCCTCCTTGACGAAGCGGATCGCGTTCTCGAGCGCCTTCTCGTCGGAGACCTGGAAGGAGCCGAACGGCATGTCGCCGACGACGATCGGGTGCCGTGTCGCGCGCACGACGGTGCGCGTGAGGAACAGCATCTCGTCCATCGTCACCGGGACGGTCGTGCCCTCATGGCCGAGGACGACCATCGCCGCCGTGTCGCCGACGAGGATGATGTCCACGCCGGCGTCCTCGGCGAAGCGCGCGCCCGGCGAGTCGTAGGCGGTGACCATCACGATCTTCTGCCGGCGGCGCTTCATCTCGAGGAGCTCGGGCAGCGCCAGCTTTCCCTTGGGCGGTGTGCTCACGTGCTTTCTCCTTCCACGATCACGTTGTCGATTAACCGCGTTCCTCCGACGCGGACTGCGGCGGCCAGCACCCGCTGACCGTTGAAGTTGGCCTCTTCGAGGTAGTCGATCTCGAGACCGCGGAGCAGTTCCCGGGCCTGCTCGCGGTTCTTCGTCGCGAGTGCGCGGGGAAGCGCAAGGGCGGCTTCGCGCTCCTCGGCTGAGAGGTAGGCGTTCCGTGAGGAGAGCGCGAGCCCGTCCTCGTCGCGCACGGTCGGCACGACGCGGATCTCGAGCCCGAGGTTGAGGTCGCGCACGAGCTGCTTCACGACCGCAGCCTGCTGCGCGTCCTTCTGGCCGAAGTAGGCGCGGTCGGGGCGGACGATGTTGAAGAGCTTGAGACACACCGTCGCCACGCCTCGGAAGTGGTCGGGGCGGAACTCGCCCTCGAGGCGCTCGCCCAGCTCGCCGACGTCGACCCAGGTCGCGTAGCCCTCCGGGTACATCTCCTCTACCGACGGCGCGAACAGGACGTCGACGCCTGACTCCTCGGCGAGCTTCGCGTCGCGCTCCTCGTCGCGTGGGTAGCGGTCGAGGTCCTCGCTCGCTCCGAACTGGGCCGGGTTCACGAACAGGCTCGCGACGACGACGTCGTTCTCCTCGCGCGCGGCCGCGAACAGCGCCAGATGCCCGGCGTGGAAGGCCCCCATCGTCGGGACGAGACCTGTCCGAGGGCCTGTCCCTGTTAAGGGCCTGTCCCTGTTAAGGGCCTGTCCCTCGGGGAGCTCGGCGATTCGCCGGACGATCTTCATCGCGCCGCCACCTCCGCGGTGGCGTCGGCGAGCGCGCGATAGAGCGGTTCGAGGCCTGGCTTTCGCTCGCGGATCGCGGCCAGGTGCGCTTCGACGGTCTCCCAGTCGCCGCGCTCGATCGGGCCGGTCAGCTCGAAGTCGTTCTCGATCACGCGGCGCATCAGCGGGACGAGCGCCTCGGGCGGCGCGCCGGCTGCCTCGGCCAACTCGGCCGCCGCTCGATGGAGCGTGACCAGGAAGTTCGACGCGACGACGGCGCCCGCGTGGTAGAGCGCGCGCTCCGAGTCCTCGAGCGCGAACGGCTCGAGCCCCAGCTCTCGGGCGAGCCAGAGCCCGACCTCACGAGCCTCGTCCGTCTCGGCCGTGACCGCCGCGTACGCCCCGTCCAGCTGCTCCGGCCCTCGCGCGCGCGTGAACGTCTGAAGCGGGTGGATCCCGAACCGCCGCACGTGCGGATCGAGCGCGGCCAGCGGCGTCGCTCCGCTCGTGTGCGCGATCCAGGGCCCCGGCTCGATCCCCGAGGCCACTTCCGCGATCGCCCGATCGGGCACGCAGAGCAGCACGAGCTCTCCCTCGTCGGGTGAAACCGCGTAGCCGCGCTCACGCAGCCTGGCGGCGACAGCCGAGCCGACTCGGCCCGAGCCGATGACTTGAATCGTTTGCACCACGAAAGCTCCAGTTCCGTAGCGGATACCGGGCACCCGGAAGTCTAACCACGCTCTGCCAGGTCGATCCGCCGCGCGTCCGGGTCCGTGCCTAAACTCTCGCGGCGATGCCGATCTACGAGTACGTGTGCATGGAGTGCGAGTCGCACTTCGAGGAGCTCGTCCGCAACGGGGAAGCGGTGCATTGCCCCGACTGCGAGGCCTCGAACGTGCGCAAGCAGTTCTCCGTGTTCGCGACTCACGGCACCGCCGAGCAGCCTTCCTTCGGCGGACCTACGTCGGGCGGTTGTTGCGGCGGAAGTTGTGGCTGCGGGCACTGAGCTAGACCAGTACGCGGCCGAGATCGCCGGCTGCACGCGCTGCGCCCTCGCGCAGGGGCGGACACAGGTCGTCTTCGGCGCGGGCAACCCCGAGGCGGACCTGATGTTCGTCGGCGAGGCGCCCGGCTTCCACGAGGACAAGCAGGGCTACCCGTTCGTCGGCCAGGCGGGGAAGCTCCTCGACCAGCTCCTGGGCGGCATCGGAATGTCCCGCGAGGACGCCTACATCGCGAACGTGATCAAGTGCCGCCCACCCGGGAACCGAGATCCCCAGCCCGACGAGATCGAGGCCTGCGAGAGCCACCTCTTCCGCCAGGTCGAGCTGATCCAGCCGAAGCTCGTGGGCACGCTCGGCAACTTCGCGACGAAGCTCCTCTCCGGGAAGCCGACCGGGATCACCCGCGTCCACGGCCAGGAGCAGCAGGTCGTGCTCGGCGGGCGCCAGGTGCTGCTCTACCCGCTCTACCACCCGGCCGCGGCGCTCTACACGCCCGCGATGCTGAGCGTCCTGAAAGAGGACTTCAAGCGCATCCCGGAGCTGCTCGGCCGCGTCGTCGAGCCGCCGCCGGAGCCCGAGCCGCTGCTCGTGGCCGAGCCGGCCGTTCAGCTGGGCCTTTTCTAGTCTTCCGGCACATGGAGCGTGAATCGGCCTCGCCGGAGGAGACCGAGCAGATCGCGGCGGAGCTCGCCCGAGAGCTCGAGCTGGGCGACGTCGTCACCGTCTCCGGCGAGCTCGGATCCGGCAAGACGACCTTCGTCCGCGGCGCGTGCCGCGCGCTCGGAGTCACCGGGCCCGTGACCAGCCCCACCTTCACCATCGGGCATCGGTACCGTGGAGCCGTAGATGTCTCTCATCTCGACCTCTATCGATTCGAGAGCGTCTCGCCCGCCGAGTGGGGCGATCTCGAGCCGTACTTCGACGGCGCCGTGTGCTTCGTCGAGTGGCCGGAGGCTGCCGGCGAGGCGATGCCCGCGCCCCGTTTTCACGTCGTCCTGCGACACGCCGGAGAGAACAAGCGCCTGATCGAGATCGACCGTGCTGACGCTCGCGTTTGACACCGCCACGAACGTCGCCACGAGCGCCTTGCTCGAGGACGGCAACGTGCTCGGGGAGAGGACGGGAATCCCGGCTCGCCTGCTCGAGGACGTCGACGCGCTCTTCACCGACGCCGACGCGAGCCCGAAGGAGCTTGGGCGAATCGTCGTCGGCACGGGCCCGGGGAGCTTCACGTCGCTGCGCATGGGCCTCGCGGCGAGCCGAACACTGGCCCTGGCGCTGGACGCGGAAGTCGCAGGCGTCTCGACGCTGAGCGCCCTCGCCGCCGGCGCCCCCGCTGCCCTCCCGGTCATCGACGCGCGCCGCCGGGAGGTCTTCACGCTGATCGACGGCGAGCCTGTCGCCGCACCGCCGGACCAACTGGGCAACAGCCTGTTTCAAGGCCGGATTTGTGTGGGAGATGGAGCCGTGAACTACCGCGGTGTGCTGGAGGCGGCGGGCGCCGAGGTTCCGCCCGACGACAGCGAGCTGCACATCCCGCGCGCAGCCGTGCACGCTCGGCTGGCGGAGAGCTTCGGCCCCGCCGAGCTCGTCGAGCCGATCTACGTCCGGGCGCCCGACGCCGACAGGGTGCTGAAGCGATGATCGAGTTCCGCAAGCTCAAGCTCCGCGACCTGAACGCGATCGAGGAGATCGAGCGCGCCTCGTATCCGACCCCGTGGTCGCGCTCGATGTTCGCAGGTGAGCTGGCGAAGCCGTCCTCGATCTGCCTCGGCGCCGTCAACGGCGCGACCGACGAGCTCGTCGGCTACCTGATCATCTCCCGCTACGTCGACGCCTGGCACGTGATGAACATCGCCGTCGCGCCCACGCATCGTCGCCGGGGGATCGCGCGCGGGCTCATGGAGCGGCTCTTCGAGGTCACTGCCCGCGACGCACGCCGCGGGTACACGCTCGAGGTGCGGGTCTCGAACGACGGAGCGATCCAGTTGTACGAGGCGCTCGGCTTCCGCGCGCGGGGAGTTCGTCGCGGCTACTACACCGACAACCGGGAGGACGCGCTGATCATGTGGCGCGACCCGGTACGCGAGCCGGCGAGCGCTTGATCCTCGGCCTCGAGACTTCCTGCGACGAGACCGCCGCCGCGCTCGTCGGGCAAAACGGCGCGATCCTCGCGAACGTCGTCTCCTCGCAGGCCGAGCTGCACGCGAAGTACGGCGGCGTCGTCCCGGAGGTCGCGTCGCGGCGGCACCTCGAGCTCGTCACGCCGGTGATCCGGGAGGCGCTGCACGAGGCCGGAGCACAGCTCGAGCACGTGCAGCGGATCGCGGTCACACAGGGCCCCGGCCTGATCGGCGCGCTGCTCGTCGGGCTCTCGGCGGCGAAGGCGCTCGCCTGGGCGCTCCGGCTTCCGCTGATTCCGGTCGACCACTTGCACGGCCACGTCGCCTCGCTCTTTCTCAAGCCCGACCCGGTGGAGCCGCCGTTTCTCTGCCTGCTCGCCTCCGGCGGCCACACGCTTCTGCTCGACGTTCAGGACAAGCGGGGCTTCCGGATCCTGGGCACGACACTCGACGATGCGGCCGGCGAGGCCTTCGACAAGGGCGCTCGCCTGCTCGGGCTGGGCTATCCGGGCGGCGCCGCGATCGACCGGCTCGCGCGGGAGGGCGACCCGGAGGCCTACGACTTCCCGGTCGCGCGCGTGCCGGGCCTCGACTTCTCGTTCTCTGGGCTGAAGACCGCGCTCCTGTACAAGGTTCGGGAGCTCGACGCGGACGAGCTGGAGCGCCGGCGCGCCGACCTCGCCGCCTCGTATCAGCGCGCGATCGTGCGCGCCCTCGTCGAGCGCACCGAAGCGGCCGCCGAGCAGTCAGGGATGGAGCGGGTCGCGGTCGTCGGAGGCGTTGCAGCGAACTCGGAGCTCCGCGCCGCCCTCCCGGGCGCGGCGCTCGCCCCGCTGGAGCTCTGCACGGACAACGCGGCGATGATCGCCTCGGCCGCGCGGTTTGTCGAGGAGATCCCGTTCGCTCGTTATCTTGGTTTGGATGCGTATGCGTCTACGGCGGCGTGAAGCCCCGCAGCTGGGCGTGCTCGGCGCGCTCGCTGTGACCGCGACGCTGCTCTCGGTGGCGGCCGGAGCAGGCAGCACCGGGCGCGAGCACGAGGACCTCGCCGGGTCGGCCTGGCGCGGTCTCGTCGGCAGCCCGCGCGAGCAGGTCGCGGTCGGCCAGCGCGTGATCGTCGTCCTCAACAGCCCTTCGCTTTCCGACCGGGTCGCCGCGGCCGGGGGACAGGCGACCGAGGCGCAGCAGCGGCAGTGGACCGCGTCGGCGCTCGCCGCCGACAACCTCCTGATCGCGCGCCTCGCGCAGCAGGGCGTGCTGGTCAAGCCGGAGCACCGCTACGCCCGCGTCATGACCGGCTTCTCCGCTCCGCTCGACCCGCGCGCGGTCACCTATCTCGAGAGTGCGCCCGAGGTGGCGGGCGTGTATCCGGTCCGCGTCACGTATCCGGCCTCCGTCTCTGCGAGCCTGATCGAGAAGGGCGGGCTCGCGGCGGGCGTCGGCACCAGGCCCGGAGTCTCGCTGCCGGGCTTCGACGGCCGCGGGGTCTCGATCGCGCTCCTGGACACGGGCGTCGACACGAAGCAGCCGTACGTCCTCGGCCAGGTGCTCGCCGGCTACGACGCCGTCGACCCGAGCACCGATGCCAGTGCCGAGGCGAGCCCCGAGGACTCCGACCCGTCTCGAACGGCACGGGACCCAGCTCGCCGGCCTGCTCGTCGGCTCCCAGGGGCCGGCGAAGATCGAAGGCGTCGCGCCCGGTGCGACGGTCCTGCCGATCAGGGTCGCCGGCTGGCAACGCGAGGCGGGCGGGCGCTGGGCGGTCTTCGGGCGAACGGATCAGCTGATCGCCGGGCTCGAGCACGCGGTCGATCCGAACCTGGACGGGATCGCGCTCGACGCTGCGCGGGTGGCGCTCGTGGGCGTGGCGGAGCCGTTCGCCGCCTTCGAGGACAGCCCCTCGGCACGCGCGGTTGCCGGAGCGCTGCGGCTGGACACGCTCGTCGTCGCTCCAGGGGGGAACGACGGCGTCGCCGGCCCCGGGTACGGGAGCATCGCGGGGCCCGGAGGGTCGCGCGCCGCGCTGACGGTCGGTGCGGCCGACCTCCGAGAGTCGTCTGCCTCGGTGCACGCGGTCGTGCGCGTGGGGCTCGGGGTCATGTTCGACGAGCGCGTGCCGCTGGCCGGCGCCGTCGCGCCGAGCATCAGGCAGTCGCTGGAGGTGAGCGTGCCGCGCCTCGATCGCGCCGAGCGGACTCAAGGCGCTCCCCCGCGACTCGAGCATTTCTTCGCGCCGAATGGGCTCAGCCTCGTCGCCGGACGGGCGGCGCTCGTGCCCGCGGGCGACGACCCGGCCTACGCGGCATCGCAGGCCGTGAAGGCAGGCGCGGCGCTCGTCGTCCTCTACGGCGGCGACAGCCTGCCGAGCGGAGGCATCGGCCTCGACGACGGCGTGACCGTCCCGGTCGTCGGCATCCCCGCGGACGTGGGAGCGCGGGTCGTACAGGAGCTCGCCGACGGACGGAGCGCGCATGTCTCGGTCGGACGGGTGAGCTCCGAGGCGAGCGCGACCGCCGGCGGCGTCGCGCCGTTCTCCTCGCGGGGCCTGGCCTTCGACGGATTCGTCAAGCCCGATCTCGTCGCGCCGGGCGTGGGGCTGCTGACGTCGGATCCGGGCAAAGCCGAGGACGGATCCGCGCGGTACTCGAGCATCAGCGGAACGAGCGCCTCGGCCGCGATCGTCGCCGGCGCGGCCGCGCTTCTCGCGCAGGCTCGCCCGCAGCTCGACGCGTCCGCGCTCAAGGGCCTGCTCGCCGGCTCGGCGCGGGCTCTCCCGGGCGAGTCGGTCACCGGCCAGGGGACGGGCCTGCTCGACCTCGGCGCCGCTTCGGCCGGCGAGACCGCGGCGCTCCCGACCACGCTCAGCTTCGGCCGCGCCAAGCACCGGGAGGGCTGGCACGCGACGCGCAGGCTCGTCCTGCGCAACCTCTCCTCCCGCAGGCTCCGCATCGAGCTCGCCTCGGATTCCCGGGACCGCGGCGGCGCACGCGCCCTCGTCTTCGCATTCGCTCCCTCGCAGGTGCGCATCAGGCCGCACGGGATCGCGACCGTCTACGTGGCCGTGCGAGCCCTGGCTCCGGTCGGCAATCCCGTCGAGGGCCGCTTCGCCGTCCGCCCGGAGGGTGGCGACGCGATCCACGTGCCGTGGCTGATCATGTCGCGGCCGAGGCACGACGAGCTGCTCTCCTCGATCCGGCTCTCGAGCCGCTCGTTCAAGCCCTCCGATTCGGCGCCCGCCGTCCTCTCGTTCCAGGGCGGCCGACTCGACACCGGCGGGCAGCTGGAGCCGGTGGCACTCCTCCAGCTCCAGCTGCGTGACAGCCACGGCCGGCCGCTCGGGACGCTCGCCCAGCTCCGTGATCTCCTCCCCGGCCGCTTCGCCTTCGGGCTCACCGGCCGCGACGCCAAGGGCAACACGCTCGAGCCCGGCCGCTACACCGTGCGGCTGACCGCGTACCCGACCGGCCAGGGCGAACCCAGCGTGGCGACGGTCCCGTTCACCATTCGGTAACGCATCCGGACGGGCTTATACTCGCGAGCCGGAACATCGTCATTTGCAGCCGATTCAAGGAGTGACTCTGTGACCATCGTCGAGGCCCCTGTCTCCCACCTCCGAGAGAACCCGTTCGAGATCGCCCAGCAGCAGCTGCGGCGCGTCGCGGACACGTTCAAGATCGATCCGAACCTGATCGCCGTCCTGCAGGAGTGCAAGAAGGCGGTCGTCGTCTCGATTCCGGTGGTCTTGGACGACGGCTCGGTGCGCGCGTTCGAGGGCTACCGCGTCACCCACAACATCGCGCGCGGGCCGTCGAAGGGCGGGATCCGGTACCACCCGGACGTCACGCTCGACGAGGTCAAGTCGCTGGCGATGTGGATGACCTGGAAGTGCGCGCTGATGAACATCCCGTTCGGCGGCGCCAAGGGCGGCATCGCGTGCAATCCGAAGCAGCTCTCGCAGATGGAGCTGCAGAAGCTGACCCGCCGCTTTACCACCGAGATCATCAACGAGATCGGGCCCGAGAAGGACATCCCCGCGCCGGACGTCGGCACCGACGGGCGTGTGATGGCGTGGATCTTCGACACGTACTCGATGAACAAGGGCCACTCGGTGCTCGGGGTCGTCACCGGCAAGCCGCTGAACATCGGAGGGTCGCTGGGGCGAATCGAGGCGACCGCACGCGGGGCGCTCTACTGCATTCGCGAGGCCCTGCGCAAGCAGCAGTCGACCATCGCCGGGCAGCGCGTCGTCGTCGAGGGCTTCGGGAACGTCGGCCTGTACCTCTCGCGGTTCCTCGCGCAGGAGGGGGCGACCGTGATCGCGGTGTCCGACTCCTCCGGCGGGGTCTACAACTCGAAGGGGATCGACGTCGAGGCCGCGATCGCCCACAAGCAGGAAACCGGGGAGCTGTCCGAGCTCAAGGACAGCGAGGCGCTCACCGACGAGGAGCTGCTTCAGCTCGAGTGCGACGTGCTCGCGCCGTGCGCCCTCGAGCAGGTGATCACGAGCGAGAACGCGGACAAGATCAAGGCGAAGATCATCTGCGAGGGCGCGAACGGGCCGACGACGCCGACCGCTGACGAGATCCTCGAGGACCGGGGCGTGCTCGTCCTTCCGGACGTGCTCGCGAACGCCGGTGGAGTCGTCGTCTCGTACTTCGAGTGGGTGCAGGGCCTCCAGGAGTACTTCTGGAAGGAGGACGAGGTGAACGCGCGGCTGAACGACATCTCGACCCGGGCGTTCAACGAGACCTGGGCGGCGCGCGAGAGCCGCGGGACGAGCATGCGGATGGCGGCCTACGGGCTCGCGGTGCAGCGGGTTTCCGAGGCCACGACGACGCGCGGGCTATACCCCTAGTCCGCCTCTACGGGGCGGCGGGCTGCCATCTCTGCGAGCGCGCTCGCGAGACCGTCTCTGGCCGCCCGCGACGAGCTCGGGTTCGAGCTCGAGGAGGTGGCGATCGACGGGGATGCCGAGCTCGAGGCGCGCTATCGCGAACTGATCCCGGTCGTCGAGATCGACGGCGAGCGCGCGTTCGTCTACTTCGTTCCGCCCGATGCGCTGCGGCGGAAGCTCGCACAAACTCGGTCCTGAGCGCTGACTTTGTGACACTCCGACGCAAGAAGGGGTGCGGAAATGCAAGAATCCTTGTGTGGTGTTACAAGCTCCACCGCAAGGCCCGCCGACTGATCGACTGACGGTCGGCGTCGCGGCCCGGCTCAGCCGCTACCTGCAGGTTCTGACGCAGGCGAAGAAGATGGGCAAGGGCCGGATCTCCTCGCAGGAGATCTCGGACTACACGAACATCAACGCGACCCAGATCCGGCGCGATCTCTCGGCGTTCGGCAAGTTCGGCAAGCGCGGAGTCGGCTACAACATCGACTCGCTGCTCGGCGAGATCCGGAAGATCCTCCGCACGCAGGGGCAGCACAACATCCTGCTCGTCGGGGCCGGCCGGCTGGGCGAGGCGATCGTCTCGTCGCCGATCTTCGCGGAGCACGGGATCCACATCGCGGCGATCGTCGACACCGATCCCGAGAAGGTGGGCCGGACGGTCGGTGACATCGGGGTCAGCGACTACGGCGAGGTGAGCGACCTCGTTCGCGACAAGAACATCATCGTGGGCGTGCTCGCGGTGCCCGCGACGAGCGCGCAGAAGGCAGCCCAGGATCTCGTCGACTCGGGCGTGAAGATCATCTTCAACTACTCCGAGGCGCTGCTCGACGTCCCGTCGGACGTCGCGGTCCACACGTCGAACCCGGCGGTCGACCTGCTCTACGCGCTCTACTTCCACCTGACCTAAAGAGCCCTGTCCGGTGCCTGGCACCGGCCATGTCTCCTCGAGAGTGGTGAAGATGGGCCCGATGCGCATCCTCCTCTGGCACGGCTATCTGCTCGGAGGCACCGGCTCCAACGTCTACACGCGCGCCCTCGCGCGCGAGTGGAGCCGCGCCGGGCACGACGTGACCGTCTTCGCACAGGAGCCGCATCCGGACCTGTACGACCTCGGCGGCGCGCGGGTCGTGCGCCCCGACATCGGAGGGCTCCTGCCCACGTTCGTGCTCGACGAGTACGAGGGCCTGGAGGCAAAGCTGGTACAGGACTTCACCGCCGAGGAGCGCGAGCGGTACGTGGCCGCGAACGCGGAAGCGCTCCGCGAGCACCTGCCCGCCGATCTCGTCTTCGCGAACCACGTCATCCTCGGCGGCCCCGTCGCCGCCGCGAGCGGCGCGCGCTTCGCCGTGAAGGCGCACGGCTCCGAGCTCGAGTATGCGATGCGCGGGAACGAGGAGCTGTCGGCGTGGGGGAGGGAGTCGCTCGAGCGTGCCGAGGCGGTCTTCGTCGGCTCCGAGCACATCCGCGAGGTGCTCGACGAGGTCGTCGGGCACGTCGACCGGGTGCACGTCGTCCCGCCGGGAGTCGACATCGAGCTGTTCACACCGCTGCCGCGCGACGAGGCGCTTCGCGACCTGCTCGCCGAGAGCCGCGCCGATCCGCCGAACCCCGGCAACGCGAACGAGCGCCTCCCCGACGAGGGGAACGCCGAACGGCTCGAGGCCTTCTTCGCCGGCGACGAGCCGAAGGTTCTGTACTTCGGCAAGCTCATGCGCAACAAGGGCGTCCACGTCCTCTTCGAGGCGCTCCGCGACCTCGACGCGCGGGCCGTCGTCGTCGGCTTCGGGGACTACCGCGACGAGCTGGAGGCGCTCGCCCCGCCCGGCACGCTCTTCACCGGCGCGCTCGAGCACCGGCACCTCTCGAAGCTGGTCCCGCTCACCGACGTGACCGTCGTCCCGTCGATCTTCCCGGAGGCCTTCGGGATGGTCGCGGCCGAGGCGGCCGCCGCGGGATCGCTGCCCCTCGTGGCGCATCACTCCGGTCTGGCCGAGATCGCTGCCGGCGTCGCCGCCGAGTATCCGGAGCCCCACCGCGACCTCGTCAGCTTTGCGACCGGCGACTCCTCCGACCTCGCCGACAAGCTCCGACGGCTGCTCGCCCTCGACCCGGAAGAGCGTGCGCAGCTCTCCGCAGCCGCCAGGCGCGCGGTCGTCGAGCGCTGGAGCTGGGCGGGCGTCGCCAAACGCCTGCTCGAGCCCTTCCACTAACCTCTCGCCGTGGCGGAGGAGAGCGTCCTGAGCGGCGACGAGCAGCTGCGCGCTCGGCCGCGAGCAGTACGAAGACGCGACCGACTTCACGGTCGCGATCGAGGAGGAGTTCGCGATCCTCGATCCGGACACGCTCGCGCTCGCGAACCGCTTCGAGGAGCTGAAGGCTTCAGCCGACGGAACAGACCTCGATCCGCACATCGTCGGTGAGCTGATCGCGTCGGAAGTCGAGGTCCGGACCGGCCGCTGCGAGACCTTCGCCGAGGCCGCGGCGCTCGTGCCGAAGCGGCGCGCCCAGCTGCGCGAGCTGGCGGACGACCTCGGCGTCGAGCTCGGCGGCACGGGAACCCATCCCTGGAGCCCCTGGCAGGAACAGCGCATCATCGACACGCCGCACTACCGCCTGCGGGACGAGCTGCTGCGGTACGTCGTCTGGCGAAACAACTCGTTCGGGATCCACGTCCACGTCGGGATCCGCGGGCCGGACCGCGCCGTCCAGGTCTGCGACGGCCTGCGCGCGTATCTCCCGGAGCTGCTGGCGCTCTCCGCGAGCTCGCCGTTCACCGAGCACGTGAACTCGGGCCTGCACTCGGTCCGCACGCAGATCTTCACGCGCTTCTTCCCGCGCTGCGGCGTGCCGGACGTCTACGGCGACTGGGCCACGTTCGAGAAGTACTGTCGGTTCCTCTTCGACACCGGATCGATCAAGGAGCACACCGAGATGTGGTGGTCGGTCCGCCCGCACCTCGCGTTCCCGACGGTCGAGATCCGCATCTGCGACGGGCAGCCGCTTCAGGAAGAGGCGATCTCGCTCGCGGCGCTCTCGTACTCGCTGGCGGCACGGATCGCCCGCGCGATCGACGAGGGCGAGGAGCTGCTTCTACCGCCGAACCGCGACATCGAGGAGAACTTCTGGCGCGCGATCCGCTGGGGTCTCGGCGGTGAGCTCATCGACCTGCGGACGCACGAGGTCCGTCCCACGCGCGCCGCGATCGAGGAGCTGATCGAGTGGGTGCAGCCCGTCGCGGAGGAGCTTGGCGCGGCCGAGTACCTCGCGATCCCGGCTGCCAACGCGGCCGAGCGGCAGATCGCCCGCTTCGAGGAGGGCGCGTCGCTGGAGGAGATCTACGCCGAGCAGGTGCGCCCGAAAGAGACCGTCGGTGGCTGAGCGGCCGTCCGAGGAAATGTCGCCGGAGGAGCTGCTCGAGCAGATTCGCCGGATGAAGGTCTCCGACCTGCTGCTCACCACGATCACGACGGTCGTGCAGCTGGGTTACTCGAAGCTCGATCCCGCCGGGCGCGACCTCGAGCAGGCAAAGCTTGCGATCGACTCCCTTCGCGCGATCGTGCCCGTGCTCGAGGGCTCCGTGCCCGACGAGGTGCTCAAGCAGTTCAAGGAGGTCACCTCCGACCTGCAGCTCGCCTACGCCAGAGCGGTGCAGGAGGGATCAGGAGCGGGCCCAGAAGACGGCGGCGAGGGGGAGCCCGGCGGCGAGGAGTAGCCCGAGCGCGATCCAGCCCATCGCGTGGCCGCCTCGAGCCGGACTCTTTCGGATCGTCGCCACCGGCCGGGCGCGTTCGCGGTCACGTAGACATAGGTCGCCGAGCTGTGCCCAGTCGGGTCCGGGCTCGAGAGGAACTGGTCGAACTGCCGCTTTCGCGCGTAGGTGAGCTCGAGCCGGATCGTTTCCGCGAGCCGAGTCCTCGCATCCTGTCCGTGAGTGACCCCGTCGGGCACGGCGGCGGTGCTGCACCGTTACCCCGACCACCGGTTGGTCAAATCCCGGAACGGTGATGCGAAGCGCGCGCTTGCGGATTCCGTCGAGCAACCCCGAGAAGCGCTTCGGGCCATTTGGGCCTCCCGCGTCGACCACACCCGAGACCCGTAACGGCGCCGCCACCTCGCACCTCGACAGGAGTCTTCCGGCCGCGGAGCTCGACGTTCAGCCCCTCGGCGAAGAGGTTGCGGTCGATCGCTGTCCGAATGCGCCCAAGAACCTGCGTGAGGCTGGTCGGCTCGACGTTCGCCCGTGTAGGACGACGCCGCCACGGCGGTCTGGTTCTCGATGATCACCGTCGTCTGGCCGGCGCCGACGCTCGACGCGCACCTTGACTGGCAGGTACGGCGCGCTCTCCTCGACCCGAAGCTCCGCCTCGCGCCGAGAGCACGCGCTGTACCGGGCGAGAAGCCTTGCCAGAGGATCTGGTTCGTCCGCTGCCCCGGCTGCGACTCGCGTGCCCGGCCCCGGAAGCACCGAGACGACCGGAGCCGGGATCGCGAACACGTAGTCGCCGAGCCGGTTGAGCCGCGACCGCTGGACGACCGTGACCGAGTTCGGCGTCCCGTCCGCGTCCATCCCGACGAGCACGCGCTCCTTGTTCGACACGCGCCGGACGAACCGGGGCTGGAGCGGAAGCACGCCCGCGCTCCCCGGCGCGAGGGGCGGTGTCCGCGGCAGCACGTCGGGCGGCCACGGGAGCGAGACCGTCGTCGCCCGCGCCGCACCCGGCGCCGCAGCCGCGAAGCGCCGCGGCGAGGATCAGCGCCGCTGCTCGATGGGGACGAGCGTCCGGGATAGCGGGTCGTCCTGTACGGGTTTGTAGGTCATTCCTTGGAAGGTCCCGAAGTAGACGTCGTCGTCGACGACGCCCTCGTGGTTGCGCTCGTTGAAGCCTCGCTGGTCCCCGTTCGCGCCCGCGACCGTGACCTGGTTGAGCGCGTCGAGCACCTTCTGACGGTCGGCCACGCCGCCGGCCTGCTGGATCGCCGCCACGAGCACGTTCACGAAGTCGTACGAGTACATCGCATAGTCGGGCGGCTGGACGACGTCTGCGCCGTCGGGCGTCTTCACCCCGACGGGCTGCACGCCGAAGCGATCCTCGAGCCGCTTCTGGAACGTGAGGAAGGGGCCTGCGCCGACCTCGGCGGTCGGCCGCCCCGAGGCAAAGGTCAGCCCGTCCACCCAGTCGGGATGGAGGGCGAGCTGCTGGCGGACGAGCGGGTCCTCACCGGTCGGAGGCGTGTAGACCGGGACGTCCCAGCCCGACGAGCGTGCGGCGGAGAGCACGCCCGCGATCGTCGTCGGCTGCGCCCACACGAGGAGAGCCGTCGCGCCGGCGCGGCGCGCACGCAGCACCTGCGGCGCGAGATCGGGCGCGCCCTCGGGAACCGTGAGCCGCATCGCGACCGAGTCCGGGTCCTGCCCGAAGGACCTGTCGAGCGCCTTCGCGCCCTCCTGTCCGTACGACGAGTCGTCGGTGATGAGCGCCACCTTCAGCTTCTTCGGAATCAGGTACTCCGCGAACCGGAAGGCCATGCCGTGATCGGTCGGCGCGACCCGGAAGACGTTCGGGCGCTCGACCGGATCGATCAGCCCCTCGCCACCCTGGTACGTCACGGCGAGCGGCCGGTCCGCGTCGCGCGCGATCCGCCACGAGGCGTCGACGCCGGTGCCCTCGTCCACGATCGCCACGGCGCCGTCCGCGATCGCGCGCCGGACGTTCGCGACCGCGGTGCGCGCCGACAGCCCGGTGTCGTAGCGCTTGATCTTGAACTTGTACTTGACCCCCTTCGCGTCGACGGACGCGTCCGCCGCAGCCAGCTCCGCGCCGTCGGCGATCGTCTCGCCCACGTACGGGGTCTTCGAGAACGGCGCATTGACGGCGATCGTCAGCGTCTGCTCCTTGTCGGAGCCGCCGTCGCTGCCGCAGCCGGCCACGAGCACCGCCAAGGCGGCCAGGACCAGGACAAGCCGGATCACGAGAGCCTCTGCCGCCCCAGGTACGCCGTGCGCACGGCCTCGTCGGCCGCGACCTCGGCGAGCGTGCCCGACGAGATCCGCTTCCCGGCTTCGAGCACGGTCACCTGATCGGCGACCCGCCGGACGAACCTGAGGTTGTGCTCGATGACGAGGAGCGCGAGGCCGCTCGCGCGCAGCTCGTCGAGGAGCTCGGCGAGGCTGTCGAGCTCGGCCGCCGACGCGCCGGCGGCGGGCTCGTCCAGGAGCAGGACGCGCGGCTGCGTGGCGAGCGCGGCGGCGAGCATCAGCAGGCGCTGCTCGTGCGCGCTCAGCTCGGCGGCCGGCCGGTCGGGGTCGGTCAGGCCCACCAGGGTCAGCGCCTCGACCGCCTTCGTCTCGGCGACGGCGTCCTCGCGACGTGCCTTCGGCGTGCGGAACATGGTCCGGAACGGTCCTGCGTACTGCCTGCGCAGCCCGGCGCCGACCAGGGTGTTCTGGAGCACCGTGAGATCGGTGAAGACGGCGGTCGCCTGCTGCGTCCCGACGACTCCGAGCAGTGCACGCGGGCGCGAGGAGCCGTCGAGCTTCGACGAGCCGATGCGGACCGTGCCCGCGTCCGGCCCGAGCTCGCCGACGAGCGTGCGCAGCGCGGTCGTCTTGCCGCTGCCGTTGGGGCCGATCAGGGCGTGGACTTTCCCGGGCTGGATGTCGAGGTCGAGGCCATCGAGGGCCATAAGACTGCCGAAATGTTTCGAGACGCCGCGCGCTTGCAGCGGCTCCGGGTGCTCTATGGGCGCCAGCGCGCTTCCCTGAGAGGCGGCTCGCGGCGCGTGCCTCGGCGGGATCCGGCTGCGCCACCAGAGGCGTGCCGCCGGCAGCAGCCCCGCGCCTCCGAGGCCGAGCACGAGCAGCATGCCGTAGCCCGTGAGCATCTCCTCGAGCCGGCCCGGCGGCAGTCCGCGCAGGCCCCCGATCTCCTCGGCCAGGTGCCTGAAGCCCGAGATCACGGCGAGCCCGACGACCGGGCCCAGCGGCAGGCGAGCGCCGCCGAGGATGACCGCGACGAAGAGCTCGAACGAGAGCACCGGCCCGTACGAGGACGGATCGGCGACCTGGGCGAGCTCGACCCCGAGGGCTCCCGCCAGGCCGGCGATCGTCGCGGAGGCGGCGAAAACCCCGAGGCGGGCGCGTGCGACCGGCACTCCGAGGCCCAGCGCGGCGGCAGCATGGTCGCGCCCCGCGGCGAGCGCGAGCCCCGGCCCGCGCGGAGCGAGCACGGCGAGCGCGAGGATCGCGAGCGCCACGAGCGAGAGCCCGACGAGGTAGTGGCCGGTCGGGGTCACCGTATGGCCGAGAACGGTCGTCTCCGGAAGGACGAGGCCCTGCGCGCCGCCGGAGATCCCCGGGAACGACGTCAGCAGGATCAGGACGATCCAGCTCAGGATCCAGGTGCTGACGGCGACGAACGCGCTCCGCAGCCGGCCGGTCGCGATTCCGGTGAGCACTCCCGCAGCCGCGGTCACGCCGATCGCCACGACGAGCGAGGGGAGCAGCGGCCAGCCCCACTTCGCGCGCAGGAGCGCCTCGGTGAAGGCGCCGATCCCGAGGAACGCTCCCTGTCCGAGCGACGGGATCCCGGCCAGCCCGACCGCGTAGCCGAGGCCCACGGCCGCGAGCGCGAGATAGACGAAGCCAGCCAGATCGGCCATGCGCCCCTCCGCCAGAACGAGCGGAACGAGCGCGGCAGCCGCGAATGCGAGCACCCAGAGCGTCGCCGTCCAGCTCCACGCGGAGCGGGCCTCCCGCGCGGCTGCCGCGAGCTCGAGGCGAGTCTGGCCGAAGACGCCCTGCGCCGCGTTCATGCCGGGCTCGGGGCGGGCTCCGAGCGAAGCGAGCGGTACGCGATTACGCCCAGCGCGAACGCGAGCGGGATGAGCTCGCCGTACTGCGGCCCCAGGCCGACGCCGCCCATGTTGTCGATCGCCGCCTCGGCCAGTCCGACGCCCAGTCCGGCCGCGAATGCGGCCCAGGGCGACCCGAAGCGGACGATCAGCGCGGCCACGAGCCCCTTCAGGCCGAGGAGCGCGCCGGAATCGACCGTGAACGGAGCCGATGGCGCTGCCGCCACGGCCGCGATCGCAGCCAGGCCCCCGACGAGGCCGAAGGTGAGCGCGACGAGCGTCTCCACGGGCAGCCCGACGAAGCGCGCGGCCTCGGGATCGGACGCGATCGCCTGCAGCGCGCGCCCGTGCCGAGTCCGCTCCAGCGTCCACGCGGCGAGCGCGGCAAGCCCCGCGGCCAGGCCGATCACGAAGAACGACCGAATCTGCACGCTCGCTCCCGCGATCGTCACGATCCCGTTCCGGCCCAGGTCCTCGAAGTGGAACGGATCCGGGAAGACGTAGGCAGGCCGGGTGAAGACCGCGCCGATCATCCCGCGCAGGGCGAACGCGATCGCGAGCGTCGACGCCACCCAGCCCAGGGTCGAGCCGCGCAGCAGATAGGGCTCGATGAAGAGCACGTACGTGGCCGCTCCGACCCCGATACAGAGGACGAGGCCCACTGCCAGCCCGACGAGGAATCGGCCGAACCCGAGGCTCGTCTGGCTGACCGGCCCGGTGCCCGCCGAGACGAGGAGCGTCGTGAACACCGCGAACGCGACCAGGTCGCCGAACGCGAAGTAGACGACGCCAGTCAGCCGGTAGATCAGCGAGTAGCCGACCGCGAAGAGACCGTAGATCGCCGCCCGCAGCGAGGCCGGTGACGATCACCTGGACGACGATGCTCACGGCTCGGACACTACTCAGGCACGCCGACGCGGAACCGAGGCGCTCAGCGGTGCGGGTTCTCCATAGACGATCCGAGATAGATCGTGCTACAAAGTGTTTGCGTTATCCACTAGGGGAGGGACTTCATGCGCAGGCGTTTCGGGCTGGTTACAGCCGCCGCTGTTGCAGTTGCAGGTGCAGTTGCGATCGTGAGCATCGGGCTCACCGTCGCAGGGTCGAGCCACAGTGCTCCGACGGCCAGGGCGACGATCGGGCTCGCAGGCCCGTCGGGAGCGGCTTCGGGTGCCTCGATCACTCATTCGCAGGCCATGCCGCGCGTCCAGGTGGCGCACGGAGTCCTGACTCCGGCAGTCCGTGACATGCCTCGGCTGTCGGGCCACTGGAACAAGGCTTTCAACAAGGTCGCAGAGCATTCGCGCAGCGACAGCGTGCGCATGCCCGACAAGCACGAGGGCAGTGCGCTCGTCCAGCACGGCGCTCCGAGGAACGCCATGCCCAGTCCGATCGTCAACTTCGAAGGCGTCGGGAACGTCAGCGGAGCCTCTCCGCCGGACACCGAGGGCGACATCGGCCCGAACCACTACATGCAGTGGGTCAACCTCGCGTTCCGGATCTACAACCGCAATGGCACTCCTGCGAGCAACATCACACCGGGCTACCAGCTCTTCACCGGCCAGTCGGTGTGCGGAAGCCCGAGCGGGAACGGCGGCGACCCGATCGTCCTCTACGACCAGTTCGCGAACCGCTGGATCGCGTGCTCAGCTGGCGTATCCGACCTATCCGAACGGGCCGTTCTACCAGTGCGTCGCGTACTCCTCGACGAGCGACCCGACGGGCACGTGGTGCGCATACCAGTACGTCGCGCACGCGACCAACCTCAACGACTATCCGAAGTTCGGCGTCTGGCCGACCCAGCACTCCTACATGATCACCGTCAACCAGTTCCACGAGCCGGGCGACGCCTGGGCCGGGGTCGGCGTCTTCGCGCTCGAGCGCGACGCGCTGATGAGCGGCTGCGGCAGCGCGCGGATGCTCTACAAGGACATGCTCCCGGTCGATCCGAACCTCTGGGGCGGCATGCTTCCGGCCGACCTCGACGGTTCGACGCTGCCGCCTGACAACGCGCCGGCACCGCTGATCGAGGTCGACGCGCAGGAATGGGATCCGGCGCACTTCCCGCAGGATCGACTCGATGTCTGGAACGCGACCGTCGACTGGTCGGGCGCAGGCACGATCAACGTCTCGCACCAGGGGCCGCTCCCGACGGCGCCGTTCGACGGGAACCTCTGCAACTTCGCCTCGTGCATGCCACAGCCAGGGACATCGGTGAAGCTGGACACGCTCAACGACCGGCTGATGTACCGGATGGCGTACCGGAACTTCGGCGATCACCAGGCGCTGGTCGTCAACCACTCCGTCGACGTCGACGGGGCGGACCATGCCGGCGTTCGCTGGTACGAGCTGCGAAACACCGGCAGCGCTTGGTCGATCTACCAGCAGGGCACGTATGAGCCTGACACGACCGTGAACCGCTGGATGGGCTCGGCCGCGCAGGACCACGACGGCAACATGGCCGTCGGGTTCTCGACGAGCAGCGGAACGGCTCCGAACTATCCGAGCATCCGCTACGCCGGCCGCCTTGCGGCCGATCCGCTCGGAGAGCTCTCCCAGGGCGAGTCGGTGCTGATCGACGGTCACGGCTCCCAGACGAGCCTGAGCCGCTGGGGCGATTACTCGATGATGGCGATCGACCCGATGGACGACTGCACCTTCTGGTTCACGAGCGAGCACATGCAGACGACCGGCGGGCAGTGGAAGACCCAGGTCGGGAGCTTCAAGTTCCCGTCCTGCGGTGGGCCACCACCGCCTCCACCGCCACCTCCGCCACCTCCGCCTCCGCCGCCTCCGCCACCGCCGCCTCCGCCTCCGCCTCCGCCGCCTCCGCCGCCTCCGCCACCTCCGCCTCCGCCACCGCCTCCGCCTCCACCGCCGCCTCCGCCACCACCGCCTCCGCCACCACCGCCACCTCCGCCTCCGCCGGTCCGCTGCCGCGTGCCAAGCGTGCTCGGCCAGCGACTCGGAGTCGCGAAGCGGAAGATCCGGGCGAGGAACTGCTCGGTCGGTTCGGTGCGGCGGGCGCGCTCGAGGCGTTCGCTCCGGGGACGCGTGGTCAGGCAGACCCCGCGGCCGGGCGCGCTCAGGCGCCGTGGCTTCCCGGTGAACCTGGTGGTCGGCCGGGGCTAGGGACGACCCAACAGAAGCTCGAGGAGGGCCCCGGCGACGGGGCCCTCCGTCTGTCCGGGGCCATTGAGTTTTGACTTTCGGGGTGTCAAAATCGGCCGCAATCTAGGGGGAGGGACACATGCGCCGTCTTGCGCTCGCAGCACTGACCGTGGGGATCATTGGACTGATCTTTGCGGCGACGAAAGGCTCAGGTGACCAACGGGCAGCAGTGGCGAGCTCGCCCGATGCTCCGGTGATCGGTGCGTCGGCGTCGAGCGGAGCGTCCTCTCCCGACAAGATGCGCGGCCAGGCGACGCCGGTTCGGATCGCCTCCCTCAAGGCGCTGAAGTCGCAGCCGGTCAAGGTCGGTCGGGTCCCCGAGACCGACTTCGAGAGCTATCCGGCAAGGCAGCCGGGGAGCAGCACCCGCGACACCGTCGTCCAGCGCACGGCCAAGCACGACATGCCGTCGCCGATCGAGTCCTTCGACGGTGTCTCGAACCTCTGCGGCTGCTATCCGCCCGACACCGAGGGCGACGTGGGCCCGAACCACTACATGCAGTGGGTGAACGTCCACTACGCGATCTACACGAAGACGGGGACGCAGGTCGTCCCGCCGACGACCGGGAACACCCTCTTCACGGGCACGCCGTTCTGCGGCTCGCACAACAACGGCGACCCGATCGTGCTCTACGACCAGTTCGCGCAGCGCTGGATGGTCTCGCAGTTCGCCTTCAACAGCACGGCGCAGGGGCCGTTCTACCAGTGCATCGCGGTCTCGAATTCGAGCGACCCGACCGCCGGCTGGTGCGGCTACGAGTTCCTCGTCCACCAGACGAAGTTCAACGACTATCCCAAGTTCGGGATCTGGCCGGCGCAGAACTCGTACACGATGACCGCGCCCCAGTTCAACTCCACCGGCGGCCAGGGCGTCTGGGGCTTCGAGCGCGACAAGATGCTCGCCTGCCAGACGGCGCGCTTCGTCTACCAGGACATGGTCGGGCTCTCCCCGAGCCTCCCGCGGATCCTCCCGGCCGACGCCGACGGCACGACGCCGCCTCCTGACGGCGCGCCTCAGCCGATCGTGACCGACAACGACGACGGCGCCGGCTTCCCGGCCGACCAGATCGACTTCTGGAACGCGACGATGACGTGGGGCTCGACCCCGACGATCAACGTCACGCACGAGGGAGTGATCCCGGTGGCGCCGTTCGACCAGGACGTCGGCTGCGGCGGCGGGCGCACGTGCATCCCGCAGCCGGGGACGTCGGTTCGGGTCGACGCCCTTCCCAACCGCCCCATGTACCGCGCCGCTTACCGCAACTTCGGCTCCTACCAGGCGCTTGCGTGGGATCACACCGTCGACGCGGACGCGCCTTCGGGCAACCGCGCGGGAATCCGCTGGTACGAGCTCCGCAAGACGACGGGCAACTGGGCGATCCAGAACCAGGGCACGTTCGGCCCGTCCGACGGGCTCTTCCGCTGGATGGGCTCGGCCGCGATGGACAAGGACGGGAACCTCGCCGTCGGCTATTCGATCGGAAACGGCACGGCACCGAACTACCCGAGCATCGCGTACGCGGGCCGGCTCGCGAGCGACGCCGCCGAACACGCTCGGCCAGGGCGAGGCGATGCTGCACGCCGGCACGGGCTCCCAGACGGGCTCCGCCAGCCGCTGGGGCGACTACTCGATGATGACGACCGACCCCGTCGACGACTGCACGTTCTGGTACACGACCGAGTACCTGCAGACGACGGGCGTGAATCCGTGGAAGACGCGGATCGGAAGCTTCAAGTTCCCGACCTGCGGCGGGCCGCCTCCGCCTCCGCCTCCGCCGCCTCCGCCTCCGCCTCCGCCTCCGCCTCCGCCGCCGCCTCCGCCGCCTCCGCCTCCGCCGCCTCCGCCGCCTCCGCCTCCGCCGCCTCCGCCGCCTCCGCCGCCTCCGCCTCCGCCACCACCGCCTCCACCGCCTCCGCCGCCGCCTCCGCCACCGCCGCCACCTCCGCCTCCGCCACCTCCGCCGCCGCCGCCACCTCCGCCACCGCCACCGCCGCCTCCGCCACCTCCGCCGCCGCCGGTCCGCTGCCGCGTGCCACGCGTGCTCGGGCTCAGGCTCGGAGCGGCGAAGCGGAAGATCCGGGCGAGGCACTGCTCGGTCGGTTCGGTGCGGCGGGCGCGCTCGAGGCGCTCGCTCCGGGGACGCGTGGTCAGGCAGACCCCGCGGCCGGGCGCGCTCAGGCGCCGCGGCTTCCCGGTGAACCTGGTGGTCGGCCGGGGATAACGACCGACACTCGACGTATGCACGGGGCGCCGGTCAGCCGGCGCCCCGCTGTTTTTCGGCCCTCGGACGGCTTCGTTCTTGGGCGAATACGTGTTAAAACCGACGAGCGGGCCAACGTGCGCGCTCTCGGAAACGACTGGGAGGGGGAGTCACTGTGCGTGCAGGAATCAAGATTGCGATCGTGCTCGCGCTCGCGGGGCTGGTCGTGGCGGTTACACCAGTCTTTGCGAGCGGTAGCCAGGGGGCTCATGTCACCCCGGCCGGCTACACAGGAAAAGTTCAGAACCGGGTCCTGAGCGATACGGCTTCCGGCAGCGAGAGCTCGTTCATCGTCGAGCTCACGCAGCAGGCCGATCTGAGTCGCGCCTATGGCATGCGGGATCAGGACGCCCGCGGCTGGTACGTCTACAGGGCGCTCACGCGGACCGCGGCGAAGACCCAGGGGCCGATCAAGGCGCTGCTGGATAGGCAGGGCGTTCAGTACCGGTCGTTCTGGGTTGCGAACGAGATCATCGTCAGGTCAGGCGGACGGCCGCTCGTGAACACCCTCGCGGCGAGAGCTGACGTAAAGGTGATCGAGGCGAATGACGCCTCCGACTGGCTCGAGTCGACCGCAGGCTTCGAGCTCGACTCGCTGGCGATCCTCAAGGCCGACCAGCCCGACACGGTCGAGCCGGGCGTCACCCAGGTGAAGGCCCCGTCGCTTTGGGCGATGGGCTTCCACGGCGAGGGGATCGTCATCGGCAACCAGGACACGGGCATGCGCTGGACGCACAATGCGCTCAAGCCGCACTACCGTGGCTGGAACGGGTCGAGCGCCGACCACAACTACAACTGGCACGACGCGATCCACTCCGACATCAGTGGGAACGGCACGAACCCGTGCGGTTTCGATTCGATGGAGCCGTGCGACGACCAGCAGCACGGCACGCACACGACCGGCACCACAAGCGGTGACGACGGCGCCGGCAACCAGATCGGCGTCGCTCCGGGCGCGAAGTGGATCGGCTGCCGCAACATGGAGGAGAACAACGGCCGGCCGGAGACGTACACGGAGTGCTTCCAGTTCTTCATCGCTCCGACCGACCTAAGCGGCCAGAACCCCGATCCGACCAAGCGGCCGCACGTCATGAACAACAGCTGGGGCTGCCCGGCGAGCGAGCTCTGCGCGCCGAACAGCCTGCAGACGATCATCGAGAACACGGTCGCCTCGGGCGTCTTCGTGAACGTTTCCGCTGGGAACGGCGGCCCGAGTTGCAGCACGGTCGCCGACCCGCCCGCGATCTACGACGCCTCGTACTCGACGGCGGCGCTGAACACGGGCGCGCTGAGCCTGGCGAGCTTCTCGAGCCGCGGGCCCGTCACGGTCGACGGCTCGGGCCGCATCAAGCCCAACATCGCGGCCCCGGGGAACCCGAACCGGTCGTCCGTGAGCACGAGCGACTCGGCCTACGGGTCGTTCTCGGGCACCTCGATGGCCAGCCCGCACGTCGTCGGCGTCATCGCCCTGCTTTGGCAGGCCAAGCCGGCGCTCGAGCGTGACATCGCCGGGACGAAGGCGCTTCTCAACAGCACGGCGAATCCGAACGTCACCAGTTCGAACGGCACCCTGTGCGGCGGCATCGACCACGTCCCGAACAACCACTTCGGGTACGGCCTCGTCGACGCGCTGGCCGCCTTCAACGGTGGCCCGCCGCCTCCACCTCCGCCGCCCCCACCCCCACCGCCGCCTCCTCCGGGGCAGTGGGAGACGGTCTCGCCCTACGCGATCGACGAGTTCGGCGGCCCGTCGACCTCGAACGGCACCTACAGCTACGTGTTCGGCGGCCACTCCTTCAGCCTCGGCCCGGGTCCCGAGGGCGACCTCAATCTCGCCAATCGCTATGACCCCGCGACCGACATGTGGACGGCGCTGACACCGATGCCCGATAACCAGGCGCTGATGGCCTCGGCCGTCTACTACCCGCCGACGAATTCGATCTACGTCTTCGGCGGCTCCCACCGCGACCCGGTCAACCTGCCTCCGCCGACCGCCAACGTTTGGATCTACAACGTCGCCGCTGGCACGTGGAGCGCAGGGCCGCCGCTGCCCGACGTACGCGCCTTCATGGCCTCCGGCTACAACCCGGCCAACGGCAAGATCTACCTCGCCGGCGGTTACAACCTCGCCACGGTCGACGGCAACCAGACGACCACCTGGGAGTTCGATCCGGTTGCAGGGACCTACACGCTCAAGGCTCCGATGCTGCACGGCATCGGCGGCGCGGGCTCGGGGATCGTCGACGGCAAGCTCTACGTCGCCGGTGGCCGTGACATCGACAACACCAACTACGACACGCTCTACATCTACGACATCGCGACCGACACGTGGACGCAGGGGCCGAGCATGCCCCAGGGCGAGAACGTTCCTGGCAGCGCTGTGGCGGACGGGAAGTTCTGGCTGTTCGGCTACGGAACGCCGTTCAGGCAGGACTCGCCACTTGGACACTCGAGATACGTCTTCGATGTCGCGCCGACGGCCGCCGCGGCGACGCTCAGCTTTGACCCGAGCACACAGTCGTGGACACCTGGGCCGGACTTGAACGTCCCCAAGTCGTTCCCGTCCGGGAGTGCGGTCGGGAACACGCTCGTCGCGGCCGGCGGCCGCATTACCGAGGATCCTGCCCCGACCTCCACGACCGACGTCGAGACGCTCGAGGTGGCCGGCCCACCACCGCCGCCACCACCTCCGCCGCCACCGCCTCCGCCGCCTCCGCCTCCGCCTCCGCCACCACCGCCTCCGCCTCCGCCTCCGCCTCCACCGCCTCCGCCACCTCCGCCTCCTCCGCCTCCGCCACCTCCGCCGCCTCCGCCTCCGCCGCCGCCGCCGCCTCCGGTCCGCTGCCGTGTGCCGCGCGTGCTCGGGCTCAGGCTCGGAGCTGCGAAGCGGAAGATCCGGGCGAGGCACTGCTCGGTCGGTTCGGTGCGGCGGGCGCGCTCGAGGCGCTCGCTCCGGGGACGCGTGGTCAGGCAGACCCCGCGGCCGGGCGCGCTCAGGCGCCGCGGCTTCCCGGTGAACCTGGTGGTCGGCCGGCGTTAAGACAACCGACTAACTAGTGGCTCGAAGGGGCCCCCGCGCTAGCGCGGGGGCCCCTTTCTGTGTCCACTCACTCTCTTCGCGTCTACCGGCACCTCTTAGGCGTCGGCTATGCAATCTAAGAAACCCCTAAGTAGGCCGTTCGGCCTATTGGAATTCGCCTGTGAATGGACCAGAATCCCTCGCCATGGGAGGGGGTCCCATCTTCGGGAGGGTTCTGGCGGCCGTCGGTCTCGCGGCTCTGCTGGCGGGCGTTTCGCTAGCCGCCGGCGGTCGACAGACTCAACCCGGTGCACCGGTCGAGGCGCAAGTCATGCGCCAGCTCGCGACGAAGGGGGACGCGTCCTTCTGGGTCGTCCTGCGCGGGAGCGCCGACCTGACAGCCGCGGCAGGCATGCACAACCGGAGCCGGCGAGGCGTCGCGGTCTACGACGGGCTGACCTCCTTCGCGAATCAGAGCCAGGCGCCTCTTCGTGCGTGGCTCGACGCGCGGAACATCCGCTATCAGCCCTACTGGATCGTCAACGCGATCTTCGTCAAGTCGGCCGACTCAAGCGCAGCTGGACGCGATCGCCGCGCGGCCGGACGTGAAGCTGATCCGCGCGAACCATTCGTACGCGATCCCGAAAGAGACCGTGACTCACTCGAAGGCGAGCCCCTCCACGACCGAGTGGGGCCTGAACGCGATCAACGCGCCCCAGGTCTGGTCGACCTTCAACGACCGCGGCGAGGGGATCGTCATCTCCAGCATCGACACGGGGGTGCGCGGCTCGCACGCCGCGCTCGCCGGCCACTACCGCGGGAACACCGGCGGTAGCTTCGACAACAACTACAACTGGTGGGATCCGCTCGACGAGTGCCCGAGCAGCGACCCCTGCGACATGAACGGCCACGGCACACACACGATGGGCACGATGGTCGGCGACGACGGCGACCCCGGGGCAAACCAGGTCGGTGTCGCCCCGCACGCAAAATGGATCTCGGCAAAGGGCTGCTGTCTCGACACGGCGCTGATCTCGTCCGGGCAGTGGATCCTCGCGCCCACGAATTCGGCCGGGGACAACCCACGCCCTGATTTGCGGCCGGACGTCGTCAACAACTCGTGGGGCGGCGGCTCCGGCGACCCGTTCTTCCAGCCGGCCGTGCAGGCGTGGGTCGCATCGGGCATCTTCCCGGCGTTCTCGAACGGCAACGAAGGCGCGTTGGGTTGCGGAAGCGCGGGCTCACCGGGCGACCTTCCTGAGACGTACGCCGCCGGAGCGTTCGACATCGGCGGAAACATCGCCTCGTTCTCATCCCGTGGGCCGTCGGCCTTCGACGGGATCATCAAGCCCAACGTCTCGGCGCCGGGAGTCAACGTCCGCTCATCAACGAATGGGAGCGACACGTCGTACGGGTCCCTGAGCGGCACGTCGATGGCCTCCCCACATGTCGCCGGCACCGTCGCTCTGATCTGGTCGCGCTCGCCAGAGCTCCGAGGCGACGTCGCGCGGACGGAGCAGCTTCTCGACCAGAGCGCCACCGACGTGAACAACACAACCTGCGGCGGCGACGCGGCCGACAACAACGTTTGGGGGGAGGGCAAGCTCAATGCGCTTGCTGCCGTGACTGCGGCGCCGACGGGCCCGACGGGGACGCTCTCGGGGACGGTTCGTCGCGCGGACAACATGGCGACGATCGGCGGGGCCGAGGTCCACGTGACGGGGCCGGGCAACCGCGGCGTCGGCACCAACCCTTCGGGCCAGTATTCGATGCTGCTGCCCGTCGGCACCTACACCGTTGACGTCACGGCGCACGGCTACACGTCGCAGACTGCGTCGAACGTCGATGTGTCGCAGGACGCGACGACGACGAGGGACTTCTCTCTGACGCCGGTGCCGTTCCTCGAGCACAACCACACGGAGCTCATCGACGACAACAACAACGGAAAGGTCGAGCCTGGGCGAGAGCTTCCAGATCTTCGAGCGGATCGTGAACACCGGGCATGCAACTGCGACTGGAATCAGCGCGACGCTCTCGTCAACCACCCCCGGCATCAACATCACGCAGGGGAGCTCCGGCTACAACGACATTATCGAGGGCGGCACGGGCCTCAACCTAACGCCGTTCGCCGGAGTTGCGACGAGCGACCTCCCGTGCGGAACGCAGATCCAGCTGCGCCTGACCGTGACCACCGCACAGGGGCCGAACACGGTCGACTTCACCGTGCCGGGCGGCCCTCCGTGCTACGGCGTCACCAGCGCGACCGGGCAGCCGATCATCCCGGGCACGGCGGACCTCGGGAACCACTGCGACGACTGCACCACGCCGCTCACGCTGCCGTTCCCGATCATGCTTTACGGCCAGACGTACACGGACGCGCGCGCGAGCTCGAACGGGAACCTCCAGTTCGGCGGGACGCGGAACACGGCGTTCATCAACAGCTGCCTGCCGACGACCGCCCTTCAGGCCGCGCTCATCGTCTACTGGGACGACCTCCGCACCGACCAGGGCGGCGGCGTCTTCACTGCGACGACGGGCTCCGCCCCGAACCGGCAGTTCATCGTCGAGTGGCGCACCACCTATGCGAACCGGAGCGGAAACGCGAACTTCGAGGCGATCTTCACCGAGGGCAGCGACGTGATCCGCATGCGCTACGGCGTGGACGCGGACCACGGCCTGTCCGAGACGGTCGGGCTCCAGGACAGCCACACGCGCGCGGATCAGTACTTCTGCAACGCGGCGCAACTGCAGAACCCGGGCGAGGAGTTGACGTTCACGCCGTCCGGCGGGCCGCCTCCGCCTCCGCCTCCGCCTCCGCCGCCTCCGCCGCCTCCGCCTCCGCCTCCGCCTCCGCCGCCGCCGCCACCTCCGCCGCCTCCGCCTCCGCCTCCGCCACCTCCACCTCCGCCACCACCGCCTCCGCCCACCCGCTGCCGCGTGCCGCGCGTCCTCGGCCTGCGGCTCGGAGCAGCGAAGACGAAGATCCGCCGGGCCCACTGCTCGGTCGGACGGGTGCGGCGCGCACGCTCCAGGCGGTCGCTCCAGGGACGCGTGGTCAAGCAGACTCCGCGGCCAGGCTCGCTCCGCAGGCGCGGCTTCCCGGTCAACCTCGTCGTCGGCCGCCGCTAGACGGACAAGTCTTCCGTCGCAATCCGCGTCCGTGTGTTAGAAACTCCGCGCGCGCCGGGGTTCCTCGGCGCCGACGTGTGTAAAGGCCTGGAATGAGCTTCTTCCGAGATCACGCCGTTCTGTTCGCCCTCCTCTGCGGAGGCGTCGCCGTGGGGTACGGCATTTACCTCACGACGTGGCTCCTCAGCCTGCCGCCGGGGAACGAGCGGATGCAGGAGATCGGGAAGGCGATCCAGGAAGGCGCGTCCGCGTACCTCAAACGCCAGTACCAGACGATCGCGCTCGTCGCGGTCGTCCCGTTCCTGCTGATCGGCTTCTACAACCAACTCGGCTGGGGAACGGCGATCGGCTTCCTGATCGGCGCGCTTCTCTCTTCCGCGGCGGGATTCATCGGGATGAACGTCGCCGTGCGCTCGAACACGCGGACGGCCGAAGCCGCGAAGCAGGGCCTGAAGCCTGCGCTGAACGTCGCGTTCCGCGCGGGCTCGGTGACCGGCCTGCTCGTCGTCGGCCTGGGGCTCCTCGGAGTCGCCGGCTACTACTGGGTGCTCACGGACTGGTTCGGCAACTCGGCGGACTCGGCCATCGACGACCTCATCGGTCTCGCGTTCGGCGGTTCGCTGATCTCAGTCTTCGCGCGTCTCGGCGGCGGCATCTACACGAAGGCCGCGGACGTCGGCGCCGACCTGGTCGGGAAGATCGAGGCGGGCATCCCCGAGGACGACCCGCGCAACCCGGCCGTGATCGCGGACAACGTGGGCGACAACGTCGGTGACTGCGCCGGCATGGCGGCCGACCTCTTCGAGACGTACGCGGTGACGGCCGTCGCCGTGATGCTCCTCGCGCGGGCCTTCCCGGTGAGCGAGCTCTGGCTCTACCCGCTCGGGATCGGCGGCATCTCGATCCTGGCGTCGATCATCGGGACGTTCTTCGCGCGCGTCGGCAAGGGCGGGTCGATCATGAACGCGCTCTACAAGGCGGTGGTCGTTGCGACGATCCTGTCGGCGATCGGGTTCATCCCGGTCACCACCGCGTTCGACGGCGACACCTTCAGCTTCTGGAACCTCTACGGCTCCGCGCTGATCGGGCTCGGCATCACCTTCCTGCTGGTCGCGATCACCGAGTACTACACCGGGACGCGCTGGGGGCCGGTGAAGTCGATCTCGAGCGCGTCACGCACGGGGCATGCGACCAACATCATCGAAGGGCTCGCCGTTGGGATGCAGGCGACGGCGCTGCCCGTGATCGTGATCGCGGCCGGGATCGTCGGCGCCTACTACGCGGCCGGGGAAAACATCTTCGGAATCGGCGTGGCCGTGATGGCGCAGCTCTCGATGACCGGCCTGATCGTCGCGCTCGACGCGTACGGCCCGGTGACCGACAACGCGGGCGGGATCGCGGAGATGGCGAATCTGGACGAGTCCGTTCGGGCCATTACCGATCCGCTCGACGCGGTCGGCAACACGACGAAGGCGGTCACGAAGGGCTACGCGATCGGCTCTGCGGGCCTCGCCGCGCTGATCCTGTTCGACGAGTACACGCGCGGCCTGCGCGACCGCGGGATGACGGACATCACCTTCGACCTCTCCGACCCGTGGGTGATCGCGGGCCTCTTCATCGGCGGGCTGATGCCGTTCCTGTTCGCCTCGCTGGCGATGCAGGCGGTCGGGCGCGTCGGCGGACAGGTCGTGCAGGAGGTGCGGCGCCAGTTCCGCGAGATCCCCGGGATCATGGAAGGGACGGCGCGCCCGGAGTACGGTCGCGCGATCGACATCGTGACCGGCTCGGCGATCAAGCAGATGATGCTGCCGGCGACGATTCCGATTCTGTTCCCGCTCGTCGCGGGCATCATCAAGCCGGAGATGCTCGGCGGTCTCCTGATCGGGACGATCGTGACCGGGATCTTCCTCGCGATCGCGATGACCTCGGGCGGCGGCGCCTGGGACAACGCGAAGAAGCTGATCGAGGACGGCCTCTACGGCGGCAAGGGCTCGGAGGCCCACGCGGCCGCGGTCACGGGCGACACGGTCGGCGACCCGTACAAGGACGCGGCCGGCCCGGCGATCAACCCGATGATCAAGATCGCCAACATCGTCGCGATCCTGCTCATCCCGCTGATCGTCTCCATCCACGGCTAGCCGTCCCAGGGCTTAGCCTGCGCTCGTGAGCAGCGCGGCGGCCGACGAGAGACCCGCTCCACCGAGTCGGCGACGGCGCGAGCAGCGGCTGGATCGCGTCCTCGGGACTCCCGCGCTCTTCGCCACCGCGTACGGCAACGTCGGCTCGTCGATCTACTACGCGCTCGGCGTCACGGCCGTCTTCGCGCTCGGCCTGACGCCGCTCGTCTTCATCATCGCCGGCCTGATCTTCGCCGCCACGGCGCTGACGTACACCGAAGGCACCGTCCGCTACCCCGAGGCCGGCGGCTCCTCCAGCTTCGCGCGACACGCCTTCAACGAGCTCGTCAGCTTCGGCGCCGCCTGGGCGCAGCTCCTGAACTACGTGATCACGATCGCCATCTCGGCGTTCTTCGTCCCGCACTACCTCTCGATCTTCTGGGAGCCGCTCAAGGACAACCCGTGGGACGTCGTCGTCGGCGCGGTCGTGATCGCCCTGCTGGTCGGGCTGAACATCGTCGGGATCAAGGAGGCCGCGGGGCTGAACATCTTCCTCGCGGTCGTCGACTTCGCGACCCAGCTGCTCCTGGTCGTGATCGGCTTCGTCCTCATCTTCAGCCCGTCGATCCTGAAGGCGAACGTCCACTGGGGCGTCGCGCCCACGTGGAAGGACTTCTTCCTCGCGATCCCGGTGGCGATGATCGCGTACACGGGCATCGAGACCGTCTCCAACCTGTCCGAAGAGGCCAGGGATCCGCCGCGGGACATCCCGCGCTCGATCCGCCTCGTCGCGGTCGCCGTCTTCGCCATCTACTTCACGCTGCCCTTCATCGCGCTGTCCGCGCTGCCCGTGCACAAGGTCAACGGCGAGTACCAGACGCTCCTCGGCCTGCCGCCGGAGGAGGGCGGGTACGCGAACGATCCGGTGCTCGGGCTCGTCAAGAACCTGAACCTGCACGGGCCGCGTCGAGAGCGGGCTCGAGGTCTACGTCGGCGTCCTGGCCGCCACGATCCTGCTCGTCGCGACCAATGCGGGCGTGATCGGAGCCTCGCGGATCACGTACGCGATGGCGACCTACCGCCAGCTCCCCGAGGTCTTCCGCCGCCTCCATCCGCGCTTCCAGACGCCGTGGCTCGCGCTCCTCGTCTTCGCCGGGATCGCGTCGATCGCGGTCATCCTGCCCGGCCAGACCAACTTCCTCGGGACGATGTACGCGTTCGGGGCGATGCTCTCGTTCACGATCGCCCACGCGGCGATCGTCGCGCTCCGCGTGAAAGGGCGCGACGAGGAGATCGTGTACCGGTCGCGGCCGAACCTGCGGCTGCGAGGGGTCGACTGGCCCCTGTTCGCCATCCTCGGCGGCTTCGGGACGGGCGCAGCCTGGCTCGTGATCGTCATTCAGGAGTCGACCACGCGCTGGGTCGGGCTCGCCTGGCTCACGATCGGATTCGCCATGTACGCGCTCTACCGCAAGCGCGCGCTTCATCTGCCGCTGCGTCAGACGGTGCGCGCGCCGGCGATCATCCTCGGGCTCGAGGTCGAGTACCGGACGATCCTCGTGCCGGTGCTGCGCACGGCCGAGTCGGAGGAGGCGCTGGTCGCCGCGGCCCGACTCGCTTCGGAGCGCCGCTCCCGGATCGTGATCCTGCACGTCCTCGAGGTGCCGCTCGACCGGCCGCTCGATGCCGAGATGGACGAGCAGGAAGCGGTCGCCGACGAGATCCTCGACGAGGCGCAGGTGCTGCTCGAGGGCTATGCGGGCGTGCAGATCGTGAGCCGCCTCGACCGTGCGCGTAGCGCGGGGCCTGCGATCGTCGAGGAGGCGGCGCGCCGCAACGCGGAGGTGATCATCCTCGGCGCGTCGCGGAACAAGGTGCGCGGCGGCAAGCCGATCTTCGGCCGAACGGTCGACTACGTGCTGCGGAACGCGCCGACGCGGGTCGCGGTCGTGGCCGGCAAACGGGCCGCCTAGGCGCCCGTGCTCGGACGCGTCCTGCCCTGGGTCGTGATCGCGCTCGGGATCGCGCTCGTCGTCCGCACGATCGCCGCCGGCGTGGGGGGCGGGCTCGGGATCCTCCTCGGCGCGCTGCTGATCCTCGCCGGGGCGCTCCGGTTGTACCTTTCGCGCGTAAGTGGCTAGAAAGCTCCCCGGCCTGCAGCGAGTCCTCGAGACGCCCTCGCTGGCCGCGGTCGCCTACGGCGAGATCGCCTCGTCGCTCTTCTTCGCGCTGGGCGTGGTCGCGCTCCAGGCGCTCGGGTTCACGCCGTGGGTGCTGCTGCTCGTCGGCGCGCTCTTCCTCGTGGTCGCGCTCTCCTACGCGGAGGGGACCGCCGCGCTCCCCGAGACCGGAGGCGCAGCGACCTTCGTGCGCCGCGCGTTCAACGACCAGCTCGGCTTCCTGACCGGCTGGGCGCTCCTTCTCGACTACGTGATCGTGATCGCGCTGGCGAGCCTCTTCGTGCCGCACTACCTGGGGAACGCAATCGGGTGGGACGCGATCACGCACAGCCCGACCGACCTCTTCCTCGGCGTCGTCGTCATCGTCGTCATGGCCGGCGGTGCGCTTCGTCCGCCGCCCGAGCCTCTACCGCCTGGCGATCGCGATTGCCGCGCTCGCGGTCGTCGGCCAGGTGCTCCTGATCGTGCTCGGCTTTCCGCTCCTCTTCTCGGCCGACAACCTCTCGAAGGGCACCGACCTGGGCACGGCGCCGACCTGGTCGGCGATCGCGTTCGCGATCCCGGTCGCGATGCTCGCCTTCACGGGTCTCGAGACCGTCGCCAACCTCGCCGCCGAGACGCGGGAGCCCGGGCGCACGCTGCCGCGCAGCCTCTTCGTCGGAATCGGCGGAGCGGTGCTCATCTCGTTCCTGATCGGCCTGGTCGCCCTCTCCGCGTATCCCGCCGATCCGGAGACGGCCCTCGGGACGACCTGGCTGCGCGCGCCGCTCGTCGGGCTCGCCGACGCGTTCAACGGGCACCTGCCCGCGCCGTTCGTCGACGCGCTGCGCGTCTTCATCGGGCTGACCGGGGCGATGATCCTCGATCGCAGTCGTCACGACCTCGTTCTCGGGCGCGGGACGGCTCGCGTACTCGCTCGGCAAGCGCGACATGCTCCCGCGGCCGCTCGGTCGCCTGAGCGGGCGGACGCTCATCTCCCCGGCGGCGATCCTGTCCACGGCCGCGGTCTCGACCGGGGTCCTCCTGATCGCGAAGGCCGCGAACGACCCGGTGCGGTTCCTGGCCAGCCTGTACAGCTTCGGCGTCCTGATCGCGTTCACGGCCGCCCAGGTCGCCGTGATCCGCCTCCGCTTCACCGAGCCGGACCTCGAGCGGCCGTTACCGCGTCCCGGGGAACGTCACGCATCCGCGGCACCGCCGTCCCGGTTGCGGCGCTCGTCGGGGCGCCCCTCACCTTCGCGATCTGGATCGCCGCGCTCCTCACCCACGACGCCGCGCGGATCGCCGGCCCGATCTGGCTCGCGATCGGAGCCGTCCTCTTCGTCGCCTCTCGCCTGACCGCGCGCGAACGGGTCCTGGGCCGCGTGACGCCCGCGATCGGAGACCTCGTGCCCGACCTCGAGGGCGTGTACGAGAAGATCCTCGTGCCGATGAAGATCGGCCTCATCGGCGAGGAGGTTCTCGGCACCGCGCTGAGGCTCGCCGAAGAGCAGCGGTGCTCGGTCCTCGCCATCCACGTGATCCGGGTGCCGATGGAGAAGCCGTTCGACGCGCCGATGTTCGACGCCGAGGAGCAGGCCGAGGCGTCGCTCGCCGAGGCGAAGCTGCTGGCCGCCGACGCGAACGTGCCGATCGTGGTCGAGCTCGTCCGCGCACGCTCGATCGGCTCGGCGATCGTCGAGGCAGCGAGCTCGCACGGCGTCGACCTGATCGTCCTCGGCTCGGCTCCCCGCTGGCGCCGCCAGTCGCGGTTCTTCAGCCCGACCGTGGACTACGTCCTCCGCAAGGCCCCGTGCGAGGTGATGGTCATCGCGTACCCGCAGGGCGTGCTGGAGGAAGCCCTGGCGTGAGTTAATCTGACTCCATGAAGGCGATCGTCGTCGGGTGCGGCCGCGTGGGCTCGGCGGTTGCGAAGAAGCTCACGAAGAGCGGCTGGGAAGTGACCGCGATCGACGAGAACGAGGAGGCTCTGGCCAGGCTCGGCGAGAACTGGACCGGCGGCTTCGTCGTCGGCCACGGGATGGACATCAACGTCCTCCGTGAGGCTGGGATCGAGGAGGCCGACGCCGTGGTCGTGGCCACGAACGGCGACAACACCAACATCGTCGTCGGCCAGGTCGCCCAGAAGCGATTCGGGATCGAGTGCACCGTCGTCCGGATCCTCGACCCGGCCCGCGCCGAGCTCTACGCGACGCTCGGCCTGCGCACGGTCTCCCCGACCTCGACCGCGATCGAGGTGCTCTCCGAGGCCGTGAAGTCGTGCGTGTCAAGCCCGCGCGCGCGCCGTCAGCAGCCGCCTCTTAGGATGTTCATCCTCGTCGCGGGCGGCGGAAAGGTCGGCTCGAACCTCGCTCGCGCGCTTCGGCGCATGAGCCACGAGGTGACGATCATCGAGCAGCGGCGTGAGCGGTTCGTCCAGCTCGAGGACGAGTTCGAGCATGCGGCGATCCTGGGCGACGCGACCGAGATCTTCGTCCTCGAGCGGGCCGGGATCGCGCGGCCGCCCGACCTCGTGGTCGCCGTCACGGGCGACGACGAGGACAACATGGTCATCTGCCAGATGGCGCGTGAGCGCTACGGCGCCGAGAAGGTGATCGCGCGCGTGAACGACCCGCGCAACGAGCCGCACTTCGACCTGCTGGGCATCTCGCCGACCGTGAGCGCGACCCAGACGATCATGGCCCTGATCGAGCACGAGGTGCCCGAGCACGAGCTGATCCACCTGCTCGAATTGCGCAAGGAGAACCTCGAGATCGTCGAGGTGCAGATCGACAAGAGCTCGCCCTCGGCCGGCAAGCGCATCTCCGGTCTCGACCTGCCCGCCGGATCGCGCCTGATCTCGGTCATGCGCGGCGGCCGCGCCGAGATCCCGGACTCCGAGACCGAGCTTCTCGCGGGCGACCAGGTGCTGGCCATCCTCGAGCCGGGGAAGGAAGACGAGCTCCGCCGGGTTCTGCTAAAGAAGTGAGGGACAGATGCGCCGTCTCGCCCTCGCAGCAATTCCGCTCGCCGCGCTCGCCGCGATCGTCGCCCTGCGCGCGGACGGGGAGCCGGAGCGCGCACAGCTGAGCATCGTGCGCGTCGCGAGCGGCTTGACGGAGCCGATCGCGATCACCGCTCCGAAGAACGAGCCGAACAACGTCTACGTCGCCGAAAAGGTCGGTCGCGTCCGCGTGATCGTGAAGGGACGGCTGCGCGCCCGTCCGTTCCTCGACATCCGCTCGCTCGTCCTCGACGGAGGCGAGCAGGGCATGCTCGGACTCGCGTTCAGCCCGAACTACGCGAAGAACCGGCACTTCTACGTCGACTACACGGACCGCAACGGCGACGCGCGAATCGTGGAGTACAAGTCGCGCGGGCTCCGCAAGCCGCTGAAGCTGCGCCAGATCTTCTTCCAGAAGGATCCGTACGAGAACCACAACGGCGGCAACCTCGTCTTCGGGCCCGGCGGCTACCTGTACACCGGGACGGGCGACGGCGGCTCCGGCGGCGATCCCGAGAACCGGGCGCAGAACCTGGGCTCGACCTTCGGGAAGCTGCTCCGCTTCAACGTGGGGAAGAGGCGGCCGTCCCCGGTGATCGTCGGCTACGGCCTCCGCAATCCGTGGCGCTTCTCGTTCGACCGCCAGACCGGCGACCTGTACATGGGCGACGTCGGCCAGGACTCCTGGGAAGAGCTCGACTACACGAAGAAGGGCACGGCCGGGCTGGAGAACTACGGCTGGCGCGTCTACGAGGGCAAGTCGCGCTTCACCCAGGGGCAGCAGCCGAACGCGGCCGGCCACCTCGTGATGCCGTACATCGTCCTGCCGAACGGGCCGTACTGCTCGGTGATCGGCGGCTTCGTCTACCGCGGAAACGCGGTTCCGGCGGCGAAGGGGCGGTACTTCTTCGGGGACAACTGCGTGGACAAGATCCACAGCACGAGCGCGGGCGGGAGTAGCGCCTCGTACCGCACCGAGTCGTTCACGGTGGACGGGCTCTCGGCGTTCGGCGAGGACGCCCGCGGTGAGCTCTACCTCGCCTCCGTGCAGAGCGGCAACGTCTACCGGCTCGCGGCTGACGGCTAGCCCGCGCGGCGGCGTCTGACCTGCGGCGTCTGCTGGCCGAGCGCTGCGTAGGCGAGCGCCTGCAGCGACTCGTTGAGCGTGCGCAGCTCGTAGACGATCGGGGCGAAGTGCTCGCCCGCGTCCAGGCGGCGGTTCAGGGCGTGGACTTCCGCGTTCAGCCGGTCGAGGCGCTCGAGCAGCGCGTCCAGCTGGCGATCGCCGAGCTCGTTCTCCTTCACGGCTGGAATTGTAGGGGGAGGTCCGCCCGCTGCCGGACGACGAGCGTGTCGGGGCCGAGCTTCTCCAGGAGCCTGTCGAGGGCGCCGGCGCCGGTCTCGAGCTGCGCGAGCCTGCGGTCGGCTCCCAGCTGGGAGACGGCGATGCGGGCGAGCTGCTCCGGCGCGTCGGTGAAGGCACCGAGCGTGTGGCCGCGGGCCGTCAGTTCGCGGAGTGCAGCGCTGACCTCTGCGTCCGGCCTCAGGTAGACGGGCGCGCGATCCTCGGCGAAGCGGGCGAGGGCCGAGCGCCAGTCGCCGACACCGCTCTCGGCCCATCCGTCGAGCACCACGGCCGCGTCGGCGCGGTCCGGGGGCAAGTCGGCGGGCTCGAGGGGCGCGATCGACCGGAAGCGCCGTGCGGCGTCGTCGAGCCAGTCGTCCCAGAGCGGCCGGGTGTCCCCGAGCACGGCGTCCAGATCGATCGCGATCGGCCTCATCGGACCTGTCCGGTGCCAGGCACCGGCCGTGTCTGGAAGAGACGGCTGAGGACGAAGATGCCGATGGCCACGCCGGCCGTGTCGATGAGGACGTCGACCGGGGAGGCGTGGCGGCCGCCGACGAAGTGCTGGTGGATCTCGTCCGTGATCGCGTAGCCCATCCCGAGCGCGAGCGCAGGCAGCTCCCGGCCGAGCGCGCGCAGGAGCAGCAGTCCGAGGATCGCGTACTCGGTCATGTGCGCGCCCTTGCGCAGGATCGTGTCCCAGGCCCCGAGGCCGGTCCCGAGGCTCGGGATCGACGAGAACGCGAAGATGACGGCGGCCCAGATCACCACGGGCAGCCAGAGCGAAAGCGCCCGTGAGCTCGGCATCCGGGCCATGATAGGGACGCGGCAAAGCGACACGCTAAGGCGTCGCTTGCGACGCCGACCATAGAGCCCATACCGGCTGCGCCGGTGTGGGCGTCTACGGGGTCAGCCACAGCCCTTCGCGTACGCACCGATCGCTGAATATTGATGTGAAGGCGGGCGTGGTAGTGTCGAGCAAAGCGACACGGTAAGGGAACCCGGTGTGAATCCGGGACGGTCCCGCCGCTGTGAGGGGAGTTGCTCCTCTGCCGGAAACCACTGGCCCTCGGGCCGGGAAGGTGGCGGAGGGGGGAGCCCCGAGTCAGAAGACCTTCCGCGCCGCCTCAAACCCCGAACCCCTCGCGGAAGGAGGATTCGTGTTTCGACGACTCATCATCCTGGCCGGCGTCGCCTTGCTCGCGTGCGCCCTGGCGGCTCCGGCGCTCGCGGTGCGCGTGAAGGTGCGCGTCGAGGGCAAGACGACGACGATCTACGGCGCGGCCGAGCCCGCGCTCACCACCGGCCCGAACGCGCTCGCAGCGCTCGATGCAGCCAGCATCGCCGCCGAGTTCTACTACCACGTCACGACGACGTCGTTCGGCCCGTTCGTCGACCAGATCGGGCTCTACCCGGGCGCCGGTTTCAGCGGCTGGAGCTACAAGATCAACGGCGTCTCGCCTCCGGTCGGCGCCGACCAGGCGACGGTGCAGGACGGCGACACGATCCTCTGGTACTGGTCGACCTTCAGCGAGCAGGGCGGCTCGCCGACGCTCCTCCTGCGCAAGCGCGCCGCGCGCAATTGCTACACGGTGCTGTCGCAGAACGACCAGGGCGTCTCGACTCCTGCGACCGGCGCACGGCTCCTGGTCGACCGCCGCAGCGTGAAGACGAAGGCCGGACGCGGGTGCGTCGGCAAGCACCGCGGCCTCGTGCGCGCGACGCTGCCGAACGCGGTTCGCTCGAACGCGCTCAAGTGAGGCATGGCTTCCTCGTCGCCCTTGCGCTCGTCCTGCTCCCCGGGTGCGGGCACGAGCGCACGGGCTCGGGGAGCGCGGCGCTCTGGGTCACGCGCGACCGCGGAGCGACCGTGCTCGCGATCAAGACCGTCCCGGCGGGCCTGACCGCGATGCAGGCGCTCGACCGGGAGCTCGACCTGAAGACGACCTACGGCGGCCGCTTCGTCCAGTCGATCGAGGGCATCGACGGCGACGCCTCCAAGCAGCGCGACTGGTTCTGGTTCCTGAACGGGATCGAGGCCGACCGCAGCGCGGCCGACTACCGGCTGCACGCCGGCGACGTGGAGTGGTGGGACTTCCGCTCCTGGAACGGGGAGATGCGCGAGCCGGTGGTCGTCGGCGCCTTCCCGGAGCCGTTCCTGCACGGCTACCTGGGCAAGGCGCGGCCGGTCGCGGTTCGCTACGCGCCGGGTCGTAAGGCAGGCGCCCGCGCGCTCGGCCGGCTCCTGCACGCCAGCTCCGTCGCGCCGCTTTCGGACACGCCCCCTTCGGACGCGAATGTGTTTTACACAGTAAGTGGCAGCGACCGATTCACGGCTTCGTTGCGCGATCCGGGCTCGAGCGCGGGCTCGCCCGTTCAGTTCACCTTCGCCGGCGACGCAGCCGCTCTCGCCCGCCATCCGGACCGCTACCGCCACCGGTACAGCGTCCCGTGAGCCCCGTCCCGGCAGCCGCGCTCCTCGCCTCGCTCGCGGCGGTCTCCCTGATCGCCGACCGGGGCCTGGTCGTCGCGCTGATCGCCGGCGGTCTCTTCCTCGTCTGCCTCACGGCGCCGCGGTCGCGGCGCTGGCTCTACATCTCGGGCACGCTCATCTCGGCCCTGTCCGTCTTCCTGATCAGCCCGCTCGTGTCGCACGTCGGGACGCACGTGATCTGGGAGGGCCCGCAGATCCCGGTGATCGGCTATCTCGACGTGACGAGCGAGGAGATCGCCGCCGCCGGGATCCAGGCGCTGCGCCTCGCCGCGGTCGGGCTCGCCTTCGCGGCGTATGTGCTGCTGCTCGATCTCGACCGGCTGCTCCAGTCGGCCGGCTTCGCGCGGCGGTCGGTCCTCGCCGTCGGCCTCGCCACGCGGCTCGTCCCGACGCTCGAACGAGACGCGGTAGGCGTCGTCGAGGCTCTGCGCGGGCGCGGCGTGCAGGTCGAGGGCGTCCGCGGCCGCGCGAGGCTGCTCTCGCCGGTGGTCGCGGGCTCGCTGGAGCGCGCGCTGACCCTGGCCGAGGCGATGGAGACGCGCGGCTTCGGGCGAGCGGGGAGGACCCGGTCGCCGAGACCGCCGTGGACGCGCATCGACCGTCTCGGGCTCGTGGCGGCGGTGCTCCTCCTTGTGGGGGCGTTGTGGCTCTAGCGCAGGTCGACCGGCTCACCTTCGCCTATCCCGGAGCGACCGGCTCCGGCTCTCACTGACGTCTCCCTGCGGATCGAGCCGGGCGAGGTGATCGCGCTCCTCGGCCCCTCCGGCTCCGGCAAGTCGACGCTCCTCCGGGCGCTTGCCGGGCTCGTTCCGCACTTCCACGGCGGGCGCTTCGAGGGCCGCGTCGAGGTCGCCGGCCGCGACACGCGCCGTTTCCGACCTGCTGATCTCGCGGACGAGGTCGCGTTCCTCTTCCAGGATCCCGAGGACCAGGTCGTCTTCGGCCGCGTCGAGAACGAGGTCGCGTTCGGCCTCGAGAACCTCGGGACGCCCCCGCTCGACATCTGGCCGCGCGTGCACTCGGCGCTCGCGGACACGGGCATCGCGCGGCTCGCCGAACGGAGGACGGAAACGCTCTCGGCCGGAGAGCTGCAGCGCGTCTGCCTCGCCTCGGTGGTCGCGCTCCAGCCCTCGCTGCTCCTCCTCGATGAGCCGACCTCGCAGCTCGACCCGGCCGGCGCCGAGGCGATCCTCGACCTCGCCTGCGAGCTCGGGGCGGCGGTCGTCGTCTCGGAGCAGCGTCCCGCGCTTCCGCTGGAGCGCTGCGACCGCGTCCTGTTCGTCGAGAACGGCCGCGTGACGCTCGACGCCCCGCGCGAGGAAGCGCTCGGACGCCTCGACCACGCCTACCGGCCGCGCCAGCCAGAGCTTCGCTGGCCTCGGGAAGCCGGGGGAGAGGTCCTCGCCGAGCTCGAGGGCGTCTCGCATGCCTACGACACGGCCCCTGTTCTCACGGGCGCTTCGCTGCAGCTGCGGCGCGGCGAGATCCTGGCGCTGACCGGTCCCAACGGCGTGGGCAAGACGACCCTCGCCAAGATCGCCTCGGGCCTGATCGAGCCGGACGCCGGTCGCGTGGAGCGGCGCGGACGCGTCTGCTACCTCTCCCAGGACCCAGGCCGCTACCTCGTCACCGAGCGGGTCGAGGACGAGGTTGCGCTCGCGGTCGACGGCGACCGCATCCGCGCCGGGCAGGCGCTGGCGAGCGTCGGGCTCGCCGGCTTCGAGCGACGTCACCCGCGCGACCTCTCGAGCGGCGAGCGCGAGCGCCTCGCCCTCGCCTGCGTCCTCGTCGCCGACCCCGACGTGCTCGTCCTCGACGAGCCCACCCGTGGGGTCGACCCGCCGCGCAAGAGCGAGCTCGCGGAGCTCCTGCGGCACGACGCGGCCAAGCGCGCGACTCTCGTCGTGACCCACGATCTCGTCTTCGCGGGCGACGTCGCCGATCGCGCCGTCGAGCTCGCCGCGCTGGAGGCCGTCCGTGCCTAGGCTGACCGCAGCCGGTGCACTCGTCGCAGCCGTGGCGGCGGCCACATGGGTCGCGATCGCCCCCGCGCACTCCGGGCTGCCGCTCCTCCTCGCAGCGATCGGCCTCCTCGTCGCCGGCGCGGCGTGGCTCGAGACGGGCCCGGCGGCCTCGAAGGAGATCGTCCTCGTTGCGACGCTCGCCGCGGTCGCGGCGGCAGGGCGAGTCCTGTTCGTCGCCATCCCGGGCGTTCAGCCGGTGACGGTCGTCACCGTCGCTGCGGGAGCGGCCCTGGGCGCCCGCGCGGGCTTCGCCACCGGAGCGATCGCCGCGCTCGCCTCGAACTTCTTCCTCGGCCAGGGCCCGTGGACGCCGTGGCAGATGCTCGGCTGGGGAGCGTGCGGCCTCGCGGGGGCTGCGTTCTCGCGGCTGATCAGGCGCCGCATCCCGTTCGCGGTGCTCTGCTGTGTTCTCGGCTTCGCGTTCAGCGCGGTCATGGACCTCTGGATCTGGGTCACGTACCTCCCGCACACGTGGCAGGCGCTCGTGGTCGTGATCGGCCAGGGCTTCTGGTACGACGTGGCGCACGCCGTCGGCAACGTCGTGATCGCGTTGACGATCGGGCCCGAGCTGAGACGTCTCCTGGAGCGCTACGACCGAAGGCTGAGAACCGAGGTCGTATGGGCGTGAAGCTCGCCGTCCTCGCGGTGGGGCTCGCGCTCGTCGCGTCGCCGGCCGAGTACGTCGCCGCGCACCAGCAGTCCGACGGCGGGTTCGCGGAGGCCGGGCAGTCGTCCTCCGACCCCAACCTCACGGCCTGGGCGGTCCTCGGTCTGGTCGCCGCCGGGAAGACTCCCGGCCGCTCGGCGGGCGACTACCTCGCCGGAGCCCCGGCGACGAGCGCCAACGACGTGGCGCTTCGCATCCTCGCGCTCGACGCCCTCGGCCGGGACACGGACTCGTTCGCCACGCGGCTGGAAGGGATGCGCCGCCCGGATGGACGCATCGGGACGCTCGTCAACTCGACGATCTGGGGCGTGCTGGCGTTGCGGGCGGCCGGGCGGCCGGCGGGCACGAGCGTCCGCTACCTGCTCCGCGCCCAGCGCCCGAGCGGGGGGTGGGCCTGGTATCCGCGAGGAGCGGCCGATTCGAACGACACCGCGGCGGCGATCGAGGCGCTGCGGGCGGCGGGCGTCGGCCCGAGATCGCGCGTGATCACGAGGGGCCTCGCCTATCTCCGCCGGCTGCAGACTCGTGAGGGCGGCTTCGCGCTCGTGAAGGGCCGCGCCCCGGACGCGCAGTCGACCGCGTGGGCGATCCAGGCCTTCGTCGCTGCGGGCAGGTCCCCCGGCAAGCGGGCGTTCGCCTACCTCGCCAAGCTGCGCCGCGCGGACGGCAGCTACCGCTATTCCAAGCGTTACGGCGTGACGCCGGTCTGGGTCACCTCCCAGGTGCTTCCCGCCCTGGCTCGCAAGCCGTTCCCGCTCGGTTAGTCTCGCCGCATGACGGGCCGCGTCACGGCCTCGATCATCACGATCGGGAACGAGCTCCTCTCCGGCGACACGGTCAACACGAACGCGTCCTGGCTGGCGCAGGAGCTCGAGGAGCTGGGCGTTGCGGTGATGCTGATGGCCTCGCTTCCCGACGAGATCGACCGCATCGCGGCGTTCGTCCGTACCGAGGCGGAACGGGCGGACGTCGTCCTCGTGACCGGCGGCCTCGGCGGGACGCCCGACGACGTCACGCGCGAGGCGATGGCCGAGGCCTTCGAGGCTCCCCAGGGCGAGGTATCCGATCTGGCGGACCGGCTTCGCTCCAGGTTCCCGGCCGACCCTGAGTACGCGGCGCGCTGGGCGAACCTTCCCGCCGGCGCGCGGCCCCTCGAGAACCCGCTGGGCGGCGCTCCCGGCTTCGTCGTCGGCAACGTCTACGTCCTGCCCGGGCTGCCCGCCGAGATGAAGGCGATGTTCGCGACCTTCACGTCCGAGCTGGCCACCGAGCAGCCGATCACCTCGTGGCGACGGACCTACGAGACGACCGAGGCGCGCATCGTCGGCGTGCTCGAGGCGATGGGCGACCGCTATCCCGGCGTGCTCGTCGGCTCGTACCCGAAGTTCCATCCGGACGGAGCGACGGTCGAGGTCGTGGTCAAGTCGTCCGATCCCGCGGCGCTCGAGGCGGCCGTCGCGTGGATCGAGCGGGCGCTCGAAGAGGCGACTTCCTAGAACGCGTCCGGCTCGGCAGGCCGGCCGTCTCGCCCGACGTAGCCGTCCTTCGCACCGACGACGAGCATCACGAGATCCTCGTCGCCGACGCTCGTGATGCGGCGCCGCGTCGCGGCCTCGACGTGCACGACCCCACCAGGCCCGAGCTCGAAGCTCTCCTTCGAGAATTCGAATCGCGCCCGTCCGCGGTGGACGAAGTAGAGCTCGTCCTGCTCCTCGTGGAAGTGCGGCCGGCTGACCACGCCCGGAGCGAGGACGAGCGCGTTGACGCCGAAGGCCGTGACCCCGAGCTCGCGGCGCACTTTCCGGAAGACGCCGTCTCCCATCTCGTCGATCGAACCGAAGGAATGGGCCACGCTCCGAAACCTAGCGACATCGAATAATCTCCCGTTCCAGCGCTCGTAAAGGGGATGAAGGATTTTCCTGGCCGAGCCGACATAGACGTGGAAGTACGAGGCCCCCCGTGCTAAATCGCCGCTCCGCCGCCCCCATCGCTCTCTGCCTGCTTGCAGCCATGCTGCTTTTCGCAGGTGGCTCCGCCGCGCGCTCCTTGGGCGCGCCGCGCAACGTTGGTGTTCCCAAGATCAAGGGTGAGGCCAAGGTGGGGAGCCGGCTGACTGCTTCGCACGGCCGCTGGGCCGGTCGTCCGACGTCGTTTCGTTATGCCTGGCAGCGCTGTAACAAGGGCCGGAAGTGCACGAAGGTGGCGCGGGCTTCGAAGCCGATCTACATCGTCAACTCGACGGATGTGGGCCACCGGTTGCGTGTTGTCGTAGTCGCGAAGAACAGAGACGGCATGGCCCAGGCCAGGTCGATCTGGAGCAAGCCGGTCAAGAAGGGCGGCCATGGGCACCCACCGCCGCCGCCTCCGCCTCCGCCTCCTCCGCCTCCGCCGCCTCCGCCTCCGCCTCCGCCGCCTCCTCCGCCTCCGCCTCCGCCTCCGCCTCCGCCTCCGCCTCCGCCTCCGCCTCCGCCTCCGCCTCCGCCTCCGCCTCCGCCTCCGCCTCCGCCTCCGCCGCCGCCTCCGCCTCCGCCTCCGCCGCCGCCGCCTCCGCCGCCGCCTCCGCCACCGCCTCCGCCTCCGCCTCCGCCTCCGCCTCCGCCTCCGCCTCCGCCTCCGCCGCCACCTCCGCCTCCGCCTCCGCCTCCGCCACCTCCGCCTCCACCTCCACCTCCACCTCCACCAGGTGCGCCTGCGCCGATGCCCGTCATCAGCCGCAGCAAGCCCGCATTCGCTTCGTCGGGCAACGCCGGCGGCGCCAACGACGCGAGCTACTCGACCTACTGGCGCTCGAGCGGCGCCATGCCGGCGTGGCTGGCCTACGACCTCTCCTCAGTTCCGGCCGCACACCGTGGTCCGGTCGTCGTGGGCTGGTACAACGACCCGATCACGACTCCCTATGACCACACGGTCACCGGCGACGTCGCATACAACAACCTCGGGAGCTACACCGTCCAGGTGAACCCGGGAGCCGGGGGCGGGCAGCCTCCGGCGAACGGCTGGGTCACGCTCGCGACCGTCACCAACAACCGCTACCACTCGCGCACGCACTACGTGAACATGACCGGAAACAACTGGATCCGGATCAACGTCACCGCAACCGACGGCTCTTCGCGGAACAACGACGCGGAGATGAACATGGACGTGCACGACGCGAGCGCCGACGGCCCGTCCGACAGCTGGATGTTCTACGGCGACTCGATCACCGAGGACGGCATGCCGCACGAGCCGATCAGCGGGTCCAGCCCCAACTTCAGCCAGCTGATCAACACCGCGCGCCCTGCGTATTTCCCGGCGTACGAAGACGGGGGGATCGGCGGCCTCGTCTCCGGCGACGGCGCCTCTCACATCAACACGTGGCTCTCCGCGTTCCCCGGCCGCTATGTGGGCCTCGCCTACGGGACGAACGACGCGAACGGCTGCGCGAGTCCGACCGGCTTCTACAACAACTACGTGACGATGGTGCAGGCCGTCATCAACGCCGGCAAGGTTCCGATCGTCCCGACCATCCCGTGGGCTCGAACGGCCGACGTCCAGAACTGCGGGCCCGGGTTGAACGCGAAGATCCAGCAGCTCTACGCGAACTTCCCGCAGATCGTGCATGGCCCCGACCTGTGGGCGTTCTTCAGCACGCACCAGAACCTCATCTCGGGCGACAACCTGCATCCGAGCGAGGCGGGCTATGTCGCGTACCGCCAGCAGTGGGCGGACGCGATGGTCGCCAACGTCTACGGCCCCTAGCCCATCAGGACCTGTCCGGTGCCTGGCACCGGACGTGGCTGCGCTGGACGTGTCCCGGATTTGACGACGCGTCCACGGTTACCTAGACTGGCAATGCTTTGCGATCCGAGGTATTGAAAGGACACGTCGACTTCCTGCTCCTGGCGACGCTCCGGGACGGCCCGCTGCACGGCTACGGCGTCGTCGACAAGCTGCGTGGTACGAGCGAGGGAACGTTCGACCTCGCGGAAGGCACGGTGTATCCGGCGCTCTACCGCCTGGAGGCCGCCGGACTGCTCTCGAGCAAATGGACGACGGCCGGCGGTCGTCGGCGCCGCGTGTACCAGCTCACGAAACGGGGACGCACGGAGCTCGCGCGCGAGCGCAAGGACTGGAAGGCGTTTTCACATGCCGTCGAGGCCGTGGTGACGTGATCGAGGCGTACCTGGACGAGCTGAGCTGTGAGCTCGGAAAGGTCGGCATCCGCGGACGCCTGCGGAGGCGCGTTCTCGCCGAGTCCGAGGATCATCTGCGTAGCGACGTCGAGGCGCTGGAGCGCTTTGGCGCCCCGGCCGACCTGGCGAACCAGTTCGCCGCCGAGCTCGGAGCGCGATCCTCCCGCCGGGCTGCGGTCAGCGCATTTGCCGCGCTCGGAGTCGCGGGGGTCGTCTATGCCCTGTCGTTCGTCGGAGCCGCCTTCGCCGGGCAGCCTGCACCGGACACGTGGTCGCTCCTGGCGCAGCTCATGCTTCCCGTCGTGATCGTGGCGCCGCAAGTCGCGTTCGTCGCCGGCTCTCTCGGGCTCGTGCGGACGCTGCGGCGACGCGAGCGCGTGCTTCCGAGCGCCGAACTCGCCGTGATCAATCGTCGGACCGGCGTTGCGCTCGTCTCCGGCTTCGTCACGGTCGCCGCCCTCGCGATCCTCGCTTTGGAGCTGCGGAACGTGAGCGCCGACTGGTGGGTCGCGTTGACGTTGATCGGAGCCTCGATCGCCGCGCCGCTGCTCGTGCTGGCGGGCATTCCAGTCGTACGAGCCTCCCGCCTACGGCCCCAGGTCGTCGGCGAGGCCGGAGACCTGTTCGACGATATCGGCTTCGGCCGCACGGAGCCGTGGCGGTTTGCATTGGTGATCGCGAGCGGCCTCGGGGTCGTCGTCTTTCTCGCTGCGGCGGTGCAGGGGGACCCGTTCGACGGCGCTCTCAACGCCGCCGCGGAAGCGCTGGCCTGCCTGAGCGGGTTCGCACTCTTCGGGCGCTATCTCGGCCTTCGTCACTAGCTAGCATCGGCGGCGAGTGTCCGTCGCCGAAGCAGAGGCCTATCTCGCCGACCTGAATCCCGCGCAGAGGGAGGCCGTCCTCAACACCGAGGGACCGATGCTCGTCGTCGCGGGCGCGGGCTCGGGGAAGACGCGCGTCCTCACGCACCGCGTCGCGCACCTGATCAACGCGCACGGGATCAAGCCGCAGGAGATCCTCGCGATCACGTTCACGAACAAGGCCGCGGGCGAGATGCGCGAGCGGCTGGACGAGATGCTCGGCGGCGGCGGGCGCGGGCTCTGGATCCTCACGTTCCACGCGACGTGTGGACGGATCCTGCGCCGCGAGGCGCCGCGGCTCGGCTACCGGACGAACTTCACGATCTACGACCAGGCCGACCAGGTCCGGCTCACGAAAGCCGTCCTCGAAGAGCTCGAGCGGGACCCGAAACGCTTCGTCCCGCGCGGCATCCACGCCCAGATCTCGACCGCGAAGAACAACCTGATCAGCCCCGACGATTACCGCGAGCGCGTCTCGTCGTTCTACGACCAGACGGTGGCGGACGCCTACGACCTCTACCAGCGCCGGCTCTTCGCGTCGAACGCGGTCGACTTCGACGACATGCTCTTTCTCACGGTCCAGCTCCTCGAGCAGTTCCCCGAGGCGCGGGAGAAGTGGCAGAACGCGTTCCGCTACATCCTCGTCGACGAGTACCAGGACACGAACCACGCCCAGTACCGGTTCCTCCAGCTCATGGCCGAAAAGCACATGAACCTGTTCGCCGTGGGCGACCCGGACCAGTCCATTTACGCCTTCCGGGGCGCGGACATCCGCAACATCATGGAGTTCGAGGCCGACTTCCCCGGTACGCGAGTGATCCCGCTCGAGCAGAACTACCGCTCGACGAACACGATCCTCCGCGGCTCCAACGCGGTCATCGCCAACAACCGCGAGCGGAAGCCCAAGGAGCTCTGGTCCGAGCTCGGCGAGGGCGAGCCGATCCACGTGATCGAGGTCGAGGACGAGCACGCCGAGGCGCGCTTCGTCGCCGCCGAGATCGCGCGCCTCGTCGAGGAGGGCTTCAGCGGCTCCGAGGTCGCGATCTTCTACCGGACGAACGCGCAGTCGCGAGTGCTCGAGGACGTCCTCGTCCGCCAGGCGATCCAGTACCAGGTGATCGGCGGCCCGCGCTTCTACGAGCGCGCCGAGATCAAGGACGTGATCGCGTACCTGCAGGTGATCGACAATCCGTACGACGCCGTCTCGCTGATGCGGATCGCCAACAAGCCGCGGCGCGGGATCGGCGACACCAGCATCGCGCGCCTCCAGACGCACGCGGACGCGCACGGGATCTCGCTCTGGGAAGCGACCGAGTTTCCGGAGGAGGCGGGAGTGGGGGCGGCACCGCTCAAGGCCGTCCAGGCGTTCCGCACGCTCATCCAGTCGCTGATGGCCGGCGCGCTCGAGCTGACGGTGCCTGAGCTCGTCGAGCGCGTCCTCGAGCGCACCGGGTATACCGACGCGCTCGAGGCCGAGCGCACGATCGAAGCGCAGGGTCGCCTCGAGAACCTCGAGGAGCTCGTCGGCGCGGCCCAGGAGTACCAGGCCGCCGCGGACGAGCCGTCCCTGTCCAGCTTCCTCCAGGAGATCTCGCTGTTCGCCGACCAGGACGCGATCCGCGGCGAGCAGAGCCTCGTCACGCTGATGACGCTTCACAACGCGAAGGGGCTCGAGTTCCGCGCCGTGTTCATGATCGGGATGGAGGAGGGGATCTTCCCGCACTCGCGGTCGATCGAAGAGGCGATGTTGGAGGAGGAGCGCCGGCTCGCGTACGTCGGCATGACGCGCGCGAAGGAGCGCTTGACGCTCACGCACGCCTCGGCGCGATCGCTCTGGGGCTCGCGGAGCTACAACCTCCCGTCGCGCTTCATCGACGAGCTGCCCGACCAAGGCGTCGAGCGCGAGCGGCTCCGGCCCACCTCCTGGTCGAACTACGGAACGCGGCAGCAGAAGGTCGCGCCGCGCACCGACGTCCCGGATCTCTCGACGGGCGACAACGTCCGGCACGGAACGCTCGGCGAAGGCGTCGTGACCGCGATCGACCCGGGCGGGGTCGTCACGGTTCGATTCGCCGACGGGGTCGAGCGCAGGCTGATCCTCGAGTACGCGCCGCTCGAGCGGATCTAGGTCTAGCCGGCCTCCGCCGAGGTCCGCAGAAGTCCCTCTTTTGGGGGAGAGCTTGCCGCTGTCAAGTGGCGACTATGAACTCAGTGGGATTTCTGCGGTACCCAAAAACTCTGGTCGCGGCTGCGATCTGCTTCAGCGCCCTCGTCGCGGCGCTGCCGAGCGCCGGCGGGAATGGCGGAGCCCGGCAGGACGCATCGAGTCAGCGCGCGTCGGCCAGACTGGTCTTGTGCGTCGAGCTCCGCGGGAACCTCGAGACGAGGCGCGACCTCAAGCTCCGCGTCCACGGCAGGTGCCCACGCGGCGAGCGGATGATTCCCCTGCCTCAGGGCAAGGTCGGCCCTCAGGGCCCCCGCGGACCAGCTGGACCAACAGGCGCGGCGGGTGCAGCAGGCCCGGCAGGGCCCGTCGGCCCGGCAGGCCAGAACGGCGCCACCGGCGCGGACGGAGCGCCCGGCCCGGCCGGCGCGACCGGTGACACAGGAGCGACAGGTGCTGCTGGAGCGACCGGCGCGACCGGCGCCACGGGAGCCACCGGGCCGCCAGGCCTAGAAGGACCGACCGGGGCCACCGGTGCCTCCGGCGCTACCGGGGCAACCGGGGAGACCGGCGCCACTGGCGCCACAGGAGCCACCGGCGCCACGGGGCCGCCAGGCCCAGTGGGACCGACCGGGGCTACCGGCGCTACTGGCGCCACGGGGGCGACCGGGGAGACCGGTGCCACCGGCGCTAGCGGGGCGACCGGGGAGACCGGCGCCACCGGGGCGACCGGGGAGATTGGCGCTACGGGCGCCACAGGAGCCACCGGCGCCACCGGGCCGCCAGGCCCAGTAGGACCGACCGGGGCAACCGGCGCCACCGGGGCTACCGGGGACACCGGCGCGACCGGGGCAACCGGGGAGACCGGCGCGACCGGCGAGACCGGCGCGACCGGCGAGATCGGCGCTACGGGCGCCACAGGAGCCACCGGCGCCACCGGGCCGCCGGGCCCAGTAGGACCGACCGGAGCCACCGGAGCCACCGGTGAGACCGGGGCCACTGGTGAGACCGGAGCCACTGGTGAGACCGGCGCCACCGGGGCAACCGGGGAGACCGGTGCGACCGGCGACACCGGCGAGATCGGCGCTACGGGCGCCACAGGAGCCACCGGCGCCACCGGGCCGCCAGGCCCAGTAGGACCGACCGGGGCAACCGGCGCCACCGGAGCCACCGGGGACACCGGAGCCACCGGGGAGACCGGCGCGACCGGCGACACCGGAGAGATCGGTGCGACCGGCGCCACAGGAGCCACCGGCGCGACCGGGCCGGCAGGCGCTCAGGGCCCGACCGGAGACACGGGCGCCACGGGCGCGACCGGCGCTACGGGGACGAGTGGACAAGATGGAACGCCCGGCGCCACGGGAGCAACCGGCGACACGGGACCGACAGGCGCAGCAGGGCCGACCGGACCCTCCGGGCCGCCCGGCGCGATCGGGCCGACCGGGGCCACCGGCGCAACCGGCGCAACCGGAGCCACCGGCGCCACTGGGCCGGCAGGCCCCGCCGGCACGGCTGGAACCGTGGCCGGCAGCGTCGCCGCGAGTGAGCTGACGACGTCGCTGGCCTACGTTCCCTTGACCACCCCTGGACCTGCGGTCACGCTCACGGTTCCCGCCTCGGGCAGGGTGCTGGTATCGGTGACGAGCGGCATGACCGGAAGCTCCGGTGCGGTGTCCTGTTCCATGTCGTTCGCGGGCACGGGCGCAAACATCTTGGCCGCCACAGACGCCAATTCAGTGACCCTCTCCTCAGGCACCTTGCAGCGGTCGAGCGCGACGTCGGTCCTTACCTCGCTGAGCCCGGGAAGCACCACGTTCACCGCGATGTACAAGCGCGAGGGCGGCGGCGGCTCCGCAACCTGCGCGTTCGTGAACAGATCGATCATGGCGATCCCGCTGCCGTAGCCGGTAGCTGGCGAACCTCTTCGATCCAGTCGAGCTGGAGCTAGCCCACGGGGGCGACGCGGCCCGAGGTCACGAGGCGTAGCGCTCGCTTCGCCGACGGGTCGAACACCTCGATCTGCACGTCCGAGCCGGGGTAGGCGACGTAGACGTTGTTGGGCGATGACGTGCTGTAGACCGCGAGCCCGCCGCCCGGCGCGGGGGCGCTCTTCTCCCCCGGTTGCGTCGAGAGCCTCTGGAGGACCTCGTGCGCGCTTTTGACCGGATACGTGCCGACGATCGTGTAGACGGGCGCTCCCGTTTCCAATCTCCGCGTCGGGCGGGAGATAGCGGATGAAGATGCGTCCGTTCGACGTACGCGTCAGCTCGTACGTTCGGTTCTGCCGGGGGCCGACCCAGTAGACGGGATGGCCGACCTCGTCCGCGAGCGCGCCGAGCGTGGCCGGGGTGGCCGCTAGGGGCCTAGCCGCCACGGCCGTCGTCGTGGTCTGCCCGGTCGTCGAACTGCTCGACGAGTCGTCGTTCCCGCGGAGGATCAGCCACACGAGGAGCCCGGCCGCGAGCGCGATCGCGACCACCGCGCCGATACGCACGCTCGGCAAGCGAGCCCATGTCCTGTCGCCTTGCTCGGTCACTCCGCGCGAAGGATAGGTCGCCGCTCGGCGGCGCAACCAAGGATCCGAGCGCCGCTCGTGCGCGTTTTAGCGCTTCTACCGAAATCTGCCGAAGTTCGCGCAAACCCGCCCGGCCTTCATCGAAACCTGACGAACTTCTGATTCGAGACTTACCGAATGGGGAAGGCCCCTGGGTAGAACGATAGGACTGCGATAAATCCAAAGAGAGCGGGGGATCCCAATGAGCAGACCCGGTATCCGAAAGACCGGTTGGGGCGCCGGCTTAACGGCACTCCTAGTAGCGCTGGCGTTCGCCGCGGCCTCGTGCGGCGGCTCGTCCGACGACAGCAGCAGTTCGGGAAGCGGAGGCGGCACGATCACCGTCAACTGGAGCACGGAACCGCCTTCACTAGACCCAGGCCTGGCGACGGACACGACGTCGGCCAACATCCTTCAGAACATCATGGACCCACTGGTCAAGCTTGGACCTGACCTGAAACCGGTCCCCAGCCTTGCCCAGAGCTGGACGCAGTCGGACGGCGGCAAGACCGTCACCTTCAAGCTGCGCTCCGACGGGCGCTGGACGAACGGCGACCCTGTGACCGCGAACGACTTCGAATACTCGTGGAAGCGGACGATTTCCCCCGAGCTCGCCGCCGATTACGCGTATCAGTTCTTCGGGATCGTGGGCGCCCAGGAGTACAACGGGTGCAAGTCGAACTGCGATGCGCTTGCGGACAAGGTCGGCGTGAAGGCGACCGACGCGCACACGCTGCAGGTGAAGCTCACGTCGCCGCAGCCGTGGTTCGTGCAGCAGGTCGCGCACACGTCGTTCCTCGCGGTCAACAAGAAGGCCGTCGAGCAGTTCGGCGACAAGTGGACCGAGGCGAAGAACATCGTCACGGACGGCCCGTTCAACCTCGCGAACTGGGAGCACGACTCGCGCATCGACCTCGTCAAGAACCCCGACTGGCGGAACGCGAGCGAGGTCAGCCTCGACCGTGTGAACGGCCGGATGATCTCCGACGGCACGACCGCCGTGCAGGCGTTCGAGGCCGGCGAGGTCGACGTCACCGCGTCGCTCCCGCCCGACGAGATCCCACGCCTCAAGGACACGCCCGAGTACGACAACTACGCCGCACTCGGCACGTACTACTACGGCCTGAACACCAAGAACATCCCGGACGTGAAGCAGCGCCGCGCAATGGCGCTCGCGATCGACCGGCAGACGATCATCGACAACATCGCGCAGGCCGACCAGGTCCCCGCGGAGGGCTACACGCCCAAGGGCATGCCGGGCTTCGAGACCATCGATCCGCATTCCCCGTGGCTGCCGGCCGCCGGAGACATGGACAAGGCCAAGGACCTGATGTCCCAGGTCCAAAGCCCGAAGAAGTCGATCACGCTCTGGTACAACGAGGATCCGGCGCACAAGCAGATCGCGGTCGCGGTCCAGTCGATGTGGAAGCAGCTGGGCATCGACGTGACGCTGAAGGCGCAGGAGTTCGCGCAGTACCTCGAGTTCCTCGGCCCGCCGCCGAACAAGGCCGTCGACGCCTTCCGGCTCGGCTGGATCGGCGACTACGTCGACGCGATGAACTTCCTCGAGCAGTGGACGTGCGACTCCGGCAACAACAACACGAACTACTGCGACAAGAGCTACGACGCGCTCGTCGCCCAGGCGCGAAACACGCCTGACAACGAGAAGCGGTACGAGCTCTACTCCAAGCTCGAGGACAAGCTCCTCGGCGAGAACGGCGCAGTGCCGTTCATCCCGATCTACTGGTACACGTACGTCGAGCTCGAGCGCGAGAACATCAAGGACACCTACAACCTGAACCTGCTCGACCAGGTCGACCTCACGAAGGTCAAGGTCCAGGACTAGGGCGCATGCCGAACGTAGTCATCGAGTCGGGCGGGGCCATCGCGGCTCCGCCCGACTTGCTTCCTCTCAGCCAAAAGCGGGCATAAGGGTCACATGGTCGGATTCATCATCCGGCGCCTGCTCTGGACGATCCCGGTCCTGCTGCTCGTCATCCTGATGACGTTCCTGATGATGCGGCACATCCAGGGGAACCCGTTCCGGCACTCGGAGCGCGCCGTCTCCCCGGAGGTGCAGGCGAACCTCGAGCGCAAGTTCAACCTCGACAAGCCCTGGTACGTGCAGTACGCGCTCTACGTGAAGGGCGTGGCGACGTTCGACCTCGGCCCGTCGCTCGTCCTGCGTAGCCAAAGCGTGAACGACATCGTGAAGGAGCACTTCCCGAAGTCGCTCGAGCTCGGTTTCCTGGCGATGCTGTTCGCGATCGTCTTCGGGATACCGCTGGGGGTGATTGCGGCGTTACGCCCGAACACGGTCTTCGACTACACGGCGATGTTCTTCTCGAACGTCGGGTTCGCGGTCCCGAGCTTCCTGATCGCGACGCTCCTCATCTACTTCTTCGCGCTCAAGTGGGGCGACATCACCGGCATACCGACGAGCGGGTGGACCACCTGGCAGTCGAAGATCCTGCCCGTCATCGCTCTGGGGCTCGGCCCGATGGCCTACTTCGCGCGGCTCGTGCGCGGGACGATGCTGGAGACGCTCCAGCAGGACTACGTCCGCACCGCGAAGGCGAAGGGCCTGAGCTCGCGCCGGATCCTGTTCGTGCACGTCCTCAAGAACTCGCTGACCCCGGCGGTGACGGCGGCCGGCCCGCTGCTCGGCTTCCTGATCACCGGGTCGTTCATCATCGAGTACATCTTCGCGATCCCGGGGATCGGCAAGTACTACATCACGGCCGTCTCCTCCAGGGACTACTCCGTCGTGATGGGGCTGACGGTCCTGCTGTCGGTGATCGTCGTGCTCGCGAACATGGTCGTGGACATCCTCTACGGCGTCCTCGACCCGCGAACGCGCGAGGCCCGCACCTGATGGTCGTCTCTCCGCAAGAACAGCGCATGCGCTCGCCCGACCCGGCGCACGCGGGCGACTTCCAGGTTGCCGGCGCCGGGACTCCGATCCGCCAGTCCAGCCTCTGGCGCGACGCCCGCCGCCGCTACATGCGGAACAAGGGCGCGCTCATCGCCGGCAGCATCTTCCTGCTCGTCCTCGCCTACTGCATCATCGTCCCGATCGTCTCGCCGTACGACCCGGACGCGGTCAATTTCGACGAACGCTTCCTGCCGCCGAGCCTGTCGCATCCGTTCGGCACGGACGCGTTCGGACGCGACCTCTTCACCCGGGTCGCGCTCGGCGGGCGGATCTCGATCATGATCGGGTTCGCCGCGACGTTCGTGATTCTCGTCATCGGCCTGACCTACGGCTCGATCTCCGGCTTCGTCGGCGGCTGGGTGGACAACGCGATGATGCGCTTCCTCGACGCGCTGTACGGGCTGCCGTACCTGCCGTTCGCGATCATCACGCTCGCCATCGTCGGCACGGTCAACCCTTTGACGATGGTGATCGCGCTCTCGATCGCCAGCTGGTTCACGGCAGCACGCATCGTCCGCGGCCAGATCATCACGCTCAAAGAGAACGACTACGTGCGCGCGGCGACCGCCGTGGGGGCGCGCTGGTACCGCGTCCTTGCGCGGCACCTCGTTCCGAACACGCTCGGCGTGCTGATCATCGCGATCTTCCTCGAGCTGCCGGGCGTGATCCTCGGCGAGGCGTTCCTGTCCTTCATCGGGCTCGGCATCAACCCGCCCGACGCCTCGTGGGGCTCGATGGCTCAGGAGGGGCGCCAGGTGTACCGGACGCATCCCAGCCTGATCCTGATCCCGAGCGTTGCGATCGCGACCCTCGTCCTGTGCGCGAACTTCATCGCGGACGGGCTCCGCGACGCGCTCGACCCGAGGACGAAGGAGACATAGGTGGCGCTCCTCGAGGTCAAGGATCTGCAGACCCACTTCTTCACCCGCGAAGGCGTCGTGCGCGCGGTCGACGGCGTCAGCTTCGAGGTCGAGAAGAGCAAGACGCTGGGGATCGTCGGCGAGTCGGGGTGCGGCAAGTCCGTGACCGCGCTCTCGATCATGGGCCTGCTTCCGCAGCCGCCGGCGAAGATCGTTGGCGGGTCGGTGAGCTTCGAGGGCTTCGACCTCGCAACGCTGCCCGACAAGAACCTGGAGGAGATCCGCGGCGCGGAGATCGCGATGATCTTCCAGGACCCGATGACGTCGCTGAACCCGACCCTGAAGATCGGGACGCAGATCATGGAGACGATGCAGACGCACCTCGGGTACGACAAGGGCCAGGCGCGCAAGCGCGCGATCGAGCTTCTCGAAGAGGTGCACATCCCGAACGCGAAGGACCGGCTCAACGACTACCCGCACCGCTTCTCGGGCGGGATGCGCCAGCGCGTGATGATCGCGATCGCGATCTCGTGCAACCCGAAGCTCCTGATCGCGGACGAGCCGACGACGGCGCTCGACGTCACCGTCCAGGCGGGCGTGCTCGACCTGCTCGAGGAGCTCCAGCAGGGGCACGAGATGGCGATGATCGTGATCACGCACGACATGGGAGTGGTCGCCGAAGCGGCGGACGACATCGTCGTCATGTACGCGGGCCAGATCGTGGAGCAGGCGACGTCGCTCGACCTGTTCGACCACCCGGAGCATCCGTACACCGAGGCGCTGCTGGGAGCGCTCCCGCAGATCGAGGGCACGGGGATCCGCGAGGGCCGGCTGACCGCGATCCCGGGGCGGCCGCCCGATCTCCACGACCCGCCGCCGGCGTGCCGCTTCGCGCCCCGTTGCCCGTTCTCCGACCGTGAGGACTCGTGCGCGAAGGAAGAGCCGCAGCTCCGGGAGATTCGGCCGGGCCACTATGTCCGATCCGCACATCCCGCGTCCGAGCGCGCTCGAGAGCCAGTGGCGGCGTCGCCATGAGCAAGGAGCCGCTCCTCGTTGTCAGCGACCTGGAGAAGCACTTTCCCGTGAAGGAGGGCTTGCTCTTCTCGCGCTCGGTGAGCGCGGTCAAGGCCGTCGACGGGGTCAGCTTCGAGATTCCCGAGGGCAAGACGCTCGGCCTGGTCGGGGAGTCCGGCTCCGGGAAGTCGACGACCGGCTACTGCGTGTTGCAGCTGATCAAGCCGACGAACGGGTCGGTGCAGTTCATGGGCAAGGAGCTGACCGAGCTCGGGCGCGAGACGCTCAGGAAGATGCGCCGCGACATGCAGATCGTCTTCCAGGATCCGTACTCGTCGCTCGACCCGCGGATGACCGTCGGCGACATCGTGGCCGAGCCGCTGATCGTGCACGGCGTCGGGGCGCGCCGCTCTCGTCGCGCGCGCGTGCGCGAGCTGCTCGAGGTGGTCGGCTTCGACCCCGGCTTCACGAACCGGTATCCGCACGAGTTCTCCGGAGGGCAGCGGCAGCGGATCGGGATCGCGCGGGCTTTGGCGCTGGGGCCGAAGCTGATCGTCTGCGACGAGCCGGTCTCGGCGCTCGACGTCTCGATCCAGGCGCAGATCCTGAACCTGCTGAAGGACCTGCAGCGCGACTTCGGGCTCACCTACCTCTTCATCGCGCACGACCTCGCCGTCGTCCGCTCGATGAGCGATCGGATCGCGGTCATGCAATCCGGCAAGATCGTCGAGGAGGGCCCGGCCGAGGAGGTCTACGAGCATCCCGGGCACGAGTACACGAAGCGGCTGCTGACCTCCGTGCCGGTGCCCGATCCCCGCCTGATGCGCGAGCGCAAGGCCGAGCGCCGGCGGGTCGCGGCCGCGGCCGGCTGATTCGCGTTTCAGCGATATAGGGACGGGTACCGACCCGCACATGAGGAAACCATTGATGCTCGTCGCAATCGGCGCCTCTGGCCTCGTCCTCGGCCTGGCCGGTTGCGGCGACGACAACAGCGACGGAAACGGCGGAGGGGGCGGAGGGGTCTCCACGACGAACACCGTCGGTACCTCGACCGAGGACATGGGAACCACCGGCGGCACGACCACCGGTGAGGACGAGGGCACGACCACCGGCGAGGACAACGGCGGTGGGAACAGCGGCAGCGGCGGGGGCGGCGACGACGACGGCTAGCCCCGGATGGTGAGAGGCGGCGCCCCGACGCTGCCTCTCGATTTCCTCTTGGCCCGAGCCCGACCGCGTAGTAGTCTCGGCAACGTCGTCCGAGTGTGACTTCAGCTCCGTCTTCGGAGGAGAAGGAGGGTGAACATGCGGTTTGGGCTCCTGGTTCTGAGCGCCTTGTTGCTGGCGGTGCTCATCGGCGCCAAGCACGCGGAAGCCGCCGGGCTTTTCTAGCGGCGTACCGGCCTCGAGCAATGACGTGAGAGGCTCTTAGGAACTTCTTAGCGGCGGTGGCTTCCCGCAGCTCCGGGGTAGCCCTAGCCTGAGGCGTCATGCCTCGCCTCAAGGTCAACGCCGCGTTCGTGATCGCTGCGACGCCTGTCCTCGGCTGCGCGCTCCTCGCTGCGCTTGCCGTTGCTCAGCGCGACGTGTTCGACGCGCTCGTGCGAGAGGACTCGCCGCTCGAGTGGGGAGAGGTGGGCGCATACGGAGTCGCGGCGGTCGTAAGCGCTCGTGTCGCGCTTCGCACGAGCGGCTTCGTCAGGTTGGCGTACGGGCTGCTCGCGTTCGCGGCCCTCGTGGCGATCGGCGAGGAGCTGTCGTGGGGGCAGCGCCTCTTCCACGTGACGACACCCGAGGCGGTTGCGGCCGCCAACCGACAGGAAGAGTTGAATGTCCACAACCTCGCCTCCGTTGAGTCGGCGACGCGGTTCGTGCTGCTCGCCGCAGCGACATACGGCGCGATGCTTCCGCTCTGGCGGCGCCCGGGGCCGTTCGTTCCGCCGCGCGTGCTGGTGCCGGCCTTTGCAGTGGTCGCCGTGTACTTCGGCATCCGGCTCGCCTTGTTGTCCGAACCGACGTACGCGCAGGCGAAGTTCAGCGAATGGCCGGAATTCTGCTTCGCTGCGGCCGTTGCCCTGACGGCTCACAGCACGCTGAGCCGTCTATCGACAGCGTCCGCTGAAGTGCCGAAAGAAAACCCCGCCTATGCGGGGCTTTCCTAGGTGGCACACACGGGCCTGACGGCGTCGTAGGCGGAGCCGCGTTGCTCTTCCTCGCCGACTAAACGAGAGAAGGGCGGGGCACCTCCCGCTAAGTCCCTGCAGGCCCCCACGCGGGTTCGGCGTAGCTACCCAGGAGCACACGCGGTCGACCGCCTCGGCTCGGAACGGTCGAGACACAGATGCCCTGGCCACACACGCCCCAGTAGGCGAGCAGCCGCCCGTTCGGCGACCAGGTAGGGCCGCCTTGTTGAGCGGGGTTGTAGGGCAGGCGCAGGAGCACGTGTCGGTGTTGGCCACGCGCGTCGGCGACCTCGATCGTCCTCCCCGCGCGCCCGAGCCGGTGGTCGATGCGCACGTAGGCGAGGCGTTTGCCGTCGCGCGACCAAGCCGGGAAGGTCAACTCGTCGTCGTGCTTACCGGCGCGCGGCTTGACCAAGACGCGGTAGCCGGTGCCGTCAGGCCGAACGGCGGCCAGACGACCCCACGGATGGGGGCTGCGACCCGTCCAGCCGAAGACGATCCAGCGCCCGTCAGGAGACCAGGTCGGGTGGATGCCTTCCGTTGCGCCCCGACCGGCCCGCAGTCGGCGAAGCCCGCTTCCGTTGGCGTTGACGATCCAGAGGCCCATTCCGACGGCGTAATTCGCCGGGGGTGCTCCGCCAAAGACGATCTGGCGGTCGCCGGGGCCCCAACTCACGCCCGAGCAGTCGGTGTTCGCCTGACCAACCTGGCGCACGTCGCTGCCGTCGCTGTTCATCACGAACAGCGGGCAGACGCGGGACAGGCCCGTGTCGATGAGGCGGACGAAGGCGATCCGCCTGCCGTCGTGCGACCAAGCCGGCGCGCGTCCGTCCTCCGTCAGCAGCGCGAGGCGACCATCTGGGAAGCGGCGGTAGAGGCCGTTACCAACGACGGCGATCGAGCCGCGTGTGGCGTTTGCCGTGGTTGCGGGATCAGAGGCAGCCGAGGAGCTCCAGGCGACCACGAGTCCCGCTACCAGAGCCACGAGAAACGGAACGAGAACTCGCCAGTTGGGCAAGCTGTGCATAGTCGGAAACTCCCTCCTTGTTGACTAGTTAGACGCGAGCTAATCGAAAAAGTTGCTCACGGCACTTGAGCGCCGTTCTGCAGCCAACATCCAGATCTGCTCTCTTGACCCTCCAACAGAAAACCCCGCCTGAGCGGGGCCTTCGTGAGGTGGGCGGTACTGGGCTCGAACCAGTGACCCCCAGCTTGTCGAAACAACAGACGTTCGCTCGCGTTCGCTCGTGTTCGGAGTGAGCGAACGCTGAGCTTCCCACGCTGCCCACGGATTTCGTGCGTTTTCGCGCTCTCGACTCTCGCGTAGACGAAGCGCGTGAGCCTCGTGCCGACCAGCCGCCCTCTACTCGCCGGACGGTGCTTCGATGTCGCGTCCGCAGCGCTCGCAGCGAGGCGACGGCTAGCTAGTCCTCGTCCTCCCAATATTCGAGCTCAGGCCCCGGGCGAGCGAAGATGATCCGCTCGCCGGCGACGCTCCGCGCGCCGATCTTGCCGGTGTCGAGGTACTCGACGATGTCCGGCGCGATCAGCGTGGAGAGCATGAGGACGCGGACGGGCGCGTCCGTGTCGTTGCGGATCTGGTGCGCGCCCTCCTTGCCGCGCGGGAACGCGACGACGTCGCCCTGGCGCAGCTGCTGCTCGCCCTCGTGCGTGCGCAGCGTCGGCTCGCCGCGGAGGACGATCGCCCATTCCTCGTTCGCGTGGTGGGTGTGAAATGGCCCCTGCTTGTTACCCGGCTCGACCTCGTACATGCTCGCGCCGATCAGCTCGGCGTCGGTGTGCGCGCCGACCCAGGCGTCCTTGAAGCGCCAGCCCTCGCGCTCTTCCGTGCGATCCCACTCGTCTGCGTTGAGATTGAAGATCTTCATGCCGCAAGCCTAGTAGGGCGGCCCGAACTGGCGGAACGGGATTCCCTCGGGAGTCTCGCTCCGCCACTGCGCGTTGAGAGCAGCGCGAGCGGCCGTGACGCCCCGCTGAAGACGTCTGCCTCGCCCCGCACGACGTCGACGAGCGTGCTCTGGGCCACCGTCGCGATTCTGGCACGGCGTTTACTGCGGAGGCGACATTTCAGACGGCTGTGCCCATTGTGTGCCCACAACGCGATCTCACGATGTCGAGCAACCGCCTCTAGAACGACGAAAGCGCTGCGTTTGCAGCGCTTTCTCGAGGTGGGCGGTACTGGGCTCGAACCAGTGACCCCCAGCTTGTCGAGCTGGTGCTCTCCCAACTGAGCTAACCGCCCGGGTCGCGTGCGATTGTAGCCCGTCTCGTGCACCGGGATAGACTCGCCCCATGCCCGAGGCGCGGCTCGAAGACGGCGGATCGGGGCTCGCGCCGGCGAGCGAAGGCTGGTTCATCGTCAACGCGCGCGACGCCGAGTGGTGGACGTCCCAGACGTTCGGCGCCGGAACCGTGTTCGAGAGCGAAGCCGCCTGGTTCCCGCAGCTCGGGCTCAACATCGCCGTTCTCGAGCCCGGCAAGCCGAACTGCCTCTACCACTCCGAGCTGAACCAGCAGGAGGCGTTCCTCGTCCTGTCCGGCAGTTGCAAGCTGCTCGTCGACGGCGAGGAGCGCGACCTCGGGCCCTGGGACTTCTTCCACTGTCCCGAAGGCACCGAGCACGTCTTCGTCGGCGCGGGCGACGAGCCGTGCGTCGTCCTGATGGCCGGCGCGCGCTCGAAGGACGAGCAGCTCCTCTATCCGAAGTCCGAGCTGGCGGCGAAGTACGGCGCGAGCGCGGAGGAGGACACGCCCGACTCCAAGCAGGCATACGCGCCGTTCGAACGCGCCAAGCGCGGGCGCCCGGACTACTGGGACAAGCTGCCCTGGGCGACGTAACGGTCGCCCCTGATACCTCCGCCGCGGTTGAGTTCCTGCTCGCCTCGCGCGAGCCTGCGATTCGCTACCTGGCCCGACGCGACGTGCTCGGAGAGGACGTGACCGTCGATCGCGACGCCTTCTTCTCGGGCCCGCTCGTACGCGGGCTGCTGCGCGGCCAGAAGCGCGACGGCGGGTTCGGCGTGCACCCGTACCAGAAGTGGGGCGGAGCGCACTGGCGGCTCGTCTCGCTCGTCGAGCTCGGGATCCCCGCGGACGACGAGCGCGCACACGCGGCGGCCGAGACGGTGCTCGACTGGCTGACGTCGGACAGCCATCGCAGCAGGATCCAGGTGATCGACGGGCTCACCCGGCGTTGCGGATCGCAGGAGGGAAACGCGCTCGCGGTCTGCTGCCGGCTGGGCATGGCCGACGACCCGCGGGTCGAGCTGCTCGCACGCTCACTCGCCGATTGGCAGTGGCCGGACGGCGGCTGGAACTGCGACAAGAAGGCGACAGGACGCCGCTCCTCCTTCAACGAGTCGCTGCCGCCGATGTGGGGGCTGCACGAGTACTGGCTCGCCACCGGCGAGCGCTGGGCGAAGGAGAGCGCGGACCGCACGGCCGAGCTCTTCCTCGAGCACAACCTCTTCCGCGCCCTCGAGACGTGGGAGCCGATCCATCCCGGCTGGCTCGTCGCGCACTACCCGCCCTACTGGCACTACGAGGTTCCGCAGGCGCTGCTGATCCTTTCGCGCATGGGCAAGCTGGACGACCCGCGCGCCGCAGAGGGCCTCGACCTGCTCGAAGGCCTCCGGCGCGCCAGACGGCCTCTGGCACAAGGGGCCGGCGTGGTGGCGTCCACCGGGCTCGTCGGGGAGCAACGTCGAGGTCGTCGACTGGGGCGGGCGCGGCCCGAGCGAGATGACCACGCTGAACGCTCTGCGGATCCTCAAAGCCGCGGGCCGGCTCGAAGTCTGAGGTCAGCGCGCGAGGTAGCGGGCGAGCGCCTGGTCGCGGTACACCTCGCCGGCCGCGATGATCCGGCCGTCCCGCTGCGCGGCGAGCGCCCCGATCCAGTCCGCGCCCGTTCCGAAATCGCCGATCACGATCCCGCCCCGTCCGTACGAGCGATCCAGCGTGCCGTTGGAGCGATAGCGGATGAGCGCCCACGCGGAGCCGTCGAGCTCCGAGCTGTCGTACGACAGTCCGCCGACGAGGATCCCGCCGGCGGGATCGGCGAGAACGGCCTGCGCGTAGCCGCCGTGCGCACCCGGCTTGAGCAGGCGTTTGCCGAATCGCCCGTCGAGCGACCCGTTGCGGTTGAGGCGAAGCACGGCAACGCGTGGATCCTCCCGCCGGAACCCGACCGCGGATAGTCCGGCCGCGACGATTCGCCCGTCGGGCTGGAGGGCGATCCCGTACGCGTCGTCGTAGCGGTGGCCGCGAAAGTTGACGCTCTTCACACCGTCGCGAGCAAACGAACGGTCGAGCTTGCCGTTGGCGCGAAGCCGGACGACCGCGAAATCGTTCTCCGTCCTGTACCTGAACGCCGCCACGCCCCCGATGACGATCCTCCCGTCGCGCTGCACGGCAACCGACGAGCCGAAATCGTCGCCGTAGCCGAAATCGAAGGAGACGCGTCCGTCGCCCGAGAAGCTCGGGTCGAGGCGCCCGTTCGGCAGGAAGCGGGCGGCTGCGAGGAGCATGTCGTCCTGGGCGTCGCCGCCCTTGAGCCGCCAGCCGACGGCCACGATCCGGCCGTTCTTCTGGACCGCGAGGTCGGTGATCTCGCAGCCGCACCTCCAGCGAGGAAAGGTGGCTCGCGCGACACCCGACGTTCCGAAGCTGGCATCGATCGAGCCGTTCGGGTTGTAGCGGACGACTCCGAAGCACAGCTGCCCGTGGGGACACTCGATCTGTCCGCCGACGAGAATCTTGCCGTCGGCCTGGAGCGCAACCGCGTGCGGCATCGGAAACGCGCCGAGGTCGGTCGCCACCCAGCCCCCGGATCCGAACGAGCGGTCGAGGTCACCGTTCGGGAGCCAGCGGTAGACGCCGTACCACCAGTGGCTTTGCCCGTCCTGAAGCTCGCTGACGGCGAGGATCTTGCCGTCGGGCTGGACGGCGATGTCCTCCGCTCCCTTCGGGAAGAACTGCCTCGAACCGAAGACGTCGTACGTTCGAACCCAGCCGTTGCCGGAGAAGCTCGGGTCGAGTGCTCCAGGCGCGGCGGCCGCGGGCAGCGCGAGCAGGAGTGAGGCGAGCGCGAAGAGGCCGATGCGGCGCACGGGCCGTGTGTACCCAGAACGGTGCTCGGCCAAGCTGACCGACCGCCCATTTCTTTACGACCCTTTTACGTGCGGCCCACGCTGCCATCACGTTTGCGTTCGACCATTTGCCTCGATCGCCCAAGTCCATAGCCCAAGGAGGCTGCACATGAAGCTCCGCATGCTCTTCCTCGCACTCGTGGCCGTCGCCGCCGTCGGTCTCGGTGCGACCGGCTCGATCGCGGCCGGCCAGCAGGGCAACGTCGCATACGAATTCCGCGGCGAGCTCGCCGCGACCCCGCCGCCCAACTCGCCGTCGCTCCTCGTCGACGTGGCCGGCGGCAACAAGCGCGCTCTGCGCCTGATGGTCGGCCGGCCGTCGGGGCAGGCGTTCTCCGTCGGTGGCAACACCGAGTATCTGCGCTGGGTGCACGGCGTCCCGACCGTCGTCCAGCAGAGCAATCTGGTCGAGGGTGACCAGCTCGTGATCCGGATTCGCGCGCCGCGCGGCTCCAACCTCGGGCAGGTCGAGGCGACGAACGCCAACATCGTCGCCGACCACGGGCCGAACCCCGGCCGCGCCGCCAAGCCGCTGTGGCTCTTCAAGGGGACGCTCAACGCCCCGGCTGCGAACGGCAGCCTGAGCCTGCACGTGCTGGACGGCAACAACCGCGCGCTCAGGGCCATGCTCGGACAGGCGCAGGACCAGGCGTTCAAGTACGCCCGCCGCACGGTGTTCATCAGGTGGACGGGCCGCGTGCCCGAGCTCATCTCGCCGAGCCAGCTCACGGTCGGCGATCGGATCAGCGTCCGGATCCGCGCTCGCGGCAACTCGTCGCTCGGCCAGGTCGAGGCCACGCCCGCGAACCACGTGGGCGAGCACGAGCCTCCCGCTTCCTCCTAACCCCCGCAAAGCACGTGGCGAGAGTCAGCGCAGGCTGGCTCTCGCCGCTGCATGCTCGGCGACTTGCGCGGCGACGATCTGCGCGTCCTCGCCGACTCCGAGCAGAAGCGAGGACTTCCGCTTGCGTAGGAAGTGGACGCCGACGAAGTAGAGCCCCGGGACGACCGTGCTCGCGCCTTCCTCGTGGATCGGGAAGCCCAGCTCGTCGAACGCCTCGCCCCACGGGATCCACGATCCATAGTCGGGGCGGAACCCTCCCGCGAAGATCACGGCGCCGAAGCCCGAGAGGTCGATCCGCTCCGGGGCGCCGCCGGCGTCGAACGGCTCGGGGTCGGTGAGGCCCGACGGCTCGAGGCCCCGTTCGGCCACGAGCTTCTCGACGAGGCCCCGCACCAGCTCGTAGCGCGAATCGGCCCAGGCCACGCTCTCGGCGAGATCGGGTGCGAACCGCGCTTCCATGCCGTCTGCGCCGAGGAAGTGGCCCGCGAGGGTGACCCCTAGCGCCTGGAGCGTGCGCAGGTGGAGGTCGTGGCCGCCGCCGTGCCCGGTGGAGAGCACGTTCGCCCACAGCCTGGCGCGCGGATCGGGCAGCGACTCGACCGTCTGGTCGCCGTAGCCCGTCTCGAGCAGCCACCAGATGAGATCGTGCCCGCCGAACCGGCGCGGCATCCAGGAGGCCCTTCCGCAGGCGAGCACGACCTCGCGGCCGGCCTCGTGCAGCTCCTCGGCGACCTGGCATCCGGACTGGCCGCTGCCCACGACCAGGATCGCGCCGGGAGGCAGCTCGCTCTCGTTGCGGTAGGCGCCGACGTCCATCTGGAGCAGGTCGGCGGGCAGCGTCTCGGCCGCCGCGGGGCGGTGCGCGCGCTGGTACGCGCCCGTTGCCGCCACGACTGCGTCCGCTCCGAGGTCGCCTTCCGAGGTCCGCAGCACGAACCCGTCCTCGAGGCCCGTCACGTGCACGCCTTCCCGGACGGGCGCCTCGAATCCCGCGGCGTAGCGCTCGAGGTAGGCCGTGATCTCGTCCCGGGGCATGAAGCCGTCTGGGTCGCGGCCGTCGTATGCCCCGTCGGGCAGCTCGATCGCCCAGTTCGGCGTGACGAGGCAGAAGCTGTCCCAGCGGTCCCGCCAGGTCTGGCCGATCCGCCCGCGTTCGAGGACGACGTGCTCGACCCCCGCCTTCGTGAGCACGCAGCTCGTCGCCAGGCCGGCTTGCCCGGCCCCGACGATCGCTACCGGGACGTGCTCCACTCGGTCAGGACGAGTCGTTTCGCCGAGGATCCGTCTCCTCGGCGACCTGCTCCACTTCCACGCCTTCCTTCTCGACGATCACGTAGCTGTCGTGGTTCTCGATCACGCGCTCGACCAGCGGATCCTCGTGGCCGACCTTGAGCAAGAACTGCTTCGAGTCGGAACGGACGCGCTCGTACTCGCTGGTCGGGACGGTGATCCGCTCGGCGCAGTCCACGTCGCCGCACTCGCAGAAGATGTCGAACTCCCCCGTGATCGAGCCGAATGCCTGGTTGACTTCCTCGACGCGCTCGTTGACCTCACGGAACATGGCCTCGTTCAGTCCGAGCCGCCGCTCTCTGTCCTCCACGGGTGCAGCCTACTCCTCGAAGAAGAGACATGTCCGGTGCCAGGCACCGGACATGTCTGGGGGAGAGTGGTGGATAGGTCCTAGAAGCGGCCCGCGACGATCGTTGCGCCGCCGGTCGTCTTGACCTTGATCCGGGTGCCGGCGTTGATCGCCGGGAACGTCGCGCCGCGCTTGTTGATCTGCGCCGCGCCGAGCCCGTTGACCCGTGCGGAGCCGACCTTCCGCGCGTTCACGAAGAAGTTGACCCGCTTGCCCGCGAGGCGCCGGACGTGCTCGACCTCGATCTCGAGCTCGCGCTGGCCCTCGACCTGGGACTTCGCGCTGCCCTTCGCGCCTGCGAAGGCGCTCGTCGGGCGAAGCACGATCCGCGTGCCGCCCTTGCCGCCCTTGGCCTGGACGCTCGGCGCGATCATCGCCGCCGCCACGAGAGCGACCAGAACGAACGGAATCATCAATGTGCGCTTCATCACTGCCTCCTTGATTGATGCTTGGAGGCTATGAGCGGCCGCCCTACGCGCGGGCTAAGCCAAAGCAAAGAAACCGTATGGAAAGGACCTAGGACCTAAGTCGTACTAGGCCCACGCTGTCGAGCCGGAATCCTTCTCGCGAAGGTTCCCGAAGACCCCGTGCAGGACGAAGTTGACGATCCAGACGACGATCGCCGCGCCGATGTACGTCCAGAAGCCGTCGATCGAGAAGTCCGGCGCGATCCACTCGGTGAGCGCGAGCATCAGGACGTTGATCACGAGCAGGAAGAGCCCGAGCGTGAGGATCACGATCGGCAGCGTGAGGAGCGTCAGGATCGGCTTCACGATCGTGTTCGCGATCCCGAGCACCGCGCCGCCGATCACGAGCGGCCAGAAGCCGTCGATGTGGACGCCCGAGAAGATCCAGTCGGCCACGGCGAGCGACAGGATGTTCGCGATCCACGCGAAGACGAGAAACAGGATCATCGCGCGCCAGTAAATCAGTCTAGCGGTGGCGGTAGACGATCCGGCCGCGCGAGAGATCGTAGGGCGAGAGCTCTACGTTCACGCGGTCCCCCGGAAGGATCTTGATCCGGTAGCGCCGCATCTTCCCGGCCGTGTAGCCGAGGGTCTCGTGGCCGTTGTCGAGGAGGATCTTGTACATGCCGTTGCGGAAGGCCTCGATGACCTCCCCCTCGAACTCGATCTTGTCTTCCTTGCCTGCGATTCTCGTTTGCTCCTAGTCAATCCCCGCGCCGCGACCTGAGATCGCGACGCGGGGAGCTCATTCGGTCTTACCCGACGAGGACGACGTTCGTCGCCTCGGGGCCCTTCTCGCCCTCGCGGGGCTCGTATTCGACCTTCGCGTTCTCGGTCAGGGTCTTGAACCCGTCGCCCGAGATATTCGAGAAGTGCACGAAGAGATCCTTACCGCCGTCTTCCGGCGTGATGAATCCGTACCCCTTCGCGTCGTTGAACCACTTCACGGTTCCGCTTGCCATCTAGTTCCACCTCCCTTACCACTCACGAACACGCACAAGGAGGCGGAGCGCCACCGGTACACGTTCTTTTGCGTTCCGGAGTCTAGCGGTCTCTAGCGGTCTTCAGGTCGCGTCTTGCAGAAATGATGCAAATGCGCCCGCAGAGCCTGCGACGACGAGCACGGCCCAGACCTCGAGGAGCGATGTCGACTGCCCGCCCAAACGGCGTGAACGGGTTCTTGATCTGGGACGAGACGGTCAGGAGTTGAACTGTCGTGAAGAAGAATGCGTCGCCGATCGAATGGATATCGGTGCCGCGTGCGTGGCGTTCGGCGAGGTAGATGAGGAAGGTGCCGACCGCATCGATGGCGAGCGTGGCGACGAGGATCAGCAGGAGCCGACCGAGTAGGCGGCGGTGATGCTCCTGCCAGCCCGAGACGCGCCTGATCTCTTCGCGGAGCACCACACGAGTTTCGTCCGAGCAGCGGACGGACTTGCGAGACTTCCGTCATGGTCGCCGCGCTTGGAGCATTCCTCGCCGTCTCGGCGATCATGATCGTCACGCCGGGGCCCGACACGGCGCTGACGATCCGGAACACGCTCATGGGCGGCCGCAGGGCCGGCATCTTCAGCGCGATCGGGGTCTCGGCGGGCCAGGCGCTCTGGACGCTTGCGACGGCCACCGGGATCGCGGCGTTGCTCGCCGCCTCCGAGCCTGCCTTCCTCGCGGTCAAGATCGCCGGCTCCGCCTACCTGATCTGGCTCGGCCTGCAGGCGCTCGTGGCGGCGGTGCGCGGGCGGCCGAGGCACGCGGCGACCGTCGAACGTCGCCCACTCTCGGCACCCAGGGCGCTGCGCCAGGGTCTCCTCAACAACCTCGGCAACCCGAAGATGGCCGCGTTCTTCCCGAGCCTGCTCCTGCAGTTCGCGCACTCGTTCTCGGCGCTCGTTGCGCTCGGGCTCGTGTTCTCGGCGATGACGCTCGTCTGGCTGACTGCGTACGCGTTCGCGGTTGCGCGTGCGGGCGACTTCCTCGGGCGCTCGCGGATCCGGCGCGCGATCGAGGCGGCCACGGGAGCGATCCTCGTCGCGCTCGGCTTCCGCGTCGCGACCGAATCGCGCTAGGTGCACGCGGCTCCTCCTCCGCGTCCCCCGGCGATCTACTCGCCCGCTCCGCGCGAGGTCTCGTTCGGCCGGATCGAGGGGCGCGTCGGCCCGGGCACGCGGGAGGTCCGCGTCCGCGTGGACGGCCGGCTGGCGGCGACGAAGCCGGTCACGCGGCGCCGGTTCGCGATCGTCGTCCCGCTTCCGGCCCGTGACGTGACGCTCCGCGTGAGCGCGGTCGATGCGCAGGGACGTCATGCGTCGACCCTCGTCGGGCCGGTGTTCGGGCTGCCGCGGGAGGCCGCGCCCTACGCGGGGCCGATACCGCCTCTTCGCGGCTACGAGGACGCGGTGCTCTCGCGCCAGGCGCGGGCCATGGCGCGGGGCTTCCCGGGCTCCTGCTCGTTCTTCGTCCAGGACCTGCGCACCGGAGCCGGCGCGGCCTGGAACGCGCGCGCCCGCTTCCCCGCGGCGTCGACGCTGAAGCTCGCGATCGCGGTCGAGCTGCTGCGCGAGCTCCGCGGCGTGCCCGCTCCGGGGACTCGCCTGGCCGGGCTCCTGTGGCGGATGCTCGTCTACTCCGACGACCGCTCCGCGAACGAGCTGCTCGAGGCGATCGGCGGCTCGACCTCCGGCGGCTCGACACGGGTGAACGCGATGATGCGGGCGCTCGGCCTGGCCGACAGCGACATGTACGGCGGCTACCTGATCGAGGACTCGCTGCTGCGCCGCGCGATCCCGCTCGAGATCGTCAGCCGGCCGTCGTTCATCGGCAAGGCCACGACCGCCTGGGACCTGGCTCGGCTCGAGCGCGCGCTCCATCTCGCGGCCGGCGCCCGCGGAGCGCTGATCTGGCGCTTCCGCGGCGCGTTCACGCCCTCCGACGCGCGCTACCTCCTCTATCTCCTCGCGCACGCGCGCACGCGAGGCGGCCTGAACGTACGCGCGCGGAGGCGGCGTCACGCTCCTGCACAAGGCGGGGTGGACCTCGAAGGTCAGGCACGACACCGGTCTCCTGTACTCGCACCGGGGAGCGTTCGTCGTGACCGTCCTGACCTGGAACGGGCGCGGAGTCGGCTCGGCGTCCGACGTGCTCGCGACCCGCATCGCCCGGGCGGCGACCGCTCGCTTCCTGCGGTGAGACGGTTCCTCCCGCCGCTCCTGCGCGAGAACCTCGTCTTCCGGCGCTTCTGGACCGGTCAGACGATCTCGCTCTTCGGCGACCAGATCTCGTTGATCGCGATCCCGCTGACCGCGGTCCTCGTGCTCGACGCGAACGCGAAGCAGATGGGCTACCTCGTCGCGGCCGAGCTGGTGCCGAACCTGTTCTTCGCGCTGCACGCGGGCGCCTGGGTGGACAGGCGCGGGAACAGGCGCCGGACGATGATCTTCACCGACCTCGCCCGCGCTGCCTTTCTCGCGACGATTCCGCTCGCGTACGCGTTCGACGTGCTGACGATCCAGCAGCTGTACGTCGTCGCCTTCCTCGTCGGGACGATGACGGTCTTCTTCCACGTCGCGTACTCGTCGCTCTTCGTCGCGCTCGTCGAGCGGGACGACTACGTGGAGGGCAACTCGCTGCTCGCGGGCAGCCGTGCGTTCTCGTTCGTCGCCGGGCCGAGCGTGGGGGGCATCCTCGTCCAGTTGCTGAAGGCGCCGTACGCGCTGCTCGTCGACTCGATCTCGTACCTCTTCTCCGTCGGGTTCCTCGCCTCGATCGACCCCGAGGAGCCGGAGACCGAAACGGCCGAAAGAGGGCACGTCGTGGCGGGCGTGCGATACATCGTGACCTCGTCGGTCATGCGCTCTTCGCTGCTCGCGACGGCGACGATCAACCTCTTCAACTTCGTCTTCCACGCGCTTTTCATCCTGTACGCAGTGCGCTCGCTCCACGTGCGGCCGGGGACGCTCGGGATCGTCCTCGGCGCCGGAGCCGTGGGCGGTCTGATCGGCTCGGTCGTGACGTCGCGGCTCGGGCGAAGACTGGGGATCGGGCCGACGTACATCCTCGGCTGCATCCTCTTCCCTGTGCCGCTCGTGCTCGTGCCGCTCGCGGGCGGGCCGTACTGGCTGATCCTGGCGATGCTCTTCCTCGCCGAGTTCGGGGCCGGGCTCGGCGTGATGATCCTCGACATCAGCGCCGGGTCGATCTTTGCCGCGCTCGTCCCGCACCGGCTGCGCTCGCGCGTGTCGGGCGCGTACATGGTCGTAAACATGGGCGTCCGTCCCATCGGCTCGCTGATCGGAGGCTTCCTCGGCACTGCGATCGGGCTCCAGACGACCCTCTGGATCGGCGTCGTCGGGGCTACGGCCGGCTTCCTCTGGCTTCTGCCGTCGCCGATTCCGAAGATGCGTGAGCTGCCGGAACTGGCGGAGTAGATTGGCCGCAATGGCGAAGAGCCTTCCCTGGAGCTGGTACTCCGACCCGGACGTGCTGCGCCGCGAGCAGGACCGGATCTTCCGCCACGCGTGGCAGTACGTCGGCCATTCGGGACGCGTCTCGGAGGTCGGCGACCGCTTCTCGGCCTGGGCGGGAGAGATCCCGGTGCTCGTCGTGCGGGCGGAGGACGGGCTCCGCGCGTTCCTGAACGTCTGCCGTCACCGCGGCTCGCTCCTCGTCGAGGGCGAGGGCAACGGGAAGTCGGTGCAGTGCCCGTACCACGCGTGGACGTACGAGCTCGACGGCTCGCTGCGTGCTGCGCCGCGCTCCGACCGCGAGCCCGACTTCGACCCGGAGGGACTGTCCCTCGTGCCGCTCCGACTCGAGACGTGGGGCCCGTTCCTGTTCGTCAACCCGGACGAGGCCGCCGCGCCGCTCACCGAGACGCTGGGGCCGGTCACCGAGCTCGTCCCTGTCGACGACCTGGTCTTCCACTCGCGCGACGACTTCGCGCTCGCCGCGAACTGGAAGATCGCCTGCGAGAACTATCTCGAGTGCTACCACTGCCCGGTCGCGCACAAGGGCTTCAGCGCGGCGTACGACGTCGACCCCGACGAGTACCGCCTCGAGCCCATCGCCGACCACGTCCTCTCGCAGTTCGCGCACACCCGGAACGGGGAGGAGGGGCAGGGCCAGTTCCACTTCGTCTGGCCGAACATCAAGATCAACGTGCTCGCGGGCCGGCCGAACCTCTCGATCGGCCCGGTGCTGCCGGAGGGGCCTGACCGCTCGACCGGCTATCTCGACTACTTCTTCGCCTCGGACGCGGACGCCGCGTGGGTGGAGGAGCTGCTCGAGTTCGACCGCCAGGTCGGCGCCGAGGACCGCGTTCTCGTCGAGCGGGTGCAGAAGGGCGTTCGCTCCGGGATCGTCGAGGAGGGGCGGCTGCTGGGCGAGAGCGAGCAGCTCGTCGCACGGTTCCAGGAGCTCGTTTCTTCGGCTCTTTCCTGACATCGAGCTTTGTCTATAAGGCCCGAACGTCGTATTCTTTCGACGATGCGGGGGACTCGGGGAGGGTTGCTGGCGCTCGTCTTCGGGCTGGCGCTGCTTGGCCTGCTTGCGGGGAAGAGCGCAGTCGCAGGGCCACCTCCGCCTGTGGCTTATCTCGATCCGATCGGTGCGTTCAGCAACCCGACGTACGTGACGGCTCCCCCTGGATGACGCGACGCGGCTCTTCGTTGTCGAGCAGGGCGGCACGATTCAGCTGTTCAAGAACGGCACCGCGAGCCTGTTCATGACCGTGCCGGGCGTGACCTCGGGCGGGGAGCGCGGGCTCCTGTCGATGGCGTTCCCGCCCGACTACGCGGCGAGCGGCTTGTTCTACGTCTACTACACGCACACCGGGGACGGGGCGATCCAAATCGACGAGTTCCACCGCGACGCATCGAATCCGGACATCGGGGATCCGACGTCAGTTCGCCACGTGTTGACGGTCCCGCACCCGGGCCAGTCGAATCACAACGGAGGCCAGCTCCAGTTCGGGCCGGACGGGATGCTCTACATCGGGACCGGCGACGGCGGCAGCGGAAACGACCCGCCGAACAACGCCCAGCGCCTGAGTGTCCTGCTCGGGAAGCTGCTTCGTATCGATCCGAGGCAATCCGACCAGAACGCCTACACCGTGCCGGCCAACAACCCGTTCGTCGGCCTGGCGGGGGCACTGCCCGAAATCTGGTCGTACGGCCTCCGGAACCCGTGGCGATTCTCGTTCGACCGTGTCACGCGCGACCTCAACATCGGCGACGTCGGGCAAGACAACTGGGAGGAGATCGACTACCAGCCGGTGGACATCGGCAACGGTCGCGCCGTCAACTTCGGCTGGCGCTGCCGCGAAGGGAGGCATCCCACGCCGGGCATCACATGCAACCCGCCTCCTCCGAACATGGTCGATCCCGTATGGGAATACACGCACTCGGGCGGGCAGCACAACGGCTGCTCGATCTCGGGCGGCTACGTCGTCCGCGACCAGGAGGTTCCCGACCTCCTTGGGCGCTATCTCTATACCGACTACTGCAACGGCGCGATCTACTCGAATGTCCTTGCGCTCCCCGATGCGATTGGGGACGTGGACACGGGCTTGATCGTCAACTTCCCGTCGACGTTCGGCGAGGACTCCTGCGGTCATGTCTACGTGGCGGGGCAGGGGAGCGGCACCAACGTCTTCCGCATCCGGCAGCCGGACCCGCCGGGGCAGTTCTGCATCCCGCGGTACGACCTGCCGGTGCTGACCGCGCACGTCGAGGACGACTTCACGATCGATCTGAAGGACCCGAACGGACAGTCGCTGAACGGCGGGACGCTGCCCCAGGGCGCGTACACGCTCGAGCTCGACGACAACTCGACGTTCCACAACTTCCATCTGACCGGAAATTCGGTCTCGTGCGTGCCGCGTCAGAGCTGTGCATCGGACATCTCGGGCACCGGGCACGAAACCTGGACGGTCAACTTCACGACCGGCGGCGACCCCGTGACGTATCTCTGTGATGCCCATCCCGCGACGATGCGCGGCACGTTCACGATCACTGGGCCGCCACCGCCGCCTCCGCCGCCTCCGCCTCCGCCGCCGCCTCCGCCTCCGCCTCCGCCGCCTCCGCCGCCTCCGCCTCCGCCGCCTCCGCCTCCGCCTCCGCCTCCGCCGCCGCCTCCGCCTCCGCCGCCGCCTCCGCCTCCGCCTCCGCCGCCTCCGCCTCCACCGCCTCCGCCTCCGCCTCCGCCTCCGCCGCCTCCGCCTCCACCGCCTCCGCCGCCTCCGCCTCCGCCGCCTCCGCCTCCGCCTCCGCCTCCGCCTCCGCCACCTCCGCCGCCACCTCCGCCACCGCCGCCGCCACCTCCGCCACCTCCGCCGCCGCCTCCGCCACCGCGGGTCCGCTGCGTCGTCCCGCGCCTGATCGGGCTCAAGCTCGCGCGCGCGAAGACCAAGATCCGCCGCGCGCACTGCACCGTGGGCCGGGTTCGCCGCGCGCGTTCCCGTCTCGTGGGACGCGTCGTCGCCCAGAGCCCTCAGGCCGGCGCGCGCCGCCCGCGAGGCTTCCGCGTCACGCTCGTCGTCGGCCGCCGCTAAAGCTTCGGCCGCCGCGGCCGATTCTTGGGGTGGCCGCCATGACGAACCTCCGCTCCCGACTCGAGAACTACGTCGTCCGCCAGACGGGCGACCTCGTCGACGACCTCCCGGTCGAGCGCCGGACCGAGCTCGCCGATGTCCTGCACGACCTCGAGGGCTACAGCCCTCGAGCCGCCGAGGCCGAGGAGCGCACCGAGGAGCTCGTCGACAAGCTGGAACACCGCAACGCCGCCCTGGCGAAGGCGCGCACCCGGATCGAGGAGCTCGAGCGCGAGCTCGAGACGGCCAAGACCGAGGCCAGCGACAACGACGACGTCATCGCCGCGAAGCTCGAGACCGAGCGCATCCGCATCGCCGAGCGCGAGCAGCATTTCCGCGCGGAGCTCGAGGCCCGCGAAATCGAGCTGGGCCGGCGAATCGAAGCCGTCAGCGCGCGTGAGCGCGAGGTCCGGCACGCCGACAACCAGCTGTCCGACAGAGAGCGCAGCATCGGCCTTCGCGAGAGCAGCCTCGAGAACCGCGCCCATGAGCTCGACCGGCGCAGCGACGATCGCCTGAAGGAGCGCGAGACGGAGCTCGACGAGCGCGAGGCGAAGATCGAAGCCGCCGAGCGCGAGACCGCCGGAGCGAAGCAGGCGTTCGAGCGCCGGTTGGTCGGGATGACCGAGCGCGAGCGCCGCGTCGAGCTTCGCAGCTCAACGCTCGAGGAGCGCGAAGCCGAGCTCGCCGCCGCCAAGGCAAAGCTCGAGCGCCGCCTCGCCGATCTCACCGGCCGCGAAGATCGGCTCGACAGTCGTCGGCGCGAGCTCGACGCCTACGTCGCGCGCGTGCAGGGCTCGCTCCGCCCGCGACACTGACGCGACCGGCCTAGACGATATGCTCGGGTCGTGGCGACTCTGGGCGAAGTCATGTCGCGGGATGTGATCACGATCGAGCCGTTCGACACGATCGGTCATGCCGCCGAGAAGATGGTCGCCGAGGGCGTGAGCGCGATCGTCGTCTCCGACGGAGGCCGGCTCCTGGGAATCGTCACCGAGCGAGACCTCACGCGTGCGGTCGCCGGCCGTGTGCATTCGAGCGAGGCTCGCGTCCGGGAGTGGATGACCGCCGACCCGAAGGTCGTGTCCGAGTCGACGGATCCCGTCGAAGCGGTTCAGATCATGCTCGACGGGGGCTTCCGCCACCTGCCGGTCGTCGAGAACGAGCGCGCCGTGGGGATCGTGAGCATCCGCGACCTCGCGGAGTGGAGCATTCGCACCCAGCCCGAAGCCGCGCAGACCTAAGCGTTACGGGTTGTCGGTGGTGGTGGTGGGGATAGTGGTCGTCGGCGGCGGCGGCGGCGACTGATCGCCGTTGCGTGCGCCGCGCTCGACGACGAGCCGTGGAGCGTGCAGACCGGTCTCGCGGCTGGCGAGGTCGAGAGCCTTCGAGGACGTCGTCGTGAGCGCGAGGTTGACCGAATCGTCGCCGCCGCTCACCGCTTCGGTCAGCGAGGTCACGTCCACCGCCTTCCACGCGCGCGCCTTCAGCGGACCCGAGACCATGTACTGCGGCGACAGGCTCGGCGCGTTGGCAAACGTGATCCGCCCCTCCCGCCAGGAGTCGTAGGCGAGCCGCACCTGGTAGCCAGCACGCGACCTCGTTCGGCTCCAGACCATGAGGTTCACGCGCTGGACGTCCGCAGACTTCACGTTCACGTCGAAGCGCATGTACGCCTGGACGCGCGGCGCGGCGTCGACTTTCAGGTCCTGGACGCGACCGAAGTTCGTCTGCGGCTTCCCGCTGCTGACGAATGCATCGGCCTTGGCGCGAACAGCGCGGACCCGGGGCGGGCGGTCGAAGCTCGCTCCCAGGAGCGTCTGGGCCGCCAGGCCGGCGGCCGTCAAGGCCACGAGTAGGGCGCCCGCGAACGGACGCCGAAGTGTTGTTCCACGTCGGGGGGCAGACTGGGCGATAGGAGTTCTCCTTTCGCCTAGTGGTACCCGAAAAGCACTCGAACCCTTACAGCGGAAGGAGGACGGCTCCTTGGAAAACGTTTTACGGGGTGGCGCCGCGGGCTGCGACTGCCCGCTTCAGAACCTCGAGCGCCTCGTCCTTCTGACCGCTGTCCTCGAGCAAGCGAGCAAGCTTCGAGTACACCTCGACGAGATAGCGGCCGGGGTGCGCCTGCAGGCGCTCCGCGGCGAGCTCGTACAGCTCGAGCGCCTTCTCGCGGTCGCCGAGCTGCTCGTACACCTCCGCCACGAGCGCATAGCCGCGGCCTGCGTCGAGCGGGCTGGCATGCTCGAGCAGCCCGACCGCCTCCAGCGCCAGCGACGCCGCTTTCTCGGCCTCGTCCACCTGGACGAGCGCGCGTGCCTCCTCGAGCACGAGCAGCGCGCGGTCGACCTGGCTTCCCTGCTCGCCGAGCAGCTCGAGGCCGCGATGGACCGATTCGAGCGCCTGCTCCGGATGCTTGCGGTCGACCTCGATGTGTGCGAGCAGCTGATGAGCCTTGGCCGTGTACTCCGTGTGCTCCGTCGCCTCCAGGATGTGCAACGCGCGCTTGGCATAGCGAGCCGCCTGGTCCGGCTGCTGCTGGAGCGTGTACAGGCGGGACTGCGACCAGTAGAGGCGAGCCCTGAGGATCGGGTCTCGCGAGTCCGGCGCCAGCTCGAGTGCCCGCTCGAGCAGCCTCTCGGCCTGGTCGAAGGCGAGCGCATCGATGTGCGCGTTCGCGAGGAGAACGGCGAAGCGAGCGGACTCGACCTTGTCGCCGCGCTCTTCGGCTGCGGTCAGCGACTCGTTGAAGACCGAGATCGAGGCCTCGAGCTCGTCGACCATCGCGTACGCGCGGCCGAGCGTGTCCGCGGCCGCCGGCTGGTCGACGAGCCGGTCGCGTGACGTTGCGCGTGCCTCCTCGATGCGTCCGATCGCGGCCCGGGGGTCGCCGCGCCGGAACGCGACCTGCCCTAGCCCTGCTAAGGCCCGAGCTCGATCCTCGGGCGCGTCAGCCTTCTCGAGCGCCGCCTCGTACAGCTCGGTGGCAGCCTCGACCTCGTCGAGCCGGAGCGCGAGCTCGGCCTGCACGAGGGTCGCCGCTTCGTCGCTTCGCTCGGTGCCGGTCGCCAGGTAGTCCTCGCTCACCCCGAGTCGTCGGCCCATCTCGCGGAGCAGCTGCAGCGACGGAATCCGATCGCCCGCCTCGATCCTCGAGATATACGCGGGCGAGCAGCCGGGGAACGAAAGCTGCCGTTGGCTCAGTCCGGCCCGATCGCGGGCTTCTCTAAGACGGCGACCCACTTCGCGTGGGTCGTCTACATGAGTTGACTTTCGTCGAGGCACGTTCTCCGAACCTATAGTACGCGTACCTCGGGCCCGGGGTCTGTCCAGCGGTCATCTGAGGAAAGGAAGGCTCCGTGAGGAGATTCGTGCTGGTCTCAGGCTTCCTCGGCCTGCTCGCGCTCTATGGCGGGTACGGGCCGATTTGGCCGTAAAGCGAATCTGGGATCGGGGTGGCGGCACCCGATGCGCCGCCACCCTGAGCCTCCGGCAGGCACAAGCGCGACCCCGTTTGCGTCAGTCGGCCCCAGGGTCGTCTTCGGGCCGGGGGTGCTCCTTCTCTTCCGGGTCCGGCGCCGGCGACTCCGGGAGCTCTTCGCCCCGGTCGTCTTCCCGTTTCAGCTCAGTATCCTCATGTTCCATGAAGGTCATTCTTCCCGACTCGTCGGAACTGGAACTTCCCGACGGCGCGACGGGCCTCGACGCGGCCGCCGCGATCGGGTCGAGACTGGCTCAGGATGCGGTCCTGATCCGGTCGAACGGCAATGTTCAGGACCTCCGCCTTCCGCTCCAGGACGGGCAGCCGATCCAGATCCTGACGACGCGTGACACGGACGACCCGGACGCGCTGTACGTGCTCCGCCACTCGGCCGCGCACCTCCTGGCCGAGGCCGTCCGCCGCCTCTACCCGGGGACGAAGATCGCGATCGGCCCGCCGATCGAGAACGGCTTCTACTACGACTTCGAGTTCCCGGAGCCGATCGGCGAGGACGCGCTCGAGAAGATCGAGGCCGAGATCCAGCGTGAGCTGAAGGAGGGCCGTTCCTGGGAGCGCGAGGAGATCTCCGCGGAGAATGCGAAGAAGCTCTTCTCGGAGCAGGGCGAGGACTACAAGGTCGAGCTCGTCGACACGGCCGAGGGCGACATCTCGCTCTACACGCAGGGCGATTTCACCGACCTCTGCCGCGGCCCGCACCTGCAGAACTCGAAGCCGATCAAGGCGGTCAAGCTCACCGGCCTCGCCGGCGCGTACTGGCGCGGCGACGAGCACAACACGCAGCTGACGCGGATCTACGGCACGGCGTTCTTCTCGCAGGCCGACCTCGACGCGTACATCGAGCGGCTCGAGGAAGCGAAGCGCCGGGACCACCGCCGCCTCGGAGTCGACCTCGACCTCTTCCACCTCTCCGACCACGCGCCGGGAATGCCGTTCTGGCATCCGAAGGGGACGGTGATCTGGGACGTCCTGGAGGCGCTGCGGCGGCGGGAAAACGCGGAGCGCGGCTATGTCGAGGTGAGGACGCCGCTGCTCTACGACGTCGACACGTGGGTCACCTCGGGCCACTGGGAGAAGTTCAAGGACAACATGTTCCTCGTCCCGTACGGCGAGGAGCGGACGCTCGGCATGAAGCCGATGAACTGCCCCGGCCACATGCTCCTCTTCGGCAATGCCCTGCGCAGCTACCGCGAGCTGCCGCTTCGTTACGCGGAGGCGTCGGCGCTCCACCGCAACGAGCGGGCCGGAACGCTTCACGGCCTCCTTCGCGTCCAGCAGGTCACCCAGGACGACGCGCATATCTTCGTGACGCCCGAGCAGATCGAGGACGAGATCTTCGGCGCGCTCGACTTCGCGGCCCACCTCTACGGCGTCTTCGGGATGGACGCCCGCTTCGAGCTCTCGACGAGACCCGAGAACAAGCTCGGGACGGACGAAGAGTGGGACTTCACGGAAGGCGCGCTGCGCTCGGCGCTCGAGCGGCGCGGCATCGAGTACACGATCAACGCGGGCGACGGAGCCTTCTACGGGCCGAAGATCGACCTGCACATGACGGACGTCCTCGGCCGCTCCTGGCAGATGGGGACGATCCAGCTCGACTCCCAGATGCCGGCCCGCTTCGGGCTGACATACGTGGGCGAGGACAACGCCGAGCACACGCCGTACGTCATCCACCGCGCGCTCTTCGGGTCCCTCGAGCGCTTCATGGGCATCCTGATCGAGCACTTCGGCGGCGCGTTCCCGGTCTGGCTCGCTCCGGTGCAGGTGCGGATCATCCCCGTGGGGGTCGACCACCGCGAGGCGGTGGCCGAGCTCGCCGAGCGGCTCGGAGAGTTCCGGGTCGAGGTCGACGACTCCGACGAGACGGTCGGCAAGCGGATTCGCAACGCGGAGGTCGAGAAGATCCCGTACGTGGTGGTCTGGGGCGACAAGGAGTCGGAGGACGCGATCGCGGTTCGCACGCACGGCGGAGAGCAGTCCACGAAGTCGCTGGACGAGCTCGTCGCGAAGCTGCGCGACGAAGCCGCCGTCTCCTAGCCTCTCGCGGCCAGGTAGCGGTCCTCGGCCGCATAGTCGAGCAGCGGCCCGAAGTAGTCGTCGTCGAGCCCTGGGAGTCTCACCGCCGCGGGCGGAGGAGACGAGCCACTCGACTTCGTCCGCGACCGTTGCCGCATAGTCGCCGACCGGCGTGTAGCCGAGCTCCCCGGCCGCGGTCATGTCGAGCACGATCGGATAGGGCGCGTCCCAGGGATGCCTGCCCAGCGCCTGGTCGTCATCGTCGCCGAGCAGCACCTCCTCCCAGTCGTGGTTCAGCTGACCGGGCGATCGTGCGTGAGATCTCGAGTGCGCTGGGCGCGTCGGGGTCGGCGCTGTTCAGGACCCTCCGACCCGGCTTCGCGGCGACGACCTCGATCAGCGCGGCGATGTTCGCGGCGGCGGTCGGATGGTCGACGCCGGCGCCTCTGCGTGCGAGGAAGACCGCGGGCCGCCGATCGAGCACGCGCTTGACGAAGACCCATTCGCGCGGCGTCTGTGCGCCGACGCCGTGGATCTTGGAGGGACGGAGGACCGTGACGGGCTCGCCGCTGTCGAGCAGGACGTTCTCGGCCGCGACCTTGTTCGCGCCGTAGCCCTCGCGTGAGTTGTAGTCGCCGTCCCCCGGGGCCATGGTCGGCTGCCCCTCGCCGATCGGGCCGTCGAAGCGCGGTGCGGATTCCGAGTTGGAGTGGCGCCCGAAGGCGTCGACGTAGACGGCCTTGCTCGAGATCATCACCGTGGAGCCGGCGTTGCGAACGAGCGGCAGGAGCTGAGTCGCGGCGGCGGCCGTGTAACAGATGCAGTCGACGAGCAGGTCGGCGCCGTCGCCGAGCGCGACGAGCAGCTGCTCCGAATCGTCGCGGTCGGCCACGATGAATTTCCCTCCGGCGGCGGCGATCTCCGCAGGCATGTGCGCGGGATCGCGACCCGTCAGGTCGACCTGCCAACCGGCCGCGAGCAGGCGACCGGCCGTGGCGCGCCCGATCTGGCCGGTCCCGCCGATGATCAGGGCCCGAGGCATCGCCTCCGAACGTACCGCGTTGTGAGTGCGAGAGGCTGCTACGGTGTAACTCTGCAAAGCAGGGGCGACACGTTCCTCACCTCCGGGGCCACGGGCCTGTCGGAGGTTCAACCGAGAAGGTTGGAAGGGATCAGGCCGCTGCCTTGCAGCGGTCTTGTCGTTTCGAAGAAGGAGGAAGCTGACAGCTTGGTGAAGCGCCTTTGAGGCCACGACGCCGCGTTGAGCCGACTCGGCCGACGATTCCACACAGCCGGATCAACGAGGACATTCGCGTCTCGCAGGTCCGTCTGGTCGACGAGAACGGCGGACAGCTCGGAGTGAAGCCGATCCAGGAAGCGCTCGACTACGCGCACGGGAAGGATCTCGACCTCGTCGAGGTCGCCGCGCAGGCGGATCCACCTGTCGCGCGGGTCATGGACTACGGCAAGTACCGCTACGAGCAGGAGCAGAAGGCCAAGGTCGCGCGCAAGCACCAGGTTTCGATCAACGTCAAGGAGATCAAGCTCAGGCCGAAGATCGGAGTCCACGACTACGAGACGAAGAAGGGCCACGTCGTCCGGTTCCTCAACCAGCGGGCGAAGGTCAAGGTCACGATCATGTTCCGGGGACGCGAGACGAGCCATCCGGAGCGGGGACGCGACCTGCTGATGCGTCTCGCGGAGGACGTCAACGAGATCGGCGTGGTCGAGTCGCCGCCGCTCCTCGATGGGCGGAACATGGTCATGCTGCTCGGCCCCACGAAGAACGCAGGAGTCGCCAAAGAAGATGCCAAAGCAGAAGAGACACAGCGGAGCGAAGAAGCGGTTCAAGCTGACGGGGTCGGGGAAGCTCCTGCGCCGCAAGGCGATGAAGGGCCACCTGCTCGGCAAGAAGTCAGCGAAGCGCAAGCGTAGTTTCGGCAAGGACCACGCTCTTCACGAGAGCGACGTGCGCGAGGTAAAGCGGTTGCTCGGGGGCGGTGGTCGCTAATGGCCCGCGTCAAGCGGTCGGTCGCGTCGCGCAAGCGGCGGAAGAAGGTCCTCACCGCAGCGAAGGGCTTCGTCGGCACGCGCCACTCGCGCTACAAGGTGGCGAACGAGGCGGTCGAGCACGCGCTCGTCCACGCGTACCGCGACCGCAAGCGCCGCAAGCGCGACATGCGCCGGCTCTGGATCATGCGCATCAACGCGGCCGCGCGCGCAGAGGGGCTCTCGTACAACCAGTTCGTCTCCGGTTGCCGCAAGGCGGGGATCGAGCTCGACCGGAAGGTGCTGGCCAGCATCGCGGTCGACGATCCGGGCGCCTTCGGCAAGATCGCCGAGCAGGCAAAGTCGGCGCTTGGCTCCGACAGCTCGGACTAAGGACGTCTTTCTAGACCAGGCGGCCCAATGCGAGGGCCGTTCGGCGCTCTACGTCGAGCTGCTCCGCGCCTGGGCGGACGACCCCGTCGCGAACGACCTCGTGGGGCCGGATCCCGCCTGGGACGCGCCGCTGCGGCTGATCGCCGGGCTGCACTACCTCGTGCTCGGCGGCGAGGCGGGCTGGGACGACCCGCTCGAGGAGCACGCCGCGTTCCTGCGCGAGTTCGTCGCCACGCAGGGCGTGCAGACGAACGAGGTGCAGCGCTCCTGGGTGCTGCTGCCGCTGCTGCTGCGCGTGGCGCAGCGGACGGGCGCGAAGACGTTCGACCTCGTCGAGCTCGGGCCGAGCGCGGGGCTGAACCTCGTCTGGGATCGCTACCGGTACCGCTACGAGGCGGGCGAGTGGGGGCGCGAGGACGCGGTGCTCAGCTTCGAGGGCGAGGAGCGCCGGCCGGTTCCCGGCGAGCTGCTCGAGCCTCGAACCGCGGGTTCGTGGTCGAATCGGGATCGACCGCTCGCCGATCGACGTCACGAACGAGGACGGCGCACGGCTGCTGCGCTCGTTCGTCTGGGCGGGCCAGGACGACCGGATGCGAGCGCCTCGACCGGGCGATCGAGGCGCTTCGCGGCGACCCGCCTGAGCTCGTGACGCGGCGACTACGTCGAGGAGCTGCCCGAGCGTGCTCGCGGCGCAGCCTCGCGACGGGCTGACCGTCGTCTTCCAGACCGCGTCGTTCGGCTACATCGGCGACGAGGGTCGCGCGCGCGTGCGCGCCGTGCTCGAGGACGCCGGTCGGGAACGGCCGCTCGCATTCATCTCGACCGGCAAGCCGCGCGATCCGGAGGAGCACTGCTGGGGCCTGCGACTCGTCTACTGGCCGGGCGGCGAGCGCGAGTTCGCGGGCCACGCCGATTTCCACGGCGCATGGCTGCAGTGGGAGCTGTGATCACGTCGGCTTCCAATCCGAAGCTGCGGCTGATGCACCGGCTGCTCGAGTCGCGCCGCCAGCGCGACCGGGAGGGGCTGTTCGTCGTCGAGGGCGAGGATCTCGTGCAGGCGGCCGACGATGCGAGCGTCGATCCGGTCGAGGTCTTCCGCGCCGGAGAGGACGTCGAGCCCGAGCTGCTGGCGAAGATCTCGACGATGGGGCATCCGCCCCGCGTGATGGCCCTCTTCCGGCGCGACTCGCTCCCGCGCGGGGTCGACCCGGTGTCGCTCTCGCTCTGGCGCGTCGGCGATCCGGGCAACCTCGGAACGATCCTGCGCGCGGCCGACGCGTTCGGCGCCTCGGTCGCGCTTTCGCCCGGCTGTGCGGATCCCACCGGCCCGAAGGCGCTGCGGGCTTCGGCGGGCGCGGTCTTCCGCGTCCCGCTGGCCGGTTTCGAAGAGCCGGCTGGGAAGCGCATCGCCCTCCTCTCTCATGGGGCAACGCCGTTGGCCGCGCTCGACACGGGCGTCCCGGTCACGTACGTGCTGGGCGCCGAGCGCGAAGGGCTGCCGGACGATGTCGTGGCGGCCTGCGACGAGACGGCGACGATCCCGCTCGCCGAGGGCGCGGAGTCGCTGAACGTCGCGGTTGCGGGAGCGATCGCGTTGTACGAGCACCGTCGCGGCCGGTAGGCTCGAGGCATGGCCAAGATCGTCGGCGTTTGGACGTCACCGGGGCGCAAGAGCGGCCGTTCGGACAGCCATGAGCGACGGCAGGCGACTCCCGGGCGAAGGGCTCGAGGGGTGCGCGCACGCGAATCCGCCGAAGCGCGAGGTGCTGTTCGTCTCGAAGGAGCACCTCGACTCGGTCGGTGTCGATCCGGGCGCGATCCGGGAGAACCTGACCGTCGATGGCGACGACGTGCAGCAGTGGCCGATCGGCCAGCGCGTTCGAGTCGGCGAGGCCGTCTTCGAGATCACGATGGTCTGCGACCCGTGCCAGCGGATGGACGACCTCCGGCAGGGGCTGCGGGCGGAGCTGGACGACAAGCGCGGGATGCTGGCGCGTGTCGTCGAGGGCGGCGAGGTGGCCGTCGGCGACGAGATCGAACTGCTCTAGTGGCCGAGTCCAAGCTGACCAAGACGGAGTGGGGCCTCCTGCCGACGGACAAGGGCTGGTTCGTCGTCAACGCGCGTGAGTCGTTCTGGCTCGAGCGCGAGGGCCGCGGCGCGCTCACGAGGTTCGAGGGCTTCGACCAGGCGACCGACTTCGACCAGCTGGGAATCAACATCCAGGTGCTCGGCCCTGGCGAGCCGATGTCCATGTACCACTGGGAGGCCGACCAGGAGGATTTCCTCGTGCTCTCCGGTGAGGCGCTGGCAATCGTCGAGGGCGAGGAGCGCCCGATGAAGGCGTGGGACCTCCTGCACTGTCCTGCGAACACGAACCATGTGCTGATCGGCGCCGGCGAGGGCTGTGTCGTGCTCGCGGTCGGTGCGCGGGACAAGTCCGTCGACAACCCGGACTGGGGCGCCTATCCGGTCGACGAGACCGCCCTACGCCACAACGCGGGCGTCGAGAAGGAGACGAACGAGCCCGACGAGGCCTATGCACACTTCGGGGACCCTCAGCCGATCAAGTACCGCGACGGCTGGCTGCCCTAGACCTTCTTCGCGACGAAGATCATGTCCTCGCCGTCGCGGTACGGGCGGCGGTCGAACCAGCCGTAGCAAGCCTCGACCTCGAAGCCGGTCTCCTCGAGCAGCCTCTGCCACTCGTCGTGGGAGGTCCAGGAGAGCGTCATCGTCGCCTCGCCCTGGGGTCCGCGGACCGAGAGGACGAGCGTGCGCGTGTCCGTGTCCCAGTCCGCCCGCTCGAAGATCTCGGGCTCGCGCTCGAGCCAGCGGGCGTGCGTGTCCGCGATGTCGTCCGCCGTGGGCTCGAAGACGTCGAAGATCAGGCGTCCCCCGGGTAGAAGAAGGTCGCGGGCGGCCTCGAGCGCCTCGACGCGCTCCGCATCGTCGGCCATGTGCAGGTAGGCCCGGAACGGGCAGATGACGAGGGAAACCTGCTCGTCGACGGGCGGGTGACGCAGATCGCCGAGCCGCAGGTCGAGCAGCTCCGAGACCGCGGCCTTCTCCGCCGCGCGAGCGCAGGTGGCGAGCATCTCTCGCGACGAATCCACCCCGATCACCCGGATCCCGGCCCAGGCGACGGGAATCGCGATCCGGCCCGTGCCGATCCCGAGCTCGACGACCGGTCCACTCGACTCGCGCGCCTCCTTGACGTAGAAGCCGACGTCCTCCTTGACGCTCCGGCTCCACGGGTCGTAGAGCTCGGCGATCGTGTCGTACGGGCTCGGGCCTATCCGGGTTTGCGCGCCACCCACACGAACTCCCCGCTCGTCTCGTCGAAAGGCGTGCGCTCGAAGTCGCCGTAGAGCGCCTCGGTCTCGAGCCCCGAGACATCGACCAGCCCTTCCCACTCGCTGCGCGTCGCCCACCAGAGCGAGACCTTGTCGCCGGACTCGAGGGTGATGTCGATCCGGTTGTCGGCCGGCGTGTGGTCGACGCGATGCTTGATCCCGGCGTGCTCGTCCCACTTCCCGTCGTTCTCGGCGGCGAACTTCGGGTTGAAGACGAATGCGTTCCACACGAAGCGCCCGCCCGGTTGCAGCGCGGCGGCGACCCGCTCGAAGACCCGGCGCTTGTCCTCCCACGTCGGCAGATGCAGGAGCGCCCGGAACGGGCAGTAGACGAGGGCCGCCGGCTCGTCGAGCTCGAACTCGCGCATGTCGCCCTCGTGGAGCTCGAGGTCGACCCCTGCATCGGCAGCGCCTTCGCGCGCCAGGGCGAGCATCGCCGGAGAGCGGTCGATCCCGACGATCGTCTTCCCGGTCTCCTTCGCCACCGGGATCGCCACACGGCCGTTCCCGACCGCGAGCTCGACCACGGGGCCGTCGGCTTCCCGCACGAGCTCGAGGTAGAACGGGACGTCCTCGGTCATGTGCGAGGCCCAGTCGTCGTAGATGGCGGCGAAGGCCGCGTATTCGTCCATCACGCCATTCTCGTTGTATCGTGTGCGTCGTGGCCGCGACGAGCGCACGTTCTTTCTTTACCGGGCCTCGGCTCTCCGCCGGGGACCGGCGCTAGCGCGCGGCGGATCCTCAGCAGGGAGTCGAGGCCGTGTCTGACAAGCGCGATACAGTCGCGCGCGTGGACGCGGAGGCGCTCCAGCGCGATGCCCTGAGCGCGATCGGGGCCGCTTCGACCCCCGACGAGCTCGAGGAGCTGCGCGTCCGCTACCTCGGCCGCTCGAGCGACCTGAAGCTGGCGCTGCGCGAGGTTCGCGACCGCGAGACCGGCATGGCCCTGAACGCGGCGCGCGTGGCGATCGAGCAGGCCGTCACCGCACGCCAGGACGAGCTCGAGCGCGCCGAGCTTCAGCGCTCCCTGTCGGAGGACGTCGTCGACGTCACCCTCCCGGGGCAGCAGCTTCCGCTCGGCCACCTCCATCCGATCACGCAGACCCGTCGCCAGATCGAGGACGCGTTCATCGGCCTCGGCTACGAGATCCGAGACGACCGCGAGGTCGAGACGACCGAGTACAACTTCGACAAGCTCGCCTTCCCCGAGTGGCATCCCGCGCGCTCGCACCGCGCCACGTTCTTCTTCGACGACAGGCGCGTCCTGCGCACGGAGACCTCGCCGTCCCAGATCCATGCGATGGAGGAGCGCCCGCCTCCGATCTACATGGTCTCGATCGGCCGCTGCTACCGGCGTGACGCGATCGACGCCACGCACTACCCGATCTTCCACCAGTTCGAGGGCCTCGCCGTCGACCGCGGCCTGACGCTCGCCGACCTCAAGGGGACGCTCCTGCACGTGATGCGCGCCCTCTACGGGCCCGACCGGCGCGTCCGCTTCCGCACGCACTACTTCCCGTTCACGGAGCCGTCGATCGAGCCGGACGTCTCCTGCGGGATCTGCGGCGGCGAGGGCTGCCGCACCTGCAAGCACTCGGGCTGGCTGGAGATGGGCGGCGCGGGCATGGTCGACCCGCGCGTCCTCGAGAACGTCGGCCTCGATCCGGCGGAGTGGTCCGGCTTCGCGTTCGGCTGCGGGATCGAGCGCGTCGCGCAGCTCAAGTACCACTTCGCGGACATCCGCGCGCTCTGGGACGGCGACCTGCGGGTGCTGAGGCAGTTTTGAGAGTCCCGGTCTCGTGGCTGCGGGACTACGTCCCGATGGACATGCCGCTCGAGGAGCTCGCGACCCGGCTCTCGATCTCGACGGCCGAGGTCGACGGCATCGAGCGCCGCGGCGTGCACGACGAGGACGGCAACCTCGGGCTGTTCCGCGTAGGCAAGGTCGTCGAGGCGGAGAAGCATCCGAACGCGGACCGGCTTCAGCTCTGCCGCGTCGACGTGGGGGAGGGCGAGCCGCGCCAGATCGTCTGCGGCGCCTGGAACTTCGGCGCCGGCGCGACCGTGGCCGTCGCGCTCCCGGGCGCCGTGCTTCCCAACGGGCTGAAGCTCGACAGCCGCAAGGTGCGCGGCGAGCTCTCCGACGGGATGATCCTCGCCGAGGACGAGGTCGGCCTCGGCACCGATCACTCCGGGATCATGCTGCTGCCCGAGACCGAGCCGGGGACTCCGCTCGGAGACGTGCTTCCGCTCGCCGACGACGTGCTGCTCGTCGAGTCGACCGGCAATCGCGCAGACCTGCTCTCGATCTACGGGATCGCGCGTGAGATCGCGGCGCTGTACGACCTCGAGCTCGCGCCGCCGCCCGGCACCGACCCAGGGCCGCAGGGAGACGAGCCGGTCGACATCACGATCGACGACCTCGAGGGCTGCCCGCGCTACGTCGGGCGCCTGTTCCGGAACGTCCAGGTGGGCCAGTCCCCGGTCTGGCTCAAGTCGCGCCTGACCGCGGCCGGCATGCGGCCGATCTCGAACGTCGTCGACGTGACGAACTACGTGATGCTCGCGCTCGGGAACCCGCTCCACGCGTTCGACCTGAAGACGCTCGCGGGAGCGAAGATCGTCGTCCGCCGCGCGACGCCGGGCGAGACGATCCGCACGCTGGACGGCGTCGACCGCAAGCTCGAGGAGAGCGACCTCGTGATCGCCGACGCGGAGCGCGCCGTCGCCATCGCCGGGATCATGGGCGGCGAGGAGACCGAGATCGGCGAGCAGACCACCGACGTCCTGCTCGAAGCAGCGAACTTCGAGCCGACCGGCCTCTACCGCACCTCCGAACGCCTGCGCCTGCGCACCGAGGGCTCGAACCGCTGGGAGAAAGGCGTCGACCCGTACCTGGCCGAGCAGGCGGCGAAGCTCGCGACGGAGCTGATCGTCGAGACCGCGGGCGCGCAGTGGGTCGGGCACGTGGACGTCAAGGGCGATCTCCCCGAGCGGCCGGTCATCTCGTACCGACCCGGGCGCGCCGACGAGCTGATCGGGCTTGCGACTCCGGCCGACGACCAGAAGCGCTGGCTCGAGCGCCTCGAGTTCGAGACGCGCGACGGCGAGGTCGTCGCGCCGACCTTCCGCGCACGCGACGTGACGCGAGAGGTCGACGTCGTGGAGGAGGTGGCGCGCGAGCGGCTCGAAGAGGTGCCGTTCACGCTCCCGGCGCGGCGCGAGATGTTCGGCGCATTCACGCCGGCGCAGCGCCTCCGCAGGCGCGTGGAGGACGTGCTGAGCGGGCTCGGCCTCGCCGAGACGTACACGCCCTCGCTGCGCGCCCAGGATCCCGACCCGAACGCGCTGCGCCTTCCCGAGCCGATCTCGGTCGAGCTCTCGGTCCTCCGGACAGAGCTCCTCCCGAGCCTCGTCGACGCGGCGCGTCGCAACCTCGAGCTCGGCGCCGAGGGGATCGCGCTCTTCGAGGTCGCCCGCGTCTACCTCCCGGCCGCCGACCTCCCGGACGAGCACGTCCGCGTCGCCGGCATCGTCGAAGGGGACTTCTCGCGGGCGAAGGGGATCGTCGAGACGCTGTACGCGGGGATCAAGGCAGAGCCCGAGTTCGAGCGGGCCGAGGATCCGCTCCTCCATCCCGGCAAGACGGCCCGCACTCGCTCGGGCGTTCTCGGCGAGCTGATCCCCGGCGTCCTGGAGGGCGCCTGGGGCGTGTTCGAGCTCGAACTGGGATCGCTCCTCGAGGAGTCGCCGAGACCCGTCCTACGAGGACGTGATCACCTACCCGCCGGTACGCCAGGACCTCGCGTTCGCGGTCGGCGACGACGTTCCCGCCGGCGACCTTGTCGCGGCGGCACGCGAGGCCGCCGGCCCAGAGCTGCGGGAGATGCGCGCGTTCGACGTCTACCGCGGAGACCAGGTCGGCGACGGCCGCAAGTCGATCGCGTTCTCGGTCGTCTTCCAGTCTTCGGAGCGCACGCTCTCCGACGAGGACGCGGCCAAGCTGCGCGAGAGGATCGTCGGCGCGCTCGCCGAGCGCTACGAAGCCGAGCTCAGAGCGTAGAAGGCGCCACGCGCTCCGCGAGCGCCTCGAGCACCTTGCGCTGGATGTCCGGCTGCTCCCTGAGCAGGCGCTTGAAGTTCCGCTCCGTGATCACGAGCGCGTGCACCGGCGAGGTCGCCTTGACCGTGGCTGTCCGCGGCGATTCATGAATGAGCGCGATCTCCCCGAAGAAGTCCGTCGCCTCCAGCGTGTTCACTTTGCGCCCTTTCTTGATCACGTCCGCGGTCCCGTCGACGAGCACGAAGAACTCGCGTCCGGGCTTCCCCTCCCGGGTGAGCTCTTTGCCTTCACTGAGGTCGATCTCGTCGGCGATCCCGCCGATCGCGTCGAGCTCGCGCTTCGAGCAGTTCGCGAACAGCGGCGTCCGCTTGAGCAGCTCCGTTTTCGCATCCTTTCGCAGACGCACGCGAGGAGTGTAAAGCGCGTCGGCGGGTAAGAGCGACATGGTAGAAAGGAGTGGACGTATGTTGCGACTGCTACTAGCAGGATCTGCCCTCGTCGCGCTCGCCCTTCCGGTCGCCGCAGGCAGCTCGATGATTCGGCCCACGCTGACCGCGAAGGTGACCGCGACCTCGGTCACGTTGACCCGCCAGGACGGGACTCGCGTACGGACGCTGCAGCCGAACGCGTATCGCATCGTCGTTCGCGATCGGACGACGGCGCAGAACTTCCACCTGGTCGGGCCCTCGCTGAACGTGCGGACGAAGATCGCGACGAAGGCCACCGCGACGTGGTTGGTCAACCTGACGCCCGGCAACTACAGCTACCGTTCCGACAGGAACAAGCGCCTACGCGGCTCATTCGTGGTCGCAGGGGCGCCGCCGGCTTAGAGAAAAACCGATCCGCGCGCCCGCGCGTAAGAAAAACCGAACTGCGCACTCCGCGCGTATGAAGAACCGAGAGAGGGTCTCCATGTATCGAATGCTGCTCGCACTCACGCTGTCCATCGCCGCGATCTCGCTCCCGGCGGCGGCCACCAGCGCGCCGAACGTCACGCTCACCGGCGTGGTCGGGCCTGGCTTCAACATCTCGCTGAAGAATCCGGACGGCTCGAGTGTGAGTCACCTCGATCCCGGGACGTACGACATCGCGGTCACGGACAACGCTCCGATCGATCACAACTTCCACCTTCGCGGGCCGGGAGTCGACATGTCGACACCACTCGAGGGAACGGCGACCGTCACGTGGACGGTGACGTTCACGGACGGCACGTACACGTTCCTCTGTGACGCGCACCAGGCGCAGATGAAGGGCAGCTTCACCGTCGGCAACGTGCCGCCGCCACCGCCTCCGCCTCCGCCCCCTGGCAAGTTGAGCGGCAAGGTCACCGCGAAGGCGATCTCGCTGAAGACGGGCGCGGGCGCCAAGGTCAAGACCCTGGTCGCCAAGAAGTACAAGCTCACGGTCTCGGACGCGTCGAACAAGCAGAACTTCCATCTCAAGGGGCCGGGCCTGAACAAGAAGACCGGTGTCGCTGCGAAGACCAGGGCGACCTGGACGGTCACGCTCAAGCCCGGGAAGTACACCTACGGGTCTGACAAGAACCGCAAGCTGCGCGGCACGTTCAAGGTCGTCGCGGCGAGCTAGCTAGCGTCGCGTCAGCGGCGGTCGACGAAAGAGAACGGCCCGACACGGGCCTTCGTTCGACTCTCGCCCTCGCGCCCGCGGCGCGCGAGCAGCCTCATCGTCGCGCCCACTCCGCCCGCCAGGAAGAAACCGACGCCGAGCGCCCCGGCCGCGGCGACCGGAAGGTTGGAGCGGATCTTCGCGCCGATGTCCGTCGCCTCGCCGATCTCGGCGCGGAGATGGTCGACAGACGCGGCCAGCTGATCGCGCTCCGTCTCGATCTCGCGGCGTACCTGCTCGGGCGTTCGATTGTTCGTGTTAGTCGCCATCTGCCTTCAGTGCGTTCTGGGTCAGCTTGGCCTCGCGGATCGCCTGCTCGGGGACGGGCGGCGTGCCCTTCTTGATCCGATTGACCCCGACTAGGCCGAGGACGGCTGTGATGACGAAGAGCCCGAGCGTGACGATCAGGATCGCGAGCCAGGTCGACATCGCAGTCGCGAGGCCGGCGGCGATCGTCGCGAACAGGAAGCCCAGGCCGTAGAGGGCGAAGATCGCGGCGGCGAGCGCGAGGCCCGCTCCGAGCCCGAGGTTCGCCACCTTCTTCTTGAGCTCGAGCGTGGCCAGCTCGAGCTCGAGCCGGACGAGCGAGCTGGCGTGCTCGGCTACTTCCTTTGCGGTCGCGCCGAGGCCGTTCTGCTCAGTCGCGCCAGCGGGGGTGGGCATGGCCCCTCCAGTCGATGATCTTGGCGATCAGGATCCCGGCTGCGAACGCTGCTCCGACGATCAGGAACGGGCTCGGCCCTTTCTTCTGCCCACGCGGTTTCGGCGGGCGGCCGGGCTGCGGGCCGGACGGCGCGACGGGTGCGACGGTGCCTTCGGTCGGCTGCTGGTTCTTCGGAGCATCCCCTTTCGCCCGCGCTGCGATCAGGCTCGGCTTCAGCTTGCGCAGGAACGCCGCGTCGTCGGCGAGCTCGGGCGCGATCTTCGCAGCCAGGCCTCCTTCGGCCGCGGCCTTGTTCGCGAATTCCTGGAGCCGGTCGGCTGCCTTGTCGACGGCGTGGTCGGCCTTCACGACGGCCGTGTCGGTCTTCGTGGTCGTGGTCACTTCTTCGCCGGGGGCTCTTCGCCGGTGGCGACCCGCCAGAGCCCCGAAGCCGCCTTTCGCGCCGCCATCGTCGCGACAGCGGCCAGGGAGGCGTAGAGACCCGTCCACAGGAGCTTGCGTAGCATCGATGCAAGCGTACCGCGAAGCGGCAAGCGCGAAACGCGCGTGGCGCCGCCGCATACTTATTCTTCGTCTATGCAGGGCGAATCGCGGCCATACGAGAAGGACGAGCGGCAGAAGCTGATTACGAGCATCGTCACCCGGCGGCGCGTCGGGACCCAGCACGAGCTACTCGAGGCCCTGGAGCGCGCCGGCTGCCGGGTGACGCAGGCGACGATCTCGCGGGATATTCGCGAGCTCGGTCTGGACAAGACCCACGACGTGCTCGGCCGGCCACGCTACGTCGCACCGCAGTCGGGGCGCAGCACCGATCCGCGCGACGCGCTCGCGGGCGTTCTCTCCCAGTTCGGCCGTTCGGTCGAGGTCGCCCAGAACATCGTCGTTCTCCACTCAGAGCTCGGGTCGGCACCAGCCGTGGCGCGCGCCCTCGACCGCCTCGAGCACCCGCGGATCGTGGGGACGATCGCCGGCGACGACACCTGCGTCGCGATCGCGCGCAACACCCGAGACGCGGCGTCCCTGGCCGCAGAGCTCTCCGAGCTCGTCGGCTAAGGGCCAAAGCGATAGCGAGGCCCTCTTCTATCGTCACTCTCTCACCCGGAAGGGTGATCTTTCGGCGGGCCGAGGTCCCGGATCCGTGATCTTCGGGCCAAAAATCTCCTCGAAACCGCTCTGATCCTGCTCTTTTCTGATGTCTCAACATTCGGAGTGGAGACGCCGATAACGCCGTAAGTTTCTCTTGCCGCTTGCGTCTTGCTGGAGGGTGGTTGCGATGTTGCGTTTGCTGATTTGCGATGACGCGCAGGACGCGCGTGAAGCCGTGCGCTCCAGCCTGGCCGACCAGTCGGAGATCGAGGTCGTGGCCGAAGCCGCGACAGGCGAGGAGGCGGTTGCGCTCGCGGCGTCTCACGAGCCGAACGTCGTCCTGATGGACGTGAGAATGCCCGGGCTCGACGGCATCGCCGCGACCAAGCGCATCCGCGATCTGCTCCCCAAGACGCGCATCGTCGCCTACGCCGGCTCCGACGACGCAGACGACGTGATGGCGATGATGGAGGCGGGCGCGGACGCGTACTGCATGAAGGGCGCACCGCTCTGGGAGCTCGAGCGCGCCATCGCCGGCGCCAGCGACCCGCTCGCTCGGCTCGCGCACGCGATTGCACGGTCGGTCAGCGGCGGCGGGACGGCCGAGCTCGTCGCTCGCGAGCTCGCCGAGCTGACCGGCGCTTCGTTCGCCGCCACCTACCTCGCGACCGCGGACACGTCGCTCTCCCTCGCGGCGTTGTCCGGCCCCGGCGCTCCGGAGTCCCTGCATTCGGCCCCTGGAGTCGTGGCCCGGGCGTTCGAGGAGCTCACCCTCGCGCAGGCCGACACGCGCGAGCTCGGGGAGCTGTACCGGCTCGGGGCCGCCTGCGGAGAGGCGATTGCAGCGCCGCTCGTCGCCGACGGCCAGGCGCTCGGAGCCGTCCTCGTCGCGCTACCGGCGAGCGTCGGAGCCGAGGGCGACCCGGAGCTCGTCTCGGCGGTCGCCGACCTCGCCTCCGTCGCCCTGGCCAGCGAGCGCCGGCTCGCGATGACCTACTTCGAGGCGCGGCGCGACGCGCTCACCGGCCTCGCCAACAAGCGCGCGTTCGACGAGCACCTGGACAAGCTGCTCGACCCGACACGGCGAGACCAGCCCGTTTCGCTCGTCCTCTTCGACCTCGACGGGTTCAAGCAGATCAACGACCAGCAGGGTCACGTCGTCGGGGACGACGTCCTGCGCGAGGTGGGCCGTGTCTTCATGCGAGTCGTCCGCGCGGAGGACGAGATCTTCCGCGTCGGCGGCGAGGAGTTCGCGCTCGTCGTCGAGGGCACCGCGCGCGAGGCGGGTCAGATCGCGGAGCGCATGCGCCTCGGCCTCACCCAGTCGCGGCGCGGGCACCGGCTGCCGACTGCCTCGGCCGGGATTGCGTCCGTTCCCGAGCACGCGCGCGACCCGATAGAGCTCCAGCGCAAGGCGGACATCGCGCTCTACGCCGCGAAGCTGTCCGGCAAGAACCGCGTGCAGATCTACACCGGCGACCGCGAGGAGACGCGCCCCGTCCACCCGACTCCGCATCTGCGCCCGGTCGCAGGTCCGAAGCGCGGCGACCGCGGGCTCCGGCTGCTCGTCGTGGACGACGACCCTGCGCTGAGGATCCTGCTCCGGACGACCTTCGAGGTCGTCGACATCGAGGTCGAGGAAGCCGACTCGGCCGAGCTCGCGCGCGAGCGGATCCGGGCGCGCGTGCCGGACGTCCTCGTGCTCGACGTCAGCATGCCCGGGACGGACGGGCTGACGTTCTGCCGCCAGCTGAAGGCCGATCCCGAGACGAAGCACATCGGCGTCGTCCTGCTCACCGGCTCCGAGGGCGGCACCGAGACCGCCGCGCAGCAGTCCGGGGCGGACGCGTTCCTGCGCAAGCCGTTCAGCCCGCTCGAGCTCCTGAACCTCGTGGAGCGAATCGCCGGCGGCCTGTACGAGGGACCGTTCCGCTCGTCGGCCGGCCCGCCCGAGGAGCAGCTGATCCTGTACGCCCAGGATCTCCGTCGCCTGCTCGAGGTCGAGCGCGGCCAGCGCGCGATCATCCAGCGCGCCTACCGCGAGACCGTCACGGCGCTCGCCGGCGCGCTCGAGACGAAGGACATCGGCACGGGCGCGCACTCCCAGCGGGTGCAGCGCTACGCGATGGAGCTCGCCACGGGGCTCGATCCCGATTTGCTCGAGGACGAGAGCGTGGAGTACGGCTTCCTGCTCCACGACATCGGGAAGATCGGGATCCCGGACAGCATCCTCCAGAAGCGCGGCGAGCTATCGCCGACGGAGCGTGGTCTGCTTCAGACCCACACGATCCTCGGCGAGCAGCTCCTGAGCGGCGTCGCACTGCTGCAGGGCCAGGGCCTGGAGGTCGTGCGCCACCACCACGAGCGCTGGGACGGCCACGGCTATCCGGACGGCCTCGCCGAGACCGACATCCCGCTTCTCGCGCGCGTGTTCGCGGTGGCGGACGCGCTCGACGCGATGACGAGCGACCGGCCCTACCGCGCTGCGCGGAGCTGGGAGGAGGCCGAGGCGGAGATCCTCCGCGAGCGCGGGCACCAGTTCGACCCGCGCGTCGTCGACGTCTTCCAGGCGCGCACCCAGCGCCTGCGCCGGATCCACTATGAGCTCGCAACAGCCTGACCCGACGGGACCTGTCCGGTGCCAGGCATCGGACACGGCCCGAACCGTCTTGCCCGTTCGGTGCGGAGGGCGTACCGTCTTCGTCGTTGGCGGTCGAATCTGAGATCCAGAGCACCGGCGAGGACTTCTCTCAGGTCGAGCTCGCGCTCGCGCTGCGGAACCACGGCTTTCCGCTCGAGATGCTGCGCTACGACATCACGCCGCTCGGCCTGCACTACCTCCTGATCCACTTCGACATCCCGCACGTGGACGTCACGGGCTGGAAGCTCGACATCGGCGGGCACGTCTCGCGGCCGATCTCGCTCTCGCTCGAGGAGCTGAAGGAGCGGCCGCAAGACGAGCATCGCCGTGACGCTCGAGTGCGCGGGCAACGGCCGGTCTCGCTACTCGCCGCGGCCGCTCAGCCAGCCGTGGATCGAGGAGGCGATCGGCCACGCGGAGTGGACGGGCACGCCGCTCGCGCCGCTGCTCGAGGAAGCCGGGATCGAGGACGGCGCCGTCGAGGTGCTCTTCACGGGCCTCGACCGCGGGATCCAGGGCGAGGTCGAGCACGCGTACGAGCGGAGCCTTCCGCTCGACGAGGCGCGCCGTCCGGAGATGCTCCTCGCCTACGAGGTCAACGGCCAGACGCTGCCGCCCCAGCACGGCTTCCCGCTCCGCCTGATCGTCCCCGGCTGGTACGGGATGTCCCACGTGAAGTGGCTCGACTCGATCACCGTCCTGACCGAGCCGTTCGAGGGCTACCAGCAGAAGATGCAGTACCGGACGAAGGTGACCGACGAGGAGGTCGGCGAGCCCGTCACGCGCATGCTCCCGCGCTCGATGATGATCCCGCCCGGGATTCCCGACTTCCCCGACCGGAAGCGATTCCTCGAGGCCGGCCCCTGCGAGCTCGAAGGCCGCGCCTGGTCGGGCTGGGCCCCGATCACGCGGGTCGAGGTGAGCACCGACGGCGGCGAGACGTGGCAGGACGCCGCCCTCGACGACCCGGTCGGCGAGTACGGCTGGCAGCGCTGGACCCATCGCTGGGACGACGCCACGCCGGGCGAGCACGAGCTCCTGTGCCGCGCGACCGACGGAGCGGGCAACACCCAGCCGGACGAGGCCGATTGGAACACCGGCGGCTACGTGAACAACGCGCCGCAGCGCGTGGCCGTGACCGTGCGCTAAGGCGCCGCGGGCGGCTCGTACGGCTCGAGGCGCTCGACCTGGTCGCCCGTGAGCTCCAGCTGCACGCGGCCCTCCGTGATCTCGCCGACACGCTCCGCCGGGACGTACACCGGGCTCCCGACGAGCCCCGTCGCGACGGCGAGCCCGTCGAAGATGTCCGCGTTCTGGTCGCCGAGCACCTCGTCGACCGTGCCCACCTTCTCGCCGGCGGAGTCGACCACCTCCCAGCCCTGCTCCAGGACGAGCCAGGAGACCGGATCGCTCAGACGGATCGCCCCTCGACGTACCAGACCGGGCCCTGCGTGTAGACCGGCTTCGTGTCGGAGAGCACGCGCAGGATGCGGAGCTGGCCGCCGATCTCCTCCTGGTCGACGCGCTCTAGGCAGCGGCGGGTCATGTCGGGCGACGCGCCGTAGCCGAACAGGCGCGCGACCCGGAAGCGGAAGCCCGGGGTGCCGCCGTACCGAGCAGGGTTGACCGGCGCCATCAGCAGCGCGGCGCGCTCCAGCCAGTCCGACGAGACGAGCTCGACCTCGGCGTAGATGTCCGACCAGTCGGGCGGAAGCGCCGCGAGCTCTGCGTCCCAGGTCGCCGCAAGCGTCGCCCGCTGCAGCTCGACGGCCGCAGGCTCTGTCGCCTCGCCGGCGCCGACGAGCTCCAGCGTGCCGCCGATCCGTTCCTGGTCGATCCGCGCCAGCAGCCGCTCGACGAGCGCGGGGGATGCGCCGGCGCCGCGCCGCGTCACGTAGAACCGCACCATGTTCCCGCGCTGCGCCGGGTTCAGCGGCCCGAGATTCGCGACCGCACGGGCAGCGTCGTCGCCCTCGACCGTCAGCCGAAGCCGCGCGTCGGCCCAGTTCTCGGGCAGCCCGGCGAGGATCTCCTGCCACTGGTCGACGAGGCTCACGGGCCTGAGCATAAACTCAAAACCGCAGTGGCCAAGGTCGAGAAGAAAGGCGCCGTCTCGGAGGAGCTCCTGCGGGAGTTCTTCCGCGAGATGCTCCTGATCAGGCGCTTCGAGGAGAAGGTCGAGGAGCGCTTCCGCGCGGGCGAGCTGCCCGGGTTCCTGCACGTCGCGATCGGGCAGGAGGCCTGCGCCGTGGGCGTCTGCCGCGCGCTCGAGGAGGGCGACGTGATCGCCTCCACGCACCGCGCGCACGGCCACACGCTCGCCAAGGGCACGCACCCGAACGAGTTGATGGCCGAGCTGTACGGGAAGCTCGAGGGCACCTCGCACGGCTACGGCGGGTCGATGCACCTCTACGACGTGGAGCGCGGGAACCTCGGCGCGAACGCGGTCGTGGGCGGCGGGCTCCCCGCGACGGTCGGCGCAGCGCTCGCCTTCAAGATGCGCGACGAGCCGCGCGTCGCGGTCGCCTTCTTCGGGGACGGCGCGACGAACATCGGGACGTTCCACGAGTCGCTGAACCTCGCGCAGCTCTGGCGGCGTGCCCGCGGTCTTCGTGTGCGAGAACAACCACTGGGCCGAGTCGACGCCGGCGAAGCAGCAGCTCCCGATCGAAGACCTCACGGAGCGCGCAGCGGCGTACGGAATGGCCGCGAACCGTGTCGACGGCCAGGACGTCGAGGAGGTGTACGCCGGGGCGCTGGCGGCTCTCGACCACGCGCGCGAGGGACGCGGTCCCGTCTTCCTGCTCCTCGAGACGTACCGGCTGACCGGCCACTACATCGGCGATCCGCAGGTCTACCGGCCGAAGGGCGAAGTGGAGGAGCTGCGCGAGACGCAGGATCCGATCACGCACCTGCGCGAGAAGCTCGGTCTCTCGGACGAGGAGTTCGAGGAGGCCGACCGCGAGGCGCACGAGCTCGTCGAGGCGTCCGTCGAGTTCGCGAAGGCGGGCACCGACCCGAAGCCCGAGGACGCGCTCAAGAATCTCTATGCCTGAGCTCAGCTACCGAGAAGCGGTACGCGACGCGCTCTCGCAGGCGATGCGGAAGGACGACGACGTCTTCATCATGGGCGAGGACATCGCCGAGATGGGCGGCTCGATGGGCGTCACGCAGGGCATGCTCGACGAGTTCGGCCCGGAGCGCGTGCGGAACACGCCGATCTCGGAGATGGCGCTCGTCGGCACGGCCATCGGCGCGGCGATGCAGGGGATGCGGCCCGTCGCGGAGGTCATGTACGAGGACTTCCTGACGCTCGCGACCGAGCAGATCGTCAACCAGGCGGCGAAGCACCGGTACATGTCCGGCGGCCAGCTCAAGGTGCCGCTCACGATCCGCACCCAGGGCGGCGCGGGCTGGTCTCCGGGCGCGCAGCACGCGCAGCAGCTCGAGGCCTGGTTCGTGCACATCCCGGGGCTGAAGGTCGTGTTCCCGTCGACCGCGACCGACGTGCGCGGGCTTCTCTGGTCGGCGATCTACGACGACAACCCGGTCGTCTTCTTCGAGCACCGGACGCTGTACGGGCTCAAGGAGGACGTGCCCGAGGAGCTGGAGCCGATCCCGATCGGCAAGGCGCGCATTCACCGCGAGGGCGAGGACGTGACCGTGATCGCGACGGGCCGGCTCGTCCACGAGTCGCTGGCCGCCGCGGAGGAGGCCGAGAAGGAGGGCGTCTCCGTCGAGGTCGTCGACCCGCGCACGCTGCAGCCGCTCGACGAGGAGACGATCATCGACTCGGTGAAGAAGACGAACCGCGCGGTCGTCGCGCACGAGGCCGTGACGCGGATGGGCTTCGGCGCCGAGGTCGCGGCGGTCATCCAGCACCAGGCCTTCGACTGGCTCGACGCTCCGGTCGAGCGCGTGGGGGCGAAGTTCGTCCCGCTCCCGTTCGCGCCGGTGATGGAGGAGTTCGTCGTCCCGCACCAGGCCGAGGTGCTCGAGGCGATCATGCGGACCGTGGGGCGAAATGGCGGTTGACGTCTCCCTTCCTCGGCTCGGCCAGGGCATGGAAGCGGGCACGATCGTCCGCTGGCTGAAGTCCGAAGGGGACAAGGTCGAGAAGGGCGAGCCGCTGTACGAGCTCGACACGGACAAGGTCACCCAGGAGGTCGAGGCCGACGCGAGCGGCGTCCTGCTCAAGATCCTCGCCGGCGAAGGCGACGAGATCGAGGTCGGCAAGCGGATCGCGGTCATCGGCGAGGAGGGCGAGGACGTCGCCGAGGAAGAGGAGGAGGCTGCGGTCGAGGTCGACGAGGACGAGCAGGAGGAAGGCTCGCCTGCGCCCGCGCGCGAAGAGGAGCGTGAGCGCGGCCGCGAGGCGGCCAAGGAGGACGCCGAGGAGCAGGAAACGGCCCGCGCCAACGGGCGGGTCAAGGCGTCGCCTCTGGCCCGCCGCATCGCCCGCGAGCGCGGGATCGACCTCGCGAGCCTGATGGGGACAGGGCCCGAAGGGCGAATCGTCGCGGAGGACGTCGAGCGCGCCGCGGCGACGCCTGCGCATGCCACGGTCGGCGCAGCGCCGCTCGAGGCCGAGGTCGTCCCGCTCACGTCGCTCCGCAAGACGATCGCGCGCCGCCTGACCGAAGCCTGGCAGGCGCCCGCGTTCCAGATCTCCATGTCCGCGGACATGACCCGCGCGCAGGAGCTCCACGACCGGCTGCGCGACCAGGGCGTCAGCGTGACGGACATCCTCACGAAGCTCGCGGCAGTCGCGCTCCTGCGCCACCGCGAGGTCAACGCGCAGTTCGCCGACGACGAGCTCCGGATCTTCCCGAACGCGCACATCGGGCTGGCAGTCGCCACCGAGCGCGGCCTGATCGTCCCCGTGCAGCGCGAGGTCGAGCGCAAGTCGCTCGTGCAGATCGCGGCCGAGCGGAAGGAGATCGTCCAGCGCACGCGCGAGGGCAAGCTCTCCCAGGAGGATCTCGAAGGCGGCACGTTCACGATCTCGAACCTCGGGATGTACGGCGTCGAGATCTTCACGGCCGTGCTCAACCCGCCGCAGGCCGCGATCCTCGCGGTCGGGTCGATCGAGGCGAAGCCGGTCGTCCTGGACGGCGAGCTCGTCCCGCGGCCGCTGATGGCGATGACCCTGACGTGCGACCACCGCGCGATCGACGGCGCCAAGGCCGCCGAGTTCCTGCGCGAGCTGAAGACGCTCCTCGAAGAGCCCGGTCTCGCGCTGTGACGCGCATCTTCTACCAGGTGCGCGATCTCGATAAGGCGCGCTCCTTCTACAAGGACACGCTCGGATTCACGCGAGACCTACGCGGACGATGACTGGGCGAAGCTCGAGCGAGCCGGGATGCTGATCGCGCTCTCCGAGGGCGAGCCGCAACCCGACGGGCCGGTTGCGAGCGTGGACGTCGAGGACATCAAGGCGCGAGGCCGACCGCCTGCGCGGCGAGAGCGTCGATATCGGCACCGTGCTCGAGCTGCACGAGGAGGTGCGGGTCGTGGACGTCTTCGACCCGGACGGAAACCGGCTCCAGCTCGTCCAGCAGCTCCGCGAGGGATGATCCGCCCGGGAACGCCGCAGGACGCGCGTTTTCTCCGCGACATGCTGCGCCATGCCTACTACTGGCGCTCCGGGGACGAGGACGAGACCGGCCTGCACCCGATGCGCTACGTCGAGAACTGGGGCCGCTCCGGCGATGCGGCCGTGATCGCGCTGGACGATGGATTTCCCGTCGGCGCGGCCTGGTACCGGCTCTTCAAGGAAGACGCTCCAGGCTACGGGTTCGTCGACGAGCAGACGCCTGAGCTCTCGATCGCGGTCGTCCCCAGCCGGCGCGGCCACGGCTTCGGCGGGGAGCTGATGGACGCGCTCCTGGCCCGGGCTCGCGCTGAGGGCTACGGGGCGATCTCGCTGAGCGTCGCATCGGACAGCCCCGCAGTGAAGCTCTATGAGCGGTACGGCTTCGCCAAGGTCGACGAGCGGGACGGGGCGACCACCATGCGCGCCGAGCTTCGCCTAGATAGGATCGGTTTATGGACTGCGACGTAGCGGTTCTCGGAGGAGGCCCAGGCGGTTATACGGCCGCGATTCGCGCTGCTCAGCTCGGCGCGAAGGCCGTCTGCATCGAGAAAGAGCCGGAGCTCGGCGGCACCTGCCTGCGGATCGGATGCATTCCCACGAAGGCGTGGGTCCAGACCGCGTTCGCGATGAAGGAAGCCGAGCACACGTTCGGCAAGCTCGGCGTCCAGGTCGGCGCTCCGCAGCTCGACTTCGCGACCGCGAACGAGTGGAAGGCGTCCGTCGTCAAGCAGATGGTCAACGGCGTCGCGAGCCTCTTCAAGGCGAACGGCGTCGAGTGGGTGCACGGCACCGGCCGGTTCAAGGACGCGAACACGATCGCGGTCGAGGGCGGGGAGGACGTCACGTTCAAGAGCGCGGTCGTCGCCACCGGCTCATTCCCATTGCGGCCGCCGATCGAGGGGCTCGACTCCGCACGCTGTGTCGATTCCGAGGGCCTGCTCGGCCAGACGGAGGTTCCCCGTCGGCTTGTCATCCTCGGCGGCGGCATCATCGGCTGCGAGTTCGCGTCGATCTTCCAGCCGCTTCGGCACCGAGGTGACGATCATCGAGATGCTCCCGAAGCTGATCCCGGCCGAGGACGACGACGCGGCGAAGGAGCTCGCGAAGCAGTTCGGGCGGCGCGAGATCACGCTGCATCTCGAGAAGCAGTGCACGAAGGTCGAGGAGACCGGCGACGGGCTGCGCGTCCACTTCGGCGAGGGTGAGACCGTCGACGCGGACCTGATGCTCGTCGCGGTCGGGCGCGGGCCGCTCGTCGAGGGGCTCGGGCTGGAGGAGATCGGGGTCGAGCTGGACAAGCGGAAAGGCATCGCCGCCGACGAGCATCGGCGCACGACCGTCTCGCACATCTACGCGGTCGGCGACTGCGCGGGGTACTGGCAGCTCGCGCACACGGCGTTCCGCGAGGGCGAGGTCGCGGCCGAGAACGCGATGGGGCACGAGGCTGTCGTCGACAACCGGGGCGTGCCGCGGCCGATCTACACGGATCCCGAGATCGCCGGCGTGGGGCTGACCGAGGCCGAGGCGCGCGAGCAGTACGGCGACGACGTGGCGACCGGGATGTTCCCGTGGGTCGCGAACGCGCGGGCCGTGATGCAGAACGAGACCGTCGGCTGGGTGAAGTCGATCCACGAGACGCGGTACGGCGAGCTGCTCGGGATCGTGATGGTCGGGCCGCACGTGACCGACCTGATCGAGGCCGGGGTCGTGGCGCTGGACGCGGAGGCGACGGTGGAGACGGTCGCCGACGGGATGGCCGCGCATCCGACGCTGTCGGAGGCGGTCAAGGAAGCGGGCCTCGTGGCACTGGGCCGCGCGATCCACCTGCCGCCGAAGCGGCGCGCCGCAGCGACGACCTAGCGCGTCCCTCTCGACCGGCACGCCTATTCCAGGTACATCCCCACCCTTGGGAGGGGATGAGGTTCCACCCGCCACCCGCTTCGAGCGTACCGCGCCAATCCACACGCGCAAGTGTCAAATTCGCTCCAAATGGTGACACTTAGTAGCGAAGCGCATCTCTCACTGCACATCGCCCGTTCTACAAGAACAGTGACCCGAACAGACCGCAAGAAAATGCCTCAGAGAGCGTCTAGCAGACAGTGACCCCCGTCCTCGCGCAGCGACCTCGAGCTGCTGACCGCTCCTTCGAGCGGATGTACACGAAGCACGTCCACGCGGTCTACCGCTACGCCCTCGCGGTCCTCCACAACGAGGCCGACGCCGAAGACGTCACGCAACAGACGTTCCTCAGCGCCTACCGCGCCTTCGAGCGCGGCGAGCGCCCGCACAAGCCGCACAACTGGCTGATCAAGATCGCGCACAACGTCTGCCGCCAGCGCTTCCGCGACTCGTCGCGCCGCCCCCAGGAGGTCGAGTTCGACGAGTCGCTCGCCGCCGCGGCCGCCGACGACCCCGACGTCCCGACCGCGCACCGAGATCCGCCGCGCGCTCGGCTTCCTCGCTTTCAACCAGCGCGCCGCACTCGTCATGCGCGAGCTCGAAGGACGCTCCTACGCAGAGATCGCCCAGATTCTCGACACCTCGGTCGGCGCCGTCGAGACCCTGATCTTCCGCGCTCGCCGCGCCCTTCGCGAGCAGCTCGAAGGCGGCCTCACGTGCCAGGAGGCCAAGATCACCTTGTCTCGCCTCGAGGAGCACAAGCTCCCGAGCGCCGAGCGAGGCGCCCTCCGCGCCCACCTCCGCGAGTGCAAGGACTGCGCAACGCTCGAGCGCCGCCAGCGCGCCCAGAGCGCCGCCCTCAGGCACCTCGGCGGCGTCCCGCTCCCTGCCTCCCTCGCCGGCTCGTTCTTCGGCGGAGGAACCACGGGCGGGATCGCGGTCGGAGGCGGCCTCGGCCTCGGCGCGAAGATGGCGTCGGTCGTCGCCGCCGGCCTCGTCGTCGCCGGTGTCGGGCACGAGGCGGTCAAGGCGGTCGCAGCGAAGGACAAGAAGCCGACGCGCACTCCTGCGGTGGAGCAGAAGCAGGCATCGTCCACCCGGGGATCTACCGGGAGAACGCGACAAGGCGCCAAGACCGCTCGCAGCGCAACCCGGAACGGCCGGCACGCGAAACGCGGCGCCTCCGCCCGGAACCTCCGCTCCGCCGCGCATGCCAACGCGCGGAACCTGGGCGGCGGGGCGGGCCAGGGCTCAGGCTCCGCGTCCGGCAGCGACGGCAACGGGTCAGGATCGGGATCGGGCTCAGGTTCGGGCTCGGGTTCGGGATCGGCGCGGGCTCCGGCTTCCACCGCCGCCGGTCCACGTGGATCTTCCCCCCGTGCCGCCGATCCCCGTCCCGCCGCTGCCGCCGCTTCCGCCACTGCCGCCGCCCGCCGCCGCCGTCCGCTCCCGCCGCCGCCTCCGCTCCCGCCGCTGCCGCCTCCGCCGCTTCCCCCGCCGCCGCCGCTGCCCCCGCCGCCGCCGCTTCCGTAGCACTGCGCCGCAAGAAACGGCGCTGCCGCGGCATCCACCTAAGAGATGACGCCCCGGCCGCGCACGGACCGGGCGTTCGAGCGCCTCTACCGCTCCCACGTCCGAGCCGTCTATCGCTACGCCCTCGCCGTTCTGCCGACGCCCGAGGACGCGGAGGACGTCACGCAAACGACGTTCCTCTACGCGTACCGATTCCGTCAGGACGAGGCGCCGACCTCACTGAGCACCTGGCTGATCGGGATCGCGCACGATCTCTGCGAGCGGCGGGCGCGCCGCTCCGCGGGCATGCACCAGGTCCCTTACGAGGAGGAGAGCATCGATCAGACGCTCTCCGACGACGGCGACCCCAGCGAGAACGACGTCCGCCGCGCGCTTGGCGTGCTCCCGTTCCAGCTGCGGGCCGTCCTGATCATGCGCGATGTCCAGGAGCGGCCGTACGTCGAGATCGCCGAAATCCTCGGGGTCTCTCTGCCGCATGCCGAGTCGCTCATCTTCCGCGCCCGCCGCGCTCTCCGTGAGGAGCTCGAGGGCGCCCTCACGTGCCACGAAGCCGAACGAGCGATCTCGCGCAACCTCGACGGGTATCTCTCACGAGGCGAGCGCCGAGCCCTCCGCGCCCACGCGCGCGAGTGCGACGACTGCGAGCGCCTCGACCGCAGCCAGCGCGCACAGCGGGTCGCGCTGCGCGCTCTCGCCAACGTGTCGCTGCCGCACTCGCTCTCGTCGTTCTTCGCCCAGGACTCCCCGGAGAGCGGTTCGCTGAGCAGAGCGTAGGTTTCCGTGCCCGCGGGCGTCTTCTGGGTGTGGGCGATCCGAGCCCGGCCACCTCTCGGCTCGGGTCTAACCCCTCTCTCCACAGGACGCCGCTCGGGGGGGCGGCGTCCTCCTTTTTTGTGTAGACGGCTGACGGGGCGGGTACGCTCGGGTCATGAGCGTCATCAACAGGCGAAACGCCCTCCTCGGCTGGGCCGTGTGGACTGTCAGCAAGATGGCTGCGAAGCGGAAGGCGAAGTCGGCCGGGACGAGCGACGACCGTCTGCCGAAGAAGAGCGCGATCGCTGCCGGCGTGGCCGCGCTGGGCGGAGCCGTGTGGTTCTGGCGCCGGCGGGCGAGCTCCGACGAAGAGCTGACCTTCGCTCTTTGCGACAAGTTCGTCGCGGCCTGATTTCGCGACTTCGCAAAATGCGAAGAATTTCGTCGCCGAGGGGCTTGCGCGAGAGCACCAGGCCCCTTAGGTTGCCGATTGCGCCGAGCACGGAGCGCAAGTAGATCGAAACTGAACCGAAGGACTGTAGGCGCAAGCCCAAAGTCAGACGGTTGAGTGGACGAAAGCGCAACCGGCTCGGCGAATTTTTATGGTCCAATTTCGCCCGCTTCGGCGGGCGAAATTGCGGTTAGGGGTCGGTCTTCAGCTCAGGCGGCGAACTGAAGCGCAGCAAGAGCGCGCCCACGACCAGGAGCAGCCCCTCGACGATCGTGATCGTCAGCCGGTTCAGCACGGTCACGCCGAGCGCGACGCCCTTCGTCGTCACCGCCAGCAGCAAGCCGTACATCGACGCCTCGCGGACGCCGAGCCCTGACGGCGTGATCAGCGAGAGGAACGCCACGATCGCCGAGACCGCGGCCACGCCGCCGAGATACGGGACGTCCGCGAGCGACGGAGAGCCGCCGAGCGAGCGAAGCAGGAAGAAGAGCGCCGTGCCTCCGACGAGCCACGTGAAGCAGTAGTACGCCGAGCAGCCCGACCATCGTCGAATAGGGGAGGGGCGGGAGCTCGCCTCCGCCGAACGGCCGCAGCAAGCGTCGGAAACCGGGCGTGAAGACCTTCGGGTGGAGCCCCACGGCCGCGATCAACCCGAGCAGAAGCAGCGGCAGAACCGGCGCCGAACTGAAGCCGACCGTCGTGAGGCTGACCATGAACACGATCACCCCCGAGAGCGCCGAGAGCCCGGCCTCCATCAGCATCGAGCCGAGGATCGAGGGGCGTCTCGCGGATGCCGTAGCGCCGCAAGGCCGCGATCCGCGCCGCGGGAATCCAGACCGTCCCGGGCACGTACTTCGCGAGGATCGACGCCATCTCCGCCTGGAGCGCCACGAGGTACGGGATCTCGAGCCCCCACGCGGCGAGCATGCGCTGCCAGGCGACCGTGAACAGCAGGTAGTACGCGACGAGGATCAGGCTCGAGATCGCGACGTCGCCGAGGTCGGCCTCGCGCAGGAGCGGCTTCGCCTCGTGCCAGGCGTCGCGGAAGGCCCAGTAGAAGAAGACGAGGACGATCGTGAGCGCGGTCAGCTGCAGCGCGATGAGCGCCCAGCGGTGGCTGTGGAGCCAGTCGAGTGCCCTGCGCAGCCGTTCCACGCGTGAAGTGTCACCTTTTCGGCGTCCGCTGCTTTGATTGACGTGTGATCGTCTCCTTGCACGTGGCGACAGGAGCCGCCGGCGGCGCGCTGACCCGTTCGCGTCCAGCGGCGGTCGCGCTCGGGCTCGCGATGCACGCGCTCGGCGACCGGATCCCGCACCAGGACATCCCCTCGTACCACTTCGAGGTTCGAAGCGGCTTCGCGTGCCTGTTCGCGATCGCCGCGCGCTACGGCCCGCTGAGCCCGGTCACGCTCGGCGCGCTCGCCTCGTCCGCGCCGGACATCGAGCACGCAATCCGCCTCCCGCAGCCAGGCGGGCGCAAGCTCTTCCCGAGCCACCGGATCCCGGGCTGGCACCACGAAGGCGGCCTCCCCGCCTGGGCTCAGCTCCTGGCGGCCGGCGCGATCGTCGGCTACCTGCTCGCTAGAGCCGAATGACCGCGAACAGGTTGCGCTCGCACGGGCGGCCCGACGGATCGAACGCCGCATGCGTCCCGAGCTGCTCCACGCGCGATCCGGGCATGGTCTTCGCGAGATAGGTCGAGAGCCACGAAGCGGGATCGGGCGTCATCGGCGGGAGCCGGTACTCGGGCGTCATCTCGTTCTCGCCCGTGTCGAAGAACAGCACCTTCCGCGTTCCCGCCCAGATGCTCCCCAGCATCTCGGTCGCGCGCTCCAGGCCGTTGTGGCGCACGAAGTGGTGCCAGACGGACAGGCAGACCGTGCAGTCGGAGCCGGGGACGGCGACGACGTTCTCCGGGGTCAGCGCGAGCGCGAGCACGCCCACGTTCTCGAGCCCGCTGCGCCGCACCGCGAGCATCGCCGTTCGGGAAGCCCCCGGATCGCCCTCGAGCGCGATCGTCGGGACTCCGGCCTCGCCGAGCATGATCGAGAAGTAGCCCTCGCACGCGCCGATGTCGACCGCGCTCTCGACCGCCTGCTCGCGGACGATCGGGAGCATCGCGTCCCAGCGCGATTCCGAGCCCTCGCCCCGTGTTGCGGAGCGCAGGGGGAGATACGGAACCGGCTGGTAGACGCCGTGCGGGAACGTGTCGATGCGGAAGCGGACGCGGTCGAGCACGTTGTCCACGCCTTCCCTCGTCACGACCCGCTTCGCGACGCGCTTGAGGCCAGGCAAGCGATGCGCACGGGCATCGGGCTGCGGCGCCGGCTCCGAGCGCGGGCGCCCCTGCGTTCGCTCATACCCCTTCGCCAGCACGACGCCCGCGAGAAGCCCGCCCAGCATGGCCACGATCGGGTCCTCGTCGACCAGCGGAACCCAGAGCAGCGAGACGGCGATCACCCCCAGCGGAAGGACGAGCGCGGAGAAGCGCTTGATCACGAGCCCGGCGAGGAGCGAAGGGGCAAGGAAGGCCAGGACGAGCAGCTTCGGCTCCTCGTGCTCCTGGACGAGGATCGCGCTCAGGCTTGCGAGGTAGACCAGCCCCGCGCCGGCCGGAATCAGCCAGGGAGACGGGTGCGGCGCTCGAACGACGATGCACCGAGGATAGACCGAGATTGCGCCGAGACATACACAGAAGGAGCGGGTCGGCCGCGGTCTCTGCGATTCTCGACGCATGTCGCGAGGTCTCGTCGTCTTCCTCGTTGTCTTCGTCCTCGCGTTGGCCGCGTTTGCCTGGGTAACCCGCGGCGATTCGAAGGACAACGCGGTCGTGGCGGCGGTGATCGACGGCGACACGATCGAGCTCGTCGGCGGCCAGCGCGTGCGGCTCGTCCAGATCGACACGCCCGAGAAGCACGTCGAGTGCTACGGCGACCAGGCGAGCGCGCTCACGCGGCGGCTGATCCCGGCCGGCACGCACGTCCGGATCGAACAGGACTCGAAGCTCGACCAGGTCGACCGCTTCCAACGCAAGCTCGCCTACGTCTGGAAGGGCGACGAGGACGTGAACGTGACGCTCGTGCAGGACGGCGCCGCGGGCGTCTGGTTCTTCGGCGGCAGGCGCGGCCGCTACGCCGGCGAGTTCCTCGACGCGGCCGAGGAGGCCCGCGCCGACCAAAAGGGTCTCTGGGCCGCGTGCCCGCTCGCGCGCTTCGACCCGAACGCGTCGATGTCGAGCGGCCCGGCTAGCTGACAGGCATCGAGCGCATAGGCTCCGCGGCGTGGAGCTCGTCGAGGTCATCGTCTACACGCAGGACATGGCCCGGGCGACCGCGTTCTACCGGGACACGCTCGGGCTCGAGCCCGACTTCGAGAGCCCGCACTGGACGACCTTCCGCACCGGCGCCTGCACGCTCGCGCTCCACGCGGGCTCGGAGGCGCCCGACCCGACCTTCCTCGTCGATGATCTCGACGCGGCGCGCGCCAGCCTCGAAGCCGCGGGCGTCGACGTGACCGCGATCCGCGAGCCGATCGCGGGCGTCAGGGTGTTCGATGCCCGGGATCCGGACGGGAATCGCTTCTCGCTCGAGTCCAGAGCAGCACGCTGACCGCGATCAGCCACAGCGGGAACGCGTAGACGAGCGCGATCCAGGCGATCGGCACGATCAGGAGCCAGATCGCGAGCACGATGCTCGCCCAGGCGAGCCAGGCCGGGAACGCGCCGGTCGAGAGCGAGGTCAGCCCCAGTGGCCAGCAGGAACACCGCGCCCGAGAGCCCGGCCGCCCAGTAGAAGCCCGCGTTGAGCCCGAGGTAGACCTGCGCCGCGTCGGGCGACAGGCCCACGTTGTTCATCGCCCCCGCCGCGTGCGTCGCAGGCGTCAGGAGCAGGCAGATCGCCATCGCGATCCCCGCCGCGTACGCGATCGAGCTCAGCCGCCGCTGCCCTCCCTCGGCCGGCCCGAGCTGCGTGCGGATGAGCCCGAGGAACCAGAGGAAGAAGAGCGTGCCGAGCCCGAAGAGGAGCGTGCCCAGGAGGACCGTGCCGGTGTGAACCTGGAAGAACCGGAGGGCCTGGGCGGGGGAGGCGTCCGAGGACGGCTGGTCAGCCTTGCCCTGCAGGACGGCGACACCGGCGACCCAGAGGATCACGGCCGCAATGCCGTCGAGGGGCGCGAGGCGTTCCTCGAGACGGTTCATGACACGAGACTCTTACCGCCGGAGCATCCGAGATGCAACGAGCGCCGCAGCGAAACCGCAGCCGCCGGCCGTCACGACCGCCGTCGCGCGCTCCCGCGAGCCCGACGAGCAGCCCTCCGGCGAGCATCGCCGCGCTGTAGGCCGCGTGCGCGGCGCCGTCCTGGGCGGCGAAGACCCGTGCGCGGACGGCGTCCCCTGTTCGTGCCTGGACGAGTGTCGTGTCGGCGACGTCCCCGAGCCCGCGCCCGGCTCCGGCGACTGCCATCCCCGCGAGCGCGACCGCGATCACCGGCGCGAGCCCTGCGAGCAGCAAGCCCGCTCCGGAGACCGCGAACGTGACCGTGACGATCAGCGGCGCGCGCGCCGGGCTCAGGATCCGCGCGGCGAGCGCCGCTCCGACGAGCCCGCCGCCGCCGAGCAGCGCCTCGAGCGCGCCGTAGCCCTCGGTGCCGCCGCCGAGGTGAATCGAGAGCGGGTAGTTGGCGACGTTCACGATCCCCATCCCGAGCAGCGAGACCATCGAGGACGCGATCAGCAGCCGCAGGATCGGCTCGCGGACGATCAGCTGCACGCCCGCCCAGATGTCCGGCCACCTCGTCCGTCCCGCGCCCGAGCCCGAACGGCCGGCGGATCGAGAGCACGATCAAGGCCGAGACCACGAACGACGCCGCGTCGACCCAGAGCAGGAGCGGGGCGGAGGCGCCCGCGCCGAGCAGCAAGCCGCCGAGGAGCGGCCCGAGCAGGTACGAGGCCGCGCTCGTCGCCGCGACGAGCGAGTTCGCGCGCGGGAGCGACTCCGGCGGCACGAGGTTCGGCATCGCCGAGGCCGAGGCGGGCGCGAACGGGCTCTCCACGACCGCGAGCGCTCCGAAGAGCAGCACGAGCGCGAGCGGCGAGTCGATCGAGAGCGCCATCGCGCCGGCCGCGAGCGCCGCGGCCAGGTCGGCGCCGACCATCACCCAGCGCCGCTCGTACCGGTCTCCCAGCCATCCGGCGACGGGCGCGCCGAGCACCGAGCCGGAGACGCCCGCGAAGAGCGCCGCCGAGACCCAGGCCGCCGAGCCGGTGTGCTGGTAGAGCGCCGCGATCAGCGCGATGTAGGCCGCCGAGCCTGCGGTGAGCGAGACCAGCCGGCCGAGCGCCAGCCGCCGCGCGGAGCTCATCGAGGCTGCACGTAGCGGCGCAGGAGGAGCACGAGCGGGACCCCGACGAGCAGCGTCGCCGCGTACTTGACGACGATCTGCCCCTCGATGAACTCGAGCGAGCCGAACGCGACGAACAGAAAGACGGCCGAGTCGATCGGCACGCTGATCGCGTTCGTCCCGATGACGCGCCAGGCGTCGTGCACGCGGTCGCGGAGCCAGGTGCCGAGCGAGTTGTCGATCGTCTCCGAGACCACGAACGCGAGCAGGGACGCGACGACGATCCGCCAGGTGCCGGCGAGGCGGTCGAAGAGCGGGTCGTCCGGCGACATGCGGCTGAGGATCGCGAGGTAGCCGGCGAGGATCGCGGAGGCGACCCAGCCGCAGGCGACCATGACCTGCGCGTTGACGAAGCCCTCGCGGCGGCTCGGCGACGTGCGGTGGGCGATCTCGATCATCGAGAGCGCGATCCCGATCAGGAACGTCCCGCCGGGCGCGGTGAGGTTGGTCAGCGGGACGTCGACGATCTTGTTCGTCCCGACCTGCGCCATGACGACCACGCCGACGTAGAGCCCGGTCAGGACGGCCAGGCGCAAGTGGTTAGGTGACGGCCGTGATCGTGATCCCGCCGCGCGACTTCTGGCGGAGAGTCACGCGAACCTTGTCCGCGGGCAGCTGGAGCGCCGCGGCCGCGTCGTCGCGGATCTTGACCGCGAGCGCCTCGGCGAAGTGCCCCTCGTCGCGGAAGGAGTTGAGGTAGAGCTTGAGCGACTTCGACTCGATGCAGAGCTCGCCGGGCCAGTACTCGAGGGTCGCGACGTACATGTCGGGCTGCCCGGTGACCGGGCAGATGGCGATCAGCTCGTCGGAGGTCATGTCGACGTGCGCCACGCCGGGGTTGGGAAAGGTCTCGATCCCGGCGAACGCCTCGGAGCCGGGCTTGCCGAGGGCGACGAAGTCGGTCTCGCGGGTGGAGCCTTCCATGGCGTAACTCTAAGCCCGAAACAGTCCAAATGGACTATTGCCGCCGTCCTCTGGAGTGTCGACGATGAACATGTCTTGAAAGAACACATTCCAGGGCGGCGCGGCCTAGCGGCCGTTCTCCTCGGCCTCGCGGTCGTTCCGTTCGCGTGGGCCGGGCTCGCGCCGGCGAAATCGACGGCTCCGCAGTCGCGGCAGGTCGGTTGCGGGATCGAGCGCTGGTCCGTGAAGACGCTCGCCGATCCTGCGGGTCGCCGGCTCAGTCTTCAGCCGAGGGCGGCGACGGTTCGCGCGCTGCGTCGCAAAGCGGCTCCGGCGTATCTGAGCCTGAGGCGGATCCACGGCATCGAGCAGACGACGTACCGCGTGCGGGCGTCGCTCGTCGAGATGAAGCTCGAGGACGACAGCGACATCCACCTCGTGATCGCCGATCCTCGGAGCGGCGGCCAGACGATGATCGCCGAGTTCCCTTCCGCGACCTGCACGGCCGGTGCCACGCCGAAGGCGAGGACGAAGATGCGGCAAGCCCGAAGCGCCTTTGTCGCTGCATGCGGTGCGCCGTCGGGCTCGTTCAAGAGATTGAGAGGCACGGCGACGATCACGGCGGTCGCTTTCTTCGACCAGATCCACGGCCAGACCGGCGTCGCGCCGAACGGCATCGAGCTGCATCCGGTCGTCGGCTTCAGCGGGGCGACGTGCCACGGGCCGCCCGCTCCGCCACCGCCGCCGCCCGCAGGCCCTCCGCCGCCGAGCGGCAGCTGCGCGGCTTCGTATCCGGACTTCTGCATCAAGCCTCCGCCGCCCGACCTGAACTGTGCGGACATCCCGGCCACCAACTTCCGCGTGCGCTGGGACGTCCCGGATCCCGATCCGCATCACTTCGACGGGAATCGCGACGGCGTCGGCTGCGAGAGCTGACCGCTAGGCGATCGCGCGGGCGATCCGCTCGAGCCCGGTCTCGAGCACCTCGTCCGTGACCGCGAGCGAGAGCCGAGCCCAGCCCGCGCCGCGCGGCCCGAAGCCCTCGCCGGGCGCAACCGCGACGCGGTGCTCGAGCAGCCGCTCGGGCGTGAGGCCGTCGGGCAGCTCCCACCAGAGGTAGAACGAGCCCTCGGCGGTGACGTGGGGGAGAACCTCGCGCACGCGGTCGCGCCGGCGCTGGTAGGTCGCGACGCGCTCGGCGACCGAGTCCTGCGGCCCGGTCAGCGCCGCGATCCCCGCGTGCTGCACGGGCGTGAAGATCCCGACGCGCACGTGGTCGGCGAGCAGGTCGAGCCGGGAGACGATCTCCGCGTTGCCGACGACGAACCCGAGCCGCCAGCCGGCCATCCCGTAGGTCTTCGACATCGAGAACATCTCGACGCCGACCTCCTTCGCGCCCGGCTCGGCGAGGAAGCTCTGCGGGCGGCGCCCGTCGAAGACGATGTCCCCGTAGGCGAAGTCGTGGACGATCGCAGCGCCGGTCTCCTGCGCGTACGCGACCGCGCCCGCGAAGGTCCCCTCGGGCACGCAGACGGCGCAGGGGTTCGAGGGGTAGTTGAGGAAGACGGCCGCGACATCGTCGCGCGGCGCGGCGGAGAAGTCGGGCGCCCAGCCGGCCTCCCGGTCAAGCGGCACGTAACCGGTGCGAGCCGCCGCGAGCGCGGGCCCGGACGGGTAATCCGGGTAGTACGGATCGGGGAGGACGATCGTCGACCCGCGCTCAGCGAGTACGAGCGCGAGCTCGCAGATCGCCGTCTTCGTCCCCGGCATGATCGTGACCTCGGTGTCCGGATCGAGCTCGACGCCGTAGAGCTCGGAGTACCGAGCCGCAATCGCCTCGCGCAGCGCGGGCAGCCCGCGAAACGGCGGGTACCCGTGAGCCGCCTGCTGGTTCGCAGCCTCCGAGAGCGCGTCGATCACGTGCTGCGGCGGCCCGACCTCGGGATTCCCGCGCCCGAGGTCGACGAGCGGCTCGCCCTCGAGCGCCGCGTGCCGCGAGACCTCCGCCAGCAGCGCGGTGAAGTACTGCTGCGGGAGCCGTTCGACCCGGTGAGGCGGAGGCCGCACCGCCCGATCGTATGCGCCCCAGCTGTCGGGCAGCCCTTGAACCATCGACTCCTACCGTTTAGAACTCGGATCTGTTGTGCGTCGTGATCTGGAGCGGGCGTGCGTCCGCCTGCGCGACGCGCTTGGCAGCGTTCTTGAGCGCGGCGGCGCGAGTCCGCGTCATCACGACGACCTACATGGGCGCGACGCAGCAGCGCGCGGTCGACGAGCTCGTGTCGGCTTGGCGCGGAGGTGCGCGTCGCGTTCGACGCGCGGACGACCAAGCTGCACGCGAAGGCCTGGCTGCTCGAGCGCGAGTCCGGGTTGACGCACCGCGTTTGTCGGCTCGTCGAACCTCTCGCACACCGCGCTGTTCGACGGGCTTGAGTGGAACGTGCGGCTCTCCTCGGTCGACGCTACGCACGTGATCGACCGGTTCCGGATCGACCTTCGAGAGCTACTGGGCGTCCGAGCACTTCGAGGCGTACGACCCGGACGTCAACGGCGAACGAGCTCGATCGCGCGCTCGGAGCACGACCGCGATCGCTGGGAGAGGCGCCAGCGATCTCGTTCGTCGGGCCTCGATGTTCGCCCGTACCCGCACCAGCAGCGGATGCTCGAGCGCGCTGACGGTCGAGCGCGAGCGGCACGGCCGCCACCGCAACCTGGTCGTGGCGGCGACCGGCACGGGCAAGACCGTCGTCGCGGCGCTCGACTACAGGCAGCTCGTCGCAGCGAGCGCGGCCGCGACCTCTCGCTGCTGTTCGTCGCCCACCGCGAGCGAGATCCTCGAGCAGTCGCTGCGCGACCTATCCGGGCCGTCCTGCGCGACGGCTCGTTCGGCGAGATCCACGGCGGCGGGCCGGGTCGCGCAGGGCGGCACGTCTTCGCGATGATCCAGTCGCTCTCCGAGGAGCGCGTCTGGAGCAGCTCGCCCGCAGGCACTTCGACGTCGTCGTCGTCGACGAGTTCCATCACGCGGCGGCGCCGACCTACCGACCGGCTGCTTGACCACCTCGATCCGCGAGAGCTGCTCGGGCTGACCGCGACGCCGGAGCGCATCGACGGCGCAGGACGTCACCGAGTTGGTTCGGCGGGCGGATCGCCGTTGAGCTGCGGCTCTGGGAGGCGATCGACCAGGGCTTCCTCGTGCCGTTCCAGTACTTCGGCGTCGCGGACGGCACCGACCTCAGCCAAATCTGACCTGGCAGCGCGGCGGCTATGTGCTCGAGGAGCTCGAGCAGCGTCCTGACCGGCGACGACGCTGCGCGTCGCGAAGCTGCTCGAGGCGATTCGAGCGGATCGTCGCTTGATCCCGACGGATGCGCGCGCTCGGCTTCTGCGTCTCCGTCGAGCACGCGCGCTACATGGCGCGAGGTTCACTCAGGCCGGCCTCGCGAGCGTCGCGCTCACCGGGGACGACCCGCCAGCTGAGCGTGACGGCAGCTCTGCGCGCGCTCGCAGGCCGGTCGAGCTCCGCTGCGTGTTCTCGGTCGACGTTCTCGGCGAGGGCGTCGACGTGCCCGAGCGTTGACACGCGTCCTCCTGCTTCGGCCGACGCGACAGCGCGACGGTGTTCACGCAGCAGCTTGGACGCGGCCTGCGCCGTGCCGCCGGCAAGAGCCACCTCACGGTGATCGACCTCGATCGGCCAGCACCACCGCGAGTTCCGCTTCGAGGACGGCTGCGGGCGATCATCGACACCCGTCGCGGCCCGCTCATCGACCAGGTCGCAGGCCGACTTCCCGTTCCTGCCGGCCGGGTGCACCGTCGAGCTCGACCGCCAGAGCCGCGAGATCGTGCTCGAAACCTCCGAGACGGCCGTCCGCCGCTCACGCTGGGCGACGCTCGTCGCCGATCTTCGCGCGGAGCCGGACAGTACTCGACTCGCGCGACTTCCTGGATCGCCACGATCATCGACTCGAAGACGTCTACCGCGGCGGCACAGCTGGACGCGACTGCGGCGCGACGCCGGTCGGCCGACTGCGCCCCGCGCCGACCCGACGCTCGAGGCGCGCGACGCTGAAACGCGCTCGCGCCGACTGACGCACATCGACGATCCGGAGCGAGTCGCGTTCTACCGCGAGCAGATCCTCGAGAACGACCGCCGCGCGAGCGTGATCTCGATGAACGTCACAAGCGCCTGCTCACGATGCTCGCCTGGGGGCTCGGCTCCGGCACCGCCGGCCACGAGACACCTCGACCGACTTCCTCGAGGTCCTCTGGCGCGAGGACGCAATCCGCGACGAACTCCTCCAGCTGCTCGACGTCATCGACCAGCGGTCGAGCACACCCGGCCTCGCCGACGCTACTCCCGAGCGAGATACCGCTCACGCTCCACGCGCGCTACTCCCGCCAGGAAGTCATGGCGGCGCTCGGTTTCGGCGAAGGCGTGAAACCGAAGGTGACTCAGGGCGGGATCCTCTGGGTGCCGCAGGCGAAGAGCGACGTGTTCTTCGTTGACCTCCACAAGGCCGAGCGCGACTACTCGCCGACGACCATGTACCGCGACTACGCGATCAACCGCGAGCTGTTCCACTGGGAGTCCCAATCTCGCCAAACACCGCGACAGCCAACCGTCCAGCGCTACATCAACCATCGAGCTAGTTTCTAAGCGTGACCGTTCTCAAGCCCCGGCTTCGCGGGCTCTCCCACGCCGTGGCCTTCGTCATCGCCCTGCCGCTCGGGCTCGCGCTGATCCTCCAGGCGGAGACCGCGCGCGGGCGGCTCTCGGCGATCGTGTTCGCGGCCACGGTCGTGGCGATGTTCGGGGCCAGCGCGCTCTACCACTCTCCGAACTGGTCCGAAGCGCCCAAGCGCTGGCTCCGCCGCGTCGACCACGCCGGGATCTACGGGCTCATCGCCGGCACCTACACGGCCTTCGGCCTGCTCGCCCTCAACGGAGCCTGGCGCTGGGTCGTCCTGAGCATCGTCTGGGCCGGCGCGCTCGCGGCGATCGTTTTCAAGTTCGCCTGGCTCGACGCTCCCATGTGGATCTCCGCCGTGATCGGGGTCGCGCTCGGATGGGTCGGCGTCGTCGTCGCCCCGCAGCTGCTGGGCGAGATCGGCGTCACCGCATCGCTGCTCGTGCTCGCCGGCGGGCTCCTGTACACGCTCGGCGCGCTCGTCTACGCGTTCCGCCGGCCCGATCCGCGCCCCGCGGTCTTCGGGTTCCACGAGGTCTTCCACGTGCTCGTGATCGCGGCCGTCGCCTGCCAGTACGCGGCCGTCGCCTTCTTCCTGCTGCCCGAGCACTAGTGGACGCGCATCACCTCGGCGGCGACGAGCGCGCCGACGATTGCGCCCACGATCAGGCCGACCGCTCTCGCATCGCCTAGATCGACCGCTCGCAGCAGGCCCCACGACACGAGATAGCTCCACCCCGCGAGCGCTGCGCCATAGACGAGGCCCAGGCCGGTGAGGCGCGTCGCCGGGAAGATCCCGATCAGCCGCATGCTCGCCGGCGGGTGGTCGCTGTACAGACCGCCCTCGAATCCGAGCCGCCGCTCGAGCTGCTCGGCCCGCTTCGCCGCCGCGGCGTAGATCTGCGAGTTCCGCAGCTCGTAGACCAGGATCCCGAGCGTCGCGGTCATCCCGAGCAGCCCGATCGCCAGCAGCTCGACCGCCGGGCGCGGCTTGCCGAAGAACCCGACCGACGCGGCGGCGATCGTCGGGACGAACGCGATCAGCTTGAACCGGATGTCCGTCAGCATGCGCAGCAGCTGCGTCGTCTGGTCGTAATCCAGCCGCAGACGGTCGTCGCCGTCCGGAGTCACGGGGCAAGTATGGCGAAGCGCCCGGCCGATTCACGCAACCCGCCGGCGCTGCCGATGGACAGGAGATGCTCCAGGAAACGTCCAGGCAGCCGGGGCAGTGGGTTCGCGCCCAGGCTCGCGTGCACGAGCGGCGCGTCTGGATGCTGCTCGCGCTCGTGTTCGCGTTCGGCGCCCTCGTCGTCAGGGTCTACGCCGACGAGCGGCGCACCTGGCTCGCCCTCATCGGCGTCGCCTTCTTCTGCTTCCTCCGGCACATCACGCGCGGGTTGATCGACGTCGCCAAGCACTGGGATCGCGGGGCCTCGTCCGAGGAGGCGGTCGGCGACGCGCTCGACGCGCTGGTCGCCGAGGGGTTCACGGTCAACCACGACCTCCGGCAGGAGTTCGAGGGCAACGTCGACCACCTCGTGACCGGCCGCACCGGGGTCTTCATGATCGAGACGAAGCACCGCGGCTACAAGCCGGCCGACCTGTCGAAGGCGAAGCGCCAGGCCAAGAAGCTCAACGACGAGCTCGGCGAGTGGGTCACGCCCGTGATCTGCCTCGACCGCCGCCGCGCGCGCGAGCCGTACCGCGACCACGGCGTCTGGATCGTCAGCCGCGAGCGGCTCGCCGGCTGGATCCGCGAGCAGCACTAGCGACCTCCCTATGATCGCCCGATGGGCGAGCAACCGACCGTCTGGCGGATCGTCGTCATCTCGATGGTGATGCCGATCGCCGAGGCGCTGATCGCGACCCTGCGTGAGCTAGGGCACGAGCCGGTCGCGTGGCTGATCGCGCGGCGTCCGATGTTCAAGGACCACCCGCCGCCGCCCTGGGGCGACACCTCCGACCGCACGGCGCCGCAGGACGTCAACCTCCTGTTCGCCCGCGACAAGGAGGACATCGCTCCGCTCCTGCGCGGGCTCGAGCCCGACCTCGTCCTCTGCTGGGGCTTCCCCTGGAAGATCCCGCAGGACGCGCTCGACGTGCCGCGCTACGGCTCGGTCAACCAGCACCCCGCGAAGCTTCCGCGCCATCGCGGGCCGATCCCGCTCTCGTGGGCGCTCCGCGACGACGACCCGGAGTTCTTCGTCACCTGGCACTTGATGGACTCCGAGCTCGACACCGGGCCCATCCTCGCCCAGACATCGATCCCCGTCCTCGACGAGGAGACGACGATGTTCGAGCTCGGCCCGCGGCTGGTCCAGGCCGGTCTCGAGCTCCTGCCGCGCGTGTTCGAGCGGCTCGCGGCAGGCGACCCGGGCGATCCGCAGGACACCGAGGGCGCGTCCTGGGCGGGCATGCTCGGAGAGGACTACGCGACCATCGACTGGTCGCAGCCGGCGCGCCTGATCCACAACCAGGTGCGCGCCTGGAACTACGCGTTCGACATGGGCGAGGTCGAGGGGCCGATCGCGGAGCTCGACGGCAAGCGCGTGAAGGTCAAGCGGACGAGCCTCACCGACCCGGGCGACGGCTCGCCCGCGCACGAGACCGGCGACGGCCAGATCTGGATCCTCGAGACCGAGGAGCCGGCGAGCTAGGGATCCCTTTCCAACAGGCCTAGAATCGGCATCGCCGCCATGGAAGAGGACACGGAGATCATCGCCGGCCAGCTGGCCGACCTCACGCGCACCGTCGAGCAGATGGCGAACCAGCTCAAGCTGCTTCGCGAACGTGCTGACGACGAGCAAGAGCGCGCCGACAAGCAGCAAGAGCGCTCGGAGGTGCAGCAGGAGCGCATCGACCTCGCCGCGCGCGAACTGGCGGAGGTCAGCGACCGCCTGCAGGCCGCCGCGAACGCGCTCCGCGAGTCGATCTGAGCCGACAAACAAGAAAGGCCCGCAAGCGGGCCCTCTCGTTCGTGCACGTCTTCGCTGTTTAGACGGAGACGAGCTCCTTCTCGACCGCCCTCTTGACGATCACCTCGCCGCTGGTGACCTTCGGCGCGTTCGGGAGCACCGTGTCGAGCTTCTCCTCGCGCACCCAGTTGGCTGCGATGCGGGTCGACTCGTCGGCCTGCGTCATCGTGTCGAAGAACCCGATCGAACTCATCGCGCCGTCCTTGGTCTCCATGAGGTAGAAGCCACGGAAGCCGTCTGTCTTGCTCAGGCGGGGAAGGAGGCTCTCGCCGACCTTCTTCGTCAGCTCGTCGCTGCGAGCCTGGTCGACGCCCTCGTACTTGCGAATCGTGACATGCATATGTGTTGCTCCTAACGTTTTTCCTACAGTGCGGAGAGCCCGGTGGAGCCCTCCTGCACATCGAACCCTAACATACTTCTTGACAACGTGTAATGACGTGTCTACGTTTTTATACGTTGTCTCCGTTCTCAGTCACCCTGGAACATGTTCCTGACCGCGAGCTCGGGCCGCTTCTCACCCATCTGGCGGAAGCGGGCTTCGAGAATCCGCTCATCAAGCCTGCTCGCACGCGTGCCGGCACGCGCAAGGCGGCCCGCGGGCGAACGGCCGATCTCCCGGAGGACTGGGCCGTCGTCCGCGAGAGAACGGGGGAGTCGTACCAGTGGCCCGAGGAGCGTGATCGCTACTCGCCCTATCGCGTCTTCATGGGCACGACGCGCTCCGAGGGTGTCGTGCACATCGGGCTCGGCGAGACCGTTCGCAAGAAGAAGTGGGGGCGCGACCGGAAATACGTCGTTGCCTTCCTCAGCAGTGGCGGGCCGCAGAAGCCGCTGGCCGAGTTCCTCGCCGCGGACGACTACGCGAAGTCACGTGAGCTCGTCGCGGTCATCCGCGGCAGCGACGGCGGACGGCGCATGTACGGCCCGGGGGACGTCCTTCCGGAGATCTACGCAGAGCACTTCCGGACGGAGATGTACGACGACCGGGTCGATTATCCGGGCGTCTGGAAGAGGGTCGTCGCGGTCGCTCGCGAGGACGACCACGCGACGATGCTCAACCACGCCCTGATCCAGGGGCGGCGGCGCGGCTCGGTGTAGAGGCGCGGCGCCGGTAGAGCGCGCGGCCCGGCCAGAACGGGACTAGGGAAAGCCCGGTTCCGTCGGGCGCAGGTCGGACGGAGGCGCCGTCGCGGCAGCTGCTCGGCACGCGGTACTGCGAGTTCGTCCCCGAGTCCGACGCGTTCGTCGCCAGTTGCTCGCGCATCAGCGCCCGCGCGCGGCTCCGCGGAGGCCGAGGTTCTGCCCGATCTGCACGCCGCTCTGGAAGCCGTAGCAGTTCGCCAGGCCCTCGTTCGCCTCGCCCCGCAGGTGCCATGACTCGTGCGCGAGCACCGCGATCGCACGCGCCGTCCGCGGGAACGACTGCACGCGGTGCTTGACCGCGAGCTGGTAGAGCGTGTCGCAGATCTCGGGGGTCAGGAACGCCTGGTCGCCGCCGACCTCGGCCAGCCCGTCCGCGTCCTGGACGAAGCCGACGAACTCGCCCTTGTCGTCGCACGTGACCGTCGCGGGATGGCGCGCGATCTTGCTCGCCTCGTTCGACAGGATCGTCTCGGTCTGCGCCTGGCGCTTCGCCGAGACCGCGTCCCAGCCCCGCGGGCGTGACGCTGCGTACAGGAGCACCGCGATCACCGCGAGCACGCCGACCGCCTCGACGACGTGGATCCAGCGGAAGCCCGGGTCGACGACGACCGGAGGCGTGGGCTCGCTCGGATCCCAGTAGTCCCAGCTCCCGAGATCGGACAGATCCCGCTGCTGCGGCCCGCGGTCGGGCGCCTCCGCGACCGGCGCCTCGCGCCTCGCCTGCAGCCAGCCGCCGATGAAGAAGTCCGCCTCGAGCGCGAGCGCGGCCAGGAACAGCAGCCAGACCGGAAACCACGAGCGGACGTCGTACGGCAGGAGGAAGAACGCGACCACGAGCACGAGCACCGCAATCCGCGCGGCCCGGAAGTACCGCGCTCGCTTCACGTTCATCTAGCGAAGCTAGCTGTTCGAGACCGCGATCAGGCCGGCGATGCCGCCCGCGTACAGGACGAGCACGGCGATCGAGTCCAGGCCCATCCGGGCGACGACCCGGTTCGGCCGCGTCACGAGCCCCCACAGGTAGACGACCGTCAGCACGATCCCGAGCGCGGTCAAGTAGATGTCCGTCGCCTGCGCCTGGGGCAGCACGGCCGAGCCGGAGAGGATCCCCGCGACCAGGAACAGCACCGGCAGGAACGCGTTGCCGCCGAAGATGTCCGAGACCGCGAGCTGGTAGTCGCCGAGCCGAACCGCCGCGATCCCGGTCGAGACCTCGGGGAGGGCAGTGGCCGCGGCCAGGATCGTCGCGCCGAAGACGACTCCGGTCATCCCGATGTGGCCCGCGATCTCCTCGCCGCTCTGCTCGAGGACGATGCCCGCGCCGAGCGTCACGCCCGCGGCAGCGCCGAAGATCGAACCCGCGCGCGCGAGGCTCTTCTCCTTCATCGCCGTGCCCTTCGAATGGCCCAGCGGCTTCTCCTGGCTCCCTGGGGCGGAGCCGGTCGTGTCGTGCCAGGGCAGGCCCTTGCGCGCGTTGTTCACGAGCCAGAGCCCGGCGACCCAGAACGCCGCGATCACCAGGGCGGCGGGCTCGATCCGCGCGAACAGCGCGTCCCCGGGGAGCTGCGCGCCCATCACCGAGATCGCGAGCACGAGGATCACGAGCAGCCCTTCGAGGCCGAGGATGAGCGAGGCCGCGCGCGTCGTGAGCGCAGCCTCCTTGCCGATGGCGATGTCGAGGACGACGAGGACGACGGTCTGGATCGCGATCCCGCCGAGGATGTTCCCGATCGCGATCCCGAGGCTGTGCGAGAGGGCCGCGGACGCCGTGATCGCAATCTCCGGGAGGTTCGTGGCGATCGCCAGCAGGATCGCCCCGCCGAGCGCCTCGCCGATCCCCAGCCGCACGTCGAGCGTGTCGGTCGAGCGCGAGAGATAGATCCCCGCGACCCAGACCGCCCCGGCCGCAACGGCGAAGATCAGGACGAGCGGAACGAGCCCCAGGCCCGAGAACACGCACTCTTTCTACCGGGGCCGTCGGCCGGGAGGCTTATGATTGGAGCCATGACCAAGGGCCAAGACAAGCCGAAGAAGCTGGGGAAGACGCCCGCGCAGAAGTCGCTCAAGGAGAAGCGCAAGGAGAAGAAGGCCAAGAAGGCCTCGGGCTCCAGCAGCTTCTAGACAGCGTCCGAAGCCTGGCCGGAAAACCTCTCGTTCCTCCCGACCCGCCCCTCACGGACGGGGAGATCGTGCTTCGTCTGCGCCGCGCCGAGGACGTGCCCCTGATCGCGGCGGCCTCGCACGATCCCGACACGCAGCGCTGGCTCGAGGACGAGCCGATGACTCCCGAGCGGGAAGCCGGGAGCCTGGCGCGGGCGGAGGAGCAGTGGCGCGCCGGCGCCGGGGCGCCCTTCGTGATCGCGGATGCGGCCGACGACCGTCCGCTCGGGCTCCTCAACCTCCAGCTCGGGGAGGCTGCGACGCTCGCGGTCTCCGTGTTTCCGGAAGCGCGTGGGCGCGGACTGGCGCCGAAGGCGCTGCGGCTCGGCGCGACCTGGGGACTACGTGAGCTCGGTTTGGAGCGCGTCGTCGCGGAAGCCGACCCCGGCAACACGGCCTCGATCCGCGCGATCGAGAAAGCCGGTTTCCGGCGCGAGGGCATCCGCGACGACAAGGAGACGTTCGTCCTGCTGCTGCAGGACCTCGAGCCCAGCTAGCGCGCGCCGGCTACCACTTCGAGCGGCGGCCTCTGCGGCTCGTGTAGACGAGCTTCGAGCGCGCCGACTCGAGCCCGCTCTTCTCGTACTGCTCGCCGTGGCCGTTCCTCCGCGCTGCGCGGCTCGTGTCGGCCTGCTGTTCCGGGAGCACGAGCGTGATCGCCGTGCCGCTTCGGCCCGCGCGGCCCGTGCGGCCGGTCCGGTGGATGTACCCCTTGTGATCCTCCGGCGGGTCGAAGTTGATCACGTGCGTGATGTCGTCGAGGTCGAGCCCGCGGGCGGCGACGTCGGTTGCGACGAGGACCGCGGTCTTGCCGGACTCGAACTGCCGGAGTGCCCGCTGCCTCGCGTTCTGGGACATGTCCCCGTGCATCGCAGAGGCCTTCACTCCGTGGCGGGCGAGCTTCGTGACGAGCCGCTCGGCGCCGCGCTTCGTGCGGACGAAGATGAGGGTCGAGTACGACCCGCGCAGGTGCTCGACGAGCGTCTCGACCTTCGTGTCGGTCGTGACCGGGACGAAGTGGTGCTCGATCTCGCCGGGATCCTCGGGCAGCGCGTCGCCTTCGATCCGGGACGGGCTGTTCGTGTACGCGCGTGCGAGCTCGCCGACCTCGCCGTCGAGCGTGGCCGAGAAGAACATCGTCTGGCGGTTGCTGGGCAGCCGGCGGACGAGCTTGTCGACCTGCGGCTTGAAGCCCATGTCGAGCATCCGGTCGGCCTCGTCGAGGACGAGGATGCGGACGCGGCCGAGGTCGACGAGCCGGCGCTGGACGAGATCCTCGAGCCGGCCGGGCGTCGCGACGAGCACGTGGGCCCGCTTCGCGCGCTTGGCCTGCGCGTTCAGAGGCATGCCTCCGTACACGGCGGCGACGGACAGGCCCTTGGCCTTGCGCCAGGGGTTCGATCTCCGCGGTCACCTGGACGGCGAGCTCGCGCGTCGGAACGAGGACGAGCGCCGACGGACAACCGTCGTCACGCGCGATCCGCTCCGCGATCGGCGCCGCGAACGCGAGCGTCTTGCCCGAGCCGGTCGGCGACCGCGCGAGGACATCGAGCCCCGCGAGCGCGTCCGGGAGCACAAGCTCCTGGATTCGGAAGGGCGATTCGATCTTGCGAGCTGCGAGCGCGTCGACAACAGGGCGCGACACGCCGAGCTCGCGGAAGGACTTGGACATAGTGTTCGACTCCTTTACGGGTTCGAGACTTGCAAGCTCGAAACACCCGAAGGAGGAACGAGTAGCGAATCTCACCGGGCGGCGCGATTGCCGACCCGTGGTCACACAGTAGCAGTCGGCCCTGATTTGCAGGCGGAATCGGCGGGGGGCCTTGAGCCGCCAGCTAAGATGTGTCTGTTCCTGCGAATCCGGCGGCGCTTTCCTGGCTTCCGATTTCGCCCAATTTCAGGAAAGCGAGGCATCGCCCTATGGCGTCGAAGTCGAAACGGCAACAGACGATGGCGAAGCGCAACCGCGAGCAAGCCCTCAGGGAGAAGAAGGAGATCCGGTTGCAGAAGAAGTACGCGGCAGCGCATGAACGGCAGGCGAAGGCCGAGGCAGAGCAGCCCGAGCTTCGCCCGCATCAGGGACCGTCCTAGTGCGCGGCAAGATGGCCTGGTTCAACGAGGAGAAGGGCCACGGCTACATCACGACCGAGGGGGGCGAGCGGATCTACGTCTCGGAGGACGGCTTCGCCGAGGGAAACGCTCCGAAGGGACGCTGCGCAGGGCTCCCCGTCGAGTTCGAACTGACGTCGAACGGCGACGACGGGCCCCAGGCCGTGCGAAGCGTTCTCATCGAAGACGACCAGCCTCCGCGAGCCCGGCGGCGCTACCGAGCCGGTCACTAGCGCCAGGGTTGCGCCCGCTGGCATCCTGAGCGGGTGAGCGACGAGCTTGCCATCCGCCTGCGCGGGGCGGTCAAGCGCTACGGGGGGATCACCGCGGTCGACCATCTCGACCTCGACGTGCCCGCGGGCACCTGCGTCGGGCTGCTCGGCCCGAACGGCGCGGGCAAGAGCACGACGATGCGCATGCTCACCGCGCAGTCGATCGCCGACGAGGGCGAGCTCGAGGTGCTCGGCTTCCGCGTCCCGGAGGAGTCGAAGCAGGCGCGCGCCCACTGCGGCGTCGTGCCGCAGCTGGACAACCTCGACACGACGCTCACGGTCGAGCAGAACCTGCTCGTCTTCTCGCACCTGTACCGGATCGGGCGTCACGACCGGCACGAGGCGATCGAGCGCTCCCTCGAGCTGGCGAAGCTCGGAGACCGCCGCGACACCCGCGTCGACAAGCTCTCCGGCGGGATGCGCCGGCGCCTGCTGATCGCCCGCGCCCTCGTCCACCGGCCGCAGCTCCTGCTGATGGACGAGCCGACCGTCGGCCTCGACCCGCAGGTGCGCCAGCAGCTGTGGGCGCTCATCGACCAGCTGCGCTCCGAGGGGACGACGATCCTGATGTCGACGCACTACATCGAGGAGGCGCAGCGGCTCGCCGACACCGTCCTGATCATGTCCCACGGCCAGGGGGTCGCCCGCGGGAAGCCGTCCGACCTCGTGATGGAGCACGCGGGGCGCCAGGTGCTGGAGGTCTACGGGCCGCCGCCGCGGTTGGCCGAGGTCGAGTCCGAGGCGGGCTCGGCCGGGCTGCGCACGCGGCGGACCGGGACGAGCGTCTCGATCCTGGGCGTCGACGGGAACGGGTTCGGGGGCTTCGACGGGGAGCGGCGTCCCGCGAACCTCGAGGATGTGTTCGTGCTCCTGACCGGCGAGGAGATCGCCTGATGGCGGCCCAGGCTTCGGAGGCTCGACTCGGGAGGCTCGAGCGGCCGGCGCTGATGGGCGTCCTCGTGCGCGAGGTCGTGAACTTCTCGTCGTTCTGGCGCTCGGCGACCTTCTCCTCGACGGTCGAGCCGACCATCTACCTGCTCGCGTTCGGGTTCGGCTTCGGGTCGCTCGTCTCGACGATCAACGGCTACAGCACCGTGCAGTGGGTCGGAACCGGGACGGTCGCGACGGCCGTGCTCTTCTCGTCGGCCTTTCCGGCCATGTTCGGGACGTTCGTCAAGTACCAGTTCCAGCGCACGTACGACGCGATCCTCGCGGCGCCGGTCGACACGGAAGAGCTGGTCACGGCCGAGGTGCTCTGGATTGCGACGCGCGCCGGGATCTACGGGTGCGTGCCGATGGTCGTCGCGATCTTCTTCGGGCTCGACCCCGTGTGGACGATGATTTTCGTGCCGTTCATCGCGTGGCTGAGCGGGCTCGGCTGGGCCTGCTTCGGGATCTCCGTCGCCGGCTTTGCGAAGTCGTTCGAGAACTTCAACTACATCGTGAGCGCGGTGCTGACGCCGCTCTTCCTGCTGGCCGGATCGTTCTTCCCGCTCGACGGCTTCCCGCAGTGGGTGCAGACGCTTGCGGAGCTGAACCCGCTGCACCAGACGGTCGAGCTGGTACGCAGCGCGGTGTTGTACGGGCTCGAGTGGAACGACCTGGCTCGCGCCGGCTATCTCGTCCTGTTCGCACTGTTCGTGTGGCGGATCGGGATCCATGCGATGACGAAGAAGCTGATCGATTGAGCGAGTTCCGGCTCGAGCCGTGGGGCGAGGGCGATCTCCCGCTGCTCGAGCGGATCATGGGCGACCCCGCGATGACCGAGCACCTCGGCGGCCCCGAGACGCCCGAGAAGATCGCGGAGCGGCAGAAGCGCTACGAGAAGCTGCCGTCCACGGGCACGGGCGTCATGTTCAAGATCGTCGACGCGGACACGGGCGAGGGCGTCGGCTCGGTGGGCTACTGGGAGCGCGACCTGGGCGACACGATGGCCTACGAGACGGGCTGGTCGGTGCTGCCCGAGCACCAGGGCCGCGGGATCGCGACGATCGCGACCGCGCAGGTGATCGAGCGCGTGCGGGCGGAGGAGAAGCACAGCCACCTGTGGGCGTACCCGTCGGTCGAGAACCACGCGTCGAACGCGATCTGCCGCAAGCTCGGCTTCGAGCTCGTCGAGACCGAGGAGTTCGAGTATCCGAGCGGGAGCGGGAACATCATGCGCTGCAACAACTGGCGCCTCGAGCTCTTCTGACCGGGGAGTAGGCTCTTCGCGACATGAGCGAGGAGCTGCTGAAGGCGGCGCTCGCCGAGCATGCGGCGGCTCAGGAGCGCCCCTACTACGACGAGGGCACCGATCAGGCTGCGGCCGAGGAGTACTACGGCGACGTCGAGCCGTCGTTCGACGCGCTCTCGAAGCTCCTCGAGTCCACCCACCGCGAGCAGCCGCGCTACAGCCCCGCGGTCCAGCTCTACCCGTGGGTCGACCTCCAGCCCGACGGGAAGATCCGCAGCCTGTACACGGAGGAGGTCTACGAGCCCGAGCAGCTGATCGAGGAAGCGGCGCAGACGCACGAGCGCCGCGAGCAGCTCCGGGCCGAGAACAAGGACGAGGCGGCCGTCGAGGAGATCGCGCCGTACAACTGCGAGCACACCGTCTGCCAGTCCTGGTTCACGCACGCGGAGCCGATGCGCGGCGACCTGCACCACCTCTTCGCCTGCGAGCGCAAGTGCAACAGCTTCCGCGGCAACACGCCGTACACCGACTTCCCGGACTACCTCGAGGTCGTGCGCGAGTCGTGCGGGAAGTCCGAGGAGAGCGGCTTCGAGCCGTGGCGCGGCAAGGGCCCGGCGGCTCGGGCGACGCTCTACTTCACGCTTCGGTATCCGAAGCTCGGCGTCTACTCGGACGAAACCCTCGCGTTGATCCTGGCCTGGCACGAAGCCGAGCCGGTGAGCGAGTACGAGCGGCACCGCAACGCGGCCATCTTCGAGCGCCAGGGGAACCGGAACCCGCTGATCGACCACCCGGATTGGGCCTCGAAAATCGCCTTTTCCAGCGGAATCTAGCCCGCAGAAAGACAAGGAGTTTCCTATACTCCCGCGCGGCGGCCGAATCTGGCCGCGGCAAAAAAAGGGGAGGAGAAACATGAACGCACGACGTTTGCGGTTCGCGCTTGCCGCCGTCGCGATCGGTCTCGTGGCCGTGGGAGCCGTCCTTACCGCTTCCAATGGCCAGTCCAGTCGCACCTCGGCGAGGCCGTCCGCGACGAGCGACGGCGACATGCCTGCGGCGCTCGCCAGCCATCTGGCGAAACTCAGCCAGGCGATTCCCGGCAAGGGAGGCGAGCCTGCGGGCGAGTCCTCCGGGCCGGGCACTTCGACGGCTGCGCTGGAGGAATTCGCCCAGCTCGCATATCCGAAGAAAGACGTCCCGCTGTCCAGCCTGAAGGCTGCGCGCGCCGCCTTCAAGACGGCACGGGCGCGGGCTCTGCAGCGGCGTTCCGGGCGCGAACGGGAACCATCCTGCGTGGCAGCAGGTCGGCCCGGAGACGGCGCTGTACCAGTTCACGCCGTACCGGGACGCGCACTCGTACATGCCTCAGGAGTACGCGGCGGCAGGTCGCACGACCGACCTCGCCATCGACCCGAACTGCGGCCGGACGCCGGCACACGGGCGCCACGGCGCGAAGTGCCGGATGTGGATCACCCCGGCGGGCGGAGGGGTCTGGCGCACGAACAACGCGCTGGCGCCGAACCCGAACTGGAAGTACCTGGGCGGGAGCTTCGGGATCAACGCGGCCGGGACGATCTCGATCGACCCGAACGATCCGAGCTCGAACACGCTCTGGGTCGGAACCGGTGAGGGCAACACGTGCGGCAGCGGTTGTGTCGCAGGCGTCGGCCTCTACAAGTCGACCGACGGCGGCGACCACTGGTCGGGCCCGTACGGCACCTCGGCGTTCAACGCGCGCGGTGTCGGGACGATCAGGGTCAAGCCCGGCGATCCGAACACGATCTATGCCGGCTCGGCCTTCGCGGTCCGCGGACACTCGTCCGTGTGCTGCTACGGCGGCATCAGCCAGTACCGGGCGCTGATCCCGGGGGCGCCGCAGTGGGGCCTCTACCGCTCGACGAACGGCGGGGCCACGTGGACGATGATCCATGCCGGCTCGACGAGCCCGTCGGACTGCGGCACGGACATCGCCGCGATCGCGAACAACGCGACGCCGTGCACACCGCGCGGCGTGCGTGACATCGAGATCGACCCGTCGGACCCGGACACCCTCTACGCAGCTTCGTACGCGAGAGGCGTCTGGCGCTCGACTGACAGCGGGGACACGTGGACGCAGATCAAGCCGTCGCTGAACGCGACGATCGGCACCACGCGGCCTGACATCGCGGTCACGCGTCTGCCGGACGGCAAGACGAGGATGTACGTCGGCGAGGGCCACACCAGCGCCGTCGAGTACAGCCGGCTCTACCGCAGCGACGACGTCGCCACGGGCGCGCCGGTCTTCACCCAGCTGACGAGCGACGATCCGTCGACTCCGGCCTGGCACACGTTCAACTTCTGCACCGGCCAGTGCTGGTACGACAACTTCGTCTACACGCCGCCGGGCCAGCCGGACGTCGTGTACCTCGGCGGCTCGTACCAGTACGACGAGGACGGCACCAACGGGCCGTACGTCGCGAACCACCGCGCCGTGCTGCGCTCGACCGATGCCGGGATGAACTTCACGGACATGACGATGGACTCGACGGACGTCGACCATCCGAACGGGATGCATCCCGACCAGCACCGCCTCGTGACGAACCCGCGGAACCCGAGCCAGTTCTTCGAGGCCTCGGACGGCGGGATCATCCGGTCGAGCGGCCAGTTCGCGGACCGCTCGAGCGACTGCGACTCGCGTGGGCTCGCCGAGCCGTACCTGAGCCGCTGTCACGAGCTGCTGTCGGCGATTCCGACCAGGCTCGAGAGCATGAACCGAGGTCTCGGGACGATTCAGTTCCAGAGCCTCTCGGTGAGCCCGTTCGACAGCGGAGAGCTGCAGGGCGGGACGCAGGACAACGGAACGTGGGAGAACTACGGAAGCACCCACACGTGGCTCCAGACCTTCTGGGGCGACGGCGGCCAGTCGGGCTTCGACGCGGCCAACCCGCACTTCCGCTTCCACACGTTCTTCGACGCGTCGCCGGACGTGAACTTCTCCGACGGCGCGATCACCGACTGGAACTGGATCGCCGACCCGATCTACGGGACCGGGAACCAGTTCTACGTCGCGATCATCTCCGACCCGGTCGTCCCTCGGACGATGTACGCCGGGGCCGGGACCGCGACGTCCGGCGGCAACACCGTCGTCCGGACGAAGACGCACGGCATGGGCACGATGACGCTGGCCGAGCTCAGGCAGCACTGCAACGAGCTCACCGGCGACTTCGCTGTTCCGTGCGGTGACTGGGTCGAGCTCGGTCCGACGGCCTTGACGGCCGCGGGCTGGGGCGACCGCTCGGGCGGTGCGATGGCCGCGGTCGAGCGTGCGACAACGGACACGTCGACGCTCTGGGCCGCGACCACGAACGGCCGCGTGTTCATCACGGACAACGCGGACGCGGATCCGGCGGGCGACGTCACGTTCGTCCGGCTCGACTCGCTGGCCACGAACGATCCAGACCGGTACGTGACCGGGATCTTCATCGACCCGGACAACGAGAACCACGCCTGGATCTCGTACAGCGGCTTCAACGCCGCGACGCCGGCGACACCGGGTCACATCTTCTCGGTGACCTACAACCCGGGCAACGGCACGGCCACCTGGACGAGCCTCGACGGCTCGCTGGGCGACCTGCCGCTGACCGACGTCGTGCAGGACGACCCGTCGGGCGACCTGTACGTCTCGTCCGACTTCGGCGTGCTCAAGCGCTCCGGGAACGGGCCGTGGACTGCAGCGGCTCCGGGGATGCCGAACGTCGAGGTCGCGGGACTGACCTACGTGCCCGGCGAAGGACACGGGCACCACGCGGATCGGATCGTCTACGCCGCTTCGCACGGGCTCGGAGCCTGGAAGCTCCAGCTCAAGCACAACCACTAGCCATTCGTCTAGGGGGTCGCCTACGGGCGGCCCCCTAGACGCATACTGTGAATCGATGAAGCGGATCGTCGCTTTCGGGGTCGTTCTCTTCGTGTTGCTGCCCGCGGCTGTGGGCGCGGCGCCCAGGCCTGCGAGCGTGCGCGTGGCGACGATGAAGCCGTTCGTCGTGAGCGGGACGCACTTCGAGCGCGGCGAGACAGGTGCGCGTGATCACGCAGCTCAAGGGCAAGCACGTGCGGATCGTGAAGGCGTCGAAGAAGGGCGCGTTCGCCGCCCGCTTCCTCAGCCTCAAGGTCACGTACTGCTCGGGGTACTACGTGCGGGCGATCGGCAGCAAGGGCAGCCGCGCCTACGTCCGGCGCATCTCGGACTGCGCCGGCGGCTGAGCTTCGGCGCCGAGCCCGACCCGTCCTGACCGGCTCCTAGAATGGGCCGTCCGTTGTCCGCCGAGTTCGTTCATCTGCACGTCCACTCCGAGTACTCGATCCTCGACGGAGCGTGCCGCATCCCCGCGTTGGCGGCGCGTGCCGCCGAGCTCGAGATGCCCGCGGTCGGGCTCACCGATCACGGCTCGCTAGCGGGCGCGGTTCAGCTCTACCAGCACGCGGCGAAGGTCGGCGTCAAGCCCCTGATCGGCTGCGAGGTCTACGTCTGCGACGACGCCTCCAAGCAGGAGAAGGGCTACGCGCACCTGACGCTCCTCGCCGAGTCGAACGAGGGCTACGGCAACCTGATCAAGCTCGCCTCGGCCGGCTACCTGCAGGGCTACTACTACAAGCCGCGGGTCGACTGGTCGCTGCTCGAGACCCACGCGAAGGGGCTGATCGCGCTCTCCGGGTGCCTTTCGGGACGCGTCTCGAAGGCGCTCGAGGAGTCACGCGAGGCCGACGCGGCTTCCGACCTCGACCGGCTCGTCCAGGTCTTCGGGCGCGACTCGACCTACGTCGAGATCCAGAACGCGGGCCTCTCCGAGCAGGCGCGGATCAACCCTCAGCTGGCGAAGCTCGCCGAGGGCACCGGCCTGCCGCTCGTCGCGACCGGCGACGTGCACTACCTGCTCCACGAAGACGCGCGCGCGCACGAGGCGCTGCTCTGCATCCAGTCGGGCGACTCGCTGAAGAACCCGTCGCACTGGAAGTTCGACACCGACCAGTTCTACTTCAAGACGCCGGCCGAGATGGCGCAGGATTTCGCCGAGTACCCGGCCGCTCTGGCGCGGACCCTCGAGATCGCCGAGCGGTGCCACGTCGAGATCGAGCTCGGGACGATCCGGCTCCCGAAGTACCCGGTGCCGGAGGGGCGCGACGCGTTCGACTTCCTCGTCGAGCTCTGCGAGAAAGGCCTGCAAAAGCGGTACGAGCGGGTGACGCCCGAGATCCACGACCGGCTCAAGTTCGAGCTGAAGACGATCCGCGAGATGGGCTTCCCGGACTACTTCCTGATCGTCTGGGACTTCGTCAACTTCGCGAAGCGGAACGGCATCTCCGTGGGGCCGGGCCGCGGCTCGACCGCGGGCTCGCTCGCCGCCTACGCGCTCGAGATCACCGACGTCGACCCGCTGCGCTACGACCTCCTCTTCGAGCGCATGCTCAACCCGGGACGCAAGTCGATGCCCGACATCGACATCGACTTCTCGGTCGCCGGCCGGGACCGGGTCATCAACTACGTCGCCGAGAAGTACGGGCGCGACCGCGTGGCGCAGATCATCACCTTCGGGACGATGATGGCCCGCGCCGCGGTGCGCGACGCCGGCCGCGTGCTCGAGGTTCCGTACGGGACCGTGGACAAGGTCGCGAAGCTCATCCCCGAGGGCGTCAAGGTCTACCTGGACGACTGCCTGAAGCCGGGCACCGAGCTGAAGGCGGCCTACGACGGCGATCCGCAGGTGCGCGAGATCGTCGACCTCGCGAAGCCGCTCGAGGGCCTCGTCCGCCAGGACTCGATCCACGCCGCCGGCGTCGTCATCTCCGACCGGCCGCTGACGGACGTCGTGCCGCTCCAGCGCAAGGGCGAGGGCGAGGAGACGGTCACGCAGTTCGGGATGTGGGACGTCGAGGCGCTCGGGCTGCTGAAGATGGACTTCCTCGGGCTTCGCAACCTCGACGTGATCGACAAGGCCGTCGGGCTGATCGGCGGCGGGCTCGACATCGGCAAGATCCCGCTCGACGACCGCAAGACGTACGAGATGCTCGCGCGCGGCGACGCGATCGGCGTCTTCCAGTTCGAGTCGTCCGGGATGCGCGAGGCGCTGCGCTCGGTGCGGCCGACCGAGTTCGAGGACCTGATCGCCCTCGTCGCGCTCTACCGGCCGGGCCCGATGGGCTACATCCCGGCCTACGCGAAGCGCAAGAACGGCCAGGAGTCGGTCTCGTTCATCGACCCGCGGCTCGAGGCGATCACCGGGGTCACGCACGGGATCTGCATCTACCAGGAGCAGTACCTCGAGATCGCGAAGCAGATCGCCGGCTTCACGCCGGCCGAGGCGGACGACCTGCGCAAGGCGATCGGCAAGAAGATCCACGAGCTGATGGCGTCCCTCAAGGAGAAGTTCCTCGAGGGCTGCGCGCAGACCGGGACGACGCCGGCCGTCGCGAACCAGCTCTGGAAGGACATGGAGTCGTCGCAGGACTACTCGTTCAACAAGTCGCACGCGGCCGGCTATGCGCTGATCGCGTACCGGACGGCCTGGCTGCGCGCGAACCACCCGCGCGAGTACATGGCCGCGCTGATCTCGTCCGTGATGAACACGAAGGACCGCGTCCCGTTCTACGTGAGCGCGTGCCACGAGATGGGGATCGACGTCGAGCCGCCCGACGTGAACGCGTCCGAGCACGACTTCGCGGTCGTCGAGGGGAAGATCCGGTTCGGGCTGAACGCGGTCAAGAACGTCGGCGACTCGGCGGCGAGGAGGATCGTCGCGGCGCGGAAGTCGGGGGTGTTCACCTCGTTGTGGGACTTCACGGAGCGGGTCGATCCGCAGGTCGTGAACAAGCGGGCGCTCGAGGCTCTGGTCAAGTGCGGCGCCTTCGACTCGACCGGTGCGTCGCGGAAGGGGATGTTCGACGCGCTCGAGCAGGCTCTGGGGTCGGGGGCGGCCCGGCAGGAGGCGTTGCTGTTCGGCCAGGAGTCGATGTTCGAGGTCGAGCACCCGCCGATCACGGGCCAGGAGTACGAGAAGAACGAGCTGCTGCGGCTCGAGAAGGAGACCCTGGGCGTGTACGTCTCCGAGCACCCGCTGCAGTCGATCCGCGACCAGCTGCGGCGCAAGACGGACGCGCCGCTGGCGGAGATCGAGCGCCGGCGCGACGGCGAGGTCGTCACCGTCGGCGGGATCGTCGGCGCGATCAAGCAGCTGACGACGAAGAAGGGCGAGCCGATGGTCTTCATGCGGCTCGACGACCTGACCGGCTCGACCGAGGTCGTCGTCTTCAACTCGGTCTACGGCGCGTCGCGCGACCTGCTCGAGGTGGACGAGGTGCTCGTCGTCAAGGGCCGCGTCGACCACAAGCAGGAGGGCGAGACGAAGCTGATCGCGATCGAGGTGACGCCGTTCGAGGCGACGCCCGAGCGGCGCGAGGTCGTCCTGCGTGTCGACGCGACGCGCGCTCCTGCCGGGCTCGTGCGCGACCTCGCCTCGGTCGTCAAGGAGTTTCCGGGCGAGATTCCTGTGCTCGTCGCGATCTCGACGTCTCAGGGCGAGACGACGCTCGCCCTCGGCCCGGACTACCGGGTCAAGCCGGAGCCGGACTTCTTCGCCGAGGTGAAGTCGCTGCTCGGCGAAGCCGCCGTCGCGTGACGTGACGTTCCGCGCGGTCGTGACTAGGATCGCGTCGTGGCGTCAAGACGGGAGTACGACGAGCAGTTCGAGCTAGCCCTCGGCGCGCGGCTGTTCATCTACTCGTTCGGCTTCATGCTCGGCGCGATCGCCTTGCTCGCGATCGTCTTCATGCTGCTCGTCTGGTCGCTCGAATAGCCATGGCCCGCATGTCCGGTGCCTGGCACCGGACGTGTCCCGTTGGGTAGGTTGAGCTCGGCGCGACGGACGAGGCTGTTAGCCCGTGAGGCCTTGTGGCCAAGCCGGGGTGGGAAGCGAGCGGTCGCGCCATCATTGCCCCGGGAGCCATGTCCGGTGCCTGGCACCGGAGTTGGCCCCGCTTTGCTGTCAGGCCGAAGTCGGCTTCAATCGAGCGTGTGGAGCGAGCACTTGCTGCGCTCGTTGGGCTCCGGGAGGTTCTGCGCAACGAGAACCTGCGGCGAGTCGAGCTTGCCTGGGGAGCGGCGATTGCGGCCGAGTGGGCGCACTTCGTCGCCTTCGGAATCTTCGCGTACGACGAGGGCGGGGCGGTCGGCGTCGGGATCGCAGGCGTCGTGCGGATGCTGCCCGCCGCGATCGCCGCGCCGTTCGCAGCGTCGCTCGGCGACCGCTTTCGCCGCGAGCGGTTCCTGCTTGCGAATGCGCTCGTCGGCTGCGCCGCGCTAGCCGCTTCGACGGTCGCCTTCCTTGCCGGAAGCGTGGTCCTGGTCTTTGCGTCCGCCGCCGTCGTCGGGCTGGCCTCCACGCTCTTCCGGCCGGCGCTGCAGGCACTGCTGCCCTCGCTCGCCCGAACGCCGGAAGAGCTGATCGCCTCCAACGGCGCAACCTCGACGCTGGAAGGCCTCGGCACACTGGTCGGACCGCTCGTCGCCGGCGTGCTCGTGTCGCTCATGGACGTGGGGCTCGCATTTGCGGTCGGAGCCTTGGCGTTCCTCGTCGCGGCCGCGCTCCTGGCGCGGGTGACGGTCGAAGGGCGCATTCGCGTGACAGCGGCGGCTGGTGAGAGCACGGTTCGACTGCTGCTCGGTGGCTTTCGCGCGGTCGCCCGCAGGCCGAAGCCTCGCCTCGTCATCGGGCTCGTGCTCGCGCAGACCTTCGTCCGCGGCTGCCTGAACGTTCTGATCGTCGTCGCGGCCTTCCGCGTGCTCGACGCAGGAGCCGGGGCCGTCGGCTACATGACTGCGGCGATCGGCGTCGGGGGCCTCATCGGAGCCATCGGCGCGGTCACGATGGAACCGCGGCGGCTGGCGGCAACGTTCGGCTTCGCACTCGTGTTCTGGGGGATCCCGATCGTGCTCCTCGCTCCGTGGCCAGTGCTCGCCGTCGCGCTGCCAGCGCTCGCTGTCGTGGGCGCGGCGAACAGCGTCGAGGACGTCGCCATGTTCACGCTCATCCAGCGGATCGTCCCGGACGAGCTCCTGACCCGTGTGCTCGGCGTGCTCTGGGGGCTGGCGATGGGCGGCGTCGCGCTCGGATCGCTCGCCGCGCCTGCGCTCGTGTCGGTGATCGGGCCTCGACCGGCGTTCGTCGCGGTGGGTGTCGTTCTCCCGCTGCTGACGCTGCTCACGTGGCGGCGGCTGGTCGAGATCGACCGCTCGACTGCGGCACCGGCGACCGAGCTCGCGCTGATCGCGGGGGAGCCGATGTTCGCGCCGCTGCCGCTGGCCGCGAAGGAGCACATGGCGGCATCGCTCGTTCCGGTGGCCGTTGCTGCCGGGGAGGTCCTGATCACCGCGGGAGACCCGGGCGATCGCTTCTACATCGTCGATCAAGGCGAGTTCGAGATCTCCGCTGAAGGTCTTCATGCGCGGGCGCACGAGGGAGACCACTTCGGCGAGATAGCGCTTCTCCGGGACATCTCGCGGACGGCGACTGTGACGGCGGTTGTCGACTCCAAGGTGTGGGCGCTGGAGCGTGACGACTTCCTCGCGGCCGTCACGGGCCATCCGGGTGTACGTGCCGCAGGCGAGGCGGTCGTCGAAGAGCGGCTCGCGTCACACGCTCTTTCGTAGCCGACCGCCAAGCCATGTCCGGTGCCAGGCACCGGACATGGCTCGTGCGGCTAGATCCGGTTAGCTTCGGTCGGCGACGCGCTGCTCTTCGGTCTCGCGCTCCGCGGTGTCGCGTGAGCCGTAGTAGCCACCGACTGCCGAGCGGTACTCGTCGCTCCGATAGTTGTCCTTGTCGAACTCGGGCGCGTTCTCGATCTCGTCCTTCGTCCGGTTGATCCAGACCTTCTCTTCGTCGCGGTCGATTCGGTCGATCAATCCGGCCGGCAGCAGGACCTTCTTGCCGAAGATCCAGACTCCGGTGTCGACCACGACGTAGCTCTCGCCCACGTCCTGCGTCGTCTCGTCGACTTTTCCGATCGAGCCGTCCTGAGCTTCGACGTCGTACCCGGTGAGATCGAGGCGGCCGACGGTCTCCGGGTATGTCCACAGATCGCTGCCCATCGCTCCTCCTCTCAGATCTTCAGCAGTCGGTTGAAGAACGCTCGGTAGCGAGTGAGCGCGACGCGGAGGTCCTCCGTCGAGGCTTCCTCGCCCTCGTTCCACTGCTCCTCGAGACCGGAGCGGGTCTGGTCGAAGCCGCTCGTCAGCTTGGTCATGAGGTCGGAGACGAGCTCGTCGGCTCGCTGCACCGCCTCACGCGGCTCGTCGACGAAGCCCGCCTGCACCTCTTCCCAGCGCGAGCGGAAGCCCTGAAGCTCGTCGCTGCCGAAGAGCTCCTGCTCCTGCTCGGACTGGCCCTCGTCTCGTCGCTCCTCCTGCTCGGACTGGCCCTCGTCTCGTTGTTCCTGCTCCTGCTCGGGCCGCTCGTTTTCGTCTTGTCGTTCCTGCTGCTCGGTCGTCATCGGCTCTCCTCGGGAGTTTCGAGCAGCTCCGTGAAGAGCGCCCGGTAGTGGACGAAGCCCTGCCGCAGGTCTTCGGTGCTCGCGCCGCCGTTGTTGTCGGCCGCCTTGACGTAGACGGCATGCGCAGCGCGATAGTTCTGCACGACCTCGGGGTGGTCGACCGAGATGTCTTCGGCCCGCTGGTCGAAGTCGTCGATCGGGTAGCCGCGGTCGCGCATGACGCTCGTGACGAGGCCGTCGGCTTCGTTCACCGCGTCGGCCGGGTCGTCGACGAACTGACCTTGGACTTCGCGCCAGGATTCGGAGTACTTCGACTGCGCCTCCGGCGAGAGGGGCACGATGTCGAGCCGCTCCCGCTTGCGCTCGCGGTCGGCCAGGTCCTTCTCGGCAGCCCTGCGGTCGCCCTCCTCCGAGACTGTGCGGTCGTACTCGGAGCCAAACCGCTCCTTGAGCTCCGTTCTGCGTTTCTGCTGCATCCACGCCGCGATCGCTCCTATCACGATCACCAGAGCCACCACGGCGATCACGATCCAGGCCCATGTAGGCATCTGACCCCTCCTCTCGATGTCGATGGTGTTCCTACCCGCCACACAGGCCCGGAAACGCGAGACATAATCCGGACGTGGCCGAGTGGCGCATCGCCGGGACGTACCTCGAGTTCTGCAACTGCGATCCCGGCTGCGGCTGCAATTTCCGCGGGCTCCCGACCTCGCCCGAGGGCAATTGCCAGGCAGTGATCAGCCACGTGATCGACGAGGGCAGTCGCGACGGGGTCGACCTCACGGGCGCAAAGGTCTCGTGGGCGCTCTGGTGGCCGGGCGCGATCCACGAAAAGGGCGGCCGCGGGCACGCGTACGTCGACGCGAGCGACGAGCAGTACGAGGCCCTCGAGCGGATCTGGCGCGGGGAGGAGGGCTACGGGCTCTTCGAGATCTTCAACTCGACCCTCGACGAGCCGACCACGGTCGAGCGCGCCACGCTCGACATCACGGTCGACGGCAAGCGCTCAAGCGTGAAGATCGAGGGCGTCAGCGAGAACCAGATGACCCCGCTCACGAACCCGGTCAGCGGCGACGAGAACGAGGTGCGGATCGTGAAGACGACGGGCTTCATCTGGCGCGACGGCGAGATCGCGGAGAGCGAGAGGTTCCAGATCGAGCTCCCGGAGATGAGCTGGGACCTCGCGAACCGGCACTGCGTCTTCTCGCAGTTCGACTACACGAACGCGTAGACGCGGGTCCCGCTAGCTGCGGGCCCCGGCGCCGATCTCGATCGCGACGTCGAGGGACTGCACCGAGACGATCCGGCCGTCGACCCGCTTGGCGGCGTCCTGCCGCAAGCCCGAGGCCTTGCGCTCGCTCTCGTCCAGGGCCGAGCGGTTCTCCCAGAGGGTCATCGACATGATCGCCCCGTCCTCGTAGTCCACGAAGACGTAGCCACCCTCGAGGCCCGGCGTCCCCTCGAGTTGGGTTACGGCGTCGTGGAACGCATCGATCGCTTCCTGCGTCCGGTCAGGATCGACCTCGTACCGTGCGACTCTGGCAAACATCAGTGGGAACCCTAGATGGCAACTCCGGTGTATAGCCACGAAACATCGTGGTGAGCCGACCACATGACGAGAGCGCGCTCGTGGAGCGTGCTCGCCGCGGGGACGAACATCGCCTATGAGGAGCTCGTGCGTGCACATCAGGGGATCGCGTTCCGCACGGCCTACCTCCTCGCCGGCAACGCGGCCGACGCGGAAGAGGCCGCCCAGGACGGGTTCGTCAAGGCGTACCGGGCGCTCGGGCGCTTTCGGGCGGGGTCGCCCTTTCGGCCCTGGCTGCTTCAGATCGTCGCCAACGAGGCGCGAAATCGCCGGCGCTCGTCCGGCCGCCGCGCTGCCCTGGCGTTGCGCGCGGCCGCGGAAGAGACCTCGGGGGGCGCGGCTCCGTCCCCCGAGGGCGTTCTGCTCGCCGGCGAGGAGCGTGAGCGGCTGCTGGCGGCGGTCAACGGCTTGCGCGAGGAGGAGCGGCTCGTGATCGCGTGCCGCTTCTTCCTCGGGCTGTCCGAAGAGGAGACTGCGGCGGCGCTCGACGTTCGTCCCGGCACGGTCAAGTCGCGCACCTCGCGGGCGCTCGACCACCTGAGGGAGGCGTATGCCTGAGCTCGAGACCGCACTGCGGCAGCTCGGCGCGGAGCTCGAGTTCCCGCCGACCCCGGACCTCGCCTCGGCGATCCGCGGCAGGCTCGAGCGGCCACGTGCCTGGCGAAGACCCGTCCTGATCGGGCTCGCGGTGCTCGTCGTCGCCATCGGAGCCGCGCTGGCGGTGCCCTCGGCGCGCACGGCGATCCTCGACTGGCTCGGCCTGCGCAACGTGAGCGTCGTGCGTGTCGACGAGCTTCCGCCCGCGCGCCCGCTCGGGCGGCTCGACCTCGGTCGCGAAGTCACGCTCGCGGAGGCGAAGCGCCGAGCCGACTGGCTCCGGGTCCCGGCGCGGAAGCCCGACCATGTCTACGTCAGTGACCTGGTTCCGGGCGGGCGGCTGACGCTCCTCTGGGGAACGCCAGCGGAGGTGCGGCTGCTCCTGACCGAGACGAGCGGCCGCGCGTTCATACAGAAGACGGTTGAGGGCGAGTCCGAGGTCGAGCCGGTCGACATCGGCGACGGAGGCGCATGGTTCGAAGGCGAACACATCGTGATGTTCCAGGACCGCGCCGGCATGCCCCACGAGAGCACGGGGCGGCTGGCGGCGAGCACCCTCGCCTGGCAGCTCGGAGACGTCACGCTTCGCCTCGAGGGCAACATTTCCAGGGACGAAGCGCTGCGATTGGCCCGAGACATCCAGTAGCCGCTCGTAAAACTTTTGTGAATCCTCGAAATCACCCCCTATAGGGAGACCCGATCTCGTCGTCTGACCGAACAATGAAGGGAAGCGTCGAGAAAGGACAGCGTGGCGGCACCTGACATCATCACACTGGTCGATTCGACCGAGATCGAGCGCATCGAGCGCTGGCGAGCAGAAGAGCTCGAGCGTGCTGGGTACGAGCTACGTGCGGCCGATCGGCTGGCTGCGAGGCACGACGTCGACCTCCACACGGCGATCGAGCTGCTCGAGCGTGGCTGCCCCGCAGATCTCGCGCTTCGAATCCTCCTCTAACTGAACCTGTTCGCGGGCACGGACTAGGGCGAGTTCGCACCGCGGCGAGGTGCTCACTTTTTGGCGCGCTCGAAGGAGCACGCCAAAAACGGCAGAATCACGGCCCGTGATGGTCGCCTCGATCCCATCGCCGCACACCGGCACGATCGACGTCGGTCCGTTCGTGATCCACATGTACGGGCTGACGCTGCTGCTCGCGATCGCGGCGTGCGTCGCGCTGACGGGCGTGCGGTACGTCCGGCGCGGGGGCGACTGGGACTTCGTGCTGCGCGTCGCGGTCTGGGGCGTCGCCGGCGGAATCGTCGGGGCGCGGCTCTACCACGACTTCACCAGCTGGAACGAGGTGCCCGACCCGAAGTGGAAGGGCATCTTCGAGGTCTGGAAAGGCGGCCTCGGCGTGTGGGGCGGAATCTTCCTCGGCTGCGTCGTGGGCGCGATCGTCACGAAGCGTGCGGGCCGGAGCGTCACGCAGCTGATGGACGCCGCGGCGCCGGGGCTCCTGCTGGCGCAGGGCATCGGGCGGATCGGCAACTGGTTCAACCAGGAGCTGTACGGCAAGCCGACCGACCGGCCGTGGGGGCTCGAGATCGACCTCGAGCATCGCGTCACGGGCTACGAGACGCACCCGACCTTCCATCCGACGTTCCTCTACGAGCTGATCTACGACCTGGGGATGGTGGGGGTGCTGCTCCTGATCGACTGGCGCTTCCGGATCCGCGCGCCAGGGCTCTTTGCGCTCTACGTGTCGTTCTACACGTTCGGGCGCTTCTTCGAGGAGCTGCTCCGGATCGATCCCGCGCACCAGTTCGCCGGGCTTCGTTTGAACGCGTGGGTGTCGGTCGTCCTCTTCGTGCTCTCGACGGCGTTCTTCATCTGGTGGCAGTTCTTCGACGGGCAGTTCAAATGGCGCCGGAAGAGCGAGCCGGAGCCGGCGGACCGGGGGCCGAAGATGGCGATCCCCAAGGGGCGTTAGCGCGTCCGACCGGGGAACTAGGTTTGTGGCTGTGAGCGTCCGCGAGCTCGACCTCGACCTCGACGCGTTCGAGGGCCCGTTCGACCTGCTCCTGACCCTGGTGCTGCGGGAGGAGCTGCCCCTGGCCGAGGTGGACGTGGCCGGGATCGTGCTCGCCTTCGTCGAGCGGCTGGCCGAGCGCGAGGAGCTCGACCTGGACGCGTGCGGCGAGTTCCTCGTCCTGGTCGCGGCGCTGCTGGAGCTGAAGGCGCGCTCGCTGTTCGCGGGCGAGGGCGACCTCGAGGATCTCGAGCCGTCCGAGGCGGCCGAGGAGCTGGCTCGGCGCCTGGAGGAGTACCGGCGGATCAAGGGCGCTGCCGAGTGGCTCGGCGACCGGCTTGCGGCCGAGCGCGACCGGTTCTTCCGGCTCGGGCCTGCGCCGCTGGCTCCGAAGGGGGAGCGGCGCCTCGCCGAGCAGGATCCGCAGGCGCTCGTCGTCTTGCTGCACGCTCTGGCGGCCGAGCCGCCGGAGGTTTCTCTGGCTCATCTCGAGCTCCGCTTCCCGCCGGTTTCGCGGTTCCTGGAGCAGTTCCGGGCGCTGCTCGGTCGCCGAAGCCGGTTCGACTTCGACCAGGAGGTCGTCGGGCTGTCGCGGGTCGAGCAGGCCGTTGCGTTCCTCGCGCTGCTCGAGCTGCGCCGTGCCGGCGAGATCTCGCTCGAGCAGGCGGCGCCGTTCGCGCCGATCCGTGTGTCCCGTTCCGCACGTGCGCAGGAGGAGGTGGCTCAATGGAGCGCCCGCTCCGCCTGATCGAAGCCAACCCGCTGGACTCGCTCGCGCGCACGCTCGAGGCGCTGCTCGTCGTCGCGTCGCAGCCGCTAGGCGTGGCCGAGCTGGCCGAGGCGGCGGCCGACGACCCGGAGCGGGTCGAGACCGCGCTCGGGTTGCTGGGCGAGCGCTATCGCGAAGGCCGGAGCGGAATCGTCCTGGAGCAGGTGGCCGGCGGCTGGGCGTTCCGGGCGTCACGTGAGGCCGCCGAGGCGTGCGGGCGGCTCTTCGAGCGGCCGGTCGAGCGGAACCTCTCCCAGGCGTCCCTGGAGACGCTCGCGGTCGTCGCCTACCTGGGACCCTGCTCGCGCCCGGAGATCGCACGCTGGCGCGGCGTCGCGGTGGACTCGGTCGTCGCGGGACTCGTCGAGCGCGGCCTGATCGCCGAGGCCGGCCGCGGCGACCTGGGTGCGGTTCGCTACCGGGTCACGCCGCTCTTCGAGCGGGTCTTCGGCCTGGAGAGCCTCGCGGCGCTCCCGCGGCTGGAGGACTTCGGCGGCGATGCGGAAGAGCTTCGCGGCCGGCTCGAGTCGCTGGCCGAGCGACGCCCCGCCTAGCCCGAACGAACAGGTCCAAACCAGACCTCTGCGGCGGTACCCCTGACCTCCTCCCCGATGCGATCCTAATCGGGAAGTCCGTACACGTGGGTGACAGGATCGTGGCAAGAGTGAAACTTCCGGTGATGCGGCTGAACGCCTATCTCGCGCGCACCGGGATCGCCTCCCGGCGAGGCGCCGACGAGCTGATCAAGCGCGGGCGCATCCGCGTCAACGGCGTGACGGCCGAGCTGAACACGTTCGTCGAAGAGGGCGACGTGGTCGACCTCGACGGCAAGCTGCTCCTGCCGCAGCGCGTCGCGTACGTCCTGCTCCACAAGCCCGCCGCCGTCGTCACGACCGCGAGCGACCCGCACGGCCGGCCGACCGTCGTCGATCTCGTCGAGCACGAGTCCCGCGTCGTCCCCGTCGGGCGCCTCGACGCCGACACGACCGGCGTCCTCCTGCTCACGAACGACGGCGATCTCGCGCACCGGCTCGCGCACCCGCGCTACGAGGTCGACAAGGTCTACGAGGCCGAGGTCGAGGGCGAGCCCTCGGACGAGGCGCTCGCCCGGCTCGAGCAGGGCGTCGAGCTCGACGACGGCCCGACCGCGCCCGCGAAAGCGCGCCGCCTTGGCCCGTCACGCGTCGAGCTCTCGATCCACGAGGGCCGCAAGCACCAGGTGAAGCGCATGCTCGAAGCGGTCGGCCACCCGGTCACGCGCCTGCACCGCAGCCGCTACGCCGGGCTCACCACCGAGGGCCTCGAGCCAGGGCAGTGGCGCGAGCTCACCGACGACGAGGTCGAGTCGCTCCGCGAGCTCACTCGTAGAAGGTGAGCACGGCCAGCACGATGTAGATCGCGACGAGCGCCCAGCCCTCGAACGCGACCGCCTCGCCGTCGCCCGTGATCTGCCACATCGCGATCGCCATCAGCGCCAGCGCCCCGATGTAGACGGGCGCGAGCACGAACGTCAGCCGGTGCTCGAACAAGAGCGAGAGCAGGACGAGCGCGGGGAAGAGGAACGCCGCGATCTGCGCGACCGAGTTCTTGACCACCGAGATCGGCGAGATCGGATTGCCCCTTGGCCGCGAGCGTGATCCCGACGACGTTCTCGACCGCATTGCCGGCGATCCCGACGATGACGAGCCCGGTGAACGCCTTCGAGATCCCGAGCGCGTCGACCGCAGGGTCGAGCGCGTCGACGAACCAGTCCGAGACGAGCGCAGCGCCGACGCCCGCGAACGCGAGCACGGCGATCGCGGCCCCGAACGAGAACGGCGCGTGGCTGCCCGCCTCGAGCAGCGGGCTCCTTCGCGTCGCTCCGCAGGTAGCCCCAGAGCCAGACGCCGTAGACGACGAGGAGGCAGACGGCGCCGACCGCCGAGATCGCGACCGCATGCTCGCTCGCCCGGTCGCCCGACCGTGTTCGACAGGCCGAGCAGGACGATGATGAACGACCGCGAGCAGGAGCAGGGTCGCCGTGTCGTTCGGGAGCCGGCGCGCGGAAGCGCATGACGCCGTCCGTCTCGCGCGACATCGAGCCGGCGACGATCGCCAGCCCGAGCACGAGCAGCGCGTTCGCGAACAGCGACCCGAGGATCGACGTCTGGGCGACGACGACCTCGCCGGCCGAGCAGCGCGAAGAGGACGACGAAGAGCTCCGGCAGGTTCCCGAGCGTCGACTGCAGGACGCCCGTCAGCGCGGGGCCGAACCGGGCGCCCACCGCCTCGGTCGCGAGGCCGATCACCCAGGCCAGGCCGGCGAGCGCCAGCGCCGCGACGAGGAAGACGGCCACCGGCGTGCGCGTCCGCGTAGTGGAGGACGCCCGCGACGACGCAGACCGCGAGGATGGCGGCGAGAGCGCGGAGGTCCGGCGTTACGGCCGGACAAAGCCCATGCGCTCGTACATCGACTCGAGGGTCGGCGCGCTCGCTTCGCGCGCCTTGTCCGCGCCGACGGCCAGCATCCGCCTCAGCTCGCCCTCGTCCGCGCGCAGCTCGTTGTAGCGCTCCTGGATCGGCGCGAGCAGCTCGACCACCGCCTCGGCGACGCCGCCCTTGAGCGCCCCGTAGCCCTCGCCGTCGAACTGCGACTCGACCTCGGAGATCGACTTGCCGGTGACGACGGCCATGATCTCGATCAGGTTCGAGACGCCCGGCTTCTCCTCCGGGTCGTGTCGCACCTCGGTTCCCGAGTCCGTGACCGCGGTCTTGAACTTCTTCCGCACCTCGTCGGGCGGGTCGATCATCCGCACGACCCCGGCCGGTGCGCCGCGCGTCGTCGACATCAGCCGCTCCGGCTCCTGGAGGTTCTTGATCCGCGCGCCCTCCTCCGGATAGACGCCTTCGGGCACCTTGAACGTCTCGCCGAAGCGCCCGTTGAAGCGCTCCGCGATGTTCCGCGACAGCTCGAGGTGCTGCCGCTGGTCGTCGCCGATCGGGACGACGTCGGCCTGGTAGAGCAGGATGTCGCCGGCCATCAGCACCGGGTAGTTGAAGAGCCCGGCGGAGACGAAGTCCTGCTCGGCGGCGCGCTCCTTGAACTGCGTCATGCGCCGGAGCTCGCCCCAGCTCGTGACCGCGCTCAGCAGCCAGGCGGCCTCGGCGTGCGCCTGCACGTGGCTCTGGACGAAGACGGTCGAGCGGTTCGGGTCGAGCCCGGTCGCGAACAGCCAGGCCGCGACGGAGAGCGTCGCCTCGTGCAGCACGTCCGGCTCGAACGGCGTCGTGATCGAGTGCAGGTCGACCACGCAGAAGAACGCGTCGCCCTGCTCCTGGGTCGCGACGTACTGGCGAAAGCCGCCGCTGTAGTTGCCCAGGGTCTTGTCGCCCGAGGACCGGATCCCGGAGAAGATGCGCATCAGTCGATTATCGCGGTGACGGCGGCGTCGATCGCGCCACGCAGGCAGAGCACGTAGTAGCGGAGCGCGTCCGGCCCCTCTTCGGCGACCTCGATCGCACGCGAGCCGACGACGACGCCGTCCGCGAGCTCCGCTGCCGCCTGCGCCTGCGCGGGCGTGGAGATGCCGAAGCCGGCGTAGAGCGGGACGTCGGTGAGCAGTCTGGCCCGGGAGACGAGGCCCGCGAGGTCAGGGGAGAGGTTGTCGCGGGCCCCGGTCGTCCCGGTTCGAGTGACGAGGTAGAGCCAGCCGTCTGTCTGGTGGCCGGCCAGCTGCAGCCGCTCGTCCGTGGAAGTCGGTGCAATGAGGTGGACGCGCCTGAGCTCGGGCCGTTGGTCGACGGGCAAGTCGGCCACGATCAGGCTCGTCGCGCCGGCGGCCTCGGCGTCGGCGGCGAAGCGCTCGTAGCCGTAGGCCTCGAGGAGCGCGGCGTAGGTCATCGGCACGAGCGGGACGTCGACCCGCTCTCGCGTCTGGGCGAGGCACTCGAGGCAGGCCTCCGTTCGCATGCCGTTCGCCAGCGCCTGCTCCGCCGCCTGGCGGATGACGGGGCCGTCGGCGAGCGGGTCGGAGAACGGGAAGCCGATCTCGATCAGGTCGGCGCCGGCCTCGACCGCGGCCTCGGCCAGCTCGGGCGTGTCCTGCCCCGCCATGAGATAGACGACGAGCACGCTCACAGCCCGATCACCTCGGCGAGATCCTTGTCGCCGCGGCCCGAGAGGCACACGAGCACGAGCTCCTCGTCCAGCTCCGCCCGCGCGCGCCAGTGCGTGAGCCGGCTCGAGCGCGGGCAGGATGCCTTCGGTCCGCGCGAGGCCGCGGAACGCCTCGAGCGCCTCGGCGTCGGTCGCGCTCACGTACTCGGCACGGCCGGAATCGCGGAGGAACGCGTGCTCCGGCCCGACGCCCGGATAGTCGAGCCCCGCCGAGATCGAGTGCGCGTCGAGCACCTGCCCGTCCTCGTCCGCCAGGAGCGACGAGCGCGCGCCGTGCAGGACGCCGATGCGCCCGGCGCCGAGGCTCGCCGCACCGGCGGCCTCGACACCGAGCAACCTGACCTCGGAGTCGTCGACGAACCCGGCGAAGAGCCCGATTGCGTTCGATCCGCCTCCGACGCAGGCGACCGCGACTTCGGGGAGACGCCCCTCCGCCGCGAGCATCTGTTCTCGCGCCTCGCGCCCGATCACCGCCTGGAGCTCGTGGACGATCTCCGGATAGGGGTGCGGGCCGACGCACGAGCCGAGCAGGTAGTGCGTGGTCTCGACGTTCGTCAGCCAGTCGCGGATCGCCTCGCTCGTCGCCTCGCGGAGCGTCTTCGTCCCCAGCTCGACCGGGACGACCTCCGCGCCGAGGAGCCGCATGCGGTCGAGATTCGGCTGCTGGCGGCGCATGTCTTCGGCGCCCATGTAGACGACGCACTCGAGGCCGAGGCGTGCGCACACCGTCGCCGATGCGACCCCGTGCTGGCCGGCGCCCGTCTCCGCGACGATGCGCGGCTTGCCGAGCCGCTTCGCGATCAGCGCCTGGCCGAGCGCGTTGTTCAGCTTGTGCGCTCCCGTGTGGAGCAGGTCTTCGCGCTTCAGGTAGAGGCGCTTGCCCGGCGCGAACCGCTCGGCGAGCGTGAGCGGCGTGGGCCGGCCGCCGTAGTCCCGGAGTAGCGCCTCGAGCTCGTTCCGGAACTCCGCGTCCTCCCGGAGCTCGTCCCAGGCCGCGGTCAGCTCGTCCAGGGCCGGGATCAGGGTCTCCGGCACGTAGCGGCCGCCGTACTGCCCGTAGAGGCCGACGCTCACGAGCGCACCGCCTCGACGAACGCGCGGATGCGCTCCGGATCCTTGATTCCCGGCTCGACTTCGAGCTGCGAGCTCGCGTCGACCGCCCACGGGCTCACGGCCGCGATCGCGGCGCGGACGTTCTCGGGCGCCAGCTTGCCGGCGAGGACGACGCGTCCGTCGATGGCCGGCTGCGCGCGCGTGATGCTCCGGGTCGGGCTCCTGCCAGGGGAGGTCGAGCACGCGCGCGACCTGCTCGTCGCCGCGGAGCAGGACGGCGTCGCGGCCGCGGTGTCCGTCCTCGCGCTCGTAGAGCTGGACGAGATCCGAGCCGGAGTCGGCGCGCTCGCCGACGAAGACCGCGACCGAGAGCATCGTCGGAGGGACGGGGAGGACGGCGTCGGCTCTGCGCGGGCTTTCCCGCGCGAGGATGAAGCCGGCGAAATCGGCGCCGGCGTCGGCCGCTGCCGCGACGTCCTCCTCGCGCGTGAGCCCGCAGATCTTCACGAGTGGCCGGGCGAGCAGCTCGCGCAGCTTCGCCCCGGGATCGGGCGCGCGCATGAGCGTCGATCCCACGAGCACGGCGGCGGCGCCGGCAAGCTCGGCCGCCGCCGCCTGCGCGCGGGACTCGATTCCGCTCTCCGCGATCACGACCCGGTCTCGCGGCGCGCGAGCCACGAGCTCCAGCTGCGCCTGCCGGTCGATCTCGAACGTTCCGAGATCGCGCGCGTTGATCCCGATCGGATCGGCGCCGAGCTGGATCGCCCGGTCGAGCTCCGCTCCGTCGTGCGCCTCGACGAGCGCATCGAGCCCGAGCTCCCGGGCGGCGGTCATCAGCGCCGCCGCGCGGTCGTCGTCGAGGTCGCGGAGGAGCAGGAGGACCGCGTCGGCGCCGTCGCGCCGGAGCTCGGCGAGCTGGTCCTCCTCGCGGAAGAAGCCCTTTGGCGAGGAGCGGGAGCGATGTCGCGGCGCGGGCCGCGCGCAAGTCTGCAGGCGAGCCGGCGAAGCGCTCGTCGACGAGGACGGAGATCGCCGCCGCGCCGGAGCGCTCGAAGTCGCGGGCGAGCGTCGCGGGCTCCGCGTCGGGCCTCAGGTCGCCGGCCGACGGCGAGCGGCGCTTGATCTCGGCGATCGCCGCGAGCCCCGGCCCCGCGAGCGCGTCCCGGAACCTCATGCTGCGACCTCCGAATTCTTCGAGAAGGCGATCAGCGCCTCGAGCCGCTCGCCGGCCGCGCCGGAGTCGACCGCCTCGCGCGCGAACCCGACGCCCTCCGCGAGGTCGCTTCGCCAGGCCGCCCGCTGCGATCGCACCGGCCGCGTTCAAGAGCACTGCGTCGCGCTTCCCGCCTGGAGCGCCCGCAAAGATCTCCCGGATCGTCTCGGCGTTCTCCGCAGGCTCGCCGCCTCGGAGATCCTCCGGCGCACAGCGGTCGATCCCCAGCTCGAGCGGGTCGATCTCGCGCCGCCGCACCGTGCCGTCCACGACCTCGCAGACGAGGTTCGGCCCCGCGGGCGAGAGCTCGTCGACTCCCGCCGCCCCGTGCACGACGAATGCGCGCTCGGCTCCGAGCCGCGCCAGCACCTCGGCGATCGTGGGCACGAGCTCCGGCGCGTAGACGCCGACGACCTGCGCGCGGGCGCCGGCCGGGTTCGTCAGCGGCCCGAGCACGTTGAAGACCGTCCGCGTGGCGAGCTCCCGGCGAATCGGAGCCGCGTGGCGCATGGCCGGGTGGTGCGTGGGAGCGAACAGGAAGCCGAACCCGAGCTCGTCGATCGAGCGCGCGATCAGGTCCGGCGCGAGCTCGAGATTGAACCCGAGCGCCTCGAGGACGTCGGCCGAGCCGGACGATGACGAGACCGCCCGGTTGCCGTGCTTCGCCACGCCTGCGCCGGCGGCGGCGGCCACGAGCGCGGCAGCCGTCGAGATGTTGAACGTCCTGGCGCCGTCGCCGCCGGTCCCGGCCGTGTCGACGAGGTCGCTCCGCTCCGGCTTGACGACGAGCACGTGCTCCCGCATCGCCTCGGCGCAGCCCGCGATCTCGTCGGCGGTCTCGCCCTTCAGGCGCAGCGCGACGAGGAAGCCGCCGATCTGCCCCGGCGTCGCCTCTCCGTCCATGATCGAGCGCATCACCTCGCGCGCGTCCTCCTGCGACAGGTCGCGCCCTTCCAGGAGCTCGGCCAGGGCTTTCTGGATCACGCCGCCTCCAGGAAGTTCCGGATCAGGTCCGGGCCGAGGGGCGTCAGGACGGACTCGGGGTGGAACTGCACCCCGTCGACGGGAAGCTCGCGGTGCCGGACGGCCATGACCTCTCCGTCCGGGGCCGTCGCGGCCACGTCCAGCTCGTCGGGGATCGTCGTTGCGGCCAGCGAGTGGTAGCGGCCCGCCTCGAACTCGACGGGGAGCCCGCGGAAGAGCCCGAGCCCGTCGTTGCGAACCATCGTCGCCTTGCCGTGCACGAGCTGGCGGGCGTGCCCGACCTCGCCGCCGAAGGCCTCGACGATCGCCTGGTGGCCGAGGCAGACGCCGAGCGTCGGCGTGCGTGGGGTCAAGCGGCGCAGGATCGCGAGCGTCTCGCCGGCGGCCGGAGGGCGACCCGGGCCGGGAGAGACGACGAGGTGGGAGGGTCGGAGGCGGTCGGCCTCGTCGGCATCGATCTCGTCGTTTCGGCGGACGACGATCTCGGCGCCGAGCTCGCCGAACATGTGCGCGAGGTTGTACGTGAAGCTGTCGTAGTTGTCGATCAGCAGGATCACAGGCGCGCCTCCGCAAGCTCGATCGCGCGCTCGAGCGCCGCGAGCTTCTTCAGGCATTCGTCGTGCTCGAGCGCCGGCACCGAGTCGGCGACGATCCCCGCACCCGCCTGCAGGTGCGCGACCCCGTCCTTGAGCACGAGCGTCCTGATCGCGATGCAGGTGTCGAGCGTGCCACCGGGGAGCGAGTAGCCGACCGCGCCCGCGTAGGCGCCGCGCCGGTGCTCCTCCAGCTCCGAGATGATCTGCATCGCCCGCACCTTCGGCGCGCCCGAGACCGTGCCGGCCGGGAAGCAGGCACGCAGCAGGTCGAACGCGCTCACGTCCGGCTGCAGGTCGCCGACGACCTCCGAGACGAGGTGCGTGACGTGCGAGAAGCGCTCCGGCTCGAGGAAGCGCTCGACGTGGACCGTGCCCGGCCGGCAGACGCGCGAGAGGTCGTTCCGCCCGAGGTCGACGAGCATCACGTGCTCCGCGCGGTCCTTCTCCGAGGCGAGGAGCTTCTCCACGTCGCCCGGCCCGCGGGGCACCGTGCCGGCGATCGGGTTCACGCTGGCGCGTCCCTGCTCGACCTTGACGAGCGTCTCCGGCGAGGAGCCGACGAGCGAGAGCCCGTCGAGCTCGAGCAGGAAGAGGTACGGCGAGGGATTGATGCGGCGCAGAGACCGGTAGAGGTCGACCGCCGAGGCGCGGGTCGCGCGCTCCGCACGCTGTGAGAGGACGATCTGGAACGCGTCGCCCTCGCGGATGTACTGCTTCGCGCGCTCGACGCCGCGCACGTACTCGAACCGGCCCGGGAAGCGGCGCGTCCGTCCGCTGTGCCCGTTGCGCCCGGCTTCGAGGCGGCTCAGCGGCCCGTCCAGCCGCTCCGCGACCTCGACCGGATCGCCCCGGAGCACCTCCGCCATGCCCAGGACGTGGTCGAACTTGACGAGGGTCTCGGCGACGACGAACTGGCTCTCGGGAAGATCTGGCCCCGTGTCGGGGAGCGGAACGGTCGGCTCGAGCCGCGCCACGTGGTCGTAGCCGATGAAGCCGACGACCGGCTCGTCGAGCGCCTCCGCCTCCTCGAACCCGACGATCCGCGTCCCGTGCCCGACGAACGAGTGGCGTCCGAGCCGCCCGTGCTCGACGGACTCGAGCAGGAACGACGCGCCCTCCTCCGGGCGCAGCCGGAGGTACGCCCCGAGAGGAGTGACGAGGTCGGTGGGTATGACGGTGGTTGCGTTCATTCCGGAAAAACAAAAAGACCCCCGGTTGGGAGGTCTTCGAGCGGTGCGGGCTTGTCGGCCTAGATCAGTTCAGGCGACGCTCCCGCCCCGCTCGTGGCGCCAGGTCCAGGCCCAGAGATTGGTCGGGAGAGTCATCGGTTTCCAGGGTAGGCGCGTTGCCGCGCCGCGTCAAGAGACCTCGCGCTTCGTCAGGTCGAAGATCTGCTCGTAGAACGCGCGCAGGCCCTCGGCGTGTGAGCGGGCCGCGGTTGGCGCGCGTCAGGTCCCGGAGGATCCACTCCTCGCGCTCCGGGTCGACGAAGTCGAGGCCGCGAGACTCCTTGTAGGCCTTCAGCTTGGCGACCAGGCGCAGGCGCGCGTTGAGCGCTTCGACGAGCGCGCGGTCGTTGTCCGAGATCTGGTCGCGGAACTGCTGGATGACTGGGTCTGGTCGTTCATCGCTGCCATGAGCGAATCTAGACTAGCCCGATGGCCACGAACGGGTCTCCAGAGCTGCTGATCGTCATGGGCGCCGGGGGCGACGCCCGGACCAGACGGACCACGTCGTCGCGCGCCTCGAGGAGGCGGGGGTCGACGCGCGCGTGTCCCGCGGCCGCGAGGCGACCGTGATCGGAGCGATCGGCGACCGAGAGCTGCTCGCCACGCTGCCCGTCGAGGGCTACCCCGGCGTCGAGCAGGTCGTGCCGATCGTGAAGCCGTACCGGCTCGTCGCGCGCGAGCTCGCGGCCGACCCGACCGTGATCGAGGTCGACGGGCGCCGGATCGGGAGACACCTATTTCGGCCTGATCGCCGGGCCGTGCAGCGTCGAGACGCGCGAGCAGACGCTCGAGACGGCCCGTGTCGTCGCGGCCGCGGGCGCCACGATGCTCCGCGGCGGTGCGTTCAAGCCGCGCACCTCTCCGTACACGTTCCAGGGCCTCGGGATCGAGGCGCTCGAGCTGCTGAAGGAGGCGAAGGCCGAGACGGGCCTGCCGATCGTGACCGAGCTGATGGACCCGCGGCACGTGGACGAGGTGGTCGAGGCCGCGGACGTGATCCAGATCGGAGCGCGGAACAGCCAGAACTTCCTGCTCCTCTCGGAGGTCGGCCGCGCCGAGAAGCCCGTTCTCCTGAAGCGCGGGCCTCTCGACCTCGGTCGAGGAGCTGCTCATGGCCGCGGAGTACGTCGCCAAGGAGGGCAACGACCGGATCATCCTCTGCGAGCGCGGAATGAAGACGTTCGAGACCTCGACGCGCTTCACGCTCGATCTCGGCGCGGTCGCGGTGCTGAAGAAGGAGACGCACCTGCCGGTGATCGTCGACCCCTCGCACGCGGCTGGGCGGCGAGACCTCGTGCTGCCCCTGGCACGGGCGGCAGTCGCGGTGGGCGCGGACGGGATCATCGTCGAGACGCATCCGCAGCCCGAGCAGGCGCTCTCGGACGCGGCGCAGCAGATCCCGACGAGCGAGTTCCCCGCGTTCGTCGCCGAGGTGGCTGCTGTGGTCGCCCTGATGGGCAAAGAGATCGGCTAGTGCGGGTTGGTCTCGTCGGGACGGGGCTGATCGGGGCCTCGGTCGGGCTGGCCGCGAAGAAGGCGGGAGCCGAGGTGGTCGGGATTCGATCCCGATGCCGAGGCGCTTCGCGGTGCGGCCGAGAAAGGCGCGATCGACGAGTCGGCGGGCTCGCGCGAGGACGCGGTGCGCGGCGCCGACCTCGCAGTCGTCGCGGCTCCCGTCGCGCAGCTCGCCCGCGAAGTTGCCGCGGTGCTGGCTGCGAGCGGCGGCGAGTGCACGGTCACCGACGTCGGCTCGACGAAGGCGGCCGTCTGCCGCGAGGCGCAGGGCTCGGACCGCTTCGTCGGCGGCCACCCGGTCTGCGGCTCCGAGGCCCGCGGCCCCGAGCACGCGAGCGGCGAGCTCTTCCAGGGCGCGACCTGGTTCCTGACGCCGCTTCCCGAGACCGACGCGGACCGCTACCGGCTCGTCCACGCCTTCGTGTCGGGCCTCGGCGCGACCCCGGTCGCCGTCGACCCCGAGGCGCACGACCGGATCGTCGCGCTGACGAGCCACCTCCCGCACGCGCTCGCGAACCTGCTCGTCAACCAGGCGGGCGCGACGCGAGTCGAGGGGCACGACCCGCTCCTGTCTGCGGGCGGGTCTCTTCGGGACATGACCCGCGTCGCCGGCGCGAACCCGCGGATCTGGGTCGACATCTTCCTCGAGAACGCGGAGCCGCTGCGGGAGTCGCTCGGCGAGCATCGCCGCCGGATCGAGAAGCTCGAGGACGCGCTCGCCGCCGGGGACGCGGGGTTCGTCGCGCGCTGGATCGGCGAGGCGTCGGGCAACCGGCGGCGCATGCTCGAGGTCGCCTACCCGGATCCCGGACGCGCTCCACCGCCTCCGCGTCCACGTGCCCGACCGGCGCGGGCGTGCTCGCCGCGATCACGCAGGGGCTCGGAGCCGAGCGGATCAACATCGAGGACTTCGAGCTCCAGCACCTGTCGCCCGAACGCGGCGGCGTGCTCCTCGTCCTGATCAGCGGCGAGCGCGAGGCGAACCGCGCGGCCGAGCTTCTCGAGCAGCAGGGCTACGGCGTCGTCGTCTCGCCGGTCCTCGACGAATGACGCAGATCGAGCCCGCGTCGTCGATCGACGGCGCGATCGCCGTTCCGGGCGTGAAGGGGATCTCGCAGCGCGCGGTGCTGCTCGGCGCGATCGCGGACGGCGAGAGCCGGATCGAGGGGTTCGGGCGCGCGGCGGACACGGAGACGGCGATCTCGGTCGTGCGGCAGCTCGGCGCGGAGGTTGACGAGGACGGGCCCGAGACGGTGCGCGTTCGCGGCGTCGGTCTGCGCGGGCTTCGTGCACCGGACGAGCCGCTCGACTTCGGCAACGCCGGAACCGTGCTGCGGCTTGCCTCCGGAATCCTCGCCGGCCAGGAAGGGCGGTTCGAGCTGATCGGCGACGAGTCGCTGTCGCGCCCGGCCGCAGGAGCGGATCGCCGAGCCGCTTCGTCAGATGGGCGCCCAGATCGAGACGACCGACGGGCCACGCTCCGGTCGTGATCGAGGGCGGCGCGGCTCTCCGCGATCCGCTACGAGCTGCCGGTCGCGAGCGCGCAGGTGAAGTCGGCGGTGCTGCTCGCGGGGCTGCTCGCCGAGGGCGGGGCGACCCGCGTCGTCGAGCCGAACCCGACCCGCGACCACACGGAGCGCCTGCTCCGCGAGCTCGGCGTCGGGGTTCAGCGGCGAGGCAACGAGATTTCCGTGGCGCCGGTCGAGCGGCTGCCTCCGCTCGCGCTGCAGATCGCGGGCGACTTCTCGTCGGCGGCGCCGTTCGTCGTCGCGCGCGACGCTCCTCAGCGGCTCGGAGCTCCTCGTCCAGGGCGTGAACGTGAACCCGCTGCGCACCGGGCTTCCTCGACGTGCTCGGGCGGATGGGCTCGAACATCGCGGTCTTCAACCGGCGGACCGTCGGCGGGGAGCCGGTCGCCGACCTCGAGGTGCGATCGGCCGAGCTCACCGCGACCCGGATCGAGCGCGGAGGAGGTGCCGCGGCTGATCGACGAGCTTCCGCTCGTGGCGCTCGCCGCCGGGATGGCTCGCGGCGAGACGGTCGTCACGCGGCGCCGCCGAGCTGCGCGTAAAGGAAACGGACCGGATCGAAACAGTGACAACTTCGCTGAAAGGCCTTGGCGTGCACATCTCGGCGGGCGATGATGGCTTCAGGGTGAGAGGGGTCCCTACCCGCCCTAAGGGTGGGGGCGTGGCCTCGTTCGGCGATCATCGGCTCGCGATGCTCGGGGCTGTCGCCGGGCTCGTCTCCCGCGAAGGCGTGCGCCTGGAGGGCGCCGAAGCAGTGGCGATAAGCTTCCCCGGATTCTTCGACCTTCTCGACTCGGTCACACAGAGATGATCGTCGCCATCGACGGGCCAGCAGGGGCGGGAAAGAGCACGGTCGCCAGCCGCCTCGCTGAACGCCTCCGCTTCCGCTACCTCGACACCGGGGCGATGTACCGCGCGCTCACGTGGCTCGCGATGCAGGAGGGAATCGACCTCTCGAGCGGCGACAAGCTGGGCGCGCTCGCGCGCGAGCACCGCGTCGACCTCGACGAGTCGGGGCGCGTCTCGATCGCCGGCACGGACGTCACCTCGGCGATCCGCCAGTCGCGGATCGACCGCATGGTGCCCGTCGTCGCGCGCCACCCCGAGGTGCGCGAAGTGATGCGCGAGCGCCAGCGCGAGCTGGCCGAGCTCGGCAACGCCGTCATCGAGGGCCGGGACATCGGCACGGTCGTCTGCCCGAACGCCGACGTGAAGGTCTACCTCGTAGCCGACCGGGGAGTCCGGGAGGAGCGGCGCCAGGCCGAGCGGCCCGACATCGGCGCCGACGCGCTCGCCACCGACCTCCGCGCCCGCGACGAGAGCGACCGCGCGCGCATGCAGCCGGCCGAGGACGCAGAGGTCATCGACACGAGCGACCTCGACGTCGACGACGTCGTCGACCGCATCGAGGCGCTCGTCCGCTCGCGTCTCCCCGCATGAACAACGTCGACGCCGTCTGGGCGGTCGGCCGGTGTGACGATCGGGTCGCTCACCAAGCTCTCCGCCCCGCTGCGCAACTACGGCGCCGAGCGCATTCCGCCCGAGGGCGGCGTCGTGCTCGCCATGAACCACTTCTCGTGGCTCGATCCTCCGGCGTTCGGCACGTGCTGTCCGCGCACGATCCACTTCCTGGCCAAGAGCGAGATCCATAGCCACTTCGGGCTCGGCCAGCTCATCCGAGCGTTCGGTGCCCGGTCCGTGCGGCGCGGCGAATCCGATCGCGAGGCGGTGCGCGCGATGCGGGAGATCGTCCGTGACGGCAACGCGCTCGGGCTCTTCGTCGAGGGCACGCGTCAGAAGAGCCGGCAGTTCCCGGCGAAGCAATGCCCGGCGCCGGGATGGTCGCGCTCCAGGAGAACGTTCCGGTCGTGCCTGCGGCGATCTACGGCAGTTACGAGCTGGCGACTCTGGAACCGCCATCCCGTCTCGATCGTCTGGGGCGAGCCGATGACGTTCGAAGGCATCGCCCGCTCCGGGCGAGGGCTACCGAGAGGCTTCCCTCCTCATCCAGGAGGAGATCCACCGCCTCTGGCGCTGGCTGGGTGAGCATCACGAGCAGGGTCGGCCAGAGAACCCCACACTCCCGTGAGCGCCGACGAGCTGCTCGGCACGGTCGCCGTCGTCGGCTTCCCGAACGTCGGCAAGTCGACGCTCGTCAACCGCCTGACCGGCTCCCGTCAGGCAGTCGTGCACGAGACCCCGGGCGTCACGCGCGACCGCAAGGAGCTCGTCTGCGAGTGGGCGGGCCGGCGCTTCCTGCTCGTGGACACCGGCGGCGTGGACGTCGCCGACCCGTCGCCGCTGACGAAGCAGGTCGCCGAGCAGGCGCGCCGCGCGATCGCCGAGGCCGACCTCGTCCTGTTCGTCGTCGACACGAGGACGGGCATCACGCCCGGCGACGAGGAGCTGGCCGCGATCCTGCGCCGCTCGCGCAAGCCGATCTTCCTGATCGCGAACAAGATCGATGAGCCCGGCACCGAGGCGGAGGCGTTCGAGTTCCACCGGCTCGGCCTCGGCGACCCGATCCCGATCTCCTCGGTGCACGGCCACGGCACCGGCGACCTGCTGGACGCGATCGTCGCGCGGCTGCCGGGCAGCGGCCCGGCGGAGGCCGGCGAGGAGGCGATCCGCGTCGCGATCCTCGGCCGTCCGAACGTCGGCAAGTCGAGCCTGCTCAACGCGCTGATCGGAGAGGAGCGCGTGATCGTCTCCGAGCAGCCCGGCACGACCCGCGACTCGATCGACACCGTTCTGAAGCGCGGCGAGCGAACCTTCGTGCTCGTCGACACAGCGGGCATTCGGCGCAAGCGCAAGCAGCGTCAGGGGATCGAGTACTACTCGGAGCTGCGAGCGCTGCAGGCCGCCGAGCGGGCCGACGTCGCGCTCGTCCTCGTCGACTCGAGCGAGGGGGTCGTCGAGCAGGACAAGTCGATCGCGGACCTCGCCCGCAAGTCGATGACCTCGACGCTCGTCGTCGTGTCCAAGTGGGACATCGCCCAGGTCGGGCTCGAGGACGTGCGCGAGCGCCTCGAGCCGAGCCTGCGCCAGCGACCGCCGATCGTCGCCGCGTCTGCCAAGACGAAGCGAGGAGTGGGCAAGATCCTCGACCGGGTAGAGGAGCTCTACGGCAAGTACACCTCGCGTATCGCAACCGGCGAGCTGAACCGCTTCCTCGGCGAGCTCCGGGAGGTCCGGCAGGCGCCGTCGCGAAACGGAAAGCGCCTGAACCTCCTCTACGGCACCCAGACGACCGTGCGCCCGCCCCGCTTCCGCTTCTTCGTCAACGACCCGGGCCTGATCACGCGCGACTACGGCTACTGGGTCGAGAACCAGCTCCGGGAGCGGTTCGAGCTCGAGGGCATCCCCGTGGCGATCGACTTCGTCAGGCGCGCGTGAGGGTCGTCGTCGTCGGAGCCGGCGCGTGGGGGACGGCATTTGCGCGCGTCCTCCTGGAGCACGGCCACGACGTGACGCTCGCCGCGCGCGACCCGGAGCAGGCGCGCGCGATCGAGGAGACGAAGCGCAATCCGCAGGTACCTCTCGGACGTGGAGCTGAAGGGCGTCCGCGGCTCTGCTCTCGAGGACGCGCCGTTCGACGGCGCCGAGCTCGTGGTGATCGCGGTTCCGAGCCGGGCGTTCGGCGAGGTCGTCGCCGCGCTTCCTCCGGACGGCCCCGTGCTCAGCCTCACGAAGGGACTCGACCCGGTCAGCGGCGAGCGGCTCTCGACGCTCCTCGAGGACCGGCCCGTCGCGGCCTTGTCGGGACCGAACTTCGCGGAGGAGATCGGCCACGGCCTGCCCGCGGCCGCGGTCATCGCCAGCGAGGACGTCGAGCTCGCCGAGCGGCTCCAGCAGGAGCTGAACTCGCTCATCTTCCGTGTCTACGTGCACCAGGATCTCGTCGGGCTGGAGATCGCAGCCGCTTCGAAGAACGTGATCGCGCTGGCGGCGGGCGGGGTGGACGGGCTCGAGCTCGGCGACAACGCGAAAACGGCGATCGTCACGCGGGGCCTGGCGGAGATGACGCGGCTCGGAGAAGCGTGCGGCGGCCGAAGCGAGACCTTTGCGGGCCTGGCCGGGATGGGGGATCTGATCGCGACCAGCTGGTCGCACCTCGGTCGGAACCGCCGCGCCGGCGAGCTGATCGCACGAGGTTCTTCGCCGGATGAAGCCGCGGCCGAGATCGGCACGGTCGAAGGCCTGACGACGGCGCCGGTCCTTCGCGACCTGTCCCGTCGGGTCGGCGTGGAGATGCCGATCACGAACTCCGTCTGCGACATCCTCGAGGGCAAGAGCCTCGACGACCTGATCGCGGGACTCATGGGAAGACGCCCCACAGCCGAATAAAATGTCCATGGTGCGTCTGATCCGACTTGCGGCGGTCGTCGCGCTGACGTTCACCCTCGTCGGCTGCGGCGCGAAGAACGAGGTCTCCTCGTCGGTTCCCGACGGGGCCGACTTCGCCCCGGCCAGCTCGGTCGTCTACGTGACGGGGATCACCGACCCGAGCTCGGATCAGTGGCAGAAGGCCGATGAGCTCCTCAGCCACTTCCCGGGCCGCGTGAAGCTGCTCGCGAGCTTCAAGAAGGACCTGGCCAAGGACGGCCTGACCTGGGAAGGCGATCTCAAGCCGGCGCTCGGAGACGACCTGAACCTCGTCGTGCTGTCCTACAAGGACGCCGACCACAACTACGTCTTCTTCACGAAGCCGAAGGACGAGGCGAAGTTCAACAAGGTCCTCGAGTCGGGATCGGGCGACGACGCCCAGGTGCACCGCAAGATCGACGGCTGGACGGTCTTCGCCGACAACGAGAAGTCGCTCGACAACTTCGCCGCCGCGCACGCGAGCGGCGATGCGCTGGCCGACGACGACGCGTTCAAGGACGCGATGTCGGGCATGCCCGACGACGCGGCCCTCCGCGGCTACCTCCCCGGCATGCCGATCTCCGACCTGATTGAGCAAGCAGCCGCGAAGAGCCCCGACACCCAGGAGTTCAAGCACTTCTCGGACAGCTTCGGGAACCTCCGCTACGTCGCCTTCACGAGCGCGGCCGAGGACGAGGGCGTCTCCGTCCAGGCTGCATACGAGACGTCGGAGGAGATGGACGCACCGAGCTACGACGCCGAGCTCGACGGCACGCTTCCCGCCGGTGCGCTCCTGTATCTGTCGTTCGGCGACATCGAGCAGAACTTCGACCGGTTCCTGCAGAGCGCAGACGAGCAGTCGCCGGAATTCCGCGGGCAGCTCGACCAGCTCCAGCAGGCGCTCGGGTTCAACCTGAAGGACGACGTCCTCCCACTCTTCTCCCAGGAGGGCGCGCTCGCGGTTTACGGCGGCGGCCAGTCGGTGCCGGAGATCCTGCTCGCCCTGCGCGTCGACGAGGAGGACAAGGCCACGCAGCTGATCAACCGCCTGGCCGCGATCGCGGGGCTCGCAGGCATCGACGTGCGGCCGCTTTCGGTGCAGGGCGCACAGGGGAAGGTCTTCGCGTACCCGGAGGACGACCTGACGATCTACGCCGTGGTCGGCGACGGCAAGGTGCTCGTGTCGAACAGCCGTGCCCGAATCGAAGGCGCGCTCGGCGACGGCGACAAGCTCTCGGATGACGCCGTGTATCAGGAGGCGCTGGCTGCTTCGTCTGCACCGGACGAGACCTCGGGCTTCGTCTACACGAACCTGAAGGTGGCGCTGCCGTTGCTCTTCGGTCTCGGGGACGCGATGTCGGAGAGCGACTCGCCCGAGGCGATCTCGCCCGACGTGCGCGCGAACACGAAGCCGCTCCAGTCCGCGGTCCTGTACACGAAGCAGGACGGCAAGCGGACGACGATCTCCGGCTTCCTGACGATCAAGTAGCTTTTCGCGCGGCAATGGCTGCGCGCGAATTTCTCTTCACGTCCGAGTCCGTCACCGAGGGACACCCGGACAAGATCGCCGACCAGGTGTCGGACGCCGTCCTCGATGCGGTGCTCCGGGACGACGTCGCCGGCCGCGTCGCGTGCGAGACGCTGATCACGACCGGTCTGGTCGTGGTCGCGGGCGAGATCTCGACCGAGACCTACGTCGACGTCGCCCGCATCGTCCGCGAGCGGATCTGCGACATCGGCTACACGCACTCGGAGTGGGGCTTCGACGCGACGACGTGCGGCGTCGTGGTCGCGATCGACGAGCAGTCGCCGGACATCGCGCAGGGCGTCGACTCCTCGTACGAGGTGCAGCACGACCCGGGCGACGACGATCCGCTGGACAAGCTCGGCGCCGGCGACCAGGGAATGATGTTCGGATACGCGACGAACGAGACGAAGGAGCTGATGCCCCTTCCGATCATGCTCGCGCACAAGATCTGCAAGCGGCTCGCCGAGGTGCGCAAGGCGGGCGACCTGCCCTACCTGCGCCCGGACGGCAAGGCCCAGGTCACGGTCCGCTACGAGGTCGACGACGACGGCGTGCAGAAGCCGGTCGAGATCGAGCGGATCCTCGTCTCGACGCAGCACTCGGACGGGATCAGCTCCGAGGACCTGATCAAGCCGGACATCATCGAGCGCGTGCTGCGGCCGATCCTCCCGGGCGACCTGTACGACGAGAGGCGCCTCCAGGAGCGCGACTTCGTCTACGTGAACCCGACCGGGAAGTTCGTGCTCGGCGGGCCGATGGGCGACACGGGGCTCACCGGCCGGAAGATCATCGTCGACACCTACGGCGGCGCGGCCAGGCACGGCGGCGGCGCCTTCTCGGGGAAGGACCCGACGAAGGTCGACCGCTCGGCGGCGTACGCGGCGCGGTACGTGGCGAAGAACCTCGTCGCCGCGGGCCTCGCGGATCGCTGCGAGGTGAACGTCGCGTACGCGATCGGCGTCGCGCGACCGGTCTCGATCGCCGTCCGCACGTTCAACACGGAGAAGCTCGACGTCAGCCGCATCGAGGAGCTCGTGAAGGAGCACTTCGACCTCCGTCCGGGCGCGATCATCCGCGACCTCGACCTCCAGCGGCCGATCTACTCGAAGACGGCCGCCTACGGGCACTTCGGCCGCGACGACCACGACTTCACGTGGGAGCGCACCGACAAGGCCGACGCGCTCCGCGCCGCTGCGGGACTCGCCGAGACGGCGCGCGTTTAGCTCAGGTTAAGGACGACTAACTTCGACATCCGCGCCGATCGGGTGCGCGTATCTCCTTGTGCACGAGCCGCGAGACCCCCTCGGAGGCTCGGCACCACTCTCAAGGAGGGCACCATGCGCAATGCGAAGCTGATCGTGCCCGCGCTCGTCGTCCTGGGCGCAGCGCTTCTCATCGGCGTCTTCACGGCCGTTTCGATGGGCGGCAACCACGACAAGCGCGTCGTCAAGACCGCGAAGGTCGGCGGACGAACCATCCTCGTGAACCGGAGCGGCATGACGCTCTACCACCTGAGCGTCGAGCGGAAAGGGCACTTCATCTGCACCGACACGACGTGCCTCGTCGCTCTGGAAGCCGCTCGTCGTCGCGCGCGGCATGACCCCGACCGGCGCGAAGTCGCTCGAGCACTCGTCAAGCGCCCCGACGGCCGGCGGCAGGTCGCGTACAAGGGCGGCCCGCTGTACACGTTCGTCGAGGACAAGAAGCCCGGCGACATGAAGGGCAACGGGTTCAAGGACGTCGGCACGTGGCGCGTGATCGCGGTCGCCGGCAAGAGCCAGAGCACCCCGACGAGCTCCGGCGGCTACGGCGGCTACAGCGGCGGTTACTAGGACGGTTTCACGAAGAGGCCGGCGGCGGCCTTTTCACCGATCGCCTGATCCTCCCCGTCACGGCGAACGGTGAACTGGCCCGCCGCCGGCTGTGCGTCTCGGAGCTCGATCTTCGTCCCCGGGACGAAGCCCTCGTCGTAGAACCAGTGCAGGAGATCCCCGTCGTGCTCGGCGAGCCGCACGATCGTCGCCTTCGCGGGCGCCTCCAGCGCGGCGAGCGGCGCCAGCTCCGCGTTCTCGGCCTGCTCGAACGCGGGATCCACGGGCCAGCCGTGCGGGCAGCGGTCCGGGTTGCCGAGCTTCTCCTCCATCCGCTCGACCATGTCGTCGGAGAACGTCTCGCCGATGTCGTCCGCGTAGACGTGCGCCTCCGCCGCGGTGTAGCCCATGAAGTCCGTGAGCAGGCGCTCGACGATCCGGTGCTTGCGGACGACCTTCTCGGCGCGCTTGCGGCCCGCCGCCGTGAGGAGCGCCTCCTTGTGCTCGCCGCGGCGGATCAGGCCCTCCTTCTCGAGCCGCTTCAGCATCTCGCCGGCCGACGCGCGCGAGACGCCGAGCATCTCGGCCACGCGTGACGCGAGCGTGGGGGAGGAGGAGCCGGTCGCCTGCGGGCTGTACTCGCCGATCGGGAAGGCGAGGAAGTAGATCGTCTCCAGGTACTCGTCGATCGAGTGACGCTCGGCCATTCGGTTTTGAATATAGTGGGCGCCGCTTGTAAGGTTCGCCTTACAAATCGGAGAAGGAGACCCAGACCGCTTATGTCCACAACGCAGGTTCTCGTCCTCGGCGCACTCGCCGGCTTCACGATCTTCCTCGGTCTTCCGATCGGGCGGATCCGGAGCGCGAGCCCCGCGCTGAAGGCTGGCCTCAGCGCGATGGCGACGGGGATCCTGCTCTTCCTGCTCTGGGACGTGCTCGTCCACGGGATCGAGCCGGTGGAGGGGGCGCTCGAGAAGGCCACCGACGACGGCGGGTCCTGGGTCGACTTCGTCCAGCTCGCGGTGACGTTCGCGGTCGGGATGTCCGTCGGCCTGATGAGCCTCGTCTACTACGACCGGTGGTTCGGCCGCCAGCGCAGCAAGGCGATGCTCGGCCCGGGTGCTGCGTCCGCTGCCGAGTTCGACCGCTCCTGGGTGGCCGGCCTGTCGCCCGCGGCGTGGCTCGCGCTGCTGATCGCGACGGGCATCGGGCTGCACAACTTCTCCGAGGGGCTCGCGATCGGGCAGTCCGCGGCGCAGGACCAGGTCACGCTCGCGCTCGTCCTGATCATCGGGTTCGGCCTGCACAACGCGACCGAGGGCTTCGGGATCGTCGCGCCGATGTCGGGCGACGAGACGAGGCCGTCGTGGAAGTTCCTCGCGCTGCTGGGGCTGATCGGCGGCGGGCCGACCTTCGTCGGGACGCTCCTCGGGCAGACGTGGGTGAACGAGACGGTGTCGGTCGCGTTCCTGGCGCTCGCGGCCGGGTCGATCCTCTACGTCGTGATCCAGCTGATGAACGTCAACCAGAAGCTCGGCTACAAGACGCTCGTCGCCTGGATGCTCCTCGCGGGCCTGTTCCTCGGGTTCGCGACGGACTTCATCATCGAAGCCGCCGGAGTCTGATCTCGCTTCCCTGACCGGCGACCCGCTCCCGCCCGGCGGAGCCGGGCTCCGCAGGCCGCCGAGAAAGAGAAGCATGTCTCGCCGTCCCACTAGCCTGCGGGGCGTGACGCACTACGCCTCGGTCTACCCGCTCGTGACGACGCGTGCGCTCGCGCGGCCGTTCACGTACGAGGTGCCCGAGGACGTCGTGCGCGGAGACGTCGTCTCGGTCCGGCTCGGCGGCGCTCGCCAGCGCGGGGTCGTGATCGAGCTCGAGGACTCGCCTCCGGACGGGGTCCAGGCCGCGCCGATCGAGCGCGTCGTCGAGTCGCTGCCCGCGCCGCTCGTCGAGCTGGCTCTGTGGCTCGCGGACTACTACGGCTCGACGCCCGGTCGTGCCCTCGCGCTCGTCGCGCCGCCGAAGCGGGAGCGGCGCAAGGAGCTTCCGCAGCCGGCCGAGCGGGACTCCCTGCCGGGCGAAGCGGAGCCGAGCGCGCTCACGGAGACGCAGGAGCGTGCGCTGGAGCGCCTGCGGGGCGCCTTCGACGAAGGAGGCCATTTCCTGCTCTACGGCGCCACCGGCAGCGGGAAGACCGAGGTCTACCTCCAGGCGGCCGGCGAGGCGTTGCGCCGCGGGCTGGGCGTGATCGTCCTCGTCCCCGAGATCGCGCTCGCGCCGCAGACCGTGGGGCGCTTTCGCGCGCGGTTCGGCGACCGGGTGGCCGTCCTGCACTCGTCGCTGACCGACGCAGAGCGCCGTGACGAGCGCGAGCGGATCGCTTCCGGCGAGGCGCCGATCGTGGTCGGCGCGCGCTCCGCGATCTTCGCGCCGCTGCCCCGGCTCGGCCTGATCTGCATCGACGAGGAGCACGACGCGGCCTACAAGCAGGAGTCCGACCCGCGCTACGACGCGCGGACGGTCGCGGCCAAGCGGGCCTCGCTCGAGGGAGCGGTCGCGGTCTACGGCAGCGCGACGCCCCGCCCGGAGAGCTGGGAGGCCCTCGAGCACCTCGACCTCGGCGAGCGGATCGGCGTCGGCTCGTCCGGCCGTGCGCGTCGTCGACCTGCGCGGCGAGGCCGGCTATCCGCTGTCGGCGCCGCTCCTCGCGGAGCTGGGGAAGATCGCCGAGCAGGGCGGCAAGGCGATCCTGCTGCTCAACCGCCGCGGAATCGCCCCGGCGCTGCACTGCCGGGCCTGCGGCGAGACGCAGCGCTGCCCGAGCTGCGACGTCTCGCTCGTGCTGCACCGCGACGAGGCGCTCCACTGTCACCACTGCGGGTACTCGGAGCCCGCGTCGGAGACCTGTCCGGCCTGCGGTTCGGTGGAGCTCGCGAGGATCGGCGCAGGCACGCAGCGCCTCGAGCGGGAGCTCGAAGCGCACGTCCCCGAGCTGGAGCGCTTCCGGCTCGATGCCGACTCGGTCGAGAAGCGCGGCGAGCTGGCCGAGACGCTTCGCCGCTTCGCGGCCGCCGACCGCGCGGTGCTCGTCGGCACCCAGATGGTCGCCAAGGGCCACCACTTCGCGGACGTGTCGCTTGCGGCTGTGATCGACGCGGACAGCGGGCTCGGGATGCCCGACTTCCGCGCCGAGGAGCGCACGTTCCAGCTCGTCACGCAGCTCGCCGGCCGCAGCGGGCGGGACGCGCCCGGCAAGGTGCTCGTCCAGACGTTCCAGCCCGAGTCGCGCGCGGTCGCGCTCGCCGTGCGGCAGGACGTCGAGGGGTTCCTCGGGGGTGAGCTGCAGCGGCGCCGCGACCTCGGGTACCCGCCGTACCGCCACCTCGTCCGCATCCTCGTCTCGGGGCCGGAGCGCGAGGACGCGATGCGCGCGCTGACCGAGCTCGCCGACGGGTCTGGCGGAAGCGCCGGGCGAGCTGCTCGGCCCGGCGGCGCTCTTCCGCCTGCGCGGGAAGCACCGTGCGCAGCTGATCGTGAAGACCGACCGACCCCGCGAGGTCGCGTCGCGGGCAGCCCGCCTGCTCGGTTCCGCCGTCCAAGGCGATGCGCGCGGCGGATCTCTCGGCGGTGGTCGACGTGGACCCGCAAAGCGTCTGACTAAACTCGAAATCGTGTCCCAAGAAGGCCAGGTCAAGACCGACGAGCTCGACGCGCAGGCCGAAGCCAGGCGCCGGCTCGCGCTGGCGCAGATTCGCCAGTACCCGGACCCCGTGCTGCGGCTCGAGGCCCAGCAGGTGCAGGACTTCGACGACGATCTCAAGCAGCTCGTCGAGCGCATGGCGCGCTTGATGCAGGACGCGCGGGGCGTGGGGCTGGCCGCCAACCAGGTCGGCGTGCTCCGCCGCGTCTTCGTGATCCAGGCCGAAGACGATCCGGAGCCGCGCGCGCTCGTCAACCCCTCGATCGTCGAGCGCTCCGATGAGAGCGGCGAGGACGACGAGGGCTGTCTCTCGATGCAGGGCGTCGTCGTCTCGGTCGAGCGCCCGGTTCGCATCCGGCTCGAGGCGAGCGACGAGGAGGGCAAACCGGTCACGCTCGAGCTCGAGGGCCTTCCGGCGCGGGTCGCCCAGCACGAGCTCGACCATCTCGACGGCGTCCTGATCCTCGACCGCACGTCGCCGGAAGACCGTCGCGAGGCAATGGCCGTCCTGCGGCAATCCTCCGCGCTGTGAAGCTCGCGGTCGCGGCGACGGCGCCGCTCGGCGCGGACGTCCTCGAACGCCTCGCAGACAAGCACGACATCGAGTTCCTGCTCACGCGGCCGGACCGCCCTCGTGGCCGCGGCCGGAAGGTCGGCGCGCCTGCGGCCAAGGAGACAGCCGAGCGGCTGGGCATCCCGGTCCGGCAGGACGAGAAGCTGGACGAGTCGTTCTCGGTCGAGGTCGACACGGTCGTCGTCGTCGCCTACGGCGCGCTCATCCCGGCGAGCCTGCTCGACCGCGCGCTCTGGCTGAACGTGCATCCCTCGCTGCTCCCACGGTGGCGAGGCGCCGCGCCGATCGAGCGCGCGATCATGGCCGGCGACGACGAGACCGCCGTCTCGGTGATCAGGCTCGTCGAGGAGCTCGACGCCGGCCCGATCGGCGCGCAGCGCAGCCTCTCGATCGCCGGCGACACGACTGCCGGCGACGTCTATGCGGAGACGGCTCGCCTGGCGCCAGAGCTGATCGACGAGGCGCTCGCCAATGAGTCGTTCTCACCCCAGGTCGGTGAGCCGACCTACGCCGAGAAGATCGGCCCCGCCGACCGCGAGCTCGACTGGTCGCGCCCGCCCAAGGAGCTCCACGACCGCATCCGCGCGCTCAGTCCGCACATCGGCGCACGAGGCGAGCTGCACGGCCGCAACCTCACTGTCTGGCGCTCCCGACTCGACGGCGACGAGCTCCACCTGCTCGAGGTGCAGCCGGACGGCGGCACCCGCATGCCGTACGGAGCCTGGCTCCGCGGCTTACGCTCCCGACCATGAGCTGGCAGGACTGGGTGCGCGGGGTCGAGATCGAGCCGTCGCTCTACGCGGCCGACTTCTCGCGGCTCGGCGAGCAGATCGAGGTCGTCATGGACGCGGGCGCGAAGATCTTCCAGTTCGACGCCGGCGACGGGCACTTCATCGAGCCGATCACGATCGGGCCGATCGTCCTCCAGTCGATCTCTCCGCTCGTCCACGAGCGCGGCGGCGTCCTCGACTGCCACCTGATGATCGAGACGCCCTGGAAGCACTTCGAGGCGATCGCGAAGGCGGGCGGGGACAGCGTCACGGTGCACTACGAGGCCTGCGACGACCTTCCGGGCGTGATCGCGCAGGCGCGCGAGCTCGGGCTCGGAGCCGGCGTGGCGTTCAACCCGGAGACCGAGCCGGACGCCGTGGCGGAGGCGGCCGGCGAGCTCGTCGACCTCGTGCTCTGCATGAGCATCCATCCGGGCTACTCGGGGCAGCCGTTCATGCAGGAGTCGATCCCTCGGGTACGCCGGCTGCGGGAGCTGCTTCCCGACGAGGTCTTCATCCAGGTCGACGGTGGCGTCGGGCAGGACAACGTCCGCGACCTCCGCGAGGCGGGCGCGACCCTGCTCGTGGCCGGGACGAGCGTCTTCGGCCAGGAGGACATCGCGGCCGCGTACCGCGACCTCGCCGCGCCCTGATGCTGGAGCGGGCGCTCGAGCTCGCGGAGCGCGGGCGGGGGACGACGCATCCGAACCCGGTCGTCGGGGCCGTCGTCGAGCGCGACGGCGAGGTGGTGGGGGAGGGCTGGCACGAGCGCAAGGGCGGCCCGCATGCCGAAGTGGTCGCGCTCGAAGCGGCCGGCGAGGCGGCGCGCGGCGCCACGCTGTACGTGACGCTCGAGCCCTGCGACCACCACGGCACGACGCCGCCGTGCGTCGACGCGATTCTGGCCGCGGGGATCTCGAAGGTCGTCGTCGGCGCGAAGGATCCGCTCCGCGACGGAATCGAGCGCCTCCGCGAGGCGGGCGTCGACGTGGAGCTCGCCGACCTCTGGGCGGCCCGCGTGCAGAACGAGGCGTGGCTGACGTGGGCGCGGCTGCGACGGCCGTTCGTCACCTACAAGGTGGCGATGACGCTCGACGCGCGAGTGACCGTGCCGGGCGAGCGCTGGGTCTCGGGCGAGGAGAGCCGAAGGCTCGTCCACGAGCTGCGTGCCGCCTCGGACGCGGTGGCGGTGGGGATGGGCACGGTCCGGGCCGACGATCCGCGCCTCGACGCTCGCGGCGTCGACACGCAGCGCCAGCCGCGGCGCCTCGCGTTCGGCCGCGGCCCGCTGCCCGAGGGCTCGGAGCTCGAGCTCCTCAGCGGGCCCCTCGAGGACGAGCTGCGGGGCCTGGCCGAAGACGGCGTGCAGTCGCTCCTGCTCGAAGGCGGCCCGACCCTCGGCGCCGCGTTCCTCGCCGCCGGCCTCGTGGACAAGATCCTCCTGTTCGTCGCGCCGAAGGTCTCCGGCGAGGGCCCGGCTTTCGCGGGGCCCGCGCTCGCGCTGACGCGTCTGAGCGCCCGCCGGGTCGGTGAGGATGTGCTTCTGAGCGCCTATGTCCGCGAGCCCTGAGCCGAGAGCCGCTCGACGGACTGGCGCTCCACTCCTGATCTAGCCTTTCCGGGATGTTCACGGGAATCGTCCGCGAGCGGGGGCGCATCGCCTCCCTGGAGGAGGGCCCGGACGGTGTGCGGCTCGAGATCAGCGCCCCGCAAACAGCGTCGCAGCTCGGAATCGGAGACTCCGTTTCGGTCAGCGGCGCCTGCCTGACCGCGACCGCGGTCTCGAACGGGAGCTTCTCGGTGACCGCGGTCGCCGAGACGCTCAGCCGAACGACGCTCGGCCGGCTCTCCGCAGAGGACGACGTGAACCTCGAGACCGCGGCGCGCGTCGGCGACCCTCTCGGCGGGCACTTCGTCCAGGGCCACGTGGACGGGCTCGGTCGCGTCGCGTCGGTCGGCGACGACGGCCGCGTCTGGGTCGAAGCGGGGCCCGAGATTCTCCGCTACTGCGTGGAGAAAGGGTCGATTGCGGTCGACGGCGTCTCGCTCACGATCGCCGGCCTGCGCGAGGGCGCCTTCGAGGTCGCGCTGATCCCGCACACGCTCGAAGTCACCACGCTGGGCACGCTCGAACCGGGCGACGAGGTCAATCTCGAGGTCGACGTGCTCGCCAAGTACGTCGAAAAGCTCACGCACCGGGATACGATTTCAGGCGCATGACCCAGACCGCGCCACGAGACGACCACCTTTGCCGCGATCGAGGAAGCGATCGAGGACATCCGCCAGGGCAAGTTCGTCGTCGTCGTGGACGCGGCCGACCGCGAGAACGAGGGCGACCTGACGATCGCTGCGCAGTTCGCGACGCCGGAGGCGATCAACTTCATGGCGATGCACGCGCGCGGGCTGATCTGCCTGCCGCTCACCGAGGAGCGCTGCGACGAGCTCGGCCTGCGCCAGATGGCCGATCACAACGAGGCGCCGCTCCAGACGGCGTTCACGGTCTCGATCGAGGCGCGCGACGGCGTCTCGACCGGGATCTCCGCCCAGGACCGCTCGCGAACGATCCAGGTTGCGATCGACCCGACGAAAGGGCCTGGCGACCTCGTCCAGCCGGGGCACATCTTCCCGCTGCGCGCACGGGCGGGCGGCGTCCTGCGCCGCGCGGGCCAGACGGAAGCCGCGGTCGACCTCGCCCGGCTCGCGGGCCTCAACCCGGCCGGCGTCGTCTGCGAGGTGATGAGGGAGGACGGGACGATGGCGCGTGTCCCCGACCTCCTCGAGTTCTGCGAGCGCCACGAGATCAAGCTGGTCACGGTCGCCGACCTGATCGAGTACCGGCGGCGCACGGAGAAGCTCGTCGAGCGCACGACGTCCGTCCATCTCCCGACCGCCTACGGCGACTTCCAGGCGATCGCGTTCCGCGAGAAGCTGACCGGCAAGCACCACATCGCGCTCGTGCGAGGCGACGTCGAGGGCGCCGAGAACGTCCTCGTCCGCGTCCACTCCGAGTGCCTGACCGGCGACGTCTTCCACTCGCTGCGCTGCGACTGCGGCGAGCAGTTCGAGCAGGCGCTCGAGCGGCTGGCCGAGGAAGATGAGGGCGTGCTGCTGTACATGACGCAGGAGGGCCGCGGGATCGGCCTGCTGAACAAGCTCAAGGCGTACGAGCTGCAGGAGGCGGGCCTGGACACGGTCGAGGCGAACCTCCGGCTCGGTCTCCCGGCCGATGCGCGCGAGTACGGGATCGGCAACCAGATCCTCGCCGACCTCGGCCTGACGACGATCCGGATCCTCACGAACAACCCGAAGAAGCTGACCGGCATCGAGGGCTTCGGGCTCACCGTCGTCGAGCAGGTTCCGATCGAGACGGCGCCGAGGGCCGAGAACCGGCGCTACCTGGAGACGAAGCGTGACAAGCTCGGCCACCGGCTGCACCATCAGGATCTGCGCTTCGAGAGAGACGAATGACCGACCGCATCGACGAGATCGAATCGCGCTTGCGCGACATGACGCCGCCGCCGCCCTCGCCCCAGGACGGAGACGGCCAGGCGGCCGAGCCCGCGCCGCGTCCGCCCGAGACCGAGGTCGACGGCAAGCCCGAAGCCGTGCCGGAGCTCCACCAGGAACCGGCGCCTGCGCCGCAGCACGCAGCCGGCGACCTCCGCGTGCCCGACGGGTACACGGTCCTGACGGGCGGCGTCGACGGTCGGCGTGCGGTTGCGGTCGTCGTGAGCAAGTTCAACGGCGAGATCACGAGCCGCATGCTGGAGAGCGCGCTCGGCGAGCTCGATGAGGTCGGAGTCCCTCGCGAGGCGGTCCTGGTCATGCCCGTTCCCGGGGCGTTCGAGCTCCCGCTGGCCGCGATGGCGCTCGCGAAGACGCGGCGCTACGCGTGCATCGTCGCGCTCGGCTGCGTGATCCGCGGCGAGACGCCGCACTTCGAGTACGTGGCGAGCGAAGCGGCGAGCGGGCTCCAGGTGGCCGCGATCGAGACGGGCGTTCCGGTCTCGTTCGGCGTGCTCACGGTCGACACCAGGGCGCAGGCGGAGGAGCGGATCGACCGCGCCGCGGACGCTGTACGCACTGCGCTGGAGATGGCCGACGTGTTCTCGCAATTGCGGGCACAGGCTGCAGGCCCTCTGCGCTAGCTACGCGCTACGCGCCAATTGAACATCGCGTGCCCCGCAAGCGCAGTGGCGCTCTCGCTACGATGAGGCCTCATGGCCAAGGTGTGCGCAGTCTGCGGAAAGAAGCCGTCCTTCGGGCACAGCCGGAGCCACTCGATGGTGGCCACGAAGCGGCGCTTCGAGCCGAACCTTCAGCGCGTCCGCGTCCTCCTGGACGGGCGGGCGACCCGCGCGTACGTCTGCACGCGCTGCCTGAAGGCCGGCAAGGTTCAAAAGGCCCTTTAAGCCCTATATAACCCTCGCATGAACGAGCTCGAGCTCGTGCGTGCGGCCGAGGGAGCGCTCGAACGCAGCCGCGCGCGCATCGACGACCTCAACGTCTATCCCGTGCCCGACGGCGACACCGGCACGAACATGCTGCTCACGGTGCGCGCCGTCCGCGAGTCGCTCGAGGCGGGCAACGACGACATCGTCCGCGCCGCGCTGCTCGGAGCGCGCGGGAACTCGGGCGTGATCCTCTCCCAGATCATCCGGGGCGCCGTGGAGGGCTACGAGGCGGACCGTTCGATCGCGACGGCGCTCCGGCGAGCATCGGACACCGCCTACGCCGCAGTGCGCGAGCCGGTCGAAGGGACGATCCTCACGGTCGTCCGCGAGCTGGCCGACGAGGCCGAGCGCCGCCGCGACGACGATCCGCCGGGAGCTCCTCGCCGCCCTCGTCACCCACGGCGACGAGGCTGTCGCCCGGACGCAGGAGCAACTCGAGCAACTGCGGAACGCGGGCGTCGTCGACGCGGGCGCCGCGGGCCTCGTCGAGATCGTGCGCGGAATCGCCGCGTACCTCTCGGGCGAGCCGCTCCCTGAGCCGGCAGCCGCGTCGCCCCTGCCGCCGGACGCCGTGCACCTGGCGGCTTCGCGCTACCGCTACTGCACGAGCTTCGTCGTCGAAGGCCAGGGGCTCGAACGCGCGGATCTGGAACGCGACCTGGCGCCGCTCGGAGACTCGCTGCTCGTGGTCGGCGACGAGTCTGCGCTCAAGGCGCACGTCCACACGAACGATCCCGGGGCCGCACTCAGGGCAGGCACTGCCGTCGGCACCATCGAGCGCGTCGAGATCTCGAACATGCAGCTGCAGACGGCGCAGCGCGAGGAACGGCTCTCGCATCCGGGATCCGACGATCGGCGGACGGCCGTCGTAGCGGTCGTAGCCGGCGAGGGCAACCGCAGGCTCTTCGAGAGCATGGGCGCGACCGGGATCGTCGACGGAGGCGAGACGATGAACCCGTCCACCGAGGAGCTCCTGGACGCGATCGCGGGCTCCGGCGCCGCGGAAGCGGTCGTGCTGGCGAACAACGACAACGTCGTGCTGGCGCGCGCGCCAGGCCGCTCGCCTCGCCGAGATTCCGGTTCACGTCGTCCCGACGAGCTCGCTCCAGGCCGGCCTGGGCGCGATGCTCGCCTACGACCCCACCGCGGACGCGGAGGCGAATGCCTCGGCGATGGAGGAGCTCGCCGGCGGGATCGCGACCGGGGCCGTCACGGTCGCCTCACGCGCGCTCAGCGTCGACGGCCTGAACGTGGAGCGCGGTTCCTACCTCGGGCTGGCCGACGGGGAGCCGGTCGCCGGCGGGACGAGCTTCGACACCGTCGCGAGCTCCGTCGTGGAAACGCTTCTCGGCGAGCCCCGCGACGTCCTCACCTTCATCACCGGCGCGGACGAGCCCGAGCTCGGCCCGCTCCTCGCGCAGGTCGCCGAGCGCCATCCGGAGCTGGAGCTCGAGGTGCACCCGGGCGGCCAGCCGCACTACCCGCTGCTGCTCTCCGCGGAGTAAGACCCTTAGAGTGCGCCGGTGTCCGCCACGCCCGTCCGTGTCGCACTGGTCGAGGACAACGCCGTCTTCCGTGAGGCGCTCGAGCTCCTGCTCGGGCTGCGGCCGGACATCGACGTCGTCGGCGCGGTCGAGGACGGGACGCAGGTCGTCGAGATGTGCAGGCGGCTCGACCCGGACGTCGTGATCATGGACTTCCGGCTCCCGGCGCTGGACGGCGTCCAGACGACACGCGCGCTTCGCGACGCCTGCCCGGACGTCGCCGTCGTCGGCCTGACCGCCTCGGCGAACCCCCGCGAGGTCGACGCGCTCTACGCCGCCGGCGCCGTCGCGTGCCTGACGAAGGACGAGCACCTGGACAAGATCGTCGCTGCGATCCTCAGCGCCGCCGGACGGAGCGAATGAAGCTCACGACCGAGAACGCGGGGATCGTCCTCGACTCGACCGCCGACTTCCCGGACGCGGCGGACCGGTTCCCGAACTGGCGCGTCGTGCCCCTCTACGTCCGCTTCGGCGCGGACAGCTACCGCGACTACGTCGACATCGGGCCGGCCGAGTTCTACGAGCGCCTGCGCGGCGCCGAGGAGCTGCCGACGACCTCGCAGCCCACGCCGCAGGACTTCGCCGCCGCCTACGAGGAGCTCGCGGGCCTCGAGCGCGTCTTCGTCCTCACCGTCTCGGCCAAGCTCTCGGGGACGTACGCGAGCGCCCAGCAGGCGGCCGAGGAGACGCGAGGACGTGTGCGCGTGATCGACACGGCGACCGCCTCCGCCGCGATCGCAATGCTCGCGCTGGCGATCCAGCGCCGGCTGGAGCAGGGAACGACCGACGAGGAGGTCGACCAGCTCGTGAGCCGCTTCAAGCGCGAGACCGGCCTCGTCTTCACGCTCGACACGCTCGAGTACCTGGCGAAGGGCGGGCGGATCGGCCGTGCGGCAGGCTGGGCGGGCCAGCTCCTGAACATCAAGCCGATCCTCACGCTCGCCGACGGAGAGGTGCTCCCGCTGAAGCGCGTCCGCGGCAACCGCAAGGCGATCCAGGAGTTCGCCGACGCATTCCGGGACGGCACCGTGGATGGGCCGGGCCTGCGCGTGGGGATCGCTCACGCGGAGGCGCCCGACCGCATGGCCGCGCTCGAGACGCTCGTCCACGATGTCAGGCCGCAGGCCGAGATCGAGGTCGCGACGACGCTCGGCCCGGTTGTCGGGACGCACGCAGGCCCCGGAACGGTGGGCCTCTTCTGGTTCCAGGACTAACCGAGGTTTAACGCCGGCCTAACCAAGCCGCCTAGCCAATCGCGTCTAGTATCGCCGCAGAAAACCGAACGCTTCTCGGGCTGAGTACCTAACGCAACTGAAGCCCAGTTCTCAAAGGAGGAAGATGTCTCGAATCGCACTATTCGCAGCCGGGCTCCTGGCGACGCTCGCGCTGGCGGCGCCGCTCGGCGCGGCCACGAGCGTGACGAAGCTGACCGGCACCGTCGGCCCGGGCTTCACCATCACCTTGAAGAAGGGCACGGCGAAGGTGAAGACGCTGAAGGCCGGGCACCTACAAGATCACGGTCAACGACAAGTCGAACATCCACGACTTCCACCTGAACGGGCCCGGGGTGAACAAGATGATCACGACGATCTCCGTTCAAGGGCACGAAGACCGTCACGGTCAAGCTGAAGAAGGGGAAGTACACCTACCGTGTGCGACCCGCACGCGACGATGATGAAGGGCAGCTTCACCGTCAAGTAGGTCCGTTACCGCTCGATCCAGGGGGCGCGCAAACCGCCCCCTGGATCGCGAGCGCCGAGCCCGAACGCCGGATCGGGCTTCTCTTCCTCGTTCAGCAGCCGCTCCACGTACTCCGCCAGGGCGGGGCCGTGCTTGAAGCCGTGGCCCGAGCCGCCGCCCAGCAGCCAGACCCGGTCCTGCTCCGGGTGCGGCGCGATCAGGAAGTTCGTGTCCTCGGTCAGCGAGTAGGGGCACGAGCGCGTCCCGACGAGCGGCGCGCCCGCCAGGGCTGGGAAGCGCAGGGCGAGGTAGCCGCGGGCCTCCGCTTCCTTCTCCTGGGAAGCCACGCGCTCGCCCGAGTCGGGGTCGAAGTCCGGGCCCTCACGATCGGGGCTTGCCTTGAAGCCGCGTCCGTCGAGATCGCCGACTCCGTACACGCCGTTGTCGAAGTCCACCCAGGCGGGGACGTCCGGCGCCTGCCAGCCGGTGGGGGCGCCGAAGAAGTAGACGTCCTGGCGCGTCACGCGCAGGTCGACGAGCTCCGGGAAGAGCCCGGCCAGCCAGGCGCCGCCGGCCCAGACGACCTGGTCGGCCTCGAGCCGCTCATCGCCCACCCGGACCGCGTCGCCATCCGGAGCGGCCGTCCCGGTGACGAAGCGGACACCCCGCTCGATCGCGAGCTCTGCGATGGCGCGCGTCGCATCCCGCGCTCTCAGAACGCCCGCCTCGGGCTCACAGAGGATCGACGCGAGGCCCGTCCCGTCGAAGCTCGGGTAGAGCCGAGCGCCCTCGGCCGGCTCGAGACGCTCGGTGGCGATGCCCTGCCCGTTCAGGACCCGCTCGCTCTCGTCGCCCCAGCCGTGCTCGCCGCTGAAGAACCAGGCGACCCCGGTAGGGACGAAGAGCTGCTCTCCGGTCTCTCGCTCGAGCTCGCGCCAGAGGTCGAGCGAACGGCGCGAGGAGCGCGTGTACCACTCGTTGCCGCCGTGCGAGAAGCGGATCAGGCGCGACTCCCCGCCGGAGGCCGCGCGGACGTGGCCGGGCGGATACTGCTCGACGAGCGTGACGTCCCAGCCGCTCGAGGCGAGCCGGAGCGCGAGCGAGCCGCCGAAGACGCCCGCGCCGACGACGACCGCGCTAGGCAATCTGGATCGGAGTCGCGGAGCGGTTGTCGAGGCGCCACGCCGCGAGCTCGCGCGTGTCGGTGCGGAGGATCAGCCAGGGCCGCGACGCCCACAGGCCGGCCCGCTCCAGGTCGGCGCGCGAGGGCTTCGGCGGCGAGCTCGGATGCGAGTGGAAGACCGCCAGCTCGTAGCCCTCGTCCTCGAGGAACCACACCTCGGGGTCGACCTCGAGCCGGAACCGGTACGGGGAGGCGTCGGCGTTCCGCCCGCGCTCGTAGCCGACCGCGCGGTCGCCCTCCAGCACGACGAGCCCACAGGCTTCGTTCGGCGCCTCCTCGAGCGCATGCCGCTCGAGCTCGCGGCGCACCTCAGTGGGTACCAGCACAGAACTCGACGTAGTCGACGTACTCGGTGATCGTGGGTGCGTCACCGCAGACGGGGCAGTCCGGGTCGCGCCGGACGGCGACCTCGTCGAAGGAGGCGGCGAGCGCGTCGTAGAGGAGCAGCCGCCCGATCAGCGGCTCACCGATTCCGAGGACGACCTTCAGAGCCTCCGCGCCCTGGATCGAGCCGATCACCCCCGGGAGGACTCCGAGGACGCCGCCCTCCGCGCAGCTCGGCGCCAGCTCGGGCGGAGGCGGCTGCGGGAACAGGCAGCGGTAGCAGGGGCCCGCGCCCGGCGCGAAGACTGTCGCCTGCCCCTCGAAACGGAAGATCGAGCCGTGCACGACCGGGATGCCGTGCCAGACCGAGGCGTCGTTCAGCAGGTAGCGGGTCGGGAAGTTGTCGGCGCCGTCGACGATCACCTCCCAGTCCTCGTCGAGGACGCGGTCCACGTTCTCCGCGCTCAGCCGCTCCCGGTAGGCGACGACGTCCACGTCCGGGTTCAGCTCGCGCACGCGCCGTTCCGCGGAGGCCACCTTCGGCTCGCCGAGCGCCGCGGTCGAGTGGAGCACCTGCCGCTGGAGGTTCGACTCGTCGACGACGTCGTCGTCCACGATCCCCAGTCGTCCGATCCCGGCGGCCGCCAGGTAGAGAGCGGCCGGAGAGCCCAGTCCGCCCGCGCCGATGACGAGAACGTTCGACGAGAGGAGCCGCTGCTGCCCCGCGACGCCGATCTCGGGGATCAGCACGTGCCGGCTGTACCGGACTCGCTGCGCGTCGTCCAGCTCGCCGGGGACGTCGACGGGGAGCCCTTCCTCGGCCCAGCCTACGATGCCGCCCGCCAGCGAGACGACGTCCTCGAAGCCCGCGTCGCTCAATGCCCGGGCCAGCCGGAGCGAACGGTTGCCGTGGGCGCAGTAGAGGACGAGCGACTGCTTCCGGTACGGCTCGAGCCTCGTTCCGAGGTCGCTCATCGGCACGTGCTCGGAAGGGACGATCCGCCCCGCTTCGAGCTCCCAGTCCTCGCGGATGTCGACGAGCAGCGGAGGGTCGGCCCCCTCGAGGAGCTCGTGGGCCCGCGCGGGGCCGATCTCGAGGGCAAGCTCGCGGTCACCGGCCATGCCCCAAGGATAATCGGGACGGTATGAGCCCCCGGGCACGCATCCTGGTGATCGTCGGCGCGGCGACTGCGCTCGCGGCCGGCGCGACCGTGGCGCTCGCGGTGATCACTGCGAACGACGAGGGTGGCGGCGAGAAGAAGGCGACGCCTCTGCAGGGCGTCCCGCCGCTCGTTTTCGACCTCGGCGTACGGGTCGACCCCGAGGCGCGGGCGCTCAGGCGCGGGGAGCGGCTCTACTCCCAGAAGAAGCGCGCCGAGGCCGGCCGGATCTTCACGCGCTACGAGTCGCCGGCCGCGAAGGTCGGTGCCGCCTTCGCCTCCTGGCCCGACGACAGCCTGGCCGACGTGGAGCGCCTCGCCCGTGAGCGTCCCGACGACTCGCTCGTGCAGCTCCACCTCGGCTACGCGAAGCTCTGGGCGGGCGACAGCGCGGGAGCGAGCGAGGCCTGGCTGAAAGCTTCCGAGGCGCAGCCGGATTCGCCCTCGGCGCAACGGGCCAACGACGCGCTCCACCCGAACTTCCCGCCCGGCCAGCCGCTCTTCGTGCCCAGCTTCCGGTCCCCGACCGCGATCGATCGGCTCTCGCCGCCGCAGCAGTTCGCGTTTCTGCGCCGGCACGCCGCAGGGCGCGACGTGCACGCGAGGCTCCTGTACGGGTTGGCGCTCCAGCGCCTCGGGCATCCGATCTCCGCACGCCGCCAGTACGAGGCCGCCGCCAACCTCGACCCGAGTGACCCGGAGACCCAGGTCGCGGCCGCCGTCGCGCGCTTCGACAAGCGGCGTCCAGCCGCGGCGTTCTCCCGTCTCGGGCCGTTGACGAAACGCTTTCCGCACGCCGCCACGGTCCGGTTCCATCTCGGGCTCCTTCTCCTCTGGCTGAGCCGTTCCCAGCCCGGCTCGTGCGCGGAGGCCAAGCGCCAGCTGCGCCAGGCCCGCGCAGAAGAGCCGAATTCGCCGCTCAGCAGGGAAGCTCGACGCCTTCTACGCAGTCTTGAGGACGTACGAGGGTGTTGATCGAAGATAGGACTTATGGACCGAAAGATGAGTCGTTCGGCCTATAGACGTAGGCTTACCCTGATTGAAACACTTGCCCGCGCTGAAAAAGACGTTGACTTTTCGAGCGCCGGGTCTACCGTGAGAAACCGCGAGGGGGAACCGAGTTGAGCGGAGGGGAGCAAGGCACGACGCGTGCACCGGGGGGTGTCCTCGATCTCGACGAAGCGTGGGAGCTTCTGCAAGCGGGGCGCCAAGCAGGAAAGCTGACGGCCGAGGAGATCACGCTCACGCTGGACGAGCTGTCTCTGGACACGGCCCAGATCGACGAGTTTTACGGCCATCTCGAGGAGCTGCACATCGAGGTCGTTCAGGAAGAGGTCGAGGAGGAGACGGTCGACCTCGACACGCCGGACATCTCGACCGACGCGCTGCAGCTGTTTCTGAAGGACATCGGCAAGGTCGAATTGCTGACCGCGCCGCAGGAGGTCGAGCTCGCGAAGAGGATCGAGCGCGGCGACCACGGCGCGAAGCAGGCCATGGTCGAGGCGAACCTCCGCCTCGTGGTCTCGATCGCGAAGCGCTACCGCAACCAGGGGCTGCCGTTCCTGGATCTGATCCAGGAGGGCACGATCGGCCTCGTCCGCGCCGCCGAGAAGTTCGACTACCGCAAGGGGTTCAAGTTCTCGACGTACGCGACGTGGTGGATCCGCCAGGCCGTGGCCAGGGCGCTCGCGGACAAGTCGCGGACGATCCGCATGCCCGTCCACGTCGTCGAGAAGCTGAACAAGATCGTGCGCTCCGAGCGGAAGCTGCGCGGCGAGCTCGGCCGTGAGCCGACCTCGGCGGAGATCGGCAAGGAGCTCGACCTGACCGTCGACGAGGTGGAGCAGATCCGGCGCAGCTCTCAGCTGCCGGTCTCGCTCGAGAAGCCGGTCGGCGACGACGAGGAGTCGGAGTTCGGGCACTTCCTGACGGACGAGACGGCGCCGCTCCCGGAGGAGTCCGCCGAGCAGGCTCTGCGTCGCGACACGCTGAAGCAGGTCCTGTGCTCGCTCTCGCCCAGGGAGCAGCGGATCCTCGAGATGCGCTACGGGCTCGACGGGGAGCAGCCGCGGACGCTGGACGAGGTCGGCCGTGCGTTCAACGTCACCCGCGAGCGGATCAGGCAGATCGAGAACCAGTGCCTGAAGAAGCTCCGCGCGCTCGCCGACTGTCAGAAGCTTCGCGAAGTAGCCTGAGTTAGTCTCCGCCGCTCATGGCGGAGCCGCCGCAGGAATGGATGGAGGAGCTCTTCGAGCTCCTCCGCATCCCGAGTGTCAGCGCCGATCCCGAGCGGGCGGGCGAGGTCGTGCGCGCGGCCGAGTGGGTGCGCGACTTCATCCGCGCGGCCGGCGGCGAGGCGGAGGTCGTCCCGACCGAGAAGCATCCGCTCGTCGTCGGAGAGTTCCGGGCGTCGGAGAACGCCGAGCAGGCGCCGACGGTCATCGCCTACGGCCACTTCGACGTGCAGCCCGAGGCGCCGCTCGACCTCTGGGAGAGCCCACCGTTCGAGCCGACCGTGCGGGATGGGTGGATCTATGCCCGCGGCGTGGCCGACGACAAGGGCCAGCTCTATCTGCAGCTGAAGGCCGCCGCGCTGCTCGCTGCGGAAGGCGCGCTGCCCGTCAACGTTCGGTTCACCTGCGACGGCGAGGAGGAGTCCGGCGGCCACTCGATCGTCGACTTCCTCGAGGCCGACGAGCGCGGCGGCGACGCCTGCATCATCTTCGACGGGCACATGCCCGCGCCCGGCCAGCCCGCCTTCTGCGTTGCGACGCGCGGCATCTGCTACTTCCACGTCCGCGTCAAGACCGGCGAGCGTGACCTGCATTCGGGGCTGTTCGGCGGAGCGGCGCTGAATGCCTCGCACGTGTTGATGCAGGTGCTGGAGGCGGTTCTCCCGCGCGACGGAGCCGTCCCGGAGACGTTGCGCGCCGGGATGATCCGGCCGAGCGACGAGGAGATCGCGAGCTGGGGCGAGCTCGAGAGCGGCGAGCAAGTCCTCGCCGCGCAAGGCGCGCGGCCGTCCGATTCGAATGCTGCCGAGGAGCTCTACCTGCGAACCGTCGTCGAGCCGGCGGTCGACGTCCACGGGCTGCTGAGCGGTTCGCCCCAGCTCCAGAAGACGGTGATCGCGGTCGAGGCGGAGGCCAACGTGTCGATTCGGATCGTGCCGGGACAGGACGACAAGGCGATTGCCGGCGAGATGGAGCGGCTGATGCGCGAGGCGGCTCCCGAGGGGGCCGACGTGGAGATCGAGACGCTCGCCACGACACCCGCTGCGCTCGTGCAGCCGGACGATCCGGTGATTCGGCTCGGGCAAGACGCGTTCGAGCGAGTCGTCGGCGCCCGGCCGCTCCTGATCCGAGTGGGCGGGTCGCTACCGGTCATGGCCGCCCTGGAGCAGAAGGGGATCCCGACGATCCTCACCGGCTTCGACCTGCCGGACGGGAACATCCACTCCCCGAACGAGCGCTTCCGGGTCGAGTACGTCGCCCTCGGCGTCGAGACCGCGAAGGAGCTCTTCCGCTCGCTGGCCGAGCTCCGCTAGTCCCAGGGGGGCGGGTTGTGCGTCCAGCGGCCGTCGACCATCGTCGCGACGACTCCGACCTCCGGTAGTTCCTCCGGCTCGATCGCGAGCGGGTCGCGATCCAGGACGACGAGGTCGGCGAGGTACCCCGGGAGGAGCTTGCCGCGGCGGCGCTCGTCGCGGGCGAGCCAGGCCGGCGTGAGGATCGTCGCCTCGAGCGCCTGCTCGACCGTGACCGCCTGCTCGGGGTGCCACGGCTCGCGGTCGTCGAGCGTGCGCAGGACGCCTGCGCGGATCCCGGCCAGCGGGTCGAGCTCCTCGATCGGCGCGTCGGAGCCGTTCGCGACGACCGCGCCGGACTCGAGCAGCGAGCGGTACGCATACGCGCCGTCGGTCATCCCGGCCCAGTTGCGCTCGGCGATGTCGCGGTCGGAGGGCGCATGGCTGAACTGGACGCTGGCGGCGACTCCGATCTCCGCGAAGCGCGGGATGTCCTCCTCGGCCAGGAGCTGCGCGTGCTCGATCCGCGGCCGCAGGCCCTGCGCCGACCACTCGTCGCGCGTCTCCTCGAATGCGTCGAGCGCGTCGCGGTTGGCCAGGTCGCCGATCGCGTGCACCGCCACCGGCCAGCCGGCGCGCGCTCCGGCGCGCACGATCTCGGCCAGCTCCTCGCGGCTCGTGATCTGGACGCCCGAGCCGTCGAGCAGGCGCGCCGTCTTCGAGCCGAGCGTGCCGTCCATGAAGACCTTCAGGTAGCCGATCCGCAGCAGGTCGTCGCCGAGGCCCGACCGGAAGCCGAGCTCCTCGAGGTGGCCGACGTGGTCGTAGGGCAGCGATTGCCAGACGCGAAGCGTGAGCCCGCCGTCCTCGGCGATCCGCTGCCAGAAGCGCGGCGCGCCGAGCCAGCCGTCCTTGTCGTGCACGGAGGTCACGCCGCGGGACGCCGCGATCCTGAGGCCCTTCGCGCATCGCCTCGACGAACTCGTCGTCCGTCCCGAGCAGATACCGGTCGCGGAAGTACCAGGCCGACTCCTCGCGCAGGATCCCGGTCGGCTCGCCCTGGTCGTCGAGCTCGACGACGCCGCCCTCGACCTGGAGCTCGCCGTCGGCCTGGGCGAGTGCGGCCGAGTTGAGCCAGAGCGAGTGGTAGTCGCGGGCCATGAGCGCAGTCGGCCTGTCGCCGGTCACGGCGTCGAGCTCCTGGCGGGTTGGATCGACCGGCGGAGACCAGTCGCCGCTCCTCCAGCCGCGGCCGCGCAGCCAGCGACCGGGCTCGACCGAGGCAGCGGCTTCGGACACGCGCGCAAGAGCCTCGTCCAGGGAAGCCGTGTCCTCCAGGCGGACTTCCCGCTGGGCCAGCGCCCAGCTCGGAAAGTGGACGTGCGCGTCGCTGAAACCGGGGAGCACGCAGCGCCCGCCGAGGTTCACGCGGTCGGGAGTCGCGAGCGCCGTTTCGTGCGTCCCAACGCCGCCCGCGACGCGGTTGCCGGCGATCGCGAGCGCACGAACGACCGGCATCGTCGGCTCGAGCGTCCGGATCGTCCCGTTCTCGAGGATCACAACAGCAAGAATGGCAGGAGTGATCGACCACGTGACCCTCAACGTTGCCGATGTCGATGCGGCCAAGGCCTTCTACGAGGCCGCGCTGAAGCCCGTCGGGTACGAGCTGGCGATGGACTTCGTCGGCGGTGCCGGCTTCGCTGCCGACGGCAAGCCTGACTTCTTCCTGGCCGAGCGCGGAGAGCCGAGCTCGCCCGTCCACGTCGCGTTCAAGGCCGCCGACCGCAAAACCGTCGACGCCTTCCACGAGGCCGCGCTCGCCGCGGGCGGTCGCGACAACGGCCCGCCGGGCATCCGGCGCGTCTACCACGAGTACTACTACGGCGCGTACGTCCTCGATTTGGAAGGCAACAACGTCGAAGCCGTCACGCACGATCCCGAGTGATCGACCACGTCACCCTGCGGGTCTCGGACTTCCACGCCTCGAAGGCGTTCTACGAGACCGTGCTCGTGCCGCTCGGGTACGCAGAGCCATGGTCGGACGAGGAGCAGCGTGCCGCCGACTGGGGCGACCTCTCGATCTCCCAGGACGACCAGCCGCTGAGCGAGAACGTCCACATCGCGTTCGCGGCGCGCAACCGGGCCGAGGTCGAAGAGTTTCACCGAGTCGCACTCGAGGCGGGCTATCGCGACAACGGGCCTCCGGGCGAGCGGCGCTACCACAAGGGCTACTACGCCTCATTCGTCCTCGATCCGGACGGCAACAACGTCGAAGCCGTGTTCCACGATCGGTGAGCAGGGCAGCTCGGGCACGCTCAATAAACTGCGCTCGATGGGCTACGACCCGCTGACCGACGAGCAGCGCGAGATCCGCGACCTCGTGCGCACGCTCGCCCGCGAGCGCGTCGCCCCGCGCGCGGCCGAGATCGACAAGAAGGGCGAGTTCCCGTGGGACATGGTCGAGCTCTTCCGCGAGCACGAGCTCTTCGGCCTCCCGTTCGAGGAGCAGTACGGCGGCACCGGGACGGGCGCGCTGATGGTGCTCGTCGCGGTCGAGGAGCTCTCGAAGGTCTGCGCGACGACCGGCCTGATCATGGCCGTGCAGGAGCTTGGGTCGCTCGGGATCAAGCTCGCGGGGACGGACGAGCAGAAGGAGCGCTTCCTCCCGCGGCTGGCGAGCGGCGAGTGGCTCGCGGCCTACGCGCTGACCGAGCCGGGCTCGGGCTCGGACTCGGCGGCGATGCGCACGGAGGCACGCCTCGACGGCGACGAGTACGTCATCAACGGCGGCAAGCGCTTCATCACGAACGCGGGCGTCGCGGGGCTCTACGTCGTGTTCGCGAAGACCGATCCGGAGTCCGGCCACTCGGGGATCTCGGCGTTCGTCGTCGAGGCCGACACGCCCGGGCTTCGAGGTCGGGCGGATCGAGCCGAAGATGGGCATCAAGGGCTCGACGACCGGCGAGATCTTCTTCAACGACATGCGCATCCCGGCCGACAACCTGCTCGGCGAGGAGGGAGAGGGCTTCAAGATCGCGATGCGGATCCTCGACCGCTCGCGGCCGGGGATCGCGGCGCAGGGCCTCGGCCTCGCGCAGGGCGCCACCGACTACGCGCTCGAGTACGCGAAGACGCGCGAGACGATGGGCAAGCCGATCGCCCAGCACCAGCTGATCGCGGGGATGCTGGCCGACATGGAGACGAAGTGCGAGGCGGCGCGAGGGCTGCTCTACAAGATCGGGATGATGATCGACGAGGGCGCGCCGGACGACGAGCTGACGCAAGATCTCCGCGATGGCCAAGCTCTACTGCACGGACGTGGCGATGGAGGTCACGACCGACGCGGTGCAGGTCCTCGGCGGCTACGGCTACATGCAGGAGTACCCGGTCGAGCGGATGATGCGCGACGCGAAGATCACGCAGATCTACGAGGGCACGAACCAGATCCAGCGCCTCGTGATCGCGCGCGAGATGCTCAAGGAGAACCGCGCCTTCCTGCTGGCCGGTGTCGGCTGAGCTCCGCCTCAGCTTCGGCAACGTCGCCGAGACCTACGACCGCGTCCGGCCGCCGTACTCGCGCGTGCTGCTCGACCGCGCCGAGGAGCTGCTCGAGCTCGACGACCAGGCGCGCGTGCTCGACCTCGGGGCCGGAACGGGCCGCGTGACCCGTGAGCTCGCACGGCGCTTCGAGCACGTCGTCGCCATCGAGCCGGACGAGCGGATGCGCGCGCTGCACGGCGAGGCGATCGCGGGGAGCGCGGAGGCGATCCCGCTCGAGGACGCGAGCGTGGACGCGGTCTTCGTCGGCGAGGCGTTCCACTGGTTCGACCCGGAGGCTGCGATCCCGGAGATCGCGCGCGTCCTGCGACCGCGCGGCGGCCTCGCGATCTTGTGGACGCACTGGTGGGAGACAGAGCCGCCCCTGCCCGACGAGGCGCTCGAGCTGTTGCGCGAGCCGTGGGATCGCTCCCAGCCGCAGCGTCGCCCACCGTGGCGCGGCGCTTTCGACGGCTCGCCCTTCGAGCCGCTCCAGGTCGAGCGCGACACCGACGAGATCACGGTCGACGCACAAGAGCTGCTCACGCTCTACTCGACGACCAGCGCGCTCGCGTCTCTTCCCGCGAACGAGCGCGAGGCGCTCTTCGACCGTGTGCGGCCGCTGCTCGCGGGGCCGTACCGGCTGCCGCTCAAGCACGAGCTCACCTGGACGCGGCTTGCCTGAGCTCGAGCTCCGGATCGGCCGGCGGCACGTGCGCCTGACCAGCCCGGACAAGGTGCTCTTTCCGGGCGACCGAGTCACGAAGAAGGACCTCGCCGAGTACTACGCCGAGGTCGGGCCGGCGATCGTCCCGCACCTGAAGGACCGCCCGTTCACGCTCAAGCGCTACCCGTACGGCATCAAGGGCCAGGCCTACTTCCACAAGCAGGCGCCGAAGGGCAAGCCGGACTGGCTCCCGACGCGGCAATTCCGGACCTGGCCGCGCGAAAGCAAAGGCGAGTCGCGGCTCGTCGACTTCACGCTCGTCAACGAGCCGGCGGCAGTCGTCTGGATGGTGCAGATGAACTGCATCGACATGAACGCCTGGTACTCGCGCGTCGACAAGCCCGAGCGGCCGGACTACGTCGTCTTCGACCTCGACCCGCCCGAGTCGCGGAACGGCTTCGTGCAGGCGATCCGCGTGGCGCATCTCGTCCACGAAGCGCTCGACGCGCTCGAGCTGCGCTCGTACGTGAAGACGAGCGGAGCCGACGGGATCCACGTCCTCGTGCCGATCGCGCGCCGCTACTCGTACCCCGAGACGTACGAGCTCGCCGAGCTCGTGTCGCGCCGCCTCGAGGCGGAGAACCCGGGGCTCGTGACGACCGAGTGGCTGAAGAAGAAGCGCCGCGGCGTCCTCGTCGACCATCGCCAGAACGGGCACGGGAAGACGATCGCGTCCGCCTACTCCGTTCGCCCGAAGCCGGGAGCGCCCGTGTCCACGCCGCTGCGCTGGGAGGAGCTCGGCGAGAAGGTGCGGCCACGTGACTTCGGCATGCGCGAGGCGCTGGCGCGGATCGAGAAGCACGGCGACCTCTTCGAGCCGGTGCTCCGCGGGGGGCAGGCCCTGGGCCCGGCGCTCCGCTCCCTGCGCGCGTGAAGCGCGCGGTGGTGATCGGCTCGGGGCCGAACGGGCTTGCCGCGGCGGTAACGATGGCGCGCGCCGGCTGGGAGGTGACGGTCCACGAGGCCGCGGACACGGTCGGCGGCGGCGTCAGGTCGGAGGAGCTGACGCTCCCGGGCTTCGTGCACGACGTCTGCTCCGCGATCCACCCGCTGGGCCGCGAGTCGCCGTTCTTCCGCGACCTCGAGCTCCCCGTCGACTGGGTTCAGCCCGAGGCCCCGGCCGCGCACCCGCTCGACGACGGGACGGCCGCCGTCACCGAGCGCTCGCTCCTGGCCACGGCCGAAGGGCTCGGCGAGGACCGCGACGCCTATCTACGCCTCTTCAGCCGCGTCGTCTCGCGCTGGAGCGACTTCGAGCCCGTCGTCCTCGGCCCGTTCCTGCCGCGGCCGAACCGGCTCCTGCACGCGGTCGACCTCTCCGTCACACGGGCCGGGCTCTCGAGCGCGGCCGGCCTTGCCAAGCGCTTCCGGTCCGACCGAGCCCGCGCGCTCCTCGCCGGCCACGCTGCCCACTCGATGCTGCCGCTCGAGACGCGGCCGAGCGGAGGCATCGGCCTGTTCCTGATCGCGACGGCGCACGTCTTCGGCTGGGGCTTTCCCCGCGGAGGGGCGCAGCGGCTCGCCGACGCGCTGGCCGATCGTCTCGAGGAGCTCGGCGGGGAGATCCGCACCGCAAGCGCGGTCGACGAGCTGCCTCGCGCGGACGCCGTCCTGGCCGACGTCGTCCCGGGGGAGCTCCTGCGCATCGCCGGCGACAAGCTGCCCGCTCACTACGCGCACGCGCTTCAGCGCTATCGGCACGGCCCCGGCGTCTTCAAGCTCGACTGGGCTCTGGACGGGCCGATCCCGTGGACGGCGCCCGACTGCCGGCGCGCGGCGACCGTGCATCTCGGCGGCACGTTCGAGGAGATCGCCGAGTCGGAAAGCTCGCCGGGCGGTCGAGCGCCCCTACGTCCTCCTCACCCAGCCCTCGCTCTTCGACGAGACCCGCGCGCCGTCCGGCAAGCACACGGTGGGGGCGTACTGCCACGTGCCTCTGGGCTCGACCGAGGACATGACCGAGCGGATCGAGACGCAGGTCGAGCGCTTCGCTCCTGGTTTCCGAGACCCTGATCCTCGCGCGGCACGCGAGCGGGCCGGCCGACCTGGAGCGTCGCAACCGGAACATCGTCGGCGGGGACATCAACGGCGGGACGATGGACCTCCGTCAGCTCTTCTTCCGCCCGGTGCGAAAGCTCGTCCCGTACCGAGCGCCGCTGGACGGCCTCTACATCTGCTCCTCGTCCACGCCGCCGGGCGGGGGCGTCCACGGCATGTGCGGGTACTCAGCCGCGCTCACAGCGCTGAGGGACGCGGGGTAGCCTCACCGCCGCATGAGCACGACCGCCGCACTCGACGTCGCCGCCGTACGCGCCCGGTTCACCGCCCTCCAGCGGCCGCTCGCCTTCTTCGACGGGCCCGGCGGCACGCAGTGCCCGGACGAGGTCATCGACGCGATCTCCGACGTATCTCCGCGAGTCGAACGCGAACGTCGGCGGCTCCTTCGAGACCTCCCGGCGCACGGTCGACGCTGATCGAGCACGCGCGGGAGCGCGCGGCCGACTTCCTCCGCTGCAGTGCCGAGGAGGTCGCGTTCGGGCCGAGCATGACCGGCGCTCAACTTCCTGCTCACGCGGGCGTTCGCCCGCACGCTGAGCGCCGGAGACGAGGTGCTCGTGACGAAGCTCGACCACGACGCGAACGTCGCGCCGTGGCTCGAGCTCGAGCACGACCTCGGGATCGTCGTCCGCTTCGTCGAGGTGACGGACGAGCTCGCGCTCGACTACGACGACCTGGAGCGGCAGCTCTCAGACAAGACGCGGGTCGTGGCCTTCCCGGTCGCGGCGAACTCGGTCGGAACGGCACCTGACGTGCGGCGCGTCGTCGAGCTGGCCCACTCGGCCGGCGCGCTTGCGTGGGCCGACGCCGTCCACTACGGCCCGCACGGACCGATCGACGCGGCGGCCTGGGACGTCGACGTGCTCATCTGCTCGCCGTACAAGTTCTTCGGCCCGCACCTCGGGCTCGCGTTCGGCAAGCGCGACCTGCTCGAGAGCTGGCGCCCGTACAAGGTGCGGCCGGCGTCGAACGACCCGGTCGGCCACCGCTTCGAGCTGGGGACGCTCCCGCACGAGGCGCTCGCGGGCTTCGTCGCCGCCGTCGACTACATCGACTCGCTCGGCTGGGACGCAATGACGCGTCACGAGCGCGAGCTGGGAGAGCGCTTCCTCGCCGGGCTTCCCGGGGGCGTCCGGCTGCATGGGCTGCCGACGATGACCGGCCGCGTGCCGACGTTCTGCTTCGACATCCCGGGCCTTACGCCGCAGGAAACCGCGGAGCGGCTCGCCGAGCGCGACATCGCGGTGTGGTGGGGCAACTACTACGCGCTCGAGACGATGAAGCGCCTCGGCGTCGACGTGGAGCAGGGCGCGGTGCGCGCCGGCATCGTCCACTACAACACGGCCGAGGAAGTCGACCGGCTGCTAGCGGCTCTCCACGACCTCCTGTGACGGCGGAGAACTGGGAGGACTTCGCAGAAGAGCACGTCCAACGGCGCGCGCGCCGTCCCGCCCTAGTCGTCGTCCCTGTCGTGACCGAGGGGGTCGTAGTCCATCGTCCGCCCAGTTCCGATCTCGCCACAGGCCGCGGACTTCCCCCGGGACTCGCCGACATCGATCGCGAACGACGCGTTTCGTAGGGCGGACAATCGCGCCTCCACGATCGTCGCCGACCTGCCGGCGCGCAGGTCGGCAAGTCCGTAGGCCACCTGTCCACTGAGGTCGCAGGAGCCCCTGTGGATCTGGGCCGGTTGCCGAGGCGCGACGGGAGTCTCCAGCTCGAGCTCGATCTTCGTCCGCTTGCCGAGGGGCGTCAGCTTCGCCGTACCGGACTCGCCCGAGCCGTTCTCCTCCGAGAGCATCACGAAGATCTCGTCGCCACCGGAGCCCGCAGAGGGGCTACTGCTCCCGCACCCGGTAAGCAGAAAGAGGGCGACGAGTGACACTACGATGAGACGCATCAATCCAGGAGTTCGCTCATGCTCCCGGAACGGATTGTCTACTGGCGGACGACTTCGAAGTCTGAGCCCTTCACGTGGCCCAGCGTGTGCAGCTGGTCGTTCGACCACCGCCGGTCCGGCGCGCCGGTGATGTACCAGCTCGACCCGTTGTCGGCGACGATCATCCCGTAGCGCTTGAGCGCGACGAGCACGATCCGCGCCTGGCGCGGGTAGCCGCTGACGTCGAACGAGGCCTTCAGGCGCAGGCGCAGGCCCATCGGCGGCAGGCTCGCGTCGTTCGAGTCGCTCGCGTAGTGCCGTGCGGGATACACGTATGCGCGCCGCGTCCGCTGGACGGTGAAGCGGAGCGCGTGGTCGATCACGCCGCGCTTGACCTCGTCGTAACGCGCGAGGCCGGGGAAGATGGGGAGGCCCGCGGCGTCCGCCGACGTCCAGCCCGCGGGGCGGAGCTTGTTCGAGCGGAGGCTCCAGATCGCGCCAGAACCGGCCTTCCAGCCGCGACCGTTCGGGTACAGCGCGTAGAGCTCGTAGAGGCGGCAGGTCGAGCGGTCGACGATGATCGCGTGCCGGTCACCCGACGAAGAGCGGCCGCCCTCGATCTTGACTGTGCGCGGAATCGGGTAGGGCCCGCGGTCGGACTCGTCCGCGTACTCGAAGGAGACGCGTGTCTTGCGCTGCTTCTTGCCGACGACCGTGATCGGGATCCCGATCGGCGCGCCTTCCCAGAGCCCCGAGCCGAAGTCGGCGTGCACGCTTCCGTTCGCGCCGATCGAGCGGACGATCTCGTCGGAGTCGCCGGCCACGGGCAGCGAGTCGACGCGCTGGTTCCAGGGATTCGACTTCGGAAAGACAGGACAGGCCGGAGCCGAGGGCATCTTGAGCGCGCTCGCGGTCGAGCCCCCGAGCAGGAGCAGGCCGGTGCACAGGACGAGCAGCGCGCGTCTCATGGGTCGGTTATCGACACGAGCAGGCGTTCGACCAAGGGATCGGACTTCCCCCAAAGGAGTGGACGATCGTCCAGCGCGACCCAGCGGCACGGCATCGCCATGCCCGCGTCCATCCCGGTCCCGGTGACGTGGTGGGTCCCACTCGTCGAGCGTCTCGGAGACCGGCACCGCGTGAAACGCGTGGCTCTCGTGAGCCCAGCGGCCGACTAGGCGCTCGAACTCGTCACCGTCGGCGAGCTTCGACACGATCTCGACCTTGACGCCGGTTTCCTCCTCGACCTCCCTGACGAGGCCCTCCGCGAGCGTCTCGTCGTGGTCGACGCGGCCCGCCGGGAGCTGCGTCACGCCCGCGTGCTCGAAGACCAGCAGCTCGCGGCCGCGCGTGACGTAGCCGACGACGCGCTTGCGAACGAGCGCAGTGGATGAAGTCGCCGCGCAGGCCCCAGACCTCGGCGTCGGCTCGAACCGGGATCCAGCGGCAGAGAACGGGCCCGTCCTCACGGATGTGCTCCCAGGCCTCCGGCAGCAGCTTCGTCGGCTCGAGCTGGACGTAGTGGCCGATCGGGATCGTCGCCGACGCCGACGACGCGGACGAACTCCGCCTCGATCCCGGTCTCCTCCATGACTTCGCGGATCGCCGTCTCCTCGACGCTCTCGCCCTCCTCGATCCCGCCGCCCGGGACGACCGCGCTGAAGTCGGGGGCGTCCGGGAAATCGAAGACGAGCAGCTCGTCGAGCCCCGTTTCGGGATGCTCGCGGGTGACGTACGCGGTGACGGGCGGACGCGGTCTCAGGACTGCTGGGCGCGCATCTTCGCTTTGTGCGCCCGCTTCTTCTCCTGGTAGGCGTCGAGCGCCTCGCGGGAGTCGACGTCGCCGAGCGTCGGATGCGCCGGCGTGAGCCCCTCGGCCGCCTTGACTCCGAAGCGCTTCCAGAGCACGGCCGACAGCGCCTTGATCTTCATCTCGCCGAACCCGGGCAGCGCGGCGATTCGTTTGCGGAGATCGTCCGAGTCGGACGCCTCGCTCCAGAGCCGCGATGCGTCGCCGCCGTACTCGTCCTCCACGAGGGCTGCCAGGTCCTGCACGCGCGTCGCCATCGCGCCGGGGAAGCGATGCACCGCCGGCTTCTCGCGGAAGGCGGCCTCGACCTCGGCCGGGTCGCGGTGCGCGATCGTCGAGCGTGCCGAGGCGCTGCTTGATCTTGAGCGGGCCCAGGAACGCGGTCGGCACGGTCACCTGCTGGTCGAGCGCGAACCCGATCAGCAGCGCGAGCGGATCGGCCGCGAGGAGCTCGTTCGCCTCGTCGCTGTCCGTGTAGTAGAGCCGGTCGGGTGCTGCCACGGCCATGCCGTAAAGCCTACTCCTCGAGTGCGGCCACGACGGCGTCGACATCGGCGCGCCAGACGTCTTCGGGAACCGGCGGAAGGATGTCGTCCCAGATCGCCGCGAAGCTCCCGATCAGCTGCGGGATCCGGGCGGGGCGAGCCATGAACCACCAGTGGAGGTGCTCGCTGCCGTCGCCCCAGCGGCAGACATGGACGCGGCCGAAGTCGCCAACCGAGTGGATCGCCCGCTCGACCCGCCCGAGCATGACCCCTTGCTCGGCGGCGAGCTCGTCCGGCAGGTCTGCCGGAGCGGAGAAATGCTCGCGGGGCTCGAGGATGAGGATGAGCGGCAGCCCGGTCGGGCCCGACGGGAAACAGGCGCCAGTTCTCGTTCGTCCAGACGTACTCCTCGTCGCTCGCCTGGCAGCGGCGACAGTCGACGCCGCCCTCGCCGTGCCGGGGCTCCTCGCGCTCGACCGGAGGCTGAAGCTCTCGAGGCGTCAGCTCGCCGTCGAACGGGAACGAGTCCCACTCCTCGACCGGCGGCATGCGGAGCGAGTCCTTGACCCGCTCGTAGAGCTCTTCGGGAGTCTCGGGCACGGGTCCGCGATGCTAACGTCGCCGCGATGGAGTGGCCCGAGGAGTTCTACGAGCTGCGGCGCGGCGTGGGCTGCCCGATGTGCGAGCAGGGACGGCCCGACGAGACCGACTACGGCGTGCGGATCCTCGCCGGCGAGGTCGCCGACGCGTACCTGCAGAAGGACGGCAGGCAGCGCGGGTACACGATCGTGATCTGGCGCGGGCGCCACGTCGCCGAGCCGACCGAGCTCGAGCCGGACGAGGCCGCGGCCTACTGGCGCGAGCTCCTGCAGGTCGGCCGTGCGCTCGAGGAGCACTTCCAGCCCGTGAAGATGAACTACGAGACGCTCGGCAACTCGATGCCGCACTTGCACACGCATGTCATGCCGCGCTACGCCGACGACCCGAAGCCGGGCTGGCCGTTTCCGCATCCCGAGCAGCCCCCGCCGGCCCATCCCGAGGACGAGCTACGAAGCGATGTCGCGGCTCTCCGCGGGCTGCTCGGCTCCGGCTAGTCTGGGCTCGTGAGCGCGCTCGACGTCTTCAGTCCAAAGACGCGGGCCTGGTTCGAGGGCGCCTTCGCCGGCACCGACTCCCGCACAGGAGCAGGGCTGGCCCGCGATCGCGAGCGGCAGGCACACGCTGATCCAGGCTCCCACCGGCTCGGGGAAGACACTCGCCGCCTTCCTGTACGGGATCGACCGGCTGACCGAGTCGCCCGGCGAAGGGCTGCGCCTCCTCTACGTCTCGCCGCTGAAGGCGCTCAACTACGACGTCGAGCGGAACCTGCGCGGCCCGCTGGCCGGCCTCGGGTCGGAGCTGCGCGTGGCCGTCCGCACGGGCGACACGCCGCAGCGCGACCGCGCCGCCATGCTCCGCGAGCACCCGGACATCCTGATCACGACCCCGGAGTCGCTCTACCTCCTGCTCACCTCGCGCGGGCGCGAGATGCTGAAGTCGGTCGAGACGTTGATCCTCGACGAGGTGCACGCCGTCGCCGGCACGAAGCGCGGCGCACATATGGCCCTGTCCGTCGAACGCCTGGATCGCCTGACGGAGAAGCCCGTCCAGCGCGTCGGGCTCTCGGCGACGCAGCGGCCGATGGAGGAGATCGGACGCTTCGTCTCGGGCGGCCGGCCGATCGAGCTCGTCGATGCCGGACGCGCGAAGGAGCTCGACCTCAAGGTCGTCGTGCCGCTCGAGGACATGCGGGAGCCCGGCGAGTCCGGCTCCATCTGGCCGTCGATCTACCCGGAGATCCTCGAGCTCGTCCGGCAGCACCGCTCGACGATCGTCTTCGTCAACAACCGCCGGCTCGCGGAGCGCCTGGCGCTGCGCCTCAACGACCTGGCGAACGAGGACGTCGAGGACGGCGAGCGCCGCGAGATCGCCCGAGCGCATCACGGGTCCCTGGCGCGAGAGCAGCGGCTCGAGATCGAGGAGCTCCTGAAGAAGGGCGAGATCCCGTGCCTCGTCGCCACGTCGTCGCTCGAGCTCGGCATCGACATGGGCGCCGTCGACCTCGTCGTGCAGGTCGAGTCGCCGAAGTCGGTCGCGCGCGGCCTGCAGCGGGTCGGTCGGGCCGGCCACGAGCTCGGAGCCGTCTCGCGCGGGCGCATCTTCCCCAAGTACCGCGCCGACCTGCTCGAGTCCGCGGTCGTCGTCGAGCGCATGAAGGCGGGCGCCATCGAGGAGACGGTCATCCCGCGCAACCCGCTCGACGTGCTCGCGCAGCAGATCGTCGCCATCACCGCCGACGAGGAGATCTCGGTCGACGAGCTGCACGACCTCGTTCGCGGCGCCTACAACTTCGCCGACCTCTCCCGCGTCCAGCTCGAGAACGTGCTCGACATGCTCGCGGGGCGCTACCCGTCCGACGAGTTCGCCGAGCTGCGGCCGAGAATCGTCTGGGACCGCACGGCAGGGGTGATCCGCGGGCGCGGAGGCGTGCGCCAGCTCGCCGTACAGAACGCAGGGACGATTCCCGACCGCGGTCTCTACGGCGTGCACCTGGTCGACGGAGGCGGCCGAGTCGGGGAGCTCGACGAGGAGATGGTCTACGAGGCCCGAGCGGGTCAGACGTTCCTGCTCGGTGCGTCCACGCTGGCGGATCGAGGAGATCACGCGCGACCGCGTGCTCGTCTCCCCGGCGCCAGGGGTGCCCGGAATGATCCCCTTCTGGAAGGGCGAAGGCCCCGGACGCCCGTACGAGCTCGGCGAGCAGATCGGACGGGCGTCGCGCGAGCTCGTCGCGCTGCCCGAAAAGAAGGCCCTCGAGCGCCTGACGAGCGAGCACTCGCTCGACGAGCAGGCCGCGCAGAACCTGCTCACGTTCCTCGGTGACCAGCAGAACGCGACCGGAGCGGTGCCCTCGGATCGCACGGTCGTCGTCGAGCGCTTCCGCGACGAGATCGGCGACTGGCGCATGTGCGTCCTGACGCCCTTCGGCGCACGCGTGCACGCGCCGTGGTCGATGGCGATCGGGGTCAAGCTCCGCGACTCACTGGGCATCGAGGCGCAATCGCTCTGGTCGGACGACGGGATCGCGATCCACCTGCCCGACGCAGACGCACCGCCGCCCACCGAGGAGCTGCTGATCGAACCGACCGAGATCGAGGACCTCGTGATGAGCGAGCTCGCCTCGACCGCGCTCTTCGGCTCTCGCTTCCGCGAGAACGCGGGGCGCGCCCTCCTGATTCCGCGGCGCAGGCCGGGGGAGAGGACGCCGCTCTGGCAGCAGCGCCTCAAGGCGCAGGGCCTGCTCCAGGTCGCGCGCAAGTACGGCTCGTTCCCGGTGATCCTCGAGACGTACCGCGAGTGCCTGCAGGACGTCTTCGACCTGCCGGCGCTCAAGCGGCTGCTCCACGGGCTCAAGACGAGGCAGCTCGACCTCGTCGACGTCGAGACCGCAACCGCCTCTCCCTACTCGACCTCGCTCCTCTTCGACTATGTCGCGAACTACATGTACGAGGACGACACGCCTCGCGCGGAGCGTCGCGCGCAGGTGCTGTCGCTCGACCGCGACCTGCTGAAGGAGCTGCTCGGCCAGGAGGAGCTGCGCGACCTGCTCGACCCGAGTGCGCTCGAGGAGGTCGAGGAGCAGCTTCGAGGCGCGCCCCGGAACGCGGATCAGCTGCACGACGTGCTCCGGCTCCGCGGCGACCTGCGGCCCGGTCAGTTCGACGCAGCGCTCGCGCAGCCGCTTCTCGACGAGCGGCGGGCGATCACGGTGCGGATCGGCGGCGAGGAGCGTCTGATCGCGGCCGAGGACGCGGGTCGGTACCGCGACGCTCTCGGCGCGATGCCTCCGGGCGGGCTGCCCGAGACGTTCCTGGAGGGCGGGTCGGATTCGCTGGAGAGCCTGGTCGCGCGCTTCGCGAAGGGCCGCGGGCCGTTCACGACAGCCCAGGCGAACGAGCACTTCGGGATCGACGTCGAGCCCGTTCTGCGTGCCCTCGAGCGCGATGAGCGGCTCGTGCGCGGAGAGCTTCGGCCGGGCGGCACCGAGCGCGAGTGGTGCGACCCGGACGTCCTGCGGCGACTGCGCCGCGCCTCGCTCGCAGCCTTGCGCAAGGAGGTCGAGCCGGCCGAGCGGGCTGCGCTCGCGAAGTTCCTGCCCAGCTGGCAGGGGATCGACAGGCGCTCGAGCCTGCGGGAGGCGCTCGTCCCGCTGCAGGCGCTCGCGCTGCCGGTGTCCCTGTGGGAGAGCGAGGTTCTGCCGCGGCGCGTTCCCAACTACCAACCCGCCTGGCTCGACCAGCTCTGCGCGACCGGCGAGCTCGTCTGGGTAGGCGCCGGTCTCGACCGGGTCGCGGTCTACTTCCGCGACGACGCGCCGGTGCTCGGTCGCCTGGTCGCCGCCGATCCGCCCGAGGGCGAGGTGCCCGACCGGATCCGCGCGGTGCTCGGACAGGGAGCCGAGTTCTGGTTCGACCTGCTCGCCGCGGCCGAGCTCGAGGCGGAGCAGGCGCTGCCCGCGCTCTGGGATCTCGTGTGGTCGGGCGAGGTGACGAACGATGCCTGGACGCCGCTCCGCGCCGGCCGCCGGTACGGGGTCCCGCGACCGGAGCGTAGGCCGCGCCGCTTCTCGCGTCGACGGTCGTCCGGCATCACTGCGACGCAGGGCCGCTGGTCGCTCGCCGACCGTCTCTTCCGCGGGGACCCGGATCGCCGCGCTCTCGCCGAGCTCCTGCTCGAGCGGCAGGGCATCGTCACGCGCGACAGCGTGCGCGCCGAAGGCATCGTCGGCGGCTACAGCGCGGTGTACGGCGAGCTGAAGGCGCTCGAGACTCTCGGCCTGGCCCGCCGGGGCTACTTCGTCGAAGGCCTCGGCGGAGCGCAGTTCGCTCTCGGCGGTGCAGTCGAGCGGCTGCGAGAGCTCCGCCCGAGAGAAGGAGAGGAGCCGGAGGCACTCGTGCTGGCCGCCGCCGATCCTGCCCAGCCCTACGGCGCCGCCCTGCCGTGGCCCAAGCTCGCAGGAGGCCGCGCGGCCAGAGTTGCCGGCGCCCGGGTCGTCCTCCTCGGCGGCGAGCCGGCGCTCTTCGTCGAGCGTGGCGGCCGTTCGATCGTGTCGCTCCGGGAGCCCGACGAGGAGTGGCTCAGGCCGGCGCTGGCGGCGCTCGTCGAGCACGTGAAGACGACAGGCGGCAAGCGTTTGGCGGTCGAGCGCTTCGACGGCGAGCCGGTGGGGGACACGGATCTCATGCCGCTCCTGCTCGAGGCCGGGTTCCTGGCAGGGCCTCGGCGAGCCGTGCTGCGCCCTTAGAACGTCTTCAGTTGCCGACGGCTGATCGCAAAGCCGTGGCCGTTCCGCACGACCACGCACTGCATCCCGGTGCGCCGCGACGTGCAGCGAAACGGCCCCAGCCGAACGGATCGCCCGTAGCGGAGGGTGAACTCATCCTCGCGAGGATCGCCGAGCAGACAGTTCTGATGGCGCACGACCTGACCGCTTGGGTTCAGCGTCGCGCAGCGAACGGGGCGTTTGGAAACGCAAAACGCAGAGGTGCCGAGCGCCGAGCGTGCCCGGAGCTCACACACGATGTTTCCGCTCGGTGAGTGAAACCAGCGGGCTGCAGTGCTCGAGGCCGACGCGGGTGCTGCCGTGGCGACGAGCACGATTGTCAGGAGAGCCCAGCGAACGATCGTCCGATTCTACGCCTGGGTCAGGTGAACGAACACGCCGTCAGTCGGCGAGCGCACCGAGGACGACGCCGAAGAGCGCGTGCCTGAACGTGGCCTGGCCAAAGGCCCTGACGCTGAAGAGCTTCGCGAGGCCCGCCTCGCCCCGGGCAGGGTGGAACCGGTCGACGAGCGCGCCGGTGGGAAAGAGGGTGAGATGCTCGATCAGCGCCAGTTGCAGCGCGAGCCGACGCCTGTCTCCTCCTCGGCGCTCCGCGATTTCGTAGAGCGCGAGCCCGAACAGCGCGCCATTCGCCGCATGGATCGCCAGCCCGAGCGGAAGCCAGCCGCGCCCGCGCGTGAACGTCTTGCCGAGGACGGCGACGTCCGAGTAGTCGTGCCGGAAGACCCGCCGGTCGAGCGGCTCGAGCGCCGCCCAGACGAGCGTGCCCACGACCCCGGCCCCAATGGCTCTCAATCGAGGATGCATACGCTTCGAACTGTATGCCCGAAGGCGATTCCCTCCACCGCGCGGCCCGGCGCCTCGAAGTCCTCGTCGGGGAGAAGCTCGCGGTCGAGACGCCGCACCCGCGCGCCCGGGTAACACGCGTCGCCGAGCGCCTCGACGGCCGGCGGCTGCTCAAGGTCGAAGCCGTCGGCAAGAACCTGCTCCTGCGCTTCGAGGACGGCCTCGTGCTCCGCAGCCACCTGCGCATGAAGGGCCGCTGGCAGGTCTTCGAGCGCAACGGGAACAGCACGCGCCACGGAACGCCGTGGCTCGTCCTGCGCGGAGAAAAGGTCGAGGCTGTCCTCTGGCACGGGCCGGTGCTCGAGCTGGACGAAGGCCCGGTTCGCAGCCTCGGCCCGGACATCCTCGCCGACCCGCCCGACTACGACGCGATGCTCACGCGGATGCGCGGCGCCGACCAGCGGCTTGCGATCGGCGAGGCGCTCCTCGACCAGCGCCTCGTCGCCGGGATCGGGAACCTCTGGCGGGCGGAAGCTCTCTGGCGCGCCGAAGTCTCTCCCTGGCAGAGCCTGGGAGACGTCTCCGACGAGCGGCTGCTCTCGACGCTGACCGAGGCCTCGCAGCTGATGCGCCGCTCCCTCGACTCCGGGCTCAGGCAGCGCGCCGTCTATCGCCAGGCCGGCCGTCCCTGCCCGCGCTGCGGCACCCCGATTGCTTCGCGCGGCCAGGGCGACGCGAATCGCATCGCGTACTGGTGCCCGACCTGCCAGGCAGGAGAGACGACCGCGTCCGTGTAACTGGACGAGGTGCGCGCACCGCACCTTCATTCGGCCCTGCGCGGCTTCTGTCTCGGCGCCTTCGCGCTCTTCAGCCGCGATGTCGAACAGGGTGCCGAGATCCCGTTCGTCTTCGAGGAGCACGACGCGCGCGACCGGCCGACGCTCTACGAGTACCGGCCGCTCGTCCGGAACTTCGTCGAGGCGCGCGGAGGACGGCTGCTCGCCCGCGGCGACACCGCGATCGCGCTCGATGCCCTCGGTCGCGAGCCCGCCGCCGCGATCTTTGCGCGCGCCCACGCCGGCGCCCACGCGGATCACGCCCTCTTCCGCACGGTTCTGCTCCCGCTCGTCGCGGACGTGGCCGAGGCCTGCGGGGGATTCGACTGGGACGACGACGCGTTCGACAAGGCCTACGCGCTCCTCGAGCACTCGCTGTTCGGCGAGAAGCGCGCCTACGCGGCGATCGCGCCGTTGGTCGGCGTCGAGGCGGGCGGGACCGTCCCGCTCGGAGACGGCCTCCGCGTCCGGCACGCGGCCGACGGAGAGCTTCTCGCCCACTGGCCCGATGCAGCCAAGCTCGTTCCGGACAGCTTCGGCCGCGAGACCGACCGCATGTGCGTGCTCGAGGTCGAGCGCACGATGCCGCCCGAAGGAGGCGACCCTCCGGACGCTCCGGGTGAGATCGCCGATGCGATCACGGCTCTCCGGCTCGCGACCTCAGGCCCGATCGCGGCGGGACCGGTGCTCTTCGAACGGCTCGACTGGCGTCCGTTCGGAGTGAGGCCGGTGTTGCCGATCGCCGCGACGCAGCCGCCTGGCCAGCCGACCCGCCTGGACGTGTTCCGCGGAGAGACCGCCCGCGTGCTGATCACGAAACTTGGCGCCGCCGACGTCGACCGCGAGCTCGGCGACGCGCTCGACCGCTGGGAGCTCGCGCTCTTCCAGGACGGGTCCTTCCGCTCGGAGCAGCTCCGTGCCTCCCTCGACGCGCTGCTTGGCGTGGGGGACGGGGCTTGGGCCGCATCACTTCGAGCCGCGGTGCTGCTCGGCGAGACGGGTCGCGAACGGCGCGAGGCGCTCGACGTGCTCCGGGGCCTGCGAGACGGCTCGGCCGGCCCGGACTCGGTGGACATCGTCCGCCGCGCCCTGGTCGAGACGCTGATGCGGGGCACGCGCCGTACGATGATCGCCGAACTGGACGAGTCGCTTCTGGGCGTGCGGCCGATGCCGTCGAGTCGCGTTGCGCAAGCGCTTGCGAGCTGATTCGGACTTGACACATTCGTGCAGTGGACCCGCCGGTAGCGTGAGACGGCGGTGGAGAAGGAGCGGGCGATCCTGGAGCGTCTGGAGCGGATCGACGGCCTGCGCCGTGACGACGCGCCGGCCCGGATCTTGCTCGACGAAGTGCGCGCGCTCCTCTCCGACGCGGAGGACTGGGTGCGCGAAGACGACGTGCCCGACCGGGCCGCGAGGGCCGTTGAACGCACCCGCGAGGCGCTCGAAAGCGCCTTCGCGACGCCTCGTCCCTGAAAACTCCCGCAAATACGCGCGAATCCTGTTCGTAGCCGAAGTTTTCCTGCACAATGGATGCGTGCAGGACTGCACGAAGACCGGTCGAACTGGGGACACGTAATGGGGCTGACTCGCCTTCTTTCGCGACCGCATACACGGGATCAGGAATCCACCGAGCAATCCGAGGTAGAGACCCAGACGCCCCAGCCTGACGAGCCGCCGCCCCAGGCGACCGTCATCTCGTTCGCCAACCAGAAGGGCGGGGTCGCCAAGACCACCTCGACCCTGAATCTCGCAGCCGCGCTGGCCGAGCAGGGCAACCGGATTCTCTGCGTGGACATGGACCCGCAGGGCAACCTGACCATGAGCCAGGGCCTGAACCCGGACGCGATCGAGCGTTCGATGTTCGACGTGCTCGTCCACCGGCTCCCGATCCAGAACGTGATCGAGCACAAGGAGATCGACCTGGCCGTGTCCTCGATCGACCTCGCCGGCGCCGAGCTCGCGCTGTCGAGCATGATCGGCCGCGAGCGCGCCCTCGAGAAGGGGCTGAGCCCGGTCAAGGAGAACTACGACTACGTGCTGATCGACACCCCGCCGTCGCTCGGCCTGCTGACGATCAACGCGCTCGTCGCGTCCGACCACGTGATCGTGCCCGTCCAGTGCGAGTACCTCTCGCTGCGCGGCCTCGTCCAGCTCGAGAACACGCTCGCGATGATCCGGGAGAACCTGAACCCGAACGTCGCGATCATGGGGATCCTGCCCACGATGTTCGACCGCCGGACCCTGCACGCGCGCGAGGCGGTGGAGATCCTGGAGGAGAACTTCGGCGACCTCGTCTTCAAGACGCGGATCAGGAAGACGATCCGCTACGCAGAGGCGCCCGTGAAGGGCACTTCCGTCCTCAAGTACGACCCGACCGGCAACGCCGCAAAGGCGTACCGCGACCTGGCGAAGGAGGTTCTCAATGGCGCGAAAGCGCGCCAGCATGCGTGAGGGCCCGCTCGCGGAGCTCTTCCGGGCGACCGAGGCTGCGCAACAGCAGCAGGCGAAGCCTGAGCCTGAACCGGAGCCCGAATCTCAGCCGGAGGGGAAGACCCCGCCGCTCGAGCCGCTCGAGGAGACCGTCGAGCACGCTCCGCCCTTCGAGCCGATCGTCGAGGCCGTTCCTGAACCGGAGCCGCCGCCTGCGCCCAAGCCGGAACTTCGCCCCGTCCAGGAGCTGCCCCGGATCCAGGCGCTTCCAGAGCCCGCGCCGCGCCTGCACCGCGCGCCGCGCTCGGAGCCCGGCGCCTACGCCGCGTCCATCCGCGTCGTCGGCGTCGGCGGCGCCGGACTGAACGCGGTCAACCGGATGATCGACGCGGGCCTCTCCGACGTCGAGTTCGTCGCCGTCAACACCGACATCCAGCAGCTCACCCTCTCGGACGCAGCGGTCAAGATCCACATCGGCCGCGAGTTGACGCAGGGCCTCGGCTCGGGCGCCTCGGCCGACCTCGGCCGCCGCGCCGCCGAGGAGTCGTACGACCAGCTCAAGCGCGCGCTCCGCGACTCGGACATGGTCTTCGTAACCGCAGGTGAGGGAGGCGGCACCGGCTCCGGCGGCGCCCCGGTGGTCGCTCGGATCGCGCGGGAGATCGGCGCGCTGACGGTCGGGATCGTCACGACCCCCTTCAAGTTCGAGGGTACGAAGCGGCAGGCACAGGCGGCTGAGGGAATCGAGTCGCTCCGCGAGAACTGCGACACCGTGATCGTGATCCCGAACGACAGGCTGCTCGAGGTGCTCGACGAGAAGACGACGATGCTCGACGCGTTCCGCATCGCCGACGACGTCCTCCGTCAGGGCGTCCAGGGCATCTGCGACCTGATCACGATGCCGGGCCTGATCAACCTCGACTTCGCGGACGTGAAGACGATCATGAAGGACGCGGGCTCGGCCCTGATGGGAATCGGGTTCGCGACGGGCGACGACCGGGCGGTCCGTGCAGCCGAGTCGGCTCTCAGCTCGCCTCTGATCGACACGGAGCTCGTCGGTGCGCGCGGGATCCTGCTCTCGATCGCCGGCGGGGACGACCTTTCGCTGTTCGAGGTCAACGAAGCGGCCGAGGTCGTGCGCCGCGCCGCGCGCGACGACACGAACATCATCTTCGGCGCGACGATCGACGAGCGGCTGACCGGTCAGGTCTGGATCACGGTCGTCGCCACCGGCCTCGCCGGCGTCGTCGGCCCCAAGGGCTCCAACCGGATCCGCCGCGAGACCGACCCGCTCGAGCCGCCGTCGTTCCTTACGGATTGAGGGGGATGCCGCACGCGTTCTGCGTGCCGGCTCCGACCATCGTCGCGAGCGCCCGACCGGCCTTCACCTTGAACTGAAGCGTGATCCGCCCGCGCCGCGGCGAGTCCACGCGCAGCATGCCGTCGTCTCCCTTCGAGACGCAGGCCTCGCCTTCAGCCGTGCTCCAGTAGGGCGAATAGCGCACCGCGATCCGGTAGTGCCCCGGTGAGCTGACGTCGAACACCATCTTCGCCTGGTCGAACTCGACCACTCTGGCGGCGCCCTGCCCGGTCGCGATCGGATGCGCGTGGGGCACCTCGAAGATGGTCATGTGCAGCGTCCGGTGCACCGGGATCAGTCCCGAGTGCCCCGAGCGGATGAGGATCGCCTCGTGCTTCGCGCTGTAGTCCGTGGGAGCATCGGTGAGCACGACGTAGCGCACGCCGAGGTTTCGCAGCCAGCCGAGGTACCCGGCTCTCGTCAGCGGCTTGTCGTACAGCACCTCGTTCTGCGGGAAGTCGTCCTGCCGGAACCAGCCGCGCGTCAGCGGGATCCCCGCCCTGGGCAGGTAGACCGCCGACCAGTGGCCGGAGGTGTCGACCACCTCGACGCGGTACGAGGCCGTCAGGTGCTTCGTCAGATACGTCGCGGCCGGCTGCCAGAACTCCGAGGTGGAGGCGGCATGCTCCCGACTGGCGCGTGTATAGCTCCAGGCGTGCGGCGCGATGTTCCACGTACCGGCGAGGACGAGCACGACCGCCGCGACGGGCAGCGGCTTCCAGCTGCGCAGTGAGAGTACGAGCACGGCGATCGGCAGGGCGACCAGGCGAACGCGCGCGATGTTCTCGCCGAGGGGCGTCGCGAACGCGTAGGTGACGAGGCTGACGGCCGCATAGGCGACGAAGAACCAGCGGATCGCGCGCGCATGCTCGACCCGCCACGTCAGCGCGGCCCCGAGGACGCAGAAGGTCATGATGCAGACGAGCTCGAAGTTCGAGAACGGGTAGCGCCCTCCGTCGGAGAACGCGCGCATCAACAGGAACTGGCAGCCGCCTACGGCGAGGACGATCGCGGCGGGCACGACGAGCCGCTTGGCGCGCTCGAGCATCCCCAGCCCGATCCCGACGAGGAAGATGGCGAGCAGCAGGAACGCGAGCGGGCTGGCGGCGACCGTCAGGACTGCCAGTACGCCGAAGTGCCAGCGCTTCCCCGCCTGCAGGGCCCAGAGCGCGAGCAGCCCGAGCGCGAACCCGAGCGCGAACGGGAACGCCGCCGAGATCACGAGCCCGGCCCAGACGACCGCGAACGTCCGGCTCGACCAGCGCGCGACGGGCCCGTACTGCCTGCCGACCACGACTGCGAACGCGAGCGCCGCGATCCCGATCGAGAGAATGGCCAGCGCCCTGATCCCGAACACGGCCGCCAGCGGGTAGTAGAGGACGCTGTACGTGACGAAGCTGTAGCGCCCGCCGTACCAGAAGTTGTTCCAGAGCTGGAACCCGTCGTGGAGGAAGACCGTCCGCTGGTAGACGTGGGCAGCCAGGTCGTTCCCGGGGGGGCCCAACCAGATGAGCAATGCTGCGAGCGAGGCGGCCGAGCCGGCTGCGAGCACTGCTTCGCGCAGAAGGAAGTGCGCGCGCTGCACGTCGCGAGAAGACTAGCGGGCTTCCAGGAGGGCGTCGCTCTAGTCTTGGGCCATGAGAGGCGCGATCGCAGCAGGGCACAGGCTGACCGCCGAGGCGGGCGCGGAGATCCTCGAGGAGGGCGGAAACGCCGTCGACGCCTGCCTCGCGGCGGCCTTCGCGTCCTGGGTCGCCGAGAGCACGCTGACCGGGCCCGCGGCGGGCGGATTCCTCCTCGTTCACCGTGCGCGCGACCGGAGCGATCGGCTGCTCGACTGCTTCGTCGCACTGCCCGGAAAGGGGTTGGGCAAGCCCCCGGAGCCGCACATGGAGTCGGTCGACGTCGACTTCGACGCGATGTCGCAGGTCGTCTATCTGATCGGAGAAGGCTCGTGCGCCGTTCCCGGCGTCGTCGCCGGATTGGAGGCAGCCCACGAGCGCTACGGGTCGCTCCCCTGGAGCCGGCTGTTCGGGCCGGCGGTCGCGCTCGCCCGCGAGGGCGTGGAGCTCACGCCGCAACAGGCGTACCTGCACGCGATCCTCGACCTCATCCTCCGCCGCTCGCCCGAGGGCCGGGCGATCTACGGCGAGCACGAGCAGATGCGGGCGGGCGAGCGCGTGGTCATGCACGACCTCGCCCGGACGCTCGAGCTCCTGGCGGCGGGCGGCGCGCGCGAGTTCTACGAGGGCGAGCTGGGACGCGAGCTCGTGCGCTACCTGGGCGACAACGGCGGCCTGATCACGAAGGACGACCTGGCCGAGTACCGGGTCATCTGGCGGCGACCGGTCCGCGTCTCGTATGCGGGGCGCGAGTTCGTCTCGAACCCGCCTCCGTCCTCGGGAGGCGTCCTCGTCGGGTACGGGCTCTCGCTCCTCGACCGCCTCGGGGCGGGCGGCCGGCCCGGGAGCGCGGAGGCGATCGAGCCGCTCGTCGAGGTGATGCGCGAGCAGTCGCGCGCCCGCGAGGGACGCTTCATCGGCGATCTCTACCGCGGCGGGCTGGCCCGAAGGCTCTACTCGGAGCAGAACATGGTCGAGGCGCTGCGGCGGATCGAGGAGCGCGATGGCGTGCCGCGCGAGCCCGCGGGTGCGCCCGGCACGACGCACATCTCGGTCGTCGACGAGCGAGGTAACGCCGCGTCGCTCACCGCATCCACGGGCGCTGGGTCCGGCGTCATCGTCCCCGGGACCGGGATCCACATGAACAACATGCTCGGCGAGTACGACCTGAACCCGCCCGGACGCCGCCTGCAGCCGGGGACGCGCCTGACGAGCATGATGGCGCCTTCGCTGGTGCTCGAGGACGGGCGTCCGCGGCTCGTCGTCGGCAGCGCGGGCTCGATCCGGCTGCGCGGTGCGATCCTCCAGATCGTCGTGAACGTCGCCCGCCACGGCCTTGCCTGTCGAGGAGGCGATCGAGGCGCCGAGAGTCCACTTCGAAGACGGCCGCGTCCACTGTGAAGGCGGTCACGACCCGGCCGAGCTCGACCGGCTCGAGGAGCGCGGCTACGAGCTGATCCGCTGGCGTGAGCGGAATCTCTACTTCGGCGGCGCGTCCGCGGTCGAGCGGCTGGAGGACGGCAGCCTCGCGGCGGCCGGCGATCCGCGCCGCGGCGGGCACGGCATCGTGGTGTCTGATTGAGCGACTGGCTCCTGGTCCGGCCGGCCGTCCCCGGTGACGCGGACGCGCTCGTGGCGCTCGGACGGGAGGTCGCGGACGAGCCGGAGCTCTGGCTGACCTATGACCGGAGGCGCGGCGACGAGCGGCGCAACGTCCGCGGGCGTCCAGCGCGACCCGAACGTCGCCGTCTTCGTGGCCGAGACGTCCGAGGGCATCGTCGGACGCCTCTCGATCGCCCGCGACCGCACGCTGTACAGCCAGCACGTTGCCGAGCTCGGCCTGATGGTCGCCGCGGGAGCGCGCAGGCAGGGCGTCGGCTCGGCGCTGATGAAGGAGGCGATCACGTGGGCGCGCGGCATCGGAGTGGTCAAGCTCGAGCTGACGGTCTTCCCGCACAACGAGCCCGCGATCGCGCTCTACCGCAAGCTCGGGTTCCGCGAGGAGGGGCTGATCGGGCGCCGCTACTTGATCCGACGGCCGCTACATCGACGCGATCTTGATGGGCCTTGACGTCGATAAAGTCGCGCCGTGAGCTTCGCGGAGATCGCCGACTCGTTCTTCAAGCCGGCCGTTCGGGACCTGGTTCCGTACGAGCCGGGAAAGCCGGTCGAGGAGGTTCAGCGCGAGCTCGGGCTCGAGCGCGTGGTCAAGCTTGCCTCCAACGAGGGGCCGTTCGGGCCGTTTCCGGAGGCGCGTGAGGCGCTCGCGCGCGGCGTCGAGGAGCTCAACCGCTATCCGGACGGAGGCTCGTGGCGCCTGCGGACGGCGCTCGCCGAGCTGCACGACGTCCGGTTCGAGGAGATCGCCCCCGGCGCGGGCTCCGACGGCGTCGTCGACTACCTGTCGCAGCTCGCGCTGGATCCCGGCGACGAGATCGTCTGCGGGTGGCCGTCGTTCCCGAGCTACGTGATCGACGCCTTGAAGATCGGCGCGGTCCCGAAGCGCGTGCCGCTGCGCGACCACCGCTACGACCTCGACGCGATGCTCGGCGAGATCGGGCCGAGGACGAAGCTCGTCTATGTCTGCCATCCGAACAACCCGACCGGGACGATGAGCTCGCGGGCCGAGCTGGACGCGTTCCTCGACGCGGTGCCCGACCACGTCCTGACCGTGCTCGACCAGGCGTACGCGGAGTACATCGACGACCCGGACTACGTGGACGGCGTCGAGTACCTGAAGGCGGGGCGCAAGGTGGTCGTGCTGCGGACGTTCTCGAAGATCTACGGGCTCGCGGGGCTGCGCGTCGGGTACGCGGTCGGGCCGGAGGCTGTCGTGACCGCGATCGCCAAGGTGCGGCGCGCGTTCGACGTGAACTCGTTCGCGCAGATCGCCGCGCTGGCGAGCCTCGACGCTCCGGAGGAGCTGGCCCGGCGACGCCAGGTGAACGCCGAAGGCCTCGTGCAGCTGGAGCGGATCATGCGCGAGCACGACCTCGACCCGCCGAAATCGGTGGCCAACTTCCTGTTCGCCGAGGTCGGCGAGGACTCGCGGCCGCTCTTCGAGCAGCTGCTGCGCGAAGGCGTGATCGTCCGCCCGGCAGGAGGCTTCGGGGCGCCGGGAGCGATCCGCGTGACCGTCGGCACGCCCGAGGAGAACGAGCTCTTCGGCGAGGCGCTCGGCCGGGTGCTCAGCGCCGCAGCGCGGCCTTAGCTCTGATCGGCCAGGGCGAGGCCGCCGTACGCGAGGCGGGCGAAGCGGAGTTGCGCGCGGGACATCTCGGGCGGGATGTCTTCCCGAAGCAGGCGCGCGGCCGCGGCTGACGCGAGGTCGTACCGGCCGTGCCAGAGCGCGACCTGGAGGCACGCTGCGATCGTCTCCGCCGGCTTGCGCTGCGTGTCGTCGTGCGCCGCGCGCTCGAGGATGTCGTCCCAGCTGTGCTTGCCGTTCTGGGACAGGGCCGCGCGGTAGGCATCGGACAGCGTGGTCAGGCCGCTCCGGTAGGCGACCCCGACGCGGCTGACGTTCGGCAGGTCGCGCAGCTCTTGATCGAGTCTGCGCGCGAGCTCGCGCGGGGGCAGCGGGCTCGAGTAGACGACCGGCGTCAGGAAGCTCGGGTCGTCCGCGCCGACGAGGCGCTCCGGCTCGCGCGCGGCGATCGCCGCCAGCGGCGTGTGCGGATACACGCGCGCGCCTGCCGAGTAGACGACCTCGATCGACTCCGGCAGCGAGCGGACGAAGTCGATCGTCTCCGCGATCGTCTCCTCGGTCTCGCCGGGCAGCCCGAAGATCAGGCCCAGGTCGGCGGACACGCCCTTGTCGGCGAGCAGCGCGACGAGCGCGTCCAGGTGCCTGCGCCGGAACGGCTTCTGCGCGGTCTCGAGCAGCGGATCGGCGGCGCTGTCGACCGTGATCGAGACGTGGCCGTTCGTCTCGCGAACGAGGTCGGCGAACTCGGGCGAGAACGGGGTCGGATTGAAGTAGGCGCGCCAGGTGATGTGACGCTCGAGCCCTCGGTCGCGAAGCCCCTCGAGCACGGAGATCGGGTGCCGTTCGTCCGGCAGGTTGAACTCGTCGTCGGCGAAGAAGATCGGCACACGGCCGACGCCTCGCTCGCGCGCCTCCGCCACCGTCCGCTCGAGTTCCTCCAGCACGACCTCGAGGTCCCCGTTCGCATGCTGCCGCCCGAGGTTCGCCGCCGTGCAGTACACGCACTGCATCGCGCAGCCGATGCGCGTCCGCACCGGGAACGAGTTCGCCGGCGCGTAGAGCGGCTCTCGCCGCGTGGGCCCGGCGAACCCGAGGTGGTACGCCTCGATCCCGTCAGCCTCTCCCTTCCGGACCAGTCCAGGCGTCTGACCCCGGGGCGCGTCCGAAACGAGCGCGGCGATTGCGGCCTCGCCCGCACCGACCACGCCGTACTCGAGGTCGAGGTACTCCAGGCACTCCTGGGGGCATGCCGAGAAGCCCGCGCCGCCCGCCACGAACGTCGCCTCGGGCGCGACCTCGGCCAGCGCCTCGCGCAGCTCGCGGACCTGAGGCAGCAGGAAGCTGACGTCGATCGGCTCCTCGCCTTCGAGGCTGTCGACCACGATGCAGTCGTCGATGATCCTGATCCCGAGCCCGATCACGTCCGGCCGGAACCGCTCGGCCGCCTCGCGCGCGGTCCCGATCGGATCCTCCGACACGAGATAGGGATCGAGGAGCTCGACCTCGGCGCCCGCGTCCTCGGCCGCCGTCCGCACGCGCTCGAGCCCGTACGCGGGCACGGGCGTGACCCGCTGGAACGGGTTGGCGTGGATCAGGAGGACGCGGCTTCGGCGCCCGGTTGCGGCGGACCGGGCTGGAGCGGACATGGCCGGTTGAGTGTAGCTCTGGGGTGACATTTCTCCCGCACGCTCCCGCTTCGCCTTCCCGAGCCTCTAACCTCCGCCACGACCGTGCTCGGCGTGTTTTCCGGAGTCATGCACCGCGTGTTCGGGAGGCAGGAGGACCTGCTGCGCCGGGTGCGTCCGCTCCGCCTACTTTTCCTGGCCGCGTTCGGCTCGGGCTTCGGCACGTGGCTCGCGTTCGTCGCGCTCAACCTCGACGTCTGGGAGCGAACCCACTCCGGAACGTGGATCGCGGCCCTCCTCCTGGCCGACTTCGTGCCCGCGATCGCGATCGGCCTGCTCGCCGGGCCGCTCGTCGACCGGCTCTCGCGGAGACGAGTCATGGTCGCCGCCGACTTCGTTCGCTTCGGGGTCTTCCTGACCCTCCCGTTCGCCGGTAGCGCGACGCAGATCGTCGTCCTGGCCGGCGTCGCGGGCTTCGCCACGGGGTTCTTCCGGCCCGCCGTCTACGCGAGCCTCCCGAACCTCGTCGAGGACTCCGAGCTGCCTCGCGCGCAGGGCATGCTCCAGGCCGCGGACGCGCTGACGACCGTGATCGGACCGCTCGCCGGCGGCATCCTCGTGGCCGCGACGAGCCCGGACTCGGCCTACGTGGTCAACGCGATCACGTTCCTCTGGTCGGCGTTCCTCATCCTGCGCATCCCGGCCCGGATGCTCCAGGCCGCGCACGCTGTCGACCGAGGGGCATTTGCACGACATCGCGGCCGGGCTGAAGCTGATCGTCCGCTCGCGCGCGCTCCTCACAGTGCTCATCGCCTGGAACGTCGCCATGGTCGGGAACGCGGGCGTGAACGTCGGGGAGGTCGTGCTGGCCAAGGTCTCGTTCGACGCGGGCGATTTCGGGTACGGCCTGCTGCTGGCGAGCGCGGGCCTGGGTCTCGTCGTCGGCAGCCTGAGCGTCGGTGCCTGGATCGAGCACGGCGAGCTCGCGTCCGTGTACGGCGCCGGATTCGGGCTGCTGGCCCTGGGTGTCGGAGCGGCCGCTGTCTCGCCGAACGTCTGGCTGGCGGCGGCCTGCGTCGTCGTCTCCGGCGTGGGGAACGGGATCGCGGTCGTCTGCAACGCGCTCTTCGTGCAGCGCGGCGCGCCCGACGCGATGCGCGGACGCGTCTTCACCGTGCTGATGAGCTCCAACTACCTGATCCTCGGGCTCGGGATGCTCGCCGCCGGCCCGCTGCTGAACGAGTTCGGCGCGCGCTGGGTCTGGGGCGTCTCCGCGGGCCTGGTCGCGACGGCCGGGCTCGTCGGCTACGGGATGGCGCGCGGGATCAGGAACGTGCGGGTCGTCGAGACCGAGCGGATCCCCGGGGTGGTCTAGCTGGCGGCGCGCCGACAATGGACGGGCGAGACGCTCGCCGCGGGGGTGCGCGAGGGCGACCGGCGCGCGCTCGCCCGGGCGATCACGCTGGTCGAGAACGGCGACCCGCTGGCCTACGAGCTCGTCCGCGAGGTCTACCCGGAGACCGGCTCCGCCTACGTCGTCGGCGTCACCGGGCCGCCCGGGGTCGGCAAGTCGAGCCTGATCGCCGCGCTCGTCCGGCAGATCCGCGCCCAGGACAAGAGCGTCGGCGTGATCTCCATCGACCCGTCGAGCCCGTTCACACAGGGCGCCCTGCTCGGCGATCGGATCCGGCTCACGGAGCACTTCCTCGACCCCGAGGTCTTCATCCGCTCGATGGGGACCCGCGGGCATCTCGGCGGACTGGCCGAGGCGACGCTCCAGGCGCTGCTCGTCCTGGACGCGGCCGGAAAGGACATCATCTTCGTCGAGACCGTCGGCACGGGCCAGAGCGAGGTCGAGGTGATCGGGATCGCCGACACCGTGCTGCTCGTGCTGATGCCCGGCTCCGGCGACTCGATCCAGGCGCTGAAGGCGGGGATCATGGAGATCCCCGACGTGATCGCCGTCAACAAGAAGGATCACCCGGCGGCCAAGACGATGCTGAACGAGGTGCGCTCGATCCTCACGCTCGACAAGGAGCGCGCCTGGAAGCCGCCGATCGTCCTCACCGAGGCGGTCACCGATGAGGGCGTCGCCGATCTGTGGGCCAAGGTCGAGGGGCATCGTGCGTTTCTCGACGACGAAGGGCTCCTCGCCGAGCGCCGCCGCAAGAACCTCGCCCGCGAGGTGTTCGCCGTCGCTTCGGCCCGCGCCAAGACCCATCTCGAGCGCGCCGTGGAGGACGATCCGGAGCTCCGGCGGCTCCTGGACGAGGTCCAGCAGCGAGAATTGGACCCACTCACAGCCGTGAGGGAGATCATGGAGAAGGTTTTCAAGCTTGGCGACGGAGACAGCACCCACACTCGCTGACGTCGAGGCGGCCCGCGCGCGGATCGCCGGCAAGGGCGTGCGCATGACGCCGCTCTACTCGTCCGAGACCTTCGGCCGCATGATCGGCCGCCCGGTGCACCTGAAGGCGGAGACCCTCCAGCGCACCGGCTCGTTCAAGATCCGCGGCGCGACGAACAAGCTCGAGACGCTGACCGAGGAAGAGCGCAAGGCGGGCGTCGTCGCAGCCAGCGCGGGCAACCACGGACAGGCGGTCGCGTGGGCGGCGCGCGAGGCCGGCGTCGAGGCGACGATCTTCATGCCGGCCGAGACGCCGATGGCGAAGGTCGAGCCCACGCGCAACTACGGCGCGCGCGCCGAGCTGACCGGCGCGACCTTCGAGGACGCCATGGCGGCGGCGCGGGCCCACGTCGAGGAGTCCGGCGCGACGTTCGTCCACCCGTTCGAGGACCCGGACGTGATCGCGGGCCAGGGCACGATCGGCCTCGAGCTCGTCGAGCAGCTGCCCGAGCTGGAGACGGTCGTGATCCCGGTCGGCGGCGGCGGGCTCGCTTCGGGGATCGCGCTCGCGCTCCGGGCGCTGAAGCCGGACGTGAGGATCGTCGGAGTGCAGGCGGCCGCGTGCGCTCCGCTGGCCGGGAGCACCGACCTCGGCTACACGATCGCCGAGGGCATTGCGGTCAAGCATCCCGGCGAGCTGACGTCGCGCCTGCTGGCCGACCTGCTCGAGTCGGTCGTCACGGTCACCGACGAGGAGATCAGCCAGGCGATCGTCCTCCTGATGGAGCGGGCGAAGCTCGTCGTCGAAGGCGCGGGCGCCGCAGCGATGGCCGCGCTGCTCGCCGGGCGCGTCCCCGGAGACGGCCCGGCGGTCGCGATCCTCTCCGGCGGCAACATCGACCCGACCCTGCTCATCCAGGTCATGCGCCACGGCCTGACGACTCGCCGGCCGCTACCTCGTCGTCCGCACGCGCGTCCCCGACCGGCCGGGCGAGCTGCTCAAGCTGCTCTCGCTGTTCGCCGACGAGCACGCGAACGTCGTCTCGATCGAGCACCACCGCGAGGGGATGGACACGCCGGTCACCGAGTCCGAGGTCGAGGCCACGCTCCTCACGCGCGACCGGGAGCATTGCGCTGCGATCCTCGACGCCATGCAGCAGCGCGGGTATCCGGTCGACCCGATGCACTGAGATGACCTGTCCTCAGTGCGGTCAGGAGAACCCGGAGGGCGCACGCTTCTGCTTCAGCTGCGGGACCGAGCTCAGGGCTGAGCGCGGCGCGCGAGGAGCGCAAGGTCGTGTCCGTCCTCTTCGCCGACCTCGTCGGGTTCACCTCGCGGGCCGAGCAGATGGATCCGGAGGACGTGCGCGCGATCCTCGAGCCCTACCACGCGCGTCTGCGCACCGAGCTCGAGCGGCGCGGCGGGACGGTCGAGAAGTTCATCGGCGACGCGGTGATGGCGCTGTTCGGCGCGCCGACCGCGCACGAGGACGACCCCGAGCGCGCGGTCCGCGCCGCGCTCGCGATCCGCGACTGGATCCGCGAGGAGGGTGACCTCCAGGTTCGGGTCGCGGTCACGACCGGCGAGGCGCTCGTCGCGCTCGGCGCCCGGCCGACCGAGGGCGAGGGCATGGCCTCGGGCGACGTCGTGAACACGGCGGCCCGGCTGCAGTCCGCGGCTCCCGTCAACGGGATCCTCGTCGACGAGACGACGTACCGCGCCACGGACCAGAAGATCGACTACTCCGAGAGCGAGCCGGTCACCGCCAAGGGCAAGCAGGAGCCGGTCCCCGCCTGGGAGGTGATCGAGGCCCGCTCGAGCTACGGCGTCGACGTCGGCCAGGTGCAGCGCGCTCCGCTGATCGGCCGCGAGCGCGAGGTCGACGTGCTCGTGGGCGCGCTGGAACGTGTGCGCGCGGAGCGATCGCCGCAGCTCGTCACCCTCGTCGGCGTTCCCGGGATCGGCAAGAGCCGTCTCGTCTACGAGCTCTCGCAGGTGATCGAGAGCGAGGCCGAGCTGACCAACTGGCGCCAGGGCCGCTCGCTGCCCTACGGCGAAGGCGTCTCCTTCTGGGCGCTGTCCGAGATGGTCAAGGCGCAGGCGGGGATCCTCGAGACCGACTCGCCGGAGGAGACGGCGAACAAGCTCGCTCGCAGCGTCGCGGGAGCTCGTCGACCAGTCGGAGGCGGAATGGGTCGAGCGGCACCTCGGCACGCTGATCGGGCTCGAGAGCGAGCAGGACTTGCGAGGCGATCATCGCGCCGAGGCCTTCGCCGCCTGGCGGCGGTTCTTCGAGGGGATCGCCGACGAACGGCCGCTCGTCCTCGTCTTCGAGGACCTGCACTGGGCGGACGACGGGCTCCTCGACTTCGTCGACCACCTCGTCGACTGGGCGGGCGGCGTGCCGATCCTCGTCGTCTGCACGGCTCGCCCGGAGCTGCTGTCCAGGCGGGCGGGCTGGGGCGGAGGAAAGCCGAACGCGCTGACGCTCTCGCTCTCACCGCTCGACGACGACCAGACCGCGCGCCTCCTCGCTGCCCTGCTCGAGCGGTCGGTGCTCCCGGCCGAAACGCAGACCGCGCTGCTCCAGAGGGCGGGTGGCAACCCGCTGTACGCGGAGGAGTTCGTGCGGATGGTGACCGACCGCGAGCTCGTCGCCGGAGGAGGCGAGCTCCCGCTGCCCGAGTCGGTGCAGGGAATCGTCGCCGCCCGGCTCGACGCGCTTGCCCGAGGACGAGAAGACGCTCCTCCAGGACGCCTCCGTGCTCGGGAAGGTGTTCTGGCTCGGCGCGGCGGCGGAGATCGGCGGTGTCGACCGCACCGCGGCCGAGGCGGCGCTGCACAGGCTCGAGCGGAAGGAGTTCGTGCGTCGCGAGCGCCGCCCCTCGGTCGCGGGTGAGAGCGAGTACGCGTTCGGGCACCTGCTCGTGCGCGACGTGGCGTACGGCCAGATTCCGCGCGCCCGGCGGGCCGAGAAGCACCGGCTCGCCGGCGAGTGGATCGAGAAGCTCGGGCGTCACGAGGATCACGCCGAGATGCTCGCGCACCATTACTCGAGCGCACTCGAGCTCGCCCGCGCCGCCGGCGCGGACACGGCGTCGCTCGAGGAGCCTGCGAGGCTCGCTCTGCAGGAAGCCGGCGATCGCGCCTATGCCCTCTGCGCGTTTCCGACGGCGAGGAGGTTCTATGCCGCTGCGTTGGAGGTCTGGCCCGAAGACGAGCCGCAGAGCCCGGGACTGCTGATTCGCTACGGCCGCGTCCTCAACAGCCTCGCGCTCGGGGAGGCGCTCCGAGTCTGCTCGAGCATGCGGTCGAGGTCGCGCTGGCGAGCGGCGACCGTGGCGCGGCCGCCGAGGCCGAGACGCTCCTGTGCGAGATGTACTGGCTCATGGGGCGTCGCGACGACGCGTTCGAGCACCTGAGAGCCGCGGAGGAGCTCGTCGAGGACGAGCCGAGCTCGTACGCCAAGGCCTACGTGCTGGCGAACGCCTCTCGGTTCTGGATGCTCGCTGGTGCAACCGACGACGCGATCCGTGGCGGGCTTGAGGCGCTCGCGATGGCCGAGGAGCTCGGTCTCGAAGAGCTGCAGGCGCACGCGCTGGACAACATCGGCATCAGCCGGCTCGGCAAGGGCGATGAACGGGGGTTCGAGGACCTCGAGCGCAGCATCGCGATCGCGGACTCGATCAACTCGGTCGAGAGCGCCCGGGCCTACGGCAACCTCGCGTCGGCGCTCGATGATTTCGGAGAGCTCGAGCGCGGCTTCGAGATGCTGAGAGAGGCGCGCCGGCGCGCCGAGCGGTTCGGGCTGGACGACTGGATCCTGTGGTTGCGTGGGCGAGGTCGCCTACAAGCCGTACTACGCGGGCGAGTGGGACGAGGCGTTTCGGCAGCTCGACGAGCTCATCCACGAGTTCGAGGAGCATCCGTTCTGGATGGAGACGCCGTGCCGCTTTCTCCGCGGCCGGATGCGGCTGGCGCGCGGGGACACGGCGGGAGCCATCGAGGATGCCGAGCGGGCGCTCGAGCTCGCGCGAGAGGCGAAGGACCCTCAGGTGCTCTGGCCGGCGCTTGCCTTCGCAGCCCGCGATCGCGGCGCCTTCGGATCCTGAGCGCGCCGCGTCTGCTCGTCGACGAGCTGCTGTCGGAATGGAAGGATCAGGGCTGGCCGCGCTGGAGCGAGAGCGACTGGATGGCGGACGCCGCCTTCGTGCTGCCGCTGATCGGGGGCGAGGAGCCGTTCCTCGAAGGGCTCGCGGACGAAGCTGCGCCTTCTCCCTGGCGGAAAGCCGCGCTGGCGTATGTCTCGGGCGATCCTCGGACGGCTGCAGACGATCTATGGCGAGATGGGCGCCGGGCCCGAAGAGGCGTTCGCACGCCTGCGGGCTGCGGAGCTCCTCGTCCGCGAAGGCCGGCGCGCCGAGGCCGATGCCGAGCTGGAGCGGGCGCTCGCGTTCTGGCGCACCGCGGGCGCGACCGCCTACGTGCGCGAGGGCGAAGCGCTCTTGGCCGCAAGCCGGCTAGAGCCGTCGCGCGAAGTGGTACGACGCTGATCGCGAGCCCGGCGTTGAAGTAGAGCCGGTGCGCGTCGATGCGGTCGGCGCCGACGCCCGAGTCGAGGTGGAGCTGCTCGCAACCGAGGCGCCGGGCCTCCTCGGCGAGCCAGTCGAGGAGCTGCCGTCCGTAGCCGCGGCGCCGCGCTTCGGGCAGCGTCGAGAGGTCGTCGACGTAGAGGAAGCGGCCCCAGCGCGAGCATGTGGCCGACGCGGAAGCCGGCGACCGCGAGCGCATGCCGCGCTCGTCCTCGAACGACGCCGACGAGCCGGTAGCCCTCGGCGCGCTGCACGCTCGTCCACGCGCTCGACGAAGCTCCGCCTCGTCCGCGTAGTGCGGCCGCAGCGCCTGCATGCGCGGGGAAGGCGAGCGCCGTGTCCGGCGGGACGATCTCGCGGAGCTCAGCTGCCACAGCGGCGGAACTGCACCATGTTGCCGCCCCGCTCGGCCCACTCCGCGACCCCGCCGCCGAGCACCGGGCGCACCTCCATCCCCGCCGAGGCGATCACGCTGGCCGCGATCGAGGCGCGAGAGCCCGACGAGCAGATCGTGACGATCGGGCGGTCGTCGGGCAGGTCCTCGAGGAACGCGCGGACGATCCGGTACGGCATGTGCCGCGTCCCGTCGATGTAGCCCTCGTCGCGCTCGTACTTCTCGCGCACGTCGAGCATCTCGACGGGGCCGTTCGCGAGGAGCTTCTCGAGCTCGTCGATCTCGATCGGCTCGATCTTCTCGGTCGCGTCGGCGTGGGGGAGGTAGCCGCGGAGCTTGAACAGGCCGACCGAGCGGAGTCCCTGCGCCGCTGCCTCCGCGTCCTCGGCGGACGCCGCGTAGATCGCGACGGGCTCGTCGGCGGTGAGGACGAACGCGGCCTTGGTGGCGAACGAGGAGCCCGTGAGCGACACGTTGAACGCGCCGTGGACGTGGCCGGCGACGAAGTCGCGCGGTCGTCGCACGTCGAGCACCGAGCCGCCGTCGGGCGAGTCGACCGTCCCGAGCGGCGGCTGCGCGCCGAGGAACGGCCCGCGGTTGAGCTCGACGATGTTGTCCATGTTCGGCGGGCGCGGTGTCGACGAGTTGGTGCGCTCCTGGACGAACTCGTCCTGGTCGACGTTGAGCGCGTGGTTGAAGCGGCGCTCGAAGCCGATCGTCGACGAGGCCTTCGAGCTCATGCCCGCGCCGCAGAGCGAGCCGGCGACGTGCCCGGGGAAGAGCTCGACGCCGTCGGGCAGCTCGAGCAGCTTCTGCAGGCTGCCGTAGAGCCCGGTCGCGCCCTCGACCGCCTCGCTGGCGAGGTCGGGCCGGGCCGCGTCGCCGATCAGCAGCGAGTCGCCGGTGATCACGAGCCAGGGCTCGTCGCCGCGCGAGCCGTCGATCACCGTGAAGCAGCAGTGCTCCGGGCCGGTGCCCGGGCGTGTGGACGACGCGGATCTTCACGTCGCCGAGCGAGATCTCCTGCCCGTCCTCGAGCGGCTCGTGCGGGTACTCCGGGCTCCGCGGCCGGGTGGACGTGGACGGAAGGCCGTGCTCGAGCGCGAAGCGCCCGTGCCCGGAGACGTGGTCGGCGTGCGTGTGCGTCTCGAGCACGCGCGTGATGCGCACGTGGCGCTTCTCGGCCTCTGCGAGGTAGGGCTCGATCGCGTACGCGGGATCGACGACCACGGCCTCACCCGAGGACTCGTCGCCGATCAGGTAGGACGCGCAGCCGAGATCGTCGTCGACGAACTGCCGAAACTGCACGAGAAGAGATCCTAATTCAGTCCGACGACGACGCGGTACCAGGACATGTCCGGTGCCAGGCACCTGCCATGTCCGAAGGGACTAGGTCAGGCCGAGGTGGCGGGCAATGACCATGCGCTGGACTTCGTTGGTGCCCTCGCCGATCTCGAGGATCTTCTGGTCGCGGTACAGCCGCGCGATCGCCGACTCCTCCATGAACCCGTAGCCGCCGTGGATCTGGAGCGCCTGGTTCACGACCCGGTGTGACAGCTCGCCCGTGTAGAGCTTCGCCATCGCGGCCTCCTTGGCGAAGTCGCGCCCCTCGTCCTTGAGCCACGCGGCCTTGTAGACGAGCGCGCGGCCGGCCTCGATCTCGACGGCCATGTCCGCGAGCTGGAACTGGATCGCCTGGAAGCTCGCGATCGGCTTGCCGAACTGCTCCCGCTCCTTCGCGTACTTGTAGGCGAGGTCGTACGCGCCCTGCGCGAGGCCGACGCCCATCGCCGCGACCGAGATCCGGCCGCCGTCGAGGATCTCGAGGAACTGGCGGAACCCCTCGCCCCGCGGCCCGAGCAGATTCCCCTCGGGGACGCGCGCGTCCTTGAACGAGAGCTCACGCGTGTCGGATGCGCGCCAGCCGAGCTTCTCCATCGGCGCCGAGACCTCGTAGCCGGGCGCCCCGTTGGGGACGATCAGGTTCGAGATCTCGCCGTCGCCGGTGATCGCGGTGATCGTCACGCAGGCGGTGATGTCCGTGCCCGCGTTCGTGATGAAGATCTTCGAGCCGTTGATCACCCACTCGCCGTCGGAGCAGCTCCGCCCGCGTGCGCGAGGCCGCGGCGTCGGAGCCGGCGCCGGGCTCGGTCAGCCCGAACGCCGCGAGCTTCTTCCCGCTCGCGAGGTCGGGCAGCCACTCGCGCTTCTGCTCCTCGGAGCCGAACAGGTAGATCGGCATCGTCCCGAGCGAGGTGTGCGCCGCGACCGTGATCGCCACGGACGAGTCGATCCGCGTCAGCTCCTCGATCGCGATCGCGTACGAGAGCGTGTCGCTCCCGCCGCCGCCGTACTCCTCGGGGATCGGCATGCCCATCAACCCGAGGCTCTGCCAGCTCGGAGACGAGCTCGTACGGGAAGCGGTGCTCGCGGTCGAGCTCCTCCGCGACGGGCGCGACCTTCTGCTCGGCGAAGTCCCGGACCGTGCTTCGGACGAGCTCTTGCTCTTCGGTGAGGTCGAAGTTCACGCGCGACAGTTTCGTCGCCAGCTCGGCGATCAGGCGGACGCCGTAGCCGGTGCCGCCCTTCTGCGAGAGGTAGTCGTTGCGCCCCCACGTGAAGAACGCGGTGCCGGCGACGTCCACGTGCGCCCAAGGCCCCTCGCCGACGAACTCCTGGAGGAACGACGCTGCGTAGGTCGGCTGCGCCTGCCCGCGCACGGACGAGTTCTTCATGTCGGCGAACGCGGAGTCGATCAGCCCGCGGTAGCGCCGGTGCATCGGCCACGGCCAGGCGTGGTCGCCGCTCTCCTCGCCGGCGGCGACGATCTGGTCGCGCCACTCGTCGTCGTTGCCCATCACGCCCGCGTAGAGGTCGCCGAACGCGCGGTTCATCGCGCCCGTGAGCGTGGCGAAGTCGACGAGGTGCGTCGCGCCCAGCTCGCGCGCGTAGTGGAGGGCATCGGCGAGGACGAGGCGCCCCTCCGCGTCGGTGTTCGTGATCTCGATCGTCTTGCCGTTCATCGCGGTCAGGACGTCGCCGGGACGGAAGGCCCCGCCTCCGACGGCGTTCTCGCTCGCGGCGACGACGGCCAGCGTGCGCAGCGGCAGCCCGAGCTCGGCGATCACGCCGATGCCCTCGACCACGGCCCCGCCTCCGGACATGTCGCCCTTCATGTCCTCCATGTAGAGCGCCGGCTTGATCGAGATGCCGCCGGTGTCGAACGTGATCGCCTTGCCGACGAGCCCGAGCAGCACGTCGCCCTTCGGCGAGGGCGGCTCGTAGCGGAGGACGATCATGCGCGCCGGGTTGTGGCTGCCCTGCGCCACTCCCGCGAAGGCGCCCATGCCGAGCTTCGTGAACTCGTCGGGGCCGAGCGCCTCGGCGGTCAGGTGCTCGTGGCGCGCGGCCAGCTCGCTCGCGTGCTCGGCGAGGCGCTCGGGTGTGAGCTCGTTCGCGCCGGTGTTCGCGAGATCGCGCGCGCGGTTGGCTGCCTCCGCGATCGTCGCGGCGCGGGTCGTCGGGTCGACGAGATCCTCTGTCTCCGCCCACGAGCACGAGTCGCTCGAACGGCGGCTCGTCCTTCGCTTCGCTCTTCCAGCGCCCGGGGTCGTAGGAGCCCAGCAGAACGCCGTCCACGACCGCGCGCGCCTGCTCCGCGTGGGGGAGCGAGTCGTCGAGGACCCAGGCGAGCGTTCCGCCGACGCGCTCTGCCGCGTCTGCGACCGCGGCCGCGGCGGTGCGGACCGTGTCCGCGTCGAGCTCGTCCGCCGGCTCCGAGGCCGACGAGGACGATCCGGCGCGCCGGCCCGTCGGGATAGAGGACGGCGGTCTTCGCGGCCCGCTCGGCGAGGCCCTCCTCCTCGGCGACGCTGTGTCACTCCGTCGAGCGAACGGGCGCTTTCCGGAATGCCGCCGGGCCCGACCGGCACAGCGATGACATCGGCGTCCGGTGCACCGTTCGAAGCGGGGTGAACTTCAACCTTCACAGGGGTCGCGATGCTATCCGAGAGGGTTTCTACGGTGAGTCACGAAGGGTTTACACAACCTTCGACCAGTCTTTACTTTCGATTGACTCCGCCGATACAGAATGTGGCCATGACCTCACTGCGGCCCATCCGCTTCAAGCGCCGCCGCGCGGCGCACACGGTCGAGTCCCTGACGGAGCTCCTCAGCTCGCTCACCCTCGAGCGGCAGTCTCTGCGTTCATCCGAGGCCGGGTCGCTCGACCTGGAGCGGAACCGCATGGCGATCGCCAAGGCGCAGTGGGAGCTCTCGTACGCGCTCATCGAGCGCTACGTCCCGGGACCGGCCGCGGCTCAGAGCGCGGCGTAGACCACTCCGTTTCGGTAAGCTCGCGCGGCCGATGGAGCCACGCGAATTCTTCGACACCCTCGAGTCGCGCGTCGACGCGTCCAAGACCGCTGGGGTGAACAAGTCGTATGTCTTCGACATCGACGGCGCCGGCGTCTGGAAGGTCGACGTGACCGATGCGGGCGCGAAGGTGACGGAAGGCGAGACCGACGGAGACGTCACGATCCGCGCCTCCGAAGACACCTTCCGGGCGCTCGCCAACGGGGAGCAGAACCCGACGACCGCCTACATGACGGGCAAGCTCAAGATCGAAGGCGACATGAGCGCCGCGCTGAAGCTCCAGAAGCTCTTCTAGCTACTCCTCGAGCTCGACGAGGACCGCGCCGCCTGCGACCCGGTCGCCTTCCTCGACGTTGACCGCCTTGCACCGTCGCGTGCGTACGGCGAGACGACGGGCGTCTCCATCTTCATCGCCTCGAGGACGAGCAGCGTCTGGCGCTGCTCCACCTTGTCGCCTGCGGCGGCGAGCACCTTGATCACCGTGCCGGGCATCGGGGCGGTCAGCGCGCTCTGCTCGCACTCCGGACGGGCCGCCGCGGGCGTGCGCGAGCTCGTCGAGGTCGGGCGGCGTGTGCGGCGCCGGCGCCGGGAGGTTCATCCGCCACGCGCCGTCCCAGGGGCCGCTCGGCAACCGCACGGGCGGAGCCGAGAGCGGCGGGTAGTCGGAGAGGAACGCCGTCGTCGTCCGACCCGCGCGGAGGGCGGGATGCGCGACGAGCCAGCGCAGGAACGGGAGGTTCGTCGTCAGCCCCTCGACCGCGGTCTCGGCGAGCGCGTCGCTGCAGCCGGAAGCAGCGCCTCGTCGCGCGTCGGGCCGTGGGCGATCAGCTTCGCGATCATCGGGTCGTAGGCGACGCCGACCTCGTCGCCCTCGTCGACGCCGGCGTCGACGCGGATCCCGGTGGGAAGCCGTAGCCGCTCGATCCGGCCCGCCTGCGGGAGGAACGTGCGTCGGATCCTCGGCGTAGAGCCGCACCTCGACGGCGTGCCCCTCCGATCTTGCAACAGTCTCTTGCAAGGTCTCGCCGGCGGCGATGCGGAGCTGCTCGCGGACGATGTCGACCCCGGTGACGAGCTCGGTCACCGGGATGCTCGACCTGGATCCGGCCGTTCAGCTCGAGCAGGTAGAAGTCGCGGCCGTCGAGCATGAACTCGACCGTGCCCGCGCTCCGGTAGCCGAGCGCCCGCCCGAAGGCGACCGCGGCGTCGCTCATCCGCGCGCGCAGGTCGCGGTCGAGCGCGGGGGAGGGCGACTCCTCGAGCACCTTCTGGTGGCGCCGCTGGACCGAGCACTCGCGCTCGCCGAGGGACAGGACCGTGCCCTGCCCGTCGGCCAGGAGCTGGATCTCGACGTGACGCGGACGCTCGACGTAGCGCTCGCAGTAGACGCGGTCGTCGCCGAATGCGGCCTTGGCCTCTCGCTGCGCGGCGTCCATCGCGTCCTCGAGCTCGGCCGGATCGCGGACGACGCGCATCCCGCGGCCGCCGCCTCCCGCCGCGGCCTTGACGACGAGCGGGAAGCCGATGTCGTCGGGCTCCCCGGCGGGCAGCGTCGGAACCCCTGCCTCGACCGCGATCCGCTTCGCTTCGAGCTTGTCGCCGCCCGAGCGCAGGGCCTCCGGAGTCGGTCCGACGAAACGAAGGCCCGCCGCCTCGACGGCCTCGGCGAAGTCCGGGTTCTCCGCCAGGAAGCCGTAGCCGGGATGGATCGCGTCCGCGCCCGCCTTCTTCGCCGCGCGGATGTGCTCCTCGGAGTCGAGATAGCTCGCGACCTCGACGGTCTCGTCGGCGTGCCGGGTGTGGAAGGCGCCGAGATCGTCCGGCGCAGCGACCGCGACCGTGCCGATTCCGGCTTCGCGGCAAGCGCGGAAGACGCGCGCGGCGATCTCGCCCCGGTTCGCTACGAGGAGCTTCTGGATCTCCACAGCACCGCAAACGTAATCAGGGATGCGCCCGAGAGCAGCAGGTAGGGCACCGCGTCGGACGTCACCTCGGCGAGACCGCCGCCCCCGACCGCGCCGATTGCCTGCCCCGGAGCCCAGGCGATGTTGATCAGCGCGAACGCGTATGCGTACTCGAGGCCGCGCGCCTCGGCCTCGTCCGAGAGCAGCGCCATGGCCGGTGTCCAGAAGCTGCCGAAGCTCATGCTCGCCGCGACCACGAGCACTGCGAGGACCGCTGCGCGTCCCGGCCACGGCAGGCCCGCGGTCGCGATCGACGACGCGAGCGCGAGCACGGTCATGGGCCCGATTCGACCGACACGGTCCGTGATGCGGCCGACGATCGGGTTCGCGGTCGCCTCGAGCGCCGCGGTGCAGAGCCAGAGGACGCCGATCGCGACGGCCGAGAACCCGAGCTCGTCGAGCCGCAGCGGCGCCAGGACGCTCAACGTCCCGAAGAAGAGCGCGGGCAGGACGACGAACCAGACGCCGAGCTGGATCCGGCGGCTCCGCAGCGCTCGGATGAACAGGCCGACCGGCTGGGGTTTCTCCGGCGGCGGCTCGGGGTGAAGAACGCCCAGACGGCCAGCCCCACCGCGACCAGGGCCGCCGCTCCGAACGCGACGCCGCGACCGACGACCGATGCCACGCCGCCGAGCACCGGCCCGAAGAGCGCGCCGACGATCGCCGCCGCCATCGCCGTCCCGATCGTCTGGCCGCGTCGTGCCGCGGGCGTCGAGCCGACGAGCCAGGTCAGGCCGGCCGTCCAGGCGAAGGCGCTTCCGAAGCCCTGGGCGAAGCGAGCCAGATCGAGCACGACGATCGAGCTCGCCGTCGCGAAGATCATCGTGTTCACGGCGATCATCAGCGCACCGGCGATCGTCGTCCGGCGCCCGCCGAACCTGGCCGTGGCGAGACCGCCGGGGATGCCGCCGACGAGCGCGCCGATCGGATACGCGCCTGCGAGGACTCCCGCGCCCGCTTTCGAGAGGTCGTACTTGTCGGCGTAGTCGGGCAGCAGCGGCGTCAGCGCCGCGAAGAACATCGTGTCGACGAAGACGATCCCGCCGACGAGGAACAGCAGACGGCGGCTCACGCCCTCAGTCGGTCCAGGCGGGCTTTCGCCGCTCCAGGAAAGCGCGGAGACCGTCCTGGCCCTCGTCGCTCGTCCGCATCCGCGCCGCGAGCTCGGCGAGAGCGCGACCGTCGCCCGGATCCGGCCGCACCAGACGCTTCGCCTCCCGCACGGCTTCGGGGCCTGCGGAGAGCAGTTCCGCGACCACGTGCTCCGCGTCGGGCGCGATCTCGCTGACGAGGCCGATCCCAAGCGCAGCCTCGGAGCCGAACCGCTCGCCGGTGAGCACGTAACGACGCGCTGCTCCCGACCCGATCTTGGCGAGCACGAACGGCGAGATGACCGCCGGGATGATCCCGAGCTTCACCTCGGAGAACCCGAACGTCGGCGTCGTCGGCGGCGATCGCAATGTCCGCGCAGGCCGCGAGACCGCAGCCGCCGCCGAGGCAGTAGCCCTGGATCCAGGCGACGACCGGCGCGGGGCAGCCGTCGATCGTCGCGAGCATCTCGTACAGGCGGAGCGCGTCCTCGACGTTCTCCTCGTACGAGAGGTCGATCGACGAGCGCTGCCACTCGATGTCGGCGCCGGCGCAGAAGCTCTCGCCCTCGCCCGTCAGGACGACCGCGCGCGCGTCGCCGACATCGGAGAACGCCTCGGTCAGCTCGCGGATCAGCTCCGCGTCGAAGGCGTTTCGCCGCTCGGGCTTCGCGATCGTGACCCTGAGGACGTAGTCCGTCCCGCTCGATGCGCAGCGCGCCCATGCGCGTGAGCTTAGAGTCGGAGCATGCTGAAAGGAGCGCTCGCCGCCGCGCGTCACGCCGCTTCGGGACGGGGGAGAGGCGCTGGACGAGGACGTGTTCGAGCCGTACGTCGAGTATCTGGCCGCCGGCGGCCTCGACGGGATCCTCGCGCTCGGGACGACCGGCGAGGGAATCCTGCTGCGGGAGGACGAGCGCAGGCGGGCGGCCGAGCTCTTCGTCGCGGCCGCGCCGGACGGGTTCGACGTCGCCGTGCACTGCGGCGCGCAGACCACGTCCGAGACGGTTGCGCTCTCGGAGCATGCGGCCGAGATCGGCGCGGCCGCCGTCGCGGTGATCGGGCCGCCGTACTACCCGCTCGACGAACGCGCGCTGACGCTGCACTTCGCCGCCGCCGCCGAGGCCTGTGCGCCGCTCCCGTTCTACCTCTACGAGTTTCGGGCTCGGGCCGGGTACTCGATCCCGCACGAGGTGATCCGGCAGGTCCGCGAGCTGGCCCCGAACCTCGCCGGCCTCAAGGTCTCGAACCAGCCGTTCGAGGACGTGGAGCCGTACATCGTCGAGGGCCTCGACGTCTTCGTCGGCGCGGAGTCGCTGGTCGTGCGCGGCCTGGAGCGCGGGGCGGCCGGAGCCGTGTCCGGGCTCGCTTCGGTGTTCCCGGAAGCAGTGGCGAAGCTCGTCCGCGAGCGTGCGGGCGACGTCAGCAAGCTGCGAGAGGCGCTCGAGCGGTTCCCGTTCCAGGCCGCGGCGAAGTTCTGCCTCGGCCGGCTCGGCGTCCCGGTTCGCGAGGACGTTCGGCGACCGCTTCGCACGCTCTTGCCCGACGAGCAGGAAGCACTCGGCACATGGCTCGAATCGTCATAGCCGGCGCCGGCGCGATCGGCGCCAACATCGCGTACCAGCTCGCGCTGCGGGGAGCGGACGACGTCGTTCTCGCCGACCGCGACCGGGTCGCTTCGGGCGCCACGGGCAAGGCGATGGGCGGCGTTCGCCAGCAGTTCTCGACCGAGGCGGAGGTCCGGCTCGCCCGTGAGTCGATCGGCTTCTTCCGTGAGCTGGGGCCGTCGTTCTTCCAGCCGGTCGGCTACCTGTTCCTGGCCACGACCGAGGACGGGCTTGCGACGCTCGAGGAGCGGGCGGAGCTGCAGCGCGGGCTCGGGGTGCCCGTGGAGCGGGTCGACGCTTCGCGCGTCGGCGGGTTGCGGGTGGACGACGTGGTCGGCGCGGTCTGCTGCTGGGAGGACGGCGTCGCGGACCCTTCGGCCGTCACGCGGGAGCTCGTTCGACGGCGCGGGAGTCGAGGTGCGGGAGGGAGTCGACGCGCGCGAGCTCGACCGAGACGTGCTCGTGATCGCCGCCGGCGCGGCTTCAGCGGAGCTCTGGCCGGGGCTTCCCGTGCGGCCGCTCTGCCGCCAGCTGGTCGAAGTGGGCCCGGTCCCGGGCCTGCCCGAGGACCTGCCGATGGTGCTCGAGGCGGAGACCGGGTTCCACTTCCGTCGCGCGGGCGACGCGCTCCGGCTCGCGATGTCCGAGCCGACGGCGCGCTGGACGGACCGCGAGGAGGTGGACGAGGCGCTCGTCGAGGACTGGCGCGCGCGCGTCGCTCACCGCTATCCGGCGGCGGCAGAAGCGCCGGTCGCGCGGGCCTGGGCCGGGCTCTACGACATGACGCCGGACGCGCACCCGATCATCGGCTGGGTCGGCGACGGCGTGTACGCGGCGTGTGGCTTCTCGGGGCACGGGTTCATGCAGTCACCCGCGGTCGGGAGCGCGGTCGCCGAGGAGTTGCTCGACGGCGAGTCGTCCTTCGACCTGAGCCCGTACCGCCTCGAGCGCTTCGCGGAGGGCGCGGTCTTTCCCGAAGAGCTCGTCCTCTAGTCCTCGAAGGCGAGGCCGCGCCGAGACAGCTCCCCGACCAGGAACTGCCCCTCGATCGTCGCCTCGACGTCGAACTCCTCGCCGATGTCCGGCTCCTTGCCGATCAGCTCGCGCGCGCGGCTCGGGAGCTCCTGCTGGGCCTCCTCGGCCGTCTCCCAGAGATAGACGGCGCCCCAGCGGTCCGTCGTCTCGTCCGAGAACCAGGCCTTGAAGCGGAGCCCCGGCACGTCCTCGAACGCGTCCACCGACTCGTCGCGCAGGTAGCGGCGAAGCTCCTCGATGGTCGTCTTCGAGTCCGCGAGGTTCCAGATGACGAGGCGGACCAGCACTTAGGGTCGAGGAAGCTTCGCGATGAGCGCCTTGACGGCGCGCAGCACGTCTGCCTCGTCGTGCCCGAAGTCGTCCAGGTACGAGCGGAGCGCCTCGTGAAGCAGGCGTAGCTCTTCGTCAGTCAGCTCGATCGTGTGCATGGAGCGAGCCTAACCCCACGAGGGCGGCTCGTACGCCCCTTCGCGCGGCGCGCCGATCGCGACCCACTGCAGGCCCTCGTCGCCCGCGACGGGCTGCCGCGTGACTTCGGGGTCGACGCGCACGGCCATGCCCTCGCCGACCTCGATCGCCTCGCCGTCGAGGTGCAGCAGGCCCGAGCCGCGCACGTAGACGTAGACCTCCTCCTGGTTCGTCTGCGTCTCGTTGTGCTCGAGGCCCTCGGCGCCGGGCGGGAGGTCGAAGTAGTTGACGCCGAACGCCGTCACTCCGAGCGCCCTGCGCACCTTCTTGACCACTCCATCCAGCTCGTCCCAACGGGCCAGGTCGTACTTCGCCATGTCCCCTCCTGCGGGTTTTGCTCAGCCTAACGACGGGCTAGGGTGGCACCGATTTGGCCGTTCGCGCACTTGCCGCCTGCGCAGCGCTTCTGCTGCTCCCGTCGGCCTGCGGCGGAAGCGGTGAAGCGGCGGCGCCGGAGCCCACGCAGACCTCGACGCCGACGACGGTCGCAACCACCACGGCGACTCCTCCGACTGCTGAGCACTTCGGATACATCCGGAGCGTCTCCAGCGCCGGCCCGGCCGTCACGCTCGCCTTCGACGAGGCCGAGTTCCTCACCGGAAAGGAGGCGCAGCGAAGCCGCGGAGGAGGACGGCACGGTCGAGCCCGGCGAGCCGGTTCCGAACGACTACTACATCCGGAACCCGGACAAGGCGACAAAGACCTACCCGATCGCCAACGACGTACAGATCACGGCGAAGCGCTGCCCTCTCTGCAGGCATGGGAAGCCGGGCGAGCTCGGCCCGTTCCTCGCATCGTTCATGAAGGGCCGGCAGACGTACGCCGCTCCGTACCGCGGCAAGTACGCGCTCTACTGGCTCACGATCGAGGACGGCCGGGTCGTCGCGATCGACGAGCAGTACGTGCCGTGACCAAGGAGGGTTCGGCGAAACATGGACTGAGCCGCCGGGCCACGCTGCTCGCCCCGTGGCCGGGTCCTCAGTCGCCCCGGTAGTTCATTCGCTACCGGGGCTCCCTGCGTCCGCGGCCACGGAACGACCATCGCACCCCGGCAACGAGCAACGTTCCGCCGAACCCTCCCTACATCCGGAAGATGCCGAACTTCGTCTCGGGAATCGGCGCGTTCAGCGCCGCCGAGATCCCGAGGCCAAGCACGCGCCTCGTGTCGAGCGGATCGATGATCCCGTCGTCCCACAGGCGCGCTGTCGAGTAGTACGGATTCCCCTCGTGCTCGTACTTGGCGCGGATCTCGTCGGGGTCCGCGTCCCCGACCATCGTCAGCACCGTCGCCGCCTGCTCGCCGCCCATCACCGAGATCCGGGCGTTCGGCCACATCCAGAGCTGACGCGGCGAGTACGCGCGACCGGCCATCCCGTAGTTCCCGGCGCCGAACGAGCCGCCGATCACGACCGTGAACTTCGGCACCTCGGCGCAGGCGACGGCCATCACGAGCTTGGCCCCGTCCCGGGCGATCCCGCCCGCCTCGTACTCGGTTCCGACCATGAAGCCGGTGATGTTCTGCAGGAACACGAGCGGCACCTTCCGCTCGCAGGCGAGCTCGATGAAGTGCGCGCCCTTCTGCGCGGACTCCGCGAACAGCACGCCGTTGTTCGCGAGGATCCCGACCGGATAGCCCTCGATCCGCGCGAACCCGCAGACGAGCGTCTCGCCGTAGAGCTCCTTGAACTCGTGGAAGCGCGAACCGTCGACGATCCGCGCGATCACCTCGCGAGCGTCGAACGACTGCCGGTAGTCCTCCGGAATCAGCCCGTACAGCTCGGAGGGGTCGACGACCGGCTCTTCGGCCGGAACGAGATCCCACGGCGCGTCCTTCGGAGATCGGTGCAGGTTGCGGACGACCGAGCGGACGATGGCCAGCGCATGCTCGTCGCTCGTCGCGTAGTGATCGGCCACGCCCGACTGCCGCGTGTGGACGTCCGCGCCGCCGAGCTCCTCGGCCGTCACGTCCTGGCCCGTCGCTGCCTTCACGAGCGGCGGCCCGCCGATGAAGATCGTGCCCGTGCCCTTGACGATGATCGTCTCGTCGCTCATCGCCGGCACGTAGGCGCCGCCTGCCGTGCACGAGCCCATGACCGAGGCGATCTGCGGGATGCCTTTCGCGGACATCCGGGCCTGGTTGAAGAAGATCCGGCCGAAATGGTCGCGATCGGGGAAGACCTCGTCCTGGAGCGGCAGGAACGCGCCGCCCGAGTCGACGAGGTAGATGCAGGGCAGCTCGTTCTGCTCGGCCACCTCCTGGGCGCGCAGGTGCTTCTTGACCGTGAGCGGGAAGTAGGTGCCGCCCTTGACCGTCGCGTCGTTGGCGACGATCACGCACTCCTGGCCCTCGACGACGCCGATCCCGGTGACGATTCCGGCCGAAGGGGCCTGGCCCTCGTACACGTCCCACGCGGCCAAGGCGCCGAGCTCGAGGAAGGCGCTTCCCGGGTCGAGCAGGCGGTCGACCCGCTCACGGGCCGTCAGCTTCCCGCGCCCGCGGTGGCGCTCGATCGCCTTGTCGCCGCCGCCTCGCGCAACCTGCGCCGTACGCTCGCGCAACTCCGCGACGAGCGCCTCCATCTGCCCCCGTCGCTCCGCGAAGACCTCCGACTCGCGCTCGATCTGCGAGGTGAGGACGCTCATGGGCTGAGCGTACCGGCCGGGGTGGTCGGTCCCATTCGATTGAACTCGACAAATCCCCTTCCGTCACCCAAAGTGAGCAAAAGGGGGACCATGCGGATTCAGGTGCACCCAGAGGCACAGGAGGAGCTCCTCGAGTTCCTGCGGCGCGCAGATTGTGAGGCCCGAGCGGATGGCGACGACGCCGTGATCGTCGAGGTCCCGGACGCGCTCGGGGAGGACCAGGCGCGACTGGAGGTCGACCTGTACCTCAAGGCCTGGCAGGCGAGCCGGCCCGATTTCGAAGCGCACTTGCTCTAGGCGAGGGTTGTGCCCAGGCGCGCGAGTGCCGATACAAGGCACATGCGCCGTATCGCCCTTGCACTCGCCGTTGTCGCCCTGCTCGCACCATCGTCGACGTCCGCGGCCGTTCGCCCGCAGCAGGGGATGGCTGGAGTGTCGCTCGGCATGAGCAAGGCTCAGGTCCGGGCGAAGCTCGGGCGACCGATCGGCTCCGGGGGCGGGCGCTTCTACTACGCGCGCGTCTGGGTCGGCTTCCGTCTCGGCCGCGTGGTCGAGGTCACCACGACTCACTCGAACGACCGGACTCGGTCCGGCGTCGGAGTCGATTCGACCGAGGCTGCGGTCAAGCGGGCCTATCCGTCCGTCGTCTGCGCGCCCGCCGGCGGGTTCCGCCGGTGCAGACTGGGCAGCGGGAAGCCGGGCACGCGTGCGACCGACTTCCTGATCGGCCACGGCCGCGTCCTGCAGCTCACGGTGCAGCTCCTCCCGGGCTAGTCCTGATCTCTGTCCTGCAGTAGGCTGCCGAGCAGGGGGATGCTCCGCAGGCGACACGTCTATCTCGCCTTGGCCGTCGCGTTGACGACCGTTCTCGTCGTGCTCCCGGCGAGTGCCAACGCACGCCATGGGGCAGGGCTGCCCTGTCTGGGCGATCCGAACTTCGTGGGCCACGCAGGCGACGACGGCGGGTTTTTCCGGTACCCCACGGGGCGCGGCGCCGAGCACATCAACGCGGGGACGTTCGTGCTCGCGATCGACGACACGTCGACGGTTCAGAACTTCCACCTGACCGACCTGACGTGGAACGGCACGCACCTCGACAGCAACGACCTCCCCGAGCGGGACGAGCGAGGAGTGCTGGACCGTGACCTTCGAGGTGGGCGACTACCAGTGGCAGTCCGACGCCGACCCCGGACAGATCCGCGGCGTCGTCACCGTCCACCCGCCGATTCCGCCGCCACCTCCACCGCCCCTGCCACCGCCGCCGCCTCCGAGCCCTGCCGGGCCGCCGCCTCCTCCGCCACCCCCGCCCTCAGCGCTGCCGGATCTGATCTTCACCGTCGGCCCCGACGCGCACATCGCGACCTTCTACGCCGACGGCCGCAAGCTGACGAACCTCCCGCCGGGCACGTACAACGTGCAGGTGCACGACCTCTCCGCAAACCACGACCTTCATCTGACGGGGCCGGGGATCGACGAGAAGACATCGGTCGAGGACATCGAGCACCCGGTCTGGCGCCTGACGTTCCGCGTCGGCACGTACCGCCTGAAATGCGACGTGCACCCGACGATCAAGACGAGCTTCACGGTCTCGACCAACGCGCCTCCGGTGCCGCACTGCAAGGTGCCGAAGCTGATCGGGAGAGGCCTGACTCCCGCGCGGCGGGCGATCAGAGCGGCGCACTGCTCCGTCGGCCGCGTCCGCTACGCGCGCTCGAAGCGCACGCGGGGCCGAGTCCTGAGCCAGAGCCGCCGGGCGGGCAGGACGCTCGCCGTCGGCACCAAGATCAATCTCGTCGTCAGCCGCGGCAGACGCTAACGCAGGCAGAGAAAGACCCGCGACCCCCGGCTACTTGCCGCAGCACGGGGATCGCGGGTTGCCCCCCAGCGTTGCTATCTCGCCGCTGGGAACGCAGCCCCAACCGTTGGCCTAGGGAGGGGAGTCTCCACTGGCGCACCAAGCGGTCCGGGATGCGTTGCTGTTGCACCCCAGCTGGGGTGCGATTTGGTCAGGCCGTCGAAGGTCATCTGCACGGCCGGAGCTGGGCCGGGCGTGAGCCCGATCACGTTCTGGGCGAAGAGCTCGGTCGCTCCCTTGCGGGTGCTCACGTAGACGACCGCCGTCCCGTCGGGGGCGAAGGCCGGCTCGAAGTCCCTCGCCGGGTTGTTCGTGAGTGCCGTGACCGTCTTCGTCGTGAGACTGAACAGGTAGACGTCTTCGTTCCCTGCACGGTCGCTCGAGAACGCGATCGAGAGTCCGTTGGGCGCGTAGACCGGCGACAGGTCGCCGCGGCCGGCCACCGTCTGCGTCAGGCGCACGGCCTGCACCGAGCCGACCTCGACCTGGAAGAGCTCAGCCGAGTTGGTGATCGCCGAGCTGCTGGGCGAGATCCGAGGCGCGGTCCTCGAGAAGACGACGTGCTTGCCGGTCGGAGACCACGACGGATCCTGGTTCTGCACCGGCGCCTCCGTCTTGGTGACACGGTGCGGCAGCGACAGCTGGGTCGATCCCGTCAGGGCGTCGATCCAGTAGAGGTCGTAGTTCCCGTCGACGTTGCTCGAGAAGACGATCCGCGTGCCGTCCGCCGACCAGCTCGGGTCGGTGTTGATCGCGCCGCGGAGCTGCAGCGGCGTGACGTTCACGAGCCCGGTGCCGTTGGGGTTGACGACCATGATGCTCGCGCCCTGGGCGTTGGCCCGGACGAACGCGATCTTGGAGCCGCTCGGCGCGAAGACGGGGCTCAGGTCTTTGCGCGGCCCGGCGCTGTCGGTGATGTTGAGTGGTGCGGACCCACCGGTCGGCTGGACGTAGATGTCCGACATTCCGTCTCTCGGGTCGATGGCGGCAAACACGAGGTTGCCTCCACTGGGCACGCTCGTTCCGGCTGCGCCCGCGCCGGCTACCAGAGTGGTAGCGAGGGCGGCGAAAGCCGCGAGGACTGCAATTACCCCCCGCATATTCATTGTGACTCCTCCTCCGATGATTCGTTTGTCTCTCACTGGGGCGGAACGGTCGCAGCGGTCCGGTCCGGCCCGCCAGGGGACATGGGTCCTAGGACCGATCGACCCCCGGGACAACCCGTTCGGGGGATTCGTTCGGGACGCGCGGCGGATTAGACTCGACCCCGTTGGATGGCGTATCTGCGGACGATCTCGGTCACGGGACAGGTTGTCGGCGCCCAGGTCCAGTGGTCGCTCGCCTTTCTCGCGGCTCTCGTGACACTCCTGACTCTGGCGATCCTCGCCAGTGTCGTTCGTAAGCCTCGGCACGAACCGGAGCGGCGCGCGGTTCCCGCACCGAGTCACACCGAGCGCCGGCACGCGCAGGTAGCCGGACGCCGCGAGGCCCGCGAAGCTCTGGCCCTCGTCGGAGATGCACTCGCCGCGACGCACAATCCCCGGGCGTTGATGCCGGTGATCCTGAACGTGATCACCGAGGCGACCGGTGCGAAGGGCGGGCGGCTCCTCCAGGAGGGCCATGAGGTCGGCTGGGTCGGAGAGCTGGACGGCGTGGTCGGGGTGGAGTTCGACCTCTCGGCCGGCGACTCGGCGAGCGCGACGAAGCTCGTGCTCTACCCGCCGGAGGGCGGCTTCGAGGACGAGACGATGAAGCTCGCGGAATGGCTTTCCTCGCAGGCCGCGATCGCGCTCGAGAACGCGCGGCTCCACGACGTCGTCCAGTGGCAGGCGATCACGGACGAGCTCACCGGCCTCGTGAACAGGCGCCGCTTCCTCGACGCGCTCCGCTCGGAGATCGGGCGCGGCCAGCGGCTGGGCGGGCGGCTCTCGGTCGTCCTCGCGGATCTCGACGACTTCAAGCTCGTGAACGACCGGTTCGGGCATCACGCGGGAGACGAAGTGCTGTTGGCCTTCGCAGATCTCCTGCGTGCGCACGGCCGCGACGTGGACGTGGCTGCCCGGCTCGGGGGCGAGGAGTTCGCCATCCTGCTCCCGGAGACCGGCATCGAGGGCGCTAGTGCGGGCGCAGAGCGTCTCCGCCGCTCGCTCGCCCAGCTCGGGCTGCGGCTCGGCGACAACGGCCAGGAGGTACACGTGACCGCGAGCTTCGGCGTGGCGGAGCTCTCGAACGGCCAGTCGCTGGACGGGTTGCTGCGCGTCGCCGACAGCGCGCTGTACCGCGCGAAGGACAAGGGCAAGAACCGGGTCGAGGTCGCGGCCGCGGATTCCGCATAGCTGCGCCGTCTGACGCTCGGGCCACACTGTCCGTGTGCTGAACACGCAGGCCCTGCGGCTGTCTGCGCTTGTCGCTGCGGCGATGTCCGCTGGCTACCTGTGGCGCGCGGCGCTCGACGGCGAGGTGCCGCAGAAGGTGCTCGCGGGTGTGCCGTCTGAGCTTCGTGCGGAGCTCGGGCAAACGCCGTTCAGCTCCCTGTCTCTCATTCGTCCGCCCTCGGCGCATGATGCGGCGCCTGTAGGCGGGACCGCCGGGGCGCCGGCACCCCTGGATGCTTCCTCGCAGACGCCTTCTGCTCCGGGCGCGGCACGCGTGACGCTGGTCGCCTTCGCGCCGCCGACCGCGCGTCGTTCGCACCGCGGATCCCACTCGGCGAGCCGCTCCAAGGCGCGCGGCGGCGGGAAGGGCAAGGCGAAGAGTCCCGCGGCCGAAGCCACCGCCTCCTCCGCCGCCTGCGCCGCCGGCGAACCCGCCACCGCCACCTGCTCCGCCTCCGCCGCCGCCCGTGCAGCCGCCGGCGCCTCCGCCGCCGCCACCTCCTCCGCCGCCGTTCCACAAGGAGATCCGTCCTGGGAAGGGCAAGGGCGACAAGAACCACGTGCACACGGGCTCAGGCTGGGGCCGCAGCAAGAAGCATCACCGTGGCCAGGGCGGAGACCGCAAACGGGACGAGGGGCGCGAGAAAGGCTCGAAGAAGCAGGAAGAGCAGGGCAGCGACCACGGCCAGAGCCGGGACCAGGGGAACAACCAGGGGAACGGCGGCGGTCACGGAAACGGCCACGGCGGGGGCAACGGAAACGGAAACGACCATGGCAACGGCGGTGGCCATGGTCACGACCACTGATCTCGCCGCGCAGGTTTCGCGTCGTTACTGCGCGCTGTCGCGCTCGAGCAACTCGACCAGGTCGCCGATTTCCTGACCCTCCTGCGCGGCGTGCCGCAGCATGGGTGACTCTCGGTTGACGACGTAGCGGTTTCGGCGGCCCTCGCGTGTCCGCTCGACGAAGCCGGCCTCGATCAAATCGCCCACGATCCTCTGCGCCGATCCGACGGTGATGCCGACAGAGTCGGCGATGTCGCGGAGGCGCACGTCAGGGTCGCGAGCGATGCAGAGCAGCACCTGGGTGTGATTCGTGACGAACTGCCACTCGCGGACGGATTCCTCGCTTGACAACGTTTCCTCCGAGTCGTATCTTATCGATCGCTTACGTTTTAACGACAGTCTTTCCTTACGCGTATCGCTTCGTACGTTAGCAAAGGATCGGATGAGAGAGGAATTGTCAGCCAGCGCAGCGTCGTTTTCGAACGAGAAGGCGGTTCGGCCGCCGCTGAGAGTGCGCTTCGAGAAGGAGGGCCATGCGGCCGCCTGCGCGCGTCACCTCCATGGAGTCTCCGGTGTTCACGTGCAGGCTGACGGCGGGTCCTGGGAGGTCGGCATCGAAGGCGAGAACACCGAACAGTTCGTGGTGCGATCTGCTGGACGCTGTCCGGCAGGCGCTCGCCGGCGAAACAACCGCGTTCGCGCTGGTTACCCTCGACGGACGCGAGTACCGCCTGTACGGGGAGTAGGCCTAGCTCGACCCCGCCTCGGTCGCCGCCCGGGTATTGCTCGTGTGTGACGTTCCGAGCTGGCCTCGCTTGCTCACCGATCCGCTCCCGAGCTGGCGTCGCGTTCTCCTGTCGGGCCGCCATGCCAGTCCACACACAGCACGGTTGCGTCATCACGGAGCTCGCCATCACACGCTTTCACCACGGCCTGAATCAACGCCCGCACCGCCTCGCGTGGATGAAGGTGGCGCGTCTCCATGAGGATCTCCGGCGCGTTCATGTCGGCAGCGTTGCGCTCGAGGATTCCGTCGGTCAGGAATACGAGCCGGTCTCCGGCCTGCAGATCCAGTTCCTGGACGCGGTATTCGGCATCGACCGCGATACCGAACGGGAGGCCGGGAGCTAAATCCACATCCTCGGCATGGCCGTCACGGATCAGGATCGGCAGGGCATGGCCGGCGTTCACGATCCTTGCGATACCGGAGGCATGATCGATCCGTACGACCTGCCCGGTCACGAAGTCGCCACCATCTGAAAACCCGCAAAGCGCCTCATTGGCCAGCCGGGTCTGTTCCGCCAGGCCGACCTGGCGACGGCGAGCGTTTCGTAGTGCCCCCACCAGGACTGTTGCCAACACGGCAGCGTCCAGCGTGTGGCCCATCGCGTCCGTCATCGAAAGGTGCAGCGTGTCTCGGTCGACGCTGAAGTCGAACGTGTCTCCGCCGACGCCGACGTCGCCTGCCGGTTCCAGCCATCCGGCCAGCGTGAACTGGCCTCCCTCGCAGGTGTACGAGCCGGGAAGCAATCGGTGCTGGAGCTCTGCCTCCAACGAAAGAGGTACCGAACGCTGGCCCCAGTCGAAAAGGTCGGTAAAGCGGCGGTTGGCGATGACGATGTACGCAAGCGCGTGAGCGCCGGCCGATACCGTCGCCAGCGTCTGCTGGTCAGGCTCGTCATCGAATCCCAGCGCCAACACGCCGACTGCCTCGCCGCGGCTCGTCACGGGAGCGAAGACCCGGTATCCACCGGAGTCCGGGACGATCTGAATCTCCTGCTCGGTGAGAGCCCGACCATGCGGTGTTCCTACCACCGCGACTGACAGGCCGCGTTCGCGGTTGACGTCCTCATCGTCAGCGCTAGCACGCTGCACGTGGCTCAACCGGATCAGTGCCTGGCCGCCGTAGTCCGCGATCAGGAAGCTGACGTCGCGCGCGCCGAGGGCATCGGTCAAGGCGGCGGCGACCACCTCAACCGCATCGATCGGAGGAGCCGCTTCCACCGAGGCAAGGAGCGTCTTCACATCCAGCGGCGCGAGCACTCCCAAACGGCTGCTCTTTCGCGCGGTCATTGATCGACCATAGCTGGCTGGATGCGGGGGCAACCCCGTCGCGGGGTCGAGCGACCCCGGCTAGCAGGGGGTTCTCTACAGGGGCGGCAGGACTCGAACCTGCAACCCCCGGTTTTGGAGACCGGTGCTCTGCCAGTTGAGCTACGCCCCTGGGTTGCGCTCCGATTGTAGTCGCGGTCTTTCCGGCCAGTAGAGTCGCGCCGGTGGCCGCCCCGTCTCAGCGTCGCGTCCTCGGCGTGCTCTTCCTCTTCCTCGCGATCTTCTTCATCGGGATCGCGGTGACCGCGGTGATCGCGGGCGGATCGGCGATCGTGATCGCTGTCGCTGCCGGTGTTCTCGGTCTGTGGATCGGGAGCTTCGGCCTCCGTGCGCTGCTGGTGCGACGTGGCCAGTGAGGATTCGACGGCCGAGGGCCGTATTCTCTAGCCCGTGGCGCAGACCGACGAAACCGCCGGCCTCTGGCAGGAGTTCCGCAAGTCTCGCGACCAGGCGATCCGCGACCGGCTGATCCTCACGTACGCGCCGCTCGTCAAGTACGTCGCCGGGCGCCTCGGCAGCGGGCTGCCCGCGCACCTGGACGAGGGCGATCTCGTCTCGTACGGGCTGCTCGGCCTGATCGGGGCGATCGAGCGCTACGACCCGGATCGCGACGTCAAGTTCGAGACGTACGCGATCGCGCGGATCAAGGGCGCGATCATCGACGAGCTGCGGGCGCTCGACTGGGTGCCGCGCTCGGTGCGCGCGCGGGCCCGCCACATCGAGCGTGCGATCGCCGAGCTCGAGGCGAAGCTCCATCGCGCGCCGACGGACGAGGAGATCGCGCAGAAGCTCGGGATCGAGGTGGAGGAGCTCGAGGAGAGCCTGACGGAGATTTCGCGCTCGTCGATCGCGGCACTCGACGAGCTCTGGACGATCTCGTCTTCGGGCGGAGACCAGGTGGCGCTGATCGACACGATCGAGGACACGCACGGGCCCGAGCCGCAGGCCGCCCTCGCGCAGACCGAGCTGAAGGAGGCGCTCGGCGAGGCGATCGCGCGGCTCCCGGAGCGGGAGAAGCTCGTGGTCACGCTCTACTACTACGAGGAGCTGACGCTCCGCGAGATCGGGGAAGTGCTCGGCGTGACCGAGTCGCGCGTCTCGCAGCTGCACACGAAGGCGATCCTGCGGTTGAAGGCCCGCCTGGCCGGGGCGCCGTCGCGCGACGGCGGCGACTGAGCCACTCTTAAGGCACAGCCCACCTCCTCCCTCTGTCAATCCTATTCGGGGAGGGCGCACGTGTCCGTAACGCGTCGGTGACGAATGCGTGACACCGTCCGGGCGGAGCTAAGATCGCGCCAAACCAGCCGAGGAGGAGCCTTCGCATGCCCGCAGTCGAGCCCGGAAAGATCCGCAACGTCGCCGTCGTCGGTCACCGCGGCACAGGCAAGACCTCGCTCGTCGAGGCGATGCTCTTCCAGGCCGGCGCGACGAACCGGCTCGGCGTCATCGAGCAGGGGACGACCGTCTCCGACTGGGACGAGGACGAGCAGCACCGTCAGATGTCCATCGCGGACACGCTCTGCCACCTCGAGTGGCACGAGCGGAAGATCAACCTCATCGACACGCCCGGAGAGCCGAGCTTCCAGGGGGACGCGATCGCCGCGCTCCATGTGGTCGAAGGTGCGCTCGTCACGGTCAGCGGCGTCATGGGGGTCGAGGTGCAGACGACGCGCAACTGGAACCGGGCGGAAGAGCTCGGCCTCGCGCGCGTGATCTTCGTGAACATGCTCGACCGCGAGCGGGCGGACTTCTTCCGGGTCCTCGAGCAGATGCGGTCGCACTTCGGGACGCAGGCCGTCGCGGTCCACCTGCCGATCGGGATCGAGCACGAGCTCTCGGGCGTCGTCGACGTGCTGCACATGACGGCCTACACGAGCCCGGAGGGAGATCGCGAAGCAAAGCCCGGGGAGATCCCGGCCGAGATGTCGGATCAGGTCGAGCAGTACCGGACGCAGCTGCTCGACTCGGTCGTCGAGACCGACGAGGCGCTGATGGAGCGCTACCTGGACGGTCAGGAGCTGAGCCCCGAGGAGGTCGCCTCCGCGCTCAAGAGCGCCGTCACCCGCGGCGAGCTGTTCCCGGTCATGTGCGGCGTCGCGACGAAGAATCTCGGCACGACCGCGGTGCTCGACCTGCTGGTCGAAGGCGTGCCGTCCCCGGCCAAGAAGGGCTCGCGGATCGAGGTCGAGGGAGCCTCCGACGCGGCGTTCGTCTTCAAGACGGTCGCCGACCCGTTCGCGGGGCGCATCAACGTCTTCCGCGTGCTCAAGGGCGCCGTCTCCTCCGACGCCACGCTCGCCAACGTGCGCACGCACGGCAAGGAGCGAGTCGGCGCGCTGCTCACGCTGCAGGGCAAGGAGCACGAGTCCGCCGACGTGTTCGGCGAGGGCGACCTCGGAGCGGTCGCCAAGCTCAAGGACGTGATGACGGGCGACCTCCTGCTCGACTCCGACCAGCAGGTCGAGCTACCGAGCCTGGATTTCCCCGAGCCGGTGATGAGCTTCGCGATCACGCCCGAAGGCGAAGGGCGACGAGGAGAAGGTCGCGACGTCGCTCCGGCGCCTCAGCGAGGAGGACCCGACGCTCCAGCTCCGCCGCGACCCGCAGACCGGCGAGCAGCTCGTGTCGGGGATGACCCAGATGCACGTCGAGGTCGCGGTCGACCGGCTCAAGCGCCGCTTCGGCGTCGAGGTCGACCTCAACCCGCCGCGCGTCCCGTACCTCGAGACGATCCGCAAGGAGTCGCGCGGGCCACGGCCGCTACAAGAAGCAGACCGGCGGCCGCGGGCAGTTCGGCGACGCGCACATCGTGCTGGAGCCGATCGAGGGCCGCACCGGCTACGAGTTCGTCGACAAGATCGTCGGCGGCGTCATCCCGCAGAGCTTCCGGCCGGCGGTCGACAAGGGCATCCAGGAGGCGATGGTGCAGGGAGAGCTAGCCGGCGCTCCCGTGCAAGGCGTGCGCGTCCTGCTCGTGGACGGCTCGTACCACACGGTCGACTCCTCCGAGATGGCGTTCAAGGTCGCCGGCTCGATGGCGTTCAAGCAGGCCTACGAGCAGGCGGACCCGGTGCTGCTCGAGCCGATCATGGAGGTCGACGTGACCGTTCCGGACGACACCGTCGGCTCGGTCAACGGCGACCTCAACTCGCGCCGCGGGCGACTGCAGGGCATGGAGCCGAGCGGCGGCATGACGCGGATCAAGGCCGAGGTGCCGATGGCCGAGATGCTCACCTACGGCCAGGCCCTCACGTCGATGACCGGCGGGCGCGGCGACTACCACATGCAGTTCCTGCGCTACGACGAGGTTCCGAGCCACGTCGCGCAGAAGCTGATCGAAGAGTCGAAGAAGGAGAAGGAAGAGGCCAAGGTCTAGCGGACTCGGCGGAGGCGGGCCGGGCCCACCTCCGCACGAAACCTTCGGCGGGCTACGCCGTCTGCGGCTCCGACTCCTTGAGCCGCTTGATCAGATCCGCGACGTCTGCGAGCTCCTGCTCCAGGTCGCGCTGATACTCCTCCAGCCGCTCGAGGACGCGCTCGGGCTCGTAGAAGCGATTGCCCACGCCGCGTCGATGGAAGCGTCGGTTTCGGTGATGCATGTTCACCCCCTTTGCTCTTCGTAGCGCTTTCTGAACTGCTCGATCTGGCGCTCGATCTTGGTGAAGGCCTCGACCCACTGGCCGAGGACGCGCCGGCCCGACTGCGTGATCACGTAGATCCGCTTCGCCGGCCCGGGGGCGGTGTCGTCCCACGTCGAGTCGACGAGGCCGTCGCGCTCGAGCGAGCGCAGGATCCGGTAGAGGTTGCCCATGTCGATGCGCTCGGCCGGCATCAGCTCCTGAAGCTGCTCGAGGAGCTCGTAGCCGTGGCCGGGGCTGTCTCGAAGAACGAGCAGGACGGCCGGCTCGACGAAGCGCTCCACGCGGGCCTGCACGTGCCAGCGCCCGGGGCCGAGCCGCCTGCGTCCGCGGGCGCCGCGCGGGAGCTCCATGCGCCCTCTCACGAGGCTCCTAGCAAGTTACAGTGTAAAACACACATAGCGACGAGCCTAGCACGAGGCCAGCCTAGCAGCACGAGGGCCAGCCGTAACAGGTGGGCTATAGTCGGCGCGATGCGGGCCGTAAGGACAGCTGCCGTGCAGACCTGCGCGATCTGCGAGCGAACCCTTCTCACCGGCGAGCGGACGATGCGCTTCGCGCCCGAGGGCGAGGACTTCCTCGACGTCTGTCCGCTCTGCCAGGAGATCGCAGCAGAGCAGGGCTGGCTCAAGGAGGGCAGCCCGACGACGCCGACCTTCGAGGAGGAGCCGCGCCGCAAGCGCTTCAGCCTCGGCGCGTTCCTCGATCCGCGCCGAGCCACTCCCGAGGAATCGCTCGCGCCGGAGCCGATCCTGCGCCGGCTCTCCCACCACGAACGCGCGATGGTCGAGGCGGCAGACCTCTTCAACGCGAGCGCCTACCGCCGAACCGTCGGCGGCATCGGCAAGAGCCTCGGCAAGCCCGACGCGAGCGTCGTCCCACTCTCGGGCGTGAACGCCGAGGTCGTGGTCACCGTGGCGTGGGACATCTCGTGGTACCAGTACCGCGTCCTGCCCGAGTCGGCGCAGCCGGTCCGCCTCGCCGAGCGCGGGCACGAGGTCGAGGAGCTCGAGCCGTCGTTCCGGACCTGGAACGCGCGCGTCGACCCGGACGGACGCGTGGTCCCGGAAATCGCGCGGCTCTAACCGACTTACACTTAGCGCGTGATCTATTGCGTCATCCCGCGCGAGCTCGAGGACGAGCTCTTCGAGAAGATGGTCGAGTACTACAAGGACAACCCGAACGTGACGGTCATCGTCGACCGCCGCACGGGCCCCGACCGGCGCTCGAAGCGTGAGACGGGCGGGAAGCGCGAGACGCGGGACCGCCGCCGGCCCCGGATCCCAGGCACGTTCCTCGAGGCCGAGGCCGACGAATAGAATCGACGCCGTGGCCATCCTCGGCGCCAAGACATTCCAGAACTACATCGCGGGCGAGTGGGTCGACGCCGCTTCCGGCGAGACCTTCGAGAGCACGAGCCCTGCGAACGGCGACTCGATCGGGACGTTCCCGAAGTCGTCACCCGAGGACGTCGAGCGCGCCGTCGCCGCGGCCAAGGAGGCCCACGAGGACTGGCGTCTCGTTCCCGCGCCGAAGCGCGGGGAGCTCCTGTTCCGGTTCGCTCACCTGCTGACCGAGCAGAAGGAAGACCTGGCGCAGCTGATGGCGCGCGAGATGGGCAAGGTGCTGCCCGAAGCGCGCGGCGACGTCCAGGAAGCGATCGACATGGCGTACTACATGGGCGGCGAGGGCCGTCGCCTGTTCGGCCAGACGACGCCGTCGGAGCTCCGCGACAAGTTCAACATGAGCGTCCGCCAGCCGATCGGAGTCGTCGGCGTGATCACGCCGTGGAACTTCCCGATCGCGATCCCGAGCTGGAAGATCCTGCCCGCGCTCGTCTGCGGCAACACCGTCGTCTTCAAGCCGGCCACCGACACGCCGACGCTCGGCGAGCGCTTCACCGAGCTCCTCGTCGAAGCCGGCGTGCCCGCCGGGGTGGTCAACATCGTCCACGGCGGCGGGGGAGAGGTCGGGAACGCGCTCGTGGAGCACCCGGACGTGCCCGTCATCTCGCTCACCGGCTCGCGCGAGACGGGAGTCGCCGTCACGAAGACCGGCGCCGAGCGCCTCAAGCACATCCATCTCGAGCTCGGCGGCAAGAACGCGATCATCGTCCTCGACGACGCCGACCTCGAGCTCGCGGTCGAGGGCATCACCTGGTCCGCGTTCGGCACCTCCGGCCAGCGCTGCACCGCCGCCAGCCGCGTGATCGCGCACGACGCCGTCTACGACGAGCTCGTCTCCAGGATCGCCTCGGCGGCCGAGAAGATGCGCCTCGGGTACGGCTGGGAGGAGGACACGGACGTCGGCCCGGTCATCAACAAGGCCGCGCTCGAGAAGATCGACTCGTACACCCAGATCGGCAAGGACGAGGGCGCGACGCTTCTGACGGGCGGGGAGATCGCGTCCGGCGACGGCCTCGACAAGGGCTTCTACTACCGGCCGACCGTGTTCGGCGACGTCGATCCGCAGATGCGGATCGCCCAGGAGGAGATCTTCGGGCCGACCGTGTCCGTGATCAAGGTCGGCGACGTCGACGAGGCGATCCGCGTCTCGAACGGCATCAAGTACGGCCTGTCGTCCTCGATCTTCACGCGTGACGTGAACAAGGCGTTCCGTGCGATGCGCGACCTGAAAGCCGGGATCACGTACATCAACGCCGGCACGATCGGCGCCGAGGTGCACCTCCCGTTCGGCGGGGTCAAGGACACCGGCAACGGCCACCGCGAGGCCGGCCAGGCCGCGCTCGACTTCTTCACCGAGTGGAAGTCGATCTACGTCGACTACTCGGGGAAGCTGCAGAAGGCCCAGATCGACACCGCCGAGTAGCGTGCTGCGCCTCTACAGGATCCCGTTCTCGACGAACGTCGAGCGGGTGGCCCTCGCGCTCGGGCACAAGGGGCTCGAGGCGGAGTGGGTCGACGTGGAGCCTGGCGACCGGAGCGAGGTCGAGCGCGTCAGCGGCCAGCCGCTCGTGCCCGTGCTCGTCGAGGGTGACGAGGTCGTCGTCGACTCGACGGAGATCCTCCGGTTTCTCGAGGCACGCAACCCGGAGCCCGCGTTATGGCCGGCGCGACGAGGCGCGCCGGGCCGAGCTCGACGTCTTCCTCGACTGGTTCAACCGGGTCTGGAAAGGCCCGCCGAACGAGATCGAGGCCGAGCGGGCGAAACCGGATCCGGACACGGAGCGCATCGCCCAGCTCGAGGCCGAGCTCGCGGGCTCCCGAGACCTCTTCGAGCGAATGCTCTCGGGCCGGGATTACCTCTTCGGCGAGTTCTCGGCGGCCGACTGCGCGGCGTTCCCGTTCCTGAAGTACGCGCTCATCTACGACGAGACGGACGACGAGGAGTTCCACCTGATCCTGCGCGAGCACCTCGAGCTCGCCGGCCGCTACCCGCGGCTCGACGCGTGGATCCGCCGGGTGGATGCGCACCCGCGCGCCTAGGCGGGCTCCCAGAGCTCGAAGCGATTGCCCTCCGGGTCGGTCGCCCAGCCGAAGCGGCCGAAATCGAGCTCCTCGGTGGCGTCGACGACCTCCACGCCGGCTGCACGCAGTTGCTCGAGCATCCCGTCGAGGTCGTCGACCCGGTAGTTGACCATCCCCTGCTGGCCCGAGGGGCCGAAGTACTCCGTGACGTCGGGGAGGATCGACCAGACGGTGTGGCCGCCCTCGAAGAGCGCGCTCCCGTGCTCCTCCAGCTCGATTCCGAGGTGCTTCACGTACCACTCGCGCAGAGCATCCGGATCGCGGGCGCGGAAGAACACGCCCCCGATGCCGACGACGCGCGCCATGCCTACTCCGTCGCTGCTGCGGCCGGCGCCCCCTGGGAAGTCTTCGCCTCCCAGTACCGGTTGAGCGCTCCCTGCACCTTCGCGTACCAGACGAAGATCGGGATGATCAGGATCCCGAACGGGAACAGCCACAGGCCCGTCCATCCACTCACGGGCGACTCCTTCCCGTCCTTGCGGTACATGTTCCCGATCTCGGACGGAATGACGAACCCGCTGACTGGGGAGATGATGATCCAGACGACGAGCCCGAGGACACCGCCGAGGCCGTCACCCGTGTGCTGCTTCATCTCCTCCTGTGTCTTGTAGACCCAGTACAGGCTGTAGATGCCCAGGGTGATGATGGACAGGATGATCACGAAGGCGACTCCGCGCGGTTGTCCGGGCGGGCCGGTGTTGCCGGTTGCGGGCGTGCTCACGAGCTGCCTCCTCTCGTTGGTCCGGGCGACTGAACCACAGTCGCGCGGTTCGATCAACTCTGCGAAGGTCAGGCCGTGAACCGGAAGCTCGTCGTCTTCGTTCCCGCCGAGTCGCTCGACGCCGTTCGGGACGCGGTCTTCGCGGCCGGCGCGGGGCGCATCGGCGACTACGAGCGCTGCTCCTGGTACACGGAAGGAACCGGGACGTTTCTCGGCGGTGAGAAGACCGACCCCACGATCGGCGAGCGTGGGAGGGAGGAGCGTGTGCCGGAGCTGCGGCTCGAGACCGTGTATCCGGCCGACCGCGAAGACGACGTCGTGCGGGCGCTCCGCGAGGCGCACCCGTACGAAGAGCCGGCCTTCGACCTCTATCCGCTGCTGTGAAGGCGCGGCTCTCGACAGACGGAGGCGCGCGGGGAAATCCAGGGCCTGCCGCGTACGGCTACGTGCTCGAGACCGAGGACGGCACCGTGCTCGCAGCTCACGGCGAGGCGATCGGGGTGGCGACGAACAACGTCGCGGAGTACCGCGCTCTCGTCGAGGGCCTGCGCAGGGCGGTCGAGCTGCACGTGGACGAGCTCGAGGTCGTCTCCGACTCCGAGCTCCTCGTCCATCAGATGCGCGGCGAATGGAAGATCAAGAAGGACACCTTGCGCGCGCTGTGGGAGGAGGCGCAGGACCTCGCCGCGGGCATCGGCAAGGTGCGGTACACGGCTGTTCGCCGGGAGCACAACGAGCTTGCCGATCGCCTTGTCAACGAGGCGCTCGACGCCGCTGGTTGACGTGCGGCGGTTCTCCGTCGAAGAGCGTCGCTCACGGCTCGCGCGGCGGCACTTCCTCGCTTCGCCGGCGCATGATCCGGTCGAGCTGGCGGGCGGGCTCGTCGGGCTCCACGCGACTGATCCCGTGACCGTCTACCTGTCGGCGCGGGCGCGCGGGAAGGACTTCTCCGTCGCCCAGCTCGAGCGCGAGCTCTACGAGGAGCGGAGCCTGCTGCGGATGATCGGGATGCGCCGCACGCTGTTCGTCCTCCCGCTCGACCTCGCCGCGGTCGTCAAGGCGGCGTGCACGGAATCGATCGCCGAAGCGCAGCGGCGGCGCTACGCCAAGCTGATCGAAGAGGGCGGCATCACGTCGAACGGCCTGGCGTGGCTCGACGACGCAGCCGATGCGACGTTGCGGGCGCTCGAATCGCGCGGGCAGGCATTCGCGAGCGAGCTCTCGGCCGAGGTGCCGCAGCTTCGCGAGAAGCTCTCCTTCGGCGAGGGCAAGAAGTGGGCCGGCACGATCGGGATGACGACCTGGGTGCTGTTCCTCCTGGCCGCGGAAGGACGGATCGTGCGAGGTCGGCCGCGCGGAACGTGGACGAGCAGCCAGTGGAGCTGGATCCCGGCGGGAGCGTGGTCGTCGGAACCGCTGCCGGAGCTCGAGCCGGAGGCGGCGCGGGTCGACCTCGCGTCACGCTGGCTGGCCGCCTACGGGCCTGCGACGGTCACCGACCTCAAGTGGTGGACCGGGTGGACGCTCACGCAGACTCGCAGGGCGCTTGCCGAGATCGGTGCCGCGGAGGTCGACCTCGACGGCGCGCCCGGGATCGCCCTTCCCGACGATCTCGAGAGCGAGCCGGACCCCGAGCCGTGGACCGCGCTGCTGCCGGCGCTCGATCCGACCGTGATGGGCTGGAAGGAGCGTGAGTGGTACCTCGGCGCGCACGGGCCGGCGCTGTTCGACCGGAACGGCAACGCAGGCCCAACGGTTTGGTGGAACGGCCGAATCGTCGGCGGCTGGGCCCGCCGCAAGGACGGCGAGATCGTCTTCCGCCTGCTCGAGGACGTCGGCGCGGATGCGGTACGGGCGATCGACGCAGAGGCCGAGCGGCTGGAGGGCTGGCTCGACGGGACGAAGGTGCTCCCCCGATTCGCCACGCCGCTCGCCAAGGAGCTGGCTGAGGGAGCGGGGCGCTAGCCTCCGACCGGGTGAACGAAGCACTCGACGCAAGCGGCGGCAGCGGCGGAGCGACGCGCGGGTGAACCTGACCGTCGGCCGTTAGAAGCGTTGTTAGTCGCGGCTATACTCGAACCGCTACGCGGATGTAGCTCAGTTGGCTAGAGCGTCTGCTTGCCATGCAGAAGGTCGTGGGTTCGAGTCCCATCATCCGCTCTCTCTCCTCTTCTCGAGCCAAGCACGGACGGCTGCGGCCACCGCTTCGGGATCTGCCTTGAGGCCGTGATCGCCCGGCACCTTCACGACCTCGCGCGAGGGTCCAGGAGGCGGGATTCCGAACGGGTCGCGCTCGCCCTGGACGACGAGCACCGGCACCCTGACCGCCTCGAGCTCGGGCAGGCGGTTCTGCGGGTTCTTGCGACCGGGGGGCTCGAGGGGGAACGCGAGACACAGGACGGCGACCGCGCCCGTCTCCTCGACCGTCCGCAAGGCGACGCGGCCGCCCATGGATCTCCCGCCGACGATCACCGGCAGGTCCTCGAGCACCTCGGCGCGGAGGCTCTCGACGATCGCGATCCATGCAGTGTCGAGGTGAGCCGCCGGTGGCGGTGAGCGCCGACCGGCGACCCTGTAGGGCTGCTCGACGAGCACCACGGTGAAATGCTCAGAGAGGGCGGCGCTGGATGCTGCGACGAGGTCCGGCGCCTCGACGCCGCCTCCCGCACCGTGGCCGAGGACGAGTGCGCCCGTCGAATCTGCCGAGGTGTGTACGTGGGCGCGTGCGAGGCCGCGCGGCGTGTCGATCTCGATGACTTGCACGGAGGCGATGATCGCACCACGTCGCCTCCTGGCAGCGCCAGGAGTCGTGCTTGTAAAGCCCTAGCAACGGTTGTAACGTGAACCCTGCCCACCTGCGGTGGACCATTTTTACGGGCGTCCCACCAAGAGGGAGGTTTCCTATGAAGACGCTCGCTGTGGCGCGGACTGCTCTTGGTCCTGCTCATCCCATCAGCGTTCGCGGGCGCCCAGAGCAGCAGCAAGGGAAAGGTCCTCTGCGTCGAGCTTCGAGGCGACGCGGACACGATCCGCGACGTCAAGTACCGCGCCACGAGCAAGTGCAAAGCCGGTGAGCAAAAGGTCGCGCTTCCGCGTGGCTTGCGAGGCCCGCGTGGTCGGCAGGGGCCCGCCGGACCGCCGGGAGCTGCAGGACCCGCCGGACCGCAGGGAGCCGCAGGTACCGCAGGGACCCCCGGGCACTCCCGCCCAGGCGCCTGAGTACGCCGTGGTGACCGTGTTCGTGGATCGAGGCAGCGGAACGACGCCCTGGGCGCGCTACTCGGTCGCACTCGGCTCCCCGGCCGGAACGACCACGGGCGGAGACTTCCGGTTCATCCTGCACGGCCGACCAGGTGACCGTGCAAGATCTCCTTCGGGGCTGCGGTGATCTCGAACCAGTCGGGTAACTGCGGCGATCTCCCCGAGGCTCCTGATCCACAAGCAGGACAATCCGACGCCGACTCCCATCACCTTCTGCGAGTTTGCGGACGGGGCCAACAACCAGGCGGGGCTCGACACGATCCCCCGCAGTGCCGACGTTGGCGGACGCCGTGATCGCGATGCAAACGCCTCTCAGCATGGGGGATCGGAGGGACGCTCGATTGTCGGCAGCACGCCAGCCGTCTACCCCGGAAGTGACGGAGATCTGGGTGCCGCGCCGCGATCGGGAACGGCAGCAGTCCGTCTTCGACGACGTGGCGGGAACCTTCGCGTTCGGATCATCGCCGTAAAGGACACCAAGACCGAAGTCAGGCGAGCGCCGTCCCGCAAGGGGCGGCGTTTCGTCATTCATGTGGCCAGCTGAGGCGCATCAGGACGCGCTAGGAGAACAGGTTGCGCTCTGCGGGCATGACGAGGTCGCGGGCACTCCCGTCGCCGGCGACGTCGAGGCCGCGGACGATCGCGACCGGGGTTCGGTCGAGCTTGCCCATGACGAGCTGGGCCGCGCCGGCGATCTCGTCGGCGATCGCGATCACGGTCGACTTCAGCTCGTAGCCGTTCGGGTCGCGCTCGCCCTTCAGGTCGCGAAGCACCTCGATCCCGGCGGCGCCGATCGCGACGTCGGTCGTCCCTTGCCGCCACGGGCGGCCGAACGAGTCGGTGACGATCACGCCGACTTCCCGGCCGGTGAGCTCGCCGAGCCGTTCGCGCAGACGCGACGCGGAGGCGTCGGGATCGACCGGGAGGAGGACGAGCGTGCCTGGCTCGGGCGCATTCGAGGCGTCGACTCCGGCCGAGGCGCAGATGAACCCATGCCTGGTCTCGGCGATCACGAGCGAGCCGCGCGTGCGCACGACCCGCTTCGCCTCGCTGAGGATCACGTCCATCTTCTCGCTCTCGTCGAGTCGCACGATGCGGCCCTCGATCTTCGAGATCGCCTTCTGAGCGACGACGACGACGTCGCCGTCCTGGAGGTCGGCGCGCTCTCGCGATCATCTCGCGCCAGGTCGTCGCCCTCGCGGAGCTCGGGGAGGCCGCGAACGGGCCGGATCGTCAGCTCGGTCACAGGCCCTCGACGCGAAGGCCCGCGTGTCCGCGGTAGCGGCGGTTGAGGTTCACGATCACGGCCGTCATGCCTTCGAGCGCCCTGGCGCTCGCGAGCGGGCCCGCGTCGAGGGCGCGCCCGGTGACCAGCGTGCCCGCAAGCTCGAGCGCGGCCGCCTTGGCCGCGTCGTCGTCGCCGCAGACGAGCGCGTCGCCCTCGGCCTTGCCGGCCGCGAGCGACCTGGCTGCAAGGGAGTGGAGGCCCGCCACGACGGGGCCGCGAAGGAGATCCTGCATCCGCTCCGCGAGCGACAGCGCGTCGTCGCTGGGCAGCGCGGCGCCGTTCTCGATTCGCAGCGGGCTGGCGACGCTCAGGACCGGCGTCTCGCCGAGCTCCTCCGCGAGCTCGGCCGTCGTCGCGAGCGCGGCCAACGCGTCCACGGCCAGCACGACGAGCTCAGCACCTTGCACCGCTTCGGAGTTCACGAGCCCGCGGGCCGCGCCGACCTCGGACGCGGTCGCGGCAGCGCGCTCGGGATCGCGCGACCCGATCGTCACTTCGATTCCCGCCTCCGCGAGGCGCCGCGCAAGCGCGGAGCCGAAGGGCCCGGTGCCGCCGAGAATCGCGACCTTCATGCGACGACCGCTCCGAGCGCGGCTTCGGCGAGCCGCCTGCGGGCGTCCGGATCCGACATCAGCGTCCGTGTCACGATCGGCCGCACGTCGCCGAGGCCGTCGAGGTCGTCCGCGTCCGCCTCGTCGACCACGAGCGCGTCGATCAGGCCCGGATACGTGCTCGCCACGTGCGCGGGCGACGTTCCCCCGGCCAGGCGGCGCAGCATCCGGTCGGCCGGGCCTCTGACCGCACGACCCCCGATCAGCGGGCTGACGGCCACGGCGGGCGCGCGGCGCCCGGCCAGCGCTTCGCGGATCTCGGGCACGGCGAGGATGGGGCCGATCGAGACGTACGGGTTGCTCGGCGCAACGAGGAGCAGCTCCGCTTCGTCGAGCGCCTCGAGCACTCCCGGCGCCGCCTCGGCTTCGCCCTCGAAGCGAACGGCGTCGACCTCGTCCCGGTGCCCCCGGGCGACGAACCACTCCTGGAACGGGAACTCACCGGCCGGAGTCGTGAGCCACGTGCGGAGGCGGTCGTCCGTCGCGGGCAACACGCGCGCCTCGATCCCGAGCGCCTCGGCGAGCCGCAACGTGACCGCAGAGAGCGGCTCTCCGCTCCGCAGCGCCTGGGTGCGCACGAGGTGCAGGCCGAGGTCGAGGTCGCCGAGCCGGAACCAGTCTTCGCCTCCGAGGGCGCCCACAGTCTCCAGCGCGCGCCAGGTCTCGTCGGCGCGTCCCCAGCCGCGCTCCTCGTCGTTCAGCCCTGCGAGCGCGTACAGGATCGAGTCGAGGTCCGGCGAGACGTGCAGCCCGAGCACCTCGACGTCGTCGCCGACGTTGCCGACCACGGTGACGTCACGCGGCTCGATGACGTCGACCAGTCCCTGGACGAACCGCGCTCCGCCCACGCCGCCGGAGAGGACGACGACCCTCACACGTGCACCAGGTCGGCCGGCGTGTCCACGTCGTCCCGGAGGCCGGGGCGGTCGACGTCCGCGGAATGCTCGACGTGCGCGCGGAAGCGAGCGGCGCTGCCCGGCCCGTAGAGCGGCGCGAAGAGGCTCGTGTCCGAGAGCCCGAGCGCGTTCGTCGTGCCGTCGCCGGCCGGGGCGATCGCGATCCCGCGCTCGGGTATCGCATCGTCGAGCGCGCGCAGGTCGTCGGCCGTCAACGTGGGGAGGTCCGAGTTGACGACGAGCACCGGCCCGGGGCCGATCTCGCGAAGCGCGGCCCCGACCGCGGCTCCCTGTCCGCCGCCGGGATCGGGAATCCACGTCGCGCCCTCGACCGGCTCCGGCGAGACGACCCACGTCTCGCCAACGCTCGTCGCCACGGCAAGCACGTCTCCGAGCATCGCAGCCGAGAGCTCCGCGCGCCTCGCTCCGAGGCGCGTCTTCCCGCGCGAGCCCGCATACGGAACGACGATGCGGATCACGTGTCGCAGCGGCCGCACCGCGATCGTCACACGGCTCACGGCGCACAGCTTGCCGTCGTCGTCCGTCAGCTCGACGTCCCAGACCCAGGTCGTCCGCCCGCGGTGCACGCGACGCGCGACGGCGTGGATCGTGCCCTCGCGGATCGAGCGCAGGAACGTGGAGTTGTTCGACATCCCGAGCCCGATATTGCCCTCGGGCAGGACGCCCACGTTCGTCCCCACCGACGCGAGCGCCTCGGCGATGGACGCGTGGACGCCGCCGTGCACGAGACCGACCGGCTGCAGCACGTGCTCGCGCACCGGAACGTGCCCGCGAACGACCTCGTCCGTGGCCTCGTCGATCTCCAGCCCGTAGTGCCGATCGAAGGGTGAAGGCATCACTTCCCGCATCGCGCTCGCAAAGTGTGAAGCTTTCGGCGGAAGTGAACATCGGTGTCGGACTCCCCACGACGGTGCCGGGCGCAACGGGCGAGCTCCTGCTGGAGTGGGCGCGCCGCGCCGATGCCGGCCCGTTCTCGTCGGTCGGCGTGCTCGACCGCGTCGTCTACGACAGCTACGAGCCGTTCGCGGCGCTCGCCGGGCGCCGCGGGCGTGACCTCGCGCGTGCGGCTGGCGACGATGATCGCGATCGGGCCGCTGCGCTCGACGGCCATGCTCGCGAAGCAGGCGGCGTCCGTGCACGGGCTGTCGGGCGGGCGACTGACGCTCGGGCTCGCGGTCGGCGCGCGGACGGAGGACTTCGACGCGGCGGGCGTGGAGCACAAGGGGCGCGGGAAGCGGCTCGGCGAGCAGCTGGCCTACATCCGGGGCGACGTGGACGCCGATCGCGTCGGGCCCTCGCGCGACGGGATCGAGATCCTCGTCGGCGGGCTCAGCGGGCCGGCCTACTCGCGGATGGCGCGCTACGCGGACGGCTACGCGCACAACGGCGGGCCGCCTCGGGCGTTCGCCAACGCCGCGGGGCGCGCGCTCGCTGCCTGGAGCGACCTCGGCCGCCCGGGCAAGCCGAGCCTCTGGGGGCAGGGCTACTTCGCGTTCGGGGACACGGCGCAGGGAGACGCGTACCTCCGGGACTACTACGCGTTCACGGGGCCGTTCGCCGAGAAGATCGCGGCCGGCAACCTGACCAGCGCCCGCGCCGTGAAGGACTACGTGCGCGGCTACGAGGAGGCCGGCTGCGACGAGCTCGTCCTCTTCCCGACGGTCGCCGACATCGACGAGCTGGAACGGCTGCAGGAGGCGATCGCGTGAACGTCGCGATCGTGGGCGGCGGGCCGGCCGGGCTCTACCTCGCGATTCTCCTGCGCAAGCTCGACCGCGGCGCCGACGTCCGCGTCCTCGAGCGGAACGCGCCCGACGCGACGTTCGGCTTCGGCGTCGTCTTCAGCGAGGAGACGCTCGGGGCGCTGCGCGACGCGGATCCCGAGACGCACCTGGAGATCACGGACACGTTCGCGCGCTGGGACCGAATCGACATCCGCTACCAGGGGCGCGAGCTCGTCTCGCGCGGCCACTCGTTCTCGGCGATCGCGCGCAAGCGGCTGCTCGAGATCCTGCAGGCCCGCTGCCGCGAGCTGGGGGTCGTCCTCGAGTACGGCGTCGAGGTGGAGGAGCTTCCGGAGGCCGACCTCGTCGTCGGCGCGGACGGCGCGAACAGCTTCGTCCGGGGGCTCCGCGACTTCGGCACGAAGGTCCGGCCCGAGGGCTCGAAGTACGTCTGGTTCGGCACCGACCACGTCTTCGACGCGTTCACGTTCGCCTTCCGCGAGACCGAGCACGGCCTCTTCAACGCGCACGCGTATCCGTACGACGAGCGGATGTCGACGTTCATCGTCGAGTGCCCGGAGCCCGTCTGGCGCGCGGCGGGGCTCGACGAGCTGGACGAGCAGGAGAGCCTCGCCTTCTGCGAGCAGCTGTTCGCGAACGAGCTGCGCGGCCGTGAGCTGTTCTCGAACCGGTCGCTCTGGCTGGACTTTCCGAAGATCACGAACCGGACGTGGCACGTCGACAACGTCGTGATCCTCGGCGACGCGGCGCACACGGCGCACTTCTCGATCGGCTCCGGGACGAAGCTCGCGATGGAGGACTCGATCTCGCTGGCGGCCGCGCTGGCCAGGCGGCGCTGGGACCTGGAGGCGGCGTTCGTCGACTACGAGCTCGAGCGCGAGCCCTTCGTCGAGCGCACGCAGGATGCTGCGAGCGAGAGCGCCGCCTACTTCGGGCGGATCGCGAGCTACTCGCACCTCGAGCCGATCCAGTTCGCCTTCAACCTGATCACGCGGGCAGGGCGCATCACGCACGCGACGCTCGGTGTGCGCGACCCGCAGTTCACGCGCGCGCTCGACGGCTGGCTGGGCGGGCGGGCCGTTTCGCCGCCTCCTGCGTTCTCGCCGTTCGAGCTGCGCGGCGTGCGCTTCGAGAACCGCTTCGAGCTCGTCGAGACCACGGTCGCGGTGAGCCCCGAGGGACGGGTGTCGGCCGAGGAGGCCGTCGTTCCCGAGGGCAAGCGCCTGCTCCGCCTGAGCCATGCCGGCCGGCGCGGCGCGACGCAGCCGCGGAGCCGGGGCGTCGACCTGCCGCTCGTTGACGGCTGGCCCGTGGTGGCCCCGACGAAGAGGCCGTATGGCCCGTTCGGCGCGGTTCCCGGCCAGCCGGACGAGGACGCGGTGCTGACGGCGTTCGTCGCCGCGGCGAAGGCGGCCCAGCGCCGACGTGCTGGAGATCGACATGGCCCACGGCTACCTGCTGGGCAGCTACCTGTCGCCCCTGACGAACGACGAGGACGACCGGCTTCGCTTCCCGGTCAGCGTGCTCGAGGCGGTGCGTGCGGCGTGGGACGGCCCGCTGGCCGTGCGCCTCTCGGTGACCGACTGGCACCCGCGCGGGAACACCGTCGACGACGGGATCGAGATCGCCCGCGCGCTCGCCGAGCACGGGTGCGACCTGATCCACGTCGAGGCCGGCCAGACGATCCACGACGACCGGCCGCAATACCGGCGCGGCTACCTGACCGCGCTCAGCGACCGCGTCCGCAACGGTGCGCGCGTCCCGACGCTCGTCGGCGGCTACCTGACGACGCTCGACGAGGCGAACACGATCGTCGGCGCCGGCCGCGCCGACCTCGTCCTGCTCGACCTCCCGGACACTCGGATCGAGCGCACTGTCGCAATCGAGCAACGCCGTGCGACTTGGGGAGGTTCGGGCGTGAACTACGGCTACCTGGCCTACCCGGACATCCCGGAGGGCGCGGTGCACGTGCTTCCGCTGGGGGCCGTCGAGCCGCACGGGCCGCACGCGCCGCTCGTCACGGACACCCTGATCTCGATCGGCGTGTGCCACCGCGCGGCGAAGCGCCTCGAGGGGGAGATCCCGGTCCTCGTCCTGCCGCCCGTGCACTACGGCGTCACGCGGTACGCGGGCGGCTTTCCGGGCACGGTCTCGATCAGCGAGGACACGCTCCGCTCGCTCGTGAGCGAGATCTCCGAGTCTGTCGGGACGCTCGTCCTCGTGAACAACCACTTCGAGCCCGAGCAGGTGGAGACGCTGCGCTCGACGGGCCTGCCGCTCCTCGACCTGACGCGGCGCGCGAACGCGGAGCGGCTGACCGAGGAGTTCCGCTCGGGCTCGTGCCACGCGGGGCGCTACGAGACCTCGCTCGTGCTCGCCGACCGGCCCGAGCTCGTCCACGCCGACCGCATGCGGGCGCTCGAGGAGCGGCACGTGAACATGCCCGCGGAGATTCGCGACGGCCGGACCGACTTCGGCGCGATGGGCATGGATCGAGGCGTACTGCGGCGCACCGGCCGAGGCTTCTCCCGAGGAAGGCCGCGAGACGTTCGAGACGCTGACCGACATGCTCGTCGAGCTGATCCGCGAGGTCGCCGCGTGATCACGCACGCCGACCTGCCTGAACGAGCTGAACCTCGCGACCTGGTTCGTCGACCGCAACGTGGAGGAGGGCCGCGGCGATCGCACCGCGCTGATCGGCTCGGACGGCGAGACGACCTACGGCGAGCTGGCGCGCCTCGTGAACCGCTGCGGGAACCTGCTCCTGGAGCTCGGCGTCCGCGCACAGGACCGCGTGCTCCTCGTCCTCGGCGATTCCGTGGACTTCGTCGCGCTCTGGTACGGCGCGCAGAAGATCGGAGCCGTCACCGCCGAGGCGTACACGTTCCTCCAGCCGAAGGACTACGCCTACTACCTCGAGTACACCGACGCGAAGGTCGTGGTGGCCGACGAGGCCACGGAGGCTGCGATCCGGGAGGTCGCGGGCGAACGGCACGTACTCGTCGTGGACGAGGAGTTCCGTGCGCGCCTCCGGGAAGTGTCGGATGAGCTCGAGGCCGCGCCGACGACGAAGGACGACATCGCGCTCTGGAAGTTCACGACCGGGAGCACCGGCCAGCCGAAGGGCGCCGTCCATCCCGTGCACAGCCCGGTGCTGAGCAACGACTGGTACGCGCAGGGCGTGCTCGGGATCCGCGAGGACGACGTCGTCCTGCCGGTGCCGAAGCTCTTCTTCGGCTACGCGCGCGACCTGACCGCGCTCTACCCGTTCGGCGTCGGCGCCGCGGGGATCGTCTTCCCGGAGCGCTCGACCCCGGAGCGGATCTTCGAGCTGATCGCCGAGCACCGTCCGACGATCCTCGTCAACGTGCCGACGATGATGGCCCAGATGATCGACTCCGTCAGACATGGCCGGGGACAGTCCCCGGACATGTCCTCTCTGCGCATGTGCACGTCGGCCGGCGAGGCGCTCCCGCGGGAGCTGCACGACCGCTGGCTGGACACGTTCGGCGTCGAGGTGCTGGACGGGATCGGGTCGTCCGAGCTGTACCACATCTACATCTCGAACCGGCCCGGCCGCGCTCGTCCCGGGTCGACCGGCGAGCTCGTGCCGGGCTACGAGGCCGAGCTCGACGAGAACCGGCGAGCTGCTCGTCACCGGCGACACGGCCGCGCTCCTCTACTGGGACGACCCGGAGAAGACGGAGCGCACGTTCGACGGCGACACCGTCCGCACGGGCGACCTCTTCGAGCGCGACGACGACGGCTTCTTCTGGTACCGGGGCCGCGCCGACGACCTGATCAAGGTCGGCGGGATCTGGGTCGCCCCGGCCGAGATCGAGCACTGCCTCGTCGGCCATCCGGACGTCGTCGAGTGCGCGGTCGTCGGCGCGGCGCAGAACGGGCTGACCGTTCCGCGCGCGTACGTCGTCGCACGCCAACCGCTGGAGGAGAGCGCGCTCCAGGACTTCGTCCGCGAGCGCCTGTCGCCGCACAAGTACCCGCGCGAGGTCGTGTTCGTGGACGAGCTGCCGAAGACCCCGTCGGGCAAGCTCGACCGGAAGGCGCTCGCCGCGTGAGCCGCCTCGTCGTCGTCACGGGCGGGGCGAAGGGGATCGGGAAGGCGGTCGCCGAACGCTTCGCCGGTGAGGACGTTCGCGCGCCCGGCCACGACGAGCTCGACGTCACCGACGAGGCGGCGGTCGAGGCGTTTTTCGACGGGCTCCACGTGGACGTGCTCGTCAACAACGCCGGGATCGCGTCGGGAGCACCGCTCGCCCGCACGACGCTCGACGAGTGGCGCGCGCACCTCGACGTCAACGCCACGGGCGCCTTCCTCTGCACCCGCGCCGTCCTGGGCGGCATGATCGAGCGCGGAGATGGCCGGATCGTGACCGTTGCCTCCGTCGCCGGGCTCTACGGCGCGCGCTACACCGCCGCGTACACCGCGTCCAAGCACGCGGCGGTCGGCCTGATGCGCGCGACCGCGGCCGAGGTCGCGGGAACGGGTGTCACCGCGAACGCCGTCTGCCCGGCCTACGTGGACACGGCCATGACCGACCGCACGGTCGAGACCATCGTCGAGAAGACCGAGCGCTCGGCGGAGCAGGCGCGCGCCGAGCTGGAGACGATGACCCCGCTCGGGCGGCTGCTCGATCCGGACGAGGTCGCGGCGGCGGTCGTCTTCCTCGCCTCGCCGGAAGCCGCGGCGATCAACGGGCAGACGATCGTCCTCGACGGCGGAGGCCTCCAGACGTGAGCCCCTTCCGCGGCTCCGCCGCCTTCACGGAGAGCTGGCAGAACTTCGACTTCGCGCTCGACGACGGCGTCGCGACGGTCACCTTCTCGCGCCCGGACAAGCTGAACGCGCTCACCTTCGACGTCTACGCCGACCTGCGCGACCTCCTGGGCGAGCTGCCTCACCGCGGCGACGCGCGCGTGCTCGTCCTCACGGGCGAAGGCCGCGGCTTCTGCTCGGGCGGCGACGTCGAGGAGATCATCGGCGAGCTCCAGAAGATGAGCGCGGGCGAGCTCCTCGACTTCACGCGGATGAGCGGCGCGGTCGTGAAGGCGATGCGCGACTGTCCGCTGCCGATCGTGGCGGCCGTGAACGGCGTGGCGGCCGGAGCGGGCTCGGTGCTCGCGCTCGCGTCCGACCTCCGTCTCATGGCGCAGTCGGCGAAGCTCTCCTTCCTGTTCACGCGCGTCGGCCTGGCCGGAGCGGACATGGGCGCCGCGTATCTCCTCCCGCGCCTCGTCGGGCTCGGCCGCGCGACCGAGCTGCTCGTGCTCGGCGAGGAGGTCAGCGCGGACCGCGCGCTCGAGCTCGGCCTCGCGACCCGGGTCGTCGACGCGGATTCGCTGCCGAGCGCCGCGAACGACCTCGCGCGCAAGCTCGCCGACGGGCCCGCGCTCGCCTACGCGACGACGAAGATCCTGCTCACGCGCGAGACCGACATGAGCCTCCACGACGCGATCGAGATGGAGGCGCTCGCCCAGGCCCTGCTGATGAAGAGCGAGGACTTCGCCGAGTTCTACTCCGCCTGGTCGGAAGGAAGGGATCCCGCGTGGCGCGGCCGGTGATCGTCAACCCGCCCGAGCTGCCCGAGCCCGTCGGCTTCGCGCATGCGGTGGTCGCGGGCGGGGGCGTCTACCTCGGCGGCCAGACCGGCGAGGGCGACTCGCTCGTCGAGCAGTTCGACTCGGCCGCCGCGAAGCTCGTGACGGCGCTGCGGGCGGCCGGGGGAGAGCCGGAACAGCTGGTCTCGCTCGTCGTCTACACGACGGCGATCGAGGAGTACCGAGCGTCGACGCGCGAGCTGGGCGAGGTCTGGCGCCGGCACTTCGGCAAGCGCTATCCGGCGATGGCGCTGATCGGCGTCTCGGCGCTCTTCGAGCCGGACGCACTGGTCGAGCTGATGGGTGTCGCCGTTCTCGATGGCTGACGTCCTCGAACGCGCGCGCCGCCTCGGGCACGAGGTGTTCGCGCCGATCGCCGCCAAAGGCAAGCCGGGGCGCCTGAATCGTCCGCTCGTCCGCGCGCTCGGCGACGAGGGCCTGCTCGAGCTCGTCTTCGCGGGCTCCGCGGTCGAGCTCTGCGAGCTGCGCGAGGGTCTGGCGCATGGCTCGACCGAGGCGGAGACCGCGCTCGCGCTCCAGGGCCTCGGCGGCTATCCGATCCTCAGCCGCGGCAGGCCGGCCATGCGGGACGAGTGGATCCCGCGGCTCTCGCGCGGCGAGGTCGTGGCCGCCTTCGCGCTCAGCGAGCCCGACGCGGGCTCGGACGCGGCGAATCTCGGCCTGCAGGCGAAGCGCGACCGCGACGGCTTCCGGCTGACCGGCACGAAGATCTGGATCTCGAACGCGCCCGAGGCCGACGTCTACAGCGTCTTCGCGCGAACCTCCGACCGCGGCGCCAAGGGCATCACCGCCTTCGCCGTCCCCCGCGACAGCGACGGGCTCTCCGGCGAGCACCTCGACCTGCTCGCCCCGCATCCGATCGGGCGGCTCGACTTCGACGGCGTGCGGGTCGAGGCCGACCAGGTGCTCGGCGACATCGACGAGGGGTTCGGCGTCGCGATGGACACGCTCGACCTGTTCCGGCCGAGCGTCGGCGCGTTCGCGGTCGGGATGGCGCAGGCGGCGCTCGACGCGGCGGTCGAGCACACGCAGGAGCGCGAGGCGTTCGGCAGGCCGCTCGCGGGGTTCCAGGCGGTCTCGCACCAGCTCGCCGAGGTCGCGACCGAGATCGCGGCTGCGCGCCTCCTCGTCCGCGAGGCGGCCACCAAGTACGACGCCGGCATCCGGCCCGTGCGCAAGGACTCGGCGATGGCGAAGCTCTTCGCCACCGAGACCGCGCAGCGAGCCGTCGACGTCGCGATCCAGGTGCACGGCGCCCGGGCGCTCCAGGCGGGCCACCTGCTCGAGCACCTCTATCGTGAGGTCCGCGCGCCGCGGATCTACGAAGGCGCGTCCGAGGTGCAGCGGGAGATCATCGCGCGCGAGCTGTTCAAGGAGGCCGGGTGAGCCAGGACAAGTCCCTGACGTACACGTCGTACCTCGCGCTGGAGGAGATCCTCGGCGCCCAGCGCCCGAACTCGGAAGAGCACGACGAGATCCTCTTCATCGTCGTCCACCAGGTCTACGAGCTCTGGTTCAAGCAGCTGATCCACGAGCTCCGCTACCTGCAGCGCATGCTCGAGTCCGGCAAGGACGCGCGCGCGTTCGCGACCTTCAAGCGCGTCCTCACGATCCTCAAGCTCGTCGTCCAGCAGCTCGACGTGATCGAGACGATGACGCCGGTCCAGTTCCTCACCTTCCGCGAGCGGCTGGAGTCGTCCTCCGGATTCCAGTCCGGCCAGTTCCGCGAGCTCGAGGCGATCCTCGGCCGGCGCGACCCGGGCGTGCTGACCGCGTACCACGAGCAGAGCCCGGATTACGAGAGGGTGAAGGCGGCGCTGGAGCGGCCGTCCGTCTACGACTCGTTCCTGCGCTACCTGGCCGACAGGGGCTACGACGTGCCCGAGGAGGCGCTCGAGCGGGACGTCACGCAGCCGGTGCAGGAGTCGAAAGGCGTGCAGGCCGCGCTCCTCCAGGCGTACCGCGACGACGGCGGGCCCGCGCAGGTCGCCGAGCGGCTCGTCGACTTCGACGAGGGCTTCATGGAGTGGCGCTACCACCACGTGAAGATGGTCGAGCGGACGATCGGCACGCGGCAGGGCACGGGCGGCTACGGCGCCGAGTACCTGCGCTCGACGCTGCACAAGCCGTTCTTCCCCGACCTCTGGGCCGTCCGCAGCGAGCTTTGAACCCGCTCGCGGAGCACTACTCGGCCTTCCGAGTCTCCGAGCGGCTGTTCCTGACCGGCCATTCGCACCAGGCGTGGCCCGACGTCGGGCGCGAGGGGCAGCTCGAGGCGTGGCAGGACGCGGCCGAGCACGCGGACCTCAAGTGGGAGCGGGCGTTCGCGAAGGCGGAGCGGCTGCGCGAAGGGGTGAGGCGGCTGCTCGACGACCCGGGCGCTCCCGTGGCGCTCGCGGCGAACACGCACGAGCTCGTCCTGCGCTTCCTGTCCGCGCTCCCGCTGCGGGAGCGGCCGAAGCTCGTCTCGACCGACGGCGAGTTCCACACGCTGCGGCGCCAGCTCGGGAGGCTGGGGGAGGAGGGGCTCGACGTCGTGCGACTACCCGCCCGCCCGGTCGACACGCTCGCGGAGCGCCTCGCCGCGGAGGCGCCCGGCGCGAGCGCGGTGCTCGTCTCGGCCGTGCTCTTCGAGGACGCGCGCATCGTTCCCGGGCTCGCCGACCTGGCCGAGGCATGTGCGGAGGCGGGCGCCGAGCTGCTCGTCGACGCCTACCACGCGCTCGGCTCCATCCCGTTCACCGTGGCCGGGCTCGAGCGGGCCTGGATCGTCGGCGGCGGCTACAAGTACCTCCAGCTCGGAGAGGGCAACTGCTTCCTGCGGCTGCCGCCCCAGGCGGACGAGCTGCGACCGGCGATCACGGGCTGGTACGCGGAGTTCGACGAGCTCCACGCCGCGCACGAGCCGGGAGCGACCCAGTACCCCCGCGGCAGCATGCGCTTCGCCGGCTCGACGTACGACCCGACGAGCCACTACCGCGCCGCGCGGGTGCTCGACTTCTTCGAGGAGCAGGGCCTGACCCCGGAGCGCCTCCGTTCGAGCTACCTCCATCAGACGGGGCTCCTCACCGAGCGCTTCGACCAGCTCGGCCTCAAGGAGGTGACGCGCGATCGCGAGACGCCGCTGAGCGCCTTCGGCGGCTTCGTGGCTCTCGAGTCGGAGCGGGCCGAGGAGCTCAGCAGCCTTCTGCTCGACCTCGGGGTCGTCACCGACAGCCGAGGGCGCTACCTGCGCCTCGGGCCCGCGCCGTACCACTCGGACGAGCAGCTCGAGGTCGCAGTCGAAGCGCTAGGGCGCGTGGCCGGCTAGCACCGGGGCAGCCCCATGTGCGGGCTCGCGCACGAGCCGCGGAGCGCGTCCGGGGAGCCCGAGGACGACGAGGCTCGTCAGCACTACACCGGCGAGCTGCGTGCTCGTCAGCGTGGCGTCGAAGGCGAAGTAACCGACGGCGATCGCGACCACCGGGAACGTGAGCTCGGCGAGCGAGGCGACGGACGCAGTCGTCCGCTTCAGACCCCAGTAGTAGAGGAGCAGCGCGACGAGGCCGGTGACGATCGCGAGCAGAGCGATGAAGAGCTCGTCGTGCAGTGACGCGGTCAGCGGCGCGCCCAGGACGAGAACCGCGGCCAGGGCAGCCGGAAGCCCGAACGCGAAGCGGACGGCGGTCACCTGCTCGAAGGGCAGCTCGAGCGCGAGAAAGCGGCCGAGGACGGTTCCGAGCGCCCAGAGCGCCGCCGCGCCGAGTGCGAAGAAGACCGGCGCCAGGCCGTGCAGCGAGACGTCGAACGGGCTCGGAAACGCCATCAGCCAGGCCCCGGCGAGGCCGCCGGCGAGAAAGACGCCGAAGCGGCCCCGAGGGCGCTCGCCGAGCAGCGCCGCCGCCAGCGACACCGCGATCAGCGGCTGCACCTTCTGGAGGACGACCGGCGTCACGGGATCGCCGTCGCACGAACGCCTGGGTGAAGAGGATCGTGGCGAGCGCCGAGGATCCTGCGCCGATCACGATTCCCGCGGCGACGAAGCGCGGGCCGGCGCGCCAGAGGGCCGGCAGCGCAGCGATGACGACCGGGAGCAGGACGGCCACGAGGACGACGTGCTCGCCGAAGACGATCGTCGCCGGCTCGGTCGAAAGGGCAAGCGGACGGCGGATGAGCGCGTCCATGCCCCAGAGGCCGGCGGCGACGGCGACCGCCGCCACTCCGATGCTCGCTTTGCTCGGCATGTCTCCATTCTGCAAACCAGAGGCCACGCCGCGCGTCTGAGTTCACATGAAGCGCTTTGCGGGCGCCGTCCTGCTCTCCGCGCTGTTCGCCTGCTCCGCGTCCGCGGCCGAGTCCGTCCACGTGTCCCTGAGCGGGAAGCGGCCCGCTCCGGTGGCCGGACGGGCATGGACCGTGCGACTCGCCGTCCGCCCGGCCTCGTACGCAGGAGCGATCCAGGTGACCGCGACGGGGACGCGCCGGGTCCACGTTCGGGCCTCCGGCCGCCGCGGTTCGTACCGCGCGCGGCTCGTCTTCCCAACGGCGGGGCTGTGGCGACTCACGGCGCGCGCCGGGGGGACGACGTCCCGGCTCGGATCCGTGCGTGTGCGGCGTGCGCCCGCAAAGCCGCTCGTGCTCAGTCAGCCGACTTCCATCGACCTTCAGCCGGACGGCACCCTGCTGCTCGTCGAGAACAACCCGGGGCGCGTCCTGCGCGTCACGCCGGCGAGCGGGCGCGTGCAGCGTGATCGTCCCGGCGCTCTTCCGTCCCTACGCGATCGTCCGCGCTCCGTCCGGGAGCGTCTTCATCTCGATCGGGAACCAACTCCAGCGACTCAATGCGACCGGAGCGCCGACGACCGTCGCCGAGGTCGCCGTTGGCGTCGAGATCGGGCCGATCGCCGCCGCGCCGAACGGAGACCTCTACTACTCGACCGCGACGCAGATCTTCCGGCTCCCCGGCGGCTCGGGGACGCCGATCCACATCGCAGGGACCGGGGTGGAGGGCGGCGGCGGCGACGGCGGCCCCGCGCTCGCCGCGCAGTTCTCGTCACCGCACGGGCTCGCCGTCGCCGCCGACGGGGCCCTGCTCGTCTCCGACCGGGGCAACAACCGCGTGCGCCGCATCGATCCGGCTACCGGCGTCATCACCGCCTTCTCGCAGGTCGGCGAGCCCTACGGGATCGACGTCACGCCCGACGGAACGGTGTACGTGATCGAGGGCACGACGCACCGGGTCGTACGCCTCGCAGCGTCGGGCGCTCGGCTCGCCTACCTCGGGCCGGGCTTCTTCAACGCCTACGACGTCGAGGCAGGCCCGGACGGCGTGGCCTACCTGCTGCAGGCGGGATCGTCCGGACGGATCCGCCGGATCGCTCCGGACGGATCCGTGACGACCGTCTCGCGCCGCTAAGCCAGGGCAGACTCGATCTTGCCGATCGCCTCCTGTTCCTCGGCGCTCACGGCCTGGCCGCTTTCCTCCTTGTGCGCCTCGGCGACGCGCCGGGCCACCTCCCGGACGAAGTTCCCGTAGCTCTCGACGTCCTCCGGCGCCTTCTCCCGCACCAGCGCCACCGCCTGCCTCAGTTGCTCGAGCCCCTGCTGCTCGGCTTCCTCGGGCGAGCTGAAGCGCGGCGTGTCGGGCCTGTGGGCGACGAGCGCGTCGAGCAGCTCGCTCTCACCGTGCTGTTTCCGCGCCTCCGCAAACGTCTTCGCGAGCGCCCACGTCTCGCGGAAGCTGCCGCCCTTCGAAGAGACGAGGACGATCATTCCCGCCGTCGGCGGCCCCTCGCGCACGAGATTCCATTCCTCTTCGGTGAAATCGGCCTTACCTGTCATCCAGTCCTCCTTTCGATCTCCCTCGACCAACTCTTTACCCACCAATCGGCGTGCGGCATTCCCGAGGACAGGCTCATCTGCAGGAAACCGTCGACGTCGAACGGCGTCCTGCGCAGATCCATGCTCAGCCGCTCGTCCTCGCCGGAGAGGATCCCCCATTCCGCCCACGGCGAGATGCGGATCGGCCTCGGCCACCACTCGCGGAAAGGCAGGCCGACGCTTCCCGGGTTGATGATCACGGTCTCCAGGTAGCGGCGGATCATCTGCACGTGCGTGTGGCCGCCGACGAGGACGCGCTGCTCGACTCTGTCCAGCATGGGGCGGAGCTCCTCATCGGGTGTCGTCGCGAAGATCCAGTCGTCGTAGGACTTCGGCGAGCCGTGGAAGCAGAGCACCGGAGTCGAGCCGAGCTCGAGCTCGAGCTCCGTCTCGAAGCTCGCCATGAAGTCCCGGTCCGCGTCCGAGAGGTACGACGCCCACCACTCGCCGATCTCGACGAGCCGTTCGCCGATCTTGTCCTTCGGCTCGGGCATGGAGCCGAGGAAAGCGGCGTCCCAGTTCCCCATGACCACGCGGCAGCCGAGCTCCTTGACCCGCGCCAGCGTCTCGGCCGGCTGCGGGCCGACTGCGACGTCGCCCAGGCAGACGATCTCGTCGACTCCTTCGCGCTCGAGGTCGGCAGCGACCGCGTCGAGCGCAGGGAGGTTTCCGTGGATGTCCGAGATCAGCCCGACGCGCACTGCCGCGCATTCTTGCCTACAGCTCTGCCGCGATCGTCTTCAAGTCGCGCACGAGCGCACGGAACTCGGCTTCGCGGTCGTCCGCGCGGAGGATCGAGGAGGGGTGGACCGTGGCGATCACGACCGGAGCGAGGCCTTGCGGCCGGCCGCGGATTCCCGCAGTTTCTTCAGCGTCGGGCGCGGGGGTACGAGCGGCGCCGCGGCCTCGTCGAGCAGGCTCTGCTGAGCCATTGCGCCTCTCGGGTACCCCGGAGGCGCCGATACCATTCGGCTCTCTGGCGCCGTGGCCGAGTGGTTAGGCAGAGGCCTGCAAAGCCTCGCACACCAGTTCGATTCTGGTCGGCGCCTTCTCAGCTACGAGCGAGTTACTAAGCTCGGCTGCTCCGGATGCTTGTGCTCCTCTCCCTGAGCCTCGCGGTCATCTCCGGCTGCGTAGCGCTCGGCGCCGGGCGTCCCGGTGACGTACTGGGGCTCGTGCGCGGCGCGTTAGGGACGCAGGCGCTCCTCGCGGTTGGAGCGAGCCTGTACCTCGCGCTCTACGTCGCGGGCGAGGACGACTATCGGTCCGATGGGACGACGCGGTGGGAGGCGTACGACGCGAAGGGCTTGACCCTTACCGCTATCGCAGTGGGCTTGGCGGTGACCGTGCTCGCCCTCGCTCTGGTCGCCTGGCCGCGCAAGCGGTTCTTGCCGGCGCTCGGGTTGGCCGGAATCGTGGCAGCCGCGCTGATCTTCGTCGCCTTCCTCGCCAACACGCTGAACTAGTCCGCTTGCAGTTGCCTTTGCCAGGCCTCCGCGTGCGCGCGGCCCTCGGGCGTCTCGAGGAAGTGCTCGAGCGGGACGTGGACGAACGCGAGCCGGGCCTCGGCGAGAAGCTCGTCCCCATCCCAGAGCTCGCCGCGCACGAAGATGCGCCGGCCACGCTCCTCCTCGACCGACGCTCGTACCGAGAGCTGCCTGTTGATCGGCACCGGCCGCCGGTAGCGGAGGAACATGCGCCCGGTCACGGTCGGGAAGCGGTACCAGGTGGCCGCGAGCCCGCAGGCCTCGTCGATCAGCGCGGCGACCATCCCGCCGTGCGCGAGCCCGGGCCCGCCCTGGTGGCGCTCGTCGAACGCGAATGTCGTCTCGTACCGCTCCGCGCCCTCGGCCTCGGGCTGCGGGAGATGGAAGCCGATCGGGTTGTCCCCGCACCCGAAGCACGCAGGATCGTGGTGCGGCGGGATCTTCAGCGCATGCCGCCCCGCTCGAAGTGCGCCTTGAAGAAGTTCTCCGAGCCGGACGTGGCCATCGCGGACGAGGCGGAGATCTCCAGCGCCAGGGTCGCCGCAGCCACGATCTGGGCGAAGCGGTAGACCTTTCCGGGCCCGGCGCAGTCCATCAGCCCGAGCCAGGCGCGCGCGTAGGGGAGGGTCGTGCCGCCGCCGACCGTGCCGACCTCGAGCCCCGGCAGCCGGATCGCGGCGTTCAGCCCGCCCTCGACGCGCTTCCCGGTGCCGTGCGCCATCGAGCTCGTGCCGACCATGCCCAGGTCCTGGCCGGTCGCATTGAAGATCGCCGCGATCGCGGTAGCGGGCGTGAAGGCGACCGACTGCATCCCGGAGGCGATCGCGCCGTGCGTCCCCGCCCACGACAGCTCGAGCAGGTCGTCGATCGTCGTCCGCAGCACGCGCCGCACCGCCTCGTCGGTCAGCGTCACCTCGGCGACGACCGTCTTCCCGTGCCCGCCCTGCTCGAAGTACCGGTGCGAGACCTTCTTGTCGCCGCCCATGTTCGCCTCGAGGATCGCCCGCTCCGGCTTTCGGGGCGCGTGCTCCATCACGTAGCCCATGTTCAGCGCGTAGGCGTTGCGGGTCATCATGTTCGGCCCGCACGCGTCGCCGGTCGTGAACGCCCACATGACGTGGCAGATCGGCCCGGCCACGTACGTCTCGACCTCCCGGAGCTTCGCGTACCGAGAGATCCACTCCTCGTCGCGGTCGGCGAGCCACTCGCGCATCCTGGGGAGCTCCGCCTCGATCCAGCGGGCGAGCGCGGCGGCCTCCTCGGCGGATTGCGTGACGAACGCGGACGCACGCGTCATCCGGTCGCGCAAGACCTCGGTCCGGAACCCTCCCGACTCGGTCGCCGCGCGCGCACCGCGGTAGAGCGAGTCGGACAGCGATCCCTCCGTGTGCGCCAGCGGGACGTAGACCTCGTCCGTCTTCCGCCCGCGCTCGACGAGCTCCCCGTCGGGCTCGGTCAGCTCGTACTCGCCCAGGGAGATCGTCAGCGGCCCGATCACGGCCGTCGGCGTCACGGACACGCCGGTGAGCGCCTCCTGCGCCGAGACCCACGGCTCGAGGTCGAATCCGAAGACCTCGGTGTCCACCCGCCCGTCGAGCGCCGCCTGCCGCGCGGAGATCGACGCAGGGTCGTTCTTCCGCGGCCATTTCCTGAGCTCCATGACAGGGACGATAATCTCCGCGCATGGCTACCGAGCAAGTCGTCGAGCCGGTCGCGGGCGAGCGCGACGCCTACGCGGGCGTCCTTCGCTTCTACGAGCTCGCCAAGAAGCAGGAGTGGCAGGTGCGCGACCTGCCCTGGAACGACCTGCCGCCGATTCCCGAGGGGAAGAGCTCCGCCTCCCCGCAGCGCCGCGCGCGGCGAAGCGACATGTGGCGCTCCGTCCTCACACAGCAGCTCCAGGCGGACATGCTCGCCTGCGAGATGGCCTCGCAGCTCCTGAACGTCGCGCCCGACCCCGAGGCGAAGCTCTACTACTCGACGATGGTGCAGGACGAGTCGCGCCACACCGAGGCGTGGCTCAAGCTGATCAACGAGGTCGGCGGCATCGCCGAGCGCGACCCGTACCTCGACGAGCTGGCGCACATGACGCTCGAGGCGGACACGCTCGAGGAGAAGGTCTTCCAGATGCAGGTCTTCTACGAGCGCCTGATCATCTCGCGCTTCCGGCTGATCGCACGTGCCTCGCGCGGGACGGTCCTCGAGGAGCTCTGCAACCGGCTCGCGACCGACGACGGCATCCACCACGGCGCGGGGATGGCCTACGAGCGCGTGCTGCTCCAGGACGCGGGCAAGAAGATGCAGCAGACGCTCGTGGACGCGGCGAACCGGCTGCTCCCGATCTTCGTCCAGCACGCGCTCTGGCGGCCCAAGGCGCGCGCGGTGATCGGGCGTCTCATGTACGAACGCGACGTGCAGCGGCTGCACGAGGACCTCGAGGAAGGGGTCAAGCTCGCCCAGTCGCTCGGCCTCGACGTCAGCGGCGTGGAACTGCCCAAGCTCTAGGTGCCGGCCCAACTGATGGACGGCAAGGCGCTCGCCGAGCGGATCCGCGGCGAGATCGCCGAGGAGGTGCGCGAGCTCGGGGAGATCGGCCTCGCAACGGTGCTCGTCGGCGACGATCCCGCCTCGGACATCTACATCCGGCTCAAGCACAAGGCCGCGGGCGAGGTCGGGATCAACGCCAAGGACATCCGTCTCGCATCGCAGACGACCGAGGAGGAGCTCCTGGAGCAGGTGGCGCAGCTGAACGCCGACGACGCGATCGACGGCCTCCTCGTCCAGCTCCCGCTTCCCGATCACATCGACGAGGCGCGCGTGATCCGCGCGATCGATCCGGCGAAGGACGTCGACGGGCTCCATCCGCTCAACTTCGGCCAGCTCGTGCTGGGCCGGCCCGCGCACGTCGGCGCGACGCCCGTCGGGGTCATGCGCCTGCTCGAGGAGTACGACGTTCCGCTCGAGGGCGCCCGCGCGGTCGTCGTCGGGCGGAGCGACATCGTCGGGAAGCCGGCGGCGCTGCTTCTCCTGCACGCGAACGCCACCGTCACGGTCTGCCATTCGCGGACGAAGGACCTGGGAGCGGTGACGCGCGAGGCGGACGTGCTCGTGGTCGCGGTGGGGCAGGCGGGCGTGATCGGGCCCGACGACGTGAAGGAGGGCGCGACGGTGATCGACGTTGGGATGAACCGCGGCGACGACGGCGTCGTCGGCGACGTCGACCCCGCGACGGCCGAGCGCGCGGGGCTGATCACGCCGGTCCCGGGAGGGGTCGGGCCGATGACGATCGCGATGCTCCTGGCGAGCGCCGTGAAGGCCGCGAAATACCGGCGCGGACTTGTTGCGTTCCCGGGGGTCTGACGTTACGCTTCCGCCGCTTTGAACCGGTAGTCGAAGGAGGAAGGGTTGGCTGAAGGCACCGTCAAGTGGTTCTCGAACGAGAAGGGCTACGGCTTCATCGAGGCTGAGGGGGGAGACGACGTTTTCGTCCACCACAGCGCCATCCAGATGGACGGCTATCGCTCCCTGACCGAGGGGCAGCGCGTCCAGTTCGAAGTCGTGCAGGGCGACAAGGGCCTTCAGGCCTCGAACGTCACCGCCGCTTAGGTACTTCTGGACTCGAGACATGCGGGCCCCGGAAGGGGCCCGCTTCTTTTTGGGAGGATTCGAGCAGTGGCGATTTCACGAGACGAAGTGCTGCACGTCGCGCGCCTGGCGCGGCTCGCGCTGAGCGACGAGGAGGTCGAGCGCCTCGGTGCGCAGCTGAACGCGATCCTCGAGGCCGTCGGCAAGGTCTCCGAGCTCGACCTCGAGGACGTCGAGCCGACCGCCCACCCGCTCGACCTCGTCAACGTCTGGGCGGAGGACGAGCCGCAGGACTGCCTCCCGGTCGACGAGGCCCTGGCAAACGCGCCCGACCGTGAGGCCGGCTTCTTCCGGGTGCCGCCGGCGTGATCGACACGCTGCGCATGACGGCGAAGCAGGTCGAACGACCTGCTGGAGACGGGGGAGGCCTCGTCGGACGAGATCTTCTCCGCCTACCGCGCCGCGATCGACGAGCGCGACGGCGAGCTCAACTGCTTCCTCCACGTGTGCGACGACGCGCCCGGCGAGGGCATCCCGTCGCGCTCAAGGACGTCGTCTCGACCAAGGGCATCCCGACAACGGCGGGCTCGAAGATGCTCGAGGGCTACCTCCCGGTCTTCGACTCGACCGTCGCCGAGCGCTGCAAGGCCCGCGGCCTGCGCACGATCGGCAAGACGAACATGGACGAGTTCGCCATGGGCTCGTCCACGGAGAACTCCGCGTACGGGCCGACGAGGAACCCGTGGGATCCGGAGCGCGTGCCCGGAGGCTCCTCAGGCGGCTCGGCCGCAGCGGTCGCGGCCGGTCTCGCACCGTGGGCGCTGGGCTCGGACACGGGCGGCTCGATCAAGCAGCCGGCCGCGCTCTGCGGCGTGGTCGGGCTGCGGCCCACGTACGGAACCGTCTCCCGCTCCGGCATCGTCGCCTTCGCCTCGAGCCTCGACCAGATCGGCCCGATCACGAAGACCGTCGCCGACTGCGCGTTCCTGTACTCGGTGGTCGCCGGCCGCGACCCGGACGACTCGACCACGGTCGAGCTCCCCGCTCCCGTCGAGATCCCCGAGGCCGAGGACCTCAAGGGCCTCCGGATCGGCGTCCCCAAGGAGCTGAACGAGGCCGAGGGCATCGAGCCCGGCGTCAGCGAGTCCGTCAACGCCGCGATCGAGCTCTGCCGCGAGCTCGGCGCCGAGGTGGGGGAGACGACCCTCCCGCGCTCGGTCGAGTTCGGCCTGCCCTGCTACTACCTGATCGCCCCCTCGGAGGCCTCGTCGAACCTCGCCCGCTACGACGGCGTCCGCTACGGGCTCCGCGTGACCGACGGCGACGTCCGCGAGATGTACATGCGCACGCGCGACGCGGGCTTCGGCGACGAGCCGAAGCGCCGGATCATGCTCGGCACCTACGCGCTCTCCGCGGGCTACTACGACGCGTACTACGGCCAGGCGCAGAAGGTGCGGACGATCATCCGCGACGAGTTCCGCGCCGCGCTCGACCAGTTCGACCTGCTCGTCAGCCCGACCTCGCCGACGGTTGCCTTCCCGCTCGGCGCAAAGACCGACAACCCGCTGGCGATGTACCTGAGCGACGTGCTCGCGATCCCGCCGAACATGGCCGGCCTCCCCGGCCTCTCCATCCCGTGCGGCCTGTCCGAGGGCCTCCCGGTGGGCCTCCAGCTGATCGGCCCGCAGTTCTCCGAGAACCTGCTCTTCCGCGCCGGGCACGCGCTCGAGCACGCCCTCGAGTTCGACTACGTCCCGCCGAGGCTCGCGATGAACTGGGAACCGGTCATCGGCCTCGAGATCCACGTCCACCTGAAGACGCGGACGAAGATGTTCTGCCGCTGCGCGCTCGAGTACTTCGCGCCCGAGAACTCGCACACGTGCCCGGTCTGCCTCGCCCATCCGGGAACGCTCCCGGTGCCGAACCGCCGGGCGATCGAGATGACGATCCTCCTCGGCCACGCGCTCGGCTGCGACATCGCCGGGCACGCCGTCTTCCACCGCAAGCACTACTTCTATCCCGACCTGCCCAAGGGGTACCAGATCTCCCAGTACGACGAGCCGCTCTGCGTGGACGGCGCGTTCTCGCTGCCGACCGCCGACGGAGACGTGCCGATCGGGATCGTCCGCGCGCACCTCGAGGAGGACGCCGCCAAGAACGTGCACATGGGCGGAGCCCAGGGGCGAATCGCCGGCGCCGACCGCACGCTCGTCGACTTCAACCGCGCGGGCACGCCCCTCGTCGAGATCGTCACCGGCCCGGACCTCCACTCGTCCGAGCACGCAAAGCGCTTCCTCCAGCTGCTGCGCCAGACCGTCGTCGAGCTCGGCATCTCCGACGCGGAGATGGAGAAGGGCTCGCTCCGCTTCGACGTCAACGTCTCGGTCCGGCCCGAGGGCTCCGACGAGCTCCGCACCCGCACCGAGCTCAAGAACATGAACTCCTTCAACTTCGCCGCCAAGGGCATCGAGCGCGAGATCCTGCGCCAGATCCAGATCTACGAGTCGGGCGGCGAGGTCGTGCAGGAGACGATGCACTTCGATCCCGGCAACGAGTCGGCGCCGCCGCTTCGCTCGAAGGAGGAGGCGCAGGACTACCGGTATCTCCCGGAGCCGGACCTCGTCCCGCTCGAGCCTCCGCGCGACCTCGTCGAGCGCCTGAGAGGAGAGCTGCCCGAGCTGCCGAGCGTGCGGATGGGGCGGCTCGTGGAAGAGGTCGGCTTCGACCTGGCCGAAGGGCTCGTCGTCAGCGGCCGCGACCATTTGTTCGGGCAGGTCTCGGGTGACCGGACGGCCGTCGCGAACGTCCTCATGAACCAGTTCGCGGCCAGCGGCGTCGACCCGGGCTCGGTCAACGCGAAGGAGCTGACGAAGCTGATCGAGGCGCGCGACAGCATTCCGCGCCAGGCGTTCACGGACGCCCTCGCCGCAAGCGGCGACCCGGCCTTCTCGGCCGACGCCTATCTCGGAGACGGGCAGATCACGGACACATCCGAGCTCGAGCAGCTCGTCGACCAGGTGCTCGCGGCGAACCCCCAGCAGGTCGAGGACTTCCGAGGCGGCAAGCAGGGTCTCCTCGGCTTCTTCGTGGGCCAGGTCATGAAGGAGACGGAAGGCCGCGCGAGCCCGAAGCTCGTCAACGATCTCCTGCGCGAAAAGCTCGGCGCCTGATCGTCAGTCGTGGACGACGACCTGCGTCCCCAGGGGGAGCAGTCCCAGCAGGTACTTCATGTCGCCGGTCAGCTGCGCGCAGGCAGCCGTTCGAAACCGCCTGGCCGACCCCCGTCCCGGCATGAATGGCGAGCCGGTCTCCGCCGGACCAGCCCGGTGTGTCGCTGGTTTGCCGGCCGGACAGCGCGAGGACGCAGCAGCCGTAGTAGTCAGGCCAGAAGTCACGCAGCTTGTCGGTGATCGCGAACCTTCCTCGGGGCGTCGGCGTCGAACGCGCGCCGATCGCGACACTGACCCGCCGCAGACGGATTCCGAGTCGCCAGACGGTGACCGTCCGCGAGGAGCGGTTCACCTCGAGTGAGAACGGTGTGTGCGTGATCGCGACCTGGCCGCGCCTGACGAAGCCGCGAACGCGATTGCCGAGCTGCTCCGAGATCACCCCCAGCCAATCCCCGGACTCGCCTACGACGGCAAGCTTCGTCGCGGAACCGAACGTCGAGCGGGAACCGACCTGCGCAACGATCCGGTCCGAGCCCGGGGAGGCATGGAGGAGGAGAGGCCCGTGCGGTGTGGCAACGTCGCTACCGGTCGCGTACAGGCGCGAAGCGGTACTCCCGTGAGCCGGTTGAGGCTGCACGGCAAAGGCTGCCAGCACCGTGGCCGCTACAGCGCAAGCAACAACCGAAGTTGTGCTGCGACGCATCGTGGCGGTCTGGGGTCGACAAGAGTGTAGCGCTGTCGACGCCTGGCGAGAAGGAGGCTATTCGTCGGTCTTGGCCGGCTTCGCGCGGGTCGAACGCCGGCGCGCAGGCGCAGACGCAGCTCCGGGCTTGGCCTCCGGCGCGCCGCGCTTCTCGCGAGCCTTCTTCTTGCGCTGACGGTCTTTGCGCCAGCGAACGATCGGACGTGAGCCTCGACCCATGCCGAGAGACTAGAGCAGCCCGCAGGAGCGCGCCGTGTTGGGCCACGGGTAGAAGCCGCGGCCGCTCCGGTGCGCGTGCTCGGCGACCCACATCTGCTCGAGGGGCGTCCAGTTGTTCGCGGTGCCCTTCGAGCGAAGCAGGTGCGGTCCGTACAGCCGCTGGAAGCCGATGTCCATCTGGAGGCCGCCGTAGTACCCGTTGCCCGTCGCGCTGCTCCAGTCGCCCTCGTAGCGGTGGATGCAGAGCCACCCGCTCTTGTGCGGGACGTGCACGGCCCTGGTGCGCGCACGCTTCGCGCGGTGCTTCCACAGGTTTCGCACCCAGAGCTTGAACTCGCGGCTCGGGCCGCGCGCCGCGATGCGATTCGCCCTGGTGCGCTTCTCGCCCATCACCGACTGCCAGTGCCACGTGGCCCGGCGGTAGTGACGGATCTGCTTGACGATGCCCGCATCGGAAGGAGCGAGCACGGTGACCTTCTTCTCGCGAGCGTCCGCCGGCCGCGTCGCGGTCAGGGCAGCGAGGCCCAGGAGAATGAAAGCGAGCACAGGCAAAAGCCGCAGGTTTTTTCGGAGCAAGAGACCCCCTCGTTGACGGGCCCGCGTGCTCGCCGGACGGAATGCCACAGTGTCCGGGGAGCTCCCTCGGCGGGGCCCGTAGTCGATGTCAAACGGGTAAGACCCGGGAAGCTAGCGGGAGTTAGTGCCGACTGCGGGCGGAGGCTGTAAAACCTCCGTAAAGAAGAAGTGCTGCAATTGCAACGAATATCGCCGTTTTCGCTGCACCCAAGCCGGATAGAGCGGTGCCCAGGGCGGCAACAGCAACCCCCGCCAGGATCAGCGCGTTGCCCAGTGGCCGGCGCTTGATCGTGACGATTGCGACAGCTGCGACGGCCAACGTCCCCGTGATGTTCGCCACGATCGCCACGAGCCTGCCGGGGATGAGATCGAGGTGGTCCTGCGCAGCGGGGATGCTGTCGCCGAAAGCCCCGTGCACGGGCATCGAGATCGCGATTCCGACGGCCAGCCCGACGTAGACGAGCGCGGGCGCGGCGACTCGCCGCCAGCCGTACAGGAGCAGGGAGCCGATCCCGAGGAGCGGCGCCGTGAGCAGCCCGCCGAAGAGGTAGTAGACGCGGAACGAGCGCGAGTCCCAGCCCGCGGCCGCGCCCCAGGTGAGCGCCGCGCGAGGCGACCGCATAGGCGAAGAGCGCGGCCGTCCACGCGGCCAGCTCCGGTCGCCCCGTCGCGCGTCGGCGCCGCGCGAGGAGAGCCGTCAACCGCAGGGCAAGAAGCGCGGCCGCGAACGCAACGAGAGCCTCCACGTGGGACAGCCTAAGACTGAGCTAGGCTCACGTGGCTTGGCCGAGAAGCGTTACCTGATGACGCCGGGGCCGACTCCGGTCCCGCCGGAAGTGCTCGCGGCGATGGCGCAGCCGATCGTCCATCACCGCAGCCCCGACTTCAGGCCTGTCTATCGCGAGTGCCTCGACCGCCTCAAGGAGGTCTACCGCACGCAGACCGAGGTCCTGCTCTACACGGCGTCGGGGACTGCCGGGCTCGAGTCTGTCGTCGCCAACCTGACGTCTCCGGGCGAGCGCGTCGTCGTCGTCTCGGCCGGGTACTTCGGCGAGCGCTGGGCCGACATCGCCGGCGCCTACGGCTGCGAGGTCGACCACATCCGTTACGAGTGGGGCGAGACGCCGTCGCCCGACGATCTTGCGGCGCGTCTGTCCGAGACGGGCGGAGCAACTGCCGTGCTCGTGACGCAGTCCGAAACGTCGACGGGCGTCGTGGCCGATGTCCGTGCGTTCGCCGCGGCTGCCCAGGAGGCGGGCGCGCTGATCGCGGTCGACGCGATCTCGAGCCTCGGCGCCGTTCCCTGCGAGACCGACGAGTGGGAACTGGACGCCGTGGTCTCCGGCTCGCAGAAGGCGCTGATGGCGCCGCCCGGCCTGTGCATGGTCTCGGTTTCGGACGAGGCCTGGAAGGTTCGCGAGCGTTCCGCGGCTTCGCGCTTCTACCTCGACTGGGAGCGCACCCGGGTGGCGCAGGAGACGCTCGACGCCGCATTTACGCCGGCCGTCTCGATCGTCATCGGCCTGAACGTCGCGCTCGGCCTGATCCTCGAGCAGGGGCTCGAGGCCGCCTTCGAGCGCCATGTCCGCCTCGGCCGCGCCTGCCGTGAGGGCGTGAAGGCGATGGGCCTCGAGCTCTTCTCGCCGGACGACGACAGCTCGGCGGTCGTGACCGCGGTCCGCGTCCCGGAGCCAGTCGACGGCAACCAGTTCCTGCTCGACCTGCGTGACCGCATGGGCATCACGCTCGCCCCGGGCCAGGGGCCGCTCAAGGGCAAGGCCTTCCGGATCGGCCACATCGGCTGGTTCGACGTCTTCGACATCACCACGGCTCTGGCCGGGATCGAGCTCGCGCTCGCCGAGGCAGGCGCCGACATCGAGCGCGGAGTCGCCGTCACGCGCGCGCTCGAGACGTACGAGCACCAGCCCGCGTGAGAGTCCTCGTCCGGGAGCCGATCGCCGACGCCGGGATCGAGCTCCTCAGGGAGCGGTTCGACGTGGACGTGGACACGAACGGCGACCTCGCCGGGAAGATCGGCGACTACGACGCGATCGTCATCCGCTCGGCGACGAAGCTCGACGCGGGCCTGATCGCGCGGGCCGATCGGCTGAAGGTGATCGGGCGCGCCGGAGTGGGGGTCGACAACGTCGACGTGGAGGCCGCCACGCGCCGCGGCATCGTCGTCGCCAACGCGCCCGAGTCGACGGTCATCTCGGCTGCGGAGCACACGGTCGGGCTCCTGCTCGCGCTCTCCAGGAACATCCCGCAGGCGCACGCGGCGCTCAAGGAGGGCCGCTGGGAGCGATCGCGCTACGGGGGCCTCGAGCTGGCCGGCAAGACGCTCGGTGTGCTCGGGTTCGGACGCATCGGCCAGCAGGTGGCCAGGCGCGCGAACGGGCTCGAGATGCGCGTCGTCGCGTACGACCCGTTCGTCGCGAAGGAGCGCTACCGCGAGCTCGGGGTCGAGCGAGTCGAGACGCAGGACGAGGTCCTCGCGAAGGCGGATTTCCTGACTCTCCACCTGCCGCTCACAGCCGAGACGCGCGGCTCGATCGACTCGTCCGCGTTCGCGAAGATGCGCGACGGAGTGCGGATCGTCAACGCCGCCCGAGGCGAGCTGCTCGACGAGGACGCGCTCGTCGACGCGCTCCGCTCCGGCAAGGTCGCCGCCGCCGCGCTCGACGTCTTCTCCGCCGAGCCGTACTCCGGGCCGCTCCTCGAGCTGGACAACGTCGTCGTCACCCCGCATCTGGCCGCCTCGACCGAGGAAGCCCAGGACCGAGCGGGGATGATCGTCGCCGAGCAGGTCGCCGCGGCGCTCGAAGGCGCGCTCGTCACGAACGCGGTCAACATCCCGTCGATCGGCGCGGAAGACCTCGAGGTGCTGGGGCCGTTCATCCCGCTCGCGGCGAGCCTCGGGCGTCTGGCGATGGAGCTCGCCGGCGGCCGCGCGGAGCGCATCGAGCTCGCGTACTACGGCGCGCTGTCCGGCTACGACACGCGCCTGCTCACGGTCGCCGCGCTGAACGGCGCGTTCCAGGGCCGAGCCGACCAGCCGGTCAACTACGTGAACGCGCCGGTGATCGCGGCCGAGCGTGGGGTGGAGGTCGTGGAGGAGCGCCGCCGCGCCTCGCGCGACTTCACGAACCTCGTTCGCGTCGCGGTGCGCACGAACGGCGACGAGCTGCGCGTCGCGGGCACGACGATCGGACGCGACAACCGGCGCTGGCTCGTGAGCGCGCTCGGCTTCGAGGTCGAAATGGAGCTATCGCCGCTGATGGCGCTCTTCCGCTACGACGACGTGCCGGGCGTGATCGGACGCATCGGCACCCTGATCGGCGAGGCCGGCGTGAACATCGCGAACATGGCCGTCTCGCGGACGAACCGCGGCGGAAAGGCGCTGATGGCCGTCTCGCTCGACACGGCGGCGCCGCCCGAGCTCGTGGAGTCGCTTCGGTCCGGCGGGCTCGATGACATCTACTTCATCGAGCTGGGCGCGGATTGAGCCGCTGATCTGGTGGCTGCGCAGTGGCCGGAGCCGGTCGAGCGCGTGTCGAGCTTCCTGCGCAAGATGGGCGTCGAGGCGCGGATCGAGGAGTTCGAGGCGGGCACGCCGACCGCGGTCGATGCGGCGCGCGCGGTGGGCTGCAAGCTCGGTCAGATCGTGAAGTCGCTCGTCTTCGACTGCGGCGGTCGCTGGGTGGTCGTGCTCGTGCCGGGAGACAGGCGCGCCGACTCGCCCAAGATCGCTCGGGCGGCCGGTGTGGCCAAGGCCAAGATCGCCTCGCCGGAGCAGGTGGAGAAGGCGACGGGCTTCGTCGCGGGAGCCGTCGCTCCGTTTCCGCTGCCCGCGGTCGACCGCGTCTTCGTCGACCGGAACCTCCTCTCGCACAAGCGGGTGTGGATCGGAGCCGGCTCTCCCAGCCACATGGCGATGATCTGCTCCGGCCGACCTCGTGCGCCTGGCGAAAGCACAAGCCGTGGACGTTGTCGAGGCCGCCACGTAACCTTTGACCATTCCTGCGTAGCAGCTCAAGGAGGCGAGAGGTGCGCGAGACCGAGAAGATCTGGATGAACGGCGAGCTCGTCGACTGGGCCGATGCGACGGTTCACGTCGGCACGCACGGGCTCCATTACGGCACGGGAGTGTTCGAGGGGATCCGCTGCTACGAGACTGACAAGGGCGCGGCCGTGTTCAGGCTCACCGACCATCTCGCGCGGCTCCACAACTCGGCGAAGCTGCTCTACCTCGACCTGCCGTACTCCGTCGAGGACCTCCACGCCGCGTGCATGGAGCTGATCGGCGCGAACGGCCTCCCGGAGTGCTACCTGCGCCCGATCGCCTTCTCGGGCTACGGCGAGCTCGGCGTCTCGACGGGGAGCAACCCGGTCGACGTCGTGATCATGAGCTGGCCCTGGGGCGCCTACCTCGGCGACGAGGGCCTGAAGAACGGGATTCGCGTGAAGGTTTCGTCCTGGCAGCGTGTCGGGCCGAACACGATCCCGCACGCGTCCAAGGCGACCGGGATCTACCTGAACTCGATGCTCGCCGTGTCCGAGGCGAACCGCGCCGGCTACGACGAGGCGATCCTGCTCACCGCCGACGGGTTCATCGCCGACGGCTCGGGCGAGAACGTGTTCATCGTCAAGGACGGGACGATCGCGACGCCGCCGCTCGCGACGTCGATCCTGCCGGGGATCACGCGCGACTCGCTGATCCAGATCGCGCAGGACCTCGGCTACACGGTCGAGGAGAAGAACCTGATCCGCTCCGACCTCTCGACCGCGGACGAGATCTTCATGACCGGGACCGCGGCCGAGGTGACGCCGATCCGTGAGATCGACGACCACGTCGTCGGGCCGCCGGGGCCGGTGACCACGGCGCTGCAGACCGCGTACCTCGACACCTGCCGCGGCAAGAGCGAGCGCTGGGCGCAGTGGCTCGAGTACGCGAAGGTCGGGAACGCGGCGCCCGCGGAGGCGTGAAGACCGAGACGCGCGTCCCGCTCTCGCGCCCGTACCTGGACGAGCGCGACGAAGAGGCGGTTCTAGAGGTTCTCCGCTCCGGCCGGCTTTCGCTCGGGCCGGCGATCGATCGGTTCGAGGAGCTGTGCGCGGAGCGCGTCGGCGCGCCGTACGCGGCCGCAGTCTCGAGCGGGACGGCGGGCCTGCACATGCTCTGCCACATCGCCGGCGTGCAGCCCGGCGACGAGGTGATCACCTCCCCGGTCTCGTTCGTGGCGACGGCGAACTGCTTCATCATCGAAGGAGGCGTGCCGGTCTTCGCGGACGTCGACCCGCAGACGCTCAATCTCGATCCCGCTGCGGTCGAGGCCGCGATCACCGAGCGCACGAAGGGGATCGTCGTCGTCGACATGTTCGGCTACCCGTGCGAGCTCGACGAGCTGCGCGCGATCGCCGAGCGCCACGGGCTGTGGCTGATCGACGACTCCTGCGAGGCGCTGGGGGCGGAGTACAAGGGCGCGCCGATCGGCTCCCACGGGCCGTCCGGCGCGTTCGGCTTCTATCCGAACAAGCAGCTGACGACCGGTGAGGGCGGGATGGTCACGACGCACTCCGAGGAGGAGTGGGATCTCCTGAAGAGCCTCAGGAACCAGGGCCGCTCGTACGATTCGCGCTGGTTCCACCACCCGCGGGTCGGGTTCAACTATCGGCTCACAGATCTCCAGGCCGCGCTCGGGATCTCACAGCTGGAGAAGCTCGACCGGATGCTGGACGATGCGCAGCGAAGCAGCCGCGCGGTACACCGAGTTGCTCGCGGACCTGGACGGCGTCGAGACGCCGCATCCGGACGACGCGGATCACAAGCGCTCGTGGTTCGTCTACGTCCTCAAGCTCGCCGAGGGAATCGACCGCGAGGGCGTCATGGAGAGCCTCAAGGCGCAAGGCATCGAGGCGGGCCACTACGTCCCGGCCGTCCATCTCCAGCCGTACATGCGCGAGCAGTACGGCTTCTCGGAGGGGACGTGCCCGGTCGCGGAGGACGCCTGCTCGCGGAGCATGGCGCTTCCGTTCTTCCCGCAGATCGAGGCGGCCGACCAGGAGCTCGTGGTCGAGGCGCTGCGGGACGCGATCTCCGCGTAGGCGATAATCGCGGCATGGCTGACGCGGGGCGGATGATTTTCCTCGGCTTCGGCAAATACGCGCGCGCGGACAAGATCTACGCGGTCGAGCCGATCGTCGGCAACGAGCGTGGGGGAGGTCACCGGACGCGCGTCTGGATCGAAGGCGTGCCCGATCCGATCATCGCGGGCCGCACCGAGCGGACGATCCTCCAGGACATGGGCCAGGACGCCGCGATGGGCGCGCCGATCCTCGACGAGGCGCTGAAGCTCGCCGAGCGGATCGTCGACGACGCCGACAAGGGCCGCGTCGACCTGAACGACCTCTCCGCCGAGCCCGCCGCCTGCTCGAGAAGACGTCGCGCCCGACGAGGGCGAGAAGCTCTTCTAGCGCTTGTCCGACCCGTTTGGCCCGCCGGCCGACGATCCAGCCGGCGAATTCGACCGCCCGGGCCGCCTCGCGTTCCTGCGCGGGGTCACGATCGACCTGACGCCGCTCCGGCGCTCGCGCGACTTCCGCCGCCTCTGGTTCGGGAACGCGATCTCGCTCCTCGGGAGCATGCTGACGACGGTCGCGATCCCGTACCAGATGTACCAGCTCACCGGATCGACGCTGGCCGTCGGCCTGCTGGGAATCGCCGCGCTCGTCCCGCTGCTGACGATCTCGTTCCTCGGCGGCGCGATCGCCGACGCAGTCGACCGCCGGATGCTCCTGATCCTGTCCGACCTCGGCCTCGCAGCGGTCTCCGGCGTGCTCGTCTTCAACGCCGCGCTCGCAAATCCGCGGGTCTGGGCCCTCTATGCCACCGAGGCGGTCGGCACCGCCCTCTATGCGATCCAGCGGCCGGCGATGGACGCGCTCGTCCCACGCCTGGTCGGCGACGACCAGATCGCCCCGGCCGCCGCCGTGCAGGGGATCTACTCGTCGTTCGGCCACGTCGGCGGGCCGGCGATCGGCGGGATCCTGATCGCCTCCGCCGGCCTCACCGCCACCTACGCGATCGACGTCGTCACCTTCTCGGCCTCGCTCGTCGCCGCGGCGCTGCTGCCGAAGATGCCGCCGCTCGGGAAGGTCGCCCGCCCGGGCCTGCGTGCGATCGCCGAGGGCTTCCAACTGGTGCGCCGCAAGCCCGAGCTGAAGGGCATCTTCGTCGTCGACTCGATCGCCATGGTGTTCGGAATGCCGAGCGCGCTCTTCCCCGCGATCGGCGAGCACTTCGGCGGAGGTGCGGAGACCGTCGGCTTCCTGTACGCAGCCCCGTACGCGGGCGCGCTCGTCGCCACGCTCCTCTCCGGCTGGGTGACTCGCGCGCGCAGGCAGGGGCTGGGCGTGTGCATCGCTGCCTCCGCCTGGGGAGCGGCGATCGTCGGCTTCGGCTTCTCGCCGACCCTCTGGCTGGCGCTGGTGTTCCTCGCGATCGCCGGCGCCGCGGACGACTGGAGCGCGATCCTCCGCTCGACGATCCTGCTCACGGTGACCCCCGACTCGTTACGCGGACGCTTGTCCGGGATCGAGCTGGCACAAGTGGCGAGCGCGCCCACGCTCGGCAACGTCGAAGCCGGCGCCCTCGCCGCGCTGACGAGCCTCCGCTTCTCGATCGTCTCGGGCGGAATCTTCTGTATCGCCGGCTGCTGGCTCTTCATCGCCGCCGCGCCCGCGCTGCTCCGGTACGACTCGCAGAAGGCGACGACGTGAAGCTGCGCCGCTCGTTCTTCGCGCGGAGCGTCCATGACGTGGCGCCGGAGCTCGTCGGGGCGACGCTGCTCGTCGACGGCGTGGGCGGGAGGATCGTCGAGGTCGAGGCGTACCACCACGAGGATCCCGCGGCGCACAGCTTCGGCGGCCGGACGGCGCGGAACGCGTCCATGTTCGGCCCGCCCGGGCGCGCGTACGTCTACCGGTCGTACGGGATCCACTGGTGCCTGAACTTCGTCTGCGAGGAAGCCGGCGCCGTCCTGATCCGGGCGCTCGAGCCGACGCACGGCCTGGAGCAGATGGCCGCACGCCGCGGCACCGACGAGCCCAGGCTGCTCGCCGCGGGCCCGGGTCGGCTCACCCAGGCGCTCGGTGTCACGGGCGAGCATGACGGCCTCGCGCTCGACCGACCGCCTTTCGAGCTCTACGCCGCCGACGAGACGGAGATCGAGGTCGGCCCGAGGATCGGGATCACCAAGGCGGCCGAGCTGCCGTGGCGCTACGCGGAGTCCGGTTCGCGCTTCGTCAGCCGACCGATCAGGCCCGCACCGCGAGCCTGACGTGCATCCCGGGCGCAGCGGCCACGCCGGCGCGAGGCAGCTGGAAGATCACGCGCCCGGACGGTCCCTTCTGCGTCTGCTCGACTTCCACCTGGAGCCCGCGGCGCTCGCACTTCCTCTTCGCGCGGTCGAGCGGCAGGCCGATCACGCTGGGCACGACGCCGTGCGTCGCCTTGGCGACGATCAGCGTCACGTGGTCGTAGGACGAGAGACGGCCCTTGCGAGGCTTCTGCCCGAGCACGACGTTCACCTTGTCGCCGGGCTTGGCGACCCGGTACTGGATCGACGGCGTCAGCGGCTGCCCGTTCAGCCTGCGCGCTCGCCTCCGACAGCGGCTGGCCCACGACGTCCGGAACGTCGACCTCGTTCGGCCTGCAGTTCGCGGTGCGGCTGGGCGCCTGCCCGTCGAAGAAGAGCACGTTTCGAGGCGTATTGCAGTGGCCGTTGTCGATCTGCAGCGACCCGTCCCGGAAGACGACCTCCTCGGGCGATCCGTACGGGATGTATGTCGAGGGGAAGGACTCAGGGTCGTCGTGGAGATACGGCAGCGCCTTCTCCATGAAGGTGTGCCAGATCTCAGCCGGGAACGTTCCGCCGGCGACCGGATCCCCGTGGTACTCCGTCATCATCGACCGCAGCTCGCGCGGGTACCCGACCCAGACCGCCACGACCAGCTGCGGCACGTAACCGATGAACCAGGCGTCGCCGTAGTTCTCGGTCGTCCCGGTCTTGCCGGCTGCGGGCCGGTCGCCGAGCGCGGCGCGGTGGCCCGTCCCCTCGGTCACGACCCTCTGCAGGATCGAGTTCAGGATCGCCGTCTTCGTCGGGCTGAGGACGCGGTGCGCGACGACCTCGTTCCTCCGCTTGCCGATCTGCGTGATCGCGCGCGGCACGTTGCCGAGCACGGAGCCGTCGATCCGGTTGCCCCCGTTGGCGAACGTCGCGTACGCACGCGCCATCTCGAGCGGGTTCGCGGCCTCGGCGCCGAGCCCGATCGCGAAGTAGCTGTTCAGCTTGCTCCGGATGCCCGCGTTTCGCGCCATGCGCGCGACGTTCTGCGGGCCCACGACCGACGTCAGCTGCGCGTACACCGAGTTGTCCGAGTGGACCGTCGCCGTCTGGAGGTCGATCGAGCCGAGGTACTCGCCCTCGTAGTTGTTCACCTCCCAGAGCTTGTCCCCGAGCGGGATCACCACCTGGTGCGACGTGAAATGCGTCGCCGGCGAGACTCCCTCGTCGAGCGCGGTCGCGAGCACGAACGGCTTGAACGCGGAGCCCGGCTGACGCTCACCCTGGACGGCCAGGTTGAACTGCGACTCGCGGTAGTTCGACCCGCCGACCATCGCCAGCACCTTCCCCGTCTTCGGCTCGATCGCGACGAGCGCCGCCTGCGGGCCCTTCGGGTCGGCCAGCACCTTGCCGATCGCCTTGCGCGCCATCTTCTGAAGGCCGACGTCGAGCGTCGTGTGGATGCGCAGCCCGCCGCCGAAGACCGCACCGGGGCCGTATTCCGGATCCGAGATCAGCTGCTGCTTGACGTAGTTGACGAAGTACTGGCCCTGCGTCTCGCGCGTCCCGGGCAGCCGGACCTTCTCGGGCGCCGGCATCGCCGCGCTGCGGGCGGCGTGGTACTGATCCGGCGCGATCAGCCCCTGCTGGAGCATCTGGTCGAGGACCACGCGGCGCCGCTCCTTCGCGGCCTTCGGGTTCGTCACCGGGTCGAAGAGCGACGGATCCCGCGGGATTCCGGACAGCAGCGCCGCCTCGGGAAGCGTCAGCTTGCTCGCCGGCTTCTGGAAGTACGTCAGGGCGGCCTGCCCGATGCCGTACGCGCCGTTGCCGAAGTAGATCGTGTTCAGGTAGGCGGTGAGGATCCAGTCCTTGTCGTTGCGGTGCCGCTGCTCCAGCTGCCAGGCGAGCGCCGCCTCCTTCAGCTTGCGCGCGATCGAGCGGTTGTCGGCGACGTAGGCGTTCTTGATGAACTGCTGCGTGATCGTCGAGCCGCCCTGGACGACGGACTTGTGCTCGACATCCGCGCAGAAGGGCGCGCCCGATCGCGTGGAGGTCGACGCCCTTGTGCTCGTAGAAGCGCTTGTCCTCGATCGAGACGATCGCCTGTTTCATGATCGGGGCGATCTGATCCGAGTTGAGGATCACGCGGCTCTCCTTGCCTCGGAGCACCGCGAGCAGCTGGCCGTTGCGGTCGTAGACGTAGCCGTCGTGAGCGATCTTCTGCTGGTGCGCCGGGTCGTACTGCGGCAGCTGGCTCGCGATCGCCGTCACGAGGCCGAACATGAACGAGGCCGTCGAGAGCAGGCCCAGCACCATGACGAGTGCTAGGAGGCGGAGCTTGCGGATGCGGCGCCCGTTCTTCCGCGCCGGCTCGCTGTTCGTGCTGCGGCGAAAGCGCAAGGAGTGGAGTCTAGACTCGCGGCGTGGAAATCGCGGAGCTCACCCGGAACGCCACCGCGGTCCTCCCGGAGGGAGCGCTCGAGGAGAAGCTGAAGCTCGGCCGCCCCTTGCGCGTGAAGCTCGGGATCGACGTGACCGCTCCGGACGTGACGCTCGGGAACGGGGTTCCGCTCCGGCGCATGCGCGCCTTCCAGGACCAGGGGCACATCGGGGTCCTGATCGTCGGCGACTACACGACGCGGATCGGCGACCCGTCGGGGCGCAAGAGCGAGCGGCCGATCATCGAGCCCGAGGTGATCGACGCCAACGCGCAGCGGTATTTCGAGGCGGCCTCGACGATCATCGACCCGGAGAAGACGGAGCTGCGGTTCAACAGCGAGTGGCTGAGCAAGCTCGACTTCGCCGAGATCCTGCGGCTCACGCGCACGACGACCGTCGCCCGGATCCTCGAGCGCGACGACTTCCACAAGCGCTTCGGCGCGAACGAGCCGATCTCGATCTCCGAGCTTCTCTACCCGATGATGCAGGCGTACGACTCGGTCGCCGTCGAGGCGGACGTCGAGCTCGGCGGCACCGACCAGACGTACAACCTGCTCATGGGCCGCGAAGTGATGACCGCCTACGGCCTCGAGCCGCAGGTCGCGCTCACGGTCGCGTACCTCGACAGCTGGGACGGCACCGGGATGAGCGCGTCGCGCGGGAACTACATCGGGCTGCGCGAGGCGCCCGAGGAGCAGTTCGGCAAGACGATGCGGATCCCCGACTCCCTGCTCTCACAGTGGTACGCGCTCGTGATGGAGGCCGATCCGCCCGGGGGCGACCCGATGGAGGCGAAGCTCGAGCTCGCGCGCTTCGATCGTCACGCGCTCGCACGGGGAGGAGGCGGCACAACGGGCCGAGGAGCACTTCACGCGTGTCGTCCGGGAGCATTCGGCGCCCGACGACGTCCCGGAGGCGGTCCTCGCAGGCGATGGAGAGGTGCATCTGCCGGCGCTCCTCGTCGAGCACCTTGGCGTTCAGTCGACGAGCGAGGCGCGGCGGCTGATCTCCCAGGGAGGCGTGAAGCTGAACGGCGAGGCCGTCAGCGACCTCGACCTCCCGCGGGAGGCGCTGGACGGGGCGCTCGTCCAGGCCGGAAAGCGCCGTTTTATGCGCTTCCGCGTTGCTTGAAAGCGGGTCCGCGTCGCTTGACACCCCCCTTGGCGCTGCTACCATTCGACGGCCGCTCGACGAGTGGTGCAACAAAGTCCCTGTACCTCGACACTGGAGCGCCTTCGGACGCACTCGGATACGACGCTAGTACCCGACACCTCTGAAGGCCTCTGGCGCGAGTCGGAGGCTTTTTTACGCCCCTCGCACGGCACCGGTCTTTGAAAACTCAACAGCGTGAAACGTCGAGACCTCGAGCGGTCACACCTGCTCGAGGCCTTAGTAACTCGTCATACCCTCGATCTTTTGGGGGTTTGACCTTTGAGCTCCAAGCTCATCGCGAAGATGTCAAACCGGCCTTCGAGCCGGCGTGACAACCAACTTCACGGAGAGTTTGATCCTGGCTCAGGACGAACGCTGGCGGCGCGCTTAACACATGCAAGTCGAGCGATAACCATGGCTTCGGCCATGGGGAGAGCGGCGAACGGGTGAGTAACACGTGAGTGATCTGCCCTCGACACCGGGATAGCCCGGGGAAACCCGGATTAATACCGGATAG
>CAVQIS010000008.1:0-532500 GCA_963712635.1 uncultured Actinomycetes bacterium | reverse complement strand
ACCGGCTGTAGAGCACTGTTTGGGCTAGGGGGCCTACCAGCTTACCGACCTCAGGCAAACTCCGAATACCGGTATTCCAGAGCATGGCAGTCAGAGTGCGGGGGATAAGCTTCGTGCTCGAAAGGGAAACAGCCCAGACCGTCGGCTAAGGCCCCTAATTCCTGGCTAAGTGGGAAACGATGTTCGATTGCCGAGACAACCAGGATGTTGGCTTAGAAGCAGCCACCATTGAAAGAGTGCGTAACAGCTCACTGGTCAAGTGATCGGGCGCGGATAATGTAACGGGGCTCAAGTCAGGAGCCGAAGCCACGGACTTCGCTTTGCGGAGTGGTAGGGGAGCGTTCCCAGGTCTGTAAAGCGGTCGCGTAAGCGGCCGTGGAGAGCTGGGAAGTGAGAATGCTGGCATGAGTAACGAAAGACGAGTGAGAAACTCGTCCGCCGAATGCCTAAGGGTTCCTGAGTAAAGCTAATCTGCTCAGGGTTAGTCGGGACCTAAGCCGAGGCCGAAAGGCGTAGGCGATGGACAACTGGTTGATATTCCAGTACCACGTACCCACCGTTATCACCGATGGGGGGACGGGATAGGATAAGGAGACCCAGGCGATGGTCGTCCTGGGGCAACCGCGTAGGACGGTCGGTAGGCAAATCCGCCGGCCATTAAGTCTGAGACGGGATACCGAACCCTTCACCGGGTGAAGCTCCTGAAGCCATGTCCCCAAGAAAATCCTCTAGGGAGGTGGGGCGTGCCCGTACCAAAACCGACACAGGTAGGCAGGTAGAGAATACTAAGGCGATCGGAAGAACCCTCGTTAAGGAACTCGGCAAAATGGCCCCGTAACTTCGGGAGAAGGGGCGCCCCGGTAGAGTGACAACCCTTTACGGGTTTGAGCTCGAGGGGGCCGCAGTGAAACGGCCCAAGCGACTGTTTATCAAAAACACAGGTCTCTGCGAAGTCGAAAGACGACGTATAGGGGCTGACGCCTGCCCGGTGCCGGAAGGTCAAGTGGAGAGGTTAGTCCTTCGGGGCGAAGCTTTGAAACCAAGCCCCGGTAAACGGCGGCGGTAACTATAACCGTCCTAAGGTAGCGAAATTCCTTGTCGGGTAAGTTCCGACCTGCACGAATGGCGCAACGACTTGGGCGCTGTCTCAACGAGGGATCCGGTGAAATTGCAGTCTCGGTGAAGATGCCGAGTACCCGTGGTTGGACGGAAAGACCCCGTGCACCTTTACTACAGCTTGACGTTGGAGTCTGGGGTACGTTGTCCAGGATAGGTGGGAGGCTTTGAAGCGGCGACGCTAGTCGTCGTGGAGCCAATCTTGGGATACCACCCCTCGTGTTCTGGGCTTCTAACCTGGCACCGTGATCCGGGCCGGGGACAGCGTGAGGTAGGTAGTTTGACTGGGGCGGTCGCCTCCTAAAATGTAACGGAGGCGCGCAAAGGTTCCCTCAGCACGGTTGGAAATCGTGCGCAGAGTGTAAAGGCACAAGGGAGCTTGACTGCGAGACTGACAAGTCGAGCAGGTGCGAAAGCAGGCCTTAGTGACCCGACTGTAGAGAGTGGAATTGCAGTCGCTCAACGGATAAAAGGTACGCCGGGGATAACAGGCTCATCCTTCCCAAGAGTCCACATCGACGGAAGGGTTTGGCACCTCGATGTCGGCTCGTCGCATCCTGGGGCTGGAGTAGGTCCCAAGGGTTGGGCTGTTCGCCCATTAAAGCGGTACGCGAGCTGGGTTCAGAACGTCGTGAGACAGTTCGGTCCCTATCCACCATGGGCGCTGGAAGCTTGAGAGGAGTCGTCTCTAGTACGAGAGGACCGAGACGAACAGACCGCTGGTGTATCAGTCGTCGTGCCAACGGCGCTGCTGATTAGCTACGTCTGGATGGGATAACCGCTGAAAGCATCTAAGCGGGAAGCCCACCTCGAGATGAGGCTTCCCATCCTCTAGAAGGAGTAAGGGCCGTGGGAGACCACCACGTTGATAGGCGGGACGTGCAAGCGGAGCAATCTGTTCAGCGGACCCGTACTAATTGCCCGAGGTCTTGATTTTGAACACGTGTAGCTGCTATGGAGTTTTGAGGGTGCGCTAGAGAGGCGCAAAGCCCTTGACAATTTCGGCGGTCATAGCGGCGGGGGTACACCTCTTCCCATTCCGAACAGAGAAGTTAAGCCCGCCAGCGCCGATGGTACTCGGAGGGCAACCTCCCGGGAGAGTAGGTCGCCGCCGAATTACTTCCACAAGGGCCGTCCGAGAGGGCGGCTCTTCGTGTTTCTAGAATGGCGGGTATGGAGATTCGAGGCGACGGAATCGTTCTGCGCCCTTGGCGCGATGACGACCTCGAGGCGCTGACGGCCGCTTGCCAGGACACGGAGATCGCGCGCTGGCTTCCCATGGTTCCGTCGCCGTACTCGGAAGACGACGGACGCAACTATCTCGAGCAGGCCCGGCTGAACTGGGAGCTCGGCGACGCCTACAACTTCGCAGTCGTCGACGAGTCGGGTCGTCTGCTCGGCTCGATCGCGATCCGCCTCCTTCGCTTCAGCGTCGGGCACATCGGCTACTGGATGACGGCAGAGGCTCGTGGTCGCGGCATCGCGACGCAGGCTCTCGAGACCATCTGCAGGTGGGCTGTGGACGAGCTCCGCCTTGGTCGCCTGGAGCTCGCGACCGACCCGGACAACCACGCGTCCCAGCGGGTCGCGGAGAAGGCCGGGTTCCAGCGGGAGGGAATCATGCGCTCGGCTCTCGAGTATCGAGACGGATCGCGTCGCGACTCCGTCTTCTTCTCGCTCTTGCCCGACGAGCTAGGCAGCGCGTAGGCGGTCGCGCCACTCCGGGTCGAGCTCGCGCAGCCGCCGAACGCGCTCGGCCAGGGGCGGATGCGTCACGAACATCGCCGCGAGCCCGTCTACTGCGAACGGGTTCACGGTGTACAGCGGCTCGGTTGCCGGGCTCGCGCGGAACTCGACGAAGGAGCCGGCCGCCTCGAGCCTGAGCAGCCCGTCGGCCAGGCCGTGCGGCGACTCGCAGAGCTGCGCCGCGGCGCGATCGGCGGCGAACTCGCGGTTCGGCGAGAGCAGCAGGTGGGTGAAGGACGCCGCGACCGGCGCGAGGACGAACAGGAACGCACGCTGGAACCAGCCGGCGAGCCGCGTCACCTCGATCAGGAAGCCGGCGATCACGGACACCGTGGTCTGGACGAGCACGTCGCGGTTCGCGATGTGGACGAGCTCGTGGGCGAGGATCCCGTCCAGCTCGGCCGGAGACGCAGCCGAGAGCAGCCCGGCGCTCACCGTCAGCGACGAGCCGCGAGGGCCGCGGCCCGCTGCAAACGCGCGCGGGTGCCCGTCGGCTCAGGAAATAGAGCTTCGGCCGCGCAACCCCGGCGCGGGCCGCGAGCCGCTCGACGGTCGACTGCAGAAGCGGCGCCTCCGCCGCGACGAGCTCACGCGCGCCGACCATTCCGGGCGCGACGCGGTCGAGCGTCCAGTACAGACCGGCCGCTGCGAGAAGAACGCAGAACACAGCGAGCGACGCGGCCCGGTAGCCGCTGGCCCACCAGAAGAGCGCCCCTACCGCCGCGCCGCTTCCCAGAAGGAGGAGCCAGGCCTTCGCCAGGTTCCTCGCCGAGGGCAGGAACCCCATGGAGCTAGCTGTCGCGCTCGTCCTCGGTGAGCCCGCGCGGCGGCCAGTCCGGCTCGGGCGCGTCGCACCGGCTCGTGCAGTGCAGCGAAGCGATGTTCTGGAGCGGGATCAGGATGTGGCCGTTGAGCTCGATGTGAGCGACCTCGTCCACGGCGCAGTAGGCGGTCAGCACGCCTTCGTGGTAGTCGCCGCCGAACATCGCGACCTCGACCTGCTCGCCCTTGTACTTGCTCGTGTAGTCCTCCACGGGTCGGAGCGTAGCCGACTCATCGACCCGAACCAGTCGGTCTGTGACCGCGTGGCGGCGACGATCCGGTCTACGCGTCGAAGAGGGCGCGCCGGAGCTCGTGACGCCGCTCGATCTCCATGCGCAACCCGGTTCCGAATCCCGTCCGCTCGTCGAGCTCGAGACCGGCCTGGTGGGCCAGCGCGCGGTCGAGCTGCGGCCGGCAGATCCGACCCAGTCCGACGAGGATCTCGCCGATCGGCTCGCGGGTCTCGATCTGCTCCCTGAGGGCGCAGTAGACGTCGGCTTCGTCGACCGCGCGCTCGTCGACGAGGACCGTGCCCAGCAGAGGTCGCTCAGTGCCCGTGTCGTTCATGTTCCCCCCTCGTCGAACGGTGTCTGTCCTCGCTCCCCGCGAGTCCATGCCGCCTCTCCAGCATGGCGACCCGGGGCTCGAGGGGGAATCCCTCGATCAAGGGAACTCGGTTGCAGGCCCGCTGGGGAGAGGGCCGCTCTAGCAGACCGCAACGGCTCGCCGAACCCGGTGCCGTCTCTCGATCGCGGCGCGGAGCCCCGAACCGAAACCAGCCTCCTCGTCGAGGTGCACGCCCGATTGCGTCGCGACTGCCCGATCGAGCTCGGGCCGACAGACGACGCCGAGGTCGATGAGGATCTCTCCGAGCCTCTTTCCGCTCAGAACCTGGGTCTCGAGCGCGTCGTCGAGCTCCGCGCCCTCAACCGCACCTTGCTCGACGAGCACCGACCCGAGCAAGGGCTGTACACCGCAGTTGTCGTGCATGTCCTTCTCCCCCCGTGATGCTGAAACCGCGGATCGACGAGCGATCCGGGCGGCGATCTCAACATGGCGGAAACCGAGGGAGAAGGGAATCCCTCGATCAAGCGAATCAGCCGGCCGGCGTTGGGGGCCGAGCCGCGGCCGCGCGGCGCTCGGCCTGATCGCGCGCGATCAGCGCATCGATCTCGTTTGCGGGGCAGAGCTCCGTCAGGGCGCCGCCCGCGTAACAGACTGCTGACAGCCGCGCGTTCGGCTCGACGGGCCGCATGCGCCGATACGTGTGGATGTCGAGCCCGAGCGCGGCCGCATGCAAGGCCCGGATCGGGCCTCCGTGCGAGACGACGAGGGCCCGCCGGCCCTCGTGAGCCCGGGCGATGCCGACCACGGCTCCGACCACCCGCTCGGTCATCGCCTCGTAGGTCTCGCCGTCGTCCCAGCCCGGGAATCCCTCCCGCCAGCGCGCGACTCCCTCCGGGAAGCGCTCCTCCGCCTCGGCGCGTGTCAGGCCCGACCACGAGCCGACGTCCACCTCGCGCAGCTCCGGAAGCTCGGTCACCTCGAGTCCCTGCGCCCGCGCGACCTCGGCGGCCGTGTCGGCCGCACGCTGCAGGTCGCTCGAGCAAACCGCGTCGAGCTCGACGCTCCTCAAACGCTCCGCGAGCGCCCGCGCCTGCCGGCGACCCTTCTCGGTCAACGGGCGGTCGGCGTGCCCCTGCCAGCGGCGAGCGACGTTCCAGTCGCTCTCCCCGTGCCGCGCGAGCAGGATGATCGTCACGCCGCTGTACGCTAGCCGCCCTTGGATCTCGGCCTCCGCGATCGCGTGTGCGTCGTCACCGGCTCGACCGGCGGGATCGGGCGCGCGACGGCCCAGATGCTCGCCGAGGAGGGCGCGAAGGTCGTCACGAGCGGCCGCGGCGAGGCGCCCGGCGTGGGGGAGAAGCTGCACGTCAAGGCGGATCTCGCGGACCCCGAGGCGCCCGGCGAGCTGATCGCGAAGGCGAGCGACCTGGGCGCGGTCGACTGCCTGGTCAACAACGTCGGCAGCGCCTACCAGGTCGACTTCGACGACGTGACCGACGAACAGTGGGACGAGATGTGGCAGCTGAACGTGATGAGCTACATCCGCGCGATCCGGGCGGTGCTCCCTGCGATGCGCGGGCGTGGAGGCTCGATCGTCAACGTCTCCTCCACGGCGGGCAAGCGGCCGTCGACGTCGATGCCGAACTACACGGTCACGAAAGCGGCAGTGCTCTCGCTGTCCCGGCTCGTCGCCGACCTCTACGCCAAGGACGGCATCCGCTGCAACGCCGTCGCTCCGGGCCCAACCGCAACCGAGGCGTGGCTCGGCCGGGGAGGGCTCGCCGACCAGCAGGCAGAGCGCACCGGGAAGACGCGCGACGAGGTGCTCGAGGCCGTCGGAAAGGGCCGACCGCTCGGTCGACTCGCCGAGGCTGACGAGATCGCCGCGGTGATCGTCTTCCTCTGCTCCGACCGCGCCTCCTACGTGACCGGATCGGCCTGGAGCGCCGACGGCGGCACTGTCCCGATCATCCTCTAACGTGGACGTGAGAATGGCCGAGGTGAAAGGGAGCGTCGCGGACGCCTTCGAGGCTCGTGTTCGCGAGCAGGAAGAGGCCTGGCTCTCACCACATGCGGTGCGCTCGTACGAGACCCGTGGCCGCGAGCGTGAGGAGGGCGAGTCTCGTCTGCGCACACCGTTCCAGCATGACCGCGACCGGATCCTCCATTCCAAGCCGTTTCGCCGCCTGAAGGGCAAGACACAGGTCTTCATCGACCCGGCCGGCGACCACTTCCGGACGCGGATGACCCACACGCTGGAGACGACCGGGATCGCCCGCGGAGTCGCCCGCGCGCTGCGGTTGAACGAGGACCTCACCGAGGCGGTCGGGCTTGGCCACGACATGGGCCACACGCCTTTCGGCCACGCGGGCGAGGAGGCTCTCGACAAGTGCCTGAGCGAGCGGTTCGGCACCGGCTTCCGGCACAACCAGCAGTCGCTGCGCATCGCCGAGGAGCTGAACCTGACCTGGGAGGTGCGCGACGGGATCCTCAAGCACACGGGCGAGGTCGAGCCCGGGACTCACGAGGGCAAGATCGTCCGCATCGTCGACCGCGTCGCGTACATCAACCACGACATCGACGACGCGATCCGGCACGGGATCCTCGAAGCCGAGTGATCTGCCGCGGGACGAGGTCGAGCTGCTCGGGCCGACCGGGTCGAAGCGCATCGACCGGCTCGTCCACGACCTCGTCGAGACATCCGAGGCCGCCGGCGACATCGTCCAGGGCGAGGAGATCGGCGGCGCGATGCTCTCGCTGCGCGCGTTCATGTTCGAGCGCGTGTACCTCGGCCCGCACACGCGGAGCGAGCACGTTCGCGCGTCCGAGGCCGTGCGCCGGATCTTCGACCACCTCGCCGAACGGGGCGACTCGCCGGCCGAGATCGTGGACTATCTCTCCGGCATGACCGATCGCTTCGCGCTCGAGTACGCGGCCACCGTCTAGTGGCCCGGATCAAGGACACGTCCGTCGAGGCCGTCAAATCGGCCGCGAACATCGTCGACCTCGTCGAGGCGCGCACGCGGCTGCGCAAGGTCGGCGGGCGCTACACCGGGCTCTGCCCGTTCCACGACGAGAAGACGCCCTCGTTCTCGGTCTCGCCGGACCGAGGTACGTACCACTGCTTCGGGTGCGGCGTCGGCGGGGACGCGATCTCGTTCGTGCGCGAGCTGGAAGGGCTCGACTTCGTCGGGGCGATCGAATGGCTCGGCGACCGCTTCAACGTGGAGCTCGAGTACGAGGACGCGTCGCCCGAAGCGGATGCCGAGCGGCGCCGTCGCGACCGGATGTATGCGCTCCTCGACCAGGCGGCCACGTTCTACGAGCGCGTGCTCTGGGCCGAGTCGGGCAAGGCCGTTCAGGGCTATCTGGCCGAGCGGGGGCTCGGCGAGGAGGTCTCGCGAGAATTCAGGCTCGGGCTCTCGCCGGCGGGCGCGACGCTCGCGAGGAAGGCGGGCGAGAAAGGCTTCAGCCGGGAGGAGCTCGCCGCAGCCGGGCTCCTCACGCGGCGCGGCAGCGACTACTTCCAGCGCCGCCTCATGTTCCCGCTCACCGACGCGCGCGGCCGGGTCATCGGGTTCCAGGCCCGCAAGCTGCACGAGGACGATCCACTCCGCGGCAAGTACGTGAACTCGCCCGAGAGCGAGCTGTTCCACAAGTCGCACGTCCTGTACGGGCTCCACCTCGGCCGCGGCGCGATCACGAAGGAGGACCGGGCGCTCGTCGTGGAGGGCAACACGGATGTGATCGCGCTCCGCCAGGCCGCTGTGCTGCCGGTCGTCGCGTCGATGGGCACCGCGCTGACCGAGCCCCAGCTGCGTGAGCTGAAGCGGCTGACGCAGCGGCTCTTCCTCTGCTTCGACTCGGACGCGGCCGGCGAGGAGGCGACGCTGCGCGGGATGGAGCTCGCGCTCACACTGGGCTTCAACGTTCACATCGTCGGCCTCCCGCATGGCAAGGATCCCGCTGATGATCCCGGCGGTTTCGAAGATCGACTCGGTGAGGCGAAGCCGTACGCGGTCCACCGCGTACAGCTGGAGTGGGACCGCAAGCGTGACAAGCAGCACGCCTATCTGCGGGTGCAGGACTTTCTCAACGGGATCCCCGACTCGCCCGAGCGCCACGAGGCGTGGCGACTCGCGAACGACCTGTTCGGTCTCACGATCCAGCTTCGGAGAGCAGGCAGCGCCGCTACCGGCGCGGCGGCTTCCCCGAGGCTGATCGACGCGGGGGACAGGCTCGAGCGCGAGGCGCTGGCGGGCTGCGTCGCGCACTCCGGGCTCGTGCCCGTGCTCGCCGAGATGAGCCCCGACCACTTCGACAACGAGCTGTATCGGAGGCTGCGGGCGAATCTGGTCGACGGAGGCGAGGCGGAGGCCGACCTCGTGCCGCTGATCGCGGAGCTCGACGCGCGGGCCGCGGCGGACGCCATCGACGAGGCGACCGGCACGGAGCTGCTGCTCCGGCTGCGCGAGCGGAAGCTCCGCCGCGAGCTCGCCGATGCGGATCCCGAGCGCGCGAAGGAGCTCCAGGAGCAGCTCGAGAAGGTGCGCGCAGCGGTCGGAGAACTCGTCTAGAGGACGCGGCTACAATTCGCGACCGCTGAGCACCGTTCCCCGGTAGCTCAATTGGCAGAGCATCCGGCTGTTAACCGGAGGGTTGTTGGTTCGAGTCCAACCCGGGGAGCTTCGATTCGCTGGCGAATCAGGCAACGCTCGCTAGACAGTCGGCTCCCTCGCCTCGATCAGTTCGCGGGCGCGTTCGTAATCGGCCTCGGCGACGCGTATCTCGATGAAGCCGAGGGGTTCCCCTTCGACGTACCAGGGAGGCTGAGGGTAAGCGCATGGGATGCCCTCGGTTCTGAGAAGGGCGGCGATCACGTCGGCTTCTCCAACGGTTGGAACGACCGTCAGCACCACGCTCACGATTCGGCAGCTTTACACGGCGGGGTCTGTTGCTGGTCGTCGTCGTCTTCCGACCTAGCAGCTGGGTAGAACCCGAGCGCGAGGTTTCAGCCCGGGGAGGTGGAACTCTTCTCGCGTCCTGGATCGAGCACGTCGGGCGTCGGAAGCAAGCTCGCAGGAGAGGTCGGAGCAGCCGCCGGGAGGTGGTGCGAGAGCCTGATCGTGTCGCGATTTACAGCCAAGTGTTGAGCCTCGGCCGTCGCATCTACCGAGTCTGACTCATACCCTCGCCACCAGGACATCAGCTTCTGGAGGGGATTCATGCTCGCATTTTAGTCGCGTTCGTTTGGGGCGCCAGATCATTGGATCGCGGCAGCGCCTCGCCAGTGAACGGTGTTGCCGCGCCCGCGCTAGGACTATTCAGTCAAGCACCGCTGACTGCTGGCCTAGGGCTCGCGCCTCCAGTGCTAGGCCGCTGGGCCTAGCGGCGTCCCCCTCCTCCACACTGAACTAGGGCCGTTCGGCCCATTGCCGCACACCTAGCGCGCTGAGAGTCTTCAGTTGGTCTACTGCGGAAGAGGGGTGGCGGCGAGTTGTCTTCGACGCTTTCGCGTTTAGCGAAGCGATTTCATGGACGCCGAACGCTGCCCGCGTTTCTCGTCCTGGCCTTTGTGTTGCTGGGACCAGTGGTCCTCGCGAGCGCCTCTACGGCGCCGCCGAACGACGGCGTCCGACCGTTCTCCCGGACGGCGGCCGGCACCGGCCGACGACGACAACCCGCGTCTTTCGATCAACGACGCCAGCGTCGCCGAGGGGAGCTCCGGAACGACCGCGATGACGTTCACGGTCTCGCGAGCCGGGTCCTCCCACGGGACGAGCAGCGTGCACTACGAGACAGCGGGCGTGACGGCGACCTCGGGCGTGGACTTCGCGCCTGCGTCCGGGCATGCTGAGCTTCCCGACCGGCGTCTCGAGCCGGACGCTCACCGTCGACGTCACCGGAGACCGCAACGACGAGCTCGACGAGCTCCTCGTCGTCAACCTGTCCAATCCGACCGGCGGCCACATCCAGGACGGGCAGGGCGAGGGCACGATCACGGACGACGACAGCTCGCCGGTGGCCTCGTCCCAGAGCCCGTCGACCGACGAGGACACGGCGCTACCGCTCACGCTCGGCGCGACGGACGCTGACGGCGACTCGCTCACGTACTCGCTCCTCACGGAGCCCGAGCACGGCACGCTCGCCGGCGCGAGCGCCAGCCGGACATACACGCCGGCGGCTGACTTCAACGGCACCGACTCCTTCACCTTCGAGGCGACCGACGGCGTCAACGACTCGAACATCGCGACGGTCACGATCACGGTCAACGCCGTGAACGACCCCCCGGTGGCGACCGCGAACTCGGCGATTCTCGCCGAGGACAGCTTCGCGCTGGCGCCGCTGCCCGCAACGGACGTCGACGGCGACCCGCTCTCCTACGCGATCGCCGACGGGCCGGCCCACGGCTCTCTGTCCGGGTCGGGCGGCAGCCGGACGTACACGCCCGACGCGAACTACAACGGCCCGGACTCCTTCACCTTCGTCGCCAACGACGGGACCGCGGACTCGAATGTCGCCACGGTCTCGCTGACGGTCGTGCCGGTCAACGACGCGCCTGTCGCGGCCAGTGACGCGGCCACGGTGGCCGAGGACGGCGCGACCGCGCTCGACGTGCTCGCCAACGACTCCGACGTCGACGGGGACACGCTGACCGTCACTCGGTGGGCGCGCCTGCGCACGGGACGGCGGTCCTCCAGGGGGACGGCACCGTCCTGTACACGCCCCAGGCGAACTACAACGGCGGCGACAGCTTCACGTACTCGATCGCCGACGGGAACGGCGGCACGGACTCCGCTTCGGCCGCGATCGCCGTCACCTCGGTCAACGACGCGCCGGTCGCGGCGGACAGCTCGGCCCAGGTGGCGCAGAACACTCCCGAGGACATCCCGCTCCACGCGGCGGACCTCGACGGCGACACGCTCACCTACGCGGTCGTGACGCAGCCGGCGCACGGGACGCTTTCCGGATCGGGCTCGAGCCGCACGTACACCCCCGACCACAACTACCAGGGCGCCGACTCGTTCACGTTCCTCGCGAACGACGGCACCGTCGACTCGAACGTGGCCACGGTCAGCATCACGGTCACGGGCCACGACCCGGCAACGGTCAGCGTCGCTCGACGCCTCGACCCAGGAGGGGAACGCGGGCGAGCAGGACGCCGTGTTCACCGCCTCGATCTCGGAGCCGCAGACCGAGCGTGGTCGTGATCGACGCGACGAGCAACGACGGCACGGCGCACGAGCCCGGCGACTACGGGGCGATGACGACGCGGCTGACGTTCGACCCCGGCCAGACGAGCAAGACCTTCGTCGTGAAGGTTCACGGCGACACGATCGACGAGCAGGACGAGGACTACTTCGTGAACCTGACGGTCGTCTCGGGCGATGTCGTCCTCGGCGACGGGCAGGGCGAGGGCACGATCGTCGACGACGACGCGCTCGCCGCGCTGGCGATCGGGGACGTGAGCGTCACCGAGGGGAGCTCGGGCACCACGACGGCGACGCTCGCGGTGACCCTGTCCAGCGCGACGGAGAAGACGGTCACGGTCGACTACAACACCGCCGACGGGACGGCCCAGGCGCCCTCCGACTACTCGGCAGCGAGCGGCACGCTCACGTTCGCGCCCGGCCAGACGACGAAGAACGTCAGCGTCTCCGTGAACGGCGACACCGAGGTGGAGACCGACGAGACGTTCCTCGTCGAGCTCACCGGCGCCGCCAACGCGACGATCGAGCACGGCGTGGGAGTGGGGACGATCCTGAACGACGACTCCTCCGGCCCGCCGCCTCCGCCGCCTCCGCCTCCTCCACCACCGCCGCCACCCGCTCCGCCTCCTGCCCCGCCACCACCGCCTCCGCCTCCGCCGGCACCACCGCCACCGCCTCCGCCGCCACCGGGACCGCCGCAGCCGCGGAGCGTCCTCGGCCACCGCTGCACGATCATCGGCACCACGCACCGGGACGTGCTTCGCGGGACGAACCACCGCGACGTGATCTGCGGCCTCGGCGGGAACGACACGTTGCGCGGCGTCGGCGGGAACGACGTGCTCATCGGCGGGCCCGGTAGCGACCGGCTCGTCGGCGGGCCCGGCGCGGACGTCCTGCTCGGGCAGAACGGCCCCGATCTCATGCTCGGGCGCAAGGGCTCCGACCGCGTGGTCGGCGGCCCGGGCGCCGATCGGATGAACGGAGGAAACGGTCCCGACCGGATGAACGGCGGCGCCGGGTCCGACTATCTGAACGGCGGCCCCGGCATCGACCTGCTGCTGGGCGGCAAGGGCAACGACTTCCTCGTCGGCCAGGACGGGCCCGACCGCGTCCACGGCGGCGCGGGCACGGATCTCTGCCGGCTGAAGCTGGTGGGAATTTGCCTCTAGGCCGTTTGCGTCCCGGCCTGCTCGCGGTCGTTCGCGATCGCGGCAGCCCTGGTCGCTGCGTCGACATCCTCCGGGAGCCGCACGCCGGTCGGAGTCGACTGTGATCCGATCGTCCGAACGCTCGAGAACGGCGACCCGGCGGTGACCAACGGCGCCGATTCGTGTGACGGTCGACGGGCTCGGCGCGTTCGGCAGAGGCGGCATCGGAGCCGGCGACGCGATCTTCAATCCGCCCGGGAGCTTCACGCCGCTCGGAACGACCTACACGTCGAACCTCTACGTCAGCACGGCCGGGAGGATGCTCGTGGACGACTGCGTGTCGGGCCAGGTCGAGCTCCTCTCGGAGGATCCGCTCACGACCCGGCTGACGCTCGGCTCCCTCCGCATCGACCTCACCCAGCAGGTCGAACCGGTGACGCCTCGGCGGCTCGACGCTGCGGCAGGCGTACACGCTCACGAACACCGGAGGCGGAGCGATCGACGCGCAGCTCGTGCGGCACCTCGACGGAGACCTCCGCTTCGACGGAAGCACCGACGACGGCGCTGCGGCCTCCGGCGCCGACGGCAGCACGCTCACGGAGTTCGACTCGGTCGGCGACATCCGTTCCGCGCGTGCTGCTCCGGATCAGCGGTGCGCTCGCCGGGGACGGGTCGCCGGACGAGTGGACGATCCAGCCCTTCAACTACCGCCCGGTGATCGAGGGCGCCCACGGGATTCCGGCGGGCGACAACGGACACGTCTTCAACGACCCGGACGGCAACCTCGTCGCGGACAGCCCGTTCGACGTGACGCTCAGCCAGCAGTGGAACGCGACGATTGCGCCGAGCGCGAGCGTGACGCTCGTGAGCTCGACCCGGTTCGACGCGGAAGATCGGGCGCCGACGGCGGCGGCGGACAGCGCGACGACCGGGCGCGGTCGGCCCGTCGACATCGACGTCCGCGCCAACGACAGCGACGCCGACGGCGACGCGCTCTCGGTGGAGAGCGTCACGCAGCCGCCGCACGGGACGGCCTCCGTCGAGGCGAACGGCGCGATCCGCTACACGCCCGCGAGCCGGGTTCCAGGGGACCGACGGCTTCAGCTACACGGTGAGCGACGGCCGCGGCGCCACGGCGAGCGCCGGAGTCAGCGTCGACGTCGGGACGTTCGCTCTCTCCGTCGCCACGACCGGTAACGGCAGCGTCGTCAGCACGCCGGCCGGCATCGACTGTGGCGCGAAGTGCAGCGCGGACTTCGACATCGGGACGACCGTGACGCTCGTCGCACACCCGGACCCGGGCTGGACGCTCGGCGCCTGGGGCGGAGCATGCAGCGGAACCGGCACGTGCACGGTCACCATGAACGCGGCGAAGTCCGTGACCGCCGACTTCCTGCCGCCGCCGCCGACGCCCGGCCAGTCCGCGAACCTGGCGCTCAGCGACGGCACGGTGCAATACAAGGTCCCTGGCGCCGCAGAAGCCGTGACTCTCGAGGGCGCCACGCAGATCCCGATCGGAAGCCAGGTCGACACGACCGACGGGCGCTGCGGACGTGACGGTGGCGCGCGGCGCGACGCTCGACACGAGCGAGTTCTACTCCGGCCTCTTCACGGTGCAGCAACCCGGCCCGCGCTCGCTCGGCGTGCTGCGCCTCGACGGAGGCAGCTTCCTCGACTGCGTCTCGTCGTTCCGGGCGCTCGCCGCGAAGAAGCCGGCGCGCAAGCTCTGGGGCAAGGGCAAGGGTCATTTCCGAACGCGAGGGCGCTTCTCGTCGGCGACCGTGCGCGGTACGAAGTGGCTGACCGAGGACCTCTGCGACGCCACGAGGATCACGGTCGTCGAGGGCACGGTCGTCGTCCACGACTTCGTCCGTGACGTCGACGTGAGCGTGCCCGCGGGACACTCCTACAAGGCCGAGGCGCTCCCGCGCGGCGTCCGCAACGCCGGCTGCACCGTCGTCGGCACGAACCAGCGCGACTTCCTCCGTGGAACGTCCGGCCGCGACGTGATCTGCGGGCTCGGGGGCGACGACGTCATCTCCGGCTTCGCGGGCAACGACCGGCTGATCGGAGGGCCGGGCAACGACCGCATCCTGGCCGGCCCCGGCGAGGACCTGCTGATCGGCAACGCGGGCAAGGACTTCCTGAACGGGAGCTCGGGGCACGACGTGCTGGAGGGCGGTCCGGGCAACGACTTCATGGCCGCGCACGACGGCGGACGCGGCAACGATCGCCTCATAGGCGGCCTCGGGCGCGACCTCTGCTACACGGACTGGGTCAAGGTCTGCCCCTAACCCGGCTTTCGGGTCGGAAAACCGTCGGTACAATCGATTCGTGGGCTGGATCTGGATCGCCCTGCTCGCCAGCGCCGTCGCCGTGCTCGTCGCGGCCGAATGGCCCCGCCTGAGCGGCAGGCTTGGATGGCAGGGCCGCCGCGTGCGCGCCCGGAAGCGCCAGAAGGCGCAATTCACGCTGCTGCGCGGTGAGGACGACGATTCGGACGAGTTCGCCGCCAGCGTCGAGCGCGATCTCGCTCAGCTCCCGACGACGAACGAGCGCGACCGCGACCTGAACTAGCGCGACCACGGAAGCGCCGGCTGTGCAGCCGCGCGGTGTTCGGCAGGATCTCGGCGCACGTTCTCCATGTTCTTCGTCTCCTGGTAGTCCGAGACGATGAGCGTGAGCCGGTGCCGCCTGTGCGCGAGGCCTTTCAGCGATGCGGTGACCAGGTTCTTCGCCGCGTCGTAGTGGGCAGCCCGCCTGCGGCCGTCGACGAAGAGTCGGACGAACTGCGGGTCGATCCCGGCGCCGCCGTCGGTCGCTCGGACGCGCAGGCTGCCGCCGCGGGCCGAGAGCAGCTTCAGACGCGGCGGGGTGGTGTCGCCGATCCAGAACCGGAACGTGAACGCTCCACCGCCGCCTGGAGCGTGCGCTGTCGAAGACGACGTCGTACGCGCCTGCTCCCGGAAGCGCGGCGCCGGCGACCCGGGTCGCGGTGCCGAACGCGGGCAGGTACGGATTCGCGTTGTACGGGAGACCGATGTCGCCGGTCAGCTGGTTCTCGTCCGCGTTCGCGGACGACGCGCGGCTCGACGGACGACGCTCCGCCGGTGACGGCGACTCCGAAGTTCGCGACCGGCCCGCTCAGAGCGACGTGGAAGACCTGTTCCGGCCCGCGCAGCGAGCGCTCGACCCCGAAGAGGCGCGCGTCCTCCGGGTACCGGTACGAGTCGACGAGCGACGGCTTCCCGCGAGTGTCGCCGTGATACGTGCCGGTTCGCGTGAGCGGCGTCGCCGGCTCTGTCGGGAGCGCCGGCGCGGTAACGCGGAACCAGAACGGGATGCGCCTCGTGGTCGAGCCCCGGCTGAGAACGATGAAACCGGTGTGCGTCGCCTGCGGGGCGCCCGGCGACGCGGTCGCGGTGACGACGAGCTGTCCCGGGACGGTCGTCGTCGGCAGCACGCTGACCGAGGCGCCGCTGGCGGCCTGCTGGAGCGTCGCGCTCACGTCCCAGGGCCCGGCTCCTCCGCCCGCGTCGGTCAGCGCAACCTGGCGCACGGCCGAGCCGCCCGGGGCGACGAAGCCGAACGAGAGACTCGTCGGCGACGCGAAGACGAGTGGATTGTCCGCCCGCTGAAGGTCGATCGTGCCGCCGCCTTCCCGTGTCGTCTCGACCTCTGCGCCGACTCCACCCAGCACCGGCTTCCCCGTCTGCACGAGCGCGGACTTGATCTGGTCGACCGTCCAGCCACGATGCCGCTGGCGCAGCAGAGCCACGGCGCCGGAGACGTGCGGCGTCGCCATGCTCGTCCCGCTGAAGGACGCCCAGAGCCCCTCGCGGCGCGGGACGGAGGACAGCACGTTGACGCCCGGCGCCGTCACGTCCGGCTTCATGCGCAGCGAGATTGGCGTCGGCCCGCCGGAGGAGAACGAGGCGATGAACGGCCCGCTCTCGCTCTCCGCGGCGGCGGTGATCGCACGCGCCGAGCTTCCGGGGGAGGAGACGGAGCCCGCGCCCAGCTCCTCGTAGTCGTTCCCGGCCGCGACGACGGACACGACACCGGCTGCGGCGGCTCCGTCGAGCGCGCGCGCGACGATGTCTCGGCTCGGGTCGATCTCCGCCTCGCCGAGCGACAGGTTGATGACGTCCATCCCGTCGCGGACGGCAGCCTCGATCCCGGCGACGATCTCGGGCGAGTTCCCGTTCAGGCCGAACCCGTCGTCGGGCACGCGTCAGCACCTTGTAGTTGCCGATGAACGCCTTCGGCGCGACCCCGGACACGCGCGTGCTCGGAGCCTTGGTGCGGTAGTTGCCCGCCGCGATGCCGGCGACGTGGGTGGCGTGCTCTGAGTTCAGCGGATCGAACGGGCGGCTCGCGAACTTCCACTTCGGCGAGCGCGGGGCGAACGCGCGCGCGACGATCACCTTCCGCGTCGTGAAGCGCTTCTGCCCCTTCGGGAAGCCGCGCGGCATCTTGTAGCCCTTGGGGTTGAAGTACGGGTGCGTCTGGTTGACGCCGTCGTCGATGATCCCGATCTTCACGCCCTGGCCCGCCGTCTTCAGCGTCGGCCCCCAGACCGCCGGCGCGCCGATGAAGCCGGGCGTGGACGAGCGCAGCGAGCGGTAGGTGACGCTCGGATAGACGCCGGTCACTCCGGGCATGTCCTTCACCCGGCCGAGCTCGCTCGAGGGAACCTTCACGGCGAGGCCGTCGAGGACGTACGAGTAGCGGTGCTGGACCTCGGCCTCGGGCACCGTGGCCGCGAGGTCGGACTCCACGGAGCCCTGGACCGCGGCCAGCGTACGGACGTGCCCGCCGCGCGCCACGGGAGGCGAATCGAGAGTGACCACGACCTCGACGAGCCCGCCGCGCGCAGGCGCGGATGTTCCCGCGCCGGCGGCCGGCAACAGGAGGAGCGCAAGGAAGGAGAGCAGGGCGATGCGCTTCAGGTTCGACATGGTAGAGAGGAAGACGACCGCGGCTAGAATTAGTCAGCCAAGCGGATGTGGCGGAATTGGTAGACGCGCACGGTTCAGGTCCGTGTGGGGGAGACCCCGTGGAGGTTCAAGTCCTCTCATCCGCACTTAAGGCTGCCAGCAAGTTTTGAGGGCAACGTTAAGGACGACGCCCACGGCTTAGGCTGATCACATGGAGAAGATCAGTGAGCACGTGTACTGGCTGCCTCCGATGCCGCCCGACCGGCCGTCGCTCTGCGCCGTCGAGGGGGAGCGCGCCACGATTTGGCTGGACGCCGGCTCCTCGGCGGCGCACACCCGCGAATTCCTCGACGCGCTCGCCACGCGAGGCGTGGCCAGGCCGACCCACGTCGTCCTGACCCACTCCCACTGGGATCACGTCTTCGGCGCGGACGAGCTCGGAGCACACGTCGTGGCGCACGAGTTGACCGCCGCCTACCTGCACGAGCTCGCGGCAACCGACTGGAGCGACGAGGCACTCGACCGCCGTGTCGCGGCAGGAGAGAACTCCCAGCAGCACGCCGACAACGTCAAGCAGGAGCTGCCATCGCCCCGCGACGTTCGCATCAGGCTCGCCGAGATCGTGTTCCGCGAAGGCCTCGACTTCGAGCTCGGCGGCGTTCGGATGCAGGTTCGCCATGTCGGCGGCGACCACGCGGACGACTCCACCGTCGTCTACGTCGAGCCGGACGGCGTGCTCTTCCTGGGCGACTGTCTGTACGAGGCGCCCACGGGTGGTTACACCGTCGAGCGCGTGACTCCGCTGCTCGCAGCGGTGCGCTCGTTCGCCGCCGAGCACTTCGTCGAGGGCCACACCGAGACCGTGCTCTCGCGGGCCGAGCTCGAAGAGGCGATCACCGAAGCTACCGCGACATGCGGAACGATGAGGCTCAGCGACCGTTCTCGTGCCTCCACGTGTCCCAGAGCTCTGGATGGTTGGCCAGTGTCTCGGGGTCGCCGCAGCAGTTCCACGTGTATGTGAAGAAGCCCTGGACGCCGCCGACTTTCCAGCGCTCGACGATCTTTTGCAGCTCGCCGGGCGTCGGGACGCGGTAGTACTCGTCCCCGAAGGACTGGGGCGCCGCCCAGATGTGCCGCACCCCTGCAGTCCGGGCGCTGTTCAGGGCGGCGTCGATCTTCGAAAGCACACAGCCTTGGGGATGGGAGCAGGGATAGGTCGAGAGAATCATCACGTCGGTCGTGTTGGCGAGCGCGACGACGTCTTCCGGCCGGTCCTCGGCGATCGCGGTGAGCGCGGTCGGGTCGATGCTCCGGACGAGCTGACTGCGTGCGCGAATCTGCTGTACGACGTCGGGGCAGCTCGTATGCGGCTCGTCTGCGATGTAGTACATGGCGCTGGCCGGATGGTCCTTGACGAGGTTCACGCGCTGCGCGACGACGGCGTCCGACCACCCGAAGGTGCAGGTGCTGCGGTCGTAGCCGCCCAGGTAGAGCATGGCGCTGAGCCCGTTGGAGCGGATCTGGTCGAGCGCGGCCTTCGTCGGGCTGACGATGACCGTCTTGAAGCCGAGCTCGGCGATGCGCGCGTAGTCGGCTCCGGTCGTCGTGTAGATGCCGCGTCCGAAGGCGATCGGGTTGCCGGAGCTGGGATCGGCTCGAGGCTGGGAGGTCGAGCCCGAGAAGCCGACCGTCAGCGTGACGGCTGCAATGAGGAGCAGCCGGATGCGCATCGCGGAACGAGCCTACTCCAGACGCCCCGCGGGACGATTCAGCAACGGCCGATGGTCAGGAGGGAAGCGCTGCGAGCACCTGCTCCGGATGGCCGTCCGGCTTCACGTTGTGCATCACCTTGGCGACGTTTCCGTCCGCATCGATCACGAACGTCGATCGCTTGACGCCCCAGTACGTCTTGCCGCCGAACTTCTTCTCGCCCCACACGCCGTACTGCTCCGCCACCTCGTGCTCCGGATCGGCCAGCAGTGCGTACGGAAGCGAGAACTTGTTCTTGAACTTCACGTGGGAGGCCACGTCGTCCGGGCTCACGCCGAGCACGACCGCGCCGCGCTTCTCGAAGTCGGTGTACGAGTCGCGGAACCCGCAGGCCTCGACCGTGCAGCCCGGTGTGTCGTCCTTGGGATAGAAGTAGAGGACGACCGGCTGCCCGCGGTAATCCGACAGCTTGACCCGCTCGCCCGTGTCCGTCGCCAGCTCGAAATCAGGTGCCGGCTTGCCCTCTTCGATCATCTGAGCTCCCCCGTAGAGTTGTCTTCCGATGCTAACGGCCCATCACACGGTGGCATTCCTCGTCCTGGGCGTCACGCTCCTGTCCGCGATCTGGGGCGGGGTCGCCTACTTCCGGCGCCGGAACGCGAGCCCGGTCCTGGCGCACCTGTTGACGCTCGCCCAGACGGTGCTCGTCGCCCAGGTCGGCCTGGGCCTCCTGCTCCTCTCCGACGACCACAGGGCCGCGCACGAGCTCCACTACGCGTACGGGACGTTCGCGCTGCTCGCAGTGCTCAGCCCCTGGTTCTACGCGCCCAAGGAGCCGCGCAAGCGCCTCGCCTGGTTCTCCGGAGCGACCCTGATCGCGGCCGCGCTCGCGGTGCGCGCCTACACGACGGCCTGATGTTCTCGAACATGAACCCGACGCTCCGAGGCTTCCTGATCATCGCGGCGATCGCGCTCGTGATCATCCTGCTCAACCTCTACGTCGCGCTCGCCTCGCTGTTCCTGCTCGCGCAGATCGCGTTCTTCCTGGCGATCGCGTTCTTCATCTATCTCCTGTGGCGCGAGCGAAGGAGCGACATCGAGACGTGGCCTACGCGAGCGAAGTTCGCGTTCTACGGCGGCGCCCTGCTGATCGTCGCCGCGATCGCCTACTTCATCGTCGACCGTCCGGCCGGCTTCATGGCGATCGCGTTCCTGTTCACGCTCGTGCTCTCCGGGTTCGCCATGTGGCGCACCTGGCGCGATCAGCACACGTACAGCTAGGCCTCGACGCGGGAGGCGGCGCCGTCCAGCGCGTCGAGAGCCGCGCGGATCGGGACGTGCTGGCCGACGAAGATCGGCGTGTCGCGCTCCGTGTAGCGGCTCGCCTCGCTCTCGCGCAGCGTGCGCATCAGGTGCATGAAGTCAGACGGCTCGTCGCACTCGAAGGCGGTCATGAACTCCTGGTCGTCGATCCCGAACGAGTAGGTCGTGTGGTTGACGATCGTCCGGAACTCGTGGCCGACGCGCATGTGCTCGTCCATCGCGCGCTGGCGGTCCTCCTGGGAGAGCGTGTACCAGGAGCGCAGCTTCGTGAACGGATAGACGACGAGGTAGGGCGACCCCTTCGGCACGACCTTCCTCGGCTTTCGCGCTCGCGTGTACTCGGAGGCCTTCGTCGTCGCGAGGTACGAGTACGGCGTCTCGAGCCAGCCGGCGAGCGGCGTGCCGTTCAGCGCCGCGCCGAGCTCGCCGAGGTCCTCGTAGCGCTCGGTGATCTTCCAGAGGAAGAAGTCGCTGTCCGGACGAACTCCAGTGACCGTGTACGCGCGGAGCGAGGTCATGCGCCCCGCCCAGTCCTCGATCACCTCTGCGAAGGCGTCCTTGCCGGCGACGCGCTCCTCGACCGGCAGCCGGCGCCAGGCCGGGTCGACCCGGAAGAACTGGTACGCGACGTATTGACCCTCCACGATCCGAATCTTACGAACAGTCGGCGAGCTTTCCCTCGCGTGCCTTCTTCGCCGCCTTGGAGATTGCGTCGAGGCTCGATTTCGGCTTTGTGTCGGTGTAGTAGGGGCCCGACTGCCAGCGGTTGAGGTCGGCCTCGTCGAACAGGTGGAAGATGTACACGGCGATCACCGTCGGCTGGCAGGCGGCGAGCTCGAACGCCTGCCGGTAGTAGTCGGCCTGTGTGTCCTCGCGGTACGGCGTCCTTGCCGAGCGGCGACTGCGAGGTTCGTGTACGGGCCCTGCGCGCTCGGCGGGATGATCGACTGGACGCCGAACTCCGTGTACGCGACCGGGAGCTTCGAGCCCTCTTGGCCCGTGCCGTCGAAGGCTCCGCCGAGCAGTGAGACGAGCTTGTCGTAGTCGCCGATACCGAGGGAGGTTCCGGTGTGCGGCTGACCGGGCGGGATCGACGAGCGGGTCTGGTATGGGTGCAGCGCGAAGACGTCCATGATCGGCTTCGTGCGGCCGCTCTGCCGATACGCGGTGCCCAGGTCCTTGATGAACTGCGGTCGGCGAGTGCGTCGGGCGTGAGGAGTCCGCGTCGTCGAACCCCCGCGGCGCGAGGTTTCCGCCGTAGACCTTGAGCTTCGGCGAGACGGCCTTCAGCGCGTCATACGTCTTTGCGAGCAGCGCTTCGTACGCCGTGGCGGCGATGTCGTTCCCGCTCTCGTCGAACTGGTCGAGCCAGAAGCCGTTCAGGTTGGGCTCGTTCCAGACCGCGAAGGCGTCCACCGACGGCAGTGATCGCGCGAGGTTCGCCATGTACTGCGCGTAGTTGTCCTGCTGCTCGTCGGTCGTCGGCGCGAAGCTCGGCTTCGCGGCGTACGCGGTGATCAGCAGCTGGATCCCGGCCTTCTGCGCCGCGTCGGCGACTCCGCGCAGGAGCGCCAGTTCACCGGGGTCGGGCTCGGTCTGGCCCGGCGTCCAGGCGGTCGTGATGTTGAGCGCGTCGAGGTCGGCCTGCTTCGCGAACGCGACCTGCTTTTCCGCGAGCGTCTGGTCGGAGTACTTCACGCCGTCCTCGAGGGCCCCGATCGTGAGCGTCTTGCCGGGGTCGTCGGTCGAGCGCAGGAACAGCGCCCAGCCACCCGCGGCGAGCGCGAGCACGATTCCGACGGCCAGCAGTAGCTTCAGCAAGGGCACTACCCTAGTTTCCATGGCCAGGCGGGTCTCGAAACTCGAGGACAAGCTGAAGGCGCTCCCGGCCAAGCCGGGCGTCTACCTGTTCCGCGATTCCCGCGGCGAGGTCCTCTACGTCGGGAAAGCGAAGTCGCTGCGGCCCCGTGTGCGGAGCTACTTCCAGGCGGGCGGAGACACGCGGACCGCGATCGCCCAGCTGCCGGACCGGGTGGCCGACCTCGAGGTGATCGTCACCGACACGGAGGTCGAGGCGCTCCACCTCGAGCAGAACCTCGTCAAGCGCCACCGGCCGCCGTTCAACGTCCGCCTGCGTGACGACAAGTCGTTCCCGTACATCGCAGTGACCGTGGAGGACGAGTACCCCCGGGTCATGTTCACGCGGGAGCGGCACCGGCGCGGAGTCGTCTACTTCGGCCCGTACGCGAACGCGAAGAAGGTGCGCGAGACGCTGGACGTCCTGAACCGCGTCTTCCCGTACCGGCCGTGCGAGGGGCCGAAGCCCGGGCGCCATTCGGGGATTCCGTGCCTCGACTACCACATCGAGCGCTGCCTGGCGCCCTGCGTGGGCTACGTCTCGAACGAGGACTACCGGCGCGTGATCGACAGTGTGATCGAGTTCCTCTCCGGAGAGACGCGGCCGATCTTGCGCGAGCTCGAGGCGAAGATGAAGCAGGCTGCCGACGACGAGCGCTTCGAGGAAGCGGCGCGCTACCGGAACCGCCTGTTCGCGGTGCGCCACCTCGCCGAGCGCCAGGCGGCCGACAAGCGCGCCGTGGGGACGATCGACGTGCTCGGGATCGCCGCCGAGGGCGACCGCGCCGCGGTGCAGGTCTTCCCGCTCCGCGACGGCAAGCTGATCGACCGCTACAGCTTCCACCTCGAGAACGTCGAGGGTCAGGACGTCGCGACGATGCTGGAGGCGTTCATCCTCGAGTACTACGGGTCGGCGCCGAGCGTCCCGCCGCAGATCGTCGTCCCGCGCGCGGTGGGGGAGACCGACGCGCTCGCGGAGTTCCTGACCGAGCGGCGCGGGTCGCGGGTCGAGGTGCGCGCCCCGGAGCGTGGCGAGAAGCGGCGGCTGCAGGAGCTGGCGACGCAGAACGCGCGCGTCGCCCTTGCGTCCGAGGCGGCCACGGCCGAGCAGAAGCGGCTGCGGCGCGTCGAGGCGCTCGAGGAGCTCCGTGAGGCGCTGAACCTCGAGGCGCTGCCGCTCCGGATCGAGTGCTACGACATCTCCAACATCCAGGAGGAATCGGCGGTCGGCTCGATGGTCGTCTTCCAGGACGCGCTCGCGAAGAAGGCGCACTACCGGAAGTTCGGGATCAAGGGGGGTGAAGGACAGGACGACTTCGCAGCGCTCGCCGAGGTGGTCACCCGCAGGTTCGCCCGGATGCGCGACGTGGCCGACGAGGAGTACGACGAGTCGTTCTCGGCTACACCGAACCTGGTGCTCGTGGACGGAGGCAAGGGGCAGCTCTCGGCCGTTCTGGCGGCGATGCAGGGGTTCGACCTGCCGCGCGTCGCGGTCATCTCGCTCGCGAAGCGCGCGGAGGAGGTGTTCGTGCCGGACCGGCCCGACGCGATCGTGCTCGACCGCCACTCGGCCGGGCTCCAGCTTCTGCAGCGGATCCGCGACGAGGCGCACCGCTTCGCGCTCGGATTCCACCGGCAGCGACGCGACTCGAAAGCGCGTGAGTCGATCTTCGACACGCTCCAGGGCGTGGGGCCGGCGCGGCGCCGCGCGCTCCTGCGGCACTTCGGCTCCGCTGAGCGGTTCCTGGCCGCGAGCCAGGAAGAGCTCGAGGGCGTGGCCGGGATTCCGCAGAAGACGGCCCGCTCGATCTACGCGCAGCTGCACAAGGCAGGGCGCGCCTGAGCACCGAGCGCGGAGGGCCGGCGGTCCTTCGGCTGCTGCGGCACAGGAACTTCGGGCCGTACTTCGTCGGCAACGCCTGCTCGGCGAGCGGGGCGTGGTTCCAGAACCTCGCCTCGGCCGTTCTCATCTATGACCTAACGCACTCGACGCTGCTGCTCGGCGTGCTCCAGTTCGCGCAGTTCGGGCCGATCCTGCTCCTGGCTCCCTGGACCGGAGCAGCCGCCGACCGCTTCGACCGGCGGCGCCTGCTGCTCACCACCCAGGCCGCTCAGACGGCGCTGACGGCCGCGCTCGCGGCCCTCGCCTTCGGGGGCCTCGCGACCGAGCAGGTCGTGCTCGGCTTCTCGTTCGTGCTCGGGATCCTCACGGCGCTCGCGCTTCCCGCCCAGCAGGCGCTGATCGCCTCGCTCGTCGACCGCGACGACCTCCCCTCGGCGGTCGCGCTGAACTCGATGACCTACAACGTGGCCCGCGCGGTCGGCCCGAGCCTCGCCGCGCTCGTGATCGGCGCGTTCGGAGTTTCCGTCGCCTTCGCGATCAACTCGGTCTCATACCTCGTCCTCGCGGCCGCGGTCCTGATCCTGCGGCCACGCCCGCAGGAGCGAGCGGGGTCCTCCCGCCTGCGCGAGAGCTTCCAGCTGATCCGACGCGAGCCGAGGCTGGCGGCGTACCTGCTGATCGTGGCCGTCGTCGGGTTCGCGTCGGACCCGGTAAACGCTCTCGCTCCTGCTTTCGCACACGAGTTCGGCTTCTCCGCGACCGTGGGCGGCTTCTTCCTGGGCGTGTTCGGAGCGGGCGCCGTCACTGCCGCTTTCATCGTCGCCGGCCGCACTGCGGGCTCGCGGCGGCGCATGGCCGCCACGCTTGGCCTGCTGGGTGCCGGGATGATCCTCTTCTCGCTGACCCCGTGGCTGCCGCTCGCGCTCGTCTTCCTGTTCGCGGCCGGCATCGGCTACCTCGCGTCGAACACGTCTGCCACGAGCCGCCTGCAGCTCGAGGTGAGCGAGACCCAGCGCGGGCGGATCATGGCGCTGTGGGGGATCGCCTTCCTCGGCGTCCGCCCCTTCGCGAGCTTGATCGACGGTGCGATCGCCTCGGCGGCGGGCGTGCGCGTCGCCGGTGTCGTGCTGGCGCTCCCCGCCCTCGCCGTCGGGCTGGTGATCGCCCTGCGCAGCGGCGCTCAGCGAACCGCTGCCCGGGCTACCTAGTCGATTCCTGAGTGGCGTGCGCGCGCCAGTCGGTGCTGCGGAACCAGATCAGCAGCGTTCCGAACCCGAGCGCGAGGTTGACGACGATGAGCGTGATCCGCATGCCGACGCTGAACGCGAGGAGCGCAGCCCTCGAGGCCTGGTCGCGCAGGAGGTAGAGCAGGAACGCCTGCTCGGTGCCGATCCCGGACGGGCTGATCGGCAGCAGCGAAGCGAGCCCGGCCGAGACCTGGACCAGCAGAGCGTTGCGCACGGTCACCGGCAACCCGAACGCGCTCAGGAAGAAGAGGACGCCAATCAGCCGGCATGTCCAATCGGCGACCTGCCAGAGCGCGACCTTGCGCAGGTACGCGCGCCAATCCTTGAGGATCGCGAAGCCCTGGGCGAGGCGCTTCCTGAAGTCCCCGATCTGCTCGGCGAACCAGAGCAGCGCGACCACCGCGACCGCGAGCACGACCCCGACCACCTTCAGAAACGTCCGGGGATTGTGGAACGCCCAGCCGAAGTCGAAGGACGGGCCCAGGACCTCTGGCAGTTGCCCGGTGACCGCCGCCCAACCCACGAGACAGGTCGCCATCACGAAGTCGAAGAGGCTGAGCAGGACGAGCGTCGAGGCGATCGTCGCGTACGTGCTGCCGTCGACGCGGCGCTTGGCGAGCACGACCCGGACGGCGTCGCCTCCTCGAGCGGGGATGATCGCGTTCACGCCGGCCCCGGCGAAGATCGCTCCGAGAATCGAGCGGGCGGCTACGCGTGAACGCGGGATACGCGGCCTGGATGATGTTTCTCCACGCGCGGCTGACGCACACCAGGCGCAGCACGTGGAAGCAGACACCGAGAGCGAGCGCTCCCCAGCCGAGATCGCCCAGGTGATCCCGGAAGACGTCCGTCGCATTCCAGATCGCGTCGAACAAGCAGTTACGGCGCGACCCCGGAGGCCGCGAGGAAGGCCCTCACCGAGTGGGGCCGCTGCCGTCCCCGTCGGGCGCCATGAACGGATAGCGGTAGTCCGTCGGCGGGACGAACGTCTCCTTGATCGTCCGCGGGCTCACCCAGCGGATCAGGTTCCACATCGAGCCCGCCTTGTCGTTCGTCCCCGACGCGCGCCCGCCGCCGAACGGCTGCTGGCCGACGACGGCGCCCGTGGGCTTGTCGTTCACGTAGAAGTTGCCGGCCGCGTAGCGCAGCGCGTCCTCGGCCTCGAGCAGCGCGCGCCGGTCGTCGGCGAAGACCGCGCCGGTCAGGCCGTACGGCGCGCGTGCGGTCGACGAGGTCGAGCGTGTCGCTCCACTTGCCCTCGGGATAGACGTACGCGGTGACGACCGGGCCGAAGAGCTCGTCGCGGAGCAGCCGGAAGTCCGGGTCCCGCGTCTCGATCACGGTCGGCTCGACGAAGAAGCCCTCCTCGTCGTTGACGCCGCCGCCGACCAGCACCTCGGTCTGCTCGTGCGCGCGGGCCTCGTCGATCGCCTCCTTCTGCGTCTGCAGCGACTTCTGCGTCGATGACGGCGCCCATGAAGTTCTCGAAGTCGGCGACGTCGCCCATCTTGATCTGCGCCACCTGGTCGGCGAGGCGCTCGCGCAGCTCCGGCCAGAGGTTCGCGGGCGCGTACACGCGCGAGGCGGCCGAGCACTTCTGGCCCTGGTACTCGAAGGAGCCGCGGACGATCGCCGTCGCGACCGCGTCCACGTCCGCGGAAGGGTGCGCGACGATGAAGTCCTTGCCGCCGGTCTCGCCGACGATCCGCGGGTAGTTGCGGTACTTGCCCGACGCGATGTTCTCGCCGATCGGTCTTCCACATCGAGTTGAAGACGCCGGTCGAGCCGGTGAAGTGGACGCCTGCGAGCTGCGCGCTGGCGAGCGCCGGGTCGCCGATCGACGCGCCCGGGCCGTAGACGAGGTTGATCACGCCGGGCGGGAGGCCGGCTTCCTCGAGCAGCTGCATCAGGAAGTGCGCCGAGTAGGAGGCGGTGCCGGCCGGCTTCCAGAGGACGGTGTTGCCCATCAGCGCGGCGCTCGCCGGGAGGTTCGCGCCGATCGCGGTGAAGTTGAAGGGCGAGACGGCGAAGACGAACCCCTCGAGCGGCCGGTACTCCATCCGGTTCCAGACGCCCTGGCGTCGAGACCGGCTGCTGCTCGTAGATCCGCGTCATGAACTCGACGTTGAAGCGGTAGAAGTCGATCACCTCGCAGGCGGCGTCGATCTCGGCCTGGTGCGCGGTCTTGGACTGGCCGAGCATCGTCGCGGCGTTCAGCGTCGAGCGCCACGGGCCGGCGAGGAGCTCGGCGGCGCGGAGGAAGATGGCTGCGCGCTCCTCCCAGGGCAGCCGCGACCAGTCTTCCCAGGCCTCGCCGGCTGCTTCGATCGCGCGCTCGACCTCGGCGGCGCCGCCCTGGTGCGCGTCCGCGAGGACGTGGCTCCTTCTTGTGCGGCATGACGACCTCGGCGGTCTTGCCGGTCGTGACCTCCTCGCCGCCGATCACGAGCGGGAGCTCGATGCGCTCGCGCTGCATCTGGTCGAGCCGGCGGCGGAGCTCCGCGCGCTCGGGCGAGCCGGGCGCGTAGCTCCTTGACGGGCTCGTTGGTCGGAGTCGGGGGTCGAAAGATTCCCGGGCGCGCTCACGCTTGGATTCTACGATTCCGGCGATGAGTGCCACGCACGTCAGCTACGAGGCGGCGGGCTGGGGCGTGGGGGAGGTCTGGCTCGAGGGCGACCGGCTTCTCCACCACGAGCTGCCGCGGGCGTCGGTCGCTCGCGCGGGGACGGGGCAACGAGCTCGCCGACCGGTTCGCGCGCTACTTCGCAGGGGCGGCCGACGACTTTCTCGACGTGGAGCTCGAGCTCGAGGGCGCGACCGAGTTCGAGCGCTCCCTGACCGAGGCGCTGCGGCGGGTGCCGCGCGGCGAGGTCGTCACGTATCGGCGAGCTGGCTGCGCTCGCCGGGCAGGCCGAACGCCCAGCGTGCTGCGGGAACGTTCTGCGCGCGCAACCGGTTCGCGCTCGTCGTGCCGTGCCATCGGGTCGTGTCGGCGGACGGGCTCGGCTCGTACGGCTCGCTCGGAGTCGAGTACAAGCGCCGGCTGCTGGAGCTCGAAGGTGTCGCTCTCTGAGGATCTCCGCAACGAGCTGGCCGGGATCGCGCCCGAGCGGGACTGCGACCGGCTCGCCGAGCTCTCGGGGCTCGCGCACACGGCCGGGAGCCTGCACCTGCGCGGGCGCGGGGAGATCGCGTTGCATCTCGACCTCGCGAGCCCGGCGGCGGCGCGGCGTGCGTTCAGCCTGCTGCGCGAGCTGGGCGTGACGTCCGAGATCCGGACCTACCAGCGGCGCGCGTTCGGGCAGGAGACCCGGTACCAGCTCCACGTCGAGGGGGACGGGCGCGCGCTGGAGGTCCTGCGGGAGGCGGGGATCGGATCGGCGCGCGCTCGACCGGCCGCCGAAACGAGTCGTCGCGCGAGCGTGCTGCCGGGCGCGTACCTGCGCGGCGCGCTGCTCGGCGGCGGGACGCTGTCCGGGCCGCGCTCGCCGCATCTCGAGGTGCGGACCGCGAGCCTGGAGGGCGCGGAGTTCGTCGCCGAGATCGCCGAGCGTGCCGGTGTGGAGCTGCACGTCCTCGACAAGGGACGGCACGCGGTCGCGTACGCCAAGGGCGCGGGGCCGATCGCGGACGCGCTGGCGGCAGCCGGTGCGGTGCCGCGGTGCTCGTCCTCGAGGAGCACGTCGTGATGGGCGCGACGAAGGCGCGGGCGAACCGCCTGGCGAACGCGGATCACGCGAACCTCGTGCGGACGAGCCGCGCGGCGCAGGTGCAGATCCGCGCGATCAAGGCAGCTCGAGCGCTGGACGAGCTGCCCGACGAAGCTCGGCGAGATGGCCCGGCTGCGGCTTCGCTACCCGTCGCTTTCGCTGCGCGAGCTGGCTCTCCGCTGTCGTCCGCCGACGACGAAATCCGCCGCACAGAGGCGCCTTGCGAGCCTTGTCCGGTTGGCTGAGTTGTCGCGCTTGTAAGGAGTGCGCAATACTCCGTTTGCGGCGGGTCTGTGCTCGTCCGGCGATGGATTCAGACCCCGTCCGTCGCCAAGGTCCGGAGCGCGGTTCAACGGGAGGGGGAGGTCGTCCTCGGAGCTTCCCCTCCGGCCCGCCGCTTTTTTACCTCGGGATGGCGAGAGCCTGCTTAGGCGGTTCGCAATCTCTTGCCGCGCCGCCTCTTGAGGCGAAAAAGCGGCGGGCCGGTCGGGCTTAAGACGGCCGCACGCGGGCAAAGCCCGCATGCGCTGAATGTCGTCGCCGCAAGCGGCGACGACGCGGCCCCGCACAACTCGATGGCCGGACGACCCGTCCCAGGACATGTCTGCGCGTCTGACGCCGGACTTGTCCTTAGCGGACGCGGCCCCCGACGGAGCAATGCGGTTCGAAACCATCAGACGTGTCCGACTTGATCGTGTCCCGGTGTCAGACGCCTGGACATGTCTCGGTGACTGTCACTGTGACAGTCACTCGGACGTGGCTGTTTTGGTTAGCGGGCGCGGTAGACGACGAACGGGCGGCTCGTCTTGCGCGTCGTGCGCTGCGGGTTCGCGTCGGCTCGGAAGCGGATCGAGTAGACGTACCTTCCGGGGGCCAGGCGGCGCTTCGGGAAGCGAACCACGCGCGCGACGTTCGCCTCGATGTGGCCGGCCTCCGAGAGCTTTCGCGCACCCCGCCTACCGTGACGCAAGCGGTAGATGCCCGCCTCGAAGGACGCGTTCTCGCCCGCAACGGCGACGAAGCTCCACGATCGGATGCGGCTCGGCAGCCGCCGGCGCTCCGGAAAAACCTCGCGGACGCGCCATCGACCGCCGTCGAGTGGTGCCAGGAGCGCATCTTCCCGGCGCAATTGCCGGCGGTCTTTGCGAGCACTGCCTGGACGGCGCGGAAGGAGGGGCGCGGCGTGCCGTCGGCCCGCATCAGGCCGGCCTGCCACCGGGACAGATTCGGCTCGTCCCGCAGCCCGAAGAAGAGAAGCGTCGTGACGCTGGGATCACAGGCCGCGTAGCGAACGAGCGAGGCGTAGATCGCCGCCTGCTGCCTCTCGGTCGTCGGCTTCACCGTCTCGGCGCCGAAGTACGAGCGTAGGGCGGTCCCGGGCACCGCGACCTGCCAGCCCACCTCGTCCAGGCGCAACCGAAGCCCGTCCTCGAAGGTCGGCTGCCCGGTGCCGTGGAACGCGTCCCAGACGGCCTGTTTGATTCGGCCCAGGTTCGTGACTCCAGCGTTCGGCCACAGGAAGCCTTCCGTCAGCGAGTCCGTGTCCCTGCGCGGATACGGGTGGTAGGCGAGCTCATCCATCAGCGGACGCGTCCGGCCGCTCGCCCGGTACGCCGCGCCGACCCCTTCGAGAAACACCACCGGTGACGTGGAGACGTTCCCGGACGCGCCCGGATGGTCGTTCCCGCGCGAGGAGAGCCCGAGCCCGATGACGTTGATCTCCGGGTCGACCTCCTTGAGCGCGTCGTAGCTGTTCGCGAGCAGAGCCTCGTACGCCGCAGCGGACACGTTCCTGGCGGATGCGTCGTACTGCGGCTGCCAGAAGAACGGCTGATTCGGCTCGTTGCCGACGATGATGTCCCGCACCGTGGGGAACCTCGTTGCGAGCTTCTGGACGAAGGCGGTGAACTGTCCGGATGCAACGGCCGCCGAGGTGAATGCGCCCGCGTTCGTGCCCTGCACCGACAGGGCGACGTTCACGCCGCGCACGGCTGCGACGGGCAGCAGCGCGCGGATCTGGGCCTCGTGCTCGATCCTGGACGGCCGTGCGGGATCCCACTGCACGGGCATACGCAGCTCCCGCAGGCCGACGTCGTTCATGATCGTGAGATAGGACGCTCCACCGTCGGCGCTTCCGAGCATCGTGTTGTCCGCGAGCCCGACGTCGATCGCTCCCCGGGCGGGTTGGGCAAGAGCAAAGCAGGCGCAGACGAGCACCAGGAAGGCCGCAGGCTTCATTTGTCGCCTTCAGCGTAGGGAGGTTGTTGCCGATCGCCTACGCCCCGAATGGGGGGTTAGACTCGCGCTATGGCGACCAACGTGGGCATCAACGGCTTCGGCCGCATCGGGCGCAACTTCTACCGCGCCTTCCTCGAGAAGAATCCCGGCTTCGAGATCGTCGCCGTCAACGATCTCGCCTCACCGGAGATCCTCGCGCACATGCTCAAGTACGACTCGACACTCGGCGTCCTCGACGGCGACATCGACCACTCGGAGGACGAGATCTCGGTCGGGGGCAACTCCTTCAAGGTGCTCTCCGAGCGCGATCCAACCGCGCTTCCCTGGAAGGACATGGGCGTCGACGTGGTCATGGAGTCGACGGGCCTCTTCACCGACCGCGAGGGTGCCTCACAGCACCTCACTGCCGGCGCCGAGAAGGTCGTGATCTCCGCTCCGGCGACGGACCCGGACATCACGATCGTGCTCGGCGTCAACGACGACAAGTACGACGCCGACCAGCACCACATCATCTCGAACGCGTCCTGCACGACGAACTGCGTCGGCGCCGATGGCGAAGATCCTCCTCGACTCGTTCGGGCTCGAGGCGGGCTTCATGACGACGATTCACGCGTACACGACCGAGCAGCAGCTCCAGGATCAGATCCACCTGACCCGGAAGGGCAAGGCCGATCTCCGCCGGATGCGCGCTGCGCCCCAGAGCATCATCCCGGCGTCGACGGGGGCGGCGAAGGCGATCGGAGAGGTGATCCCGGAGCTGAAGGGCAAGGTCGACGGGATGGCCATGCGCGTCCCGGTACCGGACGGGAGCGTCACCGACCTCGTCAGCATGCTCGGCCGCGAGGCGAGCGCCGACGCCGTGAACGACGCGTACCGCTCGGCCGCGGAGGACGACCACTGGGCCGGAATCCTCCAGTACACCGAGGATCCGATCGTCTCCTCCGACATCGTCGGCAACCCGTACTCCTGCATCATCGACGGCCTCTCGACGATGGCGAACGGCAACCAGGTGAAAGTGATCGGCTGGTACGACAACGAGTGGGGCTACAGCTGCCGGCTCGTTGATGTGATCGACCGCCTGCTTTGAGGCGGCCCCGCTCCGTTCGCGACGCCGACGTCGCCGGCAAGCGAGTGCTCGTGCGCGCGGACCTGAACGTGCCGCTCGAGGACGGGAACGTGGCCGACGACACGCGGATCCGGGCGTCCCTGCCGACGCTCCAGCTGCTGCTCGAACGTGACGCGGCGGAGGTCGTCGTCTGCTCGCACCTCGGCCGGCCGAAGGGCGAGGACTCCGGCGTTCTCGATGAAGCCCGTCGAGGAGCGGCTGCGGGAGCTGCTGCCCGACGAGCGGATCCGCGTCCTCGAGAACACGCGCTTCAACCCGGGCGAGACGAAGAACGATCCCGAGTTCGCCCGGGAGCTCGCCGACGACCTCGACCTGTTCGTCGACGACGCCTTCGGCTCGGCGCACCGCGCGCACGCGTCCACGGTCGGGGTCGCGGAGCTCCTGCCCGCGTACGCCGGCCTCCTGCTCGAGCGGGAGCTCGAGGAGCTGGGCAAGCTGCTCGGCGAGGTCGAGCATCCGTTCGTCCTCATCTCCGGCGGCGCGAAGGTCGACGACAAGCTCGGCGTCCTCGAGAACCTCGGGGGCAAGGCGGATCAGGTGCTGATCGGCGGCAAGATGGCCGAGCAGATCCGCGACGAGAACCCGCTCGACGTTCGAGGTCGAGCTCCCGACCGACGTCGTCGCGGCGAGCGAGTTCGCGGAGGACGCGGAGTCGAAGGTGGTGCCATACGACGATCTGCCGGAAGGCTGGCTCGGCCTCGACATCGGCCCGGAGACGCGCGAGGCGTTCGCCGCCGCGATCGCCGACGCGAAGACCGTCTTCTGGAACGGCCCGATGGGCGTCTTCGAGTGGCCGCGCTTCGCCGAGGGCACGAGGGCGGTCGCGGAGGCTGTCGCGAAGTCCGTTGCGTTCACGGTCGTCGGCGGCGCCGATTCGGTGCGCGCTCTGACCGAGATGGGGCTCGTGCAAGAGGTCGACTGGGCCTCGACCGGCGGTGGGGCTTCCCTCGAGCTCCTGGAAGGGAAAGAATTGCCGGGAGTGGCAGCGATCCCGGAGGCGTAGCGTGCTGATTGCGGGCAACTGGAAGATGTACAAGGGCCCGGCCGAGACGGCCGAGTTCTGCGTCGAGCTGAAGCGCCGCGAAGAGGACTTCGAGGGGATCGACGTCGCGGTCTGCCCGCCCTTCACCTCGCTGGCCGTGGCCGTTCAGATCTTGGCCGGGACGGACATCGCGGTCGCCGCGCAGAACGTCCACTGGGAGGACGAGGGCGCGTTCACCGGTGAGGTGTCGGCGCCGATGCTCCGCGAGCTCGGCGTCTACGGCGCGATCGTCGGCCACTCCGAGCGCCGCCAGCTCTTCGGGGAGACGGACGAGGACGTCGCCAAGCGGGCGCGGGCCGCGCTCGACGCCGGCCTGTCCGTGATCGCCTGCGTCGGCGAGACCGAGGCCGAGCGCGAGGCCGGCGAGACCGAGGACGTCCTGCGCCGGCAGGTCTCGGTGCTCGAGGCCGAGGACAACCTCGTCGTCGCCTACGAGCCGGTCTGGGCGATCGGCACGGGCAAGACGGCCACGCCCGAGATGGCCCAGGAGGCGCACGCGTTCATCAAGAGCCTGCTCGACGTGCCGGTGCTGTACGGCGGCTCGGTCAAGCCAGACAACGCGGCCGAGCTGCTGGGGCGGCCGGACGTCGACGGCGCTCTCGTCGGCGGCGCCTCGCTCGACGTGGAATCGTTCGCCGCGATTTGCCTGGCAGCTACCCGCTCGTAGCGCTCGTCATCCTGGACGGGTGGGGCCTCGCGCCGCCCGGTCCCGGTAACGCTGTCGAGCTGGCAGACACGCCGGTCTTCGACAAGCTCTGGGCCGAGTACCCGCACACGACGATCGAGGCCTCGGGCGAGGCGGTCGGCCTTCCGCCGGGTCAGATGGGCAACTCCGAGGTCGGTCACCTGACGATCGGCTCCGGCCGCGTGCTCTTCCAGGACCTGATGCGGGTGAACAAGTCGATCGAGGACGGGTCGTTCTTCGAAGACCCAGCCCTGAAGGCCGCCTTCGAGCGCGGTGAGAACGTCCACCTGCTGGGGCTCGTCTCGCACGGCGGGGTCCATTCGCACATCGACCACCTGCAGGCGCTCCTGCGCTTCGCTCCCGAGAAGACCTGGATCCACGCGTTCACGGACGGCCGCGACGTCTCGCCGCACTCGGCCGTCCACGACCTCGCCGAGCTCCCGCAGGACCGCATCGCCACGGTCGTCGGCCGCTACTACGCGATGGACCGCGACCAGCGCTGGGACCGAACGGACAAGGCCTTCGACGCCATCGTCCGCGGCCAGGGCGCCCAAGGGACTGTCCCTGTGGCGGAAGTGCAGCGCAGCTACGACGCAGGTGTGACGGACGAGTTCATCGAGCCCATCGTCTTTCCGGACAGGCCGAGGCTGACCCCCGACGACACGGCGATCTTCTTCAACTTCCGCCCCGACCGAGGCGAGGCAGTTGACGGAACGGCTGCTGGCCTCACAGTTCGATGTAGATGACGATGACGCGCTACCGGCAAGACTTCTCCTGTCCCGTCGTCTTCGCGGAGCAGGACGTCCACGAGACGATGGCCGAGGTCTGCGCCGAGCACGGCATCCGCCAGCTCCACGTCGCCGAGACCGAGAAGTACGCGCACGTCACGTACTTCTTCAACGGCGGCCGCGAGGACGAGTGGGAAGGCGAGACGCGGATCCTCGTCCCCTCACCGCGCGATGTCCCGAGCTACGACTTCAAGCCCGAGATGTCGGCCGCGCAGGTCGCCGCGGAGCTCGACCGAGCGCTCGCCGACGACGGCTACGGATTCGTGGTCGTGAACCTCGCCAACCCGGACATGGTCGGCCACACCGGGTCGATCCCGGCGGCCGTCAAAGCGGTGGAGGCGGCCGACGAAGCCCTCGGAACGATCCTCGCCGCAGTCGAGCGGGAAGGCGGAGTCGCGCTCGTCACAGCGGATCACGGGAACGCGGAGGAGATGCTCGACCCCGAGGGCAATCCGCAAACCGCACACACCACGAATCCCGTACCACTGGTAGTAACTGACCCAGATGTGTCATTGCGCGACAGGGGGGCAGCTGAGCGATCTTGTACCCACGATGATTTCCCTGCTAGGCCTTGCAAAACCTTTACAGATGTCTGGCCAAAACCTGGTGGAGACGACCCCCTAAGCGGGCTATACTCCCGCACCTTCCCTGCATGCCCCTAACCCAGCCCGACCATGGCGTACTGCGGAAAGCCCAGCGTGGAGACGAGCGGGCTTTCACCCTGATCGTGCGTGCCTATGAGACGCCGGTCTACAACTACGTCCTGCGCCTCGTCGGTGATCGCGCTCTCGCCGAGGATCTGACCCAGGAGGTCTTCCTCCGCGTCTTCCAGGGGCTCCCGAAGTTCTCGCTCCGCTCGAAGTTCACGACCTGGCTCTTCCAGGTGACGAAGAACCGCGTGCTCGACGAGCTGCGCGCGAGCGAGCGCCGGCCGCGGCTGTCGGTCGCGCTCGAGGACGTGCCGCCGCTCGAGGTCGTCGACGCCCCGTTCGAGCGCGTCGAGGCGATGGACGCCGTGTGGCGCTCGGTCGCCGGCCTGACGCCCGACCTGAAGATGGCGCTGCTCCTGCGCGACATCGTCGGCCTCTCTTACACGGAGATCGCCGACTCGCTGGAGATCACGCTCGCCACGGTCAAGTGGCGCATCTACAAGGCGCGCGAGGAAGTCCAGCTCGCGCTCGCCCGCGAGGGCATCACGTTCGGCGACGAAGAGCCCGCAGTGGCCGCCGCGCCGGTCGTTCCGGTCGCGTCCTAAGCGCCGTGCTCTAAGCGTTCCGCGAGGGCCTGGGGGAGGTCCCGCTCGGCCATCTCGGCCTGCGTGTGGGAGACGTCGTACTCGACTCGGTGGAAGCGCGCCGCGTGCGAGTCGAAGTCGAGCTCGAGCCATGCCGCACGCCAATCCCCGTCACGCGGCTGGCCGACCGATCCCGGGTTGAGTAGCCAGCGCGCCTCGATCGAGGTCGGCCTCGGTGCCCTCGGGCGCGACCGAGCCGTCCAGCACGCCCTCGGCCAGCGAGATCGAGAGCGCAATGTGACTGTGGCCGACGAGCACGACCGGCGCCACGGTGACCTCGAGCGCCGCCAGCGCCGTCTCCGGGCTGATCACGTACTCCCAGACCGGATCGCGTGGGCTCGCGTGGTAGAGCTCGGCGCCCTCGACCTTCGCCTCGGGCTCGAGGCTCTCGAGATAGGCGCGGCTCTCGTCCAGGAGGACGGTCCGTGTCCAGCGCGCGACCGCCGCCGCGTCGGGCGTGAACTCGTCGAGATCGAGGCGTTCGAGCACGCCGAGATCGTGGTTCCCGACGAGGCAGATGCGCGCGCGCTCGCGGACGATCTCGACCACCTCGTTCGGCTTCGGCCCGTAGCCCACGAGGTCGCCGAGGCACCAGAGCTCGTCCGGCGGGTCGGCGTCGATCGCGGCGAGGGCAGCCTCGAGCGCGTGTAGGTTCGCGTGGATGTCGGAGAGGACGGCGACTCGCAAATGGCCCGCCTGGGGGGTCGCAACGATAACCGTGGCAGCCGTCGCCGTCTGGCTCATCGCTGCGTACTTCCTTTTCCGGACGACCGTGCCCGGGAGCATCCATCTCCCGAGCCTCGACCAGCACGACTACTTCAACAACTCGCTGCTCGCCGAGACGGAGCGGTACGAGCGCTTCGTCCGCATCGATCTCGTGCTCTCCCTGGTGGCGACGATCGTCGCGCTGCTCGTGCTGATGAGAAAGGCGCCGCGGATCGCCCGCGACACGGGTCTCGGTCCGATCGGGGCGGGCCTGATCGTCGCGATGATCACCCTCGTCACCCTCTGGGCGGTCGGCCTGCCGTTCTCGATCGCGATGCGCTGGTGGGACGACCGGCACGGCCTGACCGAAGGGTCCTGGTTCGGCTGGCTGATCGAGCCGTGGGCCCAGCTGGCGGGCGCGGTTGCGTTCGTGATGCTCCAGGTGGCCGTGATCATGGCGTTCGCGCGGCGCTACCCCCGCAACTGGTGGCTGCCCGTGACGCCGATCTTCCTGGCGCTGGCAACCGTCTTCGTCGCCATCGGCCCGTATCTGCTCGCCGGGGGCATCCATCGGCCGGCGAGCCGCTCAGCTCCGTCAGGACGTGCAGACGCTCGAGCGGGCCGAGGGGATCGACACGCCGGTCGACGTCGAGAAGGTGAGCAACTTCACGAAGGAGGCGAACGCGTTCTCGGTGGGCCTGGGCCCGACGGAGCGGGTCGTGGTCTGGGACACGCTCCTGGACGGGCGCTTCACCAACGGCGAGGTGCGCGTCGTGCTCGCGCACGAGTTCGGCCACATCGCCCACAGGCACCTCTGGAAGGGCATGGGCTGGACGATCCTCTTCGGCGTTTCCGCTCGCCTTCCTGCTCGCGCGGATCACGGCGCGGCGCGGTGGCCTCGGCGACCCGGGGCTGCTGCCCTACGGGGTGCTCGTCCTGCTCCTGCTGAACGTCGCGATCACGCCGCTGACGAACGTCGCCTCACGCCGCTACGAGGGCGAAGCGGACTGGGCGGCGCTGCAGGCGGACAAGGATCCCGCGTCGCAGACGAAGCTCTTTCAGCAGTTCGCAGACACGAGCCTGCAGCAGCCGAACCCGCCGACCTGGTCGTACCTGTTCTTCGACACGCACCCGACGCTGATGCAGCGGATCGCGATGGCGGAAGCCTGGAAGAAGCGCGAAGCGCCGCCGCAAGGGTGATCCGAACCTCTTAACAGGGACTGTCCCTCAAGGGACTGTCCCTCGGTACGAGTCGCCGCCGTCGGTCGTCTCCGGGAGGTTGCGGATGTTCTCCCGGCTCGACCACTTGGAATACGCGTCGTTCATCGCGTCCAGCAGCTCGTGCATGAACCGCGTGGACAGGTTCACGCGGGCCACGACCACCCCGGGCACGTCGCCGTCCTCGACCTCGTGGTCGATGCGCGCGAAGGTCAGCGTGAACTCGTAGTCCGAGAAGCTGATGTTCGCGAAGTTCGAGTAGACGCCGGCCATCACGTCCGGGTCGATGTGGATGTTCAGCTGGCGCTCTCGGGATTCCTCGTCCACGCTCCTACGATATACCCGTGGACGACGTCTTCTCGACGCGCCGTATCGTCTTCGCCGTCACGGGCGCGGTCGCGGTCATCCTCGCCGGGACGGCCGCCTTCCACCACTACAGCCACGAGAGCTGGCTGCAGTCGCTCTACCGCTCGGTCGTCACGAGCTCGCTGACCGGGCTCGACACGGTTCCGCAGAACGACTCGACGCGGGTGATCTCGATTCTTCTCGTCCTCGCGGGACTGACTATCTTTGCGTTCATTGCGACGATCCTCGTGGAGGGGATCGCGCGTGGCGTCTTCACGGGCGCGCTGGCCGAGCGAAGGAGGACGAGCGGCGATCGAGCGTCTCGAGGATCACTACATCATCTGCGGCTACGGGCGCGTCGGGCGGCGCGTCGCCGACGAGTTCCGCGACGCCGGAGAGCCGTACGTCGTGCTCGACTTCAACGAGGACGCGATCGAGAACGCACGCGAGGACGGCGCGCTCTTCGTCGAGGGCAACGGCACGGACGACGAGGATCTCGAGGCGACCGGGCTGTCGAAGGCGAAGGGGCTCGTCGCGTCGTCCGACTCGGACGTGGACAACCTGTACATCACGCTTTCGGCCAGAACGGCGCGGTCCGACCTCTTCATCGTCGCGCGCGCCTCCGACGAGGACGTGGCCGAGAAGCTGCGCCGCGCAGGCGCCGACCGGGTCGTGCAGCCGTACTCGACCGCCGGCAAGGAGATGGCCGCCCTCGTGCTCAAGCCGCAGGTGGCCGCGTTTCTCGAGACCGTCACCGGGACCGGCGGCGGCGACCTCCAGTACGAGGAGATCGTCGTCACCGAGCAGAGCGGCCAGGCGGGCCGGTCGATCCGCGACCTCCGCATTCGGCACGAGACCGGGGCCGTGATCGTCGCGCTGCGCAAGGAGGACGGGACCTTCGACTCGACTCCCGACCCGGACGCGGTTCTCGACAGCGGCGACGTGATGATCGCCGCCGGCAGCGCCGACGAGCTGCGCAAGCTCGAGGAGCTCTTCGCACCTCGCGGGGCCCTTGCCGGCTAAGGCGCTCGAGCGGCTCGCGGTCGGAGCTCGGAGCGCCGCTCGAGCGGCCCGCCAGCCCGGAGCACGGCGACTTCGCGACGAACGCCGCGCTCCAGCTCGCGCCGCAGCGGAAGAGGCCGCCGCGGGAGATCGCCGAGGAGATCGTCGAGCAGGCGACGGCGCTGGACGCTGTCGAGCGGGCCGAGATCGCAGGCCCCGGATTCGTGAACCTCTGGCTCTCGCCCGCGTGGTACCTCGACGCGTTGCGGGAGATCCTCGACGCGGGGAAGACCTACGGCGGCGGCTTCGCAGACCCGGCCGAGCGGGTGCAGGTCGAGATGGTGTCCGCGAACCCGACCGGGCCGATCACGGTCGCATCGGCTCGAAACGGGGCCTACGGCGACTCGGTCGCGCGCGTCCTCGCCCACGCGGGACACACGGTCGAGCGCGAGTACTACTACAACGACGCGGGCGCGCAGATGGATCGCTTCCGCGCCTCGGTCGAGGCGATCCGGCGCGGGGAGGAGCCGCCCGAGGACGGCTATCGGGGCGCGTACGTCGCGGAGCTGGCGAAGGTCGAGGGCGACCCGGTGCCGCGGATGCTCGAGCAGATCGAGGCGTCGCTCGAGCGGTTCCGGATCCACTTCGACTCGTGGGCGCTGCAGAGCGAGCTCGCCGAGCGGCTGCCCGAGCTCATGCCCCGGTTGGACACCTACGAGAAGGACGGGGCGGTCTGGGCCCGGTCCTCGGAGTACGGCGACGAAGACGACCGCGTGATCATCCGCTCGGCCGGAGCAGGGCGGGACGCCGACGTATCGCGCCGCCGACATCGTCTACCTCGTCGACAAGCTCGAGCGCGGCTTCGACCGCGCGATCTACGTCCTCGGCGCCGACCATCACGGCACACGCGGGTGGTACGCGGCGGTCGCGCGCATGCTCGGCTACGACCCGGAGCGCGTCGAGGTGCTCCTGTACCAGCTCGTCCATCTCATTCAGAGGCGGTCAGCAGACGAAGATCTCGAAGCGCCGCGGCGACGTCGTCTTCCTCGACGACTTCGAGGACGAGATCGGCGTCGACGCGGCCCGCTGGTACCTCGTCAACCGCGGGCCCGACCAGGCGATCGACATCGACGTCGACCTGGCGGCCGAGAAGACGCAGAAGAACCCGGTCTACTACGTCCAGTACGCGCACGCGCGGATCGCGGGCATCCTCCGCAACGCGCCGAGCGCTCCGAGCTCGTTCGAAGCGCCCGCCCAGCTCGCCGCCGAGGAGAAGGAGCTCATCAAGCGCCTCGTCGAGTTCCCCGGCGTGGTCGAGGAGGCCGTCGAGCGCCGCGGGCCCGCACGCGCTCCCGAACTACGCGATCCGCGTCGCGGACGACTTCCACCGCTTCTACCACGAGCACCGCGTGCTCGAGAGCGAGGCGCAGGACTTCCGGCTCGCGCTCGTCCGCGCCACGCAGGCTGTGATCGCGCTCAGCCTCGAGCTCGTCGGCGTCGAGGCTCCCGAGCGCATGTGAGACCACTCGAGTCGCTGCTCTTCCGGAGCGCCGCCGGCGTGGTCGCCCTGCATTTTCTGGACGAGGCGCTGCTCGACCCTGCGGCCGGGACCGGCGTCACGGATCACCTGTCGGTCCTCGTGCTCGCAGCGGCTGTTGTGGGCGTGGCAGTCGTCTATCCGCGACTCCCAGCCGTCGTGCGCGCGCTCCTCGGATTCGTCTTCGTCCCGCTCGCTGGGGCGGGCGCCGCGATGCACGTCATGGACGCGCGCTGGAACGGCGCCGGCGGAGCCGATTTCACCGGCTTTCTCCTGATCCCGGCCACCGCTGCGTTCGTCGCGGCGGCGGTGCTCGCTGTGCTTTCGCGGCCGCGGGCTCGATCGTGGCCGCGGAGAATCGGACGCTGGGCGCTGACGGCAGTCCTCGTCGTCCTCATGGCCGCGTTCGTCAGCCTCCCGATCGCGATCGGCGTCGCCCAGGCCAGAAAGCCGGGCCAGACGATTCCGGAGGCCGCGTTTTCGACGGCTCATGAGCAGGTGACGCTGCACACGCGAGACGGCCTCGACCTGGCCGGCTGGTATGTCCCGTCGAAGAATCGAGCCGCGATCGTGATCGTCCACGGAGGAGGCGGCGACCGCCGCGGCGCGCGAAGGCACGCGGCGATGCTCGCGCGACACGGGTACGGCGTCCTCCTCTACGACGCGCGTGGCCGCGGTGAGAGCGAGGGGAGCCCCAACGCCCAGGGCTGGACGTGGCAGGCTGACGTGGACGCCGCCCTCGACTTCCTCTCGAAGCGGCAGGACGTCGATCCCGCCCGGATCGGAGGGCTCGGCCTGTCGACGGGGGCCGACGTCCTGCTCGAGACGGCGGCAAAGAATCCACGTCTCCAGGCAGTCGTCCTCGACGGCTCGACCGCTCGCTCGCTCGGGGACGTCCGACACCTGAAGCTCTCCGACGAGATCCCAGGGATTCCCTACTGGGCGGTCGCGTACGGGACGATCGCGCTGCTCGACCAGAGCCTTCCCGACGAGCCGCTCGTCGATCTGGCCCGGAAGATCCCTCCCAAGCCGGCGCTCTTCGTCGCATCGAACGAGCTCGGCGAGCCCGTGTTGGACCGGAAATATGCGACCGCCTACGGTGATCGGAGCGCGCTTTGGCGGGTCGACGCGGATCACACTCGTGGGCTTGCCGAGCATCCGCAGGCTTACGAGCGGCGAGTGATCGCGTTCTTCAATGACGCGCTCTAGGATGGTCGTGTGACCGAGGGCGTCGAAAGCCCCGTTTCGACCGTTCCGGCGAGCGCCCCGGACCGCAACCTCGCGCTCGAGCTCGTCCGCGTCACCGAGTCGGCGGCGATGGCCGCGGGCAGGTGGATCGGGCGCGGCGACAAGATCTCTGCCGACCAGGCCGCTGTCGACGGCATGCGCCTGATGCTCGACACGACCTCCATGTCCGGCGTCGTCGTGATCGGCGAAGGGGAGAAGGACGAGGCGCCGATGCTCTACAACGGGGAGGAAGTCGGCTCGGGCTCCGGTCCCGAGGTCGACGTCGCGGTCGACCCGCTCGAGGGCACGAACCTGACCGCGAAGGGACAGCCGAACGCGATTGCGACGATCGCCTGCGCCGAGCGCGGGACGATGTTCTTCCCGGGCGCGGCCGTCTACATGGACAAGATCGCCTGCGGGCCCGAGGCGACCGATGTGATCGATATCGAGGCGCCGCCGGAAGAGAACGTCAAGCGCGTCGCGAAGGCGAAGGGTGTGAAGCCGAGCGACGTAACGGTCGTCGTCCTCGAGCGCGATCGTCACGCCGACCTGATCGCGGCGCTGCGAGCGGTCGAGGCGAAGCTGCTTCTGATCTCGGACGGGGACGTCGCGCCCTCGATTGCGGCTGCCCGGCCCGAGAGCGGGGTGGATCTCCTGATGGGGATCGGCGGCACACCGGAGGGCGTTCTCTCCGCTTCGGCCTTGAAGTGCGTCGGTGGCGCGCTCCAGGGCAAGCTCTGGCCGCGCGACGACGAGGAGCGGCAGCAGCTGATCGACGCCGGCTACGACCTCGACCGCGTGCTGACGACGGACGACCTCGTCGGCGGCGACGACGTCTTCTTCGCCGCGACGGGAGTGACGACAGGCGCGCTCCTGCGAGGAGTGCGCTACACGCCCGACGGCGCCATCACTGAGTCGATCATCATGCGTTCACGCTCCGGAACGGTGCGCCGCGTCGAAGCGCACCACGCGTTCGGCAAGCTGGAAGCCCTTTCGGGCGGCCGCTACGGCAATCGCTAGCCGAAGGTGACGAGGAGGCGGTCGATCTCGGCGCCGCGCAGGCGCAGGATCATCGAGCCCGCGCGCGAGGCCGGCTCGGCTCGCCACGCGTAGTCCGCGACGACGAGGTCCTCGCCCGACTCGCGTGCTCGCAGGATCACGATCTCGTCGTCCGGCGGCTGCTCGGCATAGGCCTGCGCGATCGCCGGCTTGCCGCGGAACGGCCCGACCGCGACGCCCTCGAAGGCGAGCTCGGCGTCCTCGGTGAACTGCTCGAGCATGCGCGAGAAGTCCCCAGACCGCACGCCTTCGTTGAAGCGCTCGACGTGCGAATCGAGGATCTCCTGGTTAAGCGACTTCGGCCGTCTCCCACTCGGGGGCGTACGAGCCGGAACGCGCTGCGCCGTTGAACTTCGCCCGCCGGTAGAACGCCTTTTGCGCATCTTCCACTTTGCTCGTGTCGACGCCCCAGGCCTTCAAGGCCGGCGCCTGCAGCGCGCGCCCGTACGAGAAGGAGAGCTCCCACGGGTGCGGCCCCCGCTGGTTCATGGCGTTCAGGCGCGCAGTGGCGTCCTCGTCCGACATTCCGCCGGAGAGGAAGACGACACCGGGTACCGAGCCGGGGCACGTGTTCTTCAGGCACCTGATCGTCATCTCGGCGACCGTGTCCGTGTCCGCCTGTTCGGAGGCGTCGTATCCGGACACGACCATGTTCGTCTTCAGAAGTGTCCCCTCGCGCACGACGCGCTGGTCGAAGAGCTCGGTGTAGAGCGCCTGGAGCATGCGATCGGTGACGCGGTAGGAGTCCTCGATCGAGTGCGTGCCGTCCATCAGCACCTCGGGCTCGACGATCGGGACGAGGCCGGACTCCTGCGAGAGGGCGGCGTACCGCGCCAGGGCGTGCGCGTTCGTCCAGATGCAGTAGTCGCTCGGGATCCCCTGGCCGATGGAGATGACCGCGCGCCACTTCGTGAACCGCGCGCCGAGCTCGTAGTACTCCTGGAGGCGCTCCCGCAGCCCGTCCAGGCCCTCGGTGACCGTCTCGCCCTCGGCACCGGCGAGCGCCTTCGCGCCCTTGTCGACCTTGATCCCCGGGATGATCCCGCGGCTCTCGAGCAGCTTCGGGAACGGCGTCCCGTCCGCAGAGCTCTGGCGGATCGTCTCGTCGAACAGGATCACGCCGCTGATGAATTCCTCCGCGCCCTCGGTCGTGAAGAGGAGGTCGCGGTACGCGCGCCGATTTTCCTCGGTCGACTCGACGCCGATCGAGTCGAAGCGCTTCTTGATGGTGCCGTCGCTCTCGTCCGCCGCCAGGATCCCCTTGCCCGGCGCGACGAGCGCGCGCGCAATCTCCTCCAGCGTCTGTGTCTCGGCCATGGTCGCCATGTCGGGCCTCCTAGGTTTCGTCGGCGGGGATTATCCCGATTCCGCTTCGCGACGGATGATTTCGACGCAGGGGAGGCACGAGGGCGCGACCTGCTCCGCCTCGCGCGAGAGGCGCCGGTTCACTTCCGCGTCTCCGAGGTCGTCTCTGTACTTCCGGGTTGCGGCGACGTAGCGGCGTGTGAGCGCCTCGAGGCGCTTCTGGTTGGCGTAACCCGGGCCCATTGTCGACTGCGCGATTCCGAAGTCGATGCGCGCGAACTCAGCGTTCATCGCAGCACGATCGGCCTTCGACTGCTCGTGCCCGCCGCAGCCGGAAGCCAAGAGGGAGAGCGCCGACAAGGCCACCAAGAATCTGGTCACCCTCCAATTATCCAGCCCACTCGGTTTCCTGGCGAGTCGCTCCGTGCCCGTATGCGAGCGGAACAGTGCCGAGTCGCACGGGCCGCTCGCAGGAGGGTGCGGAGCGGGCAGCGAGGCGTGGCGACAGGCCGCCGCCGCCCAGGGAAGCGAGAGAGCGGACGACGGGGATCGAACCCGCGACCCTCAGCTTGGGAAGCTGATGCTCTACCAACTGAGCTACGTCCGCGTCGCGCTCAAGATAGCGCGCCGACGAGCCGGGGCGTGACCGACTAACCCGTGAACCGGGGCTGCGGTGCCCGGCAGATCCTGATCGCCGTTCGCAGGTTTGACGCCGGCGTGCCCGAGCCGAGCTGGAAGACGACACGGACTCGGATGCGGTAACGCCCGGCAGCCAGCTTCAGAGGGGGAACGAACGTTTTCTGCAGCGGCGCCGCGAGCGCGGTCCGTCGGAGTCGCCCGTTCACGAACACCTGCAGTCGCGCTACCCGGGTGCCTCTGACAAGGATGCGCGGCCGGTGCGTCCTGATGCACGCCTTTGCGCCCTCGCGTAGCCCGGCGTGACCGCGGTCGCCCGCGTCGGGAGGTGTCGGGCCCGGCGGAATCGGAGGAGTCGGCTCGGGCGGCGGAGGTGGAGGCGGTGGAGGTGGTGGCGGAGGCGGTGGGGGTGGAGGTGGCGGTGGAGGTGGCGGTGGTGGAGGTGGCGGTGGCGGAGGTGGCGGTGGCGGAGGTGGAGGTGGCGGAGGTGGTGGTGGCGGTGGAGGTGGCGGTGGAGGTGGCGGTGGAGGTGGCGGAGGTGGAGGCGGTGGAGGCGGTGGCGGTGGAGGTGGCGGCGGTGGTGGAGGTGGCGGTGGAGGTGGAGGTGGCGGTGGGGGTGGAGGTGGCGGTGGTGGAGGTGGAGGTGGAGGCGGTGGCGGTGGGGGCGGCGGCGGTTCGATCGGCTGGTAGTTACCGAAGTCCCGCCCTCGCACGTCTGTCTCCGTCGCCGTGTTGATCGGTCCCCAACCGCAGGGGAACAGGCCGCCCGGCGCCGAGCCGGTGCCCCCGGACGTGCCGTCGTTCGGGTACGAACAGATCCAGCTGGCCGCCTTGGCACGGCTGCGGGCCTTCTTCGACGAGAGCGTCTCTCGCAGCACGTACGTGCCGTCGGGCGGCCGGATGTCGTTGATCACGTACTGACCCTCGTTATCCGTGAGCTCGTACGGCTCGTTGGCGTCGCGAACGCCGTTGTCGTCGTAGTCGGCCCAGATCATCCAGCGCGGCAGGCCCGGCTCGCCCGCGTCGCGGCGCCCGTTGGCGTTGGCGTCGTGGAACTTCGTCCCCGACGCGGAGCACGTTCGTACTGCGAGCGGCCTCGGACCGAGGTAGTCCTGCATATTCGCCGACTCCGATAGCGAGGACCGTGAGTGCATCCAGATCGATCCGAAGGAGAAGCAGGGCTTGTCGAAGCCCGCCGTCATCAGCCGGCTCAGGTTCAGCGAAGCCTCTCCGAAGCGCTCGGAAGGAATCGTGCCGCTGGTAGAACCCGGGGAGGTAGGTGGCGATGTCCGGTTCGTTGACCGCTCCCTGGGCGTCCACGTTTGGGGTGAAGGCGGCGTAGTCCTCCAGGTGGCCGGTCCTCGCGCATCCGCTGGCGTCATCCCACGTATTGGTGACCCAACGTTGCAGGATCACCGAGACGTCGTTCCCGGTCGCCTGGTAGGAGACGAGAACGTCCCCGGTCGTTCGGCAGGGGATGTCCGCTCTCCCGTTGTTCCAGAGCCGCGCGTCGTGGTTGAGCTCGAACGTCAGGTAGGTCGTGCCCGCGCGGGCAACAAGCTGCGCGCTCTCGCGAGCGAACGCGAGGTAGACGAACACGTCGCCGCCTAGTGGGTCGGACACCTCCCACGCGTCGAGGATGTTGGACTTGGCCGGATTGACTCCGCCCGGCTCCGTGGTCAAGTCCCAGAGCACAGGCTGGTCTTCGTTGCTGCCGGCGACGAAGGCCGTGTCCTGGGCGTTGGGATCCGGTGAGTGGTTCACCCGGTTTGCGGCCGCGAGCCCCTGCCAGTCGGTGAGGGACGCCGAGTCCGTCTGGTTGCCGTCTCCTCCCTGGAACGTGCTTGGGAGGCAGCGAGCCGGTCGAAGGCGGAAGCGGCGCCGCCGCGGCGAGCGAGCTAATGCAAAAAACGCATAGGAGGACCGCTACCTCAGAGGCACGCCGCAGGAGAAACGCGGGCCTCGTGCTCGGCGACACAGGCCGAGCGTAGCGGTAACCACGGCCATCGCCAAAGAGCCGTAAAGGCTCTGTAAGGACGCCTGGCTTCGGCGTTTCGGCGCTCAATGTGCGGGCAAACACATCGTATTCCGATCAACTAGGGGGTCCAATTCCAACATGCGACGAATTCTGCTTCCGCTGATCGCCTTGCTCGCCTTTGCGTGCGTGGCGTCGGCGGCATCCGGCGAAAAGACGGTCTCCAGGACCGTCACCATCACCGCGACCGGCTTCTCGCCGGAGTCGGTGACGATCCGCCCGGGAGAGACCGTGACGTGGAAGAACGCGGACACGTCGGCGCACCAGGTCGTCTCCGACACCGCGATCTTCAAGTCGAACAGGCTTCAGCCCGGCGAGTCGTTCTCGTACACGTTCGACGTCGAGTCGTCGTACTCGTACCACGATGCGATGAAGACGTCGGAGACGGGTGTCGTCAACGTGCTGACGAACAGCGTCAGCGTCGGCGTGAGCCGGCTCCGTGCCGTCTACGGCAGCTCCGTGAAGGTCTTCGGGAGCATCCCGAACGGCGCCAGCGGCGAGACCGTGACCGTCACCCTGTCGACCTACGGCCGCGCTCCGGTCACGAAGAACGTCGTGACCGACGGCGGGACCTACGACTTCACGTTCCGGCCCGCGGCGAACACGGATATCTCCGCGTCCTGGAACGGCACGACGAGCCAGACGGCGCCGAAGGTCGGCGTGCGCCCGCTCGTGATCTTCCGTGCGGTGAACCGGAACAGCAACCTGTTCCTCGTGCGCGTCAAGGCGGCGAAGAGCTACGCGCACAAGCTCGTCCGCATCCAGCGCCAGAACTCTCACGGCATCTGGAAGACGACGAAGATCATCAGGCTGAACGTGAACAGCGAGAAGTTCTTCCGCGGCAGGTTCGGGCGCGGGACGACGAAGGCTCAGGCGTGGACCGCGAAGACGCCGGGCTACGTCGCGGGCTTCAGCGTTCTCAAGCTGATCACCCGCTAGAGGAGGTGCTGCGGGGGCGCCGAGGACGGACTCGGCGCCCCCGTTCTTTTCAGGAGGGCCAGGCTTCGGCGAGCTTGCGCCGGGTCTCGGTGAGGTGCTCCGGCAGGACCTTCACGTCGGCGAGCACGGGCATGAAGTTCGTGTCGCCCGCCCAGCGCGGGACGAGGTGCAGGTGGACGTGGTCGGTCACGCCGGCGCCTGCGATCCGGCCGAGGTTCCAGCCCAGGTTGTAGCCCTGCGGCTCGTAGAGCTTGGCCAGCGCGCCGATGCCCTGCTCCGGCGAGGCGGTGGATCTCGACGACCTCGTCGGGCTCGAGCTCGGCGAACTCACCGGTGTGGCGAACCGGAGCGACCATCAGGTGGCCGGACGCATACGGGAACTTGTTCAGCAGCACGAACGCACGCTCGCCGCGGTGCACGACGAGACCGTCCTCGTCCGACCCCTCGAGCGCCCGGCAGAAGATGCAGCCGTCTTGCTCGTCGGCGCTGCCGACGTACTCGAGGCGCCACGGTGCCCAGAGCGGTTGCGTCACGGAGACGAAACGTACCGCGCCGGTCAGGCGGGTATGTCGGTGGGCGGCGGGGGCCGGAGGAGACCCTGGAGCTGCTCGGCCTGCTGGCGGATCAGGGCTGTGGAGTACGAGAGCTGCTCCTGGCTGGGCGGGGGCGAGCCCAGTCGAAGAACCCGGTCGGCCTCGAGCGTGCGCGAGAGCTCGTCCAGGGCGGCGCCCAGTCGGCCGGCCTCGGCCCGGGCCTGCTCGTCGGGCGCCTCCGCCACCAGGGTCGCCGCCTCCGCCGAGAGCGCCTGCACCTGTCCCGTCACCAGTGAGCCTTCGGCGAGGACGGCGTCGAGCGTCGGGAACGTGCGCCTCGTGAGGTCGTCCAGGTGGGCGGCCCACCTCGCGGCTGCGGACCGACGGCGTCGCCAGAGCAAGAACCCGAGGAGCGCGGCCCCGATCGCCGCGGCGGCAAGAGCGATCCAGCCCCACGGCGTGCCGTCGTCGGACTCCGGTCGCGCTCGTAGTCGTGCTCGGTGGCGGCGGCGGAGGGGGTGGAGGAGGCGGAGGCTCCGGCGGCGGTGGAGGTGGTTGAGCTGCAGGCGGCGGTGGCGGAGGAGGAGGTGGTGGTGGTGGCGGCGGCGGAGGTGGTTGAGCTGCAGGCGGCGGCGGGGGCGGCGGAGGAGGCGCTAAGGCCGGAGGCGGTGGTGGAGCGGCCGCCGGGGGCGGGGCAGCCGGGGGAACCGTGGTCTGCGCCGGTCGAGTCGCCGTGCGCGTCGGCCGCGTGACGGTGCCCGCGGTCCTCGTCGCAGTCACGTCCGTCCGCGTCGCAAGTGCGTCCTCGCCTCCGCCGCCGCCACCGCAGGCGGACAGCAGGAAACCGGCGACGCCCGCGAGCACGAGCCCCAGCCCGATGCACCCGAGTCGCCGCAGCTCTACGCCTCGACCCTTCATCCCTCTCCTCACTCCGCTCGGCGGCGCTAACCCTGACACATCGCCCTCAGGCGAGTGCCGCTACAGCCAGCGCTTGCGGCGGAAGAAGATGAGCAAGCCCCCGATCAGCGCGATCGAGGCGGCGATGATGAGCCAGAACTCGAGCGTGGACGCGGTCGCTGGATCGCCGCCGCCCGGGAGCCCGACGTTCATGCCCCAGAGGCTCGCGATCAGGGTCGCCGGCAGGAAGACGATGCTGAAGACGGTCAGGATCCGCAGCACGTCGTTGAACCGGTGCGAGAGCACCTGCTCGTTCGTCGACTCGAGCGCCTCGCTGACCTCCTTGTAGTTGTCGAGCACGTCCCAGATCCGCTCCGAGGCGTCGACGAGGTCGTCGAAGTAGAGCTCGAGCTGCTCCGGGAGGAAGCGCTCGATCCGCCGCTCGAGCAGGCGCAGAGCGGGGCGCTGCGGCTTGACGATCTTGCGGTAGGAGATGATCTCCTGCTTGACGTTCGAGATGTCCCGGACGACCTCTTCCGAGCGGCCCTCGAACACGTCGTCCTCGATCGAGTCGAGCTTGAAGCCCATCTTGTCGAGGATCGGGAAGCAGTAGTCGAAGAGGTCGTCGAGCACGTGGTAGAGCAGGTAGCCCGACCCCTTCGAGAAGAGGCTCTCGCGAAGCTCGGCGTCGTCCGTGCAGCGCTGGAAGAGCCGTGAGACCGGCAACAGCTCGACCGTGGGCAGCGTGACGAGATAGTTCTGGCCGACGAAGAAGTCGAGCTCGGCCGCGTTCAGCCGCTGCACCGACTTGTCGTAGAACGGGAAGTGGAGCACTCCGAACAGGTAGTCGGGGTACTCGTCGACCTTGGGGCGCTGGCGCTTCGACAGGACGTCCTCCACGTCGAGCGGATGCCAGCCGTACCGTTCCGCGAGCTCGGTGGCGACCTCCGGATCAGGAGCGTCGAGGCGGATCCAGGTGAGACCGTTGGCGGAGAGCTCAGCCGGCTCGCGGCGAGCGGCGACGACCGTGTCTTCGACGCGGCCGCGCGAGCGGGGGCGCTTGATGCGAGGGAGGCTGGGCATCGGTACTGAGCGGGTCGTCGACTGTCATTGGTCTATTCGCCATCGTACCCCCGAAGCCTGGCCGAGACACTCCGTACGATCCCCGTGATGGCAGCGGGCGAGATCGCAGTTCCGGGCGCGGCCGAGGAGTCGTCGGGCAACACGCGGCTCGCGATCCTCCTCGCCATGGCGATGTTCGTGCTCGTGGTGGACACGTCGCTGATGAACGTGTCCATCTCGGCCGTCGTACGCGATCTCGACACGACCGTCAGCGGCGTGCAGTCCGCGATCGCGCTCGAGGCGCTCGTCTCCGCGGCATTCATCCTGATCGGAAGCAAGGTCGGCGACCTGATCGGACGCAAGCGCGCCTACGTGCTCGGGCTGCTCGGGTATGCGATCGGCGCGCTGGCGATGGCGCTGGCGCAGAGCCTGCTCGCGGTCATCGTCTTCTGGGCGATCGTCGGCGGCCTCGGCGCGTCGCTCCTGCTCCCGTCCATGCAGTCGCTGATCCACGGCAACTTCTCCGGCGCGATGCAGAAGAAGGCCTACGCGCTGGTCGGCGCCGCCGCCGCGATCGCTGCCGCGGTCGGGCCGCTCATCGGAGGGTTCATCACGACCTACCTCTCCTGGCGCGTCGCGTTCCTGGGCGAGGACCTCGTGATCCTGATCGTGCTCTCGGGGATCAAGCTCGTGAAGGACGCGCCGTACACGGGCTCGCGCCACGTGGACGTCGTCGGCGCCGTCCTGTCCGTCCTGGGCATGGGTGGAATCGTGCTCGGCATCCTCGTCTGGCAGGAGGGCGGCGAGGCGGTCGGCGCGCTGCTCGCAGCGGGCGCGGTCGGCGCTCGTGTCGTTCGCGTGGTGGCTCAGGCGGCGCAAGCGCGAGGGCAAGGCGACGCTGATCGACCCCGATCTCTTCAAGTCGATCGTCTTCCGGCTCGGGATCACGGCGCAGCTGCTTCAGCAGATCGCGCTCGGGGGATTGATGATCGTGCTCCCGATCTACCTGCAGATGGTGTTCGAGTACAACGCGATGGAGGCCGGGCTCTCGATCGCGCCGCTGTCCCTGAGCATGTTCGCGATCGCGCTGCTCGCCGGAAGGCGGGCCGGGGGCCGGCGCGCGAGCGCGATCATCCGGATCGGATTCGCGCTCGTCACCGCGGGCGTCGTCCTGCTGATCTTGATCGTCCCGCGCGCCGACTCGGGTTGGGACCTGCTCGTCCCGCTGATCATTGCGGGGTCGGGGCTCGGCCTGCTCGTGTCGCAGCTGAACAACTACACGCTGGCGCCCATCTCGGAGGAACGCGTGAGCGAGGCGGCGGGGATCAATTCGGCGGGCGGGTCGTTCGGGCTCTCGTTCGGCCTCGCTTTCGCGGGCGCGATCATGCTCGCCACGCTCTCGGTCACGTTCACGCACCAGACCGAGTCGAGCAGCGTCATCCCCGAGGCCCAGCAGGCGCAGATCGCCGACGCGCTCGAGGACGATGCCGCAGGTGATGAGCAACACCCAGCTCGAGCAGATCGTCGCCGGCGAGCCGCCGGACGTGCAGAACGCGATCATCGACATCAACACCGATGCGCGGGACATCGCCCTCCAGGTCGCGCTCCTGATCCCGCTGCTCGCCGCGCTCGCCGGGCTCCTGAACTCGTTCCGGATGCTGCGCGTGCCCGAGCCGAAGCCGTCCGCCGCGGCCGAGGGCATGGCCCTCGGCTGACCCTGGCTTCCGCCTAGTCGTCTAGCCCGGGGCCGATCTGCAGCGTTCGCGTGCCGCTCAGGTCGAGCCACGTCCGGTCGCCGGCGCGGACGATCCGAAGCATCACCGCTTCGCAGTTGCGGCAGCGCGCGACGATCCCGGGCGCGTTGCACGTACACGTCGAGGGTCGCCACGAAGCCCTCGTTCCCGCAGGAGCCGCAGACGCCCGTCGCCGCGGTGACATCCGTCCCGAAGATCTCGAACAGCGCGCCGCCGATCGCGTTCCCGTCGAGCTTCATGTCCTCGACCCTCATCCCGTCGCTCCGAAGCGTTCCGTCCTGATCCAGCCCGGCTCGTAGCCGAGCGCGACGAGCCCGTCCGCGGCCGTGTCCACGAAGCGCGTCGAGCCGCAGACGAACACACGGGGCTCGTCCGCCGCCGGCCATGCGACCTCCTGGAGGATCTCCGTGTCGATGCGGCGCGCGAAGCCCGTCCAGCCTTCGGGTTGCGACCGCGTGAGCGTGTGGAAGACCTCGAAGCCGTCGCCTCGCGCAGCGAGCTCGTCGAGCTCCGCGCGGTAGATGACGTCCTCGTACGTCCGTGACGAGTAGAGGAGCCGAACCGGCGTCTCGTCCCCGGTCGACGCACGGTGCCGGATCATCGACATCAGCGGCACGACTCCCGAGCCTCCGCCGACGAGGAGCAGCGGCCCGTCCCCTCCGTCCCAGACGAAGTAGCCGCCGATCGGCCCGCGGATCTCGAAGCGGTCACCCTCGCGGGCCACGTCGACGAGGTAGGGGGAGACCTCGCCGTCCTCCAGCCGCTCGATCGTCAGCGCGAGCGCCTGGCCCGGCGCCGACGCGATCGAGTAGCTGCGCTCCGCCTGGTAGCCGTCCTCGGCCGTCAGCCGCACGTCCACGTGCTGACCTGCGCGGTGCGACTCCCAGCCCTCGGCGTCGAGCACGAGCGTCCGGGTCCGCGGTGTTTCCTGCGCGGTCTCGACGACCTCGCTGACGAGCCACGTCAGTCGCCCCAGTAGCGCTGCTCCAGCCACGGGTCTCCGCGCATGTGGTAGCCGTTCGACTCCCAGAAGCCGGGCTCGTCGTCGTCGCGCAGGGCGAGGCCGCGGACCCATTTCGCGCTCTTCCAGAAGTAGAGATGCGGGACGAGCAGCCGCGCGGGGCCGCCGTGCTCGGGATCGAGCGGCTCGCCCTCGTAGGTGTAGGCGACCCACGCCTTGCCGTCGGTGACGTCCTCGAGCGGCAGATTCGTCGTGTAACCGCCGTCGCAGAACGCCACGACGAACGCAGCGTCGTGCTCCACGGCGTCGAGGAGCGTGTCGACGGACACGCCCTCCCAGGTCGTGTCCAGCTTCGACCACTTCGTGACGCAGTGGATGTCCTTGGTCACGGTCTCGCGCGGGAGCTGTTGAAACTCCTCCCACGACCAGCTCGCCGGCTCGGAACCGCCGCGGATCTCGAACGTCCACTCCTCGAGCGGCGTGTGCGGAGTCGGTCCCGCAGAGAGGACAGGGAAGTCGTCGGTCAGGTACTGGCCCGGAGGGATGCGCTCGTCCGGGCCGTCGCTCCGTCGTCCCTGGAATCCGCGCGAGACGACCATGGGCTGATCCTCCCAGGTTCGCTAGCCGGGCGCTTCGGCGAGCGTGGCGAGCGCCTCTTCGCGCGGGATTCGCTGCAGGTTGCGCGGGATGTGGCGCTCGATCGAGAGCACTCCGAGCATCGCGATCAGGCAGACGCAGGAGGCGAGCGGCCAGAGGGCGAACGGCGCCGCCGCGAGGATGAAGCCCCCGAGCGCGGGCCCGACCGTCCCCGCGAGCCCCCACGAGAGGCTGTGCACGGCGAAATACCGCCCACGGAGGTGCGCCGGGCCGATGTCCGAGACCAGAGCCTGGTGCGCAGGCCCGTGGAAGCACTCGCCGATCCCGAATAGCACCATGGCGATCGCGATCACGCCGAAGGCGGCGCCGGCGGTCAGCCAGTAGCCGGCTCCGTCGACGAGGAGCCACGCGATCGCCCAGAGCAGCGGCATCAGCGCGAGCGCGCGCATCCGGCGACGTCCTTCGATCCAGCGTGACAAGGGAAGCTGAACGACCACGATTGCGATCGTGTTGACGAAGAAGATCGCTCCGATCTGGCGCTCGGTCAGCTGCGCCTGGTCGCGCGCGAAGGCGGGGAGGAGGGTGAACAGCGAGTAGCCGGCCGCGACGAACAGGAAGTTCAGCGTCCAGAGGCCGAGGAACGTCTTGTGCCGCACGACCCTTGCGTACGAGGCGGGTGAGTCTCCGACCTCCTCCGGCGCGACGCCGGGGTCGTGGATGAAGGCGAGCACCCCGACGTAGCCCAGGAACGTGAACGCGTCCAGGACGAACAGGACGGTGAACGTCGTCGGGTCGTGCACCTGCGCGATCGAGCCGGCCACGAGGCCACCGAGCCCGATCCCGAGGTTCATCGTCACGCGCTGCTGAGCGAACGCGGCGTGCCGGCGCGCGGCGGGCGTCAGCCGGGAGATCAGCGTCGACTGGCTCGGCCAGAAGCCCGCGCTGCCCGCGCCCTCGATCGCGACCAGGACGAACGCCTGCCAGGGCTCGCGCACGAGCGGGAGCAGGCCGAACCCGACCGCCTGGAGGACGAGCCCGGCCGCGAGCGTGCGCCGAGCGCCGGCCCGGTCGATGAGCGGCCCGGCGAGGATCCCCGCGACGAGCTGGGCCAAGGACGCCACCGCGACGACGAGGCCGGCCGTCCCCAGCGAGAACCCGCGGACGTTGTGCAGGTAGATGACGAGGAACGGCAGCACGAGCCCGTTTCCGAACGAGTTCGTGAGGCCGCCGACCTGGAGCAGCCAGACGGGCAGCGGCAGGCGCGGGTTCAGGCTGCGGAGGTAGGCGCCGGGCATCGCCCGAAGCACAGCACACGGCGAGCTTCGTCCGGGCGGGTCGGCTCGACGTCAGCGCCGGCCGACGACGAGCGCGACTGGATCAACTGCAGAGCTCGGACTGTCTAGCCCGACTCCCCCTCGGCGATGTCCTCGGCCTCGCCGAACTTGTCGATCACGAGGTAGCCGGCCCGTTCTTCGACGACGTTCTCGATCTCGGGGCTCTCATGTCCCGGAAGCACTACGAAACGGTCGGCCTGTGAGTGAACGCCGTCGTAGTCCGCGATCGTCAGGCTGATCACGCCGCCACACCCCTGCCGTCCGCACTCGCAGAGAACTTCGATCGGCTCGTCAGGGCCGGCGCCTCCCTCTTGGTCGGCCTGCTCGATCTCGCGGTTGGCCGCCCGAAACACCGCCTCGTTCTTGGCGATCCGCTCGCTTCGCTCGTCCATGGGGGCCAAGTCTACGACCGAAGAGGAGAACGCGCCTGGCAGGAATCGACCCTGCGGTTAGGTGCGTCGCGGCTGTTCCTTAGCCCAGACCCCTTCGCTCAGCCATCAGATCCTCGGACTGCTTGATCTTTCGACGATCCGCGAGATAGAAGAGAAAAATGACGAGCACGAAGGCAAAGATCAACGCTCCTACCCCGCTCCATGCCCAGATCGCCATGTCGACGAGCAGCCAGAGCGCCCCCACGCCGATGGCGATTGCAACAAGGATTCCGACCAGCTTCAGCACGAACCTGTCTCCTTCCGTTCCCCCGGGAGTTTCAGCCTCTTGGCCGCATGATGACATCGCCCCGATGGGATGAAGTTGAGGCCGCGTGTGAAGCTTCGACCGAAAAACGCGCCTGGCAGGAATCGAACCTGCGACCTCGCGCTCCGGAGGCGCGCGCTCTATCCCCTGAGCTACAGGCGCGGAGGCTCCAGTCTAGCCCTCGACGTGGAATCGCCGGACGTCGTTCGCAATCCGACCAGGGCGGTCGGGAGTAGTATCGGCGCGGCCTCTAAATCCATCCAGGAGGTGGAAAATGGCGGAGTCGAGTCTGTACGAACGCCTTGGTGGCGCATTCGCCATCGCAGCCGTGGTCGACCACTTCAGCGACGCGCTCATCAGCAACCCGATCGTGGGCCAGAGCTCGGAGAACCCGGCTCTCCGCGAGTGGCATACGAACAACCTGGCGAGGCTTCCCGGGTTGAAGTTCATGCGCACGTTGTGGGTGTGTGACATCTCGGGCGGACCGCAGGACTACGCGGCGACGCAACCGGGAAGCACTCCTCTCGGGCTGGAAGAAGCCCACCGCGACCTGAAGATCTCTCCCGACGAGTTCGACGAGGTCGCGGCCGAGCTGACGAGAACGCTCGACCATTTCGAGGTTCCCGCACAGGAGAAGGAGGAGGTTCTCGGCGCGTTTGCCGCACACAAGGGCGAGGTGACCGAGGGGTACACCGGATAGCTTGACGAGCCAGAGAAGTGAGTGCTAACTTACTTCCATGGCAACCACAATCAAGAGGAAGTCGGCCGAGGAGCGGCGCGAGTCCGTCCTGGACGCGGCGCTCGAGGAGTTCGCCGAGCACGGGCTCCACGGGGGCAGCACCGAGGCGATCGCCGCCAAGGCCGGCATCTCTCAGCCGTACGTCTTCCGCCTCTTCGGGACGAAGAAGGAGCTCTTCACAGCTGTGATCACCCGCTGCTTCCGGGAGACGCAGGAGGTGTTCCAGCGGGCTGCCGAGGGCAAGCGGGGAGAGGCGGCCCTCGACGCGATGGGTGAGGCGTACATGGGGCTCCTGGCCGACCGCGTTCGGCTGCGCGCTCAGATGCAGGCCTACGCCGCGTGCGACGACGCCGAGATCCGCGAGGTGGTCAAGAACGGCTACGGAGACCTCGTCGCCTACGTCGAGCGGGTCGCGGACATGCCGACGGAGGCGATCACCGAGTTCTTCGCCGCCGGGATGCTCCTGAACGTGATCGCGTCGATGGACGTGCAGGACGGCAAGGAGCCGTGGGCGGCTCGGCTGCTCGAGGGCTGCGGCAAGTGACGTGTTTTTTTGAGGCTGAAGTAAGTGACTGATCAAGAACTAGGAGGGAGAGGATGACTGCTCGCAGCAACACGATCTGGACGTTCGCGATCACCTCGGTCGCGCTCTTCATGGTCACGCTCGACAACCTCGTCGTGACGACCGCGCTCCCGGTGATCCGGCAAGACCTGGGCGCGTCGCTGTCCCAGCTCGAGTGGACGGTGAACGCCTACACGCTCACCTTCGCAGTCCTGCTCCTCACGGGAGCCGCGCTCGGAGACCGCTTCGGCCGACGGCTGATGTTCTCCGTCGGCATCGGCATCTTCACGGTGTCCTCGGCCGCCGCGGCGCTCGCGCCCAGTGCGACTGCGCTCGACCTCGCTCGTGCCGCGCAGGGCGTCGGCGGAGCCATCGTCACGCCGCTCACGCTCACGATCCTCTCGGCAGCGGTCCCCGCGGAGCGCCGCGGTCTCGCGCTTGGAGCGTGGGGTGGAATCGGCGGCCTGGCAGTCGCGATGGGCCCGCTCGTCGGCGGCGCCGTCGTCGAGGGCCTCTCCTGGCAATGGATCTTCTGGCTCAACGTGCCGATCGGGCTCGTCCTCGCGCCGCTGGCATTCCTACGCCTGCGCGAGTCGCACGGGCCGGGTGGACGCCTCGACCTCCCAGGGCTCGCGCTCGCCAGCGTCGGCCTGTTCGGGATCGTGTGGGGCCTCGTCCGCGCGAACGAGATCGGATGGGGCTCGGCGGAGATCGTCGGGTCCCTCGTCGGAGGCTCGGTCGTGCTCGCGCTCTTCGTGCTCTGGGAACTGAGGGCTCAGGCGCCGATGCTGCCGATGCGCTTCTTCCGCAACAGGACGTTCACGCTGACGAACGTGTCGTCGCTCTTCATGTTCTTCGGGATGTTCGGCTCGATCTTCCTGCTCGCCCAGTTCTTCCAGACGGTGCAGGGCTACTCGCCGCTACAGGCGGGCGTGCGCATCCTGCCGTGGACGGCGATGCCGATCTTCATCGCGCCGATCGCCGGCGCCATGTCGGACCGCATCGGCGGCCAGCGGATCATGGGCGTCGGGCTCGCGCTGCAGGCGATCGGGATCGGCTGGATCGCTTCGGTCTCCACGCCGACCGTCCCGTACAGCGAGCTCGTGATCCCGTTCTTCATCTCGGGGATCGGGATGGCGCTCTTCTTCGCGCCGGTCGCCAACGTCGTGCTGAGCGCCGTCAGGCGTGACGAGGAGGGGCAGGCGTCGGGTGCCGCCAACGCGATCCGGGAGCTCGGCGGCGTGTTCGGAGTCGCCGTGCTCGCCTCGATCTTCGCCCACTACGGGGGCTATCTCTCGGGGCAGGACTTCGTGGACGGGATGAGGCCCGCCGTCTGGGTTGGCGCCGTCATCGTCGGACTGGGAGCCGTCGCCGCGTTCGCGATCCCCTCCAGGTCCCGTGCAGAGGCTCCGGAGGCCGCGCTCGAGCCGACGGCCTGAGAGAAGAGAAGGGAGCGGGCGCCTGAGAGGCGCCCGCTCCTCGATCGCCTACGGTGCGCGGAACGTCAGCCAGGCGTCCTGCATGCGTGCGGCCTGGCCGGCCGTGAACTCCGTGTAGCACTGGTCGTACGAGTAGTCCATGTAGTTGTGGATCGGGTCCGTCCCCGGTGCGGTGCACGTGTCCTTGCCCACGGGGCAGCCCGACGTGGCCGTCGCCTCGTACGGCGTGTCGTCCACGTAGTCGCCGCGGCCGTTGCAGCCCCGGTAGAACGTGTGCTCGAGGTTGAGCCAGTGGCCGACCTCGTGCGTCGCGGTCTCGCCCTGGTCGTAGCGGTCGCGGAACCTGTCGGACGCGCCGCGCAGGGACTCCCAGTTGATGACGACGCCGTCCAGGAAGACGTTCCCCTGGGTGACGACCTTGGGCAGGTACGCCCAGCCGAGGTAGTCGCCGGCGGTCGCCAGGTACATGTTGAGCACGTTGTTGCCGGGCACCCACAGCGCTCGCTTCATCGCGCGTTCCTTGCCGCCCGGGTTTGCGTAGTACCAGTCCGCGTTCACGGTCCTGTCCACGCCCGCGAGCGTGAACGAGAAGCCGGTGTTGACACCGCCCTCGCCGCCGCCGAACGTGTTGTTCAGGACCACGATCTGGTCGTCGATCAGCGCCTGGGACACGTTGCCGGTCGTGCCGTCCGGCGTGATCACGTGCACCCAGACCTGCACGTCCGCCGCGAAGCGCGGGTTGTAGCGCCGCGTCGAGTCGCCCGTGTCCAGGCTCGCGTCCTGTGCGGGCTCCCGCGCCTGGTCGCCTCTCGCCGCCGAGAGCCCGGGTGCCCCCAGCTGGCTCAGGCTGCTGAAGCTGCTCACGGTGGCCGAGTTGCACAGCCACGATGTCTGGCCCGTCGTCCCCGCCGTCGCCGGCGAGACGGTGAACGCCGCCACGAGGGCCGCGACGAGAGTGCCCAGCCAAAGCGGGGCTCGCCGCATCATGCTCTTCTCCACAGTTCCCCCTAAGTTCGAGTTGCATTTCGAAGCGTAGGTCGGGCCAGGCGAGAGCGCAAGATCGCGCGAGATAGGGTGCTCGCGTGAGGCTCTCCGCGCGCAAGGCGACGATCGAGCTCACCGAGACGTTCACCATCTCGCGGAGCTCGCAGGACTCGGCGGACGTCGTCTTCGTCGAGCTCGAGCACGACGGCCTGACCGGCTACGGGGAGGCCGCGCCGATCGAGCGCTACGACCAGTCGGCGGATTCCGCGCTCGCGTACCTCGAGGCGCTCACCGACGAGCTCGGCGGCGATCCGTGGGCGCTCGAGGAGATCGAGGCGCGGCTTCCGGCGGGCGAGCCGGCCGCACGGTCGGCGATCGACGCGGCGCTCCACGACCTTCAGGGCAAGCTCGCGGAGCAGCCGGTCTGGCGCCTCCTCGGGCTGCAGCGCGAGGGGCCGCCGACCTCGTGGACGATCTGGCTCGGCGATCCCGGCGACATGGCCGCGCGCGCCCAGGCCGTCGAGGGCCGGTTCAAGCGCCTGAAGCTGAAGCTGGGCGGCCGTGACGGGCTCGACGTCGAGCGTGTGCAGGCGGTCCGGGGCGTCACGGATCTGCCGCTGATGGTCGACGTCAACGAGGCCTGGTCGCTGGACGAGGCGCTCGAGGCGCTGCCGCAGCTGAAGGAGCTCGGGGTCGAGTACTGCGAGCAGCCGCTCCCCGCCGGCGATTCCGACGGGCCGGAGCTGAAGGAGCGCTCGCCGCTCCCGATCTTCGTGGACGAGGATTGCCACGTCGCCGCCGACGTCCCCGTCTGCGCCGACCGCGCGCACGGCGTGAACATCAAGCTCGCCAAGTCCGGCGGGATCCGCGAGGCGATCCGCATCGCGCACGTCGCCCGCGCGCTCGGTCTCGGGGTCATGCTCGGCTGCATGAACGAATCCGGTCTCGCGATCGCCGCCGGCGCACAGATCGCGAGCCTGTGCGACCACGTCGACCTCGACGGCAACCTGCTCCTGCGCCACGACCCGTGGCCGGGCGTCGAGCTCGTCGACGGCGTTCAACTCCCCTCCGACTCACCGGGGCTCGGTGTCCGAGAAGCGGTACCTGATCCTCGCTGAGGGCCAGTCGGGCGACCCCCACTACGGGAAGACGATGCGCGGCGTCGTCGACTACAGCCCGACCCCGACCGTCGCGATCCTCGACTCGCAGCGGCCCGGCGAGACCCACAAGGGCATCCCGGTCGTCGGGACGGTCGCGGACGCCCTTCAGTACGAGCCCGACGACGGCGCTCGTCGGCGTCGCCACGCAGGGAGGACGCTTCCCTCCCGCCTGGCGCGAGCTCCTGAAGCAGTCGATCGAAGCGGGCCTCGACCTCGAGAGCGGCCTGCACGAGTTCATCTCCGAGGATCCCGAGCTGGTCGCCCTCGCGGAGCAGCACGGCGTCGAGCTCCGCGACCTGCGCAAGCCGCCGCCGGACCTCAACGTGCCCGACCGGCGAGAACCTCCGCCTCGACGCGAAGACGGTGCTGACCGTGGGCTCGGACTGCGCGATCGGAAAGAAGACGGTCGCGATCGAGCTCGACCGCGAGGCGCGGTCGCGCGGCCTCAGCTCCCAGTTCGTCCCGACCGGCCAGACAGGCGTCGCGATCGCCGGCTGGGGCATCGCCATCGACGCGGTCGTCGCCGACTTCATCGCGGGCGCGGCCGAGCGGCTCGTCGTCGAGGGCGCCGCGCGTGGGGGAGACCTCCTCATCGTCGAGGGCCAGGGCTCGCTCTCCCATCCGGCCTACTCAGGCGTCACGCTCGGCCTCATGCACGGCTCGGCTCCGCACGCGTACGTCCTCTGCCACGTGGCCGGCGCGACCGAGATCGAGGGCTACCCCGGCTCGCCGCTCCCCTCGCTTGACCGAGATCGTCGAGCTGCACGAGCGCGCCTCGCTGCCGAGCAGGCCCGCGCGCGTCGCCGCGATCGCGCTCAACACGCGCGACCTCGACGAGGACGAGGCGCAGAGCCGCCGTCCGCGGCGGTAGCGCAGGAAACGGGCCTGCCCACGGACGATCCCGTCCGCTTCGGAGCCGGCACGGTCCTGGACGCCGTCCTACGCGTTCTGCAATCCTGATGGCGAGGGTCTGATGAAGAGAGTCTCATGCTGCGCCAGCGCGCTCGCCGCGCTCTTCCTCGCGCCCAGCGCCGGCGCCGACATCCGTGTGGGCGTTGCGGACGACCACCCCAAGTCGCCGGACATCGCGGGCCGCTTCTACGACACGATGAAGGACGTCGGTCTCAGCGAGAACCGGGTCACGATCGTCTGGGACTCGAGCCATCCGACTGAGATCGAGAACGAGGCAGGGGTCGCGCACGCGGTCGCACGCCGCCGCCGCCGACGGCGTCAAGCTCACGCTCGCGCTGTACCCGTCGAAGGCGCGCGCGCTCGTGGACTCGGGCGCACAGGCGAAGTTCGCCGCCTGGACGGGCCTCGTCGCGCGGGCCTTTCCGGAGGTGAAGGACATCATCGTCGGCAACGAGCCGAACAAGTCCCGCTTCTGGCAGCCCCAGTTCCTTCCCAACGGCAACGGCGCCGCCTGCGCCGCCTACGAGCCCGTGCTCGCGGCGTCCTACGACGCGATCAAGAACGTCGACCGCTCGATCACGGTGATCGGGATCGGCCTCGGCCCGCGCGGCACCGACAACCCTCGCGCTCCCGGGAACCTCTCCATCTCGCCGGTCCGCTGCATTCGCGACATCGGCCGCGCGTACCGCAAGACCAGGCGGAAGAAGCCGATCATGGACGCGCTGAGCTACCACCCGTATCCGAACGCGTCCACCGACAAGCTCGAGACGGGCTACGCGTGGCCGAACGCGGGCATTCCGAACCTCGACCGCATCAAGCAGGCGGTCTGGGACGCGTTCAACGGCACGGCGCAGCCGACGTTCCCCGAGGCAGGCATGCCCCAGGGGCCGGTGCGCACGCTCAAGCTGCGCCTGAACGAGGTCGGCTGGCAGGTCGCCATCCCGCCGGCGCTCACGCGGCGCCTACTTCGGCAAGGAGAGCGTCGTCACGACCGACGAGGGGACGCAGGCCGCGATCTACGGGAACCTGATCCCGTACCTCGCGTGCGACCCCGCCGTCGAGTCGGTGCTCTTCTTCAACCTCGTCGACGAGGAGAACCTCGACCGCTGGCAGTCCGGCCTCCTGCGCGCGGACTGGACGAAGCGGCCGTCGTACTCGATCGTCAAGGGCTCGATCGCGGCCGGCCAGACACATTGCAGTGGGCGCCAGGTGCAATGGCGCCACGCGTACAAGCCGGTCGGAGTCCATCTCGGCTTCCTCGGCGGAACCCGGGCGCGCTCGCAGCGGAACAAGTTCTGGAGCTTCGTGGCCGGAAGCGACGAGGGGACGCTGTACTCGGCCGGGCTCTTCCGCGTCACGCGTCCGGGGAAGGTCGCGCCCTCGGTGCGCGCGCGGATCTCGCGTTCGCTTCGGACGGGCCGCGTCCGCGGTGCGTCGCTGAAGTCGAGCGGCAAGGTCGTCGGCGGCTGGGACAAGGTGATCAACTTCCGGTCCAAGCGGCTGAAGCCGGGGTTCTACGTGTACGGCGCGCGCATCACGGCCGAGATGAACCTGGCGCGCAAGGCCACGTACGTCGGCGTGCCGTTCTCCGTGCGCTGACTTGACACGAACACGTGTTCGCTCTACCATGGCGAACACATGTTCGGTCGCATCATCCTCATCGTGCTCGTGGCCACCTTTCTGGGCTGGAGCCTCATGACCCGCACCGTCGACGGAGCAGGGCCCGCGCACGCGTACCGCGTCAAGCCGGGCGACACGCTCTGGTCGCTCGCCGCGGCCCACTACGCCGGCGACACGCGCGAAGGGGTCTGGCAGCTCCAGCAGCGCAACCACCTGGCGGGGACGACCCTGACGCCCGGTCAGCGCCTGCTGCTGCCCTAAAGGCTTCGGGTAAGCCGATTCCAGCTGTCGGCGCTGCTTAACTAGCGGCGTGGACCTCGATCTCGTCTTCCTCGGCACGTCCGGCTCGATGCCGACGGCCCAGCGCGCTCCGGCGGCGCTTCTCCTGCGCCGTGGGGGCGAGCGCATGCTCTTCGACTGCGCGGAGGGCACGCAGCGTCAGCTCCTGCGCTCGAACGTGGGCCTGCTCGAGCTCCGCGAGGTGTTCCTGACGCACTACCACGCTGACCACTACCTCGGCCTGCCCGGGATGCTGAAGACCTTCGCCCTACGCGGGCGGGAGGTCCCGATCACGATCTACGGGCCTCCGGGGCTCCGCGACCTGTTCGACGCACTGCGCCGCATCTTCGGACGGCTGACGTACACGGTCGAGCTGAAGGAGCTGCGGCCGGGCGACGAGCTGATCCGCGACGACTACCGCTTGGCGACGTTCGCGGTCGCGCACGGCGTCAGCGCGGTCGGCTACGCGCTCGTCGAGGACGCGCGGCCCGGGCGCTTCGACGTCCAGGCGGCCGACGCGCTGGGCATTCCTCCAGGACCGGAGCGGGGCTCGCTGCAGCGCGGAGAGTCGGTCACGCTCGCGGACGGCACGACGATCACGCCCGACCGGGTGCTCGGCCGGGCACGGCCTGGGCGCAAGGTCGTGATCGCGGGCGACGGCGGCCCCTCGGAGACCGTGATCGAAGCGGCCCGGGACGCGGACGTCCTCGTCCACGAGGCCACGTTCTGCGAGGACGAGCGCGAGCGCGCGAAGGAGACGCAGCACTCGACCGCCCAGGAGGCGGCCGGTGTCGCTCGCGCGGCGGGCGTCCGGCTCCTCGCCTTGACGCACCTCTCGAACCGCTACTTCGGCGGCGAGGTGGCGCGCGAGGCGCGGACGATCTTCGCGGACACGGTCGTTCCGAAGGACTTCGATACGATCGACGTCCGCTTCGAAGAGCGAGGTGGGCCGGAGCTCGTGAAGGGCGGCGCGCTCACACGACGCGGCGAGACCGAGGCTGTGCGAACCGGCGAGGAGACACGGGAATGACGCGACTGGTGCAGGTGGCGATGGCCGGCGACGTGACCGAGGCCGAGGAGCTGCAGACGATCCTGCGCTCGGCGGGAATCGACTCCGAGCTCGAGGTCGCGGTCGACCACGACCCGCTCGGGACCGACGACGTCCCCCAGAAGGTGCTGGTCCCGGAGGACTCGGTCGAGGCGGCCCAGCACGCGATCGAGGCGCTCACCGAGCCTGAGGACATCGTCGACGAACAAGCCTGATTTCGGGCGGGTCGCCGGGCTCTACGACGAGCTCCGGCCGGCCGACGACAACTGGTGGGAGGTCTTCGAGCTCCTCGTCCGCGAGGGCGACCTCGCAGGCAGGCGCGTGCTCGACATCGGCTGCGGGACGGGACGCGCCGCCGAAGCGCTCGCGGCGCGCGGCTCACGCGTCTGGGGCGTGGAGCCCGAGCCGGAGATGGCTGCGCGTGGCTCGTGCGCGCGTGAGCACGGTCAAGGTGGCGCCCGCGGAGCAGCTGCCGTTCAAGGACGGCTGGTTCGAGCGCGCCCTGATGTGGCTCGTCGTGCACCTCGTCGACCGCCCGCGCGCGCTCGCCGAGGCGGCGCGAGTGCTCAGGCCCGACGGGCGGCTCGCGATCGGGACCTTCCATCCGGAGCACTTCGAGCGCTACTGGCTGAAGCCGTTCTTCCCGTCGCTCGAGGCGATCGACAAGGCGAGGTTCCCGACTCCCGACGAGCTTCGGGCCGAGCTCGGGGAAGCCGGATTCGGGCGGGTCGAGCTCCAGCGGCTCAGCCAGTCCGCGAGCGTCGACCGCGAGACTGCCGTCGAGCGAGTCCGCGCGCGCTTCATCTCGCCGCTGCAGCTCCTCGACGAGGAGGAGCTGGAGGAGGGGCTGCGCCGGATGGAATCCGAGCTGCCGGAGCGGAACGAGTACTCCCTCGAGTGGCTCGTCGCGGTCGGCCTACAGGTAGCGCTCGAACCAGTCGACGATGCGCTCGAGGCGGTCGACGCGGCGGTCGGGGCGGCCGGTCTCCATCATCACGTGGAACTCGTCCGGGTAGCGCACCATCTCGACCGTGCGGCCGAGGCGGCGGAGCATCGTGAACGCGATCTCGGTCTGGCCCGCGGGACAGCGCAGGTCGCCCTCGGCCTGGAGGAGGAGGAGCGGCGCCTTGTTTCGATGCAGGAGCGCGCCAGGCGACTTCTCGAGCATCCGCTGGAAGTTGTCCCAGGGCTCGTCGACGCCGGCCACGTGCTCGGCGATCGTGAACCCGTAGTCGGACTCCCCGTAGAACGAGAAGAGATCGAGGACGGGGTTCTCGCTGACGGCCGCCGCGAACCGGCCGGGGTGGTGTCCGAGCAGCCAGTTCGTCATGTAGCCGCCGTACGAGAGCCCGAGCAGGCCGATGTGGTCGCGCGTCGCGAGCTTCTTGCGGACCGCCCAGTCCACGAGGCGCATCAGGTCCGACTCGTCCGCCTCGCCCCAGTTGCCCTCGATGGCCTTCGCGAACGCTTCTCCGTACCCGACCGACCCGCGCGGGTTGCCGTACAGCACCGTGAAGCCCGCGTCCGCGAGCGCGACCATCTCCAGCCAGGGCGCCGGCCCGTGCGCGCAGTGCGGGCCGCCGTGGATCTGAAGGACGAGGCCCTTGCTGCGCCGGCCCCGCGGACGGACGAGCCACGCGTCGATCTCGTGTCCGTCGCTGTGCCGCACCGCATGGCGCTCCGGATCGCGGCGATACGGGCCGAACCACGAGCCTCCGTTGCGCGAGAGCCTGCGCAGGTCGCCGTCCTCGACGGTGTAGACGTCGCAGGCGCCGCCTTCGACGCTCGCGATGGTTGCCAGGCGCCCGCCGCCGAGCGCGAGCCACGTGCAGACGGCGTCGTCGCGCTCGACGAGGCGCTCGACGGAGCCGTCCAGCCCGAAGCGGTACGGGACGCACGCTCCGCGGTCGGTGACCGGAACGACCAGGTTCTCGTCGTCGAGCCAGAGCACCGGAACCGGCGCGAGCGCGCCGAAGTCGACAAGGTCGCCGATGACGATGAAGAGGAACGTGCGGTCGAGCTCCTCGCCGAGCCGCCGCGTCCGGCTTCCCTCCCTGCACCCACAGCCCGAGGTTCGTCGACCCGGAGAAGCCCGGATCGTCGAGGCCGACGAACGCGAGCCTTCCGCCCGGTGAGAACGCTGCGCCGGCGACCTCTCCGCGGAGCTCCGCGTGCTTCGTCGCGCGCCCGCCACCGGCGGGAATCGACCAGGCCTGGGGCTGCTCGAGGACTCCTGCCTCGGGTCTCGGGTCGGCCAGGAACCCGATGCGGCGCCCGTCCGGGCTCCAGAAGGGCTGGATCGCCTCGTAGCCCGTCCCGGTCAGCTGCTTCGGCTTCCCGCCGCGGGCCGGAACGACCCAGAGGCTCGTGAACTGGTCGCGGATGCCAACTCCGTCGAGGCGCCAGTTGAGGTCTGCGATGCGACGCGCAGTCGGCTTCTCAGGATCTCCGACCCGGAAGCGGTCCTCGCCGCTCTCCGCGAGCACCGCGATCTGCGACCCGTCGGGCGACCACTCGGCCGCGCCGGCCTGGCCCTCGAACTCGGCCAGCGCTCGAGGCTCCCCTCCGGCGAGCGGCAGGAGCCAGGGCTGCGCCTTGCCCGAGCGCGCCGAGATGAAGACGAGCGTCGTCCCGTCCGGCGAGAACCGCGGCCGCATGTCGCCGTCGCCGGTCGTGATCTGCTCCGCCGGCCCGCCGCTCATCGGCACTCGCCAGAGCCGCGTCCGGTACTCGCCGCCCTCGATCGTGCGCCGCCCGTAGACGACCGACGACCCGTCCGGCGCGACCGCGAGCTGCGTCAGGAACGTCTCTCGAAGCACGTCCTTCGGAGCGAATCGCCGCGGGGCCATCGGGCAATCATGGACTCCATCCGGGTCGCTCGCTACAGTGCCGGTCGACCCGAACCCCTTTAACTCGGTCCAGAGAGGCCGGAAAGGAGTCCGATGTACACGCACGCCTGCGCCCGCACGCTCACGGAGGTGAACCGTTGAGCCAGGCCGGCGTTTCCTCCGACAAGGTTCTCCTCGACGGCGAGGCGATCCAGCGCAGCCTGACGCGGATCGCCCACGAGATCGTCGAGGGCAACACCGACCTCGAGCGAGTCGCGCTCGTCGGCATCCACACGCGAGGCGTCCCGCTGGCGCAGCGACTGCGGCACCTGATCACCGAGCTCACCGGCCGCGAGGTCAGGCTCGGCTCGGTCGACATCACCTTCTACCGCGACGACGTCCAGGTGCGCGGGGGAGAGGCTCCGATCCATCCCGCAGCCGCTCGTGCGCGACACCAAGCTCGACTTCCCGCTCGAGGGCGTGACCTGTGTCCTCGTCGACGACGTCCTCTTCACGGGCCGCACGATCCGCGCCGCGATCGAGGCCCTGTTCGACTACGGCCGCCCCGCGCGGGTGCAGCTCGCCTGCCTCGCCGACCGCGGCCACCGAGAGCTTCCGATCCGTCCCGACTACATCGGCAAGAACCTGCCGACGGCGCGCGAGGAGCGCGTCCAGGTGCAGCTCGTCGAGATCGACGAGGTCGACCAGGTTCTGCTGATCGCAGCTCCAGAGGAGAGTGCCCATGGGTGATCTGCACGTGATGCGGGACGACCTGCGCCCGCCGAACCCGCCGCCGACGCGGCACCTGATCTCGATCGGCGACCTGTCGCGCGAGGACGTCGAGCGCCTGCTGGCCACCGCGCGGACGTTCGAGCGCTCGCTCGATCGCGAGATGAAGAAGCTGCCGACGCTGCGCGGCCGGCTCGTGATCAACGTCTTCTACGAGTCCTCGACGCGGACGTCGTCGAGCTTCGAGCTCGCGGCGAAGCGCCTCTCTGCGGACACGATGTCGATCAAGGCGTCCGGCTCGGCCGTCGACAAGGGCGAGTCGCTGAAGGACACGGCGATCACGCTCGGCGCCTACGACCCGGACGTGATCGTCCTGCGCCACCCGCAGATCGGCGCGCCGCAGCTCGTCGCGCGGGTGACCGAGGCGCGGATCATCAACGCGGGCGACGGCAAGCACCAGCATCCGACCCAGGCGCTCCTCGACCTGTACACGATCCAGGAGCAGTTCGGCCGCATCGAGGGGCTCCACGTCGCGATCGTCGGCGACGTCCTCCACTCGCGGGTCGCGCGCTCGAACATCCAGGCGCTCGTCCTGCTCGGGGCGCGCGTGACGCTCGTCGGGCCGCCGCCGCTCCTCCCGCGCGGGATCGAGGAGATGGGCTGCGAGGCGACGACGGACATCGACGCGATCGGCGCCGCGGACATCGTCTACGTCCTGCGCATGCAGAAGGAGCGGATGCTCGAAGGCGCCAACTACGTCCCCAGCCTGCGCGAGTACACGGCTCGCTGGGGCGTCACACCGGAGCGGATACGGCCGGGGCAGAAGGTCATGCACCCCGGGCCGATGAACCGCGGCGTGGAGATCGACCCGCTCGTCGCGGACGCAGCGGACGCGCTGATCGAGACGCAGGTGCGCGCCGGCCTCGTCGTCCGGATGGCGGTGCTCTACGACCTGCTCACGACCGGGCCCAAGCCGGTCGAGGCCGAAGTTCCGATGGGGGTGGCGTGATGCTGTTCACCAAGACCGCACCGAAGGAGAACCTGATCGTGCGAGGCGCGCGGGTGCTCGACCCGGTCGAGGGCGTCGACGCGCAGGTCGACGTGAGGATCGACGACGGCGTGATCGCGGAGCTCGGCTCGAACCTCCCGCAGAACTCGCACAAGGTGATCGAGGGCTCCGGGCTCGTGCTCGCGCCCGCGTTCGTCGACCCGCACGTGCACCTGCGCACGCCGGGCCGTGAGGACGAGGAGACGATCGGCACCGGCACGCAGGCCGCCGCCGCGGGCGGGTACTGCGCGATCCTGGCCATGCCCAACACCGAGCCGGTCGTCGACTCGGCTGCCGTGCTCGGCGCGCTCGTCGAGCAGGCCCGCGACGAGGCCCAGGTGCAGGTCGGCTTCCTGGCGGCGATCTCCAAGGGGCAGGAAGGCTCCGAGCTGACCGAGATGGGCGAGCTCGCCGACGAGGGCGCGGTCGGGTTCACCGACGACGGGCGCCCGGTGGTCGCGACGTCGCTCATGTGGCGCGCGCTCCAGTACGCGTCGATCACGGACCGGCCGATCGCGGTGCACTGCGAGGACCCGACGCTCTCGCGCGGCGGGCCACATGCACGAAGGCGTCGTCTCCGCGGAGCTCGGGATCGGCGGCTGGCCCTCGATCGCCGAGAGCGTGATGGTCGAGCGCGACCTGGCGCTGGCGCTGTACGAGAGCCGGACGCTCCACCTGATGCACCTGTCGGCGCGGGCCTCGGTGGATGCGCTTCGCCGGGCCCACGCGGAGGGTGTTCGCGCGACGGCCGAGGTCACGCCGCACCATCTCGTGCTCACCGACGAAGCGGTCCGCACGCTCGACCCGAACGTGAAGATGAACCCGCCGCTCGGGGCCGAGGACGACCGCAAGGCGCTCGTCGAGGGGCTTCGCGACGGGACGATCTCCTGCGTCGCCACCGACCACGCCCCGCACGCGCGGCACGAGAAGGAGGTGCCGTTCGAGGCCGCCCCGTTCGGGGTGACCGGGCTCGAGACCGCGTTCGCCGCGCTCTACACGAACCTCGTCGAGCCGGGGCTGATCCCGCTGGAGACGCTGCTCGAGCGGATGTCCGCCGGCCCGTCCCGCGCCTACGGGCTGGAGCCGCCGAAGGTGGCGGTCGGCGCGCAGGCGAACCTCGTCCTGCTCGACACGCAGGCGAGCTGGCAGGTCGCCGAGGACGGCTTCAAGAGCCGCTCCAAGAACTCCTGGCTGCTCGGCGAGAAGCTCCGCGGCCGGGTTCGGGCGACGATCGCCGCCGGGCGGCTGGTGCACGGGTCATGAACGGGTTCCTGCTCCTCGAGGACGGCACGCTCTTCCGCGGCGAGTCCGTCGGCGCCGAGGGCTACGCGTTCGGCGAGGCGGTCTTCACGACCGCGATGACCGGCTACCAGGAGGTCGTCACCGACCCGAGCTACGCGGATCAGATCGTCTGCTTCACGGCGGCGATGGTCGGGCAACTACGGGGTCGCGCCGGTCCGCTCGGAGTCTGCCGCCGCCCACGCCCGCGCGGTCGTCATGCGCGAGGCGCAGAGGGCCGGGCTGGACGGACTGGCTCCACGACCGCGGCGTCGTCGCCCTGACCGGGATCGACACGCGCTCGCTCGTCCTCCACCTGCGCCAGGCGGGCTCGATGCGGGCGATCGCGCTGGCCGGCGAGTCGTCGGTCGAAGAGGCGCTCAGCGCCGTGCGGGCGCAGCCGGAGATGGCCGGGCGGGCGCTCGCGGCGAAGGTCTCGACCCGCGAGCCGTACGTCTTCTCGAACGCGGGCCGGGCCGACATCGCGGTCGTCGACTACGGCTGCAAGCGCTCGATCCTGAACCGTCTCGCCTGGGCGGGCGCTGCGGTCACCGTCTACCCGCACGACGTCGACGCCGACGAGCTCGTCCGCTACGACGGCGTCCTGCTCTCGAACGGCCCCGGCGACCCTGCGCCGCTCGAAGCCGAGCAATTGACGCTGCGCAACCTGATCGGACGTGTCCCGATCCTCGGGATCTGCCTCGGCCACCAGCTGCTCGCGCTCGCCACCGGGCACAAGACGTACAAGCTCCCCTTCGGCCACCGCGGCGCCAACCATCCGGTGCTCGAGCGCGCGACGAACGGGGTGATCGTCACCTCCCAGAACCACGGCTTCGCCGTCTCGCCCACGCAGTCCCGCGAGGAGACGCACATCTCGCTCTACGACGGCACCGTCGAGGGGCTGGAGCTCCGCAGCGAGCGCGCGAGGTCCGTCCAGTTCCACCCGGAAGCGGGGCCGGGGCCGCACGACGCCTGGGGCATCATCGAGTCCTGGGTCGAGGAGGTGGGAGTCGGCTATGCCAAGGCGGCCTGACCTCGAGTCGATCTGCCTGATCGGCTCCGGGCCGATCGTGATCGGGCAGGCCTGCGAGTTCGACTACGCCGGCTGCCAGGCGCTGAAGGTGCTCCGAGCGGACGGGTTCAAGACGATCGTCGTCAACTCGAACCCGGCGACGATCATGACCGACCCCGGGTTCGCCGACCGCACGTACCTGGAGCCGCTCGACCTCGAAGGAGTCGCGGGCGTGCTCGAGCGCGAGCGGCCCGACGCACTGCTGCCGACGATGGGCGGGCAGACGGCGCTGAACCTCGCCGTCGGGCTCGCGGAGGAGGGGATCCTCGACGACCTCGGCGTCGAGCTGATCGGCGCGCCGATCGACGTGATCAAGCGCGCCGAGGATCGCGACCTCTTCCGCGAGACCGTGCGCGCCGCCGGCCTGAGGGTTCCCGAGTCGATCGTGGTCACGTCCGTCGAGGACGTGCCCGAGGGACTGTCCCTCCCGGTGATCCTGCGGCCCGCGTTCACCCTGGGCGGACACGGAGGCGGCACCGCGCGCACGTCGTGAGGAGCTCGATCGGCTGCTCGAGCGCGCGCTCGCCGAGAGCCCGGTCGGCCAGGTGCTCGTCGAGGAGTCGCTCCTCGGCTGGGACGAGTTCGAGCTCGAGCTGATGCGCGACCACGCGGACAACGCCGTCGTCGTCTGCTCGATCGAGAACATCGACCCGATGGGCGTCCACACGGGCGACTCCGTGACCGTCGCGCCGCAGATGACCCTTTCCGACGAGGCCTACCAGGAGCTGCGCGACGCCGCGATCGCGGTCATCCGCGCGGTCGGGGTCGACTGCGGCGGCTCCAACATCCAGTTCGCGCGCGACCGCGACACCGGCGAGCTGCGCGTGATCGAGATGAACCCGCGGGTCTCTCGCTCGTCCGCGCTCGCGTCGAAGGCGACCGGCTACCCGATCGCCAAGGTGGCCGCCAAGTTGGCCGTGGGCTACACGCTCGACGAGATCCCCAACGACCTGACCGGGACGACCCCCGCCAGCTTCGAGCCGACGCTCGACTACGTCGTCGTCAAGTTCCCGCGCTTCGCCTTCGAGAAGTTCCCCGGCGCGGACACGACGCTCGGCACGCAGATGAAGTCGGTGGGCGAGGCGATGGGCATCGGCCGCACGTTCGGCGAGGCCTTCCTCAAGGCGCGGCGCTCGCGCGAGCTCGACGGCGCCGATGCCTGGGAGCTCCCGGAAGGAGCGCATCCGTGGTTCCGGGCCGAGCTGGAACGGCTCGAGCCCCGCATTGACCAGCTGGACGACCTCGTTCGCGACGACTGGGTGCGGCTCAAGCGCCTCGGCCTCTCGGACGCGGCGATCGCGGCGCGAGGCGCGGAACGACCGAGGACATCGCGCGGGCGAAGCGCCGAGAGTCGGGGGTCCGGCCGGCCTACCGGCGAGTCGACTCCTGCGCCGCCGAGGTCGAGGCCAACTCGAACTACTTCTACTCGACCTGGGGCGAGGCGGACGAGGCCCGCCCGGACGGGCCGAAGCCCCGCGTCGTCATCCTCGGCTCGGGCCCGAACCGGATCGGCCAGGGCATCGAGTTCGACTACTGCTGCGTCCACGCCGCCCAGGCGTTCCGGGCGCTCGGCTACGAGGCGGTGATGGTCAACTGCAACCCGGAGACGGTCTCGACCGACTACGACACGTCGGACCGCCTCTACTTCGAGCCGCTCGGCGCCGAGGAGGTGCTCGAGATCTGCGCCCGCGAGCTGCCCGACGGCGTCGTCATCCAGTTCGGGGGTCAGACGCCGCTGAAGCTGGCGCGCGAGATCGAGGCGGAAGGCTGGCGGATCCTCGGGACGCCGTTCGAGGCGGTCGATCTCGCCGAGGATCGCGAGCGCTTCGGCGCCCTCTGCGACGAGCTCGACATCGACGTGCCCTCGTGGGCCATGGCCGAGAGCCCGGAGGAGGCCGCGTACGTCGCCGAGGCGATCGGCTACCCCGTGCTCGTTCGCCCCTCGTACGTGCTCGGAGGGCGCAACATGCAGGTCTGCTACGACGACGAGTCGGTCGCGGCGGCGGCGCAGGTCGGCGGCCGCGTCCTGATCGACAGGTTCCTCGAGGGCGCGATCGAGATCGACGTCGACGCGCTCTGCGACGGGCGCGACACGTACGTCGCCGCCGTGATGGAGCACGTCGAAGAGGCTGGAATCCACTCCGGAGACTCCTCGTGCGTGCTGCCCGCGCCCTCCCTGGACACACAGACGTTGAACCAGATCGAGGACATCGTCAAGCGACTCGCGCCCGCGCTCGGGGTCGTCGGGCTCGTGAACGTCCAGCTGGCGGTGCAGGAAGGCGAGGTGTTCGTCCTCGAGGCGAACCCGCGCGCCTCCCGGACGGTGCCGTTCGCGAGCAAGGCGATCGGCCTCAACCTCGTCGAGGCCGCGTGCCGCCTCGCCGCCGGCGCGCGCCTGTCCGAGCTCGACCTGTCCCAGGGACAGTCCCTCGAACAATTCAGTGTCAAGGCCGCGGTCCTTCCGTTCGCGCGCTTCCCCGGCGCCGATCCGGTGCTCGGCCCGGAGATGCGCTCGACCGGCGAGGTGATGGCGAGCGCCGCCGACCTCCCGACCGCGCTCGCGAAGGCCGAGCGCGCCGCGGGCCGCCCGCTGCCCATGGACGGGACCGCCTTCCTCTCGGTTCGCGACGCGGACAAGCCCGCCGCCGTCGAGGTCGCCGCGTCGCTGTCGAGGCTCGGCTTCCGGCTCGTCGCGACCGTCGGGCACGGCGCACGCGCTCGCCGCGGCGGGCATCGCCGTCGACCACGTGCGCAAGGTGACCGAGGCGGGGGAGGGGCCGACCGTCGTCGACCTCGTCCGCCGCGGCCATTGCGATCTCGTCCTGAACACGCCCTTCGGCGAGGCGGGCGCGCGATCGGACGGCTACCTCATCCGCGAGGCAGCGCTCGCCGCGCGCGTGCCGTGCATCACGACGATGGCCGGAGCGCGCGCCGCGGTGCATGCGATCGCGGACGCCCGGGGCGATCTCGCCCTCTCGCTGCAGGAGCGCATCAGTGCGCAGAAGAAGCCGGCTTAGAGTCGTCGCCAACGAGGCGGTCGGCCCCTACGCGCTCGTCCGCGTCGAGCGCGGCGAGCATCGACCCCGGCATCCCCGGCCAGTTCTTCATGCTCGAGGCGCCCGGCCGGCTCCTGCCGCGCCCGATGAGCCTCTGCCAGGCGCCTGCCGGGCGAGCTCGCGTTCCTGCTCGAGGCGATCGGGCCGGGCACGCGGGCCCTCGCAGCGGTCGAGCCCGGCGAGGAGATCCACGTCTTCGGGCCGCTCGGAAACGGCTTCCGGCTGGACGTCGGACAAGCCGCTCCTCGTCGGTGGCGGCATCGGCGTCGCTCCGTTCCCGTACCTCTCGGAGCAGCTCGGCGGCCCGCCGGCGATCCTCGGCTTCCGCAGCGACTGGCACGCGGAGGCAGCGGCGCTGGTTCCCAACGCGCAGGTCGTCGTCGAGCCCACCCTCGTCACCGAGCTCCTGACCTGAAGGTCACGACGTCCTCGCCTGTGGGCCCGAGCCGATGCTGGAGGCGGTCCGCGAGCTCGTCCCCGACGCGCAGCTCGCCTGGGAGGCGCCGATGGCGTGCGGCTACGGCGCCTGCTACGGATGCTCCGTGGAGATCGACGGCGTGCTGCAGCGGCTCTGCGTCGCCGGGCCTGTCCTGGAGGCCGCATGATCTTCAACGCGTCGGGCTGCCTGGACGCGCTCGAGGCGCCCGAGGTCGCACGCGCCCTCGACGTGTTCGTGACGAAGACGGTCACGCCGCAGCCCCGCGAGGGAAACCGCCCCGTGCGGATCGCCGAGACCGAGGCCGGGATGCTGAACTCGATCGGGCTCGAGAACCCCGGGATCGAGGGCGCTCCTCGCCGACAAGCTGCCGCGGCTGCGCGGAGCTCGGAGTCCCGCTCTGGGTCTCGGTCGGCGGCTTCGCGGCGAGCGACTACGCAGAGCTCTGCGCCGCGCTCGACGACCGGGCGGAGGTGGCCGCGATCGAGCTCAACCTCTCCTGCCCGAACGTCGAGGAGGCGCCTGAGAGCGCCTCGGAGATCGTCGCCGCGGCCCGCCGGCAAACCCGAAAGACGCTCTACGCCAAGCTCTCCCCGGCCGCGACCGACCTCCCGGACACGGCCCGCGCCGTCCAGGCCGCCGGCGCCGACGGGCTCACCCTCGTGAACACGATGCGCGGGCTCGCCCTCGACGACAGGACGCTCCAGCCGCGGCTCGGCCGCGAGACCGGCGGCTACTCCGGGCCCGGCCTGAAGCCGATCGCCCTGGCGGCCGTCTACCAGTGCTACCGGGCGACCGGGACTGCCGATCGTGGGCATGGGCGGCATCTCCACGGGACGCGACGCCCTCGAGTTTCTCGCCGCCGGCGCGGCCTCGATCGCGCTCGGAACGATCCTCTTCAGCGACCCGGACGCGCCGGGCCGAGTGCGTCGCGAGCTGGCTAGCGAGCTCGCCTCGCGCGGCCTGTCCACGGTCGGAAGACGCGACCGGCCTCGCACACAGCGCCGGGCCCGGTCTCTGTTGCCTGATTTGACAATCTGGCGGTTTTGCGGGAAAAACGCATTGTTTGCACGCGTACTCGAAGCGCACTAGTATCTCGCGCCGTGGCGGCAACCAAGACTCAGGCGAAGGCGCCTGCCAGGTCTCGCGACCAGCGCATGGAGGCTCTCAAGCGCGCCAACGACATCCGGGTGAAGCGAGCGCAGCTCAAGAAAGACCTGAAAGTAGGGCGTGCGCGGATCGACAAGATCCTCAACAACCCACCCGAGTACGTCGCGACCGCGAAGGTGTTCGACATGCTCATGGCCGTGCCCAAGTTCGGGCGGGTGAAGGCGGCGCGTTTTCTGAACCAGGCCCGCATCAGCCAGTCGAAGACGGTCGGTGGCCTCTCCGACCGCCAGCGGACTGAGCTCATTGGGCTCTTCCACAAGTAGCGGCGGCATCAGCCCGGTCTTCGTCGTCACCGGGACCTCGGGCGCCGGCAAGGGCACCCTCGAGCGCGCCCTGCTGACCGAGCTGCCCGAGCTCGAGCTGGCCGTTTCCGCGACGACCCGGGAGCGCCGCGAAGGAGAGGAGAACGGCCGCGAGTACTGGTTCATCTCGGACGAGGAGTTCGATCAGAGACTCGCCGCGGGCGACTTCCTCGAGCACGTCGAGTTCCCGTGGGGACAGCGCTCCGGGACGCTCCGCTCCGAGATCGACCGCATCCGCCAGGGCGGACGCATTCCGCTCCTCGACCTCGAGCCGCAGGGCGCCCTCGACGTCAAGGACGGCGTTCCGGGCGCGGTGACGATCTTCGTCGAGGCCCCGTCCTTCGCCGAGAACGAGCGGCGGCTCCGCGAGCGGGCGACCGAGAGCGAAGGGGAGATCGAGGAGCGCCTCGACCTCGCGCGGGAGCAGCTCCAGCAGGCGGACGAGTTCGACTACCTGGTCGTGAACGACGACGTCGACCGCGCCCTCGCCGATCTCGCCGAAATCGTCCGCTCGAAACGTCTCAGCTACCATGTCCCGACCGTGATCCATCCACGCATCGATGTGCTGCTCGAAAACGTCAATGAGCGCTACGCGCTCGTGATCGTCGCCGCCAAGCGCGCGCGGCAGATCAACAACTACCACCACCAGCTCGGCGAGGGCACCTTCGACGACAACCCGCCGCCGCTCGTGGAGTCGCGCTCGAAGAACTACTTGACGATGGCCCTCGAAGAAATCGCCGAGGGCAAGATCAAGTACACGTACAAGGGCTGACGCTCCTTTCGGGCCGGGCGTCTCTCCTCGAGAGCGCTTCGAGCGGCGTGGGACAATAGAGACGGCTATGTCGCAGACAGCCGATCCCCTGACGGCCGCTCGGGACGCCGTGTCCCGCCACGCCTGGCGAGAGGCGTTCGAGGGCTACGCGAGTCTCGCCGAGACGAGCATCGCCGCCGAGGATCTCGAGCGATACGGCGAAGCTGCCTGGTGGAGCGGCAAGCTCAACGACGCGATCAGGCTGCGCGAGCGGGCCTACGTCGCGTATGCGGGCGAGGGACGCAATGTCGACGCCGCCCGAGTTGCGCTCACGCTCTCCTGGGACGAATCGAACCGAGGAGCGTTCTCGGTCGCACAGGGCTGGTTCGCCACGGCGGAGCGGCAGCTCGAGAACGAAGAGGAGTCCGTCGAGCACGCCCGGGTCGCAATGACGCGGGCAGCCACCGCGCTGTTCGCCGAAGGCAACTACCCGCTGGCGATCGTGAACCTCGATCGTGCGATCGAGCTGGCCCAGCGCTTTGGCGACCGGGACACGCAGATGCTCGCGCTCGTCGCCAAGGGACGCGCGCTCATGAAGAGCGGCGAGATCGCACAGGGCCTCGAGCTGATCGACGAGGGGACCGCGGCCGCCGTCAGCGGGGAGCTGCAGCCGTACTCGACGACGCTCGTCTACTGCATGACCATCACCTCGTGCCAGGACGTGGGCGACCTTCGTCGCGCCGCCGAGTGGACGGAGGCAGCCAACCGCTGGTGCGACCGGCTCGACGTGACCGGCTTCCCCGGCGCCTGCCGCATCCATCGGGCGGAGCTCATGCGAATGCGCGGCGATCTGGAGGCGGCGGAGAAGGTGGCTATCGCGGCCTGCGACGAGTTGCACGACTTCGAGCGCTACATCACCGCGAGCGGGTACTACGAGATCGGCGAGATTCGTCGTCGGCTCGGAGACTTCGCGGCCGCGGAGGAGGCGTACGCGCGGGCGGACGAGCTTGGGGCCAATCCTCAGCCGGGCCTTGCGCTCCTGCGCCTTGCGGAGGGGAAGCGCGACGCGGCGGTCGCGGGAATCACTCGTGCCCTCGAGGAGGCGGAGGAGCCACTCGCACGGATCCGGCGGCTCCCGGCTCAAGTCGAGATCGCGGTCGCGGCGAACGATCTGAAGACGGCGCGTGAAGCGGTGGCAGAGCTCGAGAGTCTCGTGGACTCGTACAAGATCGGCGGCCGCCGAGCTCCGGCGTTCGACGCAACGGTGCACGTCGCGAACGGCCGGATCGCGCTCGCTGAAGGCGACACGGAAGAGGCCGTTCGCCGGCTCCGCGAAGCCCGAGACGAGTGGCGCGAGGTCGGCGCGCCCTTCGAAGGTGCGCAGTCTCGCGTCCTCCTCGGCGTTGCGTTCCGGCGGCAGGGGGACGAGCACGCCGCGATGACCGAGCTCGAGGCCGCGCACTCAACATTCGAGCGCATCGGGGCGAAGTCCGACGCCGAGCGAACAGCCGAGCTCCTCGGCCGGCAGCAACGCCGCCGCACATTCCTGTTCACGGACATCGTCGGCTCGACTCGCCTTCTGGAGACGCTCGGCGACGAGAAATGGCGAAAGCTGCTGGCGCGGCACAACGAGCTGCTCGAAGACCAGATCACCAAGAGCGGCGGCGAAGTCGTCCAACAGACGGGAGACGGGTTCTTCGCCACGTTCGCGACGCCAAAGGCGGCTCTCGAAGCGGCCGTGGCCATCCAGCGCGCCCTCGACGCCGAGGTCGTCGCCCCGGACGTCCGGATCGGTGCGCACACAGGCGATGCGTTCCAGAACGATGGAGCCGCCAACGCCTACGGCGGCGGAGCGGTGCACCTCGCCGCGCGGGTCGGCGCTTCCGCAGGAGCCGGCGAGATCCTCGCCAGCCGCGAGACGCTCGAAGGCGCCGGCACCGGCTTCCGGGTCTCGAACCCCCGGTCAGAGGTCTTCAAGGGGTTCGCGGACCCGGTTGAGGTGATCACCGTCAACTGGAAATAGTCACGTACGAGTAGCTCGCAGCTAGACCTCGCTGCGCCGTTCGCGCACGCGTCCGGCCGTGGCGCGCGCGACCGGTAGCAGAATGACGAGCAGGACAAGCCCGAGCGGCGCCAGGAGCCAGCGCGCATCGAGGCGTGCGCCGCCTGTCGTCACAGCCGAGGTCCGGGGTGCCGCGCTGAGCCCTTTCTTGCCCTTGCCGGGGAGCTTGTGGACTTTCGGCGGGCCCTCGCTCAGCGCAGACGCGGAGTCGGCCGCCCCGGCTGAGCCCGGCCCGTGGAGCTTCGTGACCATCCAGTAGTCCACGCGCCAGCGGTTGTCGTGTCCACGCACGAGGTCCGTCTCGACGGTCGCCGCCTGGCCCGTGTGGCTCACCGGGAGCAACAGCAGCTCGAGGCCGACGCGGTTGCGATACGAGTAGTTGACGACGTTCCAGGTCCCGGCGCCGCGTTTGGAGGCCGCATACGGCACCACCGGGATGTCGCCGCGGCGCCATTCCTCGTAGGAGAGCCCGCTGCGAAGCTCGGGGCCTGCGAGCCCCCACGTGCCGGGGAGATCGTGCCGCGCAACCGCGCCGTCGATGAACTTCGCGAGCACACCGCTGACGGCGTGCCGCTTCGCCGCCGTAAAGGGCGCGTGCTGCGGCTGGTCGTAGAAGCTGTCTTTCACGTACGGCCCGTTCGCGTTCCGCGGCGAGCCGGAGGTGTTGTGCCGGGCCGCGACGTAGATCAGCGGCACGACGACCAGGAGCGTGGCGGTCACGACGAGCAGCCGCCGCCGGCGTCGTGGAGACGAGAGCACGGCTAGTAAGACGAAAAAACGCGCCCGCAGCTAGTTCACTTTGCGCTCAGTGGGCACAATGTCCCCATGGCCAGGGTGCTGCTCGGAGTCACAGGTGGCATCGCCGCCTACAAGGCCTGCGAACTGACGCGGCTCCTCGTCCGCGCGGGACACGACGTGATCCCGCTCGTCACGCGCGGAGCGGACCGGTTCGTGAGGCGCGAGACCTTCGCGGCGCTCGCCCGGCGGCCGGCCAGGGAAGACCTCTATCCGCACCTGACGCGCGCCGATCTGCTCGTGATCGCGCCGCTGACCGCGAACACCATGGCGAAGCTCGCCTACGGGCTCGCGGACGACGTGCTCACCGAGGCGGCGCTGGCACACCGCGGCCCGGTGCTCGTCGCGCCGGCCATGAACCCGCGCATGTGGGCGCATCCCGCCACGCAGGCGAACGCGGCGACGCTTCGCGAGCGCGGCGTGGAGCTGATCGGCCCCGACGAGGGCGAGACGGCCGAGGGCGAGCTCGGAGTGGGGCGGATGGCCGAGCCCGAGGAGATCTTCGAACGCAGCGCAGGAGCTGCTCGGCGCTCGCAACGGCTCGCTGACCGGGAAGAGCGTCCTCGTCACCGCCGGCGGCACACGCGAGCCGCTCGACGCGGTGCGCTTCGTCGGCAACCGCTCGTCCGGACGGATGGGCGTGGCGCTCGCCGAGGAGGCGCAGCGCCGCGGGGCGGACGTGACGCTCGTCGCCTCGAACCTGACTGTTCCAGCCCCGGACGGCGTGGAGGTCGTCGATGCGCCGACCGCGGCCGACGTGGAGCGCGTCGCGGGCGCCACGGACGCAGACGTCGTCCTGATGGCCGCCGCGGTCTCCGACTACAGCCCGTCGCAAACCGACGACGCCAAGCGCCCGAAGGACGAGAACACATGGACGATCGAGCTCGAGCCGACCGCAGACGTCCTCAAGGGGCTCGGTGAGCGCCGCACGAACGGCCAGGTGCTCGTCGGCTTCGCGGCCGAGACAGCGGCCGAGGGCCTCGACCGCGCACGCGCGAAGCTCGCTGACAAGAAGGTCGATCTCGTCGTCTACAACGACGTATCCCGAGAGGACGTGGGTTTCGATTCCGAGGACAACGAGGTCGTGATCGTCTCTGCGCAGGGGGAGCGCGTCGTGGAAAAGGCGCCGAAAGAGGCGATCGCCGCAGCCATCCTGGACGAGGTCGAGCGGCTCATCTGATGCAGGAGCCGACCACCTCGACCGAGCAGTCGGCCGACGTCATCCGCCGCCTCGCCGCCAACCTCGCCAAGGTCATCCATGCACCGGCGGAGACGCTCAGGCTCTGCGTCCTCTCCCTGGTCAGCGAGGGGCACCTGATCATCGAGGACTTCCCGGGCGTGGGGAAGACGATGCTGGCGAAGGCGATGGCGCGCTCGATCGACTGCTCCTTCTCGCGCCTGCAGTTCACGCCCGACCTGCTGCCGTCCGACGTCACGGGCGTCAACGTCTTCAACCAGCGCTCGAACGAGTTCGAGTTCCGGCCGGGCCCGATCTTCGCGAACCTTCTCCTCGTCGACGAGATCAACCGCGCCCCACCGAAGACGCAGGCGGCGCTCCTCGAGTGCATGCAGGAGAACCAGGTCACGATCGACGGCGTCAGCTACTCGCTGGGCCGGCCGTTCATGGTCATGGCGACCCAGAACCCGATCGAGTACGAGGGCACGTACCCGCTGCCGGAGGCGCAGCTCGACCGCTTCACGATGCGGCTCGACATCGGCTACCCGCAGCCGGACCAGGAGGCGCGGATGCTGTCCGAGCAGACGAGCGACCCGCCGCTCGAGGACCTCGAGCCGGTGACGAACGCGACCGGGATCGCCGACGTGATCGAGGAGGCGACGCGCATCTTCGTCGAGCCGAGCCTGAGCCGGTACGTCGTCGACCTCGTCCGCTCGACGCGAAGCGACCAGCGGCTGTACCTGGGTGCGAGCCCGCGGGCCGGGATCGCCCTGCTGCGCGTCTCGAAAGCGCGTGCGCTTGCCGACGGGCGCGACTACGTGCTTCCGGACGACGTCCAGGCCGTCGCCACGGCCGTCCTCGCGCACCGGCTGATCCTCGGGCCCGAGGCACGAGCGAACGGGACCGCCCCGCAGCAGCTCGTGCGAGAAGCCGTCGAACGAACCCCGGTCCCCGCGTAGCGTGGCCGGGCTGACCGAACGCGGTCGGCTCGCGCTCCTGCTCGCCGGCGGGATCTATCTCGTCGCCTGGGGCTTCGGCTCGAAAGCCCTGTACCCGGTCGCCGTCGGTCTCGCGCTGGCCGTGCTCGGGGCGCGGATCTGGGTCCTGATCATCCGGCAGCCGGTCACGCTGCGGCGACGCCTGGGCGCGCGGGAGTACGTCGAGGGCGACGACGTGACGATCGGGCTCGAAGCCACGCCGCTGCGCCATCCTGGCCCGCGCTCGCTCGAGGTCTACGAGCGGATCACGAAGCTCGGCGACCGCCGAGTGCAGCTCAACCGCCGGGGGCTACCGCTTCTCGTGCGCTACATCCTCCCGGCGATGCGCCGCGGGCGGTACCGGTTCGAGGCCGTGCGCGCGGTCTTCGAGGATCCGTTCTCGCTCGCCCGGGCCGAGCAGCTCCTGGGCGCCGAGTCGACGCTCCTCGTCTATCCGCGCCTCGTCGAGCTCGACCGCGTCTTCTCGGAAGCCGGGGGCGCGACGCAGGCGGGCGGTCGCGTGCTCCTGCGGCGCACGGCCGGCTTCGACCTGCACAGCGTCCGCGAGTACCAGCAGGGGGAATCGCTGCGCAAGGTGCACTGGCGGACGACCGCGCGGCGCGGCGCGCTCATGGTCAAGGAGCTCGAGGACATGCCGCACGACGAGGTGGCGGTCGTGCTCGACGCCGACGAGCGCTTCGTCGTCGGCGAGTCGTTCGACGTCCAGGTGCGCGCGGCCGGGCTCGATCCTGCGTGCGAACGCGATGCGCTCGCGGCGAGCACTGCTCACGATCACGACTTCGACGCCCGCGACGTGCCAGGTCTCGTCGATCGACGGCGAGTGGCGTGCGGCGCTGGAGCTACTGGCGGCCGTGGAGCCGACCGGGACCGAGCCGGTCGCCCGCTTCCTGGAGCGCGATGCGTCCCCGGCCGCCCAGGCGATCGAGCTCGTTGTCGTGACCGCCTCGCTCGACCAGGCGCTCGTCGACTCGCTGCTGGACCGCGCGTTCGCCCGCCGGCCGGCCTCGCTCGTCTTCGTCGACTCGACGAGCTTCAACGGCGCGGAGGCGGTGCCCAGGCGCGAGCCCGCGCTGCTCCGGCTCCAGGGAAGCGGCGTTCCGGTCGCCGTGCTGCAGCGCGGAGACGATCTCGCCCTGAAGCTGACCGGGCTCGAGGAGGCCTACACGGCGCATGGCTAGGACGGCCGCCTTCTCGATCCCGCTGGGGATCCTCTTCGCGTGGAGCTGGAGCCGCCTCGAGGAGCCGCGCACCGGGATCGCCCCCCTGCTGCTGATGGTCGCGCTCGGGGTCGCGCCCGTGTTCCTGCCGACGCGGCGGCTGCGTCTGGCCGGGGTCGGCCTCGCGCTGCTGCTCGCGGCCGCGTTCGCGCTCGACGCACGGCCCTATTCCCTGGGCACGCTCCTCAGCCGGGCCGGCCGCGGCTTCCTCGACTTCTACGACGTGACCGTTCCGTTCGACGGCTCGGCCCATCGAATGATGCACGGGGTCGTGCTGCTCGCGGTCTTCCTCTTCACGTTGCTGGCCGCTCTCGCGGTGCGGGCTCGCCTACCGCTCGTCGCAAGCCTGGTGATGGTCGCCGGCGCGGGGTGGCCCGCCACGATCTATCCCACTCACGACGACCTCGGTCGCGGAGCAGTCCTGCTGATCTTCGCCCTCGCGCTGGTCGCCCAGCTGAAGCCCACCGGGCGGCGTGCGGCGCCTCAGGTGCTCGTGGGCGCGGCCCTCGTCGTGGTCGCGCTCGTCGCCTCGAGCTCCGGTGCAGTCGCCAAGGCGCAGTTCCTGGACTGGCAGAACTGGGACCTCTCGAAGAAGCAGGGCCCGACGGTCAGCGTCTCGTACGTCTGGAAGGCCAACTACAGCGGGATCAGCTTCCCGAAGAAGCGGACGCGCGTCTTCACCGTGCGCGGGCCGTCTCGCTCGGTCTACTGGCGGGCGACGACGCTCGACTCGTTCGTCAAGGACCACTGGCGCGAAGAGCAGCTCTCGGTCGACCCGATCCTGCTCTCGGACGGGAACACGAATCTGGATGCTGTGTACGACCCGTCGATGCTCCCCGACTCCGCGACCGAACGGGCGCAACTGGAGCACGGCGACGGTCCACGTGGAGGCGCTCCGCGACACCCACCTGGTGAGCCCGAGCGGCGTGGTCGCCTACGAGAGCGGGCCGGTCGACGACGTCAACTACTCGGCCGACGGCGTCGCGCAAGCGCTTCGGCCGGTCCCGCGGAACACGCAGTACACCGCCTGGGCGTACCAGCCGCAGCCGAAGCCGGCGCAGCTGGCCAAGTCGCCCGCGACGTACCCGAGCGCGATCGCCGACGAGGGCGCCTATCTCGAGGTCGCCAGAGGGCGATTCGTTCCTCCGTTCGGCACCCCGCAGCGACACGAATGGCTGGCGGACGCGTTCACCGATCCGGCCCTCAGGCCCTACGAGCCGCTCTTCCGGCAAGCCGACACCGTCGCCGGCGCGGCGCACAATCCCTACGCGGCCGCGGTCGCGATCGAGGCCTGGCTCCGCTCGAGCGGGAACTTCGCGTACAGCGAGAAGCCGCGCCAGATCCGGGGGATCCCGCCGCTCGTCGCGTTCGTCACGCGCACCAGAGCCGGCTACTGCCAGCACTTCGCGGGCGCGATGGCGCTCATGCTGCGCTATCTCGGGATCCCTGCGCGGGTCGCCGCGGGCTTCACGAGCGGCGCCTTCGACCCGGCGAGCCCAGGAGCGACCGAAGGCACCTGGCGAGTCAACGACCGCAACGCGCACGCCTGGGTCGAGGTCTGGTTCAAGGGCTACGGCTGGCTGCCGTTCGACCCGACACCCGGCCGCGGCAACCTCGGCGGCCCGTACACGTCCTCCTCGATCTCCTTCGACGCCCAGGGCGCGGAGAAGGTGCTGAAGTTGAGCGCCATGGCCGCCGGCGTGCTCGGCGGAGTGCTCGGCCACCCCGGGCAGTCCGGCCCCGGCGCGGCAGGGGCGACCGGTGGTGACGTGGCCAAGGGACGCGGAGGCGGATCAGGGGGTCGGAACGCGGGCATCGCGCGCTACGTCGTCCTCGGGGCTGCGGCGCTCGTCCTGCTCTTCCTGAGCGCGAAGGCCCTGGTACGGCGCCGTCGCTTCCTGAGCAACGACCCGCGGGAGATCGCCACCGCGTGCAGGCGGGAGCTCGTCGGCTACCTCCTGGACATCGGGATCACGATTCCCCGCGCACTGTCGCTCGCAGACCTCCGCGAGCACGTCCGCAAGCGGACCGGGGTGGACTCGGGTCGCCTCGTCGCGAGCATGGGGCTCGCACGCTTCGGGCCGCCGGAGGCATCCGCCGCGGCCGCCGACCAGGCGAAGTCGGAGCTCCGCGCCGTCCGCAAGAGCCTCCGCCGGGCGATCCCTTTCAAGCGCCGTGCCCGCGGCCTCTTCTCCATCCGCTCACTGCTCGCTTCCTAGCGTTTCAGCTGCCTCGCCGCGGGAATCCCTGCAGGGCAGGAGCGATTCCGTATCTTGGAGCAGATGGGCGAGAGCGAGACCTACGACCTTTTCCAGAAGGGAAGGAAGCACTTGGAGCTGGGGATGGCCGCCCAGGCGACGGTGTCGCTCGAGAAGGCGAAGCGCCGCGAGCCCGAGAAGGCGTCGATCCGTGAGGCGCTCGGGATCGCCTATTTCCGGCTTCGGCGCTACCGCGAGGCCGAGGAGGAGTTCCGCGCGATGCTCGACCTCGCCCCGACGGACGACTACGCGCACTACGGTCTCGCCCGCGCGCTCGAGAAGCTCGGCCGCACGGACGAGGCCCGCGGACACTTGAAGCTCGCGAAGTCGCTGCGCCCGGGAAGCGAGCACTACGCCGCCCGGCTGCGGGCACTCGAGCGCGCTTGAGAGCCGTCGTTCAGCGCGTCGCCGAGGCGCGCGTGATGGTCGACGGAGAGGCTGTCGGAGAGATCGGGCCCGGCCTCTGTCTCTTGCTCGGAGTCGCGCGTGACGACAACGCCGAGACCGCGGAGCGGCTCGCGGGTCGCATCGCTCGGCTGCGGATCTTCGAGAACCCCAACGGGAAGTTCGACCGGAGCGTCCTCGACACCGGCGGCTCGGTGCTCGTCGTCAGCAACTTCACGCTAGTCGCGGACACCGCGAAGGGGAACCGCCCGAGCTTCTCGAACGGCGCGGAGCCCGCTCAGGCCCAGCTCCTCTACGAGAGCTTCTGCGCGACGCTCAGAGAGCTCGGAGTGCCGGTCGAGACAGGCAAATTCGGCGCCCGCATGCGGGTCGGGCTGACCAACGACGGGCCGGTCACGATCGTGCTCGACGCCTAGGATCAGGGCCATCCGCACCTTCGGATTTAACGCTTAATACACGCTCTTTGGGGTAAACCATCCAGTGGGACCGGGCCTTGCGGTTACACCACTCTGGCGTCTGCGGCAGAGAAACTCCCCTTACGAGACTCCCCTCCCGGGGGAAACTGCCAGCCCAGTACGAGGGGCGGGCCCGGTCCCTCCGTTCTGCAGCCCCCTTGCTATCCTGGCTGCACCACATTTCAGGCACTTCGAAATGGGCGCGTCGCGCCCGTTTTCTTTGAGAGGGCGAAGTTGACGGATCTCTACGACAAGGAACGCACGCTCTACCGCGAGGTCTCCTCGCGCGTCGAGCGCAGCCTGCCCGGAGTCGAGGTCCTCGCGCTCGAGCTCTCCGGCCCCGAGCGGATGACGATCTTCGTCGACCATCCGCAGGGCGTCGACCACGGGCTCTGCGAACGCGTCACCGACGTCCTCCGCGACTATCTGAGCGACTACGCGATCGACGTCTCGTCGCCCGGCACCGAGCCCCCGCTCAGGCGCCGTCCGCACTTCGAGCGCGCCGTCGGGCACACCGTCGCGGTCCGTACCGCTGATCGGAAACGCGTCCGCGGCCGGCTCGTCGACGCCGGCGAGCGCGCGCTTCGCGTGGAGACGGCCAAAGGCGAGCCCGTGGAAATCCCGTACGACTCGATCGTGCGAGGCAACCTGATCGAGGAGGGAGCGAGATGACAAGAGAGATCATCGAGGCGGTTCGCGTCATCGAGAAAGAGAAGGGGATCGACGGCGAGACCCTGATCCACGCACTCGAGGACGCGCTCCTGGCCGCGTACAAGAAGACTCCGGGCGCGACGCGCCACGCGTCGGTCGAGCTCGACGACGAGGGCGACTTCCGCGTCTACTCGATCGACCTGCCCTCGGACATCGAGGAGCGCCTGATCGAGGAGGCCCGCGAGCGGGCGATCACCGAGCTCGAGGCGCTCGAAGCCGAGAACGGCGAGCGCTCGCACACGCTCATCAACGACGACGACCTCGACATCGACTGGTCGGATGTTCCCGAGGATCAGGTCCAGCGCGAGGACGTCACGCCGCACGACTTCGGCCGCATCGCCGCGCAGACCGCGAAGCAGGTGATCCTGCAGCGGATCCGCGAGGCGGAGCGCGAGATGATGTACGACGAGTACGTCGACCGCGTGACCGAGGTCGTCACCGGGATCGTCCAGCAGGCCGGCGACCGCAACAACGTCCTCGTCGACCTGGGCAAGGTCGAGGCGCTGCTCCCGCGCTCCGAGCAGGTGGACGGCGAGCGCTACGAGCAGGGCAGCCGCATCAAGGCGGTCATCACCGAGGTTCGGTCCGGCACGAAGGGGCCGCAGGTGATCCTGTCGCGGCGCGACCCGGAGCTGATCCGGACGCTGTTCGAGCTCGAGGTTCCGGAGATCGCCGACGGTCTCGTCGAGATCCGCGGCGTGGCCCGCGAGCCGGGCTACCGCTCGAAGATCGCGGTCGAGTCGCACGCCCAGGGCGTCGACCCGGTCGGTGCGTGCGTCGGGCCGCGAGGCTCGCGCGTCCGCATGGTCGTCTCCGAGCTGCGCGGCGAGAAGATCGACATCATCCCGTGGAACACCGAGCCTGCGCGCTTCATCGCGAAGGCGCTGTCGCCCGCGCGCGTGCGCGAAGTGCTCGTCGACGACGTGACCAAGGAGGCGACGGTCATCGTCCCCGAGGACCAGCTCGCGCTGGCGATCGGCAAGGAGGGCCTGAACGCCCGTCTGGCCGCTCGCCTGACCGGGTGGAAGGTCGACATCCAGTCCGACGCCGAGTTCGCCCAGGCCGAGGCCGAGGCCGCGTTCGCCGGCGGCGACTCGGGCGAGGACTTCTCCGGACGCTGCGTCGCGATTCTCGCCAACGGAAAGCGCTGCCCCAACGCTTCGGTCCCGGGCTCCCGCTTCTGCGGGATCGCCGCGCACCGCGAGCTCGCCGAGCGTGAGGCTGCGGGCGAGGAGCTCGAGGCCTCGCAGGTGGTCGGCGGTGTCAGCGACGAGGAGGAAGAGGTCCCGGCCGAGGACGTCGCTGCGGGCGAGCAGCCCGTCGCCGCGGAAGAGCAAATCGCAGAGGCGCCTCCGGCAGAAACGCAGGAGCCGACGAGCGAGGAGACGCCGGCCGAAGTCGAGGAGCCCGTGGCGGAGCCGAGCCTGAGCCCGAGGCCGAAGAACCGCAGGAGGCTCCGGTCGTGTCCGAGGTTCCGGTCGCGGTCGAGGAGTCCGAGGGGGAGCAAAGCTCTCGCCGCGTGAGCTCGGCCCCGATCCGGACCTGCTCAGGGTGCGGACGGAAGGCGCCGCAGTCAGAGCTGATTCGCTTCGTCGCCCGCGACGGGCAGCTGGTTCCGGGCCTGCACGAACCGGGACGCGGCGTCTACACGTGCAGACGGCTGCAGTGCTTCGAACGGTCGGTCGCCAACCGCGGCTTCGCTCGGATGCTCCGGACTCCCGTCCGGGTCGATCAAGAGCTCGCCGCTCTCTACACTAGAGGGAACCGAAATGGCTGATTCAAAGGGAAACTCGAAGGGAAACCGGCCGAACAGGCCCGTCCGCCCGCGCCAGGCGCCCGGTGGACGCAAGCGCCGAGTCGTCATCGACACCGGCGCAGCACGGCCGCGCCAGGACTCGCGCCAGTCGCGTGAGCGCACCGAGCCGCGGCCGAAGTCGCAGCCGGGGCCCGCAGCCGACCGGTCCCGCCACCGTTCCCTCCGGTGTCACCGTCAAGGACCTGTCGCAGGCGCTCGGCATCCCAGCGGCCCAGATCATCAAGATCATGATGGGCCTCGGCGAGATGGTGACGATCACGCAGTCCCTCTCCGACGAGGCCGTGCAGGTGATCGCCGCCGAGGTCAAGCGCGAGATCACCATCAAGCACGTCGCCGAGGAGGACGAGCTCCCGGAGGTCTTCGAGGACGCTCCCGAGGATCTCGTCGCCCGGCCGCCCGTGGTCACGATCATGGGCCACGTCGACCACGGGAAGACGACGCTCCTCGACGCGATCCGCGAGGCGTCCGTCGTCGAGACCGAGGCCGGCGGGATCACGCAGCACATCGGCGCCTACCAGGCGCAGCACGACGGTCGGAAGATCACCTTCCTCGACACGCCGGGCCACGAGGCGTTCACCGCGATGCGCGCCCGCGGCGCGAAGGTGACGGACATCGCCGTGCTCGTGGTCGCCGCCGACGACGGCGTGAAGCCGCAGACGCAGGAGTCGATCGCCCACGCGCGCGCGGCCAAGGTGCCGATCGTGGTCGCGGTGAACAAGGTCGACAAGCCCGATTCGGATCCGCAGCGCGTCCGCCAGGAGCTCGTCAACGAGGATCTCCAGCCCGAGGAGTGGGGCGGATCGATCCAGTTCTCGGACGTGTCCGCCAGGGAGAAGCAGAACCTCGACGACCTGCTCGAGAAGGTGCTGCTCGTCGCGGACGCCGAGCTCGAGCTGACGGCGAACCCGAACGCCGAGGCGTCCGGGCCGATCATCGAGTCGCGCCTCGACGTGGGCCGCGGGCCGGTGGCGACGATGCTCGTCCAGCGCGGCACGCTCCGCGTCGGCGACCCGATCGTGGCCGGCGGCGCGTGGGGCAAGGTGCGCGCGCTGCACACGTACCGCGGCGAGAAGGTCGACGAGGCCCGCCCGGGCGATCCGATCGAGATCATCGGCTTCGACCAGCCGCCGGCGGCAGGCGAGTTCGGCCGGGTCGTCGAGAACGAACGCCAGGCGCGCCATCTCGCACAGGTCCGCGGTGAGCGGGTCCGGCGCGAGCAGATGGCCCAGCGGCGGACGTCCGGTGTCTCGCTGGACTCGCTCTTCTCCCAGATGCAGGAGGGCGCGGTCCAGGACCTCAACCTCGTGATCAAGGCGGACGTGGACGGGTCGGTCGAGGCTGCGGTCAGCGAGCTGCAGAAGATTCAGCACCCGGAGGTGCGCGTGAACGTCATCCACACGGGCGTCGGCGGGATCTCCGAGAACGACGTGATGCTCGCGACGGCGTCGACCGCGATGATCGTCGGCTTCAACGTCCGGCCGAACGCCGAGGCGCGGGCGCTGGCCGAGCGCGAGGGCGTCGAGATCCGCACCTACAACGTCATCTACCGGCTGACCGAGGACATCGAGCAGGCGCTCGTCGGGATGCTGAAGCCGGTCACGACCGAGGAGACGCTCGGCGAGGCCGAGGTGCGCACGCTGTTCCGCGTCTCGCGGCTCGGGACGATCGCAGGCTCGATGGTCACGAGCGGCGTCGTGCGCCGGAACGCGAAGGTGCGCGTCGTGCGCGACGGGACGGTCATCTACGACACGACGATCTCGCAGCTCAAGCGCTTCAAGGACGACGTCCGCGAGGTCGAGGAGGGCTTCGAGTGCGGCATCCTTCTCGACGGCTTCAACGACGTGAAGGAAGGCGACGTGCTCGAGGTCTACGAGGTGCGCGAGGTGGAGCGCACCGACCTGAGCGAAGCCCCGCGCCCCGGCCGCTCCAGCCGCGACCTGAGCGCCGGGTTCGTCGGGATCCTCTCGGTCGAGCTCCACTTCCCGGAGGCGGGATCGCTGAAGGGCAAGCGGAAGCACGTGAAGTCGGCGAAGGCGCAGCTCCAGAACCGCTTCGGCGCCTCGGTGGCGGAGGTCGACCATCACGAGAAGTGGCAGCGCGCGCGGCTGACGATCGCGTGCGTGGCGCGCGAGCACGGGGAGGCGGAGCGGCTGCTCGAGGAGGCGGTGCGCTACCTGAGCGGCCAGGAGTACGAGCTCGTCTCGGCGGAGAAACAGATCGTGGGGACCGATGACTGAGCGGATGCGACGCGTGAACGAGGCGGTCCGGGAGGCGCTCGCGGAGGCGATCGGGGAGCTCAAGGACCCGCGGATCGGGTTCGTGACCGTGACCGGCGTGGAGACGTCGACCGACCTGCGCCAGGCGCGCGTCTACGTCAGCGTGCTCGGGAACGAGCGGAAGCGGGAGAAGACGCTCAAGGGGCTCGAGTCTGCGCACGGCGTGCTGCAGGCGCGGCTGGCGAGCGAGCTGAGGATGAAGCGGACTCCGCAACTGACCTTCCAATACGATCCGACGGTCGTGGAAGGCGTCCGCATGTCCCAGTTGATCGATGAGCTCGCCCCAGACGACGGCGAATGACCTGAGCGCGGTCGCGGACGCGATCCGCTCGCACGACCGCTTTCTCGTCACGACGCACGAGAACCCCGACGGGGATGCGCTCGGGTCGCTGCTGGCGATGAAGCTCGCGCTCGACTCGCTCGGCAAGGACGCCGTCATGTACCTGTACGGGGAGGCGCCGCTCCCGCGCGAGTACACGTGGATGCCGCTCGACGACCTGCGGCGGACCGTGCCGGACGACGGCGCGGACCGGGTGCTGCTCGCGCTCGACTGCGCGAACGAGAGCCGGCTCGGGCCGGATCCGGAGGTGCTGCACAGCGCATCGCTCGTCGTCAACGTCGATCACCACCACGACAACACGCGGTTCGGCGACGTGAACTGCGTCGTCGCGGACGCTTCGTCGACCGGCGAGATCGTGCGCGACCTGCTGCGAGAGCTGGACGTCGAGCTGACGCCGGACATCGCCGAGGCGCTCTACATCGCCCTCGTCACGGACACCGGGCGGTTCCAGTACACGAACACGACCCCGAAGGCGCTGCGGCTGGCCGCCGAGCTGGTCGAGGCGGGCGCGGACGTGCACAAGATCTTCCAGGACGTCTACGAGAGCGTGCAGTTCGCGAAGCTGAAGCTCCTCGCGCGGGCGCTCGAACGCGCGCAGATCTACGAAGGCGGCCGGCTCGTGATCTCGTACCTGCTGCGCGGCGACTTCGCCGAGGTGGGCGCGGCCGAGCCGTACTCGGAGGGGATCATCGACTACCTGCGCGCCGTCGAGGGAGCGGACATGGCGGCGCTGATCCGCGAGCCGCCGCGGAGCGACGGGCCGGCGTCGACGCATCAGCCTGCGTGCATCGGCCGACGAGCTCGACGTCTCCGCGATCGCGCGGGCCTCGGGAGCGGGGGGCGGGCACCGCCAGGCTGCGGGCTTCTCCAGCGATGACTCGATCGAGGAGATCACCGAGTTCATCCGCCGCGAGTTCGCCGCGGCCCGGGATGCCTCGTAAGGGCGCCGCAACCCCAGCGGGGCTCGTCCTCTACGACAAGCCGGCCGGGCCTTCGTCGTTCGCGATCGTGCGCCAGCTCCGGGAGCAAACAGGCGCGCGGGCGGGGCACGCTGGCACGCTCGACCCGTTCGCAACGGGCCTGTTACTGATCCTGCTCGGAAGCTTCACGAAAGAGGCACAGCGGTTCGTCGGCCTGTCGCAAGCGCTACGAGACGGGCGTCGACCTCTCGCGGGTCACGTCGACGGGCGATCCCGAGGGCGAGGTCCTCGATGAGCACGAGCCTCCGTCGCTGCTCGAGCTCGAGGCGCGGCTCGACGCTCTGCGGGGCGAGGTCGACCTCAAGATCCCGGCGGCGTCCGCGGTGAAGATCGGCGGGGAGCGCGCCTACAAGCTGCACCGCCGCGGAGTTGCCCTGGAAATGCCCACTCGCCGCACGACGGTCTACGAGCTGGAGCTCGAGGAGTACGAGGAGCCGGTCGCGCGTTTGTCGATGCGCCTGAGCTCGGGCGGCTACGTGCGCGCGGTGGCCGAGGCGCTCGGCGGCCACTGCGTGGACCTGCGGCGCACGGACGTCGGCCCGTTCGACGTCGCAGAAGCCGATCCGCAGCGAATCATCCCGCCAGAAGCGGCCATTTCGGCCCTGTCACAGTGACTGTCACTGTGACAGTCACTGGGCTATGAGGGTTGCTCGGGATATCGGCGAGTTGGGACCTGGCCCTCGGGCTGTGGCGCTCGGGACGTTCGACGGCGTCCACCTCGGGCACCGGAAGGTCGTCGAGGCGCTGCTCGACGCTGGACCGGAGCCGACCGTCGTCACGTTCGACCCGCACCCGAGGACGGCGCTCGGCAACCGCGTCGAGCTGCTCACGACCCTCGACCGCCGGCTCGAGCTGCTTGGAGAGCTCGGCGTGGAGGCGACGCTCGTCGTCGAGTTCACGCTCGACGTCGCGCGGCTGGAGCCGCAGGAGTTCGCCGAGCGGGTCCTCCGACCCATCGGGGCGGAGACGGTCGTGGCCGGAGCGGACTTCCGCTTCGGACGAGGCCGCAAGGGCGACCTGGGGCTCCTCGAGCAGCTCGGCTTCGAGACGAGGCCGGTTCCGATCCTGGAGGGAGTCTCGTCGACCGAGGTCCGAGAGCGCATCGCGCGCCGGAGACGTCGAAGGCGCCGCGCGAGCTCCTGGGCCGGCCGGTCGAGGTCGAAGGCACCGTCGTCACCGGTGACGCCCGAGGCGGAACGCTCGGCTTCCCGACCGCGAACCTCGACGTCCGCCCCGAGCTGCTCGTGCCCGCGAACGGCATCTATGCCGGCGCGGCCCTCGACCACCGCGCCGCCGTCTCGATCGGCACGAACCCGCACTACGGAGGCAGCGAACGGCGCGTCGAGGCGTTCCTTCTCGACTACTCGGCCGACCTCTACGGCAAGCGGCTCGTCGTCGAGCTCTGGAGCCGGCTCCGCGACGAGCGCGCCTTCGACAGCGAGGACGAGCTCGTCGCGCAGATCGCCCACGACGTCGAGCTCACGCGCAGCGCCCAAAGACCCGTCTGAGCGCCTCGTAACCGCAAGTTTCCGCCCATCGCGGAATCTCTTTCTGCGTGGCGGACGAGAAGAACGAGAGGCCGGCCCGGCAGATCGAAATGGTGCGCTGCCTGTCCTGCGGAGCGGCGTACCCGAAGCCGTCCCACGGCGGCACCGTCCGTGCGAACCCCGGCTGCCCGGACTGCGGCTACGTGGGCTGGGTCCTCGCCTCGAGCCTCACACCACTCGAGCGCCCCCGCTCCGACGAGGATCAGCCGCGACGCCGGTCCGCGTGACGACGCTCACGCCCCCGAAGTAGTGGTGCGGCTCCGGCCAAATCGCGGACCTCGAAGCCGGCTGACTCGAGCGCTGCCACGGTCGCCGGCTCGAAGCCCGGCTCGAGGTGCACGAGCGTCCCTGCCGGATGGACGCGCGGCCGGTCCACGGCGTCCTGCGGCTCCAGCTCCTCGTCGAGGATGCCGGCCAGGACCTCCAGGAGCGCGCTCCGCAGCCGGGTTCCGCCGGCCGCGCCTGCGGCGAGCACGAGCTTCCCGCCGTAGAAGGCGAGCGTCGGCGCCATCATGCTCTGCATTCGCTCGCCCGGCTCGAGCGCGCCGGTGATCAGGTCGGCCTCGCCCAGCATGCTGTTCAGGTGCAGGTCGAGCCCCGGCACGAAGTCACCTGAGCCGAGGCCGAGGCTCGTCGTGAGCACGCATGCGTTCCCCGCCGAGTCGAGCACGGACACGTTCGTCGTCCCCGGCCGATCGGGCACGTCGTCGAGCAGGGCGCCGACGAACGCGAGCACACGCTCGGGCTCGGACGAGGCCGCGGACCTCGGGCAGGCGCGTCGCCGCCGACGGGAAGTCCGAGAGCCCCGCGCGGCTGCGGAGCGTGAACCCGCGGAACTCGACGTCGTCCGGTTCCGACCAGCGGGCCGCGTAGGTCGTCAGGTCTTCGGCCGTCACGAGCCCGCCGCGCTCCTCCATCAGCTCCAGCAGCGCGCGCCCGATCGTCCCCTCGTAGACGCCGCGCGGCCCGTCTTCGGCAAGCGACTCGAGCGCCGCGACCAGACCCGGCTGCCTGAGCGGGTCCCCCTCATCGAGGAGCACGCCGCCGGGCGAGTAGATCTCAGCGCCCTCGTTCATCGTCATCACCGGCGCGAGCATCCGCAGACACGAAGCGTGGGCCGCCGGCATGGGGACGGCCGAGCGGGCGAGCCGCAGAGCAGGCTCGACGAGACGCGGCCAGGGCAGGCTGCCGTGCTCGTTCCAGAGCGCGTCGAGGCCGGCAGGCACGCCCGGAACGCCGCACGAGCCGATCCCCACGGCGTAGTGGACGAGCTCGGTCCCGAAGGGCACCTCCAGTTCGGTGAGCGCGACCTCGCGGCGCTCGCGTCCCAGCCCGGGAACCGCGACGAAGCAGTCGAGGTTCCGCGCGCTCCGCGTGGCTGCGTCGTAGTAGATCCCGTGGCCGCCGCCGAGTAGGCCGGTCATCACGGTCTCGGCCACACAGGACGCAAGAGTCGCGGCCACCGCGGCGTCGGCCGCGTTCCCGCCCTCGGCGAGGATCTCTGCGCCCGCCTCCGCAGTGGCGGGATGGCCTGCGGCGATGCCGCTTCTCATGCTCGGAGACTAAATCCGGTCCCTATCCTGAGTGCATGCGCCCGGTGATCTGCGGTGCCCTCATCCTGCTCGCAGCGTCGGGGTGCGGCGACAAGAAGGACAAGAACACGCTGCCCGGATGCCCTCCGCCGGCTTCCACCGCCTCGGCGGGAAACGCCCGGATCGCCGCCCAGGTGAAGGGCGGGCGCTACGCGAAGCTCGTCGTCCTGCACGCGAAGGAGAAGTCGAACGGGGCGCCGGTGAAAGGCGCCAACGTGACGCTCCACGCGGAGATGAGCTGCCCGCACTTCATGCCTCTCTACAACAAGAAGATGCAGGAAACGTCGCCCGGCACGTACAAAGCCGGCTACTCGCTCGTCATGCCGGGCGAATGGGCCTTCTACTTCGTGCTCCGCGACAAGAACGGCGATGCGACGACGTCGGCGTTCCCGGTGACGGTCAAGGCCCCCGGCACGTAGTTGCTACCCTAGGAGCCGACCGCAATCTCGGCCGTGCGCGGCGCTTCCCGCGGCGAGCTTGGATTGCGGACTAGCTACATAAGGAGACAGGTGACCCTCACCAAGGAAGCAAAGCTGGAGATCATCGGGCGCCACGGCAGCTCGCAGGCCGACACGGGCTCGCCCCAGGTCCAGATCGCGCTCCTCACGCAGCGCATCAACGAGCTCACGGAGCATCTCCGCGCGCATCCGAAGGATCACTACTCGCGCCGTGGCCTGCTCAAGCTCGTCGGGCGGCGCCGCCGATTTTTGAACTATCTCCAGAAGAAAGACGTGGAGGCGTACCGAGAACTGATCAAGGAGCTGGGCCTCAGACGCTAGCTCTGAAAGCGGAAGGTCGGAGTTTGAGCCAGCCTCGCGGTGACGCGAAGCTGACTCAAACCTCGGCTTTCCACGAAGAAGTGGAGGCATAGATGAGCACCATGACCGAGAACCTGGCCCAGGTCTCCGTGACCGTAGGCGACCAGGACATCACCTTCGAGACGGGCAAGCTCGCCAAGCAGGCGGACGGCGCCGTCGTCATCCGTTCCGGCGAGACGATGGTCCTCGCGACCGCGCAGGGGAAGATGGAGGGCCGCGAAGGCGCCGACTTCTTCCCGCTCACGGTCGACGTCGAGGAGCGCATGTACGCCGCGGGCAAGATCCCCGGCGGGTTCTTCAAGCGCGAAGGCCGCCCGACCGAGCGCGCGATCCTCACCGCGCGCATGATCGACCGCCCGATCCGGCCGCTCTGGCCGAAGGGCTACAAGAACGAGGTGCACGTGGTCTGCACGACGCTGTCGGCCGACCTCGTCACCGCGCACGACATCCTCTGCATCAACGGCGCCTCGGCGGCGCTGATGGTCTCGCCGCTGCCCTTCCTCGGCCCGGTGGGCGCCGTCCGCATCGGACGCGTCGACGGCAACTTCGTCGTCAACCCCACGCTCCCGGTCGTCGAGGAGGAGAGCACGCTCGACCTGATCGTCGTCGGCTCGAAGGACGCGCTCACGATGATCGAGGCCGGCTGCGACGAGATCCCCGAGGACGAGATGCTCGAGGCCTTCGAGCTCGCCCATGCCGAGATCGTGAAGATCTGCGAGGCGCAGGAGGAGCTCCGCGAGAAGGCAGGCAAGCCGAAGTACCTCGACCCGGAGCTCTCCGCCGAGCTCGAGTCGCAGCACTCGGGGACGATCCGCGAGCGGGTCGAGTCCGACGGCCTGCGCGAAGCCGGCGCCGCCGTCGAGGAGCTCACGAGCGAGCTCGCTCCGAAGCTGACGATGGACTCGGGCGAGGAGGACATCCTCCGCCAGATCCAGACCCGGGCGTCGCTGGACATGATCATCGAGAAGGTCCGCCTCGAGGTCGTCGAGCGCCACGTCCGCGAGCAGTTCGAGGACGACCTGCGCGCGCTGACCGAGGCCGAGCAGGACTCGAAGGAGCTCAAGTCGGCCAAGCGCCAGCTGCTCTTCGACCGCATCATCGAGTCGGTCGAGCTGCCGTTCCCGGTCGGCCCGGCCACGGTCGAGGGCGAGTCCCCGACGGTCAAGGACGCGCTGACGAAGCAGTTCGTCAAGAAGGCCGCCGAGTCGATCTACAAGAAGCTCGTCCGGGAGAAGATCGCAGTCGACAAGCGCCGCCCTGACGGCCGCGGCGCGGAGGACGTCCGCGAGGTCACCTGCGAGGTCGGCGTCGCACAGCGAACGCACGGCTCAGCGCTCTTCACGCGCGGCCAGACGCAGATCATGTCGCTGCTCACCCTCGGCACCGCCAAGGAGGGCCAGCGCATCGACGACCTGTCACTGGAGACGGATCGCCGGTACATGCACCACTACAACTTCCCGCCGTACTCGGTCGGCGAGACCGGATTCATGCGCGGGCCGAAGCGCCGCGACATCGGCCACGGCGCGCTCGCCCAGCGGGCGCTCGAGCCGATGATCCCCTCGCTCGAGGACTTCCCGTACACGATCCGGATCGTCTCCGAGACGCTCGAGTCGAACGGCTCGTCGTCGATGGGCTCGGTCTGCGGCTCGACCCTCTCGCTGATGGACGCCGGCGTGCCGATCAAGGCGCCTGTCGGCGGCATCGCGATGGGGCTCGTCAAGGAGGGCGACGACTACGTGATCCTGACCGACATCCAGGGCGCCGAGGACCACCTCGGTGACATGGACTTCAAGGTCGCCGGCTCGCGTGACGGGATCACGGCGCTGCAGATGGACATCAAGATCACCGGCGTCACCCAGGAGATCATGCGGAACGCGCTCGAGCAGGCGAAGCGGGCGCGCGAGTTCATCCTCGACAAGATGGCCGAGGCGATCGCCGAGACGCGGACGGAGCTCGCCGAGCACGCGCCGCGCATCTCGACGGTCAAGATCGATCCCGAGCAGATCGGGATGATCATCGGCAAGGGCGGCGAGACGATTCGCGGGCTCGAGGCCGACTACGAGGTGCAGATCGACATCGAGGAAGACGGGACGATCCTCATCTACGCGACCGAGGGGACGAAGTCCAAGGCCGCCATCGAGGCGATCGAGTCGATCACGAAGGAGCCCGAGGTGGGGGACACCTACACGGGCAAGGTCGTGAAGACGACCGACTTCGGCGCCTTCGTCGAGCTGAAGAAGGGCACGGACGGGCTCCTGCACGTCTCGAACGTCGGCCCGGGCCGGGTCGGCCACATCGAGGACGTCATCGCCCGCGGCGACACGCTCGACGTCGTCGTCCAGGAGGTGGACAAGGACCGCGGCCGGATCGGCCTCAAGCTCGTCGCCAAGCACGAGAACGGCTCTCTCGTCCAGCCCGACGAGTTGATCGAGCGGGCGAAGGACGCACCGCCTCGCGAGCGCACGGAGCGCCCTCCGAGGCGTGACGGCGGCGGCGGTAATCGCGGCCGCAGCCGTGGGCCACGCAGGGACTAGCCTGAGAGCTACTCCGATCATCGGCGCCGTCCTCGCGGCGGCGCTGATGACCGGATGCGGCGGCGGCGGGTCGAAGGAGCAGACGTACTCCATCGGCCCCACCGGCGCCTGCCTGCGCGAGAACGGCGAGCGGGCGGCAGAGACCAAGGGCGACCCGACGACGCTCAGGCTCCAGCGGGCGTTCCTGCGCTTCCATCCCACGATCGACGACGCCAAGGCGTTCGACGTCTCGGCCCTGAGCACGAACTTCGGCGGCTACGAGTACCACCGGAAGCGCTACGGCAACGTCTCCCTGATCTGGACGACCGGGGGCCCTCGGAACGTGCGGGGCCCGAACCCGGACGAGATCGAGGGCGTGGAAGACTGCCTGCGGGGCTGACGTGGCACCCCTCGTCGACCTTCGGCGCTTCTCGCTTCCGATCGTTCCGATTCGACTGGCGCTCGGCTTCGCGTTCCTGGGCGGCGCCAGAGCCCTGGGCGTCACCACGAGCGGGTCGGCCCGCCTCTTCGGGCTCGGCGCCTTCCTGTTCGCGCTCGCGATGCTGACGAGCCGCCGGCGCCGGCTGTTCTGGGTGCGGGCCCGCGAGGCGACTCCGACCGACGCCGGCGCGCCGACAGCGGGCTGGGCGTGGACGATTGCGAGGTCGACCTTCCCGAGCACGCTCGCAATGACGGCGCTGGCGGCGATCGCGCTGCCGACGAATGCCGCACTCGCAGCGCTGCTCGGCGGAATCATCGCGGGGATGGGGATCGTCGGCTCGGTCTTCGCCGTCGAGCTCCTGCTCTGGGAGCGGGCCCGCAACGTCCGGCTGCTCTCGACTCCCGGCCTCAAGACCGAGCTGTACGTCCGCCCGGCCTAGCTCGCTGGAGATGTCGGGCGGGTCACCGCGGACCCGCCCGACGTTCTCTCTCCTCTAGCCGCAGTCAGAGGCTGCGTTGAAGTTCTCGATCGTGCTGTTGAGCGCGGAGGCTGAGGTCGTCGAAAGCGCGGACGTCAGCCGGATCTGGCCGTTGGTGAGCGTCACGGTGATCGCTGAGCTCGCCGAGGCGATGGCGGACTGCACGCCGGCGGACGCGGTGGAACCGCGGGCCACGTTCAGCTTCGCCGTGATCACCTGCTGTGCGAGGTTGAGCAGCAGGTTGCTCGTGAACGTGACGTTGCCGGGGTCACCCGGCGTGGCGTTCAGCACCGCCTGAGCCCGCGCGGCGGTCAGGTTCACCGAGCCGAGCTGCACCGAGCCATTCATGCCGGCGATCACCGACGCCGTCACGCTCGCGTGGTTGCGATAGAAGCCCTTCGTGTAGGTGCACACGCCCGGGGGTGGGGGAGGCGGCGGAGGTGGCGGTGGTGGCGGTGGTGGCGGTGGCGGTGGCGGTGGTGGCGGAGGCGGTGGGGTGGCGGTGGCGGTGGCGGCGGAGGTGGCGGAGGTGGCGGAGGCGACCCGCACGTCAGGGTCACGATCCCTGGCAGCCCGGTGATCGGAGTCCCGTTCGTGATCGAGTAGGAGTTCGCCTCGATCATGTGCGCAGCGCCGTCGTTCGGCACCGTGAACGAGAGCGTGTCCGCTCCCGTCGGTCCGGTGAAGTCAAAGAACTTCTCGGCCGCCAGCGCCCCGTCGACCCAGACCGTCTCGTGCATGGTCTGCGCCCCGCCCGGGAAGGTCGAGTAGTTGTAGGTCGCGGTGGTGCAGTCGACGTCGGCGACGCCGAAGTAGTTGGCGCTCGCAGTCCCCACGAATGCAGCCGCAGCTATTGCTCCGACCAGGCACGCGACCACGAGGGTGCGCCTGATAAGTCGTGTCATTCGGTTCCTCTCTCCCAGCCCCGTTAAGCAGATAAGTTCAACTTTGGGCACTTTTAAGCGAGATTAGTCGAACTTTTTGACCGCGTCGGGAAAACCCCCCGAGTGGCTAGTCTGGTCCTTACCTGGCCCTTTGAAGGGCTGGAGGGACGACCGAAGCCGGCTCTCCAGCGAGCGTCTCCTAGCAACTCCCTGTCCATCCCAAAGACACCCACTACGATCTGCGCGTGCAGAAGTACGTCCTGACCGAGCTCGATTCGGGCCAGCGCGTGATCACCGAGCGGATCCCGAGCGTCCGGTCGGTCGCGCTCGGGTTCTGGATCGGCGCGGGCGCGCGTGACGAGACGCCCGCGAAAGCCGGCATCACGCACTTCATCGAGCATCTCCTGTTCAAGGGGACGCGCTCCTACTCGGCCCAGGACATCGCCGAGACCTTCGACGCCTTCGGCGGTGAGCTGAACGCCGCGACCTCGCGCGAGCACACGCTCGTCTACGTGCGCGTCGCCGACCATCACCTCGACCAGGCGCTCGACGTGATGAGCGACATGGTCTACGCGCCGCTCTTCGCGGACATCGACTCGGAGCGCGAGGTCGTGCTCGAGGAGATCGCGATGTACGAGGACACGCCGCACGAGCTCGTGCACGACCTGATGAGCGAGGCGGTCTTCGGCGACCATCCGTTGGGCCGGCCGGTGATCGGCACCGCGGACGTCATCTCCTCGGTCGGCCGGCGAGCGCTCACGAGCTACCACCAGACGATGTACCGCGGCGGGAACGTCGTCGTCGCGGCGGCCGGGAACCTCAAGCACGACGAGCTCGTCGGAAGCCTCGAGAAGCTCCAGAGCAAGCAGGGCAAGGCGCCTGCCAAAGGCCCGCGGGTGCGAAGCCCGCTCGTGCGGCCGCCGCGGCCGAGCATGCGCTTCCGGCGCAAGCGCACCGAGCAGTACCACGTGTGCATCGGCGCGCCGGGAATCGCGCGCTCCGACCGCCGCCGCTTCACGGCTTCGGTCCTCGACGCGCTCCTCGGCGGCTCCGCGTCGTCGCGGCTCTTCCAGGAGATCCGCGAGAAGCGCGGCATGGCCTACTCCGTCTACACGTTCGCCTCGCAGTACACGGACACGGGGCTGATCGGCTTCTACGTCGGCACGCGCTCCGAGAACCTCGCCGACTGCCTGGAGATCGCGAACGAGCAGATCGCCGAGGTCGCGGCCGGAAAGTTCCGCAAGAGCGAGCTCGAGCGGGCGAAGGAGAACCTGAAGGGGAGGATCCTGCTCTCGATGGAGTCGACGTCGAACCGGATGAGCCGCCTCGGGAAGTCGATGATCTCCGACACGGAGCTCCTCTCGATCGACCGGATCGCCGCGGAGATCGACGCGGTCACGCCCGATGCGGTGGCCGAGCTCTGCGGCGTGCTGCTCGCTCCCGAGAAGCTGTCCGCTTCCGGGATCGGGCCGAGCGAGGAGCGGTTCCGCGACGCCGTGCGCCGGATCAAGCCCGAGCTGCCGGCGCGCGCGGCGGCGTGAGGCTCAAGCTCTTCGGAGCGGGCGGCAAGGTCGGGTCCGTTCTGGGGCCGGCGCTCGAGGCCGCGGGACACGAGCTGGTCGAGCTCGACGGGGCCGAGGCGATGGTCGACTTCACCGCACCCGACGCGGTGGTCGCGAACATCGACGCAGCGCTGGAGGCGGGCGTGCCGTGCGTCGTCGGGACGACCGGCTGGGACACGGGCCCGGTCGCCCGGAAAGCCGAGGAAGCCGGAGTCGCCGTCTTCTACGCGCCGAACTTCGCGATCGGAGCGGTCCTGATGATGCGCTTCGCGGCCGAAGCGTCCAGGCACATGCCGCGCGCGGAGATCGTCGAGCTGCACCACGAGACCAAGGTCGACGCCCCGTCCGGGACGGCCAAGGCGACGGCCGACGCGATGGACGGCGACGTGCCGATCCACTCCGTCCGCCTGCCGGGCATCGTGGCGCATCAGGAAGTGCTCCTCTCCGAGACGGGCCAGCTGCTGACGATCCGCCACGACGCGTTCTCCCGCGAGGCCTACGTCCCGGGCGTCCTGCTCGCCCTCGAGCGCCTCGACACGTTGCCCGCAGGACTTACCGTCGGGCTCGAGAAGCTCCTGGCGTAGGATGACGAACGTGCTCGGCGAGGTTCTGACGGCGATCGTGACGCCGTTCGACAAGGACGGCGCCGTCGACTACGAGCGGTTCCGCGCGCTCGCGCGCCACGTGATCGACAGCGGCGCGGACGGGCTCGTGGTCGCCGCCACGACCGGCGAGTCGCCGACCCTGACCGACGACGAGAAGTTCGAGCTCTGGGCCGCGAGCGTCGACGAGGTGGGGGAGAGGGCGACCGTGATCGCCAGCACCGGCACGTACTCGACCGCTCACTCCGTGCACCTGACGGAGAAGGCGCACGAGCTGGGCGTGGACGGCTTCCTCGTCGTCACGCCGTACTACAACAAGCCGCCGCCGAGCGGGATCGTCGCGCACTTCCAGGCGATCGCCGCGGCCAGCGACAGGCCGATCATCGTCTACAACATCCCGCAGCGCGTGGTCGTGAACATCGAGCCGGAGACGATGGTCGAGCTCGCGCAGATCCCGAGCGTCAAGGCCGTCAAGCAGGCGACCGAGGATCTCGACCAGGCGCGCCGCATCACTGCAGAGACCGACCTCGCGCTGTACGCGGGCAGCGACCACCTCGTCTACCCGTTCCTGGAGATCGGCGGCGTGGGCGGTGTCGTCGTCCACGGCAACCTCGTCCCGGGCCGCGTCAAGGAGATGATCCGGCTCTACAACGAGGGCGACACCGAAGGCGCGCGGCGGATCGACGACGAGCTCAAGCCGCTCGTCGACGCGCTCGGCGTGACGATCAACCCGGTTCCGGTGAAAGCCGCGCTGAACCTGCTCGGCCACGAGGTCGGCGGCCTGCGGCTCCCGCTCGTCGAGGCGACCGCGGACGAGATCGCCGAGGTCCGCTCAGGCCTCGAGCGTGCGGGCCTGACGGCGCCGGCGAGCGTCTAGCGGCGCCGGCGAACGACGCGAAAGAGAGACCGCAAGCATCGGCTCGCGGTCTCGCTCTCGTCAGGGATAAGACTCGTAGTGGCCTAGGGCCACTTGATCGCGCTGGGGACAACGCCGAGTACACACCCGAGCAACGCGATCCGATGAAGCCATTCATACCGCAGCAATGTGAGCTCCTTGGGGCCGATTCAGCTCGCCGTTGGGCGAGGCCTGTCACAGGATGGAGATCACGGCCGCCGCTTCCCTCCCTCTGACGGGGGAATCTTGCTCACCCTTTTGGCGTTCGCGCAAGTGATACTTCCGGCCATGTCCGCATTGAGGATCATCCCGCTCGGGGGCCTGGGAGAGGTCGGAAAGAACCTGACGGTCTACGAGCTCGACGACGAGATCGTGATCGTCGACGCCGGCCTGGCGTTCCCGCGCGACGAGCATCTCGGAGTCGATCTCGTCCTCCCGGACTTCTCGTATCTGCGCGATCGCGCGGAGAAGGTGCGCGCGGTGCTGCTCACGCATGCGCACGAGGACCACGTGGGCGGGCTGCCCTACCTGATGCGCGACGTCCGCGTGCCCGAGATCTGGGCGACGAAGCTCACCCTCGGCTTGCTGCAGTCGAAGCTCGACGAGCATGGGCTCCTGCACGCATCCGAGCTGCGCGAGGCTGTGCCGGAGGACGGCGCCGTCCAGATCGGCTCGTTCCGCGCCGAGTTCGTGCGGATGGCGCACTCGGTCCCGGACAACGTCGCGATCATGCTCGAGGCGGGAGACATGCGGGTGCTGCACACGAGCGACTACAAGCTCGACCACACGCCCGTGGACGGTCTGCGCACCGACGTGGGAAAGCTCGCCGAGATCGGGAACCGCGGCGTCGACCTCATGCTCGGCGACTCGACGAACGCGGAGCGTCCCGGCGTCACCGGCTCGGAGCGGCTCGTCGGCGAGGCGTTCCGCCAGATCATCCCGGTGCGCGAGGGGCGGATTCTCGTCGCCAGCTTCGCCTCGAACGTGCACCGCATGCAGCAGGCCGTGGACGTGGCCGTCGAGACCGGGCGCAAGGTGTGCGTCATCGGCCGCTCGATGCGCAAGAACCTGAACATCGCGCGCAACCTCGGCTACCTGGAGGCGCCCGACGACACGTTCATCCGCCCGGCGCAGCTCGAGGAGCTCGCGCCGCACGAGGCGATGATCCTCTGCACGGGAAGCCAGGGCGAGCCGATGTCCGCGCTGACGCGGATCGCGTACCGCGACCACGCCACGGTGACCGTCGAGCGCGGCGACACGGTGATCCTCTCCGCGAAGCCGGTGCCGGGGAACGAGCTGCGCGTGCACGACACCATCAACCGGCTGGCCAAGGCCGGCGCGGAGGTGCTGCACCAGGAGATCGCGCCGGTGCACGTCTCCGGACACGGGAACTCCGAGGAGATCCGGACGGTGCTCGGCCTCGTGCGCCCGAAGGGCGTGATGCCGATGCACGGAGAGTTCCGGATGCTGGCGGCGCACGCGAAGCTGGCGCAGGAGAGCGGCGTGCCGGCGGGCTCGATCGTGCTCGCCGAGAACGGCTCCGTCGTCGAGCTCGACGAGCGCGGGCCGCGGATCGTCGACCGCGTGGAGACGGGCGTCACGTTCGTCGACGGGCTCGGAGTGGGGGACGTGCGCGACGTGGCGCTGCGGGACCGGCGGCACCTCTCGGAGGACGGCGTGCTGATCGTCGTCGCCACGATCGGGACGAACGGGGCGCGCCAGACGGGAGAGCCCGAGCTGATCGCGCGCGGGTTCGGCGAGAACGAGCCTCTGGTCGCGGAGATGCGCGTCGAGGCCGGCGCAGGTGCATCGCGGAGTGCCTCGACCAGGACATCACCGAGATCAAGCTGCTCCAGGAGCACATTCACGACTCGCTGGCGCAGCTCGTGTACGACAGGACGGGGCGGCGGCCGATGATTCTCCCCGTCATCGTCGAGGTCTGAGCAGTCATAGTGAGTCCGTGAGCGCGCTTCGAGCGGAACCGGGCTGGGCCGACCTCTTGGTCGACTACGCCCCTGCGGGCGCGACCGCCCAGAGGCTGGTCGCGCAGCTCCGCGCATGCCAGGTCTCGGCGCTCGCGTTCTGCCGGCTGCTGGAGCGCTGGGGGCGGGGAGAGGCGTCGCCCTCGACGCCCGGAGCGCGGGAGGCGGCGCTGCGCCGCGCGGCCGAGCGCGTGGAGACGGCGCTGTCCGGGCTTGATGACCCGCTGGGCCGGTACCTGGTCGAGCTGGAGGCCGACCAGGCGGAAGGCCGCTCCTGGTACGGCGAGCCGGGGCGCGCGGAGCTCGTCGAGTGGCAGCCGGTGCTCAGTCGTGCCGGTGTCCACGCGTCGCCCGTTCGGGTCGCGCAGGCGTATCTCGAGCTGGCCGTGCTCGTGCGGGCGCTCGAGGGGCTGGCGACCGCGGCGCGCATGCGATCGGCTCCGAACCCGTCCGACCTGTGGGCGGGCCTCTTCGACCTGCGCGAGAACCTCCTCAACGGCGCGCTCGAAGACCTGAGAGCCCTGGCCGCCTGAGCCACGTCCGGTGCCTGGCACCGGACAAGTCTTCGTCTGGACGCTGGAGGGCTTCGCCGCAACGCGTCGAATCGCTGCCCATGGCGCGGCGACGCACCACCAAGCGCGTGCTCAAGCCTCGTGCGCCCTCGCGCGTGAGGAAGACGAAGCGCGCAAAGAAGAAAGTCCACGCGCGGGCACCAGCATCCCGAGCTGATCGGGCTCGGGCTCGTCGCGTTCGGCCTCTTCCTGGCGACGGTGCTCTGGGCGGGCTGGAACGGCGGGTACGTCGGCGGCTGGATCGGTGACGCGCTCCAGGCGCTGATCGGCAGCGCGGCGTACGTGCTTCCCGTCGTGCTCGTGGTCGTCGGCGGGCTGATGATCGGGCGCAGCGACCTGGTCGACGTGCGTCCGTTCCGCACGGGACTGCTCGTCTTCGGGCTCGGTCTGCTGCTCACGCTCGGGAGCGAGGGCGGCTACCTCGGCAACGCACTCGCCGACCTCGTCGGCTTCGCGCTCGGGAGCACCGGAGCCGCACTCGTCGGCGTCCTGGCCATCCTCGCCGGAATCCTTCTGCTCACGGGCGCCTCGGTCGGCGCGATCATCCGCCGTGGAGCGACCGCGGCCCGCCGCTCCCTCGACCGCCCGGTGCGCCGCACCGCCGCCGAGCCGCCGGAGCTGATCTCGACTGCCAATGCCGCTCCGATCCCGCTCGTCGACGCCGCCGCGGAGTTCCCGGACGTGATCGGACAGGCGGAGCCGGCGCCGCTGATCCCCTTCCCCGAGCCGGAAACCGAGGAGCCGCCCGAGCAGGAAAGCCTCTTCAACGCGTCCCCGGCGGTCCAGGACTACAAGCTTCCCGACCGGAACGTCCTCCGGAAGTCCGGCACGAACGGCGCCGCCTCCAGCGGAGGCGAGCGGACAGGTGGCGCAAGCGCTCGTCCAGGCGCTCGCCGACTTCGGAGTCCAGGCGTCCGTCGGCGGGCAGATCGTCGGCCCGCGCGTCACGCGCTACGAGCTCCAGCTCGCCCCGGGCACGAAGATGTCCAAGGTCTCCGCGCTCAAGGACGACCTCTCCTACGCGCTGGCGACGACCGAGATCCGCATCCTCGCGCCGATCCCCGGCAAGCAGGCGGTCGGCGTCGAGGTCCCGAACCTCACCCCGAACCTCGTCACGCTCGGCGACATCTACGACGACCTCCCGCAGACGGCGAGCCCGGTCGCGGTCTGGCTCGGCAAGGACATCTCCGGAAACGCCGTCTGGACCGACCTCGCACGCATGCCGCACCTGCTCATCGCCGGCACGACCGGCTCCGGAAAGTCGGGCTGCATCAACACGATCCTGACCTCGGTGCTCCTGCGCGCGACCCCCGACGAGGTGCGCATGATCCTGATCGACCCGAAGCGGATCGAGCTCAGCTACTACGAGCAGATCCCGCACCTCCTGGCACCGGTCGTCTCGAGCCCGAAGGAAGCGACCGCCGTGCTCGCAAACGTGATCGCCGAGATGGAGCGGCGCTACGAGCGCCTCAGCGCCGTCCGGGCGCGCAACCTGCCGGAGGCGAACCGCGCCTTCCGCGAGCGCGGCGAACAGCCGCTCCCGTACCTGCTCGTCGTGATCGACGAGCTCGCCGACCTGATGATGATCTCGCCGCAAGCCGTCGAGGACGCGATCATCCGCCTCGCGCAGAAGTCGCGTGCCGTCGGCATCCACCTCGTGCTCGCGACGCAGCGTCCGTCCGTCGACGTGATCACCGGGATGATCAAGGCGAACGTCCCGTCGCGGATCGCCTTCGCGGTCTCCAGCCAGACCGACTCCCGCGTGATCATCGACCAGGGCGGGGCGGAGAGCCTCCTCGGCCAGGGCGACATGCTCTTCAAGCCGCTGGGCACGTCGCGGCTGCAGCGCGTCCAGGGCGCGTACGTCGGCGAAGAGGAGATCGGCCTGATCGTCGAGCAGGCCCGCGCACAGCGCGAGCAGGAGCTCGACCCGTCGCTGCTCGAGGCGCCCGAGGCTCCGCCGGAGGATGCAGATGCCGACGAGGAGTTCGACCCGGACGAGGATCCGCTGCTCGACCGCGCGATCGAGGTCGTCGTCCAGGCTCAGACCGCGTCCACGTCTCTCCTCCAGCGGCGTCTGCGGGTCGGCTACACGCGCGCGGGGCGCCTGATCGACATGCTCGAGCGCCGCGGGATCATCTCCGGCTACGAAGGCTCCAAGCCGCGGCGCGTGCTGATCGAAGAAGCACAGCTCGACCGGGTTCTTTCCTAGCCGTCCGCCGCACTCGTTTAGCATCGCTGCACAGACATCGTGCAGTCCAAGGAGGAGTGCTGTGGTGCGCAAGCAAGAGGACGTGGCTGCTTCTAGCAGTCGTGGCATTGCTCGTCGCGTTCGCTGCGGCGAGCTGCGGTGGTGGAGACGACAACTCGAGCTCCAGCGACACAACAACCAGCAGTAGCAGCAGCAGCGACATCAAGGTCGGTCTCGTCACCGACACCGGCGGCGTGGACGACAAGGGCTTCAACCAGTTCTCGATCGCCGGCCTGAACGAGGCCAAGGACAAGCTAGGCGTCCAGACGCGCGTCTACGTGTCGAAGACGGCGGACGACTACCAGCCGAACCTGACCGCGGCGAGCGACGACGGCAACGACCTCGTGATCTCGGTCGGCTTCCTGCTCTCGCCGTCGACGATCGCGGTCGCGAAGCAGTACCCGGACATCAAGTACGCGGGAGTCGACCACTTCTACGGCAAGAAGGGCAGCGGCGACGGCTGCGAGGAGTCGAAGACCTGCGCCCTGCCGAACACGCTCGGCATGCAGTACCCGTCCGAGCAGTCGGGCTACCTCGCCGGGATCGTCGCGGCGCTGATGTCGAAGACCGGCACGGTCTCGACGGTCGGCGGCAAGAAGATCCCGCCGGTCGACAACTGGATCGCCGGCTTCCAGTACGGCGTGAAGCAGACGAAGCCCAGCGTGAAGACGCTCAACGCGTACTCACAGGACTTCGAGGACCTGGCGAAGTGCAAGGAGATCGCGCTCGACCAGATCGCGCACGGCTCCGACGTCGTCTTCCAGGTCGCAGGCAAGTGCGGCCTCGGAGCGCTCGACGGCGCGTGCGAGAAGGGCAAGATGGCGATCGGCGTCGACGTCGACCAGTCCGCTCAGGGGGACTGCGTGATCGTCAGCGCGCTGAAGCCGCTCCAGTCGTCCGTGTTCGACCTGATCAAGACGTTCAAGGACGGCGGATTCAAGGGCAACACGAACGCCTTCTACGGCGTCCAGGACCTGCCCGACGCTCAACTCTTGACGGACTTCCACGGCGATGTGCCGCAGAAGGTCAAGGATGCCGTCGCTCAGGGCCTCGCGGACCTGAAGAGCGGCAAGGCCAAGCCGCCTGCGACCGTCGGCGGATAGAACCGATGTAGGTACGGGGGGCGGGCTTAACGCCGCCCCCCGTACGATTCCGAACGAATGAGCGCCGCCCCCGTCATTCTCGAGCTCAAGGGGATCACCAAGCGCTTTCCCGGGGGCGTCCTCGCGAACGACCAGGTCGACTTCGACCTCCGCCGCAGAGAAGTGCACGCGCTTCTCGGCGAGAACGGGGCAGGCAAGTCCACCCTGATGAACGTCCTCTACGGCCTCTACCAGCCCGACGAGGGCGAGATCCGTGTCCACGGGAAGCCGGTCGCGATCCGCTCCCCGAAGGATGCGATCGACCTCGGGATCGGGATGGTCCACCAGCACTTCATGCTGATCCCGGTCATGACCGTGGCCGAGAACATCGTCCTCGCAACCGAGCCGAAGAAAGCCGGGGTCCTCCTCGACTACGACGCTGCGGTCAGAAGCGCGGAGAACATCGCCAGGACGTTCAACTTCTCGATCAACCCCCGTGCCCGCGTGCAGAACATCGGCGTCGGCCAGCAGCAGCGCGTCGAGATCCTGAAGGCGCTCTATCGCGGCGCAGACATCCTGATCCTCGACGAGCCCACGGCCGTGTTGACGCCGCAGGAGACCCGTGAGCTGTTCGGCATCCTCCGCTCCCTGACGAACGAGGGCATGTCGGTCATCTTCATCACGCACAAGCTCAAAGAGGTGCTGGAGATCGCCGACCGCATTACCGTCCTGCGCCGCGGGAAGATGATCGAGACGTTCTCGCGGGAGGGCGCGACACAGGAGACGCTCGCCCGCTCGATGGTCGGGCGCGAAGTGCTGCTCCGGGTTGAGAAGACTCCGGCCCAGCCGGGAGAGAAGGTCCTCGAGGTTCACGACCTCAAGGTGCTCGACGATCGTGAGCTGGAGGCCGTGAAGGGCGTTTCGTTCGACGTCCGCGCCGGTGAAATCGTCGCGATCGCAGGCGTGGACGGCAACGGGCAGAGCGAGCTCGTCGACGCGCTCACCGGCCTGCGCAAGCCGGTCGAGGGGAAGGTGAGCGTGTCCGGCACGGACGTGACGGGCCAGGGGGCTCGCGCTTCCTTCGACGCGGGCGAGGGCCACATCCCGGAGGACCGCCAGCGCCGGGGGCTCGTCCTCGACTTCACGCTCGCCGAGAACATCGCGCTTCACGACTACCGCAATGCTCCCGAATCGAAGTTCGGCTGGCTGTTCCCGCGCCGGCTCACGGACAGAGCGAAAACGCTGCTCAAGGAGTTCGACGTGCGCGGCGGAGGCCCGCAGACGCATGCCGACGCCCTCTCGGGCGGAAACCAGCAGAAGGTCGTGATCGCGCGGGAGGTGGGACGCGATCCGAATGCCCTCGTCGCGGCTCAGCCCACGCGGGGGCTCGACATCGGCGCGATCGAGTTCGTGCACAAGCGCCTCGTTGCTGAGCGGGACGAGGGCAGGGCCATCCTGCTCGTATCGCTCGAGCTGGACGAGATCCTGTCGCTCTCCGACCGGATCCTCGTCATCTACGAAGGGCGCATCGTCGGCGAGTACGGGCCGGACGCCACGGATGAGGAGCTGGGAATCGCGATGACCGGCGGCGGGCGAAGGAGGCTGCGTGAGCGAGGCGACTCCCTCGGAGCCACCGCCCGAAGCGGGGCTCCCGCGCTTCACGGGGATTTTCTACGAGCGCGTCGGCGGAGCGCTCGTGCCGCTCGCCGCGACCGTCCTCGCCTTCCTGATCGGGGGCCTCGTCGTCCTGATCACGGGTCACAACCCGGTCACGGCCTACCGCGCGATCTTCAACGGAACGGGCTTCAACTGGCTCTTCCCGTGGGTGACCGGCGACGAGCGCCGGATTGCCGCCAAGGACCTCCAGGAGACGCTGCGCGTGACGACGCCCCTGATCCTGACCGCGCTGGCCGTCGCATTCGCCTTCCGCGCCGGCCTGTTCAACATCGGGGGCCAGGGGCAGTACTGGGTGGGCTTCATGGCGGCGCTCTTCGTCGGGACGCATCTCGTCCGGCCTGCCGCGCCCGCTGTACGTCCTGCTCGGGCTCGCCGCCGGGATCTTCGGCGGCATGGTGTGGGGAGGCATCGCCGGCTTCCTGCGCGCGACGTCGGGCGCCCACGAGGTGATCACGACGATCATGCTCAACTGGATCGCGATCTTCGGCGGCCAGTACTTATACGAGCTCGGCGGGCCGCTCCAGGGCACGAACGCCTCGTTGCCGCGCTCGGATGTGATCGACGCCTCGGCGAAGCTCTGGGTCTGGTGGGGCACCTTCCCGGGGCTCCACGTCGGGATCTTCATCGCGATCGCGGCGCTCGTCGTGTACACGCTGATCCTGAACCGGACGACGCTCGGCTTCGGGCTGCGCGCGGTCGGGTTCAACCCCGATGCGGCTGCGTACAGCGGCATCCCCGTGCGGCGGAGCTACTTCCTTGCGCTCGCCATCGCCGGCGGCTTCGCCGGGATCGCCGGCGCGATCGACGTGCTCGGCTTCAAGTACGCCGTGGACACGAGCGACTTCGGGAGCGGAATCGCCTTCACGGGCATCGCCGTGGCCCTGCTGGGACGGAACAAGCCCGTCGGCATCTTCTTCGCCGCGCTCCTGTTCGCGGGCCTCCAGGTGGGCACGTCGTCGCGCAACCTGGACCCGGCGGTCTTCCCGCCCGAGCTGGCGAGCGACCTGTCGACGATGATCCAGGCGCTCGTCATCTTCTTCGTCGCCGCCGACGTCCTGATCATCTACATCTGGCGGCTCCGTCGACACCTAAAGCTGCGGGGGCCGCTGAAAGAGGAGCCGGTCCAGTCGTGATCGACCACGTCCGCAGCACGCGGTCGGTCGGAATCGCAGGCATCGCGTTCGGCCTCCTCGCGTTCTGGCTGACCCTCCCGCCGTTCACGATCCGCGCGGCGACGGTCCCGATCCTCGTCGGGCTCGTCGGGCTCGGGCTCGGAGCCGCGGCGCTCGCTCAGGGAGAGAAACGGCTCGGCGGGTTCGCGCTCGCCTTCTCCTTCCTCGGAATCCTCGGGGGGCTCTGGGCGCAGGGCGTCGAGAAGTCGACGCTCCAGGACGTGCTGACGGCCGGCCTGCTGGCCTCGACGCTCCGCTTCGCGACGCCGCTTGCGTTCGCGGCGATGGGCGGGATCTTCTCCGAGCGCTCGGGCGTGGTGAACATCGGCCTCGAAGGGATGATGCTGACCGGCGCGTTCTTCGGCGTCTGGGGCTCGATCTGGAGCGGGAGCTGGGTCGTCGGCCTGCTGATGGCCATGGTCTTCGGAGCGCTCCTCGCGCTTATCCACGCGTTCTTCTCGATCCACCTCAGAGCCGACCAGATCGTGAGCGGCTTCGCCGTCAACTTCCTCGCCCTCGGGGTCACGGGCTACCTGTTCAGCGACCTCTACTCGGGCGGCATCGAGACGAGCGAGGTCTCCCGCGTCCCGACGCTGTCGCTCAACTTCCTGGACAGCATCCCGGGGATCGGGAACTTCCTGCACGACGTGTTCGGCGGCCTGAGCCTCCTGGTCTGGATGATGCTGCTGACGGTCGGGCTCACCTACTTCGTGTTGTTCAGGACGCCTCTCGGCCTGCGGATCCGCTCCGTCGGGGAGCATCCCCGGGCGGCCGACACCGTCGGCATCTCCGTCTACGGCATCCGGTACCTGGCGGTGACGACCTCGGGCATGCTCGCCGCGCTCGGAGGCGCCTTCCTGTCGATCGGGTTCGTCGGCACGTTCTCCGAGAACATGACGAGCGGACGCGGCTTCATCGCGCTGGCGGCCGTCATCTTCGGGAAGTGGAGGCCGGGGCTGGCGTTCCTCGCGACGCTGCTCTTCGGCTTCGGCTTCGCGCTCGCGATCCCGCTCCAGCGCGAGGCGGGGATCTCGGAGAACCTCGTCTCGACCTTCCCGTACATCCTGACCCTCGTCGCCGTGGCCGGTCTGATCGGCCGCTCGATCCCGCCCGCCGCAGATGGCCGTCCCTACGTCAAGCAGTAAGGCGCGCGACATGGCGCAAACAGTCGAGCCACAGGCACTCCCCAGTAGTAACGGTCAACGACCCCGGAACCGGGTAGCCGTCCTCTCGGTCGTGTTCGGAGTGCTGGCCGTGCTCGCGCTGCCGGTCGCGATCTACGTCACCGACCAGCGAAACGACCTGCGCCTGATCCACGCCGGGATCGCGGTGCCCGTCGCCTTCGTGCTCGGATTCGTCGCGATCCGGCTCGCCAAGCGCGCCAGAGCTCGCCTCGAGCGGACCCTCGGGCGGGCGAAGGGCCGGTCGCCGGCGCGGCTCGGGCGGATCCTCGGCTGGCTCGGCGTGTACCTCGCGCTGATCGGCGCCATCTCGCTCGCCGTGTACTACGTCGAGTACCACCTGTTGGCATAGACTCCGCAGCACCCCGTGTTCGAGATCGGCAATAGCCTCCGCGAGGCTCGCCTGCGGCAGGGGCTCGAGTTCCCGGAGATCGAGCAGGCCACGAAGATCCGTGGCAAGTACCTGCGCGCGCTGGAGGAAGAGTCTTTCGACGTCCTGCCTGCGCAGACGTACGTCAAGGGCTTCCTGCGCTCGTACGCGGACTACCTGGGCCTCGACGGGCAGCTGTACGTCGACGAGTTCAACTCGCGCTACGTGCGCGGCGAGCTCGAGGACGAGGAGGAGCAGCGGCAGTACAGGCCGAGGGTCTCGACGCCCGAGCCGCGGCGGTGCGTTCCAGAACAAGGGCGTGCTGCTGACCGTGGCCGTGATCGTCGTGCTGACGATGTTCGTCTTCGCTGCGTTCCGCTGGGGCGGCTCCGACAAGCAGCCCGAACTGCCCCCGCTCACCAACACGCCGCAGACGAAGAAGGCCGCCAAGAAGCCGGTGGCGAAGCTCGTCGCGGCAGGCATCAACGGCGGCGCGTACGTGGCCGTCTACCGCGGGGCGCGCACGGGGCGAGCCGATCTACGAGGGCACGCTCGAGAACGGCAAGAGACAGCGCTTCGTGGGCCGCCACCTCTGGGTCTACGTCTTCGCGCCCGCCAACCTCCGGCTCAAGCTGAACGGCCGTGTTCGCCCGGTGCCGGGAGCGGGGACCGGGTCCCGGCGGTGGCTCGAAGTCACGCCCACGCGCGTCAGGCTCGCACCGCCGGCTTGACGCTCAGAGCCGCTCGGATGTTCCTCGGAACGAATCGACCGGTCATTTCCGACGCATGCACGGGCAAAGCCCGCGCATGCTGAGGACGGCGCCGCAAGCGTCGCCTCCGCGCTCGACCGTCCTCGTCACCGGCAGCGAGCTGATCCGCGGCGGCCGGCGGGACTCGAACGGGCCCTTTCTCGCGGAGGAGCTGACGCGGCTCGGGCTGGAGCCCGCTCGGATCACGATCGTCGGGGACGAGCCTGCGCTCCTCGAGCCGGCGATCCGCGAAGCGCTGGAGGCGGACCTGCTCGTGCTCTCCGGAGGGCTCGGGCCTACGCACGACGACCGGACCGTCGAGCTGCTGGCCCGGGCGGCGGGGCTCGAGCTGAACGTGCTCGAGGAGCTGGCCGCGGAGATCGAGGGCATCTCGCGGCGGATCGCGGAGCGGTTCGGGCGGCCCTACGCGGAGTTCGAGGAGGGCGTGCGCAAGCAGGCGACGGTGCCCGAGGGCGGGCGGGTGATCGGGATCGCCGGGACGGCTCCGGGGCTCGTCGTGGAGACGCGCGGCGCCGTGGCTGTCGTCCTGCCCGGGCCTCCGCCGGAGCTTCGACGGCTCTGGGGAGCGGCTCTCGAGGACGAGGCCGTGCGGAGCGTCCTCGAGCGGGCGCAGGCTCCGGAGCGGCGCATCCTGCGCGTGTACGGGCTGAGCGAGTCGGCGGTGGCGCGGGCGCTCGCGGAGGCCGGGGGAGAGCCCGAGGGCGTCCAGGCCACGATCTGCGCGCACGCGGGGGAGATCTGGGTCGAGCTGTTCGGCGATGCGGAGGCAGCTGACGAGCGACCTGCGCGAAGCTCTCGGCGCGGCGGTCTTCGTCGAGGACGACCGGCCGGTCGAGGAGATCGTGCTCGACCTCGCGCGCGTGCGCGGCTTCTCGCTTGGGGACCGCGGAGTCCTGCACCGGCGGACTGGTCGCGGCCCGGCTGACCTCGGTTCCGGGAGCGAGCGACGTCTTCCGCGGCGGGATCGTCGCCTACGAGAACGAGGTCAAGGCCGAGCGAGCTCGGTGTGCCGGTGTCGGTGCTCGACTGCGCATGGCGCCGTCTCGGCCGAGACCGCTGCGGCGATGGCCCAGGGCGCCCGCGAGGTCGCTCGGGGCGGACGTGGCCGTAGCGGACACGGGCATCGCAGGCCCCGGAGGCGGATCTCCCGAGAAGCCGGTCGGGCTCGTCTATCTCCACGCGTCCGGCCCGGACGGGGAGGAGGCCCGCGAGCTGCAGCTGCCCGGCGACCGCGAAGCCGTGCGCCTGCGGGCAACCGCGGCGGCGCTCCATCTCCTGCGTTCGCTTCTGACACAGACCCGGCACACGGCCGGGTGACCTCGTCGGCTAGCGTCGGGGGCGATGAGCGTCTACGCCTCTTTCTCGGCTTCCGCCTGCCCGACTCGGCCGCACGGGAGCTCGCCGCGTGGCAGCGCGCGGAGCTCGATCGAGACCGCGTTCGCCTCGTTCCCGCCGGAGAACCTGCACGTCACGATCGCGTTCCTCGGCTCCCGGCCCGCGAGCGAGACCGACGCGATCGCCGATTCCCTGCGCGGAGCAGTCGAGGGTGTCGCCGAGCCCGTGCTCACGCCCGCCCGCTATCGCGAGACGCGCTCGGTCGGGATGCTCGTCCTCGAGGACGACGAGGGCCGTGCGACGCGCATCGCAGAGGACGCGCACCGCAGGCTGGCCGAGCTCGGCGTCTACGAGCCGGAGAAGCGGCCCTGGCTTCCGCACGTCACGGTCGTCCGCTTTCGCGAGCGGCCGCGGCTCAGCCCTCCGTCCCCGGGCTCGGTCCGGTGACGATGTCCGACGCTGCTGTTTACATGTCCCGACTGCACCCGACCGGGGCGCAGTACGAAGTCGTGGAATCAGTTCCACTAGGAGGTGGATGAGGTTGGATCGGGAGCAATCACTCGACAACGCCCTCGGACAGATCGAGCGCCAGTTCGGCAAAGGCTCGGTCATGCGCATGAACGACGCCGCGCACGTGGCGACGGGCGCGATCTCGACGGGGTCGCTCTCGCTCGACCTCGCCCTCGGTGTCGGCGGGCTGCCGCGCGGCCGCATCGTCGAGGTCTTCGGCCCCGAGTCCTCGGGGAAGACGACGCTCGTCTACCACGTGATCGCCGAGGCCCAGCGCCGCGGCGGGATCTGCGCCTTCATCGACGCGGAGCACGCGATGGACCCGCAGTACGCGCGCAGGGTCGGCGTCAACATCGACGAGCTCCTCGTCTCCCAGCCCGACCACGGCGAGCAGGCGCTCGAGATCGCCGAGCTGCTGATCCGCTCCGGCGCGCTCGACGTCGTCGCCGTCGACTCGGTCGCGGCGCTCACGCCGAAGGCCGAGATCGAGGGCGAGATGGGGGACAGCCACGTCGGCCTCCAGGCCCGCCTGATGAGCCAGGCGCTCCGCAAGCTCGCAGGCACGCTCAACCGCACCGACACGATCTGCCTCTTCACGAACCAGCTGCGCGAGAAGATCGGCGTCATGTTCGGCTCGCCGGAGACGACTTCGGGCGGGCGGGCGCTGAAGTTCTACTCGTCGGTCCGGCTCGACATCCGCCGCATCGAGACGCTGAAGGAAGGCGTCGAGGCGATCGGCAACCGCGTCCGCGTCAAGGTCGTGAAGAACAAGGTCGCGCCGCCGTTCAAGCAGGCCGAGTTCGACATCATCTACGGCTCCGGCATCTCCTGGGAGGGCACGGTCCTCGAGGCAGGGCTCGAGCGGAAGGTCGTCCAGAAGTCGGGCTCGTACTTCAGCTTCGACGAAGAGCGGCTCGGCCAGGGACGGCAGAACGCCGCGGCTTTCCTGCGCGAGCATCCGGATGTGTCCGAGAAGATCGTGCAGCGGATCCAGGCCGAGCTCGGAGAGGGCGCGATCGCCTCTGCGCGCCTGCTGCCTGCTGCGCCGCCGGCCGGAGAACGGCTCCCCCGGCAAAGAGAAGGCCAAGGCTGCAGTCGAAGAGGTTTCCGCCGAGTTCTCCCAGCGTTAGCTCGCTCAGGGCCCGACCGCGGGAACGGGTCGAGGTCGAGCTCGACGGCGAGACCTGGCGCACGCTCCCGGCGGAGGTCGTCCTGCGCTCGGGGCTCGACCTGGGCGTCGAGCTGGATCGCCCGCGGGCGCGGCGGGTGCGGCGCGAGCTGCGGCGCCACGAGGCGATGGCCAGGGCGGCCGCAGTCATCCGCCGGCGCGACGTGTCGACGGCCGAGTTGGCCGACCGTCTGGAGCAGGCCCATGTCGATCCGGCAACGCGCGCCGAGGTGGTCGAGCGGCTGAACGACTCGGGTGCGGTCGACGACGTCCGCTTCGCGCAGCAGCGGGCTCGAAGCCTCTCCGAGCGGAACGCGGGCGATCTCCTGATCCGGCACGACCTGTCCGGGCGGGGCGTCTCGGCCGAGAACGTCGAGGTGGCGATCGAGGCGCTCGAGCCGGAGGCCGTACGCGCGGCGCGCGTCGTCGAGCGCCGAGGAGCAGGCGCCAAAACGGCGCGCTACCTCGCCGGCAAGGGCTTCTCGCAGGACGCGATCGAGTCCGCGTGCGCCGAAGCCGTTGCGGAAGATGCCCCTCCCGCTGTATTCTGAGTCTCAGAACACAAGACGTTTTGCCTGCACACGCGCAGTTTCCGAATCGTTCGCCCCGTATGACATCGAGACAAGCACCTTGATTTCCCGAAAAGACGCTGCTGAGAGGGGCTCCGCCGGGACCGGCTGAGCTCAGTTCGTCGCGGTCCCAGCGGGCCGCACCATTCGGAGATTGAGCCGCGCGGGCCTGGACCCGAGGAGCACCCATGCTCGTCATCGCGGCAGTTCTGATCAGCGTCCTGGTCACGGCGGTGCTCGTCGTTGTCGTCCTGCGCTTGCTCGGGGGCTCGAGCGTCGCGGAGGCTCGCCGCGAAGCCGAGACGATCCGTCGCGAGGCGAAGATCGAGGCCCGCGAGGAAGCCGTCCGCCTGCGGCAAGAGGTCGAGCGCGCAGGTCGCCGAGCAGCGCGGGCGCATCACGAAGACCGAGGAGCGGGTCCTGGCCAGAGAGGACGAGGTCGAGCGCAGGCAGCGGGACGTCGAGCGGCGCGAGCAAGGCCTCTCGGACCGTGAGATCCACGTCAAGGAGCTCCAGGAGGACCTCAAGGAGGCGAAGCAGCGCGAGCTCGAGGAGCTCGAGCGCGTCGCCGGCATGACCGTCAACGAGGCGAAGACGCGTCTCCTCGCCCAGTCGGAGGAGCTCGTGCGCCACGACCTCGCGCGCCGGGTGCGCCAGCTCGACGAGGAGGCCCAGGCCGAGGCGAAGCGCCGCGCCAGGAACCTCGTCGCCGACGCGTTGCAGCGCGTCGCCGCAAGCCATGCATCCGAGACCACGTCCTCGCTGATCGAGCTCCCGTCCGACGACATGAAGGGCCGGATCATCGGCCGCGAGGGACGGAACATCCGCACGCTCGAGCACCTGACCGGAGTGGACGTGATCGTCGACGACACGCCTCAGGCGGTCGTGCTCTCGTCCTTCGACCCGATCCGCCGCGAGATCGCAAAGATGACGCTCCTCAAGCTCGTCGAGGACGGCCGCATCCAGCCGGCGCGGATCGAGGAGATGTACTACCAGTCCAAGGCCGAGATCGACGAGCACATCCTCCAGGCCGGCGAGCAGGCCGTCTTCGAGGCGAACGCGGGCGAGTTCCACGAGGAGGTCGTCAAGCTCCTCGGCCGGCTCAACTACCGCACGAGCTACGGCCAGAACGTCCTCAAGCACACGCTCGAGGTCGTCCACCTCGGCGGGCTGATGGCGACCGAGCTCGAGGCGAACGTGAAGACCACGAAGCGGGCCGCGCTGCTGCACGACGTCGGCAAGGCGGTGACGCACGAGATCGAGGGCTCGCACGCCGCGATCTCCACGCAGTACGCGAGGCGCTACGGGGAAGCACCCGGAGTCATCCACGCGGTCGAGGCGCACCACTACGAGGTGCAGCCCCAGACCGTCGAGGCGGTTCTCCTGATCGCGGCGGACGCGATCTCCGGCGCGCGCCCGGGAGCACGCGGCGACAGCCTCGAGAACTACATCAAGCGGCTCGAGGCCCTCGAAGAGCTGGCTGCGAAGAAGGCCGGCGTCGAGAAGGTGTACGCGCTGCAGGCCGGCCGCGAGATCCGCGTCATGGTCAAGCCGGGCGAGATCGACGACGACCAGGCCGCGCTCCTCTCCCACGAGATCGCGCGCGACATCGAGCACGAGCTCGAGTACCCGGGCCAGATCAAGGTGACGGTCATCCGCGAGTCCCGCTCGACCGAATTCGCCAAGTAGCGGCTGCGCTTCGCTTGCCTTCACGAGGGAACCCCTGGTTCCCTCGTGGGCTCCCTCCTTCCGATTGGGGAACGGGCTCCAGACGCCTGTCGAGCCGGCGGACGTTCAGGTAATGAGACTGTTCTCTTGTCCAGTGAGCCTCCCGCCGGGCGAAGCCCGGCTCCGGCGGCGACTGGTCTGACCTCCGAGATGCACTGGCTTCGGCCGATTTCGGAGCCGCCCGGATACCATCCTTCCCCGAATGCGGAGATACCACGTCACGACGTTCGGCTGCCAGATGAACGCTCACGACTCGGAGCGGATCAAGGGCATGCTCGAGGAAATCGGACTGGGGGAGGCGGTCTCGCAGGCCGAGGCGGACGTGATCGTCTTCAACACGTGCACGATCCGCGAGAAGCCGGACCAGCGGTTCGCCGCGCACCTCGGGAACGCGAAGATGCTCAAGCTCGCCGACCCCGAGAAGGTGATCGCGGTGGGCGGCTGCTACGCGGAGGCGCAGCGCGAGCGGCTCTTCGACCTCTACCCGTTCGTGGACGTCGCGTTCGGGCCCGGCACGATCCCGCACCTGGCCGAGTGGCTCGGCGCCGGCGGTGAGGCGCCGCGCAGTCGGTTCGGGATCGCGCGAGGAGCGCGAGTTCGCAGGCACGCTGCCCATGCACCGCGAGCGCCGCTTCCAGGCCTGGGTGCAGGTCTCGATGGGCTGCAACTCGGTGTGCTCGTACTGCATCGTCCCGGCCGTGCGCGGCCGCGAGGTCAGCCGCCGGCCCGGCGAGATCCTCGCCGAGGTGACGCGACTCGCCGGCGAGGGCGTCCGCGAGGTCACGCTGCTCGGGCAGAACGTCAACTCCTACGGCCGTGACCTCGGGAACGAACTTCGCCGAGCTGCTCCGTGCGGTCGACGCGGTCGACGGCATCGAGCGGATCCGCTTCACGAGCCCGCACCCGAAGGACTTCCGCCGCGAGGTGATCGCCGCGATGGCCGAGTGCGACGCGGTCTGCGAGCACGCGCACCTGCCGCTCCAGTCCGGCTCGACCCGCGTCCTGAAGGCGATGCGCCGCACGTACGGCCGCGAGCGCTACCTGCGCCTCGTCGAGGAGCTCCGTGCCGCGATCCCGGATCTCGCGCTGACGACGGACATCATCGTCGGCTTCCCGGGCGAGACCGACCGCGACTTCGAGGAGACGCTCGAGGTCGTCGCAGGAGGTCGGCTACGACGGCGCGTTCACGTTCGTCTACTCGCCGCGGCAGGGCACGGAAGCGGCGACGGCATGCCGAGCAGGTTCCGGAGGAGGTCAAGAAGGAGCGGATCGAGCGGCTCGTCGAGATCGTCCAGCGACGTCGCTCTCGCCAGAAACCGCGAACGGATCGGCCGCGTCGAAGAGGTGCTCGTCGAAGGCCCGAGCCGAACCGATCCCGCGCTGCTCCGCGGCCGCACCCGCCGCAACACGACGGTCAACTTCGCACGGGACGACCGCCGCCGGAAGCCTCGTCGACGGTCCGGATCGAAGACGCGACGTCCACGACCCTCAAGGGCGAACAGCTCGCAGCCGTTGCAGCGTAGCCGCGACCTTCTCTGGGACGGCCTGCTCAACGTCCGCGACCTCGGCGGCCATCCGACCGAGGACGGCGACGAGACGCGGTACGACTCGATCATCCGCGCCGACAGCGTCCGCCAGCTGAGCGACCAGGGCTGGACGGCGCTCGTCGACTACGGCGTGAAGACGATCATCGACCTGCGCGCGAACGAGGAGCTCGAAGCGGACCCGCCGGCCGAGCTGCCCGTCGAGGTCCTGCACATCCCGTTCTTCGAGACCGACACGAGCGAATGGAAGGAGATCGAGGCCGAGCTCGAATCCGCCGCCCGTGCGGCGCCCGACGTGCCGACGGCGACGCGTGAGGTCTATCTGATCTTCCTCGAGCACTTCGGCCGCAACGTGGCGACCGCGATCCGGGCGGTCGCGGACGCGCCGGAGGGCGGAGTCGTCATCCACTGCGCGGGCGGGAAGGACCGAACGGGCCTGCTCACCGCTCTGCTCCTCCACGTGGCGGGCGTCGACATCGAGGAGATCGCCGCCGACTACGCGCTCAGCGAGGAGCGCCTGCGCCCGCGGCACGAGCAGTGGTTCGCCGAGGCGGAGACGCGACGAGGAGCTCGAGCGCATGCAGAGCGCATGGCGCAGACGCCGGCCGCGTCGATCGAGGGCGTCTTCGCCGAGCTCGAGCGGCGCCACGGCAGTGTCGAGGGCTACCTGCGCGACGCCGGCCTGACCGACGCCGAGCTCGACCGCGCGCGAGCGCGGTTGCGTGACTGACACGGTCCTCGCCCTCTTCGGGCCGACGGCCTCCGGCAAGACGGCCGTCGCCCAGGCGATCGCGGAGCGGATTCCGGCCGAGCTCGTCTCCGCAGACTCGATGCAGGTCTACCGCGGCCTGCCGATCCTCACGAACCAGTCGCCGGCGCGGCTCGTCGGGATCTGGCCGCTCGACCACGAGGCCTCCGTCGCCGAGTACCAGGCACCTCGCGCACGCGGCGATCGACGAGATTCTCGCGGCCGGCCGAACGCCGGTCGTCGTCGGCGGGACCGGCCTCTACCTGCGGGCCGCACTCGCCGATCTCACGCTGCCGCCGGCGCCCGAGCCGGGCGAGCGAGAGCGCTGGGAGCGGCTCTACGACGAGCGAGGGAGCGGAGCGCGCGCACGAGCGGCTCGCCGAGCTCGATCCCGAGGCGGCCGCGGCCGTCCATCCCAACGACCGCCGCCGCGTCGTGCGCAGCCTCGAGCTCGCCGGACGGGAGCGCGAGCGCGACCAGCTCTGGACCGACGAGACGCGGCACCCGACGATCGTGTTCGGCCTCGACGTGCCGAAAGACGGAGCTCGACCGCCGGATCGCCGACGCGCACGCGAGCCATGTTCGAGGCCGGGGTCCGAGCGGAGGCGGAGGCCGCGCTCGCGGGCTCGATCTCGCCCGACCGCCGCCTACGCGCATGGCCTCGTCGGACCTGGCCGAGCAACCCGACGACGAGGCCGCAATCGAGGCGCTCGTCGCCCGCACGAGGCGCTACGCGGCGTACCAGCGCAAGTGGATGCGGCGCATTCCGGGCCTTGTTAGCCTGCCTGCCGATCGCCCCCCGGGCGAGATCGCCGATGCAATTCTCGAAGTGGCACGGGCTCGGCAACGATTACCTGCTGGTCGAGCGGGCTGAGCTTGCCTTCCCGCTGACGCCCGAGCGGGTGCAGAAGCTCTGCGACTACCACTTCGGGGTCGGCTCCGACGGGATCGTCGAGGTCGCTGTCCACGAACGGCGACTCGGCGGAGGTCGTGATCTGGAACCCCGACGGCTCGACGGCCGAGCTCTCCGGGAACGGAACGCGGATCGCGGCGCGGTGGCTCGCCCGGCGGAACGGCGCTCGAGCAGGCGCGGATCAAGGTCGGCCCTCGCGAGGTCGTCGCCGACGATGCGCGAGGACAAGCTGGTCGAGACCGAGATGGGCGCGGTCGAGGTGGGGGAGCGCGAGCAGCTCCACGTCGACGGCAAGGCAGTACGAGATGGTTCCTGTCGCCGTCGGGAATCCGCACGCGGTGATCCGCCACGAGCCGGACCACGACGAGTTCCTCCGGCTCGGTCCGGCAATCGAGAACCACGAGCGGTTCCCGAACCGGACGAACGTGCAGTTCGCGCGCATCGACGGCCCGCACGACGTGACCGCGGTCGTCTGGGAGCGCGGAGCGGGGGAGACGCTCTCGTCCGGCACGAGCGCGACGGCCGTGGCCTCAGCGGCCATTCGGCACGGCTGGTGCGAAAGCCCGGTGACCGTCCATCTGCAGGGCGGCGACCTGCTCGTGGAGGTGGACGACGACTTCCACGCGCGCCTGACCGGCCCCGCGGAGGAGATCTGCTCGGTCGAGCTCTCGCAGGAGTTCGAGCTGTGAAGTTCGCAAAGCGCCTCGACGCGGTTCCGCCGTACCTCTTCGCCGAGCTCGAGCGCAAGGTCGCAGAGGCCGAACGCGCGGGTGTCGACGTGATCAGCCTCGGGATCGGCGATCCGGACCTCCCGACCCCGCCGGCGGTGATCGACGCCCTCGCCGAGGCAGCGCGCGACCCGCGCACGCACCAGTACCCGACGAATCACGGCACGGAGGAGTTCCGCACCGCCGCCGCAGACTTCTACCGCGACCGCTTCGGCGTCGAGCTCGACCCGAACGGCGAGGTGATCCCGGTGCTCGGCGGCAAGGAGGGCGTCGGCCACATCGCGCTCGCGGCGCTCGACCCGGGCGACGTCTGCCTCGCTCCCGATCCCGGCTATCCGCCGTACACCTCGGGGCCCGTCTTCGCGGGCGCGACAGGTCCACTACCTGCCGCTGCGTGAGGAGAACGGCTTCCTGCCCGAGCTCGAGGGCGCTCCCGACGCGAAGCTCCTCTACCTCAACTACCCGAACAACCCGACCGGCGCGACGGCCGAGCTCGACTTCTTCGAGCACGCGATCGACGTCGCCCGCCGGCGCGACCTGATCGTCGTCCACGACAACGCCTACTCGGAGGTCGCCTTCGACGGCTACCGCCCGCCGAGCTTCCTCGAGGCGCCGGGCGCGAAGGAGGTCGGCGTCGAGATCTTCTCGCTCTCGAAGGGCTGGAACATGACCGGCTGGCGGGCCGGGCTCGTCGCGGGAAACGCCGAGATCGTCGAGCGCTACCGGCAGCTGAAGACGAACCTCGACTCGGGCATGTCCGAGGCGGTCCAGCATGCGGCGGCGGTCGCCCTGACCGACGAGCGCGAGTTCCCGCGGGAGATCTCCGAGGTCTACGCGCGACGGCGCGATCGTCTGGCGGCCGGGCTGCAAGAGATCGGCCTCGAAGTCCGTATCCCGCGCGCGACGCCGTACTTCTGGGTCCGCGTGCCCGAGGGGCACACGTCTGCTTCTTTCACCGAGCTGATGCTCGAGCAGGCGTCCGTCCTCGTCTCGCCCGGCGACTCGTACGGACCGAGCGGCGAGGGCTACGTCCGACTGTCGCTGACGGTTCCGGACTCGCGGCTCGAGGAGGCCGTCGACCGGATCACGAAGGCGCTCGTCATAATTCAGTCGTGACCGACCGCCAGCCGGACCCGGCTCAGGGCCTGGAGCCCGAGCGGGGATTCATCGTCGCCGTGCTGGGCTCTGACGACGACTACGACGAGGAGCTGGGCGAGTTCCGCGAGCTGTCGCGGACGGCCGGCGTCGAGCCGGTCGGGGAGATCGTCCAGCGGCGCGGACGGCCCGACCAGCGGAGCTACGTGGGCAAGGGGAAGCTGGCCGAGCTCTCCCGCTCGTTCAGCGATGCTCGCGCGGATTCGCTGCTCGTCGACGACGAACTGAGCCCGGCGCAGCAGCGGAACCTCGAGGACGCTTTGACCGCGCGCGTCGTCGACCGGACCCAGCTGATCCTCGACATCTTCGCCCAGCACGCCCGCAGCGCCGAGGGCAAGCTGCAGGTCGAGCTCGCACAGCTCGAGTACAACCTCCCGCGCATGCGGGGCATGTGGCAGCACCTCGAGCGGCTCGGCGGCGGAACCGGCGCGGTCGGGGGCGGCGTCGGGACACGCGGACCGGGGGAGAGCCAGCTCGAGACGGACCGTCGGCTGGCGCGGCGCCGGATCACGATGCTCAAGCGCCGCCTCAAGGATTTGAGCAAGCAGCGCGGGACCAGGCGCAAGGCGCGCGAACGCTCTCAGACGCCGACCGTCGCGCTCGCGGGCTACACGAACGTGGGGAAGTCGACGCTCCTGAATGCGCTGACCGGCGCCGAGGTCTCGGTCGACAACCGCCTCTTCGAGACTCTCGATCCGACGACGCGCGGGTTCGAGCACGACGGGCGCCGCTACCTCGTCACCGACACTGTCGGCTTCATCCGGCGGCTTCCGCATCAGCTCGTCGAGGGCTTCGCGGCGACGCTCGAGGAGACGCTCGCCGCCGATCTCGTGCTGCATGTCGTCGATGCGTCCGCGTCGGAGGAGCGGCTCGAGGAGATGGTCGCGGCGGTGGACGCCGTCCTCGCCGAGGTCGGGGCGGACGAGCTTCCCGTGCAGATCGTCGCTGAACAAGGTCGATCTCGTCGACCCGCTCACGCGACGGCGCCTGGCGAACAGGTTTCCGGGCGCGCCGCAGGTCTCGGCGAAGTCCGGCGAGGGCCTCGAGGAGCTCCGCTCGGTCGCCGCGAAGCACTTCGAGGAGCGGTTCGAGCCGGTGCGGCTGCTGATCCCGTACGCCGCCGGCGAGAAGCTCGCCGAGCTGTACGAGCTCGGGGCGCCCGTCGACGAGCGCGTCGATCGGCCCGAGGGCGTCTTCGTACGGGCGCGACTCAGCCGTCCAGATGCGAGGCGGTTCGCGAGCTACCTCGTGCTCGACGAGGACGAGGCGCTCGAGGGGCTGACGTGACGGAGCTTCTCTTCCAGCGGCTTCGCGACGACGCGGTCGTCCCCGAGCGCGCCTACGCGGGCGATGCGGGGCTCGATCTCGTTGCGTGCGAGGGCGCCGAGATCGGCCCCGGCGAGCGGGCGGTCGTGGGCACCGGGCTCGCGGTTGCGATTCCCGACGGCCATGCCGGGTTCGTCCAGCCGAGATCGGGTCTGGCGGCGGAGAACGGCCTCACCGTCCTGAACACCCCCGGGCTCGTCGACTCCGGCTACCGCGGAGAGTTGCGGGTGATCATCCTGAACACGGATCGGTCGGAGACCTTCACGGTCGAGCCGGGGATGCGGATCGCACAGCTCGTCGTCGTTCCGTTCGCCTCGCTCGAGACGGCCGAGGTCGACGAGCTGCCGGCGACGGAACGAGGGGCGCGCGGCTTCGGCTCGTCGAGCCGGGCGGACTGATGGCGACCGAGCCGCGGATCCGCGTGTCGGCGATCCTGCGCTGGGGCGGGCGCATTCTTCTCTGCCGGCACGAGAAGGACGGGCGCCACTACTGGCTCCTGCCCGGCGGCGGTGTGAACTCCGGCGAGAGCCTCGTCCGCGCGCTGCACCGGGAGCTGTCCGAGGAGGTCGGGGTGAACGACGAGATTCCGGTCGAGGGCCCGGTGGCGATCGTCGACTCGATCGCGCCGGAGCGCAGCTTCGCCGCGAAGCACGTCGTGCACATCATCTTCTCGGGCGATCTGGAGGGCAGGTCGCTGGAGGCCGTGACCTCGAAGGACGCGGCCGTCCGGGGCCACAGGCTGTTCGAGGTGGGGGAGCTGGACGAGATCGTGCTGCACCCGCCGATCCAGCGTTTCCTGGCCCGCTGGCGGCCCGGCGACCCCGTGGTGTATCTGGGGCCGCTCTGGGCTCCGTAGGGCCTCTCAGGCGCTCCTGGACGCACTTGGCGCCATTTCGGCGCACTCGCGCCACGGACACGTCACATCTTCATCACTAGGATCGAAAGCGGCGGGTGGTCAGCGGTGGCCCACGCGCACGCGCGTGAACAGGAAGCGGCCGAACTTCAGGAGCGGCCGCCTCTCGAGCGGGCTCTCGCGGCCGCGACGACGTGCGCTTCGCTGCTCCAGCTCGTCGTCCAGCGGGGCGAGCTCGACCGACTCCGCGCCGGCATGCTCGAGAGCCTTCGCGAGCAGCCAGTCCGCGAGCCAGGGGTTGCGGGGCAGGAGCGGCCCGTGGAGATACGTCCCGACGGCAGTCCCGACCCGGACGCCCTCGAAGCCGCTCTCGCCGTCGTTCCCGTACCCGGCGACCACGCGCCCGAGCGGCTCGGCGCCCTCGTCGAGCCTCGTCACGCCCGCATGGTTCTCGAATCCCGCGAGCGTCGTCCGCGCTCCCGGCTCGAGCTCGCATTCGAGCAGGCAGTCGCCGATCATGCGCCGCTCGCCCGCCACGGTCTCGAGCGGAAACACGCCGGCCCCCGGAAGCTCCTCGCCGTCACGGCCCCGGTAGAAGCGCCCGAGCAACTGGTAGCCGCCGCACACGGCGAGCACCGCCGCCCCGCCGGCGATCGCCTCGCCGATCGCCTCGCCCCGCGCCGCCAGGTCCGGCGCGATCAGCGCCTGCTCCCGATCCTGCCCGCCGCCGATGTAGAGCAGGTCGTGCGCGCCCGGCCGCAGCTCGTCGCCGAGGCTCACCTGCTCGACTTCGAGGTCGGCGCCGCGCCAGCGCGCCCGGCTCTCGAGCACCGCGATGTTCCCGCGATCCGCATAGATGTTCAGGTACTCCGGATACAGATGAGCGACGCGAATCCTCACGCGGCACGCTCCCAGTAGGGGCGGACGAACCCGCGGTCGGCCACGATGTCGCGGAGCGCAAGCATCGCCGTGTAGGTCGGCAGGACGACGAGCTCGCCGCCCGCATCCGTCAGCTCGAGCCCACGGTCGAGCGCCCGGTCGAGCTCGGGAACGACCTCGATCGCATCGACCGCAAACCCGCCGTACTTGCAGCGAAGCGCCATCTCCGCGGCGCGCTCCCCGGTCACGACGACGCGGTCGAGACCCGCGAGGAGCGGCTCCCAGTCGACGTCCCAGATCCACGAGACGTCGCGTCCGTCCGCGATCTCGTCGTTCAGGGCGAGCACGGCGCAGCTTCGGAGGGCCGCCGGAGACGAGCGTGCGCACCACCTCGTTCGCCCCGGCCGGGTTCTTCACGAGGAGCACGAGCACGGTCTTGTCGCCGACGACGATCCGTTCGAAGCGCCCGAATGCCGCGCCGAAGCCGGCCAGCCCGGAGACGATCTCGTCGAGCGAGGCGCCGAGCGCGAGAGTGAGCGACGCCGCCGCGAGCGCGTTGTAGACGTTGTAGAGGCCCGGTACGGAGAGCGCCACGCGTCGCGTCTCCCCGCGGGCCGCGAGCGTGAAGTCGACACCCTCCAGGCCGCGCAGCTCGATGTCGCGAGCGACGACGTCCAGCGCCGGACGGGCGTGCCCGCATGCAGGGCACCGGTAGTCGCCGAGATGCCCGACGTAGATCGCCGCGTACTCGTACGGCTTCCCGCAGCGCAGGCACCACTTCGAATCGGCCGCGTGCAGAAGCTCCGGAACAGCCTGGCGCGGGTCGTCCAGGCCGAAGACGACGGAGCCCGGCCGCTCCCGTGACAGGTCTCCGACCTGCGGGTCATCGCCGTTGACGACGAGCACAGCGTCCGAGCCGAGCCCGTGCACGACTCCGCGCCAGCGCTCTGCCACGTGCTCGAGCTCGCCGTAACGGTCGAGCTGGTCGCGAAACAGGTTCCCGAGGCAGACCGCGCGCGGCCGGACCCGGTCCGCGATCTCCGGCAAGGCGGCCTCGTCCACCTCGAACAGGCCCAGCTCCGCATCCCTGGCCGCCAGGAGCGCGGACGTGACTCCCGAGCGCAGATTCGCGCCCGAAGCGTTGTGTGCAAGCCGAGCCCGGGGCGAGAGGATCCGTGCTGCCATCGCCGCCGTGGTCGTCTTCCCGTTCGTCGCCGAAATGACGGCGCTCCCCAGCGGGAGCCGCGCGGCAAGCCGGTCGAGCACGTCCGGATCGATGGTCGAAAGCACCTTTCCGGGCACCGTCGTCCCACCTCCGGCCCCGACCAGACGCGACAGCCCGCCGACCGCACGGGCGGCCGCGATCCCGAGCGGCAGGGGAACCTTCACTCTCACGCCGCCAGCCTAATCCTGTTCCCTCGTACGAGTGAATTTCCGGCCCTCACCCCGAAGGGTGATACGCCGAACGCGGCCCAAATCTACGGTGAAAACACGCTTCTACTAGGCCACTGCGGCTTCGCGCGACTGCGCGGAAAGGGAGAGGGATGTCAAGACATAACTGCGGCACTCACGCGGAGACTCGCTCGAGTGCTCTCTGGGGGACCGGGAACCGCGGCGGCGATTCGCGCGCCAACGCCCTGTGGGGCAAGGGCGGGCGGGGCTTTGCCGTGATTCTTGCGGTCCTGGCGGTCACGGCGGTTCCGCTTGCGGGCGCCTCGAACAGACATGGTTCGACGGGGGCGACCTACGTCGATCCGTACCTGATGGCGAAGGCCGACGCGGACCCCGAACTCGCTCGTCAACGTCATCATCGAGAGCGACGACGGGCTCTCGGACGCGAAGAACGCGTATCAGGACGCCGAGGACAACACGGGCGACGAGCGGATGCGCCACGAGTTCAGGTTCGTGAGCTCGGTCGCGGTCACGATCAAGGCCAAGAAGGTGCTCCGCCTGTCCAGAATCCCGGGCCTGACGATCACCAGCGACTCGCGAGTCAAGCTCGACGCAATTCCGAGCTCGAACCAGGTCTGGCCGACGGCCGAAGCTCTGCGTCCGTTCTACAGCGAGACAGACACGTACCGCGGGGCCACGCCGACGATCGCGATCGTCGACTCGGGAATTCAGCAGAACCGCCTCGACTTCGAAGGTGGCGCACGTGTCATCGGCGATCAGGTGATCACGAGGCTCGTCCCCAACTCAGCCGGCGACGGCCGTGGCCACGGCACGTTCGTGGCAGGCATCGCCGCGGGCTCGGCCGCGGGCTACGCAGGAGCCGCTCCACAGGCCAAGATCGTCTCGCTCGACGTCATGGACGACAACGGCATGGCGCGGACGAGCGACGTGATCGCGGCGGCTCAGTGGATCTACGAGCACAAGAACGAGAAGAACATTCGCGTCGCGAACTTCTCGCTCCACTCCACGGTGCCGAGCAACTTCACGAGCGACCCGCTCGACAAGGCGGTCGAGAAGCTCTGGTTCGCCGGCGTCACCGTGGTCGCCGCTGCAGGCAACTACGGCAGTCCCGACGGCCCGAGCGGCGTGATGTTCGCGCCCGGCAACGATCCGTTCGTGATCACGGTCGGCGCGGTCGACCTCGACGGCAGCGTCAGGGTCCCGAACCACGACGTCCCGAACTGGTCGGCCTACGGCTACACGTACGACGGGTTCCGGAAGCCGGAGATCGCGGCGGCCGGCCGCTACATGGTCGGGCCGGTCCCGGCGACGGCGAGCCTGCCCGTCCTGAAGCCGGAGAACGTCGTCGCTGCCGGTTACATGCGGCTCTCCGGAACGTCGTTCGCGGCGCCGGTCGTCGCAGGCGCGGCGGCTCAGATCCTGGCCAGGCACCCGAACTGGACGCCCGATCAGGTCAAGGGCGCCCTCATGCAGGCGGCTCGGTACATCCCGGACGCGCCTCCGGGCTCGGCCGGGGTCGGCGAGGTCAACGCCTACCGCGCAGCCATGCTGAACAGGGCTCCGAACCCGAACGCGGCGCTGGACAGGTACCTCACGGCCGACCCGGCCGGGGGCTCGACTCCGGTGTTCAACGCCGCCAGCTGGTCGGACGCTGCCAGGTCGAACGTCGCCTGGGACGCGGTCAGCTGGTCGGACGCCTCCTGGAGCGACGTCTCCTGGACGGACGTCAGCTGGTCGGACGTTTCCTGGAGCGACGTCACCTGGTCGGACGTGACCTGGAGCGACGTGCTCGCAGCGGCCGACGTCACCTGGGAGGACGCGGCGGAAGGCGAAGTCGACCCACCGGCCGACACGCCGACGGCGCTGACTCCCGAGGAGGAGCAGGCCGCCGAGGCCGATCCTCTCCTCGGCCTCACCCCGGAGCCGCCACCACCCCCGCCGGGTCCGTAGGCACGGCATTCCCACTCCCGAACGCGTCGAGGGCCGGGCACATCGCCCGGCCCTCGCTCACTCGGAGGGGGGATGCCCTGACTCCCACGGCCCGCGTACGTTGAGAGCGGAGTCATCTCGCTGCGGCTCCTGCCCAGAACTAGGAGAGACTGACATGCGGCACAAGCGGACGAACGCGAGCAACCCGTGAGCGCAGTTCCCACGGAGCTCGACGTCTTCGGGGAGAGCCCGGAGCCGAGCCCCGAGCGGCAGCCGGCGTCTGTCGACGGCTGCCACCGCGTACCTCGCAGCGATCGCGATCGTGGCGGGCCTGGTCGCCCTGCCCTTCCTCGGGCGGCTCCAGACGGCCGACTACAGCGTCAGCTACGTGGCTCGCCTTCGTGCTCTTCGCCGGGGGCGCCGCGCTGGCGCAGGTCGCGCTCGTCAAGACGCCTCGCAACCAGTCGTACCACGCGACGAACGTCTTCCTGATCCCGGCGATCCTGCTGCTTCCGCCCGAGCTGGTGGTCGTGGTGGCGATCGTCCAGCACATCCCGGCCTGGCTGAAGAACCGGACGGCCTGGTATCGCGAGTTCTTCAACATCTGCAACTACGTGATCGCGACCGTCGCGGCGTGGGGGGTGGTTCACGGAATCCTCCATGCAGACGGCCTGATCCCGAACGTCGACCTCCGCTTCGCGATCGCCGGGGCCGCCTGCTCGATCGTCCTCGTCGGCCTGAACCACGCGATGCTCGCGCCGATGCTCCTGCTCGGCCACGGGCACTCGATCCGTGAGTCGGGCCTCTTCTCGTTCCACGGCCTGTCGACGGAGCTCGTCCTCGCCGCGCTGGGCGTCGTCGTCGCGACCTTCTGGCACGCGAACCCATGGCTGATCCCGTTCGCGGTGGCGCCCGTCCTCCTGATCCACCGCTCGCTCGCAGTCCCGCAGCTCGAGGCCGAGGCCCGCGTCGATCCCGAAGACCGGCCTCTTCAACGCGCGCCACTTCGGGCTCGCGCTGAACGAGGAGATCGTGCGCGCCCAGCGCTTCGACCGGCCGCTGGCGCTGATCATGGCCGACCTCGACCTCCTGCGCGACATCAACAACTCGTACGGCCATCTCGCGGGCGACGCCGTGCTGAAGGGCATCGCCGACGTCTTCCGCACGCATCTGCGCCACTACGACGTCCCGGCGCGCTTCGGCGGAGAGGAGTTCAGCATCCTTCTCCCCGAGACGAGCGCCGAGGAGGCGCTCGAGATCGCGGAGCGCATCCGCAAGGAGGTCTCCGAGCGCACCTTCGACGTCGAGACCTCGAGCCAGCCGATCCGCGCGACGGTCTCGATCGGCGTCGCCGCGTATCCGCGTGACGGGAACGACTCCAACGAGCTGATCCACCAGGCCGACCTCGCCGTCTACCGCGCGAAGCTCCAGGGCCGGAACCGCGTGCTCGACGCCACCTCCGAGCCGCTGGCTGTGCCGAACGACCGCAAGCCCCGCCTTGCAGCGGTGCCCGAGTCGGGCGACCACATGGAGCCGCTTCCTCCCGCAGTCGAGCTGATTCCTCCGGAGGAGCGCCGGCATCCGCGGTCGCACGCCGTGCACGGGCCTCGCTTCCTCTCGCTCTCCCGCCGCCTCGCACTGCTCGTCGGCCTCGTGGCGTTCGTCGGGATCGGCGCCGGAGTCCTGGGGATCATCTTCGGCTCCAGCCACGACGTGTTCGCCCTGATCGCGCTCGTCGTTCTCGTCGGCTTCGGCCAGGCGCTCGCGATCGAGGTGGACGACGGCGGCTCGATCTCGGTCAGCGCGGTCGGCTCGCTCGCCGGTGCCGCGCTCTTCGGGCCGCGTGCCGCGCTCGTGCTGGCGGCGACCACGGCGATCGTGGAGTGGAGCGCACGGCGTTCCGAGATCCACCGCGTGCTCTTCAACATCGGTGCGCTGTCGCTGTCCTCGCTGGCGGCAGCCGGAATCTTCATGGCCGGCTTCGGCTTCCAGGGCACTTCGGGCGAGTTCTTCACCGCGGCGGCCGGTCTCGTCGCCGGGCTCGCATACTTCGCCGTCAACACCGGCCTGCTCAGCGTCGCAGTCGCGATGGAAGGGCACGAGCGCGCTTGGCGCGTCTGGCAGGAGCGCTTCGCGTGGCTCGCCACGCACTGGATCGTGTACGGCTTCGTCGGCGGCGTGATGGCGATCGCGTACCACGCAGCGGGCCTCTACGCGCTCGCCGTGTTCGCGGTGCCGCTGCTCCTGATGCGCAAGACACAGGAGGCGTATCTCCGCCACACGCAGCGCAGCGCCCAGAAGCTTCGTGCGGCCGCCGAGACGATTCAGAGCCAGAACGTGTCGCTCGAACAGGCGAACCGACTGCTGCGCGAGCGCTCGACGGCCGCCATGGAGAGCCTCTCGGCGACGGTCGACGCGCGCGATGCCTACACGGCCGGCCACTCGCGCCGCGTTCAGCAGCTCGCACTTGCGATCGGGCGCGAGCTCGGGCTTTCGCAAACCGAGCTCGACCTCCTCGGCCACGCCGCGCTGTTCCACGACATCGGCAAGCTCGCCGTGCCCGACGCGATCCTGCTCAAGCCGGCGGTGCTCACGAAGAACGAGTGGGCGCTCATGCAGCGGCACGCCGACGAGGGAGCGCGGATCATCGACCGGCTCGGCTTCCTCAACGACGCCGTGCCATCGATCCGCCACCACCACGAGCGCTTCGACGGCGCCGGCTATCCGGACGGCCTGAAGGGGGAGGAGATCCCGCTCGGCGCGAGGATCATCCATGTCGCGGACGCGCTGGACTCGATGCTCACGACGCGCATCTACCGTGCGGCGCGCCCCGCGATGGAAGCGTTGGACGAGCTCAAGCGCGCCGCAGGCACGCAGTTCTGCCCGCGGTGCGTCGACGCCCTCGAGCGAGTGCTGCCGCCCGAGATCCTGGCCGACGAGGCCGCGCGTCACCAGCTGCTCGCCGCGTCCTGATCGGACACGTCCAAGCGTCTGACACCGGGACGGGGCCAGGACGGACGCGGCTCCAGTTTCCTAGCGCGGGTTTGCAAGTTCTCTAGTCTGTTCTATTCTTATTGCCATGCCCCAGAAACGCCGGCCCCCACGGCCGGTGCGGCGCATCGATCCTGCTGCGCTCGCCGAGTTCCAGGCCGGAATCCGCAAGCGCTACTCCGACGAGGAGATCCTCGAGCAGCTGCGCGCCTCGGCCGAGCGTCTGGGGCGCTCCCCGACGATGCGCGAGTTCGAGGACGACCCGGAGACGACCGTGCACCCGCAGACCGTCATCCAGCACTTCAAGAGCTGGAACGAGGCCAAGCGCAAAGCCGGGCTCGTCCCGAGGCGCTTCGCCGAGCCGGCCGACCTGATCCGGCTCCTCCGCGAGCTGGGCGACGAGCTCGGACGCCCACCCACGGCGAAGGACCTCGACGAGCACCGCGCTTCGATGCCTTCCAAGTCCCTCTACTGGCACATGTTCGGCTCGCTCAAGAACGCGCTGCGCGAGGCGGGCTTCGACGTGCCGGTGGGGGAGGAGAGGCTCGAGCGGGCGATCGACCAGGGCGTGCACGTCGCGCTCGAGCTCGGCCGCCTGCCGAAGTTCGCCGACTGGAAGCAGGCGCGGAGCAAGGACGCGAGCCTGATGAGCGAGTGGCAGATCTACCGCATGCTCGAGGCGCACAAGGGCGCCTGGGCCGCGTTCCAGTACCTCGTGCGCGAGCGGCTGCTCGAGGATGGGGTGGAGGTGTCGCCGGAAGGGGCGGTCAGAGGGCCGCGGCGATCACCGCGAGGCGGCGCAGGCAAGTCGCGCCCTCCTGCGGGGCGCGCACCGCGGGGAGGAGCTCCTCCTCGAACGCGTCGTCGGGCTTGAAGCGCGTCGCCTTCTGACGCCGCCCGGCCACGAGCGGAACGAGAATGCCCTCGGGAAGCTCACGCTTGCGGAGCTTCAGGTTCAGATAGCGCTCGACGACCTCGAGCGCGGCCTTCGTCGATGCGAAGAAGGCCTCGTGCTGCGCTTCGCCGAGCCAGAGCGGCCGGCCGACGCCGCGCGCGATGTAGATGGTGTCCGGCACCCGCTCGTCCAGCCAGGCGGTGGCCATCGAGCCGCGCAGCTCCTCCATCGCCTCCCTGCAGGGACCGAGCTCGTCGACGAGCGCGAAGATCGCCTCGGTGTCGACGGTCATCTCGGGCTCCTGCCGCTCGAAGCCGTGGCCGGCGAAGATCTCCTCGTCGTTCAGGATGATCCCGTTGTGCACGCCCGTGATGGCGTCGTGGCGGACAGGATGGTTGTTCGCCTCGATCCGCGGGTGGCCCTTCGTGTAGTCGCGGACGTGGATCAGGGCCTGCGTCGCGTCCGGCGCGATCGAGACCTGCTCGAGAAGCTGGCTCGCCCCGGAGCGCTGCTTGTGCATCGACAGCGTGCCCGCTTCGCCGCGATATGCGTACCCGACCGCATCCGCGCCGCGCTCGGCGATGCCCGCGAGCAGGGCCTGAGCAGCGAGCGTCCTCGAGATCGTGCTCGCGCGATCGAACGAATATCCGGCGATTCCACACATAAGGGTGATGCTAGAACCCCGGCTGGACAACCCCTGGCTTTGCCGCAGCCAACCGTGTTCCTACCCACTTCGACGGGAAAGGCACCTAGGAGTTAGGCGGAACCGTCCCTCGATCGAGGGTAACGCGTCTATGCCACCCCGCCTGGCGACCGATACACGGCTCGATGGCCCGGCCGCTTCCTCAACGATCGCCTGACGACGAACCCACCCCTGAGCCGAAGCTCGAAGTCGTTCCCAACCCGGCTGAGCTCGACGAGCCAGAGGTCGAAGAGAAGGATCCGGACGACGCGGTCGCCGCGTTCACGGCCGATCCGCTCAAGCTCTACGTGCGCCAGATCGGCGACGGCCCCCTCCTGACGCCCGTCGAGGAACGCGAGCTCGCACGGCGCAAGGACGAGGGGGACGAGGCCGCCAAGCGGCGTCTGATCGAGTGCAACCTCCGGCTCGTGATGTCGATCACGCGGAACTACACGAAGGCCGGCGTCCCGCTCCTCGACCTGATCCAGGAGGGGAACCTCGGCCTGATCCGCGCAGTCGAGAAGTTCGACTACAAGCTCGGGTACAAGCTTTCGACGTACGCGACGTGGTGGATTCGCCAGGCCGTTACGCGGGCTCTGGCCGACCAGGGCCGGACGATCCGCCTTCCCGTTCACGTCGCGGAGCAGACCCGCAAGGTGCTCCGCGCGCGGCGCATTCTCGCCCAGAAGCTGAACCGCGATCCGGAGATCCCGGAGATCGCGCAGGAGGCCGGGTTCACGCCCGAGCGCGTCCAGGAGCTCCTGGAGCTGATCGAGGATCCCGTGAGCCTGGAGACGCCGGTGGGGGACGGGGAGAGCGTCTACAGCGACCTGATCGAGGACACGAAGTCCGACCGGCCGGACACGGCGACGGCGAAGCTGCTGCGCTCGAAGGAGCTCGCCGGTGCGCTGAGCCGGCTGACCCCGCGCATGCGCCGCGTCCTCGCGCTGCGCTTCGGCCTGGACGGCGAGAATCCGCAGACGCTGGAACAGGTCGGCGTCGGCCTCGGCATCACGCGAGAGCGCGTCCGCCAGCTCGAGTCGCGGGCCCTCAGAGAGCTACGCCAGACGGCCCCAGGCCTCAGCTCTATCTCGAATCCGACGGTTAGCCGGCGACGCTTTCCATCTCTCGGAGCTTCGAGAGACGGCGCAGAGCATGCACTTCGATCTGGCGGACTCGCTCGCGGGTGAGGCCAAGCGTGCGGCCGATCTCCTCGAGCGTCTTCGGCTCCGAGCCGCCGAGGCCGTAGCGCAGGCAGATCACCTTGCGCTCGCGGTCGGCGAGCGCTGCGAGGCCGCGGACGAGAGCCTGGCTGCGGAGCGTGATTTCGACCTCGTCCTCGGGTGACGGCCCGTCCCCGGCGACGAAGTCTCCGAAGACCGCGTCTTCCTGCTCGCCGACGGGCTGGTCGAGGCTCGTCGACGCGCGGGCCGCGGCTTTGACCTCACGTGCCTGCTCGACCGGCAGGCTCGCCTCCTCGGCGATCTCGTCCAACGTCGGCTCACGGCCGAGCTGCGTCCAGAGCAAGCGCTCCGCCTTGTTCATCTTCTGCAGGCGCTCGACGATGTGCACCGGCATCCGGATCGTGCGCGCCTTGTCCGCGAGCGCCCGTGCGACGGCCTGGCGGATCCACCAGGTCGCGTAGGTCGAGAACTTGTAGCCGCGGCGCCAGTCGAACTTCTCGACGGCGCGGATCAGGCCGAGCGTCCCTTCCTGGATCAGGTCGAGGAAGGGCAGGCCCTGGTTGCGGTAGTTCTTCGCGATCGACACGACGAGCCGCAGGTTGGACTGGATCATCCGCTGCTTCGCCTCGGGATCGCCGCGCTCGATCCGCTTCGACAGCTCGACCTCCTGCGCCGCCGTCAGCAGCTGGTGACGGCCGGCTTCGCGTAGAAAGAGCTGGAGCGCATCCGTGGTCGTCTCGTAGACCACGGGCTGGGGAGGGGGCTCCTCCTTGTCCTTGTCTTCGATGATGTCGATGCCGCGCTGCTCGCACTCGCGGTGGAGCGCTTCGGCCTCGAGCTCGCTCAGCTCGTGCGTCTCGACCAGGTCGGCGAGCTCAGACGACCGGATCGAACCAGCCTGCTCGGCGGTTTCGATGAGTAGCCGGACGTCCTCAGTGCCGAGGACGTGCTCGATTTCAACTGTCATTCAGCTTCAAAGGGGTTCTTACCTGGGCGATGGTCAGATAAAACATCAAACGCTCGGGGGGAGCAAGGGGTGGAGCCTCAGTAGTCCAGCCAGGTCCGCTGAGCGAGCGCGGTCTGGACGTTGCCGATGTAGTTCACGGCGCCCGAGTCATACCAGTCGCCCGAGTACCAGGACCCCACGCAGCCCCAGAGCACGTAGGGCCAGCCGTGGCTGCCGGCGATCTGTCTGACCGTCTGGCCGTGGTAGAGCCAGGAGCCGCCGTCGTAGAAGTCGCCGTTGTAGCAAGCCCGCAGCCTCGCGGCGTAGAGGTCGACCGCCAGCGCCGTCGAATCCTGGACGTCCGGCATCCCGCCCCAGAGGAGCGTTCCGTCGCAGTTCTTGTTCTTGATCTGCATCACGCTGAACGAGCCGATCGTCGGGTCGCCGCCGCCGCAGCGGTCGCCCCACGTGGATTGATGCCAGGTCGACTCGATCACGGCGACGGCGCGCAGCAGGTCCTCGTCGACGCCCCAGCGGCAGCCGGCCCACGAGAACATCTCGGTCGTCGTGCCCGTGAACTGCCCCTGGACGAGGGACACTCGAGCGGCCCAGGCGGCCCAGTAGGGATCGGTCGCGGCCGGGCCCCACGTGTAGGAACCGTCTCCGGCCGTGTGGTTCGCCGCGTAGTTGTCCGACCGCGGCTCCCAGCTCGAATGGAGGATCGAGGCGGCGCACGCGGCCGCCGTGCGCGGTAGCGAGTTGGGAAGACTGCAGCTGGCCTCGGCTCTGTCGACGCAGTCTCGTGAGGGCTCGGTGCCGTAGTAGCGGGGCTGTCCCGCGGAGTTGACGACGGGAGTCGCGTTCGAGCGAGCCGTTCTGCGCCCGACTCGGTTCGAGGCCGTCACGAGGACCCGCAGCCGATGACCGACGTCGCGAGGGCCGAGCCGGTACTTCGCGCGTTTTGCGGCGCGTACTTTCACGCACGATCTGCCGACTCGGTCACAGGACTGCCATGCGTAGCGAAAGACCGCCGGGCGATTCGCCCATTTGCCGCGCTGCGCGGAGAGCGTCTGTCCCTCGAGTGCCAGCCCGGCGATTTTCGGCGCTGCGCGGTTGTGCGGCGCGCGCAGCTGTCCGGCAAGCGAGGCCCCGGATGACGGCAGCGGAACTGCGAAGAGGGCGACGGCCAGGAGAAGCGCGCCCCAGATCGATCGTGATCGCTTCATCGAGTCAGTGAAGCCTGCACGCTAGGGCCGGACGGCGCACATAGAAGCGTGCCGTGACAACCCATCCAACGCCCATCTTCCGTGCATGGATCCGCCTCGCTCCGACACTGAGACTCCACGAGCAGCAAGGAACGTGTCTACGACGGAAGGAGCGACATGGCCACCAATGCGACGCAAGAGACGTATCGAGAGCTCGCCTACCGAAAAAATGACAGCCTCGAGGTGGTGCTCTTCTGGCATCAGGCCACGGACGAGCTGACCGTCACAGTCTCGGATGAACGGAACGGCATCCACTTCGAGCTCGCCGTGGAGCCGCATCGGGCGCTCGACGTGTTCAACCACCCGTACGCGCATGCTGCGTATCAGGGCTTGAGCGATCAGGTGGCTGCTTAAAACCCAGCGCACGATAACGCGTGTTATGTCAAGTTGGAGAAAGCGCATTAGGCCTGGCTCCTCCCCTGTTGTGTTGAGCCGGCGGCCTGTCACGGGCAATCGCTCCTCCGTGCGGCTCGCGACTTACGTCGCTCGCAATTTCGCGAGTCGCGCGCTTCGCGCGGGACTGGCGAAATTGGACCATAAAAATTCGCCGAGCCGGTGGCGCTTTCGTCCGCCCTGCCGACTGACTTTCGGCTTCCGCCTACGGCCGCCCGGCTGGGCTTCGACCTACTTGCGCTCCGTGCTCGGCGCAAACGGGACAGTAGAGGCGTCAAGGTGTCCGATCAAGACCTGTCGAAACGCAGAACCCGCAATTTGCAAAAAGTTCAGTTTTCAACATTTTCCACACCCTGGATCGCCACCTGTGGAGAACCCTGGGGAAATGTCGTCGACCTCAACGTCGACAGCGCTCCTCCTGGATAAACTCGCCGCGCGATGTCGTTCCACCTTCGCCCACCGAGCGTCGACAAGGGGGTCTCGGCCTTCTTCTGGGCGTTCGGCTTCTTCCTCTACATGTTGCTCGGCATGATCGCGATCGGCATCGGCAAGGGGACGGCGCTCGTCCTGTCCGCGGTCGCAGGCGGCGCGATCTTCCTGTACATCAGGCTCTACGGCGAAGACCGGGCCCGGGCCTAGCTAGCCGGAGCCGAGCCCGACGCGCCGGTGATCGCCGGCGAGCGCGTTCAGGAGCAGCTGCGCGAGCTCCTCCCCGATCGCCTGACGCAGACGCAGCGAAGCCGTCGGCTCGACGTTCTCGAGCCGCGCGCAGTGCTCGAGAATGAGCCTCGTGGGCCGGGGCTGCGGCTCTGCGGCGTTCATGCTCCGAGTATCGACGGCGCCCAACCGCCGAGCGATCCCTCCCCGGAGTGAGCGCCGCCGCCGCAACCCTGCCGCGGACTATCCGAACCTGTCTAATTCTCCGTGCGGTCGCTCGAGCGCTCGGCCGGATCGGGCTGCCGGTCGGCGTCCTCGAGACGCACGCGCCGGTCCTCACCGCTCCCGTTCCCGTTCGCCGATACCGGTCGCTGCGCACCCGCTGCGGGCACCGGCTTCGTCCGGGCGCGTCGCGGGCCGGTCGTGTCGAACGTGAGCCCGAGCACGAGGCCGATCCCGAATGCGACGGCCGGGATCATCAGCCCCATCGAGTCGACGAAACCGTCGATCCCGATGTCGCCCGACCAGCTCCGGACGTGGCTTCCGAGCCAGTTGCTCTCCGGCTCGTGCGCCGCCAGGATCCAGCCCCCGGCGATCAGCGTCGGCAGGAAGGCCAGCAGGAACACGTTCCCCGACACGCGCGGCCAGCCCCACTTCGTCCAGCCACCGAGGAGCTGCGACAGCGCCATCACGAGGCCGGCGACGGCCACGAGGCCGAACGCCGTCCAGTACTCCCCGGGGGACGCGTCGGAGACCGCACTCGGGAGGATCGCGGTCGCGAGCCACAGCAGCACGCCCGCCACGGCCACGCCGATCAAGGTCAGAGTTGCTCTCGTCAAGCCATACATGAGCACCACCTCCGCACGGGTCCTCCCCGCTCTTCCCCCTTTTCAGTCCAGTTCGAGGCGGCGCAAGTCGAAGCGCGCGGAGTCGAGCTCTTCCTGGAACTCCTCCACGATCCGCTCCGCATCGCCCTCGAGGACGTGCGGGACGACTCCGATGCGGCGGTCGTTGTGAAACGGGAGATCCACGTGCTCCGGCGAGACGAGATTCAGAGAGACGTGCTCGCAAGCCGGGCAGCGGACCGCGAGCCCGATCGACCCGTCACCGGGCGCGAGCAGCACGAACGACGACGGAAACACAGGGCGCGGCCGGCTCTCCGGGAAGCAATAGAAGCTCCACGGCCACTCGCCGGCGAGGATCCGCCGCACCGCGAGGTCGGACAGCTCCTCGCTCGTCTCCTCGAAGCGCGCCGTCATCAGGTTCAGATACCGCTCGTCGCTGAAGCCGAGCGGCGCCCAGTCGAGCTCGACGTCGGAGACGAGCCCTGGATGCTCCTCGCCGCAGGGGCAGTCGAAGACGACCTGGAAGACCGCCGGGTGGGCGGCTCCGGGCAGCCGGTCGAGAAGGCGGAACGAGGACAGGCGCACACGGCTCTCGCCCCGCTCCGGGCACGCGAAGGTGTAGCGCGTGGTGAGCGCGTCGTACATGGCCGGTATCGGACTTGTAATCGGCGCGCCGGACGTGCGCCTTGATCGGCGCTAGTAGTGCAGCAGGCCGAACACGTCGTAGTCGGCGATCTTCTCGCGCCCGTGCAGGAAGTCGAGCTCGATGATGAACTGGATCCCGACGACCGTGCCGCCGAGTTGCTCCACGAGCTCGGCCATCGCCCTGGACGTCCCGCCGGTGGCCAGCACGTCGTCGTGGATGAGCACGCGTGAGCCGTCCTCGAATGCGTCCGCCTGGAGCTCGAGCGCGTTCCTGCCGTACTCGAGCGCGTAGTCGGCGCTGATCGTCTCCAGGGGCAGCTTCCCCGGCCTGCGGGCCGGAACGAAGCCGCAGCCGAGCTTGTACGCGATCGCGGAGCCGATGAAGAACCCGCGCGCCTCTCCCCCGACCACGATGTCCGGCCTTCGCTCCGCCGCCCAGTCGCCGAGGAGGTCGATCGTCTCCCGCAGGGCCTCCGGATCGGCGAGCAGCGGCATGATGTCCTTGAAGACGACGCCCGGCTCGGGCCAGTCGGGAACGTCCCGGATCTTCTCTTTCAGGTGATCGACGTTCGTGACGGCCATCAGGTGGACGCGAGTTGTCGGACGGCGCGCCAGGAGAGGAGCTGGGACAGCTCCTGGGCCAGCTCGGCGAGCGCTCCGAGGTCGTCCAGAGCAGCCTCGCGGCGCTCCGGGCTCCTGCGTGTTGCAGCGACGGGCCGACGAGCTGTCCGAACAGCGAGGCCTGCCGGTCGGCGGCCGTGCGGAAGGCTCGGAGATTGCGAGCCCCGATGCCGTACGCGGCGAGCTGAGCGCACACGGCCGCAACCTCGGCGTCGCCGGCCGGGTAGCGCTTCTCTCCCCCGCTCCCGTGGGCCTCGAGCAGGCCGTACTCCTCGAGCTCGCGCACGAGCTGCGGCGTCGCGCCCGAGCGCTCGACCAGCTCGCCGGCGCTGAGCTCCTCTTCCGCTCCGGTGAGGCCCCCGTCCCGGCGACGGCGCGTCTTGCCCGCGGCCGGCGAGGCCAGCTCCTGGCGGATGACGCGGAGCGGGAGGAACTCGTCGCGCTGCAGGCGCAGGATCGTCCGCAGGCGCTCGACCGCGTCCTCGTCGAAGACGCGATACCCGCCGCGCGTGCGCTTCGGCGCGAGCAGGCCCTGATCCTCGAGGTAGCGGATCTTCGAGATCGAGATGTCGGGAAACTCGTCGCGCAGCTGGCTGCAGACCGCGCCGATGTGCAGGGCGCCGTTCCTGGTCGAGGTCTCTGCGGTCGCGCTCACTGCGAGAGGAAGGTCAGCTTGTACTTGCCGATCTGCACCTCGTCGCCGTCCTCGAGCTCGCCCGACTCGATCCGCCGCCGGTTCAGGAACGTCCCGTTGAGGCTGCCCTTGTCCTCGATGATGAACTGGCCGTTGCGGCGTAGGACGAGCGCGTGACGGCGCGACACGGTGACGTCGTCCAGGAAGACGTCGCAGTCCGGCGAGCGGCCGACCGTGGTCTGCTCGTTCTCGAGCAGGAAGTGCTCGCCTGCGCGCCCTCCGCCCGAGCGAACGACGAGCGCCGGCCCTTCGGTCTTGATCTCGTCCACGATGGCCGCCGCGTCCTCGTCGGCCTCGTCGGGCGTGTAGCTCATGGTCGTGTCCGAACCGCCCTCGTCACGGACGAGCAGCGCCCCGCACTTCGCGCAGTAGTTCGACGACTCCGGGTTCTGGAAGCCGCACTCCGGGCAGTAGATGTGGCTCAAGCGGGTTCCTCGCTCGGCGGCGACGCCTTGCCGGCCAGGATCCGCGCGAGACCCTCGACGTCGACCTGCTCGAGGACGCTCTTCCCTTCCGACTTCTGCAGGCGCGCGACGAGCTCGGCCCGCAGGATGTCGATCTTCCCGTGAAGGAGGCGCCGCCGGTAGGAGATCTCCTGCTCTTCCTCGGTCAGCTCGTCGATCAGCTTCTTCAGGTCGGCGTCGGACATGCTGGTCAGGTCGGGGAGCGGTTCCACGCGAGTTCGCCTTTCGTTCGGAGGGGATCGCTGGCTAGTAAAGCAGCCGCATGCTAAAGGTTCAACCTCTACTTGAGGTCTCTGCCTCGTCCTGCAGAACCTCTTCGACGAGCTGCCTGAGCTCGCTCTCGAGCTCGTTCGAGGCGCGCTCGTCGCGGCCTTCGGCGTAGATGTGCACCAGCGGCTCGTCGGGATCGGGCAGCACCTGAGCCCAGCCGCGGCGGTCGTTGACCTTGATCCCGTCGAGGAGGTCGAGGTCTCGCCCCTTCAGCCGCTCGGTGAGCACGCGCATGACAGTGCCCTTCTGCGACCACGGGCACGGCAGCTGGCGGTGGACGAGCGTCGAGGCGGGCAGCTCCGCGACGAGCGAGGAGAGCGGCTGCTCGACCGGCGCCAGGAGCTCGAGGAGCTTGCAGAGGCTCGCCATCGCGTCGTAGGCGGGTAGGAAGTCCGGGAAGACGTAGCCGCCACCGATCGCGCCGGCGAAGATGACGCCGTCCTGCGCGGCCGCCTTCGTCAGCTCGCTCAGAGACGCAGGGGTCCGGATCACCTGGAGGCCGCTGCCCTTGACGATCTGGTCGACCTGGCTCGTCACGGTCACCGGGAACGCGAGCTTCCCGCGCTTGCCGTTCGAGCCGATCAGCCGCAGGTAGAGGAGCAGCGCCTGCTCGACCGGGATCTCGTGGCCACTCTCGTCGATCAGATAGAGGCGCTCGGCTGCCCGGTCGAAGACCACGCCGAAGTCCGCGCCGACCGCGGTCACGAGCTTCTTGGTCTGCCCGATCAGGCTGCGCAGGTTCGCGGGGGAGCCGGCGGCGCTCGTCGACCCGAACGCGTGGGCTGCGACTGCCTCGACGTCCAGCGCGCCGAGGACGACCGGGAGCACGAGCGACGCCGCCGAGTAGCCGTAGTCGACGACGATCCGGGACTTCCGGCTGCGGATCGCCTCCTGGTCGAGCGTCTCGAGCAGGTCCTCCGCGTAGCTCTCGCGGGCGCGCACCGGGTAGTCCACGTCGCCGACCGAATCGCCTGCCGCGCGGCGGAGCTCTCCACGGGAGAAGTGCTTCTCGACCTCCTTCTGCATCGTCGTCGAGAGCTGGATCCCGGGCTCTTCGAAGAAGCGGATCGCGACGATCTCCGGGTCGATCGCCGCGGTGCCGACGTGGAAGCCCGCGGCGTAGTCGTGCGTCTTCAGCAGGTGCCGGCCGACCGCGCTCGGGATCACCTGCAGGTCGGACACGTCGATCCCCGTCGAGTTGAGGCCGGCGATCATGGCGCGCTCGACCATCCGGCAGGCTGCGGGCGCCTCGCGGCTGGCCACGACGCGGGCCCCCCGTGGGAGAGCCGTCCCGAGGGCGACGGCGAGGCGGGTCACCATCTCCGGCGTCAGGTCGACGTTGACGAGGCCGGACACGCTGTCGCGCTCGAACAGGCGCGAAGAGGCGCGCGACTCCCAGATCAGGCTCTCGTAGATCTGCGCGCCGCTCTCGACCTCCTTGTAGGGGTAGACGCGCACGCCCGGCATGAGCACGCTCTCCTCCCCCACTCGCACTTCGTCGCCGAGCGCGACCCCCTCCTGCAGGCGGGCATGTGCGCGGATGTCGCACGAGCGGCCGACGATCGCGCCCTCGATGAGCGCGCCGCGGCCGATGTGCGTGGACGCGTCGATCACGGAGCGCACGGTGCGGGCGCGCTCGAGCAGCGTGGCGCTCGCGGACAGGACCGAGTACGGGCCGACCTCCGCGCCGGGCGCGATGCGGCAGTAGTTCGAGATCAGCGCCGGCCCCTCGACCTGGGCCAGGTCGTTCAGCTCGACCCCCTCCCCGAGCCAGACGTTGCCGCGGAGCCGGATGCCCGGGATGTTCAGCTGGACGCGTTCGTCGAGTGCGTCGAAGTTCGCCTGCCGGTACTGGTCGAGGTTCCCGATGTCCTGCCAGTAGCCCTCCATGGCCATGCCGTACAGCGGGCGGCCCATCTCGAGCAGGAGCGGAAAGAGCTCTTTCGAGAAGTCGTAGGGCCGGTCGGTGGGGATGTGCTGCAGAACCTCAGGCTCGAGCACGTACACGCCGGTGTTGATCGTGTCCGAGAAGACCTGGCCCCAGGACGGCTTCTCCAGGAAGCGCTCGACGCGCCCGTCCTCGTCGGTGACGACGATCCCGAACTCGAGCGGGTTCTCGACCGACTTGAGGCCGATCGTGACCGCTGCGCCCTTGTTCCTGTGGAAGTCGACGAGGGCGCCGAGGTCGAAGTCGCAGAGCGCGTCGCCGGAGATGACGAGAAAGGTCTCGTCCAGCTTGTCCCCGGCCAGCCGTACCGAGCCGGCCGTTCCGAGCGGGGACTCCTCGACCGAGTACTCCATGTTGACGCCGAGGCCCTCGCCGTCGCCGAAGTAGCTGCGGATCGCCTGCGGGAGGAACGCGACCGTGACGATCACGTCCTCGAAGCCGTAGCCGCGGAGCAGCTCGACGATGTGCTCCATGCACGGCTTGCCGACGATCGGCACCATCGGCTTCGGCTGGTTCGAGGTGAGCGGGCGGAGGCGTGTGCCCTCGCCGCCGGCCATGACGACGGCCTTCATCGGCGGATCACCTTCCAGGCGGAGAAGAGGTACTGCGCGCCGGCCGCGAGCGCCAGGACGAGGCCGGTCCAGAAGATCCAGAGCGGCCAGCTCGTTCCCTCCTCGGTGACCATGACGAAGGCGAGCGACGCGTACAACAGCCACGTTGCGGCCTTGCCGAGGAAGTTGACGTTGAGCTCGTAGCCACGGGGCATGAGCAGTTTGTACCCGCCGATCAGCAAAGCGTCCCGGACGATGATCAGGGCGAGCGCGATCAACGGCAGGCGGTCGTGGACGAGGACGAGCAGGATGACCGCGGCGTCGATCATCAGGCGGTCCGCGAGCGGATCGGCGACGCGGCCGAACTCGGACTCCACGTGCCAGCGGCGCGCGAGCCAACCGTCGATCTGGTCGGTGACCCCCGCAACCCCGAAGACGATGGCCGCCGCCCAGCTCTTGCCGCCGTCGGCCGGGATCAGGAGCGCGATGAAGATCGGGATCAGCGCGAGCCGCAGGATCGTCAGCGCGTTCGGCACGCGCGCCAGCGGAGCGGAGACCGCGGGAGCGGACATCTCGGTCAAGGATAGAACGCTTGGGATCGATTGCCGCTCATTTGCTCGTCTTTCGGGACAGACACGTCACTGGCCTGCCCACTACGATCAAAACGGGGAGGAGGCGGCGGGAACCGATTTAATGGACTCCCGTGGCGAACCGGCTCACGATCCCCGGCTTCGTCAACGCGCACAGCCACGCCTTCCAGCGCGCGCTTCGCGGCCGCACCGAGGGCGGCGACTTCTGGGCCTGGCGCGACGCGATGCTCGAGCTCGCCGACCAGCAGACCTCCGCGCGCGTTCGCTCCGGCTATGAGCAGGTCTACCGCGAGATGCTCGCGGCCGGCTACACCGCGGTCGGCGAGTTCCACTACCTCGGCTTCGAGCAGGCGCTCGCCGCCGCCGAGGCCGCCGAAGCGGCCGGCATCACGTTCGTCCTCCTCTACGTCGCCTATGCGCGGGGCGGGCTCGACCGCTTCCGCCAAGCCTCTCCGGACGAGTACCTGAACCAGGTCGAGAACCTGCGCGGGCGCGGGATCGAGGTCGGCGTCGCCCCCCACTCCGTCCGCGCCTGCCCGCCCAGGTGGCTCGAGCAGATCGGCCGCTACGCCGCGGAGAACGAGCTGCCGCTGCACGTCCACGCCGACGAGCAGCCGCGCGAGATCGACGAGTGCGTCGAAGAGCACGGCATCCGGCCGATCGAGCTGCTCGCGAAGACCGGTTGCCTCGGCCCGCGAACGACGGTCATCCACGCCACCCACGCCGACGAAGCGGAGCTCGACCTCGTCGCGCAGGCCAACGCTCGCATCTGCGTCTGCCCGACGACCGAGGCCAATCTCGGCGACGGGTTCCTCCCCGTGGAGAAGCTCTGCGAGCGCAGCATCGGCATGTGCATCGGCTCGGACTCCAACGTGCGCATCGACCCGCTGGAGGAGCTTCGCGAGCTCGAGGGCATCGCGCGGCGGCGCACACTGCGCCGGAACGTGATCTCCCCGGACACGCTCCTCTGCTTCGGGTCGGACGAGGGCGCCGCCTCGCTCGGCCTCGAGAGCTGGCCTGACGCGGAAGTCGACCTCGACCATCCGTCGCTCGCCGGAGTCGACGAGCGCGACGCGTTCGGAGCCCTCGTCTTCGGCTGCTCGGCCGACGTGTTCGTCTAGAGAATCGTCCCGCCGAACGCGCTGACGGCGAGCTCCACGGCGACACCTGCGGTCGCGTTCTCGTGATCGTGGATCGGGTTGACCTCGACGATGTCCAGAGCGTCCATCACGCCCGCCTCCGCGACGAGCTCGAGGGCGAGATGCGCCTCCCGGTACGAGAGCCCACCGCGCACGGGAGCCCCGACGCCCGGCGCGACTTCGGGGTCGACGACGTCGAGGTCGACCGAGACATGGACGAACGGGCCTCCGGCGACACGCTCGAGCGCCTCCGTGATCACCGACTCCATTCCGCGGCGGTCGAGGTCGCTGATCGTGTAGACGGCGATCCCAAGATCGCGGACGAGCGCCTGCTCGCCCGGATCCAGGGAACGGACGCCGACCACCGCCACGCGCTCCGGATCGACTGCCGGAAGCCGTAGACCGTCGCGCGCGAAGTCGTCGCACAGCCCGATCGCGGCCGCGAGCGGCATCCCGTGCACGTTCCCCGAGGGCGTCGTGGCGGGCGTGTTCAGGTCGCCGTGGGCATCGAGCCACAGCACGCCGCCTTTCCCCTCGGCTGCCAGGCCGCTCAGCGAGCCCATGGCGATCGAGTGGTCGCCTCCGAGCAGGAGCGGGACGCAGACCCTCCCCACGAGCCTGCTCGACCTCACCTGCGATGCGAGCACAGGTCTCGAGGATCTCGTCCAGGAAGCGCGCGCGCTCGGAGCCGCTCGCCCGCGTCTCGGCAAGTGCCGCCTGCACGTTCCCGCGGTCCTCGACGTCGATTCCCGCTCGCTCGAGGCGGTCGCTGAGCCCCGCATAGCGGATCGCCGACGGGCCCATGTCGACCCCGCGGCGGCCCGCGCCGAGGTCGAGCGCCGCTCCGATGATCGCTACGCGCTTCGGCGGCACGGGCCAAGCCTACGGTGCCCGGTGGGGTTAGTCGTTGTCTACGTCGGGATCGACCTCGTCCGCGCGGCGACGCGCTTCTTCGGCCTGCGCACGCTCTTTCTCCGCCTGCTCGGCCTGCTCCTCGGCAAGGGAAGCGCGCTGGCCGGCTGCCGACGCCTGCTGGTCCGCCTCACGGCGGAGCTCACCGGCTTCCTCTCGCTTGTTCTCGAGCTGTGCCTCGCGAGCGCGGCGCCCGCCGACGATGATGATTCCGGCGACGATCAGCACTGCGAGGATGATCAGGATGATCCACCACATGGGTCCTCCTCTCTCTCGACGGGCGAGTATGCCCTAGCCCACCGAGGTGAAACGCTCTACAAGGTCAATCGCGGCTCGACTCTAAAGCGGCCCGCCTATCGGGTACGAGAGCCAGGGCGCGCAGTCCAGCCGTCTGCGGCCAACGGCGGGACTTCGCTCGGGGGGTCACCGAGAAGCGCCCCAGCTCTCGCAGTCGTTGTTCGACGCTTGGCGCGCGATCCTTCAGCCGCTGACTCGAGACGTGTTGCAAGTGCGTTTAGCTACGAGTCTGGACGGAATAACAACACCGGGCCGGGGTCTGCGGGACTCACCTTTCTCTTGGGAAGAGGAGGGGAGGGATGAGCACCCCGGCCCAAACGAAAAGCCCCGCCTCTGCGGACTTTCTCGTATGGCGCACTCCTTCGGTTTAGTCGTAACGACGCCTAACAGCAACCAGAGAAGCCAGTACAAAGACACGAGAGCGGCGAGCGCACCAACCGCGACCAGAAACCAGAACACCACCCGTCCAAGCACTTCCCGTCCCAGCGCAACGGCGTTGCCATCGGAGATTTCGACGGGGAAATCCCACACACATCCGGGATTGGATTGCTTCGCTCCACCAGCCGCCGTTCCGAGTTCACTCTGCCGAGGGATTGTGTCCGGTCCTTGTCGGCCCTATGACGTGTAAGCCAATGCGGCGCTCCGTCCGGCGTCGATTCCATGGGGGAGGTCCGGATCGATGCAGAAGCTCTACAACTTGCTCACTCGTGAAGACGGGCAGACGATGGCCGAGTACGGCATCGTCCTCTCTGTCATCGCGATCGCGGTCTTGGGCGCGCTTGCCCTGCTCTCGGGCGGCGTCGTCAATGCGCTTAGCCGCGTCGCCGGCTACGTCGGGTAGTCGCGTACAGCTGCGCGTGGCTCGGGCAACACCGACTAGCCCCGGTGACTCCGGTTACTACTGAAAAGGCCCTCTAGCAGGGCCTTTTCGTATCGGGGCGCCGAGATTTGAACTCGGGACCTCTAGTCCCCCAGACTAGCGCGCTAACCAGGCTGCGCCACGCCCCGTCTCGCGACTAGATTAGCGCGATGCCCACCGACCAGTACCACGAGCCGCCGGACGAGCTCGACGCCGACGCTCGCACCTTCGCCCGCCTCATCGCCTCGCTCCAGGAAGAGGCGGAAGCCATCGGCTGGTACGAGCAGCGGATGGCGCTCGAGACGAACGACGAGGCCCGCTCGATCATGGAGCACGCCCAGCGAGAGGAGTTCCTCCACTTCTCGATGGACCTCGAGTTCCTCGCCCGCCGCAAGGAGAAGTGGCGCGTCGCGCTCCAGAAGATCCTGTTCACCGAGGGCGACATCGTCGAGCGCGCAGAGCAGGCCGAAGACGCCGTCGAAGACTAGGTCTTACTCGCCCAGCCGCTTGTAGAGCCGGTCGATCAGCGCCGGCATCTCCTCGAGCCGCTCGGTGATCACGCGGATCCGGTACTCGCGGAAGTGGTCGGGCTCGACATCGAGCGCCGACGCCAACGAGCGCACGATGTCGTTCGAGGGCACCGGGCGATTGCCGTGCACGAGATGGTTCAGGTATCCGGCCGACAGCTTCGTCTTCGACGCCAGCGCGCGGTAGGTCACGCCGTTCTCGTTCATCAGCCGCTCGAGCGTCTCGCCGAACGGATCGTCGCTGAAGCGCCGCCGGCGAGCCATTACCGAAGACTCCCGAGCGCTTCGACCGCCACTCTCTGCTCTTCGCCGGTCGCGCGCGAGCGGATGTCGACGGCGCCGTCCTCGAGCGTCTTCTTGCCGACCGTCACGCGCACAGGGAGGCCGATGAGATCGGCGTCGGCGAACTTCTCCCCCGCGCGCTGGTCGCGGTCGTCCAGCAGCACGTCGTCCCCGGCTTCGTCGAGCTTCTCCGCCACCTCGGCGGCGCGATCCTCCAGTCCAGGCAGTGCAACGACATGGACGTCGTACGGCGCGACCGCGCCCGGCCACTGGATCCCGTCGTCGTCATGGTGCTGCTCCACGACGGCGGCCATCGTGCGCCCCGGCCCGATCCCGTAGCTGCCCATGATCAACAGCTTCTCCTTGCCGTCCTCGTCGAGGAACGTCGCCTCGAGCGGCTCGGTGTAGTACGTCCCCAGCTTGAAGATGTGGCCCACCTCGATCGCGGTCTGCAGGTGGAGCGCTCCACCGCACTTCGGACAGGTGTCACCCTCTCGCACTTCGCGGATATTCGCAAAGCGCGCCTCGAAGTCGCGACCCGCCTGCACTCCGCGCAGGTGATGGCCGGTGCGGTTCGCGCCTGCGACGAACTGCCCCTCGCGCAGCGCCTCGTCTGCAACCACGTCCACCGTCACGCCAACAGGGCCGATCGACCCCGGGTCCGCGCCGAAGGTCTCGCGGATCTCGTCCTCCGTGGCCGGGCGGACGGCCTCGCCCAGAGCCTCGACCATCTTCACCTCGTCCAGCCTGTCGTCTCCCCGCACGAGCCCGAGCACGACACGCCCGTCGGCGACGACAGGCATCGCCTTCGACGTCGCGGCCTCGTCGACGCCGAGGAGCTTCGCGAGATCCTCGATCGTGCCGACGCCGGGCGTCTCGACGTTCTCCGGCGCGTCGAGCGCCTCGGGAAACTCCGGCGCTCGAGGAATCCCCCGCGCGACCTCGAGGTCGGCCGCGTAGTCGCCCCGCTCGCACGTGACGAGTGTGTTCTCACCGGCGGCCGCAGGTGCGAGGTAGTCCATGCTCTCGCTCCCGCCCATCATCCCCGATTCGGCCTGGACGGGGTACACCTCCAGCCCGCAGCGCTCGAAGATCCGGTCGTACGCCGCCTTGTGGAGCATGAAGCTCTTGTCGAGCCCTTCCTCGTCGCGGTCGAACGAGTACGAGTCCTTCATGATGAACTCGCGCACGCGGATCAGCCCGGCGCGCGGCCGGGGCTCGTCCCGGTCCTTCGTCTGGAAGTGGTAGAGGATCTGCGGCAGGTCGCGGTACGACTGGATCTCCCGCGCATGGAACGCGATCGACTCCTCGTGGGTCATCGGGAGGACGAACTCGCGGTCGTTCCGGTCGCGCAGCTTGAACACCTCCGGGATCGCGTAGCGCCCGGTCGCCTTCCAGAGCTCCGACGGCGTCAACACGGGCATCAGCAGCTCCTGCGCGCCGAACGCGTCCATCTCCTCGCGGATGATCCCGACGACCTTCTCGTGGGTGCGCCAGCCGAGCGGCAGGAATGTCCACACGCCCGCGCTCACCTGACGGATGTAGGCGCCCCGGACGAGCAGCTTGTGGCTCACCGACTCGGCGTCGGCAGGCGCCTCGCGCAGGGTCGGCAGGAAGAGCTGAGAGGCCCGGCGGATCACTGTCTCTACCCTAGTCGAGAGGAATTTCGGAGGCTTCCGCCATTGCGAGCGCCGCGGGCTTGGCCATCTTGAGGCGCTTCGGCCTGCGCATTCCGGCCTCGATCCAGGTGTCGATCTCTGCGAAGAGGTCCTCGACGAGCGTCTCCGACGACACCTTCTTCAGCACCCGGCCGTGGGCGTAGATGAACCCGACGTCGCGCCCGCCGGCGATCCCGAAGTCAGCGTCGCCCGCCTCGCCGGGCCCGTTCACCGCGCAGCCCATCACCGCCACCTCGAACGCCTGCGGGTAGTCGCGTAAGCCGCTCCTCGACCTCGACGGCGAGGTTCTCGACGCCGACGTTGTCGCGCCCGCACGACGGGCACGCGATCATCACCGGCCCGCGCTCGCGCAGGCCGAGCGCCTTCAGGATCTCCCAGGCGACCTCGATCTCCTTCACCGGATCGGCGGTCAGCGAGACGCGGAGCGTGTCCCCGATGCCGTCCGCGAGCAGCGCGCCGATCCCCACGGCGCTCTTGATCGAGCCCGCGAAGGACGTGCCGGCCTCGGTCACGCCCAGATGGAGCGGATAGGGGACGCGCTCGGAGAGCATCCGGTACGCGCGGATCATCGTCGGCACGTGCGTCGACTTGACGGAGATCTTGAAGTCGCGGTAGTCGAGCCTCTCGAGCAGCTCGACCTCCTCGAGCGCCGCCACGACGAGCGCCTCGGCCTGGTCGCGCTGTGCGAGCTCGTGCAGGTGCTTCGGCAGCGAGCCGGAGTTCGCGCCGATGCGCATCGGGATCCCCGCGCGCTTGGCCGCCTCGACGACCTGGGCGACCTTGTCGGGGCCGCCGATGTTGCCCGGGTTGATGCGCACCGCGGCCACGCCGGCGTCGATGGCCCGCAGGGCGAGGCTCGCGTTGAAGTGGATGTCCGCGATCACCGGGATCGGCGACAGGCGGACGATCTTGCGCAAGGCGTTCGGCGTCCTCGATCTTCGGGACCGCGCAGCGCACGATTTCGCAGCCGGCCGAGGCGAGCGCCGCGATCTGGGCGGTCGTCGCCGGCACGTCGTGCGTGAGAGTGAGTGTCATCGACTGCACGACGACCGGAGCGCCTCCGCCGATCTGAACCCCTCCGACCCTGATCGAGCGTTCGCTAGCCACCGAGATTGCCGATGTCGTTCGAGAGCCCGATGAAGAACAGGAGCAGCACGACCGCGATCCCGATCGCGGACACCCGCTCGTAGACCTCCCGGCCGACCGCGCGCCCGCGAATGCCCTCGATGATCGAGAAGACGATGTGCCCGCCGTCGAGCGGCAGCAGCGGCAGCAGGTTGAGGAGCGCGAGCGACAGGCTGAGCAGCCCGAGCACCCACAGGTAGGTCTCCACCCCCTGGCTCAGCGCCTCGGACGAGCCCTCGACGATCCCGACCGGGCTCGAGACCTCCTTGCGGTTCCCCTGGACGAGCCGTGAGAGCGACGCCCCGATCTCCTTCGTGATCACGCCCGTCAGCCGAACCGACTCCCATGCGGCCTGCGGCGGCGAGAGTTGCGCCTCTTTCCGCGGCCGGGCTGGAACGAGGCGCTTCGTCGCGCCGTTTCGCCGGATCGTCAGCACCACGGGGTCACCCCCCGACTTCTGGATCAGCGACGGCACTTCACTCACGTCCTTCACGACTTGTCCATTGATGGCGACGATCCGGTCTTTGGGCTGCAGTCCGATCGCTGCGGCCGGATGGCCGGCGCGGACGTCGTGCACGACCGGCGCGTCCGTTTCCATCGAGAAGCCGAGGCGGTACCCGCCGCTGCCGATCAGGAACAGGATCGCGAAGAGGACGATCGCGAACAGGAGGTTCGTCCCGGGGCCGGCGAAGATGACGCTCACCTTCTTCCAGGTGCGCTGGCGCCAGTAGGCGTCCGAGCCGAGGCCGTCGCGGAGCTCGGCCAGGCCTTTCACGGCGCCTTTCCGCGCCATGCGGCTCAGCTCGACCCGCTCGAGCGCCTGCTCGAGCTCCGAGAGGTTCGCGCGCGCGGCCTCCATGTCGCCCTCGTCGAGCTGGCGCTTCACATGCTCGATCGGGCCGTGGAGCTCGGGCGCCTCGTCCCTCGCCGGACCGAAGAACGTGTCCAGGTCGGACGGGGCCGGCCTGTGCATCCCGGGAATCTTCACGTAGCCGCCCAGCGGGACTGCACCGATGCCGTACTCGATGCCGTTCCGCTCGACCTTGGCGATCGGCGGCGGGAACCCGATGTAGAAGCGGCGCGGGCTCATCCCGACCGCCCGAGCGGTGAAGAAGTGGCCTGCCTCGTGAACGAGGACGAGCAGCCCGAGGCCGAGGATCGCGACGAAGATGTTCACGGCACCAGAGCTCCGACCGCGCTCTCGGCGTGGCGGCGGGCCTCGGCGTCGGCCTCGGACGAGCTCCTCGAGATCGGCGGCGGGTGCCCCGTCGACGGCTTCGAGCGTCTCCTGCGACGACGCCGGCGATGTCGAGGAACGGGAGCCGGCCCGCGAGGAAGGCAGCAACTGCGACCTCGTTCGCGGCGTTGAACGCGCACGGATGCGTCCCGCCCGACTCGCCGGCCCGCCTGGCGAGCGCGAGCAGCGGGAACGTCTCCAGGTCGGGCGGCTCGAACTCGAGGGACAGCCCCTCCGAGAAGTCGAGCCGCTCGACGGGCGTTGCCGCTCTCTCCGGATAGGTCAGCGCGTAGGAGATCGGGACTCGCATGTCCGGGTAACCGAGGTGCGCGAGCGAGGCGCCGTCGCGGAAGCGGACGATCGCGTGGACGACCGAGGTCGGGTGCACCACGACCTCGATCTGCTCGTAGGGCAGGCCGAACAGGAAGTGCGCCTCGATCAGCTCGAGCCCCTTGTTGGCGAGCGTGGCCGAGTCGACGGTGATCTTCGGCCCCATCTGCCAGGTCGGATGCGCCAGCGCGTCGGCCCGCGTGACGTCCGTCGAGCTCCTCGCGCGTTCGGCCGCGGAACGGGCCTCCCGAGGCGGTGAGCACGAGCGAGTCGACGGTCTCGAGCGCGCGCCCCTCGAGGCACTGGAAGGCCGCGGAGTGCTCGCTGTCGACCGGGAGGAGCAGGCCTCCACCCCGCTCCCGCGCCGCGAGGGCGAGGTCGCCCGCCGCGACGAGGCTTTCCTTGTTGGCGAGCGCGAGCGTGACGCCCCGCTCGAGCGCCCACAGCGTCGCGGGCAGCCCGGCGAAGCCGACGACGGCGTTCAGCACGATGTCCGGCGAGGACTCGTCGAGCAGCGCCGTCAGGTCGCCGCCGACCTGGACGTGCCGCACGCCGCGCGCCAGGGCGAGCTCATCCAGGTCGTTGGACCCGGACGCGAGCGCGCAGACCTCGAGCACCGGGCTCGCATCGATGATCTCCAGCGCCTGTCGCCCGATCGAGCCCGTGGCGCCGAGAACCGCAACTCTCTTCACACTGGAAAGTGTAGGCGGATCAGAGCTGCCCGAAGGCCGCGATCACGTAGTAGGCGGCCACCCACGCGAAGAGGAGCGCGTCGATCCGGTCGAGCACGCCTCCGTGGCCGCCGAGCAGGCGCCCCGAGTCCTTGACCTCCGCGTCGCGCTTCAGCGCCGACTCGAAGAGGTCGCCGAGCGGCGCGGCGAACGCGATCACCGCTCCGAGTGCGAGTGACTCCGGGATCGACAGGAAGCCCTGCTTGTAGAGCGCCACGAAGGTGACGCCGATCGTCGCCAGCGTTCCGGCCGCGAGCCCTTCCCACGTCTTGCCGGGCGAGACGGTCGGCGCGAGCTTGTGCCGGCCGAAGAGCAGCCCGATGAAGTACGCGCCCGCGTCGCCGGCCCAGACCGCGAGGATGACCGTGTAGATCGCCAGCACCCCGTGCTCGTCGATGTCCCGCAGGAGCAGCGCGTGCGCGAGGCCGACCGCGATCCAGACCACGCCCAGCACCGTCACGCCGACCGAGGCGGACGACGCGGAGCCCTTGAACACGAACGCGAACGCAAGCGTTGCGAACGAGCCCCGCCAGGGCCCAGTCGGCGCCGCCGAGCTCCGCCCCCAAGAGGGTCCCGATCGCGCCCAGATACCCGGCGAGGACGACCGGCCGTAGCGTGCGCGTCATCCAGTACAGCTCGTGCATGGCGAAGAGCGCCGCGACGAGCGCAAGCCCGAAGAGCGGCCACCCGCCGAGGTAGAGGATCCAGAGGACGAGCGGGATCCCCGCCGCCGCGATCACGATCCGCGACCAGAAGGAGCTCATCGCCCGCCGAACCGCCGCTGCCTGCCCGCGTACGCGGCGACCGCCTCACGCAGGTCGTCCTCCCCGAAGTCGGGCCAGAGCGTCTCGACGAAGAAGAACTCCGAGTAGGCGAGCTGCCAGAGCAGGAAGTTCGACATCCGGAGCTCGCCGGACGTGCGGATCACGAGGTCGGGATCGGGCATGTCAGGGGCGTACAAGTAAACAGCGAACACGTCCTCGCTGACCTCGTCTGCCCGCACGCCCGCCTCGATCATCCCTCGCGCCGCATCCGCGAGCTCGGCGCGGCCGCCGTAGTCGAACGCGATCCAGAGCTGAAGCCGGTCGCGGTCGGCCGTCTCGCGCTCGAGATCGTCCATGCGCTCCTGCAGCTCCTGCGGAGCCCGGTCTCGCCGCCCGATGAAGCGCGTCCGCACACCCTGCTCGGCCAGGTCGGGCAGCTCGCGGTCGATCGTCTCGTTGAAGATCTCCATCAACGAGTCGACTTCCGGCGGAGGCCTGAGCCAGTTCTCCGTCGAGAACGCATAGACGGTGAGCGACTCGATCCCCAGATCGATCGCGCCCTCGACGGTGCGGCGGAGCGCGCGAGTCCCTTCCCGGTGACCGGCTTCGACCGGCAGGCCGCGGGAAGCCGCCCAGCGGCCGTTGCCGTCGAGGATGATCGCCACGGAACGCGGAACCTCGCCCGGCCCGGGCAGCAGGAGGGCGCCGGAACAGGCCGCGAATCCCGCGCACTACCTAGACCTCCGTTATCTCGGCTTCCTTGCGCTTGAGCAGATCGTCGATCTTGCTCGTGTGCTCGTCGGTGAGCTTCTGGACGCGCTCCTCCGCACGGCGCTCGTCGTCCTCGCCGACGTCGCCCTTCGTCTTCAGCTCCTTCAGGTGCTTGTCCGCGTCACGCCGGACGTTGCGCACGGCGATCTTCCCGTCCTCGGCGATCTGACGGACGATCTTCACGAGCTCCTTGCGCCGCTCCTCGGTCAGCTGCGGGATCGGCAGCCGGATCACCTTGCCGTCGTTCGACGGGGTCAGGCCGAGCTCCGACTCCTGGATCGAGCGCTCGATGTCCTTGATCGAGCTCGGATCGAACGGCTGGACGGTGAGCATGCGCGGCTCGGGGACGTTGATCGTCGCGAGCTGCTTGAGCGGCGTCTTCTGGCCGTAGTAGTCGACGCTGATCCGGTCGAGCAGCGCGGCCGAGGCACGGCCGGTGCGGACGGTGTTGAACTCCACCTGGGTCGACTCGACCGACTTGTCCATGCGCCGGGTCGCGTCCGAGATCAGCTCGTCGATGCCGCCGTTCATGCGTTCTCCTTGTCGGGGGTGCGGATGATTGTGCCGACCCGCTCGCCGGAAAGCACGCGCATGATGTTCCCGTTCTCGAGCGCGAAGACGTGGATCGGCAGACCGTTCTCCATGCAGAGCGAGAGCGCGGTCACGTCCATCACCTGCAGGCCGCGCTCGATCGCTTCGAGGTGCGTGAGGTCCGGCAGGAGCTCGGCGCTCGGGTCGAGATGCGGATCGGCGTCGTAGACGCCGTTGACGCCGTGCTTCGCCATCAGGATCGCGTCTGCCCCGATCTCGAGCGCGCGCAGCGCCCCGGCCGTGTCCGTCGTGAAGAACGGGTTGCCCGTGCCGGCGGCGAAGATGACGATCCGTCCCTTCTCGAGGTGCCGGATCCCGCGGCGACGGATGTACGGCTCGGCCACTTCGGCCACGGCGATCGCGGACAGGATGCGCGTGTGCGCCCCCAGGCGCTCGAGCACGTCCTGGAGCGCCAGCGCGTTGAGCACCGTCGCGAGCATTCCCGCGTAGTCCGCGGTCGCCCGGTCCATGCCCTCGGCCGCTGCGGCCATGCCCCGGTAGATGTTCCCCGCGCCGACGACGACCGCGACCTCGACCCCGGACTGCTGGCACTCGACGATCTCCTTCGCGATCACCTCGATCGTCGGCAGATCGAGGCCGAACTCCTTGTCGCCCATGAGCGCCTCGCCCGAGAGCTTGAGCAGGATCCGGTGAAAGGCCGCGCCGCCCTCCGCGCGCGCGGACGCGCTCTCCTCCTCGCGGACCGTCACTCGGCGAGGGCGTAGCGCTCGAACTCGAGCAGCTTGACGCCTTCCTCCTCGAGCGCCTGGCCGACGGTCTTCTTCGGCTCGTGGATCCAGGCCTGGTCGGCGAGGACCGTCTCCCCGAAGAACCGCTTGCCGAGCATGCCCTCGACGATCTTCTCGCGCGCCTGCTCGGGCTTGGACTCGACCTCGGGCAGCTTCTCGTAGACGCTGCGCTCGCTCGCGACCTCCTCCTCCGGAACCTCGTCGCGCGTGGCGAAACGCGGAGCCGCGAAGGCGATGTGCATCGCGAGCCTGCGCACGGCCTCCGGCGAGCCCTCGGCCCGGACGAGCACGCCGATCTTGTTCGCCGGCGGATGCACGTAGGCGGCCAGCGACTCGTCGCCACCCGTCTCGAAGCGGGCGGCGCCGCGGACGATGATGTTCTCGCCGATCTTGCCGATCAGCTCCTTGCGCTCCTCCTCGAGCGACTCGACCGCGTCGGGCCCGTTCTCCTCGACCGCCTCCAGGACGCGGTTGGCGAACGCACGGAACTCGTCGTTCTTGGAGACGGGCTCGGTCTCGGAGCCGACCGCGACGATCGTTCCCTTCGCGTCCTCGATCCGGGTCAGAACGACGCCCTCCGGAGTGTTGTTGCCCGCGCGCTTGCTCGCGGAGGCCATGCCGCGCTCGCGCAGGAGCTGCCTGGCGGCCTCGATGTCGCCGTTCGAGTCCTGGAGCGCGCGCTTGGTGTCCATCATCGGAGCCCCGGTCATCTCGCGGAGCTGGCGGACGAGGTCGGCGGTGATCTCGGTCATTCGGCCGGCACCTCCTTCGCCTCCTCGACGGGCTGCTCGGCCGGCGGCTCCTCGGCTGGAGCCACTTCGGCGGCTGCCTCCTCGGCCGGCGGCTCCTCGGCCGGGGCCGCTTCGGCCGCAGGCTCTTCGGCCGGAGGCTCCTCGGCTGCAGGCTCCTCGGCCGGGGCTACTTCGGCGGCAGCCTCCTCGGCCGGGGCTCGGGCTCCTGCTCGGGAGCCGCTTCTGCCTGGAACTCCTCCGGCGCGACCTTCTGCTTGCCGGCCTCCATCGCGTTCGCGATCGTGCGGATCACGAGGTCGCAGGCCTTGATCGCGTCGTCGTTGCCGGGAATGACGTAGTCCGCCTCGTCCGGGTCGCAATTCGTGTCGACGAGTGCCAGGACCGGCAGGTTCAGGCGGCGCGCCTCGCGGACGGCGATCGCCTCCTTGCGCAGGTCGATGACGAGCACCGCGTCGGGCTGGCGCTTCATGTCCGCCACGCCTCCGAGGTGGTTCTCGAGGCGCTCGAGCTCGGCGACCATCGAGATGCGCTCCTTCGGGGGGAGCAGGTCGAGCTGTCCTTCTTCGTTCAGGCGCCGAAGCTCGTGCAGGCGGTCGATCCGGCCGGAGATGGTGCGCCAGTTCGTCAGCAGCCCGCCCAGCCAGCGGTGGCTCACGTACGGCATGCCGGTGCGCTTGGCGTGCTCCTCGATCGAGTCCTGGGCCTGCTTCTTCGTGCCGACGAAGAGCACCGTTCCGCCTCTCTCGGCGAGGTTCCGCGCGTACGCGGCTGCTTCCTCGAGGAGCTGCTGCGTCTGCTCGAGGTTGATGATGTAGATCCCGCCGCGCTCGCCGAAGATGAAGCGGCGCATCTTGGGATCCCAGCGTCGAGTCTGGTGGCCGAAGTGGACTCCGGCTTCCAGGAGCTCTCGCATGCTGACGGCTGCCAAAACTGCCTCCTAGTGGTTGATTTCGGTACAGCCGGCGGCGCTGGATGGAACCGCTCGTAGGGAGCGGCACCGCCATCCACCGTCCCGCCGGGACGGGTTACAGAGCCAGAGAAGTCTAGCCGGTGTCCCGCAATTGCCCCAGAAACGAGGCCAGGTCGTCCGGAAGCGGGGATTCGACGTCGATCCGCTCAGCCGTGACCGGATGGTCGAACGCGAGCCTGTTCGCGTGCAGGAACTGCCGTCCCAGCGACTTGTCGGGCACGCCGTACACACGGTCGCCGACGACCGGGAGGTCGATCGCCGCGAGATGGACGCGGATCTGGTGCGTGCGGCCGGTCTCGAGCTTGACGTTCAGCAGCGCGTGGCCGCCCAGCAGCTCGGCGACCTCGAAGTGCGTGACCGCCTCTCGCGGCGCGTCCGTGTCGAGCGACCGCCGCGTCGGCTCGTCGCGGTCGCGTCCGATCGGAGCGTCGATCCGGCCGCGCCAGGACCGCGGATGGCCCCGGACGAGCGCGACGTAGCTGCGCTCGAGCGCACGGGCGCGCGACGAGCTCACGAAGGCGCTCGTACGCCTCCTCGGTGCGCGCGACGACGAGCAGGCCCGACGTGTCGCGGTCGAGCCGGTGCACGATGCCCGGGCGCTCCTCGTCACCGCCCGCGGAGCGGCCCGCGAGCCCCTGAACGAGAGTCCCGTCCGCGTGACCCGCGCCGGGATGGACGACGACGCCGGCCGGCTTGTCCACGACGAGCAGGTGCTCGTCCTCGTAGGCGACGGAGAACTCGACGTCCTCGGGCTCGATCACCCGCGCGGGCTGCGGGGGCACTTCGACCTCGACCTCCTCCCCACCCTCGAGCCGGTAGCTCTTCGGCCGCGCCCGCCCGTCGACGCGCACGTTTCCCTCCTCCACGAGCCGCTCCGCGGCCGATCGCGAGCCCACCTCGGGCAGCTCGGCGAGGAACCGGTCGAGCCGCGCTCCCGCGGCCTCCTCGGGGACGCTAACCCTGGGCGTCGGGAACCGGCTGTGGACGCCTCTGAGAGCGCTGCGGAAGGAGCAGCGCCGCGAGCAGGACGAGCACGCCGAGGACGATGAAGCTGTCGGCGAGGTTGAATGCCGGCCAGAAGCGCAGGTCGATGAAGTCCGTCACATGCCCGAGGCGCACGCGGTCGAGCAGGTTCGACGCGCTACCGCCGATCAGCAGGCCGAGCGCGATCGGAAGCACCGGATGCCTCGACCCGGAGCGGGCGAAGAAGACGACCATCCACGCCACCGCAACGGCCGTGAGCACGGTCACGATCGGCGTCGCGCTCGCGAACAGCCCGAACGCGATGCCCGAGTTCTGAACGTGGTGGATCGACAGCGGCCCGGCCACGTGCCGCTCCGCGTCGAGCGCGAGACGGCTCGACACGATGTGCTTCGTCAGCTGGTCGCCCGCGAGCGCCGCCAGGGCGATCGCCAGCAGGCCGATCCACTGCTGCGAGCGGGCATGAAGCGGGCGGCGCGCGCCGGCCAGGGGCGTCAACGCGTCGGTCGAGGACCCCACGCGGACGTCCGGGCGCCTCGGCGCCGGCTCGCTCAACCGCGCTCCTCTTGCAGGAGGTCACGGGACTGATCGACGTTCACGGCCACTCGGCAAGTTTAGTGGGCGCTAAGCGGCCTCGGCGCTCTCGGTTTCGTCGGCCTCGTCGTCGCCCTCCAGCTCGCTCGTGATCGCAAGCGCGGAGCGGAGGATCGAGCGGATACGGCTCGCCTCGTCGCTCAGGAGCTCACGATCCGCGAGCGCGCGGCGCTTGATCAGTCGGGCCTCGGCATGCGCCTCGTTGAGGAGCATTTCCGATTCCCGTCGCGCCTGATCCTTCAGCTCCTGCGCGCTGCGTTCCGCGGAGACGAGCGTCTTGCGGAGAAGCGTCTCCAGGTCGCGGTACCGGGCGATGTCGGACTCGAGGCGCTCGAGCTTGTCCTGGAGATCCGCTCGTTCGCGCCAGACCTCCTCGAAGCTCTGCACGATCTCCTCGAGCAGCCGGTCGGTTGCGCTCGGCCCGATATCCCCAGAAGCCGCGTCCCAGCTTGACGTGGCGGATTTCGACAGGTGTCAGAGCCATTGGTTCACCTCCTCTCAGTGGAATCGGTCGAGGATCGACTGGATGACGAAATCGAGGATGAACAGCGAGAAGATGGCGATCATCGGCGAGAGGTCGAGCGCACCGAAGGGCGGCAGGAAGCGGCGGAAGATCCGCAGGTACGGCTCGGAGACGTCGAAGAGGAAGCGCTGGAGCCGGTTCAGCCAGGGCGAGTACGGCAGCTTGACCCAGGACAGGAGGATGTACGCGAACAGGACGAGGACGTACACGAGGATGAACACGTGCACGAAGTTCTGGATCGACGACACTGCGTCGGCCAGCGGAAGCCAACCGCCCATGCGGCGGAGTTCGGCTCTAGTGGCTCTCGGATCAGTCGCCGGTCGTTCACGGCGCTGAGCTCGCAGTCCTACGGGCTTCAGGCCTGGTTGAAGAAGCCGCCGCGCTCGAGGAGCCGCGCGCGCTCTTCGGCCGAGACCTCGACGTTGCGCGGCGTGAGCAGGAACACCTTGTCGGCGACGCGCTGCATGCCGCCGTCGAGCGCGTAGGTGAGCCCGCTCCCGAAGTCGATCAGGCGCTTGGAGAGATCCGAGTCGGAGCCCTGCAGGTTGAGGATGACCGGCGTTCCCTCCTTGAACTTGTCCGCGATCTGCTGCGCGTCGTTGAAGCTGCGCGGAACGACGAGATGCACGCGGACGGCGGCATCGTTCGGCGCGGCCTCGACGGGACGCGGCCTGGGGCGAAGCACGGCCGTCTGGGCGCTGCGCTGCGGCTCCGGGTCGGTCCAGTCCTCGAACTCACCGCGGTTGCGGCGGCGCGGGGAGAGCCGGCGCACGTTCGGGCGCTCGCTGTACGAGCGCTCGAGCTCCTCGTTCGTGACGTAGCCGTCCTCGTCCCAGTCCTCGTCCTCCTCGGCGATCCCGAAGTAGACGAGCGTGCGGTTCCAGACGTCTGAGAAGCCCATAGCGGCGGAATGTTAACCCTGATACAGCACTGAGCCTATTCGGATCATGGTCGCCCCCTCCTCCGCAGCCACGGCGTAATCCTGGCTCGTGCCCATCGAAAGCTCGGTCAGGCCGTGTTCTTCCGCCAATTCACGCAGTTTGCGGAAATACGGGCGCGACGCTTCGGGGTCTTCCGCGAACGGCGGCATGGTCGACAGACCGCGGACGTCCGGGTAGAGATCGAGCAGCTCCGAGACGCTTTCGGGCGGGACTCCGGACTTCGTTTCCTCGCCCGCGAGATTGACCTGGATCAGCGCCGGGATCTCCAGACGCTTGGCGGCCGAGGCGGAGTCGAGCGAGTGGACGAGCTCGCAGATGCCGTTCACGAGCTTGGCCTTGCGGCTCTGGAGGTGGCCGATGAAGTGCCAGCGGAACGCGTCGCCGTGGGCGGCGTGCTTCGCCTCGAGGTCCTGCGCGCGGTTCTCGCCGACGATCTCGATCCCCGCCTCGGCCAGCGCGGCCATGTCCTCAACCGGCAGGTACTTGGTGGCTGCGACGATCGTCACGTCCGGGCCGACCTCCTCGCGTACCCGCGCCAGGCGCGCGGCGACCTGTTCAGCGGACAACGCCAAGGACGCCCTGTGTCCCGCGCGGCCGGCCCGTGCGCCGCTCCGAGAAGAAGAGATCCGAGCGGCAGCGCGTGCAGAGATCGACGCGCTCGACCTCGGTCGCGCCCGCATCACGCGCGGCCTGCTCCGCGGCAGTCCAGAGGTCGAGCTTGCCTTCGCTGACGATGCCGTCCCCGAAACGGTCTCGGAACCGGCTCGCGACCTCCTCCCCCACCTCGTAGCAGCACGGCCCGATCGAAGGGCCGACCACCGCGGCGAACCCGGGGCCGATGACTTCAGCAGTCGTGTCCACGACGCCGTCGATCAGGCCGCGCCAGCCCGCGTGGATGACGGCGAGCGCCGGCTCCGCGCCGTTCGTCCGCGCCATCGCCATCAGCACGCAGTCGGCGCCGAGAGCGAGCATTGGGACGCCCGGCTCCTCCGTCCAGAGCGCATCTCCCGGGACACCGCGCGAGCCGGCTTCGGCTCGGTTGACGACGGTCGAATGCGTCTGGAAGCCGAGCGTGAGCGCCTGCTCCTCCGCCTCCACCTCCGCGCACAGCCGGCGGCGGTTCTCGTCGACGCGCTCCACCTCGTCGCCTGTTCGACGGCCGAGGTTCAGCGACTCGAACGGCCCCTCGCTGACGCCCCCGACCCTGGTCGAGAAGACGACGTCGTACGGCCCGTCGACCGCCCAGCGGAGCAGCGGCACGCTCATCCGATCAGCTCCCGCGCGGCCTCGAGCTCCGATTCGCGACCGTCCAGCTCGCCGTTCAGCTTCCTGCGCCGGAGCTCGCCGAGGATCTCCCCCACGCGCGGCGACTCGCCGAGACCCAGCTGGGCGAGGTCCGCGCCCGAGATCTCGAGCCGCACTCCGCGCAGGCGCTCGAAGTACTCGTGCAGCCGCGGCGAGCCCGTCAGCGCGAGGGCGAAGAGCGGTGCATCCGGATCGTGCCGCTCGGCCGTGGCGACGACGTCGGCGGGGGTTCCCTGAACGTCGTTGGCGATCCTCGGCCCCTCGACGATCGCCGCCGCGATCTGGTCCCCGTCCGGACGGCGGATCTTGAGCCCCTCGAGCCACGGTGCGATCTCTGCAGGCGGCAGCTTGCGGGCAAGCGCCTCGAGGCCGAGCCTCCAGGCGGGCACCTCGAGCTCGTAGCTGCCGGTTCAGCTCGCGTAGACGGTCGAAGAGCTCCACGGCCTCCTGATCCGCGACAACGTGCGGATGCACTTCCTTCTCGGCCCCCAGCTCGGCCAGCCGCGGGATCGCGTGGCTGACGTCGCCCTCCTCGAGCAGCGCGACCAGCTCGTCGCGCAGGCGCGCGCCCGAAAGGTCGCCGACGTGGCCCGTGGCGATGCACTCGCGGGCCAGGCGGACCGTCTCGTCGTCCATCCGGAACCCGTAGCGGTCCTCGTAGCGGATCGCGCGGAGGATCCTGGTCGGGTCGTCGACGAAGGAGCGGTCGTGGAGGATTCGGATGCGGCCGGCCTCGAGGTCCTCGCGGCCGCCGAACGGGTCGACGAGCCCGCCGAGGTTCTCGCCCTTCAGGGAGACCGCCATGGCGTTGATCGTGAAGTCGCGGCGGTGCAGGTCCTCGTCGATCGACCCCGGCTCGACCGCGGGGAGGACCGCCGGGGCGTGGTACGTCTCGCTGCGCGCGGTCACGACGTCGACGCGCTCGTCGTCGCCGTAGAGCACGACTGCGGTTCCAAAGTGCCGATGCGCCCGGGCACGGCCTTCCAGTTGCCCTGCGAGCGCATGCGCCAAGGCGATCGCATCGCCCTCGACGACGACGTCCACGTCGAAGTTCGGCTCGCCGAGCAGGATGTCGCGCACCGAGCCGCCGACGAGGTAAACGCCCTCGTAGCCGTCGCTGACGGCCACGACCGCGTCCAGCACGGGCCGCAGCCTTTCGGGAAGCTCGAGCGTCGCCATGGCGAGGTCATTCTGCCGCCATAACAGGGACTGTCCCTCAAAGGGACTGTCCCTGTTACAGGAGTGCGACGGCTTCGATCTCGACGAGGGCGCCCGACGGGAGGCCCGCGACCTCGATCGTCGAGCGTGCAGGCGGTGTCTCGCCGACCCGCTCCGCGTACACCGAGTTCATCCCCTGGAAGTCGTCGAGCGAGTCGAGGAAGACCGTCGTCTTGACGATCCGGTCGAGCCCGCTGCCCGCCTCGGTGAGGATCGCCTCGAGGTTGTCGAACACCTGGCGGGTCTGATCCTCGATCGTGTCGCCGGCCATCTCCGTGTCGCCCGGGCTTCAATCCGAGCTGCCCCGAGACGAACACGAGCCCGTTCGCCTTGATCGCCTGCGAGTACGGCGCTCCCTGGAACGGCGCAGGGGCGTTCTCCGTCCGAACCGCGGTCTTGTCCATGTCAGTCCCTCCGTTTCCGTGGCCGGCCGGCCTGCGCGAGCGCCACGCCGAGCGCCTTGAAGATCGCCTCGAGGACGTGCTGCGGATCGTCGCCGTCGATGAGGCGCACGTGGAGCGTAAGGCCTCCGCCCTCGGCGAGCTCGTGGAGGAAGCTCGCGACGAGGTCGGTGCCGAGCCCGCCGACCCGCGCCTCGGAGAGGTCGACGTTCGCGACGACGAGCGGACGCCCGGACGCCTCGAGGACGATGTGCGCCAGCGCGTCGTCGGCAGCCGCGACCGCAGACCCGTGACCCCGAACGTCCTCCGCGGACAGCGGCTCGCGGAGCGCCTGACCGAGCGCCTTTCCCGCCGCGGCGACCTCGGCCTCCGGCTCCTCGGGCGCGAGCTGAAGCTCGAGGTCGAGGCTGCCGTAGCGCGCCAGCAGGCCCAGCAGGTGATCGAGCACCGGCAGGCCGCTGCTCACGTTGCTCTCGCCCGAACCGTCGAGCGACACGCGAACGCGAGCTTGTTCAGTCACCCGGTCGGGGGACGCCATCCCTCGAACCAGGGTACCGCACGCGCCCGGTTCGGCCGACGACGGACACGACCCTTTTCCCGCTTCCCGTGCGGCTTTGACACCGACTCGCGACCTCAGCTTCCCTCGCTTCGCCCTCCTCTTCGCGGCAGCGCTCGCAACGGCTGCGATCCTGGCGCCGAACGGCACGACCAGCCGTCCGCAGACGATGCGCGCGGTCGTCGGCTTCCACTCGAACGAGGAGCTGGCGACGGCGCTCGAGGACTTTCCGGGAGCCAAGATCGTCCGGCGGATCCCCCACATGAAGACGGTCGAGGTCGAGCTGGCCGGGCGCGCGAGCCAGCTTCGCGGCCGTCCGGGAATCGCCTTCGCGCACCGCCCGCTGGCGCGTCGGACAATGGCCGAGCCCGCCCTCACGGCGATGTTCCGCCCGGGCCTCCCCTACGAGTGGCAGTACGTCGCCACGCACGAGAACGAAGTGCCCGAGGACGTCCTGCGGGCGGCGAGCGCGATCAAGATCGGCGTCGTCGACACCGGTGCGGACGTGACGCATCCAGACCTGGCCGCGAAGTCGCCCGAGACCTGGGACGTCGTTCACCATCGCACGAGCGTCAAGGACAACGACGGCCACGGCACGTTCGTCTCCTCCCTCGCCACGGGCTCCGTCGACAACGCCGAGGGAATCGCCGGCTTCGGCGGAGACGCCAAGCTCCTCATGGTCAGTGCGGTCGGCGCGGGCGACAGCTTCAGCGACGTCGACGAGGCCGCCGCGATCATCTACGCGGTCGACCACGGCGCGAAGATCGTCAATCTGTCGATCGGCGGCGAAGGCACCTCTGCGCTCGAGCAGAAGGCGGTGCTCTACGCCGCCAGCCACAACGTGCTCCTGGTCGCCGCCGCGGGCAACGAGTACGAGGACGGCAATCCGATCGAGTACCCCGCCGCCGCGCTCCAGCCGCCTGGCTCGAACGGACAGGGCGGGTTCGGCCTCTCGGTCGGAGCCAGCACGATGTCGGGGAAGCGCGCGTACTTCTCGAACACCGGCTCGCAGATCTCCCTCGCAGCCCCCGGCGAAAACGTCTTCGGCGACATCGCCTCGACTTCCGCGAAGGAGTGGTGGCCGCGCTACGCCCTCCCCGGCTCCCAGGCCGGCCTCTACGGCTGGTCGAGCGGTACGTCGTTCGCGAGCCCCGAAGTCGCCGGTGCGGCGGCACTCGTCTGGGCCGCGAGCCCGTCGCTGACCGCGCAGCAGGTGGCCGCGATCCTCAAGGCGACCGCCTCGGGCAACGGCAAATGGAATCCGCGGCTCGGCTACGGCGTGATCGACGTCGCCGCCGCCGTCGCCAAGGCTCAGGGTCACTCCATAGAGCCGCGCGAGCGGGCAGGCGCGTGGATCAGCCTCCACCAGGTGAGCAGCCGGCGCGTCCTCTCGGTCCGCTCCGTTTCCCATCGCCCCCACGGCCTTCACGCACTGCGCCTCGCGGTGCACCTGCGAACGAGCGCCCCGCTCGTGCCGCCGGAATACCGGACGATCACCCTCCAGGTACGGCGCGGCGGCAGCTGGCACCGGCTCGCCCGCGGAACGACGCGCACCGGGGGCGGGATCCGCTGGACGGTCGGCCTCCGCCCGGGCCGCTACGTGCTCCGCGCGGTCTACCGCGGCCGCTGGGATCTCCGCAGCGCGATCCGGCTCAAGCCGGTAAGGGTTCCCTAGGCCGGGACGCGCTCGATGCGGGCGCCGAGTGCCCTGAGGCGCTCGTCGATGCGCTCGTAGCCCTTGTCGATCTGGTAGATCGCCCCGATCGTCGACTCGCCCTCGGCGCAGAGGCTCGCGAGCAGCATCGACATCCCGGCGCGGATGTCCGGGCTCTCCATCCGCTGGCCGCGCAGCCTCGTCGGCCCGGTGACGACCGCACGGTGCGGATCGCAGAGGATGATCCGCGCCCCCATCGAGACGAGCTTGTCCGTGAAGAACAGCCGGTTCTCGAACATCTTCTCGAAGAGGAGCACCGTCCCGCGCGCCTGGGTCGCGACGGTCAGCGCGATCGAGGTGCAGTCCGACGGGAACGCGGGCCACGGACCGTCCTCGATCTTCGGGATGTGCCCGCCGATGTCGTCCTCGATGTAGAGCTCCTGGCCGGGCGGGACGCGAACCGTTCCGTCCCCCACCTCGACCCGCACGCCGAGCCGCGCGAACGTGGGCAGGATCGAGATCAGGTCCTGGGTCGTGACGCCCTCGATCGTCACATCGCCGCCCGTCACCGCGGCGAGCCCGATGAAGCTCGACGACCTCGACGTGATCCGGGCCGATCGTCCACGAGCCGCCGCGCAGACTCTCGACCCCGCTGATCCGCAGGACGTTCGACTCGATCCCCTCGATCTTCGCGCCGAGCGAGCCGAGGAAGCGGCAGAGATCCTGGACGTGCGGCTCGCATGCCGCGTTGCCGACGGTCGTCTCGCCCGGCGCCGAGCGACGCGGCCATGACGATGTTCTCGGTCGCCATCACGCTCGCCTCGTCGAGGAAGACGTTCGCGCCGCGGATGCCGTCGGTGCGCATGTCGTACGTGTCTCCCGCCTCGACGTCGACGCCGAGCTCCGTGAAGCCGTGGATGTGCGGGTCGAGCCTGCGACGCCCGATCACGTCCCCGCCCGGAGGCGCGACGACGGCGCTTCCCGCGCGCACGAGCAGCGGGCCCGCGAGCAGGAACGAGGCGCGCATCCGCGAGCAGAGCTCGTGGTCGAGCTCGGTCTTCCGGATCTCCGCCGCGTGCACCCGGACGTCGTTCGGACCGATCCAGTCGACCTCTACGCCGATGTCGGCGAGCAGCTCGAGCATCGTGTCGACGTCCCGAATCCGCGGAACGTTGTGCAGCTCGACGGGCTCGCTCGTGAGCACGCAGGCGGCGAGGATCGGCAGCACGCCGTTCTTGTTTCCGGCCGCCCTCACCGTGCCGTGCAGGGCCTGCCCGCCCTCGATCACGAAGGACTCCGTCAGCGTGTTCCCGACCATGGTCTCGGTCATCGAGCGGGCTATGGTACTCCTCGTCGTGGAAGTCACTCGCGAGCGCGCCTGGGAGACCCTCACCCGCTACACGAAGAGCGAGGCACTGCTCCGCCACGCGCTCGCGGTCGAGGCCTCCGTCCGGGCCTACGCGCGGAAATTCGGCGAGGACGAGGAGCTCTGGGGCGTCACCGCGCTGCTCCACGACTTCGACTGGGAGATGCATCCCACGCTCGACCAGCACCCGCAGGACGGCGCACCGATCCTGCGCGAGGAAGGCTGGCCCGAAGAGGTGATCGAGGGCGTGCTCTCGCACGCGGAGCACCTCGGGATGCCGCGCGACACGTTGCTCAAGAAGACGCTCTTCGCCTGCGACGAGCTGTCCGGGCTTCATCCATGCCTGCGGGCTCGTGCGCCCGGACGGGATCGAGACGCTCGAGCCGAAGTCGGTCAAGAAGAAGCTGAAGCAGCCGTCCTTCGCAGCCGGCGTGCACCGCGAGGACGTCTACAAGGGCGCCGAGGAGCTGGGCGTGGAGCTCGACGACCACATCCGCTTCGTGATCGAGGCCATGCGGCCGATCGCGGGCGAGCTCGGGCTACGACAGTCCGCTGAGCAGCCGCTCTAGGTCGTCGTCGCTCGTCCAGTAGCCGCAGGAGACTCGGATCAGATTGCGGCCGGGCAGCTCGCGGACGATGACGCCCGCGCCGCGGAGCTTGTCGACGAGCTCGGTCGGGTCGCTCGTCGGGCGGAAGGTGACGAGGCCGGCCTGACCGGGCTTCGTGACGACCTCGAAGCGCTCCTCGAGGGCGGTCCGGCACTTCGCGGCCATCTCCGCCACGCGCTCGAAGCGCCACTCGGGATGGACGTCGAGCGCTGCGGACAGGCCTGCGAGAGACGGCGTGCCGTTCCACCCGCTGTCGAAGCGCTCCGCACCTTCGCGTGGGACGTACGAACCGTCGGGCTGGTGCTCGAGCTGGGCGAAGTAGCTCGGGAGCGCGACGCGGAGCTCGTCGGGGCGCGCGACCACGAGCGCGCCGGTCACGTCCGGGCCGCAGAGCCATTTCTGACAGGAGACCGCGTAGTAGTCGACCTGCGCTCGCCTCGACCGGAATCACGCCGGCCGATTGCGCGCCGTCGACGAGAACCGGAAGACCTGTCTCGGCCTTGATCCCGGCCGGGTCCAGAGAGTTGCCGGTCACCCAGGAGACATGCGAGATCGCGATCAGGCGCGTGCGGTCGGTGACCGCCTCGACCACCTTGTCCTCCGGGACGGTGACGACCTTCGCGCCGGACGCGTGCAGCGGCCCGATCAGGCCGAAGTGCTCGACGTCGGTCGTGACCACCTCGTCGTCGGGCCCCAGGCTCGAGCCCGGCGAGGACGATGTTGCAGCCGTCCGTCGTCGACCGCGTGAGCGACACCTGGCTCGGCTCGACCGCCGAGCTGCGAGGCAAGCTTCGCCCGAACCTCGTCGCGCATTCCGAGCGCGCGCGAGAAGTACGGCTCTCCTCCACGGCCCTGCGTGAGGTCGACGAGCTCCTCGGCAAGCATCGCCTCGACGGTCGAGCGCGCGAGCGGCCCGTTCGTGCCAGCGTTCAGATACGCGAACTGGTCGAGGACCGGATAGGCGGCGCGAAGGTCCTCGAAGCCGGGCAAGCGCCTAGTGTAAGCGGGCGATGCGGGTACTCCTGGCCGACCCTCCGGCGTTCACGCCGCCGTACGATCATGCGCTCGCCTCGGCACTCGCGCGCGCCGGGGCGGACGTCGAGCTCGTGACCTCGCCGTTCCGCTTCGGCGACGCGCCCGCACCGGATGGGTATCGGCGCTCGGAGCTGTTCTATCCGGTCAGCTCTCGTGTCTTCCGCCGCTCCCGGCTGCGGATCCCGGTGAAGCTGCTCGAGCATCCTGTCGGGCTCGCGAGGCTGAAACGGCGCGACGCGGACGTCGTCCATTTCCAGTGGCTGTCCGCGCCCGAGCTCGACGACCGGTTGCTCCGCTCGAGCAGGCCGCTCGTCTTCACGGCCCACGACGTGCTTCCTCGGCGGACCGCCGCGAAGCGCGAGCTCTGGCGGCGGCTCTTCGGCCGCTTCGAGCGCGTCGTCGTCCACAGCGAGCGCGGCCGCGACCAGCTCGCCGAGCTCGTCGACCCGGCGCGGCTGCGCGTGATCCCGCACCCCGTCTTTCCGAGCCACCCGGAGCGCCGCGACGACGGCCGCACGCTCCTCTCGCTCGGGATCATCCGCGAGTACAAGGGGATCGGCGACGCGATCGAGGCGACGAAGCGGATCGACGGCGCCCGCCTGCTCGTGGCCGGCGATCCGCTCGACAGCGTCGACGGGCTACCGGGCGGCAGCCGGCGACCGGGCGGAATGGCGTCTCGGCTATCTGTCCGAGGGCGAGATCGACGCGGCGCTCGGCGAGGCGACGGTGGCGCTCTTTCCGTACCGGCCCGAGATCGACCAGAGCGGAGCGCTCCTGCGTGCGCTCGGGGCCGGTGTTCCGGTCGTGGCCTACGACGTGGGTGGACTTGCCGAGCCTGTTCGGCGGTTCGAGGCAGGACGAGTCGTCCCGGCCGGCGACGTCGACGCGCTCACGGATGCCGCGCGGGAGCTGTTGGACGACGCGGACGCGCTTGCACACGCCCGCGCAGGTGCCGAGCGCGCGAGGGCCGAGCTCACCTGGGACGCGGCGGCGCGCTCCCACCTCGAGCTCTACGAGGAGCTGATGTGACCTTCGACGACGTCATCCGGCGACAGCTCGACCTCTTCGAGCAGGAGTGCGCGGACCTGATCGCCGAGTGCGACGCAGCAGAGCGCGCGTACGACTCCGCGGGACGCGACGAGGCCGAGGAGCGCTACGCCGACTATCTGGAGCTGGTCGAGACCGGCACCGAGCGCCTGGCCGAGCTTCGCGACAACTTCGCCTCCACGATGAACGAGATCGCGGCGGAGGAGTACGAGCAGGAGTTCAACGCCGCCGTCCAGCGGCGGCTACCTCGTTTCGCCCTCCAGATCGAGGATCTCTAGGAGGGTTTGGCGCGAAACCGCTCGTCGCCGGGGTGCGATGGTCGTTCCCTCGCAAGGACGCAGGGAGCCCGCGTACCCATAGGTACGTGGGCGACTGAGGACGCCGTCGAGGGGGCGAGCAGCGCGGCCCGGCGGCACAGTCTGTTTTGCGCCAAACCCTCTAAGACTGAGAGACGATGGACTTGCACGACGGCTCGTTCTTGAGCGCGTCGTTGAGCTCGCCCACGTCGTACTTGCTCTCGAGCCCCTTGAGGTCGCCCGAGGCCTTCGAGAGCTGGGTCTGGATCTGCTGGCTGAGATTGGACAGGCCCGTGGTGAACGCTCGCAGGTTGCTGGTGTCGATCTTCTTCGCGCTCTCGACGGCCTCATTGAAGCTGTCCCGTGCCTCCGTGAGCCCGTTCTCGAGGTCATCCTGGATCTCCTGGCCTTTCTCGATGGCCGGCGTTCCTGCGGCCTTCACGTCATCGACCATCGTGTCGGTGCTGTCCTGGACGTCCTCGAGGTACGTCACGACCTTCTCCTTGGCGTCCTTCGGGCTGCTGGTGTCCCGAAGCGCGTCGCCGAGGTCCTTGCTCCCGGACTGGATGTCGTTCGACCAGGTGTCGAGCGCCCCGCAGACGTCTTTCGCCCAGGTATCGGCGTCCGTCCCCGAGGAGCTGGAGCTGCTGTCGCCGCCGCCGCCGCAGCCGGCCGCTGCGAGAGCGAGCAGGACAACGGAAAGGGCGAGCACGATTCTGGGAACGGTCACGACAGCGATCCTACCGGTGGCCGAAATGGTGGGCGTCCGGGAGAGCCGAAACGAGATCGGGCGCTCCGGAGAGCTTGCGTGCGAGCGGGGCCAGTGTCTCGAGCTCGTGGACGAGGACGTTCTGGTTCCGCTCGACCCGTTCGAAGACGCCCCGCGCGAGGATCAGCGGCTCGCCTCGGACGATCGCCCGGTGCCGCTCGTAGACCTGAGGCGGGACGATCAGGTTCACCTGACCGTGCTCGTCCTCGAGCAGCATGAAGACGACCCCGTTCGCGGTCGCCGGGCGCTGGCGGGCGACGGCCATCCCGGCCACGGCCACCCGAGACCTGTCCGGTGCCAGGCACAGGTCATGGCTGGAAAGGACACCTGGCGGGAGGTGCGGACGCATCAGCTCCATCGGATGGACGTCGACCGAGAGGCTCGTCTGGCGGTAGTTGGCGAGCATCTGCTCCCACTCGGTGGGCTTTCGCAGCTCGGGCGTCTCCGCGGTCGGGTCGAGCGGAAGGGCGAGCTGCCGCTCCTCGCCGCCCGAGCCGGGGACGCTCTGCGAGCGCGGAACGAGACCGAGCTCCCAGAGCAGCGCGCGGCGCGACACACCGAGCGAGTCGCATGCGCCCGAGGCGATCAGGCTCTCCAGGCCGCCCTGCCCGATCGAGGTCCGCTGCGCGAGGTCGACGACGCTCTCGAACGGCGAGGCCTCGGCGAGCGTCTTCGCGTCCTCCGCCCCCACCGACGTCACGTACTCGAGCCCGATCCGAACCGCATCGCCCTCGATCGAGCACTTCGCCTCGCTCAGGTTCACGTCCGGCGGGCGCACCTCCACCCCGCGCCGCTGTGCGTCGCGGACGAGGCTCGCCGGCGGATAGAAGCCCATCGGCTGTGCGTTCAGGAGCGCACACAGGAACTCGGCCGGATGGTGGTGCCGCAGCCACGCCGACTGGTAGGCGAGCAGCCCGAACGCGGCCGCGTGCGACTTCGGGAAGCCGAAGCCGGAGAAGCCGACGAGCTTGTCGTAGACCGCGTCCGCGAGCTTCGGCTCGACCCCCTTGGCGACCGCGCCTTCGACGAACCGCCCGCGGAACGCCTCGATCGCCTCCTCGCTCCGCTTCCGGCTCATCGCGCGCCGCAGCCCCTCCGCCTCCCCCACGCTGAACCCCGCCAGCGCGATCGCGACCTCGAGCACCTGGTCCTGGAAGACGACGACGCCGTACGTCTCGCGAAGCGGCTCGGCGAGCAAGGGATGGTCGACCGGCGGGACGAAGCCCGGATCCTCGCGCAGGCGCTGGCGGTGCTCGATGTACGGATGGACGGCCTTCCCCTGGATCGGCCCCGGGCGGACGAGCGCGACCTGCACCGTGAGGTCGTCGAGGTTCTCCGGCCGCGTACGGAGCAGGCTCTGCATCTGCGCGCGGCTCTCGATCTGGAAGTCGCCGATCGTGTCGGCGCGCTGGATCTCGTCGTACACGTCCGGATCGTCGAGCGCGATCCGGGAGAGGTCGATCGTCTCGCCCTTCGTCTCGGCGATCTGGACGACGCAGTCCTCGACCGCGGACAGCATCCCCAGCCCGAGCAGGTCGATCTTCAGGAAGCCCGCGTCCGCGCAGGAGTCCTTGTCCCACTGGCAGATCTGACGACCTTCCATCGCGGCCGGCTGCACCGGGACGAGCTCGACGAGCGGACGGCTGGAGATGACCATCCCGCCCGGGTGCTGCGAGATGTGGCGCGGAAGGCCGGCGATCTCGCGGGAGAGCGCACCGAGGGCCCGCCAGCGGCGGGAGCGGAGCTTCTCCTCGCCGTCGGGGAGCTTCGCGATCTCCTCCTCGACCCGCTTCGGGTTCCCCTCGGTCACGCGGGCGAGCCGCTCGAGCTCGGCGAACGGCAGGCCCAGCGCCTTGCCGAGGTCGCGGATGGCCCCGCGCGAGCGGTAGGTCGAGAAGCTGGCGACGAGCGCGGCGTGCTCGCGGCCGTAGCGCTCGGTGAGGGCGACGATCAGCTTCTCGCGGATGTCGCGCGGGAAGTCGAGGTCGATGTCCGGCACCGAGTCGAGCTCTCGGTTCAGAAAGCGCCCGAGCGAGAGGCCGGCCGCCACGGGATCCACGTGCGAGAGGCCGGTCAGGTAGCAGACGAGCGAGCCGACCGAGCTGCCCCGCCCACGCCCGGGCGGGAGCGAGTGGCGTGGCGTCTCGCGGCCGCGCACCTCGCGGGCGACGTCGGCCGCGAGCTCGAGCACCTCCCAGTGGAGCAGGAAGAACCCGGCGAGCCCGAGGTCGCCGATCAGCGCCAGCTCCTCGTCCAGCCGTGCGCGCGCCTTGCGCTTGTGGCCGTTGGCGTCGCCGTAGCGAGCCTCGAACGCTCGGGTGCAGACCTTCGTCAGCTCGGCGATCGCGGGCTCGTCGCGGTCGGAGAAGTCCGGGTAGCGGTAGCCGAGCTCCTGCGTGAGGTCGAACTCGAGCCGCTGCGCAAGCTCGGCGGTGCGCGCCACGGCGTCGAGGTCATCCGGGAAGCGCTCGGACATCGCGTCGGGCGGGAGCAGGACGCACTCGTGGTTGCCGCGGCGTTCGCGCTCCGCGCCCTCGAGCGACGTGTTGTTGCGGATCGCGACCATCGCGTCCTGGAGGAGCGCGCGCCGGCGGTTGTGCGCGTGGACGTTCCCGGTGACGACCGTCTGGACGCCGATCGTCTCCGCGAGCTGCCGCAGCCGAGCATTGCGCTGCGCGTCTCCGCGCTCGTACGGCCGCTGGAGCTCGACGAAGAACCGGTCCTGCCCGAAGATCGACGCCAACTCCGCCGCGCCGTTGCCGTTCCGTGCCGCGAGACCGTCCCGTGCGCAACCGGACAGGCAGACAAGCCCTTCGTTGAGCTCCGCGAACAGGTGCCGATCGAGCGAGGGCGGGATCGGCTCCGTCGGCTTGGGCCGAGTCCCGGCATGCGCCGCGGTCAGCAGCCGGCACAGATTCGCGTACCCACGCGGCGACTCGACGAGCAGTGTCACGTGCGACCCGTCCGAGAGCGACACCTCCGCCCCGGTGATCGGCCGCACGCCGAACGCCTTCGCCGCGTGCGCGAACTCGAGCGACCCGAACACGCCGTCGTGGTCGGTCAGCGCGAGCGCCTCGTAGCCCAGCTCGGCAGCCCGGGCGGCCAGCTCCTCGGGGTGGGACGCCCCGTCGAGGAAGGAATAGGCTGAATGGCAGTGCAGCTCGACGAAGGCCACGCGATCTTCCTAGGCCCTGGAGAGGGCGAGCAGCTTTCCGGTCGGCAGCGCGAGCTCCGCGTCAAGTACGAAGGCGGCGAGCTCGAGGTGCTCGAGTTCTGGTGCGAGCCCGGCTTCGGGCCGATCGAGCCCCACGTCCACGACGACACGCCGACTCGTTCTACGTCCTCGAGGGTGAGGTCGAGTTCACGATCGGCGACGAGACGAAGCGCGCAGGCCCCGGCACCTGGGTCGCGGCACCGGCCGGAGTTCGCCACGGCTTTGCGATTCCCGGCCCCGAAGGCGCACATTTCTTCAACATTCACGCCCCTGGAAGTGGCTTCATCGATCGCATCCGAAAGGACTGACCCATGAACCCCAGAGACCGCTACGACGAGATCTGCGACGACCTGGCCGCGCGCGACCCGGACATCGAGCTCAGCCAGATGATGGGCATGCCGTGCGTCAAGCTCGGCGGGAAGATGGTGATCGGCTACGCCCGCAGCGGCGAGATGATCTTCAAGCTCCCGGACGAGTCCGAGCACTCGCAGGCGCTCGGCCTGGACGGCGCGCACCTCTTCGATCCCTCCGGCAGGGGACAGCCCTTCAAGGAGTGGGTGCAGGTGCCCTACGCCCACGAGAGCGAATGGCCGAAGCTCGCGGACACTGCGGTCAGACTCCGCGCTGGCTGAACCAGCCGCCGGCTTCTTCGTCGCGATAGACGACCGACCGCTCGCCGCCGTCGAGGACGACGTCGAAGTACCGGCGGTGCACCGGCTCCTCGGTCCACCAGCGGTCGACGCACGCGCCACTCCTCCCGGACGAGCGCCACCGGCCTGCGATTGACCCTCCGCGGCGTCCCGTCCAGGTCGGGCTCGACCTGCACCGGGCGCGGCGAGTTCAGTCGTCCCGCGCGACGAGCAGTGCCCGCTGTTCCGGGATCCGCGACCAAGGTGCCACTTCGACGACCGTGCACACACCGCCTTCGCCGGTGCTGGCCTTCACCTGGCGCAGGCCTTCGCGGAGCATTCCGTGGAGCTCGTCGCCCTCGGGACGCACGAGCGCCAGTTGCTGACCGGTCGACTCCGTCAGCTCGAGCGCCTCCAGCTTCAGCTTCAGCACCGGTCCCGGGATCTCCGCGAGCTTCGGCCCGAGCGCGGTGCGGAGCCGCCCAGCCTCGGCGAACGGCTCGCGCAGCGTCAGCTGCCTGCGCCACGATCCGCCTCCGACGAGCGTCGCCGAGAGCGCGACCTTGCGCAGGAAGCGATCGCCCAGTTCCGCCCGGCCGAGGAGACGCTCGACGAGTACCGCGAGCGCGCGCCGTAGCGTGAGCTCGTTCCCGATCGCCTCGGGAAACTCGAGCGTCTCTATGAGCTCGGCAGGGGCCCGTCTTCCCCGCACGCGCCCGCGGTCTCGTCCTCTCGCCAGGCTCCAGGCGCGCCGCCCGTCCGGCCCCAGTCGTTCGGCTACGGCGCCACCCGGGAGCCCAGCAAGCTCGCCGACGTTGCGCACGCCGAGCTCCTCGAGCTCGCGTCGCCGCTGCTCAGCGAGAGGAAGCAGCGCGAGCGGAAGTGGCGCGAGGAAGTCGCGCGTGCGCTCGTCGGCAACGATCAAGACCTGCCCGGGGCGCGCCACGTTGGCCGCCGCGAGTGCGGCGAACCGGCGCCCCGCAGCGCCGGCGCGTGGATCCCAGGCAGAGCCGACGGCGGCGAGGGCGCGCTCGAGCGCTGCCTCCACGCCGCCGTAAAGACGTTCCACACCTCGCGTCTCGAAGAACACACAGCCGAGGTCACCCGCGTCGACCTCGAAGCCCGAGTCCTCGAGCCGCCGCAGGATCTCCTCCCAGGCCTGCTCGGCCGCGGACGGATCCTGCTCGACGAGGACGAGCTCGGGACACGTGGCGAGCGCCTCCCCCATGCGCATGCCCGGACGCACTCCCTTCGCCTCGGCCGCGGCGGTCACCGGGCCGAGCAGCGGCTCCTCGCCCTCGGCGGGCGCGAGCGCGGCGGGGACGAGAGCGAGCGAAGGCCGGGCGCGCAACGCAGCCCGAAGCTCGAAGCCGGGAATGAGGAGGCAAGCCAGCATACGAACGTATGTTCTACACGAACAGACGTTCGCTGTCAAATCGTGTCAGCGACGCAGGATTGGCCTCGACAGCGGCACGTATTCGTCCGCCCCCATGTCGACCGCAGGTGTTCCGCAAACACCGCGAGAGGAGCTGTCCCTCAGCTGGGCAGGTACGTGAGAAGAACGACCCCGGAGTCGAAGCGCTTCACGTCATCGAGCTTCATCCGGACGGTTCCTCTGTCGCCGAGAACATGGACGTTTCCCTTGCCCCAGACGAGCGGGTTCACGTAGACCTCGTACACATCGATCAGCCCCTTCTCGGCGAGCGCGTACGCGAACTCGCCGCTCCCGTGCATGAAGAGGTCAGCCTCGACGTCGTCTTTCAGCTTGGGGATCGAGTCCTCGATGTCCCCCTCGAGCAGAGTCGCGTTCCACTCGAGATCTCCGGCAAGAGTCTTGGACCCGACGTACTTCGGCAGCGCGTTGACCATGTCCGCCCACTTCCCCGACTGGCTCGGCCAATATCCCGCCAGCCCCTCGTAGGTCTTTCGGCCCAGCACCAGCCCGCTCGATCTCGCCTGACGCTCGAACGAGTAGTCGCCGTGGTCTCCGTCCGGCTGCACCCACTCGCCGACCGGGTCGACGACGCCGTCCAGCGTGGCCTGCGTGGTCGCAATCAGCTTTCCCATCTCGATTCTCCTTCTCGTCAGGGCAGTCAAGGCTTAGCTGAGGACGGGCTCCGCGCCAGGCGGAACCTCCGGCACCGCGGCCACCGACTCGCGCAGCGGAAGCGCGGGGATCAGCCAGGTGAGCGCGAACGCGACGAGCGAAACGGCCGCCGCCATCAGGAAGACCGGATGCAGCGCCGCCGCGAAGGCCTGCTCGAACAGGGAGCGGACTTCCGGCGGGAGCGCGCGGATCGCTCCCGGGTTGCCCGCATGCGGTCGCGCTCTCGGGGAAGCGGGACGCGACCTCGGAATGCAGCTGGTTGGCGAAGATCGCGCCGAAGATCGACACGCCGATCGAGCCGCCGATCTGACGAAACAGCGTCGAGCCGGACGTGGCGACGCCCATCTGCCGCGGGTCGACCGCGTTCTGGACTGCGAGGACGAGCACCTGCATCACCATCCCTAGGCCCAGGCCGAGCACGACCCCCGCGCCGAGCACCTCCCAGGTCGGGGTGTCGACCTCGAGCCGGGAGAGGAGGAAGAGGCCGACGGCCATGGTCGCCGTGCCGGCGATCGGAAACGGGCGGTACCGGCCCCAGCGCGTGATCAGGTTCCCGCTGACGATCGACGTCACGAGCAGGCCCCCCATGAGCGGCGTCAGCTCGAGCCCGGACCTCGTCGGGCTCGACCCCTTCGTCACCTGGAGGTAGAGCGGCAGGAACGTGACCGCGCCGAAGAGCGCGAAGCCGACGATGAAGCCGACCGCGCTCGTAGCCGTGAACGTCCGGTTGCGGAAGAGCGACAGCGGCAGGATCGGCTCCTTGGCGCGCCGCTCGACGAGCACGAACATCGGCAGCAGAACGATGCTCAGGACGATCAGCCCGATGATCTGCGGCGAGCCCCAGTCCCAGGTCGTCCCGCCGAGGCTCGTGAAGAGCACGATCGCCGTCAAAGTGGCCGCAAGGAGCGCAGCGCCTGCGTAGTCCATCGCGTGGCGCCGCATCTCCGCCGGCGCGTGGAACGTGACCGCGATCACGCTCAGCGCGACGATCCCCACCGGCAGGTTGACGTAGAAGATCCAGCGCCAGCTCAGGTTGTCGACGAAGAACCCGCCGAGCAGCGGGCCGATGATCGTCGCCAGCCCGAACACCGCGCCGAAGTAGCCCTGGTACTTGCCGCGCTCGCGCGGCGGGATGATGTCGCCGACGACGGCCAGCGTGACCACGATCAGCCCGCCGGCGCCGAGCCCCTGCACGGCGCGAAAGCCGATCAGCTGGCCCATGCTCTGCGAGAGGCCGCAGAGCGCCGAGCCGACGAGGAAGATCACGATCGCGGCCTGGAGGACGATCTTGCGCCCGTAGAGATCGCCGAGCTTGCCGTAGAGCGGCCCGGAAACCGTCGCGGTCAGCAGGTACGCCGTGACGACCCAGGACAGATGGTCGAGCCCGCCGAGCTCGCCGACGATGGTCGGCAGCGCGGTCGAGACGATCGTCTGGTCGAGTGCGGCCAGCAGCAGGACGAGCAGGAGCGCGCCGAAGATCAGCCGCACCCGCTGGGGCGACTCGGTCACAGCCTCGGCTCCGGTGTCCGGCTCGTTCTAGAACTCTCCGGGCGCTGCGTAGCGATAGAAGAACCGGCCGATCCCGCCCTCGACGATCGCGCATCATCAGCGCGAGGTGGTCCTCGAGCATCCGCGCGTTGTCGAGGCCTCCGGCCGACACCGGGTGGTAGCCCGCGTCGCGGGTGAGCTGCTCGGTGACCTCGACCGCGCCGTCCTCGGCCGCGTACAGGCTGCACGGCGGCACGCGCTGGTTGTCGATCTCGTCGTAGAGCGCGGCGAAATTGCAACTGAACGATTTTGCTACAGGTCCGCTCACGTGCGACTTGATCTGGTGCGCAAGCGATTCGAAGCCTTCGTCACGGCCGGTGAACGCATTCGTCGCGTCGATCACGACGGCGTCGCCGATCCCGGTCACCTTCGTGAACGCGTCCTCGATCGCGTTCGACGGAATCGCCACCAGCACGGCCTCCGACGCCCGAGACGTCGCCGCCGTCGCTCCCGATCTCCGTCACCTCGTGGCCGGCCTTTCGCCAGCGCTGCGCCAGCCCCGACCCGACGTTTCCTCTGCCGATCGTCGCGATCTTCATCCGTCCCCCTTTCCTGGGCTTACCGTGGCTGAAAGAGCTCGATTGGATTGCCCGCCGGGTCCTCGATCAGAACCTGCGAGCCGCCCGGGCCTTTCACGATGTCGTTTCGGAAGCCGAGACCGGCCGCCCGCAGCCGCTCCACCTCGGTCGCGAGATCGTCGACGAGCAGATGGATGCGGTTCCAGCCGCCGGGCTCCGGCTGTCGTCCGTCAGGCATCGGGCGGGCGGCCGAGCTCGACGGCCCGCTGAGGAGCAGCCGGAGGTTTCCGCGCTGCACGTCTGCGAACGCAGGCGCCTGATTCGTCAGAAGCTCGAAATCGAAGTGCGTCGTGTAGAAGGCGATGGCCGCCTCGACGTCGTCGACCATGTAGCGGACGTGGACGGTGTCGCCGGGCACGGATCAGACGTTACCGAGCAGTTCCCGCGTCGAGACTGATCTCGGCTGCGCCGCCGACCATGCGGCTGAGTCGTGGAACGACGTCGAGGACGCTCACCTGGGCGCAGAACGCGATGTCGTCCTCGAGGCCGGGCGGCCCGTACGTGCGGGCGAGGAGCCCGTCGTGCGCATCCGGCCAGGCCTGCGCGATCGCCTCCGCTGCCTTGCCCGAGTCGGAGGGCTCCGCGTCGAGCAGCTGGACGATCCGGCCCGCGCAGTACGCGTCGTCGAGCGCGAACTGGCCCTGGAAGCCGGCGCAGACGATCGTCACGTCGTCGTCCAGCTCACGTGCGGCAGCGGCCACGGCGTCGAGGTTGAGCAGGCTCCCGAGCATGACGTGGTCGGAGCGCGCCGCGGTCTCCAGGATCGCCCGCGTCCCGTTCGTGGTCGAGAAGATGACCGTCTTGCCACGCGGCTCGCCGAGGAACTCCCGCGGCGACGCGCCGACGTCGAAGCCGTCGATCCGCACCGCGTTCCGCTCGCCGCCGAGGATCGCGTCCCCGAGCGTCTCCTTGAGCGCGAGCGCCTCGTCGATCTCACCGCTGCAGTAGACGCGCTCGTACCCCGTCGCGAGCGCCTGCGCGATGGTCGAGGTCGCACGCAGGACGTCGACCACGATTCCGACGGGAGAGCTCTCCGCCTCGGCCGGCGTAAAGGCGACGTGGACGCGCATCCCCGCACTACGCTACCTCGGTGGCCGCCGAGGAGACCAAGCTGTACTGCTACAGGCACCCTGGGCGCGAGACGCGCGTCTCCTGCTCGGAGTGCGGGCGGCCCATCTGCACCGACTGCATGGTCTTCGCGCCGGTCGGGATTCGCTGCCCGGACCATGCAGGGAAGGCACAGGGGCCTTCTCGGGTGACTTCGGGCGTGAAGCGCGCCGCCTACGAGGGGACGGGCGCGCTCGTGACCAAGGTCCTGATCGGGCTCAACGTGCTCGTGTTCCTGATCAACCTCGCCCAGGGATCGAGCCTCGGCCAGACCTCGGGCCCGCTCTTCGAGAAGGGCGCGCTGTACGTGAGCACGCCGTTCTACCCGGGCGGGCTCGCCGACGACCAGTGGTACCGGCTGATCACGGCCGCGTTCCTGCACGGGAACCTGATCCATCTCGGGCTGAACATGTTCGTGCTCTGGATCGTCGGCGCTCCGGTGGAGCAGGCGATCGGGCGCGGGCGCTTCCTGGCGCTCTACATCGTGTCGGGTCTCGCGGGCTCGGCGGGCGCGATCATCTTCAGCCCGCATGCGGTCACGGTCGGCGCGTCGGGCGCGATCTTCGGGATCCTCGGCGCCGCGCTCGTCCTCGAGTCGCAGCGCAACTACGTGCTCGGCGGACAGGCGATGGGGTTGATCGTCATCAACCTCGTGCTGACGTTCGCGATCCCGAACATCTCGATCGGCGGCCACGTGGGCGGGCTCGCCGGCGGGGCGCTGAGCATGCTCGCGCTCTCGCGCTTCGGGCGCACGCACGCGATCTACGGCCGGCCGGGGCTCCTCGGAGTGGTCGGCGTCGTGGCGGTCGGCGTGGCGAGCGTGCTGGTCGCGTACTTCCGCGTGCAGGGCCTGACGGCCTAGCCGCCCGGACGCGACCGCTTCGATCCCGGACTCCTTGAGCGCGGCCTGGGCGGCCGCAAGACGGGCCAGCGGGACGCGGTAGGGCGAGCAGGACACGTACTCGAGCCCGAGCTCGTGGCAGAACGCGACCGAGGTCGGCTCTCCCCCGTGCTCGCCGCAGATGCCCATCTTCAGGTCGTCCTTGACGCTCCGGCCGCGCTCGACCGCGATCCGCATCAGGTCCCCCACCCCGCCCTGGTCGATCGTCTCGAACGGGTTCCGCTCGAGCACGCCGTCCTCGAGATAGCGCGTCAGGAACTTGCCCTCCGCGTCGTCCCGCGAGAAGCCGAGCGCGGTCTGGGTCAGGTCGTTCGTCCCGAACGAGAAGAAGTCGGCATGTTCGGCGATCTCGTCGGCGCGCACGCACGCGCGGGGGAGCTCGATCATCGTGCCGACCAGATACTCGATCTCGCGCTCCTCGGACGCGGTCGCGACGGTCATCTCTCGGAGGCGCTTGAGCTCCTCTGCGAAGCCGACGAGCGGATGCATGATCTCGACGAGCGGCGCGCTGCCCGTCTTCTCCTCGACGGCGACGGCAGCGCGGACGATCGCGCGCACCTGCATCTCGTAGATCTCGGGCCACATCAGGCCGAGGCGGCAGCCGCGCGTGCCGAGCATCGGGTTCGACTCCTGCAGCGCCCGGATCCGGTCGCGCATCTTGTCGTCGGCCGCCTCCTCGAGCGGCGGCAGGAACTCGTGCAGCGGCGGATCGAGGAGCCGGATCGTGACCGGGAGGCCCGGCCATCGCCTCGAAGATCCCCTCGAAGTCGCGCCTGCTGGTGCGGGAGCAGCTTCTCGAGCGCTCGGCGCCGCTCCTCTTCGCCGGACGCCATGATCATCTCGCGCACGACCGGGAGCCGGTCCTCGGCCATGAACATGTGCTCGGTGCGGCAGAGGCCGATCCCCTGCGCGCCGAACTCGCGCGCCTTGGCGGCGTCCTCGGGCGTGTCCGCGTTCGCGCGCACCTTCAGGCGGCGCGCCTCGTCGGCCCAGCCGAGGATCGTCTCGAAGTCCTCGTTGATCTGCGGCGGGACGAGGTCGACCGGGCCGAGGATGACTCGTCCCGTGCCGCCGTCGATCGTGATCACGTCGTCTTCGCCGAGCTCGTGGCCACCGATCGAAGCCTTCTTCGCCGCGTGGTCGACCGAGAGCCCCTCGCACCCCGCGACGCACGGCTTGCCCATCCCGCGGGCGACGACGGCCGCGTGCGAGGTCATCCCGCCGTGGGCGGTCAGGATCCCCTGTGCGGCGATCATCCCGTGGATGTCGTCGGGGGTCGTCTCCCAGCGGACGAGGATCACGTCCTCGCCGGCAGCGGCTCTCTCGGCGGCCGTGTCCGCGTCGAACACGATCTTCCCGGACGCCGCGCCAGGCGATGCGTTCAGGCCCTGCGCCACGACCTCCAACTCCGCAGTCGGGTCGATCATCGGGTGGAGCAGCTGGTCGAGCTGATCGGGATCGATGCGGACGACCGCGTCCTCGCGAGAGATCAGGTCCTCTCCGACCATGTCCACGGCGGACTTCAGCGCGGCCGCGGCAGTCCGCTTCGCGCTTCTCGTCTGGAGCAGGTAGAGGCTCCCGTCCTCGACCGTGAACTCGATGTCCTGCATGTCGCGGTAGTGCTCCTCCAGGCGGCGCATCGTGTCCATCAGCTGGTCGAACGCCTCGGGCAGCGCCTTCTGCATGGCCGCCATCGGCTCCGGTGTCCGGATCCCGGCGACGACGTCCTCGCCCTGCGCGTCGGCCAGGAACTCGCCGTACAGGCCGGGCTCGCCGGTCGACGGGTCACGCGTGAACGCCACGCCCGTGCCCGACTGGGCGCCCTTGTTGCCGAAGACCATCTGCACGACGTTGACGGCGGTGCCGAGGTCGTCGGCGATGTGGTGCGCGCGCCTGTAGACCTGCGCGCGCGGGTTCTCCCAGGACTCGAAGACCGCGCGCACGGCGCGTGAGAGCTGCGCCCGCGCGTCCTGCGGGAAGGGGCCGCCGGTCTCGCTCTCGTAGATCCGCTTGAACGTCTCGACGAGCTCCGCGAGGTCCTCCGGCGAGAGGTCGACGTCGAGCGCCGCGCCGCGGCTGTCCTTCAGCTTCGCCAGGGCCTCCTCGAAGAGATGGCCGTCGATTCCGTCGACGACCTCGCCGTACATCTGGATCAGGCGCCGGTACGAGTCGTTCGCGAAGCGCGCGTTGCCGGTGCGCTCGCCGAGGCCGAGCACGGCCTCGTCGTTCAGGCCGAGGTTGAGGATCGTGTCCATCATCCCGGGCATCGAGACCGCGGCTCCGGAGCGCACCGAGACGAGCAGCGGGTCGGCGGAGTCGCCGAAGCGCTTGCCCGTCTTCTCTTCGAGCGCGGTCAGATGCTCGTCGACCTCGCCTTCGAGACCCTCGGGGACCTCGCCGCCGCCCGCCATGTACGCGCGGCAGGCGTCGGTCGTGATCGTGAACCCCGCCGGGACGGGCACGCCGAGCTGGGTCATCTCGGCCAGGCCGATGCCCTTGCCTCCGAGCAGCTCGCGACCCCCGTCGGACGGCTCGTCGAAGTCGTAAACGAAGCGGTTCGGGGCCACGCGGCTAAATCTTCACACAGTCGAGGGGAATTACGAGGTGCGCGAGGTGCGGTCCGCGAGCCAGGCAAGCGCGCGGATCCCCAGCCAGAGCGGGGTCAGGAGCACGTAGAAGACGACCATCGCGAGGCCGAGGATCGAGAACCAGGTCGCCCAACGCCAGGCCGGGACGGGAGGCTTGGGCGTGGCCACGGTTTCCAGTATCCCGTGCGGGGAACGACGAATCATGTGAAGGTCGCCGCCGTCTTGGCCGCGTGTCTCGTCGCCGGGGCAGCCCTTGCAGCGGGCGAGCCGGCTCCCGCGGCGCAGACCTCCTGTCCCTACCAGGCCCAGGTCTTCGTCTACGGCCAGAACGGCTGGGAGACGCTGGCGAACGCGCTCGCCGCGAATCAGACGCCGTGCGCCAACTACTACGTCGTCCTGACCGCGATCGGCGACAAGACGAAGCCGCGCGGACGAGCCGCGGTCGACGCGATCCACGCGAAGGGGCCGAACTTCCATGCACTCGCGGAGTTCAACGTGGGCGCGTGGTCGAAGGCGAAGCCCGCGACTGGGCGGCGAAGGGCAGGCTCTTCCGGCAGCGCATGGCCTCCGCCGGCTACGCGTCAGGCGACACGTGGGCGATCAATGAGCTCTCGAGCGCTACTCGCACGAAGCCGGTCACCCAGTCGCGCATGCGAGACGCGATGCGCGGGCTCTTCACCGGCCCGCGCGGAGCCACGCCGCAGCAAGGGGCCGTGTTCGTCGTCGGAATCGGACAGCAGCTCGTCAACTTCGGCCCGTACAAGGCCCAGCTCGAGGCCTGGCTCGCGAACAGCGGCTGGTGGACGGCCGTCTCGCCGTACGTCGCCTGGTGGAGTCAGGAGGCGTACGCCAGCTGCTCGAAGGAGTGCGTCGCAGGAGCGAAGGTCGCGATCCGCTCGACCCATCTCAACGAGTACGTCGAGCATCCGGCGCGCCTCGCATTCGCCGGGCCGGCACCCGCGGTTCCAGCGAGAGCGCTCTTCGACCGCGCGTACTTCCCGCTGATGACGGCGTACTGGCGCGACGCCAAGGGCTACGGCAACAACCGCGTCTCCCTGGCGCAGATGCAGGCGCTGACGAATCTCGAGGTCTATGCCGCGCGTGCCTGGGCGATCAGGAACCCGTACCCGGACGGGCGGATCGGCTTCGCCTGGAACGAGCACCCCGCAGGCGCGACGCCCGCTCAGGTGCAGGCGCTCGCGACGCGGCTCGCACAGTCGATCTCCGGGGCCTACGGCGACGGAGGCACGGCTACGAAGGCCTGCAGCCCGACCGGGACGTACGCGTGGTGCAAGGCCACGCTCGGCGGCGCGAGGTTCAATCCGGGCTGGGCGACGTTCGCTAGCTGGTAGCGACTTCGGCCTGCCGCTGCTCGACGAGCCGGATCACCCGGGCGGCGGTCTCCTCGATCGAGAGCTCGGTCGTGTCGATCACCGGGCAGCCGAGGCGCCGCTGCACCGCAGCCGCGTGGTCGAGCTCCTCGTAGATCTCGAGCAGCTTCGAGTACTTGTGGTTGCCCCCGCCCATGCGCCGTGAGCGGTTCTTGCGGATCTCCGCGAGGCGCTTCGCGTCGATCTTCAGCCCCACGACCTTCGTCGCGTCGACCTCGAACAGCTCCTTCGGCGGGTCGATGCCCTTGACGAGCGGGACGTTCGCCGCGCGGTAGCCGAGGTAGCCGAGGTAGATCGAGAGCGGTGTCTTGGACGTGCGGGACACGCCCACGAGAACGATGTCCGCGTCGTTGAGCCCGCCCACGATCCCGTCGTCGTACTTGACGGCGAACTCGATCGCCTCCATCCGGCGGAAGTACGTCTCGTCGAGCTGGTGCCGCCCGCCCGCCTGCATCCTCGCCGCCTGGCCCGAGACCTTCGCGACCGCCTCGATCGGCTGGCCGAGCAGGTCGCAGTAGTGGAGTCGCGCGCGGCGGCAGAGCGTCCGCATCTCCTCACGGAGCTCCGGCTCGACGAGCGTGTAGACGACGACCGCGGGCCGTCCCCGTGCGCGACGGACGACATCGGCCAGGTCGGCGACGCTCTCGACCATGGGGTGCCGGATCTCCTCGAACGGCTGGTCGGGAAACTGGGCCTCGAGCGCGTGCACGAGCCGGGTCGCGGTCTCGCCCGTGGAATCGGAGACGACGTGCAGCTCGACCGGCTGAGGCGCCATGCGTGCAGGGTAACGCCGTCCTGAGCGGGCGTCGCTGCGGCCTATCGCGACGCCCGCTTCAGGAACGGAAAAAGTGGAGACGACTGCGGCCGGTCGCCTCCGAAAGCGACGCGCGACAACTCTTTGCCGAACAAGGCGAGGTGCCGCAGCGCCGCATGGCTACTACACCGGCCTTTTCGGCCGATCCCTCGATGCCCCGCGAGGGGTGCCTCGTTCGAGTGTCCCTCGTTCGAGGGACTGTCCCTGTGACGGAGGTGTGACTACCTCGGGATCTGGGAGAGCTCGCCGAGCCGGCCGAGCGTGTCTCTGACATTGAGCAGGAGGCGCAGCCGGTTCGCGCGGACTGCGCGGTCGTCGGCGAGGACGAGCACGTCCTCGAAGAAGCGGTCGAGGAGCGGACCGAGCTCCGCGCCGGCCTCGACAGCTGCCCCGAAGTCGCCGGCATCCAACGCGGCCGCGATCTCTGGGTCGACTCGCTCCAGCGCCTTCGCCACCTCAGCCTCGGCGGGCTCTACGAGCAGGGCCTGCTCGAGCGCGGCCGCAGCCCCCGCCTCCTTCTCGGCGAGCCGACTCGAGCGCGTGTACGCCGTGTGGATCGGCGCGAACCGCTCGTCCGGGAGGCTCGCAAGCGCTTCCGCGAGACGCGCGACCCCGCCGAGATCGCGGACCGGTGCGAGCCGCGCGGCGCGGACGTACTCGACAGGCGCCTCGAGCAGCCCCTCGAAGCGCTCCTCGACGAACTCCGCAACCTCCGTGTCCATCAGCTCACGCGGGATCGTGAGGTTCCCTTCGGTGGCCAACCGGTCGAGGCCGATCGCGGCGCGCCGGAGGCCGTACGGGTCGCGGGAGCCCGTCGGGCGCTGGCCCAGTCCGAACGAGACGTTGAGTGAGTCGATCCTGTCGGCGGCCGAGAGGACGCGCCCCGTCTCCGTCTTGGGCAGCGGCGCATCCGCGGCGTCGGGCAGGTACTGCTCGTCGATCGCGGCGCTGACCGCCTCCGGGTAGCCGGCGATCCGCGCGTACTCCGCGCCGACGTGGCCCTCGAGCTCCGGGAACTCGCGCACCAGCTCGGACGCCTGGTCGGCCTTTGCAAGCCGCGCAGCCTCGAGCGCGGCCTCTCCGCCGCCGAGCGCCTCGACGAGCTTCGCGAGCCGGTCCGTCTTGTCCGCGAACGAGCCGGCGCCGTGGAAGAACGTGATCGAGCCGAGCCGCTCCGCCAGCGCGTCGATTCCGACCTTCACGTCGCGCTCGAACGTGAACGAGGCGTCCTCGAGCCGGCCTTCGACGACGTTCTCGACCCCTGCTCGCACGGTGTCGGGATCGCCTCCGTTGGCGACGAACGCGAACCGGTTCGCGCCGAGCGGGAAGGCGCGGATGTGGTGCTGGATCGTGGTCTCGATGACACGGCTCGGGAGCTGGAGGTAGCGCTCGTCGAAGGTCGCGTCGATGACCGCCGGCTTCTCGACCAGGTAGACGACCTCCGCCAGCACGGCATTCGGGTCGCTCCACTCGCCGAGCGCATCCAGACCGGCCACGATCGCCGTTCGCCGCTCCTCGGAGTCGGGCTCGACGTCCGCGGCGCGCAGTGCGTCCGGATACGCCGGCCGCGTCCCCGATCTCGATCGGCTCGGAGAGGAACCGGTGGCCGTACGAGCGTTGGCCGACGATCCTCGTCGAGTCGAGCATCGCGAGCCGCCAGCGCACGGGACGCGGAAAGCGAAGGCCCTCGTCGTCCCAGCGCATGGTCTTCGAGAACGCGAAGGCGCGGATGAGCTCCTCCACCTGCGCGGGGAGCACCTCGGCCAGCGGTTTGCCGGCGACGGCCACCCCGAGGAACCCGTCGCGCTCCTCGAGCTCGTCCGCCGAGACGCCGTGGCGCTTCGCGAACCCGGCCGCGGCCTTGTCCCGCATCGCCACCGGCGGGCCCTTCACCCACTGGTCGGACGTCTGCGCCGGGACGTCGTCCGCGAGCAGGGCCAGACGGCGAGGCGTGACCAGGATCCTGGTCGCCTCCACGCCCAGGACGCGGCGGGCGAGCTCGGGCAGCTGGCGCTCTGCCTCCCGGCAGGCGGCCGCGGGCAGCTCCTCGCAGCCGATCTCAACCAGGAGCGTCGCCATCGGCTCCAACGTAGAGCTGAGCGAAGCTGCGCGCGAGCTTGCGGACGCGGCCGATGTAGGCGGCCCGTTCGGTCACGGACAGCGCGCCGCGCGCGTCGAGCAGGTTGAAGGCGTGCGACGACTTCAGCACCTGGTCGTACGCCGGCAGCGGCAGATTTTTCTCGAGGAGCTCCTCCGCCTCGGCCTCGTGCTCGTCGAAGCGCCGCTGGAGAACGGCGATCGGCGCCTCCTCGTAGTTGTACTGCGACCACTGGCGCTCGTTCTCGCGGTACACGTCCCCCCAGGTCACGCCCGGCGCCCACTCGAGGTCGAGCACCGTCTTCTTGTCCTGCAGGAAGAGGCCGAGGCGCTCGAGCCCGTAGGTCATCTCGGCCGGGATCACCTCGAGGTCGATCCCGCCCAGCTGCTGGAAGTACGTGAACTGGGTGACCTCCATCGCGTCGCACCAGACCTCCCAGCCGAGGCCCCACGCGCCGAGGGTCGGCTGCTCCCAGTCGTCCTCGACCAGGCGGACGTCGTGCTTCGTGAGGTCGATCCCGAGCGCGTCGAGCGAGCCGAAGTACTGGTCGAGCACGTCCTCGGGCGCCGGCTTCAGGATCACCTGGTACTGGAAGTAGTGCTGGAAGCGGAACGGGTTCTCGCCGTAGCGGCCGTCCGCGGGCCGGATGACCGGCTCGACGTAGGCGGCGCGCCACTCCGGCTGGGCCGGGTCGAGGACGCGGATGAACGTGTTCGGATTGGACGTGCCCGCGCCGAGCTCGGTGTGGTACGGCTGCATGATCACGGCGCCGCGCTCGCCCCAGTAGGCGTTCAGCGTCCCGATCATGTCCTGGAAGTTCACGCGGCGAAGACTACGGATCGTGCTCGACGGGAACACCTTGGGAATGGAGAAGGACGTGCTCGTCTCGCGCGTGGAGGCGTACAAGACGAAGTCCGGGAACACGCGGTTCGTGCTGCGCGACGAGGACGGGAACGAGTACACGACCTTCAAGGAGGAGATCGCGCGGCAAGCGGTGGCGGCGGAGGGCCGGCGGGCGCGGATCGAGTTCCACGAGCAGCAGCGGAACGGGTTCACGAACGTCTACCTCGATCGCGTCGAGCCTCTCGAGGAGGCCGAGGACGCGGATGAGCACCGGGAGACGGACGAGGCCGCCTGGGAGGTGGCCGTGGAAGCTGCGCCGTGGCTCGTCGGCACCGCCGAGCCGGTGAAGCCGATCCCCGCCAAGGAGCTCTTCGCCCGGCTGAAGCCGTTCCAGGAAGAGGTCGCAGAAGACATCCGCCGCGACGGCGAGGAGTGACCCTTCGGGACAAGCCCCGGTGTCAGACGCCTAGTCAGGTCCGTTTCGCCGGCCGAGGCGCGCGTATCCAGCGATATTCGTCCGAAGACCGTCCTCTTCGGCCCTGGCCGAGCGTCAGACACTCGGAGGTGTCCCGGTTTGACTAGGCGCGGGCGGACACGGTGCGGAGGCGGAAGCCGCCGTGGTACTCGTACGACGACGTGATCACACGGAACGCTTCGCGGGCGGCTCGCCTCGAGATGTCCGCGTCGACGAGTGGCGTTGCAAGGAGCCCTTCGATCCCCGCGATGCCCTCAGGGGACAACGGGAGCGAGCCCGCGCCACAACGCTCGCAGACCGCTCCGCCGGCCTGCGGGGAATAGCCGACGAGCGGCCCTTCGGCCCCGCATTCGGCGCAGCTCGTCAGATGCGGGAGGTACCCCGAGAGCCAGAGCAGCTTCAGCTGGAAGGAGAGGACGAGCGGATCGAGCGGCGGCTCGGTCCCGCGCGCCTGGGCGCTGTCCAGGACGTCGAGAAACCGCGTCAACGCCTCGAAGGCGCGCGGGTTCCGCTCCTGCTCGGTGAAGAGCCGGAGCATCGCCTCGAGCCCGACCAGACCGACGGCCAGGCGGTACGAGTCCTCGCGAGCCTCGCTGTGCGGCCTCATGAGCGAGGCCCCGGTCACGGTCGCCAGCTCTCCGCTCCCCTGGTGGAGCATCAGCTCGACGTGGCTCAGCGGCTCGAGCCGCCCGCCGAAACGCGACTTCGTCCGCCGGATCCCCTTCGCGACCGCCCCCACGCGCCCGCGCTCGAGCGTGTACAGGTGCAGGACGCGGTCCGCCTCGCCGAACCGCAGCGAGCGCAGGACGACCGCCTCCGTCTTGTACCCGCGCCCCGCCACGCTTCCAGTGTAGGGACGGCTACAGTCGGGAACTGATGGCCTGATGCCCGAGGTCACGATCTACACGACGCGCTGGTGCGGCTACTGCACACGCGCCAAAGCGCTCCTCGACTCGCGAGGCATCCCCTACGAGGAGATCGGCCTCGACGACGACCCGGCCTTCCGGAAGCGTCTCTTCGACCTCACCGGCGGCTGGACGGTCCCGCAGATCCTCGTCGACGGCAAGCCGATCGGAGGCTACGTCGAGCTCTGGCGGCTAGACCGAGAGGGAAGACTCGCGGCTTAGGGCTTCTCGCGAGTCCCAGTCGACTTCGCCGGCCTCGAGCACGTAGATCCGGTCGTCGAGCAGGTAGCGAATCGCGTACAGCGACTCGGCCTCGACCCACGACTCGACCTCACGGAGGACCGCCGCGAGATCTGACGGATCCTCGGAGAGCGCGGCGACGACGATATAGGGCTCATCCCCGAGCACCGCGGCCGTCCGCACTTGCCCGAGCCGGCGAGTGAGCCGTGCGGCGGGCTCGAAGTCCGCGACCTCGATGCAGACCTGATCGAGCATCATCATGCGGCCTCGACCTCCGACCTCCGAAGGACGACAGCGAGGTCCTCGCGGACCCGCTCCAGCGCGGCGATTTCGATCCCCTCCGCGGGTGCGGGCTCTAGTAGGGCGATGGCGTCGTCGACCGCTCGCAGGGCGTGCTTCACGCGAAATCGGCGGCGGTCGTCGGCGGTCGAGCGAGGAGAAGTCATGGCCCAAGATTTCCTCGCGGCACCCCCTCCGCGCTTGACCCAGCTGGGTCAAATCACGCTGGGCTCAGACCCGGCGGTAGCGCGCCTGCACGAGGCAGAAGAGGCCGTACGCGAGCAGGCCCGCGGCGGTGAGGCCGAGCAACACCGGGCCGTACGGCGCCTGGGCGAGCTTCCCGAGCGAGCCGTCGAGGCCGACCGCCTCCTTCGGCTTGTACTCCCAGGCGGCACGGATGAGAAAGGCGCCGGCGAGGCCGAAAATGACGCCCCGCGCCAGGTGACCCACGACGCCGAGCCACGTGTACCAGCGACGCTCGTTGGAGCCCATCTGCCCCTCCTTCAGCTCCTTGCGAAAGTCGCCTGTCAGCGCGCGATAGACGTTGAAGACGCCGGCGCCGACGATCGCGAGGCCGACCGCGATCACGAGGTAGCGGCCGAGCGGCTGCTCGAGCGCGATCCGCGTCGCCCGATCCTCCTCGTTGCCGCCGCCGCTTCCGCTGCTCACCTTCTCGTCGGCGCCGAACACGACAGCGGTGCACATCACGCACAGCCAGCCGTAGAAGAGGCCCCGTGCAACGGCTCCGATCCGCTTGAGCACGGTCACGTCCTGGTCGCTCTCGAGCTTCTCTCCCAGGATCGCCTGGGCGAAGCACCAGAACGCGTAGGCGCCGAGGCCGACGGCCACCGCCGCCAGCAGGAACCGGCCGAAGGGCTTCGAGGCCAGCTCCTGCAGCGCGCCCGGTCGATCCTCGATCTTGCCGCGCCTGCCGAAGGCCACCTCGAGCGCGATGAAGGCCACCAGCGCGAACGACACGCCTTTCGCCACGAAGCCCACCCGCGCGAAGAAGCGCCCCCACTTTCCCCGGACCGCCTCCTCGGCCCTCGCGCTCGTAGCGCTCAACGGCCTAACGGATGCTGACGGGCGTTCCGAGCGGCATCATCCGGAACAGCCTCAGGATCGCGGGGTTTCGCATCCGCACACAGCCGTGCGAGACGCGTCCTGGAAGGATTTGGGGCGCGTTCGTCCCGTGGATCCCGACGAACCCTCCCCCTGGCCAGTCCGTCAGCGTGGTCGACCTCGCGTTCAGCCCGAGCGCGCGTGGACCGTACGCCGGCGCGTAGTAGCCGGAGAGCTTCTCGCGGACGTAGAACTCGCCGCGCGGGGTCGGCGTGCCCGACTGGCCGACGCCTACGCGCGCCGAGAACACGGGTCGCCCGCGCTTGTACAGCGTCGCGCGGAGGCCGCCCAGGCTGATCACCATCCGCGTGTGGATCTTCTGGAAGCCCGTGAGAGCCCCGCGCGGCACCCAGCCGGTCGTGCTGTTCGGCAGGACGGAGAGCCTGATCCGCACCCATGTTTTGCCGTTGCGGTACTTGACCGCGTCCAGCACGAGGATCGCGTTGCGGTAGAGCTCCGGCGTGCGGAAGGTGATCGCGGCAATCGCGCGCGCCGAGCTCGATGGGCCGGTCCGCGCCACTGTCCGGTGCCGCACGAAGGCCCAGCGGTAGGTCTCCGTCGAACGGTCGCTGAGCGTGTAGCGATTCGGATAGACGCCGGCCGGCGCGCCCGGTCCAGGCGGCGGCTTGTTCGGTGGGCCGACCCGGATCACGAGCGTTCGCGTCGCGCTCCCGACCGACAGGTCTGAGGTCGCGGTGAACGTGACGTGGTAGACGCCGATCTGACTCTTCGAGGGCGTCCACGTGTACGTCGCGCGCGCAGGGTTTCCGTCGATGGAGCGCAGCTTCGCGCCCTGCGGCGATCCGCTCGTCGATCTGATCCGGATCTTCACCTCCGGCGTCGTGGAGCTCGCGGCGAGCGGCACGAAGAGCATCGTCTTCGCAGCGACTCCGATCGTGGCTCCGTCGTTGGGCGTCTGGCCGCTCCACGAGACGACCGCGTCCGTCTGCGCCGGATCGGCCGCGCCCGGAACGAGCGCGGTCACAGCCGTGACGGCCACAGCGATCACCGCTACGCGCCTGAGTGTGCGCATCCAGGAAGTCAAGTCTCTGAGTGCCCCGGCTCGGGCGTCAGAGGATTGTGACAGGCGTGCCCAACGGCATCAGGCGCGACAGCCGTCGGACGGCGGAATTCGGCATGCGCACGCAGCCGTGGGACACCCGGCCGGGGAGGATCTCCGGCTGGTTCGTGCCGTGAATCCCGATGAAGCCGCCGCCGGGCCAGTCGGTCAGCACCGCCGAGCGCGCGTTCGTTCCGAAGGCGAGCGGGCCGTAGATGGGGTCGGAGAACCCGGTGATCCGCTCGCGGACGTAGAACTCGCCCGCCGGCGTCGGCCAGTAGGGCTTGCCAACGCCGACCCGTGTCCGGAAGATCGCCCTGCCCTTCTTGTAGAGCGTCGCCGTGAACAGCTTGCGGTCGATCACGAGGTGCGTCCAGATCTCGTTGTACGGGCCGAGCGACGCGCGCGGGACCCAGCCGGTCTTGCCGTTCGGGAGGAGCGGCAGCCGCACACGCACCCAGTACTCGCCGTTCGCGTTGATCTGGCCGCCGAGCGTCTGGACGAGGTTCGGCGTTCCCTCGGGCGTGTACTGGTGCAGGCGCACGATCGACTTCGCACGGCCGCTCGGCCGCGTGCGCGCGGACACGTCCGTATAGACCTCTGCCCAGCGGGACATCCCGTTCACCCCTCCGAGCGGGAAGGGCTCGCGCGGCCCGGCCGGCCCGTCCGGGAGGACGTAGACGAGGAAGCTCCGCGGTGGCGCATACGAGCTGCCCGAGCTCGCGACGAAGGTGAGCAGATGCTCTCCGACCTGCGCCCTGGTGGGCGTCCACGTGACGCTCGCGCGCCCGCCGGCCCGTCCAAAGGAGACGCCTGCGGGAAGCCCGCGGCTCTTGATCCTGCCGCCGGCTCGCAGGTCGAAGCTGACGGACTCGCCGGCCTTGACCGCGTACGCCGTGCCGTCATGCGGCGTCGGCGCCTGCCAGCGGAGGCTCAGCTGCGGTGCACGCGGTCGTCCCCGCCCCCGCGCCGACCACGGCCACGAGGGCCGCCAGCGCGGCGAGTGCGACGAGCGCTCTCTGCAGATATCTGTTCATCATTCTCAGTGTGACCCAAAAACGGCGGGGCGACCCGAAGGCCGCCCCGCTCGGTTGTCCTTGGTGCTCGAGGCTCAGCCGGTGAACGGCGGCCTGCGGAAGCGGACTCCGCGAGCCTTCTTCGTCCTCTTGCACACGCCCTTGACGCGATGCGTGCCCTTGCGGCACTTCGCCTTGGGCTTCCGGTACTGATCCTGAGCTGCGGACTTGTGCAGCGTCCGAACCGTTTGCACGTGCACCACGCGCTTCGCCTTCTCGACCGCCTGGCTTGCGCCGGTGGCGGCGTAACCCAGCCCCCCGACCGAAGCGAGCGCAGTGAGCACGCCCGCGGCAAGCGCTCCGGCGAAGGCAACTCGGAACGACCCGGCCCGCCTGTCGCGGCCATGCGTTCGAACGCGCGTCTCAAGCCGGTCGACGAGCTCGCGGCTGGGCTCGGGCCTGTTCGACCTGAGCTCGGCCTCGAGGCCGCTCTCCGGATTTCTTCGCCAAGATCGCATTCCTAGACTCCTCCTACCTTCGATTTCGTCCTTGCACCAACTACTACCGGCCTGCCTGCGATTTCCTTACAGGCGGCGAATCGTCTTCCAGATGCGTTCTCAGGCGGCCGAGAGCTCGGTGCAGTGCGACCTCGATGGCATTCGTCTTCACGCCCTGGAGCTCGGCGATCTGTCGCGCGGTGAGATCCGCGCCGTACCGGAGCGAAATCAGCTCTCGATCGCGGCTCTCGAGGCGGGAGACGGCCCCCGAGAGCGCGATCCGGCGGACCGCGTCGCCCTCGAGGTCGCCGTGGTCGGCCGCCTCCAGGTGCTCAGCGGAGACCTCGAGGCTCGGCGGGCGCCCATCGATGCAGCGCCGTGCGATCCCGATCAGCCACGCGATCGGCTCGCCCTTCGACGAGTCGTAGCTCTTCTTGTACCGGAGCGCCCGCTCGAAGGTCTCGCTCGTCAGGTCCTCCGCTTCGGGGCCGTCGCCGACCCGGTACGCGACGAACGCGTAGACCCGCTTGATCAGCGGCTCCGGGTTGGAGAGCGGATCAACCCGGAACATCGCCGGCCTCGAAGTCGGATCTCGCGTAGCGGTTCAGGCGCACCGCCTTCGCGAGCGCGCGGTTCGACTCGGCGCCGTTCGAGACGGTCGAGAGGTCGTACCAGAGCTTCCAGTCCGTGTCGTCCTTCGAGATCGCCTTGCGGTAGTACGTGCGCGCCGCCGCGGAGTCGTTTCGGGCGACCGCGATGTCACCGAGCTCGCGCCACGGGTCGGGCGACCAGCGCCACCAGCTAGAGGCCTTGTGCGCCTGTGAGGCGGCCTTCGCGTAGTCGCCCTTGGTCAGGGCGCGGTCGCTCGCAGCCAGCGCGCTCGCGCCCACGACTCCGACGAAGGCGAGGACCGCGAGCAGGAGCGACGCTCCCACGCCTACTGCTCGCACCCTCGGCGAGAGGATCGGCGTCGAGCGCGAGCCTGCCGCGGTGAGGACCGCAGCTGCGCAGGCGAGCGCCGCCAGCGTGACCGCGCTCATCTCCCAGTCCCAGTCGACGGCCGCGTGGACGAGGAACGCGACGAACGCCGCGAGCGCGAGCGGGACGAGCGGATGGCCGCGCGCACGGAACGCGGCAATGAACGGCGTGCCGAGGGCGAGGATGAGGAGCAGGAGGCCGAGCGGGCCGAGTCTCGGCGAGCACCTCGAGGTAGAGGTTGTGCGCGTCCCGCACCTTGTGCTGGATCGGGCGATGCTCGTCCCAGTACCACTCGTACGTCCCGGGGCCGGAGCCGAGAACCCGATGCGCCTCGTAGTCGTGCCAGGCCGCGTGCCAGAGCTCGGCGCGGTAGCTCCCCGAGAACGTGAACAGGCGCTGGTTGAGGTTGACCGTGGGGTCGTTGGAGGTCGTCGTGAAGGAGTCGTAGCCCTTGCGGACGAGCTCGGCCGGGCCGCCGTAGTGGACGAAGGCTCCGAGCAGCCCGACGACGAGGACGAGCGCCGCGGCGCCCGCGAAGGCGAGACGCGCCTGGCGCGGAGGCGTCACGCGCCGTTCGGCGAGCCAGAGGCCGGCCCCCGCGAGCCCGGCTGCGACCGCCAGCAGCAGGATGTAGACGGCGAGGCGATGCCCCTCGTGAGACGCCGCCGAGACCGGTGCATCGAGCCGCGTGAGCGCCTCCTGGTGGTAGGAGAGGAGCACGGCGAGCCCGGACGGGATTGCGAGCACGAGCCCGGTGAGCAGGAGCTGCAGGCGGCCCGGGTCGATCGCGACGGCCGCGGCGAGCCCGACTGCTCCGGCGATCCAGGCTCCCCGGCTGAACGTGAAGTAGAGCGTGGCGAGGAAGACCGGCTGCGTCGCCGAGGCCACGGCGCGTGCGGCGACGGTCTCCGCCCGGGCCGCGAAGCCGAGCGCGAGGAGGGCGCCCATCGCGGCGAAGAGGCCGGCCGCGTTCCAGTAGGTCAGCGGCTCTTCGAGCCGGTACGCGGCGACGGGGTCGAAGGATCCGAGGCGCTCGGGAAAGAGCCTCGTCAGGAGGCCGTAGCCGGACGCGAGGAAGATCGCGGCGAGTGTCGCCGCCAGCAGGAGCGGAACCCCTTCGCGACGCAGCACGAGCAGAATCGCGGTGAAGACGGAGACGTACATGAGCACGCGCAGCCCTTCGAGGACGGTCGCGGCCGGGTCCTCGCTCCACACGATGGCGAGCCACGTCCAGGCGCCGAACCCGGCCAGCCCTCCGAGCGAGACGAGCGCGAGCCCGCTCGGCCGTGTCGCCACGCCGAGCCCGAGGACGGCGGCGACGAAGACGAGCGCGATCAGCGCGGCCCACGTCCACGCGGTCGGGAAATAGCCGCCGCTCGCGAAGGCGACGAGTGCGAGCCCGAGAGCCGCGCCGACGCCCGCCCCGACGCGCCGGGCGTCCCAGTGGAAACGCGGCGCCGCCGCGGTCAGCTCAGCCATTCCGCACCTCGGTCAGAGGGTAGACGCGTTTCCGGCCGGGAAGTCGCGCGTCAGAGCTGGCAGTTCGGGCAGAACCAGGTTCCTCGGCCGCCTGCGCGCGTCTTCTCGATCGGATGGCCGCAGCGCGTGCAGGTCTCGCCGGCGCGGCCGTAGACGCGGAACTCCGCCTGCATGGCTCCCGTCTCGCCGTTCGCGTTGCGGTAGTCGCGGAGCGTCGCTCCCTGGCGGGCGATCCCGAGCCGGAGAGCCTTCCGAATCCCCCGCACCAGGGCCTGGAGCTCCTCGGGCGTGAGTGTGTTCGCGGGACGAAGCGGATGGAGGCGCGCCCACCAGAGCGCTTCGTCCGCGTAGATGTTCCCGACGCCTGCGAAGACGCGCTGGTCGAGGACGACGGCCTTGAGCGGCGCCTTGCGGCGCGCCAGACGGTCGGCCAGCGAGCGGGCGGTGAGGCTGCTGCCGAGCGGCTCCCTGCCGATCCGCTCCGCCAGGTACGGCTCGAGCTCGCCGGGCTCGAGGAGCAGCCACGTGCCGAAGCGCCGGACGTCTCGATACGCGACGTCCGAGCCGTTGTCTAATCTGACGACAGCCCTGACGTAGGCGTCATCGGCCGCGGCTCCGCGCGGGGCGTGCAGAAGGCTTCCCGTCATCCGGAGGTGAATCAGGAGAACCCGACCCGTTTCGAACCGAACAACCAGATACTTGCCACGGCGCTCGACCGCGGCCACGGTCTCCCCCTCGAGCTCGGCTGCGACCTCCCGGGGGTCGTGGGGGCGCGTCAGGCGCGAGTCCGAGATCTCGACCTGCTCGAACGTGCGCCCGACCAGGTGCGGCTCGAGGCCGGTCCGGATCGTCTCGACCTCTGGCAGCTCGGGCACGGCTGGAGCGTAACCGCGGGCTTCCGGGCTACGTCAGCGTCTCGAGCACGATCGGCCGGGCGGGCTGCGCCTCCTCGGTGAGCTCGATCAGCGGCCTGAGCTCCTCGACCGCCTGCTCGGCGCTCGCATCGTCGCGCGCGTAGACCTCGACGAGGGTCTGGCCCACCTCGACGGGCTCGCCCCGCTTGGCGAAGCAGCGCAGGCCGACCGCGTGGTCGATCGAGTCCTCCTTCGTGCGGCGGCCCGCGCCGAGGTCGAGCGCGACGCGGCCGAGCCCGAGCGCGGACACGCGGGCGACGAGACCCTCGCGGTCGGCGGTCAGCTCCTTGCGCACGGGTGCATGCGGGAGGACCTCCGGAGAAGGGTCGCCGCCCTGGGCTGCGATCCAACGGTCCCACGCCTCCAGGGCGCTGCCGTCGTCGATCGCGCGCTCCGCCCGGCGCGTCGCCTCGTCGACGTCGATGCCCAGGTCGGAGAGCGAGACGAGTCGTCCCGCGGCCTGAACGGCGAGCGAGAACAGGTCGGGCGGTGACTCCTCGCCCGCGAGCAGCCCGCGCGCCTCCTCGATCTCGACGGAGTTCCCGATCGCCCACCCGAGCGGCTGGTCCATGTCCGTCAGCAGGCACACGACCTCGCGTCCCGCGCCCCGGCCGAGCTCGATCATCGCCTCGGCCAGCCTCCGTGCGTCGTCGAGCGACTTCATGAAGGCCCCGTCGCCGACCTTGACGTCGAGCACGATCGCCTCGGCGCCGGCGGCGATCTTCTTGGACATGATGCTGGCCGCGATCAGCGGGATGCTGTCCACGGTCGCGGTCACGTCGCGCAGGGCATAGAGCTGCTTGTCCGCCGGGACGAGGTCGGGTGTCTGACCGATGATCGCGAGCCCGACGTCGCGCACCTGCTCGACGAACTCGTCGGTCGTGAGCTCGACGCGGAACCCGGGGATGGACTCGAGCTTGTCCAGGGTGCCTCCGGTGTGCCCGAGCCCCCGCCCGCTCATCTTCCCGAACGGCACGCCGCACGCCGCCACGATCGGAGCGACGACTAGTGACGTCTTGTCGCCGACGCCCCCGGTCGAGTGCTTGTCCACGACCGACCGGCCCAGAGCCGACCGCAGGTCGAGCGTCGACCCGCTGCGGACGAACGCATCCGTGAGCGCGAGCGTCTCGTCGGCCGTCAGCCCCCGGAAGTAGACGGCCATGCAGAACGCAGCCATCTGATAGTCGGGCACGTCGCCGCGCGCGTGGCCGAGGATCAGCTCGTTGATCTCGTCCGCCGTCAGGCGGTCGCCGTCGCGCTTGCGCTCGATCAGCTCCGCGGGGCGGATCACCGCTCGACGATCGGCTCGCCCGGAATCCCGCGTCCCGGCGCCTTGCCGCCGAGCCAGGCGTTCACGGTCGCACCGACGTCGGCGAACGTCGTGCCCTCGTGGATCCGGCCGGCGGCGTTCTTGCCCTCGACGTAGGCGAGGAGCAGCGCGTGCTCGCGCGAGTGGTCCGTCGACGGCGTGGTGGGGTCGCAGCCGTGGTCCGAGGTGATGATCAGCAGGTCGCCGGGGCGAAGCGCCGCAAGGAGGTCGGGGAGCCGACGGTCGAAGTCCTGGAGGCAACGGTGGAAGTTGACCGGGTCGTTGCGGTGTCCCCAGAGCATGTCGGTCTCGACGAGGTTCGTGAACACGAGCCCCGCGTCCAGCTCGTTGAGCAGCTTCTCGGTCTGGTTGATGCCCTCGACGTTCGACCGCGTCGGGTGCGAGTCGTCGATGTCGACGCCCGCGAAGATGTCGCGGATCTTGCCGACGGCGTGAACCTGCTGGCCCGCGTCGCGGACGAGGGTCAGATAGTTCGGCTGCTTCGGCTTCAGCGACCAGTCGTGCCGGTCGGGCGTCCGGTTGTAGCTCCCCGGCTCACCTTCGAACGGCCGGGCGATGACGCGGCCGACCGCGTGCTTGCCGGTCAGGATCTCGCGGGCGATCTCGCAACCGTGGTACAGCTCGTCGAGCGGGATCGTGTCCACGTGCGCCGCGATCTGGAAGACGGAGTCGGCGGAGGTGTAGACGATCCACTTGCCGGTGCGCTGATGCTCCTCGCCCAGCTCCTCGATGATCTCCGTCCCCGAGGCGGGCTTGTTGCCGAGCACGCCGCGCCCGGTCTGGTGCATGAACGGGTCGATCACCTCGAACGGGAAGCCGTGGCCGTACGTCGGCAGTGCCTGCGGCGTGACGATCCCCATCATCTCCCAGTGGCCCGTGGTCGTGTCCTTGCCCTTCGAGCGCTCGACGAGCCGGCCGGCGACAGCAGGCGCTCCAGGCTGTGGCGGGCACCCCTCGAGCGGCTCCACGTTGCCGAGCCCGAACGCCTCGAGATTCGGGAGGTCGAGCCCGCCGACGGCGCGCGCGACGTTCCCCAACGTGTCGGAGCCTTCGTCACCGAACTCGGCCGCGTCGGGAAGCTCTCCCGCGCCAACCGCGTCCAGCACGATCACGCATGCGCGGGACATGGGGCTATTCTAGGTTGGTCATGGGTACCGTCCTCGGGCTGATCGGCCTCATCGTCTTTTGCGTCGCCGTCACTTCCCTGGCGGCAGGCGTCACGTGGCTCGTGGTCCGGCTCTTCCCCTCGTCTGCGCAGAAGAAGGCGCAGGCGCAGGAGTCGTAGCCCGTCAGACCGGCGACAGCGGGAGCACGTCCTCGAGCGGCGCGTAGTCGAGGTTGTGCGCCTCCGCCACGGCCTCGTACGTGACCTTGCCGTCGAGCACGTTCACGCCGCGTGCGAGCGCCGGGTCTCGTGCGACCGCCTCCGCGAGCCCGTGGTCGGCGATCGCCTCGACGTACGGCAGCGTCGCGTTCGTCAGCGCCTTGGTCGACGTGATCGGAACCGCGCCGGGCATGTTCGCGACGCAGTAGTGCGTGACGCCGTCGACGACGTACACGGGCTCCGAGTGGGTCGTGGGCCGGGCGGTCTCGAAGCAGCCACCCTGGTCGATCGCGACGTCCGCGATGACCGACCCCTCCTTCATGCCCGCGACCATCTCGCGCGTGACGAGCTTCGGCGCGAGCGCGCCGGGGATGAGCACGGCGCCGATGACGACGTCCGCGTCGACGACCGACTCCTCGATCTGCAGGCTCGACGACATGAGGAGCGTGACGCGTGAGCCGAGCACCTCCTCGAGGTGGCGCATTCGGTCGATCGAGCGCTCGACGATCGTGACGTTCGCGCCGAGCCCGAGCGCGATCACCGCGGCGTTGTAGCCGACCATGCCGCCGCCGATGACCACCACCTGGCCGGGTGCGACGCCCGGGACGGCGCCCAGGAGGAGGCCCCGCCCGCCCACCGGCTTCTCCAGGAAGTACGCGCCCGCCTGTGCGGCGAGCCGCCCCGCGATCTCGCTCATCGGCGCGAGCAGGGGGAGCGCGCGGTTCGAGGTCTCGACGGTTTCGTAGGCGACCGACGAGATGCCGCTGTTGATCAGCGCGCGGGTCAGGTCTTCGTCGGCTGCGAGGTGCAGGTAGGTGAAGAGCACGGGGCCCTCGCGCAGACGGTCGTATTCGGGGGCGATCGGCTCCTTGACCTTGAGCAGAAGCTCGGAGTCGCTCCACACCTCGTCCAGGGAGACGATCTGGGCACCCACGGCTTCGTAGGCCAGATCCGGGAAGGCGCTCCCCTCTCCGGCGCCCTGCTCGACGATCACGTCGTGCCCGCGATCGGTCAGCTCGCGAGCGCCGGCCGGCGTCAGCGCGACGCGGTACTCGTCGGTCTTGATCTCTTTCGCTACGCCGATCTTCATCGCGGGCCGCGCAACCTTACATTCCACACTCTCGGCACATTCTCGCTGCACACAAGTGAGATTTTCCGCAGTAGGCTGAAAACGGAGGGTGGCCCGCGGCCGGCCCCGGGTGAATCACTGGCGCGAGAGGGCTAGTCGCTTCAGGACACCATGCTGCGGGCGAGCTTCCCCGCCGCGAACGCGGACGCGAAGAACCACGGATCGTCGTCCGGTCCGCGGCCCATGTGCTCGAGGATCAGACCGTCGCAGGCCTCGCGCCAGCCGGTCACGTCCACCTCCTCGCGCTCGGTGAGCCAGTCAGGAGCGTCGAGGCCGGCCGGCCACGCGATGCGCCGCTCGCCGAGAGCCATCTCCAGCACCGCCCGCGTGTGATGCGAGACGCCTCGGTGCCGCTCGCGCTCGTCGCCGTGCGAGACGCGCACGGCCAGCACCGGCGACCCGCCGAGAGCGCTCGCCGCGTTCGCCGCGTCGGCCGCCGCGAGCCCACCGTGCCCGAGGGGCGAGCCCGTGCCGACGATCCCGGGGCCGACCGAGCAGACAACGGCGTCGAACCCCTGCGCCGGCGGCCCAGGCGAGCGCCGACGCGACTCCCACGGCCTGCACGTCGCCGTCGAAGCACGCCCCCGCCGCAACCGCGGTCTCGACGAGCCCGCGCCCCTTCAGCACCCGAAGCGAGTCCGACAACGAGACGGGCAACGCCCCGCCGGGCAGCTGCACGTACGCCACCCGAACGCCCTCGCCGACTCCGGCCACGGCCGGAGCCACCTGCGAGTGAAGCGAGCAGCAGACGACCGGCATCCCGTCCAGGGACTCCGCCAGCTCGCCGTCCTCCTCGACGAAGCGCGCCGCGGACTGGAGCGGCGTGTACGGGAGGGTCATCACGTGCGCGCCCGGCTCGACCTCCAACCCGAGGCCGCGCGTCAGGTTCGCGTAGAGCACGTCGAACCCGCCCGATCCCAGCTCCAGCTGACGCGCCTGGACGTTGACGACCACCTCGTCCCCGACCTCGACGGCGCCGGTCAAGCGCGGGTACGAGACGCAGGGCTCGCCGTCGACCTCGATCCTCGTGAGCCCTTCGACCTCCTCGACGACGGCGGTGACGGTTCCGCGCCGCAGGCTAAGCGGCATTCGTCTCGCGCGCGACGTCGACGAGCGCCAGGGTGACGTCGACCATGCGCTCGAGATCGGCGACGGCGATGTGCTCGTCGGGCGTGTGGATCTCCGCCATCCCGTTCGCCAGGTTGACGCAGGCGAGCCCGCGCTCGTTGAAGACGTTCGCGTCGGCCGCCCCGCCACTGAGCGTGTACGACGGCTCGAAGCCGGAGCGCTCGAGCGCGGACGCCGCCAGCCGCACCGCGAGATCGTCGCGCTTGAACCGGTAGCCGCTGTAGCTCTTGTGCACCTCGGTCTCGAGCTGGCAATCCTCGAGGCTGGCCGCGAACGTCGTCGCCTCGAGCATCTCGCGCACCATGTCAGCGAGCTTCTCAGCGTCGTGAGAGCGCGCCTCGGCCAGGAACGTGCACCACTCCGGCACGATGTTGCCCGCGGTCCCGCCGCTGATCAGCCCGACGTTCGCCGACGACTCCTCGTCCACCCGGCCCAGCTTGAGGTCGGAGATCGCCTTGGACGCCGCCGCGATCGCCGACCGGCCGTCCTCCGGGTACATGCCGGAGTGCGCCGCGCGGCCGTGGAACTTGAACTCCATCGAGTGCGCGTACGGCGCGCCGAGGATCACCTCTCCGATCGGAGCCGCCTGGTCGTAGACGTAGCCGACACGCGCCTGGAGCCGCTCCTGGTCGAAGGCGGCGGCGCCGTGGAGCCCCACCTCCTCCTTCGGCGTGAACAGAAGCTCGATGCCCCCGTGCGGGCGGTTCTCGGCCAGAACCCGGCGCGTGGCCTCGAGCATCACCGCGACCGCGGACTTGTTGTCCGCGCCGAGGATCGTGCCGGCCGCGTTCCGGATCACGCCGTCCTCGAGAACGGGCTCGATCCCGGCCTCGGGCGGAACGGTGTCGAGGTGCGCGCACAGGAAGAGCGGCGTGCCCATGTCCGTCGGCTCGACCCGCGCGTAGAGATTCCCGGCGTTCGAGCCGATCTTGTCGCCGGCGTCGTCCTCGCTCACGTCGAGGCCGAGGTCGGCCATGTACGAGCCGACCCGATCCGCGACAGCGCGCTCGTCGCCGGGCGGGCTCGGCATCGCGGCGAGCTCGGTGAAGAGCGAGACGACCTCGTCCTGAGGCACGCCGCGATCTTAGGCGCTGGGCGCTACGCGCTCGTCGCGGCCGGAATGGCCGGAGCAGTGCGTTCGGCCGCGCGGGCCGCGGCGGCGCCGACGAACTCGCTGAAGAGCGGAGCCGGCCGCGTGGGGCGCGACTTGAACTCCGGATGGAACTGGCTCGCGACGAACCACGGGTGGTCCGGCAGCTCGATGATCTCGACGAGCCGCCCGCCCTGGAACGTGCCCGAGATGACGAGGCCGGCCTTGACGAGCTGGTCGCGGAAGTCGTTGTTCACCTCGTACCGGTGCCGGTGCCGCTCGAGCACGATCGCCTGGCCGCCGTAGGTGTCGCGCGTCCGGGTGTCCTCGGACAGCTCGACCGCCTGCGCGCCGAGCCGCATCGTGCCGCCCAGATCCTCGATCTCCTTCTGCTCCGGGAGGAGGTCGATCACCGGGTACGGCGTCTCGGGATCCATCTCCGTCGAGTTGGCGCCGTCCAGCCCGACCACGTGCCGCGCGAACTCCGAGATCGCCACGTGCATCCCGAGGCAGATCCCCAGGTACGGGATCCCCTTCTCGCGCGCAACGCGGCAGGCGAGGATCTTTCCCTCCCAGCCGCGGGAGCCGAACCCTCCCGGGACGAGCACCCCGTCCACGCCTTCGAGCTCGGCCTCGGCCTCCTCGAGCGACATCCCTTCGGCGTCGATCCAGCTCACGCGGATCCCGCACTCGTGGTGGATGCCCGCGTGCTTCAGCGCCTCGTGCACCGAGAGGTACGCGTCGTGGAGCTTCACGTACTTCCCGACGAGCCCGATGTTGACCTCGCCCTGGCGCCTGGCGATGCGCTCGGTCAGCTCGGCCCACTCACCGAGCTCCGGCGCCTTCGTCAGCAGCCCGAGCTTCTCGCAGACCATCTCGTCGAGCCCTTCTGCCTGGAGCTCCTGCGGCACGAGATAGACGTCGGGCACGTCCCGATTGAGGACGACCGCCTGCGGCTCGAGGTCGGCGAACATCGCGATCTTGTCGCGAAGGTCGGTCGCGAGCTCGTCCTTCGTCCTGCACACGACGATGTCCGGGTGGATACCGATGCGGCGCAGCTCGTTGACCGAGTGCTGGGTCGGCTTCGTCTTCAGCTCGCCGGCCGAGTCGACGAACGGCACGTACGTGACGTGCAGGTAGAGCACGTTCTCGGGGCCCGCCTCGCGGCGGAACTGGCGGATCGCCTCGAGGAACGGCAGCGACTCGATGTCGCCGACCGTGCCGCCGATCTCGCGTGATCACGACATCGGTGGGAGTCGCCTCGGAGGCGCGGCGGATGCGCTCCTTGATCTCGTTCGTGATGTGCGGGATCACCTGGACGGTCGACCCGAGGTACTCGCCCTTGCGCTCCTTGCGCAGAACCGCGTACCAGACCGAGCCGGAGGTGTGGTTCGCGTTCCGCGAGAGGTTCTCGTCGACGAAGCGCTCGTAGTGGCCGATGTCGAGGTCGGTCTCGGCGCCGTCCTCGGTGACGAAGACCTCGCCGTGCTGGAACGGGCTCATCGTCCCGGGGTCGACGTTGATGTACGGGTCGAACTTCTGCACCTGCACGCTCAGCCCGCGCGACTTGAGCAGCCGGCCGAGCGACGCGGCGGTGATGCCCTTGCCGAGCGACGAGACGACCCCGCCGGTGACGAAGACGAACTTCGTCGGCGTCACGGCACCCGCCCGAGGCTGTCGATCGTCCGCAGTCCCGGCGTGCGCTCGATCAGCTCGCCGAGAGATCGTCGTTCCCCGAGGAGGGTCAGCCCGGCCAGCGCCCCGATGGCCAGCCAACGGCTTCGTCCCGTGATTCGACTCACGGAACTCAAGCCTAGCATCGCGCCCAGCGCGTTCGAGCCTGCGTCTCCGAGCATCACGTTCTCGCGGAGATCGTATGGCAGTAGCAGGACGGCGTTTCCGAGTGGCGCACCGACGACGAGAGCGCCCGCGAGATACGCCTTGAGCGCGCGGCCGGGCTTCGTGTCGAGCTGGTTCAGGAAGTTCGCGGCGAGGCCGACGAGGAGCGCGCCGGAGGCCTTGCGGGTGGCGATCAGGCCGACGAGCGGGATCCCGACGAGCTTGAGGATGCCCGTCGTCCGCCCTGCTCCGAGATGTCCCTTGAAGCCGCGTTCCGGGCCTGACCAGACGTCGTCCGCGAGACCGATCGCGGCAACGGCAGCCACGGCCGCGTCGCCGCGCAGCCCGAGCGTCCAGCCGACGATCGGCAGCCTGCAGGCCGCGGTGATTGACCGCGAGCGGGCCGGCCGCGAGCAGCGCGTCGACGAGCTGGCGGCCGCGGTGCGCGAAGCCGCGCAGGTCGCGCCCGGTGGCGGAGTGGTCGAGGGGAAGCTCGATCTCCGAGAGGCCGAGCCCCGCCCGGGCGGCGTCGATCGTCATCCGCACCTCGCACCCGAAGCCGGCGGCGAGCGGGAAGCAGCTGTCGCGCGCCCTTTCGGACAACCGGCGCTGCCCCGAGAGCGGCTCGCGCGCGTCGAAGCCCGAACGCAGGCGGATCAGCTCCCGCGCCAGGCGCTTGGCGATCCCGAAGCCTCCTCCGCGCCGCTCCGCGAAGGCGGCGACTGCGAGATCGGCCTCCTCGCCGGCGAGCGGGCGCGAGGTCTCCGACGAGATCGGCGTCGGCGAGCACGATCGGGCCGGGCGGCGCGGCCAGCTCGGCGAAGGTCAGCGCCTGCCCCTTCCCTCGCCGGGGAAGCTGCAGAACCCGCGCTCCCGACTGCTCGGCAAGGGCCGCGGTCGCGTCGCGCGAGCCGTCGTCGGCGACGATCACCTCCGCGCCGGGAAACTGCTCTCGAAGTGCCGCCACGGTCACCGCGATCGTGGCCTCCTCGTCGCGCGCCGCGACGAGGACCGCGGCGGGGTCAGCCACTCGGGGCGGCCTCGAGCGGCGGGACGATCCCGTCGTCGGCGTTCGCCTTCAGGCCGTAGTTCCCGATCGACCCGCCCGCGAGCAGGAGCGCGAGCGCGAGACGCCCGGCCGGCGTGTCGATGTCGTCCACGGTCGAGAGACCCGCGTCGCTCCAGGTCGGCACCGCCGACTGGCTGACGCCGGACGGCTCGACCCCGATCGTCGGCACGTTCACGTCGCCGAGCCCCTTGTAGAAACCGGACAGGAAGGTCGCGGTCTGGCCGCCCTGAGGCTTGACCGTCCGCGCCACGATCACCCCGTCGACCGGCTTGCGCAGGCTTCCGACCTTCTCCTCGACGAACTGCTGCGTGAGCGCGTCCCACGCGGGCGTGTCGCCGCCGTCGACGAGCTCGCGCGCGAACTCGCGGCCCAGGTCCTCGAGGCCGGCTCCCTTGTACTGGGCGAGGTCGCCGTCGAGCCGGGGGTCGATCCTGGTCGTGTCGAGCGGCACCTTGAGCGCGCGGATCCGCACCGGCGGCGAGCCGCCCGCGTCGGTCACTGCCCGCTCGATCTCGTTGTCGACGTTCGCGTCCACAGGCCCGACGAAGAGCACTGCGACCTGCTTCCCGCGAAGACGGTCGGCGATCAGCATCGGGTACGCCTTCTTGATGAACGCGCGGAGGGCCGTGCGCTCGCGGGTGCCTTTGCTGCGGCCGTCGCTCACCGCTTCGAGCTGGGCCTGCAGGCCGCTGACGTCGCTTTTCAGCTTCTGCTTTTCGGCGTCGTCGACTTTCCCGCTCATCGCGACCCCGACCAGGATTCCGATCAGGAGCGCGACGAAGACGGCAGCGAGCGAGGCAACGTGATAGCGGAGGTCGAACATCGTGGGGACCTACAGGGTTGCAGCAGTCTGGCAAAGGGCGTGCAGTCGGGCGAGCGCCTTCCGTGGCAGTGGGCGCAGCCCTTCGAGCACAGCTCGCCACGGTGAGGCTTCGATCGTCAGGGTAGCCCGCGTCCTGCCGTCCGGCCCGGGCTCGAGCCGGATCTCGGCCGTGAACTGCTGCTGGATGTCGCGCCAGGCGAGGCGGCGTTCCGGCTCCACGGCCGTGATCACGACCACGCCTTCGCCCTCCGGCCGCCTGAGCAAGCCGACCTCGCCGCCGCGAACTACCTGCCAGCGCGCTCCCTCTGCAACGCCGCGCCGGTCGGGGCGCACGGAGGTGTAGCCGGGCCACCAGTCGGAGAGGTGGTGCGGCTCGGCGAGGAGCGCCCACGCGTCCGGCCGCGTCGCGATCAGCTCCGTCTCGGCCTCGATCCGCACGCGCCGGCTAGCGGAGGCCGAAGAGCTCGAGGAGCCTCGTGCCCAGCAGGTCGATCAGCTCGCGGAGATCGGGCGACACGAGGATCGCGACGAGGATCGCGCCCAGCCCCGCGGCCGTGAAGGCCATCAGCGGCCACACGCCGACCTGGCGGCTGACGAGCCTCGACACGCCCTTCGCGTCGATGAGCAGCTCGCCCACCTTGAGCCTCGTCAAGAACGTCGACGACATCCCGGCACGGTTCCGCTCCAGGAACTCGACCATGTTGAAGTGGGTGCCGACCGCGACGATCAGCTCGGCGCCCTTCTCGTACGCGAGAAGCAGCGCGAGATCCTCGGAGATCCCGGTCGCCGGCACGACCTCGTAGCGAAGGCCGAGCTTCTCCACGCGCTCTGCCCCGGGCGCGTCGCCGCCTTCGTACCCGTGGATGAGGAGCTCCGCGCCGGAGCGGAGCGCCGGGTCGGTCACCGAGTCCATGTCGCCGACGATCACGTCCGGCCGGTACCCGGCCTCGATCAGCGCGTCCGCTCCGCCGTCGACTCCGACGAGCACCGGCTTGAAGTCGCGGATGTAGGGCCGGACGATCCGCAGGTCCCGCTTGTGACCAGGCCCTCGGGCGACGACCAGTGCGTGGCGGTCGCGGAAGCGCGTCTTCAGGTGCGGAAAGTCGATCCCCTCCGAGAGGAACCGACCCTCCTCGCGCAGGTAGCGCATCGTGTTGTCGGCGAACGCCTCGAGCGCCTCGGTCACGCGCGTCTGCTGCTCGGCGAGCACGGCCGCCAGCTCCTCGGCCTCCAGCGTGCGCCCGGACGCGAGGCACGTCCCGTTCCGGTAGAGGCCGCCGCCGCGCACGGTCAGGAGCTCGCCGTCGTGCACCTGGTCGAACAGCTCGGCGCCGGGCGCGTCGATCAACCGCACGCCGCCGCGGACGAGGAGCAGCGGGCCGGGATTGGGAAAGCGACCGGTCTGAGACGGAGCGACGTTGACGACGACGCGCACGCCCGACTCGACGAGCTCTTCGGCGGACACGCGGTCGAGATCCGCGTGGTCGATGATCGCGATGTCGTCGGCGCTGAGCCGGCGGGCGAGATTCTTGGTCCGCTTGTCGAGCCGTGCCGGGCCGGTGTGCTCGACGAAGGTTCGAAGCGTGCTCATCGCACCGTCTGCAGGAACTCCTGGCCGCCGAGCATCCGGCGGATCTCGTCCTGCCTGCGCTCGTCGTCCAGCTGCGCGATGCGGGTGTGCGTGGGGTCGCCGGGGATCTTCTCCACGCTGAAGTGGCGGTCGGCGACGGTCGCGATCTGTGGGAGGTGCGTGATCGTGATCACCTGGGCTCTCTCCGCGAGGCGCCGGAGCGTCTCGCCGACGGCGTGGGCCGTCTCCCCTCCGATTCCCGCATCGATCTCGTCGAACACCATCGTCTCCCCGCCCGCGACGGCCGCAATCGCGAGGGCGATGCGCGAGAGCTCGCCTCCGGAGGCGGTCTCGGCCACCGGCGCGAACGGCAAGCCCGGCGTTGGGGCGGATCAGGAACGCCACGGTGTCGGCCCCGGTCGCGCCCGCGTCGCGCTCGGCGATCTCGGCTCTGAACTCGCCTTCGCCGAGCCCGATCCCGTGCAGCTCGGCCTCGACTGCCTTCGCGAACGGCTCCGCGGCCGCGCGGCGGGTCTTGGCGAGGCGCTTCGTCAGCGTGGCGCAGCGTTCGTGCGCTTCCGCGACCGCGGCTGCCGCTGCGGCGAGCGGATCGGCCCCGTCCTCGAGCGCGGCCAGCTCGGTTCGAGCATCCGCCGCTCGGGCAAGCAGCTCCTCGTAGGTCTCGGCCCGGAACCGGCGCTTCGCGTCCGCGATCCGCTCGAGCTCGGACTCGACCTGCTCCAGCCGGTCCGGCTCCGCCTGGAGCGAATCGAGGAAGCGGCGAAGCTCGAGCGTCGTCTCCCCGAGTCGAACCTCCACGTCGCGCAGCTCGCCGGCCGCGGCGGAGAGCTCCGGCGCGATCTCCCCGGCCGAGGCCAGCGCGCGTTCCGCACCGCCTACGAGCGCCGACGCGCCGTCGCCCTCGTCCGGTGCCAGCGCGGCAAGTGCGTGGTTCGCAGCTTCGGCGAGCCCGGTCACGTTGCGCAGCCGCTCGCGCTCCGAGCGAAGCGCGTCCTCCGCGCCCGGCTCGAGGCCTTCGGTGTCCTCCACGAGCGCGCGCAGCTCGGCGAGCCGGGACTCCTCTGCGGCGGCGCCCTGGCTCAGCTCCTCATGGCGCCGGCGGGCAGCCCCGAGCTCGCGCCACGCGGCCCGCAGCTCGGATCGGAGCCGCAGCTGCTCCTCCCCGATGAACGAGTCGAGGACGTCGAGCTGGTACGCCGGACGCGCGAGCCTGCGCTGCTCGAACTGGCCGGACATCGCGATCAGCCGCTCGCCCGCCGCCGCGAGGTCTTCCCGGGCAGCGCTCCTCCCCCACGCGTACGCGCGCGTGCGCCCGTCCGCGAACACGCGCCGCGCCAGGACGAGCCCGTCCTCGTCCTCCGGCTGCAGCTCGCGCAGCGCCTCGAGCTCGTCCTCGTCGAGCAGCCCCGGCCGCAGGTCGAACTCGGCTTCGACGTACGCCTCGTCGGCGCCCGGCCCGACGAAGCCCGCGTCGCCTTTCGCGCCGAGCAGGAGCCCGATCGCCTGCGCGAGGATCGTCTTGCCCGCGCCCGTCTCGCCGGTGATCGCGTTCAGGCCCGCGCCCGGCTCGAGCTCGGCCTCGCGGATCAGGACGAGGTTCTCGATACGGAGCCTACGAAGCACGCTACGCGTCCGAATTCGCCGAAGGGACACCGTCATCGGTCTGACGCTGCTTCCGCAACCGCTGCGTGAGGAATCTTGTCAAGACGCGAATGTCTCCCTGTAGCGCCGGAAGAAGGTCGCCTCGGGGAGGTGCGCGAGAAGCGTGCGCTCGGCGCCCAGCCGCGCCACGACTCGCTCTCCGGCTGCCAAGCTGCGTCACAGGGTTGCCGTCGACGAGAACCTGGCCCGGGACGTCAGACGTGCGATTCTCGATCTCGACGTCCCGGCCGCGCGGCACCACGAGCGGACGGGCGTGGAGCGAGTGCGCGGCGATGAAGGTGACCGCCTTCGCGTCGAGGCCCCAGACGAGCACCGGGCCGCCGTTCGAGAGGTTGTAGCCGGTCGAGCCCGACGGGGTGGAGCAGATCACGCCGTCGCAGGCCAGCTCGCCGAGGTCCTCGCCGCCGATCGCCCAGCCGAGCTCGATCATGCGGCCGACGATCGAGCTGGCGACGACGACGTCGTTGACCGCGACGTGGCGCTCGCCTCCCGCCTCGGCCTCGAGCGTCGGCAGCTCCGCGACCACGTAGTCGCCCGCGAACGCGCGCTCGAGACCAGCGTCGAGGTCGTCCGCCGCGATCGACGTCAGAAAGCCGACGGCCCCGTAGTTGACCCCGATCACCGGAGTGCCCGTGCCGAGCGTCCGCTTGAGCGCGCGGAGCATCGTGCCGTCGCCGCCGAGCACGACGACGAGATCGGCCGAAGCGAGGTCGCCGTCCGCCTCGCGGGCGTGCTTCTCGGCCTCGTCCTCCGGGTAGACGAGCTCGACTCCGGACTTCGACGCGAGCTGCTCCAGCCGCTCCAGCGCCTCGCCGATCGCCTCGCGCCGGCCGTGCGTGACGACCGCGGCCGTGCGCACCGCCTCACCCGACGGCATCGTTGATCCATCCGTCGAGCTCATCGGGCAGCGAGGGCTGTTCGCGGTGGCGTAGGTGCAGGAAGAACTCTCGGTTTCCCTTGGGGCCGGGCAGGCCCGAGTCTACGACCCCGACCGCCTGGCCGGGCCAGGCGAGAGCGGCTTCCGCGACATCGTGCAGGACTCGTGCGTGCACCTCGGGATCGCGCACGACGCCGCCCTTGCCGACCTCCTCGCGGCCCGCCTCGAACTGCGGCTTGACGAGGACGAGCGCCTCCCAGCCCGGCTGCGCGAGGGCGAGTGCGGGCGGCAGCGCGGTACGGACGCTGATGAACGAGACGTCGCACGTGACGAGGTCCGGCGCGAACGGCAGCTCGGTCAGTTCGCGCGCGTTCGTGCGCTCGAGCACGGTCACGCGCGGGTCGGCCCGGAGCCGTTCGTGCAGCTGTCCGCGGCCGACGTCGAGGGCGATCACGCGGGCCGCGCCTCGCTGGAGGAGGACGTCCGTGAAGCCGCCGGTCGAGGCTCCGACGTCGAGCGCGTCGCGGCCGGCCGGGTCGACTCCGAGCTCGTCGAGGGCGTGCGCAAGCTTCTCGCCGCCGCGCGACACGAAGCGCGGAGGCTGCTCGACGACGAGCTCGGCCGACTCGTCCACCTGCTGCCCGGCCTTCTCGTAGCCGTGCACGAGCCCCGCCATCACCAGCGCCTGCGCCTGCGCGCGGCTCGCGGCGAGGCCGCGCTCGACCAGCAGCACGTCTAGCCGCTTGCGCACGACTGAAGGCTAGCCCGCGGCTGCTCTGGCTTTTAGGCCCGAAAGGAGCTCGTCCAGAAGCGACGTGTCCGCAGGGATCTCGTCCAGGTGCGCCCGGGCACGGCCCTCGATCTCGTCGGCCAGCTCGTGTGCGCCGCCCGTTCCGAGCTCGGCTGCGAGCCCGTCTCCGTCGAGGACGTCGTCCACGACCTGGTACAGGAGCCCGAACTCCGACGCGAATCCACGCCAGGGCTCCCGCTCCGCCTCGGGCGTCCCCGCGACCGCGAGCGCGCACCCGACCGCGGCTTCGAAGAGCCGCCCCGTCTTCAGCGAGTGCCGTCGGGCGAGATCGCCCTCGCCGCCCTGGATGTCGTCGTACTGCCCGCCGATCATCCCGAGCGTCGCACGGGAGAGCTCGCGAGCGACCTCCGGCCCTGGATACGAGAGCGCGAGCTCGAACGCCTGGGCCAGGAGCGCGTCGCCGTTGAGGATCGCGGTCGCCTCGTCGTACTCCACGTGCGAGGTCGCTCGCCCGCGGCGCACGTCGTCGTCGTCGAGCGCGGGCAGGTCGTCGTGGACCATCCCGAACGTGTGCGCAAGCTCCACGGCGGCCGCTGCAGGCAGGAGCTCGTCCGGAGCCGCGCCGAGCGCCTCGCCGGCCGCGAGGCACAGCACGGGACGCACCCGCTTGCCGCCGCCGTCGAGGCTGTAGCGCATCGCGTCGGTCAAGCGACCGAGCTCGTCTGCAAATGGAAGCCCTGCCAGATAGGCCTCCACCCGCTCGCGGTGCTCGTCGAGGCTACTCACCGGCGTCGCGACGGGCCTGCTCGAGCGCGGCCTCGACCTGCTTCGCGATCTCCGCGAGCTCGGCGAGGATGTCGATCGCCGCGTCCGGGTCGTCGGCCGCCTCGAGGCGCTCGCGCGTCTGCTCCAGCCGCCCCAGCAGCTCCTCGGCCCGCTTGAGCGACTCCTCGGCCGAGCTCACGCCACCCGCTCCCTCTCGATGCGCCCGAGGATCCCGTTCACGAGCCGCCCGGCCTCGTCGGACGAGTACCGCTTCGCCAGCGTGACCGCTTCGTCGATCGCCACCTCGACGGGAACTTCGCCCCGATCGAGCTCGTGGATTCCGATCCGGAGAACGTTCCGCTCGAGCGCGCCCGAGCCGGTCGGCCGGCCAGCCCTCGGACGCCTCCGACACCCGCCGGTCGAGCTCCTCCGCGTTCCCCGCGACTTCCTCGGCCAGCTGCTGCGCGAACGGGTCGACCTCGCCCTCGTAGAGAGAGGCCAGCGGCTGGCCGGTCACGTCCCACTGGTAGAGCAGGAAGAGCGCGGTCCTGCGAGCAGCGCGCCGACCCGCCATCAGCCTGTGAGCGCGGGCAAGCGGCTCCCCGCCTCCTCGAGAAAGCTCGTCGAGTACCTGCCGCCCGCGAACTCCTCGGTGCGCAGGATGTCCCGTGCGGCCCCGGCCGTCGTCGGCACGCCCACGACCTCGAGCTCGGCCAGCGCCCGGAGAGCGCGGTCGATCGCGGCCGGACGGTCGGCTGTCCCAGACCACGAGCTTGGCGAGCAGCGAGTCGTAGTTCGGCGGGATCACGGCGCCGTCCTCGATGTGTGTGTCGACCCGCACGCCCGGGCCGAGCGGCGGACGGAAGCGCTCGATCTTGCCGGGCGTCGGCAGGAAGTTGCGCGCAGGATCCTCGGCGTTGACGCGGATCTCGATCGCATGCCCCTGCCGGGCTGCACGGCCGGTGGCCGACAGCCGCTCGCCCGCGGCGACGCGCAGCTGCTCGCGCACGATGTCGATCCCCGTGACGAGCTCGCTGACCGGATGCTCGACCTGGAGCCGCGCGTTCAGCTCGATGAAGTAGAAGGCCCGGTCCGTGCCGAGCAGGAACTCGAACGTGCCCGCGTTGCGGTAGTCGACCGCGCGCGCGGCCTTCTCGGCGGCGGCCTCCATCTGCTCGCGCGTCTCGTCGTCGAGCGCAGGCGAGGGCGACTCCTCGATCAGCTTCTGGTGCCGCCGCTGGATCGAGCACTCGCGCTCGCCGAGCGTCAGCACTCCTCCCTGGCCGTCCGCCAGCACCTGGATCTCGACGTGCCGCGCCGGGACGATCGCCTTCTCCAGGTAGAGCCCGGGCTCGCCGAACGCGGCCTGCGCCTCGGCGGCGGCGGTCTGGAACGCCCCCTCCAGCTCGTCGGGGTCGCGGACCGTCCGCATCCCCTTTCCCCCGCCCCCGGCGACGGCCTTCAGCAGCACGGGGTAGCCCGCCTCCTCGGCCGCGTCGCGCGCCTCTTCGAGGTTCGTCGCGCCTTCGGTGCCCGGCACGACCGGGACGCCCGGCGGCGACCATCTCCTGCTTCGCCGCCGCCTTGTCGCCCATGCGGGTCATCGTCTCGGCGCTCGGCCCGATGAAGACGACGTCGTTGTCGAGGCACGCGTCGGCGAAGGCGGGCTTCTCCGAGAGGAAGCCGTAGCCGGGATGGATCGCATCGCAGCGCGTCGTGGTGGCGGCGGCGATCACGGACGGGATGCGCAGGTAGCTCTCGTTCGGCGGCGGCGGGCCGATGCAGACCGCGCGGTCGGCCAGGCGCGTGTGCAGCGCGCCTTCGTCCGCGGTCGAGTAGATCGCGACGGCCTCGATCCCGAGCTCGTGCAGCGCGCGGATGACGCGGACGGCGATCTCTCCACGGTTGGCGACCAGGACGCGGTTGAACATCCGCCTAGAGTGCGTCCAGCGGGCGACGCGAGGGCGGGCTCGAGATCGAAGAGCACCTGGCCGAACTCGACGGGCTGGCCGTTCTGGACGTGGATCTTGCGGACGACGCCCTCGACCTCGGCCTTGACCTCGTTCATCAGCTTCATCGCCTCGAGGATGCAGAGCGTCTGTCCGGGAGCCACGGCATCGCCTTCTTCGACGAAGGCCGGCGCGCCCGGCTCCGGGGCGCGGTAGAAGGTTCCGACCATCGGGGCCTCGATGCGCAGGCCGCCGTCGGTCTCCGGCTCCCCGGGTGCGGGTTCCGCCTCAGCCTCTTCGGCGGCGGCCGGCGAAGTTCCGAGTGCAACCGCCTCGATCGGGACCTGGTCCTCGGTCCGCTTCACGGAGACCCTCGTGCCGTCCTCTTCGACCGCGATCTCCGCGATCCCGGTCTCCTGCACGATGCGGACGACCTCCCGGATGCGCTCGGCCCGCGTCTGGTCGACGTTCCCACCGAGCAGAGACTCCTCGCCGCTCGAGCGGTCGCGGATCGCTTGCAGGAGCGGCTCTGCCTCCTCGCCGAAGAGCGCCAGCAGGAGCAGCTCCTCCTCGCTCGCCGCGAGGCCCTTCGCGTCCTCGCGAACGTCGTCGAGCTCGAGCGGCTCCTCGACTTCGTCGTCCGGGCCGGCGACGAGCGAGACGGCCCGCTGGACGGTCGGGTCGATCTTCCCCGGCGGCGTTCCGAAACTGCCCTTCGAGCAGATCGCGCAGCTCGTCGACGACCGTCTGGTAGCGGGTCGCCGAGAGAACGTGGACGATCGCCTGCGACGCGAGGATCTGGCCGATCGGCGCGGCGACCGGAGGCGAACCGGCCTCGCCGCGGATCACGGTCAGCTCGTCGAGGACGTCGTCGAGGCGGTCGGCGGCCCCGTGCGCGCGGAGCCGGGTGTCGATTGCCGCGACGAGGCCCGCAGGCAGCTCGTGCTGGGCGGCGCGTACCGCGATCCGCGGCGCGAGCGGGGTGACCGGATCGTCGCCGACGAACTCGTCGACCATCTCCGCGGCCTGCCAGAGGACGCCGATGTCGACTCCGCTGTCCATTCCAGCCCCTGCGAGCGCGCTGGCGAGCCGCTTCGCCCGAGACACGGTGCAGCGTGAGCGCGATCGGATAGACGGCGCAGGCGATCAGGTCCGCTCCGGCGCGCGCAGCGTCGAGCGCTGCGGCCAGCCCGCTCCCGGCCGCCCCCTGGCAATAGAGGCCGACGGGCAAGCCGCTTCCTTCGGCGAGCGCGGAGACGAGCTCGTTCGCCCGGTGAGGCTCGAGCGCTCCGGACGGATCGTGGAGGAGCACGCGCGCGGCTCCGAGGTCGGGCAGCCTCTTCGCCTGCTCGACGAGCGGCTTCGTCTCGCCTCCCTGGCCCGGGCTGTAGATCAGGCCCGCGTCGAACTCGCGCTCCGCCGCCACGATCGCCTCGCCCGCCTCACGCAGGTTCGAGACGTCGTTGAGCGGATCCTCGAGCCGGAAGACGTCGATGCCGCTCTCGGCCGCGCTCGCGACGAATCGCCGCGCGAAGTCGCCGCCGACCGGGCGTGAGCCGACGAGGAAGCGGCCGCGAAGCGCCATCCCGAGCGGCGTCTTCGTGCGAGCTTTCAGCGCGCGGATCCGCTCCCAGGGGCTCTCGACGCCGCGCCGGACCGACGTGTCGAAGACACCCCCTCCGGAAACCTCGAGATAGGCGAAGCCGGCGCCGTCGAGAACCTCGGCGAGGCGGAGCAGGTCGGCGGTCGGGATCCGCCCGGCCAGCGGTTCCTGGCTGAGCAGGCGGATCGTCGTATCGACGAGCGCAGGCACCCCGAGAGGGTAACGCGCCTAGCTACGGCTGTTTGGACTCGAGGTGGATCGACCGGTCATTTCAGACGGTCGCGCGAGCAGAAGCCCGCGCGCCCTGAAGTCGGCATCGCAAGCGATGCCTAGGCTCGCGAGATGTAGCGGCCTTCGCGCGGGTCGACCTTGATCCGGTCGCCCGTGTTCACGAAGAGCGGAACCTGCACCGTGGCGCCCGTCTCGAGCTTCGCCGGCTTCGTCACGTTCGAGACCGTGTCGCCCTTGACGCCGGGCTCGGTCTCGGCGACCGCGAGCTCGATCGACGACGGCAGCTGCAGTCCGGACGGCTTTCCGTCGACGGTCAGGATCTGCACCGAGGTCGAAGGCGGGATGAACTCGAGCTCCTCGGCCAACGAGTTCCGCGGGAGCGAGAACTGCTCGTACGTCTCGTCCTCCATGAAGACGACGTCGTCGCCCGAGTCGTAGAGGTACTGCGCGGTCTTCACCTCGGTGTGCATGCGCTGGAACTTCTCGCCGGCGCGGAAGGTGCGGTCGACGACGGCGCCCGTGTCGAGGTTCTTGACCTTCGTGCGCACGAACGCGCCGCCCTTGCCGGGCTTCACGTGCTGGAACTCGACGATGCGCCAGACCCCGCCGTCGATCCCGATGTGCATGCCGTTCTTGAACTGGTTCGTGTTGACCATCTCTGCCATTGCGTCAAATCTAGTCGAGAGTGCGAAGTTCCTTCGGAAACGGGGTCAGCACCTCAGGCCCACCGTCCGTGACGACGACGAGATCCTCGATGCGGATCCCGCCCTTGCCCGGCAGGTAGATGCCCGGCTCGACCGTCACCACGTTCCCGGGCTCGAGGGTGCTGCGGGACTCCTGCGCCAGGCGCGGATTTTCGTGCACGAGGATCCCGACGCCGTGCCCGAGGCCGTGGCCGAACGCCTCGCCGAAGCCTGCCGCTTCGATCCGGTCGCGCGCCGCCGAGTCGACACCCGGCCCGGACGCGCCCGGCCGAACCGCGTCGAGCCCCGCGAGCTGGGCGTCGAGGCACACGTCGTAGGCGCGCTGCAGCTCATCCGGCAGCGGCCCCGACGCGAACGTCCGCGTGCAGTCGGAGCAGTAGCCGTCGACGACGCAGCCCGCGTCGACGATCACCGTCTCGCCCTCCTCCACGCGCCGCTCCCCGGGGTTGGCGTGCGGCAGGGCCGCGTTCGGGCCGGACGCGACGTGCACGGGGAACGAGACGCCGTCCGCGTTCGCCTCGTGCAGGAACTGCTCGAAGCGCCAGGCGAGCTCCCGCTCCGTGTGGCCGACGATGTCGCCCTGGTCGGCGAACCGCTCGAACGCGATGTTCACGATTGCGCCCGCGCGGCGGATCGAGTCGAGCTCGTCCTCGTCCTTGACCGCGCGCAGCTCCTCGACGAGCCCGTAGCGCGGCACGAGGTCGATGCCTCCCGCGTGGAGCCTCGCGTGGCGCTCGAAGGTCAGGGACGTCGCTTCGAAGCCGATCGTCCCGTCCAGGATCTCGGACAGCGTCTGGAAGAGGTCGCGCTTCGCCTCGACGAACTCGACGCCGTCGATCGCTCGGGCGGCCTCGGCGTAGCGGAAGTCGGTGAAGACGCGGACGCGTTCGGGCTCGACGAGGAGCGCGGCGTTCGAGCTCTCGAGCCCGCTGAGATAGAAGACGTTGGCCGCGTCGGACACGAGCAGCGGCTCCTCGAGCCGCTCCCGCAGGCGGTCGACGCGCTCGCTCACGAGCTCGCTCCGAGGTACTCGAGCGCTTCGCGGTAGCCGTCGGGGCCGTGGCCGAGGATGCGCTTCGTCGCGAGCGCGGCGATGACCGAGTGGTGCCGCCACTGCTCCTCGCGCTCCTCGGGGTTCGAGAGGTGAACCTCGACGAGCGGGCCCGAGAAGAGCTCGAGCGCGTCGTGGATCGCGTAGCTGTAGTGACTCCAGGCGCCCGGATTGGCGATCACGCCCTCGGCCCAGTCGACCGAGTCGTGGCAGAACTTGACGTACTCGCCCTCGCTGTTCGAGTGGCGGCAGCGGACGGTGTGGCCCAGCTCGTCGGCCCAGGCCTCGATGCGCTGCTCGAGCTCGTGCAGCGAGAGTCCGCCGTAGATCGCGGGGTCGCGCCGCTCGAGCACGTCGAGGTTCACGCCGTTGAGAACGTCCACTTTCACGAGTGCCAGCCTAGTCGGCGATGAGCTCGTCGAGCGCACGCTTCACGTCCGCTTCGGGCACCTGCGTGACGTAGCCGCCGTCGTCGGCGAGCAGGACGAGGTTGAGGGCGCCCTTCTTGTCCAGGAGAAGTGCGTCCCATGCGCGGTCGCGGTCGACGCGGACCGGCTGAGGAGCAAGCACGTCTTCCACGACGTCGGTCGGTCGCCCGGAGAGCCGGAGCGCCGCGAGCAGTCCGAGCGCGACGGCGTCGCCGTGCCGCAGCTCGTAGCCGGAGGCCGCTTCGAGCGCGTGGGCGAAGGTGTGTCCGAGGTTGAGGATCGCTCGCCGCCCTTCGCGCTCATACGGATCCGAGAGCACAACGCCGGCCTTGAACGCGGCGCAGGCGCGGATCATCTCCTCCTCCGGAAGCGCCCAGAGCTCCTGGCCCGCGAGCAGTCCCGTCTTGACGACCTCGGCCATGCCGGCCCGCCGCTCCTCGGGCGGCAAGGTCGAGAGGAAGCTCGGATCGACGAACACCTGCTGCGGGAAGTGGAAGGCGCCGGCGAGGTTCTTGCCGTCCACGGTGTTGATCCCCGTCTTCCCGCCGATCGCGGCGTCGACCATGCCGACGAGCGTCGTCGGCACCGCGACCCAACGAACGCCTCGAAGATGGGTTGCGGCGACGAACCCTGCGACATCGGTCGTCGATCCGCCGCCGAAGCCCACGATCCACCCGTCGCGCCCGATCTCGAGCTCGCTCCAGAGGCGCTCGACGACGGCCAGGGTCTTCGCCTCCTCGCCGCTTGGCACCAGATGAGTCGAGAGAGCAGGAGTCAAGAGTCGAAGCTCGTGCAGCGCTGCAACTCGCTCGTCGGCGATCAGTGCCGCCTCGTAGGGAACCCGGCTCGAGAAAACGATTCCCAGCGCCGAGAGGAGAAGCGCCTCGACGTCTGCGCCTCCTCCCTGAGCGAGAACGTCATAGACCTCGACGCGCTCGTCGTACAGCCGGCCGAACTGCTCGCGGTCCTGCGCGAGTGGGCGGCCCGAGTCACCGACCCTCGACCAGGCTGTGTCGACGTCGACCGGGACCCAGGCAATGAACGCGGTGCGATCGAGTCGCGCCTGCGTCGCCTCGGAGAGAACTGCGCCGCCCCCGAGGGCGATGACGGCCGTCGGCCCGGCGAGCGCCTCCGCGACGATTTGCTCCTCGATGCGGCGGAACTCTGGCTCGCCGCGTTCGAAGAGCTCGCTGATCGGGCCGAAGCGCTTCTCGATCTCCTCGTCCGTGTCGACGAACGGACGGTGCGTGAGCCGTGCGAGCTCACGGCCGAGCGTCGACTTGCCCGCCCCCATGAAGCCGATGAGGGCGAGGTGCTTGTCTACCGCGCCGACCACGGGATGCGCTCGAGGTAGGCGGTGTGCGCGGCGACGAAGTCAGCGACCGCGTCGCCGCCGAACTTCTCACGGGCGGCTCGGGCGAGCTCGAACGCGACCGACGCTTCGGCGACGACGGACAGCGCCTCGACCGCGGCGACGTCGCTCCGCTCGACGAGCGCCTCGGCGGGCTCGCCCGTCTCCAGGTCGACCGACCGCAGCGGCCGCATCAACGTCGGCAGCGGCTTCATCGCGGCGCGCACGACGACCTCCTCGCCGTTCGAGACGCCGCCTTCGATCCCGCCCGCGCGGTTCGTCTCGCGATAGAGGCCGCGCTCGTCCTTGAAGATCTCGTCGTGCGCCTCCGAGCCGCGCTGCCCGGCGAGCTCGAAGCCGGCTCCGATCTCGACGCCCTTCACCGCCTGGATGCCCATCACCGCGGCCGCGAGCCGGGCGTCGAGCCGGTCGTCCTTCGTCGCGTACGACCCGAGGCCGGGCGGGACGCCGCGAGCGCGAACCTCGACGATTCCGCCGACCGTGTCTCGATCGGCCTTGGCCTCGTCGACGTTGCCCATGGTGACAACGGAGCCTTCGACCTCGATCCCGATCTCCCGGAGCAGCGCCTTCGCCACCGCGCCCGCGGCGACCGTGAGCGCGGTCTGACGAGCACTCGCCCGCTCCAGCGTGTTCCGCGTGTCGGTGTGGCCGAACTTCAGCGTCCCCGCCAGGTCTGCGTGACCGGGGCGAGGCAGCGTGACCGGCTTCGTCCCCTTTCCCGACGGCTCGCCTTCGGGCGGCCAGGGGCTCATCCCCCACTCCCAGTTCTTGTGATCCCGGTTGTGGACGACGAGCGCGAGCGGCGTCCCGAGCGTGCGCCCGTGCCGAAGGCCGGCGAGCACCTCGACCCGGTCCTGCTCGAGCTGCTGGCGAGGGCTGCGGCCGTAGCCCTGCTGGCGCCGCGCGAGATCCGCGTCGATCGCGTCGCGGTCGAGGACGAGCCCGGCGGGCAGCCCGCTGAGGATCCCGACGAGAGCCGGGCCGTGCGACTCTCCCGCGGTCGCGAGCTTCAGGGTCACGCGGACAAGCCTACGGCGCGGCGCATGACCTCGACCGGCGCCGAGGTGCCGGTCCAGAGCTCGAACGCAGCGGCGCCTTGCGCGACGAGCACCTCCAGCCCGTCGATCACCCGAGCGCCCGCCGCACGTGCAGCTGCGCCCGTGGCTGTCTCCGGGTACGGGAGGTCGACGAGCGTCTGACCCGGCTCGAGCTCGACCAGGACCGCCTCGCGCTCGGAGGTCGCGTTGACGACGAGGTCGGCGCCCTGGACTTCCGGCGGCCACTCGCCGCGCCGGGCGAACCACCGCGCTTCCGGCAGCGCGGCGAGGAACGCGAACGCCGCGCCTCCTGACCCCAGGACGACCGGCTGCTCCGCGCGAACACCGTCGAGGATCGCCGCGTCCGTCGAGCGGCCGACGATCCGGCTCTCCTCGAACACGAGCGTGTTCACGGACACGAGCTCCGTCTCGACGAGTGCCGCCGCCTCTTCCTTGTAGGGAGTCGTCACGTTCGCGCCTGCGAAGCCGGCCGCCGCGAGCCCGTGCAGGGCCTCGCCGAAGCGACCGGGCGGGACATCACACGCGACGTACGCCCAGTCGAGGCCGCGCTCCGCGAAGGCGGCGTTCTGCATGCGCGGCGAGAGCGACTCGGACACCGGATGACCGAGGAGCGCGACGAGCCGAGTCGAGCCGGAGATCACCCGAAGCCGTGGGCGTTCGCGTAGTTCTGAAACTCGGTCTCGCTCGCAGTGAAGAAGTGATGGCGCGTGTCGGGCTTGCGCACGAAGAAGAGGTAGTCGACCTTCGCCGGGTGGGCGGCCGCCTGCATCGAGGCGAGCCCGGGGTTGGCGATCGGAGTCGGCGTGAGCCCTTTGATGAGCGGGTTGCGCGTGTTGTACGGGTTGTCGCTGTGCAGCTGCGACTCGAGCAGCGGCTCGGTCCCCGGCACGTGGAGGCCGTAGCGCGTCGTCGCGTCGATCCCGAGGTTCATCCCGGCATGGAGCCGGTTGTAGATCACGGCCGCGACGAGCGCTCGCTCCTCGGGAGCGATCACCTCCTTCTCCACGAGCGACGCGATGATCAGCACGTCGTAGGGCGTGAGGTTCTTCGACTTCGCGTACGAGAGGTCGACCTGCCGCCAGTTCTTCTGAAAGGCCTGCAGCTGCTGCTTGACGAGCTGTTTCGACTTCGTCTGCGGCACGAACTCGTACGTCGACGGGAAGAGGAAGCCTTCGAGTGAGCGCCGCTTGCCGTCGCCCGCGAGCTTGCCCGGAAGCTTCGAGCTCTGCGTGGCGCGCAGGTACGCGTTCGCGGAGAGCTTCGGGTTGATCTTGCGCTTCTTGCGCGCGATCGCGTCGACAGCCTTGATCCGCGTGCCCATCTCCTCGCGCGTGAAGCCCTCGGGGAAGATGATCTTCAGGGTCGGCGGCGCAGCCACAGGCGGTGGCGGCTTCGGCTTCTCGTTCCCGCCGATGCGTCCGATGTTTTGCACGACGAACAGGCCGATGAGGGCGAGCCCGCCGGCGAGCAGGGTGAGCGCGATCGCCCGTCGCGCCGCGATCCGGCCTCGCGACGGAGGCTGCCGGTGCCGCGACGGGGGCGGCGGCGGCGTTACGGGTGCTTGCTGCTGGACCATGTCAGGTAGCTGGACAGAAGATGAGCAGCGGCGCGGGCGTCCTCGGGGTGACTTCCCCCACTCTGCTCGGCGAGGTCGGTCGTGAAACGCTCGTCGAAGCTCTCGACAGGCACGGCCAGAGTTTCGCGCAGGCGGGTGACGAACACGTCGGTCTCGGCGGCCTGCTCGCCCGCCTCGCCGCGCATCGTGAGCGGCTTGCCGACGACGACGCGCTCCGCGCCGTGCTCGCGGACGAGCTCCACCAGGCGCGCGAGGCCGTCATCGCTTCCGGCGCGCTCGACGACGCCCAGCGGCCGGGCGACCGTTCCTGTGGGGTCGGAGACCGCCACGCCGGTGCGCGCCGAGCCGTAGTCGAGAGCGAGGACCTTCACGAAGCGGCTGCGGAGGCTATCTCGGTCCTTCCGACCTCGTAGGCCTCGGCGAGGCCGTCCGGATTCTTCCCGCCGGCCTCGGCCAGGTCCGCGCGTCCGCCGCCTCCGCCGCCGATCTTCTCGGCCATCTTCTTCACGATCGCGACCGCATCCGCGCCCTCGTCGACCTTCGACGACGACAGGTTCACGACGAGGTTCACCCGGCCGTCGTCGACCGACCCGAGGAGAACGGCGTCGGCCTGCTTCGACTGCCGGATCTGGTCGGAGAGGTCGCGCAGCTCGGAGCCCTTCACCGCGGAGACCTGCGCCGTGACGATGCCGTCGGACTCGTCCAGCACCTCGACGTCGGCGGCGGTCGCGGCCTTCGCCGGCTTCGCGCCCTGCTTGCGCAGCTTCTCGGTCTCGGCGCGAAGCTCTTCCGCCTCGAGCTCCTTCCCGTGCAGGTACGCGAACGCCTCGCCGGTGGTGAGCGCCTCGATGCGGCGCGTCCCCGAACCGATCGAGCTCTCGGACGTGATCACGAACGGCCCGATCTCCGCGGTCCAGCGCACGTGCGTCCCGCCGCAGAGCTCCCTCGAGTAGCCCGGGATCTCGACGACGCGCACCTCGTCGCCGTACTTCTCGCCGAACAGCATCATCGCGCCGAGCTTCTTCGCCTCCTCGATCGGCGTCACGAACGTGTGGACGGCGAGGTTCTCGAAGACCTTCTCGTTGACGCGGCGCTCGACCTCCTTGCGCTCGTCCGAGGTGAGCGCCTGCGCGTGCGTGAAGTCGAAGCGGAGCTTGTCGGGGCGCACGGCCGAGCCCGCCTGGCGGACGTGGTCGCCGAGGACGTCCTGGAGCGCCTTGTGCAGGAGATGCGTGGCGGTGTGGTTGGCCATGGTCGGGAAGCGGGCGTGCCAGTCGACGACGGCGCGGACGCGATCGCCCTCGGCGAAGCCCTCGCCCTCGAAGGTCAGGACCTGCTCGTCACCGAGCCGGTCGGCGGCGCGGAGAATCGCTCGCGCGCCCGTCTCCTCGTGCTCGATGTAGCCCTGGTCGGTGACCTGGCCGCCGCCCTCCGCATAGAACGGCGAATCGTGGAGCTTCGCCTGGAAGAGCCGCTCGTCGATCGGCTTGTACGCGGAGATCGCGGTCAGGACGTCGAGCTTCTCGTAGCCGACGAAGCTCGTCTGCGGGCCGCCGATGTCTGCGACCTGCCGCGCCTCGGCCGACTTGCGAGACGACTCGGTGCTCGGCCATCCGGCGTGAGAACTCTTCCTCGTCGATCGCCAGCCCGCGCTCGGCGGCCAGCTCCCGGGTGAGCTCGATCGGGAAGCCGTACGTCGCGGCGAGCGTGAACGCGTCGTCGCCGCTGATCGCTCCGCGCCCGGCAATCTCTTCGAAGAGCTTCATGCCGCGCTCGAGGGTCTGCGAGAAACGCTCCTCCTCGGCCTTGACCGTCTCGCTGATCAGCGCCCGGTTCTCCTGGAGCTCCGGGTACCACTGGCCCATCTGCTCGACGACGATGTCCGTGATTCGCCAGAGGTCGGCCAGGCCGATCGTTCGCGCCTGCTGGACCGCGCGGCGGATGATGCGGCGCAGGACGTAGCCGCGGCCCTCGTTCGACGGGGTGACGCCGTCGCCGACGAGGAAGGTCATCCCGCGACCGTGGTCGGCGAGGATTCGGTGCGCCTTGGTGGCGGCGTCCGAGTCGCCGTATGCGACACCGCTCTCGCCGGCGATCCAGTTCATGATCTCCTGGTAGCCGTCGGTGTCGTACGTCGCGACGACGCCCTGGAGGATCGTCGCGGCCCGCTCGAGGCCCATGCCGGTGTCCACGTTCTGCTTCGGGAGCGGCGTGACGGCGCCGTCCTCGTGGAGCTCGTACTCCATGAAGACGAGGTTCCAGAACTCGAGGAAGCGCTCGCACTCGCAGCCGGGCGCGCACTCGGGGCGGCCGCAGCCGAGCTCCTCGCCGCGGTCGTAGAAGAGCTCGGTGTCGGGGCCGCACGGCCCGGGGCCGCCGACCGACCAGAAGTTGTGCGAGCGGTCGAGCCGGACGATCCGCTCGGGGGGCATGCCCTTGGCCTCCCAGAGGCGAACCGCCTCCTCGTCCTCGCCGAGCCCGAGCTCGGGGTCGCCGGCGAAGACCGTCACCCAGAACTTGTCCGGGTCGACCTTCATGTGGTCGAAGACGAACTCCCACGCGAAGTCGATCGCGCCTTCCTTGAAGTACTCGCCGAACGAGAAGTTGCCGAGCATCTCGAAGAACGTGAGGTGGAACGTGTCGAGGCCGACCTCGTCGATGTCGGGCGTGCGGAAGACCTTCTGGACGGTGGCGAGGAGCGGGGCCGGAGGCGTCTCCCTGCCGAGGAAGTACGGCATCAGCGGCTGCATCCCCGCGCTGTTGAGCAGGGTCGAGCGGTCCCAGTCGGGCGGGACGAGCGAGCCGGAGGGATGGCGCTTGTGGCCCTTGGACTCGAAGAAGGCGAGGAAGCCTTCGCGTAGCTCGGCGCTCGTGCGCATGCGGCTGATTGTACGAGTCGCACTTTTGGTGCGATCGCGTCTCACACGTGTGCGAGTTTCGCGATTACGATCGCAGCGGGGAGGAGGTGGCGAGTGCCTTAAAAGGAGCCGCTCAACTCGCGGCGCGGTGCTGGGGCTCGGACTCTCCGCCGTCCTCGGCCGCGATCTCGTCGCGGATCTTCTCGAGCGCGCGCCGGATCAGGCGCGACACGTGCATCTGCGAGATCCCGACCTGCTGCGCGATCTGCGACTGCGTCAGCCCCTTGAAGAACCGCAGGTGAAGGATCATCCGCTCGCGCTCGTCGAGCACCCGGAACCCCGGCGCAAGCACGGCGCGGTCCTCCGACACCTCGTACTGCGGCTCCTCGGCGCCGAGCGACTCGAGCGGGTCGAGCTCGCCCTCGTCGTCCTGCCCGCCGCCCGTCGACAGCGAGACCGACGTGTACGCGCGCCCGCTCTCGAGCGCCTCGACCACGGACTCTTCCTCGACGCCGGCCGCCTTCGCGAGCTCCGCAATCGTGGGCGAGCGACCGAGCTCGACCGTCTTCTCCTCGATCAGCTTCGAGAGCTTGACGTTCAGCTCCTGGAGCCCGCGCGGCACGCGCACCGACCAGCCCTTGTCGCGGAAGTGCCGCTTGATCTCGCCGATGATGTTCGGGGTCGCGTAGGTGGTCAGCTCGACACCCCGGTCGACGTCGAAACGGTCGATCGCCTTGATCAGGCCGATGGCGCCGATCTGGACGAGGTCATCGAGCTGCTCGCCGCGATAGGAGTAGCGCCGCGCCAGCGAGCGGACGAGCGACATGTACTGCTCGATCAGCTGGTCGCGGGCCGCTATGTCCCCTTGCTCGTGGTAGCGCCTGAGGAGCGCACGGTCCTCGGCGGTCGTCACGCCTGCGCCTCGACTGCTTTCGTGAGCCTGATCCAGTCCCCACGGTCGTCCGACTCGACTTCGACGCCGTCCACCACGGCGTCGAGGATCCGACGCAGCCCGACGCCGTCGCCGCCTTCCTGTTCGAGCTCGCCGCGGATCCCGTCGTTCATCGGGCCGATCCGCGTCTGAATCGCTCCGTCGCCCACGCTCATCGCGATCGTCACGTTTTCGCCGTCGCGCGCACTGTCGAGGACGGCGTCGAGAGCGATCTCGAGGTCCTCGAGATTCTCGATCGTCAGGTTGAGGCGAATTCCGAGCCCGCCCAGCACGAGATGGGCAACGCCGTACAGCGCGCGGTCGCGGGGGATGGTGAGCGTGATCTCGTCGGTCACAGGGGGTCGAGGTCTCGCTTCCAGTGCATAACGCACTCGAGGCGATTTCGGTTGCGGGTCATGCGGCGCACTCGGTGATTCGGCCCGCTCCGACGACGACGTCTCCCTCGTACAGCACAGCGGTCTGGCCCGACGCGACGCCGTACGCGGGCTGGTCGAGCCGAACCCGGAAACCGTTCTCCAGAGCCTCGACGTCCGCCGGGACAGCCGGCGAGCGATAGCGAAGCTTGACGTCGCCACGGGTGACCGACGCGAAGAGCCTGCCGGAGGCCCGCACCGTACGGCGCGCCAGCGCCTCGCGCGGCCCGACGACGACCGTGTTCGTTCCCGGATCGCTGCCGATCGCGTACGCCGCGCTACCCGTCGAGACGCCGAGTCCCGCGGCGCTGGCCCGGCGTGAACCGCCAGAAGCCCCGGTGGGTGCCGAGGGTCGTTCCCTGCTCGTCGACGATCCGCCCTTCCTGCCCGCCGAGGCCCTGGCGCTCGAGGAAGTCCCGGTAGTCGCCGCCTCCCAGGAAGCACGCCTCCTGGCTTTCGGCCCGGCGCGCCACGGCCAGTCCCGCACGCTCGGCCTCGTCCCTCGTTTCGGCTTTCGACTGGTCGCCGAGCGGGAACCAGATCCGCTCGAGGTGCTTCGGGTCGAGGCCGGCGAGCATGTACGACTGATCCTTCTCCGGATCGCGGGCGCGCGCGAGCAGGCGCGCGCCGCGGTGCTCGACGATCCGCGCGTAGTGGCCCGTCGCCAGCCTCGACGCGCCGGCCCGGCGTGCGAAGGCGAGCAGCTGCGCGAACCTGAAGCTTCCGTTGCAGCGCGTGCACGGGTTCGGCGTCTCGCCTCGTGCGTAGCCGTCCACGAAGTGCTGGACGATCGCGCGCCGGAATTCCTCGCGCGCGTCGAGCGTGACGTGCGGGATCCCGAGCCTGTGGCACGTCTCTCGCGCCGCGATCACGGCTTCCGGCGAGCAGCAGACGCGCTCCGAAGCAGGCGCCTCGGGATCGATCCAGAGCCGGAGAGTCACCCCGATCGCAGACGAACCGGCGCGCAGGAGCGCGACCGCGCTGTCGACGCCTCCACTCATCGCGACGGCCGTGCGTTCCGGATCCCGGCCCGCGCGAAAGATCGGGCCGATCGCGTTCGCGAGCGCATCCACGACGAGTCGCTCCCCGGGGACCGCCGCGGCCTCGAGCAGGGTCAGGCCGACGAGCGAGTCCTGCAGCCCGTCGGCGTCAGCGTCGACGATGCGGTCGCCGTCGACGACCAGGCGTACGCAGGCCCACTCGTCTCCACGCGTTGAGTCTCCGGCAACTTCCAGCACAAGCCCCAGGCTAGCGCGAAAGAGTTTGTGCCCCACCCTGCCGATGAAGTCCCGCCGCGTTGCGAACCTGGACGAGCCAGGTGGGTGCCCTGCCGACCTAGGCGTGAGCCTGGCCGGACTCGGGCTCCCTTAGCAATGGTGTTGGTTCAACATGTGCGACGAGACCACGTACAGGGTCGAGCACCCACTCACTATAGAGAGGCGTCACCTCGCGTAGCTCCAGCGAACCGAGACCGGGCGCTCGATGCCGAGGCTCTGCGCGAGTGCCGGAGTGAGCCCGAACCGGGTGCCGGCGACACCGGGGCCCGTCGCGATCACCTGCGTCAGCACGTCCTGGTCTCCGTAGCCGACGTAGATCTTCGCGCCGCACGGGAGCACCGGGTCCGCGATCCCCATGCTGTTGCGCCCGAGCTGCACGCCGCACGCCGTGGTCGTGCCCTGGAGATCCGCGCTCAGCGGGGCGGCTCGCGCGTGGTACCAGTCGCCGACCCGCTCGGGCAGCTTCTGCTCGGACGACGAGCCGCGATCTCTCGACGCGATCGCGAGGCCGACGATGGCCGCGAGCAGGACGATCGCCGCAAGGGCGATCCCGCGCTGTGCCAGTGCCGGCGAGAGTTTCACGCCGCCGAGATCAGCTCGGCGAACGATTCACGCACTGCGGACGGCAGGCCCGCCCAGCGTCTTTCCCTACCGCTCCTCTTCACTGTCATCCCCGGCCGGCGCCTCGCGCCTTACGTGCGGGCCGAAGAGGATCCAGCGTCGGCGTGGCCGCGGCTGCAAGGGGTCGAGGGCGAAACGCGTGCGGTCGGCCGCAGCCGTGTCGGCGAACGACCTTCGTGCGGCGCTCACCCGCTCGTCCGCCTCGGCGATGGTTTCCGGCCCTTCGGTAGCGGCAGGCTGCACGATCGTCTCCTCCTCGGGAGGCGCCGCAGGCGCAGGAGCGGGAGACGGTTCAGGCGGTGGTGGCGGAGGGACGTCCTCTACGACTTCCTCCTCCATGACCGGCGCCGGCGCAGGCGGCGGTGGCGGAGGGACGTCCTCTACGACTTCCTCCTCCATGACCGGCGCTGGCGCAGGCGGCGGTGGAGGTGGAACGTCCTCGATGATCTCTTCCTCCATGACCCCCGCGGGCGCTGCCTCGAACCGGCGAAGCGCCGCTCCCTGCTGCCGCCACGCGAAGTACTCGATCAGCGAAACGAGTAGCCAGCCCACGGCCATCACGAGCACGATCAGCAGCGGGTCGAGATCGGCGATCCCCACCACAACGGCGAGCAGAACCAGGAAGCCCGCCTCGAGCACGAATCTCGGGCCAATCGCAGCTGGCATTCGGTCGAAGGTTAGTGGGCGGTACGAGTTCGCGTCGTCGGATCCGAGCTTTAGGGCTGCTTCGTCTCTGGCTTGAGCTGGATTCCCAGCTCGTCGAGCTGCTCGTTCGCGACGTCGCTCGGCGCGCCGCTCATCGGGTCGAATCCGGCCTGGTTCTTCGGGAATGCGATCACGTCGCGGAGATTCGGTTCGCCGGCGAGCACCATGACCATCCGGTCGATGCCGAACGCGATGCCGCCGTGGGGAGGTGCGCCCATGCGGAGCGCGTCGAGGAGGAACCCGAACCGGTCGCGCTGCTGCTCGGGCGTGATCCGGAGGATGTCGAACACCTTCGCCTGGAGGTCCGACTCGTGGATTCGCACGGAGCCGCCGCCGAGCTCCTCGCCGTTGCAAACGAGGTCGTAGGCAATCGCGAGCGCGCGTCCTGGATCCTTGTCCAGCATCGCCTCGGACTCCGCGGCGGGGCGCGTGAACGGGTGGTGGACCGCTGTCCAGCGCTGCTCTTCCTCCGACCATTCGAACATCGGCATGTCCGTGAGCCAGACCCAGCGGAACGTGTCCTGCTCTACGAGGCGCAGCTCGTGCCCGAGCCGTGTGCGGAGCGCTCCGAGCACGCGCGCGACCTTGTCCGGCTCGTCCGCGCCGAAGAGCACCGTCGAGCCCGGCTCGGCCCGGAACGCAGCAAGCTCCTCCTCCGAGAGGAACTTCGCGATCGGCGAGCGGGCCTCCCCGTCCTCGCCGTAGACGATGTACGCAAGGCCCTTCGCCCCCCACTCCTTTGCGAACGCCTCGAGCTTCTCGAGATCGGCCCGCGAGTACTCCTGCGGCACCGTCAGGTAGCGCACCGCCGGCGCGTCGGCGAAGACCCTGAACTGCGAGCTCCGCGTCACCTCGGTCGCGTCCTGGATCTCCATGCCGAAGCGCAGATCCGGCTTGTCCGTCCCGTAGCGGAGCATCGCGTCCGCGTACGTCATCCGCTGGATCGGAATCTCGAGCTCGACGCCGAGCGTCTCGCGCCAGATCGTCCGCATCATCTGCTCCATCAGCGCCATGATCAGCTCGACGTCCGGAAAGGCCATCTCGACGTCGAGCTGGGTCAGCTCGTGCACCCGATCGGCGCGGAGATCCTCGTCCCGGAAGCAGCGCGCGATCTGGTAGTAGCGCTCGAAGCCGGCGATCACGAGCAGCTGCTTGAGGATTTGCGGCGACTGCGGCAGCGCGAAGAACTTGCCGGGCTGCAAGCGCGACGGGACGAGGAAGTCGCGGGCGCCCTCGGGGGTCGGCTTGAAGAGGATCGGCGTCTCGATGTCGAGGAAGCCGGCCTCCTCCATCGTGCGCCGGATGATCGAGACCATCTGCGCCCGCAGGCGGATGTTGCGCTGGAGCTTGTCGCGGCGCAGGTCGAGCCAGCGGTAGCGGATGCGGAGCGTCTCGTCGACGTTCTCCTCGTCGAGCTGGAAGGGCAGCGGCGGGCTCGTCGAGACGACCTCGAGCTCGTCGACCTGGAGCTCGACCGCGCCGGTCGGGAGGTTCGGGTTGACGTTCTCCGGGGCGCGGGCCGTGACCTCGCCGGTCGCGCGGAGGACGAACTCGTTGCGGATGTCGTGCGCCGCCTTCGCGGCTTCGGGGGAGCGCTCCGGGTTGACGACGAGCTGGCCGACGCCGGTCGAGTCGCGGAGGTCGATGAAGACGAGGCCGCCGTGGTCGCGGCGGCGCGCGACCCAGCCGGCGAGGGTGTGCCGCTCGCCCGCCTGCTCGGGCCGGAGCTCGCCCGCGCCCAGGTCGCGCCAGCTCACAGGGACCTCACCGCCTCCTCGAGCGACCCGAACTCCTCGTCCTTGGCTCCGGCGCGCCGCACGGTCGCGCCGCCGCCGCGCGCGATCACGGTCGCCTTCGCGCCGACGCGGCCGGCCTGCGTGAGCTGCCCCTTGAGGGAGCGTCCCGCGTAGTCGGTGTCGGCCGCGCGCCCCGAGCGGCGCAGGTCGGCGAGCGCGGCGAGGACGTCGGCCCGCACCTCGTCGTCCTCGACCGCGAAGAAGACGTCGACAGCTCGACCCGGCACCTCGCTCCCCTGCTCCTGTAGCGAGAGAACGAGGCGCTCGATTCCGCTCGCGATCCCCACGGCCGGAGTCGGCGGGCCGCCGATCTCCTCGATCAGGTAGTCGTAGCGGCCGCCGCCGGCGAGCGAGAGGGCAGCGCCGAGCGCCTCGGCCATGAACTCGAACGTCGTGCGCGTGTAGTAGTCGAGGCCGCGGACGAGCGTCGGGGTCAGGCGGTACGAAACGCCACAGGCGTCCAGGTAGCGCCGGACCGCGTCGAAGTGCGTCTGGCACTCCTCGCAGAGCGACTCGCCGATCTTCGGCGCGGTCTCGAGTGCGCGCTGCACCGGCTCCGGCTTCTGCGGGAGGTTGTCGAAGACGCGCAACGGGCTCGTCCTCCGCTTCGCGAGCGTGTCCTCGTCGAGCTCCTGCTCGTGCTCGTCGAGCCAGGCGTTGAGCTGTTCGAGATATGCGGGCCGGCAGTTGCGGTCGCCGATCGAGTTCAGCTCGAGCCACCACCCCTCGATTTCGAGTCGCCGCAGGAGCTCGGAGAAGAGCTGGATGATCTCGGCGTCGATCGCGGGGTCGTCCGAGCCCATCGCCTCGACGTTCAGCTGCCAGAACTCGCGGAACTTCCCGCGCTGCGGCGCGGCGTAGCGGTAGAGCGGGCCGATGAAGAACGTCTTCACCGGCTGCGGCTCGCGGTGCAGGCCGTGCTGGACGTATGCCCGCGCGACCGAGGCCGTGGCTTCAGGCCTCAGTGTCAGCGAGCGGTCCCCGCGGTCGGTGAACGTGTACATCTCCTTCTGGACGACGTCCGAGCCCGCGCCCGAGGTCCGCGCGAAGAGCTCGGTGTCCTCGAAGACGGGCGTCGTGATTCGGCCGTAGCCGTAGGCCGCGCAGACGTCTTCGGCCGTGCGGGTCACCTTCTCCCAGAGCGGCTGCTGTGCGGGGAGAACGTCCTGGGTGCCTCTGGGCGCCTCGAACTTCACGAGACGCGCAGCTCGTCCAGGAACGGATTGCGTTCGAGCTCGGCGCCGAGAGTCGTTTCCGGGCCGTGGCCGGAGTAGACGATGGTCTCCGGCGGAAAGCGGTCGATCAGGCCGCGGATCGACTCGACGAGGACGTTCCAGTCGCCGAACGGGATGTCCGTGCGGCCGACCGAGCCTGCGAACAGGACGTCGCCCGAGAACAGCGCCCCGTCGGCGTAGTAGGCGACATGGCCGGGAGAATGGCCGGGGACGTTGATCGTCTCGAACTCGATGCCGGCGAGCTCGAGCGACTCGCCGCCGTCGAGCAGGACGTCCGCGTCGTAAGGCTCGAGCGGGATCTCGGGGAACCACTCGGCCGGCTTGGCGAGGACGGGCGCCTCGAGCCGGGGCATGTAGACACGCGCACCTGTTCGCAGGGCGTAGTTCGCGACGCCGCCGAGGTGATCCCAGTGCGAGTGCGTGATCAGAATCCCGGCGCAGGACTGCGGAAGCTCCGCGACATCCGCGCCCGGGTCGACGACGACTGCCTCGGGCGACGACGGCTCGCGGCGCACGACGTAGCAGTTCGTCCCGACCGGGCCGAGCTCGTAACGGTCGACGCTGAGGCTCATGGAGGCGAGTCTAACCGCGGCTCCTCGCCGCTTCGGACGCCCGTTAGGATCGCGCTGTGCGGAGCTGGAGGCTGCCGGAGATCGAGACGCCCGACGGGAGTCGCTCGCCGGTCGTCCTGCACTCCTCCGCCGAGTGCCGTGCGGTCTTGATCGGGCTTCTCCCTGGACAGGAGCTCGGCGACCACCAGGTGACGGAGCACGCATTCATCGTCGTCGTCGACGGGACTGCTCGGATCGAGGCGGGCGAGGAGAAGCTCGAGGCCGGCGTCGGGACGATGGTCGCATTCGACCCCGCCGAGCGGCACGTGGTCGCGAGCGACTCGGGCGCGAAGATCCTGCTCATCCTGGCGCCGTGGCCCGGCGAGGGCCACTACCGCGGCGATCCGTCGCGGGTCTAGCTCTTCGGCGCCTGACCGGCGCGCCGCTGGTACGTGCGGTAGAGGAACGTGTCCATCACGTAGCTGAACGGCAGGAAGACCAGCATCAGGAAGAGCGTCTGGAGCACGCTCGCGGCGAGGGGCTCCCCGTTGCCGAGGAACCTGATCGTGAAGAACATGAGCGGCGCGAAGATCAGCGCGCGCTTGCCGACCTTTGCCCAGGACGGAGGATCGATCTTTCGTCCTCCGCGGCCCTTGATGGGCTGACGGCCGTTCTTGCTCTTGGCGACCTGGGCCTGTGGCCCGGGCTCGTCGACCTCGACCTCGCGCCCTTCCTCGTCGACGTAGACGTACTCGTAGTCGTGGCGGCGTTCCTTGGCGCGGCGACGGCGCTGCTTCCTCGAGGGCACGGAATTAGCCTAGCGCCGCCATTCGAGCCGGCCGCCGCGTACCACCGCGGCGACCACCTCGCCGCCGACGTGGTACGCGACGTGCCTCCAGTCCGGCGCGGCGATGAGCGTGAGGTCCGCGTCGTAACCCGGCTCGAGGCGGCCGATCCGGTCTGCGCGCCCGAGAACGTGCGCCGCATTGACCGTGACGGCCGAGAGCGCCTCGCCCGGCGAGAGGCCGATCTGCGTGCACGCGAGGGACATGACGAGCGGAAGGCTCTCGCAGAACGCGCTGCCGGGGTTGAAGTCGGTTGCGAGCGCGACCGCGGCGCCGGCCTCGACGAGCTTTCGCCCCGGCGGCATCGGGCGGCCGAGCACGAGTGCGGCCACGGGCAGCATCACGCCGACGACGTCGCTCGCGGCCAGCGCGCGTATGCCGTCGTCGCCGGTCGCCTCGAGGTGGTCGACGGATCGGGCGCCGAGCTCGACGGCGAGCGGGATCGCGCCCTGCTCCGAGAACTGGTCGCCGTGGAGCCGAAGCGCCAGCCCGGCGTCGCGGCAGGCCTCGAGGTAGCGCCGCGCCTGCTCGGCCGTGAAGGCGCCGCGCTCGAGGAAAACGTCCGCCGCCTCCGCGATTCGCGCAGCCTCCGGCAGCACCTCGGCGAGCGCGAAGTCGAGGTACGCGTCGCCGTCGTCGAACTCGGGCGGCACGGCATGAGCCCCGAGCCAGGTCGGGACTCCGCCCTCGGCCGCGATCGCGCGCAGCGACGCGAGCTCGGTCTCGCGGTCGAGCCCGTAGCCCGACTTCGCCTCGAACGTCGTCGTGCCCGCGTGCAGCATCCACTCGCGGTGGCGGCGAACGAGGTCGCGAAGACCGTCCTCGCCGGCGGCCCGGGTCGCCTCGACCGTCGAGAGGATGCCTCCGCCCGCGGCATGGAGCTCCTCGTAGCTCGCGCCGCGCGAGCGGAGCTCGAACTCGTGAGCCCGGTCGCCCGCGAAGCACGCATGCGTGTGGCAGTCGACGAGGCCCGGCAGCGCACAGAGCCCGCGCCCGTCGAGCTCCTCGACGTCGCCGTCCAGGGAGCCGAGCTCGCTCATCCGCCCCACGTCGGCGATGCGGCCGTCCTCGCACAGGACGTAGCCGCGCTGGACGATGTCGACGCGGCCGAGATCGACCCCCCGCAGCGGCGCGCCCGAGCCCGCAGGGGTCACGACCTGCTCGAGGTCGCGGACGAGCAGCCGCCCCGGGGGCGACGACTCGGAGCTCACTCCGCCGCTGGAGGCATCGGCGGCTCGAGCCCGCCCTCGGCAGCCGCGTCGATCGCCTCCGAGTAGCCGGCGTCGACGTGCCGGAGCACGCCCGTCGCCGGATCCGTCGTCAGGACGCGCTGCAGGCGCTCGGCCATCTCCGCGGTGCCGTCGGCGACGAACCACCATGCCCGCGTGGATCGAGTTGCCGATGCCCACGCCTCCACCGTGGTGGACGCTGACCCACGTCGCGCCCGCAGCGACGTTGACCAGGGCGTTGAGGATCGGCCAGTCAGCGATCGCATCGGACCCGTCCCGCATGGCCTCGGTCTCGCGGTACGGCGAGGCGACCGAGCCGGAGTCGAGATGGTCGCGGCCGATGACGACCGGCGCCTTCACGGTCCCGTCGCGCACGAGCTCGTTGATCGCGAGCCCGGCGCGCGCACGATCGCCGAGCCCGAGCCAACAGATTCGCGCGGGCAGCCCCTGGAAATGAACCCGCTCCGGTGCGAGCTCGAGCCACCGCTGAAGGAGCTCGTCGTCGGGGAAGAGCTCCTTGAGCCGCGAGTCGATCGCCGCGATGTCGCCCTCGTCGCCCGAGAGGGCGGCCCACCGGAACGGCCCGATGCCTCGACAGAAGAGCGGCCGGATATAGGCCGGGACGAAGCCCGGGTATGAGAAGGCCTCCGTTACGCCGGCTTCATAGGCCTCCCCGCGAAGGTTGTTGCCATAATCGAAAACATAGCTTCCGGCTCGGACGAACTCGAGGAGCCCCTCGACGTGCCGTCCGATCGACTCGCGGGCGCGTCGCAGGTACTCGTCCGGGTCGCTCGAGCGCAGCTCCGCGGCCTCCTCGACCGAGAGCCCCGCGGGCACGTAGCCCAACAGTGGATCGTGCGCGGCGGTCTGGTCGGTGACGAGGTCGAAGTGCTCGCCCCGCTCGGCGAGCGCGGGAACGATCTCGGCCGCGTTTCCGAGGAGACCGACCGACAGCGCCTCTCGGTTGCGCGCTGCCTCGGCCACCAGCGAGACCGCTTCGTCGAGCGACTCGGTCGCGCGATCGAGATACCCAGTCTCGAGCCGGCGCTCGATCCGCGAAGGATCGACCTCGATGCAGAGGATCGCCGCTCCGGCCATCGTCGCCGGCCAGCGGCTGGGCGCCGCCCATCCCGCCGAGGCCCGCGGTCAAGATCGTCCGGCCGGCGAGATCCGCGGTGCCGAAATGCTCCTCGCCTGCCGCCCCGAACGTCTGGTAGGTGCCCTGCAGGATTCCCTGCGTCCCGATGTAGATCCAGCTTCCGGCGGTCATCTGGCCGTACATCGTCAGACCCTCGGCCTCGAGCCGGCGGAACTCGTCCCAGGTCGCCCACTTCGGCACGAGCAGCGCGTTCGCGATCAGCACGCGCGGCGCCCCGGGATGCGTCCCCAACACGCCGACGGGCTTGCCGCTCTGCACGAGCAGCGTCTCGTCCTCGCCGAGCGTGAGCAGCGTGCGCACGATCGCGCGCAGCGCGTCGTGGTTGCGCGCCGCCTTCCCCGAGCCGCCGTAGACGATCAGCTCCTCCGGGTGCTCGGCGACCTCCGGATCGAGGTTGTTGAGCAGCATGCGGAGCGGCGCCTCGGTCGACCACGATCCCGCGTTGAGCTCGGTCCCGCGCGGCGCGCGGATGTTCGAGAGGTCGCCGCAGAGCGCCTCGACGGTCTGCTCGATGGTGTCGATCGTCGTCACGAAGCCTCCTGTTCCCGCTGACGCCGCTGCTCCTCTTCGAGCCGCTGCTTCAGCTTCCACCAGGCGTACCCCGTCGCCACGACGAAGCAGCCGAGGGCGACAGGAATCGCAACAGCCATGTTGCCGCCGGTGATGAAGACGAGGACCACGAAGACGATCGCCATCCCCGCATAGAGCAGCGCGCTGTCCCGGAACGGGCGCTTCGGCACTCGGCGGGTCCGCGCTCATCCCAGCTCCCCGGCCTCGGCCTCGACGGCGGCGAGCGCGGAGCCGTCGCGGATCGACGCCGCCACCGCCTCGATGTCGTCGGCGAGCGGACGGTCGTCGCGCAGCCGCGGCGAGACGGAGCGGACGAGCTCGTGCGCCGCGCGCGACCCGACTCCGGGCGCGAGCGGAGCGTGGAACTCGACCGCCTGCGCGCCGGCGAGAAGCTCGATCGCCACGACACGCTCCGCGTTCGCGAGCACCTGCCAGGCCTTCAGCCCCGCGGCGTTGCCCATCGACACGTGATCCTCCTGGCCGGCGCTCGTCGGGATCGAGTCCACGCTCGCTGGATGGCTGAGCGCCTTGTTCTCGCTGACGAGCGAGGCCGCCACGTACTGCGGGATCATGAAGCCGGAGTTGAGCCCGCCGTCGGGCGCGAGGAACGCGGGCAGGCCGTCGGAAAGCGCGGGGTTCACGAGCCGCTCCGTCCTGCGCTCGGAGATGCTCGCCAGCTCGCTGAGCGCCATCGCCAGCGCGTCGAGTGCGAACGCGAGCGGCTGCCCGTGGAAGTTCCCGTTCGAGAGGACCGTGCCGTCCTCCGGGAAGACGAGCGGATTGTCGGTCGCGGCATTGAGCTCGACCGAGACCGTCTGCTCGACGTACGCCAGGAGGTCGCGCGACGCGCCGTGCACCTGAGCCGCGCACCGCAGCGAGTACGCGTCCTGCACCTGGTCGCACCAGCGGTGCGCCTCGGAGATCGCGGAGCCCTCGGTGAGCGCGAGGATGTTCGCGGCGGACGCGGCCTGGCCGGCGAGCGGACGCAGCTCGTGGATGCGCGGCAGAAAGCTGTCGCGGGAGGCCTGAAGCGCGTCGACGGTCAGCGCACACGCGGCGTCGGCCATCTTCGCCAGGCGCTTGGCCCGCACGACCCCGAGCGCTGCGAAGGCGCCCATGAACTGCGTGCCGTTGACGAGCGAGAGCCCTTCCTTGGCCTGCAGCCGCACCGGCTCGAGCCCGGCACGGGCGAGCGCGTCGGCGCCGGAGAGGAGCTCGCCCTCGAACCAGGCGCGCCCTTCGCCGACCAGCGGAAGCGCAAGATGCGCGAGAGGCGCGAGGTCGCCGCTCGCCCCGACCGAGCCGCGGCTCGGAACCTGGGGCACGATCCCGCGCGCGAGACATTCGAGGAGAAGCTCGACCACCTCCACGCGCGTCCCGGAATACCCCTTCGCGAGCGTGTTCGCGCGCATGAGCATCGCGGCCTTCACGATCTCGCGCGGATACTCCTCGCCGACCCCGCAGGCGTGGCTCCGCAGCAGTCGGAGCTGGAGCTCCTCGGCGAGCTCTTCGGGGATTCGCGTCGAGACGAAGCGACCGAAGCCGGTGGTCACGCCGTAGGTCGGCTCGTCCTTCCGCAGCGCGTCTTCGACGACCGCTCGCGCCGCTTGCAGCTTCTCCCGCGCGGAGTCGTCGAGCTCGACCGACGCGTCGTCGACCGCAACGCTCCAGACGTCGTCCGGGGTGAGGTCCTCCCCTGTCAGGCGGACCGCGGTCGTCCGAGCCATCGCGGCGCCAGTCTAGCCCGCACCCACGGGGTAGAACACGCCCGTGAGCGACCCCGCGACCGCTACGCCCGAGGAGCTGCTCCCGCGCGAGACGGACCCGCCGGAGCGGGCCTCCGCCCTCCTACGCCGCGGTGACTTTCGCCGCACGTACGCGGCCGTCGCGGTCAGCGAGCTCGGCGACGCGTTCCAGTACATCGGGCTGATGTGGTTCGCGCTCGTCGCCGGCGGGCCGCTCGGAGTGATCGCCGTGCGGCTCGCAGACAGCATTCCCGCACTCCTGTTCGGATTCCACGGCGGCGTCGTCGCCGACCGTTGGGACCGGCGGCGGCTGATGATCTCGGCCGACCTGGTCCGCGGCCTCGTGCTCGTGCCGGTCGCGATCGCCGGTCTCTCCGGACACCTCCCGCTCGCGGTGCTCGTCGCAGCTGCGTTCGTGCTGACGGCCGCGGCGAGCTACTTCGACCCGGCCTACGGAGGACTGCTACCGGAGCTGGTCGACCGCCGGAACGTGCAGCAGGCGAACGGGCTCGTGCGGGCGACTGCCGACTCGCTCTCGGTCGGCGGGTGGGCGATTGCCGGACTGCTGCTCGCGTTCATGCCGATCAGCTGGTTCTTCGCGCTCAACGCTGCGTCGTTCTTCGCGTCGGCGGCGCTCCTCGTCGGGGTCCGGTCGCGTGGGCGTGTCGAGCCGGGCGCCGAGCGCCCGCGGATCAGGGAGGGCTTTGCGGCGCTGAAGCCGCGGCCGATGCTCGCGGGGTCCGTCGTGGTGCTCGCTGTGGCCGTGACGCTGTCCTCCGGAACGTGGATCGTCGGCGTGCCCGCAACTCGTGCGCTCGACGCTCGACCGCGGAGCGGGCAGCTTCTCGCTCGTCGCGGCGGCCTACGCGCTCGGATCGATCTGCGCGGGAGCGGTCCTCGCCCGACGCCCGGTGCGGCGCAAGGCGCGCGCGAGCATGCTGGCCTGGCTGCTCTACCTGCCCGCGTACGGGCTGTTCGCGGTGGCCGGCTCGCTGGGCGTGGCGCTCGTCGCCGGGCTCATCTGCGGAGTCGGACAGGGCTCGTCGTGGGTGCTGATCAACTCGGCCGCGCAGGAGGACATCCCGGACCGCTACCTGGGTCGCGTTACGGGGCTCATCTCGCTCGTCCATCGAGGCGCCCACGCGAGCGGGCTGCTGTTCGTGTCTCCGCTCTTCGCCGTCACCGCGGCCGAGAACGTGTTCGCGGTCGCAGCCGTTGCGATCCCGCTGACCGCCCTGGCCGGGCTCGCCGTCAGCGCCCGAGCAGCCGAAGCTCGAGCACCCGGGACGAGTCGAACCCTTCGATCCTGAGCATCGCGCCCGCGGCCGCCGCCGCAGCCCCGGCCGGCATCAGACCGACGAGCTCCGAGCCGACGACCGTCGCGCCGCGGAAGAGCGCCTCCTGCTCGACGCGCGCGACGATGTCGTGCAGCGCCGCGGCTTCCCAGTCCTCGACGTTCATGCTGACCTGGACGAGCCCCGCGCTCGGCAGGTCGAGGCCGAGCGCACGCACTCCCGGAAAGCCGCCGCCGCTCTCGCGGACGAGCGCGGCGACCTCCTTCGCGGCCTCGAGCTCTCCGCGCAGATTGACGTTGAACGCGATCAGCGGGCGTCGGGCGCCGACGAGGACCGCCGCCGGCGGACGCGTGGAGGCGCTTCGGCCCGAAGTCCGGCGTCAGCTCGCCGGCATCGATCCTGCGCTGGAGCTCGTCCGGCCCGCCGCGCCGGAAGAACGCGGGCCCGCGGCCGTCCGCGAGCTCGCCGTAGAGGAAGACCGGGAGGCCGAGCTCGTCGCCGACGCGCGCGGCCAGCTTCTCGGCGGCGGCCCGCGCGCGGGGCATGTCCTCCGGCTCGATCGGGACGAGCGGGACGACGTCTGCCGCGCCGATCCGCGGGTGCGCCCCCTCGTGCCGCCGCAGGTCGATTCGGTCGCGCGCGCACGCGATCCCGGAGAGGAGCGCGTCGACCAGAGACTCGTCTTCGCCGACGAGCGTGAAGACAGACCGGTTGTGGTCGACGTCGGAATGGACGTCCAGGAGCGCCTCGCCGCCGAGCGCCTCCGCGAGCGCGTCGATCGTCGCTTGATCCCGTCCTTCGGAGAAGTTCGGCACCGATTCGAGCGGCAGCGCCACGTGCGTACTCTAGGAACCGTGAAGGCGTACTACGAGGCCCGCGCGCGCGAGTACGACGACTGGGTGTACGGAACCGGCCTTTTCACGGAGCGCGACCGGCCCGGCTGGCACGAGGAACGCGAGAGCATGGAGCGGACGGTCGCGTCGATGACTCCCGCGCGAACGCTGGACATCGCCTGCGGCACCGGCTGGCTGACGCAGCACCTGCCAGGGGAGATCACGGGCCTCGACGCAAGCCCGTCGATGCTCGAGGTCGCCTCCGCGCGCATCCCGGAAGCCGAGTTCCTGACGGGCGACGCGCTCAACCTTCCCTTCGAGGACGGATCGTTCGACCGGATCACGACGGGGCATTTCTACGGACACCTCGAGGAGGAGGATCGCCTGCATTTCCTCGGCGAGGCGCGCCGCGTGGCGGGCGAGCTGGTGGTCATCGACTCGGCCCTGCACGAAGGTGTCGAGCCGGTCGAGCGGCAGGAGCGCGTCCTGAAGGACGGGTCGCGCTGGGAGGTGTACAAGCGGTACTTCGTCGCGGCTGAGCTCGCCGAGGAGCTCGGAGGCGAGGTTCTCTTCGACGGGAACTGGTTCGTCGTCGTGCGCGCGCCTTGACGCGACGGCGCTCGTCGTACCGGTCGGTGGCTTCGCTCCAGCGGGACAACCGTGCGTGCCGCGCCTGCGCCGAGGCCGGCTACCGGATCGAGTCGCTGCCGGTCCTCGAGGGGCATTCGGGCCAGAAGGCGTTCATCCTCGGCCAGGCGCCGGGGATCGTCGAGGCGGAGGAGCGGCGGCCCTGGCGCGGGCGGGCCGGGCAGACGCTCCGGCGCTGGCTGGACATGGACGAGGAGGCGTTCTACGCGACGTTCTACTGCGCCTCCGTGACGCGTTGCTACCCGGGCCGGGCCGCGGGTGGCGGCGGCGACCGGACTCCGACGGCACGCGAGCAGGAGCTCTGCTCGTTCTGGCGCGAATGGGAGCTCGACGCTCGTTCGTCCTCGGTTGATCGTGGCGGTGGGCGGCCTGGCCATCCGCAGGCTGCTCGGGATCGCCGAGCCTGGACGCCTCCGTCGGCGAGCGGTTCGAATACGGAGACGCCGTGGCCGTGCCGCTCCCGCATCCGTCCGGGGTCAGCCGCTGGATGAACCTGCCGGAGAACCGGCGGCGCGTGGAGCGCGCGGTCGAGCTCGTCCACGCCGAGCTGCGCGCCCTGTCCTAACGAGGTACCCCCGACCTCCTCCCCACGACGAGCCTATCGGGGAAATCGTCACACGTGGGTGACGCGATCGCGCCGAAAGCGTGACTCTTACTTCCGGGCGACGAGGGTCATGCGGCGGTGGTCGAGCGTCAGCGGTTCGCCGTCCTCGCCGTACGGCTCCGCCTCGCTGAAACCCGCTGCCAGGAGCCAGTCCCGGAGCTCTGCAGCCGTGAACATCCGCACCTCGAAAGCGAATGACCGCTCCCGTCCGCCGCGGATGATCGTGCGCGTGTCGTGCGAGCGGCTCGTCCTCACGTCGAACCGGTGCGTGTCGATCATCCGGTCCTCTCCCTTCTCGCTCACGACCCGCTGCATGTAGCGCCCGAGCAGGTTGTCGCGGTGGTTCATCTCGACCGCGAACAGACCGCCCGGCCTCAGCGCGGAGTACACGCCGGCCAGCACGTCGCGGTTCTCCTCGTCCGAGAAGTACCCGAACGACGTGAACCAGCAGAGCACCCGGTCGAACCGATCGCGCCACGGGATCGAGCGCATGTCCCCCTCGACGTATTCGACCTCGACCCCGCGTTCGGCCGCATCCTTGCGCGCCAGGTCCAGGAAGAGCGGCGTCGCGTCGAGCCCCGTCACCCGCACGCCGCGCTCGGCCAGGGCGTTCGCGATCCGCCCGTGCCCGCACGCGAGATCGAGCAACTCGAGCCCCGGCTCGAGCTCGAGCAACCGCCAGACGGCCTCGACCTCCCCCGCGGTTCGCTCGGGAGTCAGCAGCCCCTCGTAGAAGTACAGGTAGTCCTCGTCGAACGCTTCCTCGCGAGGGAACTCCGTGCCCATCGCCCGAGTCTCGCGGCGCACCGAAGGGGAACGCAAGTAGCGAAGGCTAGATTTCGACTGTGGCCGCACAAGTCCCGTATCGCGAGACGTTCGTCCGCCTGCTCGGCTTTCTGAAGCCGTACAAGTGGTCGCTGATCGTCTCGATCGTGCTCGCGGTCGGCTCCCAGGTCTCGGCGATCGGGATCGCGTACCTGACGGGAGCGGGACTGGAGAAGGCGATCAACGCCGAGAGCGCGCACCAGCTCTACGTCATCGCTGCGCTCGTCCTCGGCGTCGGCGCGGCGCGCGCGGTCTTCATGTCGGGCCGTCGCCTGATCTCCGGCCGTCAGGCGCTCGGAGTCGAGTTCGACATGCGAAACGCGCTCTACGCGAAGCTGCTCCGCCTCTCGTTCGGCTTCTACGACCGCCACCAGACCGGCCAGCTCCTCTCGCGAGCGACGGTCGACCTCCAGACCGTCCGCTTCTTCCTCGGCTACGGCCTCGTCTTCTTCTTCCAGAACGTGCTCACGATCGTCGGCCGCGACGGTGATCATGTTCGTCGTCAACTGGGAGCTCGCGCTCGTGGCCACCGCGGTGACGCCGCTGATCGTCGTCATCGCGTACCGCTACTCGACCGTCTCGCACCCCGTGCTGCGCGACGTCCAGCAGAAGATGGCCGACGTCGCCACGGTCGCCGAGGAGAACATCGTCGGCGTCCACGTCGTCAAGTCGTTCGCCCAGGAGGAGTCCGAGCTCGAGAAGTTCGCCGACCGCTCCGAGCGCGTCTTCGCCCGCTCGATCGACGCGAACAAGCAGCGCGCCGTCTACGTGCCGCTCCTCTCGTTCCTGCCGCTGATCATGCAGGCGGGAGTCCTGCTCGCCGGCGGGCGGATGGTCGCGAACGGGACGCTCGACATCGGGACCTTCTTCTTCTTCAACGTCCTCGTCGTGATGCTCGTGATGCCGCTGCGGATGCTCGGCATGTGGATCGGCCAATCGCAGCGCGCGACCGCGTCCGGCGAGCGGATCTTCGAGGTCATGGACGAGCACGAGGAGATCGTCGACGTGCCGGGCGCGCAGGACATGCCCGAGGGAGACGGCCGCGTGCGCTACGAGCACGTCTGGTTCGAGTACGCGAAGGGCCGGACGGTGCTGCAGGAGATCGACCTCGAGCTCGAGCCCGGGAAGACCGTCGCGCTGATCGGGCACACGGGCTCGGGCAAGACGACGCTCGCGGCGCTCGTTCCACGCTTCTACGACGTCGCGCAGGGCCGGCTCACGATCGACGGCGTCGACGTCCGCGAGATCAAGCTCCAGGCGCTGCGCCGCGAGATCGGGATCGTCTCGCAGGACCCGTTCCTCTTCTCGGCCACGGTCCGCGAGAACATCGGCTTCGGGCGCCCGGACGCGACCGACGAGGACGTCAGGCGCGCGGCCGAGCTCGCCCAGGCCCACGAGTTCATCGAGCGCCTCCCCAAGGGCTACGACACCGTGATCGGCGAGCGCGGGATCACGCTCTCAGGCGGCCAGCGCCAGCGACTCGCGATCGCGCGTGCGCTCGTGATGGAGCCGCGGATCCTGATCCTCGACGACGCGACGGCGTCCGTGGACGCGACCACCGAGGCGCGCATCCGGCTCGGCCTGCGCCAGGCGATGAAGGGCCGGACGACGATCATCATCGCGCACCGCCTCTCGACGATCTCGCTGGCCGACGAGCTCGTCGTCCTCGACAACGGCCGCGTCGTCGGCCGCGGCACCGACGAGGAGCTGCTCCAGACGAACCCGGTCTACCGCGACATCCACGAGCACGGGCTCCTCGAGCGCGAGTTCGCCGAGCGCGTCGAAGCGAGGGCGGCCGGATGAGGGTCTGGCAGCCCGGAAGCCATCTCACGCAGCAGCGCGGCGCCCAGGTTGAGGACTGGTCGTGGAGGCAGACCGCCCGCCGGATGTCGACGCTCGCGCGGCTCGCCGCGCCCTACAAGCGGCAGACGGCGCTCGCGCTGGGCTCGCTCCTGGCGGCGACGGTCACCGCCCTCGCGCCGCCGTACCTGGCCAAGCTCGCGATCGACGACGGCATCAGCGATCAAAACCTGCACGCGCTCACGATCATCGTCGCCCTCTTCATCTTCACCGCGACGCTGAACCTCGGGACGAGCGCCGCGCAGACGTACTTCACCGGCTGGACGGGCGAGCGCATCCTCGCCGACCTGCGCAACACGCTCTTCCGCCACCTGCAGCGGCTCTCGCTCGGCTTCTACGAACGCAACCGCGCGGGCGTGATCATCAGCCGGCTGACGAACGACGTCGAGGCGCTCGACCAGCTCGTGACCGACGGCGTGACGACGCTCGTCCAGAGCACGCTCTTCCTGATCGGCACGTCGGTCATCCTCTTCCTCCTCGACTGGCGCCTCGCGCTGGCCACGCTCACGGTGCTGCCGTTCATGTTCCTGGCGACCGCGTTCTTCCGGATCTACTCCGCGCGGGCTTATCGCGCAGTCCGCGAGCGGCTCGGCCTCGTGACGGCCACGCTCGCCGAGGACATCAGCGGCATGCGCGTCGTCCAGGCGTTCCGCCGCGAGCGCGCGAACGAGAAGAACTTCCATGCCGTGAACGCCCACTACCGCGAGGCGAACCAGCAGACGGTCCTGCTCAACGGCCTCTACTTCCCGGCCGTGGACTTCCTCTCGGCGGCGGCGACCGCGATCGTGCTCGGCTACGGCGGCTACCTCGTCTTCAACGGCGACCTCACCGTCGGAACGCTCTTCGCGTTCGTCCTCTACCTGTCGAACTTCTTCGACCCCGTGCAGCAGCTCTCGCAGCTCTACAACACGTTCCTGTCGGCTGTCGCCGCTCTGGACAACATCATGAACGTCATGGACGAGGAGCCCGAGGTGCGCGACAAGGGCGCCGCGAAGGAGCTCGACCGCATCCAGGGCGACGTCGGCTTCGAAAACGTGCGCTTCGGCTACGGGGACGGGCCGGAGGTGCTGCACGGGATCGACCTCGCGGTGCCCGCGGGCACGACCGTCGCGCTCGTCGGCCACACCGGCGCGGGCAAGTCGACGATCGCGAAGCTCCTGGCGCGCTTCTACGACCCGCGTGACGGCCGGATCACGATCGACGGAGTCGACCTCCGCGACGTGAAGCAGACGTCGCTGCGGCGCCAGCTCGGCGTCGTGCCGCAGGAAGGCTTCCTCTTCGCCGGCACGGTGCGCGACAACATCGCGTTCGGCCGGCCGGACGCGGACCCGGCCGACGTGGCGGCAGCCGCGAAGGCCGTCGGCGCGCACGAGTTCGTCATGGCGCTCGAGGACGGCTACGACACGAACCTCCAGGAGCGCGGAACGCGGCTCTCGCTCGGCCAGCGGCAGCTGATCGCGTTCGCGCGGGCGCTGCTCGCCAATCCGCGGATCCTGATCCTGGACGAGGCGACCTCGTCGGTCGACATCGGCACCGAGCGGCGGATCGAGAGCGCGCTCCGGACGCTGCTCGCCGACCGCACCGCGTTCGTGATCGCGCACCGGCTGTCGACGATCCGCGACGCCGACCTGATCGTCGTCCTCGAGCACGGCGTGGTCGTCGAGCAGGGCACGCACGAGGAGCTGATGGCGCGCCGCGGCCTGTACACCTCGCTGTACGGGGACTGGGCCGAGGTCGCGTAGCACGATGCCGTTGCCGCTGAGAACGGAGCGGTTGCTCCTGCGAGCGCCCACGCCGGAGGACCTCGACGCCTGGCACGCGATCTACCTCGACGCCGAGGAGGTCTGGTTCGGCGCGCCGCGATCGTCGCTCGACGAGAACCGCGCCAAGCTCCTCCGGCAGATCGGCCACCACGAGCAGCACGGCTTCGGGATGTGCACGGTCGAGGTCGACGGCGAGACGATCGGCGCCGCCGGCCTCCAGCCCCTCGAGGGCGGCCCCGAGATCGAAGTCGGGTACCGCTTCCTGAAGGAGCACTGGGGCAACGGCTACGCGACTGAGTCCGCGAAAGCGTCGCTCGAGTGGGGCTTCGGCGAGCTCGGCCTGGAGCGCATCGTCGCGGTCGCGCTGGAGACGAACGTCGCCTCGAGGCGGGTGCTCGAGAAGTGCGGGATGAAGGAGATCGGCCGCACGCACGTCTACGGCCTGGAGCACGTGAAGTACGAGCTAGACCGCTAGAATCCGCGTCGTTGCGGGGTCGTCTAATGGTAGGACGCCCGGCTCTGGACCGGGTAGTCTAGGTTCGAATCCTAGCCCCGCAGCTTCGTGTGAAACCCGCCCCGGACTGCGGGTTTTTCATTGATCGAGGCGCGCGCCCGCGGCAAGGCCTCTCAGTAACCCGTTCGAGTGACGGCTTCGGGCGTTCCCGCGCCGATAACCGGACCAGGTTTCCCCGTGCAGTGAACGGGAACGGCATCTATGACAGCAATGACTGCGACAACCCTGGGTACGGTCCTGATGGTCGTCAGCGTGCTCGTGCTCGTCTGGGGATTCCCCAACCTGCCGCGCCGCTAGCCGGTTCTGAGCACGTTCGAGTTGTGCGAGAGCGCGCTTCTCGTACACACTCGATGCAATGGCTGGTGCAAGCCGTTCCGGCACTCGACTCCGCGTAGCGCTCTTCCTTGCGGTGGGCATGGCGATGACCGGCCTCGGCCTGGTCGCGTACGGGACGAACGTCTTCCGCGACCTCGATCTGCAGTCGGTTGACGCCCGTTTCTCGATCCGCGGCAAGCAGGGAGCGCCGAAGGACATCGTCGTCGTCAAGGTCGACGACAAGACGTTCAGCGACCTCCAGAAGCGCTGGGAGGACTTCCGGCCCGACCACGCCAAGCTGATCACGCGGCTGAAGAAGGACGGGGCGAAGGTGATCGTCTACGACGTCCAGTTCACCGAGCCGTCGCTTCCGAGGCACGCGGAAGACGACAACAAGCTGATCGAGGCGGTCGGCGACGCGGGCAACGTCGTCCTCGCCACGACCGAGGTCGACAAGAACGGGCAGACGAACGTCTTCGGCGGCGACGAGACCCTTCGCGCGATCCACGCGAAAGTCGGCAACGGGAACTTCCCGCCGGACCCGGGCGGCTACGACCGGCGCATGCGCTACGAGATCGCGAAGCTGAAGACGCTCGCGGTCGTGGCCGCGGAGCGCGCGACAGGCAAGCCGGTGAAGCCGTTCGGGACGACGTGGATCGACTACCGCGGCCCGGTCGAGACGTTCAAGACGATCTCCTTCTCCGACGCGCTGCGCGGCAAGGCCCCGCCCGGCTTCTTCAAGGACAAGATCGTCGTCGTCGGCCCGTGGGCGTCCACGTTCCAGGACCAGCACCCGGTCTCGTTCGGCAACGACCTGATGCCGGGCCCGGAGATCCAGGCGAACGCGATCTCGACGGTCATGCGCGGCGATCCGCTGAACGCGGTGCCGGGCTGGATCAACCTCGTCCTGATCATCGGCCTCGGCATGCTGGCGCCGCTCTCGGGCCTCCGCTTCTCCCTGCGCGGCACGCTCCTCATCTCACTGGTCGCGGCGGCGCTCTTCCTGGTCTTCACGCAGTGGACGTTCAACCAGGGCTGGATCGTGTCGTTCGTCTATCCGTTCGGGACGCTCGTCCTCTCGTCGGTGGGCGCGCTCGGAGCCCACTACCTGCTCGCGGCGTTCGAGCGCGAGCGGGTGCGCGACGTCTTCTCGAGGTTCGTGCCGGAAGCCGTCGTCGACCAGGTCCTCGCGCGCACCGACCAGGACCTGCGGCTCGGCGGCGTCTCGCTCGAGAGCACGGTCATGTTCACCGACCTCCGCGGGTTCACGACGTTCTCGGAGGCGCTTCCGCCCGCGCGCGTGATCGAGTGCCTGAACGTCTACCTCTCGGAGATGACCGAGGCGATCCACGACCACGGCGGCACGCTCGTGTCCTACGAAGGCGACGGGATCATGGCCGTCTTCGGGGCGCCGATCGAGCAGCCCGACCACGCGGACCGCGCCGTCGCAGCGTCACGCGAGATGCTCCGCGAGCGGCTTCCGAAGTGGAACGCGTGGCTTCGCGAACAGGGAGTCAGCGACGGCTTCAAGATGGGGATCGGCCTGAACACGGGCATGGTCGTCTCGGGCAACGTCGGCTCCGAGCGCCGCCTCGAATACACGGCCATCGGCGACACGACCAACACGGCCTCGCGCCTCCAGGGCATGACCAAGGGCCAGTCCCACCTGCTGTTCTTCGCCGACACGACCCGCGAGCGCCTCCAGGAGACGCCCGACGATCTCGTCTTCATCGACGAGTTCGAGGTCCGGGGCCGCTCGCAGCCGGTGAAGATCTGGTCGATCGAGGCCGCGAGCGATGCGGCCTTCGAGGAGCTGAAAGCCGCCGGTTACGGAGCCGCGGCCAGGTAGCTGCGGCCGGCGCGGACGTTGACCGTCTTGTGCCCGCGGAAGTCGCGGACCTGGACGACGCCGCGCTTGACGACCGTGAGCGTTCCGTTGCACTGATCCTGGACGAGCCACTTCGTCCCGCGCACCGTGGCCGAGCTGTAGCGGCCCTTGGTCGTGAACCGACCCTTTCCGTTGCCCCAGAGCCTGCGGACCGGCCGGCGGCTCTTCGCGTCGGCGTCGTACGCGCTCAGCCTGCGTGCCCCGCAGGACCGGAAGTTCCCGCCCTGGAGCACGAGGATCATGAACGCGTTCTTCTTCTTCGCCTGCTGGATCAGGAACTTCCCGCTGTAGAAGTTGGAGCTGTTCGTACGGCCGCCGCCGAGGCCGGCGACGAGCTTGATCGTTCCGCGTGTCGTGTCGACCTGCGAACCAACCGGGATCTCGGTCGGGCCGCTGAGCGGGACGAACTTGGTCGTCCCCTTCTTCTTGACCAGGACGGTGCCGCTGACCTTGGAGACGCCGACGATCTCGCCGGGGGCCGGGGCCTGGACGACGTCGGTCTCGCAGGACGCGAGGTCGTTCACCGGCTCGGCGCCTGCCGTCGTCTGCGCTTCGACGTCGACGATGTTCGTCTCGTCCTCGCCGTCGGCCTTGTACGAGCCGTTGTACGTCCAGTTCTCGCCCGGGTCGAGATGGTTGTTGCCGTTCGTGTCTCCACCCGCGAAGGGCGGCCTGAAATCGTCTGTGTCGACGAGCGGCGTTCCCGCGTCGCCGACGACGCCGCCGGTTGGGATGTCGATTTGCACGTCGCCGGTGTTGGAGACGACCGCCTGCACCTGAACCGTCGCGTTCGGCTGGACCCGCGAGCTGCACGTCTGGGTGACGTCGATCGCTGCCGCCGTCGCTCGCTGGCCTGCGCCGCGCGCGGTTCCCGTGACGGACAGGATCGCGGCAGCCACGACCGTACCGGCGACGAGGGCCGGCGGTAGGACGCGGCTCAGGCGATTCGTCTTGGAGTGCATGAGGTTGCCTCGCTCCAGGCTCAGACCCGGAGAACCACCAAACTTTTACTCTGAAATCGCGCGCGACACAAATTCCCGCACCGCGAGAAGGTGGTTGAGCGCCGTCCGCGAATCCGTGTAGTGTCCCGCTTCGCTATGAGGCCCTCCGGTACACAAGCACTCGGTTCGCTTCCGCCCCTGGGGGAAACCTGGCGGCGCGCGTTCGTCGAGATGCTCGGGGTGTTCACCCTCGTCCTGATCGGGGCCGGGACGATCATGGCGCTCGGCCCGCAGTCCGACGCGGGGACGCTCGAGGTGGCGCTGGCCACCGGCCTCGCGATCGGCGTGATGGTGTCGGCCGTCGGCCACATCTCCGGCGGGCACTTCAACCCGGCGATCACGTTCGGGTTCATGCTCACGCGCCGGATCTCGGTGCTGCTCGGGCTCGTGTACTGGGTCGTGCAGCTCCTCGGAGGCGTCCTGGCCGCGCTTCTCCTGCGCTGGGTGTTTCCGGCGCCGTATAGAGACGCCACGAACCTCGGCGCCCCCGCGCGTCACATCATCGATCTCGGTCCGGCGCTCGTCATCGAGGCGATCGGGACGTTCTTCCTGGTCTGGGTCGTCTACGCCATGGTCAGCGACCCCCGCAGCACCTACAGCGCGGTTGCCGGGCTTGCGATCGGGCTCGTGATCACCTTCGACATGCTGCTCGCCTATCCGCTCACAGGTGGATCGTTCAACCCGGCCCGCGCGTTCGGGCCGGAGTTGATCTCGGGCTCCTGGACGGACGCCTGGATCTGGTACGTCGGCCCGCTCGCCGGAGGCGCGATCGCTGCGCTCCTGTACGACGAGCTGTACTTGCGGCCGGCCTCACCCGAAGCAGTCGGCCCGCCGGCGACAGGCGTCGAAGAGCCAGGCCCGGGCGGCCAGGCAGCCGACCTCTAGCGACCGCGACAGATCCGTTCGCTTTCGGCCCGCATGACGACCTGCCGCGGACGAAGGCGCGGCTACAATGGCAATCCCCGGCGCATTCGTCTAGTGGCCTAGGACACCGCCCTCTCACGGCGGCGGCACGGGTTCGAATCCCGTATGCGCCTTTCTACGTCACAAAGTGCTGCCGTTTTGGCTTAGCTGAGCGGGTCATGTTGTGACAGACGTGCCCCGAAAACGCATCGCGTGCAGACCCCAGTGCAGACCTCGGGCGGTTGCTCAAGGTTGCCACCGTCGAATCCAGGGGGCTCAAGCGTAAGCACGCTGGCCCAGCCGACCAGACCGGTGCGCCCGATCAGTTGCCCACGGCCGGGTCGGTCATGATCTCGCGGACCTCTTGAGCACAGCGGCAGGCGACGGCGATCTTGGCGGCCCACTGGCAGCGCCTCCTCGCGTGAGGGCACGTCGATGATCGTGACTCCGGCGATGTATGCCTTGTTCTCCGCGCCGTCGGTGACCGTCCCATCGGGGGCGACCACGTCTCGGGCTCACCTCGTCGTGGTGATACACACCGCCGGCGAACACCCATACCCCGGCGTCCCGGGCGTCCCGGATCACCGCGTGCGCCGCATCACTGACAGCAGGCCCTTCCTCCTCGGGGATGTGCGTCCATCGCGCCGTCATCGAACGAGATCAGAAACCGCGTCATCTCATGCTCCTTTCTCGGCCGCCTGCTCCGGCCACTCACCCTGCTACGGACATGTCGCTTCAGCAGAGACTGGCAGACCAGCGAAAACTCATCGGCTCCCGCCAGATCCAGCCTCGACGTCCCCGAGGGACAGTCCGGAACACTCGCCCAGGCCAAGGTTCTATCCCTGGTCGGCGGCGTAAGCCTCTGCGTTCAACTCGGACTCGGCAGCGACTGTTCGACTCATGGCAACCCGGTGCCGAGCCAGGTCCCGAACCGCCATTGGCGAGCCCTGCGCGCCGCGGCCTAACTCGCTTTCGCGTTCTCGATGTGCTCGATGCGGTCGGCGAGCAGGTGAAACGAACGCTGCGCGGCGATGACCAGCCCCATGAGCAGGTGATTCATCTCGTCCACCGGCGGTGCCATTCCCGAACCACTCGCAGCCTGCGCCTTCTCGTAAGCGGGCAGTGTTTTCACCTCGCGCCTGAATACGGCGTCGATTTCGTTCCCTAGCGACATAGCCTCTCCTCTTCGGTTGCCGCAAACACTAGAACAGGGGATTGGGCTCTCATTCGCCGGGCAACAGCGAGAAGAGCGTCTTGTCGACACGTCGCCCGTCCGGCTTGGGCATGGAACGGACAACACCCTCGCGAGTGAACCGGGCTTTCTCCAGTACCCGCTCGGAAGCGGTGTTGCCGACGTTCACGTAGGCGGCGACCCGCTCGATGCCGAGTGAGAACGCGTGCTCGGCGAGCATTCGCGCGATCGTCGTCGCGACGCCACGGCCGCGCGCGGCCGGCAGCACGAAGTAGCCGATCTCGACGATCCTCCGCTCCGCGTCGAGGTGATGGAGCGTGCCGCCGCCGATGATTTCGCCGCTCTCGGCGTCGGAGGCCGCGAGCGCCAGCAGGCGGCCCGTGCTCGGCGAGCTCCGGCAGCCCGCGGAGCGAAGCAAGCAGCTGTTCGCGATCGAACGCGGGGAGGTTCCCCGCTTCGCGAAGCTCAGCATCGGTGAACGCCGGCAGGATCCCGTCGACGTCCTCGAGCATGGGAAAGCGCAACACGACGCCCCGCGCGTGGAGCCCGTTCGTGGGCACCGAAAGGCTCAGTGTCGTCTCCGGCAGCACGGGCGGACCGCTCATCGCCCGCGCAACCTATCCGCGAGCGGTCGGGTCCGCGGCGAGCCCGTCGCGCTGGTCGACGAACTCGCCCGACGCCCGAAATCTGGAGCTATGCCGTGGGCTCGGGCGGGGTGGGCTCAGGCGGCGGCGTGAGCGCCACGTGCTCCTGCGCCGGCTCCTTCGCAGCCTTGAGCCGGAAGTAGAGGAGCGTCAGCACGATCGCGAAGACCGGAGCGGTCAGCGTGCCGGTGATGATGTTCGAGAGGAAGCCCCGAAGCCAGTCTGCGAACGGGGACAGGATCAATCCGAGGACGATCTCGACGCCGATCAGCAGCAGCACCGTGAGGACGATCACCCCGAGCACGCGCCAGCCGTAGCCCCGGACGAGCTCGCGGCTTCGCGAGAACGATTCGCCCGCGCTCTTCCCCTCGAGCACGATCACCGGGACGATGACCGACCAGATCGTCAGCAGGTAGAGGCCGGGCGCGATCAGGAGCACGAGCCCGATCGCGATCGCGATCCCGGCGAGGATCCCCGCAACGATCACCGAGCCGAGATGCGGCTTCGCGGCCTGGAACGTCTCCTGGAAGGACATGTCCGCGCGCCCGTCGCGCACGTCTTCGACGGCCTTCACGAGCGCGGCCTGGAGCCAGAAGGCCGCGACGAGCGTGAGGATCAGCCCGATCAGAACTCCGACCCAGGTCAGGATCGCCGCCAGCAGCGCGGCGAGCACGGCCACGACCAGATACGTCACGAACGAGAGCGTCAGCAGATGGCGCCAGTGGGTCTTGTAGATCCCCCAGGCCTCACCGATCACTCCGCTCGTCGGGCTCACGCGGCGGGACCCTAAGCGCTCTCGCCCAGCGACACAACCCGGCGGACGGTGCCCGCCCGCTGATGCCTCGCCTCGATCCCGAGCTCGCCGCCCGCGGGCGCCTCGATCACCCACTCGAGCTTCGTCAGGTCGGCCGTCGAGTCGTCTCCGCCCCACCAGAGGACGCTTCGCCGATGGACGCGGCCCGCGAGCTGACCCGCCTCGGTCTTGCGCTCGCCCGCGACGAGCTCAGCGCCCTCGGGCAGCGTCAGCTCGACTTCGAGCGGGCGAACGGCCTTGCGCTCGACCGCCTTGTCCGAGACCTGCGTCGGCAGCCAACCCGTGTTCTGGAGCACGAGCCGCACCGCGATGCGAGCCCTCGCCGACCGGCTCCACGTCGAGCGACTTGACCTCGAGCCGCGGCGAGATCAGCAGGTGCCAGAGCGCCCAGTCCGAGTGCGGTGCGATCTCGGCCTCGAGGAACTGCGGCGGCACGTTGCCCCAGCAGTACATGACGTCCCAGCCGCCGAGCTCCACCTTCCCGAGCTGCGGGTGGTCGAACTCGTACCAGTCGACGTAGCCCTTGCCGTCGAGCTTCTCGTCGTTCCAGCGGAGGAGCTTCAGGTCGTCCTCGGGCGGGTGCTCCTTCATCCACTCGATGAAGCCGTAGTTCTCGATGCCCGCCTGGCGCTGGGGGCTCCAGAACTCGGTCGTCCACGAGAAGACGCCGAGATGGTCGTAGAACCAGTCGTGCCCGCCGCCCTTGATCGTCGTCTTCGGGTCGTAGCGGAAGTCGTGGAAGACCGAGACCGCCGGGTACCCGGTGCGCTTCGTGGCCTCGTCGCCCAGCAGCTTGTAGGCGCGCAGGTCGCCGGTCGGAAAGTGATCGTCGTCGTAGGACGCGTAGGGGCGCAGATGGACGCCCGAGAACGTGTGGTAGGCGATCAGCCCGGTGATGTTCGGCCGCGCGGCGACCGCCTCGCCGTACGCGCGCGTCTCGGGCTCGGAGAAGGGAAACGGTCCCGCGCCGGGCTGCTCGCCCTCTGGCGCCCACTCGATCGGGAAGTTGCGGTTCAGGTCGAGGCCCTCGAGCGGCGGCGCGATCTTGATCTGGACGCCGTCGTAATTGCGGATCAGGCCCTCCCAGAGCAGCCGGTAGAACGTGCCGTCTTCGGGGCCTTCGTCGGGGTCGCGCGGCGTCAAGAGGCGCGCGTCGTCCGGGTGCGCCTTCCACGCGCCGTTCGGATCCTCGATTCGCATCATCAGGATCCGGCCGTCGCCGTCGAGGTCCTCCTCGTAGAGCCCGTCCTGCTCGTCGAGGCGCGGATACGGCCGGACGCTCGAGCGGACGAAGCGCGGCTTGTCGGCGAGCGCGAGCTCGGCACCGTCGGGATTGAGCCTCGGCACCACGTACATGACCCGCGTGTCGAGGCACCGCGTGATCTTCGGGTCGCTCCCGTAGCCGCGCAGCAGCTTGTCGAGCAGGTGGAGCGCGGCCGTGCAGCCGGTCACCTCGATGGCGTGGATGTTCGCCTCGACCATGAGCCCGGGCTTGTCCAGGTCGGAGCCGGTGTCGAAGTTCGTGACCGTCGCCAGCCAGATGTCCCGGCCCTCGTACGACGTGCCGATGCTCTCGACGCGGTAGAGCTCCGGATGCTCCTGGGCCCAGCCCTGGAGGATCTCGGTTAGCTCGTCGTACCGGTAGAACCGGTCGAACGCGACATCAGGCATCCGCGGACTCTAAGCCGACAGCTCGGAGACCAGAGGATCGGTGTCGAGCGGGTCGTAGCCGATGCGCCCGGCGATCTCCTCGCTCGACGGGCGCGTGCCCTCGCTGAAGAGGTTGCGCAGGAACTCGCCGGTCTGCTCGGAGCGCCACCAGTCGGCTCCGAACTGGTCGAGGAGGTAGTGGCGGAGCTGCGCCGAGCGGATCCAGGCGCGCAGGTAGTCGGCCGAGTAGAAGCCCGCGTCCATGTCCGCGAGGTAGTTGTCCGGGCGGTAGCGCACGCCGGTCGCCTCGCCGATCTTCTCGGAGTAGCCGTCCGGGGTGCCGCCGTCGTCGGCGAAGCGACCCCAGAAGTCGAGCTCGAACCCGAGCTTGGCGGCGTAGCGGCGGTAGAGGAGCGCCTCCAGGAAGGTCGTGGCCTCGGCGTTTTGCTGCGCCTCCTCGTCACCGAGCCCGAAGTACTGGGCGTGCCAGGCCGGCTCGCGGGAGATCTTCTCGAGGATGAACGAGTAGATCTCGGTCAGCGCGTGGTCGCGCGACAGGTTCCGGAACGTGTACGGGAGGCTCGCGTCGCAGCCCGCGTAGTGGAGCGCGTGCCCCGCCTCGTGGAGGAAGGCCTGGTAGTCGTGGAGGCCGCCCTGCGCGCGGGTGATCAGGTGCACGACCTCCGGCGCGTCCGAGGCGATGACGCACGCGCGCGGCGACTTCTGCGGGCGGTCGTCGAGGTCGAGCTTGATGCGCGTCTCGTTCGCGAGGTCGAAGCCCAGGTTCGTGAGCGTGTCCATGCACACCTCGACGGCGCGATCCTTCGAGTACGTGCTCTCGAGCGGCGACAGCCGACGCATGTACGCGACGTGGAACGCGGACGGAGTCGCCTCGCGCTCGTCGCCGAGCAGCCGCTCGAACCAGCGGTCGCGCAGGATCGCGTAGTCGCCGGCGCTCTCGTCGCTGGCCTTGGCGAGCTGGGCGGCGAGCTCGCGCAGCGAGATTCCCTTCTCGTCCTCGTTGCGCTCGACCGGGTCCGCGATTCCGGAGAGGTCGGCCGCGAGCTGGTCCTCGTCGCGCAGGAGGTCGCGCCGGCCCTCGTTGAACTTCGCGGACGCGTCGGCCTGGATGTCGCCGAGCTCGTCACGGTCGCGGTACTCGGGCATGACCGCGAGCTTCGCCTGAGCCGTACGCAGGGGCATCTCCTCGCCCTTGAACGTCACGCGCTCGGCCAGGATCGCGTTCTCGAGCTCGTCCTTGCGCTCGGAGAGCTCCTGGTCGGCCACACCGCCCTCGCAGGCGAGGCGCAGCCTCGCGATCCGCTCCCGCTCGTTGCCGTCGGAACCTTCTTCCGCGGCGCGCAGCGCGTCGAGCTGCTCGCGGCTGAAGAGGTCGCCGTAGCGCGCGACGATCTCCGCCCGCTCCGAGACCTCCTTCTCGCCCACGCGGACCGCGCGCACTTCCTCCGCACGCTCGAAGAGATAGGTGCGGAGACGCTCCTCGTACTCCGCAGGGCTGCGAACCGTCGCCACGCTCACTGTCACGGGAACATACACGCGTCGCTCGAATATCTCAACGAATATCGTCAGCGGTCGAGCGCGAGGGTGCTCAGCCGCCGGACCGTCAAGTTCAGGTGCTCGATCTCGAACGGCTTGCGGACGAACGCGTCGACACCGGCCTCGAGCGGTGGATCGGTCTCGCATGTCCCGCTGAGCAGGCAGACCGACGCGCGTGGGCACTCCTCCTTGATCACGGGCAGAAGCTCGGTCCCGTGACGGCCCGCGACATGCAGGTCGAGGAGCACGACGTCGACGGGCTCCTGCGTGAGGATCTCTTCCGCGAGGTCGAGTGTGCCCGCCTCGAGCACGTTGTAGCGCTCGAGCTCCAGGTTCAGGCGGCAGAGCAGGCGCAGCGAGGCGTCGTCCTCGACCACGAGGACCGTCGTCGCCGCCTCTCCCCCGGGCTCGTGTCCGTTCAGCTGCATCTGCACATTGGTGTCGACGACTAGACGGCGTATGGCGAATCGAGCTTGCGGCGTGGGTTCCGAAAAGTGCGCTCTTTGCGGGTATTTGTGACTTTCGGAGTACCTAGAACGGGGGATCGGCCGTTTACGGCTTGCTAGTGGGGAACGAGGAGTCGACCGAGCGGGTCGCACTCCTGCTTCGCCTGTACGTGGAGCAGGACGGCCCATCCGCGCGTTTTCGGCGACGTGCCTGGAGAGAGTTCCAGCGCGCGCTCGACCCGCTGGCGCCTCCTAAGCAGCTGCCTGCCGGGCGCGCCTGAGGCGTTCGAGCGTCTGCTCCTTGCCGAGGAGCTCGATGCTCTCGAAGAGGCCGGGCGAGACCTTCGAGCCGGTCACTGCGACGCGGATCGGCTGAAACGCCTCGCGCGGCTTCAGCTCGAGGCGCTCGGCGAGCTCGCGCAGCCGCGACTCGATCGTCTCGGCGGTGAACGGCTCCGCCTCCGCGAGCGCAGGCTCGGCTTCCTCGAGAACGGAGCCGTCGAGGAGCGCGGGGTCAGGCTCGACCTCGTGGAAGAGGAAGCCGGCGAAGTCCGGGTACTCGGCGAGGGTGGCGATCTTCTCCTGGACGAGCGGCGCCGAGCGGCGGACCAGCTCCTCGTCCCAGTCGAGCCCCTGCCCGCGGAGGTACGTGACGACCCGGTCCGCGTACTCGCCCAACGGCAGCTCGCGCAGGTAGACCCCGTTCAGCCACTCGAGCTTCTGGAAGTCGAAGACCGCGGGGCTCGCCCCCACGCGGTCGAGGGTGAAGCGCTCGACGAGCTCGTCGCGGGACATGACCGTCGTCTTGTCGTCGTAGCTCCAGCCGAGGAGCGCAAGGAAGTTGACGAGCGCCTCGGGGATGTAGCCCTGCGCGCGGAACTCCTCGACCGACGTGGCGCCGTGGCGCTTGGAGAGCTTCTTGCCGTCGGGGCCGAGGATGTTCGCGAGGTGGCCGTACTCGGGGAGCGGGGCGCCGAGCGCCTGCAGGATCTGGATCTGCTTCGGCGTGTTCGAGATGTGGTCGTCGCCGCGCAGGACGTGCGTGATCCCGTCGAGCCAGTCCTCGACCGGCGAGGCGAAGTTGTAGGTCGGCCGGCCGTCGGCGCGGACGATGACGACGTCCTCGATCTTCTCGTTCGGGTACTCGATCCGGCCGCGGATCAGGTCGTCCCAGGCGGTCGTGCCCTCGTCGGGCATGCGCATCCGGATCGCGCCCTCGTCCTCGTAGGCCTTGTCCTCGTCGACGAGGCGCTGCGCCTCTTCCCGGCAGCGCTCCATGCGGTCGAGCTGGAACGTGAGCTCGCCGTCCCAGTCGAGCCCGATCCAGCGCAGCGACTCCTGGATCTGCTCGGTCGCTGTGTCGACCTCGCGGCTCGTGTCCGTGTTCTCGATGCGCAGCCGGAACTCGCCGCCCTCGTGGCGGGCGAACAGCCAGTTGAAGAGCGCGGTGTGGACGCCTCCGATGTGGAGGAAGCCGGTTGGGCTCGGTGCGAAGCGGACGACGGGCGGCATGGCGTCCGTATCGTACGAGCCGTGTTCATCGGGGCTCATGTGTCGTCGGCGGGCGGCATCCATACGGCGGTCGAACGGGCCGTGGAGATGGACGCCGACTCGGTGCAGATCTTCACGCAGAGCCCGCGCATGTGGCGGCCGACGAACCATCCGCCGGAGAACTTCGAGCGGTTCAAGGAGGAGCGCGCGGCGGCGGGCCTCGGCGGCGTGTTGTGCCACGCGCTCTACCTGATCAATCTCGCCACGACGAAGGACGACCTCTACGAGAAGTCGGTGGCGGCGCTCGCGAACACGGTGGACGTGGGGTGCGCGATCGACGCCGAGGGCGTCGTGTTCCACATCGGGTCGCATCTCGGCGCCGGCATGGACGCGGGCCTCGACCGGGTGGTCGCGGCGATGCGGGTCGTGCTCGACCGGTGCTCGGAAACGACGTGGCTGCTGATGGAGAACTCGGCCGGGACCGGCGACACGATCGGGCGCTCCATCGAGGAGCTCGCAGTCGTCTTCGACCGTCTGGATGGGCATCCGCGCCTCGGGGTCTGTCTGGACTCGTGCCACCTGTACGCGTCGGGTTGCGACGTGACCGATGCGGGCGCGCTGGATGCGGTCCTCGACGAGCTCGACCGGGAGATCGGGCTCGACCGCCTGCGCGCGCTGCACGTGAACGACTCGGCCGCGCCGCTCGGGTCGAACCGGGATCGGCACGCGAACATGGAGGAGGGCCTGCTCGGGAAGAAGCTCTCGGTGTTCCTCGGCAATCCGCGGCTGCAGGGCCTTCCCGCCGTGCTCGAGGTCGCGGGGCCGGACGGGCACGGGCCGAACGCGGACGAGATCGCGAAGGCGAAGAAGCTCCACCGCGCAGGCGTGCGCGCGGCGAAAGCCCGGGCGCGGCGCGCAAAAGCCAAGTCCTGAAGAGCCAGGGCCTCCGCGGGGTCCGGCCGCGGGCCTCCCTCCGTTTTCAGCCTATTCGGAAAGTGCGCGCGGGTCTGTCACGCACCCGCGCCAAAACTGCACCAAACAAAAAGCGCCCTTAGGCGCTCGGCTGAACCTGCGCGAAGATCCGGAAGCTCGGCTCGCCCAGCGGCAGCTCGTTGAACTCCGGGTTGACGCACCCGAGGTCGTCCTCCCGCCCCTCGTAGCAGGACTCGACCTCGACCCTGCACATCGGCAGCGGCCGCCGGTTCGCCCGCACCGCGCCGAACTCCCCGCGTTGCTCGGCCTCCAGCATCAGCACGAGATCGATCTCGACGTCGAACACCTTCTGCATGCACCCCACGTACGTCCGCCCGACCTCCTCGAACGAGTACATGAACGGACAACCGCGCGCGACGCAGGCGGACGGGTAGACGATCTTGTCGCAGTGGATTCCGCAGCGGCGGCACTCGACCTCGTCCTGAGGATGGAGAGGGAGGTCTTGCGGAACGACGTCCAGGCGCCGCATGGTGCGGACATTGTTAGTGCGGAAGGCGTCATCCGCAAGACTTGACAACCCATTCCGAAAATGCTTGCGCCGGCCCGAAGTCAGGCCGCTGCAAGCAGGCGATCCGCGATGTTCAGGACGTCCATCTGGGTGAACGCCTGGTGGTCGGGCTCGGCGCCGTCGGGGTTCTCGTCGGCCCGGAACCAGAGCGCCTGAACGGTCGTCATCCCGGCCTCGCTTGCACCGCGCACGTCCTCGTAGAGCCGGTCGCCCACGAAGAGCGCTTCCTCCGGCGCGACGCCGAGCGCGTCGAGCGCCCGCTCGAAGATCTCCGGGTGCGGCTTCCGCTTCCCGATCTCGGACGAGAAGACCGCGAAGTCGATCCGCTGCGCGATGCCCAGCTGCTCGAGGTCGCGGTGGAGGAGCGGCCCGGGATCGAACGCGTTCGAGACCACCCCCAGCTTCAGTCCGCGGCCGCGGAGCGACTCGAGCAGCGCGTGCGTCGTCCCGCCGAGGACACGTGACGGCTCCCACGCCGTGTGCTCGGCCTCGAGATAGCGGTCGAGCTCCTCGTCCGAGGCGTCGATCCCGAAGTGGCCGAGCAGCTCGCGCACGAGCCCCGGGTACTCGATTTCCTCGAGCGTGCCCGGCTGCCAGAACATCGGCTCGTACCGCTCGCGGAAGTACGCGGTGATCTCTTCGGACTCGGGGAGGCCGTCTCGGCCGAGTGCTGCGAGCCCTGCGCGATGGCCGGCCTCGACGAGCTCCGGCTCGTACGCGAACGCCATCAGCGTGTCGCCCCAGTCGAAGAGAACCGCGCGCAGCACCGAGGGTACGCTAGCGACGTGGCGCGAAAAGTCCTCTGGGCCTCGTTCGCTCTCGTGCCACTCACGTTCGTCGCGGACTACGCGCTGCACTGGGGCGACGTCCCGCTCTTCGTCCTCGCCGCCCTCGCGCTCGTGCCGCTCGCGTGGCTGATCGGTGACGCGACGGAGCACGCCGCGCACCACACGGGGCCGGGCATCGGCGGCTTCCTGAACGCGACGTTCGGCAACGCGCCCGAGCTGATCATCTCGATGCTTGCGATCCACGAAGGGCTCACCGAGGTCGTCCGCGGCTCGCTCACCGGAAGCGTCGTCGGGAACATCCTGCTCGTGCTCGGCTTCTCGCTCTTCTTCGGCCGCGGCGATCCGTCGGTCGACCGCGAGTCGAGCTTCATCTGGCTCGGCCTCATCCTCGTCGCCACGCTCATGTTCCTCGTGCCTGCGATTCCGGGCTGGCACGGCGACCCGGAGCGCCACTCCCTCGCGGTGCTCTCGCTCCCGGTGTCGATCGCGCTGCTCGTCCTGTACGTCGTCGTCACCTGGTGGCAGCTCAAGCGCCATGCGCGGCAGCACGAGGCGCCGGAGAGCTCCGAAGGCGTGTGGTCGCTCCGGGCCTCGATCGCCGTCCTCGGCGTCGCGACGGTCCTGACGGCGGTGATCGCGGAGATCCTCGTCGGCTCGATCGAGACGTTCGCCGAGAAGGCGCACCTGTCGGACTTCTTCGTTGCCGCGGTGATCGTCGCGATCGTCGGCAACGCGGCCGAGCACGGCGGCGCGGTCGTCGTCGCCTACCGCGAGAAGATCAACCTCGCAGCCGAGATCGCGCTCTCGTCCGGAGCTCAGGTCGCGGTCTTCCTGATCCCTGCCGTGACGATCCTCTCCTGGACGATCGAGCCCCTAGCCCTCTCGTTCCGCATGGTCGAGCTCGCCGCCCTCGGCGCGTCGGTGCTGGCGGTTGGAGCGGTGCTTCGCGACCGACGCTCGAGCAACTGGAACGGCGCGGTGCTGATCCTGCTCTACGGCGTCGTCGCGGGCGCGTTCTTCATCGCCGGCGACCGCTGAGCGCCCAGAGCCCTCGGGATCGCCTCGATCGCTTCGTCGATGTCGTCGTCGTCGATCCCGAGATGTGTCACAGCCCGAAGCACCCCCGGGTAGTACGTCCCCGAGACGCGGACTCCCGCGCCGAGCAGCCGATCCGTCGCATCGCCCGGTGTGAGGCCCATCGCGCCGACGTCGATCTGGACGAAGTTCGTCTCGACCTGCTCCAGGTCGACGGCCACCCCGGCTTCCTCGAGGCCCTCGGCGAGACGCCGAGCGCGAGCGTGGTCTTCCGCGAGGCGCTCGACGTTGTGCTCGAGCGCGTAGACGCACGCCGCGGCCACGATCCCCGCCTGGCGCATCGCGCCACCGAACTGGTGCTTGTACCGGCGCGCGAGCAGCATTCGCTCCGACGAGCCCGCGACGATCGCGCCGAGCGGGCAACCGAGCCCCTTCGAGAAGCAGATCGTGACCGTGTCGCCGAGCCCGGCGATCGTAGAAGGCTGTTCCCCGCTCGCGACCGCGGCGTTGAAGAGGCGCGCGCCGTCGAGGTGCAGGTAGAGGTCGAGCTCGCGGCACGTGTCGGCCATCGCCCGCGAGCTCGGCCAGAGGCCACACGCGCCCGCCCGAGGCGTTGTGCGTGTTCTCGACCGCGACGATCCGCGTCGTCGGCACGTGGCCGAGGTCGCCCGCGCGGGCGGTCGAGCGCACCTGCTCGGGCGTGAAGCGCCCGGTGCGCGCCGCAATCGGACGCGTCATCAGTCCCGCGTGAACGGCCGGCCCGCCGAGCTCGGCGGCGAGGATGTGCGCGTTCTCCTCCGCGATCAGCTCGTCGCCGGGCTGTCCCAGCACGCGAATCGCGATCTCGTTCGCCATCGTCGCCGTCGGGACGAAGACCGAGTCCTCCTGGCCGAGCGTCTCGGCCGCCGCGTCGCTCGAGCTCGTTGACGGTCGGATCCTCGCGCAGCTGCTCGTCGCCGACCGGCGCGCTTGCGATCGCCTCGCGCATCGCGGGCGTCGGCTTCGTGGCTGTGTCGGAACGAAGATCGATCACGTCTCGGCTGCCAGGCTCGGGTACCTCTCCGTCAAGATCAGAAGGTACCCCCAAGTTTGCGCCTGGTAGCGGAGGCAGTACAGGCCGAGGTTCTCCATCCCGCGCGGCGTGCGCCCGAGCGCGAGCGCGACGAACCAGGCGAGCAGCCCGACGATCTGGACGACCTGGCTGAAGACCCAGTTCAGGATCAGCGCGGGAATCGCGAGGATGAGCCGGAACCCGGTCACGAGCCGGCGCTGCGAGCCCGGCGGCTCGACCTCGATGTCGATCGGATAGCTCCCCGGCTCGCCGTGGAACGGCGGATACGGGTTGGCGAACACATAGAGGTACGCGTAGACGTAGATCGAGTAGCGCAGGTAGCGGGTGAGCCAGCGGTGGATCCGCTCCGGCGGCCGGCCCTTGATCAGCGTCACGACCCAGTTGGCCAGGCCCATCGCGACCGCGACGACCGAGTAGAGCCCGAGCCAGATCAGGTGGGGCCAGACCAGGATCCAGCGCGCAAGAACCTTGAGGCGCTGCCGCCGGAGATCGTCGTTGTCGACGAGCTGGATCGGATGCTTCCGGGGCGGCTCGACCGGCGGCTCCGCGGGCTCCTCGGGAGCCGTGACGACGTCACTCACGGTGGGCGATCCTATAGGGGCACCCCGGTCAAGGGATGCGCGGTTTCACTCGCCCAGCCGATCATGTGGGGAACCGCAACCGAAGTGAGGGCGCATGAAACCTGCTCGATCTCTGTGGCGCCTCTTCCACTCCGACCGCCTCGTCCGCTGGGCGAGCTACGCGTCGGTCGTCGTGATCTGGTTCGCCCTGGCGTGGGCCGAATTCCGGATCCTGGCCGCGATCCCCGTGATCGGGGTCGTCCTCTGGTGGCTCCGGCGGCAGCGTGAACGCCACGGCTGGCTGGCCGAGCCCGAGGTCGACATCGACCTGCTCTAGGCGCCTTTCTAGGCGCCCTTCTGAGCCTCTAGCTGTCTCGCCTGCCCGGTCTCTTCGGAGAGATCGGGGTGGTCCTCGAACAGGTAGCGGACGACAGCGCGCTTGGCAGCCTTGACCTCGTCCACGCGGCCGACGGGACGGTCGTGCGGCGCCTCCTTCAGGACTTCCGGACGCTCGGCGGCATCCCGGACGATCTCGAGCATCGCCTCGACGAACTCGTCGAGCGTCTCCTTCGCCTCGGTCTCCGTCGGCTCGATCATCAGCGCCTCGGGGACGATCAGCGGGAAGTAGACCGTCGGCGGGTGGAAGTCGTAGTCCATGAGCCGCTTCGCGACGTCGAGCGCGCTGATCCCGTGCTCGCGCTTGAGGGGCCGCGCCGAGAGGACGAACTCGTGCATGCACAGCCGGTCGAACGGCAGCTCGAACGCGTCCTTCAGCCGGGCGAGCAGGTAGTTCGCGTTGAGCACGGCGACCTCGGACATCTCGCGCAGCGCCGGCCCGTACGCGCGGATGTACGCGTACGAGCGGACGAAGACGCCGAACGGCCCGTAGTAGCCGCGCACCTTGCCGATCGTCTTCGGCCGGTCGTAGTCGAAGCGGAATGCCTCACCGTCGCGCACGATCGCGGGCACGGGCAGGAACGGCTCGAGGCGCTCGCGGACCGCGATCGGGCCGCCTCCGGGACCGCCGCCGCCGTGCGGCTGCGAGAACGTCTTGTGCAGGTTGAAGTGGACGATGTCGAAGCCCATGTCGCCCGGCCGCGAGATGCCGCAGACGGCGTTCAGGTTCGCGCCGTCGTAGTACATGAGCGCGCCCGCGCCGTGGAAGATCTGGGCGATCTCCTCGATGTTCTCGTCGAAGAGCCCGAGCGTCGAGGGGTTCGTCAGCATCAGGCCGGCCGTGTGCTCGTCGACCTTGCCGCGCAGGTCGTCGACGTCGATGTTGCCGCGCGGGTCGGTCTGGACGGGCGTCACCTCGTAGCCGGCCATCGTCACGCTCGCCGGGTTCGTGCCGTGGGCGGTGTCCGGGATGACGATCTTCGTACGCGCTTCGCCTTCGCCGCGGTCGGCGAAGTACGCGCGCATGAGCATCAGGCCGGTCAGCTCGCCCTGCGACCCCGCGGCCGGCTGAAGGGAGACGGCGGGCAGGCCCGCGACCTCGGCGAGGATCTCCTGGAGGCGCCACATCACCTCGAGCGCGCCCTGGGCTCCGTCCTCCTCCTGGAGCGGGTGCAGGTCACGGAAGCCGGGCAGGTTCACGACGCGCTCGTTGACCCGCGGGTTGTGCTTCATCGTGCAGGAGCCGAGCGGGTAGAAGCCGGTGTCGACGCCGAAGGTGCGCGTCGAGATGTGCGTGAAATGGCGGACGAGCTCGGGCTCGGAGATCTCGGGCAGGCGCGGCGGCCGCTCGCGGCGGAGCTCGTCGGGGATCTCCGGGACGGGAAGCGAGTTGCGCGGGAGGCTCGACGCGCGCCGGCCCTCCTGCGACCTCTCGTAGATCAGCTTCATGCGGCCAGCACCTCCGCGAGCCGGTCGATGTCCTGCTCGCGTGCGCTTCTCGGTGACGCAGACGAGGAGCGCGTCCTCCATCCCGGCGTAGTCGCGGCGTGAGCGCGTAACCGGGGTGCACGCCCTGCTCCCGCGCGGCGCGGATCGCCTCGTCGGCGGGCCGTCCGACCCGGATGGCAAACTCCTTGAACGTTGCCTGTTCTGGAAACAGAAGCGGGAGCCCGAGTTGCTCCTTCGCGTACTCCGCGAGGGCCATGCAGGTCTCCCCCTGCTCCCTGAGCCCCTGAGGCCCGAGCCACGAGAGATGGACGAGCCCGGCCAGCGCTAGGAGCGTCTGGTTGGTGGTGATGTTCGAGGTCGCCTTCTCCCGGCGGATGTGCTGCTCCCGGGTCTGCAGGGTCAGGACATAGGCGCGCCGGCCTTCGACGTCGGTCGTCTCACCGACGATCCGGCCGGGCATGCGCCGCACATAGTCCGAGCGCGCGGCCATGAACCCGTAGTGCGGACCGCCGTACGACTGGTAGTTGCCGGCCGCCTGCCCCTCGCCGATCGCGAGCGCGCACCCGTAGGCGCCGGGCGCCTCGAGGACGCCTAGCGACACGGGGTCGACGTGGGCGACCGGCAGCGCCCCGGCGTCGTTCGCGGCGGCCGCGAGGTCGGGGGCCGGCTCGAGGCAGCCGAAGAAGTTCGGCTGCTGGAAGATGACGCACGCCGCGTCCCGCGCAGCCTCGCCGAGCTCGTCGGGATCGGTGACGCCGTCGCGGTGCGGGACCTCGACGACCTCGAGGCCGAAGCCCGGCGCGTACGTCTTCACGACCTGGCGCACCTGCGGGTTCAGCGTCTCGGCGAGCACGACCCGGGAGCGGCCGGTGACGTGCTTCGCGACGTAACAGGCGTCCGCGGCGACCGTCGTCCCGTCGTAGCCGGAGGCGTTCGAGACGTCCATGCCGGTCAGCTCGCAGATCGCGGTCTGGTACTCGAAGATCGCCTGCAGCACGCCCTGGCTCATCTCGGCCTGGTACGGCGTGTAGGCGGTCAGGAGCTCCCCGCGCTGGAGGACGGCGTCGACGACCGCGGGAACGTAGTGGTCGTACATGCCGGCGCCGAGGAACGAGAGCTCCCGGCCGGTGTCGACGTTCCTCGCCGCGAGCTCCTCGAGGTGGGCGACGATCTCCTGCTCGGAGAGCGCCGGCTCGAGGTCGAGCTCGCGGTCGAACCGCACGCCCGGCGGGATGTCCCGGAACAGCTCGTCGATCGAGTCGACCCCGATCGCCGCGAGCATCTCGTCGCGGTCGCGCTCCGTCAGGGAGAGAAAGCTCACTGCTCGGCCACGAAGGCCTGGTAGGCCGCAGCGTCCATCAGGTCGTCGGCGCCCGAGTCGTCGGCGAGGCTGATGCGGACGAGCCAGCCCTCGCCGTACGGATCCTCGTTCACGGTCTCCGGCTCGGCGACGACCTTCGCGTTGACCTCGATCACGGTGCCCGAGAGCGGTGAGATCAGCTCCGACACCGCCTTCACCGACTCGACCTCGCCGTAGGACGAGCCCTTGGCCACCTCGGCGCCGTCCTCCGGCGGCTCGAAGTGGACGAGGTCGCCGAGCGAGTCCTGCGCGAACCAGGTGACCCCGAGGGTCGCCTCGCTGCCCTCGATCCTCGCCCAGTCGTGCTCGGCGTTGTAGCGGAGCTCGTCGGGATAGCTCTCGGCTGCGGCCACTACCTATTCCTCCTTCTTGTAGATCGGCTTCTTGACCAGCTCCGCGTGGCGCGGCTTGCCGCGGACGTCGATCGTGAGCGTCGTTCCCGGGCTCGGTGTGCCCGGCGTCGACGTAGCCCATTCCGATCCCGCGGTCGAGCATCGGCGAGTGCGAGCCGGACGTGACCTCGCCGCCCTCCTCGATGGCCATGCCCTGCCTGGGGATTCCGGGGTCTTGCATGACGAAGGCGACGAGCTTCTGGGCCGGCCCCTCCTCCTTGACCCGGCGCAGCTCCTCGACCCCGGTGAACTCCGTGTCGAGCGCGCAGACCCAGCCGAGGCCGGCCGAGATCGCGTCCGTGTCGGGGCCGATGTCGTTGCCGTGGAGCGGGTAGCAGACCTCGAGGCGCAGCGTGTCTCGCGCGCCCAGCCCGCACGGCTTCGCTCCCCGCTCGACCACAGCGTCCCAGAGAGCCACCGCGTCCTCGGCCATGACCATCAGCTCGACGCCCTTCTCGCCCGTGTAGCCCGTGCGATTGACCATCACCTCGATCCCGGCCACCTCGCCCATCGCGAACGTGAACGGGGTCGCCTCGTCGAGACCGAGCCGCTCGAGCGAGCGCGGGCCCTGCACCGCGAGCAGCGCGAACTCGTCCGTCTTGTCGCGCAGGTCGGTGCCGGCGCCGCCGTGTCCCTCGATCCACTCGAAGTCGGCCTCGCGGTTCGACGCGTTCACGATCAGGAAGAAGCGGCCGCCCTCGACCCGGTAGACGATCAGGTCGTCGATGATCCCGCCGGTCTCGTTCGTCAGGAGCGTGTACTGCGCGCCGCCGACGTCGACCTTCTCGACGTCGTTCGACAGGAGCCGCTGCAGCGCAGCCGGCACCTTCGGCCCCTCGAACTCGAATCGGCCCATGTGCGAGACGTCGAAGACGCCGCAGTCCTCGCGCACGGCCCTGTGCTCCGGGATCACCCCCTCGTACTGCACGGGCATCTCCCAGCCGGCGAACGGCACCATGCGCGCGCCGAGCGCGACGTGGCGCTCGTAGAGAGGCGTCCGAAGGAGCGTCTGCATCGCGAACGGATGCTAATCAAGGTCGGTCAGCCGCTCAGTTGGAGCGGCTGACCGAGCCACTGGCGAGCCCGAAGGCCCGCCGGGAGGGCACACGAAAGGCGTACCGCGGAGGGCGATTCCCTAAACGGCGACCGCTGCCGGACTAGTTGTCGCGGAGGAACGACGGAACTTCGAGGACGTCCTCCGGGACCTCGAACACGCCTTCGTCGCCCGACGGCGTGCGCACCGAGCCGCGCTCCTCGTCTTCGGGCCGCTGCTCACGGCGCCGGCGGCGGTACCGCTCGGGGCCGAAGCCGGTTGCGATCACCGTCACCCGGACCTCGTCCTTGACGCCCGGGTCGATGACCGCGCCGAAGATGACGTTCGCGTTCTGGTCGGCCGCACCGGTGACGACCTCGGCCGCCTCGTTCACCTCGAACAGGCCCATGTCGGGCCCGCCGGTGACGTTGAGCAGGATCCCGGTCGCGCCTTCGATCGACGCCTCGAGAAGCGGCGACGAAACCGCCTGCCGGGCCGCCTCGCCGGCGCGGTTCTCGCCGGAAGCGATGCCGATGCCCATCAGCGCCGAGCCCGCGTCGCGCATGATCGTCCGCACGTCCGCGAAGTCGAGGTTGACGAGGCCGGGGATCGTGATCAGGTCCGTGATGCCCTGGACGCCCTGACGCAGGACGTCGTCGGCCATGCGGAACGCGTCGACGATCGACGTGTCCTTGTCGACCACCTGGAGCAGGCGGTCGTTCTCGATCACGATCAGCGTGTCGACGTTCTCCCGCAGGTCGCGGATCCCGAGCTCCGCCTGCTCGGCGCGCTTGCGGCCCTCGAAGGAGAACGGCCTCGTGACGACGCCGACGGTGATCGCTTCGAGCTCGCGTGCGAGCTCAGCGACAGTGGGCGCCGCACCCGTGCCGGTGCCGCCACCCTCGCCCGCGGTCACGAACACCATGTCCGCGCCCTTGAGCGATTCCTTCAGCTCGTCGCGGCTCTCATGCGAGGCGATCCTCCCCACCTCGGGGTTCGCGCCGGCGCCGAGCCCGCGGGTCGACTCGGTGCCGATCTGCATCTTCACGTCGGCGTCCGTCATCAGGAGCGCCTGGGCGTCGGTGTTGACGGCGATGAACTCGCAGCCGGTCAGCCCTGCATCGACCATGCGGTTGACGGCGTTCGAGCCGCCGCCGCCGACGCCGACGACCTTCAGGACTGCGAGGAATTTCTGTGACGGGTCTCGTGTGCTCACGATGTGAACCTCAACCTGTAGTGGAGCGTATGACTGGTTCCGGACGAAGCGCGCCCCAGGGTACGCGGGCTGAACCCGCCTGTCAACGCCAGATACTGACTTCTACTCTAACCCTCAACCTGAGAGTTGAACCTCAGCCGACGACCGCTCTCTCCGGGACGCTGACGTCGACATAGGCCGCGTCCGGCCCGGCCGCCTCGAGCACGCGCTGCGCGACGGCGAGCTGGAGCGCGAGCTCATCTGCGTCCCCGAGGCGGATCTCGGTCCCGCTGCGGAGGACGAGAAGGACGCCGTCCTCGGTGTCACGCGCCTCGCGCAGCTGGTCGAAGAGCGCGCGGTTCGCGGAGAGGACGCCGCCGAGGACGAGCGCCGGCAGCCGGGCCTCGTCCGCTGTGAGCAGGTCTCCGGCGGACGGCACCGACGCTCCTGCGACCCAGACCCGTGGCAGGTGCGACGTCGTCGGGTCGTCGAGCTCGTCGAGCACGCGGCCTCGCTCCGTCACCACCCAAGCCTGCGTTCCCTTGCGCAGGACCGCGACCGGCCGCTCGGCCGAGATGACGATCTTCGCCGTGTGCGGAAACGCGCGGTCGTAGGAAACGAGGCTCACGTCGCGGAGCGTCGACAGGCGGCGGTCGATCGCCGCAGCGTCGAGCGAGAGCAGGCTCGTCCCGTCCAGCGGTTGGAGCGCGGCGTCGACGCGCTGGACCACGGAAGGACGGGCTCCCGCGACCTCGATCTTCTCCACCGCGAACATCGACGTCCCGCGCGCCGCGAAGTAGGCGCCGAGAACAGCGGCAACGGCCACGAAGCCGATCAGGAGCGAGCGCCCCGACGGGAGCATGCGCGCGAGCGGAATCTGGAGCGCGGTCGGACGGCTCGGCAGCGCGAGCACGGCGGTGCGTGAGCGTGGGCTTGCGGAGCCGCAGGCACTCCGACGAGTTCGTCGCGCGCGGCGGAAGCCCTACAGCGTCTCGCCCGCGGGCGGAAGCTCGAGCTCGCCGAAGAACCGCACCTCGTGCTCGAGCTCGACCCCGAACCGGTCGAGCGCTCGCCGCCTCGCTTCAGCCATCAGCGCGAGCGCGTCCGCGGCCCTGGCCTCGCCTGCGTTCTCGATGAAGTTGGCGTGGCGTGGTGAGATCTGGGCGCCGCCGATCCGATGGCCGCGTAGGCCGCACGCCTCGAGCATGCGGCCGGCGGAGAGCTCGTGCTCGGGATTCTTGAAGACGCTCCCGAAGGTGCGCTTGTTCGTCGGCTGCGCGGCCTTGCGCTGCGCCTGGAGCTCGGCGACGGTGGCCTTGATCTCCTCCGGCGGCTTCGGCACGAGGCGGAACTCCGCGCGCGCGACGACCTCGCCGGGCTCGAGGGAGGAACGCCGGTACTCGAGGCCGAGCTCGTCGGGCGTCCGCCAGCTCGCTCCTTCGGCCGTGACGACGAGCGCCCGCTCCAGGATCTGGCTCCAGTCTCCCCCGTACGCGCCCGCGTTCATCCGCACGCCGCCGCCGACCGTCCCCGGAATCGCGCAGGCGAACTCGAAGCCGCCGAGCCCGGCCGCGCGCGTTCGGTGGAGGCAGACCGCATTCGCGGCACCTCCGCCGGCCACGAGCCGCTCGCCCTCGACACCGGCCGCAGCGAGCTCGCCTTCGAGCCGGAGCGCGAGCCCGTCCACCCCCTCGTCGGCGATCAAGAGGTTCGAGCCGAGCCCGACGGTGAAGACGTCGAGCCCTTCGGCCGCGGCCCAGCGGAGCGCGTCCTCGAGCTCCGCAACCGACTGCGGACGTGCGAAGTGCCGCGCCGGCCCGCCGATCCCGACCGTCGTCAGCCGCCCGAGCGGGACGTTTTCCTCGATCGTCACCCGAGCTCTCTCAGCAGGACGGGCACCGCGGCATCGATGTCGCCGGCGCCCATGGTCAGGACGACGTCGCCGGGCCGTGCGCGCCGCGCGAGGAAGCGGGCTCCGTCCTCGACGCTCCGGCGTCCAGCCGATCGTCATCCCCGGTCGCGCCTCGGCGAGCGCGTCGACGACGAGCTTGCCGCTCACGCCTTCCACCGGGCTCTCGCGCGCGCGATAGATCTCGGTCACCGCGGCCACATCTGCGGAGGCGAGCGCGGCGCCGAGGTCCTGAGCGAGGTGGCGCGTGCGCGAGTAGAGGTGCGGCTGGAACAGGACGAGGACGCGATCGCCCGTCGCGCACCGCCTCGATCGTCGCGCGAATCTCGGCGGGGTGGTGCGCGTAGTCGTCGAGCACGCGCACGCCACCCGCCTCGCCGCGGAGCTCCAGGCGTCGGCCCGCTCCGGAGAACTCGGCGAGATGGATCTGCGCCTCCTCCCGTGGCAGCCCGGCGAGCTCGAGCGCGGCGAGCGCGGCGGCCGCGTTGCGACGGTTGTGCTCGCCGGGCACCGCGAGCTCGAAGTCGACCGGCTCGAGCTCGTCGGCGCGAACGACGTGCGGGACGTCCGCGAGCCAGCGTTCGAACAGATCCTCCACCTCCGCGCGGGACGCGAACTCCGAGTGATGGTCGAGGTCGACGTTCGTCACGACTGCGATCTGCGGGCGCAGGCGCTCCACCGTCCGGTCGGACTCGTCGCCCTCGACGACGAGCCAGCCCGACCCGGCCCGAGCGTTGCCGCCGAGCTGTGGGATCTCGCCGCCGATCAGGAACGAGGGGTCGCGTCCGGCCCGCTCGAGCGCGAAGGCGATCATCCCGGTCGTCGTCGTCTTGCCGTGCGCGCCGGAGACGACGATCGAGTCCTGCAGCGACACCAGCTCCGCGAGGAACTCCGCCCGGCTCTTCGAGACAGGTCCGAGCGTCTGACCCTCGGACAGGTACGCGGTGGACACGACTGATTCGTAGCCGTCCGGTGCGGGCGCGATTTCGTCCGAGATCGTCACCGGGATTCCTGCGGCCCGGACGTACTCCAGGTACGGCGTCTCGTGGCGGTCCCAGCCCGCGACCTCGGCCCCCCAGGCCTTCGCGACCAGCGCGTAGCCCGACAAGCCGGCCCCGCCGATCCCGACGAACCACAGCCTCCGGCCCTCAAGACGCAAGCTGGATCAGGCCTTCCGCGATCTCGTCCGCGGCGTCCGGCTTCGCGCGCGCGCTGCATCGCCTCGCCCATCTCCTTCAGCCGGTCCGCGTCGCCGAGCAGCGAGCGGGCGAGGTCGGGCGACGCGTCCGAGCTCCGTCTCGGGCACCGTGATCGCGCCGCCGGAGCGCTCGAAGAAGAGCGCGTTCTTCGTCTGGTGGTCGGCGGTCGCGAACGGGTAGGGGACGAGAATGGCCGGCCTTCCGGCGGCGGCCACCTCCCACACCGAGCCGCCTGCGCGCGCAACGACGAGATCGGCTGCGCCGAGCGCGGCGCCGAACTCGTCGGTGAACGGGAGCGAGCTTGTAGTCGTCGCGCTTCACCCGCCCGCGAAGAGACTCGAAGTCGCGCTCGCCGCACAGGTGCAGCACCGCCGGCCCGACCTCGCCGAACGTCTCGACGATCGAGCTCGTTCAGGCTCCGCGCCCCCTGGCTGCCGCCGAACACGAGCAGCACGCGCGCGCGCGGCGGCAGGTCGAACTCCCGCCGTCCCTCGGCGCGTCGAGGTCGAACGGTTCCGCGCGGGGATCGGCCGGCCGGTGACGCGGTACTTCGGCCGCTCGCGGCCTTCGATCGGGAACGCGAGGAAGACGCGCTCGGCGAACGGCGCGGCCAGCCGGTTCGCGAGCCCGAGGTGCGCGTCCGCTTCCATCAGCGCAGACGGGATCGCCTTCCGCGAAGCCGCGTAGACCATCGGCCCCGCGACGTAGCCACCGCCTCCGAGAACGACGTCCGGCTCGCGCCGCTCGAGGATCCGCTTGCACGCCTTGGGCGCCCGCATCGCCTTCGCCGACCGCCCGCACCTGCGCAGGCCCCGGCCGACGCGGCAGCCCGGAGACCTGGAACGTGTCGAGCTCGAACCCCGCTTCAGGAACGAGCCGCGCCTCGGCGCGATCCGGCGACCCGGCGAAGGTCACCGTTGCTCCGCGCGCGACGAGCGCTTCCGCCACCGCGAGCGACGGCAGCACGTGACCGGCCGTCCCCCCGGCTGCGATCAGGCACTTGAGCTTTCGCTGCTCCGGCATGCCCTGCGATGTTAAGGAGGACCCCGACCGAAGCGAGCGACACAACGAGGCTCGAGCCCGCCGTAGGACACGAACGGAAGCGTGATCCCGGTCAGCGGAGCGAGGCCGAGCACCGCCGCGAGATTGATCAGCGCCTGCCCGCAGATGAGCGTCGTCAGCCCGGCGGCGAGCCGCTTGCCGAAGGGGTCCCGGCAGCGAAGCGCCACGCGCAGCCCCGCGTAGGCGAACGCGCAGTAGGCAGCGAGCACGAGCGCCGCCCCGATCAGCCCGAGCTCCTCGCCGATCGTCGCGAAGATCATGTCCGTGTGCGCCTCGGGCAGGTAGTTGACCTTGGCCACGCCGCTGCCCGATCCCGGTGCCGAAGAACCCGCCCGAGCCGAAGCCGATGATCGCCTGCAGCGTCTGGAACCCTGCGCCCTGCGCGTCGTGCCACGGGTCGAGGAAGCTGAAGAGGCGCGCGCGTCGATAGGGCTCGAACCAGATCGCGGCCATGCCGAGAGCCGAACGCGATCGCGCCTCCCCCGGCGAGCACTCGCAGCGGGACGCCCGAGACGATCAGGATCGCGCCGAGGACGACCCCGATCGTGATCACGGTGCCGAGATCCGGCTCCAGCAGGATCAGCACCGCGAAGAGCCCGGTCGTGATCCCGATCGGCCGGGCGAGCTCCTTCAGCGACTGCGGCGCCGGTCTCCGCGCCAGGTAGGCCGAGGCCCAGATCGCGAGGCTGACCTTCGCGAGCTCCGAGGGCTGGAACGCGAGCGAGCCCACGCCGAGCCAACGGCGCGCGCCGTTCACCTGCTGGCCGATCACGAGCACCGCGAGGCAGAGCGCGAGGCTCGCCAGCATCAGGGGCGGCGCCATGTAGCGCAGCGCCAGGTAGTCCATCCGCGAGCCGAGGATGAGGAACACGACGCCGATCGCCGCGTAGATCGCCTCGCGCTTGAGATAGAAGACCGGGTCGCCGCCGCCGAGTGCCGCCGGCGCGGACGTCGCGCTGTAGACCATCACGAGGCCGAACGCCGTCAGGCCGAGCGTGACGAGAACGAGGATGTGCGATTCGAGCTGGCCCTTCTTCACGCGGCCACCTCTGCGACGAGGCGCCGGAACGCGTCGCCGCGCTCTTCGAAGTCGTGGAACTGGTCGTAGCTCGCGCACGCAGGCGCGAGGAGGACGACCTCGCCGGGCTGCGCGTTCTGCGCCGCCGAGCGGAGTGCCGTCTCGAGGTCGCCGCTCAGCTCGTGCTCGACACCTGCGACGCTCGAGCGCCGGAGCGATGTCGGAGGCGGCCTCGCCGATCAGGTACGCACGGCGCACGCGGCTCGACCATGTCGAGCGCCAGCTCGGTGTAGCTCTCGCCCTTGCCGCGTCCGCCGAGGATGACGTGGAGCGGCGCGTCGTAGGCCGCCACGGCGCGCCGCGCGGCCGCGGTGTTCGTCGCCTTCGAGTCGTTGACGTAGCGGACGCCGCCGATCTCGGCGACGGGCTCGAGGCGATGCGCGACCCCGGGGAAGGTCTCGAGCGCCTCCGCGATCCGCGCGTCCGCGAGTTCCGAGCGCGCGCGCGGCCGCGGTCGCAGCGGCGGCGTTCTCGCGGTTGTGGGCTCCGGGGATCAGCGGCTCGGCGGGAAGCTCGTCGGCGGGCTCGAACTCGATCCGCCGCGCGCGGCCGGGCACGTCGTCGAAGCCGCGCGGGACGACCGCGACGTCGGTTTCCTCCTGGTTCTCGAAGATCCGGAGCTTCGCGGCGCGGTAGGCGTCGATCGAGCCGTGCCGGTCGAGGTGGTCGGGCTCGAGGTTGAGCAGCACGGCGACCTGAGGACGGAACTCGTGGATGTCCTCGAGCTGGAAGCTGGAGACCTCGCAGACGACGACCTCGCCCGGCTCGATCTTGCCGTCGAGGTCGCTGAGCGCGCGGCCGACGTTCCCGGCCACGGGAGCGCCGAGCATCACTCCGAGTAGCTCGCTCGTGGTCGTCTTCCCGTTCGTCCCCGTGACGCCGACGATCGGGTTGTCGAGCAGCCGCGAGCCGAGCTCGACCTCGCTCCAGACGGGAATCCCGCGCGCGCGAGCAGCCTGAACCAAGGGTGCCTCACCAGGCACCCCAGGGCTCTTGACCACTGTCTCGACGCCGTCGAGCAAACGCTCCTCCTCGGTCCCGAGATGAATTTCGACGCCCGACTCGGCAAGCCTGCCGACGTCGAGGTCCGGCGACGCATCGACTCCGATCACCTCCTCCCCGCGTCGCCGTAGCGCCAGGGCCGCCGCCTGCCCCGAGCGCGCGAGCCCGAGGACGAGCCAGCTCATCTCAGAGCGCAGCGGAAGTCGAGGTAGTAGCGGTAGTAGAAGGCGAAGGCCGCGGCGCACATGATCGCCGCGAGGATCCAGAAGCGGACCATGATCTTCGTCTCGGACCAGGCTTTCATCTCGAAGTGGTGGTGGATCGGAGCCATCAGGAACAGGCGCCGGCCCCAGTAGCGGAACGAGAAGACCTGGAGGATCACCGAGACCGCCTCGACGACGAAGATCCCGCCGATCAGGAGCAGCAGCAGCTCGGTCTTCGTCATCACCGCGAACGCCCCGATCGCGCCGCCGAGCGCCATCGAGCCCGTGTCGCCCATGATCACCTCGGCCGGGAAGGCGTTGTACCAGAGGAAGCCGATCGCCCCTCCCGTGAGCGCGGCGCCGAGGATCGCGAGGTCGAGCGCGGACGCGTCGCGCAGGTCGATCTCGCGCGCGGAGCGGATCCACGTGACGACGTTCATGGCCGCGAACGTGATCAGCGCGATCATCGCGACGCCGACCGCGAGCCCGTCGATCCCGTCGGTCAGGTTCGCCCCGTTGGCGGCGCCGGCGATCACGATGAAGAGCAGCATGTAGAAGCCGAAGGAGAGCGTGATGCGCCAGTCGAGGACCGGCGCGTAGACGTCCTTCGAGAGCCCGATGTCGTGGGCCGACCAGCCGACGCCGACCGTGATCGCCGCGAGGAGCAGAAGCTTCCAGCGGCCGTTGAGCCCGAGCGAGCGGCGGTGCCGCACCTTGAACCAGTCGTCGATGAAGCCGATCGCCGCCGCAGGCGAGCGTGACGAAGAAGACGGTCAGCCCGGCCTGCGTGTACTTCGAGAGCGCGAGGAACGGGATGATCATCGAGAACACGATCAGCAGGCCGCCCATCGTCGGCGTGCCCTGCTTGACGTGGTGCCCGGCCGGCCCCTCCTCGCGGATGTGCTGGCCGAACTCCTTGCGGCGCAGGAACTCGATGAACTTGGGGCCGGCGAGGATCGAGATCGCCATCGCGAAGATCCCGGCCGCGAGGACTCTCTCCACTAGGCGGCGGACTCCACGTGAGGGCTTCCGCGACGACCTCGAGCCCGACCGCGCGCGAGCCCTTGACGAGCACGACGTCGCCGGGCTGGACGAGCCCGGGCGCGCGTTCCGCCGCCTCGTCCGCATCGGCGACCCACTCGCCCCCGTAGGCACGCGCGAGCTCCCCGACCCCGAGCACGACGTCGATGCCGAGCTTCCGGATCAGCTCGCCGACCTCACGGTGGTAGTCGGGCGCCGTCGGTCCGAGCTCGGCCATCTCTCCGAGAACGGCGACCTTGCGTCCGGGGTGCGCGGCGAGATGCTCGAGCGCGGCTCGCATCGAGGTCGGGTTCGCGTTGTACGCGTCGTTGATCAGCAGGCCGCCGCCGGGCAGCGGCGACTCCTCGCCGCGCCAGCGCGAGAGCTCGACGTCGACGCGGCCCTGGGGCAGCGGGAGCCCGAGCGCCTGCACCGCGAGCAGGGCTGCGACCGCGTTCTGAGCCTGGTGCCGCGCCGTGAACGGGAACTCCAGCTCGAGCGCGCTGCCCGTCGAGCGAGAAGACGGCCCGGCTGCCGCCTTCGATCTCCTCGAACGACTCGACGCTCTCCGGCCCGAAGCGGCGGATCTCGATGTCGTCGCGCGTCAGGTACGGCGCGAGCAGCGGCTCGTCTGGCACCACGGCGGTCCCGCCCGGGGGAAGCGCGGCCACGACCTCGGACTTCGCCTTGGCCACGTTCTCGACCGTCCCCAGCAGCTCGAGGTGCACGGGCCCGATGCTCGTGATCACGCCCACGTCCGGTTTCGCGACCGCGCACAGCTCGGCGATCTGACCGAGCCCGCGCATGCCCATCTCGCAGACCACGACCTCGGTGTCCGGCTCGATCCGCGTCAGCGTCAGCGGCAGCCCGATCTCGTTGTTGTGCCCGCCCTCCGCCGCGACCGTGCGCGCGTGCGGGCGGCACATCGCGGCCAGGATGTCCTTCGTCGAAGTCTTCCCGGTGGAGCCTGTGATCGCGACGACGCGGGCCGAGCTTCGATCGCGGACTGCGCCCCCGAGTGCCGCGAGCGCCGCGAACTCGTCGTCGGGGACGAGCGCCGCCGCGGCCCCGCGCGCAAACGCGTGACGCACGAAGTCCGAGCCGGTGCCGACCGCGACGAAGAGGTCGCCCTCCTCGATGAGGCGCGAGTCGATCCGCAGGCCCGTCACCTCGTCCGCCCAGGGCGCGCGGTCGAGCCTGCCAGAGGCGAGCTCCGCGACCTCGTCGAGCGTGAGCGGGATCACGTCGTGGCGGCCCGGAGTCTCCTCAGGGCCTCGCGGGCGACTTCGCGGTCATCGAAGGGAACTGTTCGGTCGCGGAACTGCTGACCCTGCTCGTGGCCCTTGCCGGCGATGACGACGATGTCGCCCGGCTCTGCGATCTCTACGGCACGCGCGATCGCGGAACGGCGGTCCTGGATGATCTCGGGGTCGCCGTCCATGCCCGCGAGGATCTCGTCGATGATCGCGCCGGGGTCCTCGCTGCGCGGGTTGTCGGAGGTGACGATCGGGACGTCGGCGAGCTCCGCGGCGATCCGGCCCATCAACGGGCGTTTCTCGCGGTCGCGGTCGCCGCCGCAGCCGAAGACGCAGATCAGGCGGCCGGAGTCGAGGTCGCGCGCCGCCGTGAGCACGTTCTGGAGCGAGTCGGGCGTGTGCGCGTAGTCGACGAGGACGGTGAACGGCTGGCCCTCGTCGACGGCCTCGAAGCGGCCGGGCACTCCGTCGAGCGCCTCCAGCCCGCGCGCGATCGCCTCGTCGTCGATCCCGAGCAGGCGCGCGCTGGCGAGCGCCGCGAGCGCGTTCTCGACGTTGAAGCGGCCCTTGAGCTTGAGGTCGATGCCCTCGAGCGCGTCGGGGCGGATCTCCGCGTCGTCGGCGAAGCCGTAGGTGAGTGCGTCCGGCCGGTCTTCCGCCAGCTTGCGGCCCCACGGGTCGCCGATGTTGATCGCGGCCGGCGGGCGTCCGTCGAGGAAGAGCCTGCGCTTCGCCTCGAAGTAGTTCTCCATCGTCCCGTGCAGGTCGAGGTGGTCCTGCGTCAGGTTCGTGAAGGCGAGCGACGCGAAGCGGATCCCCTCGAGCCGGCCGAGCTGCGAGCCGTGGGAGGTCGCCTCCATGGCCGCGCTGCGGTCGCCTGCGTCGAGCATCTCCCGGAAGGCGCGCTGGAGATCGATCGCCTCCGGAGTCGTGCGGATCGCGGGCCTGATCTCGCCGCCGATCCGGGACTCGATCGTCCCCAGCAGTCCGGGCTTGCGGCCGGCGGCCTCGAGGATCGCGTACAGCAGGAACGCGGTCGTCGTCTTGCCGTTCGTCCCCGTGACGGCCGCGATCGGTAGCTCCTCGGAGGGATGCCGGAAGAATTCGAGGGCCGCGGCAGCCATCGCGCGCCGGGAGTCCTCGACGATGATCTGCGGCACCTTCGAGGCGACCGGGTGCTCGACGACCAGCGCGGCGGCGCCCGAGTCGATCGCCCGATCGGCGAGCTCGTGGCCGTCGAAGCGCTCTCCGCGCACGCAGAAGAAGAGCGCGCCCTCGGAGACCGCGCGGGTGTCGTAGGCGAGATCCGTGATCTCGACAGCCGTTTCCCCGACGAGCTGGCTCGGGGAGAGGCTTTCTGCGATGCGTGCTAGCTCCACTGAGGCGGGAGCGAGCCTAGCAACGCGTCCCGCTACTGCTGGGGCGGTAGAGACGAGGGGTCGTCCGGCGGGATCTCCAGGTACTGGAGATCGAAGCCGGCAATCTGCTGGAACGCAGGAGCCGCGACGACGCCGCCCCAGATCGCAGCCGACGGCTCGTCGACCGTGACCAGGATCACGAGGCGCGGATTCGTCGCGGGCACGATCCCGACGAACGAGGCGATGTACCGGCTCGTCGAGTAGCCGCCGCTCGGGTCCGGCTTCGCCGCCGTTCCGGTCTTGCCGGCGACCTTGTAGCCGGGCAGTTTCGCCTCCTGGCCGGTGCCCTCGATGACCACGTCCTCCATCATCCTCAGCACCTGGCGCGCGACGCCCGGCGTGAGGATCCTGCGTGCGCCGCCGGGCCGCTCGCGGTGCGCGCCGACGCGGTCGACGAGATGCGGCCGGAGCCAGACGCCGTCGTTCGCGACCGTCCCGTAGGCGGCGGCCATCTGCACGGGCGTGACAGCGATCCCGTGGCCGATCGGAAGCGTCCCGATCGTCGAGCCCGACCACTTCTCGAGCGGCGGAACGATCCCGGGCGTCTCGCCGGGGAAGTCGATCCCGGTCAGGTGCCCGAAGCCGAAGCGGCTGATCCACTGGCTGAGCTTGGCCGACCCGAGCTTCTCGGCGAGCGTGATCGTGCCGACGTTCGAGGACTGGGACAGGATCTGGTCGACCGTCAGGCGCTCGGTGCCCCGCGGGTGGGCGTCTCGGATCACGCGGTCGGCGACGTGGATCTCGTACGGAAGCGTGAAGGCGGTGTCCGGGGTGACGAGCTTCTCGGAGAGCACGGCGCTGACGGTCACGAGCTTGAAGGTCGAGCCCGGTTCGTACGTGTCCGTGACTGCCCGGTTGCGCTGGCGGTCCTTGGGCACGATCGGGAACAGGTTCGCGTCGTACCCGCGCTCGATCGCCATCCCCAGGATCCCGCCCGTGCGCGGGTCGAGCACGATCGCGGAGGCGGCCTTCGCGTGCCACTGGTCGATCGTCTCGCGCAGCACGGCCTCGGCCTGCGCCTGAATCGTGTGGTCGATCGTGAGCGTGACGCTCTTTCCCTCGCGGGCAGACGTCGACTTGAGGACGTCGATCGCCTGGCCCGACGGATCTCGGATCACCGTCTCGCTCCCGTCGTGCCCGGACAGGACGCCTTCGAGCCCGAGCTCGAGCCCGGCCAGCCCGTGGTTGTCCGTGCCCGCGTAGCCGACGACCTGCGAGGCGACGTGGCCGAGCGGATACACGCGCTGCTCCTCGTCCGTGAAGCCCAGGCCGACGATGCCTTTCTCCTCGAGGATCTTCACGCGCGCCGGGTCGGCCTTGCGCGCGACGTAGACGAAGCCGTGCGAGCGGTCCGAGAGCTCCGCCAGGACCTTCTCCGGATCGAGCCTGAGGACGCGCGCGACGAGCTCGGCCGTCGCCTGCGGGTTCTGGATCTGGCGCGGGTTCGCGTAGACGGTCGTCGCCTGGCGCCCGATCGCGAGCTGGACTCCCGTCCGGTCGAAGATCGTCCCGCGCGAGGCGTGGTCGACGAGCGTCGCCTTGTGCTGGCCGGACGCAAGGCGCTCGTAGCTGCCCGCGTTCACGCCCTGCAGCCAGGCGGCGCGGACGAACATGGCTGCGAACGCGAAGGCGAAGACGGCCAGGACGAGCCGGATCCGCCGGTTCGCGAGCTTCATTTCCTCAGGTCGAGGTAGTCAGGGGTCGCAGGTGTCAGGCCGAGGCGGCCGGTCCCGAGGGAGATGATGCGCCCGGACGCGGCCCGCGCGGCGATGTCGGTGCTCAGCTGCGCGTTGTCCGCGCGGAGCTGGTTCCGCTCACGCTGGGTCTGGTCGAGCTGGACGTTCAGCCGGAGGACGGCGACGTTCAGCGCGACGACTCCGGCCAGGAGCACGGCGACGAGGCCGATCCAGACGACTCCGCCGGCGACGCGGCGCCGCGGAGCCGGCTTCGCCTTCGCACGCGGCTTGGGCCTTGCACGCGGCCTCGTTCGGGCCGGAGCCGGAAGCGCTCGTGCAGTTGCTGCGCGTGCCATTACGCCTTTTGCGCTGCGCGCAGCCTGGCCGAGGCGGCACGTGGGTTGAGGGCCAGCTCGTGCGCGCTCGCCCTGATGGCCTTGCGGTTCAGGCGCCGCAGCTCGGGCTCCCGACCGCAGACGCACACCGGGAAGTCGGGTGGGCAGACGCAGCCGCGCTCGAGCCGCTGGAAGAAGCGCTTCACGATCCGGTCCTCGAGCGAGTGGAACGCGATCACCGCGAGGCGGCCGCCGGGGCGCAGCATCTCCATCGCCGCCGGAAGCGCCTCCTCCAGCTCACCGAGCTCGTCGTTGACCGCGATCCGGAGCGCCTGGAAGACGCGCTTGGCCGGATGGCCGTCGCCGAAGCGCGCGGGAGCCGGGATCGCCGAGCGGATGACGTCGACGAGCTCGCCCGTCCGCTCGATGGACTGCTTCTTGCGCTCGCGCCCGATTGCGCGGGCGATCTGCTTCGAGTAGCGCTCCTCGCCGTACTTGCGGAAGATCGTCGTCAGCTCGCGCTCGGACGCCTCGTTGACGAGGTCGGCGGCGGTCAGCTCGGCGGTCGGGTCCATGCGCATGTCGAGCGGCGCGTCGACCGCGTACGAGAAGCCGCGCTCAGGCCGGTCGATCTGCATGCTCGAGACACCGAGATCGAGCAGAATCGCGTCCGCGCGCGCGCCGTTGTCGGCCAGCTGGTCGAGCACGACCGAGGCCTCGCCGCGCAGGAAGCGCGACTGCACGCCCGCGTGGCGGCGGAAGCCCTCGAAGTACGGACGGACGGTCGGGTCGCGGTCGATCGCGATGAAGCGGCCGTCGCCCCTGAGGTCGGCGGCGAGGACCGCGGCGTGGCCGCCGGCGCCGAAGGTCGCGTCGACCACGGTGTCCCCGGGCTGGATCGCGAGGAGCTCGCGCACCTCCTCGGCGAGAACGGGAACGTGATCAGTCTCGTTGGGCAAGACGTTCGGCAACATCTTCTGCGCTCCCTTCCACCTCGTTCAGCTCCTTGCGCCACTGGGCGCTGTCCCAGATCTCCAGGTGGTCCCTCATCCCGGCGACGACGACGTCCCTGCCGAGCCCTCCGTGCTTGATGAGAGCGGCCGGGATCATCACGCGCCCCTGCTTGTCGAGCTCGGCCTCGACCGCGCCCGAGAAGAAGAAGCGCTGCATCCGGCGGCCCTCCTGGCTGAGCGGGTTGAGCTCCGCGAGGCGCGACTCCACGAGGATCTCCCAGTCGTCCCGGCGAAAGGCGTTGAGGCACCCGTCCATGCCGCGCGTGAGCACGACTCCCTCCGCGAACGCCGCGCGGAACCTGGCCGGCAAGCGTGAGCCGGTTCTTGTCGTCGATCGTGTGCTCGTGTTCGCCGAGAAGCATTTTCGGGGCCTGGACGCAGGTTCCACGCTCACCCACTTTAGACCACTAATCCCCACAGCGCAACTCCGCGCAACCACTGATTCGAGCTACTGAAGGGCGCCGTGGGCGCCGCGCCGCGTCAGCGCAGTTGCGCCGCACTGCGCCGGCGAATGCGAGCGCGCCAGGTGGCTCGTCGCCACGACCGAGGGCGAAGGTGAGCCCCGCCGCGAAGGAATCGCCCGCACCGTAGGCATCGACGATCGTCGCCGGGCTGGCGGGCGGCGGCAAATCTTCCCTCCTCGGCACCGGCGACGAACGAGCCGCCCTCGCGCCCCAGCGTGGAGACGATCAGCTTCGGCTCCGGTTCGAGCAGCCCCGGCTCGTAGGCCTCGCTCGGGTCGACCCCGCTGCGGACGAGCGCATCGAGCTCGACATGGGCGTCCACGAGTGTTGGGAGCTCGCGGGCCGTCGCGACGAGGACGCGAGCCTGCCGCGCAGCCCGCAACGCGTCTGCGTCGCCCGCGGTGAAGTAGACGGCGTCGATGTCGGCGAGCTCGTCCCAGGGCAGCGGATCGGAGCCGTGCGGATGGAGCTTCGGCCCGACCAGGGTGATCGTCCGCTCGCCCTCCGAGTCGAGGTAGGTGAACGCGAGGCGCTGCGGCTCGTCCCTCCTCGCGGCATGCACGCGGCAGCCGAGCTCCTGGAGGGCCTCGTGAGCCTGCTCGCCGACTTCGTCGTTGCCGACCGCGACGAAGAAGTCGACCTCGGCGCCGAGCCGGACCAGCTCCGCGGCCGCCACCGCCCCGCCGCCGGCCGGCTCCTCCCAGCTCTCCAGCGCGGAGACGATCGTCGCCCGGCTCCGGCACCCGCTCGACCCGCGCGAAGCGGACCCACTCGACATGTCCCACGACTGCCGCTCTCACAGATTCGGCCCACCCCGCGTTAGAGAAGATGATGGCTCTCGTGCACGTTCCGCCGTTCGAATCTTTCTACGAAGAAAACCAGGACGCGGTCCTGCGTGAGCTTCGCCGCCTGCTCGGGCGCGACGCGGAGGATGCATACCAGGAGACGTTCCTGCGTGCGCTCCGCGGCTACGGGCGCCTCCGGAACGCGGACAACCTGCGCGCCTGGGTACTCACGATCGCGCGGCGCGTGGCCGCCGACCATTACCGTCGGCGCGAAGCCACGCCCGAGCCAGCCGAGCCGCAGCGCGACTCGCGCCCCGCCTACGCGGAGCTCGGCGAGCTGGCCGAGGAGCTCCCGCGCAAGGAGCGCGCAGCCGTGGTGCTGCGCTACGGCTACGACCTTTCCTATGCGGCCATCGGCGCCGCCCTCGGATCGTCCGAGGACGCCGCGCGCCAGGCCGCCTCTTCCGGAGTCCGCAGACTGAGAAGGAGGATGCAATGACCGTCTCCCCCACGCTGGACAAGCGCTTCCGCGAAGCCGCGGCCGCAGCCGGCCTGCTCGACGTCGTCTACGACCTCGCCGAGACACCGGTCGGGACGCTGCTCGTCGCCACGACCGGTCGCGGCCTGTGCCGGATCTCGTACGACCCCCAGCCGGAGCGCGACGCCGAGTCACTGGCCAAGACGTTCGGGGTGCGCGTCCTGCGCGCCGCCAAGCCGATCGACCCTGTCCGCCGCCAGCTGGACGAGTACTTCGAGGGCAAGCGCACCGAGTTCGAGCTCCCGCTCGACCTCCGCCACCAGGCGCCGTTCAGCCGCGACGTCCTCAAGCGGCTCGCCCGTGTCCCGTACGGACAAGTCACGACCTACGGCACGCTCGCCGCAGAGGCGCACCGCCCCAAGGCCGCCCGCGCGGTGGGAGTTGTGATGAACCGGAACCCGGTGCCGATCGTGCTCCCCTGCCACCGGGTCGTCGGCGCGAGCGGCTCCCTCGTCGGCTACGCGGGCGGGCTCGATCGCAAGGAGCTGCTCCTCAAGCTCGAGGGCGCGCTGCAGCCTCAGCTTGACGTGTGACCTTTTGGTCACGTATCATCGGAGCGTGACCGACGACGACCGCGTCTTCAGGGCTCTCGCCGACCCGACCCGCAGGCATCTCCTCGACCGGCTCTTCGAGCGTGACGGCCGAACGCTCACGGAGCTCGAGTCCGAGCTCGAGATGACCCGGTTCGGAGTCATGAAGCACCTGCGGCTCCTCGAAGAGGCGGGCCTCGTCGTCACGCGCCGGTCGGGCCGGGAGAAGCTCCACTACCTCAATCCCGTCCCGATCCGGCTGATCCACGACCGGTGGATCGACAAGTACCGCGAGCGCCAGGTGTCGGCGCTCGCCGACCTCAAGTCCGAATTGGAGGACACTGCATGACCACGATGACCGAGCAAGCGACGCAGGTGTACGCCGTCTTCATCCGCGCCACGCCCGAGCAGGTGTGGGACGCGATCACGAAGCCGGAGTTCACGACCAAGTACTTCTACGGGACGAAGATCGAGTCGAGCTTCGAGCCCGGCACGCCGTACCTCAGCGTCGCCGGCGACCGCGACGAGACGCTGGTGGACGGCGAGATTGTCGAGTCCGACCCGCCGCGGATGCTCGACACACGTGGCGCGCGCTCTACGACCCGGAGACCGCGGAGGAGCCGCACAGCCGCGTCACGTGGGAGATCGAGGCGCAGGAAGGCGGCGTGACGAAGCTGACCGTCACGCACGACCAGCTCGAGGCCTCGCCGAAGACGGCCGAGAGCGTCGCCGGCGGCTGGAGCTACGTGCTCAGCGGCCTGAAGACGCTGCTGGAGACGGGAAAGCCTCTCTCGACGGAGTCGATGTAGGAACACCGGATCCTGCGGAGCGGGCCCGCCCCGCTCCGCAGGATCGACCAGGAGGAGCCATGGAACTCGACGAGCTCACGATCGTGCTGACGATCCTCCGGCCGGACGCGCCGGAGCTCGACGACGAAGCTGCGGAAGCGCTCCAGAACGCTCACATGGCGCACCTCGCAGATCTGCACGAGGCGGGCTTTCTCCTCGCGGGCGGCCCGCTCGACGACCCGGAGTACCGTGGCCTCTCGATCTTCAACGTCGGCCCGGAGAGGGCGCGAGAGCTGAGGGCGCAAGACCCGGCCGTGATCGCCGGGCGGCTCTCGATCAAGGTCATCCCGTGGCGTGTCCCGGCAGGCGCCGCCCATTTCACTCCGACACGCTTCCCGCGCTCGCTCGCAGACGTCGGCGGCTAGTCGCCGAGCAGGCAGTAGCCGACGCCCCACACGTTTTGGACGTACGGGCCCGCCGAGGCCGCCGGCGAAGACGTGACGCGTGCGAGTCGAGCGTGCGCGTCCGGGCCTGGGCCCGGAAACCCCACACGTCCCTGAGCAGCTCGTCCTTCGTGAACACGCGACTGCGGATCGCTCGCCAGCTTGAGCAGGAGCTCGTACTCCTTCGACGGGAGCACGACTCGCTCGCCCGGCCACCGTGACGCGCCTCGTCGGACGGTCGATCTCGATCTCCGCCGCGGTGAGGCGCTCGGACTCGGGCGGCGCGACGCGGCGCAGCACGGCGCGGATCCGCGCGACGAGCTCGTCGTAGTGGAACGGCCGGTCGAGGTAGTCGTCGCAGCCGCGATCGAAGGCACGGACCCGGTCGACCGGATCCGACTGCTGGGCGCCGAGGAGGATCACCGGGACGTCGCGGTCCAGCTCGCGCAGCCGTCGGCAGAGCTCGAGCCCTTCGGGGTCGCCGATCAGAACGAGGTCGGGGCAGACGCGCTCCAGGAGGTCGAGCGCCTCTTCGTTCTCGGCCCCGACGACCTCGAACCCGTCCTGGGCGAGATGCCGCTCGAGAAAGCTCCGCGTGGCCTCCTCCGGCTCGGCGAGAAGGAGAGCGCTCGACATGCGATCGACGCTAGCGCCGGCCCTTCCGGAGCGCCAGATGTCCTTTCGCGCGAGTCTGTGCCGAAGAATCGACAGCCCGCGCTAACGGCCGTGCCCGCACTGCCGGAGCCTGTTGCAGGCCCGATTCACCGGGACGAGGAAGTTCAGGTTCTCGCCCTCCCCCGACGAAACGATCCCGACGACCCGGCCCTCCGCGTCCACGGCCGGCCCGCCCGAGATCCCGGGATACGCGGCGGCGTCGGTCTGGATCTCGTCGGACGCGACCCGGCCGACCACGCCCGACGTGATCGAGCCTTCGTACCCGAGCGGGCTCCCGGCCAGCAACACCTCGTCTCCGACGAGCGGCGGCTTGTAGGACGGACGCTGCCAGAGCGGCGGCGCGATCCGGTGCGGCACGACGATCAGCGCGAGGTCGTTCCCCTCGTCGGTCTTGACGATCTTGCCCTCCCAGACGCGCTTGCCTTCGTGGATCCGCACCTCGAGCTCGTGACGAGCGACGCTGAACACGACGACGTGGTTCGCGGTCAGCAGGTACGACCTGCGGCCCTTGACCCAGGCGACCCACGCGGTTCCCTCGTCGAGCGACGACGTGATCGTGAAGACGCTCTTGCGCACGCGCGCGGCGAGCGTCGTCCGCGCGACCTTCGCCCTCAGCTCGCGGCGGCTGACTCCGCGCACCTTCGCGCTCAGAGCCGAGTTCTGGAGCTGCGCGGTCTCGAGGTCCCGCTCGACCGAGCGGAGCTGGCTCTCGAGCGAGGCGACGTCCTGCTTGCGCTGCTCCCGTTCGTGCCCGTACGCCCATGCACCTGCGCCGACGACGGCCAGGAGCGCTGCGACGAGGGCGAGGCGCATCAGATCCTCCCGGAGCGGAAGACCCCCCACATCAGCCACAGCCCGAGAACGCCCGCGATGAAGAACCCGAACGCGGACACGACGTTCAGCCCGAGCACCTGCGGCCCGGACGTGGCGAAGACGCCGATCAAGCTCGATCCGATCAGCCCCGCGGCGACGACGAACGCGATGATCAGGCGGTTGATCCCGACGTCGAGCTGCTTCATGAAGTCGTCCAGCCCCTTGTGGACGAAGCCGACCTCGATCTGACCGTCTCGCATCTGCTCGAGTACGTCGTGCACCTGGTACGGGTACTCGGCGAAGACCCCGGCGAGTTTCAGCGATTCGCGCCGAGCGCGGGAGACCATGCGCTGCGGCGTGTACCGCCCGAGGAGCAGGCTCCGCGCGTACGGCTTCGCGACCTCGAAGACGTTGAACTGCGGATAGAGCTCGACGCCGACCGAGGCGAGGGTCGCGATCGCCTTGTCGAGGATGATGAACCGGGTTGGAAGCCGCAGGTTGAGCGCGTAGATGAGGCCGAAGACCTCGCGGATCACCTGCTGCGGATCGATCTCGGCGAGGCTCGCGCCGTAGTAGCGGTAGAAGAGCTCGCGGATCTCCTGGAGGTATTCGGCCTCGCGCTCCTTCGGGTAGCGGACGCCGAGGTCGGCGAGGCGCCTCGGCAGGTCCTCGACGTTCTCGTTGGCGACGTCGATGAAGAGCCTCGTCGCCTTCGCGATGTCGTCGTCGGTGAGCTTCCCGGCCAGGCCGAAGTCGACGAGCCCGATCACGTCGGGCTTGACGACGAGGATGTTCGCCGGGTGCGGGTCGCCGTGGAAGAACCCGTCCCGGAAGATCATCGACATCCAGGCTTCGGAGATGACCTCGGCGAGTCGCTTTCGCTGCTCGATGGTGTAGCCGAACTCGTCGATGTCCGCGAGCTGGAAGCCCTCGATGAACTCGAGCGTCAGAACGCGAGCGCGTGTGTAGCTCCAGTAGACGCGCGGGATGTGGACGTGCGGGTGGCCGGCGAAGTTGCGGTGGAGCGTCTGGGCGTTGCGGGCTTCGAGGCGGTAGTCGAGCTCCTGCCGGATCGCGCGGGCGAACTCGTCCACGACTTGACGGACGTCCACGAAGTCGAGCGCCCGGACGCGTTCCTTGGCGATGCGCGCGGCCTGGTAGAGGAGCCCGAGGTCGGCCTCGATCTGCTCCGGCGCGCCGGGGCGCTGCACCTTGACCGCGACCTTGTGGCCGTTCGGAAGGACTGCGCGGTGGACCTGGCCGATCGAGGCGGCGGCGATCGGCTCACGGTCGAACTCGAGGAAGAGGCGCTCGATCGGGAGCGTGAGGTCTTCCTGGATCACGCGCTCGACGTCCTCGTACGAGAAGGGCCGCACGTCGTCCTGGAGCCCGCGGAGCTCGGCGATGATGTCCGGCGGCAGGACGTCCGGCCGCATCGAGAGCAGCTGGCCGAACTTGACGAAGGTCGGGCCGAGCTCGTCGAGGAGCTCGCGGAGGTGCCTGCCCGCGCTCGGAGGCGGTGCCCTCGGTGAGCTCGCTGCCGTTGCGCCGGCCGGGCAGCAGGTCGGTCAGCTTGTGGCGCTCGAAGAAGTAGCCGAAGCCGTGCCGGACGGCGACCTGGGCGATCTCCGTCAGCCGGCCGAGATTCCGAGACTTCGGCGGAGCCTGAGCCACGACCAACAGTGTTCCATGCGCAACCCGGAAGCCCTATTTCCTAGGTGCCAAGCGCTCCGAAGAACTACGGAGACGAAGGCGCGGACGAAGGCGGCAGCGTCGCCCTCGACCAGGCGGAGCCGATGCTCGAGCTGGGCCACGCGGAGCTGGAGCTCTTCGAAGTCCGAGCGCGACACCAGGCCGAACTGGTGGAACAGACCCTCGAGCCCGGCGCCCGCGCGCTCGCTGAAGCGAAGCGCCTCTCCGCGCCAGCGGTGCGTCGTCTGCTCGATCAGGTCGCGAGCCTCGTCGCGGCGCATGCCGCCGGCTTTCGCCAGCTCGTCGGCCAGCTGATCCGCCCGCTCGGCCGTCAGCGCGACCGCACCGATGGCCGCGAGGCCCAGCCGCTCGAACACGTCGACGAGCGGGCTGCTCGACTCCGCGTCGTTGCCGCTGCTGCTGTTAGGGGCGTCCATGAGGTCGCGCCCGCCGGCGCGCACGCCTACGCTCGCGCTTCGATTGCGTCCGGGAGATCTCGCCGTTCCCGGTGCCGTCCTCCGCCACCGGCGCCATCTCGGGGACCGGAGCCGGCTCGGCAGCCGCGGCCAGCTCGGCCTCGCGCAGCACCGCCGCGGCCGACACGCTATCGCCGTCCCCCTCGGTCTTGCCGATCTTCGCCTTCCACTCCGGCTCGCGCTCCTTGAGGATCGTCAGCAGCGGCGCGGCGATGAAGATGGACGAGTACGCGCCGGACGCGATCCCGACCATCAACGCGAACGCGAAGTCCTTGAGCGTCGCACCGCCGAAGATCAGGAGCGAGGCGACCGGCAGCAGCGTGATGAACGTCGTCGCCAGAGAACGCCTGATCGTCTCCCACAGCGAGACGTTGGCGATCGTGGCGAACGATGCGCGCCGCATCAGCGGCACGTTCTCGCGGACACGGTCGAAGATGATGATCGTGTCGTAGATCGAGTACCCGAGCACGGTTAACACCGCCGCCACGGTCGCGGTCGTCACCTCCCGCCCGCTGACCGAGTAGACGCCGATCGTGATGATGACGTCGTGCACGAGCGCAGCGAGCACGGGGAGCGCGTACTTGTAGTCGAACCGGATCGCCAGGTAGAGGACGATCAGGAACAGCGAGCCGAAGACCGCCCAGAGGGCCGATTTCGCGATCTGTCTACCGAAGCTCTCGGAGACGCTCTTCTCGCCGTAGTTGGTTGCCTGCAGCTTCGACTTGAGCCCGGCGCTCAGCTGCTGTCCGTCGCTCGGGCTGAGCGTCTTCGTCCGCATCTGGAACTCGCTGTACTTCCCGTCGGTGGACGCGCCGCGGCCCTGGATGACCGCCTTGGCGAACTTCGAGTCGATCGACTGCGCGTCGGAACGAACCTCGTCGACGAGCCGCGGTGTCGGCGTCGCGAACGTGATCTGCGAGCCGCCCTTGAAGTCGATGCCGAAGTTCAGCCCGCGCACCGCCAGCGAGCCGGCCGCGACCACGAGGATCACCGCCGAGATCGCAAACCAGAGCCTGCGCTTCCCCATGAAGTCGATCTGCAGCCAGCGCCCGTGCTGCTGGCCCTTCGCGCCCATGAACGCCGGGTTCTCGAACCAGCGGAAGCCGGCGAGGAGCCCCAGCATCGCTCGCGTGGCGAACACGGCCGTGACGAGCGAGATCGCGGTACCGATCAGGAGCATCAGCGCGAAGCCCTTCACCCCTGCGGTCGCGACGAGGAACAGCACGAGCGCCGTGATCGCCGTCACGACGTTCGCGTCGATGATCGTGTGGAACCCCTTGGCGTATCCCGCTGCGATTCCGGCCCGCACGGATTTACCCGCGCGGACCTCTTCTTTGATGCGTTCGAAGATGACCACGTTCGCGTCTGCTGCGACTCCGATCGTGAGGATCAGGCCCGCGAACCCGGGCAGGGTCAGCGTCACGTTGAACAGCAGCAGCGCCGCGTACAGCAGGACCGCGTAGATCCCGAGGCCGATCACGGCGACAAGGCCGAGGAAGCGGTAGAAGATCAGCAGGAAGAGCGCGACCACGAGCAGGCCGCCGATCGCCGCCTTCTTCGCCTCCGCCAGCGAGTCCTTGCCGAGCGTCGCCGAGATCTCGGTCTTCTCGAGCTGGCGGAAGTTGTACGGCAGCGCGCCGGTCTGGAGGACGAGGGCTAGGTCCTTTGCTTCCTGGATGTCGCCGATCCCCGTGATCTCCGCGCCGTTGTTGCCCGGGATCCCGTTCGGGTTGTCGCGGAAGCTGACCGTCGGTGCCGACTTGATCTGGCGGTCGAGGACGATCGCGAACTGCTGCGCGTAGTTGTCCTCCTGGCCGCTCGGGCTGCCCGCCTGGGTCCACCTCACGCGGCCGCGGCTGGCGAGGGTCGACGTGACGTCGTGGAACCTGTCCGCGCCCTTGTCCGTGAAATCCATGAGGACGAGCGGCTTGCCGTTCTCGGCGCCCTGCGTCCCGAAGTCCTGCTTCGTTCCCTTCAGATTCAGGTCCGTCCCCGACATCTCGGGGATCGGCTTCTCCTTGTTCCTCGGGTCGTACTTGAAGAGGTAGTAGTAGGTCGCCTTCGGCACCCCGACGTTGGGGCAGAAGCGCTCGTTACACGTGACGAGCGCCAGGTTCTCCGGCACGTAGAGGAGCTCGTGACCCTCGGGGAGCTCGCCGTTCTTGCCGTGTTCCTTGACGTACTTCGAGTCGAGGATCTCCTTCCGCGACGCCACCGGTCCGACCACAACCTTGTGGTCGATGGTCTTGCCCTTCTTGTTCTTGACGGGAGCGAACAGATACATCTCGGACGAGTCCTTCTCCTGGCCCTGGCCCTGGACCGGCAGGAGCGTCCTGTAGAGCGACGTCAGCGGCGTCGGGTTCCCCTGGGCGTCGGCCGTGGGCGGGACGAGGTCGCCCTGGAGGTCGAAGAGCTCGAGCTTCGCGGTCTTGCCGATCACGTCCTGGGCGCGCTCTGGGTTGACGCCGGCGAGCTCGATCACCATCTGGTCGTTGCCCTGCTTGCGGATCTCGGGCTCGGTCACGCCGAGCTTGTCCACGCGCCGCCGCATGACCGACTGGGCCGTGTCCATGCCGTCCGAGGTGACCTCCTCGCCCTTCGGCGGAACGGCTTTCAGGACGACTTCGGTGCCGCCCTGGAGGTCGAGGCCGAGCGTCGCGCCCTTGTGGAACGGCGAGCCGGGGACGGCCAGCATCGCAGCAGCGACGAGCGCCGCGACAATGAGGCCCACGAGGAGGAGATGAGAGCGCCGTTCGGTCACGGTGTTCGCCTTAGGGTAGCTGCGTTTCGGGCATATCCGCAGGTTCCGTCTCGGGCTCGATTCGTCCCGAGATCGCGCTCTTGGCGACCCGCACGCGAGTCTCCGCCGCGATCTCGAGCACGACCTCGTGCTCGCCGACCTCGCGAACCGTCCCGAGCAGCCCGCCGACCGTCAGCACCTCGTCCCCGGGCTCGAGCTGGTCGATGAGCGCCTCCTGCTGCCGGCGCCGCCGCCGCTGGGGCGTCACGATCAGCAGCCAGAAGAGAACGAGCAGTCCTACGAGGAAGATGAGGGCGGTCAAGCGGCCTCCGAGGTCAGGCGGTCGAGAGTCTCAGCCTTGAATGGTGCCAGCTTGCCGTCCTCGATCGCTTCGCGCGCCGCTGCGGTCAGCCGGAGCAGGAAGCGGAGGTTGTGCGCGGTGAGCAGCCGGAGCCCGAGCAGCTCCTGCTGGTTGACGAGGTGCCGGATGTACGCGCGCGTGAATCTCGAGCAGGCCGGGCAGTCGCAGCTCTCGTCGAGCGGCGCCTGGTCGCGGGCGAAGCGGGCGTTCTTGAGGTTGAGGCGGCCCGTCGAGGTGAGCGCCGTCCCCGTGCGGCCCATCCGCGTCGGCAGGACGCAGTCGAACATGTCGACGCCGCGCTCGATCACTTCGAGGATGCCTTCTGGATCGCCGATGCCCATGAAGTAGCGCGGCTTGTCCGCGGGGAGGAGCGGCGCCGCCTCCGCGACCGTCTCGAACATCGGGTCGCGCGCCTCCCCCACGCTGAGCCCGCCCAGCGCGTGGCCGTCGAAGTCGAGCTCGACGATCTCCGCGATCGAGCGCCGGCGGAGCTCCGGGTCGGTCGCGCCCTGGGCGATCCCGAAGAGGAGCTGGCCCTCCGCGCGCGGGCGCCTGCCGCTGGCGCTTCGCCCAGATCGTCGTCAGGCGGACCGCCTCCTCGAGGTCGCCGCTTCCGGCGGGCGCGCAGACGTCCAGGCACATCGCGATGTCCGAGCCGAGCTTCGCCTGGATCTCCGCGACCGACTCGGGCGTGAAGCGCTCCTGGGCGCCGTCGTAGACCGAGCGGAACGTGACGCCCTCGTCATCGGCACGGACGATCGTGTCGCGCAGCGAGAACACCTGGTAGCCGCCCGAGTCCGTGAGGATCGGCCCGTCCCACTGCATGAACTCGTGCAGCCCGCCGAGCTCGGCGATCAGGTCCTCGCCGGGGCGGAAATGCAGGTGGTACGTGTTGCCGAGGATGATCTCCGCGCCGAGGTCGCGCACCTCGTCGGGGTCGAGCATCTTGACGGTCGCCTTCGTCCCGACGGGCATGAATGCGGGCGTCCGCACGTCGCCGTGTGCCGTCGTGAGGACGCCCGCGCGCGCCTCGCCGTCCGTGCTGTCGAGGCGGAAGCTCACAGGATCAGCATCGCGTCGCCGAACGAGTAGAAGCGGTAGCGCTCCTCGATCGCGAGCTCGTAGAGGCGGCGCGTCTCGTCCGAGCCGGCGAAGGCCATGACGAGGGCGAGCAGGGTCGATCCGGGAAGGTGGAAGTTGGTCAGCAACGCGTCTGTGCGGCGGAACTCGAAGCCGGGCGTGATGAAGAGATCGGTCCTGCCCGAGAGCGAGCCTCCGCCGGCCAGCGTCTCCAGCACGCGCACCGTCGTCGTCCCCACGGCCAGCACCCGATCGGCGGCTCGGATGCGATCCCATGAGCCAGGCTCGACGGAGTAGCGCTCCGTGTGGATCGGGTGGTCGTCGAGGTCGTCGACGGTCACGGGCCGGAACGTGTCGAGCCCGACGTGGAGCGTCACTCGCTCGATCTCGAGCCTCGACAGGAGCTCGGGCGTGAAGTGCAGCCCCGCCGTCGGCGCCGCGGCCGAGCCTTCCTCTTCTGCGTAGACCGTCTGGTAACGCGAAGGGTCGGCCAGCGGCTGCGTGATGTACGGAGGAAGAGGCGCCTCGCCGGCCGGGTCGCCCTCGAGCCGCAGGCGCCAGCGGCCTTCTCCGAGATGCTCGACGAGCTCGACCGGCCCCAGCCGCTGTCCCGGCCGGAGCCGTCTCGTCGGCCGCGCGAGCCCCTCCCACTCGCCGGCTCCGTTCAGCTGCTCGAGGAGGAGCACCTCGGCCTGGCCGCCGCCGGGCCGCTGCAGCCGCAGCCGCGCCGGCACCACACGCGTGTCGTTGACGACGACGAGCTCACCGTGAAGCTCGTCCGGCAGCTCCCGGAAGACTCGGTGCCGCACGTCGCCGCTCTTACGGTCGTAGACGAGCAGCCGCGACTCGTCGCGCCGCTCGGCCGGGTGCTGCGCGATCAGCTCCGGCGGCAGCGAGTACTCGAGGTCCGACCGCTTCATCCGATGCGAACGCTAGCGTCCTCGCCCATGGACGAGGCGGCGATTGCACGCGCGCGGGAACGGCTGGAGAACGCCGCGCGGGGCCATGTTTCGGCGGGTGACGTCGACGCGGCGCTCGAACGTGCGCGGGAACAGGTCGAGGCGCTCGCGGAGCTTGCCGCGAACATGGAGAGCACGCTGCCGGCGCAGGTCGCCGATGCCGTCCGCGAAGGCGTCCGCACCGAGGCGGCTCCGGTCGGCCGCCAGCTCGCAGAGGTTCGCGGCCTCGCCGGCCAGACGATTCGCCGGCTGGAGGCGCTCGAGAACGACCTCCTCGCGGAGCGGCATGCCCGGATCGACGACCTGGCGCTCCTCGTCGACCTGATCGCCTCCGGCTGGAGTGGGATCGACGTGCGCCTCGCTCGGATGGAGCGCAAGCTCGACACCGGCGGCAGCGCGCAGATCTACCGGCTCGACGAGCGCGACCGCGAAGCTAGCTAGTCAGCGCGAGCGTCACCGCCGCCGTCACGGCCCACCCGAGGACCGCGAGCACGAGTGGGCGATCGCTGAGCAGGACGTTCTCGGGCTCCTCGCCGAGGTCGTCGCGGTGCACGAGCAGCAGGTAGCGGAACAGCCCGAAGACGACGAACGGGATCGTCGCCATCAGCGCCGGGTCATGGGCCGTGAACGTGTAGACGGAGTACGCCGCGATCGTCGAGGCGACGGCGATCGAGATCAGCTGGTCGAGCGAGCGGTAGCGAGTAGCCCTCGAGGACGGGCCGCGCCGACCCCGCGACCGCGAGCTCGCTTCGCCGCTTGGCGAGGGCGAGAAAGAGCGCGAGGAGCGCCGTCACGAGCAGCAGCCACGGCGAGATCCGCACGTCGACGGCCACGGCGCCCGCAGCGGCGCGGATCACGAACAGCGCCGCGATCGCGAGCACGTCCACGAGCACGACGTGCTTCAGCGCGAACGTGTACGCGCCCTGGAGCGCGAGGAAGCCCGCGAGAAACGCCACGGAGTCGAGCCCGAGCGGTGCGACGAGCCCGAATGCCAGGACGGCGAGCGCCGCGGCCACCAGAAACGCGGCACGCTGCGACAGCTCCCCGCGCGCCACCGGACGCAGCCGCTTGAGCGGATGCATGCGGTCGCGTTCCGTGTCGACGACGTCGTTGACCAGGTACGCGGCGCTGGAAGCCGCGCAGTAGGCGACGAAGGCCGTGCAGGCCTCGACCCAGCGCAGCGGATCCCCGATCTTGGCCGCGAAGACGAGGCCGGCGAACAGGAGCAGGTTCTTCGACCACTGCCGGGGCCGCATCGCTGCGAGCACCGCCCGCCCCCGCGAGCGTCGAGCCGGGAACGAGACGACCTCTGCCCGGAGCGGAAGCGCCACGGCCCGATCCTAGGCGGAAGAGGCGTCCGCTAGTTCCGCGCGGGCAGAACGAGCTCGAAGCGGCTGCCGCGGCCGACCTCGCTCCTCAGGTCGATCGTCCCGCCGAGCGCAACGGCGAGCTCGCGCGCGATCGCCAGCCCGAGCCCTGTGCCCTTGCCGTCGTGCGTCCAGAACGGCCGGAAGATCCGGTCCTGCTCCTCGGGGCCGATTCCCGGCCCGCTGTCCTGAACTGCCACGCGGATCTCGCCGTTCTCCGTGTTCAGCGCCAGATCGACGCTGCCCCCGTTCGGAGTCCACCGGAACGCGTTCGCGAGCAGGTTCGTGATGATCTGCAGGACGCGATCGCCGTCGGTGACGATCACCGGCTCCGACGAGACGTCCTGCGAGTAATCGATCTTGCGCGACTTCGCCTCCTCCCCGAACGCCGCGTAGGCCTGTTCGACGAGCCGCGCCATGTCGACCTCCTCGTGGCGCACCGTGAAGCGTCGCGTGTCGAGCTTCGCCAGGTCGAGGACGTCGCCGACGAGGCGCTCGAGCCGGCCCGACTCGGCCGCGATCACGTCCAGCGAGAGGTTTCGGGCCTCCGGATCCTCGGCGAGCCCTTCGCGAAGCGCCTCGACGTGGCCGCGGATCGCCGTCAGAGGCGTCCGAAGCTCGTGGGAGACCGTCATCAGGAAGTTCCGCTCGAGCTCTTCCGACTCGGCGAGCCGCTCGGTCATCCGCGTGAACGATTGCGTGAGATCGGCGATCTCGTCGCGCCCCGTGACCTCGGGCAACTGCGTTTGGTAGCGCCCCTCCGCGACCTCGTCGGCCGCCAGCGCGAGGCGCCGAACGGGCCTCGTGATGCGTCCCGAGAGGTACCAGGCGAGCGCCGCCGTCACGAGCAGCCCGACGAGAAGGGCGATCGCGAGCCTGAGCACGAGCCGCATCGCCTGGTTGCTGAGCTGCGCCTGCGGTGTGGCGACGACGAGGCCCCCGAACGGATCTGCGTTCTTGTCGAGACGGAGCGGATGAGCGACGGCCAGAAACGTGCGGTTCTCGCCGGGCGGCGTGAATTCGAACTCGATCGTCTTGCCCTGCAGGATCGCGTTGAAATCCAACGCCGACTGCGGGAGCCGGCGCAGCCCCGAGGCCTGGCCGGAGAAGAACGGCGTCCCCACGTAGAAGAGCTTGTTGCCGCTGGCGCGCTCGAGCCTGCTCGCGGCGAAGAGAGGCGGCAGCGTTCCCTTCTCCTGCGAGCGAACGGCCTGCTGCGCGTAGAGCGCCGTCAGCCCCGTCGCCTCGCGGCGAAGCTCCTTCCTCGCCTGGTTCTGCGTGTAGTTCCGGAACAGCCCGAAGGCGATGAGCGTCGAGACGACCCCGGTCAGCGCGATCCCGGCAAGGAAGAGCGCCGGAAGGCGAAAACGGAGTGAGTGGAACATCGCTACGCCGTGGTCGCGGCTGCTTCTTTCGCGGGCGTGACCTTGTACCCGACGCCCCAGACCGTGACGATCGGCGACGCCTCGCCCAGCTTCCGCCGCAGCTGACGGACGTGCACGTCGACCGTTCGCGTGTCGCCCGCGAAGGTGTAGCCCCAGACCCGCTCGAGCAGCTGGTCGCGCGTGAGCACGAGCCCACGGTGGTCGAGCAGCTCCCAGAGGAGGTCGAACTCCTTCGGTGCGAGCTTGATCTCCTCGTCGCCGACCTTGACCTCGCGCCGGCCCGCGTCGATGTGGAGGTCGCCGTGCTGGAGGGTCGCGCTCGCGACGTCCTTCCGGTCGGGCGTCGAGCGGCGCAGGATCGACTTCACGCGCGCCACGAGCTCGCGCGGGTTGAACGGCTTCGTCAGGTAGTCGTCGGCGCCGACCTCCAGGCCGATGATCTTGTCCACGTCCTCGTCGCGGGCCGTGAGCATGAGGATCGGAACCTCGGAGCGCCTGCGGATGCGACGGCAGACCTCGATCCCGTCGATGTCGGGGAGCATCAGGTCGAGGACGATCAGCGAGGGCTGCTGGCTCTCCGCCTTGTCCAGTGCGGACTCGCCGTTCTCGGCCACGTGGACGTCGTACCCGGCGTTCTTCAGGTACAGGGAGACGAACGAGGCGATAGAAGCCTCATCCTCGACCACCAGAACTGTTTGCGGCGTATTCAGAGGCACCACCTTTCAGGATGCCAGAGCCGCACGCTATTCCGTCGCGGGGGCGGCCAGCTCGAACGGCGTCGGAGCGTCGGGAAGCGAGTGGTAGGGCTCGTCGTTGAGCGACCAGACACCGTCGTAGAAGACGTTCGCCGCAGGGTCGCCGAGACCGTCGAGCATCCCCGTGCCATGCGCGATCGCGCTGAGGAAGATCGCCTTGCCGTCCATGCGGATCACGAAGCGCGCGCCGCTGAGGCGGAAGCGGAGGTTCTTGCCCTGGTACACGGTCGTCCTCGCGTTCCGGTAGATCGTCTTCTTCGCCCCGTAGACCAAGGGACGCTTCGAGTCGAACGGCCTCGGGTCGGTGATCGTGAGCCGGCCGTTCAGCCGTCCGGTCATGGTTCCGCGCGCGTCGAGCTGGACGACTCCGCGAGCCTCTCGGACCGAGAGCGTGCCGTTGGACGCACGCAGCTGGGAGTACGCCGCGACCGGCAGGACGAGAGCGACCACGAGTAGGACCAGCAGCTTGCGCATCGGTGGGCCAAGTATCGCCGTCTTCCATATGCCCGGAATGAGGGAGATGTAAGGAATCCGTTAGCGTCAGCGGCGTGACCGAGCTGAGCGATTTCGGGCTGATCATCCTCGTCGTGGCGACCGGCGTGATGCTCGCGCTCGTCGCGGCCAAGATCGCCGAGCGGTATCCGATTCCGGCGCCGGCGCTGTTCCTGCTCATCGCTCTGGCGATCCCGGTTGCGATCCCGCACATCGAGACGGTCGAGCGGATCGGCGTCGTCGCGCTGATCGTGATCCTCTTCGACGGCGGCATGCACATCGGGTGGCGGCGTTTCCGGCGCGCGATCGTCCCGATCGGGGCGCTCGGGATCGTCGGCACGCTCACCACCGCGGTCCTGATCGCGATCTGCGCGCACTTCCTGCTCGACTTCAGCTGGACGCTCTCCGGCGTCCTGGCCGCCGCGCTGTCGCCCACCGACCCGGCCGTGATGTTCTCGATCCTCGGCGACAAGGAGATCCGCGGGCGCAGCGGGACGATCCTCGAGGGAGAGGCGGGCGTGAACGACCCCGTCGCGATCGCGCTCATGATCGGGATGCTCGAGTACGCGACCAGCGACCACGGATCCTCGTTCTCCGTCGTCAAGGAGTTCACGCTGGAGATGACGATCGGCGCCGCGGTTGGCGTCGCAGGAGCGGCGCTGCTCGTCCTCTTCATGCGCCGCGTGCCGCTTCCGAGCGAGGGGCTGTACCCGCTGCGGACGCTCGCCGCGGCCGGGATCATCTACGGGCTGGCGTCCGTCGTCCACGGGTCCGGGTTCCTCGCCGTCTTCATCGCCGGCCTCGCGCTGAGCGAGCTCGACCTTCCCTACAAGCGGCAGATCCAGCGCTTCCATACGGCGCTGGCCAGCCTCGGCGAGATCGTCGTCTTCGTCGTGCTCGGGCTCACCGTGAACGTCGGACAGCTGTTCGACGACAGGGTCTGGCTGGACGGGCTGCTGCTCGCAGTGGCCCTCGCCTTCGTCGCGCGTCCGCTCGGCCTTGCCCCGCTGCTGGCGCCGATGAAGCTGAGGCTCGGCGAGAAGCTCTTCATCGCCTGGGGCGGGCTCAAGGGCGCCGTTCCCATCCTGCTCGCGGCGCTTGCCCTCCTGGCCGACGTGGACGAGGCGAGGCGGATCTACGAGATCGTGTTCGTCGTCGTCCTGTTCTCGGTCATCGTCCAGGGCTCGAGCGTGCCGTTCGCAGCGTCGCGTCTCGGCGTGCCGATGCGCGTGGTCGACCGATGAGCGCGCTCGTGTTCGGGCTCGCGGCGCTGCTTGCGGGGAACGGCGGGCTGCACGACCTTCGCGTCACGAACGGATCGCAACGCTTCGCGGCCGACAACCGGCTGCTGACGACGGTCTCGCCGAACGGGGACGGCTTCCGCGACCGCGCGATCGTGAGCTTTCGGCTCCGACGCGCCGCGACCGTCCGCATGGACGTGCTCCGAACGGACACGCTCCATCAGGGCCGGGCGACGAAGACGATCTGGTCGACGACGCGGCGCCTGCGAGCCGGTCGCCGCACCCTCGTCTGGCGCCCGGCCCGGAGCACCGAGCCGAGGACCTATGTCCTGCGGCTGACCGTGGGCCGGCGCGTCTACATGAACCTGCCCGGCAAGAAGCGGCAGGCGCCGGTCGTCCGCATCCAGGGCATCGAGGCGACCTTCCCGCGCCGCAGCTACGCGCCGGGCGAGCAGGCCGAGCTGCGGATCTCGACGGACGCGCCCTCGCTCCGGCTCCAGGTCTTCTACTACTCGAGCCAGGCGGTGCGCCCGGGGCGCGACTTCAAGACCGAGGGCACCGCGATGACGAGCCCCGTGCGGATCGACTGGCGAGCGCACCGCAACGCTCCGGCCCGCCTCCGCGTCGTTCGAGCCGGCAACTGGCCGAGCGGTCTCTACTTCCTGCGGCTGAGCGCCTCCGACGGCCGGGTCGGGTACGCGCCCTTCGTGGTCGAGGCCCCGCTCGCCGGCTTCCCACGTCGCGGTCGTCCTCTCGACGAACACGTGGCAGGCGTACAACTTCTGGGACGCGACCGGCGACGGGTGGGGCGACAGCTGGTACGTGAGCGCCGCGGCGCGAAGCGTCGACCTCGAGCGGCCGTTCCTCGACTTCGGCGTGCCGTTCCGCTTCCGGGACTGGGATCTGGACTTCATCGCCTGGCTGAACCGGACCGGGAAGCGAGTGGACTTCCTCACGGACGACGACCTCGAGGCGCTGCGATCGGGAGACGAGCTCGCGAGCGCGTACGACCTCGTCGTCTTCCCGGGCCACGCGGAGTACGTGACCCAGCACGAGTACGACGTCGTCCAGCGCTACCGGGACGACGGCGGCAACCTGATGTTCCTGTCCGCGAACAACTTCTTCTGGCAGGTGCGGCGGGACGGGCAGCTGCTGACGAAGGTGGCCCAGTGGCGCCACCTCGGCCGGCCCGAGGCCGCGCTCGTCGGCGTGCAATTCGTCGCCGGCGACTACGGCGGGCACCAGGCCGGCTATGTCGTGCAGGGATCGCCGTGGGCGTTCGCCGGCACCGGGCTCCAGGCCGGGGACCGGTTCGGCCGCTACGGCTACGAGATCGACGCGCGTTCGCCCGAGTCGCCGCCCGGCACGCAGCTCCTGGCGTCGATCCCGAACCTGATGGGCACGGGCCGCACCGCGGAGATGACCTACTACGAGACGCCTGGAGACGCGAAGGTCTTTGCCGCCGGCGCGCTGAATTTCGCCGCGTCGATCGGCGATCCGGCCGTCGCGCAGCTCATCGAGAACGTCTGGACGCGCCTCTCGGTTCCCTAGGAGTAGTCGTAGAAGCCGCGGCCGGTCTTGCGGCCGAGGCGGCCTTCTGCGGCCATCTCCCGGAGGCGCTCCGGCGGCTTGGCGCGCTCGTCGCCGGTTGCCTCGTACATCGCCTCGGCGGCGTGGATGTGGATGTCGATCCCGACGAGATCGACGAGGGTGCACGGCCCCATGGGCCACCCCACTCCCATGGTCATCGCCTTGTCGAGATCCTCGGCCGTGATCCCCTCGTCGAGGAGCCGGATGCACTCGTTCAGCGTCGGCACGAGGATGCGGTTGACGATGAACCCGGGCGTGTCGTTCGCGCGCACGGGCTGCTTGCCCGCCTGTTCGGCCCACTGAAAGGCCGCGTTCAGCGCCTCGTCGGAGCTCTTCTCGGCCCGGATGATCTCGACGAGCGGCAGCAGCGGCGCCGGGTTGAAGAAGTGCATGCCGATGACGCGCTCGGGATGCTCGGTCGCCTCGGCGATCGCGTGGATCGGGATCGCCGAGGTGTTCGAGGCGAGGATCGCGTCCGGGCCGAGGATGCGGTCGAGCTCGGCGAAGACCTCGCGCTTCGGCTCGAGCTCCTCGACGATCGCCTCGATCACGAGGTCGCAGTCCGCGAGCTCGGCGAGCTCGGTCGTGAAGCTCAGCCGCCCGAGCGTCGCGTCGCGCTCCTCGGCCGTCGCCTTGCCTTTCTCGACCGCGCGGCCGACGTAGTGCTCGATCGTTCCGCGCGCCTTCTCGCAGAGCTCGCCGCTCACCTCGCGGCCGATCGTCTCGAATCCGGCCTGCGCCGACACCTGCGCGATGCCCGCGCCCATCGTCCCGAGACCTACGACTCCCACCCGCCGAATCACGGGCGCGATGCTAACGGGAAGAAGCTCGTCCTCCGTCGCGTCTAGGGAGTACATGACGCGGTTTCTCCTAGCTCTCCTCGTATTCGGCCTCCTCTCTCTCGCCGTAATCGGCGCATGCTGGGCGGCCGTACGAGGAGAGCGACCGGCGATCCTTTCCCGCCGGAATCCCGCGCTCGCCTAAAGATCTGGTCGCCGCCGTGCCGCGGCAGCGCGGTGGCGACCGGCTTTAGCCGATGTCGAGCGACTCGGCCTCGACCACCAGCACGGTCATGCCCTCGTCCGAGCCGGACTCGTGCTCTTCGCCCGGATCCCAGACCACGGCCTCGCCGGCCGCGATCGGCTCGCGCTCGCCGTCTGCGCCGCTGACCCAGCCCGAGCCGCTCACGACTGCGAACAGCTGGAAGCCGCCGGCAGGGTGCCGCGCGACCACGCCGCCGGGCTCGACTTCGATCACGACGACGTGTCCGTCGGCTGTCAGCCTCCGCACACGGGCGCCCACGCTTCCGGGAGCGGTCACCTCGCGCTCGCCGGTGAGCACGACTCTCCTCACGCCGCGTCCTCGATCAGCCTGCATGCCTCGGCGAACTGCTCCTCGCTGAGCCGGATGTGCGAATGGCGCCAGATGCTCTGCGGGAAGACGCCGGCGGCCTCGACCGGCGGCGCATCGTGCAGGTCGCGGACGACCGTGAGCGGGCGGATCGGGAAGCGCCACGACCAGCGGTCGCGCTCCGGGTCGTGCTCCGGGTCGCCGATCACCTCCACGATCCCGAAGATCGCCTGCCACACCGCCGCGTAGAGGATCGCGCGATCGCCCTTCTGCACGGACGGGCGCTTCGACGACGAGTGGCGGCGGATGTCCGCGCGGCTCACCTCGGCGTCGAGCGGATTCGACCCCCGCCCGCGGATGAGCAGCCAGCGGGTCAGACGCGCTCGATCACCGCTGGCGATGGCCTGGCCGAAGCCGATGCACATCGTCGCGATCCCGTACCGAGCGTCGCGGCGCTCGAGCTCGTTGAGCAGCGTCGCCGTGATCCGGGCGCCGGTCGCGCCGAGCGGATGGCCGAGCGAGATGCCGCCGCCGTTCGGGTTGACGTCCTCCATCCGCTCCTGGAGCCCCGAGTCCCGCACGAACTGCAGGACGACCGACGCGAACGCCTCGTTGACCTCGATCACCGAGATGTCGTCCCAGCCGAGCCCCGCCTTCGCGAGCGCCTTCTCGCACGCCTGCGGGTTCCCGTGCAGCATTCGATACGGGTCGACGCCCCAGAGCCCGAATGACACGAACCGCGCTCGAGGCTCGAGACCGAGCTCCGACGCCTTCGCCTCGCTCGCGATCAGGACGCCTGCGGCCCCGTCGCAGATCTGGCTCGAGCTCCCTGCGGTGACCTTCCCCTCCGGCAGGAAGGCGGGCGCGAGACCGGCCAGCGCCTCGGCCGAGGTCTCGCGGCGCGGCGTCTCGTCGACCGCGAACAGCGTGCCCGCATGCGGGTTCTGGACTTCGACCGGCACGATCTCGTTCTCGAACCGCCCCTCGTCGATCGCCGCGATCGCGCGGCGGTGCGACTCGAGGGAGAACGCGTCCAGCTCCTCGCGCGAAAGGTTCCACTCCTCGGCGATCGCCTCCGCGGAGATCCCCTGCGGGACGATCTGCCAGCGCTCGAGCACCTTGTCCGAGATGTTCCCGCCGTTCGAGCCCATCGGGACGCGCGACATCATCTCCACGCCCGCGGAGACGACCAGGTCGAGCTGGCCCGACCAGATCGCCGCCGCCGCGTTGAAGTTCGTCTGCATCGACGAGCCGCACTGACGGTCGACGGTCGTCCCGGCCACGGTCTCGGGCCAGCCGGCGACCATCGGCACCATCCGGCCGATGTTCCAGCCCTGCTCGCCGATCTGCGTCACGCAGCCGAGCTGCACGTCCTCGACCTCGGCCGGATCGACCTGATTGCGCTCCAAGAGCCCGTTCAGCACCTGCGCCGCGAGCTCGTCGCCCCGGATCGACGAGAGCGTCCCGTTCTTCCTGCCGATCGGCGACCGAACGGCGTCGATGATCAGAGCGTCAGCCACTGACGACAGAGTAGAGGCGCCGCGCTCCCCGCCCGGTTTCGCTCTGCTCGGGCATGTGCCTATCCTCCCAGCGTGACCTTCTGGAGGTCGTTGGTCGCTGCGGTGATCGCAACGCTCTTCGCGGTGAGCGTCTCCGCATGCTCGGACTCGGAGGACGAGGCGGCCACAACGCGCGCGGCGACGAGCACGCAGAGCCCGCAGCCCCCGCCGCCCCAGACCGAGGTTCAGAACGCGAAGCCTCCGCCTCCTCCCAAGCCGCCGACCAGCGCCGACCAGAAGCAGATCTACGCGGACCTCGCCCGCCTGCGCGACCAGGGTCTGAGCGGAGCCGAGGTCTACCGACGGGCCGCCGAGGACGCGGGCGTTCCCGTGTCGAGCGTGAAGCTGATCGAGCGGCAGGGCTCGCTCAGGAGGTGGGCGCTACCGAAGGCGCCCAAGCCGCCGCCCGCCGCGGTTCGGGCCGGCCGGCCCTGGGGCGCCAAGAGGCTGCGCTCGACGACCAGCTGCAGCTCGAACGCGCCGCGCACCGCGATCGCGCACCTCCGCTGGCGTCCCGCCAGGCCTGCCGGGCGCACTCAGTGGATCGTCGTCACGAATCTCCTGCGGGGCTTCGAGTTCGGCAAGTACGAGGCGGCGGGTCCGCTGAAGCCGCGGGTCGCGTCGTTCGCCTGGCGGCGCGTGCACGGGCAGTCCATCCACCAGTGGCGAGTGCTGACCTGGAATGGGAGCCGCTGGCTGGGGAGCCCGACGGCCAAGTTCACCGGCCCGACCTGCGTCGCCGAGTTCGAGCCGTAGTTTTCCTGGGAAATTCCGGTGAAACCTCTTGTCAAGCGCAGGAGGTTTTGACAGAATTGGCCCGTCTGCGGTAGGCGAGGGGGACCCATCAAGCCAGGGAGGGCGGCAATGAAGGTCCAGCAGACGGAGCACCCGGCACCCGAACGGGTGGCACCAGTACGGCTTTGGCGCGTCGGGGGAGTCCTTCTCGGTCTCGTCCTTGCGCTCTCGGCGGCGTCCGCAGGCTATGCGGGCATCACCGACATCAATCCCAACGCATCCAACAACGGAAACGCGAACGCCTCTTCGGGCGGCCGCGTCAACGGGCTCGCGAACGCATCCGCCAACAACCAGGTGTATTACGCGGCGAGCGAGTACGGCGGCCTGTACAAAACGACCGACGGCGGAAACAACTGGTCGCATCTGAACGGCCATCAGCCCGTGATGACCTGGGACGTCGAGGTCGATCCGAGCAACAACAACAAGGTCTACGCGACGTCGTGGTACGACGGCCGCGTCAACTCGCTGGCCGGCATCGAGGTCAGCTCCGACGCCGGCGCTACCTGGTCGAAGCCGGCAACGGCGACACCTCCGGGCGGCTTCACCTGCTCGAACGCCCGCAAGACCGAGCCGTCGGCGTTCGGCATCTCCGTTCGCCCCGACGCGGCGAACAACGTGTTCGTCGGGACGAACTGCGGGATCGCCAGGAGCACGGACTCCGGCGCGACCTGGACGTTCGTCGACCCGACGCCGGGAACCACCGCCAGCGACGTCTGGGACGTCATTGCGCAGAGCGGCGGGACGATCGACGCCTGCGGTGACGACGGCCACCTGCGCTCGACCGACAACGGCACGACCTGGACCCCCGACTCGGGTGCAGGCATCCCGCTCGGGCGCTGCTCGATCTCGGTCTCGCCGGACGAGTCGTACGTCCTCTTCGTCGTTGCCTCCGACAACAACCTCTACGAGTCCGACGACGCGGGCGCGAACTGGACGAGCCACGGGAGCAACGGCGCGCAGGGCCGGGTCCCGTTCGCCGAGACGAACCAGCGCTCCGACTCGGGCGGGAACAACCGGTTCTCGATCTGGTACATGGACACCCAGCTCTTCCGGGGCGACTGCACGACGCCGAATCCCCCTGCTCAGGGAGGAGCGGTCCGCTGTGGAAACGCGAGCGGGTACTCGAACCAGCAGACCGGCGCCCACTGGGACGGAGGGGCGATCGTGTTCGACTCCGCGGTCGCAGTCGACTCGTGCCCGATGATCATGTCCTCGGACGGCGGGGTGCACCGGCGCACGGCCGGCTGTGAGAGCCCGACCTGGGCCCGCTCGAACGTCGGCGTCCACGCGACCTTCATCTGGGCCTTCGACGGCGCAGACCAGGGCGGCAACACGAACGAGGACCTGCTCTACGGCCTCCAGGACAACGGCACGTTCGCGAGCACGAACGGCGGCGCCGCGACCCCGACGTGGACGAACCCGAACTGTTGCGACACGTTCGACGTCCTCGCCGACTCGGCCTGGGAGCTGGGCAGCACCTGCTGCTTCAGCAGCGGCCGCTTCAACCGGCTCGAGCGCGCCGGCTCGGGCTACGCCGGGAACTCGGAGATCAACACGTACCCGGCGGGCAACCTGCCCGGGTTCACGTGGGGCCACCGGCTCGCGCAATTCGGAACCGACGACGTGGCGTTCATCAGCACCTCCGGGATCTTCGTCACGCAGAACATCAACGCCAGTCCGATCGTCTGGTCGCAGTTGGCCGCGATGCCCGCCGCCGGCGCCTGCGGGATCCAGGCCTCGGTCAGCGGCGGCACGCCGACGTTCCTCGTCCGAACCGGACAGTGCACCGGGCGTGGAAACGACCAGGTCTTCACCTATCAAGGCATCACCAACTCGGGCACATGGACGCGGATCGACAACACCGATGGGCTGTCGGGCGGCCTCGGGATCGTCGCCATCGACCCGAGCAACCCGAACAACATCTATGCGTCGAACCTCGCTCCGGCCGGGCCGCAGATGGTCTTCTCGACCGACGGCGGCGCGAACTGGACGAACGATCCCGAGCTGGACACGCTGATGACCGCGAACGGCGCCTTCCGCTACCAGAACACACGCGGAGCCTCGACCAACAACGGCGGCGCGGGCACCACATTCCAGGGCTACGTCCAGCCGAGCCTGCTCGCCTACGACTCCGCCAACGGGAGCATCATCATCGCGGGCGGACAGGACTCGGGCATCTTCCTGTCCGTCGACGGCGGCGCGAACTGGAGCCTCGTCACCGACCCGAGCGGCGTCTCCAAGGCGCACCTCCCCCGGCCGCGGGACGCGTACTTCGACCACGAGCCGGTCAGCCAGCTCAGCGTGTACATCGGCACCCAGGGGCGCGGCCTCTGGCGCCTCGCCTTCCAGCTGCCGACGGCCTCGGCGGGCGGCCCGTACACGACGCCGGAGGGCACGGACGTCGTCCTCGACGCCTCGGGCTCCACCGATCCGGACGGCGGCCCGCTCACCTACGCGTGGGACTTCGACAACGACGGGCAGTACGACGACGCCACCGGGCAGAACCCGACCTTCACGCTGGTCGGCCAGGACGGCGTCTTCCCCGTCAGCGTGAAGGCGACCGACCCGGACGGCGGGTACGACACCGACTCGACGACGGTGACGGTCACCAACGAGCCGCCGCGCTGGGACTCTCTGACCTCGGACAGCCCGAAGCCGGAGAACACGGCGATCACGGTCGACGGCGTGATCAAGGACGCCGGCTGGCTCGACACCCTGACCGCAACGGTCGACTGGGGCGACGGGACGGCGGTCGAGAACGTCACCGGAACGCTCGAGAACATCCGGCCCGACGCCTCGCTCACGTTCTCGATCCCGCACACGTACGGCGACGACGGGATGTTCACGGCGCACTTCTGCGCGTTCGACGACGACACGTCGACCTGTCAGGACATCGTGCTGACGACGACGAACGTCGATCCGACCGCGGACATCGACGAGTCGGGCGCCGTCATCATCAACGGCATCCCGACCGTCATCGGCCACGCCGGCCAGCCCGTCACGTTCAACGGACAGATCACCGATCCGGGCAGCGACGACGAGACGGCGACCTGGCACTGGAACGACGGAACGCCGGACACGGTGACGCGGTATCTCAACGATCCGAACATCGACCCCGACCCGGATCCGAGCCCGACGATCAACCCGCGGGACATCACCGACACGCAGGATCACACGTTCGGCGACGCCTGCCTGTACACGGTGACGTTCCGGTCAGCCGACGACGACAACGGCTTCTCGCCGGTCGACACGATCCAGGTGATCATCGTCGGCAACGCCGACGAGCCGATGAAGTCGGAGCACTGGAAGCACGAGTTCACCCATCGCGACCACGGCGACTTCACGGACGCGGAGCTGAACTGCTACCTCGCGATCACGGCGTTCACGAGCCTCGTCTTCAACGAGACGCGTGATGCCTCCACGATCGAGGCCGCAGGCCGCGTCCTCTCGCACGAAAAGCCGCCCGCGCTCGAGGAGCTTCGGCACCTCGACGCGGAGATCCTGGCCGCCTGGCTGAACTTCGCGAACGGCGGGATCGCCTGGGATCAGATGATCGACACGGACAGGGACGGCACGGGTGACACGCCGTTCTTCACCGTCATGGCCAACGCCGAAGCCGTGCGGAACAACCCGGCTTCGACCAAGAAGCAGATCATCGAGCAGCGCGAGCTGCTCAGACGCGTCAACAGCGGCGCGGCCTGATCAAACGTGACGGGGCCGGGAGGTTCGCCTTCCGGCCCCGTCAGCTAACCGCGAACAGGTGCCACTCGCCGGGTACGCCCTTGAGCTCGTGCGTCCCGCGCTCTGAGAACTCGATCCCCGAGCCGGCGACGAGATCCTTCACCGTCTGCGAGACGAGCACCTCGCCGGGGCCTGCCGCACCGGACACACGCGCACCCACGTTGACCGCGAGGCCCGCCAGCTTGTCGCCGACGCGCTCGCACTCCCCCGTGTGGATCCCCGCGCGCACGTTCAGCCCGAGCTCGGGCACGCGCTCGACGATCTCGCGCGCACAGGCGATCGCCCGCGCAGGCCCGTCGAAGCTCGCGAAGAAACCGTCGCCCGCGGTGTCGATCTCCACGCCGCGGTAGCGGGCCAGCTCGAGTCGGACGAGGTCGTGGTGGCGCTCCAGCAGGCCTCGCCACTCTCGGTCGCCGAGCTCGACCGCGCGGGCAGTCGAGCCCACGAGATCGGTGAAGAGGACGGTCGCGAGAACCGTGTCCGGGATCCGCCGGATCGGGCTTCCCTCGAGGAACGCCTCGATCGCCTCGACCGTGAACTCGTTCTCGTGGATCGCCCGACCGACGCCGGGGACCGTGACGTGCTCCGCGCCCGGGATCAGGCTCGCCACCTGCTCGGAGCTCTCGCGCTGGCGCTCCTTGGAGAGCACGAGCGTGGGCACCCGAATCGCCGGCAGGACGTGCGACACGTCGAGTTCGACCTGCATCCGCCTGAAGTCGGCCCACGTGGACGGGCTCGAGGTCAACCTGTGGTGCCAGACGAACCACTCGAGGTACTCGGGGTCATCCGCCCACTGTGGGTTGAGATCGGCGGCGAACTGCTCGAGCAGCTCGCGGCGTCCCCAGGCTTCGCGCTCGGCCGGGATCCTCGCGAGCGCCTCGTCGCGCTCCTTCGAGTCGAACACGCTCTGCGACCAGGGGTCGAAGAGGACGAGTCGCTCCACGCGGTCGGGGTTGGAGGCCGTGAACACGGCGCACGTCGCAGCGGCCTCGGCGATCCCGAGCAGTGCGGGCCGTTCGCTGCCGACCGCGTCCATGACGGCCCGCAGGTCGTCCATCCGCGACTCGATCGTGAAGCCTCGCGGCCGGTCGGAGAGGCCGACGCCGCGGGCGTTGACGACGATCAGCCGGCGGCTTTCGGCCAGCCGCAGGCTGAACTCGGCGAAGTGCGGCGCCTGCCAGAGCGTGTACAGGTTCGAGAGGAACGGAAGGAAGACGAGGTCGGTCGGCCCCTCGCCGACGACCTGGTAGGCGATCGAGACGTCGCCGCTCCGCGCGTAGCTGACGTCGGGCACGTGCACCCGCTCACCTGACGGCAAAGAGCCTCCATTCCCCTGGAATGCCCTTCAGCTCGTGCGTGCCCCGCTCCTCGAACTCGATCTCCGAGCCGGCGACGAGATCCCTCACCGTGGAGGAGACGAGCACCTCGCCGGGCTCGGCCAGCGAGGCGATCCGAGCGCCGGTCGGTACGGCGATCCCGCCCAGCTTGCCGTCGACGCGCTCGCATTCGCCGGTGTGCAGCCCGGCGCGAATCTCGATGTCCAGCGCTCTCAGGGCTTCACGGATCGCCCGCGCACACTCGATCGCCCGTCCGGGGCCGTCGAAGGCGGCGAAGAAGCCGTCGCCGGCCGTATCGAGCTCATCGCCGCGGAAGCGGACCAGCTCGCCGCGCACGAGCGTGTGATGGCGAGCGAGCAGCTCCCGCCAGGCCGTGTCCCCAAGCTCTGCCGCCCGCGCGGTCGAGCCGACGATGTCGGTGAAGAGGACCGTCGCCAACACGCGGTCCGGCGGAGTCGGCGTCGAGAGGTTGTCGAGGAACTCGTGCGTCTCCCGGAGGAGGACGGCGTTCTGCTCGGGATCTGCCCAGCTGAACCAGTCGTGCAGGCCTTTCACCTCCACGCGACGCGCCCCGCGGATCCTCTCCGTGACGTACGAGGTCTCGTCGGTCGTCTCCGAACGGTGGAGAACGAGGGTCGGCGCCCGGACGGCGTCCAGAATCTCGCGCACGTCGCCCTCCATCGACATTCGGTGGAACGCGACCGCTTCTGCCGGGCTGGCGCTGCGCCGCATGTACCAGACGAACCACGCCAACCAGGCCTCGTTCTCGGCGCCGACCGGGCTCAGCCGGTGGGCGCGCTCGACGAGGTAGTCGCGGTCGCCCCAGCGGTCCCGGATCTCGCGGAGCTCCTTCCGCCAGGCGTCCTCGTTCGGTGCCCATGGGTAGTCGGGAGCCCACAGGCCGCGGGCCGTCGGGTCGTAGAGGACGAGCGCGGTCGTGCGCTCGGGATACGTGGCGGCGAACAGGAGCGCGATCCGCGTGCCCTCCTGCGCTGCCCAGAGAACCGCACGCTCCGAGTCGGCGGCGTCCATGACGGCGCGGATGTCGTCCATCCTCGTTTCCAGCGTCGGGACCTGCCGAACCGGGTCCGAGAGCCCGCTCCCGCGCTTGTCGAAGAGGATCGCGCGCGCCGAGCGGGCAAGCCCCTCGACGTGATCGACGAAGAGCGGCATGTCCCAGCCGGCGAGGAGGTCGGCGAGCGTTCCGCGGACGAAGACGATGTCCGTCGGGCCCTCGCCGACGACCTGATAGGCGATCGCCACGTCGCCGCTCCGTGCGTAGCTGACGTCAGGAACGTCCACGGGCGTATCCTCCCATCGTGGCCGCGACCGCAACAGAGCGGAAGCTGCTGATCGGCGGCGAGTGGGTGGAGACCGGCGATTGGCTCGAGGTGCGCTCGCCGTACTCGGGTGACGTGGTGGGCCGTGTCGCCAAGGCCGGAGCCGAGGAGGCTCGAGCCGCGATCGACGCCGCCGAGAAGGCCATGGCCGACCCGCTTCCGGCGCACAAGCGCGCGGAGATCCTCGTCAAGACGGTCTCCGGGATCGCCCGCCGGCACGACGAGATCGCGGCGCAGATCGCGGCCGAGGCCGGCAAGCCGCTGAAGACCGCGAAGGTCGAGGCGAGCCGCGCGATGTCCACATACACGTTCGCGGCCGTCGAGGCTCGCAAGCTCGCCGGTGAGGTGGTTCCGATGGACGCGGCTCAGGCAGGCGAAGGAAAGCTTGCCTTCACGTTCCGGGAGCCGATCGGGATCGTCGGCGCGATCAGCCCGTTCAACTTTCCGCTCAACCTCGTCGCGCACAAGATCGCGCCGGCGCTGGCAGCGGGCTGCGCCGTAGTCCTCAAGCCGGCGAGCCAGACGCCTCTTTCCGCGCTGACCCTCGCCGAGCTCGAGCACGAGGCCGGGCTGCCGCCGGGCTGGCTGAACGTCCTCGTCGGGCCTGCGAGCGAGATCGGCGACGTGCTGGTCGAGGACGAGCGCGTGAAGGCGATCACGTTCACCGGCTCCTCCGAGATCGGCTGGGGCCTGCGCGAGCGAGCTGCCCGCAAGAAGGTGCTGCTCGAGCTCGGGAACGCGACCCCGGTGATCGTCCACGGCGACGCCGATCTGGACGAGGCCGCGACGAAGCTCGCAGCGAACGCGTTCTCGTTCGCCGGCCAGAGCTGCATCTCGGTGCAGCGGATCTACGTCCAGAAATGGGTCTACGACGAGTTCGTGACGCGCTTCCTCCCGAAGGTCGAGGAGCTGACGCTCGGAGACCCGGCCGAGGAGGACACCGACGTCGGTCCGGTGATCGACGACGACGCGCGCGAGCGGATCCTGAGCTGGATCGAGGAGGCGCGCGCTTCCGGCGCCGAGATCCTGGCCGGAGGCGGCCCGGAGGGCGACCTGATCCAGCCGACCGTGATCGCCAACGCGCCGCCCGACACGAAGGTCTGCCGGGAGGAAGTCTTCGGCCCGGTCGTCGTCCTGAACACGTACGAGTCGCTCGACGAGGCGATCGCGCTCGCCAACGGCACGCGCTACGGCCTGCAGGCAGGCATCTTCACGGCGGACATCCGCGCCGCTCTGCGCGCCGCGAAGAGCCTCGAGTTCGGCGGAGTGACCGTGAACGAGGCGCCGACGTTCCGCTCCGATCAGATGCCGTACGGAGGCGTCAAGGACTCGGGCAACACGCGCGAAGGCCCCGCGTACTCGGTGCACGAGCTGACCGAGCCGCGCGTCGTCGTGATCGATCTCTGACGAGACGGGAACGCTCAGGCGATGATTGGTGGCCGCGGGGGCCTAAGCACAACCGGCTGGTCCTATAGACTCGCGCCGCCCGATGGCACGACTCTCTCTGCCTGAGATGTTCCGCCGGAAGCCCGCGGAGGGGGCGCCTGCTCCCGAGGGCGGTCCGCCGACGCCGGCCCGCGCTCGACGTCTTCCGGCTCCGGGAGCGCTGAGGCGGGAGCGCAGGGCGCTCGTCCGCACGCGCGAGGATCGGATCCGCGACCTCGGCGGCCTGATGCTGGAGATGTATCGGCGCGACCAGTTCAAGCAGGACCTCCTGATCGAGCAGTGCCTGGAGGTGATCTCGGTCGAGGAGAGGCTGCGCGAGATCGACGAGCTGCTCGAGGCGTCTTCGCAGCAACGGCGCGAGGGGGTCGGGGTGCGCTGCACGTGCGGCGCTCCGATCCAGTGGGGCTCACACTTCTGCGGCAACTGCGGCCGTCCGGTCGGCGAGGAGCCCGTGGTCTCGTGCCCCAACTGCGGAACGGCACTGCCCGCCGATGCGCAGTTCTGCGCGAATTGCGGGACGCCCGTGCCGCAGAGCGCGAGCGGCGACGATGGGAAAGAAGTCACCCAGGACGACGCGCAGACGATGTACCAAGAGGCAGAGCAAGAGGCGGAGCGGCGGTCGGGCGATCCCTTGGAGGGCTGAGTGGGCGTCCCGCCCGAGCCTCCCCCTCCGCCCGAGGAACCACCGCCTCCACCACCCGTCGGCGCTGAAGGCGGCGACTGCCCGCGCTGCGGGACGCCGTACGAGCCGTACCAGGAGTACTGCCTCGAGTGCGGCCTGCGCCTCCCCGTCACGGCCGGGCTCATCCCCGTGCTCGCGACCGCGTGGCGCCGGCGCGTGCCCTGGTATCCGGGCGACTGGGTCTGGCCCGTTCTCGGAGCGCTGATCATCGCGTCGCTCGGCGCGGCGCTCGCGATCCTCGCCAACCAGGACAACGGCTCGTCGGCCACGAAGACGCGCGCCGAGACGGGCACGTCCGTTCCGGCTGGGACCGCAACCGGCCCCACGTCGCCGCCGCCGTTGGACACCGGCACGTCGACGCTGCCGACCGCACCGGAGCCGACGACCGTCGAGCCACCGCCTCCTCCGCCTCCACCGTCGAACCAGCTCGTCGAGTGGCCGCCGGGCCAGAACGGCTGGACGATCGTCCTCTCCTCTGTCCCGCAGAGCGGAGGGCGGGCAGCCGCCGCGAGTGAGGCGAGAAAGGCTCTCAATGCCGGGTTGAGCGACGTGGGCGTGATCAACTCGTCCGAGTTCTCGAGCCTGCACTCGGGCTACTTCGTGGTCTTCAGCGGGATCTACAACTCGCAGACCGAGGCGAGGAGCAACCTCGACACGCGCTCGCGGGACCTACCCGCAGGCGTACGCCCGCCAGATAACTCAATAGAGATGTGAAGGCTGGGCTCCCCGCGCAGCAGGGGGCCCTCTTCTGTGTCCACTCCCTTAAGCCGCGACTTGCGAGCGTTCGAGGTGCTGGTGCGAGGGGCAGTAGTCGCGCTCCGGAAGCGGCGTGCGCTGGCACGGCTTGCCCTTGCGCGTCGTCGCATGGCAGCGCGGAACGCCGCCGTCGAAGGCGCCGGCCTCGATCTGCTCCTGGATGAACCCCACCGCGGCGGTCACGCCCTCGGTCACGGCCCAGGCGACCTGCGCCTGCGCGGTGATCGGGAAGTAGCGCCGAATGTCCTGGAAGAGCGCCCGCTCGGGCCGCGCGAAGTACTGCGGATCGCGGGCCAGCCGCTCCATCGTCTGCTCACAGGCTTCGAGCACTGCTTTTCGGTACTCGGCCTGCTCCTTCGTGGTCACGTAAGGATCGACCAGGTCCTTGATGGAGCGATAAATGGCTCGCGAGTACTGATACATGCAGTGCTGGATGTGGAGGGCTCGTTCGTCCATTTCCAGTCTGCCTCTTACCTTGTTAATCCCCCGCAAAGCTCTGTTAACCACGGATTAACCATTCTCCTCCGCCGCAGTCGGGCCCCACTCTAACGGTCCTCAGGCGTTGTTACAAACTCGCGTCCTGTGTTTCCAGTGCCGACAACTTACGCCACCCTGAAAGAATAGGCCGACCGTATGTCGCACGACACCGACAAGCTGATCCGGCAGCTCTCCCTCGTGGCCTTCCTGATGGCCGAGAGACGGCCCCTGACGGCGCGCGACGTGAAGCAGAACGTCGAGGGCTACCAGGAGATGTCGGACGAGGCCTTCGCGCGCCGCTTCTACTCGGACCGCGCCGAGCTGCTCGCACTCGGAGTCCCGCTCGACTCCCAGCGCGACGAGTTCACGGGCGAGGAGCTGTACCGGCTGAGCTCCGAGCGCTACTTCCTGCCGCCGCTCGAGCTGACCGACGAGGAGCTGGCGGCGCTCCAGACGTGCCTCTACCTGCTCGAGGGCCAGTTCGCCTACGCGGAGCCCCTGCGCCTGGCGCTCCAGAACCTCGCGCTCGGCCGTCCCGGCTTCGACGAGGCGCCGACGGAGACCGCCCGCGCCATCGAGCTCCACGATCCGGGCTACTCACCCGAGCTCCCGGGGCGGCTGGCGAAGCTCGAGGGTGCGATCTCCAAGAACCGGACGCTGAAGTTCGAGTACTGGTCGATCATGCGCGACGCGCTGAGCGAGCGGACGGTGAATGCCTATGCGCTGCTCTTCGACCGCGGCCAGTGGTACGTCGTCGGGCTCGACCTCGACGACGAGAAGGTCAAGACGTTCCGCGTTTCCAGGATCCGCGGCGACATCCGGCTGGCGACTCGCCGCGAGCGCGACTTCCGGCTCCCCGAGGGCTTCGACGCGGAGGAGTTCCGGCAGGGGCCGCCGTGGCAGGTCGGAGAGACGATGGGCGAGGCCGAGATCGAAGTCGGCGGAGACACCGCCTGGTGGGTCGACCGGCTGTTCGGGCGCTACGGACGGATCGAGGACGGCGTCTTCGTCACCGAGTACTCGCATCTCGGGCAGCTCTCGTCCTGGATCCTGCGCCAGGACGGCCGCGCCATCCCGCTGTCGCCTCCCGAGCTTCGGCGCCAGGTGCGCGCGGATCTCGACCTCGTCTACGAACGCCATTCGGGCAAGCCGCCCAAGCTCGCCGCCGAGGCTGCCGAAGCGGCGGCCGACACGGAAGAGGAACGCCCCGCGAGCCCCGTGCCGCCCGAGCGCTTCGGCCTGCTGCAGTCGCTCCTCGCCTACCTCCTCGACCGCTGCGGCGACGACACGCAGGCCGTGATCCCGGCCTCGGACATCACCTCGCGCTTCAACATCCCGCCCGAGTCCCTCGAAGAGCATCTGCAGCTCCTGAACCTCGTCAACTTCGGCGGCGGCTGCTACGCCGTCTACACCGAGCTCCAGGGCGACAGCGTCCACGTGGACAAGGAGCTCTTCGGCGACACGTTCCGCTCTCCCCCACGCCTGACGCCGCTGGAGGCGCGGGCGATCCGGCTCGCGCTCGAGTTCGTCGGCCCGATGATCGCCGCCGACGCGCACACCCCGCTCGAGCGCGTGCGAACGAAACTCGAGGAGACGTTCGGCCAGTTCGACCTGGGCCAGACGGCCGAGCCGCGCTCGGCACGCGCCGAGGAGAAGCTGATCGCGACGCTCAGCGAGGGCATCCGCCAGCAGCGCGTCGTCGAGATCGAGTACCAGAAGGAGGGCGAGGACACGCTCTCGACGAGGCTCGTCGAGCCGCACGTGATCGACCGCCAGCTGCCCTTCTGGTACGTGCACACCTGGGATCGCACGCGCGACGCGCAGCGCTCGTTCCGGCTCGACCGGATGCGGAGCGCACGGCTCCAGCGGGAGACGTTCGAGCCTCGTGAGGGGTTCCGGCCGGACCGGCTCGGAAGCGCCGGCGTCGCCGCCAAGATCTGGTACTCGAAGACGATCGCCCGCTGGAAGGCCGAGGAGGGCGCGCGGTTCCTCTCCGACGGCGCGGCGCTCGCGGACAAGGCCGTCGGAAGCGAGGAGTGGCTGCTGGGCGAGATCCTCGCCGACCGCGGCGAGGCGGTTCTGCTCGAGCCGGAGAACCTGCGGAAGCAGGTGGCGCGGCGCGCCAAGGCGCTCGCGCGAGAGCTGCGCGTCAGCCGCGTGGCTGCGAAGGCCTAACCCCGGCGCTCGAGGCGCGCGAGGGCCCACTCCGCATGCTCACGCAAGAGCGGGTCGTCGCTCTCGGCGTGCGCCTCGAGGGCGGGGCGATGCTCTTCGGCTTTCAGGTTGCCGGCCGCGATGAGAGCGTTTCGGCGCAGGTAGCGCGGATCGTTTCGCGGGAAGTAGAGGCGCTCGTAGCGGTCGCGTAGCTCCTCGTCGGAGGCTTCGAGCCACTCGACGAGCGAGACGTGCGGCTCGGCACCGGGCGGCGGGGCCTGTCCCTCGCGGCGCTTCTCGATGCCGCGGTTCCACGGGCAGACGTCCTGGCAGATGTCGCAGCCGTACACCTGGGCGCCGAGCTCTTCGCGGTACTCCTCCGGGATCGGCGCCGGGCGCCTGGCTCCAGTAGGAGAGGCAGCGGGTCGAGTCGAGCGTGCCGGGCTCGTCGAGCGCCCCGGTGGGACAGGCGTCGATGCAGAGCCGGCACGAGCCGCAGTCGAGCGTCGAGCGGCTCCGAGCGCTCGATCTCGGCGTCGGTGACGAGCGTGCCGAGCACGACCCAGGAGCCGTGGCGGCGCGTGATCAGCATCGTGTTCTTGCCGTAGAAGCCGACTCCGGACCGGGCGGCCCCCTCGCGGTCGACGTGGTCGTTCTCGTCGACGAGGACGCGATAGTCGCCTCCGAGCCGGCGGCCGAGCGCATCGAGCTTCTCGCGCAGCTCCGCGTAGGCGTGGAACCAGGTGTAGCGCGGCAGGCGTCCGTCGCCCGCTGATCGTTCAGGCTCCTCCGCGTAGTAGCAGAGCGCGGCCGAGACGACCGTCTTGGCGTTCGGGAGCAGCGCCTCGGGATGGCAGGAGACCTCCGGGCGGGCCATCGTGAAGCGCATGTCGGCGAAGAGTCCGCGCGCTCGGCGCTCGCGGATGTGCTCCTCGGTCTGCACGTACGGCTCTGCAGGCGCCGCTCCCACGACGTCGATCCCGAGCTCCTCGGCGACCTGCTCGAGCTCTGCGAGCTTCACGAACCGCATTGTTGCCTAGGATCGCCTGATGAAGGCGATCCGGATCCACGAGGACGGCGGGCCCGAGGTGCTGCGCTACGAGGACGCGCCAGATCCGGAGCCCGCGCCGGGCGAGGTGCTCGTCGAGCTGCGCGCGGCCTCGCTCAACCATCTCGACCTCTGGATCCGCAAAGGCCTCCCGTCCGTCCCCAAGCCGCGCATCCTCGGCGCCGACGGTGCGGGGCTCGTGGACGGGAAGCGCGTCGTGATCAATCCCGGCATCGAGCACGGCGACAGGATCACGGTCGTCGGCGAGCACATGGACGGGACGCACGCAGAGCTGATCGCCGTGCCCGAGACCAACGTCTATCCGATCCCGGACGGGATGAGCTTCGAGGAGGCGGCCGCGTTCCCGCTCGTCTTCGAGACGGCCTACCGGATGCTCGCGACGAGAGCGGGCCTGCGCGAGGGCGAGTGGGTTCTCGTCTGGGGCATCGGCGGCGGGCTCGCCAGCGCCGCGAACGTGATCGCGAAGGCGCTCGGCGCGCGGACGATCGTCACGTCCTCGAGCGACGAGAAGCTCGGACGGGTCGAGGCCGACTTCAAGGTCAATCACGGATCGCAGGACGTCGTCGAGGCGGTCAAGGAGGCAACCGGCGGGCGCGGCGCGGACGTCGTCGTCGAGTCGGTCGGCGAGGCCACGTGGCAGCGCACGCTCCAGGCCGCAGCGCAGGGCGGGCGCATCACGGTGTGCGGCGCGACGAGCGGGCCGAATCCGCCGGCTGCCCTCCACCGGGTGTGGTGGAAGCAGCTCTCGATCTTCGGCTCGACGATGGGGACGAAGAAGGACTTCGAGGGCGCCTACGAGCTCGTGAAGAGCGGCCGGGCGAAGCCGATCGTCGACGAGGTGTTCCCGCTGTCCGAGGCCCGCGCCGCCCACGAGCGGATGGAGGCCGGCGACCAGCTCGGCAAGATCGTGCTCACGATCCCCGGCTAGCCCTGTACTCGCCCGCTTCCTCGACGAGCGCCTTGAAGAGCGCGAAGTCCTCGCCTTCCTCCGGATGCCAGAGCACGCCGAGCGCGAACCGGTGCGCCGGGTCCTCCAGGGCCTCGACCGTCCCGTCCTCGGCCCAAGCCGCTTCGCGGAGCCCCTCGCCAACCCGGCCGAAGCCCTGATGATGCGACGACTTGACCGGGGCGCGGTCGCCGAGGATCTCGCCGAGCTTCGATTCGCTCTCCACCTTGACCTCGTGATCGGCCATGACGGGCTCTGTGTGCCGGTGCCGGTCGTGGCCGACGATCTCGGGCAGGTGCTGGACGAGATCTCCGCCGCGCGCGACGTTGAGCACCTGGCTTCCGCGGCACACGGCTAGAACGGGCATGTCCCGGCCCAGGGCGGCCTGGAGCAGCGCCAACTCGGCACTGTCGCGGTCCGGGTTGAGCTCCCCGGTCTCGGGATGCGCTTCGGCGCCGTAGGTCTCCGGGTCGAGATCGCCGCCGCCGGAGAAGATGATTCCGTCGAGCACGTCGAGCGTCTCCTCGATCCCGTCTTCGCTCGGCGGGACGAGCAACGGCCGCCCTCCGGCCTGCTCGACTGCGCGCACATACGCGAGCGGAGTGAAGGCCGCCGGCTCGGTCCAGCCGCCCCAGGTAGCCTTTTCGGCATACGTGGTGATCCCGATCACCGGTCGCACACCTCTAAAATAACTGGCGTACACGCTGTTTCGTGGCGTCCTCCCCGAAGCAGTTCCATGCCGGCGAACAGGGTCGGCCCCCCATGGAAAGCCGCAAGACAGTTCTCATTTGTGACGACGAGCCCGCACTCCGCGAGCTGATCCGGGCGTCGCTCGACGACGGATACCTCTTCGCCGAGGCGGGCGATGGAATCGCAGCGCTCGACCTCGCCGGCGAGGTCAAGCCGGACGTGGTGATCCTCGACCTGATGCTGCCTCGGCTCAGCGGCCTCGAAGTCCTTGCGCGGCTGAACGACGACGAGCAGCTTCGCGACGTTCCGGTGATCGTGATCACTGCGTGGAACGAGACGCGCGAGGACGTTCTCGCTGCAGGGGCTGCAGACTTCGTCACGAAGCCGTTCGAACCGGATCGCCTGCGGAAGGCGGTTCGCGCCGCAACAGAACGATGAGCCGGCCACCCGTTTCACTCCAGACCCGCCTGCTCGCCGCGAGCGCCGTGCTCGCCGTGCTCGTGATCGGAGTCTTCGTCGCGCTGATCCTCGCCGTCTCGGCAGCGCGAGGACGGCGACGAAGCAGGAAGCGCGCTCGAAGAACATCACCACGTCGGCGCTCCGAGCTCGAAAAGCTCGTGCTCGACATCGAGACCGGCGTGCGCGGCTACGTCATCACGGGCGAGACCGGAGCTTCCTCGAGCCCTACAACGAGGCGCGTCAGAGACTGCCCAGGACAGAGCAAGCAATTTGAAGCGCTCGCGTCGCGACGCAGCCGAGTCAGCGGAAGCAGGCCGCGGCACTGAACGACGCGATCGTCGACCTACATCGATTTTTTCGCCGACCCCGTCGTGGGCAGTTCGCGAAGTCGGGGAGCGGCGAAGGCTCGCTACGAATGAAGAGGGACGGCTGCAGGACAGACGACATCCGGACGCGAGTTCGACAAGCTTCATCGAGGCCGAGAACGATCACTCGTCGAAGAGCCGCGAGCGAGCAGCCGAGGCGAAGTCGAGGCACGCGATCGAGCTCGGCGTCGCCGGGCTCGGTGGCCTCGACGATCCTGATCCTGCTCTTCGGCCTCTACCTGTCACGGTCGATCGCGCGGCCGGTGCGCGAGGCAGCCGACGGAGCGAGCCTGCTCGCGGCGGGCGACCTCTCGCTCCGACTGAGTGAGCGCGGCCCGGGCGAGGTCGGCGAGCTGACGCGGAGCTTCAACGAGATGGCGGAGCGGCTCGGGGAGACCCGAGTCGAGCTGGAAGAGCAGAACGCGCAGCTCCGGGAGAGCGAGCGACTGAAGTCCGACCTCGTGAACACCGTCTCGCACGAGCTGCGGACGCCGCTCTCGGGCGTGCTCGGCTTCACGAAGCTCCTCCTGACGCCGCGACTTCGACTCCGAGACGCAGGCGCCACTACCTCGGAATCATCGACGCCCAGGCCCGGCGGCTCGCGGAGCTGATCGACGACTTCCTCGACATGCGCCGCATCGAGGAGGGTCGCTTCGAGCGCGCCAAGGAGCTGGTGGACATGGTCACGCTGCTCCGCGAGGAGGCGCAGCTCTACAGCCAGCAGAGCCCAAAGCACCAACTCGCGGTCGAGCTCGGCCCGAGGCCGCTCCCGGTGATGGGAAACCCGAATCGGCTCCGCCAGGTGATCGGGAACCTGATCTCGAACGCGATCAAGTACTCCCCCCAGGGCGGGATCATCGAGATCTCGGCCGAGGCCGAGAACGGGTCGGTCCGCGTGGAGATTCGAGACGAAGGAATGGGCATCCCGCCCAGTCAGCAGCCACAAATCTTTACGAAATTTTTCCGAGGAGATGCCGCCGCTAGCGGTATAACTGGTACAGGCCTCGGGCTCGCTGTGTCGCGTGACATCGTCGAATCCCACGGCGGACGCATAGGCTTTACGAGCGCAGAGGGCGAAGGAACGACCTTTTTTGTCGAGCTTCCCGGGGCGAACGGGCGGGGCGGCGAACAAGGAAAAAGCCCAGAACAGTCGTAAGGGGGATTCGAATGAAGAAGGCACTCTTGGTCACCGGGGCTCTGGCTGCGCTCGCCCTTGCCACGGGATCGGTCACGTCGGGCTCCTCCGAGCTCACCGGGCCAGGGACGATCAATTTGACGACGCGCCAGATCGGAATGAGCTTCAACGACACGGGAGCGCCGGGCCGCGGGCCTGGCGACGTCGTCCTGATCCGAGAGCTGCTCTACAACAAGGGCATCCGGAGAGCCCCGATCGGCCACTCCGAGATGGTCTGCACGTACACGGGGAAGCGCTGGCAGCAGTGCAGCGGGACGTACTTCCTCCCGCGCGGCAAGATCGTGGTCGCCGGCTCGCTCCGCTACCGAGAGTTCTTCAAGCTGGCGGTGATCGGCGGCACGGATCTCTACGACAACGTGCGCGGCTCGGTCAGCGCCACGATGTACAGCCGAAACCCGCGGCGCTCGATCCTGATCTTCCGGCTCACGATCTAGCCACTCCCAGGGCCTGTCCCTCTGAGGGACTGTCCCTTAGCCGAAGCCGACTGAGGCGTCGCTTGCGATGCCGCTTCAGGAGTTCGGGCTCTGCCCGGACTCCGTCGGAATTGACCGGTCGACCCGCTCTCCGTTAGCCGAAACCGAGGATGAACTTCGCGTCCTCGGACATCCGCTCCGGCGTCCAGGGCGGATCCCAGGTGAGCTCGACATCGACCTGGTCCACGCCCGGAACCGCGGCCGCCGCGTCGTGGATGCCCTCCTGGATCATCGGGCCGGCCGGGCAGCCCATCGAGGTCAGGCTGTGCATGACCTTGACCTTGGGCCCGTCGACCTCGACGTCGTAGAGCAACCCCAGCTCGACGATGTCCATCCCGAGCTCGGGGTCCTCCACCCCGCGCAGCGCTTCTGTGACGTCCTCCTTGGTGACCATGGAGACAGGCTACAAAAGCCGAACCTCTTCGCGGCGTTCGCGCGCGAAGAAGTGGATGCCGTCCACGAAGCGCACCCAGTTGCAGCGGGTGCACATGACGAGCGAGTGCGTCCGGGCGCTGTCCGCGCCGTAGCGGACTCCGCGCAGGAGGTCCCCGTTGGACACGCCCGTAGCGGCCACGATGACCTCGGTCGGGGCGAGGTCGTCGATCGAGAACACCTGCTCGATGTCGTCGATGCCGTCCTCGCGCGCACGGTCGATCTCACTGCGGGTCGTCGGCCACAGCTGAGCCTGCATCTCGCCGCCGAGACAGCGCAGCGCAGCGGCGGTCAGGACGGCCTGCCGCGTGCCGCCGATGCCGATCGCGAGGTGGTCGTTCGTACCGCGGATCGCGGCCGAGATGGACGCGGTGACGTCGCCGTCCTGGATCAGCTTGATGCGCGCGCCGGCCTCCCGGATCTCCGCGATCAGGTCGTGATGCCGAGGGCGGTCGAGGATGATCGTCGTAACGTCGGCGACCCGACGGCCGAAGGCCTTCGCGATCGCCTCGATGTTGTCGGCGACCGGCCGGCGGAGGTCGATTTTCCCGCGCGCGACCGGCCCGACGGCCATCTTCCGCATGTACATGTCCGGAAATGTCGGGAACGATCCACGCGGCCCGGAGGCGATCATCGACATCGCGCCGCCGCCGCCACGCGCGACGATCCCGGCTCCCTCGAGCGGGTCCAGCGCGAGGTCGGCAGGCTCGCCTTGGGCGCCGATCTCCTGCCCGGCGGCGAGCCCGTCGGGGCCTTCGGACACGCCGATCACGATGTGCCCGTCGACCGGGAGCTGCTCGAGCGACTCCTGCATGCCTGCGCAGGCCGCCTCGGTCGCCCCGTCCTGGTCGTCGCGGCCGAGCCAGCGTGCGCTCGCGAGGGCAGAACGCTCGGTGACCCGCGCGTAGCTCTCGCAGAGACAGGGCCGGGCGGCTCCCTGCTCCTGGCTCGCCAGAGCTTCGACCGAGCTCGCCATCAGACGCGCTGCAGCCGGTCGGCGGCGCTCAGGACGAGCTCCATCACGGCCGACGTCGCTCCCTCGCGCTCCTGGTTCCAGATCACCGGCACGTCGTTCCTTTCAGCCCGCTCGACGATGTAATCCTGCAGGTAGCGGATGTCCGACAGGTGATCGAGGTACTTGTCGAGCGCGCGGGCGCCTTCCGAGGCGACGTCGCGAATCCAGAAATGGCTTGCATGGGCGTCTTCGCTCTTGATCGCCAGCACACACTGGACGACGAGCGCGTTCGAGATCGGCGCCACCATCCCGGGCACGAGGTGGACGCCTTCGAGCACGGTCGACCAGCCCTCGGCGAGCGAGCGCTCGATCGCGGCGTTCACGCCCACGAGGACGTTCCGCGTCTGGTCGAGGAACCCGTGGAGCAGCGGGTCGACCTCTTCGGTCTCCGCGCTCTGCAGCGCCTGGCCGGCTTCGAAGCTCGAGTAGTGGATGGACGGCATGAACTCGGTGCTGAAGAACGCCCTCAGGGTCTGGCGCACGAAATCGGTCGACGTCACGCGCGTGACGCCGAGGCGGTATGCGACCTCCGTGGCGACGGTCGACTTGCCCGTGCCCGTGGCCCCGCCGATGAGCACGATGATCGGCAGGTCGAGCTCGGCCAGCTCGCGTGTAGCGGCGAAGACGGTGGACGGCCTTGCTCCCCTCCCCCTCGCCGATGACGTCCTCGCCGAGCTCCTCGAGGCGCTCGAGGTCGATCGAGTCCGCATTCCGGTCGGTGAGATCCTTCTCCACGCGGCGCGCGAGCTCGTACGCGCGCACTGCGGAGACCCCGACGCGCATGAGCGCACGCGCCATCAGGCCCTTCGAGAACGGCTCGTCCCCGCCGAGCGGTAGCGGGTCCGTGTGTCGCCGCTCGCTCATCCGGCCACCGGCTGCGCGGTCGCCGCCTCGGCCAGCGCGAGCAGCTCCGTGTCGAGGTCGACACCCGGATCGAGCGGCCGCACGTCGTTCATCGCGAAGACGCACTCGGCTCCGCGCTCGAGCGCCGCTTCGGCGACGACGTCGATCGCGGCGGCCTTGATCTCGATCAGGAACACGTCCGCGTCGACCCGCTGCAGCTCCTCGCGGAGCGCCGCGCGATCGGCGAGATTGCGCGAGACGTGGACGACGTCGGCCCCGAGGTGGTCCACCGGAGCCGGGCCGGCCGTGAAGACCGCGACGCGGCGACCCTCGACAGAAGAGACGGGCCGGAGTCGCAGCTCGACCGGGATCACGGGAACGTCTTTCAGCTCGCGGACGGCCGCAACGTCGCCGCCGCCGACGAGCAGCACGAGATCCGAGATCAGCACGCGGTACGGATTGAGGTACGCGGTCGCGTCCTGCGCGGGGCCGACGACGAGGATCCGCGCGTTGACCGACACCGGCGGAATCGCCGCTCCGCTGCCGTCGAAGATTGCGATCCCGGGCTTGCGCTCCTCGGCGAGCTCGACGCCACGGCGCAGGTTCGACGTGAACACCTCGCCGGCGAAGCCTCCTCCCGCGCGTCGGCACCCGATCGTCGGGACGCCGACGAGCGCGGCCGTCTCCAGGTAGTCGGAGGCCGCGTGGCCGCCCGCGCGCGAGATCTCCACCAGGCGCTCGAGCGTCGGCTGGACCTCGACGACCTCCGGCTCGGGCGGTCCACCCCGCCCCATCGAGACGACGACGACCTCGCTGCGCTCCGCGAACAGCCGCGCCACGTGCCCCGTGACCGCGGTCTTCCCGATCCGCTTCCCCGTTCCGACCACGGCGATCGACGGCACCGACGGGAACGGGAGAAACTCCGGCGGGCGGAACTCGAAGTCCGAGCCGATGTACCGGAGCCCGCGCGCGAGCGCCTCGCTCGCCCAGCGCATCCGCTCGCGCGGCCCGAGCACCGGCTCGTCCGAAAGGTCCACCACGGCCTCGGCGCCCACGTCGTCGAGCGACTCCACGAGCCGCACTCCGTAGTCCTCGCCTCCCGCAAGCTTCTCCGTGCCGCCGACCAGGATCGCCCCGACGAACTCGAACGGCAGCTCCACGAGCGCGTCCCGCACCACGTCTCCGCGGTGCTCGCCGTCGATGAGCGCGATCGCCCTCACGAGTGCGACGTCACCTCCGACTCGATTCGCGCCGTGTACTTCTCGAAGGACATCGTGTCGGTCGAGAACTGGATGATCCGCTCCTGGCCGTGGAACGGGTACTTGCGCCAGACGTCCACGTGCGCCCCGTTGATCTCGACGACGTTGTAACAGGGCCTCGTGTTCCCGCGGAGGCGCAGCGAGGAGACCGTGCCCGTGTTCACGATGAACAGGTCCTCGAGGCGCCACGCGTAGGGCACGTGCTTGTGGCCGGACAGCACGAGGTCGACGCCGGCGCGCTGCAGGCACTCGATCGCGTCGCCCGCGTCGTAGACCACGTTGCGCTCGCGCCCCGTGCCCGGAACCGGCAGCAGATGGTGGTGCAGGACGAAGATCTTCAGGTGCGCGTCCGAGGCGCTGAACTGCTCCTCGATCCACTTGTAGCGGCCTCGCCCGATCTGGCCGTGGTCGAGATCCGGCTCGGTCGAGTCGACCGCGACCACGGAGACGCCGTCGACGTGGAGCACCGAGTTTCGCTCGCCGAACAGCTGCTCGAAGTGGACGTACCCGACGTTCCGCGAGTCGTGGTTTCCGGGCACGACGACGAACGACTTGCACTCGAGCCGGTCGAGGTAGGACTTCGCCTGGGCGAACTCCTGCTTGAAGCCGAACGTGGTCAGGTCGCCCGTGCAGATGACGAGGTCGGGGCCGAGGTCGTTGATCTCCCCGATCGCCCGGTCCATCAGGCTGGGCATGAAATGCGGGCCCCCGCAGTGGATGTCCGAGATGTGCGCGATCGTGAAGCTGCGGTCCGCGGCCGGCATGGATCGAAGTGTACGTCCGGCTCGCGAAAAGGGGGCGTATCCGAAGCCGTTGCTACCATCTTTGACGTGGCCTCAGAAATGCCTGATTTCCAGGCATATTGCGGAGAGGGAAATCCGCGTTTTGCAAACGACGCGGAGCTCGAGTGCGCCAAGCTGCTCGACTACTACGGCGTGCCCTGGGAATACGAGCCGAGGACGTTCGTCCTCGAGCAGGCCGAGGACGGGACGGTGATCGAGGCGTTCAGGCCGGACTTCTACCTCCCGGACCAGGATCTGTACGTCGAGGTCACCGTGATGAAGCAGTCGCTCGTCACGCGGAAGAACCGGAAGCTGCGGAAGCTCCGGGAGCGGTACCCCGACGTCAAGATCAAGCTCTTCTACAAGCGCGACATCGCGCGACTGGCCGAGAGATACAAGCTCGACCTCGCCTCATAGAGCCCGACGAGCTCGGTGAGGTCTATCTCACCGCCGCGGAGATCCGAGCGCGCGTTTCCGAGCTCGGGGCCGAGATCGCCCGCGATTACGAGGGCCGCGAGCCGATCCTCGTCGCCTCGCTGAAGACGAGCGTCTTCTTCCTGGCCGACCTCTCGCGGGCGCTGAAGATCCCGCATGCGATCGACTTCGTCGCGCTGGCCGGCTACGCGGGACGGACGCCGAGCTCGGGTGTCCGGCTGATCAAGGATCTCGACGCCTCGATCACCGGCCGGGACGTGCTCCTGGTCGAGGACGTGGTCGACACCGGCCTCACGCTGAACTACGTCTGCAAGACCTTCGGCCTGCGCGAGCCCGCATCGCTGAGCGCCGTGACGTTCCTCGACCGCCCGTACCGGCGCCTCGTCGACGACCTGCCCGTCAAATACATCGGTTTCACCGTTCCGGACGAGTTCTTCGTCGGCTACGGCTTCGACCTCGACGAGCGCTACCGGCACCTGCCGGACCTGCACCTCGCCCGCGCGCGTTAGTTACAGGTAGCCCATCGGGTCGACCGGCGACCCGTTGACGCGCACCTCGAAGTGCAGGTGTGGGCCAAAGCAGTGGCCCGTGCAGCCGACGTAGCCGATCACCTGGCCTTGCGAGACGGTTCCGCCTCCAACGGCGATGCTGGACTGGTGCCCGTACGCGGTGGCGACGCCGCCGCCGTGGTCGATGATCACGAAGTTCCCGTAGCCGCCCATCCACCCCGAGAAGACGACGGTCCCGCTCGCGGCCGCGTGGATCGGAGTGCCGTAGCCCACCGCGATGTCGACGCCCTCGTGCATGCGGCCCCAGCGCATGCCGAAGCCGCTCACGACAGGCCCGCTCACGGGCCAGATGAACCCGCTGGACGACGGGGTCGAGTCGTAGCTCGACGAGCCGGTCGCCTGCAGGGTGGCCGTCACCTGGCTGCTCGAGGCCTGGAGCCCCGCGACCTCGTGGAGATACTCGGCCTTGCTCTGCTGCACCGACGCGAGCTGCGTCTTCTTGCGTCCCTTGAGCTGGGAGAGCCCCTTCTCGCTGATCAGGAGCCGCTCCTTCTCGGCGCGGACCTCGCCCGTCCGTACCGCGATCGTGCGCGTCACCGACTCGACCCGCGCCTTCGTCACCTTCGTCTTCTCACGAACGGAGCGCCAGCGGTCACGCGCGCCGTGCACCTGCTTCGTGATCGTCACGTCCTGCGAGTCGATCTCGCTCACGTAGTCGATCTGGTCGAGAAAGTCGCCGAGGCTCTGGCTCGAGAGCAGGACGTCGAGCGTCGTCGGATCCTCGGACTCGTACATCTGGATCAGACGCTCGTTGAGCCGGTCGACCGAGATGTTGTACTCGTGCTGGTACGAGTCCAGTTGCTCAGACTGGAAGTGGTAGAGGGCCCGGATCCGGTTCAGCCGCTCCTGCTGGAGCCTGAGATCGTGCTCCAGGGCGTCGAGCTTCGTCGACACCCCGCCCACCTGGCTCTCGAGCGTCCGGATCTTGCTCTCGATCGAGCCGATGTCGGACTGCAGGCGCGCCTCCTGGGACTGCGCAGCGGCGATCTTGGCCTGCAGCGACTGGATGCGATCGGCGCGAGCGGGCGTCGACAACGCCGCCGGCAGGAGCACGACGAGGCAGACGAAAAAGGCGAGGGCGAGCCGACGGGGCATCGGTTGACGGGTTCGGGAAAGGGCGTGACGTCCCTCCCCAGTGCAAAAGCCGCTGGATTTTAGCGGGTTTTTCGGACGGAGACTAGTTCGGGGCTAGTCGGAGTCCGTCGTCGGGCTCGGCTCCGGGATCTCCGGCGGCTTCGGGCGCTCACCCTCGTCGGGGGGCGGATAGGGCTCCGGGACCGGCGTCGGCGTCGGCTCGGGCACCTGCGCCGGCTCCGGCTCGGGCACCTGCGCCGGCTCTGGCGGCTGGCCTGGGTCCGGCTGGTCGGGGAGCTCCACGCCCTCGGGAAGCACCCGGGTCGGCTGCACCTCCATCTTCGCGCGTCCGATCCTGTCCATCGCGTCCATCGTCACTTGAGCCATTTGGCCCTCCTTCGACGCTATTTCGTCGTCAATCTCCTTGATGCGAGCTTTCGAATCCTTTGCGGCGCCGTCGTTCTCGGAGTAGACGGCCTCGCCCAACGTTCGCACTCGCTCACCCCGCTCCTTTGCCAGAGCGGACACCTCTCGCCGAAGCCGGGCCAGCTCGATCCTCGCGCTGCCGTGCGCGACAATCGTCTCTCTGGCGGCGCCGGCTCGGGTTCGAACGCTCGTGAGCGCGCCGGGCGAGGTGCGACCCGGAGGCGCTGCGTCGTCCGGAAGGCGGCGGGTCTGCGCGCGGTAGCCGGTGAACAGGAAGAGCCCGATCCCGAGGGCGATCAGCGCCCAGGGCCAGCTCCCAGTCGCCAGGAGCACGATCGCGAGGATGACGCCGACGACTGCGAGCGCCAGCAGCAGCACCGAGGAAGGCGCGACCCCGAAGAGGTGCGGCTGCGAGACGTGTGGCTCGACCGGGGTGGGCCCGGCCTCCCACGGCGGCGCCTCCTGGACGACCGTGTCGCCGCGGGCGACGGCCACGCCGCACTCCGGACAGAACTTGCTGTTCCTGGGGAGCTTGGCTCCGCAGGTCGCGCACCGTGTCCTACCCATTCGCGATCCTCGGGGGAACCTCCCGGTTCCCCCGATCCCCCTCCCCTGGTCCGCTGTCGCGGACAGACGGCTGCGCCGTCGGCTCCAGCGCCCGCAGCGCCTCCGCGACCCGCCCGCGCAGCGGGCCGACGAGCTCCCGGTAGTCCTCGTCCGAGATCTTTCCCGTGCGATGGTCGAACTCGAGCTCCTTCAACGCCGCCAGCGCACGATCGCGCTCCTCGGCGAGCTCCAGTGCCCGCCGCTCGAGCGCGCCCGGCTCGTCGAGGCGATCTTCGGCCGGGTCGGGCTCGCGCAGGAAGGGCAGCGCGACGAAGACCACGCACGTCACGGCGAGCACCGCTCCGATCGCAAGGGCCAGCGCGCTCATGCTCGGGCCAGGCCGCGCAGCTCGCGATAGCGCAGCGCGAGGCGCCGCTGCTCCGCCGCGCTCGGCCAGAGAACGACGAGCGAGCCGATCAGGAAGACGAAGCCGGAGATCCAGATCAGGTTGACGAGCGGCTTGACGAAGATCTTGAAGGCGATCGTCCCGTTGGGGTTGATCTGGTCGGTGATCACGTACAGGTCCTCGCCGGTCAGCAGGTCGGAGCGAATTCCGACCTCGTTCGAAGTCTGCTGCTCTGCACGGTAGAAGTTCTTGCCCGCCTCGAGCGTGCCGACGCTGCTTCCGTTCTTGTTGACGTCGAGCACCGCGCGGAACTCGTTCGCGTTCGGACCGTCGCGCTTGACGAGCCGGTCGTACCTCACATCGTAATGGCTGACTGCCATCGACTGGCCGCGCGAGAGCGTGCGTTCGCGGACCGTGTCGTATGCGCTCGAGCCGACGATGCCGATCGCGAGCAGGACGATCGCCGCATGCACGATGTAGCCGCCGTAGCGACGCCTGTTGCGGCCCACGAGTTCCATAAAGGCTGCGAGCCACGTTCCGCCGGTCAGCGCGCGACGAGCCCGTGTCCCGCGCACGAACTCGTAGCCGATCGAGGCGAGCACGAACGCCGAGAACGTGTACGCGACGAGCCCGATCCACGATGAGCCGGCCCCGAGGATCAGGAGCACCGCTCCCACGACGAGGGCGAGCCCGGCCGGCCACGCGAAGCTCCGTCCGAGCGACCGGAGCGATGCACGGCGCCAGGCGACCAGCGGGCCGATCGCCATCAGCAGGAGCAGGGGTATCCCGAAGACGCGCAGGAAGAAGTTGTAGTACGGGCTGCTGACCGTGATCTGCTCGCCGTGAACCGCCTCGGAGAGCAACGGGAACACGACGCCCCAGAGGATCGTCAGGCAGAGCGCGACGAGCAGCAGGTTGTTGTAGAGGAACGTGGCCTCACGCGAGACCAGCGACTCCATCCGCGTCTTCGAGCGCAGGAGCGGGAGCCGCGAGATGACGAGTGCGAGCGACCCGGCCGTGATCAAGCAGATGAAGCCGAGGAACCAGCCGCCGAGCGGGCTCTGCGTGAACGAGTGGATGGAGCTGATCACGCCCGACCTCGTGAGGAACGTCCCGAACAGCGCCAGCGTGAACCCGAGAATCACGAGCAGCACGTTCCAGACCTTCAGCATCCCGCGCTTCTCCTGGATCATCACCGAGTGCAGGAAGGCCGTCGCGGCGAGCCAGGGCATCAGCGCGGCGTTCTCGACGGGATCCCACGCGTAGTAGCCGCCCCACCCCACCTCGACGTACGCCCAGTGCGAGCCGAGAAGCTGCCCTATCCCCAGAGCCGTCCAGGCGAAGAGCGTCCAGCGGCGCGTCGCGACGATCCAGAGCTCGTCGGCACGGCGCGAGAGCAGCGCGCCCATGGCGAACGCAAACGGGATTGTGAGCCCCACGTAGCCCAGATAGAGACAGGGCGGGTGAATCATCATGTACGGGTTCTGGAGGCTCGGGTTGAGCCCGGCGCCGTCCGCGGGGGCGACCTGTGCGTCGAACGGGCTCGAGACCACGACGAGCATGAAGGCGAAGAAGGTCGCGACCAGGCCCAGGACGGGGACGACCCACGGGAGCAGCTGCGGCGCCGATCGACGGCTGAACGCGACAGTGACGGCAGAGAAGCCGGTCAGGATCAGGAGCCAGAGGAGCAGCGAGCCCTCCTGCCCGCCCCAGAAGGCCGAGATCGTGTACGGCGTCGGCAGCTCGCGACTCGTGTGTTCGGCGACGTAGGTGAACGAGAAGTCGTTACGCAGGAGCGCGGCCAGCAGGACGATCGAGGCGACCCCCGCGGCGCCGAATGCGGCGAGGAGCGCGTTCTGAGCAGAGCGGGCGAGCCGGCGGCGCCTCGTCTTCGCTGCGTACGCGCCTGCGATCAGCGCATAGAGCGCGAGGCCGAGACAGAGGGCTAGAGCCGCGCGCCCGAGCTCAGGCATTAGGTGCTCTTTTTAGCGACGTACTTGGATGGGCACTTCGTCCGCAGCGAGTCCTTCTTGGCGACGAAGACGCCGTTCTGGAGCCGGCCCTCGACGCGCACCTCGCGGCCGACCTTGAACAGGTCCGGAACCGACCCCCGGTAGACGACCGGGATGCTCGAGCTCTGCCCCGAGACGTCGCGCATGCGGAAACGGAGACCGGTGCGCCTGTGCGCGTCTCCGGCCGGCGAGCCGGTCACCTTGCCGACGAGCGCGACCTCACCCGTGCGCCCGTTCAGCTGGCTCGGCTGGATCGACGGCGTGCCGCCTGCAACCGAGACGTACAGCAGGAAGATCGCGAGCACCGCGGCTACGGAAAGCGCGATGACGAGCCGGACCGGACTGGGACGAGCCACGCCCCAAGTCTAGCCCCGAGCCGCCCCGTTTCCGACCGGGTACAGCCTCGGCCAGCACGGTCTGCGACCGCTGGCGTCCGCGTCCGCGGTCTCCAGCAGGCAGCGGCCACTCCCTGTCCGATCGCCTCGACGATCTCCTCGACCGCCTCGAGCTCGACGCAGGCTGAGCTGCCGCAGCCGCCGCCCTGATTGCGCAGAAAACGGTCCTGGCTCACCTCGCGCGGCATGGCTCCGCAGGGCGTTCCGCGTCGATCGTCATCGCGCCAGTGCCGGCCGTTCGAGCGGGTGGCCTCGGGCCTGCGGGCCGGAACGGGCTCGATCTTCCGGCCCGCGAAGGTGAAGCCGCAGAACATGAGCGCGATCCCGATCGAGCTGGCCCGAGATAGACGAGCGAGTAGTCGCCGGTCCGCGAGAGGCCCGTCGCGAGTGCGACGACGAGCGCTCCAGAGGCGATCCAGACGTTCGCGCTCACGCGGCGGCGGCGTGCGATCGAGTACAGCGAGCCGCCGACGAGGACCGAGGGAACCGACGGAGTTGAAGGCGACCGCCCACAGGAAGGCGTGCCCGCCGAGCGACGCCGTTCTCCGGCGGCCGCCCGCTCGCGGTCGCGGCGAGCGCATGGGCGTCGACGGGGGCGAGCCAGATCGAGAGCAGCCGCGGCGAGCGCTGCCGACCGCGAGGGCGCCGAGCAGGACGTCCCGCCCGCGGCGCGGGAGAAGCAGCCAGGCCGAGCCCGCGCCGAGGAACCCGACGGTCAGGACGCCGCCGGCGAGGTAGTAGGTGCGGAAGAGCGCAGGGCTCCATCCGAGCCGCTGCGCGGCGGCCTCGCACGACGGTCGCGACGGCGAAGCAGGCAAAGCCGGCCGCCCAGAAGCGCCTTCTGGCCCGCGGGCCGCTGCGAGGAACGAGCGGCGCCAGCAGGAGGACGAAGAGCAAGCGCGACGAGAGCTGCCGCCACGGGTAGCAGCGAGTCGGCGATCTGCGGCGCCGGAATCGTCGTTGCGGGCCCGAGCTGATCGGCGTCACCGGCTCGCCGGGCCCGACGACCGTCAGGTACGCGAAGTCACGGCCGCCGAACATGCCCTCGTGCGTGGCGACGAACATGTACCGCCCCGGTCGCAAGCGGACGAGCCGGCGCGAGCTCGAGCTGCCGCCCGGTCGCCGAGCGGACGCGAAGCGGGACACGCGAGCTGTGGTCGAGGTCGTAGAGGCGGTATGCGGCGGGATCGTCGACGGCCGCGGCGCGCGCCACGAGCGCGCGCACGTCGGGCGCGTGGATGCGCAGCGCATCGGCGGGATACGGGCTCTGCGGCTCCTGCCAGGTGAAGAGCTTGACCGGGCCCCGCGTCGCGTCGCGAGGAACTGGCCCGACGATGTCGGGCGTCAAGCGCGTCTCGTACGCGTAGCGGATCGAGCTGCCCGCCCACCCCGGCCACCGCGGGCACGAACGGCAGCGAGACGAGCAGGAGCACGATCGCCCCGGCCGCGACGCTGACGCGGGTGCGGTAGCCGCGCCTGGCGCCGGCGTCGGCGAGGCGGTCGTGGCGGAGTGCCTTCGAGCAGACGGCGCCTGCGTCGCTGCGCCCGGTAGAGCAGCAGCCGTCGAGATGCAGCGCGATCGCCGGGAGTCCAGACGAGCTCGACCTTCCAGCCGAGTGTGCTCGAGCGGGCCCTGCCCGTACGGGCGAGAAGGCGATCGGGATCACGGCCCACGTGAGCGCAGGGCCTGCGAGCAGCAGCATCGAGGCGGTGAACGGGAAGCCCGCGAAGAGCCAGCCGACGCCGGGAAAGCCCGAGCAGGCGCCATCGGCAGCTCGTAGCCGGCGAGCGCCGCCGGGCTGCGTCCGCGGACGCGCCGCGGGATCCGTCCCGGTGAACGCCGCCGGCGCGCGCGATGATCGCCTGCGCGCCCGCCCGCCGCTGCCGTGCGGTCATCCGCCAGGCGCTGACCGCGTAGGCCGAGAAGCCTGCCAGCACGGCGAGCGCGGCCGGGACGAGGACGAGCGCTGCCCAGGGCTCGAGCCTGGCCACGGCCGTCGTGGAACGTCGCGCCGCGCGCGACGTCGTGCGCCTCGACGACGGACGATCTCGATTCCGACCGCGTAGTACGTCGCTACTCCGAGCGCGATGCCGGCGAGCGCGACGCGCTCGGCGCGCACGGCCGCCTGCGCCGCCGAGGCGCGCGAGGAGGGCGAGCGCGAGCCCGACGAGCATCACGAGCAGCCCGCCGAGCATGTTCAGCTGCGCGTGGAGGTTGACGATCACCGTCACCCGCATCGCCGCCCCGGTCGAGGAGGTCGTTCACCGCTGGGAACGCCTGGATCGGCCCCTGCAGCGTCCCGACGCGCGAGTGCCGCGCACCCCGCCAGCACGAAGCCGCGCGCAGGGCCTTGCGCGCCGAGATACGAACGCGCGACGAGCGCCGAGCAGGAGCCAGAACGCGGCGAGCATCGCGATGCCCGCGCCCATGATCAGGAACGGGTGGACCGCCGTCGCTTCCTCTGCCTGCTCCGGGGTGAGGCCGCGGCCTACGACGAGCGACCCCTCGTGGAACCCGAGGTACATGCGCCGACGCCGTAGAACGCGAGCGAGCCCGCGAGGAGGGCGTAGAAGCAGGCGTTCGCGACGCGCCGCGACGGGCGCTCGCCCGCCGAGCAGCGGAGCGAGGTAGAAGAGCGCGCCGGCGACGAGCATCGTCAGGCCGGTGACGAGGTTGATGTGCGCGTGGGCTGATCGGGTCGATCCACTCGCCCGCGTGGCCGGCCCGGTAGAGCCAGTCCGCGTTCGCCGGCTGCACCTGGATCACGCCCTGCACCGTGCCGACGGTCAGGCCCAGCGGCGCCGGTGGCGAGGAACTTCCAGAGGTGGCCGTTCGGCTTGGGCACGTGCACGAGCCGCGCCTGGAAGACGGTCAGGAAGACGGTCGCCGCGAAGCACCAGTAGCCGATCCCCATCACGCCGGCGCCCATGCCGACCGGGGCGCGGTACCAGTCGCCCATGCTGCGCCTTCGCGGCCTGGTACTCCCAGCCGTGCTCGCACGCGAATGCCCGATCGCGATCCCGTTGCGCGACGAGCGCGACGTAGAAGACGAGCGAGCCCGCAGGCCGTGAACCAGAAGGCGCCCTGGGCGAGGCCCTCGCTCGCCAGCGGCCGCCCGACGATCCGCGGCAGCACGTACCAGCAGAGGCCGGTCGCGATCAGCGTCCCGCCGCCGACGATCATCAGGTGCGTGTTCGAGAGGTCGCGGACGAGGTGGCCCGCGTAGCCCGGCGCGCGCGAGCCACTCGGCGGCCCACGGCAGGTTCTTCGAGCACCATGTGCACGCTGCCGAGCACGAGGAAGAGCGCCGCCGGCCACGAAGTACTTCGCGAGCTTGCGCGTCGTGCGCGTCCGAGCTCCTCGTCCGTGTACGGCTCCGTCCGGATCGGCGGCGTGCTGCCCGGGCAGGAACGCTGAAGACCGCGGCCACCACGACCGCGAAGAACGCCGACGTAGCGTCAGGAACTGGAGCGAGGAGAGGTGCTGGAGCTACATGGCGCCTGGCCGGCCTAGCGGAGCCCCGGCTCGAGGAAGTAGACCGTCAGCGTCCAGGCGAGGTAGAGGACGACCATGATCGCGAGGATCACCCAGGCGCGGCTGACCGCGCTGCCGCGAGTGGCGGACGTCCTCGCCCGACGTCGCGATAGCCGAGCGAGCGGGCGCGCGGGGCGTCTCGGCGCGCGCCATCAGAAGACCTTCTCCATGACGAGGCTCCGCTCGGCGCTCGAGCCCGCCGAAGTCGGCGAGCAGGCGCTCGAACGTGTAGCCGCGCTCGAGGAACGCCTCGAGCTGCTCAGGGCGTGTCCCACGTCGTGTAGCAGTGGATGCGCACGTCGCCGTCTGTCCTCGGCGCGGACGAAGACGTCGAAGCGCTGGCAGCCCGGGTACTCCTGGACGTGGCCCTTGAGCGCCTGCAGCGAGGCGTACAGCCGCCTCCCATTCGTCGGCCGGAATGCACGACCTCGGTCAGCGACGAGTAGGAGACGAACGGGAGCGGCGCGATGGCCATCAGAACTTCTGCCCCCAGACGAGGTGGCCGACGATGAGCGCGACCGCGAAGACGGTCAGGACCGACGGTGAGGAGCGAGGAAGAAGAGCGTGGCCGGGCCGGCCAGCTCGGTCGTGTAGCCGCCGAAGCTGTCGACCGGGTAGATGGCCGCCGTCGCTGCGCTGAGCGTCGTTCGGTACTGCCAGACCCACAAGATCAGGATCAGCGATGAGCGACGACCACGAAGCCCCACAGCCAGGCGAGCGAGACCCAGTCCGACGTGCCAGGTCGCGGTCGCGCCCGTCGGTCTGGTGGTGGGCGTGCAGGTAGTCGTAGTACTCCTGCGCCGTCTGCGGCGAGCTCGCCGCTCGGCATCGCCATCGGCTCCACTCCTCCTCGTCCAGCGCCCACTCGGGCGTGTAGTAGTCCTCCTCCTCGCACGTAGAGCGGGATCGACGCCGTGCGTGTCGAGCTCGTGGAAGTGGCCCGACCTTCCACGCCGCGAGGAACGCGACGAGCGCGAGGCCCGGAGAAGACGAAGAACGTGTCCATCATCCAGTCGGCCATGACCCAGCTGCGACTGGTCGCGTCTCGGGCTGGTCGTGCGCGAGCGCCGACCGCCGGCAGCGCGAGCGCGAGCGAACGCGACGAGACCGACGAGGTCAGGCGCCGTCTCATTGCTGCCCCGGCACGGTCGGCGGGATCGCCTTCTGCGACTCGGGCGGGCAGCTTGCTCGCCGCGCGCCGCGCGCGTCGCTCCACGCCCGGTCGAGCAGGTCCTCGGTAGATCGCCTTGATCCCGGCGGCCGCGTCCTGCGAGCGACAGCGGCGTGTTGCCGTCGTTGATGAGGAAGCTGTCGCCCGGCGCGAGGCCCGGGAAGACGCGCATCGCCTCCTGCATGAACGGATCGGTCGCCTGCCTCTTGCGAGAACGCGACGTTGTCCGTCGAGCTTCTGCCGGCTCTTCAGCCAGGCGAGGAGCTCCTCCGACGGCTGCCAGACGATGTAGTCGCTCGGCTCGGGGACACGTTCGGCTTCGAGCGTGCCGTTCGGGATCGTCTTCATGAAGAGGACGACGCGCCAGATGTCGTCGACGCGAGAGGCGGTCGCCGAAGTTCTCCATCGCGGTCCCGGGCCAGCCGCGGAGGATGCGGTAGTAGAAGTCGCCGGGCCCGGTGTCGCCGCCGCAGCACGCGTCGTCCTTGTCGGTGAAGTCGGCCGGCGGCGGCGACAGGAACCGCGCCCCGGGCCCTTTGCCGTCGCCCTTCAGCCCGTGGCAGCCGACGCAGCGGTCGAGGAAGACCTCCTTGCCGCGCATCAGGTTCTGCTCGGTGACCGGGAGCGGGTTGCCGGAGAGCCAGTAGCCGCGGTCGATCTGCGCGAGGTTCGGCGCCTCCTCGAGCTGGCCCTCCGGCGGCGTTGAGGCTCGTTGTCGTTCGCCTTCGACGATCGGCTTGTGCGCGCCCTGGAAGCCGGTGTACGGCTGGCGGGAAGCCCTGGTTCGCGAGCACGATGTGCTTCGCGTAGAGCTGCCCCGCGTAGCGCAGCAGCCCGGACTTGCCGCTCCGCGTCTCGACGTACGTGACCAGCTGCGTCGACCTGGTTGTCCGAGAAGAGCGACTTCATCGGCGGCATCAGCGAAAGCGGGTCCATGAAGCGCGGGTCGTAGAAGTGGGCGCGCTGCCAGTCGTCCGGGTGCCAGCCCGACTCCTGGGAGAGGTCGGGCCCGGTGCGCTCGGTTCCCAGCAGGTTCGGGGACTGGTCGCTGCCCGTAGAAGTCGCCAGGCTGCGAGACCTTCGGGTAGAGGAAGTAGAGCGCGTAGCGGACGTCCTGCGGGCGCGAGTAGCCCGGAGTGGCAGACGTAGCAGCCGTTCGAGGCGAACAGGTTGCGGCCCTTGACCGCCGTCGTCGGAGAGCGGCGCCCAGTCGGCCGAGGGCGGCGGGTCGAACGTGTGGATCGGCAGCCAGACGACGATCGAAGACGACCGATGAAGAAGGCGATCAGGCCGCCGATGCCCGGCGACGAGCGGCGTGATCAGCATTCGCTCCGGCGGATGGCGCGCCCAGCCGCGCGGGACCGCGGGCTCGCTTCGCTGTCGCTGGGCGCTCGTCCGCCATCCAGCCGTCACCGGCGGCGGTGCGACCGCCTCGGCGACCTTCAGCGTCTCACGGCGCCGGCGCTCGGCCGTGTTGCGTGAAGATCGTCAGCCCGATGTTCACCATCTGGACGATCCCGGAGACCACGATCATCGCGCCGAAGATCCCGCGCGCGATGTAGTAGGCGTGCAGCTGCGGCAGCACGTTCACCTCGGGGATCCCCTGCTGCCCAGCTGAAGCCCTGCTGGAAGCCGGCCAGGGTGAGCACGCTGAAGAAGCCGGTGAAGCCGACCGTGACGAGCCAGTACTGCCACTCGGTGAGGCTGCGGCTCCAGAGCGGGCGTTGGTAGACCTGGGCGACGATGTAGTCGATCACGCCCATGCCGAGGATCGTGAAGGCGCCGAGCAGCGCGAGGTGCGCGTGCGCGACGACGAAGTTCGTGAAGTGCGTGAGCCTGTTGAACGGCTGCAGCGCCTCGAACGCGCCCTGGATGTTGACCAGGAAATAGAAGAAGAAGGCGGTCATGCGTGAAGCGCAGGGGTAAGTTCGTGAAGAACTTGTCCCAGTTGCCCTTCATCGTCCCGAGGATGTTGATCGTGAAGGCGAAGACCGGGACGAGCAGCATCCAGGACGAGACCTCGGCGATCGTCTTCAGCCAGGCCGGCGTCGGCGACTGCAGGATGTGGTGGTCGCCGACGCCGGTGTAGAAGAACGCCATCCCCCAGAAGCTGATGAGCGACAGCGTGTAGCTGTAGAGCGGCGTGTTCGTGACGCGCGGGACGATGTAGTAGGTGAGCGCGAGCAGCATCGGCGTCAGCCAGAGACCGAAGAGGTTGTGCGCGTACCACCAGTTGAGGATCGCGTCCGAGAGGCTGTTCGCTCAGCGCCCCCGACGGCGCGCCCCAGATGTGCCCGGGTCGCCAGATGACGTTCCCGATCGCGTAGTCGACTGCGAGCCAGATCGGGCTCGCGATGAAGAACCAGACGGAGACGTAGATCGGCCGGATCGTCCGGATCGACGACCGTCGCGAGGATGTTGAAGATGTTCGCGCACCAGATGACGAGGAGCGCGATGTCGATCGGCCAGATGAACTCGCCGTACTCGCGGCCCTGGCTGTGCCCGGTGAGAAGGCCGATGACCCCGAGCGAGGTACATCAGGTTCCAGGCCCAGGCGCACCACGATGCCGAGCCGCTCGCTCCACATCCCGCGGGTGCCGACGAGGCGCGGGAGCATGTAGAAGAGCGCGCCGAAGTACATCATCGTCAGCCACGCGAGGATCACGCCGTTCACGTGTGACGGCCGCACCCGGCTGAACGAGAGCCACGAGATGCCGCCGAACGCCTCTGGGGTGACGAACTCGGTGGCCAGGACGAGCCCGAAGAGGTCGACGACCGTCAGCCAGACGATCGAGGAGAGGAGCCAGTGCTTCGCGGCGCCGTCCGGGAACGGGAAGGGCCTGCCGGCCCGCTCCGTCCGCGGGCGCCGGGGCGCCTCGAGGACCGCGCTCCTGGGGAGCAGGCTCGGCCATCGCGCGGAAATCTAGGTCGCCTGGCGCTGCGTGTCCAGCCGAAATGACGAAACTGTCATCTCCGCGTCATTTCCAGGTCATTTGCTGTTATGGTCGCCGCGGCGGCGACCATGCAGAATCCTGGTCATCGAGGATGAACCCCGAATCCTCGCGTTCCTCGTCCGCGGTCTCGAGGCGGAGGGGTTCACGCGTGGACGGCTGCGGCCACGGGCCAGCTGGGCTGGAGCAGGCGGGGGTCGAGCGGCTACGACCTCGTCGTCCTCGATCTGCTGCTTCCCGGGCTCGACGGGCTCACCGTCCTCCGCGAGCTGCAGCGCGACCGGCCCGAGCTGCCCGTCGTGATCGTCTCGGCCCGCTCCGATCTGCCGACGAAGCTGCGCGGCTTCGAGCTCGGGCGCGAGCGACTACGTGGCGAAGCCGTTCGCGCTCGACGAGCTGGTCGCGCGGGTCCGAGCGCAGCTGCGCGCAGTCGCACTGGAACGGCGACGCCAACATCGTCGCGGCGGGGACGCTGATGCTCGATCTCGCGCGGCGCCAGGCGCAGCATCGGCGAGCTCGTCGCCGATCTCTCGGACCGCGAGTTCCGTCTCCTCCACCATCTCGTCCTTCACGCAGGGCGAGGTCGTCAGCCGGGAGCGGCTGCTCGTCGGAGGTGTGGGGTTACCACTTCGATCCGGGCTCGAATGTGGTCGAGGTCTGCGTCCGCCGCCTCCGGAAGAAGCTCGGCCCGGACGCACCGATCGAGACGGTTCGCCATGCGGGTTATCGGCTTGGTCGCGGCGTAACCGCCGTCGAGCTCGCCTGGGTCGCGTTCGCGGCGCGCGAACCTCGTCGCGATGGTGCTCTGGCCGAGCTGGGAGACGATCCCGTTCCACTTCATCTGGGTCAGCCTGACGCTCGCTCTACGGCTTCCGGGTCTGGCGGCCGCGCGTGACCGGCTCTCGTCCTCGCAGCCGTCGTGGCGCCTCGACCGGCTTCCTGATCCTGATCGACGCCGTTCCACGGCGAGCAGCTCTGGGGCGAGCTCTTCGAGGTGCCGCTCATGTCGGCGATGTTCCTCGCCATGGTCTGGCACGCGCGCCGCCGCCAGGAGGCGCTCCGGACAGTCGAGCGGCGTCAGGCCGAGGAGCGGGCGTCGCTGCTCGAGCAGCAGAAGCGGTTCCTCCACGACGTCTCGCACGAGCTGCGCACGCCCGTGACGATCGCGCGCGGACATCTCGAGGTCCTCCAGCGCACGACACGGGCCGGCGCCAGGAGATCGACGTCGCGCTCGACGAGCTCGCGCGCATCGAGCGCATCCTCGAGCGGCTCCTGCTCCTCGCCAAGGCTGATCACCCCGACTTCGTCGTCCTCGGTCGACATCGACGTCGAGTCGTTCCTCGAGGACGTCTTCATGCGCTGGTCGGAGGTCGCGCCGCGCGCCTGGCGTCTCGGCCCGCTGCCGGCGGGATCCCTGCGCGCCGACCCGGAGGCGCTTCGGATCGCTCTCGACGCGTTGCTCGAGAACGCCGTCAAGTACACGGATAGCCTCGGATGCGATCGAGCTCCGCGCGCGGGCGACGGGAGAGACGATCGTGCTCGAGGTCGCAGACGAAGGCTGCGGTGTCGATCCGGACGCGCTTCGGCACATCTTCGAGCGCTTCGCCAGAGCGGATCCCGGCGCGGTCCCGCGCGCACGGCGGAGTCGGGCTCGGGCTTGCGATCGTCGACGCGATCGCGAAGGCGCACGGCGGAAGCTGCGCGGTGCGAAGCGCCCGCGAACGGCACGACGTTCTCCCTCAGGCTGCCGGGCTTCTCAGCGCGTGCGCGACCCGGCTGCCGCAGTCGACGAAGCCTGGTCTAAGCGGCGCGCTCGGCGGGTGCCTGCTGGCGAGGCGGCACGCGATAGCCGTGGTCCTCGCACAGGCTGCCGGGCAGTTCTTCCGTCAGAGCGTCGCAGTACCCCTTGCCGTAGGCCGCTCGCATGAAGGCGGCGACGACGTCGAGATTCCAGTCCTGGACGTCAGCGGCCTCACGCCAGAGATCGGCGAGCCGGAGGTCGATGTCGAGCTCGAGGAGGTCGATTCGGGATGGATCCTTTGCCATGACCAAAAGCGTAGGACCAGGGTCGGACGGCAGACCCGTCGCTCAGGAAACGACGGCAAAGTGCGCCATCATCCCCATCGCGTGGTGCTCGAGGATGTGGCAGTGATACATCCACTCGCCGGGTCGATCATCCGGTAACCAGGCGATTCGAGTCTGGCTCTTGCGTGGGACGTTGACGGTGTCTTTCCAGGCGAGGTCCGTGGGAACCTGGCCGTTCTCCTGAAGAACCTGGAAGAAGAAGCCGTGGATGTGAAACGGGTGATCCTGGCCCGTCTCGTTCACGAGCTCCCACACCTGGAGCTCGCCCACGCGAACGGGGTCGGCTCGTTGATGGTGGCCCTCGTGCATGAGCGCCTTCAGGCTGATCGTTCGCGTTGGCTCGCTGCCGGGCTCCGCGAGCGGCTCGATGTGCCGCAGTGTTGCTGGGATCTCCGCGCTCGAAGGCGCTGCTGGGCCGACTCGTAAGCTCGCGAACCGCTCGCGGGGAGACTCCCCGCGTCCGCGGTCGTACGGGAGCGCCTCGATCTCCAGCAGCTCGTCCTCTTCGAACGGGCCGACTGCCAGGTCGAATCGCTCTCCCGGCGTGAGCAGGACCTCGTTCGCGGACCGAGCACGGGGCAGCAGCCCTCCGTCCGTCCCGATGATCTCGAACGGCCTGCCGCCGATCGAGAGCCTGACGAAGCGGGTGTTCGCCGCGTCGACGATGCGCCAGCGCTCGATCGTCCCCGCGGGCATCTCCAGCTCCGGCTCGAGGGCGCCGTTCACGAGACGCACGTCGCCCTCCCGACCTGCGTGATGCTCGTGCTCGTCGCCGAAGGGCGCAACCTCCCCGTCCGGATCGAGCTTCAGGTCGTCGAGGAGCAGGACGCGCTCCCGGTCGACCTTCGGCTCATCGGGGCCACGTACGACCAACCCGCCGTACAGGCCGCGCTCGAGCTGCTCGGTCTCGTTCGTGTGCGAGTGGTACCAGTAGGTCCCGGCGTCAGGGACGACGAACCGGTACTCGAAGGTCTCACCGGGCTCGACCGGCGGCTGCACCGCCTCGGTTCCGTCCATCTCGGCGGGAACGCGAATTCCGTGCCAGTGGATCGTCGTCGCCTGGGGCAGGCTGTTTCTCAGGCGGATCTCGAGTTCGTCGCCGACTTCCGCCTCGATCAGCGGGCCCGGAACCTGACCGTTGTAAGCGAAACCGCGAATTTTTCGGCCCTGCGCGAACTCCCACTCGACCTCTCGCGCATCAAGCTCGACGGAAATCACGCCCCGGACCCTAGTCCAACGGAGCTAATCAGTAGCGTTGCGCGCAATGGGCGAACTCCGCTTCGGACCGGCACGCGTGCTCTCGCGGGAGTCCCCTTCGGAAGCGATCGAACTGCTTCGAGAGCGCGGATACACCGCGAACGAGATCGACTTCGCGTCCGGCTTCTGGATGGACTACCCGTGGGCCGAGGAGTTCGGGAAGCTCGCCCGCCGGCGGAAGATCGGCCTCTCCGTCCACGCACCGATCGCCGGGTTCATGGGCCACCTGGAGCGAGACCGCAAGCACGGGATGGCGACCGGGATGCTCGACCACTCGGCCGGGATCGCCAAGGTCGCCGGCGCGGAGCCGGTCGTCTTCCATCCAGGCTTCCTGCTCGGCCGCACCCGCAAGCAGACCGTGGCCTCGGTCGTCTCGCAGCTCGCAGACTTCCGCAAGCGGATCGAGGGCAAGGATCGCGGCGTCCCGTTCGGCGTCGAGGTCATGGGCCGCGTCAACGACTTCGGCAGCCTCGACGACGTTCTCGCCATCTCGTCGCGGCTTCCCTGGATGCGGCCGGTGATCGACTTCGCTCACCTGCACGCGACGAGCGACGGCGCGTTCACGACGGTGAAGGCGTTCCACGACGTCCTCGCGGCCGCGAACCGGGTTCTCCCCAGAGGCGCGCCCTTCCACATCCACTTCTCGGACATCGCCTACGCGAACCGCAACGAGACGAAGCACCTCCCGTACGGCGAGGGCACGCTCCGCGTCGAGCCGCTCGGAAAGGCGCTCGCCCGCTTCAGCCGCCCCGCGACCGTGATCAGCGAGGCGCCGGGCGAGGAGTCACATCAGGCGATTCGGGCCGAGCTCTTCTCCGCGGCCGGCAAGAGCTCGCCGAGGCGCTCCTCGACGCGCTCCGCCTCGTCGTCCCGCCCGCGGTCGCGCAGGAACTGAGCGTAGGGCTCGAGCACCTCGTACTCGATCCCGCCGAACTCGGTGTCGGCGAGTGCGTCGACCCCCTCGCGGAAGAGCTCCTCGGCCTCGTCGTGGCGACCCTGCGCCGAGCGGACCATCGCCAGTGACCCCGCGGTCGTCGCGCGTGACGTGAGGTCGAGCGGGCCGACAGTCTCGCGAGCTTCGAGCGCGAACCGCTCCGCCTCCTCGACACGGCCGCGCTTGAGCAGGAGCTCTGCGAGCCCGCGCTGGCTCTCGCACAGCGTCGCCCGGTCGCCGATCGGCTTGAGCAGGCGGATCGACTCCCGGAAGCGCTTCTCCCCCTTCTCGATGTCCCCGCTCTCCCAGGCGATCCACGCCGCCATGTTGTACGCGCGCGCGACCGCCCAGACGGACCCGACCTCCGAGAACAAGCGGATCGACTCCGACGCCGCCTCCTCGGCCTGCTCGAGCTCCTTCTGGAGCAGATAGACCTTCGACCACGTCAGGAAGACGCGGCCGAGAGCGTTGATCGAGCCGCTCTCCTCGAGCGAGGTCCCGCGCACGCTCGAGCTCTTCGGACGCCCTCGTCCAGATCGAGCCTCGCGGCGAACGTGTCCGCGCGGGTGAGAACGGCCATGCTCTCGAGGTCCTTCCTTCCGGCGGCGCACGCGAGCTCCAGCTGTTCCGTGAGATAGCTCTCCGCCTTGCCGAGCTTGCCGACCCAGTAGGCGGCGACCCAGGCAACCCGGAGCGCATCGAACCGCGCGGCCGGGTCGTCGTCGATGATCTCGAGGGCCTGCGCCGCCAGCTCTCGTGCGCGCACCGGATCGGCTTCGCGCATCAACACGACGTCGGCGAGCCCCGTCAGTGCCTTGCCCTCGACTTCCCGGTCGCCGACGCGCACCGACTCGTCGTAGACGCTCTGCATCTCGCGCGCGACTGCGGGCAGATCGTCGAGGCGCCACGCGGCCTTCGCGGCCATGTAGCGGCGGTTCAGCGTCGGCTCGAGCTCCACCGAGCGCAGGAAGAGGTGGCGGGCCGCCTGGTTGGCCTCGCGGGCGAGCGCGCGCCGGCCGGCCTCCTCGAGCGCGTCGGCCGCCTCTCGCGCCAGATCGGCCGGAGGGGCGCCGTCCAGCTCGGCGAGGAGCGACGCGGCGTGATCCAGGTGGTGCGCGCGAATCTCGAGCAGCTCGTCGCCGGCTCGTTCACGCAGCCATTCGGCGAACCGGGCGTGGTGCTTGGCTCGCGCCGACTTGGTCAGGCTCGCGTAAGCGACGTCCCGGATCAGGACGTGCTTGAAGCGGTACGCCGTCTCGTTCTTGAGCGTCGAGCGCGATTCGCCGACGACGAGGTCGCGGAGCAGTAGGTCCTCGATCGGATCGGACAGGTCCTCGTCCTCGGCCAGGTACTCGACCGCGCCCGCCCAGAAGCTCCGGCCGATGACCGACGCGCGCTGGAGCACCGACTTGGACGCGGGCTGCAGCCGGTCGATGCGGGCCGCGATCAGCGCCTGAACGGTGTCCGGGATCTCCTCGACGGCGCGCTCCTCGCCGCACTCGGCGACGTTGAGCATGACCTCCTCGAGGAAGAGCGGGTTGCCGCCGGTCTTGTCGAGCAGGGCGCGGCGCGTCTTGGCCGAGATCGTGCCATCCTCGTTCAGCGCGTCGATCAGCGTCTCGCCGTCCGCATCGCCGAGCGGCTCCAGCTCGATCGCCGTCGCGCGAACGCGACCGCCGCCCCAGGTGGAGCGGATGTCGAGCAGCTCCGCACGCGCCAGGCAGACGATCATCAGCGCGCCGTCGCGCACCCACTCGGTCATGTGCTCGATCAGCTCGAGCAGCGGCTCCTCGGCCCAGTGGATGTCCTCGAAGACGAGGATCAGCGGCTGCGTCTGGGACATCAGCTGCGCCCATTCGCGCGCGGCCCACGAGATCTCCTGCTGGCTGCGCTCGCCGTGAACCGCTTCGAGCACGCCGGTGGCGAGGCCGAGGAGGTCGGCGACCGCCTCTGCGGGACAGGACTCGCGGAGCTTCTCGATCGCGACGTCGAGGGGGTCGTCGTCGGCGATGTCCGCGGCGCCCTTGACCATCTCGGCCAGCGGCCAGTACGTGATGCTCTCGCCGTACGGGAGGCACCGGCCGTGGAGGATCGGTCGTCCCCTCGAGCGATGCGAGGAACTCGTTGGCCAGGCGGCTCTTGCCGACGCCCGGCTCGCCGTAGATCGTGACGAGGTGCGCGCGGCGGTCTCGCTGGGCTCGCGCGAACGTGTTCTCGAGCAGGTCGAGCTCGTGGTCCCGGCCGACGAGCGGCGTCACCGGCACGCGACCTGCGGGGCGTGCGCCGGCGGCGGTCGCGGCCCAGACCCAGACCGGGTCCTCGCGGCCGCGCACCTTGACGGGCCCGATGTCCTCGACCTCGACGCTGCCGAGGGTGAGGCGGTGCGCTGCGGGGCCGATCAGGATCTGGCCGGGCTCGGCGAGCTGCTGCAGACGGGCCGCGAGGTTGAGAGCCTCGCCGGTGGCGAACGTGGAGTCGCCCGCGCCGGTCACGACCTCGCCGGCCTCGATCCCGATCCGGGCCTGAAGCTCGAGGTCGCGCACCGAGTCGAGGATCTCGAGCGCGGCGCGAACCGCGCGCTCGGAGTCGTCCTCGTGCGCCTGCGGCACGCCGAATGCGGCCATGACCGCGTCGCCGGCGAATTTCTCGACGGTGCCGCCGTACGTCTCGATACAGCGGGACACCTGGTCGAAGAATCGCGTCACGCGCCGGCGCACGACCTCGGGGTCGCTCGCGGAGACGAGCGACGTCGAGTCGACGAGGTCGACGAACAGGACCGTGGCAAGTTTGCGTTCCATACGTCTAAGTGTAGAAACGAGCCGGGAGGGCGGTCTCTTCCGGAGCGAAGCGGTCTTCTGGCCGCCCTCGTGAGCCTCTAGGGTTCCGGGCGGTGCTCGACCCGAAGGTTTTCAAGGCGTACGACGTGCGGGGGATCTATCCCGTGGAGATGGACGAGGACGGCGCGCGGGCGATCGGGCGCGCGTACGTCGAGCAGTTCGAGCCGAAGCGGATCGCGGTGGGGCGGGACATGCGCGTCTCCTCTCCGACAATGGCGGCCGCGGTGATCGAAGGAGCTGCGTCGGCCGGCGCCGAGGTCGTGGACATCGGCCTCGTGGGGACCGAGATGGTCTACGCCGCGGTCGGCGGAATGGGCCTCGACGGCGGGATCCAGGTGACCGCATCGCACAACCCCAAGGAGTACACGGGGATGAAGATCGTCCGCCGCGGCGCGCTGCCCGTCGGCGGGGACTCGGGCCTCCTGGACATCCGCGACCGAGCGCTGCCCGAATCCGACACGTCTGAGCGTCTGACACCTGGACAGGTCCGGGAGGAGGACGTCTTTCCGGCCTTCGTCGACAAGGTCCTGTCCTTCATCGACCTCGGCGCGGTCGACCGCAAGCGCGTCGTCATCGACGCGGCCAACGGGATGGCCGGCGTGATGCTCGCGCCTGTCCTGGAACGGATCCCCATCGACGCCGTCCCCTACTACTTCGAGCCGGACGGGACGTTCCCGAACCACCAGCCGAACCCGCTGCTCCCCGAGAACCGCGAGTTCGTGATCTCGAAGGTGCGCGAGGACGGCGCCGAGCTCGGAGCGGCCTTCGACGGCGACGCGGACCGCTGCTTCTTCATCGACGACACGGGCGAGTTCGTCCCCGGCGACTTCGTGACCGCACTGCTGGCCGAGTCGATGCTCGAGAAATACCCGGGCTCGAAGGTGATCTACGACGTCCGCGCGAGCTGGGCCGTCCCGGAGACGATCGCGCGCGCAGGCGGCACGCCGCTGATCAACCGCGTCGGCCACGCGTTCATCAAGCAGCGGATGCGCGAGGACGACGCCGTCTTCGCCGGCGAGGTCTCCGGCCACTACTACTTCCGCGACTTCTACCAGGCCGATTCCGGTGTGATCCCGTTCCTGCTGATGCTCGAGCTCGTCTCGAAGCGAGGCAAGCCGCTGTCCGAGCTCCTGCGTCCCTATCGGGAGCGCCACTTCCTCACGGGCGAGCTCAACGTGCCCGTTTCCGACGTGGCCGTGAAGCTCCAGGAGATCAAGGAGCGCTTCGGGAGCGAGGGGAAGGTCTCGCACCTCGACGGGATCTCGGTCGAGGCGGAGGACTGGCATTTCAACGTGCGCCCGTCGAACACCGAGCCGCTGCTCCGGCTCAATCTGGAGGCGCTCTCGAAGGAGCTGATGGAGCGCAAGCGAGACGAGGTTCTGGCGCTCATCAGCTGAAGCACGGCGTCGCTACTCTGTGGTCATGAGGCGGGGGGTTGCCTTTGCTGTGTGCGTCGCTGCGCTCGTGTCCGCGGGCTCGTCTTGGGCATCGCCGCCGCGCGTGTCGGCTTCCGAGCGGGCTCAGATCAACCGCACGCTCGACACCTTCGTCAACCACGCGGTCAAGCGGCACAACGCGGGCGCCGCGTACGACGTGGTCACGCCGACCCTCAAGGGCGGGATGACGCGCGGGCAATGGTCCCACGGGGACATCGGCGTCTACCCCTACCCGGCCAAGGGCACCCGCTTCCACGAGTGGACCATCCAGTACCGCACGAAGGACGAGCTTTCCGTCGAGCTGATCCTCGCGCCCACCAAGCGCTACCAGGCGAAGCTTGGTCAGATCCTCTTCAACGTCTACCTCCAGCCCTCTCACGGGCGCTGGCTGGTCGACTCGTTCATGCCGGGGGCGACGTTCGCGCCGATCGGCAAGCCGGGGGTCGTGCAGGCGGCGCGCGACTTCACCGCGAACCCCAGCGCTCAGACGTACAACCGGAAAGGGAAGTCGGCGCCGATCGGTGCCGCTCGGATCAGCGCGAAATGGGCCGTCGTGCCCTTCGCGGTGATCTTGCTCGTGCTGCTCGTGCTCGCCGCCCGGGGCGTCGTCGAGAACCTGCGCTTCCGCCGGCTGGCGGCTTCCCACGCGCGGACGCCTAGCATGCGCGCTGATGAGCCTCGAGCTGGGCCGCCTAACCGACCGTAAGCCGCCGTACAAGTTCTCGTCGTTGACCCGGATCGGGTTCTCCGACACGGACGCGCAGGGGATCGTCTACTACGGGCGCTACCTGCCCTACTTCGACGCGGCTCGGGTCGAGTACCACCGGCATCTGGACATGCTGAACACGACGGACTTCGAGACCGGGCTCGTCATGCGGGCTTCGTCGATCGAGTACCTCGCTCCGGCGCGCTTCGACGACCTGATCGAGGTCTTCATCCGCGTGGCGCGCATCGGGCGGACGAGCGTCACCTACGAGATGGCCGCCTACCTCGTCGAGACGGACGAGCTGATGGTGAGCTCGGACCAGACGCTCGTGCTGGTCGACCTCGGGGAACGGAAGGCGCTGCCCATCCCGGACCTCTTCCGCGAGCGCATCCGCTCACTGGAAGGTGACGACCTCGAGCTCTAGATAGCGCCGCGGCGCCCAGTAGCCGTCCTCTGAGCACACCGGGCGCCGCAGACATTCCCTCTCCCCTACCTCCTTGTAGGTCGAGAGCCCGCCCGCGTCTATCCCTCGTCTCAGTTACCCCGCTCGTTCGGGGGATGATCCCTCGAACGAGTGATTCTCCATTCGGGACACGTCTGAGTGCCTGTCACTGTGACAGTCACTGGGACGTGTCTGGAGAAGGTAGGTTCCGCGCGTGCGGGTTCACGTGATCAGCGACATGGAGGGCGTCGGCGGGATCGTCAAGGGTCAGCAGACCAACGCCGGAGCGCCGATGTTCGAGGAGGGCCGCAAGCTCTACACCGGCGAGATCAACGCGGCGGTCCGCGGCGCGAAGGCGGCCGGAGCCACCGAGATCGTCGTCATGGACTGCCACGGCGCCGGCGAGGGCTACACGTTCAACTCGCTGATCCCGGAAGACCTCGACCCGGCCTGCGAGTACGTCGTCCAGGAGGAGTGGACCGAGTACACGGGCTTCCTCGAGGAGGGCTGCGACGCGGCGCTCTTCATCGGGATGCACGCGATGGCCGGCACCGCTGACGGCGTCCTCAACCACACGGTCTCCGGCCAGTCCTGGCACAACCTCTACTTCAACGGGACGCCCGTCGGCGAGACGGGCATCAACGCCGCGCTCTGCGGCACGTGGGGCTGCCCCGTGCTCCTCGTCACCGGAGACGAGGCTTCCTGCCGCGAGGGAAAGGAGCTCCTGGGCGACGGCCTGACGACGGTCTCCGTCAAGAAGGGGCTCGGCCAGGTGAGCGCGCGCATGATCGTCCCCGCGAAGGCGCGCGAGCTGATCGAAGAAGGCGCGAAGAAGGCGCTCTCCGATCTGAAAGCGGTCGCGCCGTACGACCCCGGCAAGCCGTGCGAGGTCAAGGTCGAGTACAAGCACACGACCGCCGCCCGCCAGATGCGCTTCCAGCAGGGCGTCGAGTTCCTCGACGATCGAACGATCGTCTCCAGGGCCGACGACTGGTGGACGGCCTGGAAGCAGTTCTTCTTCGTCGACAGCTAAGCTCACGGCGAGGATCGCCGAGCTGTCAGGCGTCGTCAGGACCTCCGTCGCCAGCGAGCGCGTCGCTGCCGAGCCAGAACTCGCGGAGCGCGTCCGGCCAGGTCGGGCCCGTCCGCCGGCCACAGGTGCTCCGGCGTCAGGTTGTCCATCACGACGATGCCTCCCGCCGCGACGAGCTCGAGCGCCCGCTCGCTCTCGGCCCGCATCTGGTGCGGGCGGGCTGCGCTTCCAGCCGCCGCCGTCGAAGAACAGGAGGTCGAACGGCGCCTCCGGCGGCAGCACCTCGTGCCAGTCGCCGTGGAGGACGACGCACGTTCGGAGCGGTCCGCGAACAGGCGCGCGCAGGCAGGCGGCACGATCGTCGTCGACCTCGACGCGTGACGAAACGACGCGCTCTGGCCCCATCGCGGACACGATCCACGCGGCAGCCGACACCCGGTTCCGGTGCCGATCTCCGCGAGACGCGGCCGTGCGGCCGAGACGCAGCGAGCACGGCGAGCAGCCGCCCGATCTCGCGGGATCGACGAGCGCTCGAAGCGCCATCGCTGGTCGCGAGCGCCTCGGCGCGGTGAACGAGCTCAGGCATCTGAAAGGAGAAGCGCTCGGCGTGACGCGGTACGCGTCGAAGACAGCTTCGACGTTGCGCAGCGCGGAGAGCAGCGTCCGCAGCGCCTTCACGTCGCCCAGCTCGGCCGTGTACCAGTTCTTCGCCAGCTGATCCTCGACGGTCCCGCCGTACGAGACGATGTTCGCGCCGTGCTCGGCGAAGGTCCGAGCCACGTCCTCCAGGAGCCGCGGCCGGTCCCACGCGTCGACCGCGATCTGGACGTAGAAGCTCTTCGTCGAGCCGCCGTCCCAGTCGACCGCGGTGAAGCGCTCCGGGTTCCGCATCAGCGCCTTCACGTTCGGGCAGTCGCGCCGGTGGATCGTGATTCCCTTGCCGAGCGAGATGTAGCCGACGATCTCGTCGCTCGGAACCGGCGTGCAGCACTTCGCGAGACGGACGAGGACGTCGTCGAGGCCCTGGACGGTGACCCCGAAGTCGGTGCTGACCGCGGTCGCCGTCTTCGGCTTGAGCGGGACGATCTCTTCCTCGGCGACCTCGGCCGTCTTCAGCCGCGCGAGCACCTTCTTGACGATCTGGCCGGCCTGCAGCTTGCCCGAGCCCAGCGCGATGTAGAAGTCCTCGGCCTTCTTGAACCCGGTCTCGCGGATGACCTGCGCCAGCACTGCCGAGCCTGCGATCTTGCGGTACGGCAGCTTCTGCGCCTTCAGGGCCTGCTCCAGCGCCTCGCGGCCCTTCTGCTCGGTGTCCTCACGCGTCTCGCGGGAGAACCACTGCCGGATCTTGTTGCGCGCGCGCTGAGAGCGCGCCAGCGTCATCCAGTCGCGCGACGGGCCGCGCCCGCCCTTCGAGGTCAGGATCTCGACGAAGTCGCCGCTGTGCAGCGTGTAGTGCAGCGGGACGATCCGCCCGTTGACCTTCGCGCCGACGGTCCGGTGGCCGACGTCCGTGTGCACCGAGTACGCGAAGTCGATCGGCGTCGCGCCCGCGGGCAGCGTCTTCACCTCGCCCTTCGGCGTGAAGACGTAGACCTCGTCGTCGAAGAGGTCGGTTCGGAGGCTCTTGATCAGCTCGCGCGGATCGGCCTCGTCCTGGCTCCACTCCATCAGCTGCTTGACCCACGCGAGCCACTCCTTGTCGGCCGGCTGCTGCTTCGAGCCGCGCTTGTAGAGCCAGTGCGCCGCGATCCCGTACTCCGCCTCGTCGTGCATCTCGCGGGTCCGGATCTGGATCTCGAGCGGCGAGCCCGCAGGCCCGATCACGGTCGTGTGCAGCGCGCGGTAGCCGTTGAACTTCGGCATCGCGACGTAGTCCTTGAACCGGCCGGGCATCGGCTTCCAGAGCGAGTGGATGAGCCCGAGCGCGCCGTAGCAGTCGCGCGTCCCCTCGTCGCCGGCGTGCTCGACGATGACCCGCATGGCCGTGAGGTCGTAGATCTCGTTGAACTCGCGGCCCTTCTTGGACATCTTGTCGTAGATCGCGTACGAGTGTTTCGCGCGTCCCGAGATGTCGGCCGGGATGCCGACCTTGTCCAGCTCCTTCGTGAGCACGATCGCGGCCTCGTTGACGTGCTCCTCGCGATCGGCGCGGCGCTCGGCGACCATCGCCTCGATCTCGGCGTACTTCCGGGGATGCAGCGCCTGGAAGGCGAGATCCTCGAGCTCCCACTTCAGCTTGTGGATGCCGAGCCGGTGCGCGAGCGGCGCGTACACCTCGAGCGTCTCGCGCGCCTTCTGCACCTGCTTCTGGCGCCCCAGGTATTCGAGCGTGCGCATGTTGTGGAGCCGGTCTGCGAGCTTGATCAGGATGACCCGTACGTCATGGGCCATCGCCACGATCATCTTCCGGTAGTTCTCGGCCTCCGCATGCTCGCGACTCTGGAACTGGATCCGCGTCAGCTTCGTGACGCCCTCGACGAGGGTCGCGATCTCGTCGCCGAACTCGGCGCGCACCTCGTCGATGCCGACCTCGGTGTCCTCGACGACGTCGTGGAGGAGCGCGGCCGCGATCGTCTCGTCGTCGAGCCGCAGCTCCGCGCAGATCTTGGCGGCGCCGAACGGGTGGTAGATGAAGGCCTCGCCCGAGCGGCGCTCCTGGCCCGAATGCGCGCGGGTCGCGAAATCGAAGGCCCGCGCGATCAGGTCGCGGTCGATGTCGTCGTTGTAGGTCGCGACCTCGGCGATCAACTCCTCGAAGAGGTCTTCGTGTCGTTCGCGAGCGTCGATCAAGGCCATGTGAAAATTGTAGTTCGGACCCCGTCCGTCACCGTCTTGCCCGTATCCCCGGCGAAGGATTCATCGTTGAGAGACAGAAGTGATGCGGCCTGTGCTCAGACGACACCTCAAAAAGCGCCGCGCTCTCGCGGTGACGCGCCTGCTGATCGCGCTCACGGCTCCACGAGTCGGAACCGCTCGCTAAGACCAGTCGGTAGCGGGGCCTAGTGTCCCTCGCGCCACGACATCGCATCGCGCTCCTCGGCCTCTCGGTCGGGCTCGTGCTCGCCGACTCGTCGGTGGTCACGGTCGCGCTGCCCAAGATCCTGATCCAGTACGAGGTCGAGGTCTCGACGCTCGCCTGGGCGCTGATCTCGTTCAACCTCGCGCTCGCGCTGGCGGCGATCCCGGCTGCGTGGCTCGCTCGCCGCCGGCCGAAGCGGGTGTTCGGTGCCGCGATCGTCGCGCTGGCAGTGGCATCGTTCGGCTGCGCCCTGGCGCCCACGTTCGATGTGCTGGTCGGGATGCGCGCGGCCCAGGGCGTCGCGGGGCGGCTGTGGTCTGCGCGGCGCTCGATCTCCTCTCGGAGGCGACCGGCAACGAGGCCGCCGCCGGACGCGTATGGGCGCTCGCCGGGATCGTGGGCGCCTCGGTGGGGCCGGCGGTCGGCGGAATCCTCACGCAGCTCCTCGGCTGGGAGTCGATCTTCGTCCTCCAGGCGCCCGTGGCGCTCCTGGCGCTCCTGGCCCTCCCAGGCGTGCAGGCGCGTCCGATTCCGGCTCCCAGCGGGCGACCCAAGGTCGCAGCGAACCTGGCGCTCCTGCTCGTCTCCGGGGCGCTCGTGGCCGCGCTCTTCCTGCTCGTGATCCTGCTGATCAACGGCTGGCGCCTCGACCCGCTCACGGCCGGGCTGGTGGTGACGGTGATGCCGCTCGCGGGGATCGCGGCGACGCGGGTCGCGCACAGAATCACGCCGCTGTGGGCGCGGGCAGCATCGGGCGCGATCCTGATCTCGGGCGGCCTGGTGGCGCTCGCCTGGCTGCCCCGGGCAGGTGTCTTCTGGACGATCCCGCCGCAGCTGGCGATCGGCGCCGGCCTCGGCCTCGCGCTGTCCGCTCTCACCGAGCGGGCGCTCGAGGGACGGTCCGGGCAGGCCGTTCACGGCGGCTGGACGATCGCAGCGCGCCACGCGGGCGTCGTGCTCGGGCTCGTCCTGCTGACGCCGATCTTCACGGCCGACCTCAAGAAGAACGAGGACGCCGCGCTGACCGCCGGGACAGCGGTCGTGCTGGACAGCAACATCTCGGCGCTGGACAAGATCGGCGTCGCGCGTGACGTCCTGGTCGCAGTCGACGAGGCCAAGCCGGAGGCCCGGATCCCGGACGTGAAAGCGGTTGTCGACCACCGCGACGACTCCGACTATGCAGCGCTCGGGGACGAGCTCCAGGAGCAGCTCGACCGCGCCGTCACGAACGCGTTCTCGAACTCGTTCCTCGTCGCCGCGTTGCTCGGGCTGCTCGCCCTGATCCCGATCCTCCTCGGCCGGCGGGATGTGACCGTCTGATGCGCGCGATCGCCTGGTCGACGGCGGCGGTGGTGGTGCTCGTGCTCGTCTATGTCGCGCTCGGCGGCGCCTCGTACGCGCCGGCCAAGGTGGCCGACCCGTGCGCGCCGCGCGACTGGCGCGACCCGCAAGGGGCGCAGGAGGTGCTGCAGCAGGTCGTCCTCTCCGCGCTCGACGGTGCTGCCTGCGAGCTGCACGTCTCCCGTGAGGACATGGTTCTTGCGCTCGCCAACAAGGACTCCCGGGAGCAGTTCGCGCGCGAGCACGGAATCACGAGCACGGAGCTCGAGGATCTCGTCCGCAAGGGGCTGCTCCGGTCGATCGACGACGCGGTGAATGCGGACGCGCTCGATTCGCGCCTGGCGGGCTTGCTCCGAGGCGCGGTCGAGCGCGTCCCGCTGGACCAGCTGTTCGACCTCGTCGACCAACTCGGAGCGTTCTGAGCTGATGACGTGGACCTGGGTTTCGCAGGAACCGAGCTAGGCGGCCTGGGCGAGCTCTGGCTCTTCGACGAGCGCGCGGAACGCCTCGGACTCGAGCAGCGGACGCTTCACGGAGGTCTCGGCGTCGAGGCCGAGCTCGGTGAAGATCGCCGCCGCGTCGGGCGATCGCTCCGCGGCGGGCAGCCGCCACTGGTCGGCGAGCCAGTCGCGGAGGCTCTCGTAGCGCTCAGGTGCGTCGAGCACGCGCCGCACGACCAGCTGCGGCGCGACTGTGCCGTTCCAGTGGTTCGCCTCGAGCCGGAAGAGGACGTCGTAGCGGCCCATCCGGCGAAAGCGGTCGAGCTGCGTCCCGAGCCCGAAGGCGATCGCGCTCCCGGCGTCACGTCCGCGGTCGCGCACGCGGAAGCGCAGGTGCTTGCCGTCGCCGACCGAGGCGGGGTCGCCGACCTCGCACGAGGGAAGGAGCAGCGTCACGCCGGGGTTCGCCAGCCCGAACGGCGCGAGCCGGCGAAGCTCTTCGCAGAGCTCCAGCGTGAGCTCCGGCCCGGTCACGACCGCATCGACGATGGTTTGCGGCCGCAGGTCGTCGTCGCTCAGCGACGCATCGGCGTGGGCCGCGAACGCGTCCGCGAACGCTTCGATCCGGTCGGGGTTGATCGAGAGGCCCGCAGCGGCGCGGTGGCCGCCGAAGCGCTCGAGGTGCTCCGAGCAGGCAGACAGCCCGCCGTGGAGGTCGAAGACCCCGGGTGAGCGGCCGGACCCCTTCCAGTCGCCGTCCGCCCCGGCGATCAGGACGACGGGCCGGTGGAAGCGCTCGACGAGCCTCGACGCGACGATTCCGATCACGCCCTCGTGCCAGCCCTCGTCCGCGAGCACGTAGCCGCGGCGGCGCTGCTTCGCCTCCGGCCACTCGTCGACCTTCGCGATCGCCGCGCGCAGGATCCGGTCCTCGACGCCCTGGCGCTCGCGGTTCAGCTCCTCCAGCTGGTGGGCCAGCCGTCCCGCCTCGTCGCGATCCTCGGTGAGCAGCAGGTCGAGAGCGGCGCCAGGACGACCGAGACGCCCCGACGCGTTGATCCGCGGAGCGAGCCGGAACCCGACCGCGCCCTCGTCGACCCGCGCCGGATCGACCCGCGCGGCCTTCATCAGCGCCCGGAGGCCCGGCTTCTGTGTACGCGCGAGCCCGCGCAGGCCGGCGAGCGCCAGCGCGCGGTTCTCGTCGACGAGCGGGACGACGTCCGAGATGGTCGCCAGCGCGACGAGGTCGAGGTGCCGCGTCAGCGCCTCGTGGCCGACGCCGAGCAGCGCCTCGCCGAGCTTGTAGACGACGCCGGTCCCGCAGAGCTCGGGGAACGGATAGTCGGACGGCCGCGTGGCGACCACGGGGCAGTCCGGGAGCGTCTCCCCCGGCCGGTGGTGGTCGGTGACGACGACCTCGAGGCCGCGCGCGCGAGCCTCGGCGATCTCCTCGACCGCGGTCACGCCGCAGTCGACCGTGAGCACGAGCCCGCAGCCCTCGTCGGCCAGGCGGGCGAGCGTTTCGCGCTGGACGCCGTAGCCTTCCTCGAAGCGGCTCGGCAGGTGCCAGGTGACGTCGGCGCCGAGCTCGCGCAGGATCAGGACTGCGAGCGCGGTGGCGCAGATCCCGTCGGCGTCGTAGTCGCCGTGAACGCAGATCTTCTTGCCCGCCGCGATGGCCGAACGGATCGTCTCGACCGCGCCGGCCATGTCCCCGAGCAGGAACGGATCGTGCCCGGGCACAGCCCCTTCGAGGAACGCACGGGCCTCCGCGGGATTCGAGTAGCCGCGGCGAACGAGCACGCGCGCGGTCGTCTCGCTGACGTCGAGGCTCTCTGCGAGGACGCTCGCATCGGCCTGCGGGCAGGGTTTGACCGACCAATCCATAAGCCGAGCCACGGTACGGAGGCGGTCGGACAGCGGTGGTTATCCTGAGGAGAGTGACGGTCGAAGCGAACTACTCCTCCGGCGAGGACTACATGGTCGAGTTCCTCGGGTACCGGTTCGCGTTCAACACGGACGACTTCGAGCAGCGCGTCACGGCCGCCGCCGTGAAGCTCGGGGTGGTCGAGAGCAACGACCTCGACGAGGACGAGACGGCGGATCTCGTCGAGCTCGCGGCCGACGGGTTGATCGAGGAGCCTCGGAGCTCGCTGGGCCGCTACCTGATGCGCCACTGGGAGCAGCTCTCGCTCGTCCGCGGCGAGTCGCTCGTCTACTGGCTCCGCAAGCTCGTCTTCCGCGGCGCCTGGCTCGACCACCGCGTCAAGGAGGGGCTCCTCGAGGTCGACTGGGACGACCGCGAGGGCGAGTTCGCCTATCGCGACCCGCGCGGCGACCGCGCCCTGCTGGAGCTGGCACCCGTGCCCTCGTGGCACGAGGTGCAGTTTCGGCGCTAAATCGGCGCGCTTTTGTCCCAGCCGGCGCGGATCTGGGGCAGCGGCCATGCCTTCCCCGGCCTCCACTGTTCCCAGTTCTCGCTGAACGGCGGCTTCCAGGCCTCGATGCGCTCGATCGCGCGAGCTGCCTTCGCTCCGAACTGCGTCGGCCTTCTCCTGTGTGAAGAGCCCGATCTCGACCGCTTCCGCGAGGTGGTCCTCGTCCTTCCAGCGCCAAGTCCGGTCCGGATCGACCCAGATGTCCAGCAGATGGTCGGTCGTGTCGAAGCCGAGCGGGGTCTCTTGCCACGGTTCTTCGAGGTTCACGTACCAGCCGAGGAACTCGCCGTCACGTCCCCATTGCACGTAGACCGAGTGAGACGCACCCCGTTCGTGGAGCATGAGTCGGCCTCCGTACCACTCAGCTTCCTCGTGGAGCCACTCGCCGCCTTGGAGCTCGGAGATGGCCACGCGGTGCCCACGCGGCCATCGGACCGGCGTGCCGGGGGCGATCCAGAGAACGGTTCGCGCCGTCGTGTTCTCGACCACCGTCGCGGGAATCGCGCTGAACACCCGCCAGGGCCAGACGAACCGAAAGAGCGCCTGATCGGGGCCTGGTTTCACGCGCCTCCAGAGTGGTACTTTCCTAGTTAGAGAGGAGTAGTTTTGTCACAGGTGGCCGTCGAGACGGCTGCGGCGATGCTGATGGAGGCGCGCGGCCTCCTCCTGAAGGGTTGGTCGCAGGGAGCCCAGGCTCGAGACGAGATGGGGCAGGCAACCCAGGCGTGGAGCCGGGGGGCGGCGTCGTGGTCCCTGCTCGGCTCGCTCCTCGCCAGCTGGTACCGCCACAACGAGTCGCTCCAGGCTGATTTCGTCGCGCACTCGGCGGACGCACGCGCGCTCGGCGACGCGATGGCAGCGCTCGGGACCGCGACCGGCTCAGCGGATCTCGACGGCTGGAACGACGCCGAGGAACGCCACCTCTCCGACGTCCTCGCCGTGATCGACACAGCGATCAGGACCCTGCCGGACTAGAAGAGCGCTTCTGCGGCTTTCGTCGGGCGCCGACGTGCTCGCGGCCGAGCTTCGTCACGATCCGGCCGCGCGGCGTGCGCTGGATGAACCCGAGCTGCAGGAGATACGGCTCGTAGACGTCCTCGATCGTGTCCGGCTCCTCACCCAGAGCCACGGCCAGAGTGGACAGGCCCACCGGACCGCCGTCGAAGCGGTCCACGATCGCGTGGAGCAGCGCCCGGTCGGTCCGCTCGAGCCCGTGCCCGTCGACCTCGAGCAACTCCAGAGCCTCGGCCGCGACCCCGGCCGTCACGACACCCTGATGGCGCACCTCGGCCACGTCGCGCACGCGCCGCAGGATCCGGTTCGCCACGCGCGGTGTTCCGCGGGACCGCGCCGCGATCTCCTCGGCCGCGTCGTCCTCGATCTCCACGCCCATGATCCCCGCCGAGCGCCGCACGATCACGCCCAACTCGGCCGGCTCGTAGTACTCGAGCCGGAACGTCATCCCGAACCGGTCGCGCAACGGCGTCGTCAGCAAGCCCGTCCGCGTCGTCGCGCCGACGAGCGTGAACGGCGGCACCTCCAGCGTGAGCGTCCGCGCCGCGTGGCCCTGACCGACGATGATGTCGAGCCGAAAGTCCTCGAGCGCCGGGTACAAGACCTCCTCGACCGCGCTCGACAACCGGTGGATCTCGTCGATGAACAGCACGTCGCGCGGCTCGAGCGTCGTCAGGATCGCCGCCAGGTCGCCCTTGCGCTCCAGCGCCGGCCCGGCGACGCAGCGGATGCCGACGCCGAGCTCCTCGCGGACGATGTACGCGAGGCTCGTCTTGCCGAGCCCGGGCGGCCCCACCAGGAGCACGTGATCCAGAGACTCGTCACGCCCCCGCGCGGCCTGCAACGCGATGTCCAGCTGCTCCTTGATCCGCTCCTGCCCGACGAACTCGTCGAGCGACCTCGGCCGCAGCGAGCGATCGAGGTCGTCCTCGTCCGGCTGCAGCGCGGGCGCCAGGAACTGGTCGGTCACGCCGCCTTCAGCGCCTGGCGGACGCGCTCCTCGGGAGGAGCCTCCGGGTCGGTGCCGGCCAGCGCACGCTCCGCCTCGAGGGCCGAGTAGCCGAGCTCGACGAGAGCGTCACGCGCCACGAGGTCGGGCGCGCCCTCGGGCACGACCTGCTCCAGCCCGAGCTTCTCCTTCAGCTCCAGCACGACGCGCTCCGCGGTCTTCTTCCCCACTCCGGGAATCGCGATGAACCGCGCGGTGTCGCCGAGGACGATCGAGCGCCGCAGCTCCGCGGGAGTCGAGCCGGAGACGATCAGCAACGCGACCTTCGGCCCCACACCGGAGACGGACAGGAGCTGCTCGAAGAGCTCCCGCTCGGCCGGCTCCGCGAACCCGTACAGCTGCAGCACGTCCTCGCGCACGTGCAGATACGTGTCGAGCGTGACCTCGCGCCCCTCCTTGGCCTTCCGATGCGCGCGGTCGGTCGCCCGGAGGAGGTAGCCCACGCCCGCGACATCCAGCACGAGCCCGTCCGCGGTGCGCGCGACGGGAGTCCCTGTCAGGCGGGCGATCACGCCGAGACTGCCTTCAGCAACGGTGGCGCCAGCGCGTGGCAGATCCCGACAGCGAGCGCATCGGCGGCGTGGTCGGGAGTGGGAGGCGCGTCCAGGCGGAGGATGGCCTGGACCATGCGCTGCACCTGTGCCTTCTCGGCGCGGCCGTAGCCGCACACGGCCTGCTTGACGCGTGACGGGGAGTACTCAGCGCACTCGACTCCGGCGAGTGCGGAGGCGACGAGGATGGCGCCGCGCGCCTGGCCGACGGAGAGCGCGGTGCGGGCGTCGACGCCGACGAAGGACTCCTCGAGCGCGACGGCATCCGGCGCCTCCCGTTCGATGAGCGTCGTGACGGCGTCGAAAATCGTCTTCAGGCGCGCCTCGGGGCGGTCGGACGCGCCCGTCTTCCACCACCCGTAGTCGAGGGCCCGAACCCGCCCGCCTTTTTCTTGGACGATGCCGTATCCGCACGCTGCAGTGCCCGGATCGATGCCGAGAACCTTCACGGGTCGAGGTTAGGCGCCGGGCCGGACGTTCCTGCCCCGAAAACCGGGTTTCCCCCTTTTGCGTACGGGACCAATGGACTAGGCTCGACGAGGGGAGTCATGAGGGGACGGTTCCTAGCCGCAGCTGGACTCATTTCAGCCGCCTTTGTGCTTGGCGGTGCTGCTCCTGTGTCGCTCGGCGCCTCGAGCGCTCCGGCTATTCCCGTACTGACCGGATCGGTCGTTGGCACGACGATCCAGCTCAAGGATCCGGACGGGCTGCTGCTCAACGAGTTCCACGGATTGCCGGCCGGCACGTACACGGTCGAGATCGACGACAACGAGATGGCCCACAACTTCCACCTCCTCGGCGGCAGCGATCATCGGCCTGCGCGCCCGATCCGACCGCGCTGACGACCGAGCGCGACGGAAACACGCGGGCACTGAGACCTGGACGGTCGACCTTCCAGCCGAGCGCGGGGTCGTCACGTATCATGCGATCCGCACGCCTGCTTCATGGATGTCGAGCAGTTCCTCGTCACAGGGCCGCCGCCGCCGCCGCCGCCACCACCCGCCGCCTCCGCCGCCACCCCCGCCGCCACCACCCCCGCCCCCGCCTCCTCCGCCACCGCCCGGGTGCCCGACCGGCTCGACGCATCGATTTCGATCGTCGACTACGCCTTCGACCCGGCCGATGACCGTCCCGCCCGGGACGACCGTCTGCTGGACGAACACGGGTCAGGACATCCACACGGTCACGTCAGACACTGGGCTGTTCGACTCGCCGTTCCTGAACCACGGCGACACGTTCTCGTACACGTTCACGCAGGCCGGTCAATTCGGGTACCACTGTTCTCCGCACCCGGTCATGGTCGGAACGATCAACGTCAACACCGGCCCACCGCCGCCGCCACCGCCACCTCCGCCTCCACCGCCACCGCCTCCTCCCCCGCCTCCGCCGCCACCGCCTGGCACGCTCGTTGCGACCGTCGGCACCGGCGACGGCTTCACGATCTCGCTGACGATGAACGGCGCCAAGGTCACGCATCTGGAGGCCGGGACGTACGAGATCGAGGTCCACGACAACTCGACGTTCCACAACTTCCACCTCACGGGACCGGGCGTGGAGAAGTCGACCGACATCGACTTCAAGGGCACGACGACCTGGCTCGTCACCTTCACGGACGGCGTCTACAGGTTCGTCTGCGACCCGCACGCGGCTCAGATGAAAGGCGAGTTCACCGTCGGCTCCGCGCAGCCACCGCCGCCGCCCCCTCCGCCGCCGGTCAGATGCAAGGTCCCCAAGGTGATCGGGAAGAAGCTCCCGGTCGCGAGGCGCACGATCATCCGGGCGCACTGCCGCGTCGGCCGCGTCCGGAAAGCCCGCTCGCGCAAGGCCCGAGGTCGTGTCGTGTCCCAGAGCCCGCGCGCAGGCGTCAGGCGCCCCAGGGGCACACGCGTGAACCTCGTCGTCAGTCGCGGCAGACGCTAGCGTCACCCTGGGCTAGCCTCTAGTCGTGCGGCGCCTCGCCCTACTCACGAGCTTGCTCGTCCTACCCCTGGCCCTCGCCGGCGCAGGCCAGGGCGCACGCGGCCAGACGGTCGAGCGCATCGGCATCTCCGACGCCGCCGCGTCAGGCGCACCAGCTTCCGGCCGGCCTCCTCGTCGAGCTCGCATCGCCGACCGGCTACGAACGCCAGTCCGCCTCGGGAGACCCGGGCCGCTGGGTCGGGGCTCGCTACGAGCAGATCGGCCATCCCGAGAACGCGGGACAGGCGTCCCTCGACTGGACGGTCAGCTTCGACCAGAGCACCGGGCGAGGCGGACGCGATCGCGCACGCCAACATCCAGCACACGAGCTGGGCGCGCGACCAGCGCGGCGGCCTGTCCGTCCCACACGTGGTCGGGACGCGCGGCGTCGGGACGATCCTCGGCTACTACGAGATGGTCACCCCCGCGACGCCCGGTGACGCGCGCTTCGAAGGCGTCCTCGCCTTCCCGCTCGACACGAACCTGCATGCGGTTATCCGCTTCGAGGCGCTCGAGCCTCCTGACGACACGTACATGGTCAATGGCTCGAGCGCGGCTTCGAGCTGGAACCGCGGGCAGCTGCTCGTCGCGCTCGCCGGCGCGCAGCTCCAGGGGAACCTGCCTCCGAAGATCGTGGCGGCGCGCCCGTTCCAGCGCGGGCGGCTGGTGCGCGGCAAGGTGGTCGATCGGTTCCTGGACTCGGTGCTCGGTGCGCGCGTCTCGCTCGAGAAGAGCATCGGCGGGACCTGGACGAAGGTCTCCGGCGGCAAGACCGACCCGCGCGGCTTCTACCAGCTCAAGGCGAAGAAGCGCGGGAGATACCGGGTGAGCGTGCGCTGGGCCGGGTTCTCGGCCATGAGCCGCGAGCTCCGCGCAGGCCGCTAGGCGTAAGCTGAAAGACGTGTCGCAGCCGCCGCGCAAGATTCCCCGCCTCCCCCGCCTCTACTGCGGGCGGATGCGCGGCCACCGGGGCTATCTCAAAGAGCTCAAGCGCCTGGACAACGGGACATCGGTGTTCCTGTGCCAGGCGTGTGGCTGGGAGGGCATCCTCCCGACCGGGTCCAGCTAGCCCGCGACGGCCTCGAGCACGGTCTCCGGGATGTCGAAGTTGGCGTAGACGTCCTGCACGTCGTCGTTCTCCTCGAGCTCGTCCATCATCCGGACGACCTTGCGGGCGACGGACTCGTCCTCGATCTCCACGGAGGTTTTCGGCACCATCGTCGACTCGGCTGACTCGATCGGCGATCCCGCCGGCCTCGAGCGCCTCGCGGACCGCGTGCAGGATCTCCGGCGCAGTCGTGACGCGGTAGCTCGACTCCTCGGTTTCCACGTCGTCTGCGCCCGCGTCGGCCGCGGCGAGCATCAGCTCGTCCTCGTCGATCTCGCCGGGCACGAGGATCACGCCCTTGCGCTCGAAGAGCCACGCGACGGAGCCGGACTCGCCGAGGTTGCCGTCGTTCTTCGTGAAGACGTGGCGGACGTCGGCCGCGGTGCGGTTGCGGTTGTCCGTGAGCGCCTCGACGAAGAGCGCGATCCCGCCGGGACCGTAGCCCTCGTAAGTGATGGTCTCGTAGGCGGCCGCGTCGGCGCCGGTGCCCGCGCCCTTGGCGATCGCGCGGTCGATGTTGTCCTTGGGCATCGAGTTCTCGCGCGCCTTCTCGATCGCGTTCTGGAGGGCGATGTTCCCGCCCGGATCGGGGCCGCCCTCGCGCGCGGCGACGATGATCGCGCGCGTCAGCTTCGAGAAGAGCTGGCCGCGCTTCGCGTCGGTTGCGCCCTTCTTCCGCTTGATCGATGCCCACTTGCTATGTCCGGACAAGGCTCGCCTCCCTGACTGTGTCGAGGAAGAGCTCGTGGACGCGGGTGTCGTCCGTGAGCTCGGGGTGGAAGGTAGCGACCAGGAAGCGGCCTTGCCGGAGGAGCACGGGCTTGCCGTCGAGCTCGGCGAGGACTTCGACGTCGTCGCCCGTCTGCTCGACGCGCGGCGCCCGGATGAAGACGCCGCGCAGCGGGGTCTCGTCGCCGCGCGAGCTCGAGGTCGGCCTCGAAGCTGGAGACCTGACGGCCGTACGCGTTGCGCGCGACCTGGACGTCGACCAGGCCGAGATGCTCGCGGTCGAGGACGATCAGGCCCGCGCAGGTGCCGAGGATCGGCTGCTCGAAGCTGCGGATCGCGTCCTCGAGGCCGTAGAGGCGCATCAGGCGCATGAACGTCGTCGACTCGCCGCCTGGCACGACGAGCCCGTCGAGCCCCTCGAGCTGCTCCGGCTTGCGCACCTCGACCGGCTCCGCGCCGAGCCGCCGCAGCATGGCCGCGTGCTCGCGGAAGTTCCCCTGGAGAGCGAGGACGCCGATCCGCAGGGGCATTACCAGCCGCGGGTTTCGAGCAGCTCTTCCGGCGGGATGCCCGCCGCTGCGAGGCCCGTCATCGCGTCGCCCAGGCCCTGCGAGACGCGGGCGAGCACCTCGGCGTCCCGGTAGTGCGTCGTCGCCTCGACGATCGCCTTCGCGCGCTCGGACGGGTTCGTCGACTTGAAGATGCCGGAGCCGACGAAGACGCCGTCCGCGCCGAGCTGCATGCAGAGCGCGGCGTCGGCCGGGGTCGCGATCCCGCCGGCGGTGAAGGTCACGACCGGGAGCCGTCCGTTCTCGGCGACCCACTGGACGAGCTCGACCGGGGCGCGCAGCTCCTTCGCCTCGGAGTAGAGCTCGTCGGAGCTCATCGCGCCGAGCCGCTTGATCGAGCCGAAGACCGAGCGCATGTGCGTGACCGCGTTCACGATGTCGCCCGTGCCCGCCTCGCCCTTGGTGCGGATCATGGCCGCGCCTTCGGCGATCCGGCGGAGCGCCTCGCCGAGGTTCGTGCAGCCGCAGACGAACGGGACGGTGAACTTCCACTTGTCGATGTGGTTGGCCGTGTCCGCGGGCGTCAGCACCTCGCTCTCGTCGATGTAGTCGACCTCGAGCGCCTCCAGGATCTGCGCCTCGACGAAGTGGCCGATGCGCGCCTTGGCCATGACCGGGATGGACACTGCCTCCTGGATCTCGGTGATCTTGTCCGGGATCGGCCATGCGCGCGACGCCGCCGTCGCGGCGGATGTCCGCCGGGACGCGCTCGAGCGCCATGACGGCGCAGGCGCCCGCGTCCTCGGCGATGCGGGCCTGGTCCGCGTCGGTGACGTCCATGATCACGCCGCCCTTGAGCATCTCGGCGAGCCCGCTCTTGACGCGCATCGTGCCGATCTCGGCCATGCCGCGATTGTAGCCCTAGGGCGTCAGGCGAACGTGATCGGTGGTCCGGCCGCGCAGTGTCGACGGCGGACACGTCCAGCTGGCTGTCCGTCGCGGAGACGTAGAGGAACCCGTGCTGGCCGAGGGCGCGGATGCGCCGCGGGTAGGAGCGCGGGCAGCGTCGGAGCGGATAGAGGCCCGCCGCGCCGCCGCCGTGGACGACGTACGTCACGCCGTTTCGCGCCGCGAAGCGCTGGTAGTTGTGGTCGTGCCCGGAGAGAACGAGCTGGACGCCGTAGCGCTCGAAGAGCGGCACCCAGCTCGCGAACGACCCGCCGGTCTCCGGAGTGCCCACCGCACGTGTACGGCGGGTGGTGGAAGACCGCGATCTTCCAGGTCGCGACCGACTGGGAGAGCTGCTCCTCGAGCCAGGCCGTCTGCGTTGGTCGAGATCACGGTCGAGTCGAGGAAGAAGAGCTGAACCTCCCCCTCCCCCAGCCTGCGCAGGTAGTAGCGGCCGGGCATCCCGAGCGTCTTCAGCTCGTAGCGCCCGCGACCGGTCTCGTAGTCGTGGTTGCCGAGCACGCCGCCGACCTGCAGCCCGGCGCGACGAGCCCAACCGAAGCTTCGCTGCCAGTTGGCCCGAAACTGGCGCGGGCTCTCGAGATAGTCGTTGTCTCCGAGTGTGACGAGCATGTTCGCGTCATGCCGCGACTCGTAGCTCTTCATCGCGAGGCCGAGCGACAGCTCTCGCGAGCCGCCGACGCCGTAGTCGCCCATCGCGAGGAACGAGACCCTCACCTGCGCCGAGGAAGAGCCGCTCAGCACGAGGGCGAACAGACACAGAGCAAGGATCCGACGCAAGCCGGATTCCTAGCAAGAACTGACTCTAAGGAGCTATCCGTTGACCGAGCGAAGGACGAGCAGCGTGCGGCCGTTCGGCCCCTGGACGAAGCGTGAGTTGTAGAGATGGTCCCCGGTGAGCCGCAGCACGCGGGCGCGCTCGACCTCGCTCATGCCGCTGTAGCTCAGGAACTTGTGCTGCGGAAGCGTGTCGCCGAGCGGCTTCGAGAGCTCGTCGGCGAGGTTCTTCCGCTTGAGGTAGATCGCGCCCGTGGTCTGGCCCTCCGGAGGAAGCAGGGCCACCACTGAGTCGACGTCCTTCGAGTACTTGAAGGTGTACATGGCCAGCTCGAGCGCCTCCCTGCGCAGGAGCGGGACCGTCTCCTCCGATCCCACCTGCGAGAGCCCGCACTTGTCGGCGGTGCCGCACATCACGTACGTGATCGTCGCGCTCGCCGGCTCGAACTGCTTGATGGAGCTCCCGACCTTGCGGAAGGGCTGCCGGGTGATGCCGATCCCATCCACGGCGGCGTCCTGATAGAGGAGCGGCTGGGCTTGCACCACCGCGATCGGCTGGCCGTTGTACTTGTAGGCCGGCGCGACGTGGTCGGCCGTGTTCTGCGCCTTGTCGTAGACGTCGCTGCCCGTCGGCTTGTACGACGACCACCTGTTGGCAGCCGACTGGGTGGAGACGAGGTACGCGAAGAGCCCGAGCACCCCGAGGAAGCCGGCGACGATGACCAGGTTCGCGAGCATCACCTGCTTGGCGAACGGAGAACGGCGCTTCTCTACAGCGTCGGCCACGATGCCTCCTCGAGCAGGTCGATTTTCGCGGGCTTGAGGTTCGCGCCCTCGAGGAGCGCGACCAGTTCGTCGCCGTAGATCTCCCGCCGTGCCACGACCTCGTCGGCGATCTTCTCGATCCCCGTGCGGTTCTGGAGCACGAAGTTGTGCGCGATCACGTAGGCCTGTCCGACGATCTGCGCCGCGATCCGCCGCTTGTCTCGATCGGACAGGACGCTTGCGGCGACGTCGTGATCCTGGATGCTCCCGGTGCGGTTCATCAGCTTGAGGCCGATTTCCTCGAGTCGCCTGAGGACGCGCTCCTCCTCCTTGGAGTCGAGCCCTCCCGCGTCGAGGTCGAGCGGCTCCGGGCCCATGCCGGCGGCGCCGACCATGAGCGCGGCCAGCCGTGTGACCGTCTGGATGTCGCCGCCGACTCCGCTCGTCGTCTGTCCGTAGAAGACGCGCTCTGCCGCCATGGCGCCGAGGCCCCAGATCAGCGTCGCCATCTGGTCGGACTGCCACTGGCTGAAGCGCTCGACCTGCTCGGCCGCCTGGTGATGCCCGAGCGACTCGCCGCGCATGCGGATCGAGATCCGGGTCGACTCCGAGCCCTTCATGTACACGTGGCTCGCCGCCGCGTGGCCCGACTCGTGGAGCGCGACCGCCCGAGTGTCTTCCTCGGGGTACTCGATGTTGACGGCCGTCCCGGACTCGACCGTCGTCATCGCCTCGAGGATGTCTGCGGAATCGAAGCGCTCACGGCCGTCTGCGTGCGCGTACGTGAGCGCCATCGAGCAGACCTGCTCGATCATGGCGGGCGAGTAGCCGCCGGTGATGCGCGAGAGCTCGTCGCGCTTCTGCTCGCTGTCGAGCTCCGGCTCGTGGTCGACCTTGTTGATGTAGAGGTCGAAGATGTCCTTGCGGTCGTGCTTCGTCGGCGTCCGCAGCCAGACGTGGCGCCCCATCCGCCCCGGGCGCGTGAGCGCGGGATCGAGCTGGCTGATCGGGACGTTCGTTGCGCCGATGAAGTAGATCTGGTCCTTGCGCGGCTTCGGCCGCGGGACGCGGAACGAGAAACGGCCGACGCGCGCCGGGATGATGTAGGTCGCGTCGAGGAAGGTGTTCGTCCAGTTCGTGAACAGGCGCCGGAAGAACGGCGGGTTGTCGATGCCGTCCATGACGACGAGGAGCTGGTTGAGCGCGAGCTGGCCGCCGCCGCCCATCATCCCGGGAACCGCCGCCCTGGTTCCACAGCCGCGCGAGCCCGGTCGGGCCCGTGGGCTTGCTCGCGCGCTCGGCAAACAGCCGATCGCGCCAGGCGCGCGTCTCGAGAATCATGTCGCCGGTCGGGTTCAGCGCCCCGAAGCGCCCGTAGAACAGCTCGTCCTCGAGACGGCCTCCGGTGTAGCTCGGAGCGCCGCCGAGGGCCTGCCTCCGCATTCCGACCGCGTCGATCTCGTCGATGAAGACGATGCACTGGCCGCCCCATTTCCGGGCGAGCTTCTTCGCCTTGCGCGCGAGCCAGCGGACGATGACCGCGTCCATGCCGAGGAACGTCTGCTGGAAGCCCGAGCCGGGCATGAGCACGAACGGACAGTTGAAGCCAGTCGCGATCGCCTTGGCCAGCATCGTCTTGCCGGTGCCCGGCTGGCCGAGGAACAGCAGGCCGCGCTCGCGCTTTCCGCCTGCCTGCTCGAAGGCCTCACCGCTCTGCCAGAGCGTGACGACGCGGCTGACCTCCTGCTTGGCCTCGTCCTGGCCGCGCACGTCCTGCAGGCGCACGCCCCAGTCCGCGTCTCCGGGCTCGAAGCCGCGCATCTGCGTGACCCCGATCAGCATCATCGGGCCGAGGAAGATGAACGCGTTGAAGAGGAGGAAGAACGGAAGGCTGAAGAAGAGGCCGATCAGCTGCTGGCCGCGAACGAAGCCGTGAATCGAGTCGTAGATCGCAGTCCCGCTGTCGACCCAGCTCGACGATCCTCCCGGGATCAGCAGGCGGAAGACCCAGATGATCGTCAGGACGACGAGCAGGAAGATGATGAGCTTCAGGACGCCACGCCAGAACGAAACACGGCGACGGGCGATGACGTCTTCTTCCTTGAGCGAGTCGTCGTCGGTTCCGTACAGGCTCGGCCACGGCAGGAGGCGACGGGTAGCGAGGTCGATCGCCCCGCGGAACGCGATCACGACGAAAAACGTCGCGGCCAGCGACCAGCCGAGGCTCCAGTCCAGAACCGAGTAGAACCAGATGAACGGCGCCGGGCTCGTGATCAGCGCGATCGCGGTCGCCCTGCGTGTGAGCGCGCGCCAGTCCTCGCCGAGCTCCGAAGAGGCCGAAGTGCGGTCGAGGAGCCCAGGCTCCGCGCGTTCCGTCGCCATACCTAGGAGGTTAGACGCGAATTAGGGAGCTTCGGTTTGGATTCCGACTCCGACCTGGTCAAAATGCCGGATGTAGGAGGGGCCGGGTCGGCTCCTGCGGCAAAGCCTCCCCGGCCCCATGTTGCCGCAGACATGGAGTCCCCCAACGCCGAGGGGGTGCCGTCCCATTATGCGCGCAACTTGCAGGTCCTGCCTACCCCGTTCGGGCGTACTACTTTTTGCGACGTGCATCGGCTGACCAAAGCGCAGGCGCGGCGGGTCGCCGTTCGGGCGCAGATGCTCGACGCGAAGAGGCCCAGTGACCTCGTCTCCGTCGTTCGGCAGCTGACATTCCTCCAGATCGATCCGACCGCCGCGATCGCGCCGAGCGCGGACCTCGTCGCCTGGAGCCGTCTGGGCTCGTCGTACCGGCCAGAGAACCTGAAGCGCGAGCTCGAGGAGAAGCGGACGCTCTTCGAGCTCGACGCGATGGTGCGGCCGATGAGCGACGTGGGGCTCTACCTGGCGAGCGCCGAGCAGTGGACGGACTACGACGAGCCGCGCAACTGGATGACGGCCAACGACAAGTTCCGGCGCGACATCCTGAAGCTGCTCCGCCGCTCGGGGCCGCTCGCCTCACGCGAGATCCCGGACACGTGCGTCGTGCCCTGGGCCTCGACCGGCTGGACGAACGACCGGAACGTCACGCAGATGCTCGAGTACATGGCGATTCGCGGCGAGATCGCGATCGCCGGACGCATCGGGCGCGAGCGGGTGTGGGATCTGGCGGAGCGCGTCTATCCGAAGGTGAAGGTTCCGTCGGTCGAGGAGGCCGCAGCGCCAGAAGAACGAGCGGCGGCTCGCGGCGCTCGGCATCGCGCGGGCGAAGCGGCCGAAGATGCCGATGGAGCCGGCGTACGTCGGCGACGCCGGTGAGCCGGCCGTGGTCGAGGGGACGAAGGGCGAGTGGCGAGTCGATCCGTCTCTGCTGGACGGCGGGTTCAAGGGGCGTACTGCGCTCCTCTCACCGTTCGACCGGCTGATCCATGACCGCGTGCGCGCCGAGGAGCTCTTCGACTTCGAGTACACGCTCGAGATGTACAAGCCCGAGAAGCAGCGGCGCTGGGGCTACTTCGCGCTGCCGATCCTCCACGGCGACCGGCTCGTCGGGAAGCTGGACGCGAAGGCCGACCGCAAGGCCGGCGTGCTGCGGGTGAACGCGATCCACGAGGACGTGAAGTTCACGAACGCGATCGCGAAGGCGGTGCAGAAGGAGATCGAGGACCTCGCGTCCTGGCTCGAGCTCGAGGTCGAGTCGGCCTAGGATCGGGCTACGCTTCGCCGCGCGGGCCCGTAGCTCAGCTGGTCAGAGCAGCGGACTCATAATCCGTTGGTCGGTGGTTCGAGTCCACCCGGGCCCATTTTCGCCCTCCGGGCGAAAATGGCGAAGCTCACGGCGAAGCCCTGAGCGAGCCCGCACGAGTCCGCGTCGGCTGCTCGCGAATGCCGGTTGAAAGCGCTCGAGTAGCGCAGCCCAGCGACCCGCGGCGACAGCCTGCCGACCCGCTCGTTCGATTAGTTGCATGCGCAGGCCCCACAGGGATACCGTCTTGTTCCCGGCAGTCCAATGGCCCCCAAGCCCCTGATTCGCGCGTTCCTCGTGCTCTGCGCAGGTTTTGCCCTGCTCGTCGGCCCCTCGGCTGACGCCGCCAAGCCCGGCGCGCTCGACACGACCTTTGGCCGTGCTGGAAAGGTCATCACGGACTTCGGCCAGATAGACGGCATCTACGACATCGCCGTCCAGCCGAACGGCAAGATCGTCGCAGTCGGCGACAGCTACGAGCAGCGGGGCACGCCTAACGGCACCTTCGCACTCGCGCGGTACACGAGAAGCGGTGCGCTGGATCAGACGTTCGGGACCGGCGGCAAGGTGACCACCGACTTCCAGCGGCCGTCGACCGCGCTCGCGGTCGCGCTCCAACCCGACGGCCGAATCGTGGCGGCGGGAGGCGCACGCGGCGAGCGTCGCCTTGGCGCGCTACAACGCGAACGGCAGCCTCGATCCCACGTTCGGCGACGGCGGCAGGGTCGTTACCGATTTGCAGTCGCATTTCCAATGGGCCTCGGCGATCGTCATCCAGCCGGACGGGAAGCTCGTCGTGTCCGGTTCTACGAGGCAGCAGCTCGGCTCATTCGCTGACTTCCTGGTCGCGCGATACACGGCGAGCGGCGCGCTCGACCAGAGCTTCGGCAACGGCGGCATCGTCTCGACCGACTTCCAGCCTGGCTGGACGGATTGGGCCTACGGGGTCGCCCTCGGTCCCGGCGGCAAGATCGTGGCGGCCGGCGTCGGTCTACCTGGGGACGCCGGCGGTCCGGGCGTCATCGACGTCGCGGTGCTACGACACCAATGGGCACCTCGATCCGAGCTTCGACGCAGACGGGATGCTCGTCAGCGCGCCGGAGGTCGACAACGGGGCCTGGGGCGGAGTCATCGCGCAACCCGACGGAAAGGTGGTCATCGGCGGGAAGTCGGCGGAGCCAGGGCTCGTCCGCTACACGGCCAGCGGCGCCCTCGACCAGACGTTCGGCATCGCCCGAAACGGAGTCGCGATCGCGACCGGTGGCGTGAGCGACCTCGCCCGCCAGCCGGACGGAAAACTCGTCACGGTGGGATTCCGGAGCGGGCGTTCGGACACGGATGCCAACTTCGGGATCGCGCGCTTCAACCGCTCGGGCTTGCCCGACATGTCGTTCCACGGCGGGGAGGCGACGACCGATATCGGCGGATGGGACATGGCGGAGGCCGTCGCCCTTCAGCCAGACGGCAGGATCGTCGTCGGCGGCTCGACCGAACGGCTCGAGGACGGCATCACGCAGTCCGGGGACTTCGCGCTCGCGCGTTACGTAGGCGTTCCCGAATTGCCGGGTGCCGAACGTGATCGGCAAGACCCTGCGGGCTGCGAAGGCGAGGATCGCGCGTGCAAACTGCCGGCTCGGACGGGTCGGACACAGGACTTCGGCCAGGGCCGCGCGCGGGCACATCGTGTCCCAACGGCCCGCCGGCAGGCACGAATCTGCCGAACGGAGGCAAGGTCAACCTGGTTGTGAGCCTGGGCCGCGGGTAGCGGCAGGCGCCTCGGTCAGGCTCCTGGCGCTCCTACCGCCAGCGCCGGTTCGACGACCGTGCGCTCACGCCCTTGAGGCCGCACAGCCGCCGCGAGGACGACGACAGCCCAGGCCAGTGCCGCCCACGCCCACCCATGGCCCTCGCTTCCCGCCGCCGACGCCGGTGCGAGCAGGCATGAGATCGCCCAGCCGCCGGCCGCAATCGAAGCGCTGAACGCGGGGATTCGCCACCCGGCGGTGCGGAGCCCGGCGAGCAGGACGAGAAGGAGAACGAGCAGTCCGAGCGCCGTCATCACGGTCCAGTGGTGGAGGCCGTTCGACACGGCATCGGCAGGCGGAAGATCGCGCCGCTGGGCCGAGGCCATCCGTCCCGCGTACACAAGGCTCGGAACGGCTGCGAAGGCCGCGAGGGCCAGCATCGCCGGCTCCAGGCGTGGCCCACGCCTGAGGAACGTCCGTCGTGCCGGATGCAGCGCCACCAACACGGCGCACGCAGCCGCGATTCCCGCCGCCAACGCCAGGTAGGACCACGCCGCGCCGATGACGGCCGCAACGGCGAGCGCGAGCGCAACAGTCCCGGTCTGCTGAATCCCGGCGATCCGGCGCTCCGGACGTCGAAGCTGTGCGAACAGGCCGATCGGCAGAACCACGCCGAACACCAGGCCCCACCCGGCGTCGAGAACCTGGTTGCGCGCCTGGTCGACGAACCCCGTGTAGCCGTCGATCAGGTCGATCAGACCGAAGTTGATCGTCAGGGATGCAAGGGCGACGACCAGAGCCACAGCTTTCATCGAGCGTCGTACGAGTCATGGCGCGCGAGCCTATAGGGGGCCGACGGCAGAAGGACTCATCGGCGCATTTTCGCTCGACCGGCGCTAACATCGGCCCCGGTGAAGGTCTTCCAGCACGAGCGACGTCTGCGGACGGCCGGGGGTCTCTCGGTGCGGGACATCACCGACGAGGTCACCGAGGCGGTCAAGGAGAGCGGCGTCCGTGACGGAATCGTCTGCGTCTACTCGCCGCACACGACCTGCTGCGTGCGCGTGAACGAGTTCGAGGACGGCTTCCTCGAGGACTTCACAGCCATGCTGAAGACCCTCGTCCCGCGCGACAAGTACTACGCGCACGACGACTGGGACCGGCGCACGGAGAACATCTGCGAGGAGGACATGTCCGTCGGAAACGGCCACTCGCACTGCATGTCGATGCTGCTCGGGTCGGCCGGCGAGGCGATCCCGGTGCGAGACGGCGAGCTCTGCCTCGGCACCTGGCAGCGCGTCCTCTTCCTCGAGCTCGACCGCGAGCGCGAGCGCCGCTGGATCGTCCAGGTCGTCGGCACCTAGCCCAGCTCGAACACTTCGAAGTCCTCCTCTTAGTCGCGGCAGAGCGTTACGTTCGGCGCGCTCGCCGTGTATCAAGGACATATGTCCTTCGAGTACTCCGTCGATCTCCCGCTGAACCAGGCCCCGTCACACGGCGAGGCCGAGTTGGTCGCGCGGGCTGTCGGTGGAGACCACGAGGCATATGCGGCGCTCGTCCGTCCGTACGAGCGAGTCGCGTACCGCGTCGCGGCGGCCGTCACCGGCCGGAGCGCCGATGCGGAGGAAGCGAGCCAGAACGGGCTGCTCAAGGCGTACCGCTCGCTCGATCGCTTCACGCCGGGCTCGGCTTTCAGGCCCTGGTTGCTCCGGATCGTCGTCAACGAGGCGCACAACGTCGTCCGCGGCTCGAGGCGGCACGAGCGGCTCGGGCTTCGCGCCCTGGGGCAGCACGACGCGGCGATCGCCGGGCCTGAAGATGCGGTCGTCGCGCACGAGGAGGTCGCAACCGTCCTGAGCGCGCTCGGGCGCCTGTCCGAAGCCGACCGCCTGGCGGTCGCGCTCCGCTACTTCGCGGAGCTACCCGATGCCGAGGCCGCCGCGCTTGCCGGCACATCGAAAGAGGCCTACCGCGTGCGCCTGATGCGCGCCCGCCGCCGCCTCAAGACCATTCTGGAGGAAGAAGATGACTGACCACGAGCTCGAGCTGCGCCTGCGGGCCGTCGCCTGTGCGATCGACGCCGAGGCACCCGCATTCGACGCCTCCGTCCTCCGCGGCGCTTCGTCGCGGCGCGTGCGGACGAGGGTCGTCGCCCTGGCCGCCGCCCTCGCCATCGTCGGCGCTGCCGCCGCTCCTGTCGCCGTGTCGGGGCTTCGCTCCCTGTTCGGCGTCGACAAGGTGACGGAGCTCGGGCCTCCTCCGGCAGACGTCGCCGGCCCCCTCCCTCTCTTCGAGGCAAGAAAGGTCACCCTCGATGAGCTCGACAAGGTTCCGTTCACGCGTCCACATGCTCCGGACGGCCACTCCGCCGACCGCCGCCTACGTGCGAGACGACATCACCGGCGGCATGGTGACGCTCGTCTACGGACAGGAGCACCTCCTGACCCAGTGGCCCGACAAGGGCGTCGACGCACGGATCACGATCGTTCCCACGAGCGGCAAGGCCGAGGACGTCAAGGTCGGATCCCTTCCGGGGCTCTGGATCGAGGGCACCGCACGCGGGACGTTCACGCTGATCGGAGCGGACGGAGCCGTCCACAAGGAGCGGTTCGACGTCGAGAAGGGCGTGCTGCTCTGGAAGGACGATGGGATCGCCTTCCTGCTGCAGGGCGCGAGCGGAAAGGCCGAGGCGATCCGGCTCGCCGCGGGGATCGTGCCTCGCCAGCTCAGCGCGCCGTCCAGCGGGAACTGAACGGAATCCTCACAGCTTCTTGACACGCGTCGTTTAGTTTTTGGTGCGCCATGAGCGCACTGAGACTCGCGGCCGCCACGCTCGTCGCGGTGGCCGCAGCAGGCTCCACCAGCGCAACAGCAACACCGCGCGCTGGCCAGCCTGTGCTGACCTTCGTCGTGGAGTACGGGTTGGGAATGTGCGCAACGGACCTCCAGGGTCACACGTTTCGACTCACTGATCCCCGACAGTCGAGCTCGCTTGCATCCTGGTCGCCCGACGGCAGCCTCCTCTCGTACGTGGACGGCAAGAGTCTCGTCTTCATCGACGCCGAAGGGCGCGTTCGCATGAGTCGCGCCTGGCAGACCGGCAACTCGGGCTTTTCCTCCCTCGAGTGGTCTCCGGACGGCCGCAAGTTCGCGAGCGTCGGGTACTGGGGCGTCTACTCGTGGCTGTACGTGACGAACGTCGACGGCAGCGGCCGCGCACAAGAGCTTTTCTTCGGAGGCGGAACGATCGGGCGGCCGGCATGGTCACCCGATGGGAGCCGAATCCTCTTCTCGAGAACGGAGTACTCCAGCCAGCGCTCGACGACCTACGTCGTCCCCTCGAACGGAGGCGATGCGCAGAAGGTCGCCGAGTCTGCGACCGATGCCGTCTGGTCCCCCGACGGGCAGAAGATGGCGTATGCCGCGCTCGACGCGGACGGCAACCGCCTGGGCCTCTCGGTCGCGAACTCGGATGGCAGCGATCCGCATGCGTTGGCCCCGGGTGCGATCTTCGGACCAGCCTGGTCGCCCGACGGTTCGACGATCGCCTTTACGCGTGGCGTGAGCACGTCGTCCCAGGTCGTCCTCGTCAATTCCGATGGCACGAACGAGCGCACGATCGCGCGCGGTGCGGGGCCCGAGTGGGCGTCCGACGGTTCGTGGATCGCCTTCGCGAAGCCAGCGGAAGCGGTCGGAAAATCGCTGGCCGCCGTCATCAGACCGGACGGGACGGACGAGCGCGTCATCGAGACGGGCGTGCCTAGAGATGACGTCAGCGCGTTCTTCTGGAGACCATCGGCGCCCTTCCCCTCACACCGCCGTCGCTGTGTTCTCGAGGGGACGGACCGCGGGGACGTGATCCGGGGCACAAATCGAGCCGAGGTGTTCAACGGCGGCGCCGGGCCCGACCGGATTTACGGAGCGGGTGGAAACGACGTCCTTTTCGGCGGCACCGGTCACGATCGATTGTTCGGAGGCTCGGGCAAGGACTTCTTCGAGGCCCACGACGGTATCCGGGACTATCTGTTCGGGGGCCCAGGCTCGGACCGCGGCAGCTACGACCTTTACCGCGACCGCGTCAAATCGGTCGAGCGCTACGTGCGCCCCGACTAACCGGCCAGGGGACGGGCGTCAGGCGACCGGCTCGGACTCGGTGATCCAGATGCTGCCGTCGGCGCACTGAACCTCGCGAGCGTCGCCACCCGGGTCGACCAGGCTCGTCCGCAGCACTTTCACCTGCTCCCCGTCGAGCTCGGCGATCGGGCCCGCGACCTCGGCCACTCCGAACATGTGGCGCCACGCACGCACCTGGTTGTGGATGTCCCGCGCGGACTGCGACCAGTCCACGGTCGCGTAGTCGGCTTCGAACGGCCCCGCCCAGCTGGCGCCTTCCTCTCCTTGCGGGTCGCCCGGGTCCCCGGCCTCGAGCCGCTCGAAGACGCGCGGAAGCATCGAGAACGTGTCCTGCAGGATCCGCGGGCCGAAGTCCTCGATCCACGTGTCCGTGTCCTCGATCGGCACGCTCGACTGCGCGAGGATCGGGCCCGTGTCGAACTCCGCGTCCATGCGGTGCCACGTGGAGCCGAAGACGGGATCGCCCTCGCGGAACGCCCACGCGAGCGGGTACGGGCCGCGGTGCCGGGGCAGGAGCGCGGGATGGTTGTTCACCGAGCCCAGCCGCGGCACGTCGAGCGCTTCCTGGGGGAGCTTCCAGCTGAAGCCCCAGCAGAGGACGGCGTCCAGGTCCAGCCCCCGGAAGAGCGCGGCGACATCCCCTTTCTGCCGCGCGAGGAGCACGTTGACGCCTTGCGGCGCGTTCTTGTCCGTGACGTCGCCCCACGGCGGGTCGGGCCGCTCGGGGTCCGGCCTCTTCCGCCCGATCAGCCACGCGACCGGCTCGTGACCCAGCTCCCTGAGCGTGTCGACCAGCGGGACGACGACAGGCAGGACGTTGGAGATGATCCCGACACGGAGCCCCATCGTCGCTACCTCGTCCCGACGAGCGTGAGCCCGAGGCTCGGAGCCGCATGTGACAGAACACTAACGCCCTCGCGGTTTAGGGTTGAAGCGGTGACCTGGCTGATCGTCCTCGTCGTGCTGCTCGTGCTCGTGGCGATCGCCGTTGTCGTCGTCTACAACCGGCTCGTTCGGCTGCGGAACCGGACGGAGAACAGCTGGGCTCAGATCGACGTCCAGCTGCGCCGCCGGCACGACCTGATCCCCAACCTCGTCGAGGCCGTCAAGGGCTACGCCGCGCACGAGCGCGGGACGTTCGACGAGGTCACGCAGGCGCGGACGGCCGCACAGCAGGCGCAGGGAGTCGAGGAGCAGGCGAACGCCGAGAACGTGCTCACGGCGGCGCTCGGCCGGCTGTTCGCGGTCGCCGAGGCGTACCCGCAGCTGCGCGCGACCGAGAACTTCCAGCAGCTCCAGGAACAGCTCGCCGAGGTCGAGCAGAACATCGTCGTCTCGCGCCAGGTCTACAACGACGCGGTGCTCACGTACGACAACGCGCTCGAGACCGTGCCGACGAACATCGTCGCCGGCCTCTTCAACTTCAGCCCGCGCGAATACTTCGAGACGGAAGGCGCCACGCGCGAGGCGCCCGCCGTCGAGTTCTCGAGCTGAGCCGGCTCGGAACAGCGCTCCTCGTCCTCGCGACGGCCGTCGTGCTGTGGCCGTCGACGGCGGACGCCAAGTCCTACTCGCTGCCGGCCGCGGACGTCGCGGTCCAGATCCAGCCTGACGGGTCGCTCCTCGTGCAGGAGCGAATCTCGTTCGACTTCTCGGGCGACTTCAGCGGCGCGTACCGCGACATCCCGCTCCGCGCGGGTGAGTCGATCGACCAGGTCGGCGTCAGCGAGGGCGACGACGACTACATCCCCGGCGCGAACACCGAGCTCGGCAGCTTCGGCGTGCCCGGCTCCTTCGGCGTCGAGCAGAGCTCGAAGCTCGTGCGGATCGTCTGGCACTACCGGGCGATCGACGAGCGCCGGACGTTCACGATCAACTATCGCTTCCGGGGCCTCGCCGTCGCGTACGACGACGTCGTCGACGTCAATCTCCGGGTCTGGGGGGACGAGTGGAAGGCGTCGCTCGGCTCGCTGAATGCTCGGATGCAGCTTCCGCGCGCAACTCCTCTCGGGCCTTCCTACCGCGTCTGGGGAAGCCCCGCCTGGGTGCGGGGCGTCGTCGACCGAGCCCCGAGCGCAGCGACCCTGCAGGCCGCGAACGTCCCGGCCGAGCAGTTCGTCGAGTTCCGAGTGACCTTTCCACGCGGCCTCCTCACGTCAACCGCGGGCGCGCAGGTTCGCTCGGGCAACGGGCTGCCGAAGATCCTGGCCGACGAGCTCGCCTCGCAGCAGGCCTACGAGCACGACCGCGAGCGGATCGACGACGCGAAAGACCATCCCTGGCGAACGCTGCTCATCCTGCTCCTGCTCGGATCGGGGCCGGCGCTCCTGCTCGTCGGCGGCGTCTGGTGGACCTACGGGCGCGAAAGGAGGACCGGGTACGACCGCGAGTACGAGCAGTCCCCGCCGACCGACACCGAGCCCGCCCTCGTTCCGTCGCTCGTGCGGCAGGAGGCGGCTCCCGGGCTCGAACGAGTTCACGGCGACCCTCTTCGACCTGATCCGCCGCGGCCGCTACAAGTCGACGCCGGTCACGACCGAGCGCAAGGTCTGGGGCGGCCTTCGCCACGAGGACGTCGCCGACCTCCAGCTCGCCCTCGGCGACGCGAGCGTGCCGCTCACCGAGTTCGAGGAGCCCGTCGCCGAGGTGATCGACTCGGTGCTCACCGGCGAGGATGACCGCCTGAGCGAGTTCCGCGACCGCATCGAGTCCGACCGCACCGGCAACAGCGTGCGCTTCACGATGTTCAAGAAGAGCGTCGGCGACGCGATCGACGCGCAAGGGCTGGTTCGCGCGCGGCGGCCGCCGGTTCCTCGGCATCTGGATCGTCGTCTTCGCGGTGCTCGCGATCGTGCTGCTCTGGACCGGCATTCACGGCTTCCGCTCGGTGTCGCCGCGCTGGAGCGACGTCGTCCGGATCGCGCTCGGGCTCTGCGCCGCCACGAACGCCGTCGCGCTCATCTTCGCCGCCTCGAGGGCGCCGCTCTGGCGCCGCCGGACGACCGCCGGCCAGACCGAAGCCGAGCGCTGGGAGGCGTTCCGCCGCTACCTGACGGACTTCCCGCGCCTGCAGGAAGCGCCGCCCGCGACGCTCGAGCTCTGGGAGCGCTACCTCGTCTACGGCATCGCCTTCGGAATCGCCGAGCGCGTCCTCCAGGGCGCCCACCTGCTGATGCCGCAGGCATTGCACGACCAGAGCGCGATCTACTGGATCAGCCCGACGGGAGACCTCGGCTCCGGCCCGACCGCGCTCGCCATCGGGGACCTCTCGTCCGGCTTCGGCTCGGCGCTCGCGCCGCCGGGCTCGAGTGGCGGCGGAGGCGGCTTCTCCGGTGGAGGTGGCGGAGGCGGCGGCGGTGGTGGGGGCGGCGCCTGGTAAATGGACTCGGCCCCTCGATCTGCAGGGGTTTCCGGCGTACCATAGGTCCGCCTGCGGTAGCTCAATTTGCTTCCGTCGGCCCCCTAATCCAATGTCAGACGGGAAGAAGCACAGGCTCCAAGAGCGCGATTCCGCGGCCCTGATCGCGACGATCTTCGGGCCTGCGGTCGTGACGCTGCTCAGCGTTTTCACGGACAACGCGCTCATTGCCGGGCTCGTCTACGTGCTGGCGATCATCGCGGCGAGCTCGGCGGGAGGCGTCTCGTACGGCCTCGCGGCGGCGGTCCTCTCGCTGATCCCGTTCATCGTTTTCTTCATCCCGCCCGACGGGCTCGGGTTCGCCACCTTCGAGGACGTGATCGCGGCGATCGTGTTCGGCGCGACGGCGATCGCGGCGGGCGTCCTCTTCGACCGCCAGCGCAAGGCGCTGCATGCGCTGGACGAAGAGCGTTCGCGCGCACGGGCCGCGCAGCACAGAGCGGAGGTGGCCGCGGCGACGGCGCACCGGCTCCAGCTCTCCGCCGAGGCGCTCTCCTCGGCGGTGACCCCGGAACAGGTGCTCGACGCCGTGCTGACCCAGTCCGTCGCCGCGGCCGAGGCGCGGGCCGGGCTCATCGCCCTCGTGACGGAAGATGGCCGCCACCTCGAGATCCGGGCGCAACGCGGCTACTCGGAGCAGCGGCTCCGGGATTGGGAGCAGTTCCCGCTCGACATCGACTATCCGCTTTCGTACGCGGTGCGCACCGGCGAGCCCGTCTTCCTCGGCTCGGCGGCAGAGCGCATCGAACGGTTTCCGGCCCTGCCGAAGATCGACGAGCCGACCCACGCGCTCGTCTGCCTACCGCTCGTCATCGACGACCGGACGATCGGGGGTATCACGTTCTCCTTCGGCTCCGACCAGGTCTTCGACGACGAGCGCATGGCGATGAAGATGGCCCTCGCCCGCCAGGCGGCCCAGGCACTGGAGCGGTCGCGCCTGTACGAGGCGCTCTCCGAGGCCGAGCGCCGGATGAGCTTCCTCGCCGAAGCGAGCCGCGTCCTCGCCTACGTCGGCGACGGCGTGTTCCTCGTCGACAGCGACTCGATCGTCCGCTACTGGAACCGCGCGGCGAGGCTGATCGCCGGTGTCGAGGAGAACGAGGCGATCGGGAGCCGGCCGTGGAGGTCGTGCCCGGCTGGGCGCTGATCGAGGAGCACGTGCAGCCTGCCGAGGCAACCTCGGCCGAGCTCGGTCGTGCCGCCGCGATCCCCGTCAGCATCGACGACGAGGAGCGATGGCTCTCCGTCATCGGCGTCGAGCTCGGAGACGGGCGGGTCTACGCGATGCGCGACGTGACGGAAGAGCACGCGCTCGAGCAAGCGCGAAGCGAGTTCGTGGCGACGGCTTCCCACGAGCTGCGCACGCCGCTCGCAGCGGTCTACGGCGCCGTGAAGACGCTGCGCCGCGAGGACCTCGAGCTCGACGGCTCGGTCGCGAACACGTTCCTGGAGATGATCGAGAGCGAGACCGAGCGCCTGAGCGCGATCGTCAACCAGATCCTCCTCGCCGGCCAGCTGGAGAGCGGGCGCGTTTCGCTCGTCGAGCGGGAGTTCGACCTGGTCGCGCTCGTCGACGGCGTGCTCGACGCGGCCCGCGTCACCGCGCCCGAGACGGTCGAGTTCCAGGTCGAGGCCGCCAACGGAGTCGGGCCGCTCCGCGGCGACGAGGACAAGCTGCGCCAGGTACTGGTCAACCTCATCGAGAACGCGGTCAAGTACTCGCCGGACGGCGGCACGGTCACGGTGGGCCTCAGCGCCGAGAACGGCCGCGCGCGGATCGAGGTGCGCGACCTGGGGCTGGGCATCCCCGAGTCCGACCACGAACGCGTCTTCGAGAAGTTCACGCGGCTCGATCCCGGGCTCTCCCGCGGAGTCGGCGGCACGGGGCTCGGTCTGTACATCGCGCGCGAGCTCGTGGAGCGGATGGGCGGTGCGATCGCCGTCGCGTCGGCTCTGGGGACGGGCTCGACCTTCGCGGTCGAGCTGCCGACGTCCTAGGGCGAGGTGAGCGTCAGGGTGATCCCGCCGGTGTACGCCTGCTGCGGGTCGATCCCGATCGAGTAGCGGCCCGCCACGGGGAGCGTGGCCGTCATCGTGGCGCCGAACGTCCCGACCAGAATCGGCGGGACGAGGTTCGTGCCGTCGGGCTTGAGCATCGAGATGCGAGCGCCGCAGCACGACGTGTTCCCGATCGTGACGTTGGTGAGGCGCAGGGTCACGCGCTGGCCCGCGGCTCCGTCGAAGCCGAGCGTCGCGTTCTGCCCGGGCACCGGGCCGAGCGTCAGGCTCACCGGGCCGCCTCCGATCGCGATCGAGCCCGTGAGGTCGGCCGGCACGTCGTGGAGCGTGAGCGTCATCGAGCCGAGGTCGGTGCCCTGCGGGTCGACGAGGATCGTGTACGTCCCGCTCACCGGAAGCAGCTTCGCGTCGAGGAAGCCGCCGTTCCGCCCGACGGGCGTGGCGTAGACGAGCGTCGAGCCGTCCGGGTTGGCGATCGAGACGCGCGCCGAGCAGCAGCTCGAGGTTCCGATCGTGACGTTGCTCATGGTCAGGGCGATCCGTCGGCCGGCGGTGCCGGAGAACGAGAGGACGGCGTTCTGGCCGGGGACCGGGCCCATCGAGACCGTCACCGGCTGGCCGCCGGGAGTGATCGGGGCGGTCACGTCCGGCGGGACGTCGTAGAGCGTCAGCGTGGCGGAGCCGACGTCCGCGAGCTGCGGGTCGACGAGGATCGTGTACGTCCCGCTCACCGGCAGCGTCTTCGTGTCGACGAAGCCTCCGCTCGTGCCGAACGGCGTGGCGAAGACGAGGATCGAGCCATCCGGCTTCGCGATCGAGACCCGGGCCGAGCAGCACGTCGAGGCGCCGATCGTGACGTTGGTCAGGGCCAGGCTGATTCGCTCGCCGGCGGTGCCGACGAAGGTTGCGTTCGCGTTCTGCCCTGGAACGCTCGTGGAGACGGTCACCGGGGGGCCGGCGGGTGCGATCGTCGTGCTGGTGTCGGGCGGGACGTCGTACAGCGTGAGCGTCATCGAGCCGGTCGCGGCCGCCTGCGGGTCGACCAGGATCCGGTAGCGGCCGGTCATGGGCAGCGCGCGCGTGTCGACGAAGCCGCCGTTCGTGCCGACGAGGGTCACTGCGCCGAGGCTCGCCCCGTCCGGCTTCGCGATCGTGACCTGCGTCGAGCAGCAGGGCGACGGGCCGATCGTGACGTTGCTCAGGCGGAGGCTGACGCGATGGCCCGCCTGGCCGTCGAAGAAGAGCCAGGCGTTCTCGTTCGGCTGAATGCGTCGTCACCGTGACCGGTGCGCCTCCGGGCGTGATGTCGTAGCTCTGGTTGGCCGTCGCAGCGACGCGTTTGCGTGTCCGTGGCCGCTCCGGCCGTGGCGGTCGCGACCAGGTTGAGCGCGCCCGCGTCGGGATTGATCGTCGTCGTGTACAGGCCGTCGCCGCGCGCGTCGAGCGCGAGCGGGCTCCCGTTGAGCGTTGCGCTCAGCGCAGTCGGCGAGCCGCAGGCGGCACCGAGGATGCTGATCTGCAGCGGCTGCCCCGCGCTGACCTCGCTTCCGGCCGCCGGCGACTCGATCCACGCCTGCGGCGTCGACGAGCACCGAGCCGCGTGGTCGGCGTTGAGCCTGCCTCCGGTCCTGCTCGTTCCGGCCAGGGAAGCGAGCGGGTCGACCGTACGCAGGAGGAGCGCCTTCAGTCCGACGCCGGTCGCGTTCGGGAACACGGCCTTTGCCAGCGCGGCGACCCCGGACACGTGAGGCGTCGCCATCGACGTCCCGTCCTCGAAGCGGTACGTGTTCCCGCGCCAGGTCGAGTAGACGTTCGTCCCGGGCGCGCCCAGGTCGACGCTCCGAGCGCCGTAGTTCGAGAACCAGGCCTTACGGTCGAACTGGTCGGTCGCGCCGACGGCGAGGACGTTGGGGACGTCGTAGCCGGACGGGTAGTTGGGCGCCGTGTCGGTGTTCGTGAAGTCGTTGCCCGCTGCGGCCAGGAAGAGCTCTCCGCTCTCGTCCGTCTGCTGGATCGCGGCGAGCATCGTCTGCGAGAACTCGTCGCCGCCCCACGAGTTGCTGAGGATCGGGACGCCCTTCGCCCGCGCGTAGAGGATGGCGCTGATCGCGTCGGCCGCCGTCCCCGTCCCGTCGGCGGCGAGGAACTTGAGCGGCATGATCTTCGAGCTCCACGTGACGCCGGTCACCCCGAGGCCGTTGTTGCCCGCAGCGGCGATCGTTCCGGCGACGTGCGTGCCGTGGCCGTTGTCGTCGGTCGGATTGTTGTCGCCGTTCACGAAGTCCCACCCGCGCCAGTCGTCGACGTAGCCGTTGCCGTCGTCGTCGAGGCCGTTCGTCCGGCAGCCGGCGCAGTCCTCGCCCGGGTTGACCCAGATGTTCTGCGCGAGGTCCGGATGCGTGACGTCGACGCCGGTGTCGATGACCGCGACCACGACGTTCGGGCTCCCGGTCGAGACCGACCACGCTTCCTTCGCGTCGATGTCCGCGTCGGCGGTGCCCGTCGTGTAGTTCACGGTCTGGCCGGTGTTGTCGAGGCCCCACAGCCGCGGGAGGAACGGGTCGTTGGGAGTGACGTCGCTCGCGCGGACGGTGAAGTTCGGCTCGGCGAACGCGACTCTCGGATCGCTGTCGAGGTCGCGGATCGCGCCTGCCGTGCTCTGCGCGCCCACGGAGACGAGCGCGCTCCGGATCTGCGGATAGCGGCGCATGCGCTCGACGCCCGCGTCCGCGAGGACGTCCGCCTGGCCGGCGAGAGAGACGTTCGGGCGGAAGCCGACGAGCACCGAGCGCGGCAGCGCAGGCCCGTGGGGCGCGCTGGCAGCCGAGCCGGCGAGCGCACTCGCAGCGAGGACCGTTGCGAGAGACGGCAGGAGAAGGATGCGGAGTAATCGGTGATCGCGCATGGTGAGAGCTGGGAGCGTCCGGGGCCGCGCGAACGATCTCTCTCAGCGTAGGGCTGTGCGGAGAAAGCGATATCCCCCGCGCGAGTGTCACCCGCATGGCAGAGTCGGCCCGTGAGCAGCCAGGAGGAGCGCGCCGCTCGGTTCCAGGCTCTGCACGCCGGCGAGCCGTTCGTGATCCCGAATCCGTGGGACGCGGGCTCGGCGCGCGTGCTCGAAGGGCTCGGCTTCCAGGCGCTCGCGACGACGAGCTCGGGCTTCGCCTTCACGCTCGGGCGCCGCGACGGGCGAGCGACGCTGGACGAGGTCGCCGTGCACGTCGAGTCACTCGTGCGCGCGACCGACTTGCCGGTCTCGGTCGACCTCGAGAACGGCTACGCCGAGGGCCCGGCGGTTGCGATCAGGCGGATCGCCGAGGCAGGCGCGGTCGGAGGGTCGATCGAGGACTGGGATCCCGCCGGCGGCCTCTACGAGCTGCCGAACGCGGTCGAGCGCGTCGAGGCCGCAGTCGACGCGGCTCGCGGGCTCGGGTGGCCGTTCACGCTCACGGCGCGGGCCGAGAACCACATCCGGGGCAACCCGGACCTCGACGACACGATCGCGCGCCTGCAGGCATTCGAGCAGGCGGGAGCGGACGTCCTCTACGCGCCGGGCCTCGCGACCGCCGACGAGATCCGCGCAGTGTGCTCGGCGGTGTCGAAGCCGGTGAACGTCCTTGCGCGGCCGAACCTGACGATGGCCGAGATCGCGGAGGCCGGGGGCCGGCGCGTCAGCGTCGGAGGAGCGCTGACCTGGACCGCGGTCAATGCGTTCGTCGAAGCGGCAACGGCGATTCGCGAACGTGGCGACTTCTCGTCGCTCGGCGACAGCTCGGGCTTCCAGGCCTGGCTCTCCTGATCCGACGCAGAGCGCTTGACCTTACAGTCACTGTAAGGACTACGCTCGAGGCGTGAACATCTCGACGTTCGCGCGCAGAGCCGGAATCTCGCCCTCGGGAGTCCGCTGGTACGAAGCGGCCGGTGTCCTCCCCAGCCCCGTGCGACGCGAGAACGGCTACCGCGAGTACAGCGACGCCGACCTCTCTCGGCTGACGCTGATCCTCGCGCTCCGGCGCCTCGGCCTCACCCCGGTCGAGGCAGGGCGCCTCGTCGACCGGTGCCTCGAAGGCGAGGTCACCGACCCCGGGCTGACCGAGACGCTCGAGCAGCAGCGGCGGAACATCGCGCGGCAGCGCGAGGAGCTGGAGCGTCTCGAGGTCGAGCTCGTCGACCTCGAGCGCACGCTCGAAGCCGTCGATCGCGGCCAGGCGAGCCCGGTCCCCATCGGCGTCCTCTTCGTGTGCAACGGGAACTCGGCGCGCAGCCAGATCGCCGAGGCGCTGCTCGACCGGTTCGGCGACCCGGACTTCGGGGCGTCGTCGGCCGGCACGAGCCCGAAGGAGGTTCACCCCCTCGCGGTGCGCGTGCTCGCGGAGATCGGAATCGACTGGCAGGAGGCTCGAGCGAAGCCGGTCACCGAGCTCCTCGACCGTAGCTTCGACTACGTCGTCACGCTGTCCAACAGCGCGCGCGAGGAGTGCCCGGCCCTGCCCGGCCCGCACAGCTCGCTGCACTGGCATCTCGAGGATCCGAGCACCGTCGAAGGACCCGAGGAGCAGCGCCTGGAGGCGTTCCGCGCGACGCGTGCCGACCTCACCGCCCGCCTGAGGCCGTTCATCGAGATCGCGAGACGCGCCGCAGGAATCCTCCCGGCCGTCGCAGTCACCCACGAGAAAGGAGCGTGACCATGCAGCTTCCATATGCCGAGCCACTGACCGTTCTGGAGCCGAGCGAACGCGTCGTTCCGGAGCCGCCGCGCCGCGGAGAAGAAGGCGGTGAGCCCTGCGGCCTCTGCGCCGGACAGTCGACCGCAGCCGTCTGGCAGGACGAGCACTTCAGCCTGCACCCGCCGGTCGGCGGCAGCCTCGTCGGAGCGGTCTGGCTGGCGAGCCGCGAGCACGTGGACTCGTTCAGCGACCTCTCGCCGGAGGCGGCCGCCGCGTTCGGCCCGCTGGCCGCCCGTGTCGAGCGCGCCATTCTCGGGCTCGGCGACGTCGGTCGCGTGCATCTCTACCGCTGGGGCGACGGCGGCGCGCACTTCCACGTGTGGTTCATTCCGCGGCCGCTCGGGATGCTCGAGGCGTCGGGGATGATGCTTCCGCTCTGGGAGGACGTCCTGCCGAACGTCTCCGACGAGGAGCTCGCGGACGCGGCCAGGCGGATCGCCCAGGCGCTTTGACGGAGCAGGCGAAGCTCGCGCGGCGGCTCGGGACCTTCGACGCCGTCGTCATCGGGCTCGGCTCGATGATCGGCGCAGGCGTGTTCGCGGCGTTCGCGCCCGCGGCGGGGGCGGCCGGCGCACTCCTGCTCGTCGGCCTGGCGCTCGCGGCGGGCGTCGCTTACTGCAACGCGGTCGCCTCCGCCCAGCTCGCGGCCCAGTACCCGACCTCGGGCGGGACCTACGTCTACGGGCGGGAGCGGCTCGGAGAGTGGTGGGGCTTTCTCGCCGGGTGGGGTTTCGTGATCGGCAAGACGGCATCGTGCGCGGCCATGGCCCTGACGTTCGCCGCGTACGCGGTGCCCGGGCCGAGGTGGCTCGAGCGGCTCGTCGCGGCTCTCGCCGTGGTGACGCTCACAGGGGTCAACTTACGCGGCATCACGCGGACGGCCGGCCTGACTCGGATCCTGGTCGCGGTCTCTCTCGTTGCGCTGGCGATCGTGGTCGGCGTGATCCTCGGCAGCGGCGACGCCGACACGGGCAACCTGACCTGGGAGCTGCCGCACGGGCTGTACGGAGTGCTCCAGTCCGCCGGGCTGCTCTTCTTCGCGTTCGCCGGCTACGCGCGGATCGCGACGCTCGGCGAAGAGGTTCGCGACCCGCGGCGCACGATCCCGCGCGCGATTCCGCTCGCGCTCGGGATCACGATCGCCGTCTACGCGGTCGTCGCCGCGTCGGTGCTGCTCGTGCTCGGCCCGGACGAGCTCGCGGCGAGCGTCACGCCGCTGGAGAGCGCAGTCCGCTCCGTCGGGGCCGACTGGGCCGTGCCGGTGGTCGACGTCGGAGCCGCGGTCGCCAGCCTCGGTGCGCTGCTCGCGCTGATCGCCGGGATCGGGCGCACGACCCTCGCAATGGCACGGGAAGGCGACCTCCCGCGCTGGCTCTCCTCGGTCCATCCGCGCTACCGCGTGCCGGACCACGCCGAGCTCGCAGTCGCAACCGCGGTCACGATCCTCGTCCTGACCACCGACCTGCGCGGTGCGATCGCGTTCTCGTCGTTCGGCGTGCTCACGTACTACGCGATCGCGAACGCATCCGCGTGGACGCAACGCGGGGAGTGGCGCCGCTGGCCGCGCGCGCTGAACGCGATCGGGCTCGTCGGCTGCGTCACGCTCGTGGCCACGCTTCCGTTCAGCGCGGTCGTCGCCGGGCTCTCGATATTCGCAGTCGGCCTCGCGTGGCGCGTGTTCATCCGGCGGCGGGCCGCTCTATCTCTCCCTGCCTGAGGCGCGGCGCCCGCCCGAACCTGATGCTGGCCTCACTCGGCGACAGCTCGAACGTACAGCCCTGGCTCGCCTGAGGCGAGCGCGTACAGCCGGTAGGCGTTCACGACCGCATCCTTGCCCTTCACCCTGAGCCCGACCAAGCGCTCGACTACTACCCCGAGCGGGAGCCTACGGTACGTCTCTTCCCCGATCAGCACTCCGCCCGGCGGCGCGAGGCCCTCGAGCCGAGCACCGAGGTTGACCGTGTCGCCGACGGATGGATAGGCAACGTGCCCGTAGCTGCCGATCTCGCGGACGACGACACAGCCGCTGTTCACGCCGACCCGCATGCGCGGCCAGTCCGGGTGCTCCTCTACCAGGGCATCCAGACCGTGCTGCAGCGCGAGCGCCGCGCCGGCCGCCCGCTCGGCGTGTTCGGGCTGGTCTCCCTTGCTGTTGAACATCGCCATCAGCCCGTCGCCGACGAACTTCTCCAGCTCTCCGCCGAACTGTCGCGTGATCATCGGCGCGGCGCAGCCCCAGTAGGCGTCGAGCACCGCCGCAGCCTCGGCGGGTGATGAGCGCTCGGCGAAACCGGTGAAGCCGACGAGATCGGCGAAGAGGACGCTCACGTCCTGGTAGCGCTCGCGCGTCGAGGGCAGGTACAGCCGCCGGAAGCGCTCGTCGCGCCACTCGCGGCGGGCGGCCAAGCCGACGACCAGGTACGCGGACACGATCAGGCCGTGCCACTCCCACCAGCTCGCGTGCCACTTCCGCTCGCCCGTGACGGCGACCCCGATCATCGCCTCGGACAGGAGCATGAAGCAGGCGATCACGGTCAGGGGGAGCAGGTTCGGGCGGTCGCGAAACAGCAGCCAGTAACGGACAGCGCTGACGGCGTAGAGCATCGTCCCCACGATCGCGAGCCCCGTGAGCAGCCTGTTCGTTGCGGCTTCGGTATCCGGCCCATCGAGCGGCGGCAGGTTCTCGACCGTCCAGATGAACCAGACGACCATCGCGAAGAGGACGGCCACTCGCAGGAGGGCGCGGCGCCGAATGAGCGCTGCGCCGATTCCCGGACGGACGTCGACGAATGCGGAGGCCGCCGCGAAGAACGCGCTCACGAGCAGCCCGACCGGGATCGCGACCTGGAAGCCGGAGTGCTCCTGTGAGAAGAGGATCGTCGGCGTCCCGATCGCATGGAGCCAGAGGAAGCCTCCGGTCGCCATGAACGCGAGCGAGAGGAGCAGAACGCGCGCGTCGCTGCGCCGGTTGGCCGCCTCACCCGCCGCGTAGCCGAGGCCGAACGCGACAGCACCCACGAGGCCGAAGACCACGAAGTGCAGCTGGTAGTTCTCGATGTGCGGATCGAGCCGCTTGCGGAGCAGAAGCGAGACGAGCCCGACCAGGGGCAGCGCGGCGGCGACGAGGATCGTCAGTGCGAGCGCGCCCGCTCGCGCACGCTGCCGGGTCAGCTGAGCTCTGGCTGAGGCCATTCAATTACTTCGTCCCGAGACGGCCGATCGGTTTTCGGGAAGCGCTTAGCGGCGGCCCACGACGAGCTTCACCCGGAAGCCTGCGGGCTTGACCGTCCCTGGTCGCGGCCGCTGGGCGATCACGCGACCCGGATGCCTCGAAGTCACGCGTCGAGTGACGCGGCCGACCCGGCAGTGCGCGGTACGAAGCCTCTGCCTTGCGCGTCCGAGGGATAGCCCGATCACGCGGGGGACGACGCAGTTGGTCGGCGGAGGCGGAGGCGGCGGCGGAGGTGGTGGTGGCGGTGGAGGCGGAGGCGGAGGCGGAGGCGGAGGCGGTGGCGGTGGCGGAGGCGGCGGCGGAGGCGGTGGCGGAGGCGGTGGCGGCGGAGGTGGCGGAGGAGGCGGAGGAGGCGTGTCCAGGTTCACGCGTCCGATCGCGTTCCCGTAGCCGGCGCAGTACCACATGTTCCCGTCGGGCCCTGCCGTGATCCCGAACGGGTAGTCGCTCGTGGAGAGCCGCTCGGCGCCGACATTGCCGTTGACGTCGATCTGGCCGACGTCGAACGAGTCGTTCTCGGTGAACCACAGCGTGTCCCCGGAGGGAGCGGCGGCGATCCCGGCGATCCCGAGGTTCCCGTCGACCGGGTACTCCGTGATCACACCGGCCGTGGTGATCTTGCCGATGTGCCGGCCGGCAAGCGTCGTGAACCAGAGGTTGCCGTCAGGGCCGACCTGGATGTCCCACGGAAGCTCCTGCTCCGTGAGCAGCGGGAAATCGGTCTGATTCTCCGGGTTCGCGGGATCGAGCCGGACGATGTTGTTCCCGATCTCCTCGGTGAACCAGACGTTGCCGTCGGGCCCGGTTGCGATGTTCGTCGGGAACTGACCCAGGCCGCTCGGGTATTCGTCGATCACGCCGTTCGGGTGGATGACCGCGACCTGGTCGACGGTCTCCTCCGTGAACCAGAGGTCGCCGTTCGGCAGCGCGGTGATGTCCCAGGGCTGCGCGTTCGGGGTCGGGACCGGGTATTCCGTGATCGTCCCGGACGTCGTGATCTTTCCGATCTGGTTCGCGAAGCGCTCGGTGAACCAGAGGTTGCCGTCCGCGCCGACCGTGATCCCGTAGGGGCCGCTTTCCTGCTCCTCGAGCGGGAACTCGGTGATCGTGCCGCTCGGAGTGATGCGCCCGATCGTCCCGCGGTCGGACTCGGTGAACCAGAGGTTCCCGTCAGGCCCCGTGACGATCGTGTAGGGACGGCTGCCTGAGTGCGGGAGCTGGAACTCGGTGACGGTCGCCTGCGGCTGCGAGCCGGCCGTCGCAGGGCCGGGAGCAACGAGCGGGATCGCGAGACCGACGACTACGAACGTCGAAGCGATCCACCGTCTCAGCACCCAGCTCCCCCTTTCGTCACTCGGGAATCTAACGCTCCGAGGCCCGGGTGCCTAGTCACCCGCGAGCGCGCGCTCCAGCGCGGCCCGGTCGGCCGGCGCGCCGTGCGTCGGCAGCACGAGCTCGATCGGCAGGTCGAGCAGGTCGCGCAGCCGCTCGAGGATCTTCTCCGGCGCCTCGCCCGTGCCGCGATCCGCCCAGTCGAGCGGGAAGACGAGGCCCTCGCCGCGGTCGAGCAGCGTGTCGCCGGCGACGAGCGCACGATGGCTGTCGACCCAGAGGAGCAGGTCGTTCGGCTCCATGCCCAGGTAGGCCGTCACGCCGATCGGAAGACGCTCGCCCGCCTTGAAGACCTCGCCCTGGACGGGATCCGGATCCGGCGGGTCGGGCGGCGGCACGTGAATCGGCCAGCCGTGCTGCTCCGCAAGCGCCGGCGCGTCGCGCCTGTGCCAGGGGCACGTGAGCACGATGATCGGCTCTCGGTTCGAGGCCAGGCTCTCGATGTCGGCAGGCACCTCGAGCGGGTCGAAGAGGAGCAGCCGCTGCCCGTCGTCGATCGCATACGAGGAGACGTCCGTCTGCGTCCAGTCCTCGGGCGCCGTCCACTCGGGGTGCGGCGCCTGCCAGTGCCAGACGCCCGGCTTCACGTTGCGGGCTTCGCTCAGGCTTCGACCCGCCCGCGCCGCGAGAGTGCGTCGATCGTCACCGCGGCGAGCAGGACGAGCGCCGTGACCATGAACTTCGACGCGGCCGTGAACCCCATCAGGCCCATGCCGTTGTCGATCGCGGCGATCACGATCCCGCCCAGCACCCCGTGGATCGCCTTGCCGCGGCCGCCGAACAGGCTCGTGCCGCCGATCACCGCAGCGGCGACTGCGTACAGCACGAGCGTGCCGCCGTCGATCGACGTCGAGATCGATCGCAGCCTCGACGCGTACACGATGCCCGCAATCCCGGCCGTGAGGCTGCACAGCATGAACGCGATCGTCCGGATCGTCGCCAGGCTCACACCGGCGCGGCGCGCAGCCTCGGCGTTGCCGCCGATCGCGTAGAAGTAGCGACCGAGCTTCGTCCGGCCGAGCAGAACCGTCCACACGACGAGCACGCCGACGACGAGGAGGACGACCCAGGGCACGCCGCGGATCGGCGCGAAGATCCCGCGGTCGTGGTTGCAGAGCAGGACGAGCGCGACGCCGCCGACGAGCGCGCCGCCGATCTTCAGCAGTGTGACCGCGGGCGGCGGAGCGACGAGGCCCGCGCGACGCCGCTTCGAATCGCGTCGCCACAGCGTCAAGCCGAAGATCGCGACGAGCACGAGCATGAGGATCCAGCCGGCGAGCGGGCTGATGTTCGCGCTTGCGATGTTGTTGATCGTGTCGTCCTGGATGGGGATCGTCCCGCCGTTGCCGAGGATCTTCAAGAGCACGCCCTCCCAGAAGAGGAGGCCGGCGAGCGTGACGATGAACGAGGGCAGGCCGATCCTCGTGATGATCGTGCCCTGGAGAATCCCGATCCCGGCGCAAGCGAGCAGCGCGGCCGGGATCGCGCGCCCACCACGGCCAGCCGTGAGCCGGGCTCGCGAGGTCGGCCATGATCACGCCGCCGAGCCCGGCGACGAACCCGACCGAGAGGTCGATCTCGCCGAGCAGCAGGACGAAGACCTCGCCCATCGCGAGCAGGCTGAAGACCGCGGCCTGGACGAGCAGGTTGACGAGGTTGCCGGCGGTCAGGAATTTCGAGTCGAGGGACTCGAAGAGGATCGAGACCAGGATCAGCCCCGCGATGACCGGCAGGATCCCGGCTCTCGCCGGCCTTGATCCTGCGCGATCGAGGATCTGAAGTAGTCCCCGACGGAGTCCGCGGCGATCTCGGCCGGAACCGCGAGCTCGGCCTGGCGAGCCGCTTGCTCGGTCTGCCGACCTCCGCCTCGGGCGGCCGACGGTCTCGTCGACCTTCGCCATCAGGCGTCGTCTCCGTTCGTTGGCGAGCCGCTCCGACTTGCCCGTCGTCATCAGGTCGACCGCGATCTGCCGGTCGAGCTCCGACGCCGGACGCTCCGCGACGACGCGACCGAGGTAGAGCACGATGATCCGGTCGGCGACCTCGAAGACGTCGTTCATGTTGTGGGACACGAACAGCGCCGCGTGGCCCTGCTCGGCGAGCCGGCGCGTGAGGTCGAGCACCATGCGCGTCTGGGCGACGCCGAGCGCGGCGGTCGGCTCGTCCATGATCACGAGCTTCGCGTCCCAGAGCACGGCCTTCGCGATCGCCACCGACTGCCGCTGACCACCCGAGAGCGAGGCGACCGGCTGCCGGATCGAGCGCACGGTCGTCACCGCGAGGCTGGCGAGCGTCTCGCCCGCCGCCTTCTCCATCGACTCCTCGTCCAGGAGCACGCGTCGATTCAGGCGCTCCCGCCCGAGGAACATGTTTTGCACGATGTCCAGGTTGTTACAGAGCGCGAGATCCTGATAGACGGTCTCGATGCCGAGCGCGGCGGCCTCGCGGGGCGTGCGGATCCGAACCGGCTTCCCTTCCCAGAAGATCTGCCCGTGGTCGGGTGCGTGGATCCCCGCGATGCATCTTGATCGTCACCGACTTGCCGGCGCCGTTGTCGCCGATGAGCGCGGTCACCTGGCCGGCCGGGATCTCGAAATCGATGTTCGAGAGCGCCTGCACCGGCCCGAAGTTCTTCGAGACGCCCTTGAGGCGAAGGAGGGGCTCGGCGCCGTTCTCGGTGGTCGTCATCGCGTCCCTTCGAGAGGTCTACGAAACGGGCGGGTCGGGCCCCGCCCTGGACAGGCGAGGCCCGATCCAGACCCGGACTACTGGATTCCTGCCTCCTTGCACGCCTGCGGCCACCTTGCCGGTACAGAGAGTCGGCGGCCGTGATGGTGCCGTCCTTGATGACGGTGTCGTCCATGTTCTCCTTCGTCACCCAGAAGGGCTTCGTGTACACGGACTTGATGTCCGCGTTCAGCGTCGTGTCCTTCGTCGTGTCGTTCACGAGCGAGGACGGCGGCGTCTTGCCGGCCCTGAGGTAGAGCGCGAGCGCCGCGGCCGCCTGCGCCTCGGCGAAGTACGGCTTGTAGACGGTGCCGCACTGGTAGCCCTTGAGGATGTTCTGCAGCCCGTCGGTGGCGGCGTCCTGACCGGTGACCGGGAACGTGTTCGCCGGGATCTTGTTCTTCAAGAGCACGGAGATGACCGCGTTCGCGGTGGTGTCGTTGGGCATCAGGACCGCGTTCATGTTCGGGTGCGCCGTCAACTGCTGCTCGAACGTCGTCGCCGCGGTCGGCGCATCCCACGTGCCCGCCGGCGCGCCGACCTTCGTGTAGGAGCCGTCGGCGAAGTGCGGATTGAGCACGCCGTTGTAGCCCTGTGCGAAGAGCTTCGCGTTGTTGTCCGTCGCGGCGCCGCTCATCACCAGGACCTTCGGCTTGCTGACCTTCCAGGCGTCGATGCACTCGACCTCGCCCTCGCCGATCAGCTTCCCGACTTCGACGTTGTTGAAGCTGACGTAGTACCGATCCTTGGGGCCGCCGGTCACGAGGCGGTCGTAGTCGATCACCTTCACGCCCTGCGACTCGGCTTTCGACTCGATGGCCGCTCCCGACCCCGGGTCGATCGGATCGATGAGGAGCACCGAGGCGCCGGCGGTGATGTCTGCCTCGGCCTGCTGCTGCATGGTGCTCGTGCTGCCGTGGGCGTTGTCGATCTTGAACTGGTCGGAAGAGAGCCCAGCGGTCTCGAAGGCCTTCTTCAGGTTCGGCGCGTCGTACTGGACGTACCGCGTCGACGTCGTCGTGTCGGGGAGCAGGACCCCGATCATTCCCTTGCCCTCGCTCGCAAGGTCTTTGAGCTTGGTCATCGCCGAGAAGTCCGCGGTCAAATCGTCGACGCCGACCTCCGGCGTGCCGCTGGACGACTCAGTGGACGAGGCGCTGTTGTTGTCGTCGTTCGAGCCTCCGCACCCGGCGATCGCGAAGACCGCGGCGCACGCAAGACACAGGATCGCGAGCCGTCTCCACGTTGAGCTCATGCTTCCTCCCTCTCTCTTGGAATCGCGCGCAAGGATACTCCCCAGCCGTCTAGGCGGAGACGGGGAGGTCGCATGGCTAACCCAGCGCTGCCCTCGGCAGTTCCCTTTACGTGCTCGCCGGCTCGACTACATCCCCGGTCGGTTTCTCGGCCGGGAGCACATAGAGGAACGCATAGGCGGCCGCCGCGGCGCCGAGGAAATCAGCGAGCAGGTAGATCCAGAGGTTGCTCCATTCGAAGAGCCCGGTGACCATGGCGCCGAGAGCGATCGCCGGGTTGAAGGCACCTCCGGAGATCCCGCCGACGGCGAATGCTCCTGTGACCACGGTGAATCCGATCGCAAGGCCGTAGAACGAGTTTCCGTCGGTGCCACGCGCCGTCGCGACGTGGAGGACGACCCAAGCGAGCGCGAACGTGAACAGGAACTCGGCGATCAGCATCTTGCCGGCGCTTGCGACCGGCGTCTGGGCCTCACGACCGCCGACGTAGCGCACGACCAGTCCGGCGATCACTGCAGCGACGCCCTGGGTTGCCACGTACGCAGCGAACTCGATCGACTCCATTCTTCGACGCAGGAAGACGGCTGTGCTCACCGCGGGGTTGAAGTGGCCACCGGAAACGTGACCGCCTGCGAACACCATCACCATCAGGACTGACCCGATCGCGAGCGGAGCGAGCACTCCCGCGCCCGCCGTGTTCGTCGCCATCCCGACCGTGAACATGAACAGGAACATGCCGACGAACTCCACCACCAATTTCCGTCCGAGTACCGGATCCATGCTTCCTCCCCTTTTCGACCACCGCGTCGAAGCGGAACGACTCTCGGGAGTTCGCGCAGCGGCACACAAGTCCTCTCGTCTGCGGAGTGCCCGGACAGCAGCCTGCGGCGCCCGCTCGCGCACGGCTCTGCGATGCTCTCCACCGGTGTTCTTCCGCTTAAGCACCTGGGAGCTCTGGCTGATCATCGCCAGCATCGTCCTCGGATTCGTGGCCGTCGGTTACCTGATCGGCCGCGTGTTGCGCCAGCAGGCCGAGACGCTGCGCGAGCCGGTCGGAATCGTGCAAGGCGCCTTCTTCGCGCTCGTCGGGCTGATCCTCGCCTTTGGCCTGACGCTGGCGATCGGGCGCTACGACGCGCGCAGAGTGGCCGTCGTCGACGACGCCAACACGATCGGGACCACGTACCTGCGCGCACAGACGCTGGCCGAGCCGATGCGAAGCCGGTCGCTCCGACTGCTCAGGCAGTACACGGACGCCAGCCTGGCGCTTTCGCACGCGGTTCCCACGACCCCCGGGTTCGCACGCGCGATCGCCGAGGAAGACGCTCTCCAGCGGCAGCTCTGGACGCTGGCCGGGGACGCGCTCATAGCCGCGCCACGAGATAGCGCGCCGCGACTGTATGTCGAGACCCTGAACCAGATGATCGACCAGCAGACGGTGCGCGTCGCCACGCTCAACAACCGCATCCCCAGCGAAGTCCTGGCGCTGGAAGTCCTGGGCGCCGCCTTCGCCTTCGGCCTGCTGGCGCTGTACGCGGCCATGCACGGCCGGGGCGCGACCACCGTCGTCCTGGCCGGCGCGCTCGTGACCGTGCTCCTGGTGGTCATCTTCGACCTCGATCGCCCCACGCGCGGCTTTATCCGCGTCCCTGACGCGCCGCTGGTCGCGCTGCGCGCCGAGATGACACTGCCGCCGGCAGCGCACGGCCCGTCGAAGATGAACCTCTTCTGGGCGGCGCTGATCGTCGCGGTGGTGAGCGTCGTCGCCGTCACCGCCATGCTGCTCGTCCGCCGACGAGCACCCGAGGGGAGCTACTTCGAGGACGGCGACCGCGCGGCCGGGGTGTTCGGCGTCCTCGCAACGGGCTTTGCCGTGCTCCTGGGCTTCGTCGTCTTCCTTGCCTTCGAGAGCTTCGACACCTCGCGCAGCGGCGCCGTGGCCGAGGCGCAGATCGTCGCGGAGCAGTTCGAGACGGCCCAGCTCATGCCCGTCGCGGTGCGTGGTCCCTTCTCCGGTGAGCTCGTCTGCTACGCGCGCGCGGTCGTGCACCAGGAATGGCCGGAAATGGAGTCGGGCACGCTGGGCATCGGGCACAACCCGTGGGGGATTGCCATGTTCCGGAGGCTGAAGACGGTCGAGCCGCGCTCGGCGGCCGAGCAGGCCGCCTACGGCAAGTGGCTCGACCAGCGGACAGACCGCGAGAGCGCGCGCGCCGACCGGACGCATGGCGCCGAGGGCGTGATCCCGACCCCTCTGTGGATCGTCCTGTTTCTGAGCGCCGGGATCATCTTCGTCTTCATGCTCTTCTTCGCCGACAGCGCCGAGCGAGCGATCGTGCAGGCGACGATGATGGGCAGCGTCGCGGTCGTGATCACCTCCACCCTGCTCCTGCTTTGGTTTCTCAACAATCCCTACCACCCAGGTGTGAGCGGGATCCGACCGGTCGCCATGGAACGGACGCTCGAGCAACTGACGCAGGAGAAGGGGATTGCCGGGGGAAGCTTCACCATCCCGTGCGACGAACAGGGAGCGCCTGAGTAAGACGATGACGAAAGCGGACGACCAGCTCGGATCTCTCGACGGAGGCCGGGACGCACGTGCTGGAAGAGAGCGCAGCGAGGGACGAGAGCTCTTCCAGGCCGAAGGCGGTGCCGCATTTCACGCCCGCCGAGCGGGTCGCCCGAGGCAAGGCGGCGCGCGGTGAGCTACCACGTTCGGCGCACGGCGCCTGGGAACCGGGACCAGGCCGCAGAGATCCCGTCGATCTCCTCGAGCAGCAGGCGGAGACACGTCTGCCAGAGCTCGGGCCCATCCGGTACGGGCGCATGCTCGTGTCGCCGTTCACCTTCTTCCGCGGCGCGGCCTATCTGATGGCAGCCGATCTCGCCGACGGGCCGCGGACAGGCTTACAGGCTCAACTCTGCGGAGACGCGCACCTCTCCAACTTCGGCATCTTCGCCGCGCCGGATCGGAGGCATGTCTTCAGCATCAACGACTTCGACGAGACCCTTCCGGGGCCATTCGAATGGGACCTGAAGCGGCTCGCCGCTAGCGTCGCGGTCGCAGGCCGAGATCGCGGTTTCGACGAGTCGGTCCGCCGCTCGGTCGTGAGTGCGGCGGCGCGTGAGTACCGCGAAGCGATGGCGCGCTTCGCAGAGATGCGCAACATCGACGTCTGGTACACGCGCCTCGACGTCGCGGCAATCCTCAAACAGCTCGGAGCATCGGCGACCCGCAAGCAGATGAAGCGCTTCCAGGCCGACATGGCCAAGGTGCACACGAAGGACAGCATGCGAGCTCTCACAAAGCTCTGTCGGGAAGTCGACGGCGAGCTACGGATCGTCGGCAACCCTCCTCTCGTCACGCCGATCGAGGACGTGCTCCCAAATGCCGAGCAGGATCACTTGGAAGACGTTGTGCGGCGCATGATTCGCACGTACAGACGCACGCTGCCGCGACGACCGGCGTCACCTGCTCGAGAGCTACCGGTACGTGCATGCCGCTCGAAAGGTCGTCGGTGTCGGCAGCGTGGGCACCCGCTCCTGGATCCTGCTGATGCTGGGCCGCGACAAGAACGACCCGCTCTTCCTCCAGTTCAAGGAAGCGCAGGCCTCGGTACTGGAACCGTTCCTCGGGAAGAGCCAGTACACCCAGCACGGACGGCGCGTCGTGGAAGGGCAGCGGATGATGCAAGCGGCGCCCGACATCATGCTCGGGTGGGAGCGAATCGTCACGATCGACGGGGAAACACGGGACTTCTACATCCGGCAACTCTGGGACGCCAAGGGCTCGGTGGACGTCGAGCTGATGGACCCGCCAGAGCTGGAGGCCTACGCCAAGATTTGCGGTTGGACGCTCGCGAGAGCCCACGCTCGATCGGGCGACGGGATCGCGATCGCCGCCTATCTCGGCAGCAGCAACTCCTTCGACCGCGCCATGGCCTCATTCTCCGAGACGTACGCCGACCAGAACGATCGGGACTACCGCGCGCTCCAGGAGGCAGCAGCGTCCGGCCGCATCGTCGCCGACATGGAAGTTTGATCAGGCTCGGTCCACACGAGAGGGGCCGCGTCCGAGTGAGCGCGGCCCCTCGACTTCAAGTGATCCTGTCCTGAGGCGGTTACGCGCCGAACGAGACGTCCTTCACGAGCGACCGGAACCAGGCCCGCATCGCCGCTTCCTTCCCCGGTTGGTCGTAGGTGAAGAAGACGTAGACGTGCCCGTCGTGAATAGCGGTCGCACTCAGCGCAAACACCCCGCAATGCAGTTCGTCGATGATTGCCGCCTCTCCGTCGATGGTCGTTGACTCCGTCTTCTCCGGCTTCGACGGGCAACCGCGAAGCTTCGCGTTCGTCCTCCGGGCCTTGGCGACGAATTCTCTTCAGCGTCGCCTTCGCCGGCCCGGCAAAACGCAAACGCTCGCTGAGACTTCGGGCCAGAAAGGCTGTCGACTGTCGGGTCGCCGTCGCCGGGCGAGCCGGTGCCGTCCCACGCTGTTTTGGCCGACTCTCCCGTCCAGGAATCGACGGAGTAGCCGTAGAGATCCGAGACGAATGGCTCCTGGGAGCGTCGTGGTCGTCGTAGGCTGAGCCGCTGACGGTGATGTAGTGGTCGAATGTGCTGCTTCGTTGTCGCCGCAAGCAACAAGGACGCCACTGGCGGCAGGCACGAAGGTCACGAGCGCAATGAACAGCGCAATCGATGACCGCTTGGGATGAATCCGCATGAATCCTCATTCCTTTCATGGTTGAACTGCCGATCGCCAAAGCCAGGCGGTCGGCGCCATAACGGATGAGGTCAGGCGGCCAAAACTGGTTCGAGTATCCCACTCGGGCTCACAGCCTGCAAGCGATTGAACGCCCCCGAGAGGCTGCTCCAAGACCGAGTCGTCACTCGGCGTTGGCCGGATGCTGATGGATGCTGCCTACGAGGAGATGCGCCGATCTGGAGCGGCAACCTCGGCGTTGGACCTCGTCGCCGACAACGACCTCGCACGGAAGTTCTACGAGCGCGAGGGCTCACGACGACGTTCGTCCAGATGCATCGGCGACTTGCCTGCGTCGAGGACGAGTAGCGGCCTGGCCATCGCCTGCGGGCCGTGGGCTTTGGCACTGCGCTTCTATCGCTTCGTGCGGAACAATCCCGTCACGTCGAAAGTCGGCGACCCGCCGCTAGGGACCGTGATGCGACAAGTCGGCCTCTTACCGCGGCAGTCGCCACCCCAGCGGGCGAAGTACGTCCCCTTTCGGCGAGCAGCGTGCAAGATGTAGATCCCTCCGGGCGAGATGAAGTCGCGGCATGCCCGTCGCGGATTCGGAGCTCGCCCGCACCGCAGCCGGCTGCCTGTGACGAGGCCCTTGCCTGACACGGTCGCATCGACGAAGGCGACAACGGGCGGAGGTGGCGGAATGCCCGGCCGCGCCGGAATCGGAGGAGGGGGAGGCGTGGCAGCAGCGATCTCGGTCGGAGAATCGACGACGAGCCGGCAGCGCGGTAGGACCCCCCAGCATCCACCAACCCACTGCGATACCGCGTCGCGCGTAACCGTGACGAGCGTCCCCGACAGAAACGACGCGCCGCAGGTCGGAAGGCAATCGATGCCAGGGGGTTGACTGGTGATGTGCGCATATCCGGAGACCGTGGCGGTGAGAGGCTGTTCTCCCGAGATCGGCGACAGGTGGCCGAAGGCAGCGGCGATCTCGACCGGAGCCTGGATAGCCAGGGTGCAGGAGCCTGTGCCGGCCGCGGCGCAACGCCCATCCCAACCCGCGAAGCTCCCGTCGGGTGCGGCCTCGGGCGTCAATGTCACCGTCGTGCCATAGGTGACGACCGCGCCGCACGTGCCATTGCTGCCGCCGCAATCGATCGAGAGTTGTGGGCTGACAATGCGTCCGGGGCCGCCTACAGAGAGCAAGAGCAGCATGTCCTCGCCGATGAACGACGCAGTGGCCTGCTGTGTCCGGTCGAGGGCGAGGTCGCAGATCGGTGCGGTTCCGATGCAGTCGCCCTCCCACTTCACGAAATCGAATCCCTCGCTCGGCGACGCGGTCAGCTTCCGAATGCTGCCCCTTCGGTACGAGGCTGAGCACTGGCTCCCGCAATCGATTCGCCCGTCGCTGCTCGTGATCTTGCCGTTACCGGATATCGATACCGCGAGCACTACTCGACCGGCACGCGAGTGCGCTGCCGCTCCAGAGACCGTCCAGAGTGTGAGCGTGAGGCAGATCGCTGCAAGGGCCGTGCGGATCATCGCGTTCGCACCTGAGTTTCGCGCCCGGCCTGTTCCAGTGTCAACAGTTGCACCGCCCCGCGGAAGCCGGCTTCGCCGGCCGGCAGCGGGCTCGCTCAGGGCGCCTCGGGACGCGCTTCCGGCCAACGACTTCCGAGCGGCGGGACCCCACGCTCGGTCGGCCTTGCCCAGGGCCTGTCGACCGTGGGCTTCGGGATTTTTCGGCCGGAGGCCGAAAAATGGAGGCGGCGGGAATCGAACCCGCGTCCGCCGTCGCACCGGATGAACGTCTACAAGCTTAGGCTGCCGTTGGAATTCGCCCGCCGGCAGGTTGGCAGCCGACCAACCGCCGGGCTAGCCATCCTTTGGTGTCGCGCTTCGGGCGATTGGCTCTCCCTAGGCGCCGAGCCCGTTTTCTGACACCGCTGCCCGAGCCACGGGCCGAGCTCGGAGCGATGCGCCTCACTGTGGTTTAGGCAGCGAGAGCGAGTGCGTCGTTGTTCTTCGCACTTGCGTTTTGTCCCGGTTGTTTTACGAGGCCGACCGGGGACCTCGGCTTGCAGCTCAACCGGAGAATCGACCACGTCGAAACCTGATCGCCCCCGTATGTTGCCCTTAGTGTAGCCGCGTGTGGCTCGTCCTCTTCGATGTCGACAAGACGCTGTTCATGACGAGCGATCCGCTCATGGGACAGGCGACGACGGAGGCGATCGAGACGGTCTGGGGCCGCCGGCTCGCCCACGACGCGATCAAGTACGTCGATCACCCGGGACAGACGGCGACGCGAATCACGCGTCTGCTGCTTCGGGCCGACGGTCTTTCCGACGACGAGATCGACGCAGGGCATCGAAGAGTGGTGCCGGGAAGCCTCGGCTCGCTACCTCGAGCTGCTGTCCCAAGCCGACACGTCCGACTGGCGCGCCGCGGAGGGAGCGGCAGAGGCGATCGCCGAGATCGAGCATCGCGCGCTCCTGACGGGAAACCCCGAGCCGGTGGCTCGAGCGCGGATGGAGATCATCGGCCTCGACCACCTCTTCCCCCGAGGCCAGGGCGCCTTCGGATGCGACGCCGAGGACCGCGCCGAGCTGATCGGCATCGCGCGCCGGCGAGCCGGCGACTGGCCTGCCGAGCAGACCGTGGCCGTCGGCGACACACCGGCGGACATCTCCGGAGCCCGCGCCGCGGGAATCCACGTGATCGGCTTCGGCGCCGGCCTCGAGGGAGCCGACGCGGTGATCGAGCACATGTCCGAGCTTCCGGACGCGCTCGAGCGGCTCAGCGCCGCGACTTGACCGCGCGCTCGATCTGGCGGTCGGCTTCGCGCTTGGCGATGTCGCGCCGTTTGTCGCGCTGCTCCTTGCCCTTCGCGAGCGCGAGCTCGACCTTGACCCGGCCCTCCTTGAAGTAGAGCCGCACCGGCACGAGCGTCAGCCCCTTCTCGCGCACCTTCCCGTACAGCGAGTCGAGCTCCCGGCGGTGCAGCAGCAGCTTGCGGTCGCGCTCGGGCTCGTGGTTCTGGGTGCCCGCCTGGTCGTACGGGTCGATGTGAGCGCCGACGAGCCAGGCCTCACCCTCTCGCACGTCGGCGTAGGCCTGCGCAAGGCTGACGCGCCCCTCTCGCAGGGACTTGACCTCGCTTCCGGTCAGCACGAGACCGGCCTCGAAGCGCTCGAGGAGCTGGTAGTCGAACCGCGCCTTGCGGTTCTCCGCGATCGGCTTTCCACCGGCCATGCGTCGATTGTAGGTTCGGGGCTCGCCCTCCATCTGCCACCATTCCAGGAGATGAGGCAGCGACTCACGTGGCTCTCGATTGCGCCTCTGATGCTGGGAGGGCTCGTCGCCGGGCACGCGCTTGGCTACCGGCTCGCCTTCGCCGACCCCCACGCACGCGCTGACGCGCTCGCGCACAGCGGCCACTCGTACTTCGCGTACGTGCCGCTGGCCCTCGCGGTGAGCCTCGGCGTGCTGCTCGCGGGGCTCATGCTCCAGGGTGCGGCCGCGTTTCGCGGGGAGCCGCGCCGCGCCGCGACATCGCCGCTGATCGTGCTCCTGCCGCCGATCGCGTTCGTCGTCCAGGAGATCGCCGAGCGGCTGATCCATACGGGCCACGTCCCTTGGACGCTTCCGCTGCAGCCCGCGTTCCTGTTCGGGCTCGCCCTGCAGCTGCCGTTCGCGCTCGCCGCGCTGCTCGTGGCGTGGGTGCTCGACTCCGCCGCGCGCGCGGTCGGTCGTGCGTTCAGCGCGTCCCCGCGCCTCGTCTTCCAGGCCTTCGTCCCCCAGCCCGTCCGTGTCGCCGCAGTCCCGCGCCCGGCCGGCCTCGCACGGGGCTACGGGGAGCGAGCGCCGCCCCTTCGCTAGAGACTGTCCACGGTCCTAGCGAAGGAGCTCCTTGAAGAGAAGTTGGCTTGCTATAGCGGTCGTCGTGACTGCCCTGAGTGCGGTCCCGTCCGCGTACGCGCACGCGATCCTCCAGCAGTCGACGCCGAGCAACAACTCGGTGGTGCGGACGAGCCCGCCCACGGTCTCGCTTCAGTTCAACGAAGCAGTCGAGACGGCGTTCGGCTCGATCCGCGTCTACGACTGCGGCGGCGGCCGCGTCGACTCGGGGAAGATCCTTCGCCCGAGCAAGAGCTCGGTCGCGGTCAAGATCGACCGCAAGCTCCCCCAGGGCACGTACACGGTCACCTGGCGCGTGATCTCCGCCGACTCGCACCCGGTCGCGGGCGCATTCGTCTTCAACGTCAAGAAGGCGAACGCGAGCGGCTCGTGCAAGCAGGTCTTCAACGCGAAGACGCCGGGCACGGTGACCGCGCTCTTCAAGTTCATGCGGGGTCTCGACTTCGCGCTGCTCCTGCTCGTCGTCGGCGGCGCCGTCGCCCTGATGGTCGTCCTTCGCTCCGCGGCTGCCGAGCTGCGCGCTCGCCTGTATCGGATCCTCGCCGGGCTCGCCTTCGGGCTCGTCTTCGTCGGCGCGCTCTGCATCGTGCTCCAGGGCGCGGTCGCAGGCGGCTTCGGCCTGAGCGAGGCGTTCCGCTGGTCGACCGTGGACTCGGTGCTCCAGACGCGGTTCGGGAAGGCGTTCCTCTGGCAGATCGGGATCGCGGTCGTGGTCGGGGCGCTCGCGCTCCTTGCGAGTCGCTCGCGGAAGCTCGAGGCGCTCCCGCTCTTCGGCGTGCTGCTTCCGGCGACCGTCGCCGCGGCCGGACATGCGCGGACGAGCGGGACGATCGCCTTCCTCGCGGATCTCGTGCACGTGTCGGCCGCGTCCTGCTGGGTCGGTGGGCTTGCCTTCACCGTGCTTGCCCTGATGCTCGCCGGCGCCGACCGCTGGCCGCTCGCGTCACGGGCCGTGCCTCGTTTCTCGATCCTCGCCATCGTCTCGGTGGTCGCGCTGATCGCGGCAGGCAGCCTGCGCGGCTACGAGGAGGTGAGGGCGTTCCACGGGCTCTGGGACACGACCTACGGCAAGCTCCTGCTCGCCAAGATCGCGCTCGTCCTGCCGCTGCTCGGCCTGGGCGCGTACAACAACCGCTACGCGGTCCCGCGGCTGAAGCGGCAGATCGCCTCGGCGATCGAGCAGCGCCGCTTCCTGCGAGTCGCCTGGGCGGAGCTCGCGATCATGGCCGTGATCATCGGCGTCACGGCCGTGCTCGTCACGGAGCCGCCGGCCAAGGCGTCGGTCTCGGCGCCGAAGTACGCGACCGACACCGTCCCGCTCGGACCACTCGAGCTGAACTACATCGTCGAGCCGGCCAAGACCGGCCCGAACACGATCCACCTGTACTTCTTCAGGCCGAAGAGCGGCTTCCCCGCGAGCGTCGACGACGCCAAGCTGTCGGTGACGCTCCCCAGCCGGGGTCTGGGACCGCTCCGCATCCCGCTCCAGAGAATCGTGCCCAGCCACTACACGACCTCGTCCGGCGTCTTCCCGGAGCCGGGCGACTGGCAGGCCACGGTCGAGGTGCGGAAGGGCGCGTTCAACTCGTACACGCAAACCGTCACCGTTCCCATCAGAGAGGGCTGACATGCGAAAGACACTCGTTGTTCTCGCGCTGCTCGGGCTCGCGGCCGTACCTGCCGCGTCGGCTCACGTCGAGCCGAGCCCGGAGAAGGTGCCCGCCGACAGCGTCTCCCGCATCACGTTGTCCGTGGAAGGCGAGGAAAGCGTTCCCGCCGTGAAGCTCACCGTTCAGATGCCGGCCGGCGTCACCGACGTCATCGCTCATCCGGCTCAGGGCTGGAGGCACTCCGTCAACGGACGCCTCGTCTCGTGGTCGGGCGGCAGGATCCCGCACGGCGCCGAAGGCAAGTTCCAGTTCAGCGCACAGTTCCCCAACACGCCCGGGCAGGTGCTCGTCTTCCCGTCGCTCGTGACGTACGCGGACGGGAAGGTCGTGCACTGGATCGGCGCGGAGTCGTCGGACACGCCGGCTCCACGAGTCACGCTCACGGCGGCTACGGGCCGGACTCGACCTCCGCCTCCGCCACCGCCACCTGCGACGACGACGACGACCGTCGGCACCGTTGCTCCGAGCGACGACGACAGTGGCAGCAACACCTGGATCTGGATCCTCGTCGCAGGCGTGGCTCTCGCCGCCATCGCGGCTGCCGTCTTCCTCGGGAGGCGCCGCGCGTGAAGCGCACGCTCGTCCTGGCCGTCCTCGCGGCGGCCATCCTCGCTCCCGGTGCCGGGGCCCACACCGCAACCGCGAAGCTCGGCTACAAGTCGACGATCGAGAAGGTCGAGCCGCGCATGCCGGGCCTGCGCTTCAAGATCCTGTACGGCGACGACCAGGTCTGGCTCGACAATCGCAGCGGCAAGACCGTGGTCATCAAGGGCTACAGCGGCGAGCCGTACCTCCGCTTCGCACCGGCCGGGATCTTCGTCAACATCCGCTCGCCTTCGGGCTATCTGAACCAGGATCGGTATGCGCGCGTGGAGGTCCCGAAGTCGGCGAATGCGAAGGCCGATCCGAAGTGGGAGAAGCTCGCGGGCGGCGACATCTGGGCCTGGCACGACCACCGGATCCACTACATGAACCCGATCCCGCCTCCGCAGATCAAGGCGGAGCCGCGCAAGCGGCACCACGTGTTCGACTGGAAGGTGCCGGCGACGGAGAACGGCAAGAAGTTCTTCGTCGCGGGCAGCCTCGACTACAAGCCGCCTCCGAAGAACGACTTCCCGTACGGGCTCGTCATCTCGCTCGCCGCCCTCGTCGGGGCCGGGATGATCGGCCTCTTCGCCCTCCGCCGCGTCCTGATTCGCTCTCTGAAGTAGTAGTAGCCAGCTCGATCTTGCCCTCCGACTTGCGGATGTCGGCGACCTTGACGTCGATCTCGTCGCCGAGCCGGTAGCGCCGGCCGCCTCTGCGCCCGACGAGCGCGGTTCCGAGCTCGTTCAGCTCGTAGTAGTCGCCGTGCAGGCGGCGCGCGGGGAGAAACCCCTCGAAGACGTCTCCGAAGCGGGCGAAGAGGCCCGAGGGGATCAGCCCGATCACCTCGCCCGCGAACGGCTCTTCCCAGCCGCGCTCGAAGAGCGTGCTCTCGAGGAGCCAGGCCTCGCAGATCTCGTCCGCTCGGTACTCGACGTCGGACGCTGCGCGCTCGGTCTGGGACGTGTGCTCGGCGACTTCCTGCAGATCCTTCGGCGGCTGATCGTCGCCCCGGCCGAGCTCGCGGAGGAGCGCCCGGTGCACGACGAGGTCGGGGTACCGCCGGATCGGCGAGGTGAAGTGCGTGTACGCGACGCTCGCGAGACCGGAGTGGCCGAGGTTGCGCGGGTCGTAGCGCGCCTGCTTCAGCGCGCGCAGGACGAGTGCGGGAAACGCCTCCCTCCCACGCCCGGCGGTCTTGACGTACTCGGTCACGCGCTCGCTCGCCTCGGCCGCGACCCGCGCCGCGTCCGACGGGCTCATGCTCTCGGACTTCGGCGCCGGCGGGGTCGGAACCTCGAGGTCGGCCAGCTTCGAGAGCAGGAGCTCGACCGACTGCGGCTCGGGCTGCTCGTGGACGCGGTAGAGCGACTTCGCCTTGCGCCCCACGGTGAATGCGGCCACGGCCTCGTTGGCGAGGATCATCAGCTCCTCGATCAGCGCATGGGCACTCGGCTCGGCCTCGAGCCAGGCGCGCTCGACCCCGCCGCGCCCGTCGAACGCGAAGTTGGCCTCCGGGCGCTCGACCCGGAGCGCGCCGCGGGCGAAGCGCCGACGGCGAAGCTCGGCCGACACGCTGTCCGCGAGCCGGACGTCGTCGGCGAGCTCGTGCTGCTCCTTGCCCTCGAGGATCCGCTGCACCTGGCCGTACGTAAAGCGCTCCCGGCTGCGGATCACAGAGCGGTGGAAGCTCGGCGTCCCGTCCGGCGCGAACTCGACGGTCACCGTGAGCCGGTCCTCGTTCGGCCGGAGCGAGCACGCCTGATCGGCGAGCTCGTGCGGAAGCATCGGCGCGACCAGGCCCGGGACGTACACGGAGTTCCCGCGCTGCTCGGCGCCGCGGTCGAGCGGAGAGCCCGCCGGGACGAAGTAGGACACGTCCGCGATGTGCACCCAGACGCGGACGCCGTCGCCTTCGCGGCGAACCGAGATCGCGTCGTCGAAGTCCTTCGCCGTGTCGGGGTCGATCGTGAACGTCGTCAGCTCGCGGAAGTCGGTTCGGCCCTCCAGGCTCGGCTCGGGCACGTCGTGCGGCTCGAAGCCCTCGCGGAGGCCCTCGTCGACCATGAGCGCCTCGAGCACGTCTTCGATCCGCTTCGCCGAGCCGATCACCCGGCGGACGCGCGCGCGGCCGCGGCCCTCGGTGACGTCGACCAGATCGCCCGGCCGAGCCTCGCCCAGCCCTTTGCGGTCGACCGTGATCGGTGTCCCGGGCACGAAGTACGGCTCGCCCACGATGAGCTTGCCGCGCTTGGTGAGCTCGACGATCAGACGCGCAGGAAGCGGCGCATGGTGATGGAGGAACCGGCCGCGCCGAGCAGCAGCCCGAGCGTCAGCACGAGCACCGCCGTGTACTCGAAGGCGATCGCGTTCACGTCCTTGCCCGCGTCGAGCCGGCCGATCGTCGTCGGCAGCACGAGCTCCTTGCCGAGGAAGAGGAGCACGACCGCCGCGGCGGCCCCGAGCAACCCGGTCAGCAGGCCCTCGACCATGAACGGGCCCCGGACGAACCAGTTCGAGGCCCCGACGAGCTTCATCACCTCGATCTCACGACGGCGCGCGAAGATCGAGAGCCGGATCGTGTTCCCGATCAGGATCGTTGCCGCGACCGAGCAGGATCACGATGGCGAGCACCGACAGCACCTCGAAGATGTGCGCGACGCGCAGGATCCGCGTGGCCGTCTTCTTTCCGAAGTTCACCTTCTCCACTCCGGCCGGCGGCGGGTCGAGGCTGCCCGCGATCGCGACCACGTCCTCCCCGTGCTTCGGCTTCACCTTGAACGCGTCCGGGAACGGATTCGCGAGAACGTTCTCGACCATCTCCGGCGCCTTCTTCTTCATCTTCTCGAACGCCTGCTGCTTCGAGATGTACGTGACGTTCTGGGGGCCGATCCGCGGATCGTTCTGGAGCTTGAGGCGAACGGCGTTCTTCTCCGCGACCGTCACCTCGTGGTCGCAGGTGGTGCGGGTGCAGAGGTAGACGTTGACGTCGAGCTGGCTCTTGGCGTGCTCGGCCCACGAGCGCGCCCACGTGCCGAGCCCGATCAGCAGGCCGACGAGGAACATGCCGATCAGGACGGTGAGCGCGGCGGCCAGCGTCGTGGAGAGGCTCGCGGTCAGCGAGCGCCAGGCCTCGGCGACGACGACGCGGAGCTTCACTCGGCGTAGCCTCCGCGGCGCTCGTCACGCGCGAGGCGCCCTTCCTCGAGCGCGATCACGCGGCGGCGCATCTTGTCGACCATCTCGCGATCGTGCGTGACCATCAGCACGGTCGTCCCCGAGCGGTTGATCCGATAGAGGAGCTGCATGATCCCGACGGAGGTGTCGGGGTCGAGGTTCCCGGTCGGCTCGTCGCAGACGAGGAGCGGCGGGTGGTTGACGAACGCGCGCGCGATCGAGACGCGCTGCTGCTCGCCGCCGGAGAGCTCGTCGGGATGGGAGCTCATCTTGTGCGCGAGGCCGACGAGGTTCAGCACCTCGGGCACCTTGCGCCGGATCGAGTCGGTGCTCTCGCCCTGCACCTTGAGCGCGTAGGCGACGTTCTCGGCCGCGGTGCGGTTCGGGAGCAGCTTGAAGTCCTGGAAGACGCAGGCCACGTTGCGGCGGAGCTGCGAGACCTTGCGGCGCGGGAGGCGGCCGAGGTCGCGGCCGGCGACGATGATCCGGCCCGAGGTCGGGTCGAGCTCCTTCAGCAGCAGGCGGATGATCGTCGACTTGCCGGAGCCCGAGGCGCCGACGACGAAGACGAACTCGCCCTTGTCGATCACGAAGGACACGTCCGAGAGCGCGTGCACGTTCGGCTCGTAGACCTTCGTCACGCCTTCGAAGACGATCATCGACCGCGCGGTCGCAGCCTGCGGCGTGCCCTGGCCGTTTTGCTCTGCGGGCGCTGCCGCCGGGGTCTCCGGCGCTTCTATCTGGACGATGTCTTCCTGCACGGGGGTCGAAAGGTGCGGCGCTTGCGGACCGCTCCCGGCTTCATGAACAGCCCCGGAGTCTAGCGAAAGCACCTGCTATCCCTAAACAGTTCGCCCCGCAGCCCTGGCCAGAAGGTACGCGTGGACGAAGCCGTCGAGGTCTCCGTCGAGCACTCCCTGCACGTTCCCGACCTCGTGCTCGGTGCGGTGGTCCTTTACGAGTTGATACGGGTGAATGACATAACTGCGAATCGCATTTCCGCCGAAACCCATGTTCACGTCCCCGCGCTCCTTGGCCATTTCGGCTTCGCGCTCCTCCACGGCCTGCTCGGCGAGGCGTGAGCGGAGGATCTTGAGCGCGGTCGCCTTGTTCGAGGACTGGGAGCGCTCGTTCTGGACGCTGACGACGATCCCGCTCGGGAGGTGCGTGATGCGAACGGCCGAGTCGGTCTTGTTCACGTGCTGGCCGCCGGCGCCGCTCGCGCGGTACGTGTCGACCCGGATGTCGGCGTCGTCGACCTCGATCGCGGCGTCGTCGGCCAGGAGCGGGCTCGGGATCACCTGGGCGAACGAGGTGTGGCGGCGATGGGCCTGGTCGAACGGGGACAGGCGGACGAGGCGGTGCTTGCCGCGCTCGGCCCGGAGGATCCCGTACGCGTTCTCGCCCTCGACCGTGAAGGTCGCGGACTTGAGGCCGGCTTCCTCGCCCGGGCTCGCCTCGAGCACTTCGGTCTTGAAGCCGCGGTCCTGCGCCCAGCGCTCGTACATGCGGAGGAGCATCTCGGTGAAGTCCTGCGCGTCGGTGCCGCCCGCGTCGGACTGGATCGTGACCACCGCGTCGCCCGCGTCGTACTCGCCCGAGAAGAGCGCGTCTTCCTGGAGGCGTTCGAGCTCGCCCTCGAGGGGTCGCAGCGACGTCTCGATCTCGGCGGCCATGTCGCCGTCCATGGCGAGGAGCTCCTTCGCGTCGTCGTACTCTCGGCGGAGGCGCTCGTAGCGCTCGAGGCGCCTCTGGACGCGCGAGTGCTCGGACGAGATCTGCGCCGCGCCCTGCTGGTCGTTCCAGAAGCCGGGCTCGCCCATCTTGGCCTCGAGCTCGGCGGCGCGCTGCTCTAGGCGGTCCGGGTCAAAGGTAATCACGGACCCAGTCGAGCTGGGCCCCGATCTGCTCCAGGCGCTCGTCGAGTGAGGCGGCGTCTGCCATCGCCGGGATGCTACCCCGTGCCCGCAGCGGCCACGTCCGAGTGACTGTCACTGTGACAGTCACTGGGCGAGGGGCGTTCGGCGAGGAACGTGCTCGGTTCGGACCGTCAGCGTTTCTTGCGGGCGAAGCGGAGGCCCGACCACGTCTGGTCGATCGCGGCGACCTTGAAGTCGACGAGGCCGCGTCCAACGCGTAGCGGCGCACCTCGCGCTCGCCAAGGTCTGACTGGACGCCGGAGGTCTTCTTCGGCCAGCAGATCCAGAGGCTGCCTCCCGCGACACGGCCCGTTTGGCCGACTGGAACTGTGCCGCGAGTGTCGCCGAATCGGAGACGAACAGCATCACGATCTGAGCTGGGCCTCCTCGACCAGCACTGTCTCGACCTCGAAGCTCGGAGAGCTTGGACGAGGCGTTTGTCGAGATTCGGCGGGTTGAAGTGGAGGACGACTACGCGCCGTGGCACTTCTTGAACTTCTTGCCGCTCCCGCACCAGCAGGGATCGTTCCGGCCGATCTTGTCTCGGTCCGCGGTCACGCGCTGCTGGGTCGCAACGGCACCGCCGCCGCCGCCGAACCCGGTGCTCACGGCCGGCGCCTCACCGCCGAGGCCCGCAGCCGCGATCGCGTCCGCGCCCGCGAGCGACTCGTGCTCGTAGGCGAAGCCGCCGCCGTCCACGTCGTCCGTCCGGATGAGCTCTTCCGCCTCGCGGGGCTCGATCTGCGCGTGGAAGAGGAGCATCAGGACCTCCTCGCGGATCAGCACGCTGAGCTCCTCGAACATCGAGTGCCCCTCCCCGCGGTACTCGACGAGCGGATCCTTCTGCGCGAACGCCCGCAGATGGACGCCCTCCCGCAGGTAGTCCATGTTCTCGAGGTGCTCGCGCCAACGGGTGTCGACCACCTCGAGCACGATGTACCGCTCGACCTCGCGCGCGATCTCCTCGCCCCAGAGCTTCTCCTTCTCGGCATACAGCTCGCGGGCCTCCTCGCGGAAGTCCTCGATCAGCGCCTCGCGGTTGAGGTCGTCGAGATCCTCTCGCAGCTCCTCGACCGTGACGTCCGCGTCCGTCATCCCGTTGAACGCCTGGACGAGCCCGTCGAGGTCCCAGTCCTCCGCGTACTCGCCCTCGGTGTGCAGGGTGACCAGCCGCTCGATCAAATCGTCGACCCAGGCCTGGATCTCTTCGGACAGATCCGCTCCCTCGAGCACCTGGCGCCGCTGCGCGTAGATCACCTCGCGCTGCGTGTTCAGGACGTCGTCGTACTTGAGGACGTTCTTCCGCGAGACGAAGTTCTGCTCCTCGACCTTCTTCTGCGCGTTCTCGACCTGCTTCGAGAGCAGCCCCGACTCCATCGGCTGGTCGTCGGGCACCTTGAAGCGCTCCATGATCCCGTGGATCCGGTCGCCGGCGAACAGGCGCACGAGATCGTCGTGGCCGGACAGGTAGAACCGCGACTCGCCAGGATCGCCCTGACGGCCTGAGCGGCCGCGCAGCTGGTTGTCGATGCGCCGCGCCTCGTGGCGCTCGGTGCCGAGCACGTACAGCCCGCCGAGCTCCTTGATGTCGTCGGAGAGCTTGATGTCGACGCCTCGGCCGGCCATGTTCGTCGCGATCGTGACCGCGCCGCGCTCGCCCGCGTCCTTGATGATCTCGGCCTCGCGCTCGTGCTGCTTCGCGTTCAGGACGTTGTGCGGGATGCCGCGCCGCTCCAGGATCTTCGAGAGGTGCTCCGAGACCTCGACGGAGATCGTCCCGACGAGCACCGGCTGGCCCTTCTCGTGGCGCTCCCCGATGTCGTCCAGAACGGCCTCGTACTTCGCCTCTTTGGTCTTGAAGATGTAGTCGTTCTGGTCGTCGCGGGCGACGTCCACGTTGGTCGGGATCTCGACGACGTGCAGGTTGTAGATCTCGACGAACTCCTTCTCCTCGGTCTTCGCGGTACCGGTCATCCCGGCGAGCTTCTCGTAGAGGCGGAAGTAGTTCTGGAGCGTGATCGTCGCGAGCGTGACGTTCTCCTCCTGGATGGCCACGCCCTCCTTGGCCTCGACCGCCTGGTGGAGGCCCTCCGACCAGCGGCGGCCTTCCATGATCCGGCCGGTGAACTCGTCGACGATCTTCACCTCGCCTTCCTGGATCACGTAGTCGCGGTCGCGGAGGAAGAGCGCCTGGGCCTTCAGCGCCTGGTTCAGGTGGTTCACGTACTGCATGTTGCGGGCGTCGTAGAGGTTCTCGATCCCCAGCGCGCGCTCGATCTTGTCGATCGTCGACTGGGCCGGCGAGACGGTCTTGAACTTCTCGTCGTAGAGGTAGTCGGCGCCCGAGCGCTCCGTCTCGTCGATGCCCTTGCCCTCGCTCTTCTGCTTGCTGGGCTCTCCCGTGAGGCTCTTCACGACGCGCGCGAAGTCGTAGTAGACCTGCGCCGCGGTCTCCGGCTCGCCGGAGATGATCAGCGGGGTGCGTGCCTCGTCGATCAGGATCGAGTCGACCTCGTCCACGATCGCGAAGGCGTGTCCGCGCTGGACCGTCCCCTCGAGCGTGACGGCCATGTTGTCGCGGAGGTAGTCGAAGCCGAACTCGGCGTTCGTCCCGTACGTGATGTCCGCCGAGTAGGCGTCCGTGCGCTCGGCGAACGGCATCAGGTTCCGGATGAACCCGGCGCGGACGCCCAGCGCGTCGTACGCCGGCTTGACCCATTCGGGGTCGCGCCTGGCGAGGTAGTCGTTGACCGTGACCAGGTGGACGTTCCGGCCGGTCAGCGAGTTCAGGTAGAGCGGCATCGTCGCGACGAACGTCTTTCCTTCGCCCGTCCTCATCTCGGCGATGTCGCCCTCGTGGAGGACGATTCCGCCCATCATCTGGACGTCGAAGAGGCGGACGCCCATCGTGCGCTTGAACGCCTCGCGCACCGTGGCGAACGCCTCGAACAGGATGTCCTCGAGCGTCTCGCCGTTCGCGACGCGCTGGCGATACTCGGCGGTCTTGCCCTTCAGCTCCTCGTCGGAGAGCTTCTCGAGCTCGGGCTCGAGCGTGCCGATGTACTCCGCCTGGCTGCGGAGCCGCTTGAGACGGCGCCCCTCGCCGACGCGGAGTACGCGCTCGAAACCACCGAAATCACCGCCGGACATCGTCCCTAGGGTATCGGCTCAGAGCGGGAGCACCGTAACCTCCCAGAGCGTGTCGTCGAGCCGGCTCGCGTGCACGACGAACGAGCCGAACTGCTGGGACGCGAAGGTCTCCAGGCTCGGCACCTCCACCCTCGATTCGGCTCCGTCGACGACGAGCGTGCGCGACCCGTTGTTGACGGACATGTCGACCTCATCGCCCGGAACGTCCTCGGGGACCTCGACGATCTGCACCCGCTTGGCCGCGACCGTCCACACGTCCTCTTCCTGGCGGAACGCGTAGCCGTGGTACGGCGGGCGGACCTGTCCCCCGAGCGCGTCCGCGAGCGGGCTCAAAGCGTCGTCCGGTAGGTCGTCGTCGACGATCAGGGTGCCGTCTTCGAGGGCCACGTACTCGAGCTCGTCGCCCGGGAGATCGGGCGACTGGGCGGTCGCAACGCCGTCCCACTCCCGTTCGCGCGGGATGCCGTGCACCGCAAGGAGCTCGCTGAGAGCGCTTGGCCCTGGGAGCATCTTGACCAGCGGGCTCGCCTCGGGCTGTTCCTCACTCGCTCCGAGGGCGAGCTCGTCGTCGATCCCGTCGATGTCGAGCCCGGCCTCGGCCGCCAGCTGCTCGTGTATCGGCCGCTCGCGCCGGAAGAAGCCCAACTGCTACGAGGGCTCGATCAGCCCGTAGTCGCCGTCGCGCCGCCGATAGACGACGTTGATGACCTCGGTGTTCGCGTTGCGGAAGACGAAGAAGTCGTGGCCGACGAGCTCGAGCTGGAGCACGGCCTCCTCCGCGGTCATCGGGTACACCGAGAACTGCTTCATCTTCACGATCGAGGGCTCGTCCTCTTCCGGAAGCTCCAGCGGAGCAAGCTCGGGCGGCTCGCCGCCGTCCCGCGCGTGGCGCCTGGGCGCGACGCGCCGCTTCTCGCGGTACCGCTTGACCTGGCGCTCGAGCTTGTTCACGAGCTGGTCGATCGACGCTTTCATGTCCGCGGTCGCCTCGCGCGCCCGCAACACGGGCCCTTTCGTCCAGACGGTCGCCTCCGCGATCTGGTTGTCCGCGATGGACGGGTTCGGCTCGACGAGGAGCTCGAGCTCGACGCGGGTCGGGTCGCTCACGAGCCGGTCGAGCTTGCCCATCTTCTCCTCGGCGTACGCACGGATCTGCTCGCTGACTTCGAGGTTCCGGCCCTTGACCTGGAGTTGCATGGGCACTGAAACCTATCTCACCGCCCGCGCGAAGGTCACCACCTCGACCCGGCGCGCGCCCGCCTTGCGCAGAGCCGTGGCCGCCGCCGAGACCGTGGCGCCGCTCGTGTAGACGTCGTCCACGAGCACGACCGCCCTTGGGGCACGCGCCGTTGCCTGGAACACGCCGCGGACGTTGCGCCGGCGCTCGGCCAGCGTCAGGCCGCGCTGCGGCGCCCACTCCGGGCCTGCGCTGCAGGAGCGTCACGACCGGGAGCTCCCAGCAGCGGCCGAGCTCGGAGGCCAGTCGCTCGGCCGGATTGTGTCCGCGCTCCAGGAAGCGGTTGTCGTCGGCCGGGACGAAGGTGAGCGTGTACGCGTCTCGGGCGCGCGACGACGCCGTCGACGATCTCGGCGGCGATCCGCGAGAGCGAGCGCTGGCCCCGCTCCTTCCAGGCTCCGACGAGCCGCTTCGCCGCCTCGTCGTACGCGACTGCGGCCCGGGCGTGCGCGAACGCGATTCGCCGGCCGCTGCACTCGCGGCAGCGTTCCACCGGCCACGCGGTCGGCGCTCCGCAGCGCTCGCAGGCGGTTCCCTGGAGCCGCCTCAGCGCGTCGTCGCAGGTCGCGCAGAGCGTCTCGCCGCCGCCGCCGCAGACGACGCACCGGCGCGGGAAGACGAGATCGAGCAGCACCTCGGCCACGGTAGGGCCGAGGTTGTGCTGGAACCGCGCTAGCTCAGTGAATATTCCGTGCGGACCGGAAGCCCGGCGCGCTGGCGCAGCATGTTGTCGGCGTCCAGGAGCTGTCCGAGATCGCCGATGTCGTGCCATTCGCCCTCGGCCCGGTAGCCGTACACCGGCTCGCGCGTGTGCAGCCAGACCATGAAGTTGCCCGGCGCGTCCGGCGGGTTTCCCTCCTCGAGGTAGCCCGGCAGGTGGGCGAGGTGCTCGGCTCGATACAGGTACGACGCGGTCGCCGCGAGGTCGCTCTTCGGCTCGGCCGGCTTCTCCTCGAGCCCGACCACGCGGTCGTCGTCGTCGAGCTCGACCACGCCGTACTGCCTGAGCAGCTCGCGGTCGCCGAGGTCGCGGACGGCGATCGCGCTTCCGTCCTTGCCGCGCCAGAAGGCGACGAAGTCGGCGAGCGAGTAGCCGATCAGGTTGTCGCCCGCGACGATCAGCAGGTCCTCGCCCTCGAGGCCCCCGCGCTCGATCGCGAACGCGATGTCGCCGATCGCACCCAGCCGGTCCTCGTTCGAGGTCGTGCCGTCGTCGTGGACGGTCACGTCCTCGGGAGCCCAGTCCCGGAACGCGTCGGCGAAGCGCGCGTTCGTGACGAGGTGGATCTCGTCGATCTCGTCGACCTCGCGCAGGCGGTCGACGAGGTAGTCGAGCATCGGCCGCTCCGCGAGCGGGAGCAGCATCTTCGGGACGTCGTCGGTGAGCGGCCGGAGCCGCGTGGCGTATCCGGCCGCCAGGATCAGCGCCTTCATCGAGGGACAGTCCCTCGTGCCACCCGGAACAAGGGCCTGTCCCTCATAGGGACTGTCCCTCTAAGGGCCTGGCCCTCAGGTGCCCTCGTCCCAGGAGGCGAGGTACTTCTCCTGCTCCGGGGTCAGCTCGTCCTTCTCGATGCCCATCGTGGCCAGCTTCAGCCTGGCGATCTCGGTGTCGATCTCCTCGGGCACGTCGTAGACCTTGCGCTCGAGCGAGGTCGCGTTCCCGACGATGAACTCGGCCGAGAGCGCCTGGTTCGCGAAGGACATGTCCATGACCTGGGCCGGATGGCCTTCCGCCGCGGCGAGGTTGACGAGCCGGCCGTCCGCGAGCAGATAGATCCGGCGCCCGCCGTCGAGCACGAACTCGTCGACGAACTGCCGCGCCTCGCGGGTCTCCGACGCCATCCCGCGCAGCGCCGGAATGTCGATCTCGACGTTGAAGTGCCCCGTGTTGGCGAGGATCGCGCCGTCCTTCATGACCTCCATGTGCTCCCGGCGGATGACGCCCTTGTCGCCGGTCGCGGTGACGAAGATGTCGCCGACCTCGGCGGCCTTCGCCATCGGCAGCACCTCGAACCCGTCCATGACCGCCTCGAGCGCCTTCAGCGCGTCGACCTCGGTGACGATCACGTGCGCGCCCATGCCCTTGGCCCGGGTCGCGAGCCCGCGGCCGCACCAGCCGTAGCCGGCGACGACGAACTTCGACCCGGCGAGCAGCTTGTTCGTCGCTCGCACGATCCCGTCGATCGTGGACTGGCCCGTCCCGTAGCGGTTGTCGAACAGGTGCTTCGTGTTCGCTTCGTTGACCGCGATGATCGGAAAGCCGAGCGCGCCGTCGCGCTCGAGCGCCTTCAGGCGGATGACACCGGTCGTCGTCTCCTCGGTGCCGCCGACCACGTCGCCGAGCTGCTCGCGGCGATGCGCGTGCAGGACGCCGATCACGTCGGCGCCGTCGTCCATCGTGATCTGCGGCTTGTGGTCGACCGCGGCCTCGATGTGCTGGTAGTACGTGTCGTTGTCCTCGCCCTTGATCGCGAAGACCGAGACGTCGTACTCGTCGACGAGCGCGGCCGCGACGTCGTCCTGGGTCGAGAGCGGGTTCGAGGCGCAGAGCACGACGTCGGCGCCTCCCGCCTTCAGCGTGCGGGCGAGGTTCGCCGTCTCCGTGGTCACGTGCAGGCAGGCCGCGATCCGGTAGCCGGCGAGCGGCTCCTCGGAGGCGAAGCGGTCGCGGATCGCGGCCAGCACCGGCATGTTCCGGTCTGCCCACTCGATCCGCCGGATTCCTTCTTCGGCGAGCGCGAGGTCCTTGACGTCGTGTCTGCGGGTCGTTGCCATCAGGCGGTCTCTCCTTCGGTTTGAAGTCTCAGGCGGCGAGCAGCCGCTCGTGCTTGCGCTGTTCCCAGTCCAGCGCGTCGATGCCGCTGCCGTGGAGCCAGGTGTCGAGCGCGGCGCGCAGGTCGGGCTCCCGCCGCAGGCGCGCGGCGAAGACGACGTCGCCGATCTCCACGGCGAACCGCCGCCGGAGATCCCGTAGCGACCGGAGCTGGTTCAGCTCTCGGAGGCCGTACGAGCGGTAGCCCGACTTCGTCCGGCCAGGGACGACGAGCCCGGTCGCCTCGAGGTAGCGGAGCATCCTCGACGACCAGCCCGTCCTCTTCGCGGCTTCGCCGACGCGCACGGCGAGACCTTAACACATCTGTGTCAGGGTTCGATGCGGCCGTAGTTGTCCTCGAGGCGGACGACGTCCTCGAGATGCGGCGTCGAGACCTCGATGATCGTCGTGTCCTCGATCGCAGTCACCCGGTGGATCGTCCCCGGACGCATGCGGAATGCGGCTCCGGCGCCCACGACCTCGACGTTCGGGGTCTTGTCGCCGGGATTGCCCATCTCGATCTTCGCGCGGCCCGAGTGGATCAACCACGCCTCGTCCTTCACGCGGTGGAACTGGAGGCTCAGCGACTCGCCGGCCTTCACGAACAGGATCTTTCCGCAGTAGTCGTCCGTCAGCGCCCAGATCAGCTCGTAGCCCCACGGCTTGTCGACCTTCGTCGGCTCGGTCGCGAACTCGGACAGCCCGCCGAAGTTGGGAGAAGTCAGGTGATCGGTCATGTTCGTGCCGCCTCCGTCAGCCAGTCGGGGTTCGCTCGTAGGTGATCGTCAGCGACGCGGAGATCTTTAGGGGTGTTGACCGTCAGCCAGAGGCCGGAGTGGCGATATGCGTAGAGCTTGCCCTCCGCGGCCAATGCGGGCAGCGTCGTCGACTCGTGATCGCCCCTCTCGGGGAGCCGCGCCAGCGCTTCGTCGTCGAAGACGTTCACGCCAGCGTGTGCCCAGAACGGGAGCTCGGGCGAGTCCTGGAAGCCGGTCACGCGATCGTCGTCCTCGATGTCCACGACCCCGAACGCGGTCGGCAGCGGGGCGACGACGATCGTCGCGGCCGCGCCGTGGCCCTGGTGCGCCGCGAGGAGCGCGGAGAGGTCGACGTCGATCAACTCGTCCCCGTTCAGGACGTAGAGCGGTCCGGTCTCCTGGCGCGCCTGCGGTCGCGAGGCGCAAGCCTCCACCCCGCCCCATCGGCTCCGTCTCCGGCACGGTCACGATCTCCGGGCCGACACCGGACAGCTCCGCTTCGAAGACGTCCTCCTGTCCCGAAGCGCAGCTGACGATCACCCGGTTCACGCCGACCGCCGCGAGCTGCCCCACCTGGTACGCGGCGAGGGGGCGCCCCGCGATCGGGACGAGCGGCTTCGGACGGCCCTCGGCCGCATCACCGAGACGCTCGGCCTTCCCGCCGGCGATCAGGACAGCTTCCACGCGCTGATTCTTTCAGGCCCGGCCGATGCCTTCGTATTCGAACCCTGCGGCGCGCACCGACTCCGGATCGAGGAAGTTCCGCCCGTCGACGATCAGCGGCGTCCGCATCGAGTCGCGCACCTCTTCGGACGCGAGATCGCGGAGCTCGGCCCACTCGGTGACGATCACCGCGGCGTCGGCATCCCGGACCGCGTCGAGCAAGGACGGAGCGACCGCGACGCCGTCCAGCGCCGGGTGCCCGGTGACGAGCGGGTCCCAGGCCTGAACCTCGGCGCCTTCGGCCCGGAGACGAGCGGCGAGCACGAGCGACGGCGCTTCGCGCATGTCGTCGGTGTTCGGCTTGAACGCGAGGCCGAGCAGCGCGATCTTCTTGCCGCGCAGGTTGCCGAGGCGCTGCTGGAGCTTCGTCACGAGGCGCCGCTTCTGCAGGTCGTTCACCTCGATCACGGCACTGAGGAGCTGGAAGTGGTAGCCGCTGTTTCCTGCCAGCAGCTTCAGGAAGGACACGTCCTTCGGAAAGCAGCTGCCGCCGTAGCCGATCCCCGGGTTCAGGTATTTCGTTCCGATCCGCTTGTCGAGCCCCATGCCGTACGCCACGTCGTCCACGTTCGCGCCCACGGCCTCGGAGACGTTTGCGATCTCGTTGATGAAGCTGATTCTCGTCGCGAGGAACGCGTTGGCGGCGAGCTTGATCATTTCCGCGGACGCGACGCTGGTGCGCACGACGGGCGCGTCGAACCCGCTGTAGAGAGCAGCGACCCGGTCGCCCGGCCTCATCGTCGAACGAGCCGATGACGATGCGATCGGGGCTCATGAAGTCCTCGACCGCGCGCCCCTCGGACAGGAACTCGGGGTTCGAGACGTAGGCGACGCGCTCGAGCCCTCGCTGGTCGAGCGTGCCCCGAATCTTCTCGCCGGTGCCCACCGGCACGGTGCTCTTCATGACGAGCGTCCCGTCGCCGGGGTCTCCGAGGTCATCGATCACCGACCAGATGTAGGTGAGATCCGCGTCGCCCGAGGACGTGGGCGGCGTGTCGACGCAGGCGAAGAAGAGGTTCGTGCCGCTCTTCAGCTCGGAGACGTCGAGCGTGAAGGTCAAGCGGTCCCGGTTGCGCTCGATCAGCTCCGCGAGCCCAGGCTCGTGGAACGGCAGCCGCCCCGCGTTGAGGTCGTCGATCCGCCTGGCGACGACGTCCCTGACGACGACCTCGTGGCCAAGGTCGGCGAAGCAGGCGGCGGTGACGAGGCCGACCCAGCCGGCCCCGAAGATGCCTAGGGGCGGCTTCTCCGCGCTCACGCGCCCAATCTACTTGTGGAGCGGCTTCAGGCCCTTGGCGATCGCGAGCATCGTCTCGTTCGACATCGAGTCGAGGAGCGTGTTCACGACCCAGTAGCTCGCGCCGCCGGCCCTCAGGACGACCATGTGCAGGTGCGGCCCGTTGAAGTAGAGGTCGTACTGCCGGCCCTTGATCACCTCGCTGAGGTTCTTGTCGGCCAGCGCGGGCGCGTCGTCCCACTTCGCCTCCTGGATGCCCCAGTACTCGTTCCCGCTCTTTGCGAACGTGAAGCGAACGGTCTTCCCGTCGTCGAGCTTGTACACCCGGTACGGGGTCTCGGTGCTGAGCGTCGAGGTTCGTTCGAGCACGGTCGGGATCTGGAGCGGGAAGCCGACCTTCCACGCCGCCGCCTGGCGCACGACCGGGAGCATGTCCGCCTTGCCGTTCCGCACGTACGGCGCCTGCCGCGCCGGGGTGCGGTCGACCGGAGTCGGCGTGAGTTGGCCGGTGAACGTCTGGCCGACGACGGCCAGCACCTTCGCGCCGTTGGCGAGGATCTGAAGCGCCTGGCTCTTCGGCAGCGGCTTGACGTCGGATGAGTTGAAGAGGCCGGAGACCTTCTCCGCCGCACGTTTCGCCTTCGCCTTGCCGTTGTAGTAGATCTGCGTCCGGAACACCCGCTTCGGCGCATTCGCCTGGAAGCCCTGCGGCGGGCCGAGGACGCGGTAGCCCTTCTGGCCGAGCAGGTAGCTCGTGTTCGCGGCTGCTCCCGGCTTGCCGTTCCCGTTCAGGACGACGACGGAGATCGTTCTTCGGGCTCGGGCCGTTCTTCGACTTGAACTTCCTTCCGAGCGCCGTCGCCGTCGCCTTTGCGGGGGCGTCGACGTCGGGGTGCAGGAACTCGCTGAACCGCGGCCGAGATGTTCGACGGGTCGGTCGACAGCTCGTTCGTGCCGACGAGCCCGCCGATCTTGACCTGGTCGAAGTTCCCGGACGGGCAGCCCGTAGGCGAAGAACGCGTAGCTGGCGAGGTCTTTGCCGGAGAGCTCGCCCTTCTTCTGGCCGATCTCGACGTTGTGCCGCATCACCCCGAGGAGCTTCGGGACCGTCTTCGGGTTCGTCCAGCGCGCGTTGACCGCCTGCTTGACGCCTTTGACGAAGAGCTGCTGACGCGCGAGGCGGAAGAGGTCGGAGTCGGTGTGCCGGTAGCGAACGAAGTCGAGCGCCTGCCAGCCGACGAGCTTCTGGTAGCCGGGCCAGAGGTTGATCGTCGCGTAGACGCCGCCGTGCGGGTTGTAGTAGCGGCGGTCGACGTCCATCCAGACTCCACCGAGCTTGTTGACGATGTCCCGGAAGCCCTGGAAGTTGACCGTGATCAGGTAGTGGATCGGCAGGCCGGTGAGCGAGCGCACGGTCTCGAGCGTCCCCGCGGGCCCGCAGTAGGAGTAGGCCTCGTTGATCCGCCCCCGGTACGTGCGGCCGTCCGGGCAGCGGCCCGTTGACGATCAGGTCGCGCGGGAACGAGAGCATCGAGATCGTGTTCGTGCCCGGGGCGGCCCGCAGGAGCATGACCGTGTCCGAGCGCGACGGTGAGTTGCCGTCCTCCGGGCGATGGTCGTAGCCGATGACGAGCGCGTTGGCCGGCGCGCCCGCTGTCGGGATGTTCAGGCTCTTGGCGGCCCTCTGCGTCTGGACGCTGCGCGGGGCGAACGCGTGCGCGTTCTCGTCCGTGTAGATGTAGGCGCCGCCCGCGACGCCCGCGACGACCGCCAGCACCAGCGCGACGAGGATGAACAGGATCAGCCCGACGTTCCGCCACGCGCCGCGCCGCTTCTCGGGCTGCTGGTAACGCGTGACGGGCTGAGAGCGCCCCGGGCGGCAGAACGGCGTGGCCGTTGCCGTTCCCGGCTGTAGCCCGGCCGATTCCTCGCTTGAGAGTGGTCCGCATGGTTCTAGAAAAAGACGCGAACGCCGATCCCGGCGTCCGCAGGGGTCAGGATAGCCGACTACGCGGCTAATTCGATCAGTGCGGCGGCCTTCCCTACCTGGACGCGCCGGCGTGTGCGCGGTTGAGCGATTCCTCGGCGAGGCGCGTCCCCTCGACCATGTTCCTGAGCTTCTCGTAGGCGACGTCCCAGCTCCGGGTGCGCAGCCCGCAGTCCGGGCAGACGTGGATCCGCGCCGGGTCGCCGAAAACGTCGACCGCGTACAGGATCCGGTCGCGGACGAGCTCCGGCGGCTCGATGAAGTCCGTGTGGATGTCGTTGACGCCGAGGCCGAGGATCGGCTCGTACGGCAGGTCGCGCCACTTGGAGATCACCTCGTAGCCGGGGCGGTCGGCTCCGGACGTGCCCAGCTCGCGTCGAGTCGTAGTTGGCGAAGCCGACGCAGTACTGGCGGCAGCCGCTCATGCCCTCGATCGCCGGGAAGAACAGGTTGTAGTCCGAGAAGCAGAGGTGCGTCGAGAACGTGCAGCCCTCGAGCCCCTCGACCGAGACGTTGAAGCTCTCGACGAAGATGTCGAGCTCGTCCTCCTCGGTCGACGCGCCCGGCTCGTCGATCTGGATCCAGGTCGCGCCGAGGTCGATCAGCGCCTCGAGGTTCGGGCGGATGATGTTCCGCGCGATGTCGAGCGTGAGCTCGCGCCGCGCCTCGACCTCGTCCTTTCGTGACAGGCCTCCACCGAGCCGGCCTTCCTTGGGCAGGTGATGCTCGTCGTACGACCAGACCGCGAGCGTGTACGCGCCCGTGATCGGGATCTTCAGGTCGTGCTGCGCGGCCGACTTGAGGAACGAGAACTCGTCGTTGTGGTACGGCTCGCCCAGCGAGACCGGGCCGACCGCGGCCGACTTCGAGTAGTACTTGTTGTCGAACGAGCGCACGGTGCCGCGCGGCTCGAAGCCCTTCGAGTGCGCGATCGCCCAGGCGTACATCTCGCTGCGCTGCTGCTCGCCGTCCCAGATCCAGTCGACGCCGGCCGACTCCTGGAGGCGCACGCAGTAGCGGCTCGACCAGCGGGCGATCTCGTCCGCGTCGCGCTCGTCGGCCTGCAGGAGCTCGATCAGCTGCTCGTAGTCCTGGACGCCGACCTTCTCGCCCCAGACGCGGGCGTGCTCGATGTCGCTCTCCTCGAGCGGCTTGCCGGCCGAGGTCTTGACGAGCCACGGCGGCTTCGCCAGCGAGCCGACCTCGTGTGTCAGGAACTTGATGTCTCCGTTCGAGCTCACGCTGCCGCCTCCGTCGTCGCCGTCTTCGCCTTGCCGAGGCGCGCCACCTTCTCGCGCGCGACTGCCTCCGAAACGTACTGGAGATCCCCGTTCGGAACGAGCGCGACGTCCTCGATCCCGCGCGCCTCGAGCTGCCCGACGAAGGCTGCGATCTCGCGCGGCTCCTCGGGCGCGGAGCTGCGAGCGTCGAGCACGCCGGCGAGGAGGAGCTTGTCGAAGCCATCGGGGACCGCGCTCGGCCTTCGTCGCGTAGAAGTCGACTCCGATCCCGTCCACGGGCAGGTCGGCGAGGCCCGCGTCGAAGGCGCCCTGGGCGTCGCCGAACGTGAGCCAGAGCGCGAGCTTCGGCCCGCCGGAAAGCGTTTCGAGAGCGCTGCCGAGGCCCTCGAGGTCGACCTGCTCCTCGCGGGCGAGAAACGGCTCCTCGAGGACGACGAGCTCGGCGTCGAGCGCGTCGAGCTGCGGCTTCAGGACGCCCTGGGCGACGGCGTTCGGCGTCAGGCCGGTGCCGTGCGCGAGCGCGAACGGCGAAGGCAGCGTTACGAGCCGCGGCCCTGGAAGCGGGCGCGATGTAGCGCTCGCCGACCGGCTCTGCGAGCGTCGGCGTGGCCGTCGATGCGCTCGGGGCGCGATAGAAGGTGTTCGTGTCGAGGAAGCGCGTCAGCGCGCCCGTGTCGAGCCCGTCGGCGGCCTCGACGAACGGCCTGAAGATGTCCTGCCAGCGCAGCATCCCGTCGGCGAGGAGGTCGAGGCCGGCGTCCTGCTGGGCGGAGACCAGCTCGGCCAGGTCGCGCTCGACCTGCTCGTCGACCGCCTCCTGCGTCGTGCGGCCGCGGTCGAGGTCGCGCGTCGCCTGCACGAGCGCCTCGGAGCGGGGATAGAGCCCTGGGATGAAAGCCTGCAAATTTGCCTCCTTCACGACAAACGCCCCCGCCTGAAGAGGTCGGGTGGGAACGGGGGAACCCATGGTTCCCCCGTCGGCCCCCTCCTTTTACCAGCGCGAGGGGCCAACAGCCGTACCGTACCGAGCCTATCCTCGCCCGACGACCGCCAGCTGGTTCTCGGCGTGCTTGATCCGCTGCTCGATCTGCCAGCGGTCGCCTTCGGACTCGCCGCGCTCGATCGCCTCCAGCTCGGCCTGCGCCGCCTCGAGCTGCTCCCTCGCCCGCGCGTCGTCGACTGCTCGCGCGTCAACTGCGTCGTCGACGAGCGCGAGCGCTCGATCCTGCTCGACCTTGAAGAAGCCCGGCCCGGTGGCGAACTCCAGCACCTCGGTTTCGCGCTTCACGTGCACGCGCGTCGAGCCCGCGTTCAGCATCGCGATCAGCGGCGCGTGACGGGCGAGCACGCCGATCTCCCCGTCCGCGCCGGGAACGATCAGCATCTCGATCTCGCCCTCGAAGACGGGCCCGTCGGGCGTGACGAGCGAGACGTCGAACGTCGCCATCTACGCGGAAACCGGCTCGGGCTCAGGCTCGGGCTCGGCCGCCTGCTCCTCGGCCTCGGGCTCGTCCTCGCCGCCCTGGTCGCCGCGGCCCTTCGCCACCGCCTGCTCGATCGTGCCGACCATGTAGAAGGCCTGCTCGGGCAGTTCGTCGTGCTTGCCCTCGAGGATCTCCTGGAAGCCCTTGATCGTGTCCTCGAGCCGCACGTACTCGCCGGGTGTGCCCGTGAACTGCTCGGCGACGAAGTTCGGCTGCGACAGGAAGCGCTGGATCTTCCGCGCCCGGGTGACGGTCAGCTTGTCCTCGTCGGTGAGCTCGTCCATGCCGAGGATGGCGATGATGTCCTGCAGGTCCTTGTAGCGCTGGAGCACCAGCTGCACGCGCGTCGTCGTCTCGTAGTGCTCGTCGCCGACGATGTCCGGCTGGAGCGCGCGCGAGAACGAGGCGAGCGGGTCCATGGCCGGGTAGATGCCCTGCTCGACGATCGAGCGCTCGAGGTTGACGGACGAGTCGAGATGCGCGAACACGTTCGCCGGCGCGGGGTCGGTGTAGTCGTCGGCCGGGACGAAGATCGCCTGGATCGACGTGACCGAGCCCTTCTGCGTCGACGTGATCCGCTCCTGAAGCTGGCCCATCTCGGTGCTCAGCGTCGGCTGGTAGCCGACGGCGCTCGGCATGCGGCCGAGCAGCGCCGAAACCTCTGAGCCGGCCTGGACGAAGCGGAAGATGTTGTCGATGAAGAGCAGGACGTCCTGCCCCTGATCGCGGAAGTACTCGGCCATGGTCAGCCCTGAGAGGCCGACGCGCAGGCGCGCGCCCGGCGGCTCGTTCATCTGCCCGTAGACGAGCGCGACCTTGTCGAGGACGCCCGACTCCTGCATCTCGAGCCAGAGGTCGTTGCCCTCTCGCGTGCGCTCGCCGACGCCCGAGAAGACGGACACGCCGCCGTGCTCGCGCGCGACGTTGTGAATCAGCTCCTGGATGAGCACGGTCTTGCCGACGCCCGCGCCTCCGAAGAGGCCGACCTTGCCGCCGCGGATGAACGGGGCGATCAGGTCGATGACCTTGATCCCCGTCTCGAAGACCTCGATCTTCGCCGACAGCTCGCGGAAGCTCGGCGGGTCGCGGTGGATCGGCCAGCGCTCGACGCCGTCGGCCGGAGCAGGCTTCTCGTCGACGGGCTCGCCGATCACGTTCCAGAGCCGCCCGAGCGTCGTCTCGCCGACCGGGACCGTGATCGGGCCGCCGAGGTCGACGACGTCGACGCCACGGGCGAGCCCGTCCGTGGAGTCCATCGCGACCGCGCGGATGCGATCGTCGCCGAGGTGCTGCTGCACCTCTGCGATCAGGTCGCGTCCGTCGAGGGAAATGCGTAGCGCGCTATTGATCTCCGGCAGGTCGTCGGGGAAGAGCACGTCGATCACGACGCCCTTCACCTCGATCAACTTGCCGACGTTTTGACCGTCCGTTTGCTCAGGCATGCGTCTCCTGGAGAGGTGTGTCCGGTTCGCTGCGGGCCCGGCGCGTGAGCCGTCCGCTCAGCGCCCGGAGTCTATCGAAGCGCGACAGCTGCCCGAGCCGGTCCCCCAGGAGGTTCGTTTCATGCATGTCTCGCTCGAGGGCCTCCACACGGGAGGCATGGTCGAGGCTTCAGACGTGCGAGGTTACGAGCGACGGAAACATCGCTCCAAGAGTATCCCGCGGAGGTTACGCCGGGCTTATCTGTCCCGGATGACCGGGCCGCCGCGCAGGGAGCGCGCGCTGCGGGACTGGAGCGTGCGAACAGGGCCGGAAGGCGTTTCTGTCGCGCGTGCCTCTGCCGTGGCGAGGTTCATCGTGTCGGACCCTGCGAACTCGGAAGGGGCCCCGATCCGGCTGGCGGCGTCGCTCACCGAGCGCGACCTGAGATCCGACGAGGCCAGGACGCTGCCGAGGCCGACGACCGTGACGGCCATGGCGGCGACGGCGGGGGCGAGTCGCATCGAGACCCGCACGCGGCGGCGCACCCGACCGATGTCGATCGTGCGCTCGAGCCTCTCGGGCGGGGCCGTGCGCAGCAGGTCCGTGAACGCGCCGACCGAGCTGTGGAACTCTCTGCAGGACGAGCATTCCGCAAGGTGAGCGCTCAGCAGCACGCGCTCGAACGAGGACAGCTCTCCGTCCACGTCGGCGGTGGCCCATCCTCGGGCGCGGTCACAGGCTGCGTGCACGTTCCTCACACTAGCTTCTGACGGCGGACTCGGCGCGAAGTTAGTCACTCAGAAGAGGGAGTTGTGTGAGTCGAAGCCGATGCCAATGAAGACGAGCACGAGGCCGAGCACGATGAAGATCGCCGAGTTGTTGATCGTCTCGTTCTGCTCGGGCAGCGAGGCCCAGCGCAGCCTCCTGCTGGTCGTGCCCGGAATGGGCAGGATCATGGGCGCGGGCGTGGCGCCCGACAGGTCGTCCTCCGCGGCTCCCTCGTTCTTCACGCGCACGGGCCCGCGATTTCCCACGAAGAATCCCGAGATGAGCAGGAACGAGCCGACGAAGTAGAAGCCGAGCGTCAGCGCGCGATCGACGCCGCTTCCGATCAGCAGCCCGATCAGCAGCGACACGGCGACCGTGACGCCGACGGCGACAACCGTTATGAACGCGAGCCGACGGAGTGCTGCGACGAGCATCTCGCGGCGCTGCTCAGGCCTCGACGGGCTCCTCGCGCGCGGTGGCCGTCGGTCGGCGCCTCATCTCCGAGGCGGTCATCGGCCAGCGCTCGAGCGGGTAGTGGCATTTCGCCACGTGGCCTTCGCCGAAGGGATAGAGCGGCGGTTCCTCGACGTCGCAGTGCCCCTCGACGAAGCGGGGGCAGCGGGGATGGAATCGGCACGCACTCGGAGGATTGACCGGGCTCGGGACGTCGCCTTCGAGGACGATCGACTCGCGCGCTCGCCCGAGCTCGGGATTCGGGATCGGAACCGCTGAGAGGAGCGCGCCCGTGTACGGATGCTTCGGCTCCCGGTACAGCTGGTCGCGGGTCGCCACCTCCGACGACCTGGCCGAGGTACATGACCATGACCCGGTCGGAGATGTGGCGAACGACGTTCAGGTCGTGCGCGATGAAGACGTACGTCAGGCCGAAGTCGTCCTGCAGGTCCTTGAGCAGGTTGAGGATCTGGGCCTGCACGGACACGTCGAGCGCCGACACCGGCTCATCGCAGACGATCAGCTTCGGGTTGACTGCGAGCGCGCGCGCGACGCCGATTCGCTGGCGCTGGCCGCCTGAGAACTCGTGCGGGAACCGGTTGTAGTGCTCCGGGTTCAGGCCGACGACCTCGAGCAGCTCCTGCACCCGCGTCTTGACCTCCGCCGGCGTGCCGAGCTTGTGCATCTCGAGCGGCTCTCCGATGATGAAGCCGACGCGCTTGCGGGGGTTCAGCGACGCGTACGGATCCTGGAAGATCATCGTCATCTCGCGGCGGATCGGGCGCATCGCCACGCGCGAGAGGTTCGTCACGTCGCGGCCGTCGAACATGATCCGGCCCTCGGTCGTGTCGAGCAGGCGCACGATGCAGCGCGCGAGCGTCGACTTGCCGCAGCCGGACTCGCCGACGATGCCCAGCGTCTCGCCCTTGCGGAGGCTGAAGGAGACGCCGTCGACCGCCTGCACCTGCGCGATCGCCTTCTGGAAGATGATCCCGCGGGTGATCGGGAAGTACTTCTTGACGCCGTCGACGATGAGCAGCTCGTCGCCGCGCACATCCATCTGCTGCGGCTGCTCCTGCGGCTGTTCCTGAGTGGTCGCCAACTTAGCCGGCCCCCGACATCGTTATCTCGAGCAGCTTCTTCCCCTCGCGATCCTTCGTGTCCTGGTCCAGGTGGCAGGCCTGAAGGTGCGCCGCGTCGCGCTCGCTCGGCACGAGCGGGGGATCCTCCGTGCGGCAGACGTTCATGACGTACGGACAGCGCGGATGGAATCGGCACCCGCTCGGGGGGCGTAGCAGCGAGGGCGGCTGGCCCGGGATCTGGACGAGCCTGTCGGTGTCGACCTCGAGCCTCGGGAGCGAGCCCATCAACCCCCAGGTGTACGGGTGCTGCGGGCGGTTGAAGAGGTCGTTCACGTTCGCTTGCTCGACGACCTCGGCCGCGTACATGACGATGACGTCGTCCGCGGTCTCCGCAACGACTCCCAGGTCGTGCGTGATCATGATGATCGCGCTCCCGAACTCCTCCTGGAGGCGCTTCATCAGGTTCAGGATCTGCGCCTGAGTCGTCACGTCGAGCGCTGTCGTCGGCTCGTCCGCGATCAGGAGGTCCGGGTCGTTGATCAGCGCCATCGCGATCATCACGCGCTGGCGCATCCCGCCCGAGAACTGGTGCGGATAGTCGTCGATCCGCCCCTCCGCCTTTGGGATCCCGACGGCCTTGAGCAGCTCGAGGGCGCGCGCTCGCGCGACCCGCGTGGTCACGTCGCGATGCAGCTGCACCGCTTCGACGAGCTGCTTCCCGATCGTGTGCACGGGGTTCAGCGACGTCATCGGATCCTGGAAGATCATCGACATCTCGTCGCCGCGAATCCCGCGCAGCTCGCTCGGCTTCGCGGTCAGCAGGTTCTTGCCCTTCCACAGGGCCTCGCCGCTCGAGATCGTGTTCTTTCTCGAGTTCAGCCCCATGATCGTCAGGCAGGTCACGCTCTTGCCGCTGCCCGACTCGCCCACGATGCCGAGGGTCTGTCCCTTCTCGACCGAGAACGTGACGCCGTCGACCGCCTTGAGGATGCCGTCCTCAGTGCGGAAGGACGTACGAAGGTCCTTTACTTCGAGAAGTGCCACGGCTGGTCGCTTAGCTTAGTCGGATTCTCGGGTCGACCCAGGCGTACAAGAGGTCCACGATCAGGTTGAAGACCAGGATCGAAATAGTTGCAAAAACGACCACGGCCTGAATCGTTGCCAGGTCCTCCGCCTGCAACGAGACGATGATCGTCCGCCCGAGGCCTGGTAACTGGTAGACGCCCTCGGTGAAGATCGCGCCGCCGAGGCCGACGGCGATGTCCATCCCGAGCATCGTCACGACCGGCAGGAGGGCGTTCCGAAGCACGTGCGAGAAGAGGACTTGCTTCTCGGGAGCTCCCTTGGCTCTCGCGGTGCGGACGTAGTCCTCGCCCGAGCGTCTCCATGACGTTCGCGCGGATCATGCGGACGTAGAGCGCCGCGAACAGGATCGCGAAGGTCAGCCAGGGCAGGATCATGTGGTAGGCCCATTGCGCCGGCCCTCCCGGCAGGCCAGAGTCAGGCGGCGCACCGAAGAAGTTCGCGTAGTTCGCAATCGGTGTTATGCCCCATTTGACCCCGAAGAAGTACGAGAAGATGAGCCCGATCCAGACCGGGTGCGCGGACACGCCGATCAGGACGAACACCATCGCGGCTCTGTCGACCAGCGAGCGCGGCCTCAGCGCCGAGAAGATCCCGACCGAGAGCCCGATGATCATCCAGAGAACCGCGCCTCCGAACACGAGTGACGCCGTGACGGGCGCAGCTTGCTTGATCGTGTCGTCGAGGCTCGCACCCGTCGCGTACTGCGTGCCGAGCGTCGGCTGCTGGAAGTGCGGGACGACGTGCCACGCGTCGTCGTAGTAGGGCGTGATGGGCAGAAGCTTGTTGATGAAGACCGCGTACTGCGTCGTGACCGGCTTGTCGAGTCCGAGCTTCTCGGTCACGAGCACGAGGCACGCGCGTCGCGCCTGCTCGCCGCCGCACTGGGCGCGAGCGGGGTCGTTCGGCGCCATGAAGAAGATCACGAACGTGACGAACGTGATGATCAGGAAGAGGAGGATTGCCCAGAGAATTCGCCTGACGAGATATCGAAACATTCGCTCGCTCCTCCTGGTCTAGTACCGCCGCGGGATCCTACCTGAGTTGCGTCCGATAAAGACATGAGGCGCCGGTCGAAACCGGCGCCTCATGTGTGTTGCGTCCTACTCGGTCAGACCCTCCTACTTCAGGGCCAGGGCCGGAATGCTCCAGTCCTGGTAGATGCCCTGGTAGACAAGGCCCTTCGTGTCGACGCGATTCGAGAAGAAGTAGCGGTTGTTGTACGTCCTCTCGATGGCCATTGGAGCGGCCTTCTGCATGATGTCGAGGTCCATCTGGCCGTAGACCTTGAGGCGCTTAGGTCCGGTCAGCTTGGCCGCGTTCGCCATGCGCTTGTTCCACGTCGGGTTGTTGAAGTACGAGTAGTTGACGTTGTTCTCGTCCTGGATGCTCGGTCCGTAGAGCAGGATGTTGAGCCAGTCGTACGGATCCGGGTAGTCCGAGCACCAACCCATCGAGACACCCATGTCGGCGTCGTTGCCGCGCTTGCCCATGGCGTCATAGATGTTCGCACCCGAGAAGCCCTTCATCGTGATGTTGTTCTCACTGAATCCGAGGTTCCTCAGGTCGTTCTTGACGATCTGAGCCTGAGCGGGGTTGATGGTGCCGGACGAACGGAAGTAAACGGTGATCTTCCCGTCCTTCATGTGACCAGCGGCAAGCTGCTTCGCCTTGGTCACGTTTCTCTTGTAGATCGTGGCGTTCCGCCAGCCAGGCACACCCGGGTTGAAGATGTGCGTCCAGGGCTGACCCGCGTACGGGCCGACCTGAGCCGTGTACGTCGCTCGGTTGACCACGTAGTTGACGGCCTGGCGGAGCTTCAGGTTGCCCTTGAACAGGCTGTTCGCCGTGTTCATCGGGAGGTAACCCGTGCAGTTGATCGGCTTCGTCCAGAAGCGGCTCTTGTTGACGCCGTACTGGCCGGCGACGCCCTGGACCTCAGCGGCCGGAAGCGGGCCCTCGTCGAGCTGGTTGGCCTTCGTCTGGTTGAAGGCGGTCTGCTCGTTGAGGTTCCACTGCAGGTCGAGACCCGTCAGGTTGCGAGGCCGGTTCTTGCCCGGGCCTGGCTTCCAGTTCGGGTTCTGGCGCAGGGACGTCAGCTGATTCGACGTCGTTGCGTGTCACTACGTACGGGCCGGCCGAAGGCAGGTCGCCAGGGCCGTTGACGCTGACGACTTCCTTCGTGAGCGGAAGCTTCGTCGACGTCGCCTGGAAGAACGGCATGGTGATCTTCGCCATGAACGTTCCGTCGGCATGCGTCAGGTTGATCGTGAGCTTGTTGCCCTTGACCTTGACACCGCTGACGTTCGTGCCGTGACCGTCATTGACGGCCTTCGCCCCGACGATGTCCGTGCCGTTCGGGTCGGTGATGAACTGCCCGCCTGGCGAGGCCAGGTCGTGGTTCGCGACGCGGTTGATGGCGTACTTGAAGCTGTTCGCCGTCACCGGCTTGCCGTCGCTGAACTTGAAGCCCTTCCGGATGGTGAAGGTGTACTTCTTGCCGCCGTTCGTGACGGCGAACTTCGAAGCGACCTCGGGGACGAGCTTGGAGCCCGCAGGACCCGACTTGTCCGGATAGTTGTAGAGCTTCGCTGCGGTCGCATACTCGAGCCACCACGCAGTGGTGACATACGCGATCTGTGGGTCGATCTGGGTTGATGCCCCAGTCGTGCCGATTTTCCAGATCCCGCCCTTCTTGAGAGCGCCGGACGTACCGGCCGCGCTCGCAAAGCTCGATGCGACAAGAAGGCTTGTCCCAGTCACAAGCATTGCAACCGAGAGCCATAGCCGTCTGTGCATGTTGCTCCTTTCCGTGAACTCCGAGCCAGGGCTGCCCCGACTCGGGACGGGCCTCTCCCCGTCCAGAGCCTAAGACGCGGATAAGAGAATTTGGTTAGTTGGTGAAGCTACGCGGTTCAGCGAGCCGCAGAGCGCGGGTCGAACGCGTCGCGCAGGCCGTCGCCCAGGAGGTTGAACCCGAGCGTCGTGATCAGCACCGCGAGGCCCGGCCAGACCATCAGCAGCGGCCGCGTCGTGTAGTACTCGGGCGCGCTCGAGAGCAGGTTGCCCCAGCTCGGCACTTCCAGCGGGATGCCGACGCCGAGGAACGACAGGCCGGCCTCGAGGAGCACGTAGCTCGCCACGATCAGCGACGAGTACACGATGATCGGCGCGATCAGGTGCGGCAGGACGTGCGAGCGGATGATCCGCGCGTCGCTGGCCCCGATCATCCGGGCGGCTTCGACGTATTCCTTCTCGCGGATCGAGAGCACCTGGGCCCGCATGATCCTCGCGGGGTAGAACCACCCGAAGATCGAGAAGATGAGGACGAGCGTGACCACCCCGTGGGGGAAGACTCCGAACGTGATCGCGTTCAACCTCGGCCCGATCGTCGCGGCGAGGGCGATCACGAACAGCAGGAGCGGGAACGCCATCGTGATCTCGGTCAACCGCGAGATGACCGTGTCGGTCGCCCCGCGGAAGTAGCCCGCGGTGGCCCCGAGTATCACCCCGATGATCATCACTCCGATCGTGGACAGCAGCGCGACCTCGAGCGAGACCCGCGCTCCGTACAGGAGCCGCAGGAACTCGTCCTGGCCGAGGCGGTTCGCCGCTCCGAGCACCATGAGGTCCGTCTTGCCGGTCTGCTCGTTGTGGAAATGTGTCCACACGCCGGCCGGCAAGAGGCTCGGAATCTCGACCACCTCGGGCGACGAAGCAAAGATGTCGTTCGGCCCGTGCCCGACGTAGTGCTCGGCGATCGGCGCACCGACGAACGCGATCAGGATCAGCACGATGATGGAGATCCCGGCCGCGATGGCGACCTTGTCGCGCCTGAAGCGGATCCAGACGAGCTCCCAGTAGCCGCGCGCGCGGACGTCCTGGCTCTCGCCGAGCTCTCCGCCCGACTCCGTTGCGATCGCGGCGCCTAGACCGGCAGCGCCGGAGACGACGACCTGATCTTTATCGCTTTGCGCCATCCGGGGTCAGAATATTAGACGCACGCGCGCGAGAAGAGTTGGTGGAGCCGTCCAGCGCGCTGCGGAACTAGGCCGTCAGCGCGTCGGCGCCCGCTACAACCTCCAGGATCTCCTGGGTGATTTCCGCCTGGCGCGCACGGTTCATCTGGAGCGTCAGGCTCTCGATCAGGTCGCCCGCGTTCTTCGACGCGTTCCGCATCGCGGTCATGCGAGCCCCCTGCTCGGAGGCGGCCGACTCGAGGAGCGCGCGGTACAGCTCGGTCTCGACGTACACCGGGAGCAGCCGCTCCAGGATCTGCTCCGGCTCGGGCTCGTAGATGAAGTCGCCAAGGAGAGCCTGGGCCGACTCGTCGTCCCCGCCTTCGAGCAGCGACTCCGGGATCGGCAGGACCTCCTGCGCGACGACCCGCTGGGTGAGCGCCGACTCGAAGTGGTTGTAGATGACGACGACCCGGTCGACCTCCTGCTCGGAGTAGAGCTCGGCGATGCGGTGCGCGATCGCCTGCGCGTCGGCGTAGCGCGGGCTGTCGCTGAACCCCGTCCAGGACTGGGCCACCTCGTAGCGGCGGAAGCGCAGGGTCGAGGTCCCCTTCTTGCCGGAGACGAGCCAGCGCGACTCGACGCCCTCCTCGCGCAGGCGCCGCTCCTGGGTGAAGGCCTCGCGCAGGATCTGGGCATTGAACGCGCCGGCCAGGCCGCGGTCGCCGGTGAGCGGCAGGATCGCGGCCGTCCCCACGTCGCGGCGCTGGAGGAGCGGGAGCCCTCTAAAGGACGAGCTCGCGCGCGCGACACCGACCATCAGCTCCTGCATGCGCTCCGCGTACGGGCGCATCGCCTCGATCCGCGTCTGGGCGCGCCGCAGCTTGGCGGCCGCGACGAGCTCCATCGCGCGCGTGATCTTCCGCGTGTTCTGGACGGAGCGGACGCGGCGCTTGATGTCTTGGACGGACGCCAACGGGGGTACCTAGCTCGCGGCTCCGGCGAGGGCGGGCTCGTCGGAGGTGTTGAAGCCCTGCGTGAACTTCTCGATCGCCTGCCCGAGGCGCTCGGCGAGCTCGTCGGGGAGGTCGCCCGAGTCGGCGATCTCCTTGTAGGTCGAGCCCTCGGTGCGCAGGTACTCCCGGAGCTCGTCCTGGAAGCGCGCGATGTCCGGCACCGGAATGTCGTCCAGGTAGCCGTTGATGCCGGCGAAGATCGCGACGACCTGCTCCTCCATGGGCCACGGCTGGTACTGCGGCTGGTTGAGCGTCGCCACCATCCGCTCCCCGCGCGCGAGCGTCGCCTGGGTCGCGGCGTCGAGCTCGGAGCCGAACTGGGCGAAGGCCTCGAGCTCGCGGTACTGGGAGAGCTCGAGCCGGAGGCGGCCCGCGACCTTCTTCATCGCCTTCGTCTGGGCGCTCGCGCCCACGCGCGAGACCGAGCGGCCGACGTTGACCGCCGGGCGCACGCCCGAGAAGAAGAGATCGGCCTCGAGGAAGATCTGGCCGTCCGTGATCGAGATCACGTTCGTCGGGATGTACGAGGCGATGTCGCCGGCCTGGGTCTCGATCACCGGAAGCGCCGTCAACGAGCCGGCGCCGCGGTCGTCCGAGAGCTTGCTCGAACGCTCGAGCAGCCGCGAGTGGAGATAGAAGACGTCGCCGGGGAACGCCTCGCGGCCCGGCGGGCGCCGCAGGAGGAGCGACATCTGGCGGTACGCGTCGGCGTGCTTCGTGAGGTCGTCGTACATGCACACCGCGTGCCGGCCGTCGAACATGAAGTACTCGCCCATCGCGGCCCCCGCGAACGGAGCCATCCACTTGATCGGGGCGGCCTCGGAGGCGCCGGCGGTGACGATGATCGTGTACTCCATCGCGCCGGCTTCCTTCAGGCGCTCGTAGACCTGGGCGACGGTCGAGGCCTTCTGGCCGATCGCCACGTAGATGCAGATCATGTCCTGCCCGCGCTGGTTGAGAATCGTGTCGACGAGGATCGCGGTCTTGCCGGTCGAGCGGTCGCCGATGATCAGCTCGCGCTGGCCGCGGCCGACGTTCGTCATCGCGTCGATCGCCTTGATGCCGGTCTGGAGCGGCTCCTTCACGGGCTGGCGGTCGACGACGCCGGGCGCCTTGAACTCGAGCGGCCGCCGCTCCTCCGTCTCGATCGGCGGCCCGCCGTCGAGCGGGTTTCCGAGCGGATCGACGATGCGGCCGACGAGCGCGTCGCCGACGGGCACGCTCGCCACCTGCCCGGTGCGCTTGGCGGAGCTCCCCTCCTTGATCCGCTCCCAGTCGCCGAAGAGCGCCGCGCCGACGTTGTCCTCCTCGAGGTTGAACGCGAGACCCGTGACGCCGTGCTCGAGGTCGAGCATCTCGAGCGCGACCGCCGACTCGAGGCCGTAGATGCGGGCGATCCCGTCTCCTACCTGAAGGACGGTGCCTACTTCGGCCAGGTCGGTCTCGACGTCGTACTGCTCGATCTGCTTGCGGAGGATGCCGGTGATCTCTTCGGGACGAATCTTCAAAAGGTGCTCCTTCTATTAGTTAGACGCGTGCGCGAGCTCTCGGCGCAGACGGTCGAGGCGGCCACGGACGCTCGAGTCGACCTCGAGCGACCCTGCTTTCAGGACGAGGCCGCCGATCAGTTCGGGGTCGACCGTGCGCTCGGCCTCAACGCGCCGGCCCGATGCGTCCTCGATCTGCTTGACGATCGCCGCCGCCTCGTCGTCGGACAGCTCGTACGCGGTGGTCAGCTCGACACTGAGGATCTTCTCCTCCGCGGCCACGAGCAGCTCGTACTCGCGCCCGATCTCGTCGAGCATCGGAGCCCGGCCCTTCTCGGTGACGACGCGGACGAAGTTGCGGATGAGCTCGTCGGCCTCGGCAAGCACCGCATCGAGCACCTTGGCCTTTTCCGGCGGATCGAGCTCCGGGTTGCGGATCAGCGACCGCAGCTCGGGCACCTCGTCGATCGCTTCGATGAACGCGCCGAGCTCGTCGCGCACCTCGTCGATGCGGCCCTTCGCCTTGGCCGCCTCGAAGAGCGCTCGCGCGTACGTGCGGGCGACGACTGCCACGGCTAGTTCGGGCTCCCCTGCTGCAATGCGGAGAAGTCGAGCTCGCCGATCGCCTCGTCGATCAGGCGCTTGTGATCCTGCGCGTCGAGGACCTTGCCGGTCACCTTCTGCGTCGCGATCACGGTCAGGTCGGCGACCTCGGAGCGGATGAGCTCGAGCCCGCGCGCCGTCTCCGCCTCGATCTGGCGAGTGGTCTCCTCGAGCCGCCGCTGGCGGTCCTCCTCCAGCTCGCCGCGCTGGCGCTGCTTCTGCGACTCGGCGACCTTGCGGGCCTCGGCGAGGATCTCCTCGGCCTGGCTGCGCGCCTGCGCCATCGTCGCGCGGTGCTCCTCGACGAGCTTGTGCGCCTCGGCCCGGGCCTGGTCGGCCTCGTCGAGCGCGGACCGGATCCGCTTTCGCCGCTCGTCGATCACCTGCTGGATCCGGCCGAACGCGAACCTCTTCAGCACGTAGAACGTGACGAAGAAGCACACGATGGTCCAGATCATCAGGCCAGGCGTGACCTGGATCAGCGGGTTGGAGGCGAGAACCGGGGCCATCTAGACGAGGACGAACGCGAGAATCGAGCCGAGCAGGCCGTAGAACACGACCGCCTCGGTGAGCGCGAAGCCGAGCCACTGGATGCCGGTCAGCTCACTGCGAAGCTCCGGCTGCCTGGCGACCGACTGGATCATCGACGAGAAGATGAGGCCGATGCCGACGCCTGCTCCTGCAGATCCGAGTCCGACGCCGAGCGCGATTCCGATGGCCTTGCCGGCTTTCGTGACGTCTCCCGACGTCGCTGCAAGGATCGTTGCGAGCACGTGCTCCTCCTTAGTGTTCGGGCTCGATCGCCGAGCCGATGTAGATGGCTGACAGGGTCGCGAAGATGAACGCCTGGATGCCGACGACGATAACGACCTCGAAGAGGTAGAAGAGCGTCGCCGGGATGAGCATGGGCACGAGGGCCAGAGACTCGTAGATGAAGATCAGCCCGAGGAACGTGAGGATCAGGATGTGCCCCGCGAGCATGTTGGCGAAGAGTCGGACGCTCAGCGAGATCAGGCGCATGATCTGGCCGAGGATCTCGAGCGGGACGATCAGCGCGAGCAGGGGCTTCGGCGCGTCCGGGATCCAGCTCTTGAAGTAGCGCACCGGGCCGTTCCAGCGGATGCCCTCGAAGTGCGTGAAGAAGAAGGTGACCGCCGCGAGCGCGAGAGTGACCGAGAGCGACGAGGTCGCGGCGTAGATGCCCCAGACCGGGAATCCGTGCCAGGTCTCTCCGGTCAGCGGCAGCGGGATGAAGCCGATCAGGTTGACCACGAAGATGAACAGGAAGAGCGACGCGACGTACGGGAACCAACGGCTGAGCGCCTTCGAGGGCAGTCCCTGCTCGGCGATCTGGGACTCGGCGATCTCGTAGATCTGCTCGCCGAGCGTCTGGCGCGTGCCCGGCTCGACGTTCAGCCGCCAGCGCATGAAGACGATTCCGATCGCCATCGTCAGCACGGAGCCGATCATCAGGTAGACGACGGCTTTCGTGATCGAGAGGTCGAGCGGCCCGAGGTGGATCGGGACCCACTCGTGCTGCTCGAACTCTTCGGTCGGGTCGAACTCGCCGCGAGCGAACGCGCTCGATGGTGCGAGCAGCGCCAGGGTCGCGACGAGGAAGAGCGCGCGTCTCACAGCGGGGAGTTCCCGTAGTAGGCGACGAGCGAGAGGATCAGCTCGATCGTGTAGGCGAGCGCATACGTCAGAGCCGCGGCCAGGCCGGCCCACGGGTCGGAGATGGCGACTACGAAGATGACGCCCATCACGACGATCGCGCGGATCATCATCCCCACGGCCGCGACGCCGGACGCCGCGAGATCCCCGCCGGAGCGCATCCGAACGAGGATGTAGCCGAAGAGCTGGCTCGCCACCCAGAGGGTCGCGGCGACCACCCAGCCGTTCAGGGGCCAGCCCGCGACGAAGAAAATCGGAAGCGCGAGCGCGATGACCGCCGTCCCAGCGAGCACCGGCAGCAGGACGTGCGGGGCTGGGCGAGGGCTGGTGATCGCGGTGGTCAAGCGAGGTACTCCCGGTAGCGGCGGTAGACGACGAAGATCCCGGCCGGAATCCCGACGACGGCTCCGATCAGGGCCCCGATCGCGGCCGAGCCGGCTCCCCAGCCGATCAACGCACCGACCCCGACCGCGCCGGCGGTGGTGCCGATGAGAAGAGCCCCCGCCCCGGCGGGCTGGAACTGCGACGGGCGCGACGGCTCCATCCGCCGCGAGCATAACAAACCTTGTAACAGCGAAAAGCCGCATGGCTCAGGGAAAACCGACCCACCTTGTACACCCCCGGGGACAGTCACAGTGACAGGCACTCGGACGTGTCCGCAGGAGTCACTCTCGCCGGGGATGGCGACCGCTAACAATTCCGCTACTCTCGCGTCTACACCTTTCGAAGCCGATGAGCGTCTTCCAAACGGCCCTGTCATCCGCCCGATTCAACCGCCTCCTCATGTGGGGTAGCGGAATCATCCTGTTCGTAGGCGTGGCCGTGCTCCTGATGACGCTCGTGAAGGGGAACGACACGACGCAGGTGAACCCGGACAAGGGTTTCCACCCGCAGCTCCCGGCGAAGAGCACCCCGCTCCAGAATTCCAAGGGCGTGACGATCACGAAGTACAACGACCTGGACCCCGAGGTGCGCTCGACCATCAAGACGTTCCTCGCCACCGCGGTCGCAAGGCGGCATCTCGACAAGTCGTGGGCAGTGATCGGGCCGACGATGCGCAAGGGCTACACGTTCAAGACCTGGACGCATCCCGGCCCGGAAGGGCTCCCGGTGATTCCCTATCCGATCGCCGACGTCGACACGTCGTCGTTCTACCTCGACTACGCGGCGACGGACGAGATCCTGCTCGAGGTCGGCGTCTCGGCGAATGCGAAGCAGAAGCTGCGCCCGACGACGTTCCAGCTCGGCATGTCACCTGTCGCGGTCGGCCCGAACAAGAAAGTCTGGCGCGTCGACTACTGGATGCCGCGCTGGACTCCGCCGCTCCCGACGAACTAGTCAGCCGGGGCACCCTCTACGACGTAGCGCCGTGCTCGACCAGGAGCTCGCGCAGCCGCGTGTCTCCCTGCTGGTCGGCAGCCATCAGCGGCGTGAAGTCGTCCTGCTGGCGAGCGTTCGGGTCCGCCCCGTGCTCCAGGAGGAGCGCCGCCAGCTCGTAGCGCGTGCCGGCGTCCTTCTCGGCGACCGCGCTGTGGAGCGGCGCGACCTTGAAGTCGTTCCTGGAGGCCGAGTTGACGTCGGCTCCGCGCTCGACGAGCAGCCGGGCGGCCTCGACCTGGCCGAAGAAGCTCGCGAGGCCCAGCGGCTGGAAGCCGTCCTGCGCCCACGCGTTGGCGAGCCCGGGATCCGCGTCGAGCAACGCGCGCAGCCGATCCGTGCGCCCGACCGCCGCAGCCTCGAAGACGTCGAGCTCCGGCTCGCCGGCCAGGAGCTCGTCGACGCGGGCCTGATCTCCTCGATAGACGGCTTGCAGCAGGTCGCTCACGCGGACTTGCGTTCCGACTGTGCCTGCTGCTCGCGGCGGCGGATCCGCGGGTTCGCGAGCTTCACGATCTCCAGCAGGTAGACGATGTAGACCGACGTCGCGAGGGCGACGAGCCCGATCCCGGCGACGGCCAGCGTCGGCCAGAGATGCCAGACGCCGTGCGCGCGGAACGGGATGAAGCGCGTCGACAGCGCCGCGCCGGCGAGGATCGCGCACCAGCCGTACATGTAGAGCGCCGCGCGCCGCTGGGAGAAGCCGATGTTCACGAACCGGTGGTGGAGGTGCGTGCGGTCCGCCGTGTACAGCGGCTGCCGGTACTTGAGCCGCTTGGCGAAGACGAACGACGTGTCGACGATCGGAATCGCGAGCACGACCAGCGGGAAGAACAGGGCGACCGTCGCGGCCGTCTTCAAGAGACCCTGGATCGACACCGCGGCAAGCACGAACCCGAGCAACATCGCCCCCGAGTCGCCCATGAAGATCCGCGCCGGATAGAAGTTGTGGCGCAGGAAGCCGAAGCACGCGCCGGCCACGATCGCCGACAGGATCGCCGCCTCCGGCTTCCCGAGCGAGAGCGCGATGATCGCGAACGTCGAGCCCGCGATCGCGCAGATCCCCGCGGCGAGCCCGTCCATCCCGTCGAGGAAGTTGACCATGTTCATGATCGCGACGATCCAGAGCATCGAGAGCGGGATGCCGACCCAGTCCGGGAAGCTGCTGGATCCCGAGGAGCGGGAACGTGAACCGCTCGACGTGGACGCCGAAGCCGACCGCGATCGCCGCCGCCGAGACCTGGCCGCCGAGCTTCCCCCACCACGGCAGGCCGCGGAAGTCGTCGACGACCCCGACGAAGGTCGCGACCGCCGCGCCGAGCAGGATCCCCCGGTAGACGCCGTCCAGGGTCAGGAACGCGAGCGCGGGGATGAAGATCCCGAGCAGCAGGGCGATCCCGCCGAGCCTCGGAATCGGTCGCACGTGGATCCGGCGCGTCTCCCCCGGCTCGTCGACGACTCCGAGGATCCGCGCGAAGCGGCCGACCGCGGGCGTCAGGATGACCACGACGACCGAGCGCGAGCACGAAGCCCCAGAGAACCTCCGGGTTGTCACGCAGCGTCTGCCACATGCGACGGGAGACCTTACTTCGTGCCGTACAGACGGTCGCCTGCCGGAGGCGCCGCTTGCGGTGCCGACCTCCAGGGCGTGCGGGCTCCGCTCGCGCGCCCGTCTGCCGTCGCCAGCCGACACAGACGAAGCCAACCGCTTGCGCTCGACGCTCTATTTCGTGCCATAAAGCCGGTCACCCGCGTCACCCAAGCCGGGAACGATGTAACCGCGGTCGTTCAGCTCGCGGTCGATCGCGGCCGTGTAGACGACGACGTCAGGGTGCTCTCTGTGCAGGCGCTCGATCCCTTCGGGCGCAGAGACGAGGCAGATCAGGCTGACGGAGCGCGCGCCCTCCTTCTTGATCGCCGTGATCGCGGCCGCCGACGAGTTGCCGGTCGCGAGCATCGGGTCGAGCACGATCGCGTCGCGCACCCGAGATCGCGTCGGCAGCTTCACGTAGTACTCGACCGGCTCGAGCGTCTCCTCGTCGCGGAAGAGCCCGACGAACCCGACGCGCGCGCCCGAGACCAGCTCGAGGAAGCCGTCGAGCATCCCCACTCCCGCGCGCAGCACCGGACAGACCGCGAGCTTCTTGCCCGACACGCGCTCCACCTCGGTCCACTCGAGCGGCGTCTCCACGCGAACCGTCTCGGTGGGCAGGTCCTTCGTCGCCTCGTACGTGAGGAGCGCGGTCAGCTCGCGGACGAGCCGCCGGAAGTCCCCGGTCGACGTGCGCTTGTCGCGGAGGTACGAGAGCTTGTGCCGGACCAGCGGGTGGTCGACGTGGACGACGTTCTTCACGCCGCTCGGAACTGACCGGTCGACACGTTGGAATTAACCAGCGACGCCGTAGGTGGTGTACCCGCGGAACCCCGGGTAGAGCGGCCGCTTGGCACAGAGCGCCTCGCTGCGAGCCGCGAGCGCGCCGAGATCCGCGTCGTCGCCGAGCGCGCCGCCGATGATCTCGCCGACCTCGCGGAAGTCGTCCTCGTCGAAGCCGCGCATCGTCGCCGCCGGGGTGCCGATGCGGACGCCCGAGGCGACCGTCGGCGGCTGCTCGTCGAACGGAACCGTGTTCCGGTTCACCGTCAGCTTGACCTCGTCGAGCCGCTCCTCGGCGGCCTTGCCGGTCCACTCGGTGCCCCGCAGGTCGAGCTGGAGCAGGTGCGTGTCGGTGCCGCCGGTGAGGACGTTCAGCCCCTCCTCCTGGAGCGTCGCGGCAAGCGTGTCCGCGTTCGCGCGCACCTGGACCTGGTAGTCGCGGAACGCCTCGGTGGCGGCGATCTTGAAGCAGGCCGCCTTCGCCGCGATCGTGTGCATCAGCGGGCCGCCCTGCATCCCGGGGAAGACGGCGCGGTCCACCGCCTGGGCGTACTCCTCGCGGCAGAGGATGAACCCTGCGCGCGGGCCGGCGAGCGTCTTGTGCGTCGTCGAGGTGACGAAGTCGCAGTGCTCGACCGGGTTCGGGTGCAGTCCCGCCGCGACCAGACCGGCGAAATGGGCCATGTCGCAGAGGAGGAGCGCGTCGACCTCGTCGGCGATCTCCCGGAACTTGTCGGTCTCGACCGTGCGCGGGTAGGCGGAGCCGCCGCAGACGATCAGCTTCGGCTTGTGCTCGCGCGCGAGGTCGAGCACGTCGTCGTAGTCGACCATGTTCGTCTCGCGGCTCACGCCGTAGTGGGCGATCGCGTACAGCCGTCCCGAGAAGTTGACCTTCAGCCCGTGCGTCAGATGGCCGCCGTGCGAGAGCTCGAGCGAGAGGATCGTGTCGCCCGGCTGCAGCGCGGCCATGTAGACGGCCATGTTCGTCTGGGCGCCTGCGTGCGGCTGGACGTTCGCGTGCTCGGCTCCGAAGAGCGACTTCGCGCGGTCGATCGCGGTCTGCTCGATCTCGTCGACGACGTCGCAGCCGCCGTAGTAGCGCTTGCCCGGGTAGCCCTCGGCGTACTTGTTCGTCGGCACCGAGCCGACGGCTTCGAACACGCTCGGCCACGTGAAGTTCTCGGACGCGATCAGCTCGATCTGGCCCCGCTGGCGCTCGAGCTCCTTGCCGAGGAGCTCCGCGATCTCGGGGTCGATCTCCGCGAGCCCGGCGGTGCGCAGCTGCTCGAGCGTCTCGTGCGCGACGGCCATCTCCGGCATGGTACGCATCAGGCCAGTCGGCGTCGAGGACTTCGGCGGCGGGCACGGCGCCTTCGCGCAGAATCCGCGGCTCGGGGCCGGTGAGGTCGACGACCGTCGACGGCGTGCCGGGCAGCTCGCCGCCCTCGACCAGGACGGCCTCGGCTCGGATCTCCTCGGGAACCTCGTCGAGCCGCCGGGGATCCGGGGCGCCGTGGAGGTTCGCGCTCGTCGCGGCGACCGCGCCGACCCGCGTGACGATCCGCTGCGAGGCGCCGCGGAGCTCGGGAACGCGCACGCCGATCGTGTCCGGACGCGACCCGGCCAAGAGCGGGAAGCGCTGCTCGGGGTTCGGGAGGATCAGCGTCAGCGGCCCGGGCAGGAGGCGCGTGCAGCACGTCCTCGGGCAGCTCGGGCACGAGCTCGAGCAGGATCTCGACCTGCGCGGCGAGGAGCGCGATCGGCTGATCGGGCGTGCGCTGCTTCAGCCGGGAAAGCGACTGGGGCGCGAGCGGGCTCGAGCAGAGCCCGTAGACCGTGTCCGTCGGCAGGACGACCGGCCGGCCCTCGCCGATCGCCGCGACGGCCTCCTCAACGAGGCGCTCTTCCGTCGACCACTCGCTCACGTCCCGCGAGATCTTTCCCGATCGTGACCTCCTCGTAGCCGAGCCCTCGCAGCAGCGTCGGCCACGACGCTGCGCCTTGCCGTCCGCGACCTCGAACGCCAGTGAGCCTCCGGGAACGAGACGGCTCAGCGCCCCTCGGGCGATCGCATCGGTCGCGCCGGAGTCGATCAGCGCCGCGCGCGGCTCGTGCTCGCCGACCTCTGGTGGCAGCGCACCGACCTCATCCGGCGCCACGTACGGCGGGTTCGAGACGACGAGGTCGAACGGGCCGTCGAGCCCCGCGAACAGCTCGCCCTCGACGAGCTCGACGCCCAAGCCGGTCGCCGCGACGTTCTCCTCCGCAACGGCCAACGCATCGGTAGACGTGTCCGTTCCGGCCACCTTGGCCCCGGGATGTTCGTCCGCGATTGCCAGCGCGATCGCTCCCGATCCGGTTCCGATGTCGAGCACCGTCGGCTCGGCGCGATCCGCCGAGCAGCTCCAGGCAGCGCTCCACGAGCACCTCCGTCTCGGGCCGCGGGATCAGGACGCGGGGATCGACCCGCAACGTCAGCCGCCGGAATCCCCACTCGCCGAGGACGTACGCGAGCGGCTCGCGACTCGCCCGGCGCGCGACGAGCTCCCGGAAGAGGCGCGCCTTCTCGGCCGGCGCCTCGTCGCCGTTCGTGTACAGCTGCGAACGCGGGACCCCGAGCGCGTGCGCGAGCAGCCACTCCGCGTCCACGCGCGGCGTCGGCACTCCCGCACGCTCGAGCTCCCCGGTCGCGTCGACCAGGAGGTCGCGGACGGTCACTCTTCGAGCGCGCGGCGCCGGTCCTCGGCGACCAGCGCCTCGGTGAACTCGTCGAGGTCGCCCTCGAGGATCTGGTCGAGCCGGTGCTGGGTGAGCTTGATCCGGTGATCGGTGACCCGGCTCTCGGCGAAGTTGTACGTCCGGATCTTCTCGGCGCGCTCGCCAGAGCCGATCTGCGACCGGCGGGTCGCGTCCTGCTCCGCGCGCTGCCGCTTTCGCTCCTCCTCGTAGAGCCGCGCGCGGAGGACGCGCATCGCCTTCGCCTTGTTCTGGAGCTGCGACTTCTCGTCCTGCATGGCGACGACGAGCCCGGTCGGAAGATGCGTGATGCGGACGGCCGAGTCGGTCGTGTTCACGCTCTGGCCGCCGGGGCCGGTGGAGCGGTAGACGTCGATCTTCAGCTCGTTCGGGTCGATCTCGACCTCGACCTCCTCGGCCTCGGGCATGACCGCGACCGTCGCCGTGGACGTGTGGATACGGCCCTGGGACTCGGTCTGCGGGACGCGCTGGACGCGGTGCGTGCCGCCCTCCCACTTGAAGACCGAGTACGCGCCGTCGCCCTTGACCGCGAACGTGATCTCCTTGAACCCGCCGCCGTCGTTCGGGCTCGACGAGAGGACCTCGGTCTTGTAGCCGCGGCGCTCCGCGTAGCGGGCCAGCATCCGGTAGATGTCGCCCGCCCAGAGCGCGGCCTCGTCGCCGCCCGCCGCCTGCCGAACCTCGACGAGGACGTCCTTCGCGTCGGCGGGGTCGGACTCGACGAGCGCGACCCTCAGCTCCTCCTCGAGCGCGGCCATCCGCTCCTCGAGCTCGGGCACGAGCTCCCGCAGGTCCCCGTCGCCGCGTGCCGCGTCCAGGTCGTCGCGGACCTCGCACCATTCCTGCGCCAGCTTGTGCGCCGCCTCGAGCTCCTTCAGGCGCCGTCCGACGGTTGCCGCTTCGCGGTGGTCGTTGTAGACGGCAGGGTCGGACATGCGCTCCTGCGTCTCTCCGTAGGAGCGCTCGACCTCATCGACGAGCTCCTGAATGGCCATGGGGCAAGGTTAGCGCCGCCCCTGGGCGGAACCGGCCTCAGGCCATGATTTCGACGCGGCGCTCTTCCGGCGTGAGCCGGCCCTCGACGTGCAGCACTTCCTTCAGCGCGCGGATCGAGACCTCGAGCTGGTCGAGCGAAGGCTGCCGTGTCGTCAGGCGCTGCAGCCACAGGCCGGGCGCGAGGAGCGCCATCAGCGCGCGGTTCCCGGTGTGCTTGCCGGCGAAGCGGATCAGCTCGTAGGCGAGCCCCGCGATCAGCGGCAGCAGCAGGATCCGGCTCGCGATCAGCCACGGGAGCGGCGGCTGGCCGAGGAACGCGAAGACGAAGATCGCGATCACCATCACCCAGAGCAGGAACGCCGTCCCGCAGCGCGGGTGGATCAGGCTGAACTTCTGGACGCGCTCGGGAATGAGCTCCTCTCCGGCCTCGTACGCGTTGATCGCCTTGTGCTCGGCCGCGTGGTACTCGAAGACACGTCGGAGGTCGGGAAGCAGCGAGATGATCAGCAGGTAGCCGATGAACAGGCACACGCGGATCAGGCCCTCGACGAGCACGAACCAGCCGGTGGTGTCGATCGGAAGCCAGCTCGTGATCAGCGCCGGCGTCACCTTGAAGAGCATGAGTGCGAAGCCGATCGCGATCGCGAACGCGAAGATGAGCGCGCCGCGCGAGAGCTCGGTCTCGACCTCGTTGCCGTCCTCGCCCTCCTCCTGCGCCGCGTAGTTCGCGGAGATGGCGAGAGCGCGGAAGCCGATCGCGAGGGACTCGCCGAGCGCGATGATGCCGCGGACGATCGGGAGCCGGAAGAACCAGTGCCGCGTCATCACCGAGTGGATCGGCCGGTTGACCTCGGCGATCTCCCCGTTCGGCTTGCGGACCGCGAGCGCCCAGTTCGACGGCCCGCGCATCATCACGCCTTCGAGGACCGCCTGGCCGCCGATCGCGGCGTTGTTGCTCATCGAGGTCTAGCCCTTGCGGGCGCCGCCGGCCTTCTCGAGCCGGCGCTGGAAGCGCTCCACCCGCCCACCGGTGTCCATGAGCTTCTGCTTGCCCGTATAGAACGGATGGCACTCGGAGCAGACCTCGACATGCAGCTCGGACTTCGTCGAGCGCGTCTGAAACTCGTTGCCGCAGGAGCAGCGCACGGTTGCGAGGTCGTACTCAGGATGGATTCCGGCCTTCATTTGAACCCAGGATAGCAGAGGCGATTTCGGCCGCTACGTTGCCTCCTGAGACAACCACGACCACGGTGTCAGTAGGCTCGACGGCCACTTTTCCGGCCAGGAGCGCCGCCACTCCGACCGCTGCGGCCGGCTCGCAGGCGAGCTTCGCGCGGCCGTAGAGGAAGCGCATCCCGTCCGCGATCTCGTCCTCGGTGACGAGGACGCTCTCGACGCCGCGCGCCTCGCAGATCCGGACCGGAAGCTCTCCGGCGAAGGGCGCGCTGAGGCCGTCGGCGATCGACTTCGGCTGGACGGGGACCGACTTGCCGGCTTCGAGCCCGCGGTGCAGCGCGTCGGAGAGCTCGGGCTCGACGGCGACGACTCGACGGCCCTCGGCGGCGAGCGCGATCCCGGAGATCAGCCCGCCTCCGCCCACCGGGACGACGATCGACCGAGCTCTCCGGGACGTCCTCGGCGATCTCCAGGCCGACGGTGCCCTGGCCGGCGATCGTCATCGGGTCGTCGAAGGGATGCACGAGCGGGCGACCCGTCTCGTCCATCAGCGCCTTCAGGCGGTCGAAGGCCTCGGCCGGCCCGCCGGCTTCGAGGTCGACCTCGGCGCCGTACGCGCGCGTGGCCTCGATCTTCTGCTCGCTCGCGCCCCGCCACATGACGAGGAGCGCGTCGACGTCCTCGAGGGCCGCGCAGTAGGCGAGTGCCTGCGCGTGGTTGCCGGCGGAGATGCCGATCACGCCGCGCCGCTTCTCCTCGGTCGAGAGCGAGGCGAGCTTCGTCAGGACTCCGCGCGGCTTGAAGGAGCCGGTGCGCTGGAAGAGCTCGGCTTTCAGGTGAACCGGTGCGCCGACCCGCTCGGAGAGCGTGGCGGACGAGAACATCGGCGTTCGATGGAGCCGCCCGGCGATGGCCTCGCGAGCGGCGAGGACGTCGTCGCGTCCGGGCTCAGCTGCCATGGAACGCCTCGGCGGGCTCGCCTGGGAGGACGGCCAGAGCCTTGTCGGGCGTCGGTTCGGGCTCGTCCAGGCGGCGCAGATTGCGCACGCTCGGGACGAGCAGCACCGCGAGCGTGGAAACGATCGCCCATGTGACCGAGATCCAGAGCGTCGCGGAGACGCCGATCAGATCGGAGACGGGCCCCGCGGCGATCAGCCCGAGCGGCAGGAAGAGGAACGAGCCCATCCAGTCCCAGGCGCTGACGCGCGAGAGCGCCTCCTCCGGAACGTGCTGCTGGAGGGTCGTCTGCCACACGGCGCTGAAGATGCCCATGCCGACTCCTCCCATCGCCTGGGCGGCCGCGATCATCGGAGCCGGAGCGCGAACGGCGAGCAGGGCGATCGCGGGGGCGATCAGCAGCACGAGCAGCGTGCAGGCGAGCATCGGGCGAACGGGCTTCCAGCGCAGCGAGATCAGCCCTCCCGCGACGGTGCCCGCTCCCCAGCCGGCGGCGATCAATCCCCACGCCGCGGCGCCGCCGAGCGACTCCTTCGCGACGACCGGGCCGAGCGTCATCCACGGCGCCACCACGATCCCGAGGTAGGTCGCCGCCCACGCGATGATCACCCAGAGCCACGTATGTGAGATCAGCTCGTGCCAGCCGCCCTTGAGGTCCGCGAAGAAGCTTCGCCGTTCTCCCTGGCGGCGAGCACGGGACAGGCGCAGGAATGCGAGCGAGGTCGCGCTGACCGCAAACGTGGCCGCGTCCACGACGAAGACGCTTCCCGGGTTCGTCACCGCCGCGACCACCCCGGCCACGGCGGGCCCGACGACGAAGGCGAGGCTGCGGGAGAGGCCGAGCAGCGCATTCGCCTGCTGGAGCCGCCCGGTGCTGATCGTCGAGGGCACGAGCCCGGTGGCCGCCGGCTGGAAGAACGCCTGCGCGGTTCCGTAGATCGCGACGAGGACGACGAGGTGCCACAGCTCCGCGTGCCCCGAGAGGAGCAGGACGGCGATCGCCGCCTGGACCACTCCGCGCACGCCGTCGGAGGCGAGCATGACCATCTGGCGCGGGAGCCGGTCGGCCCAGACCCCGCCGGCCAGGACGAACGCCACGAGCGGGAGCGTCTGCGCTGCGAGGACGATCCCGAGGTCGGTCGGCGAACCGTCGAGCGTCTGGATGACCGCGAACGCGAGCGCCACCGGGACCAGCCCGTCGCCGAGCGTCGAGGTCGTCTGGCCGATCCAGAGCAGCCGAAAGCGTCGTTCCTGCAGCGCTCCGAACAGCCCGCCCATCGCTTTGACTCTACTGATGGCGCGCTAGGCCGCTGGATCGGCGGGCGCCGACGCCCGCTTCACGACGAGCGTCTTCGCGATCTTGTCGTGCAGCGCCTGCTTGCGCTTTGTGAACGCGGCCATGATGTAGCCGATGAAGAGGGTGATCGCGGAGATGATCTTGGCCAGGGAACGCCCGAGGGCCTGCCAGAACAGGATCGGATTTCCGTCCAGGTCCGTGACCTTGATCCCGAGCGCGATCTTGCCGACGGTGGCCTGGTGCGACGAGCTCTCCATGAGCGCGTAGTACAGGTAGTAGCCGGCGATCGCCGCGGCGTAGACCGATGCGAGCCACGGGCCGTCGATCTCTTCGGCCCCGGTGGCGCCGGCGATCAAGCCGATCACGAACCCGGCCACGAGCGCACCGACGAGGAACACGAGGTAGTCGATCAGGTACGCGACGAACCGCCGCCAGAAGCCCGCGTATTCCATGGGGCGCGGAACCTACCGACCCGGACGGCCGTGTGAAACCGCCTACGTGATCGTGTACTCGGGGCCGGAGCCGCCCTCGGGGGGCGTGAGCCGGCCGCCCTTGGCGGTGATCGCACCGCACTGGACGCAGTTCGACGGCGTCACCTCGACGTGGCCGTCGGCCGCCTCGTAGACCTGGGCCGGGCACATGTGCTCCCACATCAGCGCGAGCTCGTGCGGGACTTGCGTCCGGACGCGGAGGTGGTTCGGTGCGTCGTCGCGGCTCCGGTTCCCGGACAGGTAGACGCTCGAGAGCTTGTCGAACGTGAGCTTGCCGTCGGGCGCGGGATAGGAGCGGCTCCGGTCGGTGTTGAAGACGGACTGCTCCACGTCGGGCTCGGTCGGAAGATCGCGCGGCGGGAAGTGCCCCTTGCTCGCGGTCATCGCGCCCGCGAGGGCACCGCCGAAGTAGAAGCCGCGGCCGAACGCCTGCCGCATGTTGCGGACCTCCTTGAGGTCCGACCAGATGAAGCTCGAGCGAACCGCCTCGTCGTACGTCCCGAGCGCGCCGGGCGTCCACGGCGTCCGGCCGGGCCGCAGCGTGTCGGCTGCCGCCTCGGCCGCGAGCCGCCCGGACTCGACCGCGTAGTGGATCCCCTTCAGCGCGGGCACGTTGACCATTCCGGCCCCGTCCCCGCACAGGAGCAGCCCCGGCGCGTGCAGCTGGCGCGGGAGCGCCACGAACCCGCCCTCGGGAATCGTCTTGGCGCCCCAGGCGATGCGCTCGCCGCCCTGGAGCATCTTCCGCACGAACGGGTTCGTCTTCAGCTGCTGGAGCAGGTCGTGGACGGAGAGCCCGGCGTCGCGGTAGTCGAGCCCGACGACCATCCCGATCGTGAGCATGTCCTCGCCCATCGGGTAGATGAACGAGCCGCCGAACTCCCGGTATTTGGCGCGTGACCGAAGCGGCCAGCCCATCGTGTGCACGACGCGGCGGAGGGGCTTCGCGACCTTCCAGACCTCCTTCACGCCGAGCGCCCACACCTGCGGGCTCTCGCCCTGGAGGCCGAACTCGTCGATCGCCACCCCGGTCAGATGGCCCTGCGTCCCCTCGCAGAGAATGGTGACGCGCGCGAGGATGTCCGAGCCCGGCTCGAAGTTCGGGAGCTTCTCGCCGTGCCGCCCGCGGCCCTTGTCGCCGGTGCGGACGCCGAGGACGCGCCCGTCCTTGACGATGAGCTTCTCGGCGACGGTTTCCGGGAGGATCGTCACGCCGGCCTCCTCGGCCTGCTCGGCGAGCCAGCGCGCGAGCTGCGAGATCGACGCGACGTAGTTGCCGTGGTTCTTCATCGTCGGCGGCGTGGGAATCCGCATCGACGAGGTCTCGCGCAGGAAGTAGACGCCCTCGGCGTCGACCTCGCCGTAGAAGGGCATGTCCTCGATCCGCTTCTCGCCTCGGAAGAGCCGGCGCAGGCCGCGCGGATTGACGACTGCGCCGGAAAGCTCGTGGGAGCCGGGCTGCTTTCCCTTCTCGAGCACTGCGACCGGGACTTCGCCGAGCCGCTCGGCGAGGTCCGGGCGCTCCTCGACGAGCTGGCCGAGCCTGATCGCGGCGGCGAGACCGGCGGGGCCCGCCCCGACGATCAGGATCCCGACGTCGATCCGCTCGTCGTCCGGATCGGTCGGCTGCGTCGACGAACTCGCCCGCGCTGAACGGCGCCGGGTAGTCGGCTGGACTTACGGGCATCGGCACGTACCTCGCATGGCCCGCAGCGTCATCCTTGAACGCGTAGCGTTGTCATCCCTTGCGCTGGTTCACGAGCTCGGTGAGCTTGGGGACGATCTCGTTCAGGTCACCGACGACACCGAGGTCGCAGAACTCGAAGATCGGCGCGTTCGGGTCCTTGTTGATCGCAACGACCGTGCCCGAGCCCTGCATGCCGACCTTGTGCTGGATCGCGCCGGAGATCCCGCAGGCGACGTAGAGCTTCGGCGAGACGGTCTTGCCCGTCTGGCCGACCTGCGTCGCGTACGGGTACCAGCCGGCGTCCACGACCGCGCGCGTGGCCGCGACCGCTCCGCCGAGCGCCTTGGCCAGGTCCTCGACGAGCGAGAAGTTGTCCGGCCCACCGAGCCCGCGGCCGCGCCGCGACGATCACGTCCGCGTCCTCGATCGAGGGGCCCTCGGACTCCTCGTGCGCCTGCTCGAGCATCGACGCCCGGGTGGAGAAGTCCTCGAAGGTCGGGCTGAAGTCCTCGACGGCAGCCTCTCCCCCGCTCTCGGCCGGGTCGAACGTGCCGGGCCGGAACAGCGCGAGCTTGACGTCGCTCGTCCAGCCGACGTCGGCGTAGACCGTGTCCTCGAGCGCGGGCCGCTTGCCGACGAGCGAGCCGTCCTGCACGGCGATGTCTACGAGATCCCAGTTCAGGCCGGCATCGAGCCGGGCCGCGAGCCCTGCGGCGAGATCCGACGCGAGCACTGACGCCGCGAAGAGCACCGTGTCGATCCCCTGCTCGCGGACGAGCTGGGCGAGCGCGTCGACCCGCGGCTGCGGAAGCGGCGCCTCGAGCTCGGGCGCGTCGGCCACGTACACCTTCGACGCGCCGAACTTGCCGGCCCGCGCCGGCGAGCTCCTTCACGCCGGAGCCGAGGACGACGCCGACGACGTCGTCTCCGAGCGAGGCCGCCTTGCCGAGCACGCCGAGCGAGCCCTTCTGCAGCTCGCCTTCGTGATGCTCGAGGAAGACCGCGACGCTCACAGGAGCTTCTTCTCCGCGAGGAAGTCGGCGATCTGCTGCGCCGCGTTGCCGTCGTCCTCGATCTTGCGCGCCTCTCCGCGGGGAGGCGGGTCGCCGAGCGCGAGGACGGACGTTCCCGAGCCCTGCCTCGCCGAGCGCGCCTCCATCGAGCCCGAGGTCGGACGCAGACAGCGAGTCCTGCGGCTTCTTCTTCGCGCCCATGATCCCCTTCAGGGACGGGTAGCGCGGCTCGTTGATCGCGTCCGAGACCGCGATGACGGCGGGCAGGGGCGCCTCGATCACGTCGTAGCCGAACTCGGTCTGGCGCTTGCCGCGCACCTTGCCGTCGGCGACCGTCAGCTCGGCTACCTGCGAGATGACCGGCTGCCGCAGCCGGTCCGCGACCGCGGCCCAGAGCACGGCGCCGTCGGAATCGCTCGACTGCTGCCCGAACAGGACGAGGTCCGCGCCCTCCTTCTCGAGGGCGGCCGCCGAGCGCCCGCGAGGTGGCGACGAGATCCGAGCCGGCGGCCGCCTCGTCGGTGATCAGCACCGCCCGGTCCGCGCCCATGGCCAGCGCCTTGCGCAGCGAGTCGAGCGCCCCGGCCGGGCCCATCGACACGAGGACGACCTCGCCTTCGCCTTCGGCTTCCTTCAGCTTCAGCGCCTCTTCGACGGCCTGCGAGTCGAAGTGGTTGAGCGCGCCTTCACCGGAGCGGTCAAGTCTCTTCGTCCCCGGGTCGATGCGCTTGTTGACAGCCGCGTCAGGGACTTCTTTGACACAAACAGCGATCTTCATCGGCAGGGACTCTAACCACGGAGCCGAAGTCCGAAGCCCGCGCGGGCACCTGCTAGGCTCCGCGACTTCGAGCGCGACCGGCCCCTTATGGTGAGCTTCCGGACGATAGCCCGAGCACTTCTCGTCGCAGCCCTCTTCGGCATCGCCGCAGGGTCCGCTGCCGCGTTCCCGGTCGACCCGGGCCGCCGCCTCCGCCTCCGCCCTCACCTCCGGCTCCGCCGCACCCGAAGCCGAAGAAGAAACAGATCGTCTTCCCGGTGCTCGGCACGGCCGAGTTCACGAACGACTACGGCGCTCCGCGGCCGCAGGGCCGCCACGAAGGGATCGACATCCTCGCGCCCCGGCACGCGTACGCGCTCGCGGCCGAGGCGGGACGCGTCCGCTTCTACACCGGCTCCGGCCGGGCGGGCTGCATGCTCTACCTCGACGGCCGGAGCGGGACGACCTACTACTACATCCACCTGAACAACGACCTCGGCGCCGGCAACGACAACCGCGGCGGCTGCAAGGTCGGGGTCACGTTCCCGAAAGGGCTGAAGAGCGGCGCCCGGGTCAAGGCCGGGCAGCTGATCGGCTTCGTCGGCGACTCGGGAGACGCGAACGGGATCCACCCGCACCTCCACTTCGAGCTTCACCCGCACGGCGGCCGCTCGACGAACCCGTACCGCTACCTCATCGCCGCCCGCAGGATGCTCTTCTACGCGCCGCTCGGCTCGACGTACTCGCTCTCGATGGCGGCCACGGTCGTCTCGACCGGCGCGGAGTCGCTGCGCGTGCGCGTCAATTCGCTCCGGTCGTATCCGAACAACCTCATGCTGCGTCGGCTCAACCGGCCGCTCGTGCTGACCGTCCCCGCCTACGCCGAGATCGAGCGCGGCCCCGCTGGAAACGTCGCGGAGCTGGCGAGCGCGAAACGCGGCGAGCGAGTCTCCGTCTGGACCGAGGCCGCGACCGTGACGGCCGCGGCCTCGATGGGCAAGGCCGGCGCGATCAGCGCAGAGCGGATCCAGCTGCCGGGCCTGTAGACGCCGAGGGCGACCGGGACGCCCGCTCCGTCCCCCAGGACAGCGAGCTGAAGGCCCCCTTGACGACGAGGAGTGGCTCGCCGTCGTCGTTCACCACCCAGATCCCCCTCGGCGCGTCCGCGATCGCGAGCTGGGTCCCGTCGGGCGACCAGGTCGCCTTCGAAGAGTCCACGGACGTCGGCAGACCGGTCGGAGCCGAGCCCTCCTGCCCGAGGAAGGCGAGGATGTTCTGGCCGGGCGGCCAGCCAGGCTGACTGACGTCGTAATCGTCGTCGCCGACCTGGTGGGCGTCAGTCCCGTCGGTCGCAACCGAGTAGACAACGTTCGTCTCCTCGTCGCTGGACTCACAGCCGCCCGGAGTCGTGCACGTGTCGCGCTGGACGAAGACGCGGGTGCCGTCGTCCGACCACGCGGGAGCGGACGCGTCTTCCATGATCAGCTGCGGATGGGTGCCATTCGGCCAGATCGTGTACACGCTCGTCCCTCCGCCCTTCTCCGCCTTCTCGACCGCGAGGAAGCGCGCGTCGGGCGACCAGACCGGCTGGCCGAGGTCCGCCGTGCCCTTGAGCGCGAGCGTGCCTCCGCTCTTCGGGTCGAGCACGATCAGGCCGTCGGCGCCCTTGGCCACGAGCAGGCCGTTGACGGGAGTCGCCTCGGTGGACGGCTGCGGGCCGAGGAGATGCAGCGACCGCGTCCCCACTGCGAGCGCCGGGAGCAGGAGGACGACCAGGGCGACGGTGCCTGCGATCACTGCGACGCGCGGAACGGTCACCCTCGAAATCTTCTGGAAGCGGTTTCGCGCCCGCACCTGCTCCAAGCTCGCGGTCGCGTCGGCGGAGTCGTCGCCGTCGCGGAACCTCAGATCGGGGTCGAGGAAGCGAATTCGGGCGAGCAGGTCTTGACTGGACATCGAAGCTCCTTTCATTTGGCCACCCCCTGGCGAGCGATGGGGACCGGAAGCGGTTGGCCGGTGGAAAGCGCGGAGCGTTCCAGCTCGCGCAGGAGCCGCCTCTTCGCGCGGTGCAGTCGAACGCGGTACCACGCGGGGGAAACGCCGAGCACGACGGCGGCTTCGCGGGGCTTCAGCTCCTCCCAGGCAGCGAGCGCGAGGATCTCCTGGTCGGTCGGCGACAGGCTGTTCAGCGACTCGATCAGCTCCGAGTCCGAGCCGTCGACCTGGGAGAACGCGGCGTCAGGTCGTTCGGCGGTCTTGAGCTTCTCGACCAGTGAGGTGCGGCGCCGAGCGGCCCGAAGGTGAGTCGACAACGTTTTTCGTGCGACGCCGAGCAGCCAGGGACGGACATCGTCGGGGAGGTGATCGATCTTCCGCCATGCGACGAAGAACGTCTCGGCGACTACGTCGTCGACCAGGGCTTCGGGAGCTCGGCGCCGCGTGTACGCGCGGATAGCCGAGAAGTGCTCGTAAAAAAGCGATTCGAGCCTGGCTTCTTCGGTCGAGGTCGCCACGCACTCCCTTCTTGGCCGGCATGTGCCCGTTCGTTTCACCCTTCGGGACGAGCCCGGGGCGATTCGGTTAGCTGCGCGGCTACCGAGCCCAGGACGGGCGGCCGACGGCGTTGCTCAGGAGAAGGGTCGGCGTTCCCCCGTCAGCGGAGACGATCCAGAGGCCGGTGTTCTCGCTTTCGTCCTCGGTCGGGCCGAGCGCGCCGGTGAAAGCGAGCTGTGTCTCGTCGGGCGACCAGGTGGCGGACGACGAGTCGAAGGACCCGGGGCCGGACAGGCTCTCGTCCTCGAAGAAGCTGATGGACCTGCCGTCGGCCGGCCAGGCCAGCTCGCGGCTCCTGTAGGCGTCGGAATCGTCGAAGTCGACGCGCTGAGCGCCTGTGCCGTCGGCGTTGACGGCGTAGAGGACGTTGGCTGCGTCGTCCTCGGAGTCGCAGGGGCCGGCGCACTCGCTGCGGATCGCCAAGATCCGGTCACCCGCCGCGGACCACGAGGGGGCGGACGCGTTCTCGAGCACGAGCTGCGGGTGAGTCCCGTCGGGCCTGATCGTGTAGATGCTCGAGCTTCCGCCTTTCTCGGCCTTCTCGACCGCGAGCTCCTTCATGGTCGGCGACCAGGCGGGTGCCCACATTTCGGCCGTGCCTGGAATCTCACGCGATCTTGCTGTGCCGGGGTCGACGAGGTAGAGCCCGCCCTTGCCGCGGACCGCGATCAACCCGTTGGCACCTCGGAGCGGCTTGGAGCTCGCCGCCGGCCGAGCCGCAGTCCGCGCAGGCTTCGGCGCGACCTTCGGCTTCGTCGCGACTGTCGGCTTCGACGTCACCGTCGGAGTCGGTGCTGTGTTCGGCGTCGGTGCCGTATTCGGCGTCGGTGCCGTGTTCGGCGTCGGGACACTCTTCGTCGGAGTGCTCATCGCTGGAAGGGAGGCGACCGCCTGGCCCCAGCTCGGGGAGCTGTACGTGGGAACGCTGAGCAGGAACTTGCTAGCGCGCGAACCGTCCACGTTCACCACCCGGAGCTCCCACAAGTCGTCGGACCCGCACTTTGAGGGCGTGCTCGTCGAGGTCATGGACTCGAATGCGATCTGATCGCCTTCGGGCGACCACGTCGGCGTCTCCGAACTGCCCTGGGTGCCCGGCACCGTCGTCTCACGGCCGCTCGCCAGGTCGAGCGCGACGACGATCGAGTGCCCGTCCCCCTCCTTGCTGTAGCCGACGTAGGCGAGCTTCGAGGAGTCCGGCGACCAGGACACCCCGGCCGCTTCGACCTTGGTCGGCATCGCGACCGGGTCGCCCTCGGGTGTGATCAGTGCGACGCGGCCGTTGCTGTCGAGGAAGGCGATCAGCTTCCCGTCCGGCGACCACTTGGGCGAGGAGGCCTCGGCGGTTCCGTCGAGCAGGCGCGCATCCGTGCCGTCGGCGTTGACGACTGCGAGACTCGTCGACAGGTCGCTGGCCCGGACGACGACGAGCTGCTTGCCGTCCGGTGACCAGGACGCCCACGAGGCGTTGCGCAGGACGAGGCTCCGCTCCGAACCGTCCGGTTTCATCGTGTAGACGCTGTCCCCCGACTCGTCGGCCCAGGACGTGGCCGCGAGCATGGTCGCGTCCGGAGACCAGGCAGGTTGGCCGAGCTCCTCGGTCCTGGGCACGACCCTGGCGGTCCCGGTCCGCTGGTCGACGATCGTGATCCCATCGCAGCCGCGAACCGCGATCAGCCCGTTGCGGGGCGGCGCAGAGTTGCCGGCCGTCGCGCCGGAACCGACTGCCAGGAGCGGCAGCGTCGCCAGCAACGCGAGCCAGGCTTTCACGCTCGTACTATTTCACACTAGCGGGGCTCGCGACGGGCTACTGACCTGTAAAGCCGGGATCGCGCTTCTCGACGAAGGCGGTCATGCCTTCCTTCGCGTCCGCGCTGGAGAAGAGCTCGCCGAAGGCGTCGGCTTCGGCCTCGAGGTTCTCGACGTGGTCGCCCTGGAGGGCGTGGTTGATCGCGGCCTTGGCGGCCGAGATCGCGAGCGGGCCCTTGGACGCGATCGTGCGCGCGACCTCGAGCGTCTTCTCCAACAGCTCGGCCGGCTCGAAGACGCCGTTGACGAGGCCGATGCGCAGCGCCTCCTCCGCGTCGACGACCCGCCCGGTGAGGATCAGGTCCTTCGCGGCGCCGAGCCCGCAGACCCGCGCGAGGCGCTGCGTGCCGCCCCAGCCCGGGAAGATGCCGAGGTTGACCTCGGGCTGGCCGAGCTTCGCCGTCGAGGCCGCGTAGCGGAGGTCACACGCGAGGGCGAGCTCGCACCCGCCGCCGAGGGCGAAGCCGTTGATCGCCGCGATCGATGCTTTCGGCCCGGTCTCGAGGAGCTGGCCGACCTGGTGGCCGAGCCCACCCCACTCCTTCGCCGCCTCGACCGACAGGGCGCTCATGTACTTGATGTCGGCGCCGGCGGCGAACGCCTTCTCGCCCGCGCCGGTGAGAACGATCACCCGCACGTCGTCGTCGGCGCGGAGCTCGGCCAGGTGGTCGCCCAGCTCGGAGAGCGTCGCGACGTCGAGCGCATTCATCGCTTCGGGACGATCGAGGGTGAGGACGGCGATCGCGTCCTCGCGTTCGAGGCCGACGGCTATGAGACCGGGACCTTCTCTTTGAGGAAGTCGACGATCTCGCCGGTCGGCGCGCCCGGGGTGAAGATCTCGGCGACGCCCTGGGTCTTGAGCTCGGCCGCGTCCTCGGCGGGGATCGTGCCGCCGACGACGACGAGCACGTCCTCGGCGCCGTTCTCCTTCAGCCCGTCGAGGATCTTCGGGACGAGCGTCATGTGCGCGCCGGACAGGATGGAGATGCCGACGGCGTCCGCGTCCTCCTGGATCGCGGTCTCGACGATCTGCTCCGGAGTCTGGTGCAGACCCGTGTAGATGACCTCCATCCCGGCGTCACGAAGGGCCCGCGCGATGATCTTCGCGCCGCGATCGTGACCGTCCAGACCCGGTTTGGCGATGACGACGCGTATCTTTCCCGGCACACTGGGGAGTGTAGTAGGGAAGATCTCGCTCGCTCAGAACGTCTAGGGGTATGGAGAAACCGTGTCGATGAAGTTGAACGTGGTCGGGTGTTCGCCCGCTTGGCCGAATCCTGGAGGGGCCCAGTCGGGCTACCTGCTGGAGGGGCCGGGCCGTCTGCTCATGGATTGTGGGCCGGGCGTGCTCGCGCGCCTGCGCTCGAGCAGCAACGGCACCGGATGGCCGCACGTCGACGCGATTGCGATCTCGCACTTCCATCTGGATCACTGGGGCGACCTCGTGCCATGGGTCTGGGGGACGATGTGGGGGCTCGGCCAGGACCATGCGAAGCCGGAGCTGTGGCTTCCGCCCGGGGGCGTCGAGGAGCTAGCCGCGTTCGGAGTGCGGTTCGGCACCCCGGACATGTTCGTCCGTGTGTTCGAGCCCAAGGAGTACGCCGAGGGCGAGGAGTTCGAGGCGGCCGGACTGAAGCTCGTCGCGACCAGGCTTCCGCACTACACGGTGCAGACGTTCGGGTTCCGCGTCTCGAACACCACGCGGACGCTCGCGTACTCGGGCGACTCGGGGCCGAGCGATCGGCTGGCGAAGCTGGCCGAGGGGGTTGATCTCTTCTTGTGCGAGGCGACGCTGGAGCGCGGTGAGCTGGACGGCGAGCCGCGGGGGCATCTGTCCGCCGAAGAGGCCGTGGCCGCATTCGAGGCGTCGGGGGCGAAGCGGCTCCTGCTGACGCATCGCCCGAAGGAGCTCACGCTCGACGCCGGCCTCGAGCAGGCGTACGACGGGCTCCAGCTCGACGTCTAGCGGCGTCGCGGCGAAATCGGCGCAGTTTCGGTGCTGTTCCGCGTGTAACTGGGCGATACGCTCACCGCGGGTGGCGGGAGGAACATCTTCCCCACCCAGGGTGGGGCGTACGGGCGGGCGGCGGTTAGAAGACGGGCGTTTCGCGCCACACGCCCCACACCTCGCGGAGCGCGTCGCACATCTCGCCCATCGTCACGTATTCCCGTGACGCGTCGACGATCAGCGGCATCAGGTTCACGTCGTCCTTCGCAGCGCCCTCCTTCAGCGCGGCGAGCGCGGCTTCGACCTTTGCGCTGTCCCGCTTCGCCCGCGTCGCCTGCACCCGCTCGATCTGCTTCTGCTCGAGGGCCGGGTCGACGCGCAACAGCTCGATCGGCGCCTCGTCCTGAGCCTCGTAGCGGTTCACGCCGACGACGACACGCTGCTTGGCCTCGACCTCGGACTGGTAACGGAACGACGCGTCCGCGATCTCGCGCTGGAAGAAGTTCTCCTCGATCGCGGGGATGACGCCGCCGAGCTGGCGGATCCGCGCGAAGTAGTCGTAGGCCTCGGCCTCGAGGCGGTTCGTCAGGTCCTCCACGTACCAGGAGCCCCCGAGCGGGTCGATCGTGTTGACGACGCCGGTCTCGTGCGCGATCACCTGCTGCGTCCGCAGCGCGATGCGCACCGCGTTCTCGGTCGGCAGCGCCAGCGCCTCGTCGAACGAGTTCGTGTGCAGCGACTGCGTCCCGCCGAGCACCGCCGCCAGCGCCTCGAGCGCGGTCCGCACGATGTTCACCTCGGGCTGCTGCGCCGTCAGCGAGACCCCCGCCGTCTGCGTGTGGAACCGCATCAGCCACGAGCGCGGGTTCTTCGCCCCGTACGTCTCGCGCAGCTCGCGCGCCCAGATCCGCCGCGCCGCGCGGTACTTCGCGATCTCCTCGAAGAAGTCCAAGTGCGCGTTGAAGAAGAACGAGAGCCGCGGCGCGAAGTCGTCGACGTCCAGGCCGCGCTCGATCGCCGCCTCGACGTACGCGAACCCGTCGGCCAAAGTGAACGCGAGCTCCTGCACCGCGTTCGACCCCGCCTCTCGGATGTGGTACCCGGAGATCGAGATCGGGTGCCAGCGCGGCATCTCCCGCGCGCAGAACTCCATCATGTCCACGACGAGCCGCATCGACGGCTCCGGCGGGAAGATCCACTCCTTCTGCGCGATGTACTCCTTGAGGATGTCCGTCTGGATCGTCCCGCGGAGCTCGGCGCGCGGCACGCCCTGCTGCTCGCCGACGCAGACGTAGAAGGCGAGCAGCATCGCCGCGGGTGAGTTGATCGTCATCGAGGTCGAGACCTCGCCCAGCGGGATCCCGGAGAAGAGCGTCTCCATGTCCGCGAGCGAGTCGATCGCCACGCCTTCGCGCCCGACCTCGCCGAGCGATCGCTCGTGGTCGGAGTCGTAGCCCATCAGGCTCGGCATGTCGAAGGCCGTCGAGAGGCCCGTCTGCCCGTGGTCCAGCAGGTAGCGGAACCGCTCGTTCGTCTCCTCGGCCGTGCCGAAGCCGGCGAACTGGCGCATCGTCCAGAGCTTCCCGCGGTACATCGACGGGTAGACGCCGCGCGTGAAGGGATAGACGCCCGGGTAGCCGAGGTCGCGCTCGTAGTCGACGTCGACGGTCTCGGGCGTGTACAGCGGTTCGTTCTCTAGCCCGGAGATCGTGGACGAGAGCTCGTCGGGGCGCTCGGGCGTGGCGTCATAGAGCTCGCGCTTCCAGTCGTCCGCGCCTCCTTCGAGACCCCGCTTGTCCTCGGTGGTTGCCATCGACCGAATTCTAGGCGGCGGAGGGATCGGTCAATGGTTTCCGAGCGGCTATGGGTCTTTCGCCGCACGCACACCGAGGACGAATATGTGAGGAAGCCGTTCGACGCTCGTGACTTGATCGACTGCGTCGCTCCGCCTTCTCCCACCACGTCTCGCAGCCAAACGGCGCCTAAACCGGACACGGCCCAGTGACTGTCACAGTGACAGTCACTCGGACTTGTCCGGAATGGCCGCGTGACGGCCGCGTTTCGGCGCCGCCGTCAGACGTCGTCAGGGGCGTTCGATTCAGTGCCGCCGATGCGCTCGAGCTCGTCCGCCACTTCGCTGAGCGGGGCTCTCGTGTCGATCTCGTTCGTCGCGCCGGCGCGGAGCAGTGGCTCGGTCTCCTCGAGGTCGCGGACGATCTGCTCGCGCTCGTCGTCCGACTTGCCGAACTCGTTGGACTCCCGCGTGGCGACGCGCTCGAGGATCACCTCCTTCGGCGCGCTCAGCAGGACGACCGCGTCGAACCGCGGGTAGAACCGCCCCTGGTTCGCGACACACCCCCCGACGAACAACACTCCCTCCGAGTGCCCGTCGAGGAGCTCGGCGATCCGCTCCTCCCGCCACAGCGGCTCCGGTCCCGACGCGTCGATCCAGTCGCCGTAGTCCGTGTCGACGACGCGATGCCCGCGACGCTGGAGCTCGGCGAGCACTGCCGACTTCCCGGTCCCGGACATCCCGGTCACGAGGACAACCGACAAATCAGCGGCCGGCCGCGCCCTTGGGGTCACTCGAAGAACCGAGGTAGCCCACGACGAACCACGCGACGAGCGCTAGGAGGAGGCTCCAGGCTTCCAGAGCGGTTCGTCGCCGCCGGAGTTCGCCGTCCGGGCGAGGATGAAGAGCAGGTCGGAGAGGCGGTTCAGGTACACGAGCGCGAGCTGGTTGATGTCCATCTGCTCGGCCGCCTCGAGCGCCTCACGCTCAGCGCGGCGGCAGACCGAGCGCGCGACGTGCAGCCGTGCCGCGGCCTCCGAGCCGCCCGGGAGGACGAAGCTCGTCAGGTCCGGCAGGTCGGCGTTGAACCGGTCGCAGTCGTGCTCGATCGAGCTGATCTGCTCGTCGGTGATCCTGAGTCGATCGGTCACGCCGAAGGGGACGGAGAGATCCGCGCCGAGGTCGAACAGCTCGTTCTGGACGCGCGTCAGCACCTCGCGCATCCCGTCCGGGAGGTCGGCGGCAAGCGCCAGGCCGATGTGCGAGTTCAGCTCGTCGACCGCGCCGAACGCCGCGATGCGGCAGTCGACCTTCGGCACGCGAGTCCCGTCCCCGAGACTGGTCTCGCCCCGGTCGCCCCCGCCCGTGTAGATCCGGGTGAGCCGAACAGGCTCGTCACGTTCCCGAGGCACGGTCATAGATTACGACGCGTGGAGATCAGACCTGCGCGGGAGGAGGAGCTCGAGCCGCTGACCCGCCTGTTCATCCGGGCGCGGAACGGGATGGAGTACCTCCCGCACGTGCCCGACGAGGCGGCGGCGCCGATCGCCGCGGGGATCCGCGAGCACGACGAGGTCTGGGTCGCGGAGGAGGACGGGCGGCTGCTCGGCTTCATCGGGATCGAGCACTCGACGAACCTCGACGCGCCGGTCCTCGAAAGGATCTACGTCGATCCCGCCGAGCAGAACCGCGGCGTGGGCTCGGCGCTTCTCGAGAAGGCCAAGGAGCTGAGGCCCGACGAGCTCTATCTCTGGGTCTTCCAGAAGAACCCGGCGCGCCGTCTGTACGAGCGCAGCGGCTTCGAGCTCGTGAAGCTCACCGACGGAGCAGAGAACATGGAGCGCGAGCCCGACGCGCTCTACCGCTGGAACGGGAACGTGTGAGTCACGTGCCAGACGTCCGGCTCGTGTTCCTCCATCAGCACCGCCTCGCCGACCTCGAAGTGAGCCGGCAGCAGCCCGGCCAGACGCTCCTCGACCCGGGCGAGCAGCGTGTCGGGATCGTCACCGCCGTCGAGCGTGAGCGACGCGTGCGGCCGCGGGTCGTCAACCGCTCCCCGGTAGGGCGGGAACTCCGGAAACAGCTCCCACAGCGCGCGCATCGTCGCCCGAAGTTGGCTCTCGGGCTCCGGCACGCCGTAGACGGCGCCGCCATCGGGCCACTGCGCGACCCGGGCGATGTCGAAGCTCAACGGAGGTCTCGACGCGAAGAAGTCCCGGGCCATCTTCAGATAGTCGTCGTCGAGCTCGTCGCTGGGCGCGAACGGATAGAGGAGCGTCAACGAGAGCGGGATGTGCTCGTCGATCCGCTCCGGATAGAGCTCGTCGTGCGCCTTCGCCAGCTCGGGCGCCTGGTCGTCCAGGAACAGCGTGATCGCGGTGTCCATCAGCCCTGCGCGAGCGCGCGCTGCTGGAGCCCGAGGATCGAGCGCGCGATGACGAGCCGCTGGATCTCGCTCGTGCCCTCGTAGATCTCGGTGATCTTCGCGTCCCGGTAGTAGCGCTCGACCGGGAACTCCTTCGTGTAGCCGTAGCCGCCGAGCACCTGGATCGCCTCGCCGGTCACGCGGCGCGCGGTCTCGGACGCGAACAGCTTGGCCTTCGCGCCCTCCTCGGTGTGTGACAGCCCCTGCTCCTTCCGCCAGGCGGCGCGATAGACGAGCAGGCGGGCCGCGTCGATCTCGGTCGCCATGTCCGCGAGCTTCCACTGGATGGCCTGGAACTCGGCGATCGCCTTGCCGAACTGCCTGCGCTCGAGCGCGTAGTTCCGCGCGAAGTCGTAGGCGGCCTGCGCGATGCCGAGCGCCTGGGCGCCGATCCCGATCCGGCCGCCGTCGAGCGTCGCCATCGCGACCGTGAAGCCCTTGTTCTCCTCGTGCAGCAGCCGGTCCGAGCCGACCTCGGCGCCCTCGACCGCGATCGAGTTCGTGACCGACGAGTTGAGGCCGAGCTTCTCCTCCTGGCCGGTGATGCGGATGTGCTCGGGATCGAGGATGAAGGCGCTCACCCCGCGCGCCCCCGGAGTGGAGGGATCGGTGCGGGCGAAGAGCAGGAACGTGCCCGCGTGCGCGGCCGTCGAGATGAACTGCTTCGTCCCGGTGATGCGCCAGCCGTCGCCGTTCTGCTCCGCGGCGGTGCGCAGCGAGCCAGCATCCGACCCGGCCTCGGTCTCGGTCAGCGCGAACGCCCCGATCAGCTCACCGCGCGCGAGCGGCGGCACGAACCGCGACCGCTGCTCGTCGGTGCCGAAGCGCAGGATCGGCAGCGTCACGGCGCTGGTGTGCACGCCGACCGTCACCCCGACGCCGGCGTCCGCCCGCGAGAGCTCCTCGAGGACGAGGATGTACGAGAGGAAGTCCGCTCCCGCGCCGCCGTACTCCTCGGGCACGCAGACCCCCATCAGCCCCAGCTCGGCCAGCTTGACGAAGACCTCCTTCGGGAAGCGGTGCTCGCGGTCCCACTCGGCCGCGTGCGGCTCGATCTCCGCCGCGGCGAAGTCGCGCGCGAGGGCCTGGGTCTCCCGCTGCTCGGGGCTGAGCTCGAAATCCACTAGGAGTAAGAGTAGAAGCCTTCGCCCGACTTACGGCCAAGGCGCCCCGCCGCCACGTGCTCGCGAAGCAGCGGACACGGCTCGAAGCGATCCTCGCCCAGCCCGTCGCGGATCACCTCCATGATCGCCACGCACGTGTCGAGCCCGATCAGGTCGGCGAGCGCGAGCGGCCCCATCGGATGGGCGAACCCGAGCTTCGCGATCGTGTCGATCGCCTCCGGCTCGGCGACGCCCTCGTGCAGCGCCCAGACGGCTTCGTTGATGAACGGCATCAGGATCCGGTTCGAGACGAACCCCGGGAAGTCGTTTGCGACGGCGGGCGTCTTGCCGAGCTCGCGCGCCAGCGCCGTGATCGCCTCGGCGGTCTCGTCCGAGGTCTCCTTGCCGCGAACGACCTCGACCAGCGACATCATCGGAACGGGATTGAAGAAGTGCATCCCGATCACGCGGTCGGGGCGGCCGGTCGCGGCGGCGAGCGTCGAGATCGGGATCGACGACGTGTTCGAGGCGAGAACCGCCTCCGGTGGAAGCGTCTCGTGAGCCCGGCGGAAGACGTCTTCCTTGACGGCCGCATCCTCGATCACCGCCTCGATCATCAGATCGGCCGCGACGATCTCCCCGACGGCCTCGACACGCCCGAGCACCTCGTCCGGATCAGGCCCGCCCTTCTCGGCGAGCTTGCCGAGGCTGCGACGCATCGTCTCGAGACCGCGGTCGACGGCCCCGGGAGCCGCGTCGTAGAGCGAGACGCGCCGGCCCGAGCCCGCGACGACCTGCGCGATCCCGCCGCCCATCTGGCCCGCGCCGACGACGAGGACGTGCTCGAAATCCACGCGCGGGAGGCTACTCGGGCGGCAGCTGTTCGCGCCGACCCAAGGCGATCGGCACGAGCACGAACGCAACGATGAGGCCCATGAAGAACACGAAGGACATCGCGTCCGCGTTCCCCCGCTTGGGGCGTGCCGCTGGACGGTCGCAGTCCGTCAGGCTCCCACTGCGCCCCTGGAGAGTCCGGCCCTGGGGCGAGCCGCCGCAAACGTAGGCCGAGGCGGGCCTCACCGCCGGCCCGAGCACGAGCGCGAGCAGGCAGGCCAAAAGAGCGAGCCGTCCGGCGTACGCCAACACCGTCCGGCGCGACGGCGTACGCCAGGAAGAACCGCAGTGCATCTCATGTACTAGGACCGATGTTCGGGCGGAGAGATAGTCCGCCGAGGCAAGTTCCCTCGTACGAGGGAGACCTGTTCAGACCTCGATCAGAAGGGCGTCGCCCTGGCCGCCGCCGGAGCAGATCGCCGCGAGCCCGAGACCGCCGCCGTTGCGACGCAGCTCGTGCACCATCGTCCCGACGATGCGCGCGCCCGAGGCGCCGATCGGATGCCCGAGCGCCACCGCCCCGCCGTTGACGTTCACCTTGTCCTCCTCGGCGCCGAGCATCTTGGCCGAGTTGAGCACGACCGAGGAGAACGCCTCGTTCAGCTCGACCCGCTCCACGTCGTCGATCGTCTTGCCGGCCTTCTCGAGCGCGATCGCCCCTGCCTTCGCGGGCGTCCTCGCCAGATAGGCGAAGTCATCCGCGACATAACCCTGGGACACGATCGTCGCGAGCACCTCCAGGCCGTTCCGCTTCGCGTACTCCTCGCTCGTGACCACCACGGCGCCCGCGCCGTCGTTCACACCCGGCGCGTTCCCCGCGGTCGTCGTCCCCTCGGGGTCGAAGACGGGCTTCAGAGAGGACAGCTTCTCGTACGACGTGTCCCGCCGCGGCCCCTCGTCCACCTCGATGTCGCCGACCGGGACGATCTCGTCCTTGAACCGCCCCTCGTCGATCGCCTCCACCGCGCGCTCGTGCGAGCGCAGCGCCCAGCGATCCTGGTCCTCGCGCGAGATCCCGAGCTCACGCGAGACGAACGACGCCTGCTCGACCATGTGCCGCTGGTCGAAGGTCGACGTCAGCCCGTCGTGCACCATCGAGTCGATGAGCGTGCCGTCGCCGAGCCGGTAGCCGAAGCGGCCCTTCTTCAACAGGTACGGCGCGTTCGACATCGACTCCATGCCGCCGGTGACGATCACCTCGTGGTCGCCCGCGCGGATCATCGTGTCCGCGATCTCGACGGCCCGGATCGACGACGCGCAGACCTTGTTGATCGTGTCCGCGCCGACCTCCTTGGGAATCCCTGCCCCGATCGCCGCCTGCCGCGCCGGCGCCTGCCCGACCCCGGCTTGGAGCACCTCGCCCATGATCACGTACTCGACCTGCTCCGGCGCGATCCCCGCCCGCTCCAGGGCGCCCTTGATCGCGATCGCGCCCAGCGCGGGCGCTTCGTAGCCGGCGAGCCCGCCGCCGAGCTTCCCGAACGGCGTGCGGGCGGTCGAGACGATGACCGATCTGCTCATCGCCCTGAGCGTAACAGCGCCGATAAGCCCTGCAGAACGGCCCAACTGGCGTCCGTCGGACCGCCGCGTATCCTTTCGGAGTGGCCACCCCCGGCGATGCCGAGCGGCTTCGACGGCTTCAGCTCGTCACCGATGCAGCGCTGTCGCATCTGGTTCTGGACGACCTGCTCGCCGAGCTGTTGACCCGCATTCGCGAGACGCTCGAGACCGACACGGTGGCGATCCTGCTCCGCGACGAGCTGCGCGACGATCTGGTCGCCCGCGCCGCGGTCGGACTCGAGGAAGAGGTCGAGCAGGGCATCCGGATCCCGATCGGCGGCGGGTTCGCGGGCCGGATCGCCGCGGAGCGGCGCCCGATCGTGCTCGACGACGTCGACCACGCAGACGTCCTCAACCCACTGCTCCGCCAGAAGGGGATCAAGAGCCTCGCCGGGGTGCCGCTCGTCTTCGCGAACGACGTGCTCGGCGTGCTCCACGTCGGATCGCTGACCTTCCGGAAGTTCACGAAGGAGGAGGTCGAACTGCTCGAGATCGTGGCCGACCGCGTCGCGCTGGCGATCGAGCACGCCAGGCTTTTCGACACCGAGCGGCGCGGCAGAGCCCGCCTCGAACGTGTTCAGAGCGTGATGGACACGACACTCGCCAAGCTCGGCTTCGACGAGCTTGTCCACGAGCTCCTGGTCCGGATCCGGGAAGTCCTCGAAGTCGACACGGCCGCGATCCTGCTGCTCGAGGAGTCGCAGAACGAGCTCGTCGCCCGGGCAGCTGTCGGCCTGGAGGAGGAGGTCGAAGCCGGCGTGCGCATCCCGGTCGGCGGCGGCTTCGCGGGTCGCATCGCCGCCGAGCGCCGGGCGATCGTGCTCGACGACGTCGATCATGCGCACGTCCTGAACCCGATCCTGCACGAGAAGGGCATCAAGAGCCTGCTCGGAGTTCCGATGACGATCTCCGACGCCGTGATCGGCGTCATGCACGTCGGCACGCTCACGCCCCGCTTCTTCACTGCGGACGACCAGGAGCTCCTCGAGCTCGTCGCTTCGCGGGCCGCGGTCGCGATCGAGCGCGCGAGGATCCACGACGAGATCGTCCGCCTGGACCAGATGAAGGTGAACTTCGTCGCGATCGCGTCGCACGAGCTCCGCACGCCGGCCACTTCGATCTACGGGATCGCGGCGACGATCAAGCAGCGGCGCGGGTCCCTCTCCGACGAGGAGCGGCTCGAGCTCGACACGGCCCTCTGGGACCAGGCAGAGCGCCTTCGCAACCTGATCGAGCAGCTCCTCGATCTCTCCCGCCTCGACGCGCGGGCAATCCTGATCGAGCCGGAGCCGATCGGGCTCCACGCCGCGCTCGAGGAGATCGCGGCCGACGCCGCGCCGGAGACCGAGGTCCGGATCGAGGTGCCCGAAGACCTGAAGGTGAACGCGGACCGCTCCGCGCTGGAGCGGATCTTCGGGAACCTCGTCGCGAACGCAGCGACCTACGGGGAGCCGCCCGTGGTTATTCGCGTCGAGCCGCGCGACACGTATTTCCGCCTGAGCGTCCAGGACGAAGGCGAGGGCGTCCCGGAAGAGCTCGTCCCCATCCTCTTCGAGCGCTTCGAGCGGGGATCGGGCGGAGAGGGCACCGGGCTCGGCCTCTCGATCGCCCAGGCGTACGCACGCGCGCACGGAGGCGACCTCGTCTACGACGCGACGAGCGGCGGCGGAGCGCGGTTCGAGCTGATCCTTCCCCGTGCATAGTCCCTTGTATCTCCTGCTACGTTGGAATTAGAGATGGACTACCTCGCCGCAGTCGGTGACCCTGAGCTTCGTGAGGCTCTGCTCTACGCGCGTGGTCAGGCGGCGCCGGTCACGGCCGACGACCTCGCGAGCGCGAAGGGCGTTCACCGCAATGTGGCCCGCTCGCGCCTGGAGCGGCTCGTCGCCGCCGGCCTGCTGGCTTCCGGGTACGAGCGGCGCACGGGCAGGTCGGGGCCGGGCGCGGGTCGTCCGGCGAAGACGTACTCCGTCGTTCCGCAGCTGGAGTCGATCGAGTTTCCCGCGAGCCCATTCGAGCCGCTGAGCGCGCTGCTCGTGGACGCGCTCGCGGCGCGTGGGGGCCGGAAACAGCTCCGCGAGATCGGGGTCGCGTTCGGCCGCGAGCTTGGTCGCGCCGCAGGCCTGCGCCCCGTGAAGAAGCTCGAGGCGGGCTTCGAGCACCTGTGCGAGGCGGTTCGCAGCCTCGGCTACCAGGCTTCCGTGGAGCGGGTCGAGGCGAACGGGGCGGTCCTCGCCACCCCGACCTGCCCGCTGCGACCGCTCGTCCGCGCGCGGCAAGAGGCCGTGGAGATCGACCGCGGAATGTGGGCCGGGCTCGCCAGCTGCGCCGTTTCCGGCGTCGACGTGAGCCGAGTCCGCTGCGAGACGAAGGACTGCTTCGACGACCACGCCTCGTGCAAGGTGCGGTTCGAGCTAACTTAAGTTTCTAAAAACATTTCTTTGGTATAAATACTCCGTGGGCGAGATCGTCATCGTCGGTGGAGGGCTGACCGCAGCGCGGGTTGCGCAGAGCTACCGCGAGTCCGGAGGCACGGACCGGGTCACGCTGCTCGCCTCCGAGCCGCATCCGCCCTATCACCGCCCGCCGCTCACCAAGCGCCTGCTCCGCGGTGAGGCCGAGCCGCCCGACACGCTCGTCGCGACGCCCGACGACTTCCGCGACCTGGACGTCGAGCTCCGACTCGGGACGCCTGCGGCCTCGCTCGACCTCGCGGCCCGCACCGTGACGCTGGACTCCGGGCGCGATGTCGCCTACGAGCGGCTCGTGATCGCGACCGGCGCCGCTCCTCGCAGGCTTCCCGTTCCAGGCGCCGACCTCGAAGGCGTCCGCACCCTGCGCACGCTCGACGACTCGCTCGCGATCCGCGAGGCCGCGGGCTCGGCTCGCCGCGTCGTCGTCGTCGGAACCGGCTTCATCGGTCTCGAGGTGACCGCCTCGCTGCGGGCGCGCGGCGTCGAGGTGACCATCGTCGACGCCGCCACGGCTCCCTTCCAGGCTCTCGGGGCGCCCGACTTCTCGGCGTTCCTCGCCGAGCTGTATCGGGAACACGGCGTCGAGATGCTGCTCGGCGACGGAATCGAAGGCTTCTCCGGCAACGGCAAGGTCGAGATCGTCCGGACCGCTTCCGGCCGCGACATCGAGGCGGATCTCGTCGTCGTCGGCGTCGGCGTCGCGCCTTCCACCGCCTGGCTCGAGGACAGCGGTCTCGAGCTCGACAACGGCGTCGTCGTCGATTCCCGGTTGCACGCCTCGGCCGAGGACGTGTTCGCCGCGGGGGACGTCGCCAACTTCGAGGACCCGATCTTCAGGCGTCGCCGCCGCATCGAGCACTGGTCGAACGCCGACTACCAGGGACGGCTCCTCGGGAAGGTGCTCGCGGGCGAGCACGTTTCCTACGACCGCGTGTCTGCCTTCTTCACGGAGCTCTTCGGCACGGTCTACCGCTTCTTCGGGGACAGCGAGGGCGCGGACCGGCAGGAGCTCGAAGGGAGCTTCGCCGAGGGGCGCGCGGTCGTGCGCTACTTCGACGGCGACCGCCTGCGCGCCGCACTCGCGACCGGGCTGTCGGACGAGGAGCAGGAGACGCTCGAAGACCAGATTCGAGCAGGACGCGACGCGAGATCCGAAGCGAGGCAGCGTGAACACCGTCGACTTCGGCGGGCTCGAGCTCGTCACCTCACCGCAGGTGATGACGCCTCGCGCGACGAGTGTCGGGCTCGTGTCGCGCGCGGCGGAGCACCTTGCCGGCCGGCCGGGCGTCGTCGTGGACGTCGGCACCGGGTCGGGGGCGATCGCCCTCGCGCTGGCCGAGGCGGCGCCGAACGCAAGGATCTGGGCGACCGACGTCAGCGACGCGGCCGTCGAGCTCGCGGCGCTGAACGCCCGGCGCGCAGGTTTCGCCGACCGGATCGCGGTTCGGCGTGGAGATTTGCTCGACCCGTTTCCGGGAATCGCAGACGTGATCGTGGCTAACCTTCCCTACCTGCCGATGGGCGAGCGAACCGAGCATCCGGATCTCCTCACGGAGCCGGCCGGCGCCGTGTTCGCCGACGGCGACGGGCTCGGGATCGTTCGCCGCCTCGTCGCCTCCGCGCGTCGCCGCCTCGCTCCCGACGGCTTGCTCGCGCTCCAGGTACGCGGACGGATCCACGCTGCCCATGCGGCCGAGCTGCACACGCTCGACCAGATGCTCGCGGTCGCCGCGTGAGCCTTCTCGACGAATACAGGCCACGGCCGCTCGAGCTCGAACGCCTCCCGACCGAGGTAGCGCTCGAGCGCTCACGCGCCTTCCTCGCGCTCATGCAGACGAGGCGCTCGATCCGGCACTTCTCGCCGGACCCCGTCGAGCCCGAGCTGATCGAGAACGCGATCCGCACCGCCGGCAGCGCGCCTTCGGGGGCGAACCAGCAGCCGTGGACGTTCGTCGTCGTCACGAGCGAACAGACGAAACACGCGCTCCGCGAGGCCGCCGAGCGCGAGGAGAAGCTTCTCTACCGCGAGCGCGCGAGCGACGAGTACCTCGAGGCGATCCGGCCGATCGGCACGAACGCGGTCAAGCCGCACGTCACCGACGCGCCCGTCCTGATCGTCGTCTTCGAGCAGCCGTGGAGGCTCGAGGACGGCGAGAAGCGCAAGCACTACTACGTGCGCGAGTCGGTCGGAATCGCCGTCGGGCTCCTGATCGCGTCGCTCCACGCGGCCGGGCTGGCGACGCTGACGCACGCACCGTCGCCGATGGGCTTCCTCAAGGAGATCCTCGGCCGGCCCGAGAACGAGCGGCCGTTCCTGCTGATCCCGGTCGGTTACCCCGCGGCCGACGCGGAGGTCCCCGACCTGACCAAGAAGACGCTCGAGGAGATCGCCGTCTTCGACTAGATCCGGCGCCCGACTGGCGCCGGAAAATCGGTGGGTACGATCAAAGAGCGGGCCGGCGGCCCGCTTCTAGCCATGGAACGACCCACATGATCAAGCTGCCTTTCACCGACCCCGGACGGCCGGACACCCGGTCGCCGGTCCGCTTCCTGCTGTGGGTGGCGCGCCACCAGGTCGGGACGCTGCTCGCTGGCGTCTTCTTCGGCGTGGTCTGGATGGTCTCGCAGGCGCTGATGCCGGCGGCGATCGGCCGCGCGATCCAGAACGGGATCGTCGCCGATGACAACCGCGCGCTGGTCGAGTGGGCCCTGATCCTGCTCGCGCTCGGAGCGACCCAGGCCGCGGCGGGCGTGATGCGCCATCGCTGCGCGGTCTCGAACTGGCTGCAGGCCTCGTTCCGCATGGCCCAGGTCGTCGGGCATCACGCCGCGCGGACCGGGCCCTGCGATCAAGAAGCAGCACTCGACCGGCGAGGTCGTCGCAACGATCTCCAACGACGCCATGCGCGCAGGCGGCGCATTCGACATCACCGCGCGCCTCGCCGGCGCGATCGTCTCCTACTTCGTCGTCGCGATCATCCTGCTCTCGGCGTCGGTCACGCTCGGCCTCGTCGTCCTGATCGGCGTGCCGATCCTCGTGCTGCTGATGGGCTTCGTGATCAAGCCGCTCCAGGCCCGGCAGGCCGTGCAGCGCGACGAGGTCGGGAAGCTGACGGCGCTCGGCGCGGACACCGCATCGGGCCTGCGCGTGCTGCGCGGGATCGGCGGCGAAGGAGCGTTCTTCGCCCGCTACCGGAACCGCTCGCAGGAGGTGCGCCAGGCGGGCGTCCGCGTTGCTCTCCCCCAGTCCACGCTCGACGCGGCGCAGGTCTTCATCCCGGGGGTCTTCGTCGTCCTCGTCACCTGGCTCGGGGCGCGTTTCGCCCTGTCCGGGAAGATCGACACCGGCGACCTCGTCGCCTTCTACGGGTATGCGGCCTTCCTCGTGCTGCCGCTGCGCACCGCGGCCGAGGCGGTGGACAAGCTCACACGCTCGTACGTCGGAGCGCAGCGGATGCTCGGGATCCTCGAGGTCGAGCGCGCCGCCAAGGAGCCGGCACGACCCGTCGCCGAGCCGCCCGCGCTCTCGACGCTCACCGACAACGTCTCGGGGCTCGTCGTCCAGCCGGGGAAGATGATCGGCCTCGTCTCGGCGCTCCCCGACGAGGCGGCCAGCGATCGCCGACCGGCTCGGGCGCTTCGGCGACGGCGACGGCGCCGTCCTCGGCGACGTGCCGCTGGCCGAGCTCTCGACCGATTCGATCCGGCGCAGGATCGTCGTCAGCGAGGCCGACCCCGTGCTCTTCTCCGGCCAGCTCCGCCGCGAGCTCGACCCCTGGGGGCGGGTCGACGGCGACGACGAGGAGATCCACTCGGCGATCGCGGTCGCGAACGCCGAGGACGTGATCGAGGCGCTGCCCGAGGGCCTCGACGCCTACGTCGACGAGCGCGGACGGTCGTTCTCGGGCGGCCAGCGCCAGCGCCTCGTGCTCGCGCGCGCGCTGCTCTCGGAGTCCGAGGTGCTCGTGCTCGTCGAGCCGACGAGCGCGGTCGACGCGCACACCGAGGCGAGGATCGCGCGCCGCCTGCGCGAGGCGCGGGAAGGCAAGACGACCGTCGTGATCACGGCGAGCCCGCTGATGCTCGACCAGACCGACCGCGTCGTCTTCGTCGAGGACGGACGCGTGGTCGCCGAAGGCACGCACCGCGAGCTGCTGAAGACGAGCCGGGCCTACACGTGGACGGTCACGCGGGGTGAGGACCTGTGAACGAGCTGCTTCCGATCGCGTCAGGCCCGGAGGTGCGAACGCAGGCGCGCCGGCTCGGGCGCCGCAACAGGCGCGCGCTCCTGGCCACGGTCGGACTGCACGCAGCTGCCGCCACCGCGGGCCTCGCCGGTCCGGCCCTCCTCGGCGCGCTCGTCCAGTCGGTTCAGGACGGAACGACGACCGCGCACATCGACAAGCTCGTCGGGCTGCTTGCGCTCTTCCTCGTCATCGAGACGATCATGACCTGGTTCGCACGCAGAGCCTCCTTCGTGCTGTCCGAGAAGATGTTCGCCGAGCTGCGAGAGGACTTCATGCGCCGCGTGCTCAGGCTTCCGCTCTCGACCGTCGAGCGCGCAGGCACGGGTGACCTCGTCTCCAGGACGACCGCCGACGTCGACGCGCTCGCCCGGACGATCCGCTTCGCGGTGCCCGAGACTCTGATCGCAGCGATCACGACGGTCCTCACGGTCGGCGCAGCGATCTGGGTGAGCCCGCTCGCAGCGCTGCCGTGCATCGTCGGCGTTCCGGTGCTCTTCGTGAGCACGCGCTGGTACCTGAAGCGCGCCCCGGCGGGCTACCTCTGGGAGCGCGCGTCGTACGCGCGGCTCGCCGGGACGGTCAGCGAGACCGTCGAGGGCGGCCGCACCGTGGAGGCGCTGAACCTCCGCGAGCAGCGCGTGCAGCGCATCGACGACGACCTCGACAACGCCTACAACGCCGAGATGCGCACGCTCTATCTGCGCACCGTCTGGTTCCCGACGGCCGAGTTCGCCTACGTGCTCCCGGTCGCGGCCTCGCTCGCCTGGGGCGGCTACCTCGTCTCGACCGGCCACGCCACGACTCGGCGAGGTGACCGCGGTCGCCCTGTACGTGGTGAAGCTCGCCGATCCTGTCGACCGCCTCATCTCGTGGCTCGACGAGATCCAGGTCGGCGCGACGTCGTTCGCCCGCCTCGTCGGGATCGCCCGCGTCCCGCCAGACCGCGAGGCGAAGGACGACGAGCCCGAGGACGACCGCATGCGCGCGGAGGACGTGCGCTACGCCTACTACGCGGACCGCGACGTCCTGCACGGGATCGACCTCGATCTCGAGCCGGGCGAGCGCGTCGCCGTCGTCGGCCCCTCCGGCGCGGGCAAGTCGACCCTGGGTCGGCTCCTGGCCGGGATCCATCCGCCGCGGCAGGGCGTCGTCGAGGTCGGCGGCGTGCGGCTCGTCGACCTGCCGCTGGACACGCTGCGCAAGGAGGTCGCGCTCGTCACCCAGGAGCAGCACGTCTTCGTGGGCACGTTGGCGGAGAACCTCCGCCTCGCTCGGACGGAAGCGACCGAGGAACAGCTCGTCGACGCGCTCGCTGCGGTCGACGCGCTCGAGTGGGTGCAGGTGCTGCCGGAGCGGCTGAACACGGTCGTCGGCGCCGGCGGCCATGCATTGACGCCGGCCCAGTCGCAGCAGGTCGCGCTCGCACGTCTCGTCCTGGCCGACCCGCACACGCTCGTGCTCGACGAGGCGACGTCCCTCCTCGACCCGCGCGCAGCACGCCATCTCGAACGCTCGCTGGCCTCGGTGCTGGAGGGGCGAACGGTGGTCGCGATCGCGCACCGCCTGCACACGGCGCACGACGCGGACCGGGTCGCGGTCGTCGAGGAAGGGCTACTGGCCGAGGTCGGGACGCACGACGAGCTCGTCGAAGCAGGGCGGCTCGTACGCCGCGCTCTGGGACTCCTGGCACGGCGACCGCTAGGCCGCGTCGGCAGCCGGCTCGCCCTCGGGGGCAGTGCGCCGGCATCTCCTGGTTCCGCAGTAGCAGCCCGCCGATGACCGCGGCGCTGCCTGCGAAGATCGCGCCGATCAGGAACGCCGCGTTGTAGCCACTCGTCAGCGCTGACGCCTGAGACTCGCCGGCGTCGAGCAGACTGGACGTCCGTGAAGCTGCCACGCTCGCCAGGACGGCGAGGCCGAGCGCTCCACCCATCATGAACGACGTGTTGACGATCCCCGAGGCGAGACCCGACTCTTGCGGCTCGACCTCGCTCATCGCCGCGAGCAGCACTGGGTTGAAAGCCATGCCTGCGCCCAGGCCGAGCAGCACCATGCTCGGGAAGATGTCCACGAGGTAGCTCCCGTCGACGGGGGCACGCGCGAGCCAGAGGAGACCAAGGCCCGCGAGCCCGAGCCCGGTCGCGAGCGGCGCCCGGAAGCCGAAGCGCATCACGAGCTTCGCGGAAATGCCGATCGAGAGCACACCCATGATCAGGTTGCCGGGAAGGAACGCGAGACCGATCTCGAGCGGGCTGTACCCCAGCACGAGCTGCATGTAGAGCGCCGTCAGGAAGAACCAGGCGAACATCGCGCCGGCCCAGAGAACTCCGACGACGTCGGCGGTCGCGAGGTTGCGAAGCTTGAACAGCCGGAGCGGCACCAGCGGCGAGGGCGCGCGAATCTCGCGCAGGATGAAGACGACGAAGAGCGCCAGCGCGACGCCGAGCAAGCCGAGCGTTTCTGCCGACGTCCAGCCGTTCTGGTTGGCATTCACGATCGCGTAAACGGCGACGATCAGCGCGCCGGTGATCGTGATCGCGCCCGCGACGTCGAGGCGCGCCGAGGTCGGAATGTGAACCTCGGGCAGGAGCCGCAGGGAGAGCAGGACGACCACGACGCCGATCGGGAAGTTGACGAGGAAGATCCAGTGCCAGCTGATCAGGTCGGTGATGATCCCGCCGAGCAGGACGCCGAGGCTTCCGCCGCCCGAGGCGACGAACCCGAAGACTCCCATCGCCTTCGCGCGCTCGCCCGGCTCGGTGAAGAGGTTGACCATGAGCGACAGCGAGACGGCGGAAGCGACGGCGCCTCCGACCCCCTGCACGCCGCGCGAGACCACGAGCATCCCCTGCGAGGTCGAGAGCCCGCAGGCGAGCGACGCGACCGTGAACACGGAGATTCCGATCAGGAAGAGGCGGCGCTGGCCGTACAGGTCGCCGAGCCGGCCGCCGAGCAGCAGAAAGCCTCCGTACGTGAGCAGGTACGCGTTCACCACCCACGCGAGGGACGTGTCGGAGAAGCCGAGGTCGTCCTTGATCGAGGGCAGCGCGACGCCGACGATCGAGACGTCGAGGACGATCATCAGGCTCGCCAGGCAGAGGACGTAGAGGGCGAGCCAGCGGGTTCGGGCGTCGAGTTCGCTCATCGGCTTCTCGTTCCTTTCGTTCGCTTTCGAAGCCTTAGACGATCAAACGATCGAGAACTCATCGGTCGTCCCAGCCGATGAGTTTCGGAGTCGAAAACGGTCCACACAGCACCGGTTATGCCTGCATTCGTCTGCGACCTCAGCGGCGCGGAGCCGACCGCCGCGACGGTCGACGTTCTCGCACGCCTCGCGCTCTCGCTCAAGCGCCGCGGCTGCAGGCTGCGGGTGCGGCACGCCTCGCCGGAGTTGCGCGAGCTGATCGCGTTCATGGGCCTGACGGATGCCCTAGGACTCCAGACGCGGCGGTAGGCCGAAGAGCGGGAACATGGTCTCGGTGTCGAGGAAGAACGTGAACTCGACGATCTTCCCGTCCTCGATCTCGAGCACCTGGAGCGCCCACGGGTCGTAGCCGCTGCCCGTGTCGCTCGGCTTGTACTGGCCGAACGCAGGCGAGCCGTTCGCGGCAACGGTCGGGATCACGCGGGATCCCTTGCACGCGATGCCGGGCCCGAACCACCACTCGAAGATGTCGCTGCGCCCCTCGAGCCACATGTCGAACGGCGGCATCGACTGGATCGCGTCCTCCTGGATCAGCGGGACGAGCGCGTCCATGTCGTAGGCCTCGAAGGCGGCCACGTACCGGGACAGGAGCTCCTCGTCCGCCTCGTCGACCGAGCGCGAGGCGTCCGTCAGGCTGAGCTCCTGCTCGTCGAGCGTCGCCCGGGCCCGCTGGAGCGCGCTGTTCACGGATGCCACGCTCGTGTCGAGCAGCTCGGCGACCTCGCCCGCTTTCCAGCGCAGCACCTCGCACAGGATGAGCACGGCGCGCTGCTTCGGGGGCAGGTGCTGGAGCGCCGCGACGAGGGCCAGCCGCGTCGTCTCGTTCGACTCGGCGACGACCGCTGGATCCGGGATCGGCTGGATCCACGTCGCCTCGGACCGCTCGTTCAGGTTGGCCTCGATCGGCTCCTGGGCCGGGCCGAGGTCGATCGGGCGGGCCCGCCGCTCGCGACCGCCGAGCATGTCGAGGCAGACGTTCGTCGCGATCTTGTAGAGCCAGGAGCGCAGCGCGGCGCGGCCCTCGAACTTGTCGAGGTTGCGCCAGGCGCGAATGAACGTCTCCTGCACCGCGTCCTCGGCCTCGAACGGCGAGGCGAGCATGCGGTAGCAGTGGGCCGTCAGCTCCGCGCGGTACTGCTCGAGCTGGCCCTCGAGCTCCTTGGCAGCCGGGGTCGTCTGCACGTGGCCCACCCTAGCCAACGAGTTTCATGACGAGGAGCTCGATCTCCGCGCCAAGCGCTTCGTCGTGCTCGACCGTCCTTTCGATAACGGTAAAACCGCACTTTTCGAGCACGCGGATCGAACCGATGTTCGCGGTTGACACCTCGGCGTAAAGCGGCCGTTCGAGCTCCACGACGAACTCCCCGAGCGCCCGAGTCGCGAGTCCCTTGCCCCAGAACTCGCGTCCGAGCCAGTAACCCACGTAGCGCTTGTCGTCGCGCGACCAGCTGCCGATGTTTCCGGCGACCTCGCCGTCGGAGACGATCGACTTCAGCACGCACGAGTCGTCCGCGCGGATCTTCACCCAGTGCGCGGCGAAAGCCTCCCACTCGCGCGGCGGGAAGGCCGCCATCTCGATCGCCTCCGGATCGTTCTGCTGCTCGAAGAAGATCGGGATGTCGTCGTCGGCGACGTCGCGCAGAACCTGGGCCATGGCGGGAGACTACGCAGCGCTCCAGGTGTGACTCACGTTTGCGGGTTACCGGGCCGGGAACGAAGGGTTGTGGGTCAAAGAACTGCACTCCCAGACCAACAACGACCACCCGGAGGTGTTGAGCACGATGGCTGACATTCACAAATTGTCGGAGCAGGTGATCGACTACGCGGAGCGCGCGGCGAACGTCGCCGATGCCGCGAAAGGCAAGGGCAGCGGAAACGGAGCCGGAGCCCGCTGGCTGATCCTCCCCGCCGCCGGGGCTGCTCTCTACGCGTTCGTCAAGAGCGACTTCTTCACCCGCAGCGCGAAGGTTGTCGCTGGCGAGGCGAAGAGTCGAGCGTCCGAGCTGCCCGACGACCTGATGAAGACCGTTCGTCAGACGTCCCAGCCGACGACGCGGCGGACGACGTCCCGCTCACGAAGCACGAACGGAGCTCAGAGCCGCCGTCGGACGAGCTCGGGCCGCACCAAGGCATCGTCGCGTTGAATCAGGTTGAGGGACAGTCCCCACTCAGGGACTGTCCCTCGCCATTCTGGCTAGGTCGTCGTGCCAACCGCAGCGGACTCCTCCTCCGGCTGCGGGACGATCCGGATGTACGGCTTGGGGGACTCCCACTCGCCGAAGATCTCCTTCGCCTCGTCGTCCGAGACGGAGCCGGCAATGATCACGTCTTCGCCCTGCCGCCAGTTCACCGGGGTCGCCACCTTGTGGTTCGCCGTGAGCTGGAGCGAGTCGATGACGCGTAGGACCTCGTCGAAGTTGCGGCCGGTCGTCATCGGGTAGATGAGGATCAGCTTCACTTTCTTGTCCGGCCCGACGACGAAGACGTTCCGCACGGTCTGGTTGTCCATCGGCGTGCGGTCGCCGGGGTCTCCTGACGTCTCGGCCGGCAGCATGCCGTAGAGCTTCGAGACCTCGAAGTCGGCGTCGCTGACGATCGGGTAGTTCGGCGCTTCGCCCTGGGTCTCTTCGATGTCCTTCGCCCAGCCCTCGTGGTCGCTCGTCGTGTCGATGGACAGCCCGATGATCTTGACGTTCCTCCGGTCGAACTCGGGCTTGATCCGTGCCATGTAGCCAAGCTCTGTGGTGCAGACGGGCGTGAAGTCCTTGGGGTGCGAGAAGAGCACCGCCCACGAGTCTCCGACCCAGTCGTGAAAGCGGATCCGCCCCTCGGTCGAGTCCGCCTCGAAGTCAGGTGCCGTGTCGCCGATCTTCAATGTCATGGAGTCCTCCCTCCGCAGAAAGCGTGTATCCCATCACAACGGCACGGGCCACCGCGCTATTCGCCTGTGGCATGCTCATCGCATGGACGACACACAGATCCACGAGCGCATCGAGAAGCTCGTCGCCGAGGAGCACGAGCTCTACGACCGCGTTGGCGAGGGCGGGCTGAACGCGGACGAGCACAACCGGCTCGAGTCGATCAAGGTCAGCCTCGACCAGTGCTGGGACCTCCTCCGGCAGCGGCGCGCGCTTCGTGAGTCGGGCCAGGATCCCGAAGCGGCTCAGGTGCGCGACCCCGAGATCGTCGAGCGCTACGAGCAGTAGCCGCGCTCGCCGCTGAGCCGGAAGCCGGCCGAGCGAGCGTCAGTACCATCGGTGGCCGATGATCCGCGTGGCGCTCAAGGGTCTGCTCGGACGGAAGCTCCGAACGTCGCTCACCGCGATCGCGATCGTGCTGGGGGTCGCGATGGTCGCCGGCACGTTCATGCTCACCGACTCGATCGACCAGCGCCTTCGACTCGATCTTCACCGACGTCCGCAAGGGGTCGAACGCCGTGATCAGCGGCAAGACGGCATTCGACCTCTCGAGCGACGTCGGCTCAGCGGCGCCGACGCTCGACGACTCGCTGCTCGGCAAGGTGCGAGGCCTGTCCGACGTCGAGGCGGCCGAGGGCAGCGTCGACGGCCAGGCACAGCTGATCGGGAAGAACGGCAAGGCGATCGTCTACGGCGGCGCGCCGAACCTCGGCTTCAGCATCGCGAACGGCGCCTCGCCCTTCAACCCGCTCACCCTCGTCGACGGATCGTGGCCGCAGCAAGGCGACGTCGTGATCGACGAGTCGACGGCGAAGAAGGAGCACTTCAAGCTGGGACAGACCGTCGGCGTCCAGGCGGAAGGCCCAGCGCGCAGGTTGCGGATCTCGGGGTTCGTCCGCTTCGGCTCGGTCTCGACGATCGGCGGCGCGACACTCTCCGGCTTCGCTCTGCCGACGGCCCAGCAGCTGTTCGACAAGCCCGGCCGGCTGGACGAGATCGCGGTCGCTGCGAAGCCGGGCGTGTCCGACGACGAGCTCGTTCGCGAGCTTCAGGCGAACATTCCTGCGACCGCGCAGGTGAAAACGGCGGCCCAGCAGGCCGAAGACGACGCCGCGGAGACGAACGGCTTCATCTCCTTCCTGCGCGGCTTCCTGCTCGCCTTCGGCGGGATCGCGCTCTTCGTCGGCAGCTTCGTGATCGCCAACTCGCTCTCGATCACGATCGCCCAGCGAACGCGCGAGTTCGCGACCCTACGAACCGTGGGCGCCTCGCGCCGGCAGATCCTGATCTCGATCCTGATCGAGGCTCTCGTCGTCGGTGTGCTCGCGTCGCTCGTCGGGCTCCTGGCCGGTTTCGGGCTGGCGAAGGGCCTGTTCGCGCTGTTCGACGCCGTCGGCTTCACGCTGCCGAACAGCGGCCTCGTGCTCACCCCGACCGCCGTGCTGATCGCGCTCGTGGCCGGGATCGTCGTCACGGTCGTCGCGAGCCTTCGGCCCGCCTTCCGTGCGACGCGCGTGCCTCCGCTCGCGGCCGTGCACGAAGGAGCGACCTTGCCGCCGTCGCGGCTCGCGTTCCTGCGCGTTCCGGGGTCGATCCTCCTGACCGTGCTCGGCTTCGCCGCCCTCAGCTGGGCGCTCTTCGGGCCTGGTCAGAGCACGACCACGCTCCTGATCTGGATGGGCCTGGGCGCGCTAATGATCTTCCTCGGGGTGGCACTCCTCGCCGAGCGGCTGGTCCGGCCTCTCGCCACCGGGCTCGGGTGGCCCTCTGCGAAGTTCGGCGGCACCGCGGGTGCGCTCGCGCGCAGCAACTCGAGGCGAAACCCGCAGCGAACCGCCTCGACCGCGTCGGCGCTGATGATCGGCCTGGCGCTCGTCACGCTCGTCGCGGTGCTCGCCGCGGGGATCGTCACGACCTTCCGCAGCGCGGTCGACGACCTGTGGAAGAACGCGGACTACGCCCTCACCGCCCAGAACAATTTCTCGCCGATCCCGGTCAGCGTCTCGGACACCGCCGCGAAGGCGCCGGGAGTCGAGGCGGTCGGCGACGTCCGCGCGGGCCAGGCCAAAGCCTTCGGGGACGTCTACAACGCCACCGCGGTCACTCCCTCTACCAGCAAGATCTTCTCGCTCGACTGGAAGGACGGCTCGGACGCGGTCCTCGCCCAACTCGGCGACGACGGCGCTTTCGTCGACGAAGGCTTCGCCGACGACCACAACCTCCAGGTCGGCTCCAGCTTCCGTCAAACGTTCCCGAACGGTGAGACGGCGCCCTTCCGCGTGAAGGGCATCTTCAAGCCGCCGACCGGGGGCTCTCCGTTCGGCCCGGTCACGATCTCGGCCAAGACCTGGGACCGGTTCAACGACCAGCCGCAGAACCTCTACTCGTTCGTGATCATGAGCGGCGGCGAGACGGACGCGAATCAGACCGCTCTGGACAGCGCGCTGCAGGACTTCCCGAACGCCAAGGTGCAGACGCGCCAGGAGTTCGTCGACAACCAGATCTCAGGGCTGAACTCCGTCCTCAACATCCTCTACATCCTGCTCGCGCTCTCGGTCCTCGTGAGCTTCTTCGGGATCGTGAACACGCTCGTGCTGACGGTGTTCGAGCGGACCCGGGAGATCGGCATGCTGCGCGCCGTCGGCATGACGCGGCGTCAGGTTCGGCGCATGATCCGGCACGAGAGCATCATCACGTCGGCGATCGGCGGCATCCTCGGAATCCTGCTCGGGATCGCGCTCGGCGCGCTGCTCGTGGCCCGGGTCGACTTCATCGACTTCACGCTGCCGGTCACTCAGCTGATCATCTTCGCCGTCGCCGCGATCGTCGTCGGGATCATCGCCGCGATCTTCCCGGCACGCCGGGCCGCACGGCTGAACGTGCTCCAGGCGCTCCAGTACGAATAGCACGGCGAACTGGCCGTTCGGCTAGTAGGCACCTGGCCCTGAAGGGCCTACTTTGCAGGGACGATGGATTTCCGATCGCAGGCGAGGGCGATCGGCCGCCGACGGGCGAGAACGCCTGACGCGGCTGCGCGGCCATGTACCAGGTAGCGGACTCCCAGGCGCTGGCCAAGGGCGGCCGCGCGCTGGTCCGGCGCAAGGGCTCGGTCAAGGTCAGCGCGACCGTCGTCCTGCTCGGGCTGACGAGCCTGTTCACGGACATCTCCTCGGAGATGGTCGCGGCGATCCTCCCGCTCTACCTCGTGCTCTCGCTCGGGCTCTCGCCGCTCGCGTTCGGCGTGATCGACGGGATCCAGCAGGGCGCTTCGGCGCTCGTGCGCGTGTTCGCGGGCTACACGGCCGACCGCTTCGGCCGCTACAAGGAGGTCGCGGTCGTCGGGTACGGGCTCTCGGCGGTGACGCGGATCGGCTTCCTGCTCGTGGGCCGCTCGGTGGCGCTGATCGGCGCGCTCGTCTTCGTCGACCGCACCGGGAAGGGCATCCGCACCGCGCCGCGCGACGCGCTCATCGCCCTGAGCACGCCGAAGGAGCAGCTCGGCACGGCGTTCGGCGTGCACCGCGCGCTCGACACGGCCGGCGCCGTGATCGGCCCGCTGCTCGCGTTCTCGCTCCTGATCCTGCTGCCCAACGATTTCGACCCGATCTTCTTCGTCAGCTTCTGTTTCGCGCTGATCGGGCTGGCGATTCTCGTGCTCTTCGTCGAGAACCGCCCCGATCGGGTCGAAGCCGAGCCGCTGCCGCCGGTCACGATGCGCTCCGTCGCGAGACTCCTCGCCGTCCCGCGTTTCGGAGCGCTCCTCGTGGCCGGCGGCGTGCTCGCGCTTGCGACCATGAGCGACGGGTTCGTCTACCTCGGGCTCCAGCAGAACCTCGACTTCGCCGGACGGAACCTCCCGTTGCTCTACGTCGCCACGTCGCTCGTCTACATGCTGCTCGCGGTTCCCGCCGGCCGGTTGGCCGACCGGATCGGCCGCGGCAAGGTCTTCATCAGCGGCTACCTGCTCCTGCTCGTCGTCTATGCCGCGCTCGTGGCGCCCGGAGTCGGGCCGGCGGCTTCGCTCATCGTGATCCTCGCCTTCGGCGCGTACTACGCGGCAACCGACGGCGTGCTGACGGCAATCGCGAGCGCGATGCTCCCGGACGAGGCGCGCGCCACCGGCTTGTCCGTCCTCGTCACGGTGCAGAGCCTGGCGCGGCTCGTAGCCTCGATCGCCTTCGGCGCAACTTGGGTGCTCATCGGAGTCGACGCTGCGGTCGTGGTCTTCGCCGGAGGGCTCGTGGTCGCAGCCGCGCTGGCCGGGATCGTCCTCACCAGGTACGCGATGGAGCCGGCCGATGCGTAAGCGCACGAGGCTCGCGCTGCTGGCCGCGGTGATCGCGGCCTGCGTAGGAGCGGCAGTCGTGTACGTCGGGCTCTCGGTCGCGCGCTCTCACAAGTCGAGCCCGCCGCCGGGAGTGCACGTCGTGAGCGGCGCGACGCTGGGCCCGGGGGCGGCTCCGGTTCGCACGACGAAGGCGTCCTCGGTCGACACCGAAGGCGACTCGAAGCTGCTCTTCGTGAGCATGATCCCCGACCGCACGGCGGGCTCCCTCGCCGTCGCCCCGCTCTCCGACCCGACGAGCCTCCGGGCGATCGCCGGCCTGAGATGCGTGCGCGTCTACTACGCGGGCGGACACGGGCTCTGCCTCACACAGGGCGGCCTTCTGAACACCGGCTACGTCGCCAAGGTCTTCGATTCGGACTTCCACGTCGAGCGCCAGTACCCGGTCCAGGGAATCCCGAGCCGCGCTCGCGTCTCACCGGACGGGCGCTACGGCGCGACGACGATGTTCGTGCAGGGCGACTCGTACTCGAACGGCAACTTCTCGACCCGCACGAGCATTCGCGACCTCACCACCGGCAAGGAGGTCGCCGACCTGGAGAAGCTCCCGGTGACGAAGGACGGCCAGCCGTTCTCGAACCAGAATTTCAACTTCTGGGGCGTCACGTTCGCCGACGACGACGACCACTTCTACGCGAGCCTCGGCTCGGGATCGGACACGTACCTGCTCGAGGGCAGCATGCGGGACCGGACCCTGAAGGTGCTCACCGAGCGGGTCGAGTGCCCGTCGCTGTCGCCCGACGGCAAGCGGATCGCGTTCAAGCGGGTCGTGGGCAAGGCCGGTGACTGGCGCCTGTTCGTGCTCGACCTGGCGACGATGAAGGCGACGCGGCTGGCCGGAGACGACCCGATCGACGACCAGGCCGAGTGGCTCGACGACGACCACGTGGTCTACGGCAACGACAACGTCCTGTGGGTGGTTCCCGCGGACGGCTCGGGCGAGCCCCGCAAGCTGCTCTCGTTCGCATTCTCGCCGGCGGTCAGCCGGGCGTCGTGACGATGCAGGCGTCGTGCGAGGAGCGCGCGACGGTCACCCGATCAGGCACTACGAGCCGCGCCGACCGGAAGGTCCAGCGCTCCGGCTTTACTTAAGGCGTGGAGTCTCACGACCACGCGCATCCGATCTCGGCGCGACGCGGACCGGCGGCGCCTCGGGATCGCGCTCGGACTGATTCTCAGCTTCATGGTGGCCGAGGTGACGGCGGGCATCCTGGCGCACTCGCTCGCCCTCCTCTCCGACGCGGCGCACATGCTCACCGACGCCGGCGCGATCGGCCTCTCGCTGCTTGCGCTCAGGCTCGCCGCGCGGCCTCCGTCCGGAAGCATGACCTACGGGCTCAGGCGCGCCGAGATCCTCTCCGCGCAGGCGAACGGCGCGATCCTGCTCGTCCTCGCCGGGCTGATCGTCTACGAGGCCATCCGCCGGCTCGTCTCGCCCCTGGACGTCCAGGGCTGGACGATGATCGTCGTCGCGCTCGGAGGCATCGTCGTGAACGTCGTCGCCACCTGGCAGCTGGCCAAGGCCAACCGCGAGAACATGGCCGTCGAGGGCAGCTTCCAGCACATCCTCACCGACCTCTATGCCTTCGTCGGGACGGCGATCGCAGGCGTGATCATCGTCACCACCGGATACGTCCGCGCCGACCCGATCGCCTCGCTCTTCGTCGCCGCGCTGATGCTGCGTGCGTCCTACGGGCTGCTCAAGGACTCGGGGCGCGTGCTGCTCGAGATGGCGCCGGCCCGGCTGAGCGCGCAGGAGATCGGTGAGGCGCTGGCCGCCCACGCCGAAGTCAGGGAGGTGCACGACCTGCACGTCTGGGAGATCGGCACCGACCTGCCCGCGCTGTCAGCGCACGTGCTCGTGAGGCGCGGCATCGACTGCCACGCCGTCCGGCTCGAGCTGGAGCGGATGCTGCACGCGCGGTTCGACATCGAGCACACGACGCTCCAGGTCGACCACGTTCGCGAGAGCCCGCTCGTCGAGCTGCGAAAGCTCAGCGATAGCGGTCGATGAACGCGAGGGTGCGGTTCCACGCATCCTCGGAGGCGTCCGCGAAGTCTTCCTGCTTGCGGTCGAAGAAGCTGTGCGGCGCGCCCGGATAGGTCACGACCTCGTGCTCGACCCCGGCCTCGGTCAGCGCCTCGTCGAACGCCGCATTGTTCTCGGCGGTGATGTTCTGGTCGTCGCCGGCCTGGAGCGCGAGGATCGGCGCCTCCATCTCGCCGGCGCGGTCGATCGGCCCCGGCGACTCCCGGCGAGCGGGCTGCCCGTAGAACCCGACCGCGCCCTTGAGCCCATGACCGCCCGCTGCCGCGAACCACGAGTTGCGACCGCCGAAGCAGAAGCCGACCGTGAAGATCGAGCCGGCGCCCTCGCCTCGTAGCCAGTCGACGGCGGCGCGGACATCGGACTGGACCTGGTCGGGCGTCGTCTGCGCGACGTGCTCCATGTATTCGAAGTCCTCGTCCCGCTTTCCCGTTCCGGCGGTGCGCCCGAAGTAGTCGAACGCGATCGCCGCGATCCCGCGCTCGGCGAACCTGAGCGCGAGCTCCTCGTAGAAGCGGTAGAGCCCGCGGACGTCCGGGAGGACCACGACGCCCACGTCGCTCGGCTCCTCAGGGAGCGCGGCGAACGCGGCGAAGCGGTTGCCGTCGGCGCTCTCGAGCTCGAGGTCGCGATGGTCGACCGCACCGCCCTCGAGCGGCGGAATCGGCGGTGAGGAGTCGAGGTCGAAGCACACGCCGAGACCCTAGCGCCTCGTTCCTGCCGCTCATCGCCAACCAGACCAACGACCGTCTGTAAGGTCTCCACCGAGAGCGAACCCGGGTAAAGAGGAGGGACTGTGAGCACCGAAGACATCGAGCTTGGCCCCATCGACTACCTCGTCGTGGAATGGCCGGCCGGCAAGCAGCCAGACGGCGAGGGCCTCAAGCACCTCATCGACCTGAGCGACCGAGGCCTGATCCGCGTCATCGACCTCGCGTTCGTGAGGAAGAACGAGGACGGGAGCGTCGAGGGCATGGCGATCACCGACCTCGACGCGGACGGAAGCTTGGATCTCGTCGAGTTCGAAGGCGCCTCGTCCGGCGTGCTTGGAGACGACGAGTACGAGGACGCGAGCGACGTGCTCGAGCCGGGCGCCTCTGCGGCGATCCTCGTCTACGAGAACACGTGGGCCGCACCGTTTGCCACTGCTCTGCGCAAGAACGGAGCGCAGCTGGTCGCGAATGGGCGGATTCCCGTCAACGACCTGATCCAGAAACTCGAGCAGCTCGAGGCCGCAGAGGCCTAGGGAGAGGAGAAGGAACATGCCAGGACTTCTACGCGGAGTTGCGCGAACGGCCGTGATCGCCGGGACGGCGACCCATGTGTCGAACAACGTCTCGCGACGGCAGGCGAACAAGTGGGCGGAACAGGAGAACGCCCAGCAGCAGTACCAAGAGCCCGTCCAGGCCGCACCGGAGGCGCCTTCTCAGGACGACAAGCTCGAGCAGCTCCAGAAGCTCGGCGAGCTGAAGACGTCCGGCGTGCTCACGGAAGCGGAGTTCGAGGCCCAGAAGGCCAAGATCCTCGCCGGCTGAACCACTCGAAAGGTCTTTTCAACCGGATTCGGCCGGGGCAACAGTCCCCGGCCGGTCACGGACCCGCTTCCAGACGAAGTCCAGTAGCACGGACAGGAGCGTGATCGCCACGATCCCCGCGAAGGTCTCCGGGGCGTTCCGCAACGTATCGACCGCGAAGAACGTCAGGACGATCGCCGTCAGCAGGAATCCCATCAGCACGATGAACGCATTGGCCCGGGTCTCCGAGCGGAGCCTGTAGCCGGCAACTGCGAGCAGGAGGAAGACCAGCAGCGCACACGCGCTCCCGACCGACGCGATCGCGGACAGGTCGACGAAATTGGCGAGGACCAGGACGATGATCGACGTGACGAAGAGCCCCCCGTGCCTGCCCAGCCGCGACCTGCGCCCGAGGAGGGGCGGGAACTGGCGAAGCTCCGCGAGGTAGTCCGTGAGCCCGCCGGCCGCGAAGAGCGTGCCGTTCGTCGCCCCGGCCGTGGCGATCAGCGCCGCGACGGCCATCAGCGTGAAGCCGGCGTCTCCGAGTGAAGGCCGGGCCGCCTCTGCGATCGCGGTCTCCCCGTAGCCGATCGCCTGGTCGACGGTCAGCGTGCCGAAGACGCCGATCGAGATCAGCACGTACGTCGCCGTCGTCAACCCGAGCGCGAGCGCGACGGCCCTCGGGAGCTCCCGCTCGGGATCGCGGAGGCTGCTGACCGTGAACGTCATCACGCCGAAGCCGAGGAACGCGAAGAAGGTGAGCGCGATGCTGGCGATGATCTTCGAGAACGACGGGTACCCGCTGAAGGACAGCATGCTCCAGTCGACGTCGCTGACGGTCACCCAGATGAAGACGGCGAAGACCGCGAGCAGCACGATCACCATCACCGAGGCCACCCGCGAGACGAAGGTCGCTCCGATCGTGTTGATGAACGTCATGGCGACGATCAGCAGCGAGGCGAAGACGTTGTCCCAGCCGCTCCAGCCGTCGTCGCCGATGAAGAGCGCCACCGCGTAGGACCCGAACGAGACGGCGAGCATCGCGGCCACGATCACGAACGCCGCCGCGTAGCCCAGCCAGCACGCCACCCCCAAGAGGCGCCCGTTCCCGAAGCCCTGCCGCAGGTACTCGACGAGGCCGCCCTCTGACGGGTACCGGATCCCCAGCTTGACGACGTTGTAGCCGAGCAGCATCGTCACGAGGCCCGCGAGCAGGAACGAGAGCCAGACGGCCGATCCGGCGAAGACCGCCGCCTGTCCGAGCAGCGCGAAGATGCCGGCGCCGACCATCGACCCGATGCCGAGAAAGGCCGCTCCGCGTACGCTCATCCCGCCCCGGACCGGAGCCCCCGCGTCCGTCATCGCTCAGGCGGCCTCAGCGGGGACGAGCGCCGGTGTGCTCTCGGTGCTCCGCCGGTCGAACCACTTGACGACCTCGGCGATCGCGACGTAGACGATCGGGCCGATCAGGCAGATCCCCCACTGCGAGCTCGTCAGAAAGACCGTGTCGAAGATCCGCTGCAACGGAGTGATCGACGTCACGAGCAACGTCAGGACCAGCGCGGCGCCGATCAGCTGCATGAACCTGCGGTTCTCGAACGTGTAGCGCTTGAAGATCGTCTCCGTGGGCTCCCGCGACTCGAGCGCGGCCACGACGTGCATCAGCGAGAGCGTCGTCAGCCCCATAGTCGTGGCTGTGATCAGGTCGTAGCGGTGCTCGCCCCACGCGACGATCCCCACAGCCAACGCGGCCATCACGACGCTGAAGGCCCCGAGCCGGATCGCGAGCGTCCGGTCCACGATCGGCGCGCTGGCGTCTCGCGGCTTGCGCTGCATCAGGCCGGGCACCGGGGAGTCGAAGCCGAGCCCGATCGCGAGCAGCACGTCGACGGCGAAGTTGATCCACAGGATCTGGAGCGGGTTCAGCGGCGCGCCGTTGGCGACGTCGAAGATGCCCGCACCGAGGAACGTGAGGATGAACCCACCGAGCATGATCAGCTGGACGCGGACGTACTTCATCAGGTTGTCGTAGATCCCGCGGCCGCCCTCGACCGCGCTGACGATCGTGGCGAAGTTGTCGTCGGTGAGGATCATGTCGCCGGCTTCCTTCGTCACCTCGGTGCCGGTGATCCCCATCGCGACGCCGATGTCCGCCGTCTTCAGCGCGGGAGCGTCGTTCACGCCGTCGCCGGTCATCGAGACGACGTGGCCCTTCTTCCTCAGCGTCTCCACGAGCCGCACCTTGTCCTCCGGGGCAACGCGGGCGACGACCCCGATCTCCTCCACCTGCTGATTGAGCTCGTCGTCGGTCAGCGCCGAGAACTCGGTGCCCGAGAGCGCCCGGCCCTCGATCCCCAGCTGCCCGGCGATCGCGGCGGCCGTCGTCACGTGGTCGCCGGTGATCATCCGCGCGCGGATCCCGGCCTCCCTGCAGCGTGCGATCGCGTCCTTCGCCTCCTTGCGCGGCGGGTCGACGATCGCCACGAGGGCGAGCAGCGTCAGGTCCTTCGACCTGCGCGAGGAGGTCGCCGCCCGCGTCGAACGAGGACGGGTCGAAGTCCTTCGAGGCGACCGCCAGCACGCGCAGCCCTTCGCTGGCGAGCCGGTCGTTCTCGGCCGTGACGCGCTCCATGCCCTCCGCGGCCGGAACGGTGGTGCCTTCCGGGCCTCGGATCTGCGACGAGCGCGCGAGCAGGACGTCCGGAGCTCCCTTCACGAAGCAGCGGAGGACCTTGCGTCCGTCCTCGTCGAGCTCGTGGAACGTGGCCATGAACTTGTACTCCGAGTCGAACGGCACCTCCGCCACGCGCGGAAACAGTCGCCGCGTCTCGTCGACGTCGATCCCGCCCTTCTCTGCGAGCACGACGAGGGCCGCCTCGGTCGGATCGCCGACGATCTCGCCGTCGTGGACGGCGGCGTCGTTGGCGAGCGCCATCGGCATCAGGAACGGCTCGAGCTTCGTGTCCGACTCGCCCCAGGTCCGGAGGATCCTTCCGGTCGTCGAGTAGCCCTCGCCGTCGACCGAGTAGCGCCGCCCGGCGATGACGAGCTGTCGCGCCGTCATCTGGTTCAGCGTCAGCGTGCCGGTCTTGTCCGAGCAGATCGCCGAGGTCGCGCCGAGCGTCTCCACCGAGCGCAGCCGCTTCACGATGGCGCCCTTGGCCGCGAGCGCCTGCGTGCCGAGCGAGAGCACGGTCGTCACGACCGCGGGCAGGCCGGTTGGGATCGCGGCGATGGCGAGGCTGATCCCGATCAGGAACAGGTCGTCGAAGCTCTCGCCCCTGATCAGCCCGAGGATGACGACGAGCACCAGCGCCGCGGACGCCATGATCGTCAGGAGCACGGTCAGCTGGTCGAGCTGGCGCGTGAGCGGCGTCTTCTCCTCCTGAACCTGGCTGAGCATCCCTGAGATGTGGCCGACCTCGGTCTCCATGCCCGTGGCCGTGACGACCATCTCGCCGCGCCCTCGGGTCACCGTCGAGTTCATGTAGGCCATGTCCACGCGGTCGCCGAGCGGGACGTCGTCGCCCGGAACCGGGTCGATCGACTTCGGGACGGGCACGCTCTCGCCGGTGAGCGCCGCCTCCTCGATCTCGAGGGTCGCCGCCAGGAGCAGGCGCCCGTCGGCCGGGATCTTGTCGCCGGCCTCGAACGACACGATGTCCCCGGGTACGAGCTCTTCGGAGGCGATGTCGACGGCCTGTCCCCCACGCCGTGCGTGCGCCTTGATCACGAGCATCTTCTGGAGCGCGGCGATGCTCTCGGCCGCCTTGCCCTCCTGGTTCAGGCCCAGCATCGCGTTGACGACGGTGATGCCGAGGATCGCGAGCCCCGTCCCGAACTCCTGGAGCGCGACGACGCTCACGACCGCGGCGCCGACGAGGACGAGCTGCATCAGGTCGCGGTACTGGCGCATGAACGCGTGCCAGCCGGGCTCCTTCGCCTGCTCGGCGAGCCGGTTCGGCCCGTGTTCCGCGCGCCGCTTCTCAACCTCGGCCGGGTCGAGGCCGGCTCGCGGGTCCACGGCGAAACGCGTGTAGACCTCCTCCGCCGTCAGGCTGTTCCACGCCTCATCTCGACTCGTCGCTGTCGCTCTCCCGTCGCGCTCACTCGCCCACCTCCAGTCCGTCTGCTTCACGGGTGACGATCGTCCCCGCTTCCCCACGCAGGAGCGCGGGCGTGTCCTCGATCGAGCCGATTGCGGCGAGCCCGCCCGTCTCCTGGACGAACGAGCACGCGGCGCGCACCTTCGGGCCCATCGAGCCCGCCGCGAACTCGGTATCCATCAGCGCGTCCGGATTCGCGCGGCGAATCGCGCGCTGGTCCGGCGTGCCCCAGTCCACGTACACGGCGTCTACGTCGGTGACGATCGCCAGCGCGTCCGCCTTCAGATCCTTCGCCAGCAGCGCGCTCGCGAGGTCCTTGTCGATCACGGCCTCCACGCCGACGAGCTGCTTGCCGGCCGGAACTGCTTCGTCCGTGTACATGACCGGGATCCCGCCGCCGCCCGCGCAGATGACGACGGCGTCGTGCTCGAGCAGCCAGCCCACGGGCTCGATGCCGAAGATCCGCCTGGGCAGAGGCGAGGGCACGACCCGCCGGAAGCTGTCGCCGTCCGGCTTGAAGTCCCAGCCCTTCTCCTCGGCGAGCTTCTTCGACTCCTCCTCCGAGTAGATCGGGCCGATCGGCTTCGTCGGATCGCCGAAGGCCGGGTCGTCCGGATCGACCTCGATCAGCGTGAGCAGCGACGCGAGCCGCTTCTCCTGCGGCAGCTCGTTCCCGAGCTCCTGCTGGATCAGGTAGCCGATCATCCCCTCCGTCTGCGCCCCGAGCAGGTCGAGCGGATACGGGTCGACCTCGGTGTAGGCCGAGCCCTGGAGCGCGAGCAGCCCGACCTGCGGGCCGTTCCCGTGCGAGATCACGAGCTCGTGCTCGAGCGCGACGGGCGCCAGCGCCTTGCACGCGACGCGCGCGTTCGCACGCTGGTTCTCCGCGGACAGCGGCTCGCCGCGCCGAAGCAGCGCGTTCCCGCCGAGTGCGACGACTACGCGCACGTCATTCCCCGAGGGTCGCGACCATCACGGCCTTGATCGTGTGCAAGCGGTTCTCCGCCTCGTCGAACACGACGGACGCCGGCGACTCGAAGACCTCCTCGGTCACCTCGAGCGACTCCATCCCGAACTTCTCGAAGATCTCCTTGCCGACCTCCGTGTCGGTGTTGTGGAAGGCGGGCAGGCAGTGCATGAACTTCGTGTCGGGGTTGCCGGTCTTCGCCATCGTCTCCGAGTTCACCTGGTACGGCTTGAGCAGCTCGATCCGCTCCGCCCAGACCTCGTCGGCCTCGCCCATCGAGACCCAGACGTCCGTGAGCAGGAAGTCCGCGCCCTGGACGGCCTCGTCGATGTCGTCGGTGATCGTGATCTTGGCGCCCGTCTCGTCGGCGATCCCGCGGGCCAGATCGGTGATCTCGTCGCGCGGCCAGAGCGACTTCGGGCTCGCGATGCGGACGTCCATGCCGAGCTTCGCGCCGCCGACCAGGTACGAGTCGGCCATGTTGAAGCGCGCGTCGCCCAGGTAGCAGAAGACGACCTCGTTCAGCGGCTTGTCCACGTGCTCGCGTGAACGTGAGGAAGTCGGCGAGGATCTGCGTCGGGTGCCACTCGTCGGTGAGCCCGTTGTAGACCGGGACGCCGGACCACTCCGCGAGCTCGTCGGCGGTCTTCTGCCCGAAGCCGCGGTACTCGATCGCGTCGTACATGCGGCCGAGCACCCGCGCGGTGTCCTTGGCCGTCTCCTTGTGGCCCATGTGCGAGCCGCCGGGGCCGATGAACGTGACGTGGGCGCCCTGGTCGTAGGCGGCGACCTCGAACGCGCAGCGCGTCCTGGTCGAGTCCTTCTCGAAGATCAGCGCGATCTCCTTCCCGACGAGCTTCTGCTCCTCGCGGCCCTCCTTCTTGGCCGCCTTCAGCTCGGCGGAGAGGTCGAGCAGGTACGTGATCTCCTCGGGAGTGAAGTCGGCAAGTTTCAGGAAGTGCCTGCCTCTGAGATCGGTCATCGTTGCCATGTCTGGGCTCCTTTCACGCGTCGCGTACAACTGGACAAGTCATGCAGTGGCCGCCGCCGCGTCCGCGGCCGAGCTCCTGGCCGGCGATCGTCAGCACCTCGATCCCGGCCTTGGAAAGCTTCGAGTTCGTCGATTCGTTGCGCTCGTAGGCGACGACGACGCCCGGCGAGAGCGCGACCACGTTGTTGCCGTCGTCCCACTGGGTTCGCTCGGCCTCGAACTCGTCCCCTGCGGTGGGAACGGTTCGCAGCTTCTCGATGCCCAGCGCATCGGCCACCGCGTCGAGGAACGGCCGCTCGGAAAGCTCGACCTTGATCCCACCGTCGCCGTCCGGCGTGTAGAGGATCGGGACGAGTTGATCGACGACGGGCTCGTAGATCGTCACGAGGTCGTGGTCGCAGAAGGTGAACACCGTGTCGAGGTGCATCGCGGCGCGCTCGCGGGGCATCATCGCGCCCACCACGAGGCGGGCCGCGCCGCCCTCGAACAGGTTCTTGGCGAGGATGCTCACCGCGCGCGCGGTCGAGCGCTCGCCCTGGCCGACGAGGACGACGCCGTCGCCCACCGGCATGATGTCGCCGCCCTCGAGCGCCGCTCCGCCCCAGTCGTGGTCGAAGCCGCCGTACCAGATCGGGAAGCCCGCGTCGCGGAAGCGCGGATGGAAGCGGTACACCGCCTCGACGTTGAGCGTCTCGTGCTGGCGCGCGGGCCAGAACATGTTGTTGATGGACACGCCGCCGTAGATCCACGCGCTCGTGTCGCGCATGAAGAGCTGGTTCGGGAGGGGCGGGATCACGAAGAAGGTCGACGGCACCGCGCGCCTCACGATCGACCCGATCTCGTCGGGCAGATCCGCCGCGATGATGCCTCCGGTCAGCTTCGACGCCAGCTCGGCCGCGGGCATCTCCGTCATCCACTCCGTGAGCGGGCCGGCGAACATGACCGTGACCTCCTCCGGCCGCAGCCGACGGGAGAGCAGCCACTCGCGCGCCTCGGCGTCCTCGAGCGTCTCGGCCAGCAGGTCGTGGAAGAGGAGCACCTCGACGTCGCGCTCGCGCATCAGGTCGACGAACGCGTCGTGCTCCTGCCGCGCGCGCCTGACCCAGATCACGTCGTCGAAGAGGAGCGCCTGCGCGTTCGACGGCGACAGCCGCTCGTGTGCCTCGTCCGGCCGGTGGACGATCACCGTCCTCAGCTGTCCGACCTCCGAATTCGTCCCCAGGACGGGCTCGGTCGCTGTGCTCATGCGGCCTCTCCTTTCACGCTCAACTCGTGGCTCCGGCGATCCCGATGAAGATGCTGCAAACGAGGAAGACGCCGACGACAAACGGCCAGACGAACTTCAGATAGCGGTCGTAGCCGACCTTGGACAGGGCCAGGCCGCCCATGATCACGGCCGAAGTCGGGGTGACGAGGTTGACGGTACCCGAAGCCGTCTGGAACGCGGTCACGACGACCGCGCGCGACACGCCTGCGAAGTCGGCGAGCGGCGCGAGGATCGGCATCACGAGCGCGGCGTGCCCCGACGACGACGGGACGAGGAACGCGATCGGGAGGTTGACGACGTACGCCAGCACGGCGAACGCGCCCGAGCTCCGGCCCGAGACCGCGTCCTCCATCCAGCTGAGGACGGTGTCGGTCATGTGCGCGTTCTTCATCACGACCGTGATCCCGCGCGCGAAGACGATGATCAGCCCGGCGCCGAGGAAGTCGGCCGCGCCCGCGACGATCGTCGTCACCGTCCCCTCCTCGCCGAGCTTCGCGATCAGCCCGATCACGACGGCCATCACGAGGAAGAGCACCGCGGCTTCCGGGAAGTAGAAGTCGGCGAAGGTCGGGAGCGGGAAGTCCTTGCCGAAGCCCTCCTGCCAGAGGTCGTTCCACGGGATGAAGCCGTAGATCATGAGCAGGAACGTGCCGCCGAAGAGCAGCAGGACGACCTTCTGGCGCCCGGTGAGCGCAGGCACGTCGGTGACGAGGCTCTCCGCGTCGGCCGCGTCCGTCGGAGAGACGCCGACGACGGACTTGGCCGGGTTCGCCGAGATGCGCCGCGCGTAGAAGATGACGTAGCCGATCGCGAACGCGACGAGCACGAACCAGAGCGCGATCCGCAGGCCGATCCCGTCGCCGATGCTGATCCCGGCCGCGTCCGAGGCGACGCCGGTCGCGAACGGGTTCACGGTCGAGGCGATCACGCCCGTCCCGGCGCCGAGGAAGATGATCGCGGCCGCCACCATCCGGTCGTACTTGAGCGCGAGCGCCAGCGGGACCATGAGGACGAAGAAGCCGAGCGTCTCCTCCCACATCCCGTAGGAGGTGCCGCCGAGCGCGAAGACGGCCATCAGGATCGCGATCAGCACCGACCCGCTGTGCCGGAAGCGGAGCGCCAGTCGGCCGATCCCGGTCTGGATCGCCTCCGTCTTCATCGTCACGGTGATGAACGCGCCGACGGCGAGCACGAACAGGAAGATCGCCGCCGAGCCGTAGAGAAAGCCTTCCTCCCAGGGCCCGACGAAGCCCTGGGTGCTCTCGACGCCGTAGAGCCCGTTCGGGGTCGAGTCCCAGAGCTGCTTGAAGCGGAACGTGAACGACTTGTCGACGCAGGGCGTCCCTGCGGGGAGCTCCTGTGCGACCGGAGGCGCGGCGGTCTCGAGCTCCTTCGCAGCCTCGCGCCTGCGCGGGAGGACCGGCGTGCGCGGCGTCTCGGGCTGGCAGGACGGAAGCTTGTGGTACGTGCCCGGGATCGGAGCGGCGGTCTGCGGATCGATGTCGTAGGCGCCGGCCGGAACGAAGAAGGACGCGATCCAGACGAGCACCAGCACCGCGGCTAGAACCGTGAACGCTGTGGGGAACCTGAATTTCCTCGGCGCGCCGCCTTGGCGCCGGGGTCTCCTCAGACGTCTGGCTCACCAGACGTGCCCTCCTCCGGCCCCTCGGACTTGCGATCGGCCAACCCTCGCTACGGGCCAGGGTACTTCCGAGTCCCGTCGCTGGGCAAGTTCGTGCGAGGGGAACTAACGATCAGCCCGGCGCTGGCCGCAGAAACCGGCTGACGCGGCCCGCATAGGATCAGCGCGTGTCCTCGTTCGACGACGAGCTCGGCGCCTGCATCGCCGAGATGCTCCGCGCGCCGGCGCCGGTTCCCGAGGGAGAGCCGTTGCTCTTTTTCAAGCAGTGGCTGGCCGAGCGCAATCTCGGGCTCGTTCCCATCGAGGACGCGGCGGGCTTCGCGTGGCCCGGCCAGTGGCTGGCGCGTGTGCGCGCTTCGGACGGAGACCACGCCGTCGTCATGTTCGGCTCTCCGTCCGGGCCGTGGTTCGATCCCGGCGAGGCCTATTCCAAGGGAACGATCGCGGCCGGCTGGATGCTCGCACCGCTCGATCTCCACCTCCCCACGGACGCGGCGCGGAGCGCTGTTACCGGCGAAGGCTCGGTAGCGGCGATCCTGATCGCACCAGAGGCGGAGGCGCCCCTCACGTCGGTCGAGGAAGTCGCCGCCGTCGCAGGACGCGGTCTCGAAGGTGACCGCTACGCGTCCGGGCAAGGCACGTTCAGCGGGCCGGGCCGCGGCTACGAGTTGACGCTCGTCGAAGCCGATTTCCTCGACGAGATCGACCTCCCGTGGGCGGAGGCTCGCCGAAACCTCGTCACGCGCGACATCGCACTCAACGGCCTGGTCGGCCGACGGTTCCGCGTCGGCTCCGCCGAGTGCATCGGGCGAAGGCTCTGCGAGCCTTGCGCGCACCTGGAGAAGCTCGCTCGACCCGGGCTGCTGCGACCGCTCGTCCATCGCGGTGGCCTGAGAGCGGACATCCTCGCGGACGGACGGATCCGCGTCGGCGACCGACTGGTGCCGCTCGACTAGGACGCCGGTGCAGTCGCTCAAAGTCACGCGGCGGCAGATCCTGGCCTTCCGACGGCGGGTCGGCGCGCTCGACGAGCGTTTGCCGATGAGCGCGCAGTCGCTGCGGCGGGCGGGATGGGCCGGCCTGCAGGACAGCATGCCGAGAGCCGCGCTGCTCTCGTTGCACGCGCGCGTCGCTGGGGTCGAGCCGTCGACGTGGGAGCATCCCGCGCTCGCCCAGCTGTGGGGCCCTCGGTACAGCACCTATGTCGTCCCGAAGCGCGACTTCGCGCTCTTCTCGCTGGGGAGGCTCCCGGAGAACGGAAAGGGCCGCGATCGGGCCGAGGCGATGGCGGAGCGGGTGCACGCCTTCCTCGACGGCAGGCGGATGACCGACCGCGAGGTCGCGGGCGCGCTCGGCGTCGGCAACGCGATCAGATACGCAGCGCCCACGGGCACGATCGCAATCCGCTGGGAGGGCGCGCGGGCGCCGACCGTCTGGTCCGTCCCCACTCCAAAAATCTCGCCGGCCGCCGCCCAGCGCGAGCTCGCGCGGCGCTACCTCCACGTGTTCGGGCCGACAACGGCCGGCAGCTTCGCCCGCTGGGCCGGAATCTCGGCGCGATCCGCCGCCGAGACGTTCGCGTCGCTCGAGGGAGAGCTGTTGCCGGTTCGGTCGCCGCTCGGCGACGAGTGGCTGCTCGCAGAGGACGAGCCGGAGATGCGATCCGCCGAGTCGCCCGACGCGCCCGCGCGCCTGCTGCCGAGCGGGGATGCCTACTTCCTGCTCGACGGAAAGGAGCGAGAGCTGCTCGTTCCGCGCAAGGATCGGCGGGACCGGCTCTGGACGTCGCGTGTCTGGCCCGGCGCGCTGCTCGTCGCCGGCGAGATCCGCGGCACCTGGAGGCGCGCGGGCCACACCGTAAGATCGAGACCTGGGCGCGTCTCTCGCGTGGAGCGCGCGACGCGGTCGAGGCGGAGGCCGCCACACTTCCGCTTCCGGGCCTCGACCGCCCGATCGAAGTGGTCTGGGAAACCGGCCCCTGAAACCCCGGCCAGGTCGACGCCCGATACGCTCGCGGGCATGCGAGGGCTCTTGCTCTACGGCGACACCGACCGCTCCGCGACGCTCCGGCACGAGATTCCGGTGCCGATCGGCGACCCCTTCCTCTTCGCGGAGGTCGAGGGTCAGACGTACATCCTGACGAGCCGTCTCGAGGTTGGACGCCTCGCTCGGGCGCTTCCGGACGCGCAGCTCCTCGACTACTTCGAGCTCGGCTACAAGGATTTCGTCGAGGGCGGGCTCTCCCGCGCCGAGGCGAGCCGCGAGGTCGAGGCGCGCGCCGTGCAGCAGATCGGGATCGACGACGCGATCGTCCCGGCCGAGTTCCCGCTCGCGCTGGCTGATCGGCTGCGCGCGGACGGTGTCGTGCTCACCGTGGACGAGCCGTCCATCGACGTCCGGCGGCGCGCGAAGACGAGCGTCGAGCTCGAGGGGATTCGGATCGCCCAGCGAGCAGCCGAGGCCGGGATGACCGCCGCTTCCGATCTACTCGCGCGAAGCAGCCCGAACGCGGACGGGCGCCTGGAGGCCGACGGTCGACCCTTGCTCGCCGAGGACGTTCGGGCAGTCCTGCGGCAAGCGTGCGCCGAAAACGGCGCGCCCTGCCCGCCGGATGTGATCGTCGCCTCGGTCTGGCAGGGCACCGGCCACGACCCCGGGAGCGGGCCGCTCCCGGCCGGGCTCCCGATCCACGTCGACGTCTGGCCGCGCCACGAGGAGACCGCCTGCTGGGCGGACATGGCGCGGACGTTCGTCGTCGGCGATCCGGCGCCCGAGCATGCAGAGCGCCTCGCCGAGATGGAGAGCCTCTCGCGTCGAGCTCTCGCGGAAGCCGAGGAAGCCGTCCGTCCAGGCGTCCTCGGTCGCGAGCTGTTCGACGCGGCCTGCGAGCTGTACGAGTCGGCCGGCTATCCGACTCAACGCACCTCGAAGCCGGACGAGGACGAAGGCTTCCAGTGGGCGCTCGGCCACGGCGTCGGGCTCGAAGTGCACGAGGCGCCGTCCCTGGGCCTTGCCGGCCGTGAGCCCTTCGTCGTCGGCGACGTGGTTGCGCTCGAGCCCGGTGTCTCGGACGGAAAGATCGGCCCATTGGTCTTCGAAGACCTGGTCGTCGTGACCGAGGACGGCTGCGAGGTGCTGACCGACTTCCCGTACGACCTCACGCCGACCCGCGCGTAAGGAGGAACCATGCAGAAACGCACGCTCGGAGCAAGCCGGTTGGAGGTGTCCGCGCTCGGGCTCGGCTGCATGGGTATGAGCCAGAGCTACCCGCCGTTCCCCGACCGGGACGAGATGATCGCCATGATCCGCGCCGCGGTCGAACGCGGCGTGACGTTCTTCGACACCGCGCAGGTCTACGGGCCGTTCACGAACGAGGACCTCGTGGGCGAAGCGCTCGAGCCCGTCCGCGACCAGGTCGTGATCGCGACGAAGTTCGGCTTCGATCTGGAAGACGGGCAAAGCAGCCACGGCATCGACAGCCGCGCGGAGACGATCAAACGAAGTGTCGACGCGTCGCTGAAGCGGCTCCGGACGGACACGATCGACCTGCTCTACCAGCACCGCGTCGACCCGAACGTCCCGATCGAGGACGTCGCCGGCACGGTCAAGGAGCTGATCGACGCAGGAAAGGTGCGGCACTTCGGCCTCTCGGAGGCGGGCGTGCAGACGATCCGGCGCGCACACGCCGTCCAGCCCGTCACCGCTCTGCAGAGCGAGTATTCGCTCTGGTGGCGCGAGCCGGAGGAGGCGATCCTGCCGACGCTCGAGGAGCTCGGAATCGGCTTCGTGCCCTTCAGCCCGCTCGGGAAGGGCTTCCTGACCGGGACCATCAACGAGTCGACGGCGTTCGAGAGCTCCGATTTCCGCAACACGGTCCCCCGATTCGACTCGGACGCGCGCGCTGCAAACCGCGTCTTCGTCGAGCTCCTCGACCGCGTCGCGGAGCGGAAAGGCGCCACGCCGGCCCAGATCGCGCTCGCCTGGATCCTCGCCCAGAAGAGACTGGATCGTCCCGATTCCCGGCACCACGAAGCCACACCGTCTCGAGGAGAATGTCGCGGCGGTCGACCTCGAGCTCACCGGTGACGACCTGCAGGAAATCGAGGCCGCAGTAGCGGAGATCGCCGCCCAGGGCCACCGCTACGCGGAAGCCCAGGAGCAGATGATCGACCGCTGAGAGCGCACGTGAGATGACGCCTCCCTCCCCCACGATCACCCTGAACAACGGCGTCGAGATGCCGATTCTCGGCCTTGGCGTCTTCCAGAGCCCTCCCGAGGAGACTGTCGCCGCTGTCGAAGCGGCGATTACGAGCGGCTACCGGTTGATCGACACCGCAGCCGCCTACGGCAACGAGCGCGAGGTCGGGGAGGGCATCCGCCGCTCAGGTGTCGACCGCCGCGAGATGTTCGTCACGACGAAGCTGTGGATCAGCGACTACGGCCACGAGCAGGCATTGGTCGGGCTCGATGGCTGTCTGCGGCGCCTCGGGATGGACTATGTCGACCTCTTCCTGCTCCACCATCCGGTGCCGACCGACTTCGACGCAACGGTCGAGGCCTACAAGGCGCTCGAACGAGTACTCGGCGACGAACGCGTTCGCGCGATCGGGGTCTCCAACTTCAGCGAAAGCCATCTCGAGAGCCTGATGGGGCGTACAGGTGTCGTCCCCGCGCTCAACCAGGTCGAGCTGCACCCTTTCTTCACGCAACCGGCACTGCGCGCCTTCCATCGGACGCACGCCATCGCGACGCAGGCGTGGTCACCGCTCGGCGGGGTCAACGTCTACCGTCCAGCCGACCCGAACGACGTCAAGAACCCGCTCGACCACCCGACGATCGTCGAGCTTGCCGAGAGCTACGGAAAGACGCCGGCGCAGGTCGTGCTGCGCTGGCACATCGAGCACGAGATCTCGACGATCCCGAAGTCGGTCAAGCCGCACCGGATCAAGGAGAACATCGACGTCTTCGATTTCTCACTGACGCCGGACGAGGTGGCTGCGATCGACTCGCTCGACACCGGGGTCCGCGGCGGGCCCGACCCCGAAACGGTCGACCGGGCTCGCTTCCCGTTTACGGTCGAGAACTGAGCCCGACGCCGATAAGACGATGGAGCAACGTCATCCCCGATCGCCGGGTGGACGCATCGTGAGGTCGGCGCGCCGGCGCGCGAGCGCCGGCCGGGCGATGGCCGTCCCCGGAGCCCTCAATGGGATCACGACCTCGAATCGCGCTCCGTGCGGCACCGCGGGCTCGTAGACGATGTCGCCTCCGTGAGCTCGAGCGTACTCCTGAACAATCGAGAGCCCCAGTCCCGAGCCCTCGCCTCGGCGGCGCGAATCGGGACTGCGCGCGAACCGGTCGAACAGTCGAGGGACGAACTCGGGCGGCACGCCGTCGCCGCGGTCCTCGACCACGAGGCGGAGGTGCCGGTCCCCGCCGGCCGCCGTGACGGTGACCGGAGGCTTGCCGTGGCGCATCGAGTTCGCGACGAGGTTCGAGACCATCCGATCCAGCCCTGCCGGATCCACTACCGCGTGCAGATCCGCCGGAACCGCGACGGTCACCGCGTTCGACCCCTCCGTGAGCGAATGGACCAGCTCCTCGATCTTGGGCCGGAGCCGAACGGGCTCAGGCGAGATTCGGATCGCCGCCAGGTCGAGACGGGAAAGGTCGAGCAGCTGCTCGGCCAGATTCTGAATCCGCGCCGCCTGCTCTAGAAGCGCGTTTAGAAGAGCGCGGCGCTGCGGCTCGGCCAGCTCGTCCTCTCTTTCGTCCAACGTGACGGCAATGCCGTAGATGCTGGCCAGCGGGCTCCGCAGCTCGTGTGTGGCGAGCGCGATGTACTCGCTCCCTCGGACGTCGAGCTCCTGCAGCTCGTCGCGGGCGAGTGCGTCCTCCAGCAAGGTTGCGGCTACGACCCCGACGGTCGCGAGCCCCTGCTTATCCGTATCCCTGACCGAGCTCCTCACATCGCGCGTCCCGCAGAGCAAGGCGTGACATCGGTCCCCGCTCATCAGAGGAAGCGCGAACGCGTACGTGACATCGCCGGCGGAGAGGACGGCGAGGCGCTGGGTCGACTGGGCCTCTGCGAGCAAGAACACACTCAGGCCCAGGGTCTTTCTGACTTCCTCCGATTGGCCGTCGCAGAGGACTGCCACCACGGAGTCGAACTCGAACGTCTCCGCCACCGCGGTACACACGTCCTCGAGCAGAGCCGAAGCCGTAGGCGCGCCGCGGCCGGTGATCGAAATCCGCCGCACGGCCTCGAGCGTCTTCTCGCGATTCGGCGCGAGGCCGATCATCGGCTCACCGCGAGCGGCGTCGACGTCACCAGCCTGTAGGAGCAATCCCCAATCGAGAGCGTCGCCGACTCGGCACCGTCCTCGGTCAGCCAGGCCTCGACGACGTCGAGGACGCCCACGACCCTGCGAGATTCCCATTCGGATTCGACGAAGACTTCGTTCCGTGATCGATCGAACGAGATCGACGACCGCTCGAAGATCCTCGCGAGCCGGACCACGAGCGCCGGCACGCGCGTCACGTCCTCGACTGCTACACGAATATCGACCATCGGCCCCTCCCAGCTTGGAAGCCTCATCGCCGACCGGGTTATTGAGGTCGGCTGGAACGTGTTCCAACCTGCTCTGCTGAGGGTGGACCCTTGGCGGTTCGGTGGTTCTGACCCGCCCGTGCTCGACTGCGCCGGAGGGTTGTGACGCAGGTCATTCGCAACATAGCAGGGACGCTGCCAAACGGTCAGATCGCGCTCATTTTCGTGCGCTAAAATCCTTCGTTCCTCGTCGCTCGTAGCACCGGAGTGGAGCTGCTGGTCTCGCTGACAATGGCTGAAATTCGAGGATCGAGCATCCTCTCGACAGGCCCTCGAAGCGCCTGGGTCCGTGCTGAGCATGTCCGAGCGCGAGCCGCAGCATCTTCGCGTCCTGATCGCGAACGAGCGGCGCGATCGGCTCGAGTTGCTTGCGCAGGTCGTGATCGGCCTCGGTCACGAGGTGATCGCCCGCGAGATCTACGTCAAGGAAGTTGGAGCCGCCACCGAGAGGGAGCGGCCCGATGTAGCCCTGGTCGGTCTCGGGCTGAGCTCGGAGCACGCCCTCGACCTGATCACGGAGATCGTCCGTGAATCCGCTTGCCCCGTGATCGCGTTGCTGCATTCCAAGGATCCCGAATACGTCCGGGAAGCGGCAAAGCGCGGCGTCTTCGCCTACATCGTTGACGGCGACGCTGCCGAACTGCAGAGCGCGATCGACATCACCCTGCAGCGTTTCGCGGAATACCAGAGCCTCCAGGGCGCCTTCGGACGGCGGGCGCTGATCGAGCAGGCGAAAGGGATCCTGATGGCGCGGCACGCGATCGACGCCGACGGCGCCTTCGAAATGCTCCGCGACCACTCGCAGCACAACGGCCGAAAGCTGGTGGACGTCGCGCAGGCGATCGTCGACAGCCATTTGCTGCTGCTAGTGCCGACACCGGCGCCGCCGGCGAGTCCCGAGCCGGCCGACGTAAGAGGCAAGGGCAGCTCTCACTCCACGGCGGGCACGATCCGTGGCGTCTCGAGCCCGGCGAGCCGACAAGCCTCGGCGACCGCGTCATCGGAGGCAGCCTCGAAGAGGTAGAAGCACGTTTCATCTCCAGGGACGAGGGTCGTCCGCACGTAGCGAACGGACACGCCCTGCCGCGAGAGCTGCCGTGCAGCGGCACGAGCGCGCCGTCCCGCCGCGCGCACGTCCTGCGCCTGCGTGCCCGGAACGTAGATCTCGACGAGATAACTCGGCACGGTCGAACCTCCAGAGACGAGAGCGCCGGAGGAGCCGACTCGAGTCGGCTCCTCCATTCCATGTTCCAGTCGGGTGTCGCTCGCTCAGAAGTTGCAGTAGGGCCCGGGAGCGTCGAGCTCGCCGCGGAACGCACCGCCCACCGGCGCGATGATCACGCTGATGTCTTGTGCGGGCTGGCCGGACTCGTTGCGCCCGATGTGACCCTGGCCCGTGTCCACATAGCCGTGCCCTGCCGTCACGACATGCGGCGAGCAGGTCGGGTCGTCGTATTCGTAGAACGTGACCGCGCCCAGCGTGACCGTGATGAACACCGGGCCCGGATGGCTGTGCCAGCCGGTGTAGGACCCAATCGCGTAGTCGTGCTTTCGTACGACCATGTCGATCGGTGCCTTGGCCTCGGCCTTGAAATCGCCCGGGCCCTGCGGATACGACCTCACCTTGAAGGCGTCGTACGTCCCGCGGGCCAGCACTGTCGGCGTCACTCCTGAGGGTGGCGAGGCAAGCGCCACCGCCGCGATGGCACCGAGCACGAGCGCCACGCCCACAGCCAGAGCCGGGATATAGATGCGTCGCTTCACTGTTCCTCCCTTTCTCGGTTACGAGAGGAGCATCCCGACCACCGACCAGTCGCGAAAGTGGAGAAACCTCAGGTCTTTGCCAGATCGGCGTCCTGCGTTTGCGCCAGCCGTGCGAGCTCCGTGCGCGAGCGGACGCCGAGTTTCCGGTACACGCGCGTGAGGGCGGTGGCCACCGTGTGCTCCGTGAGAAACAGGGCAGCGGCGACCTCGCGGTTCGTGCGGCCCTCGGCAACGAGCGCGGCGATCCGGCCTTCCGCGGGCGTCAAGCCCTCGATCCGTGTGCGGCCGCCGATCGTCCCGAGCTCGGCGCGGGCCTTCTCCGCCCACCCGGCCGCCCCGCAAGCCTCGAAGCCCTCGAGGGCCGCCGTCGATCGCCTCCCGGGCCGCGCGCTTCTGGCGCGCGCCGTCGCCTGACGACGTTCCGAGCGCCAGGAGCGCCCGCGCGCGTCCGAACTGGTCCCCGACAGCCTCGTGCTGAACGACCGCTTGCTGCGAGCTCGGCCAGCCGCCTGCGTCGAGTGTCGCCGCGAGCGGCCGCGACGAGACCGCGACAACGCCGTCATTTCCGCCAGCACTCGCTGCGCGCCCGAGCGCGCTCCGCCTCCACTTCCCAGGCATCCACCAATAGCGCCGGCCTCGTCCACTCTTCCAATTTCAAGCAGCGCTTCGGCGTAGTCGGCCCGCCACCAGAACGATGGCCGGCTCCTTGTACCCGTTGCCGCACCTCTCGTGCGTCCGCAGCCGCAAAGTGCGCCGCAGCCGCATCGCCCGGACGGCCGCCCCACAGCTCGACGAGTCCGAGCAGCTCCATCGTCCCTCGGAGCGACCGATCGCGGGCGCTCTCCGTCATCGGCCGATTCGACTTCGGTGAGGGAGCGAGCCCGATCGAGCTCTCCTCGATGCGCAGCGATCAGGCGCGACCAGCGCAGACGTTCAACGGCTCTTCGTCGGCTTCGTCGATCACGTATTCGCGCTCGATCTCCCTGAGCGCCGCTCCGCGTAGTCGTCGGCGAGCGGGAACCGACCGGCATCGGAGCTCGATCATGGCCGCCACGCAGAGCGACGTGTGCCTTCGATGAGCTCGTCGCGCTCGCTCCACTCCCGTTCGATGCCCTCGAGCAGTGTCGCGGGCGCGCTCTGAGCTCGTACGCCCAGATCGAAGCAGTTCACGAACCACGAAGGTCGATCTCGAGCCCGCTGGCTGCGGGTCGACGGGCGGACAGTCGCGAGCTCAGCGTCTGCTCGACCTGAGCACGAGCCCGCCCGGAAGCGCCCGCCCGGAAACGATCGAAGGCGAGCGTCGCGAGAGCGCCCACGCGCGCAGACAGTCGTCGCCGAGCTGCTTCGGCCAGCTCGAGCGCCGCTGCTGCGTCATCGCTCGGCCGCGGAGCGTTCGCCCTCCGTGCACCGAGCAAAGACCTGGCCGAGCCACAGGTGGATCTCCGCCGCGCAGCGTCGGCTGCCCGGCCGCCGCCTCGAGCGCCTCCCGCCGCAGCTCGATCGAGCGCTCCAGTGCGGCCGCTTTCCCGCCTCGATGTCGCTGAGCAGGACGAGCGCCTCGGCACGCTGCGCCCGCCGGCTGACCTGGGCACGCAGCTCGAGCGCGAGCGCACGAGCACGCTGCGAGGATCACCCGCCTCGAAGTGGGCGCGGGCCGCTGCGATCGTGCGGCGATCCCGATCCTCGAGAGGCGTCCAGCGGCGTGAGGCGGAGCGCCTGCTCGGCGAGCTCGGCCGCGGCGACGCTCGCACCGCGGCTACGGCGACAGCTTTGCGGCCTCCTCCAAGATCGCGGCAACCTCTTCGTCAGGCCCCTCGGAGGCAAGCGCGAGGTGCCGGGCGCGCTCGACCGGATCGTCCACGACCGCGGCGAGGCGTCCATGAGCTCCTCGCCGCTCTTCGTCCGACGCCTCCTGGTAGAGGACCGACGCGAGCAGCGGATGGCTGAATCGGACCTCGTCGGTCGAGCGCTCGACCACTTGCGCTGCGAACGCCGGCTCGAGCGCGTTCGGACTGATCCCGGCGGCGGCCGAGGAGAGCAGGCGAGGGCCTTCCGTGCGCGGCAATGAGGAGCAACGCCTCGCGCGTAGCTCCTTCGAGCCCGGCGAGGCGGGCGCCCACCAGCCGCTCCAACGTCTCCGGAACCGGGAACGGCTCCAACGAATCGACGGTCGCGCCTGCCGAGTCCAAGCCCACGAGCGAGCTCGAGCGCATAGAACGGGTTGCCACCCGAAATCTCGTGGAGACGACGCAGCGTCGGACGCGCGAACGGCCGGCCGAGCCGCCGTTGCAGGAGCGTGTGTATCGCTCCGATGCTGAGCGGGCCAACGCGCAGTCGCTCGACGGCATCCGCGTCGAGGGCCTCCTCCAGCGCCGGACCCTCGCCGCGACTCGTCGAGACGCCGCGCGAACAGCAGCAGTATGCGCTCGGAGCGCAAACGTCGGAGCGCGAATGCCAGCGCACTTGCAGACGACGCGTCGACCCACTGGGTGTCGTCGATCGCGAGGACGAGCGGTCGCTTCTCGGCGAGCATCTGGAAGCACGTCCGAACCGCGACCGCGAGAGCACGCGGGTCGAGCTCGTACTCGGGCGCCCGATCCATGAGCAGCGCGCCTTCGAGCGCGCGTCGCCGAGGAGCTGAGAGCGCTCGGCAGCACCTCCTCGACGACGCCCTCCAGGAGGTCGGCGAGCACGACGTGCGGTAGTCCACGCTCCGCCTCCGCCGGCCGTGACGAGAGCACCTGAAACCCCCGCTGCTCTGCGCCCGCAAGTCCTGCCGTCCAAAGCGTCGATTTCCCGACTCCCGCCTCGCCCTCCAGCACCAGGCCCCTGCACCCCTCGATCCGTGCCGTCGAGGAAGGCGTTGAGGAAGCCGATCTCCTCTTCTCTGCCCAGGATCTCGCTTGTCATCACGATCATCGTGACAGAGCGCACGCGCATTTCCGCCTGCGCTGACGATCTGGCGTACCGCGGATCACTTCCCCGAGGGATGTCGCGTGCCGCTGACCCAGTCGATGACTTGGGAGCTCAACAAGACGCGGTCCGTTGGCGTCGTTTCTCTCATGGAGGTCTGCAATGCAGAAGTTCTACAACCTGTTCTACCGCGAGGACGGGCAGACGATGGCCGAGTACGGCGTCGTCCTTGCTGTCATCACGATCGCCGTTTTCGGCGCCCTTGCCCTGCTCGCGGGCAACATCACGAACGCTCTGACTCGCGTCGCCGGCTACATCACGTAGTCGAGTCCGGCACGAACTGGCGGCGTGGCTTGGAACAAAGTTTCCGGGCCACGCCGCTTGTCAGTTAGAGGTCTCACCGTCGAGCGCGCCTAGCTCGATCTCGGAACCAAGCTCGACCAGCCGCTCCCGGCAACGAGCGGCGGCCACGACGTTTTCCTTCTCCGTGTGGAGAGCGAGCGCCTCGGCAAGCGCGCTGGCCGCGCCGCGGTCATCACCGGAGATTCGGAGCACCTCGGCAAGCTCGATGAGTGTCTCGGCGTGGGTGGTCAAGTCGTCGCTGCCCGCGATCTCCTGGGCGGCTTCCGTCGCAAGGGCGACTGCCGCCGCGATTTCCCCCCGAGACGCCAGCACGCGTGCGTGGGCCGTCTTCCAGGTCACGACTCCGCCGTAGAGGTCGGCCGCCCGCTCGAGCTCGCCGGCGGCATCCTCGTACCGCCCCTGTGCGATCAGCACGTGTGCGATCCGAACCTGGTAGAGCGCGGCGTAGCGCGAAGCGCCCATCTCGACCGCGAGCCGAATCGCCTCGTGCAGCTCCCGCTCGGCCGCGGCCGGATCCTCGGCAAGCATCTCCAGCTGGCCTCCTGCCATGTGTGCCTCGGCCAGCCCGTACGCGAGCCCGAGCTCGCGGCAGATCGCCTTCGACCGCTCGAGGTAGTCACGTGCCTTGTCGAAGTCGCCGAGGCGCGCGTGGATGTACGGGCCCCCGAGCAGCGCGTCGGCCTCGACGGCGGCAAGACCATGCTCCCGCGCCCACGCGAGCTCTTCCTCCAGGAACTCGCGGATCTCGTGGAGAGGCGTCCTTCCGAAGATCATCGCTCCCCCGACCTCGTTCCAGGCGTCGATCTGGCGACGAACGTCCCCGGACGCGATCGCGTGCTCGCGTGCAGCGCGCAACGCAACGAGTTGCGCACCTCGATCACGGGCGGCCAGCTCAGCCACGCCCATCACTTGCCAACCGTCGGCGAGGTCGCTCTCGTCGCCGATGCGCTCGAAGACGGCGAGCACGCGATTCGCGGTCGCGCGCAGCTGGTCCGGTTCAGGCTGTGTTCGCATGAAGCGCAGACGGGCTTGCTCGACCTGCGCTCGTGCCTCGGTCAGCTCGTCGCGGTCGTGTCGCGCCTGCTCGATTGCCTCGGCTACGGCGTTCTCGGCGGCGTCGAGCGAACCGCTCTCGCGCAACGCCCGGCCAACATCCGGCAGCAACGCCACTCGTTCCCCCGGCTCGACGGTGAGCAACTGGGCCGCCCGATCGAGGAGCGCCGCTGCCGCCGCCGGCTCCTGACGGTCGAGCGCTCGACGCCCCGCGCCGCGGAGCAGGCGGCCGCCCTCGAGCGCGAGGGCGCGCGTGTCGTCGTCGCTGCGCCCGAGCTCCGATCGGTAGCGGTACGCCTGCTCGAGGTGGTAGCCGACGATCTCGTCGTGCCCCGTCAGCTGCGCGCCTTCGCGTTGCGTCAGCCAGGCCGCGAGTCGTCCATGGAGCTCAGCGCGGAGCTCCTTGGACATCGATCCATACGCGACGTCGCGAATCAACACATGGTTGAAGCGGAAGCCGTCGTCGCCGGGGAAGAGCGAGCGGTCCGGGCGCACGAACTCCTTGCGCGCCAGCGCGAGCAAGGTTCCACCGAGGCCCGCGCCGTCCTCGAGCAGCGCGCTGACGGCCCCACGATGGAAGAGCCGGCCTTCGACCGAGGCACGCTGGATAACGGCGCGCTCCGCGGCCTCGAGACGGTCGATGCGCGCCGCGAGCAGCGCTTGGATCGTCGGCGGAACGGCGTCCCCGGCGTCTGGATCGTCGAACAGCATGGCCAGCATCTGCTCGACGAACAGCGGGTTGCCCTCGGCGGTCTCCACGATCCGTCGGCGGACCTGCTCGGCGACATCGTGGTCGCGCAGGAGCCCCTCGATCAGCTCGTCCGACTCGGCGCGCCCGAGCGGATCGAGAGAGACGAGCGTCGCCCGCTGGCGCGGCGCCGACCATGACGCGCGGACGTCGAAGAGGTCGGGCCGCGCGAGACACAGAATCAGGATCGGCGCGCCGCTCGAGAAGCCGACGACGTACTCGAGCAAGTCGAGCAGCGCCGGCTCCGCCCAGTGGATGTCGTCCACGACGACGACGAGCGGGCGATTCGCTGCCAGCGTCTCGAACAGGCTCCTGAACGCCCAGGCCGTCTCCTCGGGCGACCCACCCTCCTCGTGCGCACCGACCGCGCCGGCGATCAGCCGCGCCGCGACGTTTCCCCGCTCCATGGGCGTGAGGATTCGCTCGAGCCCGGCTTCGAGCTCCTCGCCCGCAACCTCGCGAACGACATCCGCGAGCGGAAGGTACGTAATGCCCTGGCCGTACGCGATGCACCGGCCGACCACGATTCGCGCTTCCGTCTCCAGCGAGCCGATCAGCTCTCGCGCGAGGCGCGACTTCCCCATGCCCGGCGTTCCGACGATCGTGGCGAGTGCGCAGGAGCGCTCGCGCACCGCGGCGTCGAATGCGCCTCGCAGCTCTTCGAGCTCGTCGCGGCGCCCGACGAAGGGCGTCGAGATCGGGCGCGCAAACGCGGGCACGTCCGGCCGGAGCCCGAGCAGCCGGCGGGCCGCGAGCGGCCTGGCCTTGCCCTTCGCCGCGAGGGGCGCCGTCGCCTCGGCGACGACGGCGTCGCGTACGGCCTCGTACGTGGCCTCGCCCAGCAGCACTTCGCCCGGCTCGGCGGCCTGCTCCAGGCGCGCGGCGACGTTGACGGCGTCTCCCGTTGCCAGCTTCTGGTCGCCGGCGCCGCCGCCGACGATCACCTCGCCGGTGTTGATCCCGGTTCGCGTCAGGATGACGACCCCGTGCTCGGACTCGAGCTCGGCGTTCAGCGCCGCCAGCCGGTCGCCGAGCTCCGACGCCGCCCGAACGGCGCGCAGTGCATCGTCCTCGCGAACCGAAGGGATGCCGAAGACGGCCATCACCGCGTCTCCGATGAACTTCTCGACCACGCCGCCGTGCCGCTCGAGCACGGCCTGCACCGCATCGAAGTAGCGCCACATCACGCGTCGAAGCAGCTCGGGGTCGAGTCGCTCGCCGAGCGCTGTCGAGCCCGCGACGTCGGTGAACAGAACGGTGACGACCTTCCGTTCCTCCGTGTGATCCGACCCAGCGGTGAGCGGCGCGCCGCAGGCATGGCAGAAGCGCGCATCGGCGAGGTTCTCGCGTCCACAGGCGCTGCACAGCACGCCCGCCAGCGTATGCCGTGGCCGTGCGGCGCGAACAAGCGAGCACTGAACCAAAAGGCCCCGCTTCCGGAGCCTTTCCTTGATAGCGGGGCAGATCGAGGCCGGCTAGCTCGGCTTGGCCGGGACGAACCGCTTGACGAAGTCGAGCGCGGTCTGCGCGACCTCCTGCCAGCCGTGGTCGATGGTCAGCGCGTGGCCGCGGTTGGGCATCTTCTTGATCTCGGTGACGCTCGGGTTGCGCTTCTGCCGCTTGTAGGCGGCGTGGGCGACCGCCCAGGGAACCGTGTGGTCCTTCTCCCCGTCGAGGATCAGCAGCGGGCCCCGATCGGGGTTCTTCGTGTCGACCTTCGACTCGGTCCGGGGGTTGAGGTTGGCGTTGGCCATCTGGGCCAGGGCGATCCCCGACCCGGCCACGTGGTAGGTGTCGTAGAGGCGCTTCGCCTCGTCCTCATCGAGGGCGTTCGTCCAGCCGTACTTGAACTGGTCGAAGGTGAGCGTGATGGCGCGGCCTCGATACCGGGGGTTCAACAGGAAAGGTCCAGCCACCTTGAGCGTGGAGAGGGGCAGCGGCAGGACGCCGCGAAACACGCCCGGGTCGATGGCAACCGTGGCTGCCGAGAGCCCACGGCCGGCGAGCATCTGGGCCAGCAATCCGCCGGTCGAGTGCCCCATCACGGCGGGCTTCTTCTCGAGCTTGCCGATCACGTCAGCCGTGTGGTCGGCAACCTGCTTCAGCGTCTTCTTGGCGAGGACGTCCGGGTTCGCCCGCGCCTCTTCAACCGTTTCCGGATCGTCTGGCCAGTCCGGCGTCAGCGGCGCGTAACCGGCCTGCTTGAAGAAGGCCGCCCAGTTGTCCCAGCTGCTCGGCAGCAGCCAGAGGCCGTGGATGAAGACGACCGGAGTGGTGCCGGAGGCGTTGGCCGCCTCGATCTCCCTGCTCTCCCGCTCCGAAATGGAAGCCACACCGAACTCCTCTCGGTCGCCAGTAAAGGTCATCCGACCCTAGCGAACCGACGACGAGCTCACCCACTCGGTCGGCGTTCAGAAGGCGTTCGCGGCCGACTTCCACTCGCTGAGGCGCTGCCCGATGATCTGCGCCCGCTCCTCCTCGCTCCCGTCGTTCAGCACCTGGAGGTCTGAGGCGTCGGCTCGAAGGTACACGCCTGAGGTTCGGGCATTCAGTCCGGGGTCGCGATCCGACCGTGTCGTCCAGTACCCGGTCGCGCGGTCGGCGGTCTCCACCGTGATCTCGCCGGTGCCCTCGAGCTGCGGGGCATTCGGGTGCCGAGGGCGCTCGCCCTTCCAGAAGTAGAAGATGCCGGCCGGATCCCTGCGCTCCTTCGCAGCCTCGCTCCAGTAGCGGGCCGACAGGGTGCCGTCCTCCTGCCAGGCCCGGCCATTCACGTTCAGGCCACCGTCGCGGTCCCGCGAGATCTGCAGGAGGCTCACCGCCGACGGTTCGTCCTCGCTCCGCATGGTGAGCGAGAGCTGCCACCACAACCCCTCGACCGGGCCGCGGCGACCCTCGGTCTCGATCGCCTTGCGGAGCTTCTGGTTGATCGCGCGAACCTCCGCCGGGCTGGTGGCCGGGTCGTAGCGGACGGAGGTCAGCCCGAGCAGGTCGCTCGGCAGCTTCGAACCGTTCGCGTGGAGGATGAACGTGCGCCGCATGCCGAGCGCGCCGCCGAACAGCCCGGCCTCGAACACCACGTTGTCGCGCGGCGACGCCTCGCCGGACTCGGACGCATCCGTCGTGGTCCAGTCGTCCTGGGCGAACACGAACGCGGCGAAATCGACCTCCTGCGAGAGCTCGACGAGCCGATCGAGGGTCGACCGCCCCGGATTGAACGTGGTCGTCCAGGGCTCGACGTCGGCGACGTCCTCGAGCCCGCGCGTGAGCGCCTGGAGCAGTTTGGCCTGCTTGCCCGACGACCCGAGGAAGATGCGCGGCTTGTTCATGCGCGATTCATGATGACGGACACGGCGCACACGCTATGACGTGGGCCGCGCGCCGCATCCTGAAAGGACCAAGGCCCTGCGCCCTTAGGATCGCGGCATGAGGATCCGCGCCGCAGTCCTCGAGGAGTTCGGCTCGCCGCTCCAGGTTCAGGAGGTCGACCTGGCGGAGCCGAGGGCGGGTGAGGTCCTGGTTCGCCTCGCCGCCTGCGGGGTTTGCCACACAGATCTCTACACGGCCTCGGGTGCGGATCCTTCGGGGTATGCGCCGACGGTGCTCGGCCACGAGGGCGCAGGTCGCGTCGAGACGGTTGGCGAGGGGGTCTCGTCCGTTCGCCCCGGGGATCACGTTCTGACCCTCTTCTCCCCGCAGTGTCGCGAATGCGAGCACTGTCGGGACGAGCGGACGAATCTCTGCTTGGCGATCCGGGAGCAGCAGAACAAGGGCTTCTTGCCGGACGGGACGACGAGGCTCTCGCGCGCCGGGGAGCCGATCCGTCATTTCATGGGCACATCGACCTTCGCCGAATATGCCGTCCTGCCCGAGATCGCACTCGCGAAGATCTCGCCCGAGGCGCCGTCGACGGAGGCGTGCGTGTTCGCATGTGGGCTCTCGACGGGCATCGGTGCTGCCTTGAACACCGCGAAGGTCCAGCCAGGCGCGACCTGCGCAGTCTTCGGCACCGGGCTGGTTGGGCTGGGCGCAGTGGCGGGTTGCCGACTGGCGGGCGCAGAGAGGATCATCGCGGTCGACCTTTCGCTTGAGCGGCTCGAGCTTGCGCGCGGCCAGGGCGCCACGGACGTGCTCACCGCGGGCCCAACCACCGTCGATGAGATCCTCGAGGCGACCGACGGCTTCGGCGCGGACTACACGTTCGAAGCCACGGGCCGCGTCGACGTGATGCGGCAGGCAGTCGAAACGGCGCGCATGGGTTGGGGCCTCGCCACTGTCTGCGGAGTCGCTGGGAAGGGTGAGACGCTCGGTGTCGTCCCCCGCTACCTCATCACAGGTCGCCGAGTCACCGGTTCGTCCTTCGGAGGCGTCAAGGGCCGTGACCAGGTGCCCGAGCTCGTCGACCGCTGGCTGGCAGGCGAGCTCGACGTCGCTTCGCTGATCAGCCACACAATGTCGCTCGACGAGGTCAACGATGCTTTCGAGCTCATGGAGGCGCAGGACGGCATCCGCTCCGTGGTCGAGTTTCACTGACCATCGAGTAGCAGAGGCGCAGTCAAAGATGAAAGGCCCCGTCTCCGGGGCCTTTCCAGTAGCGGGGGCAGGATTTGAACCTGCGACCTCCGGGTTATGAGATCTATCCGGGGCGACGGGCTGGGGCGTGTACCGCACTGTTGCGCGGTCCCACGTCCTGTTAGGTGCTCCCAGGTGTTCCCAGGTGGGCCAAAGTTTGGGCCAAAGTTTCGGGCCCGCCGGGGTTGGGGAACCCCCGTCTGCTGTTCGGTCTTGGCGCTACACAGAGCAAATGGTGGGCGCGGGGCGGCAGCCCCCTGGTGTGGTTGCGCGTAGGGTGGTGGCCGTGGATCGTAGCCCCGAGGTTGACGTCGAGGAGGAGCCGCAGCAGATGGGACCGGAGGAGCGGCTGTTCCGAGCACGTCAGAGCTGGCCGGTCTATGCCATCTTCGCGTTCAGCGTGATCGCCGCCGTGACCCTGATCCTCGCCAGCCGCTAGCCGCTCCTCGCTGTGGCGATCTCGGCGTCCACGTCGATGAGGCCGAGCAGGCCGCCCGTATCGCGGAGGCCGAGGAGCAGGCCGGCTGTTCGCGGAACTGCCTGGGCCAAAGTTGGGCCAAAGTTCCGGCTGAGGCCTGACACGCGACCTACACAAAAGGCCCCGACTACCGGGGCCTTTTGCCTATAGCGGGGGCAGGATTTGAACCTGCGACCTCCGGGTTATGAGCCCGGCGAGCTACCTGACTGCTCCACCCCGCGGCGTGCAGCAATTATAGCCGCTGCTACGTTGGCCGTCCCATGCGCGTTGCGGCCATCGATCAGGGCACGAACACCACTCGTCTGCTCGTCGCGGACGTCGTCGAGGGGCACGTGGAGACGATTTCGCGACGTTCGACGATCACCCGGCTCGGCGAGGGGGTCGATTCGCGTCACCGGCTCCTGCCGCTGCCGATCACCCGGGTTCGGAATGCCCTCTCCGAGTACCGTCGCGAGCTCGAGTCGCTCGGCGCGGAGCGCGCGCTGCTCGTCGCGACGAGCGCGGTTCGGGACGCCGAGAACGGCGAGGCGTTCCTGGGCGAGATCGAGTGGAGCTACGGCTTCACGACGCGGCTGCTGAGCGGTGACGAAGAGGCGACGATGACGGAGCGCGGGCTCGGCGGGCTGGACGACGGCACGATCCTGATCGACGTCGGCGGCGGCTCGACGGAGCTGACGCGGACCGACGGGCGCGTCAGCACCGACCTCGGCTCCGTTCGGCTGACGGAGCGCTTCCTGGCGAGCGACCCTCCGGCTCCAGACGAGCTCGGGTCGCTGCGCGCCGCGATTCGGGCCGTCCTCTCGGAGCACGACTTCAGAGCCGACCGGGGCGTCGCCGTCGCGGGGACCGTCACCTCGCTCGCGGCCCTCGACCTCGGCCTCGTCGAGTACGACTCGGAGCGAGTCGACGGGCACCGGCTCAGCGCGGACGCGGTCGAGTCGCAGCTCGACCGGCTCGCAGCCCTCCCTCTCGCCGAGCGGCGCGAGGTTCCAGGGCTCGAGCCCGAGCGCGCGCCCGTGATCGTCGCCGGCGCGGCGATCCTGCTGGAGACGATGCGCTACCTCGGCCTGGACGAGATCGAGGTCAGCGAGCGCGACCTCCTCGACGGTGCGGCACTCGCGGCCGCCGAGCTCCCAGAGCCGGTCGAGGGCGACGCGCCGCCAGGCGCCTACACCTGCTGCTAGGCCGCTTCGGGCGGCTCCGGCGGCTCGTCCTCCGCCAGGCGCCGCTGGACCAGCTCCCGGGAGAGGATCCCGACGAGCCTCCCGTCCTCCACGACCGGCACGCGCTCGGCGTCGTGCTCCTCGAGGAACCGGAACGCCTCCTCGAGGTCCATCTCCGAGTCGAGCGTGTAGTACGGCTCTTCCGCGATCTCGCCGACCCGCGTCTCCTTCGGGTCGCGCCCGGGCGCCACGACCTCGCGGACGAGCGTCTTCCGCGTCAGGACTCCCGTCAGCCGGCCGTCGTCGCAGACGAAGATCGCGTGCACCTCGGGGCGTGCGAGGAGCTCTCCCGCCTCGACGGCCGGAGCCGAGACGTCCAGCGTGCGCGGCTCCGGCGACCATCGCCTCGCGCACCTTGCTCACGGGTAGATCCCCCGGGAGTCGAGCGCCTCGGCGACCTCGTGGATCGCGCCCACCAGCGCCGCGCTCCGCAGCGAGAGGCCGCGCTGGTCGGCGAGGTCCCACACGCGGTCGAAGGCGTCGCTCAGCTTCTCCTCGAGCTTCCAGCGGATCTCCTCGCGGTCCCAGAAGAGCCGGCCGAGATCCTGCACCCACTCGAAGTACGAGACCGTGACCCCGCCCGCATTCGTGAGCACGTCCGGCAGGACGGGAATCCCGCGCTCGCCGAGGATCTCGTCCGCCTCGATCGTCGTCGGCCCGTTCGCACCCTCGGCGACGAGCCTGCACTGCACGCGCGGGGCGTTCTCGGCGGTCAGCTGCTCCTCGAGCGCGGCGAGGACGAGGATGTCGCACGGCAGCTCGAGCAGCTCCGAGTTGGAGACGTGCTCGACGTCCGGGTACTCGGCGAGCGACCCGTGCTCGTCGACCCACTTCTTCATGTGCTCGTAGTCGAGACCGTCGGGCGAGTAGACGCCGCCGGAGATGTCCGAGACGGCCAGCAGCTTCGCACCGCGCGCCTGGAGCTCACGCGCCGCGATCCCGCCGACGTTGCCGAACCCCTGGACGACGCAGCCCTGCTCGGCCAGCTTCCAGCCGAGCCGCTGGCACGCACGGTCGGTGACCATGACGACGCCCGCCCCGGTCGCCTCGCTGCGGAAGACCGAGCCACCGATCGCGATCGGCTTGCCGGTCACGACCTCCGGCACCGCGTAGCCGATCTGCATCGAGTACGTGTCCATCATCCAGGCCATGGTCTGCTCGTTCGTCGCCATGTCCGGGGCCGGGATGTCCTTCTCCGGGCCGATCACCGGCAGGAGCTCGATCGTGAAGCGCCGCGTCATGCGCTGGAGCTCGTCGGAGGACATCTGACGCGGGTTGCAGCGCACTCCGCCTTTCGCGCCGCCGTACGGAAGCCGCAGGAGCGCGCACTTCCACGTCATCCACATCGCGAGCGCGGCGCACTCGCCGAGCGAGACGTGCGGGTCGTAGCGGATCCCGCCCTTCGTCGGGCCGAGCACGCTCGAGTGCAGGACGCGGTAACCGGCGAACACCGACCACGTCCCGTCGTCCATGCGCACGGGAATGCTGACCATGATCGCGGCCTCGGGGTAGCGCAGGCGCTCCGCCGCTGCAGCGTCGACATCGGCGTGCGTGAGCGCCTCCTCGAACTGCGCGACGGCGGTGCGAAAGAGAGGCGTATCCCATTCGAGAGGCTGCTCTTCGAGCGAGATCTCGTCGATCGAGGCCACGAGCTGAGTCTATTTACGGCGCACTTCGAGCGTGAGGCCCGAAACGCCGCTCACGACGACCCGTTCACCGGCGTCGACTCCCTCCGTGCAGTTCGCCCGCCAGGCCTCGCCGTGGACGCGCACGCGCCCCGCGGGCCTGCAGTCGTCGACGGCGACCCCCTCGGCTCCGACGAGTGCCTCCGCTCCGATCCGCGGGGTGCCGCGCCTCGAGCGGCGCATCAAGAAGGTCGCCTCGCCGAGCTCGATCGTCAGGCCGACGAGGATCGCGACGATGCCCCACCCCGTCGGCAGGACGAAGAGCGCGAGCGCGATGGAGACGATTAGGGCTATCTAGTCGACGATCAGGACCGGCGTCCCGATCGAGACATGATCGAACAGCCAGGTCGCGTCGGAGATCAGCATCCGGATGCACCCGTGCGACGCCGAGTAGCCGATCGACGCCGCGTCCGGAGTGCCGTGGATCCCGACACCGGGGGCGGTGAGGCCCATCCAGCGCGTCCCCAGCGGGTTCCCGGGACCGGGCGGGATCGGCTTCAGGCCCTTCGCCCAGTCGGAGTCGGGTGGGCGCCACCACGGGTTCGTCTGCATGTCGACGATCCGGAAGCTGCCGGTCGGGGTCGGGTACTGCGAGCGGCCGGTCGCAACGCGGAAGCTCCGCCACGGAGTCTCGCCGTTGAAGAGCTGGAGGCGAGTTCGACCCGCGATGGATCACGATCACCGGCCCGAAGCCGGTCTTCGACACGCTTGGCTTGAGCGTCCTCGTCACGAGCGGGACCGCCTGACGAATTCGCGTCCTGAGCGTGCGCACGATCGCGCGGACCATCGTCTGGCGGCGAACCTCTCGCCCCCACGTCGAGTCGGCGATCTGCGGCCGCCCGTCGACGAGCCCGGTGACGACCGCGTTCGCAGGGTCGATGCTGAACTGATCGTCGAGCTTCGCGACGTAGCTGCGGACCTCGTCGCGGTTCACGTCGACGCTGACTCCGATGTCGTCGCCCTTCTCCGCCTCGAGGGCGCGTGAGGTCGCTCCCTCGATGTCTGCGTGCATGCCGAGGCGCTTCGGCGACGCGGTCCACTCGCGCTGGTCGAAGCGGAAGCGCAGCGGGACGCCGTAGCGCGCCGAGATCACCTGCCGCGCCTGCCCCGCGTCGAGGTTCGAGACGTTGACGCCGGAGATGCGGACGCCGTTCGGGATCCGCTTCGAAGGCCCGGTCGACGGAGCGAGCGCGATCGCCGCGCAGAGAACGAGGACGAACGCGAGCACGCCCCGCTTCCAGAGCGACATCTGGACGAATGACTGGGCAAGCCGCTTCACGAGCCGGATGTTACGACCAAAACGGCCTTGTCGCCAGGCAATGCGGGGCGAGCTCGAGCGGGAGTCACCTGCCACACTCAAAACAGCCGCGCTAATGAGCCACGACGTCATCCTCTTCCTGGCCACGTTCCTCGCCAGCGCTGTCGAGGCGGTCGAGGCGCTGACGATCGTGCTCGCGGTCGGTGTCGTCCGCGGCTGGCGCTCGACTCTCATCGGCGTCGGCGCGGCGACGATCGTGCTCGCCGCGGTCGTCGCCGCTCTCGGCCCGGCGCTGCAGCACATCCCGATCGAGACGCTTCGCTTCGTCGTCGGCGGCCTGCTGCTCGCCTTCGGGCTGCAGTGGCTGCGCAAGGCGATCCTCCGCGCGAGCGGCTTCAAGCCGCTGCACGACGAGGCCGAGGCGTTCTTGCGCGAGCGCGCGCGAGGCCGGCGCGGCAGCGGCCGCCGGCTCGGCCCGGATCGACTGGTACTCGTTCACGGTCGCGTTCAAGGGCGTGCTGCTCGAGGGGCTGGAAGTCGCCTTCATCGTCGTCACCTTCGGCGCGACGCAGGGCCAGCCTCGGCCTTGCGGCCGCGGCCGCGGCGGCGGCCGGTGTCGTCGTGGTCGTTGCGGGCCTGGTCGGTGCGCGGGCCGCTCGAGCGCGTGCCCGAGAACACGCTCAAGTTCGTCGTCGGGGTTCTGCTCACGAGCTTCGGGATCTTCTGGGGCGGCGAGGGCGCGGGCGTCGAATGGCCCGGCGGCGACTCGCGATCCTCGTCCTCATCGGCTACGTCGGCCTCGTCTCGCTCGTCCTCGTACGCGTGCTCCGCCGGCGACGGCTTGCGCACCAGCCTGCAGGGCGCACGGGCATGAGGTACGTCCGCTCGTTCGGCCGTTTCTGGTGGGACTTCATCGTCGGCGACGACTGGCGGGTCGCAGCCGGCCTCGCCGTCGCCTTCGCACTGACCTGGCTGCTGGGGCACAACGGCATCGAGGCCTGGTGGGTGCTTCCGGTTGCGGTCCCGGTGCTGCTGCTCGAGGCGGTATGGCGCGAGGCGCAGGCGACCGCCGACAAGACGCTCAGCCGTTAGCTGCGCACGCGACTGCGGCGCCGCCATGACGGTGGCCTCTGCGGCCGACTACCAAAGTTGCTGCCCGCCTGTCCCGCACTGATCCTGACGGCCACCCGTCGCGGGTGTGGTGGTGCCGCGAGCACGGCCCCTTGAAGCAGCCTGAGCTGCCCGGTTGGAAAGTTGAATCGCGGATAATCCGCGGGTAAGTCGCACGCGGCCTCTACCCGACGACCTGCCTGGAGTACGCAAAGACCGCCGATCCCGGTCGGCTGCCTGCGGCTGAGGAGGACTTGAACGAGCGCGGGCCGACCTATGGCGGGCGCTCAGCGTGAACGAACCGGCGAAATCGTCGCTCCCGACCGGCGACTACCGCCCCAATCGTCATCGGTACACCGCGCTTTTCGGCGTCCGACAGGCCCGACGGCTACCACGGCCCCCGGGTTGGTGTCTGACCCGTTTGACGAAGACCCGGCGCTAGTCGTCGAGCCTGCCTAGCGCCGACCCACAACCAGCCGGACCGGGAAGCCGCGGCGCTTTACCGCGCCCGCTCGCGGGCTCTGTCTGATCACGCGGCCGACGCGCCTCGAGCGTACCTTGCGAATGAGTCCGACTGAGCAGTGCCGGGCTCGAATCTGCTGCTTCGCGCGGCCGAGCCTAAGCCCGATCACCCGCGGCACTCTGCAGCGCACGGCTGGAGGTGGCGGCGGTGGAGGCGGCGGTGGTGGTGGCGGTGGCGGTGGCGGTGGCGGAGGAGGAGGCGGAGGCGGAGGCGGAGGCGGAGGCGGAGGCGGAGGCGGAGGCGGAGGCGGAGGCGGAGGCGGAGGCGGAGGCGGAGGCGGAGGCGGAGGCGGAGGCGGAGGCGGGGAGGAGGCGGGAGGCGGAGGCGGCGGAGGCCCTCCGGATCCCGCGCGGGTGCGCAGCATCTCCGAGTCGTCCGTCGAGGTCGTGTCGCTCGTGCGGCCGCCGACGGAGACAATGTCGTACTCGAAGTCGGTGGGTTCCGCGCCTTCGCCAGCTTCGCGAGGCATAGGTAGCGCCAACTCGAAGCCCGCGCTGAACGACTTCGCGACGTTCAGGTCAGACTGGACTGTCCACGAATCGTCCCGTGGGTCGTAGGCGAGCGTGGTCGCAGCGGCCTCTGGGCCGAAGTGGAACGGATTCGTCGCGTCTCGATCGAGCAACCCGTACCCGGTGAACGGGCTGCCGTAGCCGAACAGGTACAGCTTGCAAGCGATGCAATCCGCGCCGGCGCTGATCGCGCTGCCGGGAACGTTCTCCGGCTGCGGCAGGCTCGCGCCTTGTGACCACGTGTCCGTTGCCGGATCGTAGATGTACAGCGTGTCGAGAATCGCGTTCTCAGCGTCACGCCCGCCCGCGACGTACAGCTTGCCGTCGATGAACCCGTAGCCGGCGCCGCCCAGACCGTGCGGCATGTCCGCCTTCTGGGTATAGGTGCCCGCGACCGGGTCGAACTCCCAGGTCGTCGTCTGGGCGCTGTCGATCGTGGCAGTGTTGTAGCCGCCGGCCAGGTAGATCTTGCCGTTCACCGGGTCGAATCCCGAGGCCATGAACCCGCGCACGTCGGGCAGGCTGGGACACGTGCCCCAGGTATCGGCGAAGCGATCGTAGGTCCGGCAGTAGTCGACGGGCGGCGGCAAGGTGTCCGGATCGCGGATCGCGCCGCCGAAGACGTAGATCGAGTTCGTCGGCGGGTAGAAGACGGCCGACGACATCAGGTGTGCGTCGGACATCGACGCGAGCTGCGACCAGTCGCTTCCGAACCAGTCGTAGCGGTAGGTGGTTGCGAGGTTCTGGCCGGCGCTGAAGGAGTAACCGCCGAAGACATAGCCGTACCGGGAGTCCGCGAGCGACGAGCCGCCGAACTCGTCGACCGGCATCGGCGTGACGACATGCCAGCCGCCGCCTGCCGGTGCGGGCCTATTCATGCTTCCGTAGACCACGGACGGCGTGACCGCCGCAAGAGCCGCGATTGCAACCGCGGCGCCCATCCTCGTCCATCGTCGCACCGGTCCCTCCCCTCACCAAGCGTGCCCGCCTGTGGTTGTACCAAGTGTCACGGGCTCGGGTCAAGACACCCACGGGCTGTGACGGGTCCCGTTTAGCAGCGACTTCTGCGATGCCGGGGGCGGGACTCGAACCCGCACGCCCCCAAGGGGGACACCTGATTTTAAGTCGCCCTTGTCGATCTCGGTCTATCTCGGTGGGTCTGAGTTTTTCCTGCTTACCAGGCCTATTCGTCGTTCTGATCGTTTACGGCATCTCGGCCTATCTCGGTAGGTCTCGCTGCCACTCTTGCTGCCACCCCGGGCGAACCTCTTGACCGGTTGCGCCGTTGGTTATCTGCGGCCGACGACGAGGTTCACCCTGCTGCCGCGTGCGAGCCTCCTGCCCGGCCTCGGGCTCTGGGCGATCACGCGGCCCACTCGCCTGGAGCGAGCGCGGCGGATGCGACCGACCGAGCAGTGCCTCGCACGGATCCGCGTGCGGGCCTTGCGAAGCCTCAGGCCGATCACCCTCGGCACCACGCACCGGACAACGGGGGGTGGCGGCGGTGGCGGCGGTGGCGGAGGGGCGGTGGCGGCGGCGGCGGGGAGGCGGAGGCGGAGGCGGAGGCGGAGGCGGATGGCGGCGGTGGCGGAGGCGGAGGTGGTGGTGGTGGCGGAGGTGGCGGAGGCGGTGGCGGTGGGGGGAGGCGGAGGCGGAGGCGGAGGCGGAGGCGGAGGCGGAGGCGGAGGTGGAGGTGGAGGTGGAGGTGGAGGTGGCCCAGCGACGAGGTCGAGCTTCGTCACGAAGGCGTCGTGCCCCACTCGCCGTTGTAGGTCGTGTCGAAGGCGCCCGCGGTCGTCGGGAAGTCGGCCGAGTACGTGGTCCCGGTCACGTAGGCGTTGCCGGCGCCGTCGAGCGCGATGCCGTCGCCTTCGTCGTAGTCGCTTCCGCCCAGGTAGGTGGAGTAGCCGAGGGCGGCGCCGCTCGCGTCGAGCTTCGTCACGAAGGCGTCGTCGGCAGCCGCCGTTGTAGGTCGTGTCGAAGGCGCCCGCGGTCGTCGGGAAGTCGGCCGAGCCGGTGTACCCGGTCACGTAGGCGCTGCCGGCGCCGTCGACCGCGACGCCGTTGCCGAAGTCGTCGCCACTTCCGCCGAGGTAGGTGGAGTAGACGAGGGCGGCGCCGCTCGCGTTCGAGCTTCGTCACGAAGGCGTCGGAGCCGCCGTCGTAGGTCGTGTCGAAGGCGCCCGCGGTCGTCGGGAAGTCCGCCGAGTGCGTGTACCCGGTCACGTAGGCGCTGCCGGCGCCGTCGACGCGCGATGCCGTGGCCGTGGTCGTAGCTCGCCGCCGCCCAGGTAGGTGGAGTAGCCGAGGGCGGCGCCGCTCGCGTCGAGCTTCGTGACGAAGGCGTCGTCAGGCCCCGTTGAAGGTCGTGTCGAAGGCGCCCGCGCGTCGTCGGGAAGTCGCCGAGTCGCGTGTACCCGGTCACGTAGGCGCTGCCGGCGCCGTCGACCGCGATGCCGTGCCGGTCGTCGCCGCGCTTCCGCCCAGGTAGGTCGAGTAGCCGAGGGCGGCGCCGCTCGCGTCGAGCTTCGTCACGAAGGCGTCGCGCGCCGCCGTTGAAGGTCGTGTCGAAGGCGCCCGCGGTCGTCGGGAAGTCCGCCGAGGCGGTGTGCCCGGTCACGTAGGCGTTGCCGGCGCCGTCGACCGCGATGCCGCGAGCCGTGTCGCCGCCGCTGCCGCCCAGGTAGGTGGAGTAGACGAGGGCGGCGCCGCTCGCGTTCAGCTTCGTCACGAAGGCGTCGAACGCCGCCGTTGAAGGTCGTGTCGAAGGCGCCCGGGGTCGTCGGGAAGTCGGCCGAGCGCGTGTTGCCCGGTCACGTAGGCGTTGCCGGCGCCGTCGACCGCGATGCCGTAGCCGTCGTCGTTGCCGCTTCCGCCCAGGTAGGTGGAGTAGACGAGGGCGGCGCCGCCCGCGTTGAGCTTGGTCACGAAGGCATCGGTGCCGCCGTTGAAGGTCGTGTCGAAGGCGCCCGCGGTCGTCGGGAAGTCGGCCGAGGCCGTGGTCCCGGTCACGTAGGCGCTGCCGGTGCCGTCCACCGCGATGCCGCGGCCGGTCGTCGCCGCTTCCGCCCAGGTAGGTGGAGTAGACGAGGCCGGGGTCGATGACGAGCGGATAGCGGCGGTCGTAGCGCCCCGACGGCGAACCCGTAGGCGCCGCCGCGCCCGAGCGCGAACCGGCTCGCCACGGGGACCCGCCTGCCCTCCGACAGCTGGTAACTGACGGGACGGGCGTCGCGTGAGGAGGCCGAGCGCAGTCTCGATGCGGAGCTCTCCGCTTCGGCCGAGCGAGAGCCGCTGTTGGCCGCGGTAGCCGAGGCGGATCCCGGGAGACATCCGCCCCCGGCGCGAGGCGGAATTCGTACTTGAGCGTCCCGCTCTCGCCGCGGAGGCGGAGTCGGCCCCCGGCCAGAGGTCGCGGTAGACGATCCTCTCGTAGGTGGCAGGCTCGTGTGCCAGCCGGCCGGGTCGCTGCCGAGCAGGTAGTTGACCCTCCCCGCCCCGGGCGCTCGCCGCGGATGGCGACGTTCCGGTCCGAGCCGAGGAAGCGGAGCGCGAGCGCCACGCCGCGCCCTCTTCGCTGCTTGCCCGGACGCTTGAGGGAGAGCATCGCCTCCCGGCGGGTGAGGAAGACCGAGAAGCCGGCGCCCTGGGCGGAGTAGCGGACGCGCGCGTCGGTCTGGCCGACGTTGGCGGTGAAGGCGAGCGGCAGCTTCCCGTAGGCGGCGAGCGCCTGCTGCTCCGTCGCAGACGCCGTCGGCCGACTCGTTTTCTTCGACGAGGCCTGCGCCGGACCGAGCTGGAGCAGACGCCCGCGGCGGCTACGGATAGGCGCCAGACCGAGGGACCGGAATCTGAGCCGCATCCCCATAAGTCGCATCTTCCCTCATCCCGCCCCAAGTACGAAGAAACGATGCCGCCGTAGACGTAAGCGCCGGAAGCACCGAGATCCAGCAAACGACTCGCAGCCTCTTCAGAT
>CAVQIS010000007.1:0-545211 GCA_963712635.1 uncultured Actinomycetes bacterium | reverse complement strand
CCGTGCCCGGATCGACGTCGGTGCCCGGATCGACCAGGTGGTCCCGCATGTGCAGGTTCTTGATGCTCGGCGGGGTCACCGGCGGGCACCTTGTCGAACGTCTTCACGAAGTCGGGCCCGCGGTTCCACACGCCTGCGTTGCCCACTGCGTCGAGCGCACGGACGCGCCAGTAGTACGTGTTGTCGCGGAACACGACGGTCGGCGAGAGCGAGGTGGACGTCGTCAGCTGCGTGCAGCAGACCTTCGAGCCGGGCGCGAAGTCGACCGAGGAGTTGACCTCGACCTCGTACTTCGTCGCGCCGGCGACAGGCGTCCACGAGAACTGCGGATCGAACATCTCGGTCGCCGACATGAGGTCGGTCACGGCCGGCGTCGTCGTCGACGGCCACGACCAGCTGAAGGAGGAGACCGGCGACTGCGTTCCGCGGTTGCCCTCGGAGTCGACCGGAGTGACGGCCCAGTAGTAGGTGCCTGACGGGAGAAGGTTGAAGGCGGGGACGTAGTTCGTGCCCCACGTCTCGACGGGCTGACCGTTCGTGCTCTCGACGAGATTCGCGAGGTTCGGGTCGCTCGCGAGCGAGAAGAGGTAGCTCGACGCGTAGGGGACCGGCGACCAGCCGAGCGTCATCGGGCTCGTCGGGAACGTGAAGGGGAAGCCGTAGTAAGGCGTCATCGAGGACGGCACCTGCGTCCAGGACTTGACGATCGAGCGCGGGTTCGACCAGGGCGAGGCGTCGCCTGTGCGGGTCGTCGCTCGGACACGCCACCAGTAGCGGCCGTTCGGCAGGGTCATCTTCAGGGTCGCGCGCGTGTTCTTCGTCGTGAAGCTCCCTTCGCCCTGGCGTCCGACGGGCGAGTTGAAGTTCTGGTCGGCGGCGACCTGGAACTGGTAGCTGTCGGCGCCTGGGACCGGGCTCCAGGAGAAAGGCGGAAGCGCCTCGACCGAGGCGCCGTTGCCCGGGTCGAGCGGGACCGGCTGCGTCAGGTCGGCGCGTGCGGGAGCAGCGAAGGCGAGCGCTGCAGCCGCCAGGGCGGCGAGGACGAGGATTGGAGTGCGGCTTTTCGCGGCCATCGTGGGCGTGAGCCAGACGGCTGGCTCACGTACCTCATCGCGCGCGGACGTCCGCTGTCACATCCCTCGGCCGAGGGAGATTACTCCGGTAGAGGCGCGATCCGTTTGTGGCCTGCCCGCCTAGAATCGCCCCACGAACCGAACGTTCCTCATCGCTGCGCTCCTGGCGCTCGCGGGTCCGATTGCGGCCTACTCGGCGATCGGCCCGTCGAAGAAGCAGCCGGCCGATCCGAGAGTCGTCCACGAAGCGCTCCTCGGCCGGTCCGCGCTCGGACGGCCGATCGTGATCTTCGAGAGAGGAGATCCGACTGCGGCGCGGCGCATCCTCGTGGTCGGCTGCATCCACGGGAACGAGCGCGCTGGCATCGAGGTGGCGAAGCGCCTCCGGTCGGTGCCGCTCCCGCCCGGGCTCGACCTCTGGGTGATCCCGAACGCGAATCCGGACGGGGTCGCGCGCGGCACGAGGACCAACGGCCGCGCCGTCGACCTGAACCGGAACTTCGGCTGGCGCTGGCGGCCGATCGGGCGTCGTGGCGTCGCGCAGTACTCGGGGACCGGCCCGCTCTCGGAGCCGGAGACCAGACTCCTCGTCCGGACGATCGCGAGGCTGCGGCCGGACGTGACGATCTGGTTCCACCAGCCGATCGGGGTCGTCGACGAGTCGGGAGGAGATCGTGCGATCGAGCGGCGCTTCGCCGACCTCACGGGCATGCGCCTCCAGCGCCTTCCGCGCTACCCGGGCGGGGTGACGAACTGGCAGAACGCGAACTTCCCCGGGACGACTTCGTTCGTCGTCGAGCTGCCCTGGGGGCCGCTCCCGCGGGAGCGGGCCGTCGACCTCGCGCAGGCGGTGGTCGCGCCGTGACGGTCGTCGGACTGCTCTTTCCCGGTGAGATGGGCGCGCTGGTCGGCTCGGCCGTCGAGGGAGAGGTTCTCTGGGCGAGCGAGGGCCGAAGCGAGGCGACGCGGCGGCGCGCTGAAGCGTTTCGCGACGTCGGCACCGTGCGCGAGCTGGTCGCGGCGAGCGAGATCGTGATCAGCCTCTGTCCGCCTGCGATCGCCGAGGACGTGGCCGGCGAAGTGGCCGGCGAGGGCTTCGACGGGATCTACGTCGAGGCGAACGCGATCACTCCGGAGCGCGTGCGGCGGATCGCCGGTTACCTGAGGTGCGTCGACGGCTCGGTTATTTCGCGGAGCGACGTGAACCTGTACCTCTCCGGCGACTCGGAGGACGTCGCGGCGGTCGCGTCGGTCTTCGCGGACGGCGACGTGAAGCCGATCCCCCTCGAGGGCGGCGTCGGCGCGGCGTCCGCGCTGAAGATGGCTTTCGGCGGCTGGAACAAGATCGGCACCGCGCTGACGGCGCAGGCGTACGCGATCGCGCGCGCCTACGGGGTCGAGGACGCGCTCGCCGCGGAGGGCGTCGACAGCGACCGCTTCCTGCGGTCTGCGCGCAAGGCGTGGCGCTGGGCTCCCGAGATGGACGAGGTCGCAGCCACGGCCGAGTCGCTCGGCCTGCCGGGCGGCATGGGACGCGGCGCGGCCGACCTGTTCCGCCGCTGGGAAACCCACCGAGACACCGAGGCCTCGCTCGAGGAGCTGCTCGACGATCTCAGCTCTCGCGACGCGTGATCGTCCGCATGTCGCGAGGAGATCAATCAATGGAGCCGAGGGGGATCGAACCCCTGACCTCCAGAGTGCCACTCTGGCGCTCTCCCAGCTGAGCTACGGCCCCGTGCCGGGCCAGTGTAGCTTCGAAATCGAAGTCGTCGGCCCAATTTATCCGCCGCTTTTGGTTGTTCAGTGCGGGTGCAATCCGTAGCTGGATGGTCGGCCGCCGCTCGACCATTTCGACCGGAATCAGGAAGCAGCGGTCGAGCTCCATGGAGTAGGCGCCGATCACGTCGACTTCTTCGCGCGAATACGTCGTCTTCTTCCAGCCCGTCCCGGTCCGACGGAATGTGTAGCAGCGCACTACGAGCACGCTTCCGTGCAACGCCGCCCATTTGCACTGCACGCGCATCAGCTCGTACCCGAACCCCAAGATGAGGTCGTAGCGGCCGCCGTCGGACATGGGCCTGTAAACGTCGAGTCCGAGCTTGACCGCCTCGAAGGCGATGGCCGCCTCGGCAATCGCTCCTTTCTGATCCGTTGTCATGTCAGGCAACACTACCGATCGCATCGGCTGGGCCGTGTCCGTTTGAGACACCCGCGGCGCGGGCTACACTTTCAGTCGAGCAACGAAGGACGAACGAACCACTGACTTCACTCGAACAAGCACGCCGAATCGCCGGCCTCGCCGAGGAGAAGCTGGCGCAGGACATCGTGATCCTCGACATGCGGCCGGTGTGCGCGTACACCGACTACTTCGTCGTCTGCTCCGGGCAGAACTCGCGCCAGACGAAGTCGATCGTCGACGAGGTGCGCTACGGCCTGAAGCACGGAGAGGAGCAGATCCTCCCGCACACCGTCGAGGGCGAGCGCGAGGGCAACTGGATCGTCGCCGACTACCTCGACGTCGTCCTGCACGTCTTCACGCCCGAGACCCGGGGCTACTACCGGCTCGAGGAGCTCTGGGACGACGTGCCGTCCGTCGAGCACGCCACGGCGAGTTGACCGACGACCCAAGAGCTTCCGCCCGCGCGGTCATCGACTCGAACAGCTACATGACGCTCGGCACCGCCGACGAGAGTGGACGGCCGTGGGTGTCACCGGTCTGGTTTGCGCACTCCGACTACCGCGAGTTCTTCTGGGTCTCGTCTCCCGAGGCTCAGCACTCGCGCAACATCGAAGCACGCCCGGAGGTGAGCATCGTCATCTTCGACTCGCAGGTCCCACCGAGCGGCAGCCGAGGCCGTCTACGTTTCGGCCCTCGCCGACGAGGTCTCCGACGACGAGCTCGACGCCGGAATCAAGGTTTTCTCGAGGAAGTCGGAATCCGACGGGCTGCCCGCGTACTCGCGCGCGGACGTCCGAGAGCCGGCGCGGCTTCGGCTGTATCGCGCCGTGGCGACCCAGCACTTCGCCCTCGGCGAGGGCAGCCAACGCATATCGGTCGACCCCACGTAGCTCAACCGAACGCGTCACTTCTCCGTATTGGGGAACGAGAGACTTCCGAGGAAAGGAGCATGTGATGAAACGCACTCATTTGCTCGTGGCGCTTACGGGTCTAGTCCTCGCGCTGCCCCTGGCCGCCACGGGCGCCAAACGACCCGGTCACATCAACCTGCCGAACGGCTGGCAGCCGGAGGGCATCGCGATCAAGGGCAACACGTTCTACGTGGGCTCGATCCCGACCGGCCGGGTCTGGAGGGGCAACCTCCGTACCGGCCAGGGCACTGAGCTCGTCCCGAATCGCGGACGGGCGGCGATCGGCGTCGACGTCGATCAGCGGAACCGACTGTTCGTCGCCGGCGGGCCGACGGGTGACGGCTACGTCTACGACGCCCGGACCGGCGCCGACATCGCGCAGTTCAACTTCACCGACGAGACCTCGTTCGTCAACGACGTCGTCGTCACGAAGCGCGCCGCCTGGTTCACGGACTCGACTCGGCCGTTCCTGTACAAGGTGCCGATCGGCCGTCACGGGCAGCTCGGCGCCGCGCGGTCGATCCCGCTCACCGGCGACATCGTCTACCAGGGCGGCTTCAACGTGAACGGCATCGACGCGACACCGAACGGCAGGACGCTGGTCATCGTCCAGACGAACACCGGCCGGCTGTTCAAGGTCAACCGCCGGGGCGTGGCTCATCAGATCGCGCTCGGCGGCGCGACAGTGCCCGGGGACGGGATCCTGTTGCACGGCAAGAGGCTCTTCGCCGTCGTCCGCAGTCCGCAGGACGGTGTCGTCGTGATCAAGCTGCGCTCGAACCTCTCGTCGGGGACGGTGCAGCGGACGATCACGAGCGACGACCTCGACGATCCGACGACGATCGACGAGCACGGCTCTCGGCTCTATGCCGTCAACGCCCGCTTCTCGACACCGCCGGGGCCCGACGTCCCGTACTGGGTGACGAAGCTCAAGCGCTAGCGGTAGAGGCCCAGCTCTTCGATCACGCGCGCGACCGCCGGCGGGACGAGATCGTCGATCGTCTCGCCGGCGGCGACGCGCTGGCGCACCTCGCTCGAAGACACCTCGGGCGACGCCAGCTCGAACGGCACGACTCTGTCGCCGTACGTGCTGAGATCGGGCATGTCGTAGCCGCCTCGCGTTCCGACCGCGATCCTGACGTGCTTCAGCACCTCGTCCGGCTCGCGCCAGCGGTTGAACATCGCGGCCTGGTCTGCTCCGAGGATGAAGAGCGCGTCCTCGCCGAACTCGCCTCCGCTGACCGTGTCGACCGTGAATGCGTGCGGATCGAGCCGCACGTCCTCGCCGGGAAACGCGAGCCGCGCCATCCGGAGCCTCGCCTGCGGATCAGCCACGACGCCGCGGTGGCCGGGGCTCTCCTCGACGAGGATCACGAGGTCGTCGAGACGGCAGGTTCTCGCGGGCGGCACGAGCCAGCGCGACATGTCCGTTGTGCGGCGGATCGAAGGTCCCGCCGAGAATCGCGATCACGAGAGCTCGACGACCTCGTCGCCGATCGCCACCTCGTCGCCCTCCTTGGCGCCCGCCGCCTTGAGCGCCTCGGCCAGCTCCTCGTCCGAAGGCGGCCGGCCCATGACCCGGAACCCCGTGTCGGTTCGGAAGATGCGGTAGCGGCGCCTCCGCGGGCCGGGCTGGTAGACGAGGTAATCCGCGAGGCCCTCGGGCTTCTCCTCCGGCAGCGCCTCGGCTTCAGGGATGTGGCTGAAGAGCGCGCGCCTGAACTCCTCGACCCCGGCGCCGGTCGCAGCCGAGATCGGATAGACGGCGATGATCCGCTCGTCCTCGACTCCCAGCTGCGGCGGCTCGGGGAGCAGGTCGATCTTGTTCAGCACGACGATCTGCGGCAGCTCGTCGAGACCGGCGCCGTACGCCTCGAGCTCGTGCTCGATCGAGGCCCAGCGCTCCGCCGGGTCGCCGTCCGCGGCGTCGATCACGTGGACGAGCATGCGCGCACGCTCCAGGTGCGCCAGGAACTCGTGGCCGAGGCCCGCGCCCTCGCTCGCACCCTCGATCAGGCCCGGGACGTCCGCGACCGTGAGCTGCCGCCCGTCGGGCGAGTCGACCGTCCCGAGCACCGGCGCGATCGTCGTGAACGGATACTCCGCGACCTTCGGCTTCGCGTTCGAGATCCGTCGCAGCAGCGACGACTTGCCCGCGTTCGGCTGCCCGACCAGCGCAGCGTCCGCCAGGAGCTTGAGCCGCAGCTCGAGATCTCGCTCCTCGCCGCCAAGCCCGACCTCGGCGAAGCGCGGCGCCTGCCGTGTCGGCGATGCGAACCGGCGATTGCCGCGACCGCCCGCGCCGCCCCGCGCGAGCACGACCCGCGCCCCGGGGCTCGCGAGATCCGCCACGAGCTGGCCGTCCTCGAAGATCTGCGTCCCGGCGGGCAGGCGAAGCTCGATGCTCTCACCAGAGGCGCCGTGCTTCCCGGTGCCGCCGCCGTTGGAGCCGCGCTTGGCCTCCTGCCACTTGCGCCGCTGCAAGCCGGACAGGTCGCGAAGATCCGCGTCCGCAACGGCCACGACGTCACCGCCGTGACCGCCGTCTCCGCCGTCGGGCCCGCCCTTCGGGACGTGCTTCTCCCGACGGAAGCTGAGCGCACCGTCGCCGCCGCGCCCGGCCTTGACCCGGATGCGCGCGCGATCATGAAACATGACTTAGTCCGCTGGGGTGACGGCTACGGTGCGGCGCTCGCCGCTCGCCTGGAACTCGACCTTGCCGTCCTGCGTGGCGAAGATCGTGTCGTCGCGGCCGATGCCGGCGCCGGGCCCCGGGCGGAACTTCGTGCCGCGCTGGCGGACGAGGATCATCCCCGCCTTCACCGTCTGGCCGTCGAAGATCTTCACGCCGAGGCGCTTGGCCTGCGAGTCGCGGCCGTTCCTGGAGGAACCGAGTCCCTTCTTGTGTGCCATCTAGGCCTCTTCCTTCTTCTTCGTGGTGCTCGCCGGCTTCCTGGCGGCGGGCTTCTTCTCGGCGGTAGCGGCCGGCTTCTCCGCGGCAGCGGCCGGCTTCTTCGCGGCCGTGGAGCGCTTCGCGCCGATCGCGGTGATCTCGATCTGCGTGAGCGAGCTCCGATAGCCGGTGTGGCGCCGGTAGCCGGTGCGCTTGCGGTACTTGCCGATGCGGATCTTCTCGCCCTTCACGTGGCCGAGAACCTTGGCCGTGACCTGGATCTTCGGCTTGAGGTCGGCCTTCCCGTCGCCGCCGACGAAGAGAATGTCCGGGTGGAACGTCTTGCCCTCGTCGGTCTTGACCCGGTCCACGAGCAGCTTCTCGCCCTCGCTGACGCGGTACTGCTTGCCACCCACTGAGATGATCGCGTAGTTGGACATAGGCGTGGAAAACGCGGGCTCAGGCCCGCGAGACGGTCAGTTTAGCCAAGGATCGGCAAGACCGGGTCTCGCCGAGGCCTATGTTGTCTGGGGCCTGCTCGCGGTCTGGGCGGTGATCGACCTGGTCACGTACTCCCGGATCGACCCAGACGACCTGTACCACGTGAGCCGGGGCGGGCTCGCGGGAGGACTGAGCCGCGCGCTCGTCTTCCTGAACTTCCCGGCCGCGCTCGCGGCCATCGCGATCGTCCTCCTCGTCGCGGATCGAGCCGGCTGGAGCTGGCCTCACGCGCTCGCGGTCGCGCTCTGCGCGGTGATCGTCGTCCCCGGGGTCGTCGACGAGGCCGACCTCGACGCGAAGTGGATCAACGTCGTGCCCGCGCTCGGCGTCGCGATCGCGCTCGTCCTGACGCTTCGAGCCGGGCGTGGCGGCTGGGGAGAACCGCGCGGAGATCCGATCCGCCTCGCCGTGGCGATCGTCCTCGGGATCCTCGCGCTGCCGTGGATGTTCTCGCTCGTCGGCGTCTACTTCCCGGGCTCGCACGTGATCTACCAGGGTGAGCCGCGTGTCCATCTCGGAGAGCACCACGGCCTCGAGGGCTACCTACTCGTGGTGACCGCGCTCCTCCTCTCGAGACAGCTTCCGCGGATGCGCCGCCCCATCCCGCTCGCCGCCTACCTGTCGCTGATGATCGCCTACGGCGTCGGGAACATGGCCAACGACGCCTGGTACGAGCAGGTCGTGAAGCGCGGGTGGCTCGACTGGCGGATTCCGGGCGTCCTCCAGCCGAGCCTGACCTGGATGTGGGGGCTCGTGATCGTTGTCGGCGCGACGATCTTCTTCACCGCTTTGCAACCTCGCCGCGACCACGCCGCAACCCACCCGGCCGAGCCCTCGCCCTAAGCGTCCCGCTATCCCGAGGAGCAAACCTGCTCTTCGTAGGCTGTGAGCCGCGAGTCGTGCTCGACGACATCGGGATGCGAAAGCGTGAACACGGCTCGATCCTCGGCGGTGCCCTCGAGCCAGATGCGGCGGATGTCGAAGACTTAGCTGCGGGCGTTTGTGTTGCTAGAGGAGATCGAGGAGCTGCTCGGGATAGAGGATGGCGCCGCCCGCGCCGAGCGAGTCGACTCGCTGCCACGAGACGTGGTGCGTGCCGACGCCCGGTTCGTCCGCGTCCCACTCGTCGAGCTCGTGTAGTCGCGGGTCGAGGAGGCGTGCACTCGTAGACGAGGCACAGGTCGTGCCAGTCCTCGCCTTCGTACGTGAAGCGGTTGTCGATCTCGGCGACTCGGGGGCCGATCTCGATGTCTGTCCCGAGCTCTTCGCGAATCTCGCGGCGCAGCGCGTCCGTCTCATCCTCGCCGGGCTCGACCGTCCCGCCGAGCAGTCGGTAGAACGTCTCGTCCTTCACGCTGTCGTGGCCGCGCTCGACGAGGACCCGGTCGCCTCGCCGGACCAGGGCGAGAACCTGGACGCGAGTTCGCGACTCCAATTACGTCAGCCGATCGAGCCAAGGATGGCCCGGATGAACTTGCTCGAGCGCCTCCGCGAGCCAGCGCCGGCGCTCTGCTCCAGACGCGGGACCACCGCCTCGAAGTCGCTCTGGTCGCGATCCCGATGGGCGTGCTTCGCCTTGAAGAGGAGGACGATCTCGGGCCGGCCGTACGGGATCCCGTCCTCCGTCCACTCGATAACGCCGGTCGTAGGGGAGCCGAATGCTTTCGTCGCGGCGGCAGAGCCACATGTCGCCGTCCGAGGGCTCGCGGAAGACATCGAAGCGCCAGAGCTCGGTCTTGGGCTCCCGCACCCACGTCTGATGCGTCTCCTCGAGTCGGGCCTGCGACTCGGTGAGCGGGGTCGCCTCGTGTGGACCGGTGATCACGAAGAAGTCGAGCTCGGGAAATGCCGCGACGATCTCATCGAAGCGCTGGTTCGGAACAGCGATCTCGAGATCCTCGTGCTCTCGGTGCTCGCCGCCCAGAAACAGGTCGATCGCCCACCCTGCAGCGACGTACCATGGCACGTCAACGCCTTCGAGCCGGCGTGCGACCTGGTCTGGCCGCCACGCGTCCCACTTCGAGATGTCGGGGTCGAAGCTAGTCGCCGGAGGACTCTGGCTTGGCCTCGGTGGAGGCCGCTGCCGGCTTCTTGCGGCGGTTGCGGCCGCCTCGGGAGCCTCGGCGCGTGCGCTTCTTCTTCGGAGGCGCGTCGCCGTCTGCTGCCGCTTCGCCGTCAGCGGACTGGCCGAGCTCCGGAGACGGGACATGGATCGTCGCGGCCGCGGGGGCGGGAGCTTTCTCGGGCTGGCCGTTCTCAGCCGCCACCGCCTGATCGGGCTGGCCGTTCTCGGCGGCTGCCGCCGCGGCCGGCTTCTTCTTGCGGTTTCGACCTCCGCGTGAGCCTCGGCGCGTCTTCTTCTTCGGCTTCGGCGCCTCCTCGTCGGCCGCCTCGGGCTTCTCTTCGGGCTCCTCGGCGACCGGCTCTTCCGTGACCGGCTCCTCGTCCGCAGGCTTCTCGGCCTCCGGCTTCGCTTCTGGCTGCTCGACCTTCTTCTTGCGCGGAGCGCGGGTCGGCTTCTCGGCCTCGGACTCGGCGGTGATCGGAACGTCGTCCTTCTTCGTCGCCGGCTGCACGAGCGTGGCGTAGGCCGTGCCGTTGAGGATCCGCTCGACGCGGATCTTGACCTTCTTGCCGACGAGGTTCGCGCCATCCGCGACGGCGATCGAGAGCCCGTCGAGCTTGCCGACGCCCGCTGACATGTCGTGCTCGCCGACCTCGACGAGCTCGAGCCTGATCTCCGCGCCTTCCTCGACCGGCGACTTGGGCGCGATGTCCACGAGCTTGCCCTCCTTGCGCACCTTGAAGTGGTCGAACGGCAGGCCCGCCTTGCCCTCGAGGAAGAAGCGGCGCTTGGCGAGCGCCTCGATCTCGGTCAGCCGCGACGCGCCCGGTCCGACGAGGTGCGCGGCCACGCCTTCCTCGAGCTCGACCCGGTACGCCTCCACCCCGCGCTTCGAGTTGCGAGCGAGGTCGCGCAGCTTCCGCTCGGCGTCGATCGCGGCCGAGTGCGCGGAGAGGACGATCCCGTCGCCCGCGCAGGTCGGGCACTTCTGCGCGAGGATCTCGCGCGGGCCGTCGGTCACGTTCTGGCGCGTCATCTCGACGAGGCCGAGCGGCGAGATCTCGACGACGTAGGTCTTCGTCCGGTCGCGCTCGAGCTCGGTCTTCAGCGCCTCCTCGACGGTCGCCCGGTTCTTCGGGTTCGCCATGTCGATGAAGTCGATGACGATGATCCCGCCGATGTCGCGCAGCCGGAGCTGGTGGACGACCTCCTTGACGGCTTCGAGGTTGTTCGCGGTGATCGTGTCCTCGAGCCGCCCGCCGGACGACTTCGAGCGCGAGCCGACGAAGCGGCCCGTGTTGACGTCGATGACGGTGAACGCCTCGGCGTAGTCGAAGACGAGGTAGCCGCCGGAGGGAAGGTCGACGCGGCGCGAGAGCGTGGAGCGGATCGCGTCGTCGACGCCTGTCGCCTGGAAGAGCGGCGTCTTCTCGCGGTGGCGGATGACGCGGTCGACCATGTGCGGCGAGGTCTTCTTCAGGTAGCCGACGATTCGCTTGAAGGTCCTCTCGTCGTCGACGAGGGCCTTCTCGAAGTCGTCGGTGAAGAGGTCGCGCGTTACGCGGAGCGGCAGCTCGGCCTCCTGGTAGACGAGCGCGGGAGCCTTGGCCGCTTCCGCCTTCGCCTCGATCGACTTCCAGAGGCGCTGCAGGAAGACGAGGTCGCGCTCGACGTCGTCGGCGGAGGCGCCCTCGGCGGCCGTGCGGACGATGATCGCCGCCCTTCTTCGGCGCGATCGCCTTGACGATGTCCCGCAGGCGGACCCGCTCGTCGTCGTCGAGGCGTCTAGAGACGCCCAGGCCTTCGCCACTCGGGACGAAGACGACGAAGCGGCCCGGAAGCGAGATCTCGGTCGTCAGGCGTGCGCCCTTCGACTTCATCGGGTCCTTGACCGCCTGGACGAGGATCTCCTGGTTGCGCTTCAGGAGGTCCTGGATCTTGCGGCTGCCGCGGCCCTCGAGCTCGGGCGTGACGATCTCGTCGACGTACAGGAAGCCGTTCTTCTCGAGGCCGATCTCGACGAACGCGGCCTCCATGCCCGGGAGGACGTTGTCGACGGTGCCCTTGTAGATGTTGCCGGCGATCGAGCGGCGCTCCGGGCGCTCGAGGTAGACCTCGGCGGGGCGGTCGTCCTCGAGGACGGCGACGCGCTGCTCGCCGACGTCGACCGAGACGAGGAGCTCGCGCTTCGCCTTCGGAAGCGGCGGGCGGCGGGCCGGCTGGCGGCGGCGCTGTTGCTGGCGCTGGGAGCGCTGGCTGCGCTGGCTCTGGCCGGACTTGCGCTCGGGCTGCTTCTTCTCGGCCGGCTTGGGCTCTTCCTTGGCGGGCTCGGCCGCGGTGGCCGAGCCGGCAGGCTTGCGCCGATTGCGGCCGCCGCGGGATCCGCGCCGCCGCCTGGGTCGTGTGGATGTGGATTGTGCGCCCGCCTCAGCGGGCGGCTGGGTTACTGCTGGTCGTGCGGGTGGTGGTGCAGTTTCACTGGGTGCGTTCTCCTGGCGCGTCTTGCGCCGAAACCAGTTCAGCAAACGAAATCTCCTTGTGTGGCGCGCGCGCAAGCGACACCCGAAGGGCGGTGCGCGCGCAGCGTGTGTAGGTGGTGCAGGTCATAGAAGCCTCGGTTCCTAGGCTAGCAGCCGTTCGAGTCATCACCTTCTTCGGCATGCGCTCTTGCCTACATGAGCTGGGCCGTAGAGCGAGGCGACGCATAGCAAGCGGCCTAACTGGGCATGCCATGATCCGAGAGGGCGCGACGCCTTCGATCCCCTGGAGGCTCCTCGCGCTGCCCCGCGAAAAGGGGGAGTGGATGGCCAGCGTGACGTTCGACGGGGTCGGCAAGAAATACCCGGACGGGACCCGCGCCGTGTCCGGGATGGACCTCGAGATCGGCGACCAGGAGTTCATGGTGCTCGTCGGTCCGTCGGGCTGCGGGAAGACGACCGCGCTCCGCATGGTCGCGGGGCTCGAGGAGATCTCCGAAGGCGTCATCCGGATCGGCGAGCGCGTCGTCAACAACGTCCCGTCTCGCGATCGCGACATCGCGATGGTCTTCCAGAGCTACGCGCTCTACCCGCACCTGACGGTCTACGACAACATCGCGTTCGGCCTCAGGCTGCGCGGCACGCCCAAGGACGAGGTCGACAAGCAGGTCCGCGAGGCGGCGCGCATCCTCGGGCTCGACGAGTTCCTCAAGCGGAAGCCGCGCGCGCTCTCCGGAGGACAGCGCCAGCGCGTGGCGATGGGCCGCGCGATCGTCCGGGAGCCGGAGGCCTTTCTCATGGACGAGCCGCTGTCGAACCTCGACGCGAAGCTCCGGGTGCACATGCGCGCCGAGATCGCGGGGCTCCAGGACACGCTCGGCGTCACGACGATCTACGTGACGCACGACCAGGTCGAGGCGATGACGATGGGCGACCGCGTCGCCGTCATGCGCAAGGGAGAGCTCCAGCAGGTCGCGCCGCCGCAGGAGCTCTACGAGCGGCCGGTCAACCTCTTCGTCGCCGGCTTCATCGGGTCACCCGCCATGAACCTCGTCGAGGCGACCATCGAGAAACGCGACGGCCAATTCGTCGCCAAGGTCGGAAGCCAGGAGCTGGCGCTTGACGCAGAGGTCGTCAAGTCCCGGCCGAAGCTCGAGGAGTACGTCGGCCAAGGGGTCGTCCTGGGCATTCGGCCGGAAAGCCTGGAGGACGCGTCGCTGGAACCCGACACCCCGAAGGACCGCTACATCAAGGGGGTCCTCGTCCTCCGTGAGCCTCTCGGCTCCGAGATCATCGCGCACTTCGAGGTCGACGCTCCGCCGGCGCTGACCGAGGACGTCCGCGAGCTGGCCCGCGACGTCGGGTCCGAGGGCACGGTCCAGGCGCCCTCGGAAGGCGACACGAAGACCACGTTGGTCGGGCGGTTCGGCCCTCGCTCGCGCGTCAAGAGCGGAGACGTGATCGACGTCGCAGTCGACACGAGGGCGGTGCACCTGTTCGACGCCGAAACGAGCGCAGGCATTTACGACTAGGCGGGTAAGGAGAAGACAAGCGATCCCTTGGGAAGGAGCTCGAAGATGAGATACCGACCACTCTTAGCGGCGCTGGCCGTCGCGCTGGCATTCGGAGCGGCCGCCTGCGGAGGCGGCGGCGACAGCAAGCAGCAGCAGCTCCGGCGGGAACGAGGACGTCAAAGGCTCGCTCTCGATGATGGCGATCTGGGCCGGCGAGGAGCAGACGTCGTTCCAGGCCGTGATCGACGGGTTCAAGAAGCAGTACCCGAACGTGGACGTCAAGTACACGTCCGGGGGCGACAACCTGGCGCCTCTGCTCTCGACCGCGGTCCAGGGCGGCAAGCCGCCGGACATCGCAGCGCTAGGTCAGCCCGGGCTCGTGGCCGACTTCGCGAAGAAGGGCGCGATCAAGCCGATCGACGATCTGAAGAGCCAGATCGTGGACGCCTTCGGAGACGACGTCGCCAAGGCCGGCGAGGTCGACGGCAAGCAGTACGCCGTGATGTTCAAGGGCGCCAACAAATCGACCATCTGGTACAACGTCGCCGATTTCAAGGAGGCCGGAGTCGAGCCGGCGAAGACCTGGCCCGACCTCACGAAGGACAGCAGCACGCTCAAGGCCGCCGGAATCACGCCGTACTCCGTGGGCGTCGACGTCGGCTGGCCGATCAGCGACATCTTCGAGAACGTCTATCTGCGGACCGCGGGCGCGGACATGTACGACAAGCTCGCGACGCACCAGATCCCGTGGACGGACCCGTCCGTCAAGAAGGCGCTGACGATGATGAAGGACATCGTCGGCAAGTCGGACGATCTGGTCGGCGGCACCGACGGTGCGCTGCAGACGGACATGCCGACGTCCGTCGCGAACGTGTTCTCGGACAACCCGAAGGGCGCGATGGTCGCCATCGGCGACTTCGCTCCGGGCGTCACCAAGACGACCCTCAAGCCCGTCTCCGGGTTCAACGTCTTCGACTTCCCGTCGATCGACGGGTCGAAGCCGTCGGTGGTCGGTGGCGGCGACCTCTTCGTCGAGTTCAAGAAGAGCGAGGCCGCGGACAAGTTCCTCGAATACCTGACAACGACTGAGGCCGCGGAGATCTGGGCCAAGCGCGGCGGGTTCTCGTCGCCGAACAAGCACCTCGACGAGAACGTCTATCCGGACGAGATCACGAAGACGACGGCGACCGCGCTCGCGAACGCCGACACGTTCCGCTTCGACCTCTCCGACCTGCAGCCCGCCGCGTTCGGCGCGACGCCGGGTCAGGGGCTGTTCAAGGAGTTCTCGGACTTCGTGGCCAACCCGAACAACGTCGATCAGGTCACGCAGAAGATGGAGGCCGACGCCAAGAAGGCCTACGCCAAGTAGTCCCAGATGAGCGTCGGCGCAGAGACGGCGCCGGCGGAAGGTCGTTCGCTTCCGCCGGCGCCCGAGAAGGAAAGCCTCTGGCAGCGCTACGGCGTGGCCGCCGCATTCCTCGCGCCCGCGCTCGTGCTCCTGAGTATCTGGATCGTCTACCCCACGATCCGCACGATCATCAGGAGCTTCTACGACCGCTCCGGCGACAAGTTCGTCGGGCTCGACAACTACCACACGCTGTTCACGGACGCCACGCTCCAGACGGCGATCAAGAACAACTTCCTCTGGATCCTGATCGTGCCCGCGTTCGTGACCGCGATCGGGCTCGTGTTCGCGGTGCTGCTCGAACGGGTGCGCTTCGGGACCGCGTTCAAGATCGCCGTGTTCATGCCGATGGCGATCTCGCTCTTTGCTGCGGGCGTGATCTGGCGGCTCATGTACGAGAAGGACCCGAGCCAGGGCACCGTCAACGCGACCATCAAGGTCGCGAAGGACGCCGTGTCTCCATCCGGAGTTCTCTCGAATGCGAAACCCTCGACCGACGCGCTCCAGGGCGGCCCGAAAGGCGGGCTCGAGCTCAAGAAGCCGATCCAGCCCGGATCGGTGGCGCAGATGGGATTGACCGCGATCCGGGAGAGCGACGTTTCTCCGGACGCGAAGCAGGCGGTCGTGCCCGAGGCGCTCTCCGGCGGAATCAATGGCGTTGTCTGGCGGGACTTCAAGCCGGGCGGCGGCACTCCGGGCAAGCTGGAGAAGGGCGAGCTCGGGCTCCCGGGCGTGACCGTCGAGCTACGGAACTCCGACGGTAAGGCGATCGACGACACGACGACAGAGCCAAACGGAACGTTCAAGTTCGAGAGCGTCCAGCCGGGGACCTATCGCGCGGCTATCGGCCCTGACACGTTCCAGACCTCGTATGCGGGGGTTTCCTGGCTTGGGCCGAATCTCATCCTGCCCGCGATCATGATCGCGTACATCTGGGTCTGGGCCGGCTTTTCGATGGTCGTGATCGCGGCCGGGCTCGCGGCCATCCCGCGCGACCTGCTCGAGGCGGCACGCACCGACGGCGCCAACGAGTGGCAGGTCTTCCGGCGGATCACCGTGCCGCTCCTCTCCCCCGTCCTGACGGTCGTCTTCATCACGATGCTGATCTACGTCCTCAAGGTGTTCGACATCGTGATCGCGATCGCGCCCGGCTCGGTGCAGGACGACGCGAACGTGATCGCGCTGGCGATGTGGCGGACCTCGTTCGGCGGCCGCAACGACTTCGGGCTCGGGTCCGCGATCGCCGTCTTCCTGTTCCTGCTCGTGATCCCGGTGCTGCTGATCAACATCCGCCGCTTCAGGAGGGAGGCCTGATGGCTGCCGCCGAGGAACGAGTCGTCCTCCAGGAGTCGTTCGCCGCCCGGGCCGGCCGCTGGCTCGCGCGCACGCCGGTGTACCTCGTGATCGCCTTCATCGGGATCCTCTGGCTGGTTCCGACTATCGGCCTCTTCTTCACGTCGGTCCTCGACCCGTCGGTGATCGGCCGTGTGGGTTGGTGGCACGTGCTCTCGAGCCCGAGCGAGGCCACGTTCCAGAACTACCGAGCGATCTTCGACAACGACCAGATCACATCGTCGATCCTGACCACGATGTGGGTTGCGATCGGTGGGACGCTTCTGCCGATCGCCGTCGCATCGCTCGCCGCGTACGCGTTCGCGTGGCTCGAGTTCCCCGGGCGCGACTGGCTCTTCCTCGTCGTGGTCGCGCTGCTCGTCGTGCCGCTGCAGATGGCGCTGATCCCGATCTTCTCGCTCTACAACAGCGTCGGCCTGTTCGACACGGTGCTCGGCCTGATCCTGTTCCACACGGCGTTCGGGTTGCCGTTCGCGATCTTCCTGCTCCGGAACTTCTTCATCGGGATTCCGCGCGACTTGCTCGAAGCGGCGCGGATCGACGGCGCGTCGGAGATTCGCATCTTCCTGCGGCTGATCCTCCCGCTCGGGCTTCCTGCGATTGCGTCTCTCGCGATCTTCCAGTTCCTCTGGGTCTGGAACGACCTGCTCGTGGCGCTGACCTTCGGTCGCAACACGCAGGTGATCACCGTTGCGATCTTCTCCAACCTACGGCAGTTCAGCGCGAACATCGAGCTGATCGCGCCGGCGGCGTTCGTCTCCCTGGCGATTCCGCTCGTCGTCTTCCTGGCGTTCCAGCGCTACTTCGTGCAGGGGCTGCTGGCCGGCTCGGTCAAGTAGAGAGCGGAGCGAACACGCGACCTCGGTTCCGGCGGGCAAAGATCAACGCGGCCGGCGCGAGTAACAGGAGGCCCACGCCGACGGCCACGTCGCCCACACTGAACGCGAGCCCGCCCGCGACGATCGTGTCCGGGACCCCGGCAAGAGACGGCCACAGCGCGAACGACACGAGGTTGCCCGCTGCGCCGCCGAGGACGACGCCCCCGGGCACCGCGATCAAGGCCGAACGCGTCAACGCGATCGCTCCTGCCCAGCCCACCGACAGCACCACCCCGGCGAGCACGTAGCTCACCGGTCGATCGTGCAGATACACGCCCTCTCCGCGCCCCGAGATCGCCAGCTGCTTCTGGACGAGATCGAGCGCCATCACGAGCGCCGCGGCCCCGAGCAGGAAAACCACCGTTCGCCTCATTCCAGAACGCTAGCTGCAAGTACGACCCCGAAGGCGATCAACCCTATGCCTGCGACCAGGTCGACGATGCGCAGAAAGCGTTCCCCTACGACCTGACCGACGACCGCGGTCCCGGTCGCCAGCGCCACGTCCCACGTCGCGCTCCCCAGCCCCACGCCGGCGACGAGGAGCACCGCGCCGCCGAACGTGCTCGCAGCACCGGCCGCGCTCGCCGCCGAGAAGATCGCCGCCCACGACGCGATCGTCAGCGGGTTGGACGCCGTCGACGAGACGGCGACCGCGAACGCACGCCGACGGCTCACCGGCGGCGCCACGTCACCGAGCCGGACCCGGAACGCGCTCAGCAGCGTCCGCACGCCCAGGAAGACGAGCACGGCGGCGCCGACGAGCCCGAGGATCGTCTCCAGCGGCCCGATCGTGAGCAGCGGAGCCACCCCGGCGGCGCCGAGCGCCGCGTACCCGAGGTCGACGACCGCGATCCCCAGGGCGAACGCCACTCCCACCTCCCACCCGTTCCGGAGCGTCGTCCGGATCAGGTAGAGCGAGATCGGCCCCAGCTGCAGCGCCACGAGGAACCCGAGCCCGAACCCGACTGCGAACGCATGCCCCACGGCGCAATCCTCGCCGAGCAGCCTGTGCGCACTGCAATTTCAGCGTTTCTCAAGCGCCCGGCCGCATCATTGAAGAGAGCTTCGGCCCCAGCCCGGCGAGGCCCGTCTCAGACCCCCAAGCAAGCGAGGCGGGCCTCGCCCAATTGACCCAACTGCGTCAAGCGAGCGCGGCACGTCAAAGGCGACGCTCTGGCCATGCTCGTCGAGTTTCCAGACAGACCAGGAGCGGGCCCTCATGCGGTGGGGCTGGCGCGATTGGTCCAGAGCACGCCGCGGACCTCAGACCGCGGACTGATAGTCGCCGTGATCGCTGCTCACGAAGAGCACGATTGCATCGGACAGGCGATTCGCTCGCTCGACGAGCAAAGCTCGCGACCGGACCTCACGATCGTCTGCGCCTACGACTGCCTCGACCGTACTGCCCTCGCGGTTCAGGCAGAGGACGCGGACGCTCTCGTGATGTCTGGCCCCGAGCACGGAAGAGCGGGGGCTCTGAACGATGTCCTCGACCTCCTCCTACCACAGCTCCGCGACGACGACGCCGTCCTGATCATGGACGCGGAGTCGTTCCCCGGCCAGGGATTCGTGGCCGAGGCCCGCCGGCGCCTCACAGATGGCGTCGGCGGGGTCGGAGCGTTTATCGGGCTCGAGGGCGGCGGCTTCGTCGAGCTGTTCAACGGATCCGACTACGGCCCGTTCGTCCGCGACCTCGTGCGGACGCGCGAGGAAGAACTGGTTTTGATCGGCACCGCGGCGCTGTACTCCGTCCAGACGCTGTGGCACGTCGTCACAGCGCGTTCGGCCGGCCTGCTGCCCACGGGCGGCTCTCAGGTCTACAACGCCGAGGCGCCCGACGAGGACGCCGAGCTGGCGTTGACGCTCGATCTACCTGGGCTACAAAGTCGTCGCCGTTCCGTAAGGCAGTTTGACCAGGGCCCGGCCCGGGTCCACACTTGTTGCGCCATGACGGTGCTCGAATCGCTCGACCTCGAAGTCGAGGAGGCGCTCGAGGACATCAACGTCCCGAGCTACGTTCTCGATGACCATGGGATCATCCGCTGGGTGAACTCGGCGGCGATCGCGCTCGTTGGGGACGTGCGCGGCAAGCAGTTCACGTCGGTAGTCGCACCGGAGGAGACGAGCCGTGCGCGAGACGAGTTCGCCAAGAAGATCGCCGGCACGATCACGACGACCGACGAAGCCGAGGTGCTTCTACTGGACGAGAGCGGCGATCGCGTGCTCGTCGAGCTCAACTCCATTCGGCTGATACGCGGCGACACGGTGGTCGGCGTCTTCGGCCAGGTCAAGGCCGAAGTGGGCCTCGAGCCGCGCTCCTCACACCACGCCTTGACGCCGCGGCAGACGGAGGTGCTTCGGCTGCTCGAGCACGGGCGATCGACGGACCAGATCGCCCAGGAGCTGCACTTGAGCCGCGAAACCGTGCGCAACCACATTCGGCACATCCTCCAGGCGCTCGGTGTGCACTCCCGGCTCGAGGCGGTCGCGGTCGCCCGGCAGGAGCACCTTGCCGCGATTGACGCCTGAGACCTAGCTCAAGGCCTGGGACTCAAGCAGCTCTGGCCGGCCGGAGCTTCTGCCGCTTCGTCCTGATCGCCCGCAGGCGCTGGCTCAGCCGCGCCCACGCCCAGGGCTCGACTTCCTTGTAGCGAACTGCCGTCTGACCCCTCGTCGCCGCGAGGTACTCGAACCAGGCGTCGGCCTCCTCGATCAGCAGCAGCTCGTGCGCTTCTCGTCCCGTCGTCGGCACCGCAATCACCTTTCCTCGCTGATGCGCGAAAAGGCTAGGTCCTGGACCGGACGGAGCGGACCGCTAGGTCCTAGGACTTAGCGACGTCTGACGCAAATGGCCTGCAGCACGCCGACCGCGAGGAGGTTCGCGACCATCGAGCTGCCGCCGACGCTGACGAACGGGAGCGGGATCCCGGTGATCGGCGCCATCCCGATCGTCATCCCCACGTTGATGAAGATCTGCAGGAGGAGCGCGAACGCGATCCCGCCGGCAGCGATGGCCGAGAACGCGTCGCGCGCGAGCGTGATCACCTTGATCGCCCGCCAGATCACGAGCAGATAGAGCAGGAGCAGGATCGTCACGCCGAGGAAGCCGCGCTGCTCCGCGGTCGAGGCGAAGACGAAGTCGGTCGCGTGCTCGGGCAGGTAGTTGGAGTTCGTCTGCGTCGCGCCGCTCACGCCTCGTCCGTCGACGCCGCCCGCCCCGACCGCGGTGATCGACTGCGTGATGTTGTACGTCGCGCCCCCGGGATCCTGGTCGGGATGCATGAAGCCGGTGATGCGCTTCAGCTGGTAGTCCTTGAGCACGTCGACGCCGATCGCCGGCCCGGCCCACAGCACGAACGTCGCGAGGAAGGCGCCGAGCGCGAGCAGCACGGCGACGTGCGACCAGCGCGTCCCGGCGATGAACAGGGTGGCGCCGAGGATCCCCGCGTAGACGATCGCCGTCCCGAAGTCCGGCTGGAGGAAGACCAGCACGATCGGAAGAGCCGCGAAGCCCGACCGCGGCCAGCGTCGTCTGGCGGTCGTAGATCCGCTTCCCCCGCTCGGCGAGGAACGCGGCCAGGAAGAGGACGAGCAGGAGCTTCCCGAACTCGGACGGCTGGAAGCGGAACGGCCCGATGTCGATCCAGCGTCGCGTGTTGCGGACGCTCGAGCCGAGCAGCGGCGTCAGGACGAGCATCGCGATCAGCACGCCGTAGACGACCCGCGCGTGCTTGCGCCAGAAGCCCGGGTCGACGAGCGTCATCCCGAACATCCCGGCGACGCCGACGAGCGCGAACCCGGCCTGGCGGACGACGTAGTAGTTCGGATCGCCCTGGATGTCGTCCTGCGTGATCCCGGAGATGACCCAGAGGCCGTACGCGATGATCCCGCCGACCGCGAGCAGGAGCGCCCAGTCGAGGTTCCGCAGGTACGATGCTCTCACGCGCGCGTGTGCGCGGTCGTGTCGCTACCCGCTCGGTTGCTGCGTAGTCGACCATCAATCCGTATGCGTCGGGGCCACGTCGGCTGCCTTCTTGTGGAAGAACTCCTCGAACACCTGGAGGGCCGAGGGGGCCGCGGCCTCCCCGCCGAAGCCGCCGTTCTCGATCACGGCGCACACGACGAGGCTCGGCGAGTCGTACGGGCCGAACCCGCACCACCAGGACGTGTCCGTCGGGACTGCGTAGCCGTTCGAGTCGGCGTGCGTCTCGGCCGTCCCCGTCTTGCCGGCGATCGGGATCGGGTAGTGGCCGAAGACGGACGGACGAGGTTCCGAGCGACGAGTGCGTCGCGTCATAGAGACCCGCGCGGATGGCGGAGATCGCGGCCGGGTCGAGGTTCAGCTCCTTGACGGGCGCCTGGTAGCGGCGGAGCACGAGCGCGCCCTGCGACGGGCCCTTGCGACGGCCCGCCCTGCTCGATCGCGGACGCGAGATGCGGCGTGACGAGCTTGCCGCCGTTCGCGAGGAGCGCGTAGAAGCGCGCCATCTGCAGCGGCGAGGCGAGCATGTCCTTCTGGCCGATCGCGAGCTGGATCGAGTCACCCGGCTTCCAGAGGCGGTCGACCTCCCAGCAGCAGGGGTCGGTCTTCTTCGTGAACGTCTCGTGCTTCCAGTCGATCGTCGGCAGCAGGCCCGAGGTCGCGGCGCCGACTTCGAGCCCCGGCTGCCGGCCGAAGCCGAACGTTTTCGCCCACTTCTGGAGCGGCTGGCCGCGGTCGGGCGGGAGGTCGTAGAACGACTTTCCGACTTGGTAGAAGTACGTGTCGCACGACTGGGCGAGCGCGGTCGGGAGCGTCATCGGCTGGTTCACGAGCGGCGTCCAGTTCTTGAAGGTCTGGCCCGAGGTCTTGTACGTGCGGCGTGCACGGGAGCGACTGGTACGGCGAGAGGATGTGCTCCTGCATCGCGGCCAGCGCGGTCACGGGCTTGAAGGTCGAGCCGGGCGGATAGGCGCCCGCGATCGCGCGGTCGAGCGCCGGGATAGTTGTTCTCCTTCGCGACGGTCGGATCGAGGAGCGGGGCGAGCGCCGATTTCTTGCGGCTCGTGTAGACGGCCGGGTCGTAGGTCGGATACGAGGCGAGCGCGCGGATCGCCCCGTCACGTGGGTCGAGCGCGACGATCGCGCCGGCTTTCGCGTACCACTGATGATTGGCCTGCGCGCGGTTGATCCCGTCGATGACGGCCTGCTGTGCCGCGCGCTGGAGCTTCGTGTCGAGCGTAAGGCGGACCGCGTAGCCGGGGGTCGTCGGCTCTTTCGGCTCGATCGGGCTGATCGGGCGCCCCAGGGAGTCCACGCGAAGCTGGCTCTGACCGGGCCGGCCCGCGGAGCTCCTTGTCGAAGGCGGCCTCGATCCCGCCCTGGCCGATCTTGTCGCTCGCCGTGTAGCCCTTGCTCGTCTTCAGCTGGTCTTCCGAGATCGGGCCGACGTAGCCGAGGATGTGCGCCGCGAGATCGCCGAGCGGGTACTGGCGCACGTAGGTGTTCGTGATCGTCATCCCGGGGAACTCGGTCTGATGCTCGAGCAGGTAGTGCACCTCGCCCTCGTTGACCGCGTCCTTGACGGTGACCGGCGCGAGCGGGTCGCCGCGGTTCTTCTTGATCTGCGCGGTGACGTCGGCGAGCGGGACCTCGAGGATCCGCGAGAGGCGGCGCAGCTCCTGGTAGGCGCCGTGCTTCGGAAGGTCGGCGGGCCAGATCTTCACGGCCGTCGCGTTCGTGTTCTGGACCAGGACGCGGCCGTTGCGGTCCTCGATCGGGCCGCGCGGCGCGTCCAGTCGAAGCAGACGGAGCTGGTTGTTCTGCGCGGCGACGAGGAACTCGTTCCCCGAGAGCACCTGCAGGGCCCACAGGCGGACGAAGAGGACGGCGAACACGATGAGCGTGAGGAAGCCGAGGATCCCGATCCGGAAGACGAGCTGCGGCGTCAGCCGGTAAGGCGCGTCGATGCGCGGATCTCGCGGCAGGAAGCGGCCCGGGCGAAGCGGGGTCGCGCGGTTAGCCAACGAACTCGACCTCCGGGCGGCGTGACGGCGCCGCGAACAGGCGCCTGACGAGCGCAGAAGACCGGGAACGTGAGCAGCAGGTTCAGCGCGACTGTGGCCGGGAGCTCCTCGACCAGAACGATCCGTGCCGGCGCGGACTCGCGGAGCAGGAAGTGCATGACGAGCGAGCCGATCGCGTACAGCACCGTCACGACCGCGACCGAGAGCAGCGGCGCGTGCGCGCGGTCGCGTCCGGTCGTCTCGCCGTAGCGGCCGATCCAGAAGCCGGCGAGGGTCAGGAGGAGCGACGTGAAGCCGAGCGTCCCGAGCCGCGCGATGTCGAGCAGCAGGCCCGCCCAGAACCCGCTGACGGCGCCGAAGATCGACCCCTGCGTGAGCGAGACGGCGACGAGCGTGACGAGGACGAGGTCGGGCGAGCCGCCGAGGATCCCGATCGACGAGACGATCGTCACCTGGACGATCGCCACGACGAAGAAGAGGACGGCGGCTTTCGCGATCGCGAGGGTCACGGCATCTGCGGTCGCGGCTCTTCGCTCGCCAGGACGAGCACGAACTGCAGCGACGAGAAATCGACGTACGGCATGATCTGGATGTCCTGGAACGGGTCGACATCCGTCTGGCCGACCTTCGTGACCTGGCCGATCGGGATGTTGCGCGGGTAGAACGACGAGAGCCGGTGGCCGGACTGCTTGCCGGCGGTCAGCACGAGGTCGCCCTTGTCGACCGTCTTGTCCTTGCCGACGCGGTCGAGGAAGAGGAGGTCTTCGGGGCCCTGGCTGTGGCGGACGACTCCGATCGCGCCGGACTGGTGGTCGCGCGCGGTGACGTTGCTCTCCTTGTCGGTGAGGAGCGTGACGAGGGCCGTGTCGCGGAGCACCTTGGTGACTTCGCCGACGAGACCGTCCTGCGTGACGACGGCGTCGAAGACGCGGATTCCGTCGTTGCGGCCCGCCGCGATCACGATCGTCTGGTCGAACTGGCTGGTCGGATTGGAGAGGACCTCGGCGTTCACGGCCGTCTTCGCGTAGTCCGCGTAGGCCTTGGAACGCTGGAGTTTCAGGATCTTGCGGAGCTGGACGAGGTCCTGCGCGTTGGCGGAGTTCTGGATCGCCTGCTGGCGCAGCGTCTTCACGTCCTCGCGGAGTTGCTTGTTCTCGTTCTTCGCGTGGAAGACGTCGGCCGTCCAGTTGTAGGCGTCCCGGAAGGGGCGCGCGATGCGGTTGGCGGCGACCTCGAACGGGCTCAGGACGCGTCGAGCCCGCGCTCTGGAAGCTGTGCAGGCTGCCGTTCGGGCGACTCGCGGAAGTAGACCGTGATCATCACCAGCGACGCGAGCACGAGCAGGCCGACGACGACCCTCCTGCGCATCGGGCCGGACGATCTGGAGGAATACCGGGGGGCAACCGCGCGTCGGACTGGAGAGCCCAGCGCCGCCACCCGCGCGCTGCGAGTCCTTGGCACGGCTTAGGAGGGTAGCGAAGTCCTCAGAAGGTGCTAGCGCCTGTAGCCGTTCCGGCTCTTCGACCGGCTCTTGGCTGCGCGCTGCATCATCTCCAGGACCTCGAGGCTTCGGCCGGAGCCGACCGCGACGCACGTGAGCGGTGACTCGGCGAGCTGCGTCGGCATCTGGGTCTCGTGCCTGAGGCGCTCGTCGAGGCCGGCGAGGAGGGCGCCTCCGCCGGCGAGGACGATGCCGCGGTCCATGATGTCCGCGGCGAGCTCGGGCGGCGTCTTGTCGAGGGTGGAGCGGATCGCGTCCAGGATCTGGCCGACCGGCTCCTCGAGCGCGTGGCGGACTTCCTCGGAGCTGATGATGACCGTCTTCGGGAGGCCGGTGAGCATGTCTCGGCCGCGGACTTCGGCCTGGACCTCGTCGCGGAGCGGGAACGCTGAGCCGACCTCGAGCTTGATCTCCTCGGCCGTTTGCTGGCCGATCAGGAGCTTGTACTCCTTCTTGATGTGGCTGGTGATCGCCTCGTCCATCTCGTCGCCGCCGACTCGGAGGCTCTGGGAGACGACGATGCCGCCGAGAGAGATGACTGCGACTTCGGTGGTGCCGCCGCCGACGTCGACGATCATGTTTCCGGTGGGCTCGCTGACCGGGAGGCCGGCGCCGATCGCGGCGGCCATCGGCTCTTCGATCAGGTGAGCTTCGCGGGCGCCGGCTGAGAGCGTGGCTTCCTCGACGGCGCGCTTCTCGACTCCGGTGACGCCCGACGGGACGCAGACGACGACTCTCGGGTGCGCGAAGCGGTGCTGGTGGACCTTCTGGATGAAGTGGCGGAGCATCTGCTCGGTGACGTCGAAGTCGGCGATGACGCCGTCCTTGAGCGGGCGGATCGCGCGAGATCGTCCCGGGCGTGCGGCCGAGCATCCTCTTGGCCTCGACGCCGACGGCGTGGACCTCGCCGGTGCGCTGGTCGATGGCGACGACCGACGGCTCGCTGAGGACGATTCCGCGCCCACGAACGTAGACGAGCGTGTTCGCCGTCCCCAAGTCGACGGCCATGTCCCGGCCGCCGAAGCCGTTGAAATACCCCAGAAAGCCCATGCTCTCCCGCGCCGAGTCTATTGAAACTGTGGAAAACCGCGAAAGCCATGGCCCCGGAGGCCGTACCCCAGCGTCAGACGCCGGACATGTCCTCGGTTCGCGCCGGCTTAGTGAAGAATCATCGGCGCGGCGGGTTGGGAACGCTCTCGGCTCGTACGCTCGCGCGATGCCACGAGCTCCCAGAGTCCAGGTTGCCGGCGGCATCTATCACGTCACCGCTCGCGGGAACCGGCGACAAGCGATCTACCAGGATGACGACGATCGGAGGCGGTTCCTGCAGGTCCGCGATCGAGTCGTGCGCCGATACGGCTGGCGGATCCACGCCTATTGCCTCATGACCAACCATTTTCATCTGCTTGTTCGAGACGCCGGACGCGAACCTGTCGCCGCGGCATGCAGCGACTGAATAGCGAGTACGCGACGTACTTCAACGACCCGCTTCGCGCTCGTCGGCCATCTCTTCCAACAGCGGTTCGTGTCGCGGCTGATCGAGTCCGAACAGTATTTCGTCGAGGTGCTCCGGTACATCGCGTTCAACCCGGTCCACGCGGGCCTCTGTGAGCATCCGGCAGATTGGCCGTGGAGCAGCTTCTACGGAGCGGCGGACTTCGCTTCGACGGTACGAGCGTCTGACCGAGCCATGTCCGGGTGTCAGACACCGGGCGTGGCTGGATTAGCCGAAGCCGTACGTGCCTGGGAACCGGGTGGCCAGGAGACGGACAAGTAGGGCGGCGGGGAGTCCCACGACGTTGAGGTAGTCGCCCTCCAGGCGCTGGACGAGGGACGCGCCGAGACCCTGGATCGCATAGCCGCCCGCCCGGCCCTCCCACTCTCCGCTCCCGATGTAGTGCGCCAGGTCGCGCGCCGTCAGCGCCCGGAACGTCACCCGGGTCGTCTCGCCGTGCAGCTCCTCCCAAGCAACAGTCCGCAGGCAGAGACCCGACACGACCTCGTGCGTCCGTCCCGACAGCCGCTCGAGCATCGCCTCGGCCTCCGCCGCCCCGGCCGGCTTGCCGAGCGCCTCGCCGTCGACGATCACCTCGGTGTCGACGCCGAGCACGGGGCTCCCATCCCCGTCCACCGACCGCGCCTTCCCGGCCGCGAGCTCGACCGGATCGCCCCCGCGCTCCTCGAACCGAGGCGGCACGACGACGAACGGAATGCCCAGCTGCTCGAGGATCGCCCGCCGCTGCGGAGACTCCGACGCGAGGACGATCGGCGGCGCCGGCGGGACGCTCACCCGCGCTTGCGGGCTTTCCAGATCTCCTCGGCCGGCCACTTGCGCGCCCATTCGACCGGGACGAAGTCGTAGTACCCGTGCGTCTCTGCCGTCTCGCTCGCCTGAATCTCCCAGAGCCCCTCGACCGCGAACCCAGCGTCACGTAGGAGCCGCAACATCTCGCCATGCGGGAGGTGGAAGTCGACGCCCTCGTCCTCCCCTTCCCAGTCCATGCGGTGCAAGCCGAACAGCGGACGCTCGAGTCGCTCGCCGACCTTGCCGTCGGGAGTGTCCGGCGAGCAGATGACCGCAAGCGGCGAGTTGCAGAGAAAGACGAGCTCGCCGCCGGGGCGCAAGTAGCCGGGCGGCCTCCGGAATCCACTTGTAGGGGTCACACCAGATCGACGCGCCGTACTCCGAGATCGCGAGGTCGAACGATTCGTCGGGCAGCGCCACGTCCTCGGCGTTCGCCTCGATCAGGTTCATCGAGATTCCGGTCTCCTCACTCATCCGCCGAGCCGTGTCGAGCTGCGCAGGTGTGAGGTCGACCCCGGTGACCCGAGCGCCGCGCTTGGCGAGCCAGGCACCGAAGTACGCAGTCCCGCATCCGAGCTCGATCACGTCCTTTCCGGACACCTCACCCAGCACGCCCAGCTCCGAGTCGCTCGGCCCGAACATGCCCCACGTGATCTCGTCGGCGGCCCAGGCCTCACGCGCCCGCGCGTCGGTGTACTCCTCGTTCGCCTTCGTCCAGACGCGGCGGTTCTCCTCGAGGTAGTCAGTCAAACCAGAGCCCGATCTCGCGCGCGGCCGACTCCGGCGAGTCGGAACCGTGGACGAGGTTGTCGGGCATCGACAGCGCCAGGTCGCCTCGAATCGTCCCGGGGCCGGCGTCCGCTGGATTCGTCGCGCCCATCGTCGTACGGACGGTCGCGATCGCTCCCTCCCCTTCCAGCACGAGCGCCAGGGTCGGCCCCGACGTGATGAAGTCGACGAGCTCGCCGAAGAACGGCTTCTCCGCGTGCTCGGCGTAATGCTCCCCGGCCAGCTCGCGATCGACGGTCAGCAGGCGAGCCTCCCGGATCTCCAGCCCGCGCTGCTCGAACCGGCGCAGGATCTCGCCGGCCAGCCCGCGGCGCACCGCGTCGGGCTTGATCAGGACGAGCGTGCGCTCAACCGCCATCGGCGGCGGATGCTACTCGGCCCCGGACTCGGTCCGTGGAGCTTCGAGCGGCGGGAAGTGAATCGGCGTCGGCGACTCGATCGGCGTCTCGCAGTACGGGCAGACCTGCCAGAGCGGCTCCAGCGGCTGCTTGCAGGTGACGCAGGCCTGCCGCAGGCGCGTCGTGCAGACCGGGCAGACGAGGAAGCTCTGCGTCGATGTCCGCGCGGCACACCGGGCAGTGCTGCTGCCCCCGTGGCCGAGGCTCTCTTCCATCGCCTTGATCTCGAGCTCGCGCTCCCGTACGTCCTCCAGGTACTCGGGCGGCCGAAAGAGCATGTAGATGAACGCGCCCACGAAGGGCGGCACCAGCCCGAGCACCGTCGCCGCGCCCACGAGCCACGGATCCTCGATCCGCCGCCGCGCGTCCTTGTACACCCAGTACCCGACCGCGAGCCAGAAGACGATGACGAAGAAGATCAGCAGGTTCTGGACGAGCGGCCACGAGCCCGAGTCGAAGAAGTCGTGGAGCCTCCCGAAGAAATCCCCACTCGCTGCCAGAACCATCTTCACTTCGTACCCCGTTATAGGAGAAGTTGACCAACGATGTAGCCGAGAGCGAACGCGATCCCGACGATCGTCAGCACGACGACGGCCGCGAACGTGAACACGCTCAGCCGTTCGCCAGCTTTCGATCTTCTCCGCCGTCTTCCTCTCACGCGTAGAGATCCGCCAGCAGATAGAGGGAGCCGGTGACGATCACGGGGCGCCCGGTCTCTCGCGCGCGCGTGAGTGCCTTCTTCGGATTCGGGATCGCGTGCACGTCCGAGAAGTGCGCTTCGGCGCGGGCGGCGAGCTCCTTCGCGGGTAGCGCGCGCGGGTTGGTGGAGCGCGTTGCGACGAGCGTGCTGCCGGCCTTGCCAAGACGCTCGAGGAGCTCGTCGACCCGCTTGTCGCCGAGGATCGAGACGCAGAGCGCGTAGTCGTGCACGGGGATTCGCGCCAGGAGCCAGTCGACGGCTTCCGGCGTGTGGGCGCCGTCCCAGATCTCTCCGCCGCGATGCTCGAGCCGGCCCGCGAGCGCCACCTGAGCGTCGCGCTCGATCCCGCGGCCGAGGAAGGCTTCCGCGGCCTCTCGGGCTCCTCCGTCGACCAGCTCGGGGTTCCCCGGAACGAGGTCGTCGAATTCGTTGTCCGATCGGACAACTACTCTTGCCGCATGAGCTACCGCAAGCTTTTCCCGCGCGATCTCCTCGCGCGTCTCGCCGAGCACCTCGGTGTGCTCGAGCGCGACGTTCGTGAGCAGGACGACCTCGGCGTCGACGACGTTCGTCGCGTCGAGCCGGCCTCCGAGGCCCGCTTCGACGACCGCTGCTTCGACGTCTCGCTCGGCGAAGTCGAGGAGCGCGGCCGCGGTCAGCGCCTCGAATTGCGTTGCGTCGAGCTCCTCCGCGGCGTCGCGAATGCGCGCGACGGCCCGTTCGAAGCTCGCGGGATCACAATCCAGCCGCTCGTGCCAGCCGGAGACGTGCGGCGAGGTGTACGCGCCGACGCGTAGCCCTTCCTGCCGGAGCAACTGGGCGATGGTTCGCGTGGCCGTCGACTTCCCGTTCGTGCCGACGACGTGGATCGTCCGATAGGCGTTCTGCGGGCTGCCGAGCCGTTCGAGTAGCGACCACATCCGCTCGAGGCCGAACTCCTCCGGCCACGGGCTCAGCGACGCGACCCATTCGGTCGCCGGAGCCGGGCTAGTCGCTGATGGCATCGAGCTCACGGCGGTAGCGCTCGAGCTTCTCGCGCTCGGCCTCGACGACCTCGGGCGGGGCCTTCGAGGTGAACCGCTCGTTGGCGAGCATGCCCTCGGCGCGCGCGATCTCCTTGCGGAGCCGCTCGACCTCGGCCTCGACGTTGCCGTCGGTCTTGACCCGATCGGGCCTGACGACGGCGTCGAAGATCCGCAGGTCGTCGCCGTCGAGCTCGGCGCGGACACCGCTCCGTCGGAAGATGGCGGCTGCCTCCTGGGCGCGGTCGAGGGCGTGCAGGTCGGCGGCGAAGCGCTCGTCGGGCTCGGGCCACGGCGCCACGATCAGCCGCGTCTCGCGATCGGGCAGGTGCGACCAGATCTCCTCGGTCACGTGCGGCATCACCGGGTGCAGGAGCTCGAGCAGCCGCTCGAGCGCGGCGAGCGCCGTCGCGCGGCATCCTGCGTCGCCTCGTACGAGGCGCGGCTTGATCGCCTCGGCGTACCAGTCGCAGAAGTCGTCGAACGTCAGGTGGTAGAGCCGGTCGACGGCGTGCGCGAAGTCGAACTCGTCGAGATCGGCGTTCGACCTCGGCACGGGTCTGCGTCGAGGCGGGCGAAGATCCAGCGTTCCTCGACTGTCGTCCGGGGTCGGCTCCGCGCTCGCGTCGCCCGCGCGCCGAGCATCAGGCGGCCGACGTTCCAGAGCTTGTTCGCGAGCTTGCGCCCCTCCTCGATCGCGCCGATCGAGAAGCGGACGTCCTGCGTCGACGCCATCTTCAGCAGGCCGTAGCGGGTCGCGTCGGCGCCGTGCTCGGCGATCAGGTCCGTGCGGGTCGATCCCGGTGCCGAGGCTCTTCGACATCCGCCGCCCGTCCGGCGCGAGCATCATCGTGTGGATGTTGACGTCGTGGAACGGGATCTCGCCCATCAGCTCCAGGCCGGCGCAGATCATCCGGGTCTACCCACAGGAAGTTGATGTCGCGCGCCGTCGTGTTCACGTCGCCCGGGATACAACGTCTCGAGCTCGGGCGTCTGCTCGGGCCAGCCGAGGTCGCGAACGGCCAGAGCGCCGACGAGAACCACGTGTCGAGCACGTCCTCGCTCCTGCGTCAGCTCGGTCGACCCGCACTCGGCGCACGCGGCCGGTTCGGTCTCGGCCACGGTCGTCGTGCCCGTCCGGGCACTCCCAGACGGGGATCCGGTGCCCCCACCAGAGCTGGCGCGAGATGCACCAGTCGGGCGGACGTTCTCGAGCGAGTCGAGTCGCGAACCGGTCGTCTGCTGACTCCGGGTGGAGCGCACGCGGCCGTCCCGCAGCGCCTCGATCGCAGGCTTCATCAGCTCCTCCATCGAGCACCACCACTGGAGGAGATCGAGCGGCTCGATCCGGTCGCCGCACCGGTCGCAGTGCCCGACCGAGTGCCGGTACGCCTCGCGCTTCTCGAGCAGGCCGCGCTCCTTGAGCCAGCGAGGATGCGCTTCTCGGCCTCCTCCTGCGTCAGCCCGGCGAGCTCGCCGGCGTCCTCGTTCATCCGCCCGTCGAGCCCGATCACCGATCGGCTCGGGCAGGTCGTGGTCACGCCCGATCTCCCAGTCCATCGGATCGTGCGCCGGGCGTGATCTTCACCGCGCCGGTGCCGAACTCGATGTCCACGCGCTCGTCGGCGATCATCGGCACGCGCGCGCTCGACGATCGGGACGAGCACCTCGCGTCCGACGACGTCGCGCCAGCGCTCATCGTCCGGGTGCACGGCCACCGCGACGTCCGCCAGCATCGTCGCGCGGCCGCACTGTCGCGATCGTCACGTGGCCGTCGGGACCGTCCGCGAGCGGGTAGCGGATCTACGTGAGCGTGTCGTCGACCTCCGCGTGCTCGACCTCGAGGTCCGAGAGACGTGCTCGTGGACAGCCCGGGCACCAGTTGACGATCCGGTTCGCCGCGGTAGATGCAGCCCTTGCCGTGCAGGTGCACGAAGAAGCGCATCACCGCGCGGATGTACTCGTCGTCCATCGTGAAGCGGTGGCGCCGGTAGTCGAGCGAAGCGCCCATGCGTCCGGAACTGCTCCATGATCGTGCCGCCGTACTCGCGGAGCCAGTCCCAGCACAGCTCCACGAACTGCTCGCGCCCGAGTCCTGACGCGTCTTGCCCTCGGCCGCCAGCCGCCGCGTCATCACCGCGTTCTGGCGCGCGATGCCCGCGTGGTCGTAGCCGGGCTGCCAGAGCGTCGTTGAACCCGCGCATCCGATGCCAGCGGATGAGCGCGTCCTGCGCCGAGATCGTTCAGCGCGTGCCCCATGTGCAGCCGGCCCGGTCACGTTCGGCGGCGGGAGGCAGATCACGAACGGGTCGCGCGGCTCGATCCGCGCTCGGCGCTGTAGAGGCCCTCGTCCTCCCAGGTGCGCTGCCAACGCTCTTCGATTCCCTGCGGCTGGTAGAGCGGCTCCATGGCGGCATCGTACGACCGCGGACTCTCCGAGTCCGGGCGAGAAGGACGGATGCGGTCAGGCAGCGACTATGCGCTCAGTATCGCCGGCGTTTGGCCCTCTTGGCAAATGCGGTAAAAGCAATCGATGCGACTTCGCCGTGCCGCCGGCGCGCTCACCGAACGCAATTTCCGCTACCTCTTCGCAAGCTCGACGATCTCCGGGCTCGGCGACGGCATCTCCGTGGTCGCGCTCGTGTTCGCGGTGCTGCAGGTCTCCGACTCGGCGATTGCGCTCGGGCTCGTCCTCGCGGCGCGGCAGATCGCGGATGCGGCGATCGTCCTGGCAGCCGGAGTCTGGGCCGACCGCCTGCCGCGGCACATCGTCCTGATCGTCGTCGCGGTCGTGCAGGGCGTCGTCCAGGCGATCACCGGGACGCTCGTCCTCACCGGATCGGCGACGATCGCGATGCTCGTCGTCCTGCAGACGTTCTACGGGCTCGCCGAAGGCTTCTACCTCCCCGCGTCGACCGGCCTGATCCCGGCGACGGTCAGCCCACCACGCCTGCAGCAGGCGAACGCGCTGCTCGGGCTCTCGCGGAACGCGACGAGGATCGTCGGCCCCGCGATCGGCGGCGCCATCGTCGCGGCGGGAAGCCCCGGGTCGGCGCTGCTCATCGACGCCGCCTCGTTCGCGCTCGGCGCGCTGCTGCTCCTGCCCTTGAGGCTCCCGCGGCGTGACGACGTCGTCGCAGCGAAGTCGTTCTTCGCCGACCTGCGCCAGGGCTGGAGCGAGTTCCGCCGCCAGACGTGGATCTGGACGACGATCGTCTTCTTCGGGATCGGCAACTTCGCGTTCGCCTCGTACTGGGTCCTCGGCCCGATCATCGCCAAGCGCGACCTCGGCGGCGCGCCCGCGTGGGCGGCTCTGACCGCGGCCTTCAGCGTCGGCGCGCTCGTCGGCGGCCTCCTGGCGATGAAGATCCGCCCGAAGAAACCGCTGGCCGCCTCGTGCATGGCCGCCTGGGTCTTCCTGCTCCAACCGCTCGGCATGGGCCTCGGCTTACCGCTCTGGACGTTGATCGTCTTCTCGGTGCTCGCGGGCTGCGGCCTGGCGATCCACATCACGCTCTGGTCCACGGTCTTCCAGCAGAACGTGCCCGAGGAGTCGCTGTCGCGCGTCAGCTCCTACGACTCGTTCGGCTCGTTCGTGCTGCTCCCGCTCGGCGCGGCGCTCGCCGGCCCGGTCGCAGCGGTGATCGGCGTCCAGGAAACGCTCATCGGAGCAGCGATCGTGATCGCGGTCACGCAGGCGATCGTCTTCGCGCAGCCGAGCGTCCACGCGATCCGCCGCCGCGAGGAGCCCGGCCAACCCGCAGGCCCACTGGAGCCCGCCGCAGAGCACGTGACGATGACGTCGCCCTGAGGCTTACAGAGCCGCTACGCGACTACGCAGATTCTTCGACGAGCTCTTCGGGCTCGTCCTGCGAGGCGCCCGAGGTGACGAGCGTCGGCTTCAGGTCCTGCGCGATCGTCTCCTTCGTGATCGCGCACTTGGAGACGTCCTTGCGCGACGGGAGCTCGAACATCACGTCGAGGAGCGCGTGCTCGATGATCGAGCGCAGCCCGCGCGCGCCGGTCTCGCGCTCCAGAGCCTTGTCCGCGATCTCCCAGAGCGCGTCCTCGGTGAAGACGAGCTCGATGTCGTCGTAGGCGAAGAAGCGCTGGTACTGCTTGACGAGCGCGTTCTTCGGCTCGACCAGGATCTGGACGAGATCCTCGCGCTGGAGCTGGTGCACCGCCGAGACGACCGGCAGCCGGCCGATGAACTCGGGGATCAGCCCGTACGAGAGGAGATCCTCCGGCATGACGCCCGAGAGCAGCTCCGACTTGTCCGAGTCGTGGCGCGAGCGGATGTCCGCGCCGAAGCCGACCGCGTTCTTGCCGATCCGCTTGCCGATGATCTTCTCGAGCCCCGCGAACGCGCCGCCGCAGATGAAGAGGACGTTCGTCGTGTCGATCGACAGGAACTCCTGGTGCGGGTGCTTGCGGCCGCCCTGCGGCGGAACCGAGGCAACGGTCCCTTCCAGAATCTTGAGCAGCGCCTGCTGGACGCCCTCGCCGGACACGTCGCGCGTGATCGACGGGTTGTCCGCCTTGCGCGCGATCTTGTCGACCTCGTCGATGTAGATGATCCCGGTCTCGGCCTTCTTGATGTCGAAGTCCGCGGCCTGGATCAGCTTGAGCAGGATGTTCTCGACGTCCTCGCCGACGTAGCCGGCCTCGGTCAGCGCCGTCGCGTCGGCGATCGCGAACGGGACGTTCAGGATTCGCGCCAGCGTCTGGGCCAGCAGCGTCTTCCCGCACCCGGTCGGGCCGAGCAGGAGGATGTTCGACTTCTGGAGCTCGACGTCGCCGTCCTCCGTGCCCATCTGCACGCGCTTGTAGTGGTTGTAGACCGCCACCGCGAGCGTGCGCTTCGCCTCTTCCTGCGAGACGACGTAGTCGTTCAGGACGGCGTAGATGTCCTTCGGGCGCGGCAGGTTCTCCAGGTCGAGCGTCGCCGGAGTCGTCAGCTCCTCGTCGATGATCTCGTTGCAGAGATCGATGCACTCGTCGCAGATGTAGACCCCAGGTCCAGCGATCAGCTTCTTGACCTGGCGCTGTGACTTCCCGCAGAAGCTGCAGAGAAGCTGCTCGTTGCCCTCGCTAGCTCTAGCCATCCCCAATCACCTTGTACATCGAAATTGGCCTTTTGCCTATCCCTAGCGTCAGCGATGCTCGATGACAGTGTCGATGATTCCGTACTCCTTCGCTTCTTCTGCCGTCATGAAGAAGTCGCGCTCCATGTCCTTCGAGACCTTGTCCAGATCCTGGCCGGTGTGCGTTCCCATGATCTCTTCGAGCTTTCGCTTCAAGGCAATCGTCTCCCGTGCGTGGATCTCGATGTCGGTCGCCTGGCCCTGGAACCCGCCCCAGACCTGGTGGATCAGGATCTTTGCGTTCGGCAGCGCCATGCGCTTCCCTTTCGCGCCGCCGGAAAGGAGCAGCGCTCCCATCGACATCGCGATCCCGACGCAGATCGTCTGCACGTCGGGCTTGATGAACTGCATCGTGTCGTAGACGGCGAGCCCGTGGTACACGGATCCGCCCGGTGAGTTGATGTACAGGGCGATGTCCTTGTCAGGGTCCTCCGACTCGAGGTGGAGGAGCTGGGCGATGATCAGGTTCGCGATCTGATCGTCGACGGGCGTCCCCAGGAAGACGATGCGCTCGTTGAGCAGCCGGGAGTAGATGTCGAACGCGCGCTCGCCACGCGAGGTCTGCTCGACGACCATGGGGACGAGTGGGCTCATTTGGGGGTCGTATCTCATGCAGGCTCCTTGCTGCTCGGGGTCCACAGTTTCGTAGCAGTCGCGGGTTTCTCCTTCTCGGGCGTCCAGATGCTCTCGCGCGCCCTTGCGAGCTCGACGGGAATGGGCTTGACGTCTTCGACGATCTTGTCGAGCGCCTTCTTGAGGCGAAGGTCTTCGCGCAGGCGCTCGTGGCGGCCGGCCTGCCAGAGCTGGTCGATGACCTCGTCCGGGTTCTCGCCGGCGGCCTCGGCCTGCTCGCGGACGAGCTCCTTGATCTCGTCGTCGGACACCTCGATCTCGAGCCGGTCCGCGACGACCTCGAGGACGAGCTCGCGCGCGATGGCGCGCGCGCGCTTCGCTGCGGAGCGTCTCGCGGAGCTGGTCCGCGGTCTGGCCCGGTGACCCTCAGGTAGGTCTCGGCGTCGAGGCCGCGGCGCTCGAGCGAGCGGAGCATCCCGTTGAGGAGCTCGGCGGCCCTCGCCTCGACGAGCGCGTCGGCGACCTCGACGTTCGAGGCCTCGACGAGCTTGTCGACGGCACCGGCGCGGAAGTCGGCGTCGAGCTCGGCCTGGATCGCCTCGCGCAGGCGCTCCTCGATCTCGGTGCGCAGCTCGGCGAGCGTCTCGAACTCGCTCGCGGAACGCGCCAGCTCGTCGTCGAGCGGCGGCAGCACCGGCTCCTTGACCTCCTTGAGCGTCGCCTCGGCCGTTTTCTTCTGGCCCTCCGGGGACGCGTACGTGATCGCCTTCGTCTCGCCCGGGCTCATCCCGCGCAGGCCGCGCTCGATCTCCTCGACGAGTCGGCCGGCGCCGACCTGGACGACGTAGTCGCGCTGCGCCTCGCCCGTCTCGTCCACGAGGTCGACGACGAGGACGTCGCCGTCCTTCGCGGGGCGGTCCTCGACCGGGGCGAGCTCCGCGACGGAGGCCTGCAGAGCTTCGAGCTCGCGGTCGACGAGCTCCTCGGGAACTTCGGGCTCGGCCGCGGGCACCTCGAGGCCGGCCCAGTCGGCGACCTCCGGCGGCGGCTGCACCGAGACCTCGGCGGTGAAGCTGAACGGCTGGTCGTCGGTCGTCGGCACGCTCGTAGTTGAGCTCGGGCTGCGAGACGGGACGGACGTTCGCGTCCTCGGCCGCGTTCCAGAACCAGCCGCCGATGTGCGACTGGACGGCCTCGCTGAAGATGCGGTCGCGGCCGATGCGCGCCTCGAGCACCTTCTGCGGGACCTTGCCCTTACGGAAGCCTGGGATCTTCGTCGAGGCCGCGAGATCGGAGGACGCGTGCTCGACTGCGTGCTTGATGTGGTCGGTCGGGACCTCGACCTCGAGGCGGACGCGGTTGTCGGACAGCTCCTGGACCGTGGTTTTCACGACGCGGCCATTCTGCCAGCACCTTGCAGGGCTGGGACTTGCTCGCTCGCGCGTTCTAGCGCTGGGCCGAGCCGCGTCTACGACTGCTCGTCGTCGTCCTGAGGCTCGAGGGGTTGAGCGATCTTCCGAGCAGCTTCGTGCTGCTGCTCGCGGTCTTCCTCGATCTGCTCCTCGAACTTCGTGACGTCGCTCTCGCGGCTTTCCTGTTCTCGCTCTTCTGGAGTTGACATAAGAGGTGCGTACCCCGCTCTCTATCCTGTGAATCCCAGGCGGGTGTGGCGGAACTGGTAGACGCGCCGGGTTTAGGACCCGGTGAGTGAAAGCCCTTGGAGGTTCGAGTCCTCTCACCCGCACTCCAGATCGACCCGGGCGCTGCCGGCCTTCCACACATCTGGAGCACGGCTTAAGCTGACCCTCGATGGCCGCCGCGCTCGCGCTCATGGCATCGATTCTCTTCGCGCTTGCTGCGACGCTGCAGCAGAAGGGCGCGCTCAACCTCGCCGGGGTTTCCCTCGCCAAGCCGATGTCGCTCGTGCGCCTCGTCGGCCAGCGCATGTGGCTCCTCGGCACAGTCGCGCTGCTCGTCGGCTATCTCCTACAGGCGGCCGCCCTCGATCGCGGGCGGCTCGCCGTGATCCAACCGCTGCTCGTGGCGACGGTCGTCTTCGCGCTCCCGCTCGGTTGGCTCTTGACGAATCAGCGGGTCGGCCGGCGGGAGGTCGGCGGCGCGGCCGTGATCGTGCTCGGGCTCGCGCTGTTCACCATTTACGGGGACCCGGCCGGCGGCAAGGACAACGCGCCGAACGACGAGTGGGCGATCGCCATTGTCGTGGTGTCCGTTCTCTGTGCGGTCCTGCTCGTGCTCGGCAGGCACGGCACCCTCACAAGGACGGCGGCCGTGTACGGCTCGGTGGCAGGCATCCTCTTCGGGCTCTCGGCCGCGTTGACGAAGCCGACGATCGAGCAGCTCCACGAAGGCGTCGGTGTCATGTTGTCGCACTGGCATTGCTACGCGCTCGCTATCGCGGGGGTGCTCGGTTTCGTGCTCCAGCAGGTGTCGCTCGGCACGGGCCGACTCGCGCCCTCGGTGGCGACGGTCTCGGTTTGCAACCCCTTGGTCGGGGTGCTGCTCGGAATCGCGATCTTCGACGAGCGCCTGAGTCGCCCGCTCTGGCACGTCGTCGTCGCCGTGATCGGCCTCGTTCTGGCGCTCGGTGGGGCCGTGCTGATCTCCCTGGCAAGCCAACCCAACCCAGAGCCGGAGGAGGTCCCGGGGAGCTCGGCCGCCCTGGCGTAGGGGGATATGCTCGTTCGCTGAGATGGCGACGCGGAGGGAGACCAACGTCGTCTATGCGGCCGGTGCCGTCCAGGGCATCGTGCTCGTCACCTTCCCTGCAGCGAGCACGATCTTCACCGACCCGGACGAGTACGGCCTCTCCAACAGCCAGTACGGCCTGCTCTTCGTCCCGCAGGTCATAACCGCAATCGCGGCCTCGCTGCTCGGCGCGTCGCTCGGGCGCCGTTTCGGGACGAAGCAGGTGTACCTCGCCGGATTGGTCGCCGGCCTCGTGGCGATGTCGCTGCTCATCATTAGCCAGTTCTTCGAATCGGACACGTCGATCGCCCTGCCGCTCTTGCTGGTCGCGACCGCGTTCCTCGGGCTCGGGTTCGGGCTGGCCGTGCCGGCCCTGAACACGTTGACGGCGGCCTTCCACCCGGACGGAGTTGCGACGTCGGTGCTCGCCCTGAACGCGCTGCTCGGGCTGGGGACGGCGCTCGCCCCCGTCTTCGTCGCGATCTTCGTGGGCCTCGGATTCTGGTGGGGGTTGCCCGTGCTCTCCGCAGTGCTGCTCACTGCGCTCGTCTTCGGAAGCCTCTCACTGCCGCTTCGCGTACCGGCGGCGCCGGCCGGGCCAGCCCGCGCGCACGGGATCCCGGCTCGGTTCTGGATGTTCGCCGGCTTCGCCGTCCTCTACGGCGTCTGCGAGACGGTGAACGGCAACTGGTCACAGCTCGACATGACGAGCGAGCTCGGCGCCTCGACGACCGTCGCCGCGATCGCGCTCACGGCCTTCTGGGCGATGGTCACCGTCGGGCGGGTCGTTTTCGCGGCGGTTCAAAACTGGCTGCCGCCTCGGACGACGTATCGCATCCTGCCCTTCCTGCTCGCGGTCACGTTCGGGCTGATCGCGCTCCTCGGCGACGGCAACACCGCGCTCGGCGTCCTGGCGTTCGGGCTCGCCGGGCTCGGCTGCTCGGCGCTCCTGCCGCTCACGATCAGTTTCGGCCAGGAGGAGCTGGTGTCGATCTCGGCCGCAATGGCGGGAGGCGTGATCGCCTTCTACCAGGTGGGCTACGGGCTGGCCGCGTTCGGCGTCGGCCCGCTGCTCGACGCGGGCGTCGGGCTGCCGACGATCTACGGCATCGCTGCGATCGTGGCCGTCGGCATGGGGCTGATGTCGTTCGGAGTGACGCACGAGACCTCGGACTCGCCCGAGGTTCCGCGCGCGTCCGCGGTCTAGCGAAATCGCCGTTTCATCCGGTCGGGATGAAAGCGGTCGATGTGACGCGGATTATTTTCGCCCGCGATGAGCGTGGTCGAGCCCGCGGCAAAGGCGATTCGCAGCACGATTCCTGCGCGGCTCGACCGCCTGAGTTGGTCGCCTTTCCACACGCGCATGGTCGCCGGGCTCGGAGCGGCGTGGATCCTCGACGGACTGCAGATCACGATCGCGAGCTCGGTCACCGGCGAGCTGACCAAGCCCCAAACGCTCGGCATGAGCTCGACCGAGATCGGCCTGATCGCGTCGATCTACCTGATCGGCGAGATGGTCGGCGCACTCTTCTTCGGGCGGCTGTCCGACAAGCTCGGCCGGAAGCGCCTCCTGATCATGACGTTGCTCCTGTACCTCTTCGGGACTGGCGCGGCCGCCTTCGTCACCGGCCATCACACCGGCTGGCTCGTCTTCTTCTACCTGACCCGGTTCGTGGCAGGGGCGGGCATCGGCGGCCAGTACGCCGCGATCAACTCGGCAATCGACGAGATGATGCCGTCCAAGTACAGGGGACGGGTCGACATCTGGATCAACGGCACGTACTGGGCCGGAGCGATCCTCGGCTCCTTCGCCTCGCTCATCTTCCTCAACGCGTTCGCGGTCAACGTCGGCTGGCGGCTCGCCTTCCTGATGGGCCCGGTGCTCGCTCTCGTCGTGATCTACGTGGGCCGCACGCTGCCCGAGAGCCCACGCTGGCTGATGACGCACGGACGCATGGAGGAGGCGGAAGCCAATCTCCGGACGATCGAGGACGCCGTCCGAAAGTCGGGACAGGAGCTCGAGGAGGTCGACGACTCCCTCGCGATCGAGCTCGTCCCGGAAAAGCAGTACGGCTACATCACATTCCTCCGTCTCGTGTTCCACACGTACCCGAAGCGAGCGATCCTCGGCGCGACACTGATGATCACGCAGTCGTTCCTGTACAACGCGATCTTCTTCACCTACGGGCTCGTGTTGGTGAAGTTCTACGACGTCAGCGCGACCAGGGTGCCCCTCTACGGCCTTGCGTTCTCGGTCGGCAACCTGATCGGGCCGCTTCTGCTCGGACCGCTGTTCGACACGGTCGGACGCAAGAAGATGATCTCGGGCACGTACATCCTCTCCGGCGGGCTGCTCGCGATCAGCGGCTGGCTCTTCCAGAACAACGACCTGTCGGCGAACTCGCAGACCTTCGTCTGGGTCGTGATCTTCTTCTTCGCCTCGGCCGGAGCCAGCGCCGCCTACCTGACGGTCAGCGAGACGTGGCCGATCGAGATCCGCGCGGAGGCGATTGCCGTCTTCTTCGCGATCGCGCAGGTCTTCGGGGCGCTCGGGCCCCTCTTCTACGGCTGGCTGATCGGAGACGGAACCAGCCGGACCGGGCTCTTCATCGGCTATCTCGTGGGGGGCGGGATCATGATCTTCGGCGGCATCATCGAGATCATCTTCGGCATCAACGCCGAGGGCAAATCGCTCGAAGAGGTCACGAAACCGCTCACCTCCACCGACGCACCCGAGCAGCCCCCGGACGCGCCTCCCGCCTCGAGCCCGGTCTGAGTCAGGCCCGCTAGGAGGGTCTGGCGGCGTAGTGCTCGTCGCCGCTCAGGTAGACAAGCGCGGCCTTCACCCGACGGCTGACGTCCTCCGGCTTCCCGAGGTCCAGCTTGAGGAAGATCGTGTTGATGTGCCGCTCGACCGCTCGTTTCGAGATCACGAGGCTCTCGGCGATCCAGCCGTTGCTCCGCCCCTCCGCGATCAGGCCGAGAATCTGCAGCTCCCGAGGCGTGAGCTTCTGAAGCACGGAGTCGTCACGCTGGCGTGCGGACACGAGCTTGTCGACCACTCTGGAGTCGACGAGCGATCTACCTGCCGCCACGTCGTGGAGCGCGCGGCTGAGCTCGGCCTGATCCTTGAGGCGTTCCTTGAGGAGATACGCTCGGCGGTCCGAGCCCGCGTTGAAGAGAGCCATCGCGTAGCGCGGCTCGGCGTGCTGGCTGAGCACGACGACGCCCATGTCGGGATGCTTGTCCCGCAACTCGGCGGCGAAGCGGATCCCCTCGTCGGTGTTCGTGGGCGGCATCCGGATGTCCGTCAGGACGATGTCCGGCTCGGTGCGCTCGACGGCGGATCGCAGCTCGTCGAGGTCGCTCGACATCTCCACGACCTCGACGTCTTCGATGTCGTCGAGGATGCTGACGATCCCCTCACGGGCGAGGAAGCTGTCCTCGGCGACGACGACGCGGATCGGCATCCTCACGAGCGTAGCCAGGCGCGAATTTCCCTGCAAGTAACGCCCTTGCTCGCAACTTGTAGTGCCTGCACCACCAGGGCCGAGGTGTTTCCGGGAGTGGAAGGCCGCGCCCGAATGAGGGGATCCCCCAATGTGCCCGACGTTTTGTGAGCGGGAGACTCGCATTGGGAGTTTGTTTCTCGCGCGCGAGGCTCGCGGGCAGGCGAGCAAAGGACTGGAGGGCGAAGTCGAGTTGGTTCCAGCAGGCCGAGCACGGCGCTTCGGCGTTGACCGACGCCCGTCGAGCCCTGCGCTCCGCGGGCTGGGCGCAAAGGCCATCCTCGTGGACGCCGACGAGCAGACGCCGCTCCCCTTCGACGTGCTCGAATCGAAACTGCTCGTCCCGCCCGGCAGGCCTCAGAACGTTTCGAGGACGGCGCTCGTCAACAGGCTTCGCGCCGCAGGCGCGTTCCCGGTGGTTCTCGTCGCAGCGCCGGCCGGCTACGGCAAGACGACGCTTCTGGCGCAATGGGCGGAACGCGACGCGCGTCCGTTCGCGTGGGTCACGGTCGACGAGCGTGACAACGACCCGTTCGTCTTCCTGAAGCACGTCACCGCGGCCCTCGATCGGATCGAGCCGCTCGGCGCAAGCGTCCTGGAGGCATTCGACCGCCCGAACGAGACGATCTGGGACGCGGTGGCGCCGAGGCTCAGCGCCGCGCTCTCATCTCGGACGTCGCCGTCCGTGATCGTCCTGGACGGCGTGGACGCGCTCGAGTCGACCGACGCGCTCGAGGCGATCGGCATTCTCATCGGAAGCACTCCCCGCGGCTCGATGATCGCCTTGTCGGGCCGATCCCTCCCCAGGGTGCCGATCGCCTCGCTCCGCGTCGCCGGCCCGCTGCTCGAGATCGGGACGTACGAGCTCGCGCTCAGCCGCCGCGAGGTCGAGCTCATGCTGCGCGCCTCGGGCGTCGTGCTGGACGAGGTCCAGATGACCGAGCTCACGCACCGGACCGAGGGCTGGGCCGCGGGGCTCCAGCTCGCGGCGATCGGGAGCCAGGAAGAGGGCGACGAGGCCGGCGAGCCGGTCGACCTCGCGCGTCTCACCGGGAACGACCAGCACATCGCCGACTACCTGCGCAGCGAGTACCTGTCGCGGCTGACCCCGGCCGGCCGGCGGTTCCTCACGCGAACCTCGGTGCTCGAGAGAATGTGCGCCCCACTCTGTAACGCGGTTCTGAGGAGCAAGGGCGCGGCGCGCCAGCTCGAGGCCGTGGAGCAGGCGAACCTGTTCCTCGTCGGGCTCGACCATCGTCGCGGCTGGTACCGGTACCACCACCTCTTCCGCGACGTGCTCCAGCGAGAGCTCGCTGAGCACGAGCCCGATCTCGTGCCCGTGCTCCACAGGCGGGCGGCTGCGTGGTACGAGTCGCACCTCGATCCGGAATCCGCCCTCGTCCATGCCCACGCTGCCGGAGACGTCGACGACGCCGCGCGCATCCTGACCTCGATCGCCCTGCAGCTCCACAACAGCGGCCGGGTGTCGATCGTGGAGGGTTGGCTCGAACTGTTCGACGTGGACGAACGGCTCGACCGTCATCCGGCGGTCGCGATCCAGGGCAGCAGGATCCACGCGGCTCGGGGCCGAGCCGAGGATGCCGATCGCTGGCTGCATGCCGCGGAGCGAGGCGTCGCGTCACGGCGCAAGGGCGTAGCGGCCGTTCGGCCGCGGATCTCGATCATGCGCTCGGCGCTCTGCAGCGAGGGGCCCGTCAAGATGCAGGCCGACGCCGAGTTGGCCGTCGCGCGCCTCCCCAAGGACGACGCGTGGGCTCCCGCCGCACTGCTCGTTCAGGGCGCCGCCGCCCTCCTCCTCGGTGACGTGGATCGCGGCGACTCGATTCTCGAGCAAGCGATCGAGCAGGCCGCACGAATCGGGTCGACCGAGACACACGCCATCGCAGTCGGAGAGCGGTCGCTGATCGCGGCCGCCCGAGGAGACGTCCGCGCAGCGGATGATCTGGCCGAGGAGGCCCAGCGCGTCGTCGAACAAGGGGAACTCGACGACTACCCGTCGAGCGCGCTCGCGCTGGCCGCCTCGGCTCGGAGCCAGCTGAGGCACGGGCAGTGGGATCGCGCCCGCCGCCGCCTCGGGGCCGCGACGAAGCTGACGCCGCACCTGACCTACGCCCTGCCCTGGCTTGCACTTCAGACCCGTCTCGAGCTCGGGGATGCGTACGTCACGCTCCGCGACCGCGAGGCCGCCCAGCACATGCTCGAGGAGGCGCGCGGAATTCTTGCCGCCCGGCCGGCGCTGGGCGTGCTCGGCGAGGCGGTCGACGACCTCGATGGCGAGATCAGCGCGATGCCTCGGGCGCACGACGGCGTGAGCTCCGGGCTCACACCGGCAGAGCTGCGTCTGCTGCCAATGCTCTCAACGCATCTGTCGTTCAAGGAGATCGGCGAGCGGCTCCATGTCTCGAGGAACACGATCAAGACTCAGGCGATCTCGGTGTATCGGAAGCTCGGCGTCTCCAGCCGGAGCGGCGCGGTCGCCCTCGCGGAGGAGCTCGGCCTCGTCGAGGCCGTCGAGGCCCCAGCGGACAGACTGGAGCTCGATGACCTCATCGCCGCCGTTGCGCGCTAAGTCGTCCGTCCAGGCCCGGATCGGCGAAGCGACGCTTTCACCCGCTCGGCATGAGGACAGGCGGCGCCGCCGCGCAGAGACTACGAAGAGGAAGGTGAACACGAAGCCCGCAGGCCATGAGCGGATCGACGCGCTGTTCGTCCAGAGCGCGACGGGTTTCACGAGCAACGGCGGGGGGACGATCACTCTGCACGGCCTCGCGGAGTCCACGGTCTACTTCACCGATCGACCGCGCCGCGAGGTCGGGCACATGCGGTCGAGCCGCTTCGTCGAGCTCTGGGGCTCCGGCTCAGAGAGCTTCGCAATCGATCCGCCGAACGCAGTGCTCTCGTTCCTCGACGGGGACGACACACCGGGTGACGTCGTCGTCGTCCTGCACGACCCGCGGCTCGACGGAAACGTGCTCACCTACACGGTCGATGTGCTCGAGGGGGCGCTGCCCGCGAGCACGGGGCCCTGCACGCTCTTCATCGATTCGTTCGGACGTCCGTGGTCGCCGGTCTCGGTTCCAACGAGCGCAGCGGGCAACGCCCCGGCCTGAGCGGGTCGCAGCGGCTCAGCCGGGCGTGTCCTGAACCGGCGGAAGGGTGCGCGAATTGATCACGAGACCGCCGGGCTGGTCGAACCAGGCGGCTCCCCCTCAGCCGATGTTGACCTCGTTGCGGCCCATGCTAGGGCTGGCGCTAGCCGTGCCGAGGTGACGTAGGAAACTGCGACGGCGACGACAACGAGCGGCGTCAGTGCGAGACCGTCGGCCGGGAGAAGCACTGTGACGACCAAGACCGCGGTCAGCGGCAGACCCAGCATGACCGAGGTCAAGGCTCCGATACCCATCCCCGCGCCCGCAATCATCGGTAACCCGGGAAGGTGAGACAGGGCGATTCCGCCCGCTGCGCCGAGGAACAGGGCGGGGAAGATGGGGCCACCTCGGAAGCTGCTCAAGCAGGCGCTGTAGGCGAGGCCCTTGCACACGATGAGCAACACGAGTGCCCCGACTGTCCAGGTTTCGGCGTTCTCGATGAGCGACGGGAGCGCGTTCTGACCGGAGAAGAGCACTTCTGAGGAGCTCCGGTCCGATCCCTCCGCGAAGGCGATCGCCAGCCCCCCGACCGCCAGCCCAACGACCGGTGTGAGCAGGAGCATCCGGCGTTCGACGATGGGCCTGAGAAGGAGGGCCAATATGCGGATCGCAGTACCCAGTGCGGCGGCGGCGACGCCGATTCCGAGCGCCCAGAGGAACTCGGCGCCGTCGGGCGTTGCGAAGGGCGGAACGTTGGGGACGGCGAGCGAAAAGGTTCCGAAACCGGTCCAGGCGTCCAGGCCGATGAAGATGAGCGAGCCGACCCCCGCGGCGAGCAGACCCGGGATCAGCACGACGCCGAGCAAGGGGCCGCCGAGTCCGGACACTTCCATCATGAGGAACGCTCCGACGATGGGCGACCCCAACAGCGTGCTGATGGCCGCGAAACTCCCAGCGGCCCCGATCACCATGCTCGCCTGAGCAGGGGCGTCTCGCTTGATCAGGTGCACCGCCAGCACCCCGAGGCCGCTGCCGATGGCGATCAGCGGGGCCTCGGGCCCGAGCACTGCGCCGAGGCTGAGCGTGGCGAAGGCCGCGATGACGATGCCCGGCAGCTCGATCGGGGGAACCGGACCGGATCGCTTGAATCCGTCCGCAGGCGAGTGACCGCCCGTTCCAGGCAGGTAGCGGATCGCAAGCGCCACCAGCAGTCCGCTCAAGGCCAGCAGCGGCAGCGGCCACCACGTCGGTTCCCCGTCGAACCCGAGCTCTCCGGGAAGCGTTGCGTAGAGGTAGTGCTGTGACTCGTCCACCCCCTTGAGGAAGAAGTACGCAGCGGTCGCTACCGGCACGCCGATGACGGCGCCGATTGCGAGGAGCGCCAGGTAGCGGCGACTCCTGAGGAGCTCTTCCGGATCGGGGGAAGCCCCAGAGGGTGCAGATGGGGGAGCAGCGGGATTGGTCACTGAACCGTCCTGAAAGTCTTCGGACTCAGCCACGTTCGCACGAGCCTTCGCGCGCGCCGCCGGCGACGCATCGTCCGGTTGGTATGAACGACTCGGTCGCGCACGGCCACGAACATACAACCCCGCGGGAGGGGCTGATCGAGGTCGGTGAAGCTGTGCTGCTCGCCGTAGTTCCCGGCTTCATCCAGTTGGGGTGAGCGGACGGACGAGGCGAGGGCCTACCCTGGGGGTGAGGTGAGCGATCGCACCGACACGAACGGCGGGCGACCCCGGGTGCTCGTCCTGGGCGGCGGCTTCGCGGGCATCGGGGCGGCTCAGAATCTGAAGAAGAGCGACGTCGACGTCGTGCTCGTCGACAAGAACGACTACCACACGTTCCAGCCGCTCCTGTACCAGGTCGCCACGGGCCTTCTCGAGCAGCCCGCGGTCGGCCATCCGATGCGCGATCTCTTTCACGACCAGGACAACGCGCGCCTCCATGTGGACCGCGTCACCGGAATCGACCTCGACGCCAGGCAAGTCCAGTTCGCGGAGCTCCAGCCGATCGCGCTACGACTACCTGGTCCTCGGGCTCGGCGCGGAGGTCAACTTCTTCGGGGTCGAGGGCGCGGCCGAGCATGCATTCCCGCTGTACACCCTCGCCGACGCGGTGCGGCTCAAGAACCAGGTGCTGCGCCTGTGGGAAGACGCGGACAAGCACCCGGACCTGATCGAGGACGGAGCGCTGAACATCGTGGTCGTCGGCGGAGGGCCGACGGGTGTCGAGACCGCGGGCGCGCTCGCCGAGCTCTACAACGGGCGTCTTCCGCAAGGACTACCCCGACGTCGCGGAGGACGCGAGCAGCATCCTGCTCGTCGAGGCGTCGCCCGAGATTTTCTCCATGTTCAAGCCTGACCTGCGCACCTACACGGTCGAGGCGCTGACCAAGCGTGGAGTCGAGGTCCAGACCGGCGAGGTGGTCGAGTCGATCTCGCCGGCCCGAGTGAAGCTCAAGTCGGGCAAGGAGCTGAAGGCGCACACGCTCGTGTGGGGCGCCGGCCTGCAGGGGAACGCCCTCGTCCAGTCGCTCGGCCTCGAGCTCGAGCGAGGGAACCGGATCGCAGTCGACGCCGACCTCCGCATCCCGTCCCACCCCGAGGTGTTCGTCGTCGGCGACGTCGCGGCCATCACCGACCCGAAGACCCAGCAGGTGCTGCCGCAGCTCGGCTCGGTGGCGCTCCAGTCGGGCGAGCACGCCGGCGAGACCATCGCGAAGCTGGTCGCAGGCAAGGAGACGAAGCCCTTCAAGTACCACGACAAGGGCACGATGGCGACGATCGGACGCGGATCGGCAGTCGTGCAGATGCTCGGCGGGAAGACGATGAAGGGCAAGAAGGCCCAGCTCGCCTGGGGGACCGTGCACCTCGCGCTGCTTCCGACGAACGAGGACCGCGCGAAGGCCGTGATCGACTGGGCCGGCGCGGGGCTTACGCACGAGCGTTCGGCACGGATCAGCGTCGAGACGTGACCGACGCCGCGGACAAGCTGTTCGAGCGGCTAGGCGCCGCGGAAGCCCTACCGATCCTGAAGCGGGCGAACGGCACGATGCTGTTCGAGCTGACGGGCGGCAAGCGCAGCGAGCGCTGGCGGATCATCGTCGACAGAGGAGAGGTCGCAGTGGCCCGCGGGGGCGGCGAAGCGGATTGCGTCCTTCGGACCGACCGCAAGCTCTTCGCGCGCATGGCCGCCGGTGAGGTGAACGCGTTCGCGGCCGTGCTGCGCGGCGCCGTGACGATCGAGGGCGACCCGAGACTGCTCGTCCTCTTCCAGCGGCTCCTCCCCGGCCCTCCGAAACGGCGTCAGGCTCGACGGGCAGCCGAGAGCAGGCGGCGTCGCAAGTGAGCGACGAGGTCGTCAAGATCCTGGACGGCAACACGTTCGTGGTCAGCGACGACCGCGGTGACATCGAGGCGTCGCTGACCGACACCACAGGCCTGTTCTCCTTCGACACGCGCTTCCTCTCGAAGTGGGTGCTGACCGTTGACGACCAGCGCCTGAGCTCGCTCTCGGTCGACGACCTCCAGTACTTCGAGACCCGCTTCTTCCTCGTGCCCGGAATGGGAACCGTCTACATCGACGCAAAGCTTTCGGTGATCCGGCAGCGGGCCGTCGCCCACGGCTTCAAGGAAGTGCTGACGATCCTGAACCACGACGAGAAGCCGGTGAAGTTGACGGTGCGGATCGAGGCCGCCAGCGACTTCGCCGACCTGTTCGAGGTCAAGGACGCGCTCGAAAAGAAAGGCCGCTACGAGAATCGCGTCGAACGAGGCTCGCTTCGGCTCGTGTACGAGCGCGAGACCTTCAGGCGCTCGACCCTGATCTCGAGCAGCCAACGCGCCAAGGTCGACGAGAACGGGCTGACCTTCCAGCTGAGGATCCCAGGGCACGGCGAGTGGAAGACCGAGCTCGACGTCGTCGTCGAGATTCCCGGTTACGGAGCGTTCGAGGCGCGGAAGGGCCGCCGCCGCACGATGGAGGCGAACCTCGACCGTTGGCTCGCCGGCGCCCCGCGGATCGAGTGCGACTGGGAGCCGCTGAACCGGACGTATCGCCGCAGCCTGGTCGACCTCGCAGCACTGCGCTTCGCGCCGCCGGTCACCGGCGGCCGGAGCCTGCCGGCGGCCGGCTTGCCCTGGTTCATGACCATGTTCGGCCGCGACAGCATCTTCACGAGCCTGCAGGCGCTTCCATTCACGCCGGAGCTGGCCGCGACGACGCTGATGGCGCTCGGCGAGTGGCAGGGAACGAGGGTCGACGACTTCCGCGACGAGGACCCGGGCCGGATCCTGCACGAGCTTCGCTACGGCGAGCTGACCGCGTTCGAGGAGCGGCCGCACTCGCCCTACTACGGCTGCGCCGACGCGACCCCGCTCTATGTGGTGCTGCTCGACGAATACGAGCGCTGGACGGGCGACCGCAAGCTCGTGCGCGAGCTCGAGTTCGAGGCGCGGGCGGCACTCGCCTGGATCGACGAGTACGCGGACCTCCAGGGCAGCGGCTATGTCTGGTACCAGCGCCGCAACGAGGAGACCGGCCTCGAGAACCAGTGCTGGAAGGACTCGTGGGACTCGATCTCGTACCGGGACGGGCGGCTCCCCGGTTTCCCGCGGGCGACGTGCGAGCTGCAGGGGTACGCGTACGACGCGAAGATGCGCGGCGCCCGACTGGCCCGCGACGTCTGGAACGACCCCGAGTTTGCGGACCAGCTCGAGCGGCAGGCGGCCGACCTCAAGCGCCGCTTCAACCGCGACTTCTGGGTCGAGGACGGCGAGTATTTCGCGCTCGCGCTCGACCTCGAGGGCAAGCAGGTCGACGCGCTGGCCTCGAACAACGGCCACCTGCTCTGGAGCGGCATCGTCGACAAGTCGAAGGCGAAGGCGGTCGTCCGGCACCTGATGGGCGAGAGGCTCTTCTCCGGTTGGGGCGTGCGCACGCTCGCCGAGGGTGAGGCGCGCTTCAACCCGATCGGCTACCACGTCGGCACGGTCTGGCCGTTCGACAACTCGTTCATCGCGTGGGGCCTGAGGCGCTACGGCTTCAAGGACGAGGCGGCGGCGATCGCAGCCGGGATTCTCGACGCCGCCGAGTTCTTCGACGGCCGCCTGCCGGAGGCGTTCGGCGGCTACCAGCGCGAGCAGACCAAGTATCCGGTGCAGTACCCGACGGCCTGCAGCCCGCAGGCGTGGTCGACCGGGACGCCGCTGCTCCTGCTGCGGACGATGCTGGGGCTCGAGCCGCTTGGCGAGCACCTCGTCGTCGACCCCGCGCTGCCCGCTGGGATCGGCCATCTCGAGCTGCTCGACATTCCAGGCCGTTGGGGCCGGGTGGACGCGTTCGGTCGCGGCCGGGTCGAGATCGACCGGTGAGGTGATTCGCTCATCCCAAGTGGACGATGCGGCTGCGGCGCTCGCGCATGAGGCTTGACGCTGAAACTGGTCGACTAGGAGGGAGACAGACATGACGACGGCTGCACCCGAGGTCGAGGCGCGAACGGAAGAACAGGCCCAGAAGCCCGCCGACGTCTTCGTCGTCTTCGGCATCACGGGCGATCTCGCGAAGGTGATGACGTTCCACTCGCTCTACCGCCTCGAGCAGCGCGGGCTGCTCGACTGCCCGATCGTCGGCGTCGCCGTCGACGACTGGACCGTCGACCAGCTCAAGGATCGCGCGCGCGAGTCGATCGCAGGCACGGGCCAGTCGATCGACGAGAAGGTCTTCGATCGCTTCGCCGACCGGCTCTCGTATGTCTCCGGCGACTTCGGAGACGACGCGACCTACGAGCGCGTCGCAGAGGCGATCGACGGTGCGAAGACCCCGGTCTTCTACCTCGAGATCCCGCCCTTCCTCTTCGGCCGGGTCGTGCAGGGGCTCGCCGAAGCAGGGCTTGACGAAGACCGGTCGCGTCGTCGTCGAGAAGCCGTTCGGCCACGACCGCGCCTCCGCGCGCGAGTTGGCAGCCGAGATCCACGAGAACCTCGACGAGTCGCAGCTCTACCGGATCGACCACTACCTCGGGAAGATGGGACTCGAGGAGATCCTCTACCTCAGGTTCGCGAACTCGATGCTCGAGCCGCTGTGGAGCCGAGAACCACCTCGAGTCCGTGCAGATCACGATGGCCGAAGACTTCGGCGTCGAGGACCGCGGCCACTTCTACGACCCGGTCGGCGCGCTGCGCGACGTCGTCGTCAACCATTTGATGCAGGTGGTCGCCGCCTCGGCGATGGAGATCCCTTCCCGCCGGGCGTCGGCGCAGATCAAGGACGCTCAGGCCTCCCTCTTCAACGCGGTGGCCGATGGAGACCCGGCTCATTACGTCCGGGGCCAGTACGACGGCTACCTCGACATCGACGGTGTCGCGGCGGACTCGACGACCGAGACCTACGCGGCGCTCCGGCTCGAGATCGAGAACTGGCGATGGGCCGGAGTGCCCTTCTTCATCCGCACCGGCAAGCGGCTCGCGGCCACGCAGACCGAGCTTCGTCTCGTCTTCAAGCACGCGCCGAACCTGGGGTTCCACCTCCGTCACGGCTCCACTGAGCCGAACCAGCTCGTCGTCAAGCTCGACCCCTCGACCCGGGGTCAGGCTCGTCCTCGACGCTCACCGGGCGGATCGCGCCGGAACCGCTGCGATCGAGCTCGACATGGAGTTCGCCGAGGAGGGCGGCGAGGGCCCCACTCCTTACGAAGTGTTGCTCCATGCGGCGCTGATCGGCGACAGCACGCGGTTCACGCGCCAGGACGGCGTCGAAGAGACAGTGGAGGATCATGCAGCCGCTGCTCGACGATCCACCTCCGGTCCATCCGTACGCTCCGGGCTCCTGGGGACCCGCGGAAGCCGACGCCCTCGTCGCCGGCCATGGGCGCTGGCACGAGCCGTGGATCGCGTCATGAGCGAGACCGCGACGAAAGAGCGAATGCCGCAGAGCGCGGCTGCGCCCTCGCCGTTCCCGCCGATTGCGGAGTACGCGTTCCTGTCCGACTGCCACACGGGCGCGCTCGTGGCGCCCGACGGAGCGATCGACTGGCTCTGCATCCCCCGCTTCGACTCGCCGAGCGTCTTCGGAAGCCTGCTCGACCGAGAGGCCGGTTTCTTCCGCTTCGCGCCGTTCGGCATCAACCATCCGACCGCGGCCGTCTACGTGCCCGGCACGAACGTCCTCGAGACGACGTGGAAGACGCCGAGCGGCTGGATCGTCGTGCGCGACGCGCTGACGATGGGGCCGCGGGAACGCGAGGACACCGTCACGCCGCACACGCGGCCGCCGGCCGACGACGACGCCGACCACATGCTCGTGCGGACCGTCGAGTGCCTGGACGGGAACGTCGAGGTCGAGCTCGTCTGCGAGCCCGCATTCGACTACGGACGTGTTCCGGGCACCTGGGCCCTCGTCGGAGACGACCGTCACGCGGCCGACGCCAGCGGGGCCGGGCAGACGTTCCGCCTCGCGTCGAGCCTGCCGCTCGGGATCGAGGAGAACCGCGTTCGGGGGCGACACGTGCTCCAGGCGGGCGAGCGCGCGTACTGCGTTCTCTCCTGGGAGGAGGGCCTCGTCGCACCCGAGGACGCCGACGCGGCGGCGGCGCGCATCGACACCACGATCCGCTTCTGGCGGTCGTGGCTCAGCCGCGCGCGGATCCCGGACCACCGGTTCCGCGACCCGATCCAACGCTCCGCGCTCGCGATCAAAGGGCTCACCTTCATGCCGACGGGCGCGACGGTGGCCGCGCTCACGACGTCGCTTCCCGAGACCCCGGGCGGCGAACGGAACTGGGACTACCGCTACACGTGGATCCGCGACACCACGTTCACCCTCCAGGCGCTGCACTACCTGAACCTCGACTGGGAGGCGGACGAGTTCATGCAGTTCGTCGCCGACGTCGAGCCGACCGAGGACGGGTCGCTCCAGATCATGTACGGCATCGATGGGCGCCGCGACCTCACGGAGACGACGCGCGACGAGCTGACCGGATACGCGGGCGCTCGCCCCGTGCGGATCGGCAACGGTGCGTTCGACCAGCGTCAGAACGACGTGTTCGGCGCCGTGCTCGACTCGATCCTGCTCCACACGCGCAAGAGCGAACGCCTCCCGCGCCGGCTCTGGCCGATCGTGCAGGCCCAGGCCGAGTGCGCGATCAAGGTCTGGCAGGAGCCGGACCAGGGAATCTGGGAGGCTCGGGGCAAGCCCCAGCAGTACGTGTCGTCGAAGCTCATGTGCTGGGTCGCGCTCGACCGTGCAGCGAAGCTCGCCGAGATGCGGGGCGACCCGGAGCTGACCGAGAAGTGGAACGCGGTCGCCGAGGAGATTCGCAGCGAGATCCTCGAGAAGGGCGTCGACGGTCGCGGGGTCCTCCGACAGCACTACGAAACCGACTCGCTCGACGCCTCCACGCTGCTCGCCGCGATCTTCGGGTTCCTCCCGAGCGACGACGAGCGCTTGAAGGCGAGCGTGCTCGCGATCGCCGAGGAGCTCACCGAGGACGGCTTCGTGCTCCGCTATCGCACCGACGAGACCGACGACGGGCTGTCGGGGAAGGAGGGCACCTTCCTGATCTGCTCGTTCTGGCTCGTCTCGGCGCTCGCGATCGTCGGAGAGATGCAACGCGCGCGCGATCTCATGGAGCGGCTCCTGCGAATCGCGTCGCCGCTCGGTCTCTACGCGGAAGAGTTCGACGCCGAGACAGGGCGCCATCTCGGCAACTTCCCGCAGGCGTTCTCGCACCTGGCGCTGATGGAAGCGGCGGCGCGAATCATCGTGCCCGAGATGCTCGAGCAGACCTGAAAGGACTCCCAGTGGACTCGTACGACGTGATCATCATCGGAACCGGCGCCGGCGGCGGCACGCTGGCGCGCCACCTCGCACCCTCGGGGAAGCGCATCCTCCTCCTGGAGCGCGGCGACTGGCTGCCGCGCGAGCCCCAGAACTGGCTCGCCCAGGACGTGTTCGTCGACAACCGCTACGTCTCCGAGGACACGTGGTACGACGCCGACGGCAAGGCGTTCCAGCCTCAGATCCACTACTTCGTGGGCGGGGCGACCAAGCTCTACGGCGCCGCGCTCTACCGGCTGCGCGCCGAGGACTTCGGCGAGCTGCAGCACCACGACGGCGTCTCGCCCGCGTGGCCGATCTCCTACGACGAGCTCGAGCCGTACTACACGAAGGCCGAGCACTACTACGAGGTGCACGGCAACCACGGCGAGGATCCCACGGAGGGATTCGCGAGCGCGCCCTACCCGTACCCCGCGGTCTCGCACGAGCCGCGGATCCAGCAGCTCTCGGACGACCTCGAGGCGGCCGGCTTGCACCCGTTCCACGCACCGTGCGGGATTCGCCTGAACGAGTCGAACATGCCGTACAGCGCGTGCGTCCGCTGCGCGAACTGCGACGGGTTCGTCTGCGCCGTGCATGGGAAGTCGGATGCCGAGGTGCTCGGTGTGCGGCCGGCGCTCGAGCATCCGAACGTCGAGCTGCTCACGAACGCCAAGGCGGTGAAGCTGGAGACGAACGACGACGGCTCGGAGATCACGGGAGTGGTCGTGGAGCGGGACGGCGAGACGACGACCTACGCCGCCGACCTCGTCGCACTGGCCTGTGGCGCCGCGAACACCGCCAAGCTGCTGTTCGTCTCGGCGACGGACAAGCACCCGAACGGCCTCGCGAACGGCTCCGACCAGCTCGGGCGCAACTACATGTTCCACAACAGCCTGGCCGTGCTCGCGCTCTCACGCGAGGAGAACCCGACGATCTTCCAGAAGACGCTCGGGCTCAACGACTTCTACTTCGCCGGCAACGGCCACGACTATCCGCTCGGCAACATCCAGATGGTCGGCAAGTCGCAGGCGCCGATGTTCCGCGGAGAGCGGCCCGGCGAGACGAGGCTCGCGCCGCAGTGGACGCTCGACAAGGTCGCGAAGCACGCGATCGACTTCTGGCTCTCCACCGAGGACCTGCCGATGCCCGAGAACCGCGTCACGGTCAAGGACGGCAAGCTGACGCTCGCCTACCGCGCGACCAACGACACGCCGAAGAACGACCTGCAAAAGCAGCTCCACTCGATGCTCGGCAAGCTGCACATGGAGCCCGACCACCTGTTCCACCGCTTCGCGTACATGAAGAACGAGATCCCGGTGGCCGGGGTCGCACACCAGGCCGGGACGGCCCGGATGGGCGAGGACGCGGCGACGTCGGTCGTCAACCGCGACTGCCGCGCGCACGAGGTCGACAACCTGTACCTGGTCGACACGAGCGTGTTCCCGAGCATCGGGGCGGTCAACCCGGCGTTGACCGCGATGGCGAACTCACTCCGGGTGGGCGACCACTTGCTCGAGCGGATGGGCGCGAAGGTGGAGACCGCAACGGCAGCCTGACCGAGCCACGCGGCCAGACCCCTCGCACGACCCGGATAGTCGAGAAGGTCGACGGAGGGATGAAGCGGCAAGCGCATAGCGCTCACGCGCTGCAAGACCAGGGCGGCGAAGGTCGCCCTCTCTTGCGAGGTGCCCGGGGGAAGTGGCGTAGGGTGGACGGCACAAACAGCATGTTCCGACGAGGAGGACACAATGGTCTTGGCAACGGCGAAAATCGGGGATTTTGACCGCTTCTGGAATACCTTCTCAACCAAGGGCGCTGAGAAGCGAAAGCAGCACGGTTGCAAGGGGGCGCACGTCTTTCGGGATCCAAATGAGAGCGACCGCGTTTGGGCGATCTTCGACTGGGACGAGGCGGGCTGGCAAAGCTTCACCTCGGACCCCGAGGTCCCGGCGATCTTTCAGGAAGCCGGGTTTACGGAAGGTCCGCCCAAGTCGGCGGAGTTCCTCCGCCAGAACGACGCCTAGACAGTAGGCCCGCGGGATGACCTGAATGTCCCTCCCGCCTATGTCTCTCGGCGACCCCTACGCGGGGTGTCCATCACGAGCCACACCACGCCGGAATCAGTCAGCAGCTCGCTCGTAGCTGACGTTCTGGCGCAGCTTTCCCTCATCGGCGGGGTCGAACCAGATCGAGATCACCACAGCGCCTCGCGTCGCAGGAGACTCCGCAGTCTCCGCTGACTCGAGCGCGGCGGCGACACCCCGATCCGCGATCGCCTCGAGCGCAGTTGCGTTTCCGGCCCGTTCGGCGGCGACTCGTGCCGCGTTCCAGCAGCGCACCTCGGCATGGAGCTCCTCGCCGTCCTCGCGCCGGATCAGATAGTCGACGGCCCAGCCGTCCTGGGAGGGCGCTGTCAGGTCCGTCGCTTGAATCAGTTCGGCCATCTCAACCCCGGAGCACGATAACTTCGTCTGCGAGGTCCACGCCCTCCGGGCGATGGGTGATCAGCAGCACGGCGCGGTCGCGCGCGGCCGAGAAGACGTCCTCGACGAGCCTCTTCGCGGTCGCATGGTCGAGATGCGCCGTCGGCTCGTCCAGCACGAGCACGCGGCGCATCGGTGAGCAGGGCGCGCGCCAGCACGAGGCGCTGGCGCTGGCCGCCGGAGAGCTCTCGGCCCTCCTCGCCCACGAGCGTGTCGAGGCCGTCGGGGAGGCTGCTCGACCCAGTCGAGGAGCCGCGCCCTGCGCAGCGCTTCGAAGAGCTCGTCGTCGCTCGCCGACGGTTTCGCGAGCTTGAGGTTCTCCCGGATCGTGGCCGAGAACAGATGCGCGTCCTGGCCGGCGACGGCGATCGCGCGGCGAACGTCCTCCTGCCGGTAGCAGCGCAGGTCGTTTCCGCCGAGGGTGACGCACCCCCGCTCGGGATCGATGAAGCGCAGCAGGAGCCGGACGACCGTCGTCTTCCCGGCGCCGCTTCGTCCGAGCAGCACGACTCGCGCGCCCGCATCGAGGCGAAGGCTGAAGTTGTCCAGCGCGGGCCGTTCCTTGGGCCCGTAGCGCGCTCGCACGGTCTCGAGCACGACCGGAAACGGCGAGGACGGCATGCGGAAGTGGATTCCCCGGGTCGACGATCAGAGGCTTGCGGTCGGTGAGCTCGAGGACGCGCCGGCCGGCGGCGATCGTCGAGCCGAGCTCGCGGAACGACTCGGTCAGAGGCTGAACGGCCTCGAAGGCCGCGAGCGAGACGAGACCGAGGAGCGCGATCAGCGTCCGGTCGAGGCGCCCGTCGGCATGAGCCGAGATGGACAGCGCGAGAACGCCGACGACGGTCGCGCCGGTCACGAGCAGCCGGAGGGCGTCGCCGAGGCCGTCCGCGACGGCGGCTCTACGCGCGATGCGGACGAGGCGACCGTCGACCCGACGAAGGGCGCGGAGGCGGTCCCGCTCGAGCCCGAGTGCCGCAATCTCGGCGCTCCCGGCCAGCGTCTCCACGAGCTCTGCCGTGAGCGCCCCGCGCGCGCCCGCCTGCTGGGCGACCGAGCGCCGGGCGATCGACACGGACAGCGCGGGCACTGCGACCCCGGCGACGAGCAGTCCAACGGCCAGGGCAAGACCAGCGGCCGGCAGGACCACGGCCGCAAGCGCGACCGAGGCCGCGCCGGCGATCAGCGCGACCAGCGGCGGCTCGAGGCCGCGCAGGTAGAGGTTCTGGAGCGAGTCGACGTCCGCGACGAATCGCGAAAGCAGGTCTCCGCGGCGCGTGTCCTCGAGCTGCGCCGGGGCCAGCGGCTCGATCGACTCGTAGACCTGAGCCCGCGCGCGCCCGAGCGAGCGCAGAGCCACGTCGTGCGAGGCGAGACGCTCGAGGTAGCGGGCGATCGGCCGCGCAAGCCCGAAGAAGCGGACGCCCACGATCGCAACCGTCAGAGAGAGGACGGCGGGCTGCTCCGCCGCTCTCGAGATCAGATATCCGGACGTGCCCATCAGGCCGACGCCGAAGACGATCGTCAACACGCCCAGCGACGCGGCGACGCCCAGACGCGTGCGGCGCACCTCCGCGATCGACATCAGCCTGCGGACCGTCGCGGTCATGGGGCCTCACTCCGTCACCGCGGCACTCCCGCCGTCGAGCGAGACGACACGGTCGACGTGCTCGACGAGCTCGGGCCGGTGCGCGATGAGCAGCACCATCCGCCCCGAGCGCAGCCGCTCCACGGACTCCGCCACCACCGCGGCACTGGTCCGGTCGAGATCGGCCGTCGGCTCGTCGAGGATGACGAGCGGGGCCTCCCTCACGAACGCCCGGGCGATCGCGATGCGGCGGCGCTCCCCGGCCGACAGCGGGCGGCCTCCGTCCCCGACGAGAGTCTCGTAGCCGAAGGGCAGCGCCTGGATGAAGCGGTCGGCCCCGGCGAGCACGGCTGCGTCGTGCAGGTCCCGCTCGGTCGCGCCGGGCCGACCGAGGCGGATGTTGTCGGCGATCGTTCCGCGGAAGATCGTCGGCTGTTGCGGCACCCAGGCGATGTGGCGGCGCCAGACGTCTGTCCGGCAGAGGGCGAGGTCGTGACCGCCGACGGTCACGCGGCCGGAGTCGGGCTCGACGAAGCCGAGAAGGAGGTTGGCGACGGTCGTCTTCCCGGACCCGCTCGGCCCCACCAGCGCGACGGTCTGGCCGGGCTGGAGCTCGAGGTCGAGCGCGTCGAGCACGAGCGCCGGTCGCGACGGGTATCCGAACGAAACCGCCTCCAGACGGACCGGCGCGTCCAGAGGGCTCGGGGCGAGTAGCAGGCGCGGCGCTTTCCCGTCCGGGGAGGCCTCGAGCAGCTCCAACATCCGCCCGGCCACGGCGACGCCGTCCGCGCTGGCATGGAACTGGCTCGCGAGCTGCCGCACGGGCAGGTAGAGCTCGGGGGCGAGAACGAGCACGGTCAGCCCGGCCTGGAGCCCGAGGCCGCCGTCGACGAGCCGCACGCCGACGGTGACTGCGACCAGAGCCACGCCCAGCGTCGCGGCCAGCTCGAGCACCGAGCCGGACAGGAAGCCGACGCGAAGGGTCCCGATCGTCGTGCGGCGATAGTGCTCGCCCACGCTCGCGAGCACCGAGGCCTGGTGCCGCGCGCGATTGAACGCGCGCAGCGTCGGGAGGCCGCGCACGACGTCGAGGAAGTGATTCGAGAGGAGGCGCAGCGAGAGCCAGCGCTCGCGGGTGCGCTCCTCGGTGTAGCGCCCGACGAGCCACATGAAGACCGGCACGAGCGGCAGCGTGAGCAGCATCAGGCCGGCCGAGAGCGGATCGATCACAGCGGCCAGCGCGAGCACGGCGAGGGGAACGACCAGCGCCAGCACGACCTGCGGCAGGTAGCGGGCGAAGTACGCCTCGAGACCCTCGGCGCCCTGCACGGCCGTTGCCGCGATCTCCCCCGCGCCGGCTCTGTCGAGAGCCAGCGGCTCGTCCCGAAGCCTGCGCTCGACGAGCTGCGAGCCGAAGCTCCGAGAGGACGGTCGAAGCCGCGCGCCGGCCCGCGACCTGGAAGACCCATGCCGTCAGGCTCCTGCCGCAGAACGTGAGCGCGAGCAGCGCGAGATCCGAGGACACCTCGGCCAGGCTCGCTCCGGCGAACGCCTGCGCCACGATCCGCCCGATCAGGATCGCCTGGAGCAGGACGAGCGCGGCCGACGCGACCCCGACGGCCGTGTCCAGGACGAGCAGGCGGCGGACCGGCCGGGCGCGGCGCACCAGTCGCTTGTCGAGGATGCGCACGTCAGCCCGCGGGCGACCCGCTCGAGGGCGACGCGACGGCTTCCGGCACCTCGACGTCCTCGCCGCGTGACCCGCGCGCGGAAGACGTAGTACGACCAACCCTGATAGAGCAGGACGACCGGCAGCGTGATCAGCGCCACGACGCTCATCACGGCCAGCGTGTAGTGCTCGAGACGCGGCCCCCGGAACGTCGAGGCTGTTCGCGAAGTCGGTGCTCGAGACCATGACCCGCGGATAGAGGCCGGTGAACAGCGTTGCGACGGACGCGACCGTGCCAACTGCCGTCATCGAGAACGCGAGGCCGTTCCTGCCTGCATAGGCGAGCGCCGCCGCCAGCCCGAGCGCCGCGATCCCGAGCGACCGCTGGGATCACGACCGGGAAGACGTCCTTGTCGTTCCGATCGACGGCGACGACGACGGTCCAGACGAGGAACGCCGCGCCGACGGCCGCCGCGGGCAGCGCGAGCCGCCGAGCCGCGAGCCGGACGCGCTCGTAGAGGTCGCCGGTCGTGCGGAGCGTGAGGTAGCTGGCGCCGTGGAACGCGAAGACGACGCACGAACGTCAGCCCCGCGAACACGGTGTAGGGCGTGAAGAGGTCGACCAGGCCGCCGTCGTAGTCGCCGTTCGAGTCGATCGGCAGCCCGTGGATGAGATTCGCGAGCCCGATTCCCCAGATGAGGGCGATGCCGGCGCTGCCGATCGCGTTCGCCCACATCCAGACCCTCCGCCAGCCCTCGCCGTCGCCCTTCTCCCGCCACTCGAACGAGACGACGCGGACGATCAGGAAGAACAGGATCAGCAGGAACGCGAGATAGAAGCCCGAGAACATCGTCGCGTACCAGGCCGGGAACGCCGCGAACGTCGCGCCGGCGGCGACGACGAGCCAGACCTCGTTCCCGTCCCAGACCGGGCCGATCGACTCGAACATCGCGCCGCGCTCCGACTCGTTACGAGGCGTGAACGGCAGGAGCATCCCGACGCCGAAGTCGAAACCCTCGAGCAGGAAGTACCCGCTCCAGAGAACCGCGATCAGAACGAACCAGACGATCTGAAGATCCATCAGAAGGTCACCGCCGGTTGGGGCAGCTCGTCGCGGGTGGGAGGCCGGTCCGGCCTCGCGTAGCGCCTCATGAGCACGAAGTCGACCACTCCCAGGACGAGATAGAGGGTGATGAAGAAGGCGAGGCTGATCGCGATCCAGGCCGTGGAGACGCTTGGCGAATTGGCCTCACTCGTCTTCAGGAGCCCCTGAACGATCCACGGCTGGCGCCCCATCTCCGTGAGCACCCAGCCGGCGGACGCGGCGATGTACGGGAACGCGATCGAGACGATCGCTATCCGGTGGAACCAGCGCGCCCGTTCGAGCTTCTTCTTCCAGTAGAGCCAGGCGCCCAGGGCGGCGACCATGAACATGAGCACGCCCGTGAAGGCCATCACCCGCATCGACCAGTAGACGACCCTGACGTTCGGCATGTAGTTGCCGGAGCCGTACTTGCTCTGCTCCTGGGCCTGGAGCTGATTGAGGCCCTGCACCTGGCCGTCGAACGAGCCGGTGGCCATGTACGAGAGAAGGCGTGGCACGGTGATGGCGAAGGCCGGCGTCTCGTCGTCTTTGGAGAACCCGCCGAACTGGATGAGCGAGAAGCCGCACGGCTGGCACGTGTTCCACTGCGCCTCCGAAGCGGCGATCTTCATGCCCTGCGCGCTCGTCACCGCCTCGCCGAAGCGGTTGCCGACCACGAGCTGCAGCAGCGTGACCGGCACGGCGACGATGAGCGCGAGCTTCGCGGCCTTGCGGAAGAGGTCGACGTCGTGGCCGCGCAGGAAGTGCCAGCAGCAAACGCCGAGCATCACGATCGACCCGAAGATCAGGCCGGCGAGCATCGTGTGCACGTACGCGCGGAGCGCGAACCCGTTCGACAGGAGCGCCCAGACGCTCGTCAGCTGCGCCTCCCCGTCCACGATCTTGTAGCCGACCGGGTGCTGCATCCACGAGTTCGCGACGAGGATGAAGTAGCCCGAGAGCCAGCTTCCGACGACGGCGATCCAGAGCGTCGCCAGGTGCAGACGCGGGCGAGAGCCGGTTCCAGCCGAAGATCCAGAGGCCGAGGAAGGTCGACTCGAGCATGAACGCGGCGAGCCCCTCGATCGCCAGCGGCGCCCCGAAGACGTTGCCGACGAACTTCGAGTAGACCGACCAGTTCATCCCGAACTCGAACTCCTGCACGAGCCCGGTTGCGACCCCGATCGCGAAGTTGATCAGGAGGAGCGTCCCGAAGAAGCGCGTCAGCCGCAGCCAGGCCTCGTCCCCGGACCGGTACCAGAGCGTCTGCATGATCGCGACGAGGGGCCCGAGCCCGAGCGTGAGGGGCACGAACAGGAAGTGGTAGAGCGTGGTCGTCGCGAACTGGATGCGGGCGAGATCGACGGCCGTCGACGCGAGCGGGCTCATGCGAGTCAAAGCTAGAAAGCGGCTCCGGCGCGCACATCGTCCGATGGGGATGAAGCCCTCAGCCGCCGCGGCGTCGAACCTCCGAGCGTGAAGGAAGCGACCAGCCCGTCCGGCGAGCAGGTCGAGCTCGCGCACGGCGACCAGAGGGCGGTCGTCGTCGGCGTCGGCGGTGGTCTGCGCGGTTACTGGCTCGGCGATGCGCCGGTGCTCGACGGCTACGGGCTCGACGAGCTCTGCAGCTCCGGCCGCGGCCAAATCCTCGCGCCGTGGCCGAACCGGATCCAGGACGGCTCGTACGAGTTCGAGGGCAGTGCCTTCCAGCTCGCGCTCGACGAGCCCGAGCGGCGCAACGCCATCCATGGCCTCGTCCGCTGGGCGCAGTGGACGGTCGTGGAGCGGGAGGCGCGACCGCGCCGCGCTCGAGCACCGCCTCCACCCGAGCCCGGGCTATCCGTTCACGCTCGATCTCCGGGTCGAGTACTCGCTGGGGAGGAGGGCCTCACCGTGCTGGTGCAGGCGACGAACGCGGGACCCGACGCCTGCCCGTACGGGGTCGGCGCGCATCCGTACATCGCCGCCGGGGACGGGCTCGTGGACGAGCTGGAGCTCAGCGTTCCGGCGCGCACCGCACTCGTCTCCGATCAGCGCTCGATCCCCGTCGACAGGAAGCCGGTGGAAGGGACCGAGCTCGACTTCCGGGTGCCGAAAGCGATCGGCTCGGTGCAGCTCGATCACTGCTTCACGGATCTGGAGCGAGCCGCCGACGGCCGCGCCCGCGTCGAGCTCGGCGGCAGAGCGGCGCTCTGGGTCGACGAGAGCTACCCGTACGTGATGGTCTTCACCGGCGATGCGCTCCCGGACGTCTCGCGCCGCAGCGTCGCCGTCGAGCCGATGACGTGCGCGCCGAACGCATTCCGCAGCGGCAACGGCCTGATCCGGCTCGAGCCCGGTCAGACGCACTCGGGGACCTGGGGCATCGTTCCCCTGCGCTAGTCCGCCACGCGTCGGTCTGGCAAGGTTTCCGGGGATGACGGATCTCGTTTCTGCTCGAGAGATCCCCGCGGAGCGGTCGGTCGCGTGGCGGCTCGCACACGACGCGAGGGTCCGCTACGTCGTGCTCGTCGCCACGCTGGCAGGCGCGTACTACGGCGCGGCGCAGATCGGCTACACGCTCAAGTTCACCGGCGCCGTCGCGGCGATCGTGTGGCTCCCGGTCGGCGTCGGGATCGCCTTCCTCTACCTGGGAGGCCTGAACCTCTGGCCGGGAGTGGTCCTCGGCGACCTGCTCGCGAACCAGTACAACGCGCTTCCCGTCGGGTCCGCCGTCGGGCAGACGATCGGCAACACGCTCGAGGTCCTCGTGGCCGCGGCACTCCTGCGCCGCCTCGTGCGGAACGGGCGCCCGCTCGAAAGCGTGCCCGGCGTGTGCGGGCTGATCGTCGCGATCTTCGCCGGTGTCGCGGTCAGCGCGACGATCGGCCCCATCTCGCTGCGTCTCGGCGACGTGCTCGCGACGTCGGACCTGCCGCACGTGTGGCACACGTGGTGGCTCGGTGACACCGCCGGCGCGCTCGTCGTCGTCCCCTTCGCCCTCGCCTGGTGGCAGCCGATCGATTTTCGTTCGTGGACGCCGGAGCGCACGCTCGAAGGCGCGCTCATGCTCGCCTCCGTCATCGGGCTCACCGAGCTGGCGCTCCGCGGCGACCGCCCGCTCGTCTACATCGTCTTCCCCGCGCTGGCCTGGGGAGCGCTTCGCTTCGGCCCCCGCGGCGGCACGCTCGCCGTCGCCGTCGCCGTCGGCTTCACGCTCTGGAAGACCGCCCACCACGCGGGACCGTTCGTCGTCGACTCGATCCCGCGAAGCACCTTGAGCACGCAGCTCTACGTGGGCGTCGCCGCGCTGTCGACGATGTTCCTCGCCGCGGTCGTCTCCGAGCGCGAGGCGTTTGCGAAAGGCCTGCTGGAATCGAGGGCGCGACTGGTCGGCATCGCGGATCGCGAGCGCCGAAGGCTCGAGCACAACCTCCACGACGGAGCCCAGCTGACACTGACGATGCTCGCGGGCCAGCTCTCCTCGGCCCGGGACAAGGCGTCACGCCGCCCGGAGGTGGCGCCGCTCCTCTTCGAGGAGGCCGAGAAGAACCTGCTCGTCGCGATCGACCAGCTGCGCGAGCTCGCACACGGGATCCACCCGACGATCCTCACCGACCTCGGGCTCGGCGAGGCGATCCGCAGCCTGACCGCCGGCTCACCGGTCCCGATCCAGCTGCGTCGAGCTTCCGTCCGAACGCCTCGACCCGAGCGCAGAGGCAACGGCCTACTACGTCGTCGCCGAGGCCCTCACGAACGCCCAGAGACATGCGCAGGCAACGACCATCACGATCCGTGTCGCCGAGTCGAGCCGCGGCCTGAGGATCGGCGTCAGCGACGACGGCGTCGGTGGAGCCGACGAGTCGCACGGGTCGGGCCTGCAGGGCCTCCGAGACAGGGTGGAAGCCGTCGGCGGAACACTTCGGATGCTGAGCGTCGCCGGACGCGGTACGCAGGTCGTGGCCGACATCCCTCTGGGACGATCCCGGCGGGGAGGCTTCGGCTTCTGGACGAGTGACGGCTAGAGATGCAGCGGTTCACGGTCACGATCGAAGGTCCCACCTGGCAAGACATCCAGGACATGGAGCTGCCGCGCGCGCCGGCCCTGGGCGAAACGATCGAGACCCGCTATGGGACCTGCGTCGTGACGAAGGTGGAGGCGCCGGCCGAAGCGGAGAACTACACCGGCAAGATCGTCTGCCGCCTCCCCTGAGCCCCAGGGCGTCGCGTCCCCCGAACGAGTGATGACTTCGCCTGCTCGAGCCTGGACAATCGAGCGAGCTTGGACGCCGCTCCCGCACCGGATCATCTTTCTCGGCCCCGTCAGCCCGGAGCTCGTCCTCGTCTCGCCGCCGGAGGTCCGTCGGTTGGCTCTCGGCCTCCTCCCCTCGCCTCCGGCGGCGAGACAGGTCCTCCCGCCCACGGTGTCGGGACCGGAGCTCGGTTCGGTCGAGCTCGCGGCGGTGTGGCTCTTCTGCGTCGCGATGACGCTCGGGCCGATGCTGTTCATGCTCCTGGCCTCGAGCTAGGGCCCCTTCGCCGAGGCGAAGCTATCCTTCGGGCTGCGCGGTGGCGGTAGCTCAGTTGGTAGAGCCCCGGGTTGTGGTCCCGGTGGTCGCGGGTTCAAGTCCCGTCCGCCACCCCTCGTACGGCCCCGTAGCTCAGTGGATAGAGCAACGGACTTCGAATCCGTGTGCGGAGGTTCGATCCCTCCCGGGGCCACTCCAAGTCGCTGCAACTGACGAGCCGGAACCACCCGTCGTCGAGCGGGACTAGTCCTTCGCCGGCGCCTGAACCTCCGTGGAGGCTCCCCGCTCGCCGCGCCGCAGTTCCCGGCTCCGTTCCGACTCGGCGTTGACCTCGGCGCCGAAGAGAAGCGCGAGGCCGCTGATCCAGAGCCAGGTGAGCATGATGATCACCGCCGCGAGCGATCCCCAGGCCTTGTTGTACGAGCCGACCTGTCCGACGAAGACGGCGAACGCGCCGGAGGCGAGCAGCCAGACGAGCACGCTGGTTGTCGTCCCCAGCGTGAGGAAGCTCCAGCGAGGGTGGTCGACGTTCGGGCCGAGATAGAGGACGGTCGCGAACACCGCGAGCAGCGCGAGGATCAGGATCGGCCACTGCGCCGTCCACCAGAGCCACTCGACGAGGGTCTCCATGTTGACGGCGGATCCAACCCAGCCCGAGAGATGAGGCCCGAGCACGAGCAAGCCGAACGCCAGCACGAAGGCGACCAGGATCAACATGACCATCACGAGCGCGGTCAGCCGCTGCTTGACGAACCCTCGCGTCTCCTCGCGGTCGTACGCCGAGTTCAGCGCCCACATCAGCGTCTGCATCGACCCGGTGAGCGTCCAGAGCGCCAAGACCGAGCCGATGACGATCATCGCGATCCCGGAGCTCGCCTGCCCTTCGGCGATGCGATCGAGGCTCTGTCGGACGAGCGTCAGCGCCTCCGGCGGAGCGACCGCCCCCAGCCGATCCACGAGGCTGCCGACAGCGTCCTCGTCGGCCACCAGGCCGAAGACACCGACCGAGATCAGCAACAGGGAGGGGATGGCGAGGAACGCGTAGTAGGCGAGCGCGGCCGCCAGGTTCGGGATGTGGTCCTTGATCGACTTCTTGGCGGCGCGGACGTAGATCGCCAGGTAATCGCGCTTCGTGAGATCGCCGAGCGACGGATCGGCCATCTTCGGCTCGTCCTGCTCGGGTTGAGGGCGAGAGCTCTCGGCGCTCCCGTCCCGCTGGCCGTCGCTAACAGCGGTCCTCTCCGTCTTGCTCATCTGGGTCATCGTTCCCGTTGGCCTGAGGGCAAAACGGTCGTGCTGACCACCGCTTTAGGATTGCGCCCGTGCGCGAGCTGACACCCGGCCTCTGGCACTGGAGCTCACGACATCCCGAGTGGGAATCGAGCGAGCCCTGGGGCCCCGACGTCTCGTCGTACGCGATCGACGACGGCGAGCGGTTGCTGCTCTTCGACCCGCTGGGAGTGCCAGGCGAGATCGAGACGCTCGCGGCCGAACGCGACCCGGCGATCGTGCTCACCGCGCCATGGCACGAGCGCGACTCGCAAAGCCTGGTCGAGCGGCTCGGCGCGCCGGTCTACACACCGCTGCCCGACACCGAGGAGGAGCTCATGCGGGAGTGGGACCTCACCGCCGAGCAGGTCGCAGGCGGCAGCCCGGACGTCCGTTGGCTGCGCGACGGCGAGGCCGGCGAGGCGCACTGGTACGCGGCCGGCGACCAGCTGCCGTTCGGGATCCAGGTCTTTCCCGGGCACAAGCGGAACGATCTGGTGCTCTGGATCGAGAGCCGAGGCGCAGTCGCGGTCGGCGACACGCTCGTCGACTTCGGGGAGGGCCTCCACATCAACCTCCGCTGGTTGCGCGGAGGAATGACGCGCGAGCGGGTCGTCGACGGCCTGCGGCCGCTGCTGGAGCTTCCGGTCGAGCGCGTACTGCCCTCCCACGGCGCACCCGCGGACCGGGCCGCCCTCGAGCGCGCGCTCGCCTAGACCACGCTCAGCGACGAGTCGCCGCGTACTCGTCGACGACGCGCTTCGGAACGCAGAACGCCCACGCGTCCTCGACCAGTTCGCGCATCTCGTCAGCGTCGATCGCCGCCAGCCGCACGTGGGCCCAGTGGTAGCGCATGTCGAAGTCGCTCGGCAGCGAGAACTTCTCCGGCTCGGACTCGACGAGCGCCTCGCGCCACTCCTTCGGGAACGCGAAGCCCAGGGTCGAGCCGTCCTTCGAGAGCGACAGGTAAACGATCCGTCCGATCCGGAACTTCACTCGGCCGCGAACGAACGCCTCGCTGCTCCGCGGCAGCGTCCTCGCGAACGCTCGCACGTCGTCGGCGGTGACCATCCCGCCGACATCATCGCTCAGCCGAACGGTGTCGAGTCGAGCTGCTGCCGGAGGTCGTCGACCGACTCGAAGACGACCGACGGCGCCGGCGTCGAGGAGCTCATCCCTCGACCAGCCGCCGGTCATCACGGCGACGGTCTCGACGCCTGCCTTCGCCGCGGCCTCGATGTCCCAGCGGGTGTCGCCGATCATCACGGCATCGTCCGTTTCGGCCTTGTCCATCGCGGCGCGCACGAGGTCCGGAGCCGGTTTCGTCTGCTCGACGTCGTCCTTCGTCGTCCACGCGTCGGCGAGCTCCCGCGCGTCCAGCAGCTCGAGGTAGTGATCGAGCTCGTCCTGCGGCGACGAGCTCGCGAGGACGACCTGGACGCCACGCTCCTTGAGGTCGACGATCAGCTCGCGTGAGCCGTGGAGCGGCTCGACCTCGCCGATCAAGTCCTTGTAGATCTCGTCGCGCGTCTCCCGGATCTCGTCGCCCCGCTCGCGGTCGGTCTCCTCGCCGACGAGGGCGGGGACGAGCTGGTCCCCGCCCATGCCGATCGATCTGTGGATCCGCCAAATTGGGAGGACGATCCCGTGCCGGCGGAACGCGCGGTACCACGCGAGTGCGTGCTGGTAGTTCGTGTCGATCAGCGTGCCGTCGACGTCGAGCAGCGCCGCCCTCGCGGTCACGCCTGGCGACCCGCTCCGACCGGCGCTCGCTCGAAGAGCTCGAGCATCTTCTCGTTGAACGTCGGAATGTCGTCCGGGTAGCGGCTGGTCACGAGGTTGCCGTCGACGACGACCTCCTCATCGACCCAGTTCCCGCCGGCGTTGATGACGTCCGTCTTGATGCTCCAGAACGACGTCAGCTTGCGGCCACGGGCGACGTCGGCCTCGACGAGCATCCACGGCGCGTGGCAGATCGCCGCGACCGGCTTGCCGGACTCCATGAACTCGCGGACGAAGCGAACGGCGTCCTCGTCGTTCCGCATCGTGTCCGGATTGCCGACCCCGCCCGGGATCACCAGCGCGTCGTAGTCGTCGACGCCCGCGTCGGAGACCGTGCGGTCGACCTGGAACGTGTCTGCCTTGTCGTAGTGGTCGAAGCCCTGGATCTCGCCCTCCTCGAGCGAGACCAGCTCGGGAGAGCCGCCGGCCTGCTCGACCGCGTCCCACGGCTTCTTCAGCTCGACCTGCTCGACCATGTCCGTCGCGAGGAACGCGATCCGCTTCCCGTTCAGATCAGCCATCTCTAGGACCCCTTTCTCTCGTTGGCTCCGTCGGTCCTACCCCGTTCGGTGAGGCGAAATCCCCCGTATGCGCCTGGCTAGGAAGAGCGAATTGCCGAAACCAATATCGAGGCCCGCCAACGTGAAAATCCGAGTCCAGGACTCCGCCGACCTCGACGGCCTGGTCGCGTTCCTCGCCGAGCGCGATTACGTCGCCGATCGGGTCGCCCCGAACACGATCGAGGTTTCGCGACCCTCGTCGGTGCGGCACGACCACGTGCGCATGGAGCTCGAGCTGTACCTCGCGGCCTGGCACGCCTCGAATCCGGAGGCGGCGGCCGAGTTCATCGAGAACGGTTAGCTCGTACGGTCGTTCTGGGCGAGATCGACCTCGAGCCGGACCGCAACCTTGAACGGCGCCTCGCGCGTCGCCCCGTCCTCCTCGATCCGGAGGACGCCGTGCTGCCAGATCTGCTTGTAGATGAACGAGACCTCGCGCAGGGTCTTCGGCGGGACTTCGAAGTCGAACGTGTCCGTGAGGACAGCCTTCTTGTCCTCGCTCAGCTGGTAGCCGTTCTTGATCGCTCGCTCGGCCTTGAGCCCGAGCGAGCCGGCACCGAGCGGGACGGTGAGCGTCTTGCCGGCGGTACCGGCCTCCTCGCGGGAGATCTCGTAGGAGCGGCTCCACTCCTGACTCTTCGTGACCGAGCGTCGTAGCGGGGACGTGCCGCCGCGGTTGTCGAGGCACATCGTGTCGACGCGGTAGTGGTCCACGGTCTGCTCGGTCTCGACGATCTCGACCGTGGGGTCACTCGGGGCGAGCTGCAGTGTGCTCTCGGCGAAGATCGGCCAGGTCCCTTCGCAGTGCTTGCAGCGGGCGAAGAGCGGCTCGCCGGTCGGCTTGACGGCTTTGCGCAGGTCGAGCTTGCCGAGGATCGTGCCTTCGCCGTCGACGAGGTCGGCCGTACCGCGCGTCTCGCAGAGCGGGCACTTGCCCACGCTCTTCAGGTATCGCTTCTGCTCGTCCGAGTAGAGGCCGCTGACTCTCCCGGTGAGTCCCTTCAAGCCGAACGGGCTCATGGCGCTGACGGCTCCTTCCGTGGTGGCATGAAGGTAGTGCGCGGGCTGGATCGATGCAAGACCCGCACGAGCGAGCGCGCCTGGAAGGATTCGAAGCCAACGGAGGCATGCGCCAACACGTTAGGCAAGTTTCTGACAGGTGTCGGTAGTTTTCGCTACTTTCTATGGCCGCGGAACGAGGATTCCGCCAACTTCCGGGGTCTTGCTCATTAACAGAGGAGAGGTCATGAATCGCATTCTCGCTCGCCTTCGGCCGTCGCCTGCGATGGTCGTGGCGTGCACAGCCCTGCTGTTCGCGCTGACGGGGGCCGGCTATGCCGCAGGCGTGCTGGGCCCGAACACCGTCGGCACGAAGCAGCTCAAGAAGAACGCAGTCATCTCGACGAAGGTCAAGAACCGCTCGCTCCTGGCGGTGGACTTCAAGGCCGGGCAACTCCCGCGGGGCGCTCAGGGAGCACCGGGCACGCCCGGGACCAACGGCGCACCCGGGGCGCAAGGCCCACCTGGACCGACCTTGGGTGTTGCGGATACGACCGGCAACGTGCCGCCTGCAGTCGCCGGATCATTCCTCGTCAGAACGCTGAACGTGACACTGCCGACGACCGGCAGTTTTCTCGCCATGGGACGCGTCAGGTCGAGCACCACCTGCGCCGCCAGCTCGTGTGCCGCGGTGTATGGGCTCTACGTCGACGGCAATCCAGTACCGGCTTCCGCAGCTCGTCAGCCCTCTGCAGCCAGCACGACGAGCCACTGGGACAACGTCGCCGTCTTCGGCATCGCCGCGAACCTCCCGGCGGGGCCGCACGCGGTGACGATGCGAGTGGCCGGCGAAGGCACTTGGTCCGTCATCAATTTCCCGGACTCCCAGCTGACCGGTGTCATGCTCGGAGGATCGGGGACGGGCGGGGGCGCCGGGGGCGCGGGGTCGCACGCCGACAAGACGTCGATCGTCCACCCGTAGCCATCAAGAGTCAGGTCTTGCGTGCAACAACGCGCATGGCCCGGGCCAGGTCTGGCGCCGTAACAGGCGCAAGGCCTGGCCCGCTCTTACGAGCCGCGACCGATCCATTCCTCGCTTCTGCTACTGCAATGCGCCTGGAGGGACTCGAACCCCCGACCAACGGCTTAGAAGGCCGCCGCTCTTCCTCTGAGCTACAGGCGCCTGCGTAAAGGGTAGCCCTGCTCGGCGGTCAGTACTCGTCGGCTTGCGGCAGGTCGTCCGTGATCACGAACCACGGCGCCTTGGAGCCGACGAAGATGTGACCGGCCGGGCGGATGGTCGGCTCGTCCTGGAGGGACCCCATCGCGACGTGCACGTACTCGCCGTCGCGCACGACAGAGAAGAGCAGCGAGCCGCACGTGCCGCAGCGCGTGTGGTTCCCCATCTCGTCGCCCCAGACGAGCAGATTGTCGGCGCCGTGGGTGACCGTGAGCTTCTCCCGCTCGATCCCGGCGAACGCCTTGAACGCGGTGCCCGTGCCCGCGCGGCAGCGCGAGCAGTGGCAGTTGGCTGCGTAGACGAACTCGTCCCGAACCTCGTACTGGGTCGCGCGACACTCGCACTCGCCTCTGAGCACGTTGGCCATGGACACCTCCCTGTTTCTCTCTTCGACGGCTCTAGGCCGCTGGAATCATCGCCGGACGCCGAAGTCTGCGGTCACGATCGTGACCGAGTGGCCACCGAAGGCTCCCGGCGCCGAGTCGAAGTGCGCGGCGGCGATGCCGATCTCGCGCCATTCGCGCGCGAGGATGTTCTGCCGGTGCGGCGCGCTCGTCATCCATTCGTGGACGGCGCTCGAGCCGCTCGTATCGGGTGACTCCCAGAAGATGTTCTCGCCGACCGACCAGTAGCCGCGGCTCACGGGGTAGTAGCGCTCGATCCGCTTCCAGAAGGAGCCGCCGTTGAACGACTCGTGCTCGAAGTAGCCCATCTGCCCCATCTGTCGGGAGTGAGCGCCTGCGGCCGCGGTCAGGCCGCGCGAGACCTTGAGCGGCCGGAGGGCCCGTGCACCGCGCTGGGCGTTGATGCGCCCGACGATGTCGAGCTCGAGCGCCCGAAGGCCTTGCTCGGCCCCCTTTGGGCGAGCCGGCTGGGCCCTGCGCTTCAGGAAGAGACGGGTCGCGTGCGCGCGCTGCTTGTGGAGGACGGAGACTTGGTGGACGCCGACGCGGAAGAGCGACGGCTTGAGCGAAACGCCGAGCGCCTCCGGCGCTCCGCCGAGGACGAGCATCGAAACGGCGGCGGCAGCGACGAGTGCGCGCATGGCACTGGCATCGGCCTCCCGGCGCGCGCCTTCTCACTTGAAAGGGGGATCTTCAGATCGTGGCGGGGCCGGCCTGACGCAAGCGGCGATGCTGCAGCCAGCCCAGGAAGAGCACCTGGATCGTCCCGGCCACGGGAATCGCAGCGAGGGCACCGAGCACACCCGCGAGCTCGGCCCCGAGCAGCACCGAGATCAGGACCACGAGCGGGGAGAGCCGCACCGTGCGGCTGTACACGAGGGGCTGAAGAACGTGATTCTCGACCTGCTGGTAGACGATGAAGAACACGATCAAGATGATCCCGGCCACGATCGAGTGGATGAACCCGACCGCTCCCACGATGATCGCGGCGATCGTGGCGCCGGCCAGCGGGATCAGGTCGAGGATGGCCACGAGCAGGCCGAGCGCCACGGCGTACGGGACTCCGAGCGCGAGCAGGACGATGGTCGTCGACACTCCGGCGACGAGGCTGATCAGCAGGTTTCCGGTCACGTAGCCGCCGACGGTGCGGTAGATCTGGTTGCCGATGCCCCGCCAGTGATCGCGCGAGCGCTCGGGCAGCATCAGTGAAGAAGCGATCCACCCAGAGCGGGCCCTCCAGGAGCATGAAGAAGGTCATGAAGATGATCGTCACGGTGGCGACGATCGCGGTGATGATCCCCTTCGTGATCGCGATCGCGGTTCCGGTGAGGCCGAGCACCTTCGACGCTCCACCGGCTTCGACCGCGTCCCGGACCCGCTGCGTGATGTGGTACTTCGACTCGAGGAAGCCGAGGCGCCCCCGGCGATGCGTGATGTCGTCGACGTAGCCGGGGAGCGCGTGGGCGAAGCCGTTCACCTCGCGGACGAGCGTCGGGACGAAGAGCGCCGCCAAGGCCGCGATCGCTGCGAGAGCGAGCAGCAGCGTGACGGCAGTCGCCGGCCCGCGCTTCTTCAAGCCCTTTCTCTGGAACCAGTCGACGGCCGGGTTGAGGGCGAGCGCAAGGAACATCGCGATCAGGATCCAGACGATGATGTGCCGCGCGATCCAAATGACCTCGAGCAGCAGCCCGACGGCGATCGCAATCCCGAGGATCGCGAGGATCGTCGTGGGCCGGAAGCGGACGACGCGCTCCTCCACGCCACGAGGATTACGCCCGAGTCGGACGGCCACGCCTAGGGACTGTCCCTCATAGGGACTGTCCCTCTAAGAGCGCAGGCGAAGAGCGGGCGGCGGGAATCGAACCCGCATGACTAGCTTGGAAGGCTAGGGCTCTACCATTGAGCTACGCCCGCGTGCGGCCTCTAGCGTAGCGTCATGCCGATGCACGACCCGTACGCCTGGCCGCTCGATTTCGAGTCGCTCGTCTTCGTCCCGGCGCTCGCGCTCGGCTACGTGCTCGTGGTCCGACGCTACGGCGCGTCGCGGCTCCAGGTCACGTGCTTCGTGACCGGCCTCGCCCTGATCCTCGCCGTCTTCGTCACGCCGCTGCACCCGATCGCGCTGCACTACCTGCTCTCGATCCACCTGCTCCAGAACGTCGTCCTCGCGGAGTGGGCGCCGGCTCTCTGCGTGATCGGCCTCCCGGCCGCCCTCCCCGTCCCACGCCGGCTGACCCACCCGTTCGTGGCGCTCCCGCATCTGGGCCGGCACGTACTTCGCCTGGCACGTCCCGGCGATCTACGACGCGGCGCTCCGGCACCAGGAGTCGCTCCTGCACCTCGAGCACGTGAGCTACTTCGTGACCGGGCTCCTCTTCTGGTGGCCGGTGCTGAAGGACCAGCCGCACCGAGTCACCTTCGGCGCGCGGGCGATCTACCTGTTCGCGGCGTTCGTGATCATGAGCCCGCTCGGACTGCTTCTCGCCCTGATCCCCAGGCCCGTCTACGACTACTACGTCCAGGTTCCGCACAGGCTCTGGGGCCTGTCCCCGCTGACCGACCAGCAGATCGGCGGCGCCGCCATGGCGCTCGAGCAGTCCGCCCTCCTCTTCGCCGTGGGCACGTGGTACTTCCTTCGGTTCCTCTCGGGCGAGGGAAGAGCGGATGCGTTCCGGACGTTGGACCCCTCGTCGTACAATCAACCTCGGAGATGAGGGATGGACGCTGAGCTTGTCCGCCAGCGTGCAGAGGCCACCAGGGCCAAGGCCAGGACCAGGCACTCGTGGCGGCACACGGCGGTTTCCGCGCTGGGCCCGCTCACCGCTCTGGCCGGCCTGATCTGGGCGATCGTCCAGCCCTACCGGATCACGCTTCTCGACCCGGACCGACACGGCTTCTGGTACCTCGCGATCCAGCCGCCGCTGCTCGTGATCCTCGCCGCCGCGGTCTTCCACTTCTGGGTCGTCCCCAGCCTGCTCGCGGACCTCGAGGAAGTCGAGGAGCGAAGCCGCTAGATGGAACCGCCCGCCGAAGTCGTCCACTGGATGTTCGGCGTCGGGTTCCTGTTCCTCGGGCTCTGCCTGCTCGCGGAGGCGATCGTCGGGCGAGACGTCTGGAGCCGCCGTACCTGGCGCGCCTACCTGTGGCCGAGCGTCGTCTTCCTGATGGGGATCCTCATGTGGCCCGTGATGGTCTTCTACACGAGCTCCGCGATCCACATGCTCGCCCACAGCGCGTGGGCGCAGACGATGATGCTCGCCGGCATGGCCCAGCTGGGGCTCGTCCGCGGGAAGCTTCGCAACCCGCTCTGGGAGCTGACTCTCCCGTTGGCGTTCGTCGTCTCCGGGGCCGCGTTCCTGATCCACGAGCAGAACCCCTGGCTCTTCTCGCGGGCGGCGTTCCTCCACCACGCGCTCGGCTGGACCGGGCTCATCGGCGGGCTGATCTGCCTCGGCCGCGCGGTTCGTCCGCACTCGCCTGCGTTCAACGCGGGGTTCGCGTTCACGATCATCGTCTTCGCCTTCTTCCTCTTCTGCGACCGGAACGTCGCGCCGATCTTCGGGCATCTCTCGCCGCTCGCCGGAGGACGATGAGAGCGAAGGCGCTGGCCGCGGCGAGCCTTGTCGCCCTGGCGCTGCCCGCGTCCGCCCTCGCCCACGCGAACCTCCTGGACCGCACGCCGACCTACGGCTCGCGACTCGCCAAATCGCCACCGGCGATCTCGCTGCAGTTCGACCAGGGCGTCGACGTCTTGTCGAACGGGATCGACGTTCGCTCGTCCACCGGGAAGACCGTCACCGTCGGGCCGGCGCACACGGCCGACGGCGGCCGAGTCGCAACCGTCTCGCTGCGCACGCTCCCCAAGGGCGCCTACACGGTGCGCTGGCACGTGACGTCGAACGAGGGCCACGTGCTCTCGGGCGTCTACACGTTCGGCGTCCACGTGAAGCCGCCGCCGCCGACCGAGGCGTACGGAGCCACCGGGCCGACGGCATCCGAGTACATCGTGAAGTGGGGCTACTTCCTCGGGCTCGCGCTCGTCGTCGGCGGCCTCGCGTTCCGGCTGCTCGTCCTCGGCAAGCGGGTGACGCCGGCGGTCGAGCGGCGCTTCTACTTCGTGACCGGGGCCGGGCTCGTGGCTGCACTCGAGCTCGGGATCGTCGGCTTCATGCTGACCGCCAGGGATGCGTTCCAGCTTCCCCTCGGGAGGCTCATCTACGGAGACCTGTCGCCGCTCGCGCAGGGGACGAGGTTCGGAATCGCGTTCATCGCGATGACGCTCGGCCTCGCGCTCGTCGCCGCGCTCGTGTTCCTGGCCTGGCTGACAGACAGGACGGCGATCCTGTGGCCCGCGCTCGCCGTCGCGCTCATCCTCTGCTCGGGGCTCTCGTTGTCGAGCCACTCCGCGGTCGAGGCCGGCGCCTCGTGGAGATCCGAGACGGCCGACTGGGTGCACCTGGCCACGGCCTGCATCTGGATCGGCGGGCTCGTCCAGCTCGCGGTCGTGGTCTGGCCGCTGGCGCCCGACGCTCAGGCGCGAGGCGTTCCTGCGCTTCTCGAAGCTCGCGGGCGCGCTCGTGGGGCTGATGGTGGTCGCGGGGGCGTACCTCGCGTACGAGCGGCTCCCGGCGGCGTCGGACCTCTGGCAGACGCACTACGGCCGGATCCTGCTGGTGAAGGGCGGCATCGTCGCGCTCGCGCTCTCCTGGGGAGCGATGCACCACTTCGTCGTCCGGCCCGCGCTCGAGCGGGGTCGCGGAACCGGCTCCCGAGCCGTGTCCAGGAGCCTGCTCGGCGAGAGCGCGGTCGCGATCGCGATCCTGCTCGTGGTCGCCGTGCTGGTCGACGCAAACCCGCCGGCGAAGCCGGCAAAGCAGCCGACCCAGGCGTCAGCCGTCAAGAAATAGATCCTCTCGGTTTCCTGGCGCGTCGCTGCGTGCCCGTATGCGAGCGGAACAGTGCCGGGTCGCACGGCCCGCTCGCAGGAGGGTGCCAGCGGCGCGAGGCGAGGCGCGAAGCGCCGAGCCGGCCAGGGAAGCGAGAGGTCGGGGTGGGCGGATTCGAACCGCCGGCTTCCTGCTCCCAAAGCAGGCACTCTAACCAGGCTGAGCTACACCCCGAAAGCGCCCTCAGTGTAGTCGGATAGGTTCGCGGAGTGGTAGAGCCGATCCTCTCCGTGGGCAAGGGTCAGACGCACGACCGGCGGCCCGTTCTCGGCTACTCGATGGTTCTCGCCGCGACCGCGCTCTGGGGGATCAACGGCTCGATGGCGAAGGCTGCGCTCAGCTCCGGGCTCTCGTCGCTGCGCCTGACCGAGGTTCGCTCGACCGGAGCTGCGCTGATCCTCGTCGCGGCCCTCGTGGCGACGCGCCCGCAGAGCCTGCGCATCACACGCAAGGAGCTGCCGTTCCTGCTCCTGTTCGGCGTCATCGGCCTGGCCTTCGTCCAGCTCTTCTATTTCGTGGCGATCCACCGGCTCGAGATCGGGGTCGCGCTCCTGATCCAGTACATCGCGCCGGTCCTGATCGCGCTCTACGCGAGGCTCTTCCTCAAGGAGCCGGTCCGCCGCCGCGTGTGGGCCGCGCTGATCCTGGCGCTCGGAGGGCTCTCGCTCGTCGTCGACCTCTGGAGCGGTGTCGCGCTCGACGGGCCCGGAGTGCTGGCCGCGCTGGCCTCGGCGGTCACGTTCGCGCTCTACATCCTGCTCGCCGAGAGCGCCGTCAGCCGCCGCGACCCCGTTTCGCTGCTCGCCCTGGGCTTCACCTTCGCAGCGATCTTCTGGGCCGTCGTTCAGCCCTGGTGGTCGTTCCCGACCGAGTACCTCGACGACCGGATCCACATGGACGGCGCGGTCTTCTCGAGCACGCTGCCCGTGTGGGCGCTGCTCGTCGGCGTCGTCCTCGTCGGGACGATCGTCCCCTTCCTCCTCCTCGTCGGAGCGTTACGCCACATCAACGCCACGCGGGCGGGCGTGACCGCGATGTTCGAGCCAGTGGCCGGCGCCCTCGTCGCCTGGGCGTGGCTCGGCGAGTCGCTGACGACGGCCCAGCTGATCGGGGGAGCGATCGTGCTGACCGGGATTCTGCTCGCACAGACGGCTCGGTAATCCGCGCAAAGAGCGGAAAAATTATTCCTTCAAAAGAGGAAGGTACCTCGCAGAAACTGTTGAAAGCTCCAGCTGAAACCATGGACTTCGTCCTCTTCGGCTACTAGCTTCCTGCGCCGACCCTCCTGATGTCTGGGAACCCCCGTCTTCTCAGCGTCGTGGTGTTCTTGCTCGGTCTCGCGCTCGCCGTGAGCGCTCGGGCCGGTGCCGGTTCCGTCACGCACACGAAACCGCTCACTCCGAGCGGGGTGCGAGCGACCCCCAGCGAGCGGGCGGTGGTGCGCGTGATGAACTCGGTCCGTACGAGCAACGGCGTGCCGCCCTTGCGGATCGGCAGGGTTCTGACGCGAGCGGCTCGCTCGCACTCTGCAGACATGGTCCGCCGGGGCTACTTCGAGCACGGAGCGTTCGTACGGCGGCTCCGCGCTTTCGGCGTCCGGGCCTCGTACCTGGGGAGAACCTCGCCTCCGGGACGCAACCGCTCTCGGCAGCCGAGATCGTCCGCATGTGGGTCGCGAGCCCGCCGCACCGTGAGAACCTGCTCGACCGCGGCTTCCGTCGTGTCGGCGTCGGCGTGGCGGGCGGTTCGGACCGCTTCGTCACGGCCGACTTCGCCGGCTGACCGTACGAGAGCGCCTCAGTCGCTGACCAGCAACTGCCGAAGCTCCGCGAGGCGCTCGCGGCGGCGTTCCTGCACGTCTCCACGCTCGACGCGCTCGAGCAGGTCGTTGACGAGCGGCGCGAGGTGGAGCGGGTTGAACGGCTTGGTCACGTAGTCCACGCCGCCGAGCTCGAGGCCTCGTGCCTGGTCGCGGAGCTCCGCGCGCGCGGTCAGGAACACGATCGGGATCTTCGCCGTCCGCTCGTCCTTGAGCAGCTCGCCGAAGACCTCCCAGCCATCCATCCCGGGCATCATCACGTCGAGCAGGATCACGTCCGGCTGCGCGGCCCGCGCCGCCTCGACTCCGGACGGCCCGTCCTCGGCCTCGCTGATCTCCATGCCCGCGGCCTCGAGGTTGACTCGGCAGAGGAGCCGGATCGGCCCCTCGTCGTCGATGACCAGCACTCGCGGCATTCGCCTCCCTATACCCCTCTCGGGGCGCCGTCAGTCGTCTCGGCCAGCGGGAGGTCGAAGGCAAAGCTCGAGCCACCGCCCTCGGCGGAGTCGACCCAGATGCGGCCGCCCATGGCCGTGACCAGCCCGCGCGCGATGAAGAGCCCGAGTCCCGCGCCGCCGGGGCCGCCCGAGGTCTCCGAGCGGTGGAACTTCGAGAAGATGTGCTCGCGCTCTCCCTCGGGGATGCCGTGGCCTTCGTCGACCACGCGGACCTCGACCCGGTCCCGGCGCCGATGCGCTTCGACGGTGACGGTTCCGCCCTCGGGCGAAAACTTGACGGCGTTGTCGAGCAGGTTGGTCAGGATCTGCCCGAGCTTCTCGGGGTCGGCGGAGGCGGCGAGCGGCTCCTCCGGCAGGTGCAGCACGAACCGGTGGCCGTTGACCCCCGCGCCCTGCTCGACGCTCGTGACGACCTCGGAGACGACCGGGCGCAGGTCGGTGGGCGCCACCTCCACGTGGAGGTCGCCCGCCTCGAGCCTCGCCACGTCGAGCAGCGTGTCGACGATCGAGGTCAGCCGCTGCGCCTCGGACGAGATGTACCCGAGGAACGTCTCGCGCTCCGCTTCGCCGAACAGGACGTCGCGCCGCAGCATCGTCTCCGCGAACCCGTAGATCGTCGTCAACGGCGCGCGCAACTGGTGCGAGACCGTGGACACGAACGCCGACTTCATCTGGTCGACGATCAGCTCGGCGGAGACGTCGCGGAAGGCGAAGATCCGTCCCGAGACCGAGCCGACCGGGTCGCGCATGATCGCCTCGGTCAGCGAGAGCCAGACCTCTTCGCCGCCGCGCTGCACCGGGAGCAGGCGCTCGCCCACGCGATCCTCGTCGCCGGACGCGAGCTCGCGCTGCAGGACATCAACCGGAGTCCGGCCGAGCGCCGCCGCCGCGGGCACTCCCGTGATCGCCTCCGCCGCCTCGTTCCAGAGGACGACCTTGCCCTCGCGGTCGACCGCGACGATCCCGTCGGCGACGTTGGAGAGGATCGCGTAGCTCCGCTCCCGCTCGAGCGCGACGCGCTGGTAGAGCTCGGCGTTCGAAAGCACCGCGGAGGCGTTCCCGGCGAGCGCGGACAGGGCCTCGATCTCCTCCTCGCGCCAGACGCGCGGACGCTGGGAGTAGACGGCGAGGACGCCCTGGAGGCCGCGCTCGACGCCGACGAGCGGCACGCCCAGATAGGCGGCGTGCCCGGCGCCGAGCACCGGGTCGTCGGCGAGGAGCCGCGAATCCTCGGTCGCGTCCGCGAACGAGACGGGCGCACGCGTCTGGACGACGTCTCCGGCGGGGCGCGCCGTCGAGGGCGATCTCGTGCCGACGATCGACGGGACGCTCGCGCCGCCGACGGCCGTCACCTCGAGCTCCTCGCCGCGAACGAGCTGGATGGCGCAGGCATCGGCCCCGAGCAGCGCCGGCGCCTGCTCGGCGACCTCCTCGAGGATCGCGGCAGGGTCGAGCTCCGTCGCGAGCAGGCTTCCGGTTCGTGCGAGCTGCTGGGACAGCGCGCGGGCGGTCCGCTCGCTCTCGTAGAGCTCGCTGCGCTCGAGGCCGGCTCGGGCCGCGCCGGCGAGCCTGCGCCCGAGCTCGAGGTCGTCGTCCGAGAAGGACCGCTGCTCGGCGAAGAAGACGACGACGAGCCCGCCCTCCTCGCGTCGAGGAGGATCGACCGGGATCGCAAGGAGCGAGCGCACCCCCGCGAGCCGCCGCCACTCCGCGCCGAAGCGCTCGTCGTCGTCGAGCGACGAAGCCGAGAGGAGCCGCCGCTCGCTCGCTGCGGTCTCGAGAGCCCGCGCCGACGGAGGAACGCCGTCCTCGAGCGACGCCGCGAGCTCGTCGGGCACGCGATACGAGGCAGCGAGCTCGAGCCCACGGGCTCCCGGCATCAGCACCGCCGCGAAGGAGCCGCCGAGCGCCTCGGTGGCCGCGTTCGCGACCGAGTCGAGCGTGTCCGACTGGGACAGATGCTCGGCAAGAGCCGACGCGATCCCGTAGAAGCCGCGCTGGATCCGCGCCTGGCGAACGCTCTGCTCGAAGCTCGCAGCGTTGCGGACCGCGAGCGACGCGAGGCCCGCGAACGCCTCGAGCAGGTTCGCCTCGACCTCGCCGAATTGCCGCTCGGGATCGCGGGTGGCGACCCCGAGAATGCCGCGTCGCTCTCCCGACCAGGTCATCTGGGCCGAGATCGCGCTCTCGAACCCCTCGTAGGCCTTGTGGGGCACCGGCTCGCGGAACCGCTCCTCGGCCGGGCGCGCCGCGGGGAACTCGAGCTCGACCAGCTCCGGGTCGAGCCCGTAGACCGCCGCGCAGCGGAGAATCGAGTGGTCGGCGTCGTAGAGGTAGCAGTCCGCCGCGTCGGCATCGAGCAGCTTCGTCACCTCGACGACGAGCCGCTGGAGCACGGTCTCGAGACGCAGCTCGCTCGTGACGACCTGGGCCGCCTTCAGGAGCGCCGTCTGCTGTTCGAGGCGCTGCGCGTTCTCCTTCAGGAGCTGAGCCGCGTGGATCGCGATCCCGAGCTCGCGCGCGACCGCCTCGGCCAGTGCGATCTCGGCGTCCGACCAGTCGCCCGGCTCTGCGCGGTGGAAGCCGAGAACTCCGATCATCCGGTCGAAGACGAGGACGGGCGTCCCGAGCGTGGCGAGCGTGTCGAGATCGAGGAGCGCCTGGACGCCGCCGAGCTCCGGATCCTTCAGCTCGGGCGCCTCGCGGACGTCGCCGACGGCCACCGTTCGCCGCTCGCGGGCTGCGAGGTTCGAGCCGGCGAGCTGCCCCGCCAGTTCCCCGACCGGGGCAAAGCCGTCGGCCGTCCACTCGGCGGCGATCGGCATCGCCGTGGTCGTCTCCCCGATGCGCAGGAAGCAGCGGCTCACACCGACCGCTACGCCCGCGGTCTCGACCGCGACCCTGAGGACGTCGTCCAGGTCGAGCTCGGAGCGGACCTTGCGGCCGATCGAGGCCACGAGACGCTCCCGCTCGAGCGCATCGGCCAGCTCGTCCGCCGAGCGAGCCCGGTCGAGGCCGAGCGCCGCCTCGGCCGCGAGCGCCTGCAGCAGCGACAGCTCGTCGCTCGTGAAGACCCGCGGCGCCTCGGTCGTGGCAAGGACGAGAACGGCCGGGACCTTCTCCTCGGAGACGAGCGGCACGAAGACCGCGCTCTTGGCCCCCACTCGCTCGGCGAGGCGGGGGCTGACCTGAGTCGACGAGGACACGTCGTAGACGACGACCGGCGCCGCTTCGAACACGGCGCTGGCGATCCCCGAAGGCTCGTCGTCGAAATCGATCTGGACGTCGCGCCACCAGTCCACGTCCCCGTTGGACGTCATCGCGAGGAGCCCCTCTGCGTGCCGCCCGTCCTCGTCGATGGCCGCGACCGCCGCGAATTCGACGCCCAGGAGCGAGAGGCAGGTCTCGATGAGCGTCCGCGCGGCGGCTTCCGGGTCTTTCGCGCGCACGAGCGCGCCCGACAGCGAGGCGATCGCGGCGAGCTGCGGGTCGCCTTCGGGCGCGGGCTCCGACGCGGTTTCCGGCGCCGTGTCCGTGGCAGCCTGCTCCTCTCGACGGGTTCGCCGAAACAGCATCATTGAGCCAAAATAGAGGTCACTGGGCCGTAAGGATGATAGGGCGCAGGTTCGCCACGCGCCAGGTCCCGGACAGCGCCTTTACTAAGGCCTGTGACCCGTCGCGTCAGGAATCCAGAAAGCGGAAAGCCCGCCGCTCGGGGGGTCAGTGCGGCGGGCCTCCCAGATTGCTCACCGCGGCCTTCGTGGCCAGGTACGCACAACCGCGGTTCGCATCGCCCAGTGGCAGGACGGTAACCCTCCGTGTGCCCGATGTGAATAGGCCGGAAGGCCCATCTTTTCAAGGTGTATAGCCGTTTCTCGATCCTCAGGTCTGCACGAAGCGCGGATACCATGGCTGCGTGGTGCGCAGGGTTCTCCTGGCCTCTCCCCGCGGCTATTGCGCCGGCGTCGAACGCGCCGTCGACACGGTCGAGAAGCTGCTCGACCTGCACGGCCCGCCCGTCTACGTCCGCAAGCAGATCGTCCACAACGCGCACGTCGTCCGCGACCTCGAGGCTCGCGGCGCGATCTTCGTGGACGACGAGCGAGACGTTCCGGAGGGCCACCGCGTAGTCCTCTCGGCCCACGGCGTCGCGCCGTCGGTCTACGAGAACGCGAACGCGCGGAGGCTCGTCACCACCGACGCGACCTGCCCGCTCGTCACCAAGGTGCATGTCCAGGCCCGCCGGTACGCGGCCGACGGCTACACGGTCCTGCTGATCGGCCACGCTGGGCACGAGGAGGTCGTCGGGACGATGGGCGAGGCGCCGGAGTCGACGATCCTCGTGGAATCGGTCGAGGACGCCGAGGCGCTCGAGCTCCCCGCCGACGCGAGGGTCGCCTACATCACGCAGACCACGCTGTCCGTCGACGAGACCGGCGAGATCATCACCGCGCTCCGCCGCCGCTTCCCCGAGATCTACGCGCCGAAGAAGGAGGACATCTGCTACGCGACCTCCAACCGGCAGTGGGCCGTGAAGGACCTGCTCGGCGAGGTCGACCTCCTGCTCGTGATCGGGTCGCGGAACTCGTCCAACTCGAACAGGCTCGTCGAGGTCGCGCGCGCGAACGGCGTTCCGGCCCACCTGATCGACGACGAGACCGACATCGACGTGGCCTGGCTGGACGAGGCCGAAACGGTCGGGCTGACCTCGGGCGCGTCCGCTCCGGAGAAGCTCGTCGAGCGGGTCTGCGACTGGTTCCGCGCCCGCGGCGTGGACGACATCTCCGCGAGCAGGGTCGTGGACGAGGACGTCGAGTTTCGGCTTCCGGTGGAGCTCCGCCGCGAGCTCGCGCTGGCCGAGACCCAGTAGCGCTCAGGCGCCGAGGTTCTTCGAGAAGAACTCGAGCGCGGTCCGCGTCTTGGTCTGCTGCTCGGTGTCCAAGTCGATGCCACGCGAGGAGAGAAACGCCCGCGTCTCCGCAGCGACCTGGAACGCCTCGGACGGCTCGCACTTCGTCGAGAGCTCGAGGATCCGCGAGCCATCCGGGTAGAACCACGCCTCGCCCACGAGTCGCCGGTCATAGCCGGTCAGGGACTGCTTGAGCTTGAGGACGAGGATCGGGCCCAGGATCGAGAGATCGTCGAGACCGGTTCCCTCGGGCGCATGTTCGGCGAAAAGCGCCCGCTGCTCCTTCGAGAAGAGCTTGCGAAGCGGAACCTTGCCCAGGACCGCCTTCTGCACTTCTCCGATCTTTGGAAAGCCCTTCAGCGACCCGGAGCAGACGAACCCTTCCGGCGACGCATCGACTTCGACCCCGAAGTTCGGCGAGCGCCGGAGTGACTTCGGCAGCTCCGAGGGCACGACGGGACGCAACTTCACAACGGTGTCGTCGCCCTTCTTCTGCGATCTCCGTGCGCGCACGACGAGGCCCTGCTTGTCGAGATCGAGGCCGGGCGTATCGAAGAAGAAGACCTGGCGGATCTGCGCCTGCAGAGGATCCACCTCGAGGGCGCGGAGGGTCGAGCGCTGGTCGGCGTCGGGCACGGTCAGCTTGAGCTCGACGCTGTCCGCCTCCTGGATGAGGCCGACGAGCTCCTGGAGCTGCTCGTCGGAGAACGCAGCACGTGTCTCAGATGTCGTAGCCATCAGCCCTTTCCCTCCTCGCGGCGCTCGTCGCCGGATCTACGGTCGCGGCCGGCGCGCCGATCGTCGTCCGGGCCGCCGCGCCGCTCCTTCTTGCGCCGCTCTTGACCCGAGCGCCTGTCCTTGCCGGACCTCCGCTCGGGGCCCGTGTAGCCGCTCGACATGCGGCGATCATGTCACCTCCCGGTAGCGAAAGCACCCGACGACGTGGTCGTTGACGAGGCCGCACGCCTGCATGAACGCGTAGCAGACGGTCGGCCCGACGAACCGGAAGCCGCGCTTCTTCAGGTCCTTGCTCATCGCCTTCGACTCCGCGGTCTCGGCCGGGATGTCGCCGAGCTTCTTCCAGCGGTTCACGAGCGGCTCGCCCCCGACGAAGCTCCAGAGCAGGCCGTCTAGATCGTCGAGCTCGAGGATTCGCTGGGCGTTGTTCACGGTCGACTCGACCTTGAGCCGGTTGCGAACGATGCCCGGGTCGGCGAGCAGCCGCTCCACGTCGCGCTTCCCGAAGCGGGCGACCTTCTCCGCGTCGAAATTCGCGAACGCCTTCCGATACCCCTCGCGCTTGCGCAGGATCGTCAGCCACGAGAGCCCCGCCTGCGCGCCCTCGAGCGTCAGCATCTCGAACAGGTGACGCTCGTCGTGCGACGGGACGCCCCACTCCTCGTCGTGGTAGGCGACGTACTCCGGGATCCCTTCGGGAACCCACTCGCAGCGCTTCATGCCTTCGCGATCTCGGGCTCTCCGCTGCCGCCGTCGGTGCGGATCTCGACTGCCAGCACCTCGTCCTTGATCCAGTCCGCGTGCTCCAGGAGGTCGGACGCGTCCTGCGGCAGCGTGACCACGATCCGGTCGGTCAGCTCGAGCCCGGCTTCCTTGCGCATGGCGTTCAGCTCGTGGATCAGGTCGAGGACGCGCTTCTCGACCTCGAGCTCGGCGTCGAGCATCGTGTCGAGCGCGACCGTGAGCCCGTCGCCGTGCGCGACCGCCCATCCCTCGCTGCCCGACGCGCTCGACGAGCACCTCGTTCTCCGAGAGATCGTGGCCCGCGGCGCGGAAGCCGCCGTTCGACCTGCTCGAAGTCCCCGGCTTCGAGGGCGGCGCGCACCGCACCGAGCTCCTTGCCGAGCTTCGGCCCGAGCACCGGCAGGTTCGGCTTGACCCGCAGCTCGGTCGCCTCGACCTCGCCGAACTCGACCTCCTTCACGCGAAGCTCCTCGCGGATCTCGTCCTCGTGCTGCCTCGACGAGCTCCGCGCCCTGCACGACGAGCCGGCGCAGCGGCTGGCGCAGAGGCAGCTGCGAGCGTCGCGCGCGCCTGGCGGCCCAGGTCGACGACCCGCCGCGTCTCGGCCACCTCGGCCAGGAGCTGCTCGTCGCGCTCGCCGGCCACGGGCCAGGGCATGAGGAAGATCGACTCGGGCGCGTCCTCCGGCCTCAGCACCCGCCACAGGTGCTCGGCGAGGAACGGCATCACCGGCGCGATCACGACGAGCGACCTCAGCAGCGCGGTCCGCAGCGTCTCGAGCGCGGCGGCGTCGCCGTCCCAGAAGCGTCGCCGCGAGCGCCGGATGTACCAGTTCGAGAGATCGTCGACGAACGACTCGTACGACGCGATCACTTCAGGCGTCCAGAACCGCTCGTACGCGTCCGTCATCTCGGCCACGAGCTGCTCGGTGCGCGAGAGGAGCCAGTGGTCGAGCGGCTCGAGCTCTCCGCGCTCGCTCTCGGGCGAGACGTTGGCGTAGTCGACGAAGAACTTGACCGAGTTCCAGAGCGTCAGCAGCCGGCGCTTGACCTCGCGTGCCGGCCCGTAGCCGAACTTGATGTTCTGGCCCGGGTTCGCCTCGCAGAACTGCCAGCGCATGACGTCCGCGCCCATCGCGTCGAGCGCCTCGTCGGACGGCGATGGCGTTGCCCCAGGAGCGATGCATCTCGCGCCCGTGCTCGTCGAGGAGCTTCTCGTACGTGAGGACGGCCTTGTACGGCGACTTGCCCACGAGCGTCATCGACATGAACGAGATCGAGTAGAACCAGAGCCGGATCTGCTCTCGCATCTCCGAGATCCAGTCCGCCGGGAACCACTGCTCCCAGTAGGCGTGGTCGGGCAGGTCCGCTCCGGACAAGCCCTCGGCCGCTCCGGTCGCGTAGCCGTGCTCGACCCACTCCGGGCTCTGCCAGCCGAGGGTCGAGAAGGGGACGATGCCCGCGTCGAGCCAGGCGTCGCCGACCTCCGGGATCCGCTGGACGTCCTTCCCGCACGCGGCGCACGCGATCGGCACCTCGTCGATCCACGGCCGGTGCAGCTCCTGGAGCTGGTCGACGCCCGCCGTCGCCCGCTCCTCGAGCTCGTCACGCGAGCCGACGACGTTCAGCTCGCCGCAGTCGCACGGATAGAAGGGCAGCGGCAGCCCGAAGTAGCGCTTCCGCGAGATGTTCCAGTCGCCCATGTTGCGCAGCCAGTCGTCCATCCGCTTCGAGTAGAAGTCGGGCGTCCACTCGACGGTCGCGTTCGCGTCGAGCATCGGCTGCCGGATCTCGTCGCAGGCGATGAACCAGTCGTCGACGACGCGGAAGACGAGCGGCGTCCCGCAGCGCCAGCAGGTCGGGTAGCGGTGCGTGATCACGCCCGAGTCGACGAGCAGCTCGCGCCGCCGGAGGTCCTCGATGATCACGTCGGCGGCCTCGTCCGAGGCGAGCCCCTCGGCCGGCCCGAACCCGGGCAGCATCCGCCCCGACTCGTCGATCGGGACGAGCACGTCGAGCCCGTGGACGCGTGAGAGGTCGAAGTCCTCCGCGCCCGCGCCCGGGGCGATGTGGACGATCCCGGTGCCCTCGTCGAGCGACGACCTCGTCCCATGGGATGACGCGATGGACGATCCCGTCCTGCGCCGGCGCGTCGTCGAACGGCCCCGTCGTACTCGAGCCCGACGAGCTCCTCGCCCTTGACCGTGCGGTCGTAGTCCTCACCCTCGTGCGCCAGGCGCCACTGGCCGTCGCGCAGCCCGTACTCGGCGTCGGGCTTGACCGCCGCGGCGACGTTGGCCGGCAGCGTCCACGGCGTCGTCGTCCAGACCACGAGCGCCTCGTCCTCCCGCTCCTTCAGCGGGAAGCGCACGTAGAGCGACGGATGCTCGAGCTCCTTGTACTCGCCGGCGAAGAGCTCGTGCTGCGAGATCGAGGTCCCGCAGCGCGGGCACCACTCGGTCGCCCGGTGGCCCGTGTAGAGCCAGCCGCGCTCGTGGACGGCCTTCAGGAAGCCCCAGATGTACGAGATGTTCGTGTCCGAGAACGTGTGGTAGTCGTTGTCCCAGTCCATCCAGCATGCCGAGGCGCCTGGACTGCTCGGTGATCACCTCCGAGTACTCGGCGACGCGCTCCTTGCAGCGGGCCGCGAACTCGGCGATCCCGTACTCCTCGATGTCGCGCTTCGAGTTCAGGCCCAGTGACTTCTCGACCTCGACCTCGACCCAGAGCCCCTGGCAGTCGAATCCGTTCTGGTAGCGCTGGTCGAACCCGCGGAGCGCCTTGTAGCGCTGGAAGACGTCCTTCAGCGTGCGGCCCCAGGCGTGGTGGACGCCCATCGGGTTGTTGGCGGTGATCGGCCCGTCGATGAAGCTCCACCGCTCGCCGCCTCGGTTCTGGTCGCGGAGCTTTTCGAAGGTACCCTTCTCGTCCCACCAGGCCAGGATCTCCCGCTCGAGCGCGGAGTGATCCGGGACTGACGGAAGCGAGGGGAACGTCTGGGCCATCGTGTTCGATTCTACGGTCGCCCGGGAACAGCACGACCAGCGCGAGCGTTAGAGAAGACAACGAGTCTGAAAGGAACCTTGGAATGGCAGATGCAGTGACCACGACGACGTTCGAGCAGGAAGTGCTCCAGTCCGAAACGCCCGTCCTCGTCGACTTCTGGGCGGAGTGGTGCGGGCCGTGCCACGCGGTCTCGCCGATCCTCGACCGGATCGCCGAGGAGCGCGCCGGATCGACTCAAGCTCGTCAAGATCAACATCGACGAGGAGCCCGACATCGCCGAGCGCTACGGCATCGCGTCGATCCCGACGATGGTGCTCTTCGAGAAGGGCGAGCCTGCCGCTGCGGCTATCGGAGCCCAGCCAAAGGGAGCGATCGAGACGCAACTCGGCCTGAGCCCGGCCGAGACGAACGGCTCCTCCAGCTAGCTAGCCGCCTCCTTCCGCCTCTTCCTTCTCCGGCAGGGGCATCGGCGACACCGCTCGCTTCGTCGGCTCGTCGACGAGGCTCAGCACGCGCATGCCGTGCGTGAACACGATCGCGCCTCCGAGCCAGCCGCCGAGCGTCAGCAGGCCGAACCCGACGAGCGTCAGGATCAGCGACCCGGAGCTGATCGAGCCGTCGACGTAGCTCGTGTGCCCGGCTCCGGCCGTGATCGCGAAGACGACCGTGGCGGAGAGCATCGCGCTCAGGTGGAGCGTCGCCGTCCGCCAGAGCGGCGTGCCGGTCTCGATGTCGAGCCAGTCGACGAAGCCGGTGAGCGCGGTCGGAAGCGTGACGACGAGGCCGGCGATCAGTCCGATCCACCAGGCCGTGGCCGTGTTGTGCTCGCTGACTCCGAGACGCGACAGCACGGCCATCGCCGTCGCGAAGGTGTACGCACCGACCGTGACGTCCGTGAGGGGCGGGTGGAGCGGGTGCCCCGCCGGGCCCTTCAGGAAGAACTTCATGGGGCTACCTCCTGGCGTCGACTCCGTCCAGCAGAGTCCAGTTACCCCGCAGAGCGGCCTCGGCAACCTCGACGAGGCGGTCGTCGTCCGGGCCGTCCGTGAGCTCGCGCCGCGACTCGGCGGCGTGCTCGTGGTCGAGCTCGGTGTGAAGCGCGAAGTAGGAAGCGCCCGGCTCGTCGGTCGCGACGCCGTAGTGCTCGGCGAGGCCGTCGAGCTTCGCCTGCGAGACGTCGGGCTGGCCGGCTTCGATCGCGTAGAGGACGGCGAGAGCCTCGCGGCGGTTTCCGGGAGCGGTCCAGGCGGTCACGCAGGCGGTCGTCTCGGCGCTCGGCTCCCGCGTCGTGTCTGCGCCGAAGGCGGCAGCGAACTCGTCCCACAGGTCGATGTGCGCCGCCTCCTCGCGCGCGTGCTCGTCGTTGCCGGCCTTCGCGGCCGTGTCGGCCAGCGCGACGACTGCGTGCCGGTACTCGCCGGCGTAGTGGGCGAGCTCGTCGCGGCTCAGCTCCCCGCAGCTCCAGCGCTTGTAGAAGGGATGCTCGAGGACGTTCCAGCGCGCGCGGGCGGCGTCGATTCTCTCGATCAGGCTCAAGGGGGTCTCCTTTGTCGAGGACGAACAGCGATGCTAACGCCGTGAGCGGCTTCCTCGTCATCAACCCGCGGTCGGGCCCGGACGACTCGGCCGACGAGCTGCGCGCGGCGGCGGAACGGATCGGAGTCGAGACGCACCTCCTGGGCGAGGGCGAGGATCCGGGCGAGGTCGCCCGGAAGGCGCCGGAGGGGCCGCTCGGGGTCGCGGGCGGCGACGGCTCGCTGGCGGCGGTCGCCGAGGTCGCGCTCGAACGCGGCAGCCCCTTCGTCGTCGTCCCGTCCGGCACCCTCAACCACTTCGCGCGGGACCTCGGCCTCGATCGCAACGAGCCGGAAGGCGCGCTGCGAGCCTTCTCCGGCCGCGAGATCCGCGTCGACGTCGGGCGCGTCAACGACCGGCTCTTCCTGAACAACGTCTCGCTGGGGCTCTACGCGCGGCTCGTCCACGAGGAGGACGAGGACGTCTCATTCGCTCGGCTCAGGGCCTTCTGGATGCTGCTCCGGCAGCCTCGCGGGCTCGGGGTCACGGTCGACGGGAAGCGTGCGCACGCACGCGTGCTCGTCGTGTCGAACAACTTCTACGAGCTCAACGTCCTCTCGATCGGGCAGCGGGAACGAATCGACGAAGGGCGGCTCCACCTCTATCTCGCGCACGGATTCCTCCCGAGCTCCTGGGAGGAGCGTTCGTGCACGAACCTCGTCGTCGAGGCCCGAGAGGGAAGGCTGGAGGCGGCGATCGACGGCGAGCCGGAGATGCTCGAGACGCCTCTTGAGTTCAGGATCGAGCCGCGCGCGCTTACGCGTGCTCCTGCCGCAGAGCTGAGCTAGCACCTCGCGCGTGTGCGGGAACGCGAGGTCGTCCTCGGACACCTCCGCCGGCGCGAACCAGCGGAGCTCTGCCACGTCGTCGGCGGGCTCGGGAGTGCCCGAGACGATGCGCGCCGTCCAGTACAGGTTGAGCGTCGTCGCGGCGGAGCCGTCGCCGCCGTACTTGTCCAGCCAGACGCCGAGGAAGTCGAGCGGCTCGATCTCGACGCCTGCCTCCTCCTGCAGCTCCCGCCTGAGGCAGTCGAGCGGATGCTCCTCCTCCTCGAGGAACCCGCCCGGGAAGTCCCACTTGCCCTTCTCCGGCTCGATCGCCCGCCGCGACAGCATCACGCGCCCCTCGCCGTCGAGGCAGGCGGCGCTCGCGGTGGGCTTCGAGCTCGCGTACGCCTTGAACCCGCACTCGGAGCATTCGACCTGGCCGCCCTCCGGTTCGACGGCCGCTCCGCAGCGCGGACAGTGCTTCCACTGATCGAGCTCGCCCATCGTCGGCAAGAATAGGCCCGTGCCGCGTTTCGCGACCGCAACCGTGACCGAGCTCGCCCGCGTCGGGCTCTTCCAGGAGCTGCCCGGCGAGGTGCTGACGAAGCTCGCCCAGAACATGCGCCGCTCGGACGTCGCTCCCGGCAACCCGATCGTGCTCGAGGGCGAGGAGGGCGACGACTTCTACGTGATCCTGCGCGGACTGGTCGCGGTCAGCCATCCAGGGCGGCCTCGGCCCGCGGCGGATGCTCCGGCCGGGCGACTACTTCGGCGAGGTCGCGCTCGCGATGGACATCCCTCGCACCGCATCGGTGACCGCGCTCGTGCCGACGACGCTCGCCAGCTGCGACAAGAAGACGTTCGACGAGTACGTGCGCCCTCTGTTCGCGGACGACGATTCGCCCTCGTAAGGGCTTAGGGTTTCGACGCCCGACGCCGAAACAGACAGCGGGTACCTCCCGTGTCCACGCTCCGCAAGATTCCCGTCCACCGAGGCCGCTTCGGGCCTGCCGAGGCCGAACGGCTGCTCTGGCGTGCCGGCTTCGGCCCGCGCCCTGGTCAGGCGGAGAAGCTCGCGAAGAAGGGTCTCAACGGCGCCGTCCACTCGCTGACGCGTCCGGGCCGCGACCGCCTGGTCGGCCCGAGGCCAGTCGACGACGACCACCACCCGATCGCGCCGCTCGACGCGTGGGGCCACGACCACCTCTGGTGGCTCGACCGCATGGTTCGCTCGAACCGACCGCTCGTCGAGCGCATGACGCTCGTCTGGCACGACTGGTTCGCAACCTCGAACCAGGGCGTCGGCTCGCAGAGGCTGATGCTCAAGCAGAACCAGCTCTTCCGCAGCCACTGCCTCGGATCATTCCAGCAGCTCCTGCTCTCGGTCACGAAGGACCCGGCGATGCTCCTCTGGCTCAACGGGACGGAGAACGAGAAAGACTCCCCGAACGAGAACTACGGCCGCGAGATGATGGAGCTCTTCACGCTCGGCGCGAGCCGCGGCTACTCGGAGCGCGACGTGCGCGAGCAGGCTCGGGCGCTGACCGGCTGGCGCTTCCACTGGGACGACGACAAGGGCCCGGTCGACTTCCGCTACGACCCGAAGCGCCACGACCCCGGCACGAAGCGCATCTTCGGCAAGCGCGGGCGCTTCACCTGGAGGGACTCGTGCCGGCTCGCGGTGCACCACCCGAAGCACCGCGCGTTCTTCGTCGAGAAGCTCTGGGGCTACTTCATCCCCACGAAGGCGCCTACCGCCACCGACCGCGCGCTGCAGGCGCTGTACGTGCGGCGCGGCTTCCAGATCCGCCCGGTCGTCGAGGCGATCCTCAAGCATCCGCACCTCTACAACGGGCCCCGGATGGTCAAGCCTCCGGCGGTCTACCTGGCGGGGATGCTCCGCGCGCGCAAGCGGGGGATCGACACGGAGGCCTGGACCTGGCTCTCGAACCTGGCGGGCCAGCAGCTCTTCTATCCGCCGAACGTGGCCGGCTGGGACGACAGCCGCTGGCTCGACACGGCGTCGTTCCTCGCGCGCTGGGACCTCGCGGGGCGCGTCGTTCGCCCGTACGTCCTCAAGAACGACGACAAGGCGCCGCTCAACGCGGACAAGCTCCTCGCGCGCGCGCTCGACTTCTGGGGCGACCCGCGCCTGACGCCGCCCACGCATCGCGCGCTGAAGACCTTCGCCGTGCACGCGATCGGCGACGCCGACCGTAAGTGGAAGAAGGAGCAGTACCCGCCGCTGATCGAGAACGCGCTCCGCCACCTGGTCGCCATCTCCCCGGACATGCTGACGTCATGACGAACTGCGGCTGCAACGAGTTCTCGCGCTCCTCGCTGCTTCGCAAGGCGGTCGCGCAGGCCGGCGAAGGCCTGCCGGCGATCGAGCCCGGCATGCCGCTGCCCGCCGGAACGGGCCTCGACCGCCGCAGCTTCCTGGCCCGCTCGGTCGGGCTCGCCGTGGCGGTGTACGGCGCCACCGCCCTGTCGCCGCGCGCGCTCGACTACGGCATCGGGCAGGCGCTTGCCGCAGGCCCGCCGGACACGGTGCTCGTCTCGATCTTCCTGGACGGCGGCGCCGACTCGCTGTCCGTGCTCTTCCCGCACGGCGACCCGGAGTACCGGCGGCTGCGCCCCAAGCTGGCGCTGCCGGACTCGGGGCTCGTCTTCCCCGAGGACCCGCGCCTGCGCTGGCATCCGTCCGCCCAGGCGTTCCACACGCTCCACTCCGAGGGCAAGCTCTCGGTGCTCCCGGCGATCGGCTATACGAACGCCGACCAGTCCCACTTCACGTCGCGCCACTACTGGGAAGTCGGAAACACCGATCCGCGCCTTCAGACCGGCTGGCTCGGGCGCTACCTCGACCACGTCGGGAGCGCGGACAACCCGCTCCAGGGCGTGAGCCTCGACGGCAACCTCTCCCCCTCGCTCGCCACAGCCAGGAAGCCGGTGGCGGCACTCAGCGGCCCGAGCGACTACTCGTTCTGGGCGCCGGGCGTCTACGGCAAGGTCGAGGAGCGGATGCTCGACGCCATCGGCGCACTCGGCTCGGCCCGCGGCCACGACACGGCGCTGCGCACGGCGCGCGAGGTGACCTTTCAGTCGCACCGCCTCCGCCAGCAGCTCGAGCCCTTCGGGGGCCACTTCACTCCGCCCGTCCCGTATCCCGACTCCGACAACGGCTTCCCCAAGCAGCTCGCCGGCCTCGCCGCGATGCTCGGAGCGGGCCTGCCTCTCCATTGCGTTGCGCTCAGCGCGAACGGCGGGTACGACACGCATTCCGACCAGGCCCAGAATCTTGCGGACGACCTCGATCTCGCGAGCAAGTCGCTGCTCGCGTTCCAGCGCGACCTCGAGGCGCGCGGCCTCGCGAATCGCGTGCTGACACTCGTCTGGTCCGAGTTCGGCCGTCGAGCCGAGGAGAACGGCTCCGACGGCACCGACCACGGAGCAGCCGGGCTCGGGCTCCTCATGGGCACGCGGGTGCGCGGGACGATGATCGGCGAGTTCCCCGGGCTGAAGAACGGGCTCGACGACGACGGGAACCTCAAGGCGACGGTCGACTACCGGACGATCTACTCCTCGGTGCTCGAGCAGTGGCTGCACACCGACGCCGCCGCCATCATCCCGAAGGCGGCCTCCTACGGACGGGTGCCGCTCCTGCGATGAAACGTCTCGCCCTCCTACTCGCCCTCGCCGGATGCGCAGGCGCGCTGCCCGCTCAGGCCGCGGCGCCGCTTGGGCGCGTACAGGTCGTGGCGGTCGAGTTCCACTACCGGCTCTCTCGCGTCACTGTCCCGGCAGGCCAAGTCCGGATCGAGCTCGCCAACTTCGGCCAGGACGAGCACAACCTGACCCTGCGCAAGGTCGGGACGACGAAGGTCTACTCGGTCCCGAGCGCGCTTCCCGGCCGGAGGAAGACCGCGACGCTCAGGCTCAAGCCGGGCCTCTACGTCCTCAAGTGCACGATGGCCGACCACGCGCTGCTCGGCATGAAGGCCCGCCTCCGCGTGCGGCCCCGAACCTAGGTCTCCGGCTTCACCTCGATCTCGCCGCGGCGCGCAATGGGGTGCCAGTGCAGGCGGCTGCCCTGGATCGCGGTCAGCACCGACTCGACGACGACGAGGTACATCAGCTGCCGGTAGACGAACTGCTGGAGCGGCATCGCCCACAGCACGCGCGGCGACTCGCGGTCGAGCCGGAACGCGTACCAGCCGAGCAGGAGCTGTAGGCCGGTGAAGGTGATCCAGAAGCCGAGGACCGTCCAAGGGTCGAGGAAGAGGATGCCGTAGATCGAGAAGAGGTCGATCAGCGGCGCGAACAGCGGCAACGCGATCTGGAAGAGGACGAGGTACGGGAGGCCGCGGCGGCCGATCGCATGCTCGCCCGGACGCCGGAACGCCGCACGGTGCTTCCACACGGACTGCAGCGTCCCGTAGCACCAGCGGTAGCGCTGGCGCCAGAGGCCGCGGAGCGTCGCCGGCGCCTCGGTCCACGCGCGCGCGTTCTCCTCGTAGACGACGCGCCAGCCGGCCCGTCCGACCGCGAGCGTCAGGTCCGTGTCCTCCGCGAGCGTCGCGCCGGACACGCCGCCCACGTCGACGAGCACCTCGCGCCGGAACGCTCCGATTGCGCCGGGTACGGTCGGCATGCACTGCAGGACGTCGTAGAGCCGCCGGTCGAGGTTGAAGCCCATCACGTACTCGATGTGCTGCCAGCGCCCGAGGAGCCGGCGGCGGTTGCCGACCTTCGTGTTGCCGGAGACGGCTCCGACGTCCGGCTCGCGGAAGGGCTGGACGAGCTCGCGCAAGCGTGCCGGGCTCGAAGACGGTGTCCGCGTCGACCATGACGACGATGTCGTGCCGGGCCTCCTCGATCCCGTGGTTCAGCGCGGCGGGCTTGCCCGAGTTCTCCTGGCGCAGGACGCGCGTTCGGGGCAGGTCGAGACGCTCGACGAGGTCGCCCGTGCCGTCGGTGGAGCCGTCGTCGACGACGAGGACCTCGAGCTCGGGGTAGTCGCTCGTGTCGAGCGAGCGCACGGAGCGCTCGATGTTCACGGCCTCGTTGAAGGCCGGGACGATGACGGAGACCGGCAGGCGTGAAGCCTTCCTCGCGTGGGCGGCCGCGGACGGTCCTGACGTGACGGCGAGCGAACGTGAGCAGCAGGAAGACGCGCGCGACGAAGAGCACTGCGACCAGGACCAGCAGCCAGGCGAGGATCGTCGTCGTCCAGCGGGAGATCCCGAGGGTCGTGATCAGGATCCGCCCGCGCGTCCGATCCCAGCCGCCCACCGGGACCTCGGCCTGGTCGCGCGAAAGGCCGGCCAGCTGCGACACGGTCACGAAGCGGAAGCCCCGCGCGCGGAGTTGCGGAACGAGGCGCTCGATCGCGCGCACGGTCTGCGAGCGGTCGCCGCCTCCGTCGTGGAGCAGGACGATGCCGCCACGCGTCCCCTGCGGCGTGGCCGAGGCGACGATCTCCTGGACTCCGGGTCGGCGCCAATCCTCACCGTCGATATCGGTGAGCACGACGTCATAGCCGCGGCGCGCGATCGCCTCGATCGTGCCTGCCTGGCGCGCGTTGGCCGAAGCCGGAACGGAGGAGTACGGCGGCCGGAAGAGGCGCGGGCGGATGCCGACCGTCCCGGCCAGCGCGTTGTCCGTGAGCCCGATCTGGAGCCGCTGCTCCCAGCCGGGGAGCGCCGCGACGTCGCCGTGCGTGAACGTGTGGTTGCCGAGCTCGAAGCCCTCGCGATGCAGCCGTCGAACGACGTCTGGATGGCGCACGACCTCGCTGCCGACGACGAAGAACGTCGCGGGCACGTGGAGGCGCGTCAGCGCTGCGGCGATGCGCGGCGTCCAGCGCGGGCTCGGGCCGTCGTCGAACGTGAGCGCGATCCGCTTGCCGGGATCGGCGTCGCGCGATTGGAGCCGGCCGTCGCTCCACGCGAGGATCGGGCCCTGGCCGGAGAGCGGCCCCCCGTTGCTCGGAGCGGGCGTCGCGCTGCGACCGGTCGTCCTCGTCGACAGGCCCTGGGCACCGAGCAGGACGAGCAGGGTCGCGAGCAGCAGGCCGAGGACGAGCCAGCGGGAGAGGGCCCGCCGCGAGGTGCTCAAATCAGCCCTTCTTCGGCGGCGGTGGCGGTGGATCGAGAGCCTTCCTCACCTGGCCGGGCGGGGCGGGAGGCGGTGTGGCCGGAGGCGTCTGGCCGACGCGCCGGCCGTGGCTCGGCGGCGGCGGCGGAGTGGCCGTCGCCTTGCGGACCTGGCCCGGAGGAGCCTGATTGTCTCTCCGCGCCCAGCCTCGTGTCCGCTGAGCCGGGTTCACTGCTGCGACCGGCGGGGGCGGAGCGGGCTGGGTCGCAGCGTTCCGAGAGTTCTTCTTCGCGGCCACGCTCTTCCGCGCGCGGGTCTTGGCTGCGAGCTCTCGGTTCGAGGTCCGCGAGACCTCGATCGCCGCTGCCGCGGTCTTCACCGACAGAAGCGCGCGAGCGGTCTCGCGCGCGGCGGCGGCGGGCGCACCCTCGACCGGCGCGACGGGCGACTCGACGCGCGAGCCCTTGACGAGCGAGACCCCCGGCAGACTGCCGAAGCCGAGCATCCCGATCCCGAGACCGACGACCCAGAGACCGGCCAGAACCGACGCCACGATGGCAGCGCGGCCCAGCCGGCGGGCGCGACGGCCGTCGCCGGCGACGAAGATCGCCTCGCCATGCGGCTGCATGCGAAGGGTCGGCTTTTCGAGTGTCGCCACAGATGCTCCCTGGCCTTGCATGCCCATGAAAACACGCCTCGACACCGAGAAAATTCGATTTTGCAGCTTCTTTACGTTTGCCCGCGCACGACTGCGTCACTGAACGGAGGCCAGGCCTCCTTCGCCCAGTCGCCGAACTGAAGATCCGTCAGCACACCGAGTGCGAGGCTCCGCTCCGGGTCGACCCAGACGAACGTCCCGCTCCCGCCCCAGTGCCCGAAGGTTCGGGGCGAGGTCAGCGTCCCGGAGAAGTGCGGCTGCTTGCCGTCCTTGAGCTCGAACCCGAGCCCCCAGTCGTTCGGGTCGAATCGGCCCAGGTCGGGAATCACGCCGGCGAGACCCGGGAACTGAACGCTCGTCGCCTCGGCGAAGGTCTCCGGCGCGATCAACGTCGGAGAGAGCAACTCGCGCATCACCTTCACGAGGTCCTCGAGCGAGCCCTGCAGCCCGGCGCCGGCCGACCCGCGAAGCGTCGCCTCCATCCCCAGCGGGTCGAGGACCGCCTGGCGCAGATACTCCTCGAACGGCATCTCCGCGTTCCCGGAGATCTTCTCCGCGAGGGCTTCGAACCCGGCATTCGAGTAGATCCGCCTCGCGCCCGGCTTCGAGATCGGCGGGCCCGGGTCGAAGGGAAGCCCGGACGCGTGCGCGAGAAGATGCCGCACGGTCGAGCCGGGCGGGCCGGCCGGCTCGTCGAGGTCGATCGTGCCCTCCTCGGCCGCGACGAGAGCGGCCAGCGCGACGACAGGCTTCGTGACGGAAGCCCAGCCATAGACCCGTTGCGAGTCCCCGCGGCGGCCCAGCTCCCCCTCGCGGGAGAGCGCTGCGACGGAGACGTTCTCGGCCGGCCAGGCGTCGGTGGATTGAAGGGGGTCCAGAGCGTCGATACTAGGGGCGATGAAGCAGATCTATCCGTCGAGCATCACGGGAACCGGGTTCGCCGAAGGCGGGAGCGTCCTCGAGCACGCGTTCGGGAAGACCGACCAGTACACGCTCGGCGTGGAGGAGGAGTACATGCTCCTCGACTCCGAGTCGTTCGATCTCGTCCAGCACATCGACACGTTCCTGGCGGCGGTCGCCGGGCACGAGCTCGAGGCGCAGATGAAGGCCGAGCTGATGCAGTCGGTGCTCGAGATCGCGACGCCGGTATGCGACTCGGCGGCGGACGTCGACCGCGAGCTGCGCAAGCTCCGCGAGTACGTCGCGTCGGTCGCGTCCCAGAAGTCGCTGCGCGTCGGCTCCGCGGGGACGCATCCGTTCAGCCTCTTCGAGGCGCAGCGGATCACGGCCCGCGACCGGTACCGCGCGCTCGTCGACCAGATGCAGTACGTGGCGCGCCGCGAGCTGATCTTCGGGCTCCACATCCATGTCGCGGTCGACGACGCGGAGAAGGCGATCCAGGTCGTGAACGGCCTCCTCGTGGAGCTGCCGGTCCTGCTCGCCCTGTCTGCGAGCTCGCCCTTCTGGCGCGGCGAGGCGACCGGGCTCGCGTCGACGCGGCAGATGGTCTTCGCAGCATTCCCGCGCTCGGGGCCGCCGCCGCGCTTCCGCGACTACGCGGACTACGCGGAGGTCGTCGGGCAGCTCGAGAAGACGGGCTGCATCGCGGACTACACGCACATCTGGTGGGACATCCGCCCGCACCCGCGCCTCGGGACCGTCGAGATCCGGATCTGCGACGCGGTCACGCGCGTCGAGCACGCCGTCGCGCTGGCCGCGTACTGCCAGGCGCTGGTCAAGTTCTACTGCGAGCGCTTCGACCGGGGTGAAGAGATCCGCTCGTTCCACCGGATCCTGACGAGCGAGAACAAGTGGCTGGCCGCCCGCTACGGGCTCGAGGCGCCGCTGATGGACCTCGAGACCGAGTCGCGGAACCGGGTGCCCCTGGCGCAGCTCGTGCGCCGCCGGCTGAAGCAGATCGAGCCGCACGCGCGGGAGCTCGGCTCGTCCGACGCGCTCGACCTGATCCACGACATCCTCTCCAACGGCAACGGCGCCGACCGCCAGCTCCGCGTCTACAACGCGAACCGTGACATCACCGAGGTCGTGCGCGAGATCGCCGATGCGACCGAGGCCGCGGCCGTAGCCGCCTGACGGACCTCGGGCGGCGCGGTCCGCGTATGGACCTCGTGCCCGACTCCGCTCGTATAGTCAGCGCGCAATGCTGGGCCCCGGTCGGCAGGAGCGTTCCTGGATTCGGGGCGCTCAGGGAGGATCAGCCTCGGACCTCGAGGCGCTCTTCAAGGAGCACTGGCCCCGTGCGCACAGGGCCGCCTACCTCGTCGTCCAGGACGGCGCCGCTGCGGAGGACATCGCCCAGGAGGCGTTCCTGTCGGCGATCCGCAATCTCGACCGGTTCGACAGGCGGCGGCCGTTCGGGCCATGGCTGCACCGGATCGTCGTCAACCGGGCGATCGACTGGGCTCGAGCGAGGTCGCTGCGCCGAGAGATCTCCGAGGCCCCGGGCTCGGAGGACTTCGACACGGGCGACCTGGGAACGTTCTCCGACGGGGTCGCGGCCGGCCTCGCGTCGCTGGGAGCGGAGCAGCGCGCCGTGATCGTCCTGCGCTACCTGCTCGAGTACACGCCCGCGGAGATCGCCGACCTGCTCGACCTCCCTCGCGGGACGGTCAACTCCCGGCTGCGCCGCGGGCTCGACCGCCTCGAGGCGATTCTGGACAGGGAGCAGCGGTGAGCGAGGATCTTCGCCGGGCGCTGCAGCGGATCCAGGGGCCGAACGAGCTCGACGCCGAGCGCCGCGCCTGGTCGATGGTCCGCTCGTCCTTCGTCGAGCGCGAGCCGCTCTCCTGGCAGCGGCGCAACCGCCGGCCCTTGCTGCTGGTCGCCGCTGTCATCGTCGTGCTGCTCCTGGCGCTGCTCTCGTCGCCGGGGCGCGCGCTCGTGGGGAACGTTCACGACGCGGTCACGAGCGACGAGCCCGCAAAGGCGCCGAAGCCCGACACTGACCGCGCTTCCTGCACGCGGGCCAGCTGCTCGTCAACTCGAGCACCGGGCCGTGGATCGTGCAAGCCGACGGCTCGATGCGGAAGCTCGGCCCGTGGTGGGAGGGCTCCTGGTCGCCGAACGCGCAGCACGTCGCGGTCACCCGGGCACACCGGCTCGCCGCGCTGACACCCGACGGGACGACGAGGTGGACGCTCGGGCGAAACAGGATCCTGCGCGGAGCGCGCTGGTCGCTCGAGCCTCCCGCCGAGTGCTGCCGGATCGCGTACCTCAACGGGCGCGAGCTGCGCGTCGTCGCGGGCGACGGCACCGGGGATGGGCCGCTGCGCAACGTCGTCGGTCCGACGCCGCCCGCGTGGAGGCCGGAATCGATCCGCCAAGCTCGCCTTCTCGACGGTCGACGGCCGGATCGAGCTCGTCGACGCGGACTCGACGAAGACGATCTGGCGGACAGATCCCGGTGAGGTGCCGACGCAGCTCGCCTGGTCGGAGGACGGTGAGCGGCTGCTCGCGCTCGGCGAGCGGACGCTTCGGGCGTTCGACGCGAATGGGCACAAGCTCTGGTCGATCGGCCATCCGCTCGGGCCGTCCGGGGTCGTCTTCGCCCGCAAGAGCCACCGGTTCGTGCTGATCCGCTACTCGCCGGCGACGCTCCGCAGTGACCTCGTCCTCTACCAGGCCGAGGCCGATCCCGGTGAGGCGCGCTTCCTCTATTCCGCGCCGGGCGCCTTCGGCTCGCTCGCCGTCTCGCCCAACGGCAACTGGCTCCTGGTCGGCTGGGTCGACGCGAACCAATGGCTGTTCCTGCGGCTGACGTCCGCGAAGGTCGAGTCCGTTTCGAACATCGTCGAGCAGTTCGGCGGCAAGTCGAGCGCCCCGCTCGCGAGCTCGTTCCCCAAGAGCGTCTCCTGGTGCTGCCCAGCCTCGCCGTAATAGGCTCGGGTCATGCTTGAAACAGGCTCGAAGGTTCCCGACGCACGAGTCTGGCTCGCTCCGCGCGAGCCGGCCAGCTGCGAGAACCTCGTCGCGGGCCGCTCCGCGCTCTTCGTCTTCTTCCTGTTCGCCTGGTCGTCGACCTGAACGAACGAGCTCCAGCTCCTGCGTGACAGGAGAGCGGAGTTCGAGGAGGCGGGGGTCACGCCGTACCCGATCTCGCGCGATTCCTGCTGGACGCAGACCGCCTGGAGCCAGGCGCTCGACCTGGACGAGCTGCAGTTCCTTTCGGACTGGAACGGCGACGCGGTCCGGGGCTTCGGGGTCGCCCACGAGTTCCGCGGGATGAAGGACGTGGCCGAGCGGACGACCTTTCTCGTCGAGCGCGGCGGTACGGTCCGCCGCGCATGGCGTCACGATCCCGGCGAGGTGCCCGACTTCGACGAGCTGCTCGCGGCAGCGCGGGCGTTGTAGCGCTCGCCTGCGTCCTCTACCTCGGAGCAGGTCTTCTTGCGACATGGCCCGGTGCCAGGCACCTGGACACGTCCTTCATGGCCGAGGGGCGCGCCGGCTTCGGCGAGGCGGCGCCGGGCGACCACCTCCAGACCGGATACCAGCTCTGGCTCGTCGGCCACCAGCTCGAGCACGGACGGGCGCCGTGGCGGGACCCGTACAGCTTCCAGCCCGAGGTGAAGCCGCGCTGGAACTTCGCGGGCTGGCCGTTCGGATTCGTCTACTGGCCGCTCGGGGCATTCGGCGCCGTGCTCGGCTGGAACGCGTTCGTCCTGTTCGGGTTTCTGGGGGCGGGCGGGCTCACCGCGCTCTGGCTCCGCCAGCTCGGGCTCCCGCGTGGAGCGTCGCTGGCCGGCGGGCTCGCCTTCGCGCTCGCGCCGTACCTGCAGGCGCAGTGGAGCGCGGGCCACCTGCTGGCGTGGGTGGCGATGCTCCTGCCGCTGGCGCTGTATGCGGTCGAGCGGGCGCGCAAGGGATCGCTCTGGTGGCTCGTGCTCGCGGGCGCGGCTCTCGTCTCCGTGCCGCTCTCGGGGCAACTGCACCTCGCGCTGGGCGTGATCCCGTTCTTCGTCCTCTACGCGCTCGTCCGCTTGCCGTGGGCCGCGCTCCTGGCACTGCCCGCGCTGGCTGCCGGCCTCCTTGCGAACGCGCTCGTCGTCAGGAACACGACCGGCGCACACAGCCGTTCCTTCCACCAGGTCGAGCACTTCTCGGCGGGGTTGTCGGGCTTCGTCTCGCGCGACAGCGAGCTGCTCGAGCAGATGGTCTACCTCGGCTGGTCGGTGCTGGTGCTCGCGATCGCGGGCTTCGTCGCGCTCCTGCTTCGGCGCCGCTGGGGAATGGCGACGGTGCTCGGGCTCGGCGCGCTCGTCCCGATCCTGTTCGCCCTCGGCTCGAACACCCCCGGCTACGAGACGCTGTGGCGGCACCTCCCCGGTCTCCAGCACACGCGCGTGCCGGAGCGGATCATGCCCGTCGCCTGCCTGGCGCTCGCGGCGCTCGTCGCCGTCGCCGTCTCCCGGCTCCGCTGGCCCGCGACGGCCGCCATCGTCGTTCTCGTCCTGCTGATCGACCTCCCGCTGAGCCTGTTCCACGCGACCGCCTCCGACCAGGGCAACCGCGTCTACGCGGCCGTTCGAGCCGAGCCGCCGGGACGGTTGCTCGAGCTTCCCGTCTACGAGCCGGGGAACCAGAACGCGAGCGTCTACCTCTACTACCTGATGCAGGCCCCGCGCGAGCACCCGTCCGGGTACACGACGACGGCGCCGGTCGCGGCGGACACGCTCCTGCGCACGCTGAAGAAGAATCCGTGCCCATACCTAGCGAGCCTAGGCATCACGACGATCGTCGCGCACTACAAGCGCAAGGATCCGTGCGGGGGACGGCTGATCGCGCGCAGCGGTGCCATGTCCGCGTACCGCGTCCGGTGACCTAGGCGCCGAAGCGCTCGACCAGCAGGCCGTGCCGGAGCCCGCGGTCGCTGACCGTGAAGGACTCCTTGCCGAGCTTGGCCAGCACCGTCCGCACGATGCACGCGCCGGCGAGGATGACCTCGGCGCGCTTGGGCTGGAGCCCGACGATCTCGCGCCGTTGATCTGCGCTTCGCGTGCGGTAGAGCTCGATCTGGCGATCGATCTCCGCGCGGTCGAGCTCCGCGCCCTGGACGACGTCCGGGTCGTAGGTAGCCAGCTCGTGCTGGACCGCCACGAGATTCGTGATCGCCCCGCCCATCCCGACGAGCAGGTCCGGCGTCGGGCGGCCGTCCAGCCTCCCCAGGTCGGCTGCGATCGCGTCGCAGGCCTCCTGGAGCGTCGCCTCGTCGACCGCGGCGTCGAGCCCGAACCGCTCGGTGAACCGGGCGGCCCCGACGTTCAGGCTGAACTGGTCGTCGACGCGGTCCCCCTCGCCGAAGGTGAACTCCGTGCTGCCGCCTCCCGTGTCGAAGACGACGAGCGAGCCGTCGCCGACGCCCAGCGACGACGTCACGGCGACGAACGTGAGCCGCGCCTCCTCTTCGCCGGGGATGACCTCGATCTCCACGCCCGCCCGCTCGCGGACGGCCTGGACGAACGCCTCGCTGTTCGACGAGCTGCGCAGCCCGGCCGTCCCGACCGCGGCGATCTCCTCCACGCCGTCGCGTTTGGCCTCGTCGGCCATGTCCGCGATCGCCGTCGCCGTGCGCTCCATCGGCTCCTCGCCGAGCTGACCAGCCTCGTCGAGGCCCTCGCCCAGCCTGGTCACCTCGGCGCGGTCGACGATCGTCCGCCAGGCGCCGTCCGGCGAGCGTTCGCCGATGTGGAACTTGACCGAGTTCGTCCCCACGTCGATGACGGCGAAGCGGCGCGCGCCGAGCCCGAGGAGCGCTTTCAGCCCGCGGGGGAAGCTGACGTTCGGGCGCGCCTCGAGCCCGAGCTCGCGCAGCGCGGCCGGCACACGCGTCTGATCTTCCGACTCGACTGCGATCGTGCCGATCTCGCGGCCCTCGGCACGGACCTCCGACCGCTCGGCCATGGCGCCCGCGACGCTGTAGTGCCGCCGCAGCTTGTGCACGCCGACCGCCGTCAACGCAGGGCTCGGCCCGACGACCTCGTCGAGCAGAGCCTCCAGGGAGTACGCGTCCCGGTCGGGCGAGACCTCGACTCCGAGCGCCTCACCGACCCGGCGCACCTCGTCGGCTCCGAGCGGGAACTCCGCCTTCAGGACCGGCTTCCACTGCTCGAGCCCAAAGTCGTCGACGCCCTGGAGCTCCTTCACGTCCATCAGGCCGCCGCGCACCTTGACCGAGGCGTCGCTCTCGGTCGACAGGAGGTACGTCTCGTCGCTCTCCTCCTCGCGCTCCAAGGTCTTCGCGGCGAAGAGCGTGTCCGCGTCGCCGAAGTCGTCTCCGAAGGTGCGCCACTCCCAGCGTGGGACGATCTCTGGGCTCACGGGAGAGGTCTACATCCCCATGGCGTGAAAGCCGGAGTCGACGTACAGCGTCGTCCCGGTCACGTTCTGCGCCTCGTCCGAGAGCAGGTACGCAGCCCCGGCGGCGACATCGTCCGCGTCCACGTGGCGGTGGAGCGGCGCGCGCTCCTCGACGATCGCCTCCATCGTCGGGAAGCCCGCGATCGAGCGCGCGGCGAGGGTGCGGACCGGCCCTGCCGAAACCGCGTTCACCCGGATGTTCTTCTGCCCGAGGTCCCAGGCCAGGTACTGGACGGACGAGTCGAGCGCCGCCTTGGCGACGCCCATCACGTTGTAGTGCGGCACGGCGCGCTCGCCGCCGAGGTACGTCATGGTCAGGATCGAGCCGCCGCCAGAGGCCTCCATCAGCGGCTCGGCGGCGCGGGCGCTCGCGACCAGCGAGTACGCGCTGACGTCGAGCGCCATCCAGAACCGGTCGCGCGGCGTGTCCGTGAAGCGGCCCTCGAGATCCTCGGCGGCGGCGAACGCGACCGAATGGATGAGCACGTCGAGACCGCCTAGCGCCTCCCCCGCCTCGCGGACCACTCGCTCGACGTCTTCGTCCGCGCGCACGTCGCACTCGGTGACGAGCGGGCTCGAGACGGTCTCGGCGAGCTCGCGCACGCCCTTCTCGATCCGCTCGCCCTGGTACGTGAACGCGAGCTGAGCGCCCTCGTCGGCGAGGCGGCGCGCGATCGCCCATGCGATCGACCGCTTGTTGGCGACGCCGAGAACCAGGCCGCGCTTTCCCTCGAAGCGATTCATGACGCGATCCTACGGCGGATACTCTGGATCTCGCGTGTGCAAGTAGCGGTCGTCACCGGCGGCGGGACGGGCATCGGCGCGGCGGTCGCGCGGAAGCTCGCGGACCATGGATGGCACTGCGTGCTCGTCGGGCGTCGCGAAGACCGCCTGCGGGAGACGGCCGAGGAGATCGGCGCCGAGCTCGAGGTCTGCGACGTCGCCGACCGGGAGGCGGTCGAGCGGATGGCCGCGTCCGTTCGCGATCGTCACCCCGCAATCGGGCTGCTCGTCAACAACGCCGGGGTCGCGGGGCGCGGGAACTACCTCGACCTGGAGCCGGAGCGGGTCGAGGAGCTGATCCGGATCAACTACCTCGGATCGGTCTGGTGCCTGCTCGCGTTCCTTCCCGCGCTCGAGTCCGCGGCGCCCTCGCACCTCGTGAACGTCGTCTCGGTCGCGGGGACGGTCGCGGTCGGGCCCTACTCGGCCTCGAAGCACGCGCAGCTCGCCTTCTCGCGCTCGGTGGCGCGTGAATTGCAGCCGCGCGGCATCCACGTGCACACGATCAACCCCGGGTTCGTGCACACGGAGGGCTTCCCGCAGGACTGGCTGCTGCGGCGCCGGTACGGCCGCGTGGTGGTCGGGCCCGAGTACGTCGCCGACCGGATCATGCGGGCGATCGAGCGCGACCGCGCGGAGATCTTCGTGCCGCGCTGGTATCGGGCGGCCGCGATCGCGCAGGCTCTCCTTCCCGGCGCGTTCCGCCGCGTCCCGGCGCGACGGGCGAACCGCTAGCCGGTTTCTCTTCGCACGAGCTCGAGCGCCTCCTCGCGGGTCGAGATCGTGCCCGCGGCGCGCTCCTCGGCGATCAGCTCGAGTAGCCGGCCGATCTCCGGCCCCGGCGGCAGGCCGAGCTCGTCGCCGCGCAGGAGCGGCTCGGCCGGGTCGGTCTCGCGCGCGGCCACGACTTCGTTCTCCAGCTCCGGCGCGCCCGCGAAGACGAGCGCGTCGAGCGCCCACGGCTCGGTCGCCCGCCGGAAGCGGTAGATCGACCGCGGGGAGCCGTCCTCGGGCGGCTGCGCGCGGAGAAGGGCGCGGGCGTAGCGCTTCGTCTCGTTCGACACCGGAAACCGCCGCAGGGCGTCGCCGAAGACCGCGACGAGGCGGAACGCCGGACGATCCACGAGCGCGGCGCGGTCGAGCCCTGCGCTCGACCCGTCGAGCGGCGCCAGGAGCCCGAGCTCGTCGGCGCGGCGATAGCCGTCGACCGAGAGCCGCACGAGCTCGGCCAGCGACCGCTCGCGCGCCGGCCGCGTCACCAGCCCGGCGTGCTCGCGCACGAGACGCTCCGTCTCCGGCTCCAGCCGGAACCCGAGCTCGTCCTCGAGTCGCACCGCTCGCAGCAGCCGCAGCGGGTCGTCCGTGAAGACGCCCGGCGAGACCGCGCGGAGGAGCTTCGCGTCGGCGTCAGCGCGGCCGCCGAAGGGGTCGACGGCCTCGCCGCCCTCGAGCGGCACCGCGATCGCGTTGATCGTGAAGTCGCGCGTCGCCAGGTCGTCCTCGATCGTCCCGGGCAGCGGCGTGAAGTCGACCGTGTGCGCGTCCTCGAGCGCGACCCGCCAGGCGCCGTGCCGCTCCGAGAGCGGGAACGGGGCGCCGCCTGAGCGTTTCGCGTAGGCGCGCGCGGCCGCCTTCGGCTCGCGGCAGGCGATGTCGAGGTCGATCAGCTCGCGGCCGAGCAGCTCGTCGCGAACCGCGCCGCCGACGACCCACGCCTCCTGGCCGGCCAGGACCTCCTGCGCGAGCTCACGCATCGAGGACGACGCGCCGCGCGCGCGTGGGGCTCGAGTTGATCCCGGTCGAGAGCTCGTAGTTGATCGTGTCCGCCACGCGCGCATGATCCTCGAGCAGCACGCCGTGCCCGACGAGCGTGACGGGCGTCCCGACGGGAAGCTCGCGGTCGAGCTCGACGGCGAGCGCGTCCATCGAGACCGCGCCGACGACGCGCCGCGGCTCTCCCGCCACGCGCACCTCCGCCCCGGTCAGGTCGCGCCGGAACCCGTCCGCATAGCCGACGGGCACGATCCCCACCCAGGTCTGGCTCCTCCGCGACGAAGCGCCTGCCGTACCCCGTGCTCTCGCCCGGGGCGAGCTGCCGGACCTGCGCGAGATGGCTGTCCCAGCGCAGCGCGGGCTCGAGACGGTCGGTGGCGGGCGGCTCGCCGAAGGGCGAGAGACCGTAGATCGCGACCCCGCAGCGGGCCGCGTCGAAGTGGGATTCGGGAAGACGAAGCGCGGCTGCGCTGTTCGCGACGTGACGGATCAGATGCGGGTACGCGGCCGTTGCCTGCTCGAAGCGCTCGATCTGCGTGCGCGCGAACTCCTTGTCCGAATCCGCCGTGGCCAGATGGCTCATCACCCCGACGACCTCGACGGGCGGCGCGAGAAGCTCGGACAGCCCCCAGCGGCCCATGCCCGTGTCGAGCTTGAGGTGGACGCGAACGCCCTCCGGGATCTCCTCGTTCCAGACGGCCAGGTCGAGATCCGCTTCGCGGGCCTGCGCGATCTCGCGGCCGCTGCGTCGGGCCCATGACGAGGATCCGAACGCCCGGGAACTCGGGTCGCAGCTCGAGCGCCTCGGCCACCGTCGCGACGCAGAGCGCGCGGGCGCCCTCGCCGAGCGCCGCCCCGGCCACGTCCACGGCGCCGTGCCCGTAGCCGTCGGCCTTGACCACGGCCCAGAGCTCCGTCCGGTCGAGGACGCTTCGCAGCCGCCGGACGTTTCGCCGGACGGCGCCGAGGTCGATCGTTATCTCGGAGCGGTGCATCTAGGAAGCGAGGACTTGCGGCAGTGCTTCGAGCAGGTCGCTCGCAATCATCCCCGCCTCGTACGACGCCTCGATCGCGGCCCAGTGGTGCGCGGTCGCGGCGGCCGCGGTCGCGAGGCGCGGATCCATGCCCTTGGAGAGGAAGGCCGCGACGATCCCCGTCAGCACGTCGCCGGTGCCCGCGGTGGCGAGGGTCGGATGGCCGCCGTCGACCAGGATGCCGGCGCCGGGAGCCGAGATCAGCGTTCCGGCGCCCTTGAGCAGGACGACGCAGCCGAAGCGATCGACCGCACGTCGAACCGCCTCGACCCTGTGCGCGTCGACCCAGGACGACTCCTCCCCGATCAGCCGGCCCAGCTCGCCCGAATGCGGCGTCAGCACCCGCGGCGCGGGCCAGTCTCCCGGCTCGAGCGCCCAGAGCCCGTCCCCGTCCACGACGACGGGGAGCGGCGCCTCGGCGGCGAGCCGGTTGACGAACGCCTTCGTCCCCTCGCTCCGCCCCAGGCCCGGCCCTACGGCGAGCGCCCCGGCCTTTTCGGACAGCTCGAGCACGGTCGCCACTGCGTCCTCGGTGACGAGCCCCTCCGCGTCCGCGGCCAGCGGCCGCTTCACCGCCTCGAGGACGTGGTGCTCGAACACCGGCACGACCGGCTCGGGGCCGGCCAGGGTCACGTAGCCGGCGTCGGCGCGGAGCGCGGCGAGCGCCGAGAGGCACGGCGCGCCGCTCATCCCCGGGCGAGCCGCCCGCAACCACGACGTGCCCGGACTCGTACTTGTTGCCCTCGGGCCGCCGTCTCGGCACCAGGTCGAGGATCGACCGCGTGACACGCGCGTTCTCGGTCTCCGCCGGGTCGAGCCCGATGTCCGCGACCTCGATGTAGCCCGCGAGGAACGCACCCGGCGTGACGTAATGGCCGACCTTCTCGCCGTGGAAGGTGACCGTCAGGTCCGCATCGACCGCCGCGCCCGCGACCTCGCCGGTCGACGCGTCCACTCCGGACGGAAGATCGATGCTCAGTACCGGCGCGCCGAGGTCGTTCATCTGCTCGATCAGCCGCGCGGCGCCCGGCCGGGGCTCGCCTTCGAAGCCGGTCCCGAAGAGCGCGTCGACGACCACGTCCGGATCGCCGAGGTCCTTCTCCTCGTCCTCCGGCTTCGCGTCGACGACGCGCACCTCGCGCCCCGCCTCTTCGAGGACGCGCGCGGCGACCCGGCCGTCGCCCCCGTTCGAGCCACCCCCGCAGACGACGGTGAACGACTGCGCGTTGCCGAAGTCCTCGAGCGCGTGGCGGGCGACCGCCTGCCCCGCGCGCTCCATCAGCTCCTCGACCGTTCCGTCGTACCGCTCCTCGGCCGCGCGCATCTCGGCCGCGGTGTAGAGCGGCTCAGGCATCCTGGTCGGCGACCAGGCAGACCGCCGTTGCAAGCCCCTTCGAGTGCGACATGGAGAGGTCGATCGCACCGGCGCGCACCTTCTCCGCCCAGGCCTTCGTCCGGCCGGAGAGCTTCACGCCCGGCTTCGGCCGCCCGACGATCTCGATCTCGCGCCAGGTGAAGCGCACGCCGCAGCCGAGCGCCTTGCCGACCGCCTCCTTCCCGGCGAAGCGCGCCGCGTAGTGCTGAGCCGGGTTCCCGCGGCTGTCGCAGTACTCGCGCTCGGCTTCCGTGAAGCAGCGCGCCCTGAAGCCCGAGTAGCGCTCGAGGGCCTGCGCGATCCGCTCGATCTCGATCAGGTCGACGCCGACCTTCACAGCGCTTGTTCCAGGTAGGCCGGAACCTCGCTGAGCGAGTCGACGACCGCGTCCGGCTTGACGAGCGCGTCGGCGAGCGCGTCCTCCCGGAACTTGCCGGTCCGAACGAGGATCGTGCGGAGCCCGCAGCTCTTCGCGCCGGCGATGTCCGCGTCGAGGTCGTCGCCGACCATCCACGTGCGCTCCGCGTCCGCGTCGAGCGCCTCGAGCGCAGCGCCGAAGAACGCGGGGCTCGGCTTGCCGAGAATCGTCGCCTGCACGCCGGCTGCGTACTCGAGCCCCGCCACGTACGCGCCGGAGTCGAGCAGCGGCCCGCGCGAGGTCTGCCACCAGCGGTTCTTGTGCAGGCAGAAGAGCTCGGCGCCGGCTTCGAGCTCGGCGAAGGCGCGCGCGATGTTCATGTAGCTGAAGACGCGGTTCGTCTCGTCGGTCTCGTCCGCGCCGCCGAGCAGAACCGCGTCGGCCTCCTCGCCCACGAGCTGCACGCCCTCGAGCTCCGGGCGGATCGCGGCCATCGTGAGTGCAAGCACGCGCTTGCCGGAGAGCGTCCTCGCGGCTGCGCGCGGAGTCGTCTCCAGCTCCTCGTCCTCGAGGACGACTCCGAGCGCGCGGAGGTCCTCCGCGAGGTCGGCGCGCGAGCTGGTGGTGTTGTTCGTGATGAAGCGCAGGCGGTGGCCCTCGTCGCGCAGCTGCTGCACGGCGGCCCCGACGCCGTCGATCGGCCGGCCCGATACGTGGAAGACCCCGTCGATGTCCAGGAGAATGGCTGCCATGGAGCGCGAGTCTATTCGTGTCACGAGGTCCGTCTCCATCCCCCTCTCGGAGATCGACTTCCGGACGTCGCGCTCGAGCGGCCCGGGCGGGCAGCACGCGCAGAAGTCGGAGACGCGGGTGGAGGCGATCTTCGAGGTCGAGAGCTCGACCGCGCTCACCGACCGGCAGAAGCAGCGGGTCCTGCGCAAGGCCGGGCCGGTGCTGCGCGCGATCGCCCAGGACGAGCGCAGCCAGGCGCGAAACCGCGAGCTCGCCGTCGAGCGGATTGCGGACGCGCTACGGGCAGCGCTGCACGTCGAGCGGCGGCGCGTGCCGACGAAGCCGGGCAAGGCCGCGGTCGAGAGACGCCTCGAGCAGAAGCGCCGCCGCTCGCAGACGAAGCGTCTTCGTCAGCCGCCGGTGGACTGAATGCGGTAGCCGCGAGGCTAGTGCTGATGCGCATGGGCAGGCCGCCGCGACGGATCGAGGTAGAGCTCGGGGTCCGCATCGAACCGGCCCTTGCATCCCGCCCCGCAGAAGTAGTAGGTCTGCCCGCGCCACTCGCTCGTAAAGGACGTGCTGCGGTCGACGGTCATCCCGCAGACGGGGTCGCGCGCGCCACGGCGCAGCGTCAGGCCCCACAGCGCGAGAGCGATCCCGAAGAAGACGATGTTCAGCACCGTCGTGTAGTTCCACTCGATCCCGCGAGCCGTGATCGAATCCACATCCGGCCGCTCCGACGGGATCAACCCCGCCACGCCGAAGATCGCGCTCACGACGAGCGCCGCGAGCACGATCGACGCGAACATCACCCCGGAGATCAGCGCCGCCATCGAGCCGCCGTAGTACTTCCGGTACACGAGCAGGATCGGGACGATCAGCAGGTCGGCGTAGATGAACGCGATCACGCCCGAGAACGAGATCCCGCCCGCCCAGAGAACCGCCGCCAGCGGCACGTTCCCAACCGAGCAGACGAACGAGAGGATCGCCACGAGCGGCCCGACGACCACGTTCTCCGGAATGCGGATCCACGCCGGCGCGTCCGTCAGGAACAGCCCGTTGAAGAAGCTCATCGGCAGCAGCGCGACGAAGCCCGCGATCAGGAAGCCGGCCGTGATCTCCCTCCAGAGCATCTCGACGTCCCCGCGGAAGTTGTGCGCCACGTCCGACCAGGCCCGGGCGGAGGTCAGCCGCTGGCGCCAGCTGAGACCCGCCGAGCCGGCCATGTGGTGCTCGTGCCCCGTCTGCGCCGCCTGCGCGTGCTCGCGTGCCTGTTCCTCGAGCCGCCGCGTCACGAAGAGGCGGATCCCGGCCCACATGACGACGATCAGGATCAGGCCGCCGAGGAACTCCGCGAGCGTGAACTCCCAGCCGAGGAAGATCCACATCACGATCCCGATCTCGAACACGAGGTTCGTCGAGGCGAACTGGAACGCCATCGCGCTCGCCAGGCTCGCTCCCTTCTGGAACATCGACTTCGCGATCGCGACCGCCGCGTAACTGCAGGAGGACGAGGCGGCGCCGAGCCCCGTGGCGAGGGCGGCCGTGCGGGGGTCGCGGCCGCCGAGCGCGTGCTCAATGCGCGAGCGGGGGATCCACGCCTGGACGACCCCGGACAGCGCGAACCCGAGCACGAGCGCCCACCCGACCTCCCACGCCATCTGGAACGCGTTCCAGAGCCCGTCGCCGATCCGCTCGAGCACGTCCACGCGCCGAGCCTAGTGGGAGCGGTGGCGGCGGCGGTACGCCCTGGTCTTGAGCCGGTTTCCGCAGAGCTGCATTGAGCACCAGTGGGCGGAGCGGTTCTTCGACTCGTCGAAGAAGGCCCAGCGGCAGTTGCGGCAGGCCTTGAGCCGTCCCCAGCTGCCGTCGAGCATCGCTGTGACGGCGACGCCGGCGAGCTCGCCGCAGACACGGTCGAAGCCGCGCGCTTCGGGGCGGAGGAGCGGTGAGCCCGCGTCGTCGAACGCCACTGTGAGCCGTCCCGACCGTGCGGCGCCGCTCAGGATGCCGAGCGCGGCTTCGTCGCGCTTCCGGTCGCGGTTGGCAGCCAGGAGCGCCCGGAAGGCCTCCCTCAACTCGTGCGCCCGGCGGAGCTCTCCTCGAGTGAACCTCGTCCCGCGTGGAACGAGGCGTCGCTCGAAGGCCCAGCCCTCGAGCGCACCTGGATCATCGAGCCACTCGCGTCCATGCTCGAGGTCGATCGTGTTCACGAAGGACTGGACGAGCCGGAGCGGCGGCGGCGCTGCGTTCGGTATGTCGTAGCGGGGAGCCTTCGACACCTGCAAAAATAGTTTACCGGTGTCTCGGCTGGCCCCCACCCGTCGCGTCGTGCTCCCGATCGGGCTCGGCGTCCGCCGCGTGACTGCTGGACCGGCGGCGTTCGCGCTCGCGGCGATCGGCGTGGCGCTCGCGTCCTGCGCGCTGGCCACGGTCCTGGCCGCGAGCCTCGTGGTCAAGGATCGCGCCGTCGGCCGTGCGGTCGCCGGACTGCCGGCGAGTCAGCGCGTCGTGCAGGTCACCTGGGTCGGCGTCAGCACCTCGCCGAGCGACAGTTGGGCCGCGCTCGACAGGCAGGTACGCGCGGCAACCGGATCGGTCCGGGTCTCCAAGCCGACCGCGGTCCTGATCTACCGCGACACGCGGTTCGGCAGGGAGGTCGTCCGCCTCGGCGCGGTCGACGGGCTGGACCGGATCGTCGAGCTGTCCTCGGGCCGGCTGCCGAACAGGTGTGACGCGGTGCGCTGCGAGGTCGTTGCGATCGGGACTCGACGCATCGCCACCCCGGGCCTGACCGTGACCGGGCACGGCTCGCTGCGGGCGGGCGGAGGAGCGTCGTTCTTCCGCAGCGTCGCGCAGGGCGATCGCCTGCGGCTCGCCGAGGGGGTCGATCGCACGTCGCGGCTCCCGAAACTGGCCGACTCCCAACGGACCTACGGCTGGGTCGCACCACTGCGGCCCGACGACGTCAGGGCCTGGGACGTGGACGGCTTTCGGACGCGGATCGAACGCGCGAGCACTCAGCTTCAGGCCAGTTCGCCCAACTTCGCGCTGAGCGCGCCGACGGTCGCTCTGGCCGAGGCGGGCACGAAGGCGCAGATTGCGGGCCGCCGGCTGCTGCTCGTCGGCGGGCAGGCGGTCGTGCTCCTGCTCGCCTTCGTGCTGCTCGCGGCAACGCGGCTGCGATCAGGCGCCCGAGCCGCCGCGCGGAGGCTGGAGTCCTTCGGAGCAACCGGTTGGCAGACGAGGCTCGCCGCGCTCGCCGAGGCGGTCGTCGTCGTGCTCCCCGCAACGCTCCTCGGCTGGCTGCTCGGCGCCGGCGCGGCCTTCGTCCTCGCGAAGTCGACCGATACACCGGCGGGCGCGGTCGTCTCGCGCTCGGTCTTCTCCTGGGGCGCCATCGCGCTCGCGCTCCTCCTGGCCGCAGGGGCGACACTCGTCTTCTATCTGGGCTCCCGCGCGAGGCCGGTCGCGATCGGCGGCGCCTCGATCTCGGTCGCCGACGTCGCGGCCGCTGGGGCGCTGGTGGCCGTGCTCGTCGCCTTCGCCGCGGGCGGAACGGACGCCGAATCGCTCGCCTCGAGCAGTGGAACGGGAGCCGTCCTCATGCTCCTGCCCGGACTGATCGCCCTCGTCGCCGCCGTCGTGATCGCCCGAATCCTGCAACCGCTCCTCCGAGTGTCCGAACGTGCGGCGGCACGGCGCTCGCCTTCGCTGAAGCTCGCGCTCCTGTCGCTCGCCAGAGCTCCGGGCACGGCAACGGTGGCGGTCGTCTTCGTCAGCGTGAGCGTCGGGCTCGCGATCTTCGCCGCCGCGTACCGCACGACGCTGATCCGGGGCGCTGCGGACCGCGCCGCTTTCGAGGTTCCGCTCGACTACACCGTGAAGGCCGACCCGCGGTTCACCTCCGATGCGGAGCCGGTCGGCCCCGCCTTCGCGGATCGCTTCGGCGCGGTCCCCGTCGTCCGCCTCCAGAGCGAGGCGCCCTCACTCGACCGCCGCGCCGTGACGCTGCTCGGCTTGCCCGCCAACGAGCTCACGCGCCTGCGCTGGCGGCGCGACTTCGCGTCCGATCCTCCGAGCGGGCTCGCCGATCGAATCGGCGGCCCTCCGGTCAGCCTCCGCGGCACGCCGATCCCTGCGGATGCCCGAGAGCTGCGCCTCCCCGTCACGATCCGCGGAGACGCGATCAACCTCTCGGCCAATGTCCGCACGCCCGAGGGACGCTTCGTCGTGGTCGACCTCGGAGAGCCGCGGAACGACGGCCGCCCTTCGCTCGCGAGGGCGAAGCTGCCGCCGGAAGCCCGCGGCGGCCTCCTCGTCGGGCTCCTCGTCGAGTTCTCGCGATCGGAGGCGTTCACGGCCGCGCACCGGGAGACCGGCGGGCCACCCCCTGCGATCGCGATTTTCCGCCGAGGCGTGCTGAAGCTCGGGCGGCCGAGCGTCACGGGCCCGAGCGGCGCCCGGCCACTGGCGCTCGACTACCGCGACTGGGTCGGTGCCCAGGGCACGCGTCCGCCGGGAGCGAAGGCGGGCTCGCTCGCGCTCGGCTACCTCCTGACGGAGAACCAGGTCTTCCGTCTACGGCCATCCCAGCCGACGGACGGGCCGCCGATCCCGGTGATCGCCTCGTCATCCCTGGCGCGCGCAGCGGGAGCGGACCGCGTGCTCCCGCTCTTCGTCGGGACGACCCGCGTGAACGTCCGCATCGCGGAGACCGCGCGCCGCTTCCCGTCGACCCTCGGAGACTTCGTGGTCGCCGACCGGTCGCACCTCGAGACAGCGCTGAACGCGGCCGTTCCCGGCACGGCGCTGGCGAACGAAGCCTGGGTCGCCGGCGGATCGAGCCTGGGAACACGGCTGGAGCAGGGCCACGTCCGGGTCACGTCGCGCCGTCAGGTCGAGCACGAGCTCCGCTCCGACCCGCTCGCGCGTGGCTCCCTCCTCGTCTTCGCCGCTGCCGCCCTCGCGGCTCTGGCCCTCTCGCTCGTCGGCCTCGCCCTGGCCGTTGCCGTCGATCTTCGTGACGAGGACGGCGAGCTCTTCGACCTCGAGACGCAGGGGCTCGGGCCTGCGGCGCTCCGGCGCCAGGTGACGCTGCGCGCCGGCGCGGTGGCTGCTCATGGGGCTCCTCGGAGGCGCGCTTCTCGGTGCGACGCTCGCCTTCACCGTGCTCGAAGCGATCGCCGTGAGCGCGAACTCGACCAAGCCCGAGCCGCCGCTCGTGCTCGCGCCGGACTGGCTCGCGCTCCTGCTCGGCCTCGCGTTGTTCGTCGTTGCGGCCGCCGTCGTCGTCGCGCTGCTGACGAGGTCGGCCTTCCGTGAGCAGGCGCCCGTCCCGGAGCCCGCGTGATGCCCGCGATCGAGGTCGAGGACGTCTTCCGCGTGTACGCGACCGACGAGGGGACCGCGGCGGCGCTTCAGGGACTGAGCCTGACGGTTCACCCGGGCGAGATCGTCGCCGTCCTTGGGCCGAGCGGCTCGGGGAAGACGACGCTGCTCCGGATCCTCGCCGGCCTCGACCGCCCCTCGGCGGGACACGTGAGCGTCGCGGGCGTCGACCTCCGGCGGCTGCGCGGCAGGCGGCTCGACCGCTACCGAAGCCGTCAGCTGGGCTACGCGGATCAGCGCTACACACAGGCGCTCGCGCCCGAGCTGACCGCCGGTGAGCTCATCGGGCTGAGGCTCGCGCTCGCAGGCGAGCCTCGCGCCGCGCAGCGCCGACGCGCAGCGGAGCTGCTCGAGCAGGTCGGCCTGGCGGGCCGTGCCGACTCGCACCCGCGAGAGCTGTCCGGAGGCGAGCAGCAGCGCGTCGCGCTCTGCGCCGCCCTCGCGCACCGCCCGGCGCTCCTGCTCGCGGACGAGCCGACCGGCGAGCTCGACGCCGAGAACGCCGCCCGCGTCTACGAGCTGATCGGCGAGCTCGCGCGCGCCCAGGACACGACCGTCGTCGTCGTCAGCCACGATCCGGGCTCCGCGGCGATCGCCGACCGGATCGTGCAGATCCGCGACGGGCGCGTCAGCTCCGAGCAAGCCCGAGAGCGGATCGAGAACGAGGAGATCGTCGTCGCGCGAGGCGGCTGGCTCCGCCTTCCAGAGGAGCTCCTGCGCCGCGGCGGCGTCGGCACGCGCGCGACGGCGTCGCTGGCCGAGCAGGGGATCGTGATCGAGGGCACCGAGGAGCCCGCGGCCACGGAGCCCGACGCCTCGCCGGAACGCCCGCCCGTCGCACCGGCGGGCGAGGCCGCGATCGAGATCCACGGCCTCGAGAAGCGCGTCCTCTCGGGCCGGAACGCGACGATCCACGCCGGCCGTTTGACCGTCGTCACCGGGCCGTCGGGCTCCGGGAAGACGACGCTCCTGCACCTGATCGCCGGGCTCGACTTGCCCGATGCGGGGGAGGTCGTCGTGCTCGGTACGCCGCTCCAGTTGCTCGACCGCGAGGCGCGTGCAGGGTTCCGCCGAGATCACATCGCGCTCGTAGCGCAGGAGCCGCCGCTCGTCCCGTTCCTCAGCGTTCGGGAGAACGTCGAGCTCTACCTCGGCGTACGCGGGGTCGAGGCGGACGGCGATCGGGCAAAGCGGGCGCTCGCGGACGTCGGCCTCGAGGAGCTCGCGGAGCAGCGGGTCTCGCGGCTCTCGACCGGCGAGCAGGAGCGGGTCGCCATCGCCCGAGCGCTGGCCTCGGAGCCGGATCTCCTGATCGCGGATGAGCCGACGGCCCGGCTCGACTACGCGAACGCGCTCGCGATCGGCGAGCTTCTCTCGCGCATCGCCAGGGATCGTGGCATCGCCGTCGTCACCGCTACGCACGACCCGGCGGTGATCGAGCAGGCGGACGTCGAGTTGTCCCTCTAGCCTGCGACCTCGACCGGGACCGGCCGCAGGTAGCTCCGCATCACCTTGCGCGCGTAGAGCCGCTCGCTCGCGGCCCGGTAGAGCGCCAGGGCGTTGTCGCCCTCGTGCGGGTAGACGGCCCAGCCGAGCGTCGCCTTCGTCCGGTCGTCGGCGAGCATCCGCTCGAGCTTGGCGGCCAGCTGCGCGGCGCCGTCCGAGTGGCGCACCGCCGCGAGGATGGCGAACTCGTCGCTCCCCACGCGGGCCACGTCGTCCTCGGGGCCGAGCGACTTGAGGATCTGGTCGGCCAGCCGGCGCAGCGCGTCGTTCCCGGCCGTGAACCCCTCCTCGCGGTTGAAGTCCTTGAGCGCGTCCATGTCCGCGAGCAGCAGCGCGAACGGCCGCCCGTCTGCGAAGCGGCGTGTGATCGCCGTCTCGAAGGCGCGCGTGTTCGGGAGACCGGTCAGCACGTCGCGCTCGGCGAGGACCCGCATCTCGTCCAGCATCGCCCGGTTGCGGCTGGCGAACCAGCCGATCAGCCAGCCGATCGTCACGTACGTGATCGCGCGCGTCACGGTGCCCACGCGGAGCACCTCGCTCGAGGCGATGTTCGGGTTGGCCACGACACCGGTTGCGTAGAGCGTCGCCGCGACGAAGCCCGCGATCGCTCCCAGGCGCGGCCCCGCCGCCATCGCGGCCAGCGCGATCGCGATGTAGTAGAAGTGGCCGAGCCCGAGCCCCGGACGCTCGTAGAGCAGAAAGCACGTCAGCGTCAGGACGAAGATCAACCCGGACGCGACGAGTAGAAGGTTCCGTGAAGCCGCAGTCACCGCACTCAGCTTCGCGGCGGAGCGCCTACACGGCCTCCCTACAACGGGGGACTATTCGACGGTGACGGTCTTCGCCAGGTTCCGCGGCTGGTCGACGTTCATCCCACGCAGCCGCGCGATCCGGTAGGCGAGCAGCTGGAGCGGCAGGATCGCCAGTGACGCCTGCAGGAACGCCGGTGTCTTCGGGACGAAGATCACGTCGTCCGCGTGGTGCTGGATGTCCTCGTTCCCGTCCGTGGCGATCGCGATCACGTGCGCGCCGCGGGCACGACTCTCCTGAATGTTCGAGATGACCTTGTCGTAGACGTGCGAGTTGGTCGCGATGCAGACGACGGGCGTGTCTTCGTCCAGGAGGGCGATCGGGCCGTGCTTCATCTCGCCGGCCGAGTACGCCTCGGTCGGGATGTACGAGATCTCCTTCAGCTTCAGCGCGCCTTCGAGCGCCACGGGCAGCCCGATGTGCCGCCCCAGATAGAGGAAGAACGGCTTGTCGTAGTAGCGCTGCGCGATCTCCTCGATCGGATGGCTCCCGTCGAGGAAGTACTGCATCTTCTCGGGGAGCTCGTAGAGCTGGTCGAGGATGAACTCGATCTCCTCCGGCGGGACCGTCTTCTTCACCTCGGCGAGCTTGAGCGCGATCAGGCTGATCAGCGCGACCTGCGCCGTGAACGTCTTCGACGCCGCGACCCCGACCTCGAGCCCGGTGCGCGTGTACAGCACCGAGTCCACCTCGCGGGTCAGCTGCGACCCCATCATGTTCGTGATCGCGACCGTGCGCGCGCCCTTCTCCTTCGCGAGCTTGATCGCCGCGAGCACGTCGGCCGTCTCGCCCGACTGCGAGATCCCGATCACGAGCGTGTCCTTCGAAATGACCGGGTTCCTGTAGCGCCACTCGCTCGCGATGTCCGGCTCGACGGGGATCCGAGCCCACTCCTCGATCACGTACCGGCCGACGACGGCCGCGTGGTACGACGTGCCGCAGGCGAGGATCACGATCCGCCTGACGTTGCGGATCTCCTTGTCGGAGAGGCCGAGGGTCTCGAGCACGAGCTTGCCGTGACGGACGCGGTCGCCGATCGTCTCGCGCACGCCTTCGGGCTGCTCGTAGATCTCCTTCAGCATGAAGGTCTCGTAGCCGGACTTCTCGGCGGCCTCGTCGTCCCAGTCGACCTGGATCACGTCGCGCTCGATCGGCTCTGAGCCGTTCTCGACGCTCGTGAACGTCGCGCCCTCCGGTGTGATCGAGACGACCTCGCCGTCCTCGATCAGCTGGAGCCTGTTCGTGTCGCGCAAGAAGGCGGTCGCGGCCGAGGCGAGGAACATCTCGCCGTCGCCGACGCCGACGATCAGCGGGCACTGGACGCGCGCGCCGACGAGCTGCTCGGGGTGGTCGCGGTGGATGACGACGAACGCGAAGTGGCCCTCGAGCTCCTGGTAAACGGCGCGGACGGCCGCGGCCAGATCGCCGTCGTAGTGCTTCTCGAGGAGGTGGACGACGACCTCGGCGTCCGTCTCGGTGGTGAACGTGTGGCCGTCCTTCTCGAGCGAGTTCTTGAGCTCGCGGAAGTTCTCGACGATCCCGTTCAGGACGACCGCGATCTTGTGCTCGTCGCAGCCGGTGAGCGGGTGCGCGTTCTGCTCGGAGACCTTGCCGTGGGTCGCCCAGCGCGTGTGGCCGAGCCCGGTCGAGGACTGCGAGCCGTTGTGCTTCGCGATCTGCTTCAGGTTCGAGAGGTTGCCGACCGCGCGGATGTAGTCGAGGCCCTCGTCCTCGAGCAGCGCCAGGCCGGCGGAGTCATAGCCGCGGTATTCGAGGCGCTCGAGCCCGTGGATGAGGAGCGGCTTCGCCCTGCGCGGGCCGACGTATCCGATGATTCCGCACATGGCCTACGAACCTCCCTTTGGAACGGCAAAAAGCCCGGCCTTCGCAACCCCCCACGTCGGAGGCCGATCAACCGAGCTCTCGTCGAACGAGGCCAGCGATGGTAGCACAGAGTTCCTGCACCTCCCGGAAATCCTCTGCTTCGGCGAGGACGCGCACGACCGGCTCCGTACCGGACGGCCTGACGAGAATTCGGCCTCGTTCGGCCAGTTCCGCGTTGATGCGGGCGACCTCCTCGAGCAGGCTGGGCGGCAACTCCTTTGTAGCAACCGGCACATTCTCCTGGGCCTGGGGGAAGCGGGGCATCACGGCGGCGGCCTCATGGAGCGTCCGCCCCTTGAGCGCGCCGCACAGGAGGAGCGCCGCGGCGAGGCCGTCGCCCGTCACGTGGTCCCTCAGGTAGATGAGATGTCCCGACTGCTCGCCGCCGAGCAGGCCGTTCCGCTCGCGGAGCGCCTCGAGCACGTAGCGGTCGCCGACATCGGTCACGACGACCTCGATCCCGCGCTCCCCCATCAGCCGGTGGAAGCCGAGGTTCGTCATCACCGTGACCGCGACCAGCTCGACGCCCAGGTCGAGCGCGAGGACGGCGAGGATCTGGTCGCCGTCGACGGCCTCGCCCTCGGCGTCGACCGCCAGCATCCGGTCGCCGTCGCCGTCGAAGGCGATGCCGAGGTCGTAGCCGCCGTCCTTCACCACGCCCTGGAGGAGCGAGAGATCGGTGGCGCCGCAGCCGACGTTGATGTTGCGGCCGTCGGGAGCGGCCGCGACGGGGGCGACCTCCGCGCCGAGCCGCTCGAACGCCTCGGGCGCGATCCCCGAATACGCGCCGTTCGCGCAGTCGACCGCGATCCGCAGGCCGTCGAGATCGGTCCCGAACCGCTCGACGATGTGCTCGAGGTAGCTGTCCGTGGCGACGCCCGACCCGGTCGATCGAGCCCGGCACGTCTCGCGGGAGGCGAGTCGAGGAGCGCCTCGATCTCCTCCTCGGAGCGGTCGGTGAGCTTCTGGCCCTTGCCGTCGAAGAACTTGACCCCGTTGTACTGCGGCGGGTTGTGCGAGGCGGAGATGACGGCGCCGAGGTCGAGCGCGAGCAGCGCGACCGCGGGCGTGGGCAGAACGCCCGCGAGGACGGCGTTGCCGCCCGCAGACGCGATGCCGCGCCCGAACGCCTCCTCGAGCTCGGGCCCGGACCCACGCGTGTCGCGCCCGACGAAGACCCGTCCGCCTTCCGACCAGAGCGCCGACGCGCGGCCGAGCTTCTCCACGAGCTCCGGGGTCAGGTCGTCGCCGACGACACCGCGGACCCCGTCAGTACCGAAGTACTTGCGGGCCAACTAGCGCTTGGAGAACTGCGGCGCCTTGCGCGCCTTGTGCAGGCCGGCCTTCTTGCGCTCGACCTTGCGCGCGTCACGCGTGAGGAAGCCCTCACGCTTGAGCGGGATACGCAGCTCGGGGTCGGCGTCGACGAGCGCCCGCGCGATGCCGTGGCGAACCGCGCCTGCCTGGCCGGACGGCGCCGCCGCCGTTGACCCGGACGCGCAGGTCGTAGCGGCCCTCGGCGCCGGCGAGCCGGAGCGGAGCCATCACCGTCGTGCGGTGCGTGGCGCGCGGGAAGTACTCCTCGAGCGTGCGGCCGTTGATCCAGGTCGACCCGTCTCCGGGGCGCAGGATCACGCGGGCGACGGAGGTCTTCCGCTTGCCGGTGCCGGGGTACTGAGCCTGCTCAGCCATTTCCGTTCTCCAGCGGGAGTGGCTTCGGCCCCTGCGCCTCGTGCGGATGCTCGGGGCCTGCGTAGACCTTCAGCTTGAGCAGCTGCGCGCGGCCGAGGCGGTTGCGCGGGAGCATGCCCCTGACGGCCTTGCGGATGACCTCGGTCGGCCGGCGCTCGAGCTCCTCGCGGAGCGTGCGGCTGCGCAGCCCTCCGGGGTAGCCGGAATGGCGGTAGTACATCTTGTCGTCGAGCTTCTTGCCGGTCACGCCGATCTTCTCCGCGTTCACGACGACGACGAAGTCACCGGTGTCGACGTGCGGCGTGTACTGCGGCTTGCCCTTGCCGCGCAGCGTGTCGGCGATGCGCGTGGCGAGCCGGCCGAGGGTCTTTCCCTCGGCGTCCACGACGTACCAGTGGCGCTCGATCTCGCCAGGCTTTGCTGTCCACGTTTTCTGCATAGAAGCGGCGAGCTCAGAGCCCGCCGAGGCGCGATTGTACCAACGATTACGCGGCGGTTTGCGGCGCGGGCCGGAGCCGCGCCAGGAAGATCGCGGGCGCGACCGCAATCGCAGTTGCGCCGAGGGCCATGGCCGTCACTCCGAGCACGTCGAGGGCGATGCCGCCGAGCAGCGCCAACGAGGCGCCGGTCAAGCCCGCGAGGAGATCGTTGAGCCCGAGCAGCTTTCCGCGCTCGACCGCGCTCGTCGCGTCAGCGAGCTGCGCCGTCGCGGCGACGAACGAGAAGTTCCAGCCGACGCCGAGCCCGAACAGGAGCAGCGCGGTGAACGGGACGCTGTCGGCCCAGATCAGTCCCGCGCAGGACACCGCCATCAGAAACAGACCGCCGGCCAGCGCGGGGCCGCGCCCGATGCGGTCGATCAGCGTCCCGATGACGAGGACGAACGCGTACATCCCGAGGACGTGGGCGCCGATGATCACGAAGACGGACTGCTGCGAGTGGTGATCGTGGTTGACGACGACGTACCCGGTGAGGTTCATCACCGAGACCATCACGCCGAAGCTCGCGATGGCGGCCAGCATCGCGGGGAGCACGCCGGGCCTGCGGACGATCTCTCGGAGAGGAGCGGCCACCGAGTCGTGCGGGACCGCGGTTCCCGCCGAGATTCGCTCGGCGATGACCTTCGTGTCCGGTCGTACGGTGAGCGCGAGCCCGCAGGTGACCAGAGACAGTCCCGCGGCGGCGAGCCAGGGAACGGTCAGCGTGTCCGCAGCGACGTCCTTGCCGGCGAAGAGCGGGCCGAAGAGGGCAGGGCCGAGCACGGCGCCGAAGACCGAGCCGAAGAGGACGTACGAGATCCCGCGCGCGCGCCGGGCCGGCGGGTACATGTCGCCGGCGGCCGTCCTGATCAGGAGCGTGACCGCGCCGGCGACTCCCGCGAGCACGAAGCCGGCGATGAGCGCGGCTCCCGAGCCCCAGTGGGTTCCGGCCGCGGCCAGCGAGTAGCCCACCGCACCGAAGACGAAGCCGACGGCGATCACCGGGACCCGCCCGAAGCGGTCCATGGCCCGCCCCGCCGGGAGAGCGGCGAGCGCCGAGGCCGTCAGAAAGATCGCCGGGCCTGCGCCCAGCAGCGAGCGGAACCCTGTGACCAGCACGAACGACAGCGAGAGCACGGCCGCGCCGAGCTGGAGCACCGCCGAATAGAGCGCCTGGACGACCGCGAGCGTCGCGGTGTTTCGCGCGATCGGCAGCCGCTGCTCAGACAAGAGCGGCCAGTCCGTCTCGAAAGGCGCGTGCGCCGCCGTGAGACGGGTGCCTGATCCCGGACAGCCCGAGGGCGGACTCCGCGACTCGCCCCACGGGCACGACCTGACGGCCGGCGGCGAGCGTTTCGAGAAACGGGCGCGAGGCCTCGACCTCGCGCCGCGTCGGGCAGCGATTGGAGGCGGGCTCGCCGCGCCGGTGCGGATGCGTCGGCACGACGTTCCACAGCAGCACGTGCTCCTCGAGCCCGAGCTCGCGGAGAACGCGGTGGACGATCGTCGCCGAGGCCTCCGCCGGCCCCGAGCCCGTCAGCTGGCGCTCGGAGGTGAACGGCACGCCGCTCACACGCGCCCCGCGGTAGCCGGCCGCCTCGCCGACCAGCAGAAGCTCGGCCCGGGAGCCCTGGGCGAGATATTCCGCGAGCCGCTGTTCGAGCGAGCGGCTTGCTCCGTACTGGTTGAAGGTCGATCCGATCCTGGCCCGCGCGAGGGCCGCGGAGAACGAGGGCCAGCTCATCGCGCCGATTGTAGGCTTGGTCGGATGCGGCTCCTTGCACTAGCGGCAGCCGGCTTCCTGCTCTTCGGCCTGTCGGGTGCCTACGGCCGAAGCGGCAGCGACCCGGGAATCACGGCCGACACGATCCTGCTCGGCGCGACCGTCCCGCTGAGCGGAGACGAGGTCGCCTACGCGGCCGTCGCGCGCGGCTCGGACGCGTACTTCGACTACGTCAACGACCACGGCGGTGTCCGCGGGCGGAAGATCCGGTTCCGCTACGTCGACGACGCGTACAACCCGGCCGAGACCGTCCGCAAGACCCGTCAGCTCGTGGAGGACGACAAGGTCTTCGCCATCTTCGGGAGCGTCGGCACCGAGCACGCGCTGGCGGTTCGGCCGTACCTGAACCAGGCCGGCGTGCCCCAGCTCTTCGTCGGCAGCGGGCTCTCCGCACTCGCGCTCGAGCGCAAGCGTTACCCCTGGACGATGGGCTACCTCCCGCGCTTCGCAGGCGAGGCCGCGCTCTACGGACGGTACGTCGCGCGCACGCGCCCGCGCGCGAAGATCGCCGTCCTCTACGAAGACTCCGAGTACGGGCAGGACATGTTCACCGGGCTGAAACGCGGGCTCGGCTCGCGGTCCACGCGGATCAAGGACGCCGAGACGTACGAGCTCTCCGACCCCGACCTGAACGCGCAGATGGCGCGCCTCAAGGCCTCGAAGGCCGACACCGTGATGATCTTCGCCCTGCCGACGCAGACGATCCAGGCCTTTCTGGCGATCCACAAGCTCGGCTGGAAGCCGCGGATCTTCGTCAACTCGGTCTCGATCGACCCGTTCGTGATGGAGGTCGTGCAGAAGAACACGGGCAAGAAGCTCGTCGAGGGCGCGATCTCGAGCCAGTTCCTGAAAGACCCGACCGATCCGGCTCTGGCCAAGGACCCCGGCGTGAAGCTCTACAAGCAGATCCTGCGCAGGTACCTCCCGGGGGCCAAGGCCAAGGAGGTCGCGCACCTGTACGGGATGGCCGTCGCGTACACGATGGTGGACGCGTTGCGCCGTTCGGGCGCGCAGCCGACGCGGGCGAGCCTGCTCCGCGCGGCAACGCACCTGAACGAGCGTGCGAACCCGTTCTTCGTCAAGGGCATCGCCGTGCGCACGGGTCCGAACGACTACTACCCGGTGGAGCAGACGCGGATGCTGCGCTTCCACGCCGGCCGCTGGCGCCAGGTCGGCGCGCCTGGTCACCGTCCGCTGAGCGGCTCGCTCGAGGTGCGGACGCTGACCGACGGGGGTCAGCGCGCTCTCGACGTGGCGGAACAGGTCGTCGAGTTCCTCGACGCGGCGCGGCGCACGCTCGACCTCGCGCAGTACGACTTCCATCTCGCGCCGGACACCGCGGAGATCGTCGGCGGCGCGATCAAGGACGCGGCCGCGCGCGGCGTGGCGGTGCGGATGATCTACGACGTCGGGCACCGCAACCCGATCCCGGTTCCTCCGCCGCCGGAGCCGGACGTCGAGCTCATCTCGTCGCTCGGAGTCCCCCATCGCCCGATCGCCGGGATCCCAGACCTCATGCACCACAAGTACGCCGTTCGCGACGGCGACGACCGTCTGGACCGGCTCGACGAACTGGACGGACGACTCGTGGTCGCGGCAGGAGAACGTGATCGCGATCGTCGAGTCGGCGAAGCTCGCCGGGCGCTTCACCAAGAACTTCGACGAGCTCTGGTCGAAGGGCATCGTCGAGCGGAGCGGCTTCGTCGAGCCGAATCCCGTGCGTGTCGGAGGACACGAGGATGCGCGCGTGGTTCACGCCCGGGCTTCGGCGAGGCGCTGTCGCGCCGGATCGCCAAGCACATCCGGCGAGCGAAGCGCCGCGTCCGGATCTGCTCGCCGGTACTGACCGTCGCCCCCGTGCTGTCGGCGCTCTGCGGAACGGATCGACGAGGGCTTCGACATCGCGGGCTGTGTCGATCGCCCGCAGATCGAGGGCGTCATCTACCAGTGGGGCATCGACGGCAACGCGTCCTGGAAGCTGCCGCTCCTGCGGCGGGCGCTCGACGCGCCGTTCTCGGGCAAGCCCTCGACGCCGTGGGGAACCGGCTCCGTGCACGACTTCATGCACGCGAAGATCACGGTCGTCGACGACGTGGTCTTCACGGGCAGCTACAACCTGTCGCGCTCGGGCGAGCAGAATGCGGAGAACGTCCTGGAGATCGAGGACGCGGCGGTCGCCGACCGTCTCGCCGGCTTCGTCGACGAGGTGCGCGCCCGCTACCCGCGCTTCGTCCCTGCCTGACCTAGCCGGGTCGATCGCCGATCGACTCCGCGCTGGGCTCATTTCCGCCTGAGTTGGGTACTTCAGCCAAAAGAGACGACCAGGGGGTGGAAATGATCAGGGTTTCGAGAGTGCTGCCGCGACGTCTCCCGTCGCCGGCGATGATCGTGGCCTGCCTAGCACTGACCGTGGCGCTCGGCGGAACGAGCTACGCGGCGATCAAACTGCCCGCGAACAGCGTGGGCACCAAGCAGCTCAAGAAACGAGCCATCACGGGTGCCAAGGTGAAGAAGAACACGCTCACCGGCACGCAGATCGCCGAGGCCACGCTCGAGAGGGTGCCGAAGGCGCTCAACGCAGACAGTGCCACCAGCGCAGATAGCGCAGACATCTCCAGGCTCGACTACCGGCAGTCGGCTGCGGCCGCAGTTCCGACAACCGGGCATATCCGCGCGACCGCGAGCTGCGACGCGGGGACCTTCGCTCTGGGCGGTGGCGCGAAGTTGTCCAATCCCGACGCCGCGGTGGTGCTCGACTCGAACCCCGTAGGCAAGGCTGCCTGGGAAGCGACCGCCTATGCGAGCACAACCGGAAACACGCTGACCGTCTTCGTCATCTGCGGCGACGCCGCAGCCTCGACACCGTAACGCCGACGAGCCCGCCTGACACCAGGCGGGCTCGTCCTCACCTCGCTGAGCCTCGCCCGGTCACGTTGCAAAGACGATGAAGGCGGCGATGAGCACGACCGCGCTGAGGATCAACAGGCCGAGGGTGATCGCCGCGCCGACGAGGATGCGCTTCCCTTCCGCTCCCACGCGGACGGCAAGAGGCCGGGAGTCATCCGCCGTCAGGATGCGGAAGGCCCGGCGCAGGACCCACATTCCGATGAAGGCGTACATGACTCAGGCACATATGCCCGGGCGGGCTCATTCCCACTCGATCGTGCTCGGCGGCTTCGACGAGATGTCGAGCGCGACGCGGTTCACGCCCGGAATCTCGTTGATGATCCGGCTCGAGATCGTCTCCAGCAGGTCGTAGGGGAGCCGCGCCCAGTCGGCGGTCATGGCGTCCTCGGACGTGACCGCGCGGATCACGATCGGATAGGCGTACGTGCGCTCGTCGCCCTGGACGCCCACCGAGCGGATCGCGGGCAGCACCGCGAAGCTCTGCCAGAGGTCGCGGTAGAGGCCGGCGCGGCGAACCTCCTCCTGGAGGATCGCGTCCGCCTCGCGGAGGATCTCGAGCCGCTCGTGCGTGACCTCGCCGATGATCCGGATCGCGAGCCCAGGGCCCGGGAACGGCTGGCGCCAGACCATCCGCTCCGGCAGCCCGAGCTCCTCGCCTACGCGCCGCACCTCGTCCTTGAAGAGCAGCCGCAGCGGCTCGACGAGCTCGAAGTCGATGTCCTCGGGCAGGCCGCCGACGTTGTGGTGCGACTTGATCGTCGCCGCGACCGATTCGTCCCCGCCGGACTCGATCACGTCCGAGTAGAGCGTGCCCTGGACGAGGTAGCGGATCTGCCCGAGCTTCTCGGACTCCCGCTCGAAGACGCGGATGAACTCCTCGCCGATCGCGCGCCGCTTCTCCTCGGGGTCGGTGACGCCGGCGAGCTTGCCGAGGAAGCGCTCCTCGGCGTCGACGTGGACGAGCGGGACGTGGAAGTGGTTGCCGAACGTCTCGACGACCTGCACGGCCTCGTCCTTCCGAAGCAGGCCGTGATCGACGAAGACGCACGTGAGCTGGTCGCCGACGGCCTTGTAGACGAGCAGCGCGGCGACCGCCGAGTCCACTCCGCCCGAGAGCGCGCACAGCACGCGCTGCGACCCGACCTGCGCGCGGATCCGCTCGACCTGCTCCTCGATCACAGCGGCGGCGGTCCAGCTGGGCGGCGCGTCCGCGACCGAGTAGAGGAAGTTCTTGAGGAGATCGTTGCCGTAGGGCGTGTGCACGACCTCGGGGTGGAACTGCACGCCGTACAGACGCCGCTCCGGGTCCTCGAAGGCCGTGATCGGCGTCGACTGCGAAGAGGCGACGACCCGTGCTCCCTCCGGCGGCGCGGTGACCGAGTCGCGGTGGCTCATCCAGCCGATCTGCTCCTCCGGCAGGTTCACGAAGAGCTCGCCGCCCTCGACGGTGAACTCCGTCTTGCCGAACTCGGAGACGCCGGTCCGCTCGACCCTGCCGCCGAGCTCCTGCGCCATGACCTGCATCCCGTAACAGATGCCGAGCGTCGGGATGCCGAGCTCGAAGATGCCCGGATCCACCTGCGGCGCGCCGTCCGCGTAGACCGACGCGGGCCCGCCCGAGAGAACGAGCGCGAGCGGGTCGCGCCTGCGCACCTCGTTGGGGCTGATCGAATGGGGCACGAGCTCGGAGTAGACGCGGCACTCCCGCACGCGCCGCGCGATCAGCTGCGAGTACTGGCCGCCGCAGTCCAGAACGAGCACCGGCCGCTCTTCGGCGGCCGGCTCAGGCGTTGGCAGTGGGACGACGTTGCGTCATCCCATCCCGATCTTCTGCGCCTGCTGCAGCGACTTCCCTTCGGTCTTGATCGACGGCGCGAGCATGATCTCCGCCTTCTGGAAGTCGTGGATCGACTCGTAGCCGCACGTCGCCATCGACGTCCGGAGCGCGCCCATCAGGTTCAGCGTCCCGTCGTTCTCGCGCGCCGGCCCGACGACGATCTCCTCGAGCGTCGCGTTCTGGTCGACCTGAACCCGCGCGCCGCGCGGCAGCGTCGGATGGAACGTCGCCATCCCCCAGTGGAAGCCGCGGCCGGGAGCCTCCTTCGCCCGCGCGAGCGGCGAGCCGACCATCACCGCGTCGGCGCCGCACGCGACGGCCTTCGAGATGTCGCCGCCGGTGCGCATGCCGCCGTCGGCGATCACGTTCACGTACTTGCCGGTCTCGAGCAGGTGCTGCACCCGGGCCGCGGCCGCGTCCGAGATCGCGGTCGCCTGCGGGACGCCCACGCCGAGCACTCCGCGCGTCGTGCACGCGTGGCCCGGCCCGACGCCGACGAGCACGCCCTCCGCGCCGGTGCGCATCAGGTGGAGCGCCGTCTGGTACGAGGCGCAGCCGCCGACGAGCGTCGGGATCGGCAGGCTCGCGATGAACTCCTTCAGGTTCAGCGCCTGGCCGTTCGAGGACACGTGCTCGGCCGAGACGACGGTGCCCTGGATGACGAGCACGTCGAGCCCCGCCTGGAGCGCGAGCTCGTAGTGCTCGGTCACCTTCTGCGGCGTGAGCGAGCCGGCCGCGAGCACGCCTGCGCGCTTGATCTCCTCGATCCGCTCCGCGATCAGCCTCGGCTCGACCGGCCGCTGGTAGATCTCCTGCAGCCCGCGGGTGGCGCGGTCTTTCCGCAGCTTGGCGATGCGCTCGAGCTCGGCGTCCGGGTTCTCGTAGCGCGTGTAGATGCCCTCGAGGTTGAGGACGCCGAGCCCGCCCAGCTTGCCGAGACCGATCGCGGTCGCAGGCGAGACGACGCCGTCCATCGCCGAGGCCAGGAGCGGGAGCTCGAGCAGGTGCGGTCCGAGCTTCCAGCCGATGTCGACGTCCTGCGGGTCACGCGTCCTGCGGCTCGGGACGATCGCGATGTCGTCGAAGCCGTAGGCCTGCCGCGCCTTCTTGCCCCGCCCGATCTCTACTTCCATTTACACCCCCGGGGATGCAAAAAGCCCAGGCTCGATAGATCGCCTGGGCCAGAAAAACCTTGTCGCGTCACGCCTCTCAAGTGGCAGTCGATCGTATCAGCCTCATGAGACGGCCGGCTCGAGCTCGGTGACCTGAACGCCCGAGGCCAGTCGCCCCGCCTCACGGGCGTCGAAACGGCCGGCTCCGACCTCGAGCGTCGCGGCCGCGCCCGCCCCGACCGCCGACCGCAGCGCGTCCTCGATCGGCTTGTCCGCGCTGCGCGCCGCCAGGAAGGCCGCCAGCAGGACGTCGCCCGAGCCGACGGACGAGACGGTCTCGATCCGCGGCGCCTCCGCGTGCAGCCGCTTCACGTCGCGATCCTCGCGCAGGAGCGCGAAGCAGCCGGTCTCCTGCGTGATCAGCACGTTGCGCGCCCCCAGCTCGGCGATGTCGTCGAGCCCCTGGATGAAGTCCTCCTCCTCGTGGAACTCCTGGCCGACGAGGCTCTCGGCCTCGCGCTGGTTCGGGGAGACGAGGAACGGCTCCGCGGCCGTCCCGAGCCGAAGCGACTCGCCTTCCGCGTCCAGCACGGTGGCCACGCCGCCTCGGTTCAGCTCGCGGATCAGCTCGCCGTAGAAATCGTCGTCCACCGCGCGCGGCAGCGAGCCGGAGAAGACGACCGTGTCCGCGGCGGATGCCAGGTAGTGCAGCTTCTCGCGCAGCATGTCCAGCTCCTCGGGCTCGACGTGCGGGCCCCACTCGTTGATCTCGGTGTACGAGCTCGCAGTCGGGTCGACGACCGCCGTCGACGTGCGCGACTCGTCGGCGATGCGCACGAAGTCGTTGAGGATCGCCTCGCCGGTCAGCTCCTCGACGATCCGCGTGCCGGTCAGCCCGCCCGCGAGGCCCGTCGCGACGACCGGGACGTCGAGCCTCTTCAGCGCACGGGCGACGTTGATGCCCTTGCCGCCGGCGAGCGTCAGGCCGCCGCTCGCGCGATGTCGCTGGCCGCGCTGGAAGTTCGGCACGGTCAGCGTGCGATCGAGAGCCGCGTTGAGCGTGACGGTGACGATCACGAGAACCAGCCTCCGATGTTGTGAGCGGCCCGCCCGATGTGCCACGTGGCGCGGTCGAGCATGTTCGGCTCGTCGATCGACCGCGCGGCGACGAGCGGGGATCGCGCGATCAACCGGTTCCGGTCGTAGAGGCGCACCTCGCCGAGGGACTGTCCCTTGCGAACGGGGAGCTCCACGCCCTTGGGCGCGACGATGCGCTCGACCAGGGGTCGGCGGACGATCACGGCGCGCCGAATCGAGCGCGGCGCGACGAGCGCGACCGAGCCGTGGTCGTACGCCGTCTCGGCGCGCGCGTACTCGCGGCCGGCCGAGATCACGGGCACGACCCGGAAGCGAGACAGGCCCCAGGTCATCAGCTCCGCGAGATCGCCGTTCCGCGTCGAGCGATCGGGACTTCCGAGGATGGTCGCGTAGACGGTCACGCCCGGTCCGCGAACGGCGGCGACCTCGGACCAGCCCGCAGCGCTCGTGTGCCCGGTCTTCACGCCGACGACCCCCGGATAGACGCCGAGCAGGTCATTCCACGTGTGCAGGCGCCGGCCCCCCGCGATCGTCGCGCCGCGCATGGCGACGATGCGCCGGACGACGGGCTTCTGCATCAGGATCCGGGCGAGCTCGGTCACGTCGCGCGCGCTCGAGACGTGGCCGGGAGCGTCGAGCCCGTCGGGCCGTACGAAGTGCGTCTCGTCCAGGCCGAGCCGGCGCGCCCGCCGGTTCATCATGCGGACGAACCGTTCGACGTCTCCCTGCCCGACGTGTTCGGCGAGTGCCCACGCTGCGTCGTTCGCGCTCTGGATCAGCGCCGCCTCGAGCAGGTCGCGGACGGAGAGCCGCTCGCCCGCCCGCAGCGGGATGCTCGACTCGCCGACTGCGGCCGCCTGCGGCGAGATCGTGACCATGTCGTCGAGACGCGCGTGCTCGAGCGTGACGAGCACGGTCATCATCTTCGTCAGGCTCGCGATCGGCACGCGGCTCGCCGGGCTCTTCGCCAGGAGCACGTCGCCGGTTCGGCCGTCCTCCACGATGTACGCGCGCGCGTTGACGTCGGGTCGCGCAGCGAGGGCCGGGGGGACGAGCGCGAGCGCGGCCGCTATGCAGAGCAGCCAAAGCTTCACTGGGCGAAAGGCTACCGGGGGCTTAGAGCGCACCGCGAACGACGAGCACGGCTGCCGTCACGAGCAGGAGGAAGGCGATCGGAAGGGCGTACCGCCTCGCCTCCGCGCGCCAGTCGAGGTTCCTCACCAGCCGGAGGCCGTCCAGACCTCGCTCTTCAGCCGCGCCGCCTCCTGTGCGGCCGCGGAGCGCCAGTCGTCTTCGGTCGCCCTGAACGCGTAGAGCACCGAGCGCGACGCGGCGACGAGCGCGCTCGAAGGGCCGCTCGTGAAGGCGCGGGCGACGTCAGCCGGACCTGCTCCCTGTGCTCCGATTCCCGGCAGGAGCAGGATCGAGCGCGGAAGCAGCCGCCTCGCCTCTCCGACCGCGCGCGGGTGCGTCGCGCCGACCACCGCGCCGACGCTCGACAGGCCACGTTCTCCGACAAGCTCCTCGCCCCATTCGGCGACGAGTCGCGCGACGTGCTGCCAGAGCGGCTGCCCGTCCGAGAGGGCCAGGTCCTGGATGTCCGCCACGCCCTCGTTGGAGGTCTTGACCAGACAGAAGATCCCGGCGCCCTCGCGCCGGCACGCGGCCAGGAAGGGCTCCAGCGAGTCGCGTCCGAGGTACGGATTGACCGTCATCGCGTCCGCGGCCGGCGGCGAGCCTTCGAGGTACGCGGAGGCGTACGCCCTTGCAGTCGACCCGATGTCGCCGCGCTTGCCGTCCGCGACCACGATCAGCCCGGCGGTGCGCGCGTACCGGCAGACGCTCTCGAAGGACTGCATTCCGTCCGCGCCCAGCGCCTCGAAGAATGCGAGCTGGGGCTTCACCCCGACCGCGTACGGCGCCACCGCGTCGATCACTCCGCAGCAGAACCGCGTACACGCGTCGGCCGCCTCCGCTCGCCCGAGCCCCGTCTCGCCCGCGAGCTCGAGGGGAAGCAGCTCCGGCACGGGATCGAGCCCGACCAGCAACTGGCTGCGCTTGCGCTCGACCGCGTCGGCAAGCCTGTCTCCGAATGCGCGCACGTTCGTGCCGTGCGACGCCACTTCGAGCTCCTGCACCATGGTCGTTGAGAGTACCGCCCGCCCCGGAAAGAGAGAGGGCCACCGAGTGGTGGCCCTCTGAAGCTTCCGGTCGGGCGCTGGTTACATGTCCCCGCCGCCGCTGCCGGCGGCACCGCTCTTGACGGCCTGCTTGAGCTGGCTGCCCGCAGAGAACTTCGGGACGGTCGTCGCGGGGATCTCCACTCGCTGGGAGGGATTCCGCGGGTTGACGCCCTGCCGAGCAGCGCGTCGCTGGGTCGTGAACTTGCCGAACCCGGTGAAGGACACCTCGCCACCCCCTCGCAGGGTGTCGGTGATCGAGTCCAGGAAGGCGTCCACGGCCTCGGCCGCGTCGCGCTTCGAGATACCCGCCTTGTCCGCGACCTTTTCGACGAACTCCTGCTTTGTCACATCAGCCTCCCTCTGGAACGTCGTTTCGCAGGCCGGACCCTAACAGCCAGGCTCTTTCGGCTCAACCATGCGGTTTTGCGGCGGTTTTCTGCGCCGGAAGCAAGTCTCCTGCCCGAAACAGGGCCACAAGGCGCACTCCGCGGCGCGCGAGAGCGTCTACGCCACCCTCCTCGCGATCCAGCACGCAGACGGCGATTCGGCACTCCAGACCTGCCTCGCGGACCGCGTCGATCGCCTCGATCAGCGCTCCTCCCGTCGTCACGACGTCCTCGATCAGGCACACGCGGTCACCCGGCTCGAACACGCCCTCGAGCCGATTCGCGGTTCCGTACTCCTTCGCCGACGAGCGGACGATCACGAACGGGATCCCCGACGAGAGCGACGCGGCCGCCGCGAGCGCGACCGCCCCCAGCTCGGGGCCGGCGAGCCGGAGCGCCTCCGGCTCGTGCTCGGAGACCTCGGCGGCAAGGTGCTCGCCCAGCGCGGCCAGCACCTCGGGCTGGGTCTCGAAGCGGTACTTGTCGAGGTAGTAGCTCGACCGCCTGCCCGACCGGAGCACGAAGTCGCCCTCGAGGTAGGCGTGCTCGAGGAGCGCGGCGCCGAGATCGTCGCGCTTCATGCGCCGGCCGCACGCAACGCTTCACGCGCGTGCGCGAGGAGCGCGGCTGCCTGCGGCGAGTCGCCGTGGAGCGAGACCAGCGAGCCGTCGGCGAAGTACAGGTCGATTCTCTCGTGCCCCTTGCCGCGCCTCGCATAGAGCCCGATCCCGAGCAGCGAGCCGACCGCGAACCCGAGCGCGAGGAGCCTACGACTTCGCATTCTTCTTGGCCGGCGCGCGACTCTTCGGCTTCGGCTTCGGCTTCGCCGCCGCGCGCAGCGTGCTCTTCAGGTCGTAGAAGACGAGCCCGGCCGTCGGCTCCGCGGAGGTCGATGCGGCGATCAGGTTCTTGCCCTCGCGGACGACGAACAGGCTGCCTGCGGCCGTCGCCGCCTCGAGCTGGGTCGGGTCGCCCTCGCCCGCGCGGCCGGCCTCCTCGAAGAGCGCCCGGGCGCTGGCCGCGAGCCGTGCGGCGCGGTCGTCCGGGAGCGTCGACGAGATGACCTTGCCGGCGTCGTCGAAGAGAACGGCGGCGTCGACCTGCGAGGAGATCTCCTTCAGCTCGTCGAGCGGCTCCGTCATGGCCGAGAGACTAGCCTCCCGTCGAATGCGAGAGGTCTTCAGCAAGTTCTTCGCCGATCGAGGAACGCACCTCGCCGCGATGATCGCCTACTTCGCGCTCCTCTCGTTCGTGCCGCTGCTCTTCCTCGCGCTCGCCCTCCTTGGGTTCGGGGGACGGGCCGACGAGTCGAGCTATTTGGTCACCGAGTTGAACAAGGCGTTCCCTGCGAGCTCGGTCGAGGGGATTCTCAAGGTCGTCCGGTCAGTCCAGGACAACGCGGCCACGCTCGGCGTGATCGGAGCCGTGTTCGTCGGCTGGACCTCCCTCTCACTCTTCAGCGTGCTCGAATCGGCCTTCAACATCGTCTACGGAAAGCCCAACCGCTCGTTCCTGCACGGGAAGCTCGTGGCCGTGATGCTGCTCGTTGGATCGCTCGTAACGCTCTTCTTCGGGCTCCTCATCGGCTCGGTCGGCTACGAGATCCTCAAGCGCATCGCCAGCGGGTTCTTCGCCAACAACTACGTCGCGTACGCCGCCTCGGTCTTGATCTCGACGGTGTCGGTCTTCGTCTTCCTGTTCGCCATCTACTACCTGCTGACGAACGAAAAGCTCACCTTCCAGGACGTGCTGCCGGGCGCGATCGTCTCCACGATCGTGCTCGAGGCGAGCTTTCAGCTGCTGCCCATCTACCTGCACCTGTCGAAGAACGTGATCGCCCTGCAGGCGTTCGGCGCGCCGGCGCTCCTGCTCGTCTGGCTCTACCTGATGGCGAACGTGATCGTGTTCGGCGCCGAGGTCAACTGGTACGTGGCCCGCGGTCGGCGCGAGGCGCTCGAGCTCGAAGAAGCACCCGGGCTGGCCTAGGTCGCCTTGTTCCAGCCTTCTTCGCCGTGGGCCCACGGCACGGCGGTGCCGCGCTCGAAGACGAGGTCGTTTTCGCCGCCGGCCCAGACGCCGATCGTGTCGCTGTCCGGGTACACGGAGACTGCGTAGCCCAGGCCCCGCCGCGAGAACAGCAACGTCCTCGCGGGTGCGTCGCTGCGGTTCATGACCTTGTGCGCTCCGGCCGGGCCGGACGGGAAGCGAACGAGCTCGCCGCGCTCCAGCGTGTGCTCGCCTTCGGGCGTGCGGACGACGACGGTGCCATCGACGACCAGCAGCCACTCCTCGTCGTACTCGTAGTGGTACGGAGACGAGCTCGAGCCCGGCGCGAGGTCGTAGACGAACATCAGGGTCTCGGTCGACCCGGTTGCCTGCCCGACGTCGATCCTGCCCCCTTGGTTCTCCGCGCTGAGGAGGTTGATCGAGTTCACGGGTGCATTATCGACGCATCGAGGGCGCGGGCGGCGCGTGCTCGGTGGGAGTTCTCGCGCTTCCAGTCGTTGCCCAGCTCGGCAACGGTTCTTTCTTCGCCGTTGGGGACGAAGACCGGGTCGAAGCCGAAGCCTTCGGCGCCGCTCGCTTCTTCGGCGATCCGGCCCTCGAGGGCTCCTGTGCCGCGGTGCTCCACGCCTTCGGGTGAGATCGCGACGAGCTCGCAGACGTACCTGGCGTTCCGGCCGGCGCCGTCGACACCCTGGAGCTCCTCCAGTGCCCGCTCCGCCTCGCGGCCTGCGGCCCACCGGGCGGACAGGACTCCCGGCCCGCCGCCGAGCCCCTCGATCTCGACGCCCGAGTCCTCGCCCAGCACCCAGCGGTCCGGGGCCCGCGTGCGCGCAAACTCGGCCTTCGCGCGCGCGTTCTCGTAGTACGTCTCGCCGATCTCGGGCGGGTAGTCGTCCGCGCCGAGGAGCTCGATCGTCCAGCCCTCGAGCGCGTGCCGGAGCTCGCGGAGCTTGTTCTCGTTCGAGCTGGCGAGGACGGCTACGTGGCCCACCGCACCCCGAGCACCGGCTCGAGGCGCATCAGCTCGGCGGTCACCTGCTCGAGCCGTACCCCCGTCGCGCGGACGTCCAGTGCGACCCGGCGACGGTCCCGGGCGTCCTCCACCTCGAACGACCGCACGGCTATGCCGCGGGCTTCCAGCGGCATCGAGCAGCACTGAAGGGCTCTCGTTCGCCCGCAGCTCGACCTCGAGGCGCAGCTCTCCCGGCCGGAGCCGCTCGAACATCCGGAACGCGACGATCCGTAACGGCCACAGGCTGAGGAGCACCACGACGGTCGTGATCACGGCGGCGCTGTAGTAGCCCGCGCCGGTCGCGATCCCGATCGCGGCCACGACCCACATGCTGGCCGCCGTCGTCAGACCCCGAACGGACAGGCCCTGGCGGATGATCGCTCCCGCGCCGAGGAAGCCGATGCCCGTCACGACCTGCGCTGCGATGCGCGTCGGGTCGTAGGTGATCCCGCTCGCGTTCGAGAAGTGGAACTCGCTGAACCCGTAGGCGGAGACGAGCGTGAAGAGAGCGGCGCCGATCGCGACGAGCATGTGCGTCCGCAACCCGGCCTCGCGCTCCCGGAGCTCCCGCTCGACACCGATCGCTCCGCCGAGGGCACCGGCGAGGACGATGCGCAGAAGCACATCCGTCCACGCCAGCTCAGGCACGGACGGCCTCCACGGCGTCGTGCTGCGCGATGCCGATCTCCTCGATCCCGGCCGCGGCCAGGTCGAGCAGCTCGTCCAGCTGGCCTCGATCGAGCGGGGCGCGCTCGGCGGTCGCCTGCACCTCGATCAGGCGGCCGTCGCCGGCCATCACGACGTTGACGTCCACTTCGGCCGAGGAATCCTCGATGTAGTCGAGGTCGAGCAGCGCCGCGCCTTCGACGATCCCGACGGACACGGCCGCGACCGAGTCCGTCAGCGTCCGCCCGAGGCCGACATGGTCGAGCGCGCGCTTCGCCGCGACATAGACGCCGGAGATGGAAGCGCAGCGCGTCCCGCCGTCGGCCTGGAGGACGTCGCAGTCGAGCCAGAGCGTCCGCTCCCCGAGCGCCTCCATGTCGGCGACGGCGCGAAGGGCGCGGCCGATCAGGCGCTGGATCTCGACGGTTCGCCCCTTCTGCTTGCCGGCGCTCGCTTCGCGCTGCGTGCGCTGCCCGGTCGAGGCCGGCAGCATCGAGTACTCGGCCGTCAGCCAGCCACGCCCTTTGCCGACGAGCCAGCGCGGCACGCCGTCCTCGAGCGACGCCGTGCACAGCACCTTCGTCTTGCCGAACGAGATCAGCGCCGAGCCGCTCGCCTGCTCCAGGTAGTCCGGGTCGATCGTCAGCTCTCGAAGCTCGTCCGGGCGGCGACCGCTCGGGCGGCTCATGCCGCTGCCGCCTCGAGCTCTGCGATCGCGACCTGCTCGACTTCGCCGAGCGGGAGCTGCAGGAAGCGCTCGCCGACCGCCCGGAAGCGCTCCGGATCGCCGGTCGTCAGGAACCGGTAGACCCCCTCGCGCCCCTGCTCGTTCTCGAAGCCCTTGCGGTCGAGCGTCTCCGCAACCTCGCGCGCGGTCTCCTCGGCCGAGAAGACGAGCGTCACGCCGCGCCCGAAGACGCGCTGGAAGATCGGACGGATGAGCGGGTAGTGCGTGCAGCCGAGGATGACCGTGTCCACGCCGGCCTCCTTGAGCGGCTCGGCGTATTCGCGCACCGCCTCGACGGTCTCGGCCGCGAAGGGCTCGTCGCTCTCGATCAGCGGAACCAGGCGCGGGCAGGCGACCGGGAAGAAGCGGACGCCCGCGTCGAGCGTGTGCACGAGCTCGGCGTACCGGCCGGCGGTGACCGTCGCCTGCGTCGCGAGCAGACCGATGCGGCGGTTCCGGGTCGTCTGCACGGCCGCGTGCGCCTCGGGCGTGATCACGCCGACGATCGGGACCTCGAGCCGCTCCTGCAGCTCGGGGAGCGCGGCGGAGGTCGCGGCGTTGCAGGCAGCGACGACGAGCTTCACGCCCTGCGCCTCGAGGTAGCCCGCGATCTCGCCCGCGTAGCGTCGGATCTCGTCGAGCGGCCGCGGCCCGTACGGGAGCCGTGCGAGGTCGCCCAGGTAGACGAAATCCTCGTGCGGCATCGTCACGAGACACTCGTGAAGGACGGTCAGCCCGCCGGTGCCGGAGTCGAAGACGCCCACGGGGCGGGAATCCATGGCCGCGATTGTAGGCTGGCGAGATGTCGCGGCTCGTCCTGTTCATCGTCCTCGCCTGCCTGGCGCTGCCCGGAACCGCCTCCGCCTTCTCGAAGATCGACCAGCAGGTGCAAATGAGCGACGGCGTCCAGCTGATGACGACGTACTACGTCCCGGACGGCCCCCAGCCCGCAGGCGGGTGGCCCGCGGTCATGCTCCTGCACGGCCTGGGCGAGACGAGGAACGACCCGACGAACGCGATCGGGATCTCGATCAACCAGGTGGCCGAGACGCAGCTGGTGCCCCAGGGCTACGCGGCGCTCACGTTCGACGCGCGCGGGCACGGCGAGTCTGGAGGGCTCGTCGGGATCGACGGGCCGCGCGAGATCCAGGATGTGCGCGAGCTCTTCGACCGGCTGAAGACGCGGCCGGGGATCGACCCGCAGCACATCGGCGCGTACGGCTACTCGTACGGCGGCGGCGCGGTCTGGCGTGCGACGGCCGAGGGCGTGCCGTTCGCCGCGATCGTCCCCGCGACGACGTGGACCGATCTCTACTCCGCGCTCGCGCCTCAGGACTTCGCCCACTCGGGCGTCGTGCTCGGTTTCTGGAACTCGATCGTGAGCCGCGCCTCACCCGAGCTGCAGCCGATCGTGAACGACCTGCTCGGGGGCCAGAACCTCAGCGGCGTGCACGCGTTTGCGGACGCGCGCTCGTCGCGGCAGCTCCTCGCGAACATCCACGTGCCGACCTTCGTCATGCAGGGCCGCCGCGACTTCGCGTTCGACACCGATCAGGCGCTCGCCGCCTACTCGCGGCTCGCGGTTCCCAAGCGGCTCTATCTCGGCGACTTCGGCCATGCACCCTCGCCGCTCCCTGCCGGCGAGCTCGAGCACTTCCTGCCCGAGGCGCGCGAGTGGTTCGACCGCTACCTGAAGGGCCTTCCGAACGGGATCGACACCAGGCCGCCGGTCGAGATCGCGCCCGACCCGTGGACCGGCCGCACGTTCTCCTACCGGACGCTCCCCAAGCGCAAGACGCTGCAAGATCGCCTTCCCGGGCCGTAAGTCGATCGGCTCGACGGGCAAGGTCGCACGGACCCGGCCGCGTCTTACGCGGAAGGCGGAGACGTTCGGGCCGGCCGTCCTCCGCGTGTCGCTCTCGAGCCCGAATCGCTGGCCGCACGTCGTGGCAGTCCTCTCCGCGCTCACGCGCGGGAAGGAGATCGTCGTCAGCGCCGGCGGGACGCGGGTGCGCCTGAGCCGAAAGCCGAAGCAGGTCACGATCCGCATGCTCAGCCAGGTCACGGGCCTGCCGCGCGGGTCGCGGCTGCGCCTGACCGTGGCAGCGACTTCGACCGCGCAGAGCCCGGGCGACCTGCTCTACCTGCTGGGCGTTCCGCGCACGGCCCGGCTCACCGTCGGCCCGGCGAGGCTTTCGCTGCCGGTCCTGTCCCGGCCGATCTCCGGCTGATTGGCTTGACCTAGCCCTCGGGCGGGCATTAACTCAGCGCTACATCTGACGTCTTACCTCCTGAACTCCGAGGAAAGGAAAGCTTCATGAGAAAGTTCATCCGGCTCGCGATCGCGGCCGGTGCGGTTATGGCCACCCTCGCGTTTACGGGGTCTGCGTGGTCGGCCTATCAGCCACGGCTGATCGTCACATCGCTCACGAACGGGCCGAACAAGCCGGCGACGATGCTGCTCGAGCACCTTCAGACAGCGGCTGACGATGCGACCGCGAAGGACACGATCTACGCGCCGCCCGGCTACCAGGCGAATCTGACGCAGGCGCCGGGAACCAACCTGGGCACCGTCGACGCGACCCTGATCCTGCGCAGCGGCGGCAACGCGACCGCCGACGCCAGCGGGCCGGTCGTCGTCGACTCGCCGTCCAACTGGGGGCCTCAGGCGACGCAGTGCACCGGGACCGCGACGCACGAAGCCGTCTGGCGGCTCGACATCACCATCGCCGGGACGCCGCTCAGGGTGCCGATCTTCGTCGACCACTCGGCCGGCGCGGAGGCGGCGTTCTCGTCGGTCAAGATCCAGCTCTGCCTCGCAGGGCCGATCGGGACACCGGCGGGCGCCCAGCTTCTCGACGCGTTCTTCGACATCCAGGGCGTGTTCACGAGCCCGGCGAACACCCAGCCACGCATCTGGCGCGCACTGATGACGCCGTACGTGGCCGGCAGCCCGAACCCGAATCCCGCCGGGACGATCGAGAGCCAGGCGGTCGTGCCGGGCAAGGTCAGCTTCTCGGTCAAGACCAAGGGCCTGAAGAGGCCGAAGGGGAATGTCCTCATCTCCGGCAAGGTGCTCGTCGACGGGAAGGCGGCCGGGGGAACGACGGTCCAGATCTTCCGCGTCCCGAACGTCAACAAGCCGATCAAGACCGTGAGGACGAAGGCCAACGGGACGTTCTCGTTCCGCAAGAAGTTCGCGAGGCGGACCGTGCTCTACGCGGTCGCGGTGAAGGTCGAGGCTCTCGGAGCCTGTCCAGCGGCAGCGTTGCCCGGCGTTCCGGGCGGCTGCCAGACCGCGACGCGCTCCTTCGGCGCCGCCGCGTTCTTCACGGCCAAGCCGCGCAAACGACGCTGAAAACCGACGGCAGGACGGGGCCTCTCGACAGGCCCCGTCCTCCCGTATCCTGGCCGTAATGGCCGCGCAGATCCGTGTCGGCACGTGCTCGTGGGCCGACGAGGCCCTGACGAAGTACTGGTATCCGAAGGGCGTCCCGTCGGGCGCGCGGCTCGGCTACTACGCCGAGCACTTCGACATGGTCGAGGTCGACTCGACCTACTACCGCTTGCCCGCGCGGGAGATGGTCGAGCGCTGGGCCGAGCGCACGCCCGACGGGTTCGTCATGCACGTGAAGGCGTTCGGTGTCATGACCCGCCACCCGGTCAAGATCGACCAGCTTCCGCCCGACCTCCGCGACGAGGCGCCCGCTGACGAGCGCGGCCGGGTGGAGCGCCCGTCCCGCGAGTTCCGGGCCGAGATCTTCAGCCGCTTCCTCGAGGCGCTCGAGCCGCTGCGCTCAGCGGGGAAGCTCGGCGGGCTGCTGTTCCAGTTCCCTCCGTACGTCGTCCCGAAGGAGGCGTCGTACGACTACCTGGCGCTGGGCGCGCGAGCAGGTCGGCGACGACAGGATGCTCGTCGAGTTCCGGCACCGCGCCTGGTACGAGGAGGATCAGCGCGAGGAGACGCTTCGCTTCCTCGAGGAGCACGACATGGCGCACGTCGTCGTCGACGCGCCGAAGACGGACGGCAAGAACGTCCCGCTGACCGTGCTCGCGCTGACGACGCCGCTCCTCTACGTCCGGCTCCACGGGCGCAACGCCGACACATGGAACGTGCGCGGAGGAAGCGCCTCGGAGCGGTTCGACTACCTCTACTCCGAGGAGGAGCTGGCCGAGTGGGTCGGGCCGCTGAAAGAGCTGTCCCAGAAGGCCGAGGAGGCGCACGTGCTGTTCAACAACAACAACCGCAGCCGCGTCGGCGGCCGCGAGGTTGCTCAGGCGCCGACGAACGCCGAGATGCTGCGTGACCTCCTGGAGAAGGAGAAGGTTCCGGTCAGCCGGCCGGGCGCAGGAGCTCGAGCAGGATCTCGTTGAAGCGCCCGGGTGCGTCGGCGCTGACGACGTGACCCGCGCCCTCGACGACCTCGAGCCGGCCGTCGGAGGCTGACTCGGCGATCCCACGCGCCTCGTCGACCGGGAGCAGGTCGTCCTGGTCGCCGACGACTACAACGAGCGCGCCCTTCGAACGAGCTGACGACCTCGGTCGCGTCGCGCCGGTCGCGGAGCGCTTCGATGCCGCTGACGAGCTCCTCTGTCGTTCGATCCCCCGGCCCGGCCGGCGAGAACTCGCGGTTCCAGCCCTCGATTCCTTCGTCGCGGACGACCTCGAGCATCCGTTCGCGCAGCTCGCGGCGCTCGGGTGGATCCGCAGTCGCCCGCGACCCCGCGAGGAGCATGGCGCGCACTCGGTCCGGCGACGTCCGCGCCATCGCGAGCGCGACGTAGCCGCCGAGCGACGCTCCCACGACGACGAGATCTCCCTCGGCTCGCTCGAGCACGTGCTCCGCCCAGCCGTCGACGGAACTTCCGCCGAGGTCGTACAGGCTCGGCGCGTAGACGTCCTCGCCCTCGAGCGCTTCGAGCTGCGGCGCCCACATGCGCTCGTCGAGCGGGAACGCATGGAGGAGGACGATCTTCATGGGTGCTCGACGAGGAGGGCGCCCTCGGCCTCGGCGGCCTCGGCCGTGCCCCTTCCGGCGCCTTCGATCCCGAGCGCGTCGGCGAGACGGGCGAGCAGCTCGTCCGCGGCGGGAAGCGCTGAGGCGGTCGCGGCGGTAGGGGTCGCCGCGCGGATCTCGGCCGGCTTCGCGCCGGTCAGACGGCCGAGGAGTGTCGGATTCGCGCGGAGCGCCATCGCGTCCCCCGGCGGCAACGCGCCGTAGTACTCGGGAACGGACAGGTACTCGTCGGCCATGCGCCCCCGGTCGAACGCGAGGAGCCGCACGACGTCGCCTTGCTCGACGCTGAGCGCGATCACGACGCCGCCGGACACGTACGAGAGCTCCGACGCGAGCTTCCGCAGGTGCTCGGGCTGGGTTTCGGCGTCGTCGTCGTAGACCCCGATCCAGCCGTTTCGCGGAGCGGAGACGACGCTCTTCGCCGAGCGGACGACGCGCGGGACCCAGCGCGCAACAGCCTGCTGGACGGCGCTCTGGTCGTCCGTCTGCACGTGGATCGACCCGCGAGATGAAACCGTGTGGCCGACGAGCCGTTGCTCGAGGGAGGCGAGATCGGTCAGCAGCGATCGCCGGTAGTCGGTGAAGCCGAGCCGGCGCCAGTAGGCGAGCGCCTCGTCGTTCGGGAGCTCGACGTTCAGCGAGACATGCTCGAGCCCCTGGTCGCGGAAGCCTGCAACGAGCTCGCGGACGAGCTCGTTCCCTCCCCCGCGCCCGCGCGCCTCGGGCTTGAGGTAGACGAGGCTGACATGGCCGAGGCCGTCGCGCTCCTCGCCCTTGGCCAGCCCGAAGATCTCGCCGTCTTCCTCGGCGACCACGATGCGGCCGTCGTCGAGGTACGGGCCGGGTGGAGGCGGCGGGTAGGGACGAGCCCAGTGCTCGTCGAGGTACGCCCCGACGAGCTGCTCGAGCTCAGGGCGGTCGGCCGAAGTGGCTTCGCGGACGTTCACAGCGCCGCCAACAGCTCTCGCTCCGCCGCGACCGATGGGCGGTCCGCCGCGCGCTCGACCCACTCGGCCAGGGTCGGATGGTCGTCCAGGTCGACACCCAGGCTCGACTCGGCGCGGAGGATCCAGGGCAGGTATGCGATGTCCGCAAGCCCGAACTCCCGGCCGGTCAGGAAGGGCCGCCCCGCGAGGCGATCGTCGAGCAGGGCGAGCTGGTCGTCCGAGGCGATCGCGCGCGTCGTCCTCTCCGCGGCGCAGGGCGTAGTACGGACGGCTGAGCGAGTCGAATCGCTCGACGAGAAGACGCCCCTCGGCGCGCTCGGCCGGGTCGGCCGGCCAGAGCGGCGGCTCCGGATAGCGCTCCTCGAGGTACTCGTTGATGACCACCGACTCGGGCAGGACGAGCTCGTCCTCTTCGAGCACCGGCACCTTGCCCAGCGGGTTCTTCTCGTAGATCCACGCGGGCCGGTCGCCCAGGTCGACCACGACCGTCTCGTAGTCGACGCCTTTCTCGGCGAGGACGATCCGAACCCGTGCGCAGTACGGGCAGCGGTCGGCGTCGTAGAGCGTGATCACGGCCCCGATGCTAAGCGTCGCGGGCAAGGCCGGCGAGGAGGTAGTGCGCGGACAGGTTCTGGAACGGGTCGAAGCGCTCGCCGATCGCCCGGACTTCGCTCGTCGTGAGCGTGCTGCCGTCGCCGTAGAAACGCTCGACCGCCTTGCGCACGGCGAGGTCGCCCGCAGGCCAGGCCCGGGGGCGTGCGAGGTGGCGGGCGAGGAACCAGTCGGCCGTCCACTCGCCGATCCCTGGCAGCGCCGTGAGCGCCGCCTTGATCTCCTCGTCGGGGAGTAGGGCGAGGCCGAACAGGTCGAGCTCGCTCCGCGCGAGGCCGATCACGTACTCGGCCTTGCGGCGCGAGAAGCCGACAGCGGCGATCTCGTCCGGCTCGGCGACGGCGAGGCGCTCGCGAGTCGGGAATGCATAGGCGTGCTCGGCCCGCTCGCCGAAGCGCTCGATCAGGCGGTTCCGGATCGCGAAGGCGGCGTAGAGCGAGACCTGCTGCGCGGTGACCGAGGTGACGATCGTCTCGAAAGGCTCGACGGCGAGCGGCGGCCGAAGCCCGCGCAGGTCCTCGGCGAGCGGTCCGAGAACCGGCTCGGTGGCCGCGAACGCGTAGAACTCGTCGAGGTCGAACTCGGCGCCGAGCAGCTTGAGGACGACCGGCTGGGTCTCGGCGTCGAGTGGCTCGACGTTCACACCGCCGCGGCGCGTCGGTGATCCGAACCTCGCGCCCGCCGACAACTCGATGCAGGCCGCCGTCGTGCCAGAGGTTCGCGAGGTCGGGGCCGTACGCGCGGTAGCGGGCGGTCGAGAGCTCGAAGTCGTAGGGCTCGGGAAGCTCGAGCAGCGGCACGTCACGCCGCGAGACTCGAGCGCGAGCGCCTTGCCGATCGAGCGGAAGTCGTCGAAGTACTCGAACGGCGCTCCCTGCTCGGCGAGATACGACGCCAGGCCGCGCGTCGCGAACACCCGGTCGGCGGCGAGCGCGGCGCAGCGGTCGGAGTAGCCGTCGCCGACGTAGACGACCTCGCCGGGAGGGAGCGTCGAACGCTTGCACGACTCGCCGCAGACGTCGCAGTCGTCCGGGTAGCGCCACTCGACGCGCCAGCCGTCCGGCCGGGCGTCGACCCGGTTCGCATGGAGCTCGACCTGGACGCCTTCACGCTCGAGGAGCGGGCCGATCAGCTCCTCGAAGCCGCTCGAGACGACGTGGACGTCCCAACCGTCGGCCTGCGCCGCGCGAACGAACTCGCGCGAAACCGGGGCGGATCTGCGCCTCTTCGAGCGCCCATGCGACGACCTCGTCGAGCGGAGCCGTGACCGGCTCGAACTCGCGCGTGATCACCTCGCGAAGCGGAAGCCGGCCTCCGTCGAGGCCGTGCTCGACCTCCTCGTACACGGCGGGATCGCCGAACTCGAGCGCCGCCCGGTCGAGAAGGTCGGTCACGGTGACCGTCCCGTCGAAGTCGAGAACGACGCTGCGTCGGTTTTGCACTTTCGGCTCGTTCCCGTCACCCATGCGTTCGAACTTCCTCAATACGATTGCGACGGGGAGGAGGTGGGCTGTGCCTAAGACAAGGGCGCGGCGCGGCCAGCCCCGCAGGGCTCAGAGGTGCGACGTCGCCCCCGCCGGATCCTGGTCGTACGTGTGCTCCTCGCCCGGCTCCTCGTACCACGAGTACGCGTACTTCCCGTCGTCGAGATCCTTCGCGAGCTTGGACAGCTTCAGCGGATGGAACGTGTCGCACATGACAGCGAGCTCGTGCGTCTCGGTCGCCCCGATCGACTTCTCGGCGAGCCCGGGCTGCGGCCCGTGCGGAATCCCCGACGGATGCAGCGTCACCGACCCGATCTCGATCCCCTTCCGCGACGAGAACTGCCCGTCGACGTAATAGATCATCTCCTCGCTCTGCAGATTCGAGTGGTGGTACGGGATCGGAATCGCGAGCGGGTCGAAGTCGAGCTTGCGCGGACAGAACGAGCAGATCACGAAGTTCGGGCCGGCGAACGTCTGGTGCGAGGGCGGCGGCATGTGGATCCGACCGGTGATCGGCTCGAAGTCGTTGATGTTGAACGTCCACGGGTAGAGGTAGCCGTCCCAGCCCACGACGTCGAACGGGTGGTAGTCGATCTCGTAGTCCTGGTACCCGTCGCGCACGCGGATCTTGAGCCGGAACTCGCCGCGGTCGCGGTAGGTCTTGAGCTCGGTCGGCGGATGGATGTCGCGGTGGTAGAAGGGCGCGTGCTCCATCAGCTGCCCGTACTCGTTTCGGTAGCGCTTCGGGATCTCGATCAGCCCGGGCGTCTCGAAGAGCAGGTAGCGCTGCGGGCCTGACGGCTCGAACTGGTAGGTCGTCCCGCGCGGGATGACGACGTAGTCCCCCTCGCGGTACGGCACGTCGCCGAAGGTCGTGTGCAGCGTCCCGCTCCCCTCGTGGACGAAGTAGACCTCGTCCCCCTCGCCGTTCCGGAAGAAGTAGTCCATCGTCTCGCTGGGGCGCACGAGCGAGATCTCGACGTCGTTGTTCCACATGAGGAGCTGGCGGCCCGAGATCTCGTCGCCCTCGGGCTCGACGCCCATCGTCGTGAAATGCCGGTGCGCGTGCGCGTCGGGCACCCACTCCTCGCGCTCGATCGGCTCGAAGTCGCCGAGCTCCTTGACGCGGCAGGGCGAGGTGAGGTGGTACAGGATCGACTCGTTCCCGGTGAAGCCCTCGAGGCCCATGACCTCTTCGGTCAGGAGCGTCCCGTTGTCGCGGAACTGGATGTGGCGCTTCCGCGGGACCTCGCCTCGGCTCTGGTACGTCGGCATCGCCAGCGAAGGATAAAGAAGCCTAGGCGGTCTTCGGGCCGACCCGGTTCCGCAGCACGCCGATGCCCTCGATCTCGAGCTCGACGACATCGCCCGGCTGAAGCCAGCGCCCGTCGCCGTGCTCCAGGATGCAGCCCGTGCCGACCGTCCCCGAGCCGAGAACGTCACCGGGCCGCAGGCGCGTGTTCCGCGCGGCGTGCGCGACGATCGCGTCCCACGAGTGGTGCATGTCCCCCATGTTCCCGCGGGAGCGCTCCTCGCCGTTCACGCGCGCGGTCATCGTGAGCCGCAGCTCGCCGAGCTCGTCGGGCGTCACGACGATCGGGCCGAGGCTCGTCGCGAAGTCCTTTCCCTTCGCGGGGCCGAGCCCGATCTTCATCTCCGGGCCTCTGCAGGTCGCGGGCGGACCAGTCGTTCATGATCGTGAAGCCGCCGATCTGGCCGTCCGCGCCGATCACGACCGCGGCCTCGAGCTCGTAGTCGAGCTCGTTCGTCCCCTCCGGATACGGGATCTCGTCCTCGGGCCCGTAGATCGCAGCCGGATTCGAGAAGTAGAAGGCCGGGACCTCGTACCACTCCGGGACCATGTCCAGGCCGCGCAGGCCGCGTGCGGTCTTGACGTGCTGCTCGAAGGCGTAGAAGTCGCGGACCGCAGGCGGATGGAGGACCGGCGGGCGCAGGTCGACCTCGTCCAGCGGGTACTCCGCGTGCTCGCGCGCGCCGCCGCCGCCGGTGAAGAACGACTGGAGCGTCTGCGCGGCGAGCTGGACGACGCGGTCGCCGTCGATCCGACCGGGCCAGCCTCGCCGGAGGTTGTGGCCCTTGGGGCTGAACATGCAGAGTCATGTCGGTGCAGAGTTTCATGGCTCGGTGTGCACGCTAACGTCCGCGAGCTCGGGCAGGGCGCGGCGTATGTCCTCCTCGACCTCGCTCGCGAGCGAGTGGGCCTCCGCCAGCGTGCTTTCCGGGTCGAGCACGAGCGTGAGGAACGCCACCCGACCGTCGTCCGTCTGAAGGAAGCGGACCTCTCGCGGAGCCGACCCGATGTGCTGGGCGACGATCCGGCGAATTCGATCTGCATCCTCCTCGGCGACCGCCGTCCGGCCGGGCTCCGGCTCGCTGAGCGGCTCGAGGTGCGTCTGGACCGAAACGACCTCCGGCTCGGCCTCGGCGATCGCGCCCTCGACCTCGGACGCGACCCCGTGAGCCTCCTCCAGTGTCATGTCGCGCGGCAGCTTGAGGTGCAGCGAGACCTGGAGTCCGCCGTCGACGGACGACGATCCGGACGTTGTGCATCTCGCGCACGCGAGGAACCGTGAGCGCCGCAGCGAGGATTCGCTCGCGAAGGGCCGCGTGCTCCGCATCCGGCTCCACGTGGACGACCACGTCGGCTCTCGGGCAACGCGCTCTGCACGGCCGCCTCGACGGCGTCCGCGGCGGCGTGGCCCTGCCCCACCCCGGCATCCGGCGAGACGCCGATCACAACGTCCGCGAAATGGCGTCCGGCAGCCTGGCGCATCCTGCAGTCGCCGGAGCTGGATTCCAGGCTCCATCCCTGCGATCGCCGCCCTGGCCGCTCGCTCCGCATCGGTGGGAACGCGGTCCATCAGGACGTCGATGTTCCCGCGCATCAGCCTGGCGGCGGCGAGCATGACCAGCGCCGCCACGAACAGCGCCGCGACGGCGTCCCCTTCGCCCCAACCCGCCCGCGCCAGCAGGAGCCCGAACAGGACGGCTGTGGAGCCGGCCAGGTCGCTGCCGAAATGGAGCGCGTTCGAGGCGAGCGCCGGGCTCCCGTAGCGCCTCGAGGCGCGCACGGACACGACCATCCGACTCGCGTCGATCACCATCACCGCGAGAACGACGAGAAACGCGTACCACACCGGATCGACGCTGGGCTCGATCGACCCGAGCAGGACGCGAAGCGCCTGGAAGGAGATGAAGAGGCTGGCCAGGACGAGGATCGCCGCCTCGCCGAGCGCCGCGAGATGCTCGGCCTTGCCGTGGCCGTACGGATGCATGCGGTCGGCCGGCCGGCCGGAGACGCCGACCGCGAACAGCGTCAGGAGCGCGGCGACGAGGTCGGTCCCCGAATGCACCGCCTCCGAGACCAATCCGAGGCTCCCGGTTGCAAGCCCGGTGACGAGCTTCAGCGAGATGAGCACGCAGGCGGCGACCACCGAGACGAGGGCGGTGCGCCTTTGCGGGCTCATCCCGCGAAGGCTAAGGCGTTAGGTAGTGCTCAGTACCAGCGGCCTCTGCGGAACCCACCGAAGAGAAGGCCGAGGATGATCAGGATGATCCCGAGCCAGAGGCTCCAGACGATCAGGACGATGATCCCGAGGATGATGAGGATTGCGCCTATGCCCACTACGTGTCTCCTCTCTCGCTAGAGGTTGCCCCGGAGGGCCTGCTCTCGTTCGATTGCCTCGAACAATGCCTTGAAATTGCCTTCCCCAAACCCACGCGAGCCGTGGCGCTCGATGATCTCGAAGAAGAGCGTCGGCCGGTCTTGCGTGGTCTTCGTGAAGATCTGAAGCAGGTACCCCTCCTCGTCGCGGTCGGCCAGGATGCCCAGGCGACGTAGGTCTTCGTAGTCCGCGTCGATCTCGCCGACGCGCTCCTCGAGGTCTTCGTAGTACGACGACGGCGTCTTGAGGAAGCGCAGGCCGCGAGACTCGAGATGCTCGACGGTGCCGACGATGTCGTCCGTGGCGAGAGCCACGTGCTGCACGCCCGGCCCGCCGTAGAAGTCGAGGTACTCCTCGATCTGGCTCTTGCGCTTGCCCTCGGCCGGCTCGTTGATCGGGAACTTGATCTTCCCCTCGCCGTCCATCATCACCTTCGACATCAGAGCCGAGTACTCGGTCGAGATCGCCTCGTCCGAGAAGTGGATCAGCTCGGTCATCCCGAACGCCCGCTCGTAGAACTCGACCCAGTGCTCCATCCGGCCGAGCTCGACGTTCCCGACGACGTGGTCGATGTTCTGGATCCCGATCCCCGCCGACGGCGAGCCGTTCTCCGTCAGCGACGTGTAACCGGGAAGGTACGGCCCCGCGTAGTCGCCGCGGTTCACGAACGTGTGGATGTTCTCGCCGTACGTCGCGATCGACGCGAGCTCGACGCGTCCGTAGTCGTCCTCGACCCAGTGCGGCTCGGTGACGCTTCTCGCGCCGCGCTGGACGGCCTGACGGTACGCCTCGGTCGCGTCCGGAACCGAGAGCGCGACGTCCTTGACCCCGTCCCCGTGTGAGCACGCGAAGCGCGTGATCTCGCTGTCCGGCCTCACCCCGCTCGTGAGGACGAGCCGAACGTCGTTCTGGTCGAGGACGTACGAGGCGCGGTCGCGGACGCCCGTCTCGGGGCCCGCGTACGCGGTCTGCGTGAACCCGAAGGCGTGCTCGTAGAAGTACGCGGCCTGCTTCGCGTTGCCGACGTAGAGCTCGAGGTGGTCCCACCCCTTGATCGGCATGAAGTCGGTCGAGCTCACCGACTGATACTAACGCGCTCTCTGGGGAGAAACCGCGGGGGAAGCGGGCTCCGGCGCCGGCACGTCGACGGCCTCGCGGAGAGGAACCTCCTTCAGCCACAGCGCGACGACCACGAGCGTGACGAGGCAGAGCAGCGACGCCGCGAGAAACGCCGGCTGCAGCGCGTTTGCGAGCGACTCCCGAAGGTTGGGAGGCAGACGGTGCACCGATCCCCGGTCGAGGTGCGATCCGGCGGGCAGGCCGTGGTTGACGATCACGCCCATTGCGGTGACGCCGAGCGTCGCTCCGATCGCGCGCGCGGACTGCGTCAGTGCCGTCGCCGACCCCATGGCGCGCATCGGGACCTGGTTCTGGACCGCGACGACGAAGACCTGCATCATCATCCCGAGCCCGACGCCCGCGACGACCATGCACCCGGCCGCCTGCAGGTTCGTCGTCGACGTGTCCATCCGGGAGAGCAGGAAGAGCCCCGTTGCGAGGACGACCGGCCCCACGAGCGCGTTCGGCCGGTAGTGGCCGCTCCGAGAGATCCACTGGCCGGAAATCGCGCTCGCGGTCACGGCCCCGAGCATGAACGGCGTGAGGACGACGCCCGAGGAGGTAGCCGAGGTGCCGATCACCCCCTGCACGAAGAGCGGCACGAACGCGATCGTCCCGACCATCGCCATCGCGGATAGGCCGACCGAGGCCACGCCCGCGGCGACGATCGGGTTGCGCAGGAACTCGAACGGCAGGATCGGCTCCTTCGCCCTCCGCTCGACGAACACGAACGCCGTCCCCGAGACGAGGGCGATCGCGAACGCTCCGAGCACCTGCGTCGAGCTCCACGGATGCGTCTCGCCGCCCCAGACGAGCCCGAGCAGGAACGAGCTCGTCGCGATCGCGAGCAGCGTCGCACCGAGCAGGTCGAGCGAATGCTCGCGGCGCTGCGTCCGCTTCGGGATGGCGATCGCGATCACGGCCAGGGCGACCGCGCCCACGGGCAGGTTGACGTAGAACACCCAGCGCCAGGTCGTGTGGTCGACGATCAGGCCGCCGACGGCGGGGCCGATGATCGACCCGGCGGCGAACGTCGCGCCGATCAGGCCCTGGTAGCGACCGCGATCGCGCGGCGGGACGATGACGCCGACCGTCGCGATGGCGAGGGCGAACAGGCCCCCGGCCCCCGTTCCCTGGACGGCGCGAGCCGCGACGAGCTGGCCCATGCTCTGCGAGAGCCCGCAGAGAACGGAGCCGAAGAGGAAGATCGAGATCGCGAAGATGTAGAGCAGGCGCCGCCCGTGGATGTCGCCGAGCTTCCCGTAGAGCGGGACGGTGACCGCCATCGCGAGCACGTACGCGGTGATCACCCAGGAGTAGCTCTCGAGGCCTCCGATGTCGGCCACGATGTGCGGCAGCGCGGTCGCGACGATCGTCTGGTCGAGCGCAGCGAGGAGCAGCGCGACCATGATCGCGCCATAGATCGCCAGGACACGTCCGATCGTGAAGCGATATCCGGGCGGCTTCCGGGCGAGGCGAACACGTAACGAAGCCACTCGCTCTTACCGTACCCGCTGGCTTCCTCCTCACTCCGCGGGTCCGAGCGGCGGCCTACGTTCCCGCGAGATGACGATCCCGGCCGCGATCGCCAGTCCGCCGACGACCTGAACCGCCGTCAGGCGCTCGTCGAGGAGCAGGAGCGCGATGATCGCCGCGAGGAACGGCTGGAGATTGGCGAAGATCGAGGCGCGCGAAGGCCCGACCCGGTCGATCGCCGTGAACCAGAGGAGGTTCGTCAGCACGAGCGGGCCGATAACGGCGAACGCGAAGCCGGCCCAGGCCAGCGCACCCGATGTCGAAGCTCTGGTCACCGAGCTGCGGCGAGGCGAGGAGTAGCAGGGCGACCGAGACGACCGCGAGGAAGACCGCGCTCAGCCGAAACGGCGAGTACCTCCGCATGAGCGGCGCAGATCGCGACGGAGTAAGCGCCCCAGGTCGCCGCGCCGAGCACCGCGAGCAGGTCCCCGCCGAGGTTCGAGGACACGCTCTTGCCCGAGCCCGCGGTCACGAGGACGACGCCCGCGAACGAGAGGGACGCCGCGATCCAGAAGCGCCGCCCGAGCCGTTCGATCCCGACCAGGCGGGAGATCAGGGCCGTGAAGATCGGCAGCGTTCCGAAGAGGAGCGCCGCGGTGGTCGCGGTGGTCAGATCGAGCGCGAAGACGAAGCTGAGCTGGTTCGTCAGCAGCAGGAGGACCGCGAGCGTGACGAGCGGCAGGTCCGAGCGGGCGATGCGGAACGACCGCTCGCGCGGATAGGTCAGCGCGACGAAGACGAGTGCGGCCGCCGTGTACCGCAGGGACGAGTACGGCAACGGGCGCAGACCGGCGTCGAGGATGTACTTCGACACCGTGAAGTTGAGCGCCCAGATGGTGACGGTCAGCAGCAGCATCAGGTCGGCTGCTGACGCCCGGCGCACCGCCGCAACCTAGTCATTTACGCTTCAGGCCGTGGCCGGGCCGACCAGAGACGACGTGGACGCGATCGTCGGACCGGCGACACCGCACTTCGCCTACCAGCTGCGCGCGCGAGTCCTCGAGCTCGTCGAGGACCTGCCCGAGAACCACGAGGTCCGGCGATATGCAGAGGAGAAGGCGGAGCTGCTCGACCGCCTCGGCTACGCGTCCTCCAAGGCCGAGGAGGGTCAGCGCGAGTCGGAGACGCGAATCGGCTGGGAGACGATCCCGAGCGCAGCCCCGGCCGACAAGCCGCTGAAGCGGTGACGATGCAGGGCGCGACCGTCTTCGTGACGGGCGGGTCGCGGGGGATCGGCAAGGAGATCGCCCTGCGCTTCGCCGACCTGGGCGCGGCGCGCGTCGCCATCGGCTACCTGCGAAACGACAAGGCGGCCGAAGCGACGGCCGACGAGTTGCGGGAGAAAGGGGCCGAGCCGGTTCTCGTGCGCGGCAACGTCTCGTCGGAGCGCGTCGCCCGCGAGGTCGCGGATCTCGGCCCGATCCGAGCGCTCGTGCACAACGCGGCGACCGGCGTCATCCGGCCGGCGCTCGAGACCGAGGACAAGCACTGGGACTGGACGATGTCCGCGAACGCCCGCGCGTTGCTCTCCCTGGCCCGCGCCGCAGCGCCCCAGATGCCGAGCGGGAGCTCGATCGTCGGCATCTCGAGCCTCGGCTCGACGCGCGTGCTCGAGGACTACGTGCTCGTCGGAACGTCGAAGGCCGCGCTCGAAGCGCTCGTGCGCTACCTCGCGGTCGAGCTCGCGCCGCGCGGGATCCGCGTCAACGCCGTGTCCGGGGGCGTCGTCGACACCGACGCGCTCGAGCACTTCCCGCAGAAGGAGCAGATGCTCGAGTGGGGCGCGAAGCGAACTCCCGCGGGCCGGCTCGTCCAGCGGAAGGACATCGCCGACGCCGTCGTGTTCCTCTGCTCGCCCGAGGCCGAGATGATCGTCGGCCAGACGATCGTGGTCGACGGCGGCTTCTCGCTGCCGGCCTGATGGAGCCGACCGAGCAGAACCGACGCGCCTGGGACGAGCTCCACCGGCGCCGCATGCGCTCGGCGGGCCGCGGCATCCCGAAGCAGATCCGCGACTCGCTCGGCGACGTCGAGGGGCAAGCACGTGCTCCACCTCCAGTCGGCAACCGGCGAGGTGACCGAGGAGCTCGTCGAGCTGGGAGCGCTCGTCACCGGCGTCGACCTGTCCTCCGAGGCGATCGACGAGGCCCGCGAGCACGCGCCTGACATCGCCTTCATCCACGCGGACGTCACACGAGCTCCCGGTCGAGGTGCGGCGCGGCCGCGCTTCGACCTCGTGCTTCACCGGCGAGGCGCTCGACTCGTGCGCGACCTCGGGCCAGTGGCTGGCCGGAATCGCGGCGGCGCTCAAGCCGGGCGGGACGTTTCTTCCTCTACGACCACCATCCGGTGACGGCAGCGGTCGACCCGCTCGGCCACTGGCGCGACAACTACTTCGAGGAACCACGCTGGCGCCTCGAGCAGTTGGTCGACGCCGTCAGCGGGGCCGGGCTTGCAGTCGCGCGCCTCGCGAGTTCCAGACGCTCTTCAGCTGGATCCAGCGCGACCGCCGCGTCCCCTGGGACTTCGCGCTCCTGGCCCGGAAGCCGGAATGAGCGAGCCCGAGCCGCGCTCGCGCTGCTTCCTCGTCTACGCGGTGGCGCCCGAAGGCATGACCGCGCGAGTGGCGAACGACCTGCTCAACGAGTACATCGGCGAGAGCGGCCGAGGGCTGATCGTCTCGCACGACCACTTCATCGGAAACCCGCACGGAGGCTTCGCCGTCTTCGAGGTCGGAAGCAAAGAAGAAGAGGCCAAGCTCGCGGATCCGGGCCCCCTCGAGGGCTGGCAGATCACGAGCCGGCCGCTCACGTTCTCGCTGACCGCGGTCGGGTTCGTCGCACAGGCGGACTTCACGCTCCGCAACTACGGCGGCACCTCCCTGGCCGATCTCGAAAGCGCCGAACAGCCGCGGAAGCGCTTCTGGTGGCAGAAGCCTCAACACCGGCGCGGTTAGTCGCACGGGACAAACGGGAAGGACGGGGCCGATGGGTATTCCAGTCAGCCTGATCCTGATTGCCGCAGGAGCGATCCTCACCTGGGGTGTGACCGACGAGCCTTCCGGCCTGAATCTCGACGCGATCGGCGTGATCCTGATGGTCGTCGGCATCGTCGGGTTCGTCCTGACGCTCATGCTGTGGCGCTCCTGGTGGGGCCCCGGGTACTGGAGCCACGCCGAGTACGTCGAAGGCGCTCCCGCCGGCCGGCGGTACGGCGGCCAGTGGGGACGCCGCAGGACGACGTACGTCGAGGACGAGGCTCCTCCGCCCCCAGGCGGCCCGCCTCCGCCTCCGTAAACGTTTTCGCACCGCCCAGCGCCGAGCCGCGGCTCCGTCGCCGTGCTGCTCGGCGAGGCGGAAACACGGGGGAACCAGGGGCTCCCCCGTGAAGCGAGGCGCGAGCTAGCTCTGCTCTTCGACGATCATCAGGCCGTTGCCGTCCGCGTCCTTGAACATGAAGAGGAGCGGAACGGTGCCGTCGCCGCCCATCGGCTCCTCGACCTCGACTCCCTGTGACTCCAGCTCGTCGTGCGCGGCGCGCGCATCGGAGGTCGTGAGCGCGATCCCGGTTTCCCGGCCGGGCTGGAACTCGCCCATCCCGGTCGAGAGCGCGATCCCCGAGCCGCCGCCCGACGGGGCGACCTCGACCCAGCGGTCGCCTTCACCGTAGGGCACGTCCATCAAGACCGTGAAGCCGAGCTTCTCCGTGTAGAAGGCGATCGCCGCGTCCTGGTCGGACACCGGGATGATCACCCTCCCGAGCTTGTCGACGTTTGCCATTTCGTCTCCTTTCGAAGGGTCGACGTAAGACCGCGTGGCGCGGCCGGAACTCATCGCGAACCGCTGAGCCGCAGGTCTAGGCGGGAGCTGCAGCCTCGACCGGGAGGCCGTAGATCTCGCCCATCTTCGACTTGAGATAGCGGATGTACGGCGCCGGGTCCATCCCGCCGCCCGTGATCCGCTGGAGCATCTCCTTCGACGTGTACTTCCGCCCGTGCCGGTGCAGGTTCTCGCGGAGCCAGCCCGCCAGGTCGTCGAACTCGCCGCGCTCGAGCTGCGACGTGAGATCCGGCAGCTCGGCCGTCAGCTTCTCCCAGAGCTGCACCGAGACGACGTTGCCGAGCGAATACGTCGGGAAGTACCCGAACGCCCCGCCCGACCAGTGCACGTCCTGCAGGACGCCCTGCGAGTCGTTCGGGACGTCGATCCCCAGGTACTCGGACATGCGCGCGTTCCACGCCTCCGGCAGGTCCTCCAAGGGGAGCTGGCCCGAGAGCATCTCCTGCTCCAGCTCGAAGCGCAGGATGATGTGCATGTTGTAGGTGACCTCGTCCGCCTCGACGCGGATGAAGGACGGCTCGACCTTGTTGATCGCGCCGTAGTAGGTCTCGAGGTCGACGTCGCCGAACTGCGCCGGGAACGTCTCCTGGAGCCGCGGATAGAAGTGACGCCACATCGGGAGGCCGCGGCCGACGAGGTTCTCCCACATGCGGCTCTGCGACTCGTGGAGGCTCATCGAGGTCACCGACGCCAGCGACGTCCGCTCGAACGACGGGTCGACGTTCGACTCGTAGAAGCCGTGGCCGAACTCGTGGATCGTCGCGAAGAGGGAGACGCTGAGATCCGTCTCGTCGTAGCGCGTCGTCAGCCGGATGTCCTTCGTGCCCGCGCTCATCGCGAACGGGTGCACGGTCGGGTCGAGCCGCCAGGCCTCGTGGTCGAAGCCCATCCGCTCCAGTACCTCGAGCGCGAACGAACGCTGCTTCTCGATCGGGAAGTCGCCGTGGAGCGACGAGTCGTCGACGCGATCGGAGTTCTCCGCGACCTGCGCGATCAGCGGCACCAGCTCCCGCTTGAGCTCGTCGAACACAGTGCGCACCTCGTCGCCGGTCAGTCCCTCGTCGAAATCGTCGAGGAGGACGTCGTACTCCGAATCGAAGCCCATCCCCTCGCAGCAGTCGATGTAGCGGTGCGTGAGCTCGAGGTTCTTCTTCAGGTGCGGCAGGAAGGTGGAGAAGTCCGCCTTCTCGCGCGCGTCGATCCAGGCCGGAAGCGCCATCGCCCCGACCCGGGTCATCTCGGCCCGGAGCTCCGCCGGGACGCGCTTCGCCTTCTCGTAGTCGCGGCGCGTGATCCGGATCAGGCTGCCGTCGTTCGAGTCGTAGCCCGCCTCTTCCTCGTAGCCGCGAGCCTCGTCGAGCAGGCGCCCCATCTCGTCGTCGATGAAGAGCTCGTGCGAAAAGCGATCGAGCGTCCCGAGCTGCTCGGCCCGCACCTCTCCGCCCTTCGGCGGCATCTTCGTGTGCTGATCCCAGCCCAGGATCGCGCGCGCCATGTGCAGGTCGTAGATTGCCGCCAAGCGCGTCTTCAGCTCTTCAATTGTGTTCGTCACGGTGCTGCCTCCGGAGTCGTTTTGCGCCCGGGAGCCTACTTGAGGACTTGCTCCGTATAGACGCGCCTCGGACGCGCAACGAACCGCCACTCGTCGCGGACGTCCGCGTCGAGCGCTCCCACGATCGAATCGACGAGGAAAGTCGCAGCGATGCCCAGAAACGCGCCGTAGAGCACGACCGCCTGCATCAGGACCAGGTCCTGCGCCTGATAGCCGGCGAGGGCCAATCTGCCGAGGCCCGGAATCTGGAAGACGGGTTCGACGAAGACCGCCAGCCCGATCAGGACGCCGAAGTCGAAGGCCGCCACGCGCGCCATGAAGAGCCAGAAGCTCCGATGCCGCGATCGGTCGGACCCGGCCCGAGACAGGCCCGCGCGCACCATCCGCGTGTACACCGCCGCGAAGAAGAGCGAGAGCGTGGCGACCGGGAGGACGAGATGCTTCGCCCACTGGACGGGGCCGCTACATGCGTTGCGGTAGGTCGACTCGAACAAGCTGCAGTAGTTGCCGAACGGGACCACTCCCCACTTGAAGCCGAGGTAGTAGGAGAGGAACAGGCCGACGAAGGCGGGCGCGAGCCCGACCGGGACGTAGATCGGAACGCTGTAGATCCGTCGCCAGCGTCTCCTCGCGAGCAAACGTCCGGCGAGGGCTGCCACTCCGAGCGAAAGGAGGAGCGTCGGGATCACGACCGACAGCGTCGGCGGGATCGCCTCGCGAGCGACCACTCCCGAGTCCGCGAGCGCCCCCCTCTCCGACCCGGAGGCGTCCCGGTACGGTCCCGGCTGCCCGCGCCCTGGTGCGCGACGAGACGCCACATGTATCGCGCGTACTGCTCCGGCAGCGATGCGCGCAGGTGGAACTCACGAGTGGTGTGCGCGACCATCGCGGGAGTCGCCTGCTTACCCCCGAAGAGATTCCTTTCAGGCTCCGGCAGCAGCACGAAGAACATGACGAAGACCAGCGTCGCGACGAGCCAGAGGGCGAACAGCGCTTGTGCGAGACGGATGAGGAAGAAGCGCCGGTAGCTCACCGACTGTCCGCGCCGAACAGCCGGTTCACCGTGTCCGAGGCGACGTAGCCCGCGATCTTCGGATTCTCCTGGAGCCGCCGGAGCGAGTAGCGGTACCAGTGCTCGCCGAACGGCACGTAGATCCGCAGGCGGTGCCCGTCGCGCACGAGTCGGTTCGCGGCCAGCTCGCGCACGCCGAGCAGCATCTGGAACTCGTACTGCTCGCGCGTCAGCCCGTCCGCGGCGACGAGCCGCTTGCCCTCGTCGAGCAGGAACTGGTCGTGTGTCGCGATCGCGACGTACGAGCCGGCCCGGAGCAGCTCGCGCAGGCAGCGGACGAAGTTGCTCCGCACCTCCTCGTAGTCCTGGTAGGCGATCAGCGGCGGCTCGACGTAGATGCCCTTGACGAGGCGGACGTTCGGCCGGAGCGGCTCGAGCGCACGGATGTCGCGGATCGAGCGGCGCAGCGCGGCCTGCAGGACGATGCCCACGTTGTCGAGGCCCTCGGCGCGGAGCTCGCGGTAGAGCTCCAGCGTCTCCGTGGTCGTCGTCGAGTCCTCCATGTCGATCCGCACGAAGTTCCCGCTTTCAGCCGCGTGCCGCACGACGCGCAGGAGGTTCGCCCGGCAGAGCTCATATGCGAGGTTGAGCCCGAGCCCGGTGAGCTTGACGCTGACGTTCGAGTCGAGCTTCTCGCGCTCGATCGCCTCGAAGACGTCGTGGTATGTCTGCACGATCTCGAGCGCCTCGCGGCGGCCCGAGACCTCCTCGCCGAGCACGTCGATCGTCGCCATCTTCCCCTGCTCGTTGAGCGCTCTCACGACGTGCACCGCGTCCGGGACCGTCGTGCCCGCGATGTAGCTGTCGGAGATCCTGCGTACGACCGAGCGAGGGACCGCCGGCAGCACGCGGACGATGGCGCGATCTAGCAGTGCCAAGGGGCCGCGATTCTAGTCCCCACCGGGCTTGACGAAACCCAGCCTTGTGCGCAAGATCGATGAACCGCGATCGAGGGGGAGATCTCTGACAGCTGCAGTGACGTACTTCGTGTTGCGCACGGGCCTGGGCGCGATCTGTCTCCTCGCGGGCGTGGAGAAGCTCCGTGCTCCGCGAGAGTTCTTTCAGGGCGTTGAGCAGTACGGGCTCGTCCGGCCCCGGTTCGCGCCGATCACCGGCAGCGTGCTGATCGGAGCCGAGCTCGTCCTGGCGGCTGCTCCTCGTCAGCGGGCTCGCCCCCGTGGTCGCGGCGCTTGGCGCGATCGTCCTCTTCAGCGTCTTCGCGGCCGCTCTCGCGGTGAGCATCGCGCGCGACAACACGGCGCCGTGCCACTGCTTCGGCGCGTCCGAGGTCGAGAAGATCTCTCCGGCGGCGCTCGTGCGCGCGCTCGTGCTCGTCGGGATCTCCGTCGCCGTGCTCGTGTTGGCGCTCGGAGACACCGCCTCGATCACCCGTCACGAGCTGATCCCGAGCCTGCTGATGGCGACCGCCCTGGTCACGGTCACGCGGCTGTCCGGTCTCTTCCCGCTCGCATGGTCGTTCCTGCGGTCGAAGGCAGGGATGCACCCCTCCCCGACCCGCCGCGTCAGCTTCCGCCACCTGCCGCTCGACGTCCCCTTGCACCCGGAGGAACAGGCGTGAGCGGCGTCTGGCTCGCCTCGTACCTCGTTCTCTGGCTCGTCGTGCTCGTCCTCGCGTTCCTGCTCGCAGGCTCGCTGCGCCAACTCGGCCTGATGCAGCTCAGGCTCGGAGACGACCCCGGCGCGCTCATCACCGACAGCGGGCTCGAGCGCGGCGCCCAGGCGCCCGAGTTCATCGCCGCCGACTCGGAGACCGGCGAGGCCGTGGCGCTCTCGTCGCTCCCCGCCGTGCCGAGGCTGCTCGTGTTCGCCTCACCGGGCTGCCTCTCGTGCCGTGAGCTGATCCCCGGCCTGAACGAGGTGCGCAAGACCCGCAGCGGCGAGTTCGACTTCCTCGTCGTCTGCCGCGGGGACATCGAGTCCTGCCGCGGCTTCGGGCGGATGAACCGGCTCGAGGCGCCGATGGTCGTCGACACGAACGGCCAGATCGAGAAGGACTACATGGTCACGCTCACGCCCTTCGCGTACGTGCTCGACCACGAGGGCCGCGTCGTGATTCGCGGCGTGGCGAACGACTGGCGCCAGCTCGAGTCGCTGCTCGACCAGGAAGGGACGCTCCAGGCCGGGCGCGGCTGGGTGGACGTCGACGGCGACGGAAACGGCAACGGCGCGGTCGTCGCCGAGGGAGAGCACACGCATGGTTAGGACCGCCCGCGTCGGAGGGCTCGTCGGGCTCGCGGGCGCTTTCGGCCTCGTCGCCGCGATGCTCGCGGGCCAGGCGGACCCGTCCCTGGGCGTACCGACGGTCTTCGTGCTCGTCAGCCTGAGCCTCGTCGTCGGGCTGTCGACCGCGGCCAGCCCCTGAGGCCTGTCCATGGTCGGACAGATCGGCCCCCTCGTGCAGGTGGGCAGGAAAAACACAGCGCTCGCCCTCCACGTCCTCGGCGGCGTCGCGGGTGGGCTCGCGATCGGCATCGTGCTCGGCTTCCTCGGCGTACTGCTCCGCGCGGCGATCGGCGACACGCTCGACACCGTGTTCCTGATCGTCGTCCCAACCGCCCTGATCTACGCGGCCCTCGTCGACCTCGGCGTCCTGCCCGTGCGCTCGCTCACGTGGGTGCGCCAGACACCGGGCGACTGGACCTGCTCGATGGGGCACTACCCGGGGATCTTCGCGTGGGGCTTCGACCTCGGGCTCGGGGTCACGACGCGGATTCCGTACCAGACGCTCCTCGTCGTGCCGCTGTCTGCGTTCCTCGTCGGAGACCTGGGCACCGCAGTGGCGATCACGACGGCCTACGGAGCGGCTCGGGCGCTCGCCGTCGTCGCGGCCGTCACGTCGGCGAAGGACGACTTCCCGGCGGTGTGCGACGCGATCTCCGAGCGGGTGCTGACGCTGAAGAAAGTCGTCGGAGCTTCGGCTCTTGTAATTGCGGCCTTGATCGTGATTTCCTAGCGGAGGGAGGTAAGGAATGAAAGAGGGAGCGATCTACCTGCTGAGCCGTCAGGTCACGGGCGACCACGGCGAGCCGTTCATGCAGAACGTCTCGGTGTTCGCGGCCAGCGCGCGCGACGCGAAGCAGATCGTGAGCGACCAGTTCCAGCTGCTGCGAAAGAACGGCGAGCACGCCTACCAGGCACTGCCCGAGTTCGCCGTGGAGAAGGTCTCGCTCGACGAGTACAAGCTGATCAGCGCAGGCGTCACCAAGTAGGCCATGGACCTCACGAGGATCGCAGCACGCTCACTGGCTCGGCGCTCCTCGCGCCGCCAGTTCGTCAAGCTCCTGGGAGCCGGTTCGCTCGGCGCCGGGCTCTTCCTCACCCGGACCGGCGTCTCGCTCGGGGCGGTCGCGGGCTGCGTCGGCTGCGGCGGCGGGCCCTGCAACCCGTGCTTCTCTCCGGCCGGGATCTGCGAGAACCTCGGCTTCGCGTGCAAGACCTGCCAGCAGGGTGGCGGCTGCCCCGACGGCTGCATCACGTCCGGCGAGTGGTTCTGCTGCCTGACGAGCGGGCGCGTCGGCTGCCGCTTCCGCTGCTCCGAGTGCAACTGCGGCCCGAACGGCAACTGCAGCGACCCGGCTTGCCACTGCTTCTCGAACCTGGCCATCCCGTGCACGCCACGGCTCCACTCCGGTGACCAACCGTGCGCCTGCCCGCCGCAGCAGGCCCCGATCCCGAGCCTGGCGCACTAGATGGACCTCACCCGCCTCGCCGCGCACTCTCTCGCGAAGCGGTCGTCCCGCCGGCAGCTCTTCAAGGTGCTCGGAGCGACGTCGCTCGGAGCGGGCCTGTTCCTCACGAGAACGGGCGTTTCGCTCGGCGCCGTCGAAGGCTGCATCGGCTGCGGGGGCGGCCCGTGCAACCCCTGCTCTTCTCCGAGGACGACTCTGCGAGAACATCGGCTTCTCCGTGCAAGACCTGCCAGGAGGGAGGCGGCTGTCCCAAGGGTTGCACGACCACGGGCGAGTGGTTCTGCTGCCTGACGAGCGGACGAACCGGCTGTCGCTTCCGCTGCTCCGAGTGCGAGTGCGCAGGGTGCGGAAGCGGCTCGTGCCACTGCTTCACCAATCTCCCGATCCCCTGCACGCCTCGGCTGCACTCCGGCGACCAGCCATGCCTGTGTCCGCCGGCGAAGCCGCCGATCCCGAGCCTCGCGCACTAGATGGACCTGACGTCTGCCGCAGCCCGCAAGCTCGCCGGCAAGTCGTCCAGACGCCAGTTCTTCAAGTTCCTCGGAGTGAGCTCGTTGGGCACAGGCCTCTTCCTGACGAGGACGGGCGTCTCGCTGGGCGCGGTCGAGGGCTGCGTCGGCTGCGGAGGCGGGCCGTGCAACCCGTGCGTCGGAGTCGGCCCGATCTGCACGAGCGCAGGCTTCCCCTGCAAGACCTGCCAGCAGGGAGCAGGCTGTCCCGAGGGCTGCCTCACCTCGGGTGAGTGGTTCTGCTGCCTCACGACGGGGCGCGTCGGTTGCCGCTTCCGCTGCTCGGAGTGCAACTGCGGGCCGAACCACAACTGCACGGACCTGTCGTGCCACTGCTTCACGGACATGGCCGTCCCGTGCACGCCACGGCTGCATTCGGGCGACCAGCCGTGCGGCTGCCCGGCTGACGCGCCGCCGATTCCAGCTCTCGGGGTCTAGCCCTCGCGCATGAAGCCCTGACGGGCTGCGCTGACCAGCGCGACCGCCTCGGGGAACAGGACGCGCATCGCGTCCCTGAGGGCGAGCGCCTGCTCGTCCGTGCTGCCCTCGACATGCATCCGCTTGAGCGCCGCGCCCGTGAGCTCGACGGCCGTGTTCAGCGTCAGCGTCGCGAACTGCTCGCGCTGCGCCTCGGCGACCGACTCGGCCTGACGGGCCGCGAACTCCTGCAGGTTCCGCATCAGCTCTTCGGGGTCGCCCCCGAGCGGGAATCCGAATCCGCCTTCCATGGCTCCACGATAGCCGGGCGGGTCAGTCCAGCGTCGTCTTGTAATGCGTCTCGACGTCGCGGACGAACTCGTCGACCGTGGCCATGCCCTGCTTCATCGCCTCGGCGAAGGGCGATGCGGGCGAGGGGCCGAGCGCGGCTTCGAGGCGTCTCGCCGCGGCGCCGACGCGGTCGAGGAAGGCGGGCTCCGCGAGTCGCGGCGGGGTGCCGACGACCCGCTCCAGCTCGAGCGCGGCCTCTTCGGCCTCCTCGATGCCCTCGGGGCTCTCGGTCAGCCGGATCGCGACGAGCTGCTCCCGGAGCTCCTGCAGGTCGCCTCCGCCGGCGGTTTCCTCGGCGAGCTCGGTCAGCGCGATGATCGACGCGGTTCGGCGGATCACCTCGCGCCTCGTCACGGGCTCGCCGGCATCGTCCAAGACGAGCCAGACGTGCTCGTCGCCGTCGGCGAAGGCGCAGAGGTAGGTTCGCTCGTCGGGCTCGGCGAGGCTGGGCACGACGCCGGTCAGCTGCTCGCCGTCGCGTGCGTGCGGGGCGGCGGCGGCCGCGATCCGGTCGAGATCCTCTCTGAGCCCCACGAGGCCAGCTTAGACTCGCCGCGTGGCGCTTTCCTCGAAGCGGAAACAGGTCGCACAGGAGCTCTTTTCGCCGCTCGGGCCGAGCTATGACCGCTGGAGCCGGCTGCTCTCGCTCGGGCAGGATCCTCGGTGGAGGCGGTTCCTCGTGTCGCGGATCGACTGCGGGCCGGAAGGCGAGGTGCTGGACGTGGCGACGGGGACGGCCGCGGTGGCGATCGAGCTCGTGAAGCAGCGCGGGTGCCGCGTCGTCGGGCTCGACCAGAGCGAGGGAATGCTCGCCTCTGCGCGCAGCCGGATCGACGACGCGCGCCTCGCAGACCGCATCCAGCTCGTCGCGGGAAGCGCCGACGAGCTGCCGTTTCCCGACCGGTCGTTCGACGCGCTCACGTTCACGTACCTCCTGCGCTACGTCGAGGATCCGGCTGCGACCCTCGCCGAACTTGCACGCGTCGTCCGGCCGGGTGGCGCCATCGCGAGCCTCGAGTTCGGCCTCCCGCGGGGCATCTGGCGGCCGCTCTGGGAGCTCTACGTGAGGGTCGGGCTTCCGGTGGCCGGCCGCGTGATCTCGCCGGGCTGGCACGAGGTCGGGACGTTCCTCGGGCCGAGCATCCGCGAGCTCCATGCCCGGCTGCCGATCTCCGAGCAGGTGGAGCTCTGGCGCGCCGCGGGGATCGAGGACGTGCGCGTGCGTCGGCTCAGCCTCGGGGGCGGGTACGTCGTCTGGGGACGTCGCGGTGGCTGAGACACGCTCCGCCTTCTACGCGCTCGAGCCCGGAGGCTGGCGCGACTACGTGACGCTGCTCCACCCGCCGTACACGCTGTGGCACCTCTCGTACGTCGCGATCGGAGCCGCGCTTGCCCCCGGAATGACGGCGGAGCGGCTGCTCGTAGCGCTCGCCGCGTTCTTTCTCGCGGTCGGAATCGGCGCGCATGCCCTCGACGAGCTGCACGGGCATCCGCTGCAGACGCGGATCTCGGATCGGACGCTGATCGCGCTGAGCATCGTCTCGATCGGCGGCGCGATTGCGCTGGGCGTCTACGGAGCGATCGCCTACACGCCGTGGCTCGCGCCGCTCGTCGTGGCCGGCGGGTTCATCGTCGTCGCCTACAACCTCGAGCTCTTCGGAGGCGCCTTCCACTCCGACCTGTGGTTCGCGCTCGCCTGGGGGTCTTTCCCGCTGCTGGCCGCGTACGTCGCGGTGGCCGAGCGGATCACGGTGGAGGCGTTGCTCGCGGCGGTGTTCGCCGGCTTTCTGAGCCTCGCGCAGCGCCACCTCTCGACGCAGGTGCGGACAGTGCGTCGCCGCGTCGAGTCGGTCTCGGGGACGATCGAGCTGACCGACGGCGAGCGGCGGGAGATCAGCGTGGCGACGTTGACGCAGGCGCCCGAGGCGGCGCTCAGGGCGATGACGATCGCGGTGGCGTCGCTCGCAGTCTCGCTGGTCGTGCTTCGCCTTACCTGAGCAGGCGTTTTACGATGGTGTGCGGTGGACCTCGAGACCGCATTCGCAATCGTGTTCGCAGCCGCAGTCGTCGTGGCCGCGGCCTCTCTCGCCGCGACCGCGTTCGAGCGGGCCAGCCGAGCCATGCTGCTCGCGGCCGCGTGTGGGATCGGAATCGCCGCGGTCGCCGCCTGGGTCGCCTTCGCGCTCTCTCCGTCGGCTTCGCTCGCGATTTCCGCGACCGGTCTCGTGGCGTGCCTCCTCCTGCCCGTGGGCGCGCTTGCCTTGCGTCGAGGTCTCGCGCGCGGCCGCGCGATCGACGAGGAGATCGAACGGGCCAGGGAGGAGCTGGCGACGGTCGCTCGCGACGTGGTCGCGACGCGCTCGGCCGACCTCGAGCGCACGCTCGCTCGAGCCCGGGCCGACTCGCTCTCGGCTTACGCGGAGGAGGAGCGGCGCCTTGCGGAGACCCGGCGGACGGCGCTCGGCGAGAGCGAGCAGAGGCTTCGTCATGGGCTCGCCGAGGCGTTTACCAAGGTGCAGGGACAGGTCGAGCAGCGGCTCGCGTCCTGGCATCAGGATCTCGACCGGGCGCAGGGGCAGCTGGGCACGCGCCTCGAGCAGGTCGCCCAACGCGAGCGCTCGCTGATCGAGGCGCTCGAGGCTCGCTTCGAGACTGACGTCGATCGTCTGAAGACGGTCGACGAAGAGCAGAAGGCCGCCGTCGCGCGGCTCCGGGAGGATCTCGCGCGCACGACCGCGGACGTTGCCGCGACCGCCGAGGCGGAGCTCGAGAGCCATGCGGCCGATCGCCGGCGCGCGCTGCACCAGGTCGCCGATCGCATGACGTCGCGCGAACGCGATCTGCTCCGCCGGATCGAGCGCGAGGAGGCGGACGCGACGCGACGGATCCAGTCGACGTTCCTCGACGTCGAGCGCCGCCAGGTGGAGCAGCTGGAGCGAGTCCTCGATCGTGCAGCCGCGCGCTTCGTCGATGCGGCGGCCATCCAGTTCGAAGGGACGATCAAGGCTGCGCAGGAGGACGCGGCGCGAAGGTTGCAGAGGGAGCTCGAACGGTCGGTGCAGGCGTTCGCGCGGCAGGGCGAATCGCTGCTCGCCGAGAGTCTCAACCAGCTCGGCGACGCCGGCGGGCTACGGCTGGAGAAGAAGCTGAGCCAGGTCGCGGCGGGGCTCGAGCGCCAGCGTGAGGACTTCGTGGCCTCGGTGACGGCTCGCCTGAACGAGGTGGAGACCGAGCTCCGCGAGCGACTGTCGGGGCTCGCGGCCGAGGAGGAGGCCGAGCGGGCCGCGCTCGAGGCTCGGCTCGCGGACATCGCGCGCCGGATCGAGCAGACGGTGTCCCGCGCCGAGGAACGGCTCGGCGCGCTGCACGGTTCCCCGCGTTAGATGCACGTCTCTTTCGGGCAGGGATCGTCGTACGAAAGACGAATTTCCGGCCCATGACCGACATGACGCAAATCGCCGAACATCCTCAGAGCGAACGCGACAAGGTCGCAGGCTGGCGTCTTCACGTGCTGATGGAGGCGGGGTATCCGCTCCCGCTGGCCGAGCGCCTCGCGCACAGCGACGCGGATCTCCACAGCGCCGTCGAGCTCATCCGCCAGGGCTGCGAGCCGAAGACCGCGGCCGAGATCCTGCTCTAGGGCGGCGCAAGGGTCTCCGCGCGCAGGTCCCCACCCAGGGTGGGGAGCAAGTTCCACCCGCCACCCGCGGTGAGCGTATCGGCCATTCGCGCACGCGTCCGTGCCGAAATCGGGACAATTTTCGCCTATCCGGCCGGCCCGGTGATCGGCGCCCGAGCGGGGCGCAGCCGAGGGCGTAGCATCAAGGCGTGAAGGTCGAGGCGATCGAATACGGCGACCGCCGCGTCTACTCCGTGGCCGCCTTCAACCGCGGCATCGGCGACTGGCTCGCCCGGCTGCCGACGGTCTGGGTCGAGGGCGAGGTGACCGAGCTCCGCCGCCAGGATCGCTGGCAGAGCGTCTTCCTCACGCTCAAGGACCCGGCCGACGGAGCGTGCCTCGGCGTGACGATGCCGCGCGGGCAGTTCGACGCACTCCGCCTCGAACTCGAGAACGGCGAGCGCGTCCACGCGTACGGCCGGCCGGAGCTGTTCGAAGCCCGAGGCGACTTCCGCCTGCGCGCCCTCACCATCGAGCGCTTCGGCCTGGGCGACCACCTGGCCGCGCTGGAGCGGCTCAAGCGCAAGCTCGCCGACGAGGGCCTCTTCGCGGCCGACCGCAAGCGCCCCCTCCCCCGCGTCCCGCGGCGGATCGGGCTCGTCACCGGAAACGACGCCGCCGCCAAGCGCGACGTGATCAGCTCGATCACGGCGCGGTTTCCGCCCGCCCGGATTCTCATCGCCGAGACCTACGTGCAGGGCCCCCGCGCGGCCGGCGCCATCATCGAAGCGCTGCGCGCGATCTGCGACGCCCCCGAGATCGACGTCGTCGTCCTCGCCCGCGGCGGCGGAAGCTTCGAGGACCTGCTCCCCTTCAGCGACGAGCGGCTCGTCCGCGCGATCGCCGAGTGCGCCGTCCCCGTCGTGTCGGCGGTCGGGCACGAGCAGGACACCCCGCTCTCGGACCTGGTGGCGGACGTGCGCGCCTCGACGCCGACCGCGGCCGCAAGGCTGGTCGTGCCCGACGCGGCGGAGCTGATCGCCCACCTCGATCGCTCTCGCTCGAGGCTCGCTCGGGGCGCGGCGGGCACGCTCGAGCGCGAGCGCCGACGCCTCGACCTCACCCGCGACCACCTCCGCCGGGCTCCGCTCCTGATGCTGGAGCGAAAGCGGGCGGCCCTCGAGCACTCGGCGGGGCGCCTCCGCGCCCTGTCCCCGAAGGCGACGCTCGAGCGCGGCTACGCGATCGTCCGCACGGAAGCCGGGATCGTCCGCACGAGCACGGAGCTCGCACCGGGAGCCCACGTCGACGTCGAGCTCGGCGCCGGCGGCTTCGGCGCGAAGGTCGAGGAGACCCGGTGAGCGACGTCACGTTCGAGGACGCCCAACGCGAGCTCGAGACGATCGTCCAGCGGCTCGAGAGCGGCGATGCCGGCCTCGACGAGGCGATCACGCTCTGGGAGCGCGGCGAGGAGCTCTACCGCGTCTGCTCCGAGAAGCTCGACGCGGCCCACGGCCGGATCGAAGAGCTCGCCCGGCGCGTCGAGGCGGTCAAGCCCTAGTCACGGTCACGCCGCCTGCATAGAATCCGCCTCTATGCCAGCACCAGAAGAACTCATCAGGCAAGTCCCGCTCTTCAGGGATCTGAACAAGTCCGAGATGCAGGGTCTCGCGAGCTCGATGAAGGAGCGCCAGTTCGACGAGGGCGACACGGTCGCGTCAGAAGGCGCGACAGGAGTCGGCTTCTTCATCATCGACGAGGGCGAAGCCACCGTCAGCGTCCACGGAGACGAGGTGCGGACGCTGAAGCACGGCGACTACTTCGGCGAGGTCGCGCTCATCGACGACGGCGCCCGGACGGCCACGATCACCGCGAAGACGCCGCTCAAGTGCTACGGCATCACCTCGTGGGAGTTCCGGCCGCTGGTCGAGGACAACGCGAGGCTCGCCTGGACGATGCTCCAGACGATCGCGAAGCGCCTACGCGACGCCGAGCAGCGCTCGAGCGAGCCGGCCGCCTAGCTCCACGAGATCGTCTGCGGCGCGCTCGGGATCCCCGCTCAACGGGTGCGTGCTGGTGCCCGGCGGCGGCTCCTCGACGCGGCCGCCGAAGACCTCGCAGCGGACGTCCAACTCGCGGCAGGCGCGCAGCACTTCTCCGACCGCCTTGCCCTCGACGCTCGACCGGTCGATCGTCCCCTCGCCCGTGACCACGAGGTCCGCCCCGGCCGCCTGCGAGCGGAAGTCGATTCGCTCGAGGACGACGCTCGCCCCCGAGACGAGCTTCCCGCCGGCCGAGGCGAGCGCGGCGCCGAGCCCTCCGGCGGCGCCCGCTCCCGGAAGCTCTGCGTAGGGCTGCAGCGAGCCCATGGCGGTGAGCCGCGCCTCGAGCACCTCGACCTGCTCCGGCGAGGCGCCCTTCTGTGGCCCGAACGCCCGCGCCGCTCCCCGCTCCCCGAGCAGCGGGTTCCTCACGTCGCAGAGCACGTGGAGGTCGCGCCGCGTCAGCGAGTCGCCGACGACTTCCAGCAGTCCGGCGCCGCCGTCGACCGTCGCCGTGTCGCCGAGACCCACGAGGATCGAACCGGACGTCTCGTCCGCGACCGAGAGCAGGAGCTCTCCGAGGCCGCGACTCGAGGCGGTCAGCGGGTCGAGCTCGTTCTCCGAGAGGAGCCGCAGCCCGATCGCCTCGGCCGCCTCGACCACTCCGCTGCCGTCCCCGAGCACGAGGAACCGCGCCCGCACCGGCCGGCCGATCGGATCCGTCGCGGCGGCCTCACGCCACTCGCCTCCGAGCGTGGCGGCGAACACCTCGGCCGTCCCCTCGCCTCCGTCGGCGACCGGAAGCTCGTCGGCGTCGAGCCCCGCGCCGTGCATCCCTGCCGCGAGCGCCATCGCTCCCTCGACCGCAGACAGGACGCCCTTGCAGCTAGCGGGCGACGCGAGCGCGCGCACGGCGCTGCTCCTCGGCCGGCTCTTCGTCCGACCCCTCCTCGCGCCTGACCTCGGCCTGCTCGGCGCCGGGCATGCGTCTGAGCATCGCGTACGACAGCCCTTCCCGCGCGAGGAAGATGAACCCGATCCCGACGCCGACGGACATCTCGATCGCCTGCAGCCCGATCCCGAACGCGAAGCCCTTCGCGTACGGCACGCCGTAGGACACGAGCGGCAGCGCGACTGCGGCCTGGACGAGGCCGACGTTGCCCGGCCACAACGGGAAGAGCATCGCCACGTTCATCAGCACGAGCACGAGACCGGCGGCGGGCAGCGGCTCGTGGATGTCGAAGGCCCGCATCGCCGCCCAGACCGCGAACAGCTGGCAGAGCCAGCCGACGCACTGGAGCAGCGCCGCGATCACCGCCGGCACCGGCTCGTGCAGCACCCCGAGCCCGTAGCGGGCCATCGTCACGAGCCGGCGCACCCCTCCCGCCTCGTCCAGCACGGAGCGGTTCCGACGGCGAGCGCTCGCGAGCGCGAACGCGAAGAGCGCGAACGCGACGACGACCGCGATCACGAGGCTGGTCAGCGCCCAGTGCGGGATCTGGGCCGTCAGCAGCACGTAGACGATCAGCAGCACCATCGGGAAGAGGTCGAGGACGCGGTGCGCGAAGACCGTCCCCACGAGCGTCGCCCACGCGTCGCCGCGCCGCTGTTGAGGCTGGTGGCGGGTGAGCACCGCGACGCGCGCGAGCTCCCCGATGCGGCCCGGCAGGACGGCGTTCGCGAACAGGCCGACGCCGAACGCGGAGAAGACCGTGCGGAAGCGCGGCGTCGGCGGCGGCATCGCCTGCTCGATCACCCGGTGCCACGCGCCCGCCCGCGCGAGGACGGACAGGAGGTTGAGCAGGATCGCCACGATGACCCAACCCCAGTCGACGAAGCGGAAGGCGTCGGCGACGAGGTTCCAGTCCGGCCCGCGCCACACGAAGAGCGCGACCGTCGCCGCGAGCGCCAGGAGAACGACCGCGAATCGGGTCCACGTCGCCCGCAGCAGATTCATGCGGCGACTGCGCTGTGGGACTCGGCGAGCGTTTCGTAGATCTCGGAGAGACGCCGCGCGATCGTGTCCCACGAGTAGCGCTCCTCGGCGATCACGCGGGCGGCGCGGCCGAGGCCTTCACGGACGGGTTCGTCGGCGAGCAGCGCGGTCACCGCGTTCGCGAGCGCTCCGGGATCGTCGGGCGGCACGAGTCGGCCTGCTTCGGGCTCCATGACCCCTCGGTACCCGGATATGTCCGAAGCGACGACCGGCGTCGCGCACGCGAACGCACGGGTGAGCACCATTCCGAAGCTCTCCCCACCGAGCGACGGCGCCACGAGCGCCTTCGCGCGCAGGAGCTCGGCGGTCAGGTCGTCCTGTGAGAGAAAGCCCAGCACGTCGACGCCCTCGTCCCGGACGCGCAGGCGTGCGAAGAGCAGGCGCACGGCGAGCGGATCCGCGCCGATCACCCGCAAGCGCGTGCCCGTGCGGCGATGGATCTCCGGCCAGGCCCGGAGGAGAACCTGCAGGCCCTTGCGGGGCTCCTGCCGCCCGACGAAGACGATTCGCTCCTCGCGCGAGCCTGGATCCGCCTCCTCGGGGATGAGCACGCCGTTCGGGATCAGCTCGTAGTCGCCCGGGAAGTAGCGGGCCGCCGACTCCCGCGCGGGCTCGGAGACGGCGATCCGGTGGTCGACGCGGTCGAGGAGGAACCCCCACACCGGCTTGGCGAGCTTGAGCCAGGACAGCTCGCCCGAGGCGTGGGAGGTCGTCACCAGCGGGCACTGGGCAAAGGCAAGCGCGGCGACTGCCGGTGTCGGAGTCATCGGCTCGTGGATGTGGATCACGTCGAAGCGCTCCCGCTCGAGAACGCGCCGCATCCGGAACACCGAGCGCGGGCTGAGGATGATGTTCGGCAGCGTCCCGTTGGCAGGGACGATCACGGAGCGACCGACCGGGATCACCTCTGGCGGAGGCTCACCGTGACGGCCGAGCCTCGGGTGCAGCACGCGCGTGAAGCTGCCCGGCGGGTCGTTTCCCATCACGAGCCGGACATCGTGGCCGAGCCTCCGGAGGGCGGCGGCCTGAAGCTCGGCGTGCTCGACGACGGCTCCCCAGAACGACCACGAGTACGGGACGACGATCCCGACTTTCATCTCGCACAACTATGCACGCACCGCTACCGTTTGGCCTCGCCATGATCGCCCGCCTCGCCCCGCTCGCTCTCGTCGCCTTGCTCGCGGCTTCCTGCGGCGACGACGACAAGAAGAGCGCAACCCCGGCGACGACTGCCGCCGCCACGACGACGACGACAGCACGGTCTCGACCGGCCCGAGCGGCACGACGCCGATCCCGGCCCAGCCTTCGAGCAAGGGAAACCGCCTGCTCCTCGGGAAGCGCGATCTCTATCCGCTCCTCGCCGGCAACCTCAGCCGGTACGTGCCGGATCAGGTGCGGGGGAAGTCCGTCAGCATCGTCCAGGTCGCTGGGATCGACAGCTTCTGGGCCGGACGGAACGCGAAGCAGCGGATCCTCGTCAAGCTGAACCTGAAGGGGAGCAGGCCGCCGCGGCTCGAGACGGGCCAGCAGGCGGACTTCGTCGGCCACCTGGTGCAGGCCCAGGCGAAGGACAAGAGCAAACTCGGCGTCAAGCCGAAGACCGGAGGGCCGGTGCTCCAGAACCAGGGCGTCTACGTCCTCGTCAGCGCGGGCGACCTGAAGCTGCACTAGCGTGGCCCGGAAGGTCGGCCTCGTCGCCTGTGCGGTGCTGGCCGTTGCGTTGATCGGCGGCGGAATTGCGCTGCTCGCGCAAGGCGGCGACGAGGAGAAGACGAGCGTCGCGACACCACCGGTGCGCAGGCCTCCGCCCGTGCTGCGCGCCGTCCGCGACTTCGGCGCCCGCGTGCCGGCAGGCCGGCGTCTGACCCTCCGCGAGAGCCCCGAGGGGCGCGTGCTGACGACCGTGGGGCCGCGCACCGAGTTCGGGTCGCCCCAGACCTTCTCGGTCGCCTACGCGAAGGGCCCGTGGCTGGCCGTCCGGAGCACCGCCCTCGGGAACAGGCGTCTCGGCTGGGTGCGCGCGCGGCGCGTGCGGCTGCTCAACCGGACGATGCGCCTCGAGGTCGACCTCTCGAAGCGCGAGCTCGTCGTGCACGACGTGGGCATCCGGCGCCGGATGCAGGTCGCCATCGGAGCCCCGGACACGCCGACCCCTCCGGGCACGTTCTACGTCACCGACAAGCTCCGCGGCGCCGAGTTCGGCGCGTACTACGGCTGCTGCATCCTCGCTCTCTCCGGTCGGCAGCCCCACCTCCCGCAGGGCTGGTCCGGCGGCGACCGCCTCGCGATCCACGGCTCGCTCACGCCGACCTGGGGTCTCGCGGTCTCGAACGGATGCCTGCACGCGGACGAGGCCGACCTGCGCTATCTGATGCAGAACGTGCCGCTCGGGACCGCGGTGCGGATCCACGCGTAGACTCGGCCGATGGTCGACGGAGGGCTCGCCGAGCTGCACACCCACCTCGGCGGCTCAGTTGCCTCCGACATCCTCTGGAGCCTCGCGCACGAGCAGGGCATCGCGCTTCCGGTCAAGGACTTCTGGGAGTTCGACCGGCTCGTGACCGTCTCCGACCCGCAGGGCGTCCAGGACCTGAACGCGCTCAACGAGATCTACCGCTGGACGGAGCTGATCCAGTCGAGCCCGCTCGCGGTGGAGCGCTCGGTGCACGCGGCGATCGGCGGCGCGTACCGGTCGCAGGGGATCACGACGCTCGAGCTGCGCTTCAACCCGATGAAGCGGAACCGCGGCGGAGAGCGCGACCTCGACCACATCATCATGGCGGCCGTCCGCGGGCTCGACCGCGCCAGCCTCGAGTACCCGCAGGTGCGCGCCGGGCTGATCCTGATGATGGACCGGACGTTCAGCGAGCGGCAGAACTCGATCATCGTGGAGAAGGCGATCCGCTACGCGCCGCGCGGGGTCGTCGGGATCGATATCGCCGGGCCTCGGCCGGAGGGCGACGGGCCTTACCCGTACCGCGAGCTCGCGCCTTTGATCGACAAGGCTCGATCGGCTGAGCTCGGCGTGACCATCCACGTGGGCGAGGAGGGCGGCGACCACGGGATCGCGGAGATCCGCGAGGTGGTCGAGTCGCTCGTGCCGGATCGGATCGGGCACGGAATCCTGGCCGCACAGGACGACGACCTGATGGCGTCTCTCCGCACGGCACGGATCACGCTCGAGATCTGCCCGACCTCGAACCTGCTCACGAAGGCGCTGCCGGACGAGGACGCGGTTCGCGACACCTTCCGTGCGTTCGCCGAGGCGGAGGTGCCGTTCACGATCGCCACGGACGGGCCCGAGATGATGGGGACGCACCTGCGCGATGAGTTCGCGCTCCTCGTCCGCATCGGCGCGCTCGACGAGGACGAGCTCGAAGCCGCGAACCGGCGCGGCCACGAGGTGAGCTTCGTCGCCTCGGCTAGCTGACCGAGGCGACGACGAGCCGAGCCACTACTCGCTCGCGGCCTCGATGAGGTCGACCGAGAGGATCGTGTCCGGCCGGAGGAAGCGGTTCGCGAAGAACGGCCACGTGACCTCTTCGTCGGTCGACGCGATCTGGCTCACGACTTCCTGGGCATAGGCGGTTGCCTCGGCGGCGCTTGCGAACGCACCGACCTCGAGCGTCTCGCCGTCCTGGAGCCGGAGCACGACGTTCTGGGTCGTGGCTTCCTCGGCCGGCGGCTCGAGTTGCGCCTCTGGAGCGGAGGGCGCCTCGGCCGGCTGCTCGGGCGGAGTCGGCTGGGCAGGCTCCTCGGCGGCAGGCTCTCGGCGACCGGCGCTGGGGCCTCGGCCTGGGCAGGCTCCTCGGGAGCGACCGGCGTTGGGTCCTCGGGCTGGGCGAGCGGCTCCTCGACTACGGCCGGAGCAGGCGTCTCGGCGACCGGTGTGGGCTCCGGAGTATCCGGCTGGACCGGCTGCGGAGCGACCTCCGCGACAGGAGCATCGGGCGTCGCGTCCGCCGCGGGCTCCGGGCTGCGGTCCTCGGCGGCTGGAAGAACCGTCGGGGGCAAAGCTGGCGGATTGAGCCACTGAACGACCTCGGGCTGAGCCTCGGGCTCCGGCTCCGGCTGGGTCTCCGACGCGGGAGCCTCGACCTCGGAAGTGGGAGCAGCGGGAGGTGCCACGGGAGCCGACTCGACCGCCGGCGGCTCGGGAGCCTGAGCGGGCTCGGGAGCCTCAGCGACCTGAGGCTGCGGGGCATTCAGCGCTGCGTACGCCTCGTCGATCGCCTGGAGAAGCTCTCCGTGCGGTGCGACGACGAGGTTCGGCTGGAAGCCGAGCGCGCGGCGCACGTTCTCGATCGCGAGCTCGTTCGACGGATCGGCGACCGCGACGACGAGCTCGTGGTCCTCGTAGCGAAGCGGCAGCGCAACCTGGAGGCGGGCATTCTCCTCAGGCAGCGCGCGCAGCGCGTCAGGACGGGCGTCCGAGGCGGTGACCTCGATGAACGGGAGGCCCTTCTGGCCGGCGAGCATGCGGCCCAGATCCTTCTCCGCGATCCAACCGCGCTCGAGCAGAACCTCTCCGAGGCGCTTGCCGGTGCGCATCACTTCCTGCAGGGCCTCCTCGAGCTGCTCTTCGGCGAGCAAGCCGGCGCGGAAGATGAGCGTTCCGAGCGGCACGTCGACCATCGACGTGGCCGGAAGCGTGGTCGGCTCGACCGCGGCGGGCGGAGGAGCGGGCGCGGGCGGCGGCTCAGGAGCCGGCTCCGGGGCAGCCGCGACAGGAGGCGCCTCGGCCGGGGCAGGCGGGGTCGATGGAGAAATCTGTGGATCCGCCTCAGGCTGCGCCTGGTCGACGGAGAACATCTCGTTCGCTGGTTCGGTAGAGGACATCGCCGCCTTTCCGTTGGTGGTTTGCCGCTGCGTCTTGGCGAGCTCGGGATCGACGAGCACGAGCTCGGGTGTGAGCACCGCGGTCGCCAAACCACTTCCTGTGCTCGCTGAGTTCGTATCGGCCGCCGCCGGGCGACCGGCATCGCTCGATCGAGGTACCGGCGTCGCAGCATCCGTGCCCGCAACCGCTCTCATCGTTGGTGACCGCTCCGCGCCCATGCCTCGAATGAGGTATCGGCAGCGAACCGGATCGCTTAAGCGCCGAGGATGCCCAGGTACCAGTCGAGCAGGAAATCGCCCGCGAACAGCGCGACGAACGAGCCCAGGGCGAGAAACGGCGCGAACGGAATGCCCATCTTGCGCGCGGCCTGTCCGTGGCGGGCGAGCAGGTAGATGCCGGGAACGAGCGCGAAGATCATCCCGAGCATCAGCGCGACCGCGACGAGCTTCCCTAGCGCGGCGCCCATCAGGAGCGCGAGCTTCACGTCGCCCATGCCCATGCCGGCTGGATAGGCGAGCACCGCGAGGAAGAGGAACAGCGCCGCGCAGAAGGCGGCGATGAACCACTCGGGGCTCGGATCGCGGATCATCTGCGCCGCGAGCACGACGAGGGTCGCGGGCAGCACGATTCGGTCCGGGACGATCCTGTGCTCGAGGTCGACCGCCGAGATCGCGACCAGAACGCAGCAGAAGAACGCGGCGATCGCGGCCTCGAGGGTGAGCCCGAAGTCGAGGACGCACGCGGCCACGAGCAGCGCGGAGACGATCTCCACGGCCGGGTAGATCCAGCCGATCTTCGCCCCGCAGTTCCGGCACTTCCCGCGCAGGACGAAGTACGAGACGACCGGAACGTTGTCGTACCACGCGATCGGCGCCGAGCACGACATGCAGGCCGAGCCCGGGTGGAAGAGCGACCGCTTGAGCGGGACGCGCGCCGCGACGACGTTCAGGAAGCTCCCGAGCGCGAGGCCGGGCGCGAGCACGAGTGCAGCGAAGGCAGGGCTCACCGGACTGACCATCGGCAGCCTTCGGAGCGCGCTTTAGGCGGTCTTGTAGGCGCGTCCGGGGTCGCCGGCGGCGCGGGCGATGCCCTCGACGACGCGCATCGACCCGCGGCGCAGGCCGCGCATCGCGCTCGGGCTCGGGACGTCGCCGCCGATCAGGGAGACGACCGCGTTCCAGAGGAACGGCGTGCGCACGACCGCGTACGTGAGCCGCGGGAAGCGGTCGAGGGCGACCTTCGCTCCCCAGGCCGCGGAGAGCTGGGACGAGAGCCGGCGGCGAAGCTCGGCGTCGTAGCTCTGCAGGTCGCCGGCGAGGAGAGCGTCGGTTGCGAGCTTGGCCGAGAGGAACGCCTCGTACATCCCGTCACCGGACAGCGGATCGACGAGACCGGCGGCGTCGCCGAGGAGCGCCACTCGCCCTTTCGCTACTCGCGCGCGTGCGTGAATGAGCGGCAGCCGGTGGCCGCGCACGTTCTCCAGGCTCGACTCCGGAATGCCGTACTCGCGGCAGAACCGCGCGAGATGGGTGCGGAGCCGGGGCCCCTCGCGCTCCCAGCCGCCGACGCCCACGTTGACGTGGTCGCCTTTCGGGAAGACCCAGCCGTAGCCGCCCGGGACGTTCGCCAGCTCGAGGCAGAGGAGGCCGCGGTACTCGTCCTCGGAGACGACGCCGTACGGGACGTTGGCCTCGAGCGCGACGCCGTAGTCGCGGCCGTCGTCGAGGCCGACCGCACGGGTGGACGTCCCGTTCGCTCCGTCCGCCAAAAGGGCGTGACTTGCAGCGATTTTCGTGCCGTCGACCGTGGCCTCGACGCCGTGGTCGGCGGCCACGAGGTCGGCGACGCGAACGCCGTCGCGGAAGTCCGCCCCGGCCGCCGCCGCCTGCTCGGCGAGGAAGGCATCGAGCCTGATCCGCTGAGTCATCAGGACGAGCGGGTCGTCGAGCCGGCGCTCGAAGCGGTGCGTGAAGTCGAGGCCGAAGCGAACGCGGGTCGTCCGGTCCTCGACGACCGGATCGACTCGAGAACGGCAGCAGCCGAACCGCGCGCATCGTGAGCCCGCCGCCGCAGGGCTTGTCGCGCGGGAAGCTTCGCCTTGTCCGCGAGCAGCACCGACGCTCCGGCCTTCGCCAACCGGTACGCCGCCGTCGACCCGGCGGGGCCCGCGCCGACGACGAGGACGTCGAATCGCTCCACAGGCCCGAGGCTACAATGGCTGACCCTCCAGGGGGAGTTCCCGAGTGGCCAAAGGGGACGGGCTGTAAACCCGTTGGCTCAGCCTTCAGAGGTTCGAATCCTCTCTCCCCCATTTCCGCGCGCACCCGAAGAACGCGCACGGAAATGTCCGCGCCGTCCGAAGACGGCGCGGACTTTCGCTCGAAGGGCCGCCTAGCTACGGGCGGGCTCAGCAAGCGGCGAGGAGTACTTCGGCGGAAGGAACGCCGCGCCGTCGCTCAGGTACTTCGGAGAAGAGGACGCGTTCGCCGGAGGCGGAATCGAAACCGCCCCAGATGACCAGCTCACGTCCCGTCCACACGCCCTGAGCGCCTTGACGGGCCCCGAGCGGAGAAGGCGCGAGAGTCGTCCAGATGTTCCTCGCCGGATCGTATGCGCCTGTCGTCGCCGCCGACGCGATCAGGCGGTTTCCCGTCCAGGCAGCGACCAGACCTTCGCCGGCGAGGGCCGTCCTGGGCAATTGCCGCCAGCGGTCGTTCGTCGGATTGAAGGAGAAGACCGTGCCGCCTCGGCGCGCACCGAGCACATGGATCTCATTCCCGTCGTACACCGCAACCGACCCGGAACGGGAGCTCGGTCGGGAGGGGATCCGCCGCCAAGTGTCGGTCGTCGGGTTGTATGCCGCACCGCCCAACGCGTGCTGCCCTCGGGACCTCGTCCGTTGAAGATGACGAGCTCGCGCCCAGTCCACGCACCGATCGGCGACTGCTGGCCGCTGATCGGAGCCGGCGCCACCTTCCTCCAGGCGTTCGTCGCGGGGTTGTACGCGGACCCGTCGTCCGAGACGTCCCCGCAGCAGCCGCCGCCCCAGCCGACCAGCTCGCGGCCCGTCCAGACGACGATCCCATGGCGGGTCGGCGAGTCAGGAAGCCGACGCCACTCGATTCGACGTCGGGTTGTACGCCGTCAGTTCGCAGCCCCAGACGAGCATCTCCTCGCCCGTCCACGCCGCATCTCGCCGACAGTAGTTCTCCGTCTTCGGCGGAGTCGGAAGCGAGCGCCACGTGCTCGTGCCGGGGTTGTACGCCTCGGCCACCTCGGTGGAGTTGATGAACGTTCCGTTCGCATCGAGCTTGATCCCGGTAACGATCATCTCGGAGCCCGTCCAGACGGCCGTCCGCCCGGCCGCGATCGCTTCGGGAGCGTTCGGGATGTAGCGCCACGGCCCCGTCAGCCGGTCGCGTTCGGCGTCGGTCGATGGACGCAGCGCTCGAGCCGCCGACGAACCCGGCATCCGACGACGATCGCAACCGCCGCCAGTGCGAGCCCAAGGACGAAGAGGGCCGGTGATTTGCTCTTGGGAAGCCTGGACATGTTCCTCCAGTCCGAGTGTCTTCTTTCATGCCTCCGAGTTGCGCGGGAACCGAGCCGGATCCATGGACGGAACATGGGCGCTGATGGGATTCAGCAGCCAATTCCCCGGGCTACGGCATGGCGCTGATTACGATCTCGACCCTCTAGCGTTGTAGCCTTGGTCGCGGCAGCGAGTCATGGACGCCAGCGTTGTCCTCTTTGGTCCCGGAAACGCCGAACCGGCGACGATCGAGCTGTCCGGGGAGCGTGTCACGGTCGGCCGCATTCCCGAGCTGAACGACATCGCGCTCGAGCCCGATCCCGAGCACCTGGTCACGCGCGCGGAGCACTGCGCGTTCGAGTTGGCTCTGGGCTCGTGGTCGATCGTCGACGGCGGCGGCGTCAACGGGACCTTCGTGCGCCGCGCAGGGGAGCTGAAGCGCGTGGAGGGTCGCATGCCGCTGCGCACCGGCGATGTCGTCTGCGTCCTTGCTTCGATCCCCGATCAGGGAGAGCCGCTCTACTTCGAGCTTGGGTTCGAGACGACCGCCGACTCGCAGGCAACGCGGGCCGCGCTTTCGCCGGAAATGTCCGATGACTGCCTGAGCTACGACCCCGACGAGGCGCGGCTCACGCTGGTGCAAGGTGGTGAACGGCACGAGCTGCATATCCGCGCACAGGCGCACAAGCTCGTCCGGTACATGGCGGAGCGGGCCCCCGCCCTCTGCACCCACGAGGAGATGATGCACGCGGTCTGGGGAGACGAGCCGATGCATTCGCGCGAGGAGCTGGCCAAGCTCGTGTGGGAGCTGCGGAAGGAGCTCGAGCCATATGACGCAGGGCATCTGATCGAGAACGAGCGCCGACTCGGCTACCGGCTGCGAACCTGTCAGTGAACGCGGGCGACGAGTTCGGCCCGTACCGGATCGAGTCCGTCCTCGGCCGCGGGGGAATGGGGACGGTCTATCTGGCGACTCATGCTCGGCTCGAGCGCCGGGTTGCGCTCAAGGTCATCTCGCCCGATCTCGCTGACGATCCCGACTTCCGGGCTCGATTCCTGCGCGAATCACGGCTCGCGGCGTCGCTCGACCATCCGCACGTGATCCCGATCTACGACGCGGACGAGGTCGACGGCACGCCGTATCTCGCCATGCGATACGTAGACGGACCGAGCCTGCACGAAGTGATCCGTGCATCGGGAGCGCTCTCTCGGGGAGAGACGCTGCGGATCGCCGAGCAGATCGGCGGCGCGCTCGATGCGGCACATGCGGCGGACCTGATCCACCGCGACCTGAAGCCGGCGAACATCCTGCTCGCCGAGAGCGGCGGGCACGCCTACCTCTGCGACTTCGGACTGGCGAAGCGGACGAGCTCGCGGGCGATGACCCACGCCGGCTCGTTCCTCGGCACCGTCGACTACTGCAGCCCGGAGCAGATTCGCGGCGAGCCGCTCGACGGACGCGCGGATCTCTACTCGCTCGGCTGCGTCATCTACCACTGCCTCTCGGGTGAGCCGCCCTATGCGCGCGACAGCGAGATCGCCGTGCTGCAGGCTCACCTGAACGATCCGCCGCCTTCGCTGTCGCCGGATCTCGACGGTCTCTTCGCGCGGGCGATGGCGAAAGACCGAGAGGACCGCTACCCGACGGGCGCCGCGCTGACCTCCGACTTGCGCGAGGCGATCGCGGGAGGCGCGCCGGCAACGGTGCGTGCCCAAACGCCCCCCGCCACTCGGGAGCACGCAACGCAGGTCGCCTCACCGAGGCGACGGCGCTGGCCCTGGGTCGTCGTGGCGCTCGCCTTGCTGGTCGCTGTCGCAGCCGCGGGGGCGACGCTCTGGGCGACACGGGACTCCAAGAGCAGCGCCAGCAGCACGAGCCTCGCTCCGTTCGTCGACCGGGTCGAGAACGTCCTCCAACAGTCCGCGTCCGGTCGCCAGGAGATCGCCCGCGCGCTGAGCGACGCAGCCGGATGCAAAGTCTCCAATGCGGACGTGGCGAGTCGAATCGGAAGCGTCGCCGAGAATCGTCAGAGCATCCTCCAGCAGCTCGGAAGCCTGACCGCCCCCACCGCCGCCACGGACCGGATGGTGACCCTCCTTCAGCGGAGCCTCCAGAACTCGATCGAGGCCGACCGGCACTACCGCGACGCGTACCGGTCGAGCTCCACGTGTCCAATCCCGACGAGCCCGAGCCTCACGCTCGCGGCGGCCTCGAACCGGCGCGCGACGACCGCCAAGGCGCTGTTCGTCGCGCAGTTCGACCCGCTGGCAACGAGTCTCCACCGGAAGGCCTGGACCGCGGGACAGTTCTGAGCCTGGCCCAGCGCTAGGTCAGCCTCTCTAGAGCATCGCCGGAGTGGCCGCAACGAGGTTTCGTCGGGTCCCTGAAGGGAACCTGCCATGTGACCAATTTCCGAGATTTCGTCCAAGGGGTTGATACCGGTGTTTGAACGAACGCGAACTGGGCTGCGGGAGATGCCGTCGAACGCTGCGTGGCTCCTCTCCAAGGCTGTGAAACCCGCTGAGGCGGTCGGCGACGCTGCGTCCGGTGCCCGCGACCAGGGCCGGAGGGTGACGGCGGCGGTGGTCGACGCGGCCCCGCTCGGTGACTCGATCGAGATTCGAGCGCGGCGCGCCCGCGAAGCAGAGGCGCGCGCTCGGGAGGCCGAGGAGCGTGCGGTCGAGGCTGCGCGCGAGTCGAAGGCGCTCGCCGACCATGCGCGTCAAGTGAGCGAGCAGGGTCAAGCGCGCATCAAGGAGGTCGAGCGCGACACGGACCGAGAGGTCAAGCAGCGAGTGGCCGAGGCCGAGAAAGCTGCAGCGGAGTTCGTGAAGCGCGAGCGGGAGGCCGCGGAGGCGGACGCGGAGGACGAGCGCATGGAAGTCGAGGAAGAGGTCGAGGAGGAGATCGCGGAAGCCGCCGGCGACGCGGAAGCCTCCCAGCAGCGAGCCGAAGAGCTCGTGGAGGACGCGACCGAGGCATTGGCCGAAGCCAGACGACTGGCCGATGAAGCCGCGCAGGCGGCGCGCGCGGCTGCCGAAGATGCCAACCGCCAGGCAGATCAGCTTCGGGACGAAGCGGATCAGCGGGCGGCTGAGGCCGAGTCACGCGTGAAGGAGGCCGAGCAGCTCCGCGATCGGGCAGCTGCAACCGCCAAACAGACCGCGCGCGAGCTCGATCGCGAGACCGTGAACGGCGGTCTGGACGCCTACAAGAAGCCCGAGTTGGTCGAGCTTGCCTCGAGCATCGGAATCGAATCGCGTTCGAGCATGACGAAGCCCGAGCTCGTCGATGCGATCACCAAGGCGGCTCGGAGGCAGGCAGGGCGAGGGGCGCGGAGATGAGATTTCTGCGCAGGAAGAGCGAACCGGAACGCCTGCTCGACACCGTCGGCGATTCGCTGGCCGCGCTGGCCGGCGGAATCAGAAGGCGCAGCGGGACGAAGGTGGGCCTGATTGCGGGCGGCGTGGCCGCGCTGACAGCGGGGAGCGCAGCGGTGTCTGCCCTCCGGCGCCGCATCGGGGAGAGCGACTCGTGAGCCGGAGCCGAGCGTCGCGAAGCGCAGTGTCCGCTCCGGTTGTCCTGATGGCTGGAGCCGATCGCAGCCGCCGCCTGTCCGAGGGAACGGTCGTGCAGGGCTCCGTTCGCGCGCGCCTTCTGGGCATCCCGCTCCTGCGACTCGAAGCGACGTTCGCCCTGATGCCGGCTGCGATCAGTCCCTCGCCCTCTCCACTCGGCGCCGGAAAGGGATTGGCGGACGCCGTTCGCTGCATCAACGACGGCGCCGAGGTCCTGGCCGAGGTGCGGCGTAACAACGGTCATTGAGGTCCTCTCCGCGCGCTGAGTAAGACGGCTCAGCTCGTCTTCGTTCCGGCTGCGATCTTCATCGGGGCCGGAACGGCGTAGCCATCTCCGCGACGCCACGGGGAGATCCGCTGCTCGAGGCTCTCCAGCATTCGGCCGCGTTGGGAGTCGTCGCCCGCCCGCAGGAGGGCGCCCATTCGCACCGTCCCCTCGGCCACGACGGTCATCAGCTCCTCGGCAGAGTGCAGCCGAAAATGGAGTGTGACCGACTCGATCTCGACGTCGGCAAAGCCAGCGCCTTGGAGCAGCGCGCGGAACGCATCGTCCTCCCCGAACTGGAAGAACGAGGGCCCGTGCGGAACCTCGCTCGGGGGCGACACCTCGGCGTCTGCAACCGCACCGAGCAAGGCACCGAAAAGGGGTGACCGCTCGGGGACGTCCCATGCCGACAGCGCCACGCGTCCGCCCGGCACGAGCACACGAGCCAGCTCCTGCGCGGCCCTTTCGGGCTCGCCGACGTGCAGGATGACGACGTTGCCTACCGCGGCGTCGAACGATCCTTCGGCAAAAGGAAGGTCGGTAGCCGATCCCTGGACGAACGCGGCATCGGGATGGCGCCGGGAGGCGAGCTCGACCATGGCCGCGGCGATGTCGATCCCGGTCGCGAACGCGCCGCGTGCGACCGCAGCCGCGGCGACGTCTCCCGGACCCGTTCCGACATCGAGAACGCGCATGCCCGCTCGGATGCCTGCGGCGTCGAGCAACGGCTCGATCGCCTGTCCGGTGATCGGGCTCAAGAGCTCGCCGTAGCGATCGGCGACGAGCTCCCAGCCCGGCCGCCTCGAACTCGTCGAATGCCTGGGCGTCGATGTCGGTCATCAGCGAAGCGCGCCGCAGGAATCGGAGCCTACAATGGCCGCGCGCCCTCTTAGCTCAGTTGGTAGAGCACCTCCATGGTAAGGAGGGGGTCTCCGGTTCGAGTCCGGAAGAGGGCTTGGCTCAACCAGGCGGAATCCGGGCCTGTGGACAGTTACTCGGAAGGCCTGTGATCAGCCTGGTGATCAGTAGAGGCCGGGGGCGGCGGTCGAACCCGCGACTTCTCGACCACGGATCATGAGAAAGGCGACGCCCCGACGTCGAAATCCACGACTGGGAGCTCGGCGGCCGGCGCTGAGGCAGCGCGTAATAAGACGTTAAGAATCAACGCGCCGCGCCAACTGATCGGCAGAGCCTGCGTCTCTCTTCTTTGCGCATGTCTGCTCCCTCGCCCACGGACGTACGGAAGACGGCTGACGCCGCGATGGCCCGCACGGCCTCGCGCAGGCGCGTGCGCGCGGGGTGGGCGTGGTTCGCGGGCGGTGACGGACTCGTCCTCCGCAGGGTGCCCAGCGAAGCGAGCTTCCTCAACGGGCTGGGTATGTGGGTCGCAGGGATGGCGGTCGTCAGCGGCTTCGGGATGACCGTCGCCGCCAGCCAGTGGTGGAGCACGTCGATCGTGAGCGTCCTGTGGGTGCTCCCGGTCTGGGCCGTCCTCTACTGCCTGATCGAGCGCCTCGTCCTGAAGAGCTTCGGCACGAGCCGGGCGTGGAACCTGGTGCTCGCCGTCCCGCGCCTCGCGCTCTCGCTCGCGATCGCCCTCGTGATCGGGCTCCCGATGGCGCAGGTGATCTACAGCGGATCGATCAACGAACAGCTGAGCAAGACGACGACGGCACGGATCCACGAGACGACGAACCAGATCACGCGAACCTACGACGCGAAGATCGCTGCGGCGCAGAAGGAGATCGCGGCGGCGCAGGCCAAGGAGACGAGGCTGCAGCGGCAGGTCACGAACAGCCGCTTTCTCGCCGACTGCGAGGCCGGGCTCGCGAACTGCTCGCAGACGCACAGGCTCGGCCGCGGCCCTTACTACAAGCGCGACGCCCGCCGGGCCGCTGCTGCAGCGGCGGAACTGAAGCGCGCCCGCCCGCAGATCGAGTCGACGATCGCAGCGAACCGCCAGAAGATCGCGGTCTGGCGGGCCGCCGAGAGCAGCCAGATCGCGAACCGTGTCGCCACGATCAAGGCCGACCGCGACTTCCTCGCCCGCCAGGCGGCGCTCGAGCGCGTCGAGCAGGCGAGCCCGGCTGTGAAGAAGTACGTCCAGTTCTTCCTGCTGTTCCTGATCGCCATCGACCTGGTCGCGCTCATCCTCAAGCTCACCCATCTCTTCAGCACCGGCGGCGCGTACGAGCGGAGCGCGGCCGCGCTTCGCTCGAACGACCTCGTCGAGGTGCACCGCCTTCAGGAGCGCGCCAACGTTCTGACAAACCGCATCACACTCGAGTCGCGGGCACAGCAGGATGCGGACGAGCTCAGGATCCAGGGCGAGCTGTCACGCGACCCCGAGCTCGCAAGCGATCTGCTCGGGCTGACCGAGCGCCCTGGCGGCCGCCCGTCGCTCGGCGGCCCGGCGGCCGCCACGCCGCTCGCCGACTGACGACACCGTCACCGGTCGACCATCCGCTGGTTGGCTTCCGAGTAGCGCTCGCCCTGCGCTTCGATCTGAACGTCCTCGATCTCTGCCAGCTCCTCAGGCGTCAGTTCCAGCTCGGTGGCCGCGCCGGCTGAGGGCCGACCCGGCCGGCGCCCTCGGGCCCGGACGGTGGTGACCCGGAGCGGGCTTCCGGCGCTCGCTCACGCCGGGAGTCTAGGAACCCGCCCTTACGAGCGGCGTGCTCTCTCCATTGGGCTACTCCGGCGTGATCAGGCGGTGATCAGTAGCACCCGGCCCCACCCGGCCGAGTCGGCCCCCGGTACGGTCTGACCGCGTGGAGCGAGGCGGGTTGGGGCCCGTAGAGGCCGTCTCCAGCCTCCATGGTAAGGAGGGGTCTCCGGTTCGAGTCCGGAAGAGGGCTCCTGTTGGGATGCGCCAGGGCGCTTATCGCTTCACGGCGCTTCCGTCGACCTTGTGTGAGCAGGACCGGATTCTGCGACGTGGGTCCAACCGATCATCACCTCTCCACCGTCGTGCGATTTCGTGTCCCTGCTAGACGTGCGCCGGCTGCGACTCCGGCTCCTCGACCTCCTCCATCGCCTCTGCTCCTCCCTTGTCGACATCGAACGTGAGCTGAACGCCGTCGTAGTCGACGCGAACGCGATCGTCCGGCTGCAGCGCCCCCCTCAGCAGCAGCCGCGACACCTCGTTCTCGAGCTCGCGCTGAATGGCACGGCGAAGTGGCCGCGCGCCGAACTCCGGGTCGAAGCCGATCTCGGCCAGGTGTTCGACGGCCTCGTCCGAGAACTCGACCTCGATGTGCTGCGCCCGCAGGCGCCTCGCAACTCGGTCGAGCATCAGCCGCGTGATCTGCTTGAGCTGCTCCGCCGTGAGCGCCTGGAAGACGATGATCTCGTCGATCCGGTTGATGAACTCCGGCCGGAAGCTGTGCCGGAGCGCGTCCATCAGGTCCTCCTTTAGCTCATCGAACGAGCCACCCTCCTTCCGCGCGAAGGCCTGGATGCGATCGGCGCCGAGGTTGGAGGTCATGATCAGGATCGTGTTCTTGAAGTCGACCGTCCGGCCCTGCGAATCGGTGAGCCGGCCGTCGTCCAGAATTTGGAGCAGGATGTTGAAGACGTCTGCGTGCGCCTTCTCGATCTCGTCGAACAGGAGGACCGCGTAGGGCTTGCGGCGGACCGCCTCGGTCAGCTGTCCGGCCTCCTCGTGGCCGACGTAGCCGGGTGGCGCGCCGACGAGCCGGCTGACAGTGTGCCGCTCCTGGTACTCGCTCATGTCGAGGCGGACCATCACGTCCTCGCTGCCGAACAGCGCCTCCGCGAGCGTCCGCGCGAGCTCCGTCTTGCCGACGCCGGTGGGGCCCAGGAACAGGAAGCTCCCGTCGGGACGGCTGGGGTCGGCGAGCCCTGCGCGGGCGCGACGAACCGCCTCCGCGACGGCCTCGACGGCCTCGTCCTGACCGACGACGCGCTCATGCAGGCGTTCCTCGAGCTTCAGGAGCCGGTCGCGCTCCTCCTGGGTCAGCTGTGACACCGGGATGCCGGTGCGCCGCGACACGATCTCGGCGATGTCCTCGACCGTGACCTCGGGCGCCCGCGAGCGGGCCTCCTTCCGCCCCTCCTGCTGGGCGCGGCGCTCGTCGATCTGCGCCTTCAGCTCGTCCGCCCGCTTGTAGTCCTCGGCCGCGATCGCCTGGTCGCGCTCGCGCCCCATGTGGCGGAGGTCCTCCTCGGCTGCCCGCGTGTCCTCCGGCTTCACCTTCGAGCGAAGCCGGATGCGTGCGCCTGCCTGGTCGATCAGGTCGATCGCCTTGTCGGGCAGGAAGCGGTCGCGGATATAGCGATCGGACAGCTCCGCAGCCGCGACGATCGCCTCCTCGGTGATGCGGACGCGATGGAACGCCTCGTACCGGTCTTTCAGGCCGGTAAGGATCTCGATCGTCTCCTCGACGGTGGGCTCGGAGACCAGCACAGGCTGGAAACGTCGCTCGAGCGCGGGATCCTTCTCGATGTTCTTCCGGTACTCGTCGAGCGTGGTCGCGCCGATCATGTGCAGCTCGCCACGGGCGAGCGCCGGCTTGAGCATGTTCCCGGCATCCATCGCCCCTTCAGCCGCGCCCGCGCCCACGACGGTGTGCATCTCGTCGATGAAGACGATCAGGCTGTCCGCGTTCTCGGTGATCTCGTCGATCACGCCCTTGAGGCGTTCCTCGAACTCGCCCCGGTACTTCGTGCCGGCGATCATCCCCGCCATGTCGAGCGCCACCAGGCGCTTGCCGGTGAGCGTCTCGGGCACGTCGTCGTTGACGATCCGCTGGGCGATGCCCTCCACGATCGCGGTCTTGCCGACGCCGGGGTCGCCGAGCAGCACCGGATTGTTCTTCGTGCGGCGCGAGAGGATCTCGATCGTCTGCTCGATCTGATCGGCCCGGCCGATCACGGGGTCGAGCTTCCCCTGGCGTGCCTCCTCTGTGAGGTCTCGGCCGTATTCGTCGAGCGTCTTTGTCGTGCTCGCCGGGCGCCCACCCGCCTCGCCGCTCTCGACGCCGCGGATGACCGCGCCGCGCAGCTTCGTGTGGCTGATCGCGAATCGCTCGAGCAGCTCACCAGCCTCGGTCTCGGTGTCCTGGGCCAGGGCGAGCAGCACGTGCTCAGGCCCGACGTATGACGCGCCGATCTCACGCGACTCCTCGTAGGCGGCCAACAGGGCAGCCTTCGCGTCCGGTGACAGCGACGGCGCAACGTCCGTGCGCTCCTTGACGTCTGCTTCCTCCTCGATCTGCGCCGCGATCGCGGCGGGGTCGGCGCCGACCTGCTGCAGCACGTGACGGACGACCTCGTCGTGCGTCGCAGCCCAGAGCAGGTGTGTCGAGTCGACGTCCAGGCTTCCCCACTCCATCGCCTTCTGCGCGGCATGCTGGAGCAGTTGGCGGGTGGCGTCGCTGAAGTACTCGTGACGTCGATCTGCTCGGCCGGGCGGCGCGGGCGCGTCGTGGTCGTGCCTTCGCCGTCGCCGGCCGTGCGACCACCGAGGCCGCTGTCGCCGAAGAAGTCGGAGAAGAACTCGTCGAAGAGGCTCCGGCCGCCCAAAGGCGATCGCGCCTACCCCGCGGCTCTGACCCTGAAGCTCCCGAAGGTGCTCCTCGCAGACAGCGATCGTTCGTTCTTCGCCGTTCTGCCTAATCCGCACGGTTGCGACGGCGGGCCGACGCCCGTCGATCTCGCACATCGTGGTGGCCATGAAAACCTCCTCGCAGCGGGCGCTTCGGCGCGCGAGGGGTTGGCGCACGGAGGCGCCCGCCTAGGTGAAAAAACGCGTCCCTAGAACTGTGCTCCGATTCGTAGCCGCTGAAACTATCCGGCAGACACACACTGCCCAGCCCGACGGCCACTAGTGACAGAACTGCCGCGAACCAAGAGGTGGGTGGCTACGGGAATGACGCCGTAGGATTGCGCCGTGCCGTTCACGCTCAGCAACATCAAGGAGGATCTGGAGGACATCGGCCCGAGGTTCGACGGTGCGCCGGACCTGGAGTTCCGCGCGGCGACCAAGGCGCTCGAGCTGGAGCAATCCGCCCTGAGCTACCAGCGCGTCCCGCCCGGCTATCGCTTTCCGTACGGCCACACGCACATGAAGCAAGAGGAGGTGTACGTGGTGCTGCGCGGGAGCGGGCGGATGAAATTGGACGACGAGATCGTCGAGCTCAAGGAATGGGATGCGGTGCGCGTCCCGCCCGGCACGTGGCGAGGCTACGAAGCCGGGCCAGAGGGCCTCGAGCTCCTCGTCACCGGCGCGCCCAACCTCGGCGAGGATCCGCGCGAAGACGTCGATGGCCGGCGCGACTGGTGGGCTGATTAGCGGGGGCGCCTAGGCGCGCGGCGCGTACTCGACGTTGGCGAACGGCCAGTCGGACGCGAGCCACTCACTCACGGCGCGCCAGAGCGAGGTGTCCAGTTGCGCGTGGCTCGCCCGTACCCAGGAGAGCGCACGGGCGTCGTGGTCGCTGTCGGGCAGCGGGTAGATGTAGACGCACCCGATCACGTCGCGGCTCGCCGGATCGAGCACGGTGTATGTGAACCCCGTCCGGTTGCGGAAGTCGTCGGCATGGCGCTGCAGGTCTGCCCGGTTCTCGTCCGGCGTCATCTCCCGCGGCCAGCCGCTGTCCTCCCATCCGGGCGTCGCGTGGATGTGCTTCTCCGACGAGGTCCACGCGTCGTAGTCCTGGTCGTTGTGCTCGGGGCCGAGCGGCTCGAGCACGAACTGCGGCGTCTCGAGCCGCCGAGGGACGTCGAAGTCGCGTGGGACGAACTCGTCCACGCGACCGATCGTAGAACGTTGGCTCACGTGGCCGAGCGTGCAGCCTTGGTCAAGGGCTTCGAGGCGCAGTTCGTGGTGGCAGGGCTCGTTGCCGTAGATCTGGCACAGCCCGATTACCGGCGATGCGGTCGACCATCGCGTCGGCGGCCTCGAGAGCCGCCCCGATCCGGTCGTCGTCGGGCTGGCCCAACACGACCCCGGTGATCGTCGTCCGCTTCCCGTCGATCCAGCGAATCGCCCGGAAGGCGAAGCAGCCGCCGGCCGCGGCTGTCGAGCCGGTCTTGACGCCGACAAACCCGTCGTGCCCGAGCAATGTGTTCGTGTTGTGCACGGTGCCGGCGACCGGCAGCGTGGCGCTCGGTGTGGCGACGATGCTCGCGAACACCGGCAGGCGCATGGCCCGATCGACGAGACGCACCTGGTCGGCGGCGGTCGACACGGTTGCCTCGTCGTAGCCGCTCGGGTCGGTGTAGCGGGTGTGGGTCATGCCCAGAGACCGTGCGGCGGCATTCATCCGGGCAACAAAGCCCTCCTGTGAGCCGGCGTCCCATCGCGCCAGAACCGCGGCGATGTTGTTCGCCGACGGCAGCAGCAGCGCCTGCAGCGCCTCCCGTTCGGTCAATTGCTCTCCGGCGGCGATGGGCACGACCGACTCCTCCTGTCCGCGCCGGCGTTCGGTGTCGGCCACGTCGGCGTCGGTGAGCGTGATCGTCGGGCCGTACTCGCCGAGCCGTAGCGGATGGTCACGGAGCACGAGATAGGCCGTCATCACCTTCGCGATGCTGGCGATTGCAGCCGGGTGCTGGCTCGGGCCGACTTGGACCTGCGACTGTCCTCCCTCGATGAACGCGGCCTGGCCCTGTGCCGGCCACACCGTGCCGGGCAGCGCGACGTTTAAGGGTGATGTGGCGCTCGAGGACGAGGACGCCAGCATCTGGTAGCCGACGGCTGCGGCGATCGCCGCGATGACGACGAGCAGGCCGGCGACACGAGTCCTGCGAATCCGAATCGGACGGGTCGTTGTTCGTGCTGGTTCGCTGTAGCTCATGCCTCGATTCAAGGCAGCGCGGTGTTGCCGGCACGTATCCGGTTTTCGATATGCCGGCGATATGCGCTGGCTCTAGCATCGGTGCATGCGTGTCTTGATCGTCGAGGACGAGCCCTACATGGCAGAGGCCATCCGCGATGGCCTCCGTCTGGAAGCGATCGCGGCAGACATCGCAGGTGACGGCGACACCGCTCTGGAGCTGCTGAGCTTCAACGCCTACGACATCGCCGTCCTCGACCGCGACATCCCTGGCCCCTCCGGTGACGAGATCGCCGAACGCATCGTCGCCTCCGGCAGCGGCATGCCGATCCTCATGCTCACCGCTGCCGACCGCCTAGACGACAAGACCACCGGGTTCGAGCTCGGCGCCGACGACTACCTCACGAAGCCGTTCGAGCTCCGAGAGCTCGTGCTCCGACTGAGAGCACTCGACCGCAGGCGTGCGCACCACAGGCCGCCTGTGCAAGAGATCGCAGGCCTGCGGGTGGATCCGTTCCGCCGAGAGGTCTACCGCGACGGCCGCTACGTCGCGCTGACCCGGAAGCAGTTCGCAGTGCTCGAAGTCCTCGTCGCGGCCGAAGGCGGTGTCGTCAGCGCCGAAGAGCTCCTGGCGCGAGCATGGGACGAAAACGCAGACCCGTTCACCAACGCCGTGCGCATCACGGTCTCGGGACTGCGCAAACGCCTCGGCGAACCCTCGATCATCGCCACCGTGGCCGGCGTCGGGTACCGCATCGACACCCAACCAGACACCGGGCCTGAGGGAGGGGACCGTGGATAGAGCCCCTGGTTTGAGCGTTCGCCTCAAGCTCACCCTCAGCTACGCCGGCTTCCTCATGCTCGCAGGCGCCGTGCTGCTCACCGCCGGGTACTTCTCCCTTTCGCGTGGTGTGCACCCTGGTGTGATTTTCATCGTGCAAAGCCACGCCGACCTTCTGCGCAGTTTCGCTCCGATCGCGGCCATCGTGATGGCGTTCCTGCTCGTATTCGGTCTGGTGGGAGGGTGGCTTCTCGCCGGCCGCATGCTCGCTCCCGTGACCCACATCACGGACGCCACACGCGCGGCCGCGGAGGGATCGCTCTCGCACCGAATCCGGCTGCCGGGCCGCACAGACGAGTTCCGCGAGCTCGCAGACAGCTTCGACACCATGCTCGCCCGGCTTGAAGCACACGTCGCCGAACAGCAGAGATTCGCAGCCAACGCATCCCACGAACTGCGTACGCCGCTAGCGGTCACCCAGACGCTGCTCGACGTCGCCCGCAAAGATCCGAATCGCGACAACGGCGAGCTCGTCGACCGCCTCTACGCCGTCAACACCCGCGCGATCGACCTCACCGAAGCACTGCTCCTGCTCAGCCGCGCCGACCAACGGTCCTTCACCCCAGAGCACGTCGACCTGTCCCTCGTGGCGGAAGAAGCCACCGAGACGCTCCTCCCGCTCGCAGAAAAGCGCGGCCTTACCATCGAGACCTCCGGCGACACGACCCCCACCACCGGCTCACACGCGCTCCTGCTGCAGCTGACTACGAACCTTCTGCACAACGCGATCGTCCACAACGTGTCCGAGAAAGGCACCGTGTGGGTCACGACCAGCGCTCATCCCAAGAGTGCGGTGCTCACCGTCGAGAACACCGGCGAGAACCTCACGCCACAGCTAGTTGCCACGCTTGCCGAGCCGTTTCTTCGCGGCACCAAACGCATACGCACCGACCAAGCAGCTGTCGGCCTGGGCCTGGCAATCGTCAAGAGCATCACCCAAGCACACGACGGAACCCTCACTCTCACCCCCCGCGCCGGCGGCGGGCTCCGCGTCACGGTGCAACTGCCTGCCGCTCCACCAACCGTCGCCGCCGCCTGAGGCGCAACGACTTCACAAGAGGCCAACAGTGGTCTCTCGTCTCTTATGGCGGTTTGTTCGAGGATCCGCGTCCGCGCTCAGCGAAGAGCCTCCTCGAACCGCGGGTCGTCGCGTACTGCGGCGAAGTCGTCGTCTCTGCGCGCGTCCTCGCGGAACCGCGGGAGCAGCTCGACCGACCGCCTGAGGTGGGCGAACGTGTCGTCGCCGGTATCGCCGGCGAGTGTTGCAAAGCATGCGTAGTTGTAATTGAGGCCCGCGTGGTCGGGCATGTGCTCGAGCGCAGCGCGGACCGCTTCGAGCGCGTCGCCGTACCGCTGTTCGCCGTAGGCGGTCATCGAATCGCTGTGGAGAGGCCACGCTTCACCCCAGTCGATCCCCTGGTACGCCTCCCCGGGCGTGGCGCCGATAGCGAGAACGGTCCCGTCCCCGGTCGCCTTCCGCCGTGACTCCGGCCGGACGGAGACGAACGTTCCGGCGGGCGCGTCGATCATCTCACCGTCGACCTCGAAGGTCGCTTTCCCGTCGAGCACGATGTACAGCTCCTCCTGGCCCGACCCGGCCTCGTCGTGCTCGTTGATCAGGGTCCCGTCCTCGCCGGGCGTGTACGCGTTGATTCCGAATGCATGGATTCCGAGGTGCTCGCGCACCGGAATATCTCTGCCGCGCCGCTCGATGTCGTCCAGGCGGGCGACCTTCCACGTCGGGTTGTCGTTCATCCGTGTTCACCTCCGAGTTGCGTGGGTCGTTTGAGAAGCGTCGATCGTAACCGCCGTCAAACGGCTTCCCTTATCTGGCTACGGGCGCCTCTTGTCCGCGGCTTCGTTGTTCGAGCGGAGCGCGCTGTTTAGCATCGCCGTCGTGGCCAAGGAGGTCATCAGCACCTCCGTGGCACCCGGGGCTAGCCCGCCTTCTCGGCGGCTCGAGCCGAAATTGTCAGCCGCTGGCTACGGCCTGACAATACGGGCCATCGAAGGCCGCTTTCCACCCTTCAGTGTCGGGAAGCGACTTTAGTTCGGTCACGGTCTTGGAGATGTCGCTGTCCATCGCGGAGATCAAGGCCTTGACCCGAGCACTGGCCGTCACGAGCTCGCTCTGGGTTCGGGGTTCGTCGAGGAGGGTCGCCTCGATATCCCCGCCTTCGTCCTCCAACTTGGTCAAGAGCCCGGCGAAGGCGTTCTTCGCCTCGGTCGAGGCGGGAGTCGGGGGGGTGCCGAGCCCCTTGAGACTCGAGACGAGAATTTCGTCTGCGGAGGTCACCGCTTGCTCACCTTGGGCGAAGTCGTCCTTCGAGTTGGCCATCTTCTCGCCCGTTGACTTCGTGCTCGCTTGCCACTCCGCGATCGAGGTACAGAGACCCGTGGCCCAGTCCTTCAGAGGCGACTCGAGGCTGGATGTGCCCGTCTTTTCGGTCGATCCCTCCAGAGGCGACTCGTCGCCGGATGTGGCCGTCTCCTCGTTCGATCCACAGCCTGACAGCAACGCGCCGAAGCATGCGACGACCAACATGCCGGTTCCAAACCGCGTGCGCATGGCTCGAAGCTACAGACTCCGCATCCAATCCTCAAGCGCAGGACTTCGCCCCAAGGTGCCGTGGGTGCTACCAGTCCGGATCGATGTAAGCGGCACCCGCGTCGTCGTGGATGACGGCGACGCGACCGGACCCGTCGGCCTTGACCGTCCCGAGGCGCGATGACGGATCCTCCGACACGAACACGAGCCGGGCCCCGTCCGGCGACCATGCCGCACGCGCCGCGTCCACGCTCTCGATGGGGAGATCGCGGAGACCGCTGCCGTCCGCGTTGACGATGTTCGCCGACGCCGCGCCGAAACGCCCGTCGTCGCACACGACGACGAAGGCGAGGCGTCGGCCGTCCGGTGACCAGTCCGGCCGGTAGACGGAGATCTCGTTCCCCACCGGGCAGGTCGAGGCCAGATCGACGATCGTCCGCTCTGCGCCGCTCGCACGCGCAACGGCGCGCAGCTGCGTTCCATTCACGAACGCGATCTCCGCTCCGTTCGGCGACCAGGCGGGGCTGAACCCGTCCGCGACGCGTGTCGCAGGCCCGTGGTCGAGGCGACGGACCACCACACCGCCGCCCGAGGAGTAGGCCAGCTCGACGCCGTTGGGCGACCACGAGGGCTGCCCGCCCTGGAACAGCCGGCGCGCACCGGTTCCATCCGCTCGCATCAGCCAGATCCATCCCCCTCGGACGAAAGCGATCCGCCGCCGCGACGGTGACCAGGCCGGCATCCAGTCCTGCGCCGAGTTGTGCGTCAGCTGCCTCAGATCGGTGCCGTCGGGGCGTACAGAGAAGATCTCGAAGTCGCTTTGGAGGAGGACGGTCGAGTAGACGAGCGCCTTCCCGTCCGGCGACCAGTGCGGGCCGTCGTCGAACTCCGAGCCGTTCTCGGTTCTCACGCGCCGCACGCCGGAGCCGTTGGCGTTCATGACGAAGATCGACGAGCCGGACGTGAACGCGATCCGGCGTCCGTCCGGCGACCATGCGGGCCAGTCGCCTCGACGCCGCAGCCTGGTTGCGGCTCGATCGCGCACCCGTATGACGTAGACACCGGAGTACGCGGAGACCGCGAGCAGCCGACCGGACGGTGACCACTGAGGTGTCCGGCCGATCTCCGCATCCCTTCCGCCGAAGATCCGACGCACCGGTCCGCCGGCGGCCCGTACAAGGGCGAGCTTCTGCACCACGCCGTTGGCATCCGAACGCACGAAGGCGACCGTCCGGCCGTCGGGCGACCAGGCTGGGGTCGCGTCATTCGGACCGTGGGTGAGGCGGCGGACGCGACCTCCCGATGCGGAGACGACGGAGATGCCATTCAGTGCCGTGAAGACGATCCGATCGCCGCTCGGCGACCACGCCGCGTCGGCTCCCCGGGCAAGAAAGCGAAGCCGACGGCCGTCAGCGTGGATCGTCCAGACCCCGGACCGCGATCCGCGCTTGCCCGAAAGGGTCAGCTCCGCGCCGTCTGGTGACCAGTCCGGGACGACGTCGATCGCGACGTCGAGCCCGCGGGGCGTCAGGCGCCGAACGCTCCGGCCGTCCTTTCGCATGACGTACAGCCCGTTGACCCGATGACCGCGCTCGAGTCGCCCACTCACGAAGGCGATCCGCGTCCCGTCCGGTGACCACCTCCCGCCGGAGTCGCCTCCGTTCGGGTTGCGGCTCAGCGCCCGCCTCCTGCTCCCGTCGGCACGGACCGAGAAGAGGTCGCTGTTTTCGAGCGTGGAACCGCGCTCGCTCGCGAAGACGATCCGGCCCTGGGAGCTCTGCTGAGCGGCATCTCCAGTCGCTGCGGGCGCAGCACAGAGGATGAGCGTGATGGCAGCGAGCCTTCTCACGGGCGGGGCGGAATGCTATTCGCCGAGCGTGACCGTTTCGAGAGCGGTTTGTGAGGAATCTGGAAAGGCAGCCGCGACTCTGACCGCTCGGCTGGGTCAGTTCGTCCCCAGCAGCGCCGCGACGTGCTCGTGCACGAGTTCCGGTGCTTCGAGCGGTGCGAAATGGCCGCAATCCTCGAGAACGACGAGCCTCCCTAGCGGCAGCGCCTGCGCCACGCGCGCGGCCAGACTGATGGGCACGAAGTCGTCCTCTCCGTGCAACACGAGCGACGGGATCTCGATGTCCCGCAGCTTCGGGATCAGGTCGTAGCCGTCCCGCTCCCACGTCTCGTCGTAGAGCCGCTGCTCGATCGCTCTCGCCGCGAGCACCCCCGCCGGGGTGAAATGCGCACGGAGCCGCCGCACGACTTGCTCGAGCGCGTCGCGGTTCTTCAACGCGACGTCGAAATGAAGACGGTAGTAATCGGCTTCGGCATCCAGGTCGCCTGCGCGGTAGCTAGGGGTCGACACCAACGCCTGCATCCGCTCGACGTCAGCCGACGGACGCGTCCGCAGCAGGTGCTCACGGAACAGGCTCGCGTCCCGCGCCGATGCCGGCGCCGTGTTGACGAGGATCAGATGCGAGGCGCGATCAGGATGGCGGATCGCGTACTCCATAGCCAGCACCCCGCCCCAGGAATGCCCCAGAACCGCCACGGATTCGAAGCCGAAGTGGCGACGGACACGCTCCAGGTCAGCGACCTCCGACTCGATGCTGATCTCGTCGGGGTCGACCGCGTTACCCGACCGGCCGCGACCTCGTTGGTCGTAGTAAACGAGCCGAAACGACTCAGCGAGCCGGTCCAGCTCCGGACGCAAGTAGTAGTGGTCGAAGTCCGGGCCGCCATGGAGGACGACGATCGGCTGCCCGCCGCCCAGCGCTCTCCAGTACAGACGACCGCCCCGAACAGACAGATACGTCTCCACTGGGAGAGCGTCGTCGTCAAGAAAACCGGTCTCCACGCGTACTCGACATCGTGTCAGCCCGCGTTGTCGGCGTCTGCCCGCCCCATGATGATTCCGGCACCGTGCTCGCTTCGTTCGCATGGGGCTTCGCCGCCGCGGCGACCCTGATCGTTGGCGGCGCCTTCGCTCTCCGTTTCCCCGTCGGAGAGCGGGCGCTCGGCATGGTTATGGCATTCGGCAGCGGCGTTCTGATCAGCGCCGTCGCGTTCGAGCTCGTCCAGGAGGCGTTCGACAAGGCCGGCGGAGGAGGAAGCGTCGCTCTCGGTCTCGTCGCGGGGTCTGTGGTCTTCTACACGGGCGACTTGCTCGTCGATCGAATCGGGGGCGGTGACCGCAAGCATTCCGGCGGCCGGCAGGCCGAGGGCTCCGCGCTCGCGATCGTGCTCGGAATCGTGCTGGACGGAATCCCGGAGTCGATCGTGCTCGGCCTGACGATCGTCGTCAGCGGGAGCGTGAGCGCGGCGTTCCTCGTCGCCGTCGCACTGTCCAACGTCCCAGAGGCGATCGCCGCCAGCAGCGGGCTGGCGAAAGCCGGCTGGGCGCAGCGTCACATCCTCGGCCTCTGGCTGCTGGTTGCAGTGGTGTCGGGACTTGCAGCGCTGTTCGGATTCGTCGCTTTCGATTCGGCGCCGGCCGGGACGGTTGCGTTCGTGCTCGCCTTCGCGGGCGGCGCGATCCTGACGATGCTCGCGGACACGATGATGCCCGAGGCCTTCGAGCACGGCGGGAAGCTTGTCGGCCTGGTCACGACGCTCGGCTTCGGGCTCGCCTTCGCGATCAGCGCCCTGGATTAGCGCGGGAGCCCCGACCGGATCAATTGATGACCGGCCTGGCGATTGCGGACGGCTCGCGTCCTGCGACGAGCCAGCCGGCCGCGGCAGCAGCCAACGGCACGCCGACGACCGCAAGAGCGAGGTACAGGACCGGCACGGAACTCAGGTAGCCGAGGTCGTCGTAATACGTTGCCAGGAGGACGACATAGGCGCCTGCGACACCGAGGAGTACGCCGAGGAGGGCCAGCGCGCCGGCGGTCGTGGCCGTCAGCGTCCGGCGGATGCGGGAGGTCGCTCCCGTCGCGGTCAGCGTGCGGAGGTCGCCGGCGCTCTCGCTGCGGATCAGCCCGACCGTCATCGCAAGGATGGCGAGCGCCAGAACGGCGCCTGCGGCCGTTGCGATCGCCATCACCGCCGTCGGCGGGTTGCTCTTGCGCTGAGCCTCGATCGAGAGTCCTGCTTCCGCCGCGGCGTCGCGTGCGTCCGCGATCTGGCCGCTCGTCAGGGACCGGCTCGACTCGACGAGCCAGCCGGCGGGAATCTGCTTCCAGCCATGGCGGCGAAGACCATTGGGGGTGATGAAGTACGGAGCGTTCCGGCCGCTTGCTGCGCCGAACAGATGCTGGCCGATGTCGATCTTCTGGACGTTCGTGACGTGGATCTCCGTGCGGCTCGAGAAGTTCGGGATGACCATGTCCTTGGCCGTGACTCCGCGGTCGACGAGGAAGTCGGCGCCGGGATCGATCGTATTGGGGTCGATTCCGAGGTACTCGAGCACCGCAGGCGTTGCGACGTAGGTCTGGGATTGGGTGCGGTATTGCTTTCCGCCCTCCGGGCTCCTGAATGACCTCGTGAGCTCGACCGCCGGAATGAATTGGGTATCGCCGCGGGGAAACCGGACGGGATCGGCGCGGGGCTCGGCTGCCTTGCGGAGCGTGATCACCGTCGCGCCGTCGAGTTGGGCTGCGATCCCTCGGGCGCCTGCGGCCAGACGGTCGAGCTGAGACGGTGCGTCGACCGGGGTGAGCGTCCGATCCTCCGACGGCCCGAGATAGACGCGGACTTGCCTGTCGGAAAGGCTTGCCGGCTCACTCGCCCTCTTCGCCTCCTCGGCCGAGGCGATGACGACAACGGTCACTGCGATGCCGAGCGAGAGCGTGACTGCGGCGAGCGCGGCTCCGGACCGAGCCTGGTAGCGCGCCAAGTCCCTCAGCGCCAGTCGCGGCGCGATCGAGACACGCCCGGCCAGCGCGGAGAACGTCCGGATCGCCAGCGGGCCGAGGAGCAGGCTGCCGAGAATCGTTGCCAGGAGCCCGGCGACGATCAGCACCTCGGTTTTCCGGTCTGACAGGACGAGACAGCCAATGCCAACCACAATCAGCGCTGTGGCCGCGATCGCCGAGTGCCGTGCCGGCCTCGGCTTGGGCGGTCGTCCCGAGAGCGCGAGCAGGATGGGGAGGCGGGCGACCATTCGCCCGGGCCACCAGGCGGCGGCGATTGCTCCGGCGATTGCGAGGAGACCCGCCATCGCGACCAGGACCCACGGCAGGCTGAGCCGGTCGATGCGATGGTCGACCGCGGACTCCAGCATCGGGGCGAAGACGAGCCACAGCCCGAGGCCCGCAGTCGTCCCGATGACCGCGGCGATCGTCCCGACGACGGCGCCGTTGGTCAAGAGCACGAGACGAAGGTGCTTCCCGGTAGCGCCGACGGCGGCGAGCATGCCGAGCTGGCGGAGCCGTCGCTGCGCGACGACTGCGAATCCTGCGGCGGCAACCAGCGAGGCAAGGAGGAGGAAGACGGTGGCCACTGAGAACATCGCCAACGTCTCTGCGGTGCCGCTGACGTCGTTTCCCTTGAGCATGGAGCCCGAATAGGGAGAGCCGGAGCGGTCTTCGAGGGATCGAACGAAGGAGTCATGCTCCGCCTCGCTCGCATCGACGAACAGGTCGACCGCCTTAGGGCTCACCGAAGAAGGCGCGACGAGAGCGAACTCGTCGCTCAGCTTTCTCGGGTCTTCGACGATGCCCACGACGGTCCGTCGCCGGCCGTCGAGGGCCAGAGTCGACCCGATTTCGAGCCGTAGAGACTCCGCCACCCCGTCGGTGACGGCGATCTCGCGTGGCCCCGCCGGGTAGCTGCCGCTTCGGAGCGCGAGCAGCTCGCCGGTGTAGGTGCCACCGGGGGTCTGCGAGCGGTAATCCACCGTCTCGACGCTGCCGGGGACGGACACGGATTGGTGGCCGATGACGTCGAATGTCCCGAACGATTTCTCGGCGGAGTCGAGCGCCGCCTGGAGCTTGTGCGGATCGGACCCGTCGAGCGAAATCACTTGGTTGGCCGAGCCGAAGTCGCTGTTGTCGGCGGGAACCGAGTTGTAGGCGATCGTGATGCTGCCGATGGCGGCGGTGACGGCGACGGTGAGGAGCGTCAGCACCAGGAGCTGCTGCCGCCACTCGCGACGGAACATGCGCCCCGCCCAGCGGACGACTGCCCGGCGAGCGGCCACCCCGCCGTTTCTCGGCCCGCCCAACGCCGGCCGGTGAGAAAGCGTCGTCATCACCGATCACCAGCCGCAAGGAGCGACTCTGGGCCTGGAGGAGCAGCCGTCTGGTCGACGACCAGGCCGTCGCGCAGGAAGACGACGCGGTCGGCCCAGGACGCGAGTTGCGCCTCGTGGGTGACGACGACACTGGCGACACCCCGATGCGTTGCTGCCCGGAGCAGCCGCATGACGGCCTCGCCGTTGATCGAGTCGAGAGCGCCGGTCGGCTCGTCGGCGAGCAGCAACCCGCGGCCGCCGACGATCGCCCGCGCGATCGCTACCCGCTGCCGCTCGCCGCCCGACAGCTCGTCGGGGTAGCGATCCATGCGGTCCGCGACGTCGAGCTCTTCCATCGCCTCCAGCGCCGCGACGCGAGCGGGCTTCGACGAGACGCCGTCGAGCTCGAGGGGCAACGTGACGTTCTCGATCGCTGTCAGCCCGGGGAGCAGGTTGAAGTCCTGGAAGACGTAGCCGATCGACCGGCGTCGCAGCTTCGCTTTGTCCGAGGCGGAGACGGTCTCGAGGTCGATGCCGTCGACGATCGCCTGGCCGCTGGTCGGCGACTCGAGGCTGCCGGCGATCGTCAAGAGCGTGCTCTTGCCGGAGCCGCTCGGCCCCATGACGGCGACGAGCTCGCCGCGCTCGACCGTCAGGTCGACCTCGCGGAGCGCATGCACCTCGGTCGGGCCGGAGCCGTACGTCTTCGATACGTGCCGCAGTTCGAGTGTGCTGGTCATGGCGAAACCTCCATCTCTGCACTTGGTTCAGGGGTCAGCTCGGCCACTTCGGCCGGGGTCGGGGGCTGGTGCTGCTTCAGGCGGGCGTCGGCGGCATCGAGCCAGCGAACGATTCCTTCGAGCCGGAAGAGCTCGGCGTCGGCGACGAGCGCCAGCGCCACGTCGTCCGCCCCGGCCGCCGCCTTGATCCGGGTATAGCGCTGCATGACCTCGATCACGTGGCGGCGGTGCGCCTGCAGGATCTCGTGGACATCGATCCCCGGGATCTGCAGGGCGACGAGCACCTTGATCACGAGCTCGTCACGCGGAGGCGGTATCAGGTCGGGCGGCGTGCGAAGCCAGGCGGCCAGGTCGTGCTCGCCTGCCGGCGTGATCCGGTAGCGCTTCTGCGATCGCTCGCCCTCGTCATCACTCTCTACGAGCCCGTCCCGCTCGAGTCGCTGCAGGGTCGTGTAGACCTGCCCGACGTTGAGCGGCCAGACCTCGCCGGTCCGGGCCTCGAACTCGTTCTGCAGTCGCAGGCCGTACTTCGGGCCGTCGCTGAGGAGGGCGAGGAGGGCGTATGGGACACTCATGGTCGGCTCATCGAGCGAAGCATACTGGGTACTATACCGAGTATGCTGATCAGCGCAAGTCCGCCGCTTTCACAGGGCGCGATCTGACCCAGGCAGCGAAGGCCTCGATCCCGTCGACGACGTGCTCGAACCGAATCGAGTGAAAGAGATCGAACGAGTGCAATGCCCCGGGCAGCTCGGCGTAGACGACCGGATTCGACGATTTGGCCCGGAGTCGATCGACGAAGTGCCGGGCGCGGTCCGCCGGCACGAGCACGTCCAGCTGGCCGTGCGCGACGAGGAACGGCGGCGCGTCTGCTCTGCTGTAGGCCTCGGGTGCCGACGGCAAGCGCGTGCTGCTCATAGGCCCGTAGTAGCCGGACATCAGGACCGCGGCGGCGACCGAGGTCTCCGTGCCCTCGAAACCGGGCTGGAACGCAGGGTCGTTGGGCGTGAGCGCGGTCATCGCAGCGATGTGAGCTCCAGCCGAGGTGCCCGCGACGAAGATCATCGCCGGGTCGGCTCCGTGCTCCGAACCGTGCTCGCGCACCCAGGCGATCACTCTCTTCGCGTCGATCACATGCTCGGGAAACCGTGTCGCCCGGCCGAGGCGGTAGTTCGCGCTGATGCACACCCAGCCCTGGCTCGCGAGTCGGTAGAGGAGCGGGCGAGCCTCACGGTTCTTCCTGCCCGTGACAAACGCTCCACCGTGGAAGTGGATCAGCACAGGTGCGCCCGGGGGATGCGAACGACGGCGGTAGACGTCGAGCAGGTTCGACCTCCCGGCGTCGCCGTAAGGAATGTCGGCGATCCGCTCGACATCTTTCCGTCGGAAGAGGACCGGCGCGAACAGAATGCGTATGTAGGGGAGGCGACGGCGGAGATGGGCGGCGATCTTCTCGTCGATGTCGGTCCGCCAAGCGGCACCGAGGCTCTCTCCCAGCGCTCGATCGACCGTCGGGCCGGTCTGCCACTCGCGCAGCGCGATCAGCACGAGCCCCAGAACGACCACCACCGTGAGGCCCACCCCGACCGCCCAGGCAGCCGCCGAGTCGAGCCCGCTCTGGCCCACGTTCGCAGCGATGGTGACGACGAGGAGGAGGAACGCCACGACCGGGAGCTCGTTGAAGAGGACGGCGGAGAACAAGCTGAGATAGGCGAGCGGCGCGGGCCGGCGCACAGGCGCGAGCGCGACCAGGGTGCACCAGGTGAAGCACGTGATCGCTACCAGGTAGCCGAGTGGCATACCGTTCCCTTCGAGCCGCGCCGCGCAGTCTCTAGATCCTCTCAGCTGTGAGTTGCGTGACGATGCAGGCGCGTCACGGGTCGCAGGTAGGCGCGAGTCGATGCGTCCTTGCTTATGGTTCCCGCCGACGAATCGGGGAGTCAACCAAGGAGGGATCTATGAAGCGTCTATCGCGGCCGCGGCGTTCGCTGTGGCTCGTACTCGGACTGGTCATCGGGGTGCTGGCAACGGCCGCCACGATGGCCGTCGCGGGACTTCAGCCCGCGGACCTCAACTTCACGCCGCGCACCGAGGCGCAGACGACGAACGTCGACGTCGCTCGGGCTTGGGCCAAGAACTACTACGGAGCCCACTCGGCCGTCGCAGGCCCCAACGGGACGTGGTACACGCCGTTGAACCTGGACAGCAACTACGCGAACGAGGCGCGTTCGGTCGCCGACCAGAGCGATCACTGGCTGTCTGCCCGCAGGCATGTGCCGCACCGGGCGATCGTCCTCGACGTGGACGACACGACGCTGACCACGTGGAACTACGAGCTCTACAGCAACTGGGACTTCAACCCGACGACGAACGCGCAGTTCGTCGGCATCACCAACGGCGCCTTCAGCGGGAACATGTTCCCGCCGACGCCCGGGATGCTCGACCTGGCCAGCCACGCGAAAGCCTTGGGCTACGGGATCTTCTGGATCACCGGGCGCGGCGATTCGCAGCACGCCGCGACGATCGCGAACCTCGTGGACGACAGCGCGGCCGGGCTACCGGACATCGACGAGGTCACGCTCAACGGCCACACGATTCCGGAGGTCGACGCCGGTTACCCGCTGCCCACGCCGATCGACACCGGCCACGGCGGGTTCACCGACGGCCTGTTCACCAAGCCGCCGCTCGGGCTCGTACCCGGCCTATCTCGACAAGCCGGAGTTCTGCGGGCCGTTCATCGATCAGGGCATCTCCTGCCCGACCGTCCAGTACAAGTCCGGGACGCGCGCGTACATCGAGTCGCAGGGCTACGACATCGTCGCCGACTTGGGCGACCAGTTCAGCGATCTCCAGGGCGGCTTCGCGGACAAGACGTTCAAGATGCCGAACCCGAACTACTACCTCCCCTAGGCGAGGTAGAGGAACTCGATCAGGAACAGAGCCGCTCCCCTTCGTGGCACGTGTCCGAGGGGGAGCGGCGTCTTCGCCAGGTGAGCAGCAAGAGGCGAACCCTTCCTGCTTCCAACCCTGCGTGAGAGGATCGGTGCCGATGAGCACCGCCGCCGTCGAGGAGCGCGTGGACGAGCTGCTCGCGCGTATGACGCTCGAAGAAAAGGTCGGGCTGATGTTCCACGCGCCGATCTTCATGAACCCGGACGGGACGCTTCTCGACGGCACCGAGGAGCGCATCGCCGGCCGGCACCTCAACCACTTCAACATCTACTCCGCACCCGGGCCGCGGCAGCACGCGGAATGGCACAACCGGCTGCAGGATCTCGCGAAGACGACGCGTCTCGGGATCCCCGTGACGATCTCTTCCGACCCGCGGCACAGCTTTCGCCGAGAACTTCGCGGCCGCGTGGTCGGCCACGGGTTTCTCGCAATGGCCCGAGCCGATTGGCTTCGGCGCGCTCGGCGACGTGGATGCCGTCCGTGAGTTCGGCGACATCGCGCGACGCGAGTACCGCGCGGTCGGCATCCACGTCGCGCTCCACCCGATGGCGGACCTGGCGACGGAACCACGGTGGGCGCGGATCATGCACACGTTCGGCGAGGACGGCGAGCTCGCCGCGCGCCTGGTCGGGGCGTACATCCGCGGTTTCCAGGGCGAGGAGCTCGGGCCGCAGTCGGTCGCTTGCATGACGAAGCACTTCCCGGGCGGCGGCCCGCAGCTCGACGGCGAGGACCCGCACTTCGCGTACGGCAAGGATCAGGTGTACCCGGGTGGCATGTTCGAGTACCACATGCGCGTCTTCGAAGCCGCCTTCGAAGCCGGAACAGCGCAGATCATGCCGTACTACGGACGGCCCGTCGGCACACCGCTCGAGGAGGTCGGCTTTGGCTTCAACCGCGAGGTCGTCACCGGCCTCCTGCGCGAGCGCTACGACTTCGACGGCGTCGTCTGCACGGACTGGGGGCTCGTCACCGACATGCCGCTCCCAGACGGGTCGGTGTTCGCGGCGAAGTGCTGGGGCGTCGAGGAGCTCGGCGTCGAGGAGCGGCTCGTCAAGATCGTCGAGGCGGGCTGCGACCAGCTCGGCGGCGAGGAGCTGCCGGAGGTGCTCGTCGAGCTCGTGCACGCGGGGCGCCTCGCCGAGGAGCGAATCAACGAGTCGGCGCGCCGCCTCCTGCGGGACAAGTTCCGCCTCGGGCTCTTCGACGATCCCTATGTTGATCCCGACGAAGCCGAGCGCACGTGCGGCTCGCCGCCCGTTCCGGGCCAAGGGCGAGCGTGCGCAGCGGCGCTCGGCGGTCGTGATCTCGAACGACGGCGTGCTGCCGCTGAGGGAGGGCGTGCGCGTGTACGCCGACGGCCTCGCCTACGAGGGCGACGCGGAGAGCCCCGGCGAGGCGGACGTCGCGATCGTGCGGCGGAACACGCCGTTCGAGCCGCGCACGAACGGGATGATCGAATCGCTCTTCCACGCGGGTGACCTCGACTTCAAGGAGCCCGAGCTATCCACGCTGCTCGAGCTCGCGCGTACGGTCCCGACGGTGCTCGTCCTCCACCTCGAGCGGCCGGCCGTGATTCCGGAGCTCGTCGAGGCGTGCGCAGCGGTCGTGGCGGTCTTCGGTGCCGCCGACGAGGCGGTGCTCGACGTTCTCTTCGGCCGGACGAGACCCGAGGGCAGGCTCCCGTTCGAGCTGCCTTCGTCGATGGACGCCGTGCGGGCGCAGCTCCCGGATGTGCCGGGCGACTCGCCCGACCCGCTGTTCCGCCTCGGGCACGGGCTCGACCTCTAGGGATGGCCCGCTTACTGAAAGAGCGTTAGCTCGGGCTCGCGCTCGCCGCGCAGGACGGCCAGATCGACCTCGACGCAGCGGATTTCGCGCGACTCGGCGAGCGCGACCGCCTGCGGCTTGATCGTCTGGGCCGCGAGCACACCGCGGCAGCCGGCCTTCGCCGGGTCCTCGCGGATGAACCCGAGGTAGCGCGTCAGCTGCTCGACCGCCTCGATCGTCCCGACGCGCTTGATCTCGACCGCGACCCACTCCCCGTCCTCGTCCTTGCACATGAGGTCGACCGGCCCGACCTCCGTCGGCCACTCCCGCTTCACGAGCGTGAGCTCCTCACCCAGCGCCGACGGTGCCGCCGCGAGCAGCTCCTGCAGGTCGCGCTCGGCGCCGTCCTTCTGCAGCGCCGCCGACTCGCCCATGTCGTGCACGACATCGCTCAGCACCTCGGCGAGGCGGATCTCGAGGACATCCTCCGTCTTCGCCTTCCGCACGACGAGCACGTCGCCGAGCTCTTCCGTGACCGCGGGCCCCGTCATCCAGTTCAGCGGCTTGTAGCCGCCGGCGTCGTCGTGGACGAGCACGGAGCCGTCGGCCTTGAGGATCAGCAGGCGGACCGCCTCCGGCAGCACGGCGGTCAGGCGACCCGTGTAGCGGACTTCGCAGCGGGCGACGAGCAGGCGCACGATTGCCCACCCTATTGCCCTTTTCGGACAGGTCTCCGACCGCAACTCCACAGCGTTTGGTGGAACCTCGCCTAGTGCGCGTCGATGCCCACGGAGCCCGACATCGTGTCTTGCAGACGATCGGCGGCCGGCAGCGTCAGGGTCGCGAGCATGAAGCCGGCGGCAACGGACGCTCCGACGAGCCCGACGCGGATCGCGGTCCCGGCAGACAGCTGGCGAAGCGCGGGCAGCAGGCGGAAAACACGCATCAGCACGTGAAGGGACATCGCGCCCAGCCAGACCACGAAGCTCGCCTTGTGCAGACCGACGATCGTCCCCTGGGTCTGTCGAGAGCGAGCAGCGCGACGCCGGTCCCGAAAAGGAGCGTCGTAGAGACCACGATCACGGGCGCGATGAGCACACGCACCGCAACATGGGGCGGCCCGCGCCGCACGTACTCGGGGTCGCCGAGGTAATAGCGAGCCATCCGCCACCCCGTGCTCGCGAACTTCAGGGCGACCACGGGGATCAGGAGCATCCCGACGAACGCATGCATCGTGAGCAGCGCGTGCATGTCGAGGAGCGTCGCGCCCTCGGTCGCCAGGAGCACGAGCAGGAGCGTGGCGACGATCGCCGTCAGCTGCTCGTTTCCGTCGCTTCTCCCGCTGAGCCGCCTCGCCATGGTCCCTGACTGTAGCCCCCGGGTGCCTTGCTTGGCTCCGTTAACGTTCGGCCATGGACATCAGCGCGCGCAGAAGAGCTCCTGGCCGCGGAACGAGCACGGATCGAGCGGGCATTGGCCCGGCTCGGGCATCAGGACGCCGGCGGGTTGGCCGACGATTCGGATCAGGCCGATCGCGCGTCCGACCTCTACCAGGACGAGCTCGACGAGGGGCTGTCGGGCGATCTCCGCGATGAGCTGGCCGCCGTCGAGCGGGCCGAGGCGCGCCTCAAGGACGGGACGTACGGCCTTTCCATCGAGAGCGGAGAGCCGATTCCGGACGAACGGCTCGAGGCCCGCCCCACGGCGGAGCTGACGATCGAGGAAGAGCAGGCCCGGCCGGCCTAGCGACTTCGGTGCTTCCGGACTACTGGCTCGAGCAGCCGCCACGGCGCGCGAACCGCCCCACGCGCGAGGCAATCGAGGAGTTCCTCTCGCTGGTCGACGCCGAGAGGCCGGATGGAGTGCTCGACGTGGACAGGCTCCTTGGCGACGGAGACGACGTCAGCAGCTGGCAGTTCCTGTGCGGAGTAGCCGACCGCCGCACGTTGGCCTTTCACGGAACCGGCGATCCGAACATCGAGTCGTTCGAGCCCCGGAAGCCGATCGACTTCGCACCGTTCGGCGACCAGACGGCCGTCTTCGCCACGAGCGACCCGATCTGGGCGATGTTCTATGCGATCGTCGACCGGGATCGCTATCCGCTGACGCTCAACAACGCCTGCATCTTCGTGACCGACGCAGAAGGGCGTCCCCACCGACCGCACTACTACTTCTCGGTCAGCCGCGACGCCTTGGGCCGGCGACCCTGGCGTAGCGGCTATCTCTACTTCCTACCGGCTGAGACGTTCGTCGAGCAGCCGCCGGGAACGTACGCCGGCCATCCTGCCCGCGTGCCTCAGCTCGCGAGCCCCGTCGCGGTCAGACCGTTCGCGCGCATGGGGATCGCTCCGAGCGATTTCCCCTTCCTCGACCAGATCCGCGGCCACGACGACGACCGGCTGGCCGAGTACGCCGAGGCAGTCATGGCCGCGGCTCCGTGGCCGGACTGAGCCGGGTCCCGTCTCGTCGATCGCGATCGGAGCGCTCGCTCCGCGGACGGACGAGGTACCACGTGTCGATCTCACCCTTCCCCTTGACGTTGATCGTCCCGCGCGGCTCGCACTCGAACTCGTCTGCGAGCAGCTGGTAGGTCGCGCGGGTGATCTGGATCCGCCCCGCCGCGCCGTGGGACTCCATTCGACTCGCCGTGTTCACGGCGTCGCCCCAGAGGTCGTAGAGGAACCGCTTCCGCCCGATCACGCCGGCCACCACGGGGCCCGAGTTGATGCCGACGCGCAGCTCGAGGCCGAGGTGCCCGACGCCTTCGTCCGAGCGCATTGCCTCGAGCATGTCCAGCGCCATGAACGCGAGCGCACGAGCATGGTCGGGACGTGGTGTCGGAACGCCGGCCGCGACCATGTAGCAGTCGCCGATCGTCTTGATCTTCTCGAGCCCGTGCCGGTCCGCCAGCTCGTCGAAGTGGCTGAACAGGCGATCCAGGTAGCCGACTACTTCGGCCGGCAGGAGCCCCTCCGACCAGGGCGTGAAGTCGACCACGTCGGCGAACAGGATCGAGGCCGAGGGGAACTGGTCGGCGATCGGCTGTCTTTCGTCCTTCAGCCTGTCGGCGATCGAGCGCGGCAGGATGTTGAGCAGGAGGTTCTCCGCCTTTTCCTGTTCCTGGCGGAGCGCCGCAAGCGCCTCACGGCGCTGGCTGGCGAAGACCGCGAGCAGCAGAAACACGATGGTTCCGCCGACCGCGATGTTCAGGGCCAGCATCGTGCTCGTGAACCACACGGGCAGCGGCTCCCAGACTGGGCCGATGATCTCGCCCGCGAGCCCCGATCCGAGGAATACGACTACGAAGGCGACGTACCAGCGGACCGCCGACCGCACGTCGTTGAACACGAGCGCCCCGAGCGGCGCGAGAATCCCCCACAGGCCGACGCCCCCGGAGTCGAGGAATCCCCCGAGCGGGATCATCGACAGGGTCGGCGCGAGCAGGATGTCGACCTGGCCCACCCGGAGCAGCCACGGGAAGTCGCGCGTGCGCGAGAACACGACGATCGCACCGAGCAGGACGGCGAAGTACACGAGCGGCACCACTCCGACCGGCGAGCCGAATGCGAGGTACAGCGCGCCCCACAGCGCCGCGACCGGCAGGATCAACACCGAGATCAGGACGAGCAGCGCCTTTCGAGCGCGCAGGTCCTCGTCGTCTCGGGGATCCGCGCCGACCAGCGCCAGGCGCGCGCCGAGCCGGTCCGCCGCCGCTCGGATCCGGTCCAGGAGGTGCATCCCGGAGACGTTACTCGTGCGCTACCGAACGACCCGGTACTCGAGATGTGCCGCGCCGTCCGTCCGGCTGAGCCCGGTCTGTTCCAGGTGGCAGTTATGGAGCCGCATCCCGTCCTCGCCCAGCCCCTGTTCCGGATTGTCGTTGGGTGCCGCGATGTACCCGTCCAACGACATGCTCATGTCGATGACCACGTTGCCCATGTCGCCTCCTTTGTCTCGTTACTGAGACCGGCGGACGCGCACGAACTCATCGCAGTGTGCGCGCTTCACCGTCGCTCGGTCAGCTCAGTTCTCAGCTGACCGCCTTCTTCACGAGCGCGGCGATCTTGGCCTCGTCGGCATCGGTCAGCTTCTTCAACGCGAAGGAGGTCGGCCACATGGCGCCTTTGTCGAGGTTCGCTTCGTCGCTGAAGCCGAACGTCGCGTACCTCGCCTTGAACTTGTCCGCGCTCTGGAAGAAGCAGACGACCTTGCCCTCCCTGGCATACGCGGGCATCCCGTACCACGTCTTCGGCGAGAGGTCGGGCGCGTTCGCTTTGACGATCGCATGGACTCGCTTGGCCAGGACGCGATCCGCTTTCGGCATCTCGGCGATCTTCGCGAGCAGTGCCTTCTCGCCGTCCGCATTGCGCGCCTCCGCCTTGAGCTCCTGGGCGCGCTCCTTCATGGCCGCGCGCTCCGCGGCCGAGAATCCCTTGCCGGACTTCTGCGTGCCCTTCTTTGCGGTTTTTCTGTCAGCCATTCGGAAGCACCTACCTCCGCGCCAGCCGCTGGAGAAGCTCGTCGATCCGTGCGAAGCCCGACTTCGCGCCCTCCTCGACACCGTACTGCATCGTCGTGTCGCGCTCCTCGGCCGTCTCGAAGCGCATCGTCTGCGTCAGCTTCGTCTGCTCGCCGAGCTCCTCGAACTCGAGCGTCTGCAGATGGTTCTGGAACGTCTGCACGAGGCGCTCGGGCGGGTCGACCTCGCGGAACTCGCCCTCGACCACGCCGAATGCGGTCTGGAACCGGTAGGTGCCGCCGGGACGGACGTCCATCTCCTCGACGACCGTGCCGTCGCCCCACCATTCGGGAATCAGCTGGGGGTCCGTCCAGACCGAGAAGACGTGCGCGCGAGGCGCGTCGAAGACCCGCTCGACCCGGATCTCGAGCTCGTTCGGGGTGGTGACGGTCGTGTCGTTCATGGCGCTCCTTTCGTTCGTTCGACGACCTGCGCGAAGCGGTCGAGCCGTTGCAGCCACGTGCTGATGCCCTCGAATGCGTATGGCACGAGCGTGCACATGCGGACCCGGCCGACCTTCTCTGTCGTGACGAGCTCTGCCTCCTCGAGCAGCCGGACATGCTTCTTCATGCCCGTGAGGGACATGCCGAAGGGCTCGGCGAGCTCGGTGATCGTCGCCCGGCCGGAGCCGAGCCGTTCGAGGACGGCGCGGCGGGTCGGGTCGGCGAGGGCCGAGAACGCGCGATCGGTCGGTGAATACTGAACCATTAGGTTCACTATAGCGAGCTCCCCGAAGCGATGCAAGGCTTCGGGGTGAGAACGTGGCGACGTATGTGCTGATCCACGGCGCCGGCGACGTCGGCTGGTACTGGCACCTCGTGGAGGACGCCCTGCGTGAACGAGGCCACGACACCGTCGCACCGGACCTCCCCTGCGACGACGACTCGGCAGGGCTGCCGCAGTACGCGGACACCGTCGTCGACGCCATCGGCGACCGCACCGACCTGGTCGTCGTCGCGCAGTCGGCCGGCGCGTTCACGGCGCCGCTCGTCTGCGAGCGCGTTCCCGCCGACTTGCTCGTGCTCGTCGCCGGTCTGATCCCGTCGCCGGGCGAGACCCCCGAGGACTGGTGGGCCAACACCGGCTACGAGCCCGAGCCGGGCGAGTGGTCGGGCGACGAGAAGGCGACCTTCTACCACGATGTTCCCGAGGACCTGGCTGCAGAGGCGCTGAGGCGCGGACGCGACCAATCGGACACACCGACCCGAGAGCCGTGGCCGCTCGACGCCTGGCCCGACGTGCCGACGCGATTCGTGTTGTGCCGGCGCGACCGCCTGCTCCCGGCCGACTTCCTCCGACGAGTGGTACGAGAGCGCCTCGGGATCACCCCCGACGAGATCGACGCAGGACACTGCGTCGCCCTCAGCCAACCGATGGAGCTCGCGAGGCTCCTCGATGCCTACGACAAGGAAATCGGCTTGTCTTGACATCGAACTATCTGCGAGTAATCTAGTCCACGTCAAGTAGTTCGACATCGAGAAATATCGACAGAGGGAGAGACGAATGCCTACTGCAGTCGAGAACAGCTATGTCGTCGCCAAGCTCGACGAGCTCGAGCCCGCAGCGCGGCTGGCGCCCGGAGCGCCGGACGACGGAAGGCAGCGCTTCGACGTCCGCCGAGGCCTCGGCATCACCGCCTTCGGCATTTCGGCGTTCAGCGCGCCGAGCGGGGTCGTCGTCATCAACGAGCACGACGAAACCCTGTTGGGCGAGGCCGGCCAGGAGGAGCTCTACATCGTCATGAACGGCGCGGCGACCTTCGAGATCGACGGCGAGGCCGTCGACGCGCCGGCAGGCGCACTCGTCCAGGTGCAGCCGACTGCGAAGCGGAAGGCGACGGCGACCGAGGACGGCACCACGATCCTCGTCGTCGGAGGGACTGCGGGCAAGGCGTACGAGGTTCCGCCGGAGGAAGCCGGAGAGGCGTTCGCCGCGTACAGCGCCGGGGACTACGAGGAAGCGCTCGCCAAGCAGCTCGTCGTGGTCGAGAAGCGGCCCGACAACTCCGTCGCGCACTTCAACGCCGGATGCTTCGCCGCACGAGCGGGACAGGCAGACGACGCGATCGAGCACCTGCGGCGGGCGGTCGAGATCAACGACCGCATCAAGGAGCTGATCGCGACGGACGAGGATCTCGACTCCATCCGCGAGGACGAGCGCTTCGCCGAGCTCATGAAGTAGACCCAAGCCGCCGGCGTCGGACGGGCGTGGTGGCGGGAATCGATGCCGCTCCCGTCGAATAGCGAGGTGTGGGAGCGCGAGGCTGCCTGAGATCGCTTGCGCTGCTTGCGCTGGCAAGCGCGGCTGCTCTGGCGATCGTTGTCGACGGAACCGCGGCCACCGCGGACGAGGTGGCCCTGGCCCAGAAGTACAGCCCCGTCGTCCGCCTGGTGGAGCAGACCGAGGAGTGCGGCCCCGGAGAGCCTTACATCCCGCTCGACGTCGACCTGCTCTTCGGCGAGCCGACGGTTGCGCTTCGCGGCCCCTGGGCGCCGACGGATCTCGTCAAGATCGGCCCGAGCGCGAAGGACCTCGTCGGGCGATACCAGTACCACCTCGACTTCCCGGGCAACGCCCTCGATCCGGGCTGCGACTACGAGCGCTGGCAGCGCCGCCTTCTCGAGGGCGGTGACTCCCGACGGTCTACGCGCACGTGGCGACCGATCCAGCACATCCCGGGAGGCTCGCGCTCCAGTACTGGTTCTTCTACGTCTTCAACGACTTCAACAACAAGCACGAAGGCGACTGGGAGATGATCCAGCTCGACTTCGACGCGAGCGACGCCGCCGAAGCGCTCGGCAAGGAGCCGACCAAGGTCGGCTACAGCTCTCATGAGGGCGCCGAGAGGGCCGACTGGGGTGACGACAAGCTCGAGCTCGTCGACGGGACGCACCCGGTCGTGTACCCATCCTTAGGCAGCCACGCGAACAAGTTCGATGCTGCGCTCTATGTCGGGAGCTCGGCGGACGCGGGGGTCGGCTGCGACGACACACGCGGGCCGCACGTGGAGCTCCTGCCGAACGTGCAGACGATCCCGAGCGATCCGGCCGCAGCGGAGAAGGCGTTCCCTTGGATCGGCTTCGAAGGGCGCTGGGGCGAGCTTCAGCGGGCGTTCTACAACGGCCCGACAGGCCCGAACCTGAAGACGCAATGGACCGCGCCGATCAGCTGGTCGGATGGATGGCGACCTCGGAGCTACGCGGTCCCGACCGGCGGCGTCTTCGGAACCGGGGCGACCGACTTCTTCTGCGGCGCCGTCGAGAAGGGCTCGGCCGGTTTGACTGCTCTCCTCCGCGACCCGGCGGCGACACTGCTCATGATCGGGGTCCTCCTGGTTCTCCTCGTGTGGCTCGTGACCCGAACGAGTTGGCGTCCGGCCGCGCCTCTGCGCCTCGCGCATCGCCGCAGATGGGGTCAGATTCTCTCCAGCGCAGGGCGGATGTACGTCTCGCGGGCCCTGCTCTTTCTGGGCATCGGCGTGCTGTTCATCCCACTCGGAATCGTGATCTCCATCCTGCAGGCGGTCGTGCTCGGGGGCTTCGGGCTCTTGGGAGTCGACACGTCAGGCGAAGGAGCAGGCGCCCTCGTCTTGCTGGTGGTCATCCTCGGCACCTCGCTCGCGTTGCTCGGGTTCGGTCTCGTGCAGGCGGCGACCGCTTGCGCGCTCGTCGAGCTCGACGCCGGCAGGGAGATCGGGCCGTTGGGCGCGTACCGGCTTGCCTTGCGGCGCTTTCGGCCGTTGCTCAGGGCCCTGGTGCTCGGCGTCGGTGCCTGGGTCGTGCTGACTGCGACAGCCGTTCTGATCCCGATCGCGCTCTGGCTTGCCGTGCGGTGGGCATTCCTGGCGCAGGTCGTCGAGCTCGAAGGAGCCTCGGGCGTGGGCGCGCTCCGGCGGAGCGGCCAGCTCGTCCGTGGGCGCTGGCTCCGGGTGGCCTCGCTCGTGGGCGTCGGTCTCGTGCTCGCGCTCGCGGCAGGGCCCTTCGTGGGCGCGCTCTTGATCCTCGTCACGCACGCATCACTGCCCTTGCTGAACGTCGTCGCGGGAATCGTCTACGCACTCACGATGCCGTTCGTCGCGATCGCGACTGCCTATCTGTACTTCGATGCACGTGTGCGCGCCGAGCTCGAGCCGAGGGAAGCCCGGGTTGAGCTGCCGGCCGAGATCGAGTTGACGCCGGGCGCCCGTTGAATTGACGTCCCAGTCCCGTCAGCGGCAAACTCGCAGCAATGCCCCTCTCAGCGCTCCAGTCGATGGGGATCGAAGAGACGCTCGAGCATGTCAACGTGCCGAGCTACCTCATCGACACGAGCGGGATCATCCGTTGGGTGAACCCCGCCGCCGCCGGCTCGTCGGGGACGTTCGAGGACGGCAGTTCACGTCGGTCGTCGCGCCCGAGGAGACCCTGCGGGCTCGTGAATTGTTCGCGCGCAAGGTCGTCGGCGCCGTCAAGGTCACCGACGCCGGGATCGTGCTGCTCGACAAGGACGGAGGACGTGTCGCCGTCGAGGTGAGCTCGGTCCCTGTGCACCGGGGAGAGCACGTCGTCGGCGTTTTCGGTCAGGTCTCGGACGTGATCGAGGAGCCTCACGAGCATCCGGACCTGAACCTCACGCCACGGCAGGCGGAGGTGCTCGATCTGCTCGAACGAGGGCGTTCGACGGAGCAGATCGCCGCGGAGCTCCACCTGAGCACGGAAACGGTTCGCAATCACATCCGACACCTGCTTCGCGCCATCGGCGCCAGCTCGCGGTTGGAAGCGGTCGCGATCGCGCACGGCGCACACTGATCAGCCGGCGGCGTTCAGAGAATCCGGGCCGTTGCCGATACCTCGTGAATGGAGTCGTCGCCGCGATCGACGCAGGGCGTCGGCAGTGCCGCCCGCACCGGCGTCGTCGGCACGGTCGTCGGCGCGGTCGCGTTCTTCGACGGCGTCTTCATCGGCGCGCCGATCGCGCTGCTCGCAGCGTCTCTGAGGCCGCTCCTGGTCTACGCCGTCGCCACAGGGGCCGTGATCCTGCTCGTGATCGCGTGCTGCAGCTGGGTCGACCGCCGCTGGGACGACTGGTTCTCGGGCAACAGCAAGCGAGTGGAGGGCCGGCTCGAGTCGATGCGCCGCAGCCGGCTGATGCGGCACCCGGTCGCCTGGATCCAGCGCGGCTCGGATCGCTGGTACGCGCTCGCCGCGGCCGTCGCGAACCCGATCCTGATCGGAGCGCTCGCGCGCCTCGTCGGCGGGCGGCCGATCGGGCACCGCCGGATCCTGCTCGGCGCCGTCGCCTACGCGATCCCGTACTGCGCGATGTGGACGATCGTCGGCTTCGCTCTCGGCGACACGATTCGCGCGGCCTAGCTCGAGGGTTGACCCTGTAAGTAGCCTTGCCCTTCGTGGCCACGACCGCACGAGAAGCGCACGAGGAGCTGCCCGTCGCGGAAGAGCCGCTGCTCGGCCATCGGCCTCACTACAACATCACGTTCCTCTTCCTCGCGCTCGGCGGGCTCGCCCTGGCCGTGTCGCAATCGCTCGTAGCGCCGGCCCTGCGCGAGATCCAGACCGACCTGGGCACGTCGACGACCGCAGTGACCTGGGTGCTGACGGCGTTCCTGCTCAGCGCGTCGGTCGCGACGCCGATCCTCGGCCGGCTCGGCGACATGTTCGGGAAGAAGCGCGTGCTCGTGATCGCGCTCACCGCGGTCGCGGTCGGGACGTTCGTCAGCGCCATCGCGACCACGCTCGCGCCGCTCGTCGTCGGCCGCGTCATCCAGGGACTGGGCGGCGGCATCTTCCCGCTCTCGATGTCGATCATCCGCGACGAGTTCCCGCGCGAGCGCGTGGCCGGGGGCATCGCTTTGATCTCGGCGATCCTCGGGGTCGGCGGCGGGCTGGGGATCGTGCTCGCAGGGCCGATCGTCGACCACCTGAACTACCACTGGCTGTTCTGGTTTCCGTTCATCGTCGTGACGATCGCGGCGATCGGCGTGTTCCTCGTCGTCCCCGAGTCGCCGATCCGGACGCGCGGGCGCGTCGACTGGCTCGGCGCCGTGCTGCTCGCGGGCTGGCTCGTGGCGCTCCTGCTCCCGATCAGCGAGGGGCGCTCGTGGGGCTGGACCTCCGCGCGCGTGCTCGGTCTCTTTGCGGCGGCGGCCGTGATTGCGCTCACCTGGGTCGCGGTCGAGATCAGGAGCCGCGAGCCGCTCGTCGACATGCGGATGATGCGGCTGCGGGGCGTCTGGACGACGAACCTGACCGCGATCCTGCTCGGCGCCGGGATGTTCGGGTCGTTCATCCTCATCCCGCAGCTGATCGAGCTCCCGAAGTCGACTGGTTACGGGTTCGGTGGCTCGATCACGCAGGGGGGCCTGTACCTGCTGCCGGCGACCATGATGATGGTCGTGTTCAGCGTGGTCGCCGGGCGACTCGTGCGCGCGGTGGGGCCACGCCTGCCGCTGATTCTCGGCACTTCGGTGTCGGTCGCGTCGTTCGTCTGGCTCGCACTTGCCCACAGCGAGCCGTTCGAGATCCTGGTCGGCACCACGCTGCTGGGGGTCGGGATCGGCTTCGCGTTCTCGGCGATGGCGAATCAGATCGTCGAGTCGGTGCCCAGCGAGCAGACGGGCGTCGCGACGGGGATGAACACGATCATGCGGACGATCGGCGGGTCGCTCGGAGCCACCGTCTCGGCCGTGATCCTGAGCAGCTCGGTGGCGGCCGACGGCCTGCCGAAGGAACGCGGCTTCACGCTTGCGTTCGCAATCTCCGCGGTCGCCCTCGCCGGGGCCGTCGTCGCAGCCTTCGCCGTTCCCGCGCGACGCAAGACGTAGGCATGTCGAAAACGGAAGGCGTGCTCCGTCTTCATCGGTGAAAGTTCATCTAGCGAGAAGGGAGAAGTGACATGCCGAAGTACCTGCTTGCAGTTGACTTCCAGAGCGGAGTCGTCGACACGCCGATGGAGGAGTGGAAGCCCGAGGAGATCGAGGCTCACCTCGACTACTACAAGGCTCTGGGCAAGGAGCTCGTCGAGAGCGGGGAGCGCGTGCAGTCCGAGGTGCTCACCGGGCCCGACCTGGCGAAGATCGTGACCTCGGACGGCATCGCGCCCGTCGTCACCGACGGGCCATTCCAGGAGTTCAAGGAGTGGCTGGCCGGCTTCCAGATCGTCGACGTCGAGTCCGAAGAGCGCGCGCTCGAGATCGCCGCGAGGCTCTCGGCGGTGCCCGGGCCCGGCGGCGTCGCGACCCAGCAGCCGATCCAGGTTCGCCGGGTGATGGAGGACTCTCCGTCCAATCCGGCCGAGATGGAGGAGTACCTGCAAACGGCCGGCGCCAAGCACTGAACGTCACGCCCCGCATCGAGGGCCTCCTGCGCGACCTTGCGCCGCAGGCCCTCGGTGCGCTCGTCCGCCGGTTCGGGGACTTCGGTGCCGCCGAGGACGCGGTTCAGGAGGCGCTGATCACCGCGGCGACGCGCTGGCCCAAGGACGGCGTTCCGGACAACCCCCGCGCCTGGCTCGTCCAGGCCGCGACGCGGCGGCTGATCGACCAGTGGCGAAGCGACCGTTCGCGTCGCGAGCGCGAGGAGACCGCATTCCGGGAGGAGCCTCGGACGAGCCCGGCCGACCGGGACGACTCGTTGCTCGTGCTCTTCATGTGCTGCCACCCCGCACTGACGCCGGCCTCGGCCATCCCGCTCACGCTGCGCGCAGTCGGCGGGCTGACGACGACCGAGATCGCCGGCGCGTTCCTCGTCGGCGAGGCGACGATGGCCCAGCGCATCGCGCGGGCGAAGCAGCGAATCAAGGCCTCGGGCGTGCCGTTCGAGCTGTCGGAGGAGGACCTCCAGGCGCGCCTGCCCGCGGTGCTCCGCGTCCTGTATCTGATCTTCAACGAGGGCTACGCGAGCTCGAGCGGGCGTGAGCTCCAGCGGACCGAGCTCGCACAGGAGGCGATCCGCCTTGCGCGGCTACTGCATCGAGCGCTGCCCGACGAGCCCGAGGCGGCGAGCCTGCTCGCGCTCATGCTCCTGATCGACGCCAGGCGGCCCGCCCGAACCGATGCGTCCGGTGACCTGGTGCCGCTCGCGGAGCAGGACCGAACGCTCTGGGACCGCGCGCTCGTCGCCGAGGGCGCCGCGCTGCTCGACCAGGCCGCAGGGAAAGGGCCGCCGGGCGAGTATCGGCTCCAGGCTGCGATCGCCTCGCTCCACGACCACGCCGTGACGGCGGACGAGACCGACTGGCCGCAGATCCTCGCGCTGTACGGCCTGCTCGAGCAGATCACCGGGAGCCCGGTCGTCACGCTCAACAAGGCGGTCGCGGCCGCGATGGCCGACGGGCCTGCGTCGGGCCTCGCCGTGCTCGACGGCCTCGACGAGCGCCTTGCAGACCATTACCGGCTGCACGCGGTGCGCGCTCATCTCCTCGAGATGGCCGGCGACGAGGCAGGCGGCGATCGAGCACTACGTGGCCGCCGCGAACCGGACGACGAACCTCCGCGAGCAGCGCTATCTGCAGATGAAGGCCGCGCGCCTCAGGCGACAGCGACCCGCCGCCGCAAGCCCTTGAGCTTGAAGGCGAGGATCAGCTCGGTGATGCCGCGGCTGAGCGCGATGATGCCCACGTAGGCAACGAGGAGGATCACCTTGTCCTTGAACGAGCCTGCGACCCAGAAGGCGAGCAGGATCTCGATGATCCCGACGATCAGCTGGAACCACCACAGCTCGAACGTGCCGCGGGCCATGAACGCGACCATGAGGTCGAAGATCCCCTTGAAGAGCAGGAAGAAGCCGACCAGGCCGGCCAGCGTGGCGAACGCGTTGTGCGGGTGCACGAGCGCCCAGATTCCGGCCAGGACGAAGAGCACGCCCAGGATCATGCGCGCGATCTTCCAACCCGACGTCGAGACGCTGAGCGCCATGAACTCGTTCACGCCCGCGAAGATCGCCATGAAGCCGAAGAGGTACGAGACCGCGTAGACCGTCGTGTAGTTCCACTGGAAGATGAGCAGCGCGACGATCAGCCACGTGATGCCGGTCAGCAGGAAGAGCCACCAGCGATCGGCGGCGTCTTCGACCAGATCTCGCTCTTCGAGCATCATCGGCCACTGATTCCGCCCACTACGCCTGATTCCTTCCGGAATGGAAAGATCACCGGCATGGCCGAGCTCAGCACAGCCGCCTTCGGCTCGACCGGCATGGAGATCACGCGTGTCGGCTTCGGCGCCTGGGCGGTCGGCGGAGGCGGCTTCGAGTGGAGCTGGGGCGCGCAGGAGGACGAGGAATCGGTCGCGGCCATCCATCGGGCGCTCGAGCTCGGGGTGAACTGGATCGACACCGCGGCCCAGTACGGCTTCGGGCACTCGGAAGAGGTCGTAGGGCGCGCGATCGCGGGCCTCGACGAGCGGCCGTACGTCTTCACCAAGGGCGGACAGCCCGAAGGGCCCGACGGGGCAACGCTCCACGACCTGACGCGAGATGGGCTCCGGCGCGAGCTCGAAGGCAGCCTCACCCGGCTCGGCCTCGACGCCGTCGACCTGTACCAGATCCACTGGCCGATTCCCGACGAGCAGATCGAGGAGGGCTGGGCCGCGCTCGTCGAGCTACGCGACGAGGGGCTCACCCGCCACATCGGAGTCTCGAACTTCTCCGTCGCGCAGCTCCAGCGCGCTCAGGCCATCGCGCCGGTCGAGACGCTGCAGCCGCCGTACTCGCTGGTCGCGCGCGAGGTCGACGAGGAGATCCTTCCGTTCGCCGAGCAGGAGGGGATCGGAGTGATCGTCTACTCGCCGATGGGCTCCGGGCTGCTGACCGGCAAGATGACCCGCGAGCGGATCGAGTCGCTGCCCGACGACGACTGGCGCAAGCGGAGCCCCGAGTTTCGCGAGCCGCGGCTCTCGGAGCACCTGAGCCTCGTCGAGCGCCTGCAGGGCGTCGCCGAGCGCCACGGCGTGACCCCCGGCGCCGTCGCGGTCGCCTGGACGCTCCGCAATCCAGCCGTGGACGCGGCAATCGTCGGCTTCCGCCGGCCTGACCAGGTCGACGCCATCGCCGCCGCGGCCGGCCTCGAGCTCAGCGACGACGACGTGACGGAGCTCGAATCGTCAGCGTGAGAGCGCGGCCCTGAGCAGATCCGGGTGCGTGACCGGCCAGATGTGCCCGTCGGGCGCGTCGACCTCCCCGTACTCCGCACCGATCAGTGCGGCGAGCTCGCGGCAGAGCGAGGCCGGGGTCATCGTGTCGGTCGTGCACCCAACGACCGTGGACGCGACCTCATTCGCCTGAAACTGCTCGAGCTCGGGCCGAAGGTCGAGCTGGTGAACGACGCGGCCGAGTCGCAGCGCGCTCCTGGGCGCGAACCCGACACGGACGATCGACCGCCCCACCTGCCCGAGCGGGAAGCGGCCAGTCGCGACCTGGCGTACCCAGGTGAACAGGCTGGAGGGGATCGGCTTCGTGAGCGGCAGGCCCGCGGGCGAGAGGAGGATCAGCCGCTCGACGAGGTCGGGCTGGTCGACCGCCGCGAGCAGGGCGAGCGCCGCACCCATCGAGTGACCCGCGAGCGTCACGGGCCCGCGACCGGAGATCTCCTCGCCGAGCCAGGCCCGGTACGCGGGTAGCTCGCCGCGGGTCTTCCTGAAGGACGGCAGCTCGAGCGCGTGCCACGCCTCGGGCAGCCCGGGGGTGTAAAGGCGCGCGGGCGCGCCCCAGCCGGGCACGAAGAGCCTCGTCAGCGCAGGGCTTGACATCGTCGGTTGTATTTAGTCAAATGACTTAGTCATCTGTAGAAGAGCTGCGGCCAAGGAGGTTTCATGTCTCACAACGGTTCGACGCTCTATCACACACCGCAGGAGGCAATGCAGGCGCCGCCCGAGGAGTACCTGTATCTCGCCTGTCTGCACGAGGGGACCGGAGTCGACGCGCCGGACTTCCTCGCCGTGGTCGACGCCGAGGACGGGCGGATCGTGCACGAGCTGCCGATGCCGAACGTCGGTGACGAGCTCCACCATTTCGGCTGGAATCGCTGCTCGTCGGCGTGCCACGGCCCCGACCGCTCGCACCTGATCATTCCGGGCTTCCGCTCGTCGCGGATCCACGTCGTGAACGTCGGTGACGATCCGCGGCGGCCGACGATCGAGAAGGTCATCGAGCCGGAAGAAGTGGTCGCCGCCACCGGCTACACCCGACCCCACACCGTCCACTGCATGCCGGGCGACAACGTCGTCATCTCGATGCTCGGCGACGCCGACGGAAACGGCGCGGGCGGCTTTGCCGTGCTCGATTCGAAGACGTTCGAGCTCAAAGGCCGCTGGGAGAACGGCGGCGAGACACCGCGCTTCAACTACGACTTCTGGTACCAGCCGCGCAGGAACGCGCTCATCTCGACCGAGTTCGGGGAGCCCAATGCCTACGAGCCCGGCTTCGACCTCGACGACGTCCCGGCCGGGCGCTACGGGAGCAGGCTCCACTTCTGGGACCTCGCCGAGCGGAAACTCGAGCAGACGATCGACCTCGGCGAGAACGGCCTCGTGCCGCTCGAAGCGCGCTGGCTCCACGACCCCGACGCCGACGAGGGCTATGTCGGAGCCGCGCTGTCGAGCACGATGTGGCACTTCCACCGCGACAACGGCAGCTTCAAGGCCGACCAGGTGATCGCGGTGGAGAGCGTGCCGCTAGAGGGCTGGCCGTTTCCGGTACCTGGGCTGATCACCGATCTGCTGCTCTCGATGGACGATCGCTTCCTCTATCTGGCCAATTGGCTGCACGGCGACATCCGGCAGTACGACGTCTCGGATCCGGCCGACCCGAAGCTCACGGGCCAGGTCTGGCTCGGCGGCGTGATCGGGAAGCCGACCGACGCTCGGCGCGACCTGAGCGGCGGGCCGAACATGCTCCAGCTCTCGTTCGACGGCCGCCGCCTCTACGTCACGAACTCGCTCTACTCGACGTGGGACAACCAGTTCTATCCTGAGCTGCGCTCCTGGCTTCTGCGAATCGACTGCGATCCGAACGGCGGCATGGAGATCGACCACGACTTCTTCGTCGATTTCCACGACCGGCCGGGCGGGCCGGCGCGCACGCACGAGGTGCGCCTCCCCGGCGGCGATTGTACGACGGAGATCTTCCAGTGATACTCGGACACGTCAATGGAGTCCCCGTCGAGGAGACCATCCTCCAGCTCGCGTCAGCCGGCGTGATGACCGTGGCGACGATTGCGGTGGCAGCGGAGGTGACGGTCCGCCGCCTGCGGGCACGACTGAGGCGAAGGTAATGGCGGCGCCGACGAAGACGAGCAGCCGTTCGGCTGCCGAGGAAGCGCTCCTCGATGCAGCGGAGCGGCTGCTCGTCGACGTTGGCTACGCCGGCATCACGACGCGCAGGCTCGCCGAGGAAGCGGGCGTCAACCACGGCCTCGTCCACTACTACTTCGGATCGAACGAGAACCTGCTCGTCCAGGCGCTCGAGCGGTTCACCGCGGGGCTGATCGCCCGCCAACGGGAGCTCTACGCGGCCGAGACGCCGTTCGTCGAGAAGTGGCGGACGGCGATGCGCTACCTCGTGAGCGAAGACGTGACCTACGAGAAGGTCTGGCTCGAGCTGCAGGCGCTTGGTTGGAACAACCCCGACCTGCGTGAGCGGCTCGCCCGCGTGAACGCGGAGTGGCGGGCCGTTCTCACGGAGGCCTTCGCCGAGCCGCACCGCGAGCTTGGGATCGACATGCCCCTGGACGCGCTCGTCTCGCTCGTCATGACATTCAACATCGGGGTCATGGTCGAGCGCCTCGGCGGGATCGAGGCCGGGCACACCGAGCTTCTGGACTGGATCGACGGATGGCTGTCGAGCTGACCAAAGAGGACGCCCGAGCAGACCCGGGCGCGGTACCCGGATCACGAGGGCTACATCGAGCGCGACGGCGTCCGCGTCTTCTACGAGGTCTACGGGAGCGGCAACCCCACCGTGCTCCTGCTTCCAACCTGGTCGCTCATGCACTCGCGGCACTGGAAGATGCAGATCCCATACCTCGCCCGACACTGCCGCGTGGTGACCTTCGACGGCCGCGGCAACGGCCGCTCCGATCGCCCCCGGGAGGCTGCGGCGTACGACGAGCGGGAGTTCGCAGCGGACGCGCTCGCAGTGCTCGACGCGACGGAGACGGAGCGCGCGGTGATCGTGGGGTTCTCGCTCGGGGGGCAGCGCGGGCTGCTCCTGGCGGCCGAGCAGCGTGAGCGCATCGAGGCTGCGGTCTTCATCGGGCCACGCTTCCTCGGCGGCGGCGAGCTGCTGCCGGAGCGAACCGTCTACGACTTCGATACGGAGTACGACACGGACGAGGGCTGGGCGAAGCACAATCGCTTCTACTGGCTGCGCGACTACGCGGACTGGGTCGAGTTCTTCATCTCGAAGATCTTCACGGAGCCGCACTCGACGAAGCCGATCGAGGATGGCGTGGGCTGGGGGCTCGAGACCGACGCCGAAACCCTGATCGCTACGCAGGACGCGCCGGCCTTGACGCCGGAGGAGTCGCAGGAGCTCTGTCGGCGCGTTCGCTGCCCCGTGCTCGTGATCCACGGCGCGAACGATGCGGTCAACTCCCTCACGCACGGTGCGGCCTTCGCAGAGCAGACCGGCGGCCGACTCGTCGTGCTCGAAGGATCCGGGCACTGCGCCGCACATCCGCGACCCGGTGAAAGTCAACCTGCTCATCCGCGAGTTCCTGGACTCCCTCCCATGATCATCACCTCGCCCGGCTCGCGAGCAGACACGCGCGCGCTACCCCGACGAGGAGGGGTTCGTCGAGCGGGAGGGCGTGCGCATCTTCTGGGAGCGCTACGGCAAGGGCGAGCCGACGATCCTCTTCCCGCCGACGTGGGAGCTCGTCCACTCACGCTGCTGGAAGATGCAGATCCCCTACTTCGCGCGCCAGGGGCGCGTCGTGACCTTCGACCCGCCCGGCAACGGGCGCTCCGACAGGCCTCGGGACGCAGCCGCGTACGAGCGAAGCGAGCTGGCCGAGTACGCCGTGGCGGTGCTCGACGCTGCAGAGGTCGAGCGAGCGGTCGTCGTCTCATGGTGCGACATGGGCGAGTCGCTCATCCTTGCCGCCGAGCACCCCGATCGGGTCAGCGGCCTCGTCTTCATCGCGCCGGCGCTTCCGGTAGGAGAGCGGGAGGTTGCCGAGTTTCCGTTCGAGGAGGAGCTCGACACGGACGAGGGCTGGGCAAAGGAGAATCGCCATTACTGGCTGCGCGACTGGCGCGGTTACGTCGAGTTCTTCGTTTCGAAGATGTTCACGGAGCCGCACTCGACGAAGCAGATCGAGGACTGCGTCGGCTGGGGGCTCGAGACGGATGCCGAGACCCTGCTCGTCAGCTTTCGCGGCTGGGACACCAAGGAGCTCGACCCGGCGACGACGGTCGAGCTCTGTGCGCGAGTCCGGTGCCCGGCTCTCGTGATCCACGGAACCGCGGACGAGCTCGTCGAGCCCGAGCGCGCTCGCGCTTTCGCGTCTAAGTTGGGCGCCGCCGCCGTGCTCCTCGAGGACTCGGGTCATGGGCCGCACGCCCGTGACCCCGTCAAGGTCAACGCACTCGCTCCGGGAGTTCACCCAGTCGATCGCACCGCCGGAGCCCAACGTTCAACGCTGGACGCGGGCTCTCAGCCGCCGCAAGCGCGCGCTCTACGTCTCCTCGCCGATCGGTCTCGGCCACGCGCAGCGCGACGCCGCGATCGCCGACGAGCTCCGCAAGCTCCATCCGGACCTGGAGATCGACTGGCTCGCGCAGAATCCCGTGACGAGGGTGCTCGAGGCTCGCGGCGAGCGCATCCACCCCGCGAGCGCGCACCTGGCCAACGAGTCCGGGCACATCGAGAGCGAGTCCGCCGAGCACGACCTGCACTGCTTCCAGGCGATTCGCCGGATGGACGAGATCCTGCTCGCCAACTTCATGGTCTTCCACGATCTCGTGAGGGACGAGCACTACGACGTCTGGATCGGCGACGAGGCGTGGGAGCTCGACTACTACCTGCACGAGAACCCCGAGCAGAAGAGGCGCTGCGTACGTCTGGTTGACCGACTTCGTCGGCTGGCTCCCGATGCCCGACGGCGGCGACCGCGAGGCGTTCGTGACCGCTGACTACAACGCGGAGATGATCGAGCACATCGCGCGCTTCCCTCGCCTGCGCGACCGGGCCGTCTTCGTCGGCAACCCCGAGGACATCGTCCCGGGCTCCTTCGGCCCCGACCTGCCCGTGATCCGCGACTGGACCGAGCAGAACTACGACTTCGCCGGGTACGTCACCGGCTTCGATCCCCGCGACCTCGGCGACCGCGAGGCGCTCGGCTACCGCGACGACGAGCGGGTCTGCATCGTGACCGTCGGCGGCTCGGGCGTGGGCGCGCACCTGCTCCGGCGCGTCATCGAGGCGTTCCCGGCGGCGAAGGAGCGTGTGCCAGACCTGCGGATGATCGTCGTTGCCGGCCCGCGCATCGATCCCGCCACCCTCCCGCAGCACGACGGCCTCGAGGTGCGCGCGTACGTCCACGACCTCTACCGGCACCTCGCCGCCTGTGACCTCGCCGTCGTCCAGGGCGGTCTGACGACCTCGATGGAGCTCACGGCCAACCGGCGCCCGTTTCTCTACTTCCCGCTCCGCCACCACTTCGAGCAGAACTTCCACGTGCGCCACCGGCTGAGCCGCTACGGCGCCGGACGCTGCATGGACTTCGAGACCGACGGCCCGGACGAGATCGCGGCCGCGATCGCCGAGGAGATCGGACGGGAGGTCGACTACCGCCCCGTCGAGACGGACGGCGCCGCTCGCGCCGCCCGTTTGATCGCAGAGCTCCTCTAACGCGACCGATTAGTTCGCGGCGCGCCCGCGGTCTTAGGGTGCAGCCATTCGAAGAGAGGAGCCACCATGGGCAAGCTGGTCGTCACAGAGTTCGTTTCGGTCGACGGGGTGTTCGAGGATCCGGGCGGCTCCGAGAGCTTCGAGCACGGCGGCTGGACGTTCGAGTACGACCGCGGCGACGACGGCAATCAGTTCAAGCTCGACGAGCTGATGGGAGCCGAGGTCACGCTGCTCGGCCGGATCACCTACGAGGGCTTCGCGGCGGCCTGGCCGTCCCGCGAAGGGGAGTTCGCCGACAAGCTCAACGCGGACCCCAAGGTCGTCGTCTCGAACACGCTCGAGAATCCGGAGTGGCAGAACACGACGGTCATCTCCGGCGACGTCGTCGGCGGACTGACGAAGCTCAAGGATGAGACCGACGGCACGATCCTCGTCCACGGAAGCGGCACGCTCGTCCGCACGCTGCTCGAGAACGACCTCGTCGACGAGCTGCGCCTGATGGTCTTCCCGACCGTCCTCGGCCGCGGCAAGCGAGCCTTCCCGGAGGGCATCGACCGGCTGAAGTTCAGCCTCACCGAGAGCAGGACGGTCGGCCCGGACGGCGTCCAGGTTCAGGTGTACGAGCGAGCGACGGTAGGGAACAACCTCGAGACACCAACTGCAAGGAGGGGTCATGGACAGCGACAAGGTCGAAGGCACGCTGAAGGAGAAGGAAGGCGAGATCACGGGCGACGAGGTCCGTGAGAAGCAGGGCGAGGCTCAGAAGACGTGGGGCGAGGCCAAGGAAAAGGTCGACGACCTCACGGACGACGACTAGCGAACGACCGCCGGCGCGGGAGCAACTGATGCTCCCGCGCCGAGCGCTCGAGCCGAGCCCGCTTGACCGCGGAGCGTTCGCGGACGGAGAATCGCATCCTGAGCTCCGTCCACCCGCGCCAGAAGGAGGCGGCATGGCCTGGAATCTGAAAGGGACGTACATCGAGACGTGCTCCTGCGACCTCATGTGCCCTTGCAACATGTCGTTCGACCATGGCGCGACGTACGACTACTGCCGCGTCATGCTCGTGTTCAACATCACCGAGGGCGAGATCGAGGGGACGGACGTCGGTGGCCTCAAGGTCGCCGCGATCGCAGAGACGCCGAAGGTCATGACCGAGGGCAACTGGAAGCTCGGCATGTTCATCGACGAGCAAGCCTCGGATGAGCAGATGGAGAAGCTGACCGCCGTCTTCGGAGGCCAGAAGGGCGGCCCCATGGAGGGGATCGTGCCGTTCGTCGGTGAGATGCTCGGCGTCGAGCGCGCCCCGATCGAGATCGTCGAGGACGGGCTCAGCCACAGCGTGCGCATCGGCAGCGCGGTCGACTTCGAGATCGAGGACATCGTGCCGTTCGGGATCGAGACCGGAGAGCCGGTCCGCCTCACGGGAATGTTTCACCCGGTCGCGTCGGAGTTCAACGCGGCGGAGGCGAAGCGGTCGAACATCGATGCGTTCGGTATCTCGTACGAGGGCAAGACAGGGCTGTCGACTTCCGAGTTCTCCTGGGCCGCCTGATCCGAGAGCGCTAGTCTCCGCGCACGACGGCGAACCGCGCCGCCACGAAGTCACCGTTTCGGCCCAGCTCCTCCAGGCGTAGCTCGACCCGGCGAGGGAGAAGCGGTGCGCCCGCGCCGAGGGTTACGGGCGCAATCGAGACGATCACCTCGTCCAGCAGGCCGGCGTCGGCGAACTGACCGGCGAGGTCGCCGCCGCCCACGACCCAGATGTTCCGATCCCCGGCGGCCGAGCTCATTTCCGCATGGACGGGAGCGACGTCGCCCTGGGTGAACGTGATCGCCGCGTCGGGCACGACCTGCAGCTCGCGGTGCGTGAACACCCAGCACGGAACCTCGTAGGGCCACTTCGACCCCTCGTGGTCGAGGATCCACTCGTAGGTGGTCGCGCCCATCGCCAACGCTCCGACCCGCGCGATGAAGGCTCCGTAGTTCTGAGGCCCGTCCTTGTCTTGCGCCCTCGTGAAGAGCCACTCCAGCGAGTTGTCCGGATCGGCGATGAAGCCGTCGAGGGTGGTCGCCGTGTAGTACTGCGTCAGGCCCACGGCGCCATCGTAAGGATCCCCGACCCTCAGGCTTCGAGGGCCGGGGATCCCGTGGAGCGGCTAGACGGAGACCGGAGTCGCCGCCGTTTCGGGCGCCGCGTCCTCGTCGTCCTCCAGGCGAGGCAGCCACTCGAGCCAGGCCGGGAGGTACCAATTCCGCTCACCGAGCAGCTTCATCGTCGCCGGGAGCAGCACGCCGCGGACGACCGTGGCGTCGATCAGGATCGCAACCGCGAGCCCCACGCCGAACTGCTTGAACATCATGATCGAGAGCGTCGCGAAGATCGCGAACACTCCGACCATGACGATCGCCGCGCTCGTCACGACGCCGGCCGTCGACCTGATGCCCTCGGAGATCGCGGCGTCCATCGAGCCGCTGCGAACAAAGGCCTCGCGGATCCTGCTGATCATGAACACGTGGTAGTCCATCGAAAGCCCGAACAGGATCACGAACAGGAGCAGCGGGACTACCGGGGCGATGCCCGACGTTCACGTCGAACCCGAGCAGGCCCTTGCCGTAGCCGTGCTGGAAGACGAGCACCAGCACGCCGTACGCCGCGGCGACCGAGAGGAGATTGAGCACGATCGCCTTGGCCGCCACGACGATCGAGCGGAACGCGACCAGCATCAGCAGGAACGCGAACAGGAGCACGAAGCCGACGACCAGCGGCAGCTTCGCCTTCATCTGCTCACTCGCGTCCCTCCACTGTGCGGTGAGGCCGGTGACGCCCGCCTCGGTGGCCGGGACCGAGCCGACCGTCTGCGGGATCAGCGTGTCACGCAGGAGCGCGAGTGACTTCGTCGCCTCCGAGTCCGTCCCGTTGCCGACGATCGGCATCGTGATGTTCGCGACCGTCGAATCCGGACTCGTGTCGACCGTGATCGGGCTCTTGGCGCGCCCGCTGGCGAGAGCCTCACGCTTCAGATCGGCGATCGCCTTGCTGACGGCCGGCGCGTTCACGTTCGGCGCCTTGACGACGACGTTTGCGGGGAGCGCCGTGCCCGGGAATGCGTCCTGCATCCGGTTGTAGCTCTTCACGATCTCCATCGACTGCGGGTAGCTGTCCGTGCCCGGGTCGGCGATCCGGAACTGGAGCGCGGGAAGCGCCAGCAGCAACAGGAAGCCCGCCGAGAGCGCCGCTGAGAGAACCGGCCGCTTCAGGACGCGGTCGATGACCGCTCCCCAGATGCGGCCTTCACCGTCGTCGCGGCGCAGGCGTCCGACGAGCGGGACCTGGAGCCGGTCGACGCCGTCGCCGAGGCGCGAGAGCAGCGCGGGGAGCACCGTCAGCGAGCCGAGCATCGCGATCGCGACGACCATCATCGTGGCCAGTCCGAACGAGGCGAACGTCGCGTCGCCGGTCAGGAACATGCCGGCCATCGCAACCATGACCGTGAGGCCGGAGATCAGCACCGACCGTCCCGAAGTCGCAGCGGCGGCTTCCAGCGCGGCACGCTCGCTCTTGCCCGACGCACGTTCCTCACGCTCGCGGCGGAGGTAGAACATCGCGTAGTCGACGCCCACGGCGAGCCCCACCAGCAGGACAACCGCCGGAGCCTCCTGCGCGATCGGGAGGATGTGGCTGGGAAGCGCGATCAGCCCGAACGTCGCGAACACGGCGGTGAGCGCGAGCAGCAGCGGAATGCCGGCCGCGACGAGTGCGCCGAACGCCACGATCAGGATGATGAGCGTCAGCGGGATCGAGAGCGCGCCGGCGCTCACGAGGTCGTTCGCAAACGCGGTGTCGACGGCGTGCATCGCGCTCGCGTCGCCGAACTCGCCGATGAAGTAGCCCGGATGGGCCTTCTTCGCGGCATCGACCTCGTCCAGGATGGAGCGACCTTGTCGCTCGCGTCGGCCTTGTCGCCGCCGATGTCGAACTCGACGAGCGCCGAGCGCCCGTCCTTCGAGATCTGGCCCGAGTTGGCCGGGGCGAGCGGGGACTGGACGTTCTGGACGACCGCGACCTTCGAGACGCGCGAGACCACGTCCGAGACGGCGGCCTTGAACTCGGGATCGCCGACTTTCCCGGTGAGCTCTGGATCAGGACGCTTTCGCCCGCCGGCTGCTTGAAGCCGGCATCGAGGATCCTGTCCATGCGGCCCGATTCGCCCGGGCCTGCGGTGTTCGGGTCGACGTTCTTGACGCCGACCTGGCCGCCGATTCCGAAGGCGACGATGACGAGCGCGAGCCACCCGAACGTTGCGGTCTTCCAGTGGTCTGCGCTCCAGCGGCCCATGCGGGCCGCGAGGTTGGAGTGCGGTTGCTTTGCCCGAAACATGCCCGTTCCTCCTTGCCTTGACGACATGCTTCGAGCCTAGGACCCCGCCGGCCCGCAGTCGTCGTCGCCAGGGTTGATCCGGGGTCGTACTCAGTGAGGATTTCCACCTCCTACTCGAGTAGGACGCGAACCCGAGTCGGGTGCAGTACGTTCGGCAGGTGAAACGACTCGCCGCTCTCGCGCGAGGCTACGGGCTCGACGTGCTGGTCCTGCTCGTCTCGCTCTGGGGCGCCCTCGACGTGGCTTTCAGGCACGATCCAGCCGAGCCGAGGTCGACGCCGTGGTTCGCCGTTGCAGCCGCCGCCGCCCTTCCGCTCCCGATTCTCGCCCGTCGACGTTTCCCGTTCCTGGCACCGGCATCGGTCTGGTTCCTGGGACCTGCGATCTCATTCGTCGACGGCCGCCTGATCGTGTTCTCGTCCAGCTCGACCTTGGCCGGGGCGATTGCGTCGTACCTGCTCGGCAATCGCCGCGACGCGAGGCAGGCCCAGATCGGGCTGGGGATCCTGGTGTTCGGCTCCGCGACCGTCGTCTACAACGACCCGGCGCATACCACCGGAGAGCTGGTCTTCGTCCCGATCCTCTTTGCCATCGCCTGGCTGGCCGGCTACGCGCTCCGCGAGCGGGCCGAGCAGGCGGAGATCGCAGAGCTGCGCGCCGCTCAGGCCGAGCGCGAGCGTGACGCCGCGACCCGGATCGCAGTCGCCGAGGAACGGGCGCGAATCGCGCGTGAGCTGCACGACATCGTGGCCCACGCGATGAGCGTGATGGTGCTCCAGGTCGGGGCGGTGCGCCACAAGCTTCCCCAGTCGCTGACCGAGAACGGTGACGCGCTGCGCGGAGTCGAGGAGACCGGCCGCAACGCGCTCGCCGAGATGCGGCGCCTGCTGTCCGCGATGCGCACCGACGGAGAGCAGGGAGAGCGGGCCCCCCAGCCCGGCCTCGACCGCCTCGAGGCGCTCCTCGACGAAGTCCGGCGCGCCGGCCTGCCGGTCGAGCTGCACATCGAGGGAGGACAGCGTCCTCTGCCCCGTGCGCTCGACCTCTCCGCGTACCGGATCGTCCAGGAGGGACTCACGAACGTGCGCAAGCACGCGCGGGCGACCAGGGCGGACGTGACGCTCGAATACTCACCGGATGAGATCCGAATCGAGATCCGCGACGATGGAAAGGGAGCGGGCCTGAACGAGAGCCCGGGGTACGGCCTCGTTGGCGTTCGCGAGCGGGTCAAGATCTACGGAGGCGAGATGACGACCGGCATGGCGAACGGCGGCGGCTACATCCTCAGCACGCGCCTGCCGCTCGGAGGACCGCGCCCATGAGCATCCGCGTGCTCGTGGCCGACGACCAGTCGATGGTGCGGGCCGGCTTCCGCATGCTGCTCTCGGACGAGGAGGACATCGAGGTCGTCGCCGAGGCGAGCAACGGGCTCGAGGCAGTCGAGAAGGCAAGCCGCTACAAGCCCTCGGTCGTGCTCATGGACATCCGCATGCCCGAGCTCGACGGCCTCACGGCCGCCCAGCGGATCCTCGAGGCCGACGACGGGGCGCGAGTCCTGATCCTCACGACCTTCGATCACGACGAGTACGTGTACGAGGCGCTCCGGATCGGCGCGAGCGGCTTCGTGCTCAAGGACGACCCGCCCGAGCAGCTGATCGGAGCGATCCGGACGATCGCGCAGGGCGACGCGCTCCTCTCGCCGTCGATCACGAAGCGGGTGATCGAGCAGTTCGGCCGCGTCCCGCGCCCCGAGCCGCCGAGCGAGCTGGCCGAGCTCACCACGCGCGAGCACGAGATCCTGAAGCTCATCGCCCAGGGCCTCTCGAACGCCGAGATCGCCGAGCAGCTCGTGATCAGCGAGACGACCGTCAAGACGCACGTCACACACATCCTCCAGAAGCTGAACCTCCGCGATCGGGTGCAGGCGGTCGTGCTCGCGTACCAGACCGGCCTCTTCGAATAGGCTCGACGGGTGACTCCGGCGTGCCCCTCGTGCGGCGCCCCGTTCGCGCCCGACGACCGCTTCTGCAGCTCGTGCGGAGCGTCGCTGCGCGTGACGTGCCCCTCGTGCGGGTCCGACCAGTCCATCGCCGCGGCCTTCTGCTCGGCCTGCGGGACGCCGCTCGCACAGGAGGCGGAGGCCGTCGAGGACCGGCAGGAGCGCCGCGTCGTGACCGTCCTCTTCGCCGACCTCGCCGGCTCGACGGCGCTCGGCGAGCGGCTCGATCCCGAGGACGTGCGCGAGCTCCAGGGCGAGCTCTTCGAGCTGATCAACACCGAGGTCGAGCGCTACGGCGGCACGACCGAGAAGTTCGCCGGCGACGCGGTGCTCGCCGTTTTCGGGATCCCGCAGGCGCACGAGGACGACGCCGAGCGCGCGGTTCGCACCGCGCTGGCCGTGCGCGATGCGTTCGGATCGTTCACCGAGCGCGTGCTCGATCGCCACGACGCCGAGGTTGGGCTCCGGATCGGCGTCAACACCGGCGAGGTCGTCTCCGGCCGCGAGGCGGCCGCACGCGGCGAGCTGATGGTGAGCGGGGACGCCGTCAACGTGGCGGCGCGCCTGCAGCAGCACGCCCAGCCGGGAGAGGTCCTGGTCGGGCAGCGGACACAGGCCGCGACGAGCCGGGTCGTCTCCTATCGCGAGCGCGAGGCCCTAGAGGCCAAGGGCAAGAGCGAGCCCGTGCGCGCCTGGGTCGCCGAGGCCGCCGCTGCCGAGCAGGAGGTGCCGCCACGTGGAATGGCCGGCCTGACCGCTCCTCTGGTGGGACGAGACGAGGAGCTCGCGATCCTGACGGCAGTCGCCGGGCGAGTCGAGCGCGAGCACACGCCACAGCTCGTGACCCTCTTCGGCGCGGCGGGGGTCGGCAAGTCGCGCCTGCTCGCAGAGCTCGTCGACCGCGTTCCAGACGCGCGAGTCATCCGCGGGCGCTGTCTCCCCTACGGCGAAGGAATCACGTTCTGGCCCCTGGCCGAGGCGGCCAAGGCTCACGCGGGCATCCTCGACAACGATCCAGCGGACGTCGCGCTCGCCAAGCTGCGGGCCGCGGTCGAGTCGGTCGTGCCCGAAGGCCAAGCCGAGCGGGTGGTCGAGGCAGCCGCCTGGACGATCGGGCTCGGCTCGTCGCCCGGCACCGACCCGATCGAGGTCGTGCGGCGCCTGAACGAGGGCTGGGCCCGCTACGTCGGCGGCCTCGGCCGCGAGCAGCTCACGGTCTTCGCCGTCGAGGACGTGCACTGGGCCTCGAGCGCGCTCCTCGACCTGCTGGAGCAGCTGGCGGACAACCTCGCCGACACGCGCATCCTGCTCGTCTGCACGGCCCGGCTCGAGCTGCTGGAGAACCGCCCGACCTGGGGAGCGGGCAAGCAGAACGCGAGCGCCCTCACGCTGGCTCCGCTCTCGGCCGGCGAGGCGACCGAGCTGATCTCGTCGCTCCTCGGCGAGAGCCAGGTGCCGCCGGATGTCCGCGAGCGGGTCCTGGCGAGCGCCGAGGGCAATCCGTTCTACCTCGAGGAGATGCTGACGATGTTGATCGAGGAGGGCGCGCTCGAGCGTCAGAACGGCGGCTGGAGCTCGACGCCGCGGCTCGCAGACGTCTCGATCCCGGACTCGGTGCACGGCGTGATCGCCGCGCGGATCGACCTGCTCGACGAGAGCCCGCGCGAGGGCCTGCGGCGATGCTCGGTCGTCGGCCGCGTGTTCTGGCCCTCGGCTGTCGGGGTCGAAGAGGACGTGATCGCCTCGCTCGTCCGCAGCGGCCTCGTCACGGACAGCCTCGACTCGGTCGTCGCCGGGATGCGCGAGTTCTCGTTCAAGCACGCGCTCACCCGCGACGTCGCGTACGCCAGCCTCCCCCGCCCCGAGCGGCGCGAGCTTCATCGCCGCGTCGGCGAGTGGGTACAGGAGGTGGCGCCGGATCGAAGCGGTGAGACCGTCGAGCTCGCCGCGTACCACTTCGGCCAGGCGCTCGCGTACGGAGAGGACGATCCCGCCGTCTCGAAGCGCGCGTTCGAGCTCCTGTACGCCGCAAGCGTCTCCGCCTACGGGCGCGGGGCCTTCGCGGCCGCACGCACCCGCCTCGAGGACGCGCTCGAGCTCGCGGTCGACGATCCCGATCGGGCGCTCGTCGAGATAGCGCTAGCCCGGCTGGACATGACGGAAGCCGCGCTCGACCGGGTCTTCGAGTACCTCGACTCCGCCGAGGCCAGGCTCGGCCCGGAGGATGCCCAGCTGCGCTCGGACGCGCTCGGGGTGCGCTCGCGGGTCTCCTGGCTCTCCGGCCGCTGGGACGAGGCGCTCGCCTCCGCGACCGAGGCCGTGAACGCTCTCGAAGGACTGCCCGAGTCGCCGCAGCTGGCCCGCGCGCTCGCGCGTCTCTCCCAGATCGAGATGCTGAAGCAGCAGCCGCAGTCGATCGAGACCGCGCAGCAGGCGATGGAAGTGGCCCGTCGCGTCGGCGACCCGTTCGCCGAGGTGAACGCCCGCATCAACATCTTCACGCAGCGCTCGACCGCCGGCGTGGCGCCCGACCCCGACGAGGTGCTCTCGATCATCGACGCGGCGGTCGAGGCCGGCGAATACGAGGAGGGGTACCGGGCGATCGTGAACCTGATCTGGTCGACGACGGGCTACCTGCACGTCGAGCGCGTCGAGCAGGTCGTCGCCGAGGCGCGCGCACGGCTCGCGGACGTTCCGGCTCCCCGATCGATCGGCCCCTACCTCGACATCTCGGTCGTGATGGGCTTGCTGGTGCCGACCGCACGGTGGGACGAAGCCGACGCCCAGCTCGACCGGCTTCGCGGAAACGAGCCGGGCACGACGATGCTGCTGGTGTTCCTCGGTGTGGAGGGCGCGCTCGCGGCACGCCGAGGGCGGGAGGCCGGAGAGTTCCTGGACAGGCTGCGCCCGCTCGCGCTAGCGAGCGGCGAGCCGCAGCGGATCGTGCCGATGGCGGCCGTGGTCGCGCCCTGGCTCGCAGTGACAGGCGATCGCAAGGCGCTCCGCTCCCTGATGGAAGATGTCCTTCGCGCGCTCGACGCGGGCTGGCCGAGCACGCTCGACAGCGTTCCGATCGTGCGCGCACTGGCCGCCGCCGACGAGGTCGACCTACTCAGGCGGACGATCGAGTCGATGCGCAGGTCGGGCGAGGTCGCCGCCAAGACGCAGACCGCGCTACTGGCAGGCGACGGGCTGCTCGCGCTCGACGCCGGTCGCGCGGCGGACGCGGTCGGCCTCCTGACTCAGGCGGTCGAGCGCGAGCGGAACCTCGGGCTCACCTACGACGCGGCATGTCTCGAGCTCGACCTGGCGCGCGCTCTCGAAGCGGCCGGCGACGAGGCCTGCCGCGAACGAGGCGCGGGCGCGCGCCAACGCGGTCTTTCAGCCGCTCGGCGTCGTCAACGCCTTCTAGTTGCTGTTGTTCGCCGTCAGCGACGGCGTCGCGTGGCCGACCGGCCGGTCGACGTAGACGATGCCGCCCGAGGCGGGGATCCACGCGCGCTCGAACTGCTCGCGGTTGTACACGTGCCGCACGTCGGCGTTCGTCGGCGAGGCCGGGTCGTAGGCGATCACGTCGCCGTTGCCCGTGAAGCCGCCGATCACCATCAGGTGCCCGTTCGTGCTCTTGATGCCGCCGTCCAGCTTGTTCGAGTTCCAGGCGACCGAGGCGACGAGCGGGATTCCGGCCCTGATGAAGGGCTCGGCCTCACGCAGGTTGTGCAGCTGCGTGACATCCGAGACGAGACCGCGCTCGGCGGCATAGGCCGTGTTGAACGGCCAGTTCCCCGCACCCTGGTAGTGGTAGTCGTAGACGTAGCGGGCGGTGTAGTCGACTTCCGGATCGTCGAAGCCGACCCAGTCGAGGTCCGTCGGGATGTACGGCGCGCCCCAGAAGTGCACGACCATCGCGGTCGAGGTCGGGCTGCACCACGCCTCGCCGCCGTTGTCGAACTCCGGGTACTCGCCGTGGTGAGTCTCCTGCGAGAACATCGGCAGGTGGAGGTCGATGTCGTCGACGCCGTTCATGTCCGTCGGGCTCGGGAAGTTCGAGTTCTGGTTCGTCAGCTTCGACGCGACCGCGCTGTAGCGGTTCACCGACGCCGGCGCGTCGTCCGCGCTCAGCTCGGCTCGCCGGAAGATCGACAGCCGGAGCTGGTACGCGGTCGCCGGGTGATCCTTCGTGAAGAAGGTGTCGATCGAGACGAAGCCGTCGGCGTCGCCCTGCCCGCCCACCGAGGTGCGGTGGAAATCGTCGTCGCTGTACGTCCAGCGGCCGAGGATGTACCACTTCGCCCAGCGCCCGTTGTCCAGCCGAGGCCTGACCTCGGACTGGATCCACGTCCCGGGCGACGTCTTCGAGTTCCACGACGAGACGAGCTCGTTGAACGCGAACGTGTTGAGCGTGTAGACCTGCGACGTCCACGTCCCGTAGTCGTAGGACCCCGAGCCGTCGACATGCTCGCCGAGGATCGTGACCGCCGAGAACGGATCCGTGTAGTCGGACTGGTGGAGCCCGCTCGAGGCGAGCGTCAGCGTGCCGTTGTCATTGACGAGGCCGTCCAGCGTCCCCGTGGAGAAGTCGACTGTCCTGAAGTTGATCGGGTACTGCTGCACGGCTGAGGCAGGGGAGGCGGAGAAGAGCAGGAGGCCTGCTGCGACTCCGAGGATCAGGGTGGCGCGCCGAAGCACCGCGCGATCGTAACGCACTTATTCGAAAGTTCATAGAGGAGGATTTGCAACCGGCATACGCGGCGGCCCCCAGGCGTTTCTCACAGAAGGACGCCTGCGCGCGTTACTACTCACAGTGGCCACCGTCGAGACCACAGTCCCTGTTCCGGCCGAGCGAGAGCGGCTGCTTGCGCTGGGCGCAGGGCTCGTCACGGTCACGCTCTGGGCCTCGGCGTTCGTCGGCATCCGGTCGGCCTCGCACCACCTGTCTCCGGGAGCGCTGGCATTCGGACGGCTCTCGATCGCGAGCCTCGCGCTTGGCCTGATCCTGATCTCGCGCCGGGAGCCGCTGCCGTCGCGTCGCGATCTCTGGACGATCGCGCTCGTCGGCGTGTTCTGGTTCGGGCTCTACAACATCGCGCTCAACGAGGCCGAGCGCCGCGTCGACGCCGGGACCGCGGCGATGCTCGTCAACATCGGGCCGATCCTGATTGCGGTCCTCGCCGGGTTCGTGTTGCACGAGGGCTTTCCGCGGAGGCTGTTCGCCGGATTGGCCGTTGCCCTCGCGGGAGTGGTCGTGATTGCGAGCGCGACCTCCGAGAGCGGGCTCGCGGCGAGCTGGGGCGCGCTGCTGTGTGTGTTCGCGGCGATCTTCTACGCGGTCGGCGTCGTCGCCCAGAAGCCCGTCCTGGCACGCGTGTCGACGCTGCAGGTGACCTGGCTCGCGTGCACGTTCGGCGCAGTCGTGTGCCTGCCCTTCGCCTTCTCGCTCGGCGATCAGCTCTCGGACGCGCCCGCGTCGTCGATCGCCTGGATGGTCTATCTCGCGATCGCGCCGATGGCGATCGGCTTCCTGACCTGGGGTTACGCGCTCGCGCGCACGACCGCGGGTCGAATGGGCTCGATGACGTACCTCGTGCCGCCGATCGCGATCCTGCTCGGCTGGCTCATGCTCGACGAGTCACCGCCCGCGCTCGCTCTCGCCGGCGGGGCGATCTGCCTTGTGGGCGTGTTCATCGCCCGGCGGGGCGGCGCCCGACGATCAGCCTGACCCTGGCGCCCCGCGCGCGGCGCCGGCCTGCGCTCGGCTTCTGGGCGAGGACGCGGCCGACTCGCTTCGCGCGCACGCGCCGCACCCGGCCCGGAGAGCAATGGGCGCGGCGGATCCTGGCTCGCGCCGTCTGGAGCCTCAGGCCGATGACGCGCGGGACTCGGCAGATCACGGCCGGAGGCGGAGGCGGCGGCGGAGGCGGTGGTGGCGGCGGCGGAGGCGGCGGGGGCGGAGCCGGCGGCGGCGGGCCGTTGTTCGCGAGAGCCACGAGCTCCGCGGTCGAGCCGTTGAAGACGTCCTGGTCGCCGGGGAAGTCGACCGGCTGGTTCGACCACTGCCAGAACGTGTACGTGCTCCAGCCGGCCGGCAGCTGCCCGACCGTCTGGCACCAGCAGGCGATCCAGAGCGGGCTCGTCGCGCCGAGCCCCGCATAGTTGCCGGTGCACTGCTGCCACCAGTTCGTGGTCGTGTAGATCACGGGCCAGCGGCCGGTCAGCGCCTGGTACTCGCCCGCGAAGCTCGAGACCCAGGCGGCCATCGCGCTCTGGCTCAGGCCGTAGCAGGTCGGTCCGTACGGGTTGTACTCGATGTCCAGCGCGCCGGGCAGCGTCTGGCTGTCGGCCGACCACGCTCCTCCGTGCGCGGCGAAGAAGTCGGCCTGCGCGGCTCCGCTCGAGCGATCGGGAAGCGCGAAGTGGTAGGCCCCGCGCACGAGGCCGACCTGGAAGGCGCCGACGTATTGCTGCGTGAAGTACGGGTTGACGTACGTCGTGCTCTCGGTCGCCTTCACGTAGGCGAAGCGCCCGCCGTTGGCCGCGACCGCAGTCCAGTCGACGTTTCCCTGCCAACTGCTCACATCGAGCCCGGGCAAGCCCGCGGGACGACTCGTCCGCACCGGCCCGACGCCGTGCCGCGCAAGCCCGGAGCCCGCGTGATCGAGGCCCGGCTGCGCCGGAGCGCCTCCGGCGCCGAGCGCGGCCCCAGCGGTGAGGAATCCGACGGCGAGCGCCGCCGCGACGAGACGAGGCAGACCCACCGAGCCAAGCTAACAGCGACTTGTTAGAGCGAAATGTTGATCCCTAGCCCGCGGCGGCGCGCTCCAGCTCGGCGATCTCGATCTTGCCCATCTTCAGCATCGCCGCCATCACGCGCTGCGCCTTCTCCTGGTCCGGATCGCTGATCAGCTGGGTCAGGACCTTCGGAACGATCTGCCAGGAGACCCCGTACCTGTCCTTCAGCCAGCCGCACGGGCCTTGCTCTCCGCCCTCGGAGAGCTTGTCCCAGTACGAGTCGACCTCCTCCTGGCTCTCGCAGTCGACCGAGAACGAGATGGCCTCGTTCGGCTTGAAGTCGGGGCCGCCGTTGAGCGCGATGAAAGGCTGACCGTCGAGCTCGAAGAGGACGGTCATGACCGTGCCCTCGTCCCGCGGGCCCGCGGAGCCGTAGCGGGTGACCTCCACGATCCGGGAGCTGGGGAAGATCGACGTGTAGAGCTGCGCCGCCTCTTCGCCCTCGGTGTCGAACCACAAACAGGGAGTGATCTTCTGCATCGGGAATCCTTTCCGCGTCGCTTACGAGCCTAGACCGCCGCAGCGCTGAAAAATCATCGCCGGAACCGTAGGATCCGCGCGTGCGGTTCGACGACTGGATGCTTGCCCTCCACGTGCTGAGCGCGTTCTCGCTCGTCGCCGGCCTCGTCGTCTTCTGGGCGCTGATCGTCGTCGGCCGGCGGATCGACACCCCCGAGGGGACGCTCAGCCTCGGTCCGGTGGCCAGGGTCGGGAGCGCCACGGTCGGCCTGGGGATGGGCGGGACGATCATCTTCGGGGTCTGGCTCGCCTTCTCGGTCCGAAACTACGACATCTGGGACGCCTGGATCATCATCGCCCTCGTCCTCTGGTTCGTCGGGGCCGCTCTGGGCCGGAAGACGGGCGAGGCGTTCCTCGAGGGCCCGAGGAAGGCGATGGAGCTGCAAGAGGCCGGCCAGACCGGGCCGAACGCGGAGCTGCTCGCGGTCAACCGGACCTCGCGGGGGCTGCTTCTGCAGACGCTGACCTCCCTCGTCGTCCTGCTCATCATCCTGGACATGATCTGGAAGCCGTGGGCCTGAGCGTGCTGGCTGCACTCCGACCCGACAGCTGGAACCTGCCGCTCCTCGTGCACGCTTTCGGCGCGATGCTGGCCGTCGGCGGGCTGGTCACGGCGACGGCGTCACTGGCGCTGGCGAAAGGGCGAAGCCAGGCTCCTGCGCCTCGGCTACTTCTCGTTGCTGGCGATCACGCTTCCCGGCTGGATCATCATGCGGATCGGAGCCGAGTGGATCTACTCGAAGGAGGGCTGGGACGACCTCCCGGACCGGCTGATCCCGGACTGGCTCACCATCGGTTTGCTCGTCGCGGACATCGGAGGGCTGATCCTGCTCGTCTCCCTCGTCGTCGGGGGGATCGGGATCTACCGGATGCGGCAGGGCAAGGGCGCCGGGCTGCTCAAGGCCACGCTCGTGCTCGCCGTCGTCCTGCTCGCCGCCTGCATCGTCGCCGTCTGGGCGATGTCCGGGAAACCCAGCTAGTCCGGCACTACGCCTAGATGGTCCAGGCCCCGTCCTGCTGGACGACCTCGCCGTCGAGGAGAACCTGCCCGCCGGGGCGCAGGTCCTTGACGATGTCCCAGTGGATCTCGCTGCGATTGGTCCCGCCCACGCCGGGGAGCCCGTTGCCCAGCGCGACATGCACCGTCCCGTCGATCTTCTCGTCGAACAGCGTGTCCTTCATGAACCGCGTGATGCCCGGGTTGCAGCCGATGCCGAGCTCGCCCACACGGCGCGCGCCCTCGTCCAGGTCGAGCATCTCGAACAGGAAGTCCTCGTGCGACTCGGCCGACGCGTCGACGACCCGACCTCCCTCGAAGCGCAGGCGAATCCCGCTCACCTCGCGGCCCGCGTACGGCGCCGGGAACTCGACGAACGAGATCGTGCCCTCGGCCGAGTCCTCGACCGGCGAGAAGTAGAACTCTCCGCCGGGCAGGTTCGCGCCGCCCGCGTCGACCTTCGCCTCGCGTCCGTCGACGCTCAGCTTGAGGTCGGTCTCGGCTCCGACGATCCGCACCTCCTGCGCGGCGTTGAACCGCTCGGCGTAGTGGCTCATCCGCTCCCGCTCCGCGTCCCAGTCGAGGAGACAGGCGCCGAACAGGAAGTCCTCGTAGTCCCTGAGAGACATGCCCGCGTCCTGGGCGAGCGCCGGCGTCGGATAGTTGCAGCCGACCCACGGCATCTCGTCCGAGTAGATGCGATCGAGGTGCGGCCGGAGCCCGGCCTGGACGAGCCCGATCCGCTCCGGGGGAACGGCCGACGCCTCGCGGGTGTTCTCCGGCGCCTGGATCGAGATCAGCGCATCGGCGTTCTCCAGCGCGTGCACTTCGATCGGCGCAGGCGTCTTCAGCAGCTCCTCGGGAGCCTCGATGAGCCACGTGTTCGACCCCAAGACGATGCTCTGCCTATTCAGGAAGTAGGCGCCACGCTGGCCGAGTTGCGACCCGATCTCCTCGACCAGGGGCTGCGCCAGGTGCGGCGCCGAGACGAGCACCTGCCAGCCCGGCTGGACCGCGAGGCAGGTGTCGATCAGGATGCGTGCGTAGTGCTCGTGCCGCGGATCGCGCATGGGCGCGGATGCTACGTGCATAAGCTGAGCTCGTGGAGCGACGAGCGCAGGACGTCCCCAGGAAGATCAAGGTGCGACGGGGCCCGAAGAAGGGTCGGTACGACCGCGCGACGATCGATTCGGTGCTGGACAGCGGCCTTCTCGCCCACGTCGCGTTCGTCGACGACGGCGAGCCCGTGTGCATCCCGATGCTCTATGCGCGGATCGGCGACCGGGTCTACATCCACGGCTCGACGAAGAGCCGGATGATCCGTGCGCTCGCGGCCGGCGCGCCCGCGTGCGTCACCGTGACGGTCGTCCACGGCCTCGTCCTCGCCCGCTCGGCCTTCGAGCACTCGGCGAACTACGGCTCGGCGATCGCCTTCGGGACATTCACGCTCGTCGAGGATCCCGACGAGCGGATGCGCGCCTTCGAGGCGTTCACCGAGAAGCTGCTCCCCGGCCGCTGGGACGAGGTGCGTCAGCCGAACGCCAAGGAGCTGAAGGCGACCGAGATCCTGGCGATGGAGATCGACGAGGCCTCGGCCAAGCTCCGGACCGGCCCGCCGGACGACGACGATTCTCCCGATGCCGAGCTCGACACCTGGGCGGGGGTCGTCCCGATCGTCCGCTCCTTCGGAGCCCCGGACTCGTCGCCAGGGCTCAGGCCCGGGATCGAGCTCTCCGAGAGCGTCCGCCGGCTCCTTACTCGAGATCCTCCTGGATGATTCGCGGCGAGTCGTGGACGCAGACGAGGTCGAGGCGTCCCGGGCCGAGGTTCACGAACTTGTGCGGCGTGTTCGGCCCGACGACGAGGATGTCGCCCGGCCCGGCCTCGAGGTCCTCGCCGTCCGCGGTGAACCGGGCCTGCCCGGAACGCACGACCCAGGTCTCCGAGTAGGGGTGCACGTGCAGTCCCGGCCCCTCGCCGGGCTCGTTGTCGACGAGGAACATCGACACGCCGGACCCGTGCTCCTCGCCCTCGAAGCGCAGCGTGCGGTTCGGCGCGCGCTTCTGGTCGCTCGCCGGCAGAACGCTGTGCATCAGCTCTCCGACGCAGGCGCCGGCGGCGCGTCGTAGACCGCCTCCCGACCGCCGTCGTGCGGAGGCTCGATCGTGATGTTCGGCAGGATCCGGTCGAGCCAGCGCGGGATGTACCACGTCTTCTCGCCCATCAGCGTCATGAACGCTGGGATGAGCGTCATCTTCACGACGAGCGCATCCGTCAGGATCGCCACCGCGAGCAGCAGGCCGAACTCCTTGGAGATGCGATCTGGAGTGAGGATGAAGGCCGTGAAAACCGTGGCCATGATGACCGCCGCGGCGACGATGACTCGACCGATCGCCGCGATGCCGTGCTCGACGGCCTCCCGCGTGTCCAGGCCGTGGACGTGCTCCTCGCGAATGCGGCTCGCGAGGAACACCATGTAGTCCATCGACAGGCCGAAGAGGATCGCGAACGCGATCGGCGGAACGAAGGTTTCTATCGGCCCCTTCCTGTCGAGCCCCGTCAGGCCCATCCCGTAGCCCTCCTGGATGACGAGCGTGAGCACGCCGAACCCGATGAACGCCGACAGGATGGTCGTGATCGCCGCGGTCAGGGAGATGACGATCGACCGGAACGCCATCGCGAGCACGATGAACGTGACGCCGATGATGTAGAGCAGGAAGAGCGGAAGCCGCTGCATGATCCGGTCGGCGATGTCGATGAACGCCGCGTTCAGCCCGGACACGTAGACGGCAGCGTCGCTCCCCTTGGTCGCCGCCGGCACGACATCGTCCCGCAGCCGATCGACGAGCTTCGCGGTCTTCTCGTCCTGCGGTGCCGAATCGGGCGTGACGAAGACGATCGCGACGGTCTTCGCGTCGTTGAACTGCGGCTTCGCGGCCGAGGCGACGTCGTCGAGGCCGCGGACGCCGTCGTAGACCCGCTGCGGAGCGCCTTCGTCTCCGTTCACGTCGACGACGATCGGGATCGGGCCGTTGAAGCCCGGCCCGAAGCCCTCGGCGAGGAGGTCGTACGCTCGGCGGGCGGTCTGGTTGGTCGGCTGGGTCCCCTGGTCGGAAGCGCCCAGACGGACGAGCGCCGACGTCGCGGCGAGGAGAAGACCGGCCACGAGCAGGATCGACGAAGATCGGCTTGGCGTGGGCGGTCACGAACCGGCCCCAGCGCGCGAGCAAGGACTTCTCGCGACCGGCCTCGGTGTCGTCGATCGGCTTGAGGAACGGCACCTTCCACCGATCGACCTTGTGCCCGAGCTTCGCGAGCACCGCGATCAGGAGCGAGTTCGCGATCAGCACCGTCGTCAGCACGCCCAGCGCCGCGCCGATGCCGAGCTTGGTCACGAAGTCGAGGCCGAAGAACGCGAGCCCGGTCACCGAGATCGCGACCGTGAGCCCCGCGAAGAGCACGGCCCGGCCCGCGGAGGCGCCAGCCTCGCTGGCCGCGTCGACCGGCGACAGCCCTTCGTGCAGGTACTGCCTGAACCGCGTGACGATGAAGAGCGAGTAGTCGATCCCGACGCCGATGCCGATCATCGACACGAGGATCGGCGTGATCGTGTTGATGTCGGTCAGCCCGGCGAGGATGAAGAGGAGGAGGAACGCCGATCCGACGGCCACGAGCGCCAGCGCGATCGGAATCGAGGTCGCGACGAAGGTGCGGAAAACGATCATGAGCACGATGAACGCGGCCAGGAAGCCGAGCAGCTCCTGGATTCCCTGCTGGATCGGCGGGAACTCGGCGTCGCCGTTGAACTCGGCCGTGCACGCCGGCCGGCTCGACCGTCTTGTCGCGACCGCGTCCTCGACCGCGACGACCTCGGGACGATCTTCGGTTTCGATCGTTTCCGAGAACTGCGCCTCGGCGTACGCGATGCGTCCGTCGTCGGAGAACGTGTTCTGGCAGAACGGGTCGCCGACGCTCTCGATGCCCGCCTTGCCCTCCGTGGGCTTGAACTCCGCGTCTTGAGCTTGGCAATGGCGGCTTCGACTGCGGCCTTCCGCTCCGGCGTGTCGAGGCGCTCGCCCTTCGGCGCGGCGAAGACGAGGTTCAGCACGGCGCCCTGCTCGGAGGAGAACTCCGACTCGATCAGGTCGGTGGCCTTCTGGGTATCCGAGCCCGGGATCTCGAACTCGTCTTTGAGGCTGCCGCCGATGGTCGCCACGAGAACGAACAGAAGTGCGATCGACGCGAGCGAGCCGAAAATCACCCGCCACGGGTGCGACGCACACATCCGCGCCCAGCGCGCGAGCGCTCCGGTCGAGAGGCGTTCGTGCGCTAGGCGCCGTCCAGTCTGGTTGTCGCTGCGTTCAGCCATCGAGTCCTCCCTTACGACCCCGCTCGATCTCGAAAGTCATCGCCGACGTTAGAGAAAGCAACGCAGGTTTCGCCGGATGATTCCCGCAATTTCCGCAAACGACGTTCGAGCACCCGCGAACTTGCGGGCCCGCCGAAGCGGGCCCGCAGGAACATCTTGCTAGGAGGCGCTCATGGCCGCCATCGCAGCCTTGCCTCGCTCCTCCATCTCCTCGGGGGGGATGTCCTCGACGTGCGTGGCGATCGACCAGGAATGGCCGAACGGGTCGGTGATCGATCCGAACCGGTCGCCCCAGAACATGTCGTCGACCTCCATCGTCACGGTGGCGCCGGCGTCGACCGCCTGCTGGACGACCGCGTCGACGTCCTCGACGTACATGAAGATCGTGCCGGTCGTGCCGCCGAGCTCCTTCGGCGGCGTCGTCGTGGACTGCGGGAACGGATCCGACAGCATCACGTGCGAGTCGCCGATCTTCAGCTCGGCGTGGGCGATCTTGCCGTCGGGCCCGTTCATGCGCAGCGTCTCTTCGGCGCCGAACGCCTTCTTGTAGTACTCGATCGCCGCCTCCGCGTCCTCCACTGCGAGATACGGCGAGACGGTGTTGTATCCCTCCGGAATGGGCTGGGTCATTGGCTCTCTCCCTTCGCGTCGCCTGGATGCCGCAGCTTCCCGTCGATCCTACGTCCGCTCCGATGAGTTTTGGGCCGCTCCGCGGTCTTGGTAACCGAATCGAAACAGGAAGGACATGAAATGGCCGTCTTCATCGATATCTCCATGTCCCTCGACGGCTACGTCGCGGGGCCGAACCAGACCCTCGAAGAGCCGCTAGGGCGCGGGGGCGAGCAGCTCCACGAGTGGGTGGTTCGGCTCGAGGCCTGGCGCAAGCCGCACGGGCAGGAGGGCGGAGAGACGGGCCCCGACGGGGAGCTCTTCAGCGCCCAGGTCGACCGCATCGGGGCCGTGATCATGGGCCGGCGGATGTTCAGCGGCGGCTCCGGGCCGTGGGAGAGCGACCCGAACGCCGACGCGTGGTGGGGCGACAACCCGCCGTTCCACGTGCCCGTGTTCGTCCTCACGCACCACGAGCGAGAGCCGGTCGAGAAGGAGGGCGGAACGACGTTCACCTTCGTCACGGACGGGTTCGAGAGCGCGCTCGAGCAGGCGCGCGCAGCAGCCGGCGACAAGGACGTGTCGATCGCCGGCGGGGCCGAGGCCGCCCAGCAGGCTCTCCGCGCGGGCGTCGTCGACGACCTCACGCTCCACATCGCGCCGATCCTGCTCGGAGGCGGCGCGAGCCTCTTCGGCGGGGTCGGAACCGACCTGGAGCTGACGCTGACGAACGTCCTCGAGGGGCCGCACGCCACGCATCTGCAGTACGCCGTGGAGCGGTAGCTAGCCGCCGGTCGCCGAGAAGTGCTGGTAGTCGGGCGTCCCGGTCCAGCGGCCGCCCCACTGCCAGCCGACCGATCCGAACGCGCGCACGAGCAGCCCGCCGCGCGCGGCCATCCCCGGCCTGACGTTCGAGCGGTCGAGGAACGCCTTCCCCGCGCGCGGATGAACGCGCCCGCTCTCCAGATACGGGTTCTCGACCGGGTTGACGTCGATCGCCAGGCCGGACGCGTGCACCGACCAGCGGCGCGGGCCGGGCCCGACCGCGTAGCGGCAGTTGAAGGCGGCCGTGTTGTCGGCCGCGAGCGAGCGCTCGTCGTTCGAGCCGTACGCCGTGATCGGCCGCATGCGGCGGATCGGGAAGCGCGCCCGGTAGAGGCGCCTGAAGACGATCGTCAGGTCGCCGACGGCGCTCGAGCTGACGACGAGCGTTCCGACGTGCGGCCGGCCGTCGAACCCCCAGTAACCGAGACGGAGCCGCCGGAGCGAGGACGGCGCAACCGGGCATCCCGCGTGCCACGAGCTCCCGAGCTGGGCCCGCGTCACGGGCGCGACGGAATGCGTGAAGGGCGGGCTCTGGACGGCCAGAAGAGCGAGCAAGGCGAACCCCATGGCCCATCGAGACTAGTCTGGATGGCCGCATGAAGTGGACCTGCGCCCTTCTCGCCTGCCTCGCGTTCCTTCCTGCTGCGGCAGCCACCGGCCGTGTCGCCGCGCCGCCTTCGTGCCCGGCCACGCTCGCCAATCAGCTCGCCGACACGGGCTCGGCGACCCAGCTCGTCACCGTCGCCTCGCTAGGTCCAAGCTCTCAGACCGGCGCGATGCGCGTCTGGGAGAAGCGCGGCGACTGCTGGACGCAGGCCGCCGGGCCGTGGCAGGCCTGGCTGGGGATCCGCGGCATCTCCGAGCGCAAGCGCGAGGGCGACCTGAAGACCCCGAGCGGTGCGTTCGGAATCCAGTCGCGCATGTTCGGAGTCGGCCCGAACCCGGGCGTCCGCTACCGCTACCGGCGGATCGTCTGCGGCGACTGGTGGGTCGAGGACCCGCGCTCCCGCTTCTACAACCGCTTCCGCCACGTGCCCTGCGGATCGAAGCCGCCCTTCCGCGTCACCAGCGAGGACATGTCCGGGTCACCCTCGTCGTACCGGCACCTGGCCGTGATCGACTACAACACGCACCCGATCGTCCCCGGGCGCGGGAGCGGGATCTTCCTCCACGTCAGCCACGGGAACGCGACCCTCGGCTGCGTCGCCGTCCCTCTCCCCCAGCTCGTCTGGCTCCTGCGCTGGTTCGACCCCGCGGACCACCCGTTGATCGTGATCGGGACGCGGAAGTCGATCCGGAAGTTCTAGAGGGTCTGAACCCGAAAACGAAAGCGACCCGCAAGGGGAGGGCGCGGGCCGCTTTTCTTTTTCGATTGCGACCCGCAAGGGGAGGGCGCGGGCCGCGTTCGAAGGTTTGTTGTGTTCGGCGGAAATTTGCCTTGGCTCGATGAAACCACCGGCTTCTAAGGGAAACCTGAACGGCGCCTAAGAAACGATTAAGAGTCGGTGGCCCCCGGCATGCCCCAGCCGCCCCGGTCCGGCGCGCCCTGAGGGAAGTGGAAGCCTCGGCGCCCCATGGGCATTCGCGGCAGCGAGCCGTTGACGATTTCGTCGAGGCGCGACTCGAGCATCTTCAGGCCTTCCTTCGCCTGCGCCTGGGTCAGGACGCCGTTCTTGACGGCCTGGTCGAGCGCCTTCGTCGCGCTGGCGAGGATCGCCTTCTTCAACCCGTCGACCGACTTGTTCTGCGCCTTCGCGATGTCGGCCAGCGACTGGCCGCTCGCCAGCTTCTGCATGAGCTGCGGCACCGACAGGCCGAGGTAGTCCGCGGTGGCGGAGAGGTGCTCGTGCGGGCCGAACGGCAGTCCGTGATGCCCGAAGTCCCCGAAGCGGTGAGGGCCGCCGAAGAAGAGCGGAACCTCGCCCGTCTCGATGCGCGCCTTCATCGCGTCGGCCTGCGCCTTCGTGATGCGGCCGGCCTTCAGGTCCGCGTCGACCTGGTCGATCGCCGCCGCCTTCGTCGCATCCTGGAGCTTCTCGGTCGAGATGCCGAGGTGCCCCGCAACCCGTGCGAGGAAGCTGTCGCCCCGCGTCGCCGAGCTCTTCGAGGCGGCGATGGCGCCACCGGCTCCGACCGCAAGTGCGAGACCGGCCGTGAGGGCGAGAACGCGTTTCGAGTCGAGGTTCTTCATCGGGTTCCTTTCGTCTGATCGAACCGTCCGCTTTGAGGCGGCGGCCGGGCGTTGGGCCCGGCCGCCGTTCATTCGTTGGTTACTGCTGCGGGATCGTCGTCGGACGCGTGGCGAGCTTCACGTCGACCGTGTGGCTGTCGCCGTTTCGCCAGTACGTGACCTTCAGGGTGTCGCCCGGCTGGTGCGCGTCGACCGCCTGCTGGATGTCCTCGGACGTTGCGACCTTCTCGCCGTCGATGTCCGTGACCACGTCGCCTCCGGTCGGGTACTGCTCACCTTCGATCGTCTTGCTCCCGGTGGCGCCCTTGAGGCCCGCCTTCTCGGCCGGGGTGTTCTTCCGGACGGTCGCGAGCTCGACGCCGCCGACGAGCTTGAGCTGGTCGGCCACCGACTCCGGGATCTGCTGGACCGAGACGCCGAGGTAAGCGTGCTCGACCTTCCCGCTGCCGATCAGCGTCTCCGCGATCGACTTGACGGTGTTGGAGGGGATCGCGAACCCGACGCCGGCGTTGTCACCCGAGTCGCTGCGGATCTGCGAGTTGACGCCGATCACGTCGCCGTTGATGTTGAGGAGCGGGCCGCCGGAGTTGCCGTGGTTGATGGCGGCGTCGGTCTGGATCGAGTCGTTGATCGTGAAGTTGTTCGGCGCCTCCATCTGGCGGTGGAGCGCGCTCACGATCCCGGCCGTCACCGTCTCCTCGAGGCCGAACGGGCTGCCGATGGCGATCGCCGTGTCACCGACCTGCACGCTGTTCGAGTTGCCGAACTGGATCGGGTGCAGGACCGAGTCCGGGGCGTCGACCTTGATCACGCCGAGGTCGGTGGAGGGATCGGTGCCGACGACTGAAGCCTTGTAGGTCGCGCCGTTCCAGAACCGGACGGACACCGACTTCGCCCCGTCGACCACGTGGTCGTTCGTGACGATGTGGCCGTCGGAGTCGATGACGAATCCGGAGCCCTGCGCGCGCTGCTGCTGCTGGCCGCCGAGCGGGCTCGCCTGGTCGGAGGTGACGGTGATCTCCACGATGCCGCGGTAGGCGTCGCGGTAGACCTGGCCGACCGTCAGCGGAGTCGTCTGGGCTGCCGGCTCGGAATTACCGACCGGCACCGAGCGGATTACCGTGGTCGAGTCCGACCCGAAGGTCGAGTAGGCGACCGCGCCGGCCCCCGCGCCCAGAACGAGGGTGGCGATCAGGATCAGGGCGATCATGGGGATGCGGGAGCGGCTGTTCATCTGTTTCCTTTCGGATTGCTTGCTCTCATAAGAGCAGCACTAGCCCTTACCCTGCCTGAGAGCGGGCTAAGAGTTCCGTTAAAGAAATGTTTTCTTAGCTGGCATTAACACTCCCCAAGCAACAATTACCTCATGAAGATCCTGGTAGTCGACGATGAACGGGCCGTCCGCGAGTCGCTCCGCCGAGCGCTCGAGCTGGAGGGCTACGAGATCGAGCTCGCAGCCGACGGGCGCGAGGCGCTCTACCGCCTGGAAGGCGACGCGGAGCCGGACGCGATGATCCTCGACGTGCTCATGCCCGGCGTCGACGGGCTCGAGGTCTGCCGGCGCCTGCGAGGGAGCGGGAGCAAGCTTCCCGTGCTGATGCTGACGGCGCGCACGCAGGTCGAGGACCGGGTCGAGGGGCTCGACGCCGGCGCCGACGACTACGTGACGAAGCCGTTCGCCCTGGACGAGCTCCTCGCGCGTGTGCGAGCTCTCCTCCGCCGGTCCGCCGACGAGGAGGGCGAGAGCGGCGAGGTGGTCCGCTTCGCCGACCTCGAGCTCGACCCCGCGACCCGGGAGGTCACCCGCGGCGGGCGCCCGATCGAGCTCACGCGCACCGAGTTCACGCTCCTCGAGCTTTTCATGCGCAACCCGCGGCAGGTGCTCACGCGGACGATCATCTTCGAGCGGGTCTGGGGATACGACTTCGGGTACGCGTCGAACTCGCTGGACGTGTACATCGGCTACCTGCGGCGAAAAACCGAAGCCGAGGGCGAGCCTCGTCTGATCCAGACGGTTCGCGGCGTCGGCTACGCGCTCCGGGAGTCATGAGCTTTCGCGCACGCATTGCGCTCGCGGCAGCAGGCGCAGTCGCGCTGGCGGTGGTGGCCGCTTCGGGGGTCGTCTATCTCGTCGTGAAGGACCAGCTCTACTCGAGCGTCGACGCATCCCTGCGGAGCAGCATGGAGCGGATCCAGCATGGGCCTCCGTTCGACTTCGCCGACGGGCCGCCGCAGCCGGGGGTCTTCGGCGGCTTCCCGCAGGCCGTGCGGCAGGACGGCGTCACGTACACGCGACGCGGGCAGAACGTGACGCTGCCCGTCGACGAGCACGTCTTGCGCGTGGCCCGGGGCGACGCCGACACGTTTCTCGCGAACGCGAACGTCGCCGACAACCACGTCCGCGTGATCACGTTCCCGTACCAGCCCAACTTCGCGGTCCAGATCGCACGGCCGCTCGACGACACCGACCGCGCGCTCTCCAGGATCAAGGTCCTGCTCTTCTTCATCGCAGCCGGCGGGATCCTCATCGCCGCCGGGCTCGGCCTGGCCGTCTCGCGCGCAGCTTTGATACCCGTTCGGCGGCTCACGCAGGCGACCGAGACGGTCGCCGAGACGCGCGACCTCTCCGAACGCATCGAGGCCGGCGGGAAGGACGAGCTGGGGCGCCTCGCGACGAGCTTCAACGCCATGCTCGCCGCGCTCGAGGAGTCGGACCGCGCGCGGAGCCAGCTCGTCGCGGACGCTTCGCACGAGCTGCGCACTCCCTTGACGAGCCTCCGGACGAACATCGAGGTGCTGGCGAGCGACCGCCAGCTGCCGCCGGGCGAGCGCGAGCGCCTGCTCTCGGACGTGATCGAGCAGCTCGGCGAGATGACGACGCTCATCTCCGAGCTGATCGAGCTCGCGCGCGGGGAACAGCATCGCGTGGAGCCCGAGGACGTCCGGCTCGACCTCGTCACGGCCGGCGCAGTCGAGCGGACGAAGCGCAACCGCCCCGGCATCGAGTTCAGGACGGATCTGCACGAGTCGCTCGTCTACGGAGTCCCGGAGACGCTCGATCGGGCGCTCGGGAACCTGCTCGACAACGCGGCCAAGTGGAGCCCGCCCGACGGCGAGGTCGAGGTCTCGGTACGCAACGCCGAGGTGACCGTCCGCGACCACGGGCCGGGGATCGACGACGAGGACCTGCCGTACGTCTTCGACCGCTTCTACCGCGCCCAGTCCGCCCGGAGCCTTCCGGGCTCGGGGCTCGGGCTCGCGATCGTGCGCCAGGTCGCGCAGGCGCACGGCGGGACGGTCGTCGCCGAGCCGGCCGCTGGAGGCGGAACGATCATGCGCTTCCGGCTGAACGGCGCCGCCGAGAACAACTCTTAGCGAGTTCTTACCGCCGTTTAACCCGCTTCTCAGGGAGCGCGGCTTCCATGTCCGCATGGCTACCACCGAGAACTCCCGAATCGCGGCTGCGAAGGAACGGGCCGAGCAGGCGAAGACGCTGATCCTCGCCGCGGCGCTGATCGCCTTCTTCGGCGCCATGGCGCTGGAGCGTGGCGCGCACGCGGCCTCGAATCCGACTTCGACTCAGCCGGCGACCAGCTCCGACGAGTCCGACGACGGATCGGGGTTCTTCGACGACGGCGGCCTCGCTCCCTCGCAAGGCGCGCCCTCGACCGGGACGGGCACGTCGTGAACGTCCGGCGCTTCGAGTCGATGGGCTGCCTCGTCGAGGTCGGCGGCGCCGACGGCCGCGAGGCTGCCGCGATCGAGCGCCTCTTCCACGCCCGCGACCGCCAGTTCAGCCGCTTCCGGGCGGCGAGCGAGCTGAGCCGCGTCAACCGCGCCACCCGCGACCTGATCGTGGTCTCGAAGACCTTCGGGCAGATGGTCGAGCGCGCGCTGAAGGCGGCCCGCGCGACGGGCGGCCTGGTCGACCCGACGCTCGGCGCCGCGCTGCGAACGGCGGGGTACGACAGAGATTTCCGTGAGCTGCGTCCGCGGCCCGAACCGGCTCTTGCGGGGCCGGTCGGCCGCTGGCGTTCCGTGCGCGTGACCGGGCGTCTGCTTGCACGCCCGGTCGGCGTCGAGCTCGATCTGAACGGCGTCGTCAAAGGCCGGACGGTGGACGAAGCCCTCGACCTCCTCTCAGGTGAGGGCTTCGTGTCGGCCGGCGGCGACTACGCGGGGCGCGGCGCATTCGACGTCGCGCTTCCGGCCGGCGGATCCATTCGCGTCACCCGCGGCGGGCTCGCCACCAGCGGGACGACGAAGCGGCATTGGCTGCGCGCCGGCAGCCGGCAGCACCATTTGCTCGATCCACGTACTGGCGCACCCGCCGCCTCGCCGTGGTCCGAGGTGACCGTGAGCGCGGCGACCTGCCTGCAGGCGGACATCGCGGCCAAGGCTGCGTTCCTGCTCGCCGAGGACGGGCTGGAGTGGCTCGACGAGCGCGCTCTTCCCGGCCGCTTTCTCTCGGAGGACGGCACCGAGGTCGTGAACGAGTCCTGGCGGCGGGCCTTGTCGCCCACGCTGGCGGCGGCGTGACGCTCGCCGCGTTCGCCGTCGACTGGTACGCCGCCCGCGCGGCCGGTGTCGTCGCCTACCTCCTCGTCTCGGCCTCGGTCGCGCTCGGTCTGCTCATGGCCGGCCGGAAGGGCTTCGAGGGCTGGCCCCGGTTCGCGGTCGAGGACGTCCACCGCTTCGCCGGCCTTCTCGCCGGGGTCTTCATCGGCTTGCACGTCTTCTGGCTCGGCCTGGACTCGCAGTCGGACCTGACCGCGAAGACGATCGTCGTTCCATTCATCTCGAGCTATCGCCCGTTCTGGACCGGCCTCGGAATCGTCGCGGGAGAGCTTTTGCTCGCGCTCGCGGTCACGAACCACTACCGGAAGCGCCTGCGCTACTCGACGTGGCGGCGCCTGCACTACCTCAACTTCGCGGTCTGGGCTGCCGCCACGCTCCACGGGCTGGGCGCCGGGACGGATTCCGGCTCGCGGGCGTTCCTGCTCATGTACGCGACGACGATCGGTTTCGTCGGCGCGCTCGCCGTCAGGCGCTTCTTCCCTCGACCGCGAGCCGCTTCTCCAGATACGCCGCCAGTCGCGTCAGCGGGAAACAGATGACGAAGAACCCGAGCATGACGAACCCGAAGATCATGAACGGTGCGTACGAGGGCGCCACTTGCCCCGTCAGCCCAGAGGTCACGTTCTCGAACTGACGCGTCCCGGCCTGGAGGAACTCGTTGACGCCGATCACGAACGCGATCGTGGTGTTCTGGATGATGTTGACGAGCAGCCCCACCATCGGAGGCAGAAGCCTGCGCGTGGCCTGGGGAAGGATCACGAAGCGGTGTCGCCCGATCCAGCCGAAGCCCAGAGCGGCAGCGGCCTCGTGCTGCTCTTTCGGGATCGACTGAACGGCGCCCCGCGTCGCCTCCGCGACCTGGGCGCTGCCCCAGAGCGATAGACCCAGCGCGGCCGACTGGTATGCGTTCAGCTGGATGTGGAACCTGCCGACGTCGTAGGCCGGCAGCCAGTAGATGAAGAGGACGGTGACGAGAATCGGCAATCCCCGCCAGACCTCGACGTAGAACCGGATCAGCCAGCGGAGCGGGAAGAACCGGATCGTCATCAGCGTCCCCAGGGTGAGGCCGACCGCCACGCTCGCCACGAGGGCGATCGCGGCGATGCGCAGCGTCTCCGGCAGCCCCTCGCGGAGCATGTACTCGGCGACGGGGCGGAACCAGTCAGGCACCAGGGGCATTACAGGGCCTCCGGTAGCGCGAGGCGCGCCTCGAGGAAGCGGATCAGGGCCGAGAGCGCCCACACGATCGCGAGGTAGCAGACCGCGAGGGCGCTGAACGCCTCGAAGACCCGGAACGTGTTCGACTGGATGCTGTTGGCGACGTAGGTCAGCTCCGGGTAGCCGATGATGAGCAGGAGTGAGGTGTTCTTCACCACCGAGATCGCGGTGTTGATCGTCGAAGGCAGCGCGATGCGCCCCCCGATCGGAAGCGTCACGTTGAGAAAGACCTTCAGGGGCGTGAAGCCGAGGGCGTAGCCGGCCTCCCGGAGTCGCTGCGGGGACGGCTTCGAAGCCCGCCCGGAAGTTCTCGGTCATGAAGGCCCCGCCCCAGATCGTGATCGAGAGCCATGCGACGGTGAATGTCTCGAGATGGACGCCGAGCACCGGCAGGCCGTAGTAGAGAAAGATGATCTGGACGAGGATCGGTGTGTTGCGGATGATCTCGACGTACGTCACCGCGAGCTGGTTGAGCACCGGGATCCGGTGGGCGCGCACGGCGCCGAGGACGAGCCCCACCACGTACGCGAGGACGAACCCCAGGGCGCCCGCCTTGATCGTGTGCTTGAAGCCGTCCCAAAACGGACCCCGGTTGTCCCAGATGACGGACCATTCGAACGAGGCGAGGATGTGCACGGGGCGATCAAACACGAATGGCCGCCCCGAGGGACGGCCATTCGGATACGACCTGTCTAGCTAGGGCAGTTGCTCTCGGGCGGGCTCGCCCGCGGGTACTGCAGCTTGATCTTCGGGCTCGGGGCGTTGACCTTGAAGCCCTTCCAGAAGCGCCGCGGGATCGTGCGCTTGAGGATCGACCAGAACTGGTCGCGGGCCCGCATGCCGCGAACCGCCGCATCGACCCAGCGCTTCATGTCCGCTTCGTTCTTGCGGATCCCGACTCCCCACGGAACCTTGAGGAAGACGTTCGAGGCGAGCTTCAGCGAGTTGTCGTTCGCCGCCACGCCCACGAGGAACGCGTCGTCGTACATCATCGCGTCGGCCTGCCCGTTCTTCACGGCGAGGACCCCCGCCGCCGGGCTCGACACGACCTGGAACGACGTCTGCTTGAAGCAGTTCTTGATCCAGCGGTCGTAGATCGAGCCGGACGTCGACACGAGCTTCTTGTTCGGCATCCAGTTCGCGAGCTTGCCGACGGTGACGCTGTTCGGCACCAGTAGCCGGCCGGCCGCGTTGTAATACGGCACCGAGTAGTCGATGACCTTTTCGCGGTCAGCCGTCCAGGTGAGCGTCGAGATGATGATGTCGACACGTCCCGAGGTGAGGGTGCCGATGCGGCTTGCGGTCGTCACGCACGTGAAGTCGACCTTGCTCGCCGAGCCGAACGCCCACTTCGCGAACTGACGCGCGACCTCGACGTCGTAGCCGCGGTTGCGTCCGCTCGTGTCCTGCCAGCCGAACGGCGGCGTGTCGCACTTGACGCCGATCTGCCACTTGCCCCGTGCCTTGACCGCCGCGGGCAGGGCCGGAAGCTTCGGCTTCGCCGGCAGCTTCGCCTGCGCCACGCCCCGGCTTGGTGCGGCCGTCCCGAACGTCGCGGCCACTGCAGCAGTGACGACGAGCCCGAAGACGATCGTGAGTACAACGAGTCGTTTCATTCCACTTCTCCTTGGTCTGTGATTGACAATTCTTCCAGGGAATGCGCCATTTGCAGAGAGCGGCGCAGAAATTGCTTCGTCCGTTCCTGCCGCGGGCGGTCGAGGACGTCGGGCGGGTACCCCTCTTCCACGATCCGCCCCTCGTCCATGAAGATCAGCCGGTCGCCCACCTCGCGCGCGAACTGCATCTCGTGCGTGACGACGACCATCGTCATTCCGGTCCCGGCGAGGTCGCGCATGACAACGAGCACCTCGCCGACGAGCTCGGGATCGAGCGCCGAAGTGACCTCGTCGAAGAGGACGACGTGAGGCTCCATCATCAAGGCGCGGGCGATGGCCACGCGCTGCTGCTGCCCGCCCGAAAGCTGATGCGGGTGCTGCTGTGCCTTCTCCTCGAGCCCCACTCTGGTGAGGAGCTCGAGCGCCCGCGCCTCGGCGTCGCGGCGTGACATGTGACGGACGCGCCTGGCCGCAAGCGTCACGTTGTCGATCGCCTTGAGGTGCGGGAAGAGGTTGAACTGCTGAAAGACGATCCCGATCCGCTGCCGGATCTGGGAGACCTTCACGCCTTTCCCGGTGATCTCCTCGCCCTCGAGCCAGATGCGCCCGCTGTCGATCGGCTCGAGCAGGTTGATGCAACGTAGGAGCGTGCTCTTCCCGCTTCCGCTCGGGCCGATCACGACCAGCGTCTCGCCGGCCGCGACCGAGAGGTCGATGCCGTCGAGAACGACGTTCTCACCGAAGCTCTTGTGGACCCCCTCGGCGCGAACGACGGGCTCTGCCGCAGGGGCCGCCTGTGCGCTCATGCCCCCACGGTTATAGATCTTTTCCCTCGGACGTACAACGAGGCGGGGTCCGCCGCATGGGGAAAGATGGGGCGATGCTTCGCGTGGTTTTCGCCGGTCTGGCCGTCGTAGCCCTGGCGGCGGGCTGCGGCGGTGACGTCGATCCTGCGGCCACGCCCGCGGGCCTGGCGCAGGTCCGCTTCCTCGACCAGCTCTACAACGGACAGATCGAGCGCGCCTACGCCACGCTTCACCCCGCCTACCAGCGGATCGTCCCGCGCTCGAAGTTCGTGCAGTGCACGCGCCGGGCTGCGCTCGGCGGGCTGGACTCGATCGAGATCCTCGACGTCTACGACGACCCGGTGCAGATCCCGGGCGGCGGCAAGGCGGGCGCAAAGGCGGTACGGGTGCGGCTGACGTCGTCGGACGGCCAGGCGACGACCTTCGTCAACCACGAGGTCAAGGTCGGCCCGCGCTGGCGCTGGGTCCTGAACGAAGCAGCGCTGAAGGCGTTCCGAGCCGGGAAGTGCCCCAGCACCTGAGCGCGCTGGTACCGTCGAGACATGTCAACCGCCCAGACGTACGAGGTCAAGTGCCCGCACTGCAAGAAGTCCTTCAAGGCCGAGTTGCTCGGCGGGGGCGAGCGGACGGGCTTCAAGTGCCCGCACTGCCGGCTGTTCGTCCCGTACGAGCGGGCGGCGATCGAGAGCGAAGGCTAGGCGCTGCTGTCGCGGAGGCCTTGCGCCTCCGGCAGCGTCTCGAGCCGCTTCAGCGTGTTGTTCTCGATCTGACGGATCCGCTCGCGGGTGACGCCGAACGCGCGCCCCACCTCCTCGAGCGTGCACGGCTGAGAGCCGGTTAGCCCGAAGCGGAGCTCGATCACCTTCCGCTCGCGGTCGGGGAGCGAGTCGAGCGCCTTCTGGATGTCTTCACGGCGAAGCTTGAGCGAGGCCGTGTCGAAAGGCGACTCGGCCTGGTCGTCCTTGACGAAGTCGCCGAGCTCCGACTCCTCTTCCTCGCCGATCGGCTTCTCGAGCGACACCGGGAGCTGCGCCATGCGCAGGATCTCGCGCACCTCCTCGGTCGTGATCTCGAGCTCGAGCGCGATCTCCTCCGGCTGCGGCTCGCGGCCGAGGCGCTGGACGAGCTGGCGCTCGATGTGGACGACCTTGTTCAGCTTCTCGACCATGTGCACCGGGATGCGGATCGTGCGCGCCTTGTCCGCGATCGCGCGCGTGACCGCCTGGCGGATCCACCACGTGGCGTACGTCGAGAACTTGTAGCCCTTGCGGTAGTCGAACTTCTCGACCGCGCGGATCAGGCCCAGCGAGCCCTCCTGGATCAGGTCGAGGAACGACAGGCCGCGACCGAGATAGCTCTTCGCGATCGACACCACGAGACGCAGGTTGGCCTCGATCATGTGCGTCTTCGCGGACATGTCCCCGCGCTCGATCCGCTTCGCGAGATAGACCTCCTGGTCCGCGGTCAGCAGCGGGACCTTCCCGATCTCGCGCAGGTAGAGCCGCAGCGAGTCGAGCGACGGCTCGACGGAGAGATCGAGCTTCGGCCCCTTCTCCTCCTCGGCCAGGGCCGGCTGCTCGTGCGGCGGATGCTTGTGGTTCTCCCCTTCGACCAGCTCGATCGAGTGGTCGATGAGGTACGTGTAGAAGTCCTCGATCTGTTCCTTGGAGAGATCGACCTCCTCGAGCCCGGCGACGATCTCGTCGTAGGTGAGGAAGCCCTTCTCTGTTCCGTCCTGTACCAGCTTGTGGAGCTCTTCGACGTCCGGGAGGGAGATGTCGACTGTGAGCAACGGACCTCTCTTTCGCTCTAGGGGACGGAACCCAGGAACGCAAAGAGCCGGTGCACGATCCCCGGCTCGCCTATGCTCGGCGTCTGGAACTTAACAGCTATCCACAGCTGTGGGTAGCCCAGTTTTTTACGAGACTTTCACCTCTCCGACCAGTTCGTCTCGGCTGTTGCGAAGTGGCGTCGGGCCGAAGACGGACCCGTCCAGTCCGAGCGTGTCGACGAACGATCCGAGGGCCGGCCTGAGCGCTCGCGGACTGCCGTCCTCGACCTTCAGCGCCACGGAAAGCCCCTCGGTGGACGCCGCGCAGATGAGCGCCTCCGCCCCGCCCTTCGAGTACCAGCCGTCGAAGGTCTGCATGAGGATCGTGTCGGGAGCCTGGGGGCCGCGGATCAGCTCGGGATAGGCGCGCATCGCCTGCGCGACCCGCTCGTCGACTCCGGCAAAGGCGATCGCGATCTCCCGGAGCGGCAGCGCGAAGGTGACGACGCCGCAGCCGTCGAGCGCGGTTCGGATCTCGTCCGTTCCGGTCAGGGTTGCGAGCTCGGAGAGCATCGCCTGCTGGCACGGGTGGTCCGGCAGGCGGTAGCCCTCGTACGGCCAGCCGTTGGCGTGGCACAGGGCCAGCATCCCCGCGTGCTTGCCCGAGCAGTTGTGCTTGAGCTTCGAGCCCTCGAAGGGGCCGCATTCGAGGTCGTCCTCGGTGGCCGGCGCCTTCGCGAGCAGGGCGCGGACCGCCTCGAGCTGCGCGTCGTCGGCCAGATGCGAGGCGGACGCGATCGCGAGCTCTCGCTGGTCGAGGTCCGCGCGGGCGCGCGCGAGCGGCCCGGCCTGGATCGGCTTCGCGGCGGAGCGCATGAAGGTGACGAGCTCCGGATCGCCGGCCGAGGCGACGATCTCGCCGTCTCGCACGGCAACGGCATGCACGCGGTGGAGCGACTCGACGGTGTTCCCGCGCCGCACGGTTACCCTGATCGGCTCAGCCATGAGGACGAGACTCTAAGTGCCGGAACTCCCGGAAATGGAGGCGTGGCGGCGCGAGCTCGACGGCCCGGTCTCGGCCTTCCCGATCGCGAAGGCCGGCCCCGCGCACATCGCGACGCTGAAGACCTTCGACCCGCCGCTGGCCGAGCTCGAGGGCCGGAAGCTCTCCGGAGCCGAGCGCCGCGCGAAGCGGCTGCTGTTCCCGACCGAGGACGGCGAGCTCGTCCTGCTCGTGCACCTGATGACCGCTGGGCGGCTCAGGTACGTGCTCTCCGGCGACAAGCGGCCCAAGACGCCGGCCTTCCGGCTCGCGTTCGAGGGGGGTGCGGAGCTGATCCTGACCGAGGCCGGCAAGAAGAAGCGCGCGGGCGTCTGGCTGCTCGCGCCCGAGGCGGTCGAGCTGGAGCTGGGCCACCTCGGGCCGGAAGCGAACGAGGTCGACGCGGCGCAGCTGGGCGAGATCCTGGCCGGCGAATCGCGTCGGTTGCACTCGCTGCTCCGCGACCAGCGCGTGATCGCGGGCATCGGCCGCGCGTGGGCGAACGAGATCCTCCACGCCGCGAAGCTGTCCCCGTACGCGCTGTCCCGGGACGTGGCCCGGAGCAGGTCGAGCGACCTCGCCGAGGCGATGCACGTCGGAGCTCGGGCGCGGGCTCGAGCTGCGCGAGCGCGGCGCGAACGACGCGCGCACGTACCGCGTGCACAGGAAGCTCGGCGAGCCCTGCTACGTCTGCGGCACGCCGATCGCCCAGGTCGATTTCGAGGAGCACACGATCTACTACTGCCCTGAGTGCCAGACCGGCGGCCGCGTCCTGAAGGACCGGCGGCTGTCGCGGCTGCTGCGCTGAGGGAGCTCGCGGCTTAGCGCCGGCCGCGGCTGACTGTCAGCCGCACGGGAGTGCCTACGACGAGCCTCGCGCCTGCGCGCGGGCTTTGGGCGATCACCTTGCCGCGCGGTTTGCGTGACCTGGTTTTGCGAACCCTGCCCACCGAGCAGCGATTCCGGCGAAGCATCCGGCGTGCCGTCGCGACCGTTCGCCCTACGACGTTCGGCACGCGGCAGCTCGCCGCCGGAGGGGGTGGTGGCGGAACGGGCGGCGGTGGTGGAGGAGGTGGCGGAGGTGGCGGAGGCGGAGGTGGAGGCGGAGGCGGAGGTGGAGGCGGAGGTGGAGGTGGAGGTGGAGGTGGAGGTGGAGGTGGAGGTGGAGGTGGAGGTGGAGGTGGAGGTGGCGGAGGCGGCGGCGGGCCCCCGTCCGTGAGGTCGACCGCGTAGACGAACGACGTCTCGGGCCGGTCGAACGTGGCCGTGCCGACGTACGCCGTGGCGCTGTCGGCCGAGAAACGCGGCGGCGTGAAGACGATCTGGAACCCGCTGTCCTCGGTCGGGAGCTCGGTCGTGAACGCGGGCGTGCCGGTGGCCGCGTCCCAGCCGCGCAGCGTGCCCGGCTCTCCGAAGTTCGGCCGATCGCCCGCAACGACGAGGCTCCCGTCTGGGCTCACCCTCGGCTGGTCGATGATCGAGCCGTCGAAGTACGTCCAGCGGTTGTCGCCGCCCGGGTCGACGGCGTCGAGATAGCCGAGGCTCCGCGAGAGGTAGATCGAGCCGTCGGGGCCGACTGACGGTGGCGACATCCCGTTCGCGGGCGACTGCGTGTACGTCCAGACGACCGAGCCCGTGCTCTGGTCGAAGCGGACGAGCGCCCACCCAGACGGGCCGCTCAGACCGGTCAGGTACAGGCCTCCGCCCGGCCCCACGGCGGGCTGCGCCTGGCGCTGCATGAAGATGTCGTTCGCGTCGGGCACGGCGACCGCCCAGTCCTGCGTCCCGCCGACCGTAAGCGCGTACATCATCGCGGTCTGCTCGGCCGGGAACTCGTCGAACGAGGCGAAGAGCCTCCCGGAGCCGAAGACGATCTCCGCGCCGAGCTGCCCGTACTCGAGGAAATTGGGATCGCCCGGGTTGTTCCACAGGAGATCGCCGGCCGGCGAGAGCGCATACGCACCGAGGCCGCCGAGGTCTGAGACCACGTAGATGTTCCCGTCCGGTCCGACCGTCGGGCCCGCGATCACGCCCTGTCCGACGGTCGGCTCGATAAAGGTCCACCGAATCGTCCCGTCCGGCGCGACCGCGGTGATGCGCTCGCCGAGCCCGACGTAGACCGTCCCGTCCGAGCCGATGCTCGGTCCGCCTTCCCCGCCGACGCCAGGCACCGACCACCTGAGCGCTCCGTCCGGTGTCAGCGAGTAGAGCCTCCCGGACGAGCCGACGACCGCCACGCTGCCGTCCGGTGCGACGGCGGGCGGCTGGAGGATGTACTGCCCGCCCACTTCGAAGCGCCACTTGACGTCCCCGGGGGCGGCGTGCGCGGCGCGAGGCGCGAAGAACACCGCCAGCAAGGTGAGCGCAACAATGACGTGGAAGAACTGAGGCCGGCGCATACCGACACTCTCTTGAAGGCCGAGCTCTCCGGAAATCGGTAACTCCCTCCGTCGCTCGTCCGGAATTTGTACGGATCTCATGGTTCGAGACCCGGTCATCACCCTTCCTGACCATAGTACGCTCGGCGCCGAAAAGCGGTTTTGCCCGCTACTGAGCCGCGGTCGGCTGCACGAGGCCCGACTCGTACGCGAAGACGACCGCCTGGACGCGATCGCGGAGGCCCAGCTTCCGAAGACGTGCGCCACGTGCGTCTTCACGGTCGCCTCGCTGACGAACAGCTCCTGCGCGATCTCCGCATTCGAGAGGCCACGTGCGACCTGCTTCAGCACCTCGAGCTCGCGCTCGGTCAGCTCCCCCAGCTCGGGCGGCGGAGTGCGCGCCGCCTCAGAGGCCTGCGCACGAACTCCTCGATCACGCGCTTGGTGATCGACGGCGCCAGGAGCGCGTCGCCTGAGGCCACGGCGCGAATGCCATCCACGAGCTGCTCGGGCGGCACATCCTTGAGGAGGAAGCCGCTCGCACCGGCCTGCAGCGCCTCGTACACGTACTCGTCCATGTCGAAGGTCGTGAGCATGACGACGCGCGTCGAGACGGACTGGTCGGCCATCAGCTGCCGCGTCGCCTCGATGCCGTCGAGGTCGGGCATCCGCACGTCCATCAGGACGACGTCCGGCTGCAGCCTGCGCACCTCGTCGAGCGCCTGGCCCCCGTCGGCAGCCTCACCGACGACCTCCATGTCCTCCTCTGCCTCGAGGATCATCCTGAACCCCGCACGGACGAGCGCCTGATCGTCCGCGATCAGCACCCGAACTCCGCCCGAGGAAGTCTCCGGCCTCGACGCGCGGCGCGCGGCGTCGGCCAGGCGGCCCTCGTCGCCCTCGAACGGCGTGTGGTCGAGCGTGCGGAGCGGCGGGAACTCCGCTCGCAGGCCGGGGACGCTCAGCTGGAAGAGCTTGATCGGCCGGTCGAAGTCCTTGAGGCGCTGGGCGCCGAGGTCGAGTGTCTCACCCGGCAGGTCGGCCTCCTCGTCCTCGAGCAGCGCGTGCGTCGTCTGCGAGATCAGGATCTGGCCGCCGTGGCCCGCGGAGCAGATCCGAGCGGCGCGATGCACCGACAGGCCGAGGTAGCGATCGGCGGCGAGCGACGCGTCCCCCGTGTGGATGCCCATGCGAACCAGCACGTGCTGCTCCCTCGGGCCATTCCTCCGACGAGAGGGCTTGCTGAGCGGCGACCGCGGCGAGGACGGCGTCCTTCGGGCTGCGGAACGCGACGAAGAACGAGTCGCCCTGAGTGTCGATCTCCTGGCCGCCCGCTGCCTCGAAGGCCCGGCGCAGAAGTCGGCTGTGCGTGGCGAGCAGAGCGCCGTAGGCGTCGCGCACCTGCCGGAGAAGGACTGTCGAGCCCTCGATGTCCGTGAACAGAAAGGTGACTGTGCCGCTCGGCCGCTCTTCCACGCCTCAGCCTTGCACGGGGAGGCGCGCCTTGAGCGAGTAACCGCCCTCCGGTCGCGGTCCCGCTTCGAGCTCGCCGCCGTAGACCGTGACGCGCTCGCGCATGCCGACGAGGCCGTGCCCACCTCCGCCGCCATCGCCGCCGCCCGGGCCGTCATCGGTCACGGACACCTCGACGGTGCCGTCCTCGTAGCGCACGACGACGTCCGCCCTCGACGCCCGCGCGTGCTTGATCGCATTCGTCAGGCCTTCCTGGACGAGCCGGTACGCCGTCAGGTCGACGCCCGGCGGAAGCTGCGTTGGCTCGCCCTCGATCCGCAGGTCGACGGGCAGGCCGGACTCCCGCGCCTGAGCGACGAGCCGGTCGAGGTGCTCGAGGCTCGGCTGTGGGGCAAGTGCGGGCGCCTCTTCCGGTCGCCGGAGGACGCCGACGAGCCGCCGCATCTCGGCCAGCGCCTCACGGCCGGTCTGCTCGACGATCTCGAGCGCCTCGCGCTCCTGCTCCTGATCCGGGTTCAGCCGCCTTCGGACAGCGCTCGCCTGGACGGTCATCACGCTCACGCTGTGACCGACGACGTCGTGGAGCTCGCGCGCGATCCTGGCGCGCTCCTCGGCGACCGCGGCGCGGGCTTCGGCCTCCTGTTCGCGCTCGAGCCGCTCGGCCCGCGCCTGTGCGGCGGACGCCTGCTCGAGCTTTCGCCCGATCGCGAACCCGGCGAGCCAGGCGATGCTCACGATCAGGACGAGCCCGGCGAAGTCGCTCCAGACCTGGTTCGGGTCGTTGAGCGTGACCACGCCCGCCGCGCCGAGGGCGATCGCAAGACCGATCACGGCCTGCCTGCGGTCGTCCAGAAGGCCGAAGCAGAAGACCGCGCCGAGCACGGTGAGGAAGGTGGCGAGCGTGAAGGTGACGAGGAGGCCGTCCACGAACGACACGGCGGCTCCGATCACGAAGACGGCGGCCGGCGCTCCGAACGGGAAGCGGCGCCACCAGAAAAGCGGGACCGGGATGATCAGGAGGAGGGGAACGGCGACCCAGAGCGCAGTCGTCGGCGAGTCGGTCTCGTCCCAGCGCACGATCAGCTCGACGGCGGCCTCGACCATGCCGGCCGCGATCAGCACCGAGAACCACTGTCGCTTGAAGAATTGCCAGGCTTGCTCGATCACGACTCTGACGGTACTCCAGCGCCGTGAAACACGCATCGGCCGCGCAGACGAAATCGATCTCATCCTCGAGGATGAGGCGAAATCACGCCTGCGGCCGACGACGCGCCACCGGCACGCGCGTAGCCTCGAGGCACGATGACCGACACGCACGATCCACTGAGCGACGAGCGGGTGATGCTCCGTCGCCGGCCGGAAGCGCCCAGGACGTTTCGCGAGAAGCTGACCGCGTTCTTCAGACGGGGAGACGGACGAGAAGCCGCTCGCCGTCGAGCGCGAAGCTCCCCCCGATCGCCTCGGTGAGGCGGCGTGCAGCCGCGGCGCCGAGATCCTTCAGGTCCTCCGCGAGCACGATCGGGGCAGCCGCGGCCGGGATCGGCGCGATCTCGACGGTCGACTCCGACGCGGTGAGCTGGACACGGTCGAGACCCCCGTGGCGCACTGCGCACAGAGCCAGAGCCGCCAGCCCGTTCTCCATCGGCGCGCGGTCGACGCGAACGGTTCCGCCGGAGCCAGTGGCCTCGGCCTGCTCGATCCTCGCCGCGGCGACCTGCGCAAGCTCCAGCGTGTCGGCCTCGACGAGCGCCGGCTCGTAGCGGCCGTCCTCGATCCGGGCGACCAGGCCGAGGGCGTCGAGGAGCTCCCCCATCTGGTCGCCGGCCGACTTCATCATCCCGATGTAGCGCGCCGCGGGATCGACGATGTCGTCCATTCTCTCGAGCGTGTGCGCGAACCCGGCGACGGTGGCCAGCGGCGTTCGCAGGTCGTGACAGGCGAGCGCGACGAAGCGCGCGAAGCTCTCGGAGACCACGGCAAGGCACAATAGATCGCCTGATGGACGATCTGACGCGACTGCTGGAAGACGACCTGCAGGCCTCGCAGCCCGAGGTGCGCCTGGGGCTCTCGCGCGCGGGCGTGATGGGTGTGAGCAAGGCGATCCGGATCAGCTACGCCGGCACCGAGCAGCAGATCGCCGCGGACATCGAGTGCACGGTCGACCTCGACCCTGCCCAGAAGGGCGTGCACATGTCTCGCTTCCCCGAGCTCTTCGAGGAGGCGATCGAGGAGGTCGTGATCGGCGAGGCGTTCCTGATCGAGGTGCTCGCGGAGCACATCGCCGGGCACATCGTCGAGCGGCAGCAGGCGCTTCGCGCGGAGGTGCGCATCACGGCGCGCTATCCGATCGAGCGCACGACGCCGGTGACCGGCCTGCCGACGCAGGAGATGGTGAGGCTGATCGGGATCGCGGCGGCCACGAGCGGTGGAGTGCGGCGGGTCGTCGGCGTCGAGGCGGCGGGGATCAACGCCTGTCCGTGCGCGCAGGGCCTCGTGCGCGGCCGAGCGAGCGAGCGGCTCCTCGAGGCCGGGTTCGACGGGGACGACGTCGAGCGGATCCTCGAGCTCGTCCCGATCGCAACGCACAATCAGCGCGGGCGCGGAACGCTCTTCGTCGGCACCCAGGAGAGCGTCAACGCCGAGCAGCTGGTCGAGATCGTCGAGAGCTCGATGAGCGCGCCGGTGTACGAGCTTCTAAAGAGGCCGGACGAGCTCTTCGTGGTCGAGCACGCCCATCTGCAGCCGCGCTTCGTCGAGGACTCGGTGCGCCTCGCGCTCAAAGGCACGCTCGACGCGTACCCGGAGCTGGACGACGCGGACTTCGTCTTCTCGCGGCAGGTCAACCTGGAGACGATCCACACGCACGACGTGCTCGCAGAGCGCTTCGGAACGGTCGGCGAACTACGGCGCGAGCTCGATCACGGCGGCTCCGCTCGAACACCACACGAACCTGAGCGAGTGGCTGGGCACTCAGGCCCGCGCAGGCTTCCGCCTGAGCTGAACTCTCGTCTCGGTTCCGGCGCGCAGCCGGGAGAGGTTGCCGCGATGGAGGAGCAGTACGCCCACGAAGGCCGCGGTCGTGAAGACGAGCACCGGCCAGGGCTCGTCCAGCAAGAGCGCCGTCACCGGCAAGGACGCCGCGGCGAGGATCGACGAGACGGACGCATACCGCGTGAGCGCGAAGACGACGATCCAGACGAGTGCGCCCACGAGCCCGACGAGCGGCGCGAGGCCGAAGAGCGCGCCGCCGCAGGTCGCCACCATCTTCCCGCCCTTCGCGAAGCCGAGGAAGATCGGCCGCCAGTGGCCGAGCATCGCCGCCCCACCGGCGAGCGCCCCGGCGACGTGCCCTGCCTCGAGGGTCGCGACGAGCGCCGGGACGAACCCCTTCGCTACGTCGAGCGCGATCACCGGAATCGCATACCGCGGCCCGAACGAGCGCCACACGTTCGTCGCGCCGATGTTCCCGCTGCCCACGGTGCGGATGTCCACGCCGCGCGCCCAGCGGACGACCCAGTACCCGGAAGGAATGCTGCCGGCGAGATAGCCGACGACGATGAAGAGCGCGGTCTCGATGGCTACTTCAAGGGGATTGCGTACCCCGAGACCCAGTTGTTGACGGTGTTCCAGTCCAGGTTCTCGAAGAACGCGTCGATGTACGCCGCACGGTCGGTTCGGTAGTCGAGGAAGTACGCGTGCTCGTAGACGTCGAGCGCGACGAGCGGCGTCGCATTCCAGATCGGATACGAGTTCTGCGCATCCCCGATGTAGTTGAACAGGCGCCCCTCGTCCCAGTCGTAGGCCGTCCACGCCCAGCCGCGGCCGGCCATGCCGGTCGCCGTCAGGTCGGCGCGCCAGTCCGCGGCGCTGCCGAAGTCCCGCTCGATGAGGTCCGCGATCGGCCCCGTCGGGTCACCGCCGTCGCCGCCCAGGTGCTCGAAGTAGATCTCGTGGTTCTTCACGCCGCCGATCGCGAACGTGAAGTCGACCTTGAGCGCGCGGATCTCCGAGTAGACCTGGTTCCCGGCCGAGAGGTCGACGTCGGCGAGCTTGGCGAGGATCTCGTTCCGCTTCCCGACGTACCCCTCGTACAGCTTGTAGTGGGCCTCGACGGACTCGCGGGAGATCCCCTCGAGCTCGTAGAGGGCGGGCTTCAACTCTCGTGGTGCGATCTCTTCTGCGTTGTGGACGAGCGTGGCCAACGGGACTCCTCTCCGGAATGGGCGTCGGCGAGCATAATCGCCGATACAAGGAAAGGAGCGCAGATGGCATTCGAGGTTCCACCTCTTCCGTACGACTACAACGCGCTCGAGCCGCACATCGACGAGGAGACGATGCGTCTCCACCACGACAAGCACCACCAGGCCTACGTGGACAAGGCGAACGCGGCGCTCGAGGGCACCGACGCGGCACACGAGTCGGTCGAGAACGTCCTCTCCCTCTTGGACACGTTCCCGGAGGACAAACAAATGGTCATCCGCAACAACACGGGCGGCCACGCAAACCACTCGTTGTTCTGGGAGATCATGAGCCCGGACGGCGGCGGCGAGCCCGAGGGAGAGCTGGCCGGCGCGATCGACGACACGTTCGGCTCGCTGGACGAGCTGAAGAAGGCCGTCAACGACGGCGGCGTGAACCGGTTCGGCTCAGGCTGGACGTGGCTCGTCCACGACGGCACCGGGCTGGCCGTCTACTCGACGCCGAACCAGGACTCCCCGCTCATGCAGTCGGACGAGCCGCTGCTCGGGATCGACGTCTGGGAGCACGCCTACTACCTCAAGTACCAAAACCGCCGCCCGGACTACCTGGAGGCGTGGTGGAACGTGGTCAACTGGCCCGCGGTAGCCGAGCGCTATGCCCGCGCCATCGGCAAGGTGAGAGCAGCGACCTAACCGCACTCGGAGACCACAAACGATTCTCCGTCGCAGCCCGGCTTTGCCGGGCTGCGACTCATCTACCCCAAGAAACCTGCGAACGACGCCCCGCTACGCCGGCTCCTGAACCGGAGGCATCACGCAACCGCTCTCGAGGAGGGGGCCCACGGGGGAACCAGGGGTTCACCCGTGCAGGCGAGCGAAGCGAGCCGCTCAGCGAAGCGAAGCCGTTACACGTCAAGAGGCCGGGGGACCCCGCCCCGGCCTCTCAACGATGTCCGTCGCCCTAGCGGCGCCGGAAGCTGATGCTCGGGCTCGGCCCGTGGAAGTACCCGGAGCCGGCCTGGTTGGTCGAGATGAAGATCCGCAGCTTGTTCAAGCCGCGCGGAAGGTTGCGCATCTTGAACCGCTTCGCGGACTGCCCGTTGAGGACGACCTTCTTGAGGCTGACCCACTCGCCGAAGCGATTCAGCCGCTGGACGTAGACCCAATGGCCCGCGTACTTGTTCGGCTGAGCCCTGGCGACGAACCAGGGGCCGGACTTCGTGAGCCGGAGCCGCGGCTGAACGGCGACCGTGATGATCGCGCTCGTCTTGCCCTTCCCCTTCCAAATCGCCTTGTAGGACGTGAGTATCTGCGGCGTCGTCACGTAGTCCCACACGCCGGTCGTCGTTGTCTGAACATCGGCGAGCTTCGTGAACGATGCGGTGCCGGACGGCTGCGCCCACACCTCGACGGTGTTATTCACCGCGGCCGGCGAGATCGCACCACCGACATGAATCTCGTTTCCGTAGACGGCAATGGCCGTGGAGGCCCCGATCGAGACCGACGGTGCCGCGCCGGTCACCTTGACCGTGCCCTTCAGCGTCGGGTGGAGGGCATCGTGGTAGTTGTACGTACCGGGCGTGTCGATCCGCTTCGCGTAGATCCGCTGGGGCGCGATCTGCCCGGAGGCAAACGCTCCGTTGTTGGCCACGACCTGATGGTTCACGGTGTCGGTGTTCTTCCAGGTCACCGTGTCGCCACCGGCGATCGTGACCGTCTTCGGCGCGAACCCGGTCGCCCTGATGTTTACGGTCTTGCTCGCGGTGAGGCCCGCGAATGCAAAGCCGGCACCCGCAAGGGCACACGCCGCAGTAGCTATCGCAAGAGCCTTCTTCATGTTGGCGTTTCCCCCTAGTCGTTTGACGGCGTATATGGAACGGGTTGAACGTTCAGAAGATGCGTTCCCGCTGTAAGGATTTTGGAAAGCCGTCGCCGCGCTCACGCGGAAGGCCGCTGTTTAGGCGCGTAGCGCGGAGTTACGCGCGGATGGCTCCGCTACGCGCTGCGGCGTAGCAGGGGCCGGCCTGATCCGCGGCCAGCACCAGGCGCAGGCGCGTTCCGCGCGGCACGCGAAGACGGAAGCCGGCCGAGGTGACCACTGTCGGCGCCTTGCCCGGCTTTGCGGTCTTCAGCGTCACGCGCTTGACGGACTTCCAGGCCTTCTTCACGCGCGCGTAGCGCTGGACGACCACCGCCTTTCCGGCGAAGGTCTGGGCTGCGGTGAGCGAGGCGGTGAAGCGACCCCGACGGACTCGCTTGAGCCTGAGGCCGGGCGCGACCGAGGCGCTCAGCTCCGAGCTCCTCGCGTTCTTCCACGACGCTCGGTACACGGTGTTGAGAGCGGGGCTCGCGGCAGCGCTCCACGCTCCGCCGGCCGTGCTCGTGGCCGAGGCGACCTTCGTGAACGCCGTCTGGCCGCATGCCTTCGCCTCGAGCGAGACGGCTTCGCCGGTCGCGCCGTTCGAGACCGCGCCGGACATCGTCGTCTGCTTGCCGTACGCGACGAGCGCCGGCGCAGCCTTGATCGAGACGCCGGTACGGACGGTCACGGTCCCGCGCCGGTTGGTGGCGAACGCGTCGCGGTAGCCGAAGTTGCCCGACTTCGTGAACGTGACCGAGTACGTCTGGTCCTGCGCGAGCACCGGCGAGGTCGGCCAGGCCCCCTGGTCGAAGAGCACCTGGTGGCTCTGGTTGTCCTTGTTCGTCCAGGTGACCGTGTCGCCGAATTCGACCGTCACCTTGTTCGGCGTGAACCCGGCACGGGTGACGTCGACCGTCTTCGTCGCCGCGAAGGCGGACGGGATGGCCAGCACGGCGAGAGCGACGAGAATCAGGGGCGGCAAGCGTCTCATGGGAAAAGACTTCGGTTTGCGGGAGGTTTTTCCTATCCCCTGTCCGGAGGAAAGCGCTCGATCCTTACACTCCTCGAACAATGAGGGCACTCGTCACAGGCGGAACCGGGCGGGTCGGTTCGGCCGTGGCGGAGCGGCTCCGGCACGAGAGCTGGTCGGTCGTGGCCGCGGGCCGCGCCCAGGGGGACCTCTCGTCGGCCGACGGCGCACGCGACCTCGTCGAGAGCGCGGTCGACGAGCTCGGAGGCCTCGACCTACTCGTGAATGCAGCCGGGGAAGGTTTCGCCCCGAAGCCGGTGGACGAGGTGACCGAGGCCGACTGGGACGCGGCCCTCGGAGCAACCGCCAAGGGAAGCTTCTTCGCCACCCAGGCCGCCGCGCCGCAGCTCCGCGAGGCCCACGGAGTCGTGATCATGATCGAGGACGTCGCCGCCTACGAGCCGTGGCCCTCCTTCGCGGCCCACTGCGCGGCGAAGGCCGCCCAGGCGATGCTGACCCGGGTCTTCGCGCGGGCGCTCGCGCCCGAGGTGCGCGTCTGCGGCATCGCGCCCGGCCCGGTCGCGGTCGAGCCCGGCCAGGAGGAGCGGCGTGCGGGCGAGACGCTTCTCGGTCGAATCGGTTCGCCCGAGGACATCGCGGAGGCCGTTCTCTTCCTCGCGAGCGCCGACTTCGTCACCGGCACGAGCCTCTTCGTCGACGGCGGGCGGCACCTGCAATCCAGGAGCCTCCAGGGGCCGTAGAAATGATGGAAGGAACATGTCATCAGCGCTCGCACTCCGTACAGGCTTGCCCGGCAGGCCTCGACTCGCCACCATCCACGTCGTGGAGACGACGACCGACGGCGACCTGATCGCCCGCGTGGGCGAGGGTGACGCCGGAGCGTTCGAGCAGCTCTACCGGCGTTACTCGCGACCCGTGTTCGCGCTCGCCCTCAGGCGGCTCGGCGACCGCGGCCGCGCGGAAGACGCCGTTCAGGAGACCTTCGCCTCGATCTGGCGCTCCGCCGGGAGCTATCGCCGCGAGCGTGGGCCGGGCGCGCCCTGGCTCTACGCCGTCGCGCGAAACGCGATCGTCGACCGCCGCCGCGCCCTCGGCCCGGTTCCCGCCGAGCCCGTCGACGAGGCGTCCTCGGACGCGGGCCCCGACGAAAGGGCCGAGTCGAGCTGGACGGCCTGGCGCATCCATCGCGCGCTCGCCGAGCTCCCCGAGCAGGAACGGAAGTTGATCGAGCTCGCCTACTGGGGCGGGCTCTCGCAGAGCGAGATCGCCGATTTCGTCGGAATCCCGCTAGGAACGGTCAAGACGCGGACCCGGAGCGCCCTCTCGCGGCTCGCAGATGCACTGGAAGGAGAGCTGGCGTGAGCAAGCCACCGGACTTTCGAGATCTGGTCGGGGAGGACCTGTCGCCCGAAGAGCGTGCGCGCCTCGAGCGCGTCCACGACATGCTGATCACCGCAGGGCCGCCCCCGGAGCTCCCGCCCGAGCTGCAGATGGTCCCGTCCGAGCGCTCGGCGGTGGAGCCGACCGGTCTTCCGCGGCGACGGGTCGGCGCGGCGCTCGCGCTCGCGGCGGCGATCGCGCTCCTCGCCTTCCTCGGCGGGTACATCGCCGGTCATTCCGGGGCGGGCGAGTCGTTCCAGTCCGTCCAGAACGTGACGCTCGGGAACAGCGAGGCTTCCGCGGTCGTGCGCTTCGGGCCGATGGACGCGAACGGGAACACGACGATGGACGTCAAGGTCAAGGGGCTTCGCCCGCTGCCCGAGGACGACTACTACGTCCTCTTCATGACGAAGCACGGCAAGCCGGTCGTGGAGTGTGGGACGTTCAACATCCGCCGCGGGGGGCCGACCTCGCTGCACTTCACGGTCGCCTACGACCCGGCTGACTTCGACGGCCTCCAGCTCGCCCACTGGCGGCACTCCGACCACAAGGACGTGCCGGTCTTCAGCCAGAAGATCTAGTTCTGGCTAGGGCGCGATCCGGTCGTTCGCGACGAACGCCGCGTGCGTGACCGGCATCTGCTTCTCGAGGAACGACTCCGCGGCGGCGGCGTACTGGCGGATCTCGAACTGCGCCGCCTCGTGGTTCCGCAGCGAGCAGAAGTGCATGAGGCTCCGCGGATTGCAGCTCCAGTAGTACTTGGTGTACGTCGAGAGCGGAAGGACGGCACGCGCGACCTCCTTCGCCACGCCCTGCTCGAGCATCCGCTCGTACGACTGGAAGGCTCGCGTCGCGTTCTCCTCGATCTCGCGCTGCGCGTTCTCCCGCACCTCGTCCTCGACCGGCTCGAACGTGTACGCGCCGGGCTTGCCGACCTGCGTGCGCACGTTCTCCGGGACGTAGAACTCGGGCTCCATCTTCGAATAGCGCCCGCTCCACTCGTTGTATGAATGGCCGGCTCTATGACGGTGGTGCTCACGCACGACGAACAGCGGCGCCTTGACGACGAAGCGGAAGTAGCCGTGCTCGAACGGGCTGCCGTGCCGCTCGCGCATCAGGAAGCGGATCAGCCCCGCGTCGCGCTCGCCCATCTCGTCGGACGCCTGGTTGAAGGAGACCCGCGCGCCGTTCACGACCGCGAGGTCGGTGGCGAGCGCACCGTCGAGTGCGACGAACCCGTGATCGAGGACCGGGACGACGTTCTCCGCTAAGACTTCGGGCGTGACGGCCAAGAAGTCGAGTCTACCGAGGCCCTATGTCGGCGCCTCCGGCTGGTCCTATCGCGTCGTGGCGGCCCGACTTCTACCCGGCCAAAACGAAGCCGAACGAGTTCCTCGGGCGCTACGCCGAGCGCCTGCCGAGCGTCGAGCTGAACTCGACGGGGTACCGGATCCCGGCCGAGGAGCAGTTCACCAGCTGGGCCGAGCAGACCCCGGACACGTTCCGCTTCGCGGTCAAGATGCAGGCGTACCAGCTCCGGCAGGCGGCAACGTTCGAGGAGCGGGTTCGGCTGCTCGGGGAGCGGCTGGGCCCGATCCGGATCCTCGTCACCCAGAGGCGCGACGAGGGGTTCCTCACGTTCGCGCTCGGGTCGCTCGACCCGGCGCTGAAGCTCGCGTTCGACTTCCGGCACGAGTCGTGGGCCGGCATCGAGTTGCCGGAGAACGCCGTCCGGGTCAACGAGATGGAGGCGAAGGCGCCGTTCCGCTACCTGCGCTTTCGCGACCCGCCCTACGACGACAAGGCGATCAAGCGGATCGCCGACGAGATCCGGCCGCTCGTTGCGAGCGGGATCGAGATCTTCGCCTACTTCCAGCACGAGGACGAGCCGACGGCGCCGCACCACGCGGAGCGGTTGCTCGAACTGATCTAGCGGGCCGCCGCGCGCCGGCCGACGACTTCGACGACGGACGCCATGTCCTTGTCTGCGTGGCCGAGGTCGACGGCCTGCTCGAAGACTTCGTGCACGGCCTCGACCAGCGGCAGCTCGAGCTCGCTGCGCCCAGCGGCCTCCAGCACGAGGCTCGCGTCCTTGTGGGCGAGCGAGGCCTTGAAGCTGGGCTCGAAGCTGCGCTCGATCATCGCCTTGCCCTTGAGCTGGAGGTAGGGAGTGTCGAGCGGTCCTCCCGAGAGCGCGTCGAGAATGTCGTTCGGGTCGACGCCGAGCGCCCGGGCCAGCGAGATCGCCTCGGCCGCTCCCTCGACGACCGCGAGCAGCCACGTGTTGATGATGATCTTGAAGCGCTGGCCCGCGCCTGCCTCGCCGACCCAGCGCGTGGCTTTGCCGATGGCGTCGAAGATCGGCTCGCAGCGCTCCCTGGCCTCTTCGGGGCCGGACGCGAAGACGACGAGCTCGCCTTTCTCGGCGGGCTCCTTCGTCCCGAGCACCGGCGCGTCGACGAAGACGAGCTCGTTGCCCGCGGCGATCTCGGCCAGCCGCTCTGTCGCCGAGATGCCGACCGTGGTCTGCTGGATCCAGGTCGCACCCTCCCGGGCGGCAGGCGCTGCATCGTCCATGACCTCCTCGACGGCCGGGCCGTCGGCGAGGAACGTGATCAGGACGTCGACGTCCGCAACGGCGTCCGCCACGGACCTCTTGACAGCCACGCCGTCCGCGGACAGCGGCTCCGCTTTCTCGTGCGTCCGGTTCCACGCGCGAACGTCAAAGCCCGCCCGCGCGAGATTTCTTGCGACGGGGAAGCCGATCGTCCCCGTTCCGAGAACCGCGATCGCCGGCTTTGAACTCATCTCATCGGTGTTCCCAGGCGATGGCGAACGAAACGGCTCCGAGCCAATCGTCTCGATGAGCTCGTAGATGCGTTTGCGAGCAACGTACGGCGGGGTATCTCGACGCCTACAACCGACATCCAACGGAGGAAGGGGTCATGGCAGAACTCACCACACTCGAGGAGAAGCTGGCCGAAGTGACGGGGCTCGCGATGGCGGCCCAGGGCGCGGTCGACAAGGTCTCCGGGCTCGTCGACGACGACGATCTCAGGCAGACGCTCGACCGGATGGCGCGTGAGGCCAAGGAGACGGAGGAGCGCTGCACGCAGCTCGCCGAGGAGCTCGACGGCAAGAAGACCGCGGTCCTCGACAAGGCGCGCGAGACGAAGCAGGAAGCGACCGAGATGATGCGGACGTACCTCGGTCAGGACGCAGAGGGCCTGGACGGTTTCGAGTTCCTGACGATGGCCGAGGCGGGCGAAGTCGGACACTGGGAAGTGCTCGGCGTGCTCGGCGAGAAGGCCGGCAAGATGGACGTGCAGGAGCTCGTCCAGTGGGCCGTCCCGATCCAGCAGCGCCACTTCGACGAGGCGCGACAGGGGTCGCTGAAGCTCGCTGCGGAAGAGGATCCGAACGAGACCAGCTAGCGCGTGTTGGCCGGGGCCGGCTCGGCCGCGCCCCGGCCGACAATCTCCCTGATCGACGAGACGATCAGCTCGATCTCCTCGTCGGTGGTGAAGAAGTGCGGGCCGATGCGCAGGCCGACATCGGGGCGGAAGTCGCAGAGGATGTCGCGCGCGTCGAGCTCGGCGTGGACTCGAGGGAAGTCCGGTGTGCGGACGACCACCGATCCTCCGCGCCGGTTCGGGTCGCGCGGGCTCATGACCTCGAAGCCGGCCTCGTCGAGAAGGCCCACGAGGAGCTCCGTCTGGCGGGTCGAGCTCTCACGGATGCGCTCGACGCCGATCTCCTCGACGATGTCGTAGCCCGCGGTCGCGGCGTACAGGGCGGGGACGTTCGGCGTGCCGGTGAGGAAGCGGGCGACGCCGTCCGCGTACTCGAGCTCCGGCGCGAAGTCGAAGGGCCGCTTGTGCGCCTGCCAGCCGACGAGGGTCGGCTCGAGGCGCTCAACGAGGTCCGGTCGGACGTAGAGCCAGCCCGCCCCGGGCCCGCCGCACAGCCACTTCACGCTGCCGCCGACCGCGAAGTCGACTCCGAGCTCGGTCACGTCCAGTGGAACGGTGCCGAGCGACTGGTAGGCGTCGAGGACGACGTAGGCCCCGACCTCGTGCGCCCGCCGGATGATCGGCTCGATGTCCTGGATGCGCCCCGTCTTGAAGATGACGTGAGTGATCGGGACGAGGAGCGTGCGCTCGTCGATCGCGTCGACGATCTCCTCTTCGTCGCGGCAGACGACGATCTCGACGCCGCGCTGCGCCTGCTGGAGATAGCGGACCGAGGGGAAGTTCTCCTCCTCGTAGACGATCCGGTTCCGTTCGCCTCGCAGGTCGAAGCAGGAGAGGACGACTGCCTCGGCGATGGTCACGTTCTGGTGCATGACCGTGGTTCCCGGCGGGGCGCCCATCAGCCGGCCGATCTGGTCGCCGACGGTAAGCGGGAGCTCCCACCAGCCCTCGCTCCAGGCGCGGATGCCCCGGGTGCCCCACGACTTCGCATATTCGAGGACGCGGCGCTCGGCATCCGCGGGCATCGGCCCGAGCGAGTGGCTGATCAGGTACGTCGTGTGCGAGAGGATCGGGAAGCGCTCGCGATACGCGGTCAGCTCCACTTCGGCCTAGCTTAGGCGCTTGAGCAGGCCGAGGGCCCGCTGGTTCCAGGGGACGCGATGCGTGGTGCCGGCGGCGGCCATGCGTTCGCGGTTGGCGAGGTACCAGTCGTAGGCTCGGGCGAGCGCTTCCACGTTCGAGTGGCTCGGCTGCCAGCCGAGGAGCCGCTGCGCCCGGGAGACGTCGACGTACGAGTCGCGGTGCGCGGTCTTGTAATGCCATTCGGCGAGGGGCGACAGATGCGCGACCTCGAGGGCGCGGAGGGCGAGCTCGGCGGGACGCGCGGGCACCGGGCGCAGCGTGCTGTCGGAGCGGGCGTGCTGGATCAGGGCTTCGAGGTCCGAGCGAACCGTTCCGAAGTCGGTCGCGCCGATGTTCAGCGTCTCGCCGGCAACGGGCTTCGTGCCGGCGAGAAGGACGGCCTCGGCCAGGTCGTCCACGTCGAGGAGCTGGTAGCGGTTCGATCCGTCGCCGAGGATCGGGACGCGCCTCCCCTCGCGAATCCAGTCGAACAGGATCTCGAAGACCCCGAGCCGTTCCGGGCCGAGGAAGGTCTTGGGGCGAAGGATCACGACCTCGGGGCCGTGGGCGGCGAGCGAGCGGGCGACCTCCTCCGCCTCGATCTTCGAGCGGCCGTAGTGGCCGACGCCTTCGAGCGGAGCGTCTTCGATGACCGGGTGCGTCTTCGGCACGCCGTAGACCGCGGTCGAGGAGATGACGATCGCGCGCGGGACGCCGGCTCGGAGCGCCGCTTCGAGGACGGTTTTCGTGCCCTGGACGTTGACCGACGAGATCTCGCTTCCCGAGCCGCGGATCGGCAGAGCCGCGGCAGCGTGGACGACGACGTCTGCGCCGCGCGCGAGTCGCCGGGCGGCCGCGGGGTCGCGGACGTCTCCGCGAAGCTCGTCGACGTGGTGCTCGAGCTCGGGCGCGTCGAGCGGCGCGACGTCGAGCGTGCGCACCTCGTCTCCGGCTGCGAGGAGCCGTCGCGCGAGGCGCAGCCCGAGGAACCCCGCGCCTCCGGAGATCGCCCAGAGCATGGCGAGACGATATTGGCTCGAAGCCGGCACGGACCGGTTCGAAACTCGGCGATACGCTCAACTCGGGCGGCGGGAGGACCCTTGATCCCCACCCGGGTGGGGCCGCGCGCGTGCGTGTACTAACTAGGGGCGCACGATCACGGGCTTGGGGATCGCTCGATCGGGCCCCTTGGCTACGACGCTCATCGGCGCCTCATCGCGACGACGTTCACGCTCACGATCGCCGCGCAGACCAGCGCGATCCCGGCAAGCCCGGCGGCTGCGCTTGCGATCGCCAGCAACGGGATGGCCAGCCCGAGCGAACCGAGGATGAGCGGCGTGACCATGCGGTGCTCGCGCTGTCCTACGCCTCCCGACCGACGCTCGAGCTGCTTCTCGACCCGCTCCAGGAACGAGTCGACCAGCGCGGGCTCGTACTCCCGTCCCAACTCCCGGCGGGCTGCGAGGGCAGCCTGGAGCTCCTCGCGATCGCTCGCGGCCATAGGGCGAGTATGCGCCGCCCGGGCCGACCCGAAAAGGACAGCTCGGACCTATTCGTACTGGAGCGCGCGCAGCACGTTCAGCCGGCTCGCCCGCCGCGCCGGCGCAACCGCGGCCAGCACGCCCGCGATCATGGCCACGATCGCGAACCCGATCAGGTTCTTCCACGGCGGCACGAACTCGACGTTGAACTGCGACAACGCGCGCGTCACGAGCGCGGCGAGGAACACGCCGAGCGGCAGACCGAGCGCCGCACCGATCAGCGCGGTGATCACGCTCTCCTGCCGCACCATCCGCGACACCTGGTGCCTCGTCATCCCGACCGCGCGCAGCATCCCCAGCTCGCGCGTGCGCTCGAAGACGCTCAGCACGAGCGTGTTGATCATCCCGACGAGGCTCACGATCACGGCGAGCGCGAGCAGCACGTACAAGCAGGAGCAGGAAGTTGTCGAAGTCCTCGTCCTGAGCGGAGATCCACTCGTCGCGCGTCTGCACCTGCGCATCGGGGAAGTTCGTCAGATCCCGCTCGAGCGCCGCCTGCGTCGCGTCGCTCGGCGAGCCCTTCACGTCGAGGAACGTGTACAGGTTCTGCGGCCGCTCGTACAGCGTGTCGAAGAACGGCAGCGAGATGCTGACCTCCCCGAGCAGCGGGTAGAAGGGCGGCGCCTTGTACACCCCCTTTACCTCGAGCGGCACCGTGTCGCCCTTCGGCGTCAGGAGGCTGAAGCGCGACCCGACGTCGAGGTTCTCCTTTTCCGCGAACGACTTGTCGACGATCGCCTGGTAGGGGCCGAGATCGTCGATGGACGCGCTCGAGCCCTGTGTCCACTCGAAGTTGTAGACCCGGGAGATCGTCTTCGGATCGAGGCCGGTGATCTCCTGCACCGAGCCCGATGCCTTGCCCACCCCGGAGCGCACGTTCGAGGCGACTGCGACCTCCGGCGCCTTCCCGATCGCGTTGCCCGCGCTCGGCGAGATCGCGTCGAACCCGTTGGCCGAGACGAGCATGTACGTCGACTTCACCTGCCGCTCGATCGCCCGCCGGTTCGACTGCTTCATCCCGTTCGCGAGCACCGCGATGAAGGTCACGAGCGCGAGGCCGATCATCAGAGCGGCTGCGGTCGCAGCCGTTCGGCCCGGGTTGCGGCGCGTGTTCTCGCCCGAAAGCCGATCGGTCGCGGGATCGAAACGCACGTCCGGCTTGTCGCTCGCGAAGCCGCGTCCCCGGAGCCGCCGGATCACGGACAGGACCACCCAGACGACGAGCACGACCTCCATCACCAGCGACGGCGGCGATGAAGCCCCAGCCGATCGCGCTGCTCAGATAGCGCATCGCCCACGCGGCGGCGAACAGCACGGCCGGCCCGATCACCAGGAGTACGACGAGCCCGCCGACGAGCAGGCCGATTCGCTGCAGCACCGAGATCCCGCGCCTGTAGAGGCCCCGCCGGAAGAGCCAGGCGCCGAAGCGCGTCGGGTACACGAGCAAACTGACCCCGAGCATCACCCACTTCGCGATCGGGCGGACGATCCGGGAAAGCGTGGGCACGAGCCGCGGTGAGAGCAGCGCGACACCGATGAAGAGCACGAGGCAGCCGAGCGCGAGCGACAGGAGCCGAACGACGGTCGACAGCGTGTCGACGAACATGCCGTAGGCGAGCAGCGCGACGGCGAGCGCGACGAGCGCGATCGCGATGTACGGCAGGAACGGCGCCAGCCGCCCTGGCGGGAGGGTTGCGCCCTCCCGCACCGCCGCGATCGGAGGAACCTTCGTCGCCTTCACGGCTGGTGCCAGCCCTGCGACCAGGGTGATCACCACCCCGATCAGGAGCGAGATGATCACCGTCCGCGGCGCCACGATCAGCCCCGTCGTCGGCAGGTCGCTGTTGACAGCCTTGAAGAACGCGTTCAGCCCCACCGCGAGGCCGATCCCGGCGAAGAGCCCGATGATCGCCCCGAGCAGCCCGATCACGAACGCCTCGATCGTGACCGAGGTCAGGATCTGCCGCCTCGAGGCCCCGATCGTCCTGAGCGTCGCGAACTCGCGGATCCGCTGCGAGACGGTGATCGAGAGCGTGTTGAAGATCACGAACGCGCCCACGAAGAGCGCGATCGTGGCGAACGACAGCAGGAAGTACTTGATGATCTTGGTGAACGAGGCCGACTTCTTGGCCTCCTTCACCTGCTGCGCTTGAGTACGGACCTCGACCTTGTTCAGCGGCACGACCTGCTTGATCTGCGCGACGAGCTGATCCTGCGACACCCCGGCCTTGGCCGAGACCGAGATCGCGTCGAGCTTCCCCTTGCGGTCGAGGAGCTCCTGAGCCGTGGGCAGCGTGAACGTCGCGAACGTCGCACTCCCGATCGAGCCGACGCTGCCGTACTGCGCGATGCCGACGAGCTTGAACGGACGAACGGGCTCGAGCGTCGCGACCCGGATCGTGTCACCGACCTTGTAGTTCTGGTCGCCGGCCGTCCCGCTGTCGATGACGACATCGTCCGGCTTGACTCGGCCAGCGCCCCGCGGTCAGCTGGAGCGGATTGAACTCCGGCAGCGAATAGTCGAGCCCGAAACCGAACGTCGGCGCGCCGCCCGTCGTGATCGGCTTCCCCTTGCGGTCGATGATCTTCGTCGCGGACTCGTCGGCGACGGTTCCGCCGGCGGCCTGGACATCGGGAAGCTTCTTCACTCTCGGCAGCAGGCTCGCCGGGATCGACGGAGCCGTCACCTGGTCGCCCTCGAAGGAGAAGTCGGGCGCCTTCCCGCTGATGTACGCGTCCGTGTTCGCATACGACTGGGTGAAGATCTGGTCGAAGGCGCGGTCGATCATGTCCGTCAGCACGAACGTGCCGCTCACCATGGCCACGCCGAGCACGATCGCGAGCGCCGTCAGGAAGGCGCGCAGCTTCCGCCCCGCGAGCCCGCGGAGCGCGACGCGGATCACTTCAGAGTGACTTCCTTGACCGTCTCGAGGAGCTGTGCCTCGTCGGCGCGGCCGATGTCGCGGACGATCTGGCCGTCGTCGAGGAAGAGGACGCGATCGGCGATCGTCGCCGCCTTCGCGTCGTGGGTGACCATGACCATGGTCTGCTTGTAGTTCTCGACCGCCTCCTGGAGCAGCTTGAGGATCTCGTCGCTCGTCTTCGAGTCGAGGTTCCCGGTCGGCTCGTCGGCGAAGACGACCGTGGGCTTGGAGACGAGTGCGCGGGCGACCGCGACGCGCTGTTGCTGACCGCCCGACAGCTCGGACGGGCGGTGCGAGCGGCGGTCCGCGAGGCCGACGCGGTTGAGCAGCTCCTCGAACTCGGCCTTGTCCGGGCTCTTCCCGGCGATCGACAGCGGGAGCAGGATGTTCTCCTCCGCGGTCAGCATCGGGAGCAGGTTGAAGAACTGAAAGATGAACCCGATGTGCTTGCGGCGGAGCTTCGTGATCTCGGTGTCGCTGAGCGAGCCGAGCTTCGTGCCGGCCAGCGTCACGTAGCCGGAGGTCGGCAGGTCGAGCGCGGCCAGGATGTGCATCAGCGTCGACTTGCCCGAGCCGGACGGGCCCATGATCGCGGTCAGCTGGCCCGGGGCAACGTCGAGCGAGACGCCTCTCAGCGCCTCCACGGCCGTGTCGCCCTCGCCGTAGCGGCGCGTCACCTCGTTCGCGGTGACGACGGCGCCGTCCGTCGGGGCGGCTGTCCGGGTCTGCTCTTCCCCCGTGACGTGTGTCTCCGTCACGCCATCGAAGCTAGTGGAAACTAGCTAGGGACGCAAGCCCAACCGGCCACGGCGTTCAGGCCGCGAGGGTCAACTGGTCGCCGACCGCGAGGCCCCGGCGCGAGCTTTCCCCCGCCGGCAGCTCGAGAACCGCCTTCGCGCCGCGCTGTGAAGCGGCGCGCCACGGCTCGATCGCATCCTCGATCCCGACGACGACGAGGCTCCGATCGAGGAAGACCGCGTCGATCGGAAAGCGCATGAAGAACGTGTGGATCGACGAGGCGGGCCGAAGCAGGAGACCTTCCCCCTGCTCCAGCCCGTCGCGTCCGAGGAGACCTCTCATGCGGGCCACCGGGGAGTCGGCGAGCGTGCAGCGCTCACAGACAACCGTCCCGTCAGCCCGCGTGAGAGTTAGCTCTTTCAACTAGTAGCCAACGTGGATGTGGTCGTAGTGATTGGCGAGCGGGAATGACGGCCCGCCCATCCCGAGCAGCGAGATGACCTGCCTCGGCTGCAGCTCGGCGGGCAGGAGCAGGATGTTCCGGACGCCCTTCTCGGTGACCGAGTTGTCCGGCTGCTGGTGGCCGAGGATCGAGACTCCGCCGAGCGTCGAGATGTCGGCGGCGAGCCCGTAGATGTGCGCCGAGACGACGCCCGGGCGCGCGTACAGGCGGTGGCCGGAGATCAGGCACGAGACCGTCACCTGGCCGTGGGCCTCCGCGAGGTAGGCGAGCAGCGCGAGCACGCGGACGTTCACGCGATGGCGCTGGATGTCCGAGCGGCCTCCCGGATAGATCGAGATCCGCTTGTCGTTGAGGACCTGCTTCTCGAGGTGCGGCTGCGCCCAGTCGTACCCCTTGACGAGAGCCTGGAGGCCAATCGCCGTGTAGAGGTTGCGCAGAGCGATCGTGCGATCGGCGAACCCGGTCTTGCCCTCGATCGAGAGGACCGACGCCCAGGCGTCCTTGTTCGCGTGGCGCCGGGCGAGCTGCTTCGTCAGGTCGACGAGCCGTGTCCTAGAGGCGGGGACGGCGCCGCGCTCTCCGTCGGCACGGAGCACGGCGAGGGTCAGCGCCCAGTCGACGTGATTCCGGTGCGAGATCCGCTTCAGCTGCTGAGCGAAGCCCGGCTTCAGGCGGCGGGACGGCGGTGTTGGATCCGGCAGGTCGCGGTAGAGCCAGACCGTCGCGGCCACGTTCGGCTCGTCGGCCTCCGGCTCGCGGTCGACCGGCTTGCGCAACGGCTGCGGCTGCGTCTTGATCACCGGCGGGCCCTGCAGGTGCAGGACGCGCGCGGTCTGGACGGCGGTCTTGCCGCCGACGTTGGAGGCCTGGGACGAACCGGCCTTCTTCGACGCGGACCTGGCGAAGCTCGCGCGGATCCGCGAGGCGCTGTCGACAGTTCCGTCCGACGCGGTGTCGGCGCCCGCCTGGCTCACCGGCTTCGGAGCGTCGGGGCGGTCGACCTCGGCGCTGTCTTCCTGCGCCGCCGGCTCGGCCGCCGGCTCAGAGGCAGGAACCTGCTCCGGGGCCGGCTCCGAAGACGGAGTCGGAGCGGAAGATGGAGTCGGAGTCGCGTCGGCGGCTGTCGTGTCGGTGGTGGTCGTGGCGGTCGTGTCCACGGCAGACTCGGTGGACGGGTCGATCAGAGACACGACCCCGTTCCCGGCGCCGGCGGAGAATGCCGCGCCCGCGAAGAAGAGCGTCGCGAACCCGACGCTGAGTGCGATCCGCTTCGGCGCGACGCGGACCTTCTTCCTGCGGTCGCGGGCGGTCTTGAGCTGCTGCCTGCGCTCCCGTCGCACCACGGCGCTCAGAAGCGACAGCGCAGCCGCGAGGAAGAGCGTGTGGAAGAGGCTCTTCGAATCGTGTCCGTTGTGGCATTGCGTTGCTCCGTTCGTTTGAGCGCCGAGGCCGCTTGCATCGGCGCGGATCTCTTTTGTCTGTGACATCCGCTGCCGCAACGGATCGAGACCGGTATCGGCCGCTCTGCACCGCGCGAGTCCCTAGATCGGGGGATCGCTCGCACTTATCCCCAATGCGGGGGATACGCGTCCGAGCGGCCCGGGGCGATGAAGGGGAGCGATTCAGCTAACCGAGGCGGCGCAGCCACGCCGCACGACCGTTCTGGAGGTTGCACGGCTTGGCTCCTCAAATCGCTTCGGATTTCCAAGGTTTCCCACTCGACTCTCGCTCATTTGCTTCGCGAAAGAGTCGCAGTGCGTCCGCGCGCCGAAAGGCTCGCTCGATTCGACGAAGGGAGGTGACTCAAGTGATGAGGCTTTTCGACGCATTCAAGCGCGAAGAGGGGCAGACGATGGCGGAGTACGGCGTCGTTCTCGCTGTGATCACGATCGCCGTTTTCGGCGCTCTCGCCCTCCTCTCGGGCAACATCGTCAACGCCGTGACGCGGGTCGCTGGGTACATCACCTAGGACCGAACGGCTTGGTTTCAAGGGTGGGCTCCTTCGCACGAAAGAGCCCACCCATCCTTCTCCATTCAGCGGCATTACCCAAAAAGAGATTTTTTGATGAAAAGAATTTCACTCAGAAATCAGGATGGACAGTCGATGGCGGAATTCGCTCTCGTCCTCCCCATCCTGGCCTTCCTGCTGTTCGCGATCATCCAGTTCGGAATCGCGTTCAACAACTACATCACGTTGACTGACGCGACCCGCGCCGGCGCCCGCAAGGGGGCAGCCTCGACGACCAGGCGCGACCCGAATCCGAAGGCCACCTGCGAGGCAGCTGTGCGCACTTCCGCGAATGGCCTAAGGACCCCGCCCCTAACTGCCGATTGCCAATCCACCTGGCAGCCAGGGTCGGACGTAGTCGTCACAGCGACCTACCCCTACTCGATCAGCTTGTTCGGCCTGTTCACGAAGTCCGGAAACCTGACGAGCACTACCACGGAGCGAATCGAATGAAAATCACGAATCAAAGAGGGCAGTCGATGGTCGTGACCGTCGTCTTTCTCACGGTGCTGATGGGCATGGCGGCGCTAGTCATCGACGCCGGCTCCTGGTACAGAGCGCACCGAGCAGCCCAGTCGACGGCGGACGCGTCCGCGCTCGCCGGCGCCCAGGGACTGCCTGACACCACCCGGGCGACGTCGCTCGCCAACGAGTACGTCGGCAAGAACAGCGGCGCGGCCCCGGGAGCGAGCGGGACTGCGATCACGTTCAGCAAGCAGGACTTCGAGACCGACACGATCCAGGTCACGGTCACGAAGCCACATCCCGGCTTCTTCGCGAAGTTGTTCGGGCTCGGCACCGTCAGCGTGAAGGGCCGGGCGACCGCCCGCGCCTGGAACGTCTCGCAGGTCAAGGGCGTCGCGCCGATCACGGTCAACTACAAGCACCCCCTGCTGAACTGCACCCGCGGCGCCAAGCCGAGCTGTAACCCCACCTTCGGTGTTCCCACGACCCTGACGCTCGAGGACCTCCACTCGTCAGGCGGCAAGGACGCGGCCGGCGCCTTCGGACTGATCAACCTCGATCAGAACGACCCGAACCCCGGCGCCCAGACGCTCGCGGACTGGCTGCTGAACGGCTACCCGGGCTATCTGGGCATCGGCAAGTACGAGTCGGCGACCGGAGCCAGCTTCAACAACTCCCAGTTCAGAAGCGCCCTCGACCAGCAGATCGGCCACGAGTTGATGTTCCCCGTCTACCGGCTGCTCAAAGGCCCGGGCGGAAACGCGCATGTACGACATCATCGGCTGGGTCGGCTACGTCATCACGTCGTACACGACGAGTGGTAGCGACGGCGTCATCAACGGCTCGTTCACGCGGTACGTGGTGGACGGAGTCCCGTCTGAGCACGGCAGTGGCGGGGCTGAGGGCCTGGGCGTCCACAAGATCGAGCTGACCAAATAACCGAAAAAGGAGAAAGAGACCCGCCGCCATGACATATCGACTTCGGAACATCGGGATCGCAATCGTTCTTGCGGTCGTCGCCGCGCTCCTGACGACGTTCTACGTCACGAATTACAAGCGGAGCGTCCAGCACGGCGAAGGAAACGTGCCCGTCTACGTTGCCACTCATGACATCTCGCTCGGCACTTCGGGCGCAGACGTCGCGCAGGGGGGCGGGCTCCGAGTGGAGCAGGTTCCGCGTCGTAGCGTCGTGCCCGGTGCGATCTCGCAGCCGGATCAGATTGCGGACAAAGTCGCAGTCGAGGCGATCTACGCGGGCGAGCAGGTCTCCACACAGCGCTTCCGCTCGGTACAGGAGCAGGGCGTCCAGGCCCAGCTCAAGGGCAACCTGCGCGCCCTCCAGGTGCCCGGGAGCGCAACGCAGCTCCTGAACGGCACGCTGAAGGACGGCGACCACGTCGACATCGTCGGCAACTGGGAGTTCCCCGAGGGGAAGAACCACATCAGCCGCCAGCTGCTGCGCAACGTCCTCGTCCTCCAGGCGCCTGAAACGAGCGCCGTCGAGAGCCATCTGAGCAGCAATCCCGACGAGGGGTTCAACGTGATGCTCGCCCTGACCGACTCCCAGGCCACGAGGTTCTGGTGGCTCGTGAACAACGGCGAGTGGTCGCTCCAGCTCCGGCCGGTCACGGATCCGTCCGACAGCCCGGAGGAGATCAACAACGCCAAGACGAATGCCCTCGACGGCCTCAACGGACGGCAGCGCAGCCGGGCGAGGAGGGGAGGATGACCGTCGAGACCCAGACACGAGAAAAGACTCGCGTCTTTCTCACGGGCAACTGCGAAGGCCTTTCCGAGCTGAGTGACGCCCTCGGGCGTCACTCGGAGCTCGAGCTCGTCGGCAAGTCGGAGCACGTCCGCGACGCCTCCGGCGCCCTGACGGGTGGCCACCTGCAGGCCGTCCTGCACGCCACGCGCAGCTCGGCTCTGCCCGTCGAGGAGATCGCGGCCATCCGCGAGCACACGCTGGCGCCGATCGTCCTCCTGGCATCGGGTGAGGCCTCGGCCCTGCTCGAGGAGGCGCTCGACGCCGACGTGGCCGACGTCCTCCTGCTCCCACAGCTGACGGAGAACGTCGTCTTCGCGATTCGCAAGGCGAGCCATTCCGGCCGTCGGTCGAAGGACGGCCGTCCCCGCGGCAGCGGCCGCGTGGTGACCGTCTTCTCGCCGAAGGGCGGGACGGGCAAGACCGTCATGGCGACGAACCTGTCCACCTGCTTCGCGAAGCACGCAGGCAAGAAGACGCTGCTCCTCGACCTCGACCTGCAGTTCGGGGACGCGGCGATCATGCTCGGGATCGAGCCGGAGAAGACGATCCAGGACCTCGTCACCGCTCCGGGCGAGCTCGACCCGGAGAAGCTCGCCGGCTACACCACCCGTCACTCCACGGGGCTCGACGTCCTGCCGGCGCCGATCAGGCCCGAGGACGCCGAGCTCGTCACCGAGGCCAAGCTGGCCCGGCTGATCGAGGTCGCGAAGGAGTCGTACGAGGCGATCGTCGTCGACACCTCGCCGTTCTTCCACGGGCCGATGCTGGCCACGCTCGACCAGACCGACCACCTGCTGCTCGTGTGCGGGCTCGAGGTGCCGACGATCAAGAACGTGCGCCTGAGCCTCCAGACCCTGCAGCTCCTCTCCTTCCCGACCGATCGCGTCCGGGTCGTCCTCAACCGGGCGAACTCGAACGTCGGCATGAAGAAGGGCGAGGTCGAGGCCGCTCTCGAAACCAAGATCCGCTTCGAGGTGCCGAGCGACCGTGTGGTCCCGCTCGCCGTCAACCGGTCCAACCCGGCCGTGCTCTCCGACCCGAAGTCGGACTTCAGCCGCGCGGTGCGCGAGATGTCGAAGACGCTCCTGCCGGCAGCGGCAGCCGTGAACGGGAAGCGCCGCTTCCTGGGAAAGAACGGTAGCTAGCAATGGGCCTTCACGACCGCATCAAGGGCGGCGGCGAAAACGGCGATGCCAGCAGCTATGACGAGCAGTCGAACGCACTCGGCTCGAGTCAGGCGATCGGCGAAGCGCCGGTCGAGACGGCTGCCGATCCGTACGCCGAGCTGAAGACTCGGATCCACCACGCCTGCATCGCGAAGCTCGGTCCGCACCTGTTCACGACCGAGACGAGCGAGAACCTCTCCGAGCGCGTCCTGCGCGAGGTGACGGAGCAGCTGGCGCTCGACCGGACCCCGCTCACACGCGAGGAGCGGCGGCGCATCGTCCGTGAGATCACCGACGACATCCTCGGCTACGGGCCGCTGGAGCCACTGCTCCGAGACGACACCGTGACCGAGGTCATGGTCAACAACTTCGACCGGATCTTCGTCGAGCGCGAAGGCAAGATCGAGCGAAGCAAGACGACGTTCGCCGACAACGCACATCTCCTGCGGATCATCGACAAGATCGTGTCCCAGGTCGGCAGGCGGATCGACGAGTCCTCGCCGATGGTCGATGCCCGTCTTCCCGACGGCAGCCGTGTGAACGCGATCATCCCGCCGCTCTCGCTGCGCGGGCCGACGCTCACGATTCGAAAGTTCTCCCGCGACCCGTACACGATGGACGACCTGATCAGCTTCGGCTCACTGACGCCGAAGGCCGCTCAGTTCCTCGCCGCGTGCTGCCGCGGGAAGCTGAACGTGCTCATCTCCGGAGGTACCGGTACCGGTAAGACGACGACGCTGAACGCGATCTCCGCGTTCGTCCCCGGCGACGAGCGCATCGTCACGATCGAGGACGCCGCCGAGCTCCAGCTCCAGCAGGAGCACGTGATCACGCTCGAGGCTCGCCCGCCGAACATCGAGGGCCAGGGCGAGATCCGGATTCGCGAGCTCGTGCGGAACTCTCTCCGCATGCGCCCCGACCGGATCATCGTCGGCGAGGTCCGCGGCGCCGAGACCCTGGACATGCTCCAGGCGATGAACACGGGCCACGAGGGCTCGCTGACCACGATCCACGCGAACTCTCCGCGCGACGCCCTGTCCAGGCTCGAGACGCTCGTCCTGACCGCCGGCGTGGAGCTTCCGCTGCGGGCGATCCGCGAGCAGATCTCGAGCGCGTTCGACGTGCTCGTGCAGATCACGCGCCTCGTCGACGGCTCCCGCAAGATCTCCCACATCACCGAGGTGCTCCGCATGGAGTCCGAGGTGATCACCCTGCAGGACATCTTCGCCGCGAAGCCGCCGGACGAGGAAACTGCCGCGGCCGGGCCGACGAGGCTCATCTCCCCGCTTCTGTGCACCGGCCTCAAGCCGCACTTCCTCGACAAGATGGCAGTGCACGGAGTCGCGCTCTCGCCGAACTTCTTCGACGAGGAGCAGTCCAGCTACCGGTCGAACCTGGCCGTTGCGAACTTCGGCGGGTTCTCATGATCACGAAGCGTGTACTCGCGATCGCCCTCGCGGGGGCGATCTGTCTCGCCGTGCCGAGCGCCTACGCCGGTGTCGCGGTCAAAGGCGTCGACACGAGCTCGTTCCCCGTGCTTCGCGTCCGCGTGCTCACCTCGGATCCCAGCACCAAGCCGCCCGGGCTACGTGAGGACGGCCGGCCCGTCCGGATCGAGCGGGCGGAGAACCTGGGCGCCGAGAAGTCCGTCGTGCTCGCGATCGACCGTTCGCAGTCGATGCGCGGCGCCCCGCTCGCAAACGCGATCGCGGCAGCACGGAGCTTCCTCGCCTCGAAGCCGGCAGCCGACAGGCTCGCCGTGGCGTCGTTCGCCACGAAGCCGCAGATCCTGACCGACTTCTCGACGGAGCGGAGCGACCTGGACGGCGCTCTCAGGGGGATCCAAGTCGATCCCGCCCAGGGCACGACGCTCTATGACGCGATCGTCCGCGCGTCGAACACGCTCGCGTCCGAGGCGCTCCAGGCCCGGGTGATCATCGCCGTGACGGACGGGAACGAAACGCGCAGCTCCGCCTCTCTGAACGAGGCGATCGCGGCTGCGCGCAAGGCCAGGACGGCGATCTACGTCGTCGCCATCGAGAGCGCGAAGTTCAATCCCACTCCTCTCCGCAAGCTCGCCGAGCAGACGGGTGGCGCGTACCACGGAACCTCGTCGAGCGCCGCCCTGACCTCCGAGTACGCGAAGATCGCGGCCGAGCTCCGCCGCACGTGGCTGCTCGACTACGCGACTGCGGTGCGGCCCGGGGCCACCGCCTTCCTCGAGGCGACCTGGGACGACCAGAAGTCGGTTCCGCACCCCCTCGCACTGCCCGCGAGCCTCGGCCCGGGCTCCGACGACAAGAAGCCGTCGCACCTGCTGCCCAACTTCTTCTACGGGACTGTCCTCGGAACGCAGGCGATGGCGCTCGTCTCCTTCTTCATCGTCCTGCTCGCCGCGTCCCTCGCGCTGACCACGGTCAAGGGGGCGCGGCTCAAGAAGCGGCTCGCCCCGCACATCGCGAAGGACGCCACGACGCAGAAGAGGAAGCAGGAGCGGGAAAGGCTCGCGGCCGCGGCCGGGCTCTTCAACGCGACCGAGAGCGCACTCGAAGGTTGGAAGCTCTGGAAGCGGCTCGATCGCCTGGTCGAGAAAAGCGACCTGCCGGTCCGAACGGTCGAGGTCTTCTACCTGATGTGCGGAGCCGCGCTCATCGGCGGCCTCATCGCGTCGGTCACGACCCCGTCGATGTTGATCACCCTCGCCGCGTTCGGTGCGGGAGCCTTCGCGCCGGTCGCGTTCGTCTGGTTCAAGGCGAGCCGTCGACTGAACGCGTTCGAGAACCAGCTGCCGGACGTCCTGATCACCCTCGCCGCCGCTCTCAAGGCCGGGCACAGCTTCAAGGCCGGCCTGCAGACGATCGTCGACGAGGGCAACCCGCCGGCGAGCAAGGAGTTCAACCGGGTGCTCACCGAGGCACGGCTCGGAAGGCCCCTCGAGCAGGCACTCGCCGACATGTCCGAGCGACTGGGCTCGAAGAACTTCGACTTCGTGATCACCGCGGTCAAGATCCAGCAGCAGGTCGGCGGCAGCCTCGCCGGGCTCGTCGACATGGTCGCCGACACGGTCCGCCAGCGCCAGCAGTTCATTCGCAAGGTCAAAGGCCTGACGGCGATGGGCCGTGCGGGCGCCTACACGCTCGTTGCGCTCCCGTTCTTCATCGCGATCGTGATCACGATCATCAACCCGACCTACATGTACCCGCTCTACCACACGTCAACGGGTCACATGCTCATTTACATCGGCCTCGGGGCGATGGCGTTCGGCTCCCTGTGCCTCAAGAAGATCGTCTCGTTTAAGGGGTAACTGATGACTCTCCTGCTCATACTCGCTGTCTTCTGCCTCGCCGGCGCCGCGTTCTTGATCGGCGAGATCGTCACCGCGCCCTCCCGCCAGCGGTACGTGTCGGTGCGGCGCGCCGCCACCTGGGGCAAGCTGGAGCTCCCGTCGGGCACGCCTCAGGAGGGCCTGCAGGAGCGCCTGATCGCGCCGATCGGCGAAGTGCTCGCCAGGTGGGCGCTCAAGCTCAACCCGCGTTCGACCACCGACAACGTCGCCCGTCGGCTGATGGCGGCCGGACTGGGCAGGAAGCTCTCGCCCACGGGCTTCCTCGCGCTGAAGGCCCTCTTGGCCCTCGATCGGTGTCTTCGTCGGCTCGCTGCTCGGATCGGGCCGCGGGTTCGCCGGGCTGGTGGTCGGCGCAGCCATGGCCGGCGCCATCGGATTCCTCGGCCCCGACTACGTGCTGACGCTCAAGGCCCGCGGCCGCAAGGAGAAGATCCGTGCCGACCTGCCCGACGCGCTCGACCTGCTCGCGGTCAGCGTGGAGGCCGGCCTCGGCTTCGACGCGTCGCTGGCCAAGCTCAACGAGAACATGGAGGGCCCGCTGGCGCAGGAGTTCGGGCTGACGCTGTCCGAGATGCGAATCGGCGAGAGCCGCTCGGAGGCGCTGAAGCGCATGTCCGACCGCGTCGACGCGCCGGAGCTCTCTGCGTTCACGCGCGCGATCATCCAGGCCGACCAGCTCGGCACGACGCTGGGACGGATCCTGCGCGTCCAGGCCACCGACGCGCGCCTCCGCCGTCAGGCCGCCGCCGAGGAGCGGGCGATGAAGGCGCCGATCAAGATGCTCTTCCCGACGGTGCTCTTCATCTTCCCGGCCATGTTCCTCGTCATCCTCGGGCCGGCCATCCTCAACGTCCAGAAGCTCTTCGGTTAGGAGCCCACTTCATGAGCTTTGGCAAGAAGAAGGACGAGGCGCAGGAGTCTGGCGCCGTGGAGCGGCAAGCCACCGAGCGCGGCTTCGGCACGGGCCTCCGCGCGCAGCTGCAGAAGCGTCAGAACCCGCAGGCCGAGGAGCAGACGCCCGAGCCCGCCGAGCGGCCCGATCCCACGCCCTACGTCGACTACGAGCTCAGCTCACCGGCAGCGCCCGAGGCGGGCGTCGAGGCAGCCGGCGAAGTCGAGGATCTCCGTGCTCAGCTCGAGGAAGCACAGAAGCGCGAGCGCGAGCTGCGAGTGGCCTTCGCCGAGCAGGTCGAGGCCTACGAACGGAAGCTCAGCGAGGAGCACGAGGTCGCACACGAGCAGACGAAGCTCGAGGAGCGCAGCGCGAGGCTCTCCGGGACGGAAAGCGCGATCCGGCAGCGCGAGGAGCGCCTGGCCGCCGAGCGGCAGGAGCTGAATGCCGAGCGGAAGAAGCTCTCTGCGCTCCAGGACGAGGTCGCAACGGCTCAGGCTGCTGCCGCCGAGCTCCAGGAGGAGCTCCAGGCACGCGATGCCGAGCTGACGGAGGCCGAGCGCCTCGCGGGCCGGAGCTCCTCGGAGCTCGCCCAGCGCAACTCCGGGCTCTCGGCGCGGGAGGAGAAGGTCAAGAAGAGCGAGCACGACCTCGCTCAGCGCGAGGGAACGTGGAAGAAGCGCGAGCGCGATCTGAAGAGCCGAGAGAAGGATCTCACCGGCCGCGAATCACGGCTGACGGAGGGCGAGCAGCGCCTGGCCAGGGAAAGCGCGAGGATCGCCGCCGAGGACGCCGCGCTCAGGCGACGTGAGGCCGAGGTCCGTGACAGGCACGAGAGAATTCGCACCGAGAACGACCAGCTCGAACAGCAGCTCGCGTCGTCCGGCGCCGAGGTCCAGGAGCTGGGCGCACGCCTCGCCGAGATCGAGGGCCGCGAGCAAGCGCTGATCGCCCGAGAGGCCGACCTGAAGCAGCGCGAATCCGAGCTCGACACGAGCGACGAGATGCGCACGCGCCTCGCCGAGATCGAGGGCCGCGAGCAAGCGCTGATCGCCCAGGAGGCCAACCTCAGGCGGAGCGAGTCGGAGCTCAAGAAGACCCAGAGCCACGAGCTCGGTCGGTTGAGGGAGCAGCTCGAGGCACGCGAACAGGAGCTCGTCTCCCGGGAGGCCTTGAGACAGCAGCTCGAGGCCCGCGAGCGGGAGCTCAACGGACGCGAGCGGGAGCTCAACGAACGCGAGGGAGCGTTCGCCGAGGAAGCCGAGCTGTCCCAGACGGCCCTCGCCCGCATCGACAAGCGCGAGAAGCGCATCGCGGAGAACGAGTCGACCTTGCGCGACCGCACCCGGGAGATGGACGAGCGCGAAGAGGTGCTCGACCAGCGCGAGGCGCGGTACGAGACCGACTACGAGATCCGCCTCGACAAGCTCGAGGCCCGCGAGCAGGCACTTGCCAAGCTCGAGGAAAAGCTGGGCGCGAAGGAGAAGCAGCTCGCCACGTACGTCGCGCAGGCACAGGGCGCGTTGCAGCGTCGCGAGTCCGACTGGTGGAACAAGCAGCTCGGGCGCGACGAGGAAGTCGAAGCCGACGCCGAAGTCGCCTAACCGTCCCTAGCTTTGCATTGGCCCGATCGTCGGATACGATCCCGCGACCATGTGGCAGGCCTACGTGAGGTTCACATCCGGCTCGACGACTCGCGCCGACGTCGCGGATAGCGAAGACGACGCCCGCAAGGCGCTCGAGGACGCGATGAGCCAGCTCAAGTCGAACGGCATCGGCATGGTCGGCCCGAGCCTCGTCGTCACGAAAGACGACCTCGAGTTCATCAAGCTCGAGCAGAAGCAGCAAGAGCGCTAGCCCCAAGAGCGCTAGCCCCACTAGCTCGTCCGAGTGATTGGGCCGAGCGGCCTCTGGACGGCAGCGCCGCCAGCAGCTATGCCTTAGGCAGGATCTCGAGGGGAGGCTTTTGGTGCGGCGGGTGGTGTTGGGAGTGTTGTGTGGGCTGGTCGCCGGTGTCGGCGCGACCGCGAGTGGGGCCGGTCCGCTCCGGGTGACGAAGGAGCATCTCCACCCCGTGGGCGTGCCGACCAAGATCGCGAAGCTCGACCTGCGATCGCCGCGGTCGACGCGGTTCGTCTCCGTCGAGCTTCTCGCCGGGCATCCGAACGCTGCTCGCAGGCTCGTGGCGGCGAGCGGAGGCCGGGTTCGCCTCGCGTACCGCGGCGTGATCGAGGCCAGAGTGCCGGCGTCTGCCCTTGGACGGCTCGCGCGCAGCTCCTCGATCCGTGTCGTGCGCGAACCGGCCCGGCCGGTGGCCGATGCCGTCCACGGAGAAGGCGTTTGGGCCACGGCGGCGGCCCCGTGGCACCGGGCGGGCGTCCACGGCGAGGGAGTGAAGATCGCGATCGTCGACCTCGGCTTCGCCAACTACCGCCGCAGCCAGACGAGCGGCGACCTGCCGACTCGCCTCACCAGGGTCGACTTCTGCGGCTCGGGCGGTTTCGAGAGCACCGGCCACGGGACTGCCGTCGCGGAGATCGTCTCCGAGATCGCCCCTGCGGCCGACCTCTACCTCGTCTGCGTCCGCGACGCCGCGGGCCTCGGCCAGGCCGTCAACTACGCGCGGACGCACGGGATCGCGATCATCAGTCACTCCGCCAGCTGGTTCAACAACGCACGCGGGGACGGGAACGGCCCGGCGTGGAGCCCCGAGGGGATCGTCGCCGCGGCCCACGCCGCCGGGATCCTCTGGGTCAACGCCGCCGGCAACAGAGCCCAGCAGCACTGGAGCGGATCGTTCCTCGACGGCGACGCCAACGGCTGGAACGAGTTCGCGCCCGGGGACGAGGGCAACACGGTCGTCATCCCGGGAAACGCCTTTGCCTGCGCGGCCCTGAAATGGGACGACTGGCCCGCGAGCAGAGAGGACTACGACCTCTACTTCATCGCTCCCAACGGCTCCGTGGACAGCTCCTCGACGAATCCCCAGACCGGCACCGAGCCACCGACCGAGCTCGCGTGCCAGGTGAACAGCTCGAGCTCACCGAAGGCATACGGCATCGCGGTCCGCGCCCACGCCGTCACGGGACGGCCGGTCCGCTTCGACCTCTTCGTCTATCCAGGCCCGGATCTCGAGTATCAGGTCGCCTCGGGGAGCGTCACCGAGCCGGGAACCTCACCGGCCGCGCTCACCGTCGGCGCCGTCTGCTGGCGCAACGACGGCCTCGAGTCGTACAGCTCGCAGGGACCGACGATCGACAACCGGATGAAGCCGGATCTGGTCGGCCCGGATTCCGTGTCGTCGAGCATTTACGGCTACTTCACCGCCTGCGGCAGGAGTGGGTTCGCGGGCACGTCGGCGGCAACGCCGCACGTCGCAGCGGCCGCGGCGCTCGTCAAGCAGGCGAACCCGTCCTTCGGCCCCGACCAGATCGCGACCTACCTCGAGGAGCGCGCCCTCGACCTCGGCCCGGCGGGGCGCGACACGATGTTCGGAAGCGGCGCGCTCGCGATGGGCGCTGCGCCTCGCATCGCGCTCGGAGCGTGCGTCGTACCGTCGGTCGTCGGCAAGCGGTTGGCCAAGGCGAAGACGGCCGCCCGTAAGGCCGGCTGCGCAGTGGGGAACGTCCGGCACGTGCATCGCCGCAAGAAGGCCGGCCACGTGGTCTCGCAGAGCCCGAAGCGGGGAACACGCCTCGCGGCCCACGGCCGCGTCAACCTCGTCGTCGCGCGGCGCTAGAGCCCGCGCTCTTTCGCCCAGAGGGCGGCCTGCGTGCGGTCGGTCACGCCGATCTGGTGATAGATCCGCGTCAGGTGCGCCTTGACCGTCTTCTCGCTGATCTCGAGGCGCCTCGCGATCACCTTGTTCGCCAGGCCCTCGGCCACGCAGCGCAGGACGTCGAGCTCCCGCTCGCTGAGCTGTAGCTCCGGGCGCTGTCCGCGCGCCGCCAGCAACGTCCGCGCGGCCTTCGGGGCGATCGGAGACTCCCCACGGGCGGCAGCGCGGATCCCGCGGATCACCTCGTCCGGCTCGGCGTCCTTCAGCAGGTAGCCGATCGCGCCGGCGTCGAGCGCGGCCTCGATCTTTCGCCCGGTCCGAGATCGACGTGAGGACGACCACGTGAACCTCGTCGTTCTGCTCGAGGATCCGCCGCGTCGCCTCGATTCCGTCCACGTTCGGCATCGACAGGTCCATGAGAACGACGTCCGGCCGGTGCTCGGCCGCGAGCCCGACCGCCTGCTCCCCGTCGGCGGCGCCCGCGACCACCTCGATGTCCATCGTCGTCGCGAGCAGTCGCTCGAGCCCCGACCGCACGATCGCGTGATCCTCGGCGAGCAGGACGCGGATCACCCGTCCACCTCCACGCGCAACGTCGTTCCCTGCATCGGCGCCGATTCGACGGTCAGGTCTCCCCCGGCCTCCCGCGCCAGGTCGCGCAGGATCCGCAGGCCGAAGTGCCCGTCCGGCGACGTCGAGCGGATCGAACCCGCGGCCGTCGTCGCGCACGGTCAGCGCGGCGTGTCCGTTCGTGCGCTCGACCTCGACGTCCACGTGCTTCGCCCCCGCATGCTTCATCACGTTTCGTAGCGCTTCCTGAGTGGCGCGGAAGAAGAGCGCCTCGACCTCGGGCGCGAGCTCGACCGCTTCGCCCATCTCGAAGTGCGTCTCCAGCCCTCGTCTCGTACACGGGGTGAGCAGGTCCCGGAGCGCGTGCTCGAGGCCCTGGCGGTGGAGCTCGGGCGGATAGATCTCGACCAGCAGGCTCCGCAGCTCTCGGATCCCCTGGCGCGTTCCTGAAGCGGCTTCCTCCAGCGCAGGAGCGAGATCGGGCGGAGCGATGCTGGACGCGGCTGCCAGGGAATAGGACACGCCTGCGAGATCCTGCACGACCCCGTCGTGCAGGTCCGCCGCGATCCGGCGCCGCTCGCGGTCCGAGGCGTCCACCGCGCGCTGGAGCAGCTCCATGCGCTCGCGCTGAGCGCGCTGCACCCGGTGCGCGAGCTGCCAGGCCAGCGGGAGCTGGATCAGGGCCAGCAGGATCAGCGCGACGAGGCCGATGTAGCCGAGCTGGTGGAAGATCCGATTCCCGCGCGCCGCGATGAAGCTCGACCGGTAGTACTCCTCGTAGCGCACATGCTTTCCGGACGGGGTCGTCAGCGCCGCGTAGACCTCGAGCAGCTTTCCGAAATTGCGCTCGAAGCGATTCTCCGGCTTCGAAAGGTCGCTGACCTCCGCCTCGATGTTCGAGCTCATGAACTCGTCCTGCTCGTCCGGCGGGATGGGATAGCGCGCGCCGATCAGCCGCGGCTCGTCCGAGTAGACGATCTCGCCGGCGCGGTTCCAGATCTTCACGCGAATGACCGAGGAGTCGCTCAGAATCCTCGTCCGGACGAGTCTGTCGAGATCGGTCAGCGCCTTCCGGTCGCTCTCGAGCACGCGATCGATCAGTTTCGGGTCGATCGCCCAGAAGGCCGAGGCGCGGGTCTGGTCCTTCGCGTCGTGGATCGCCTCGTTCTCGCCGATGCGGCGGAACGCGAAGACACCGAGGGCGCTGATCACGACTATCGCGACCAAAGCGCTCGCGAAGTAGCGGGCGACCGACTGCCAGACGAAATTGCTCTCGGGCATACCACGGGTAGTGCCGCGCGCGACTGACATCCAAAACCACGGACGTATGGTTGAGCCAAACCCGCGCCTAGCGGTTCCAGCTCGGCGAGCCGGCGCCGCGCGCGACGACGGTTGGCTTACCGCCGCCGTACGGAACGATCAGGACCGTTGCGTTCTCCTCATCCGGTGTCCCCAGCGGCGGATACGTGGACGCAAGGGCGAACCGGCCGTCGCGGGAGATGGCGCCGGTGTGGATCGTCTCGCTCTCGTCGAGCTTGCGGGTCTCGCCGTCGTCGGGATCAACGGCGACCGGCACCGAGCCGAACGAGTTCAGCCAGCCGGCCAACAGGGCGCGCCCGTCGTCGGACCAGCCGACGGGTGCGAGCCCGCTGTACCCGGTGCCGCGCAAGTCGCCCGGCAGAGGAACCGTGAGCGCCTTCAGGCCGGAACCGTCTGGTCGGACGCTCCAGATCTCGTTCCAACCCGAGTCGCCGCCCGGCACCAGCCTGCCGAAGGCGATCGAGTCCGGGCCCCACACCGGGTACCCGTCTCGGCCGCTGTGGGTGATCCGTTTCGCATCGCTCCCGTCGCGGTCGGCGAGGAAGAGGTCGCCCTGACCCTCGCCGGTCTCTTGCGGTGCTGGTCGCGCCCGTCCGTACACGATCTGCTTCCCGTCCGGCGAGAAGCTCCATCCCCAGAGGTACCCGTCGGCGAGCACCGTCTGCTTCCCGCTCTCGACGTCGATGCCGACCAGCTTTCCGTCCCACGGCGTCGGCCCACGGGTCCCCACGATCTGTTCGGAATCGGGCGACCACTGGACCTGCGCGATCGAAGGGGTGAACGAGCGCGGTTTCCCGCCGGAGGTCGAGACGACCACCGTTTCAGCGCAGGCATCCTCCGAGTCGCACCCACCGAGGTACGCCACCCACCTTCCATCGGGCGACACGACCGGTGAGTGGCCCTCCCCGACGAGCTCCCGAGCATTGGCTCCGTCAGTGTCTGCGATCCAGACGCCCTTCTCGCCGACGAGCTTCTCGTACACCAGATAACGCTTGACCGGCCCCGGCCCTGCGGCCTCATTCGACGTGCCGCAGCCGACGACGAGGAGAGCCAACGCGAAGACAGCTGCGCTCCTCAACATCTGCCCGGAAAGTATGACCCCACGGCCCGACCTCCATCGGCTCCACTCGCCCCAGGCGCTCTAGGCTATTCGCATCGCACGGCGATACTCTTCGCGCGTGACGAGTGCGGCCTCGATCAAGACGTCCGACGTTCAGCGGGCTGCGGCCTTCCGCGTCGCGCTCCGCGCCTTTCTCCGGCAGACGGAGCGGAGCGCCCAGCATGCGGGCCTGACGCCGCAGCGCTACCTGCTGATGCTCCTGGTCAAGGGCGCCGAGGACGGCTCGTCGCGGGCGACGATCTCCGAGCTCGCGAAGCGTCTGTCCCTCGCCCAGAGCACGGTTACGGAGCTCGTGAACCGCGCGGCCGCGGCCGGGCTCGTCAGGCGTTCCGCGTCGACCGACGACGCCCGGGTCGTCTACGTCGAGCTGACGGACGAGGGTGAGGAGCGCTTCGCCGAGGCGTTCAAGGCGCTGCTCGACGAACGCCGCCGGCTGGGCAAGGTCGTCGCCGAGCTCTCCCGCTGACCGGCCGATCCGGCCCGCTCGCTAACGGCGGGCCACGGTCCAGCTGGCGCCGCCGTCTTCGGAGAGCCACTCGACCGAGCCCTCCTCGCGCCGTGTGAACGCGGTCACGTCGAAGCCGCGGACGCGGATCTCGGGCCAGGCGACCTCCAGCGAGCGCACGAGGACGTCTCCGCCGACGGCCGGGAGCCTTCGCTGCCGGAGCGCTGACGCGTTGCCGAGGAGCACGGTCGGAAGCCGGTCGTAGCCGAGTCCTCCGACGCGCCTCGTCACGAGCGCCGCGACGCCGCCGGGCAGTGAGTCGACGTCGAGGATCGCACCCTTGACCGCGGCCGCCTTCACGCCCTTGAGGCCGCCCGCGCCCGGAGGCCACGCAGCCGCACGAAAGAGCGTCCCGCCGCGCCACCACCAGAGCGTCCCGTTCGCCGCCGCGAACCCGGTGCCGACCGCCTTCCGCGTGCGCGCCCAGGTCGCGCCCCCGTCGGCCGTCCAGAGGCGGACCTGTCGGCAGCCGCAGGCCGAGCTGCGGTCGCCGACCGCGATCATTCCGCTCGTCGCCGAGACCTGGGCGACCCGGACCGCGCTTCGGGGGTAAATCAGCCGCCACGAGCCTCCTCCGTCGTCGGTCGTGTAGACGCCGTCCTCGCGGCTGACCCAGCGATGCGAGCCGTCCGAGGAGCTTCGGTACTCGGTGAGCCCGTTGTCCGCCGCGCCCGGCCCGCGTTTCAGCGCCGACGCGAGCGCGAAGCTCTGCAAGCCGCCGTTGTACGTCGGGACGTAGATGCGGTCGCCGACGACAGTCGGCGCGACGTAGGCCGGCCCGCCGAGCTTCGCCTTGTACTTCACGACCCCCGACCCCGCCCGCACGCCGACCAGCGCCGAGCCCTCGAACGCGTTCTCCACGAGCCACACGGTGTCGCCCGCGATCGTGGGCGAGCCGTTGAAGAGCCCGCTCCCCACCTTGCGCCCCCACTTGACCCGCCCGCGGCATCTGCGGTCGAGGTCGACGCGGACGAGCCGGCTCGGTGTGGACACGTACAGCGCTCCGGTGCGCGGCGAATACGCGCCCTGGGTCAGCAGCGGAGCCGCGAGCGTCGGCTTCGAGAGCCGGAGCGTCACGAGCGGGCCCGCGGCAAGCCGCTGGAGGCGCCACACGTACAGGAACCCGTTCTTGTTCAGCCCCGCCGCGAGCTGTCCGCAGGCCGCGTGCCGGAAGAGAACGGGCGAGCCGACGAAGTCGAGGTCCGTCTTCTGGTGGATGTCGCGCGGATGGTTCGAGCCGAGGACGCGCAGGTCGCGGCTGAGCTCGACGATCTGCTCACCGTGGCCGGCGTACTCGCGGAAGCGCTTGCCGCTGTTCGTGCCGCCCTCGAAAGCGTTGCCCGTCACGGCGTACAGCGAGTCGCGCGTGGCGCTGTAGGCGAGCCCGCCCCAGCCCCAGACGCTTCCGCCGCCGCCCAGCCGGCTGGGCACGGCCACCCAGTGCGAGACGGCGCGCGTCGCAAGCTCGACGCGGAACACCTTTCCGATCATCTTGCGGTCGCAGTACGAACCGGTCCCGAGGTAGATCGACCCGTCGACGAGCGTGAGCGCGCCCCAGACGAGCTCGCGCCGGAAGTCGCTGTAGACGGCCACCGGCCAGCCGCTGTGCTCGGCTCCCGTCGCCAGGTCGAGGGCGTGGACGCGCCCGAACGCGTCGGCGACGTACAGCGCATGCGTGGCGAGGTCGATCACGGGCGTCCCGGTCACGCCGTAGCCGTCGATCTGCTGGCAGACGCGCTCGAGTTGGCCGAGGTCGACCCGCCAGCGGACGTAGCCGTTCTCGGCCAGCGCATAGACGAGCCCGCGCGTCGTCGCGACATACACGGTTTTCTGGCCCGGGCCGGGAACCTCTTGGGCCACGAGCACCTGTGAGCTCACTCGCCCGGAGATCGGCGTGTACCACGCGGGCCGCAAAGAAGTCGGGGACAACGACTCGTCGGTGAACGAGGTCCGGGCCAGATCGTTCCCGTAGCCGAGCCAGCCGCTCGACGACTGCGCCGAGGCGCCGCTCCCCGCGAGCAGGAGGACGAGCGCAGCCGCGAGCAAGGTCCTCCGCACGGGGAGAATGCTAGGCGAAGGCTCTGACGTGCTTAGCGAAGGCCGCGGCTGACGACGACGTTCACGCGGACGCCGAGGCAGAGCCGCAGACCCTTGCGGGGCGTCTGGCGGACGACGCGGCCGCGCGGGCGCTTCGATCGGGCGTACCTGACCGTGCCGGAGACGCAGCCCGCCTTGCGGACCTTCGTGCGCGCCGGCGCGAGCTTCTGCCCGAGCAGGTTCGGGATCTTGCAGAGCCGCTCCGGGCCTGGAACTGCGGGCGGCGTGCCGGGCACGGGCTGCCAGTCGGGGTCGGACTCGTTCGCGGGGCTGTTCGTGAGGTCGACCGGATTGCTCCCGTCGGCGTTCATCACGTAGATCTCGTTGTCGCCCGTCGGCCCTCGGTTCGTCGTGAACGCGATCTTCGAGCCGTCCGGCGACCAGGTCGGATCGAGGTCGTTCGCGGGGTCGTTCGTCACGTCCGTCTGGCCGGTGCCGTCGGCGTTCATGACGAAGATCTCGCCGGCGCTGCCGTAGAAGCGCACGAACGCGATCTTCGTGCCGTCGGGCGACCACACTGCCGAGTCGTCGTCGTAGCCGGGCGCGTTCGTGACGTTGTGCGCGCCGCTGCCGTCGCCGTTCGCGACGAAGATCTCCGAGTTGGACGGCTCGACCGTGGCTGTGTAGGCGACCTTGCCGGTCGACGACCACGAGGCCTCGTAGCCGCCGGGGATGAGCCGGGCCATGCCGGTCCCGTCGGGATTGGCCGCGAAGACCTGCGTCCCGCCGACGTCGTACGTGATCTTCGACCCGTCCGGAGTCCAGTCGGGATTCGCGTCGTCGGGCGACGTCTTGGTCACGTTCCGCTGCGCCTTGCCGTTCGAGCTCACGACGAAGACGTCGTCGTTGTTCGCCTTGCCGGGCCGCGTGAACGCGAGCTTCGTGCCGTCGGCCGACCACGCCGGGCTGCCGTCGGGGTTGGCGCTCCTCGTCAGATCGACCTTGCCCGACCCGTCGGGCGCCATCGAGAAGATGTCCTCGTTCTTCAGAGTCGGATCGAAGCGGCAGGCGGCGTCGCTGACGTATGCGATCCGTCCGTTGGCAGCCTGGGAGCCGGCATTGGCCGCCATTGCTCCGGCGATGGCCGCCACTGCTCCGGCGAGCACGAGCACGGCCAGGATCGAGCGGCTTCGGAGGGGCCGGTCAGAAGTCACGAAAGCTCTCATCGGCACGAGAGCCCGACTGGTTTAGGCCCTTCAGCCGAAGAACGTCTGCTCGAGCAGATACACGTTGAGACAGATGATGATCGTCGCGATGACGGACGCCGCGGCGGTCGTCACGCGTCTGTTGACGAGCCCGCCCATCAGCTCCCGGTTGCGCGTGAACAGCACGAGCGGCACGAGCGCGAACGGGATCCCGAACGACAGGAACACCTGACTGAGCACGAGCGCATGCGACGGGCTCGCCCCGATCGCGAGCACTACCAGCGCCGGCGCCATCGTCACCGCGCGACGGAGGAAGATCGGGATCCGCCGGCGGATGAAGCCCTGCATCACGACCTGGCCGGCGAGCGTCCCGACCGACGACGAGGAGATCCCCGACGCAAGGAGCGCGATCCCGAAGAGCGTGCCCGCGTCGGCGTGGAGGTACTGACCGAGCCCTTGCGCGACCTCCTGCAGGTCGTCTCCGATCTCCGTCAGCCCGCGCGTGTGGAAGACCGCGGAAGCCGTGATCAGCATCGCCATGTTGATCGCGCCGGCGATGCTCATCGCGATGATCACGTCCACGAGCTCGAAGCGGAAGATCTTCCGCCGCGCCTCCTCGTCGATGCCCACGATCCGCCGCTGCGTCAGCGCCGAGTGCAGGTAGATCACGTGCGGCATGACCGTCGCGCCGATGATCCCGACCGCCAGCAGCGTCGCTTCCGAGTTGGGCAGCGACGGCACGAACCCGTGCAGGACTCCGCTGCCGGAGACGGGCGCCAGGAAGACCTGGATCGCGAACGAGACGACGATCGCGCCCACGAGCGTGGTGATCACGGCCTCGCCGCGCCGCCAGCCCCGCTCCTGGAGCGCGAGCACCGCGAAGGCGGCGACCGCCGTGATCAGCCCGGCGATGAAGAGCGGCATGTCGAAGAGGATCGCGAGCCCGAGCGCCGCGCCTACGAACTCGGCCAGGTCGGTCGCCATCGCGACGAGCTCCGCCTGAACCCAGAGGAACCACGTCACCGGCCGCGGGAAGCGGTCGCGCGCGACTTCCGCCAGGTTCTGCCCGGTCGCGATCCCAAGCTTCGCCGAGAGCGACTGAACGACCATCGCCATCAGGTTCGCCATCAGCACGACCCAGAGCAGCGCGTAGCCGAACTTCGCGCCGCCGGCGATGTTCGTCGCGAAGTTCCCCGGGTCGACGTACGCGACGCAGGCGATGAACGCCGGCCCGAGGAACGGAAGGAGCGCCCGCAGCCCCCGCCGCTCGCCGGAGAGCGACCGCTCGGCCGCCGCGAGCACGCGCGCCTCGCCCGGAAGCGCGTGCTCCGTGTCGACGTACCGACGAGCAGGCTGCGCTTCGGGCCGCTCTTCGACCTTCACGCGACCCCGATCCCCTCGGCCAGCTCACGCGAGATCGCGTGCTCCACCTTCCCGACCCGCAGGACGAGCGGGCCGCCGAACGGCTCGACCCGCCGCAGCTTGACCTTCTTGCCAGGGACCAGCTCGAGCTTCGAGAGGTAGCGCAGCAGGTCCTCGTCGTCGCCCGGAACGCGGCGGATCGTGGCCTCGTCGCCCGGCTCGAGGCTCGCCAGCGTTCGCAGCTCCGGCCCGGTCGATGCGGAGCTCCGCGTCCGGAATCGGATCGCCGTGCGGGTCGTGCGTCGGATACCGAGCGAGCGGTCGATCCGCGCCTCGAGCTCCTCGGACAGCGCGTGCTCGAGCCGGTCGGCCTCGGAGTGCACCTCGTCCAGGCCCAGACCGAGGGCCTGGGACAGGTACTGCTCGAGCAGCCGGTGGTGGCGGATCACCTCGAGCGCGACCCGCTCGCCGGACGGGGTCAGCTCGACGCCGTGGTACGGCGTGTGCTCGACGAGGCCGAGTGCGGCGAGTCGCTTCAGCATCGCCGTCACCGACGGCGGCCGGACGCCCATGCGCTCGGCGATGGCCGACGTCGTCGCAGGGCCGCCCTCGAGCCGAAGCTTGTAGATCTCCCTCAGGTAGTCCTGCATCGCGTCGGTCAGATCGCGAATCATCGCCTATACTCTAACTTAGAAGTTCGACGTGGCTAAAAATCTGACCCGAAAGCAGGTGCTGGCGGGATCGTTGCCGATCATCGCGGCCGCCCCGCTCGCGAAGCTCACCTGGCCCAGCGCAGCCGCCGGAGAGCGCTCGGCGACCCACCTCGGGGCACGACCGGCCCCACGCTGGCCACGCGGCGATGATCGGCCCGGATGTCCCCGCCCCTGGCGGTCCGCACGACCAGGATGCCGCTGCTCTTCCCGCCGCCGGCCCTCCCCCACAAGCCGGGGCGCGTGCGCGAGTACGAGGTCGTCGCGGATCGACCGCCGCATCGAGGTCGCCCCGGGCGTCTTCTTCGACGCCTGGACGTACAACGGCACCGTCCCTGGCCCGGTCCTCCGCGCAACCGAGGATGACATCCTCCGCGTCAACTTCACGAACGGCGGCGCCCACCCGCACACGATCCACTTCCACGGCATCCATCCGGGCGACATGGACGGCGTCTTCGAGACCGTTCTCCCAGGCGACTCGTTCACCTACCAGTTCCGCGCGCGGCCCTACGGGATGCAGCTCTACCACTGCCACGCGACCCCGCTCAAGAAGCACATCCACAAGGGTCTCTATGGCGCGTTCATCGTCGACCCGAAGGAGCCGCGCCCGCCTGCGCGGGAGCTCGTCATGGTCATGAACGGCTACGACACGGATGGCGACGGGGAGAACAACTTCTACACCGTCAACGGACGCGCCTTCTACTACGCGAAGTACCCGATCAAGGTGAAGAAGGGCGAGCTCGTGCGCATCTATCTCGCGAACCTGACCGAGTTCGACCTCATCAACTCGCTCCACCTGCACGGCGAGTTCTTCCGCTACTACCCGACCGGCTCGACCGACCACTTCGAGTACACGGACACGGTGATGCTCTGCCAAGGCGAGCGCGGGATCATGGAGATCGAGTTCCACAACAGCGGCCTCTTCATGTTCCACGCGCACCAGAGCGAGTTCGCGGAGCTCGGCTGGATGGGCTTCTTCGAGGTGTCTGACTGACGTGGAGTCCGGCTCCTTCGCAGCGAAGCTCGAGCGGCGCGCACTGGCGGCTGTGGGCCCTCGCTCCCGATCGTCGCGCTCGTCGGCGCAGTGGCGATCTTCGTCTCCACGGGCAGCTCGCTCCTCGAGCTCGTCGGGCCAGAGCCCGCCGCCGGCCGACGAGCTCGCCGTCCGCCGGGTCGAGCTCCGGCCCGGCGAGATCAAGGTCAAGGTGACGAACCCGCAGCGTGACGAGATCACGATCGCGCTCGGTCACCGTCGACGACGCGATCGTGCCGTACACGCTCGACGGCGACCGGGCTATCGGGCGGCTCCGCTCCACGACGATCGTCATCCCCTACGACTGGGTGGACGGCGAGCCGCTCACAGTCGGCGTGACGAGCTCGACCGGGATCGAGAGCACGAAGGAGATCGCGGCGGCGGTCGAGACGCCGCAGGCTTCGGGGAGGGGGTTCCTCGGCTACGGCGGTGATCGGCCTGCTCGTCGGAGTTCTCCCCGTCGCCCTCGGCCTCGCCTGGCTCCCGTCGCTGCGCCGCGCGAGCCCTCAGTGGCTCTCGGCGTTCATGGCGCTGACGGCCGGCCTGCTCACCTTTCTCGCGTTCGAGGCGCTCGCCGAGGCGTTCGAGTCTCCAGGCGACGCTGCCCGAGTGGGATCGGCGGCGCCGGCCTCGTCCTGCTCGGGGTCTCGTCGACGTATCTCTTCCTCACGCTGCTCTCGCGGCGCTTCTCGCGGCGGCGAGGCGGAGTCGTCGGCGGGGTCGCGCTCGCGACGCTCGTCGCGGTCGGGATCGGGTTGCACAACCTCGGCGAGGGCCTCGCGATCGGGACCTCGTTCGCGGTCGGCGAGCTCGCGCTGGGAACGTTCTTCGTCGTCGGCTTCATGGTGCACAACGTGACCGAGGGCCTCGGCATCGCCTCGCCGCTCGCGGAGGGGAGCAAGGTCTCGTTCGGGCGCCTGGCGGGGCTCGCGCTGATCGCCGGTGCGCCTGCGATTCCGGGCGCCTGGCTCGGCGGCTTCGTGACGAGCGACGTCCTCGGCGTGCTCTTCTTCGCAGGAGCGGCCGGCGCCGCATTCGAGGTCGTCGTCGAGGTCGGCCGCTACGTCTCGCGCAAGGCGCCCGGCGGGCTCTCGTCGGGCTACGTGCTCGGTGGCTACATCGCCGGCATCGCGATCATGTACGTGACCGGCCTCCTGATCTGATGCCGGCCAATCTGGACTCCTTACGAGATTCCTAACTCGCGCGAAAACGCGTTATCGGGGCTCCGGCCTGGGAATCCTCCTCTGATGCCGAAAGGAGGATCAATGAAACACGCACCGCTTTTCGTGCTCGCCGCGGCGATCCTCGTGGCTCTCGCAGGCGCTCAGGCCGCCTACCCCGACCGCGGGCACGGGCACCACGGACATCACCACGGACACGGCCAATCGGTCGTGTTCGTCCAGACGAACGAACCGAGCGGCAACCGGATCGTGGTCTTCGACCGCAGCTCGAACGGCTCGCTCACCCAGGCCGGTTCGTACCCGACCGGCGGCAACGGCGGCGTCGCGGCTCCGGGCACGGAGTCCGACCGCCTCGCCTCGCAAGGGTCGCTCGTCTACGACGCGCGGCACTCGCTGCTGATCGCGGTCAACGCGGGCAGCGACACCGTGACCACGTTCAAGGTCCGCGGCGACCGGCTCAAGAACCGCCGCACCGTCTCGTCCGGAGGACAGTTCCCGGCGAGCGTCGCGGTCAGCGGCCGCCTCGTCTACGTCCTGAACTCCGGCGGCGAGGGGATCGTCAAGGGGTTCTGGATCACAGGCCACAAGCTGCGCCCGATCCAGGGCTCGGCCAGGTCGCTCGGCCTCGCGAACAGCAACCCGCCCGACTTCCTGACCTCACCGGGTCAGGTCGGCTTCACCCCGTTCGGGAACAAGCTGATCGTCACGACGAAGGCGAGCGGCAGCCACATCGACGTCTTCCACGTCCGCCGCGACGGCACGCTCTCCACGGCGCCGGTCATGAACCCGTCGGCGACTCCGGTCCCGTTCGCGTTCACGTTCACGCCGCAGGGACGACTGGCGAGCGGTGAGGCCGCCATGAGCTCGCTGACGACGTACCGCCTGAACGGCGACGGAACGCTCTCCGATCCGCGCTCGCAGAGCGACGGCCAGACCGCGCTCTGCTGGATCGTCCGCGCTGGAGGCTTCTACTACGTCTCGAACACGGGCAGCAACAACGTCAGCTCGTTCCGCGTCGGCTCCGACGGCCAGCCCACGCTGCTGAACGCCGTGGCCGCCGGCACGAACATGGGCCCGATCGACTCCACGGTCTCGGGCCGCTACCTCTACGTGCAGACCGGGACCGCGGGCACGGTCGACGAGTTCCGCATCAACGGCGACGGCTCGCTGTCGCCGATCGGATCCGTCAACGGCCTGCCGGTCGGACAGGAAGGCATCGCCTCGAGCTAGCGAACGCCCATTCCGCGCAAAGGGCCCCGCCACGGCGGGGCTTTTTGCGATTCTGAGGCCGGGTAGAGGAGGAAGATGAAGAAGAACCCGCTCGACGATCTCCAGCACGGCCTGCGCGTCCTCACCGAACGGCTTCGCGTCGGCGGGGGAGACGGCGGCGCCGACTGGATCGCCGACCAGCTCGACGCGCTGCGCAAGCCGGAGCCGCCACGCTCGATGGACGAGCTCCAGGCCGAGCTCGACTCGCTCATCGGGCTCGAGACCGTGAAGGAGCAGGTGCGCGCTCTCGTCGCGTTCCTCGAGGTCCAGGGGCGACGGGCAGAGCACGGCCTCCCCGAGGTGGCGACGTCCCAGCACCTCGTCTTCGTGGGCAACCCGGGCACCGGCAAGACGACCGTCGCGCGCCTCCTCGCCGAGATGTACCGGTCGATGGGCCTCCTCAGCCGCGGCCACCTCGTCGAGGTCGACCGGGCCGGGCTCGTCGGGCAGTACGTCGGGCTGACCGCGATCAAGACCGAGCGCGCGGTGCGCAAGGCGCTCGACGGCGTGCTCTTCGTGGACGAGGCGTACTCGCTCGCGGTGGCCGAGGAGCGGCTCGACTTCGGGAGCGAGGCGATCGAGACGCTCCTCAAGCGCATGGAGGACTACCGCCACCGGCTGGTCGTGATCGTCGCCGGCTACCCGCGGCTGATGCACCGCTTCCTCGACTCGAACCCCGGCCTGCGGTCGCGCTTCTCGCGCGAGATCGTCTTTCCGGACTATTCGACCGACGAGCTGCTCGCGATCACCGGCAAGTTCCTGGCCGAGAACGAGTACGTGCTCGGCGAGGGAGCGGCGGAGACTGTGCGCCGGATCCTGGCGGCGCCGAAGCGCGGCGAGGGCTTCGGGAACGCCCGCTTCGCGCGGACGCTCTTCGAGCAGGCGCTGAACGCGCAGGCGCTCCGCCTGGCCCGCGTCGAGGGTGCCGAGCTCGCCGAGCTCGACCGCGGAGAGCTGATGACGCTCCGTCCCGAGGACTTCCTGGCCGCAGCGCGCGCGATCGGCGAGGAGCCGTCCGAAGCCGACCGGCCGTCGCTCTGGCGGCGCCTCGGCGGCTATCCGTCGAACTGAGCCAGCTCGTCTGCGGCTTCGTCGGCCGCCTGCCGTGCGTCATCCGCCGCCTCGCGGGCCTCCGCGGCGGCCGACTCGGCCTCGTCCGCCCGCTCCTCGGCCTTGGTCGCCCGACTCTCGAGATCGCGGGCGCGCTTCTCCAGCCGCCGGCGCTCCCGCTCGCGCTCGGCCTTCTGCTGACGCCTCTCAGCGAGCTCGTCCCGCGGCGGAGGCGCTTCGAATCCCGCGAGCGACTCGAAGCCGGAAATCGTGAGCTCGCTCGTCAGCCGCCCCGCCTTCAGGTCCTCGCGCGCTTCCTCCGTCACCGCTGCAGCGCCGAGCGTGCCGTTGATCCGTTCCAGGACAGCCTGCCCCGCCGGCTTGCCGGCCTCCCGCAGGATCTCGCCGGCACGGTGCGTCAGTGCGCGCAGCGCCTCGCGCTCCTCGCTCTGAGCCGAGCGGAGCGCATCCGGGTTGCCGCCGCCGAGCGCCTGCTCCTGGGCTCGCCGCAGCTTGGCGCCCGCGTCGAGGAGCGCCCGCACCATCGGCTTCTCGCTGCGCGCGAGCTGGTTGATCGTCCAGACGGGAACACTGGGCTTGGCAAGCCCGCGAACCTCGTCGGCCCGCTCCTTGTCGCCGTCCTTCGCCAACCCCTTGGCCAGCTCGTTGCGGGCGGCGGTGAACTCTTCGAGCGGAAGTGCGAAGAGCTTGTCGATCTCGCGCTCGACCGATGCCACGCCCGGGAATCTAGCCCGGGACGAACGAGTGCAGCGTTCCGGTGAGCTCCCCGGCGAAGATCCGACCCCCCGCCGCGATCGGGGGCGAGTAGGTCGCGCCCTGCGTCGGGAAGCGCCACAGGACGCGTCCCGAGAGCGCGGACAGCGCCACGTACCCGCCCGCGTCTCCGCCGGCGGTAAAGACGACGTCGCCGATCACGACCGGAGGCGGCTCGTTGCCGAGGCCGGTGTTCCGCTTCCAGACGGGGTGGAAGCGGCAGGCGCGGTCGACGGAGAAGGCCGCGACGCCATCCCCGACCTTCTTTCCGTTGCGCTCGATCGAGGCGTGGCCTTCGAAGAGCATCCTGCGCGCCGGCGAGTAGCTCGGCTGGCCGACGAAGCCCGGCCCGCCGCCGAGGAAGGCCCGAACCGCGTGCCCTGGCCGAGGCGGTCGCGGTTCCACACGTACATCATCCCGTTCTTGTTGTTCGCGGCCGCGAGCGGCGGACAACCCGGCGGCCGGAAGAGGAGCGGAGCCGAGCCGAAGTCCATGTCGCCCGACATTCGGAACCGTGGGCGGACGGTGCCACCCGAGAACGCGCAGGTCGCGTGAGAGCTTGACCATGGCGTCGCCGTAGCCTGCGTCGTCCACGTAGCACTGGCAGCTCGGGTCGAGCACTTGCGAGTTTCCAACTCCGACGAACAGCGCTCGCCCCGCCGGGTCGACCGAGACCCCGCCCCACCCCCACATGCCGGCGAGATTCCCGTCTCCCTCGACGGGATCGAAGAGCGCAGCCTGCTGCGCGCGGTCGACGTCGATCCCGACGATCCGACCGTTCGCGGCGACTCCGTCCGCGCTCGGGGCGTCGCAGTACGACGCGACCGGAACGTAGAGCCTGTTCTGGACCAGGCGCAGGCCGCCCCACACGTACTCGGCGTCCGAGCGGGCGACGGTGATCGCGATCGGCCACCCGGGCTTCTCGTCGCCCGTCGCCAGAGCGAGCGCATGGAGCCAGCCGTCCGCCGAGATCACGTAGATCACGCGCCGCTTCAGGTCGATCGCGCCGGTGGAGCTGATCCCCCACGTCTCGCAGAGCCCGGCCGGGACCACCGTGCCGAAGGTCCGTTTCCAGAAGACGCTCCCCGTTCGAGGATTGAGGGCATAGAGGCTGCCCGCCTCGGTTGCGGCGAACACGGTGCTCCGGCCGTTCGGGAGGCCGCCCTGGCCGCCGCTCACGTAGAGCGGCGAGGCGATGATCGCGCCGTCGAGCCGCTTCGCCCACGCCTGACGGAGGCGGTGCGCGGTGGCGGGCGTCAGACCCGAGACGTGGACGTAGTTCGTGAGCTGGGCGTCGTGCCCGTAGGCGAGCCAGGATTTGGTGGCCTGCGGTGAGGACGCGCTCGAGGGCGCGGCGCACACGGCGAGGCACACGACCAGGATCGGAGCAGCCAGCCGCAGCATCGGTTCGAATATCTCAGAACGCGGAGCCTCGTGGGCTCAGCAGGAGGCGCCGACGATCCGGCGCGGGCAGTCCGCAATGCTCGCCACGAAGAGCGCGGCCTTCCAGTTGCGCCGGGCCTCGCCCGCGATGAACTCGTCCGGCGGGTAGAAGCCGCCGCCGCTCATCTCGATCGTGATCGGGTAGCGGTGGAGCGCGCCGTACATCCAGTCGTTCCAGTCGCCGTCCGTGATGTACAGGTCGGAGGACTGCTGCGCGTGGTATCCGGCCGTCGCCTCCATGGCGGCGCCCATCGCGACGAACGTCTGGTGGTCGACGTGGTCCATGTCCGCCGGCTCGTCCTCGTAGGTGTAGCCGTACGGGTAGAGGATCAGGTCGCCGTACGTGTGGTAGCTGATCCCGGTCGTGACGTTGGGATGGGCGATCATGAAGTCGGCCATCCGCTGGTTCTCGGGCGCGGACAGCGGGCTCGGGCCGCGGTAGGTCTCGCCGCCGCCGTTGCCGTCCGACCCGCCGCAGCAGCCCCATTTGTAGCTGTAGTTGCGGTTGTTGTCCGTGCCGACCGCCTGCGAGTTCGGCTGCCGGTTCTTGCGCCAAAAGCGGTAGGAGCCGGTCGCGATGTCGTACTCGGCGCCGTCCGGGTTCAGGCTCGGGACGATGTAGATCTGGCGCGTGCGGACCAGCGTCGAGATCTGCGTCGAGGGGTGCGGTCTCCTGTCCGCGTACAGATGGAGGAGCGACAGGACGACCTCCGGGGTCAGGTGCTCGCGCGCGTGATGCTGACCAACGTAGAAGACGCCCGGCTCGGAAAGATTGTCCGTTGGCGTCGTCGGACACGCGGGCCCCGATCAGGTCCCGCCCTTCGTAGGAGGTTCCGAGCGAGAACAGGTGAACCGTCTGGGGATTGGCTGCGGCGACAGCCTGAACGTCCGCCACCATCTCGGCGTAGTTGTGGTAGCCCTCGTCCCCGGGCGGAAAGTCGTCGATGCCCTCGACCTGCGGCCCCGCCTCGACGCGGAAACCACGCAGCGCCAGCGCGCGCGCCTGCCACTGCGGGCCGTAGAGCTCGACGTGGTCGGCCCAATAGGCCTCTCCGATGTCATAGCCCTCGGCCACCAGCTGGGAGCGTTGCTCTCGCGTGTACACGCCGTACACGACGAAGCGCTCGACCTGCGTGACGGACGGATGGCCAGGCGCAGCGGCCATGCCCGACGGCACTAGCAGCAGGGCGAGAGCGACCAACCCCCCGAAAATCGCACCCTTCAGCACGTGCGCTGGAGGTTAAGCGCTCCAACCAGGCGAAGCAAGGCTCCGCAGAGCGAGAGGGACGGGCCGCAATGGCCCGCCCCTCTCGAAGGCACGGTGGCGTCAGCCCGCCGCGATCTTTCCGAAGAGGCCGTGCGACTCGTCGTCGGGGCCGGCGGTGAAGAAGAGCTCGTTCCTGGCGCCTGCGTTGCCGCCGTTCCCGAACTCGAGGGCCCAGAGGCCGTCGATCGTGATCTTCTCACCGCCCGCTCTGAGCTCTCCGCGGTGCGACCAACGGCCGTTCGCGCCGGGCTCGTAGGCGTTGATCTGACCGTCGCCGAAGTTGCCGACGAGCAGGTCGCCGCTGAAGCGGCCGAAGTCGGACGGAGCGAGCGCGAGCCCCCACGGCGCGTTGAGCTGACCGTGTTGGGCGATGCGTGCGATCAGGTTTCCGGCCGTGTCGAACTCGTCCACGAATCCGCGGCCCTGGCCGGCGACCTCGTCTTCGCGATCCGCGTCCTGCTTCGCGAAGGTCACGAAGATGTTCCCGCCGATCGCCTGGATCCCGAACGGCGCGTAGCCGTCCGGCAGGCCCGGGTCGGTGAAGCGGTCGACGAGGCTCCAGCTCGAGTCGAACACCGCGACCTCGTTGTTGAAGAAGTCCGCGGCGTAGAGCTTGCTGTCCGCGATCGCGAGGCCCTTGAAGATCGCGCCGGGATCTCCCATTGCGCCGACGAGAGCGTGCGTCGCGTCGACGGTCGGGTTCCAGCCGCGCAGGATGCCGTCCTCGCCGTCGAAGATGAACCTCGACGACCCCGACTGCGTCCCGTTCGTGACGGTGAACCCGGACCCGAGCGTGTTGAAAACGACCCCGGTCGGGCCGCTGTCGTCGCCGACCGTCACGACGAGTGCCTGCGGCGTGCCTGCGCCGTTGTAGAGCGTCGAGAGGCTCGTCCCGTTGTCCGCGACCCACCACGGGCTGGTCGAGGACGCTGTCAGCCCCCACGCGTTTGACGAGATTCGGGTCGACGATGGGCGCCGCCCCGGGCACGTCCGAGACGAGCGGGGTGACGGTGTAGGAATTTCCTTCCGCCGCCTGTAGAGGAACTGTCACGAAGAGCGCGGCGAACAAGATTCCTAGCGCCAGTACGCCGCGACGAGCGGTTCTGCGGATCACGCGATCCCCCTTTTCTCGCTGGCGAAACTCTCTCTCCCGGTTGCTACGGGCCGGCGTCGATGGACGGTTTCCGAGAACCGCGCAACCCGGTTGTGCTGACTCGAGGAAATTCGTGTAGACAGCGACGCGCTGATGGCCTTTACTTGCGCCGTCGTCAGAACCAGGGAGGGGTGCAATGAGTCGTCTCGTTCTCGCGCTGCTCGTCTGTCTCACCGCGGCTCTGGCCGTGGTTTCCGGAGAGCTCCGCGCCGCCAAGGATCCGATGGCGGGCTCGTACATCGTCGTTTTCAAGCCCGCGGTGCAGCGGTCGACCGTGCCCGCGACGGCTCGGCAGCTCGCGGCGGCGCACGGCGCGCGCGTCAGCTTCGTCTACCAGCACGCGCTGAAGGGCTTCGCCGCCCATACGACGGCGGCCGGCGCGGCCGCGTTGTCCCGCGACCCGCGCGTCGCGTATGTCGAGGCCGACCAGGTCATGCACGCGGTCACGACGCAGACCCCGGCAACGTGGGGCCTCGACCGGATCGACCAGCGTGACCTGCCGCTGAACAACGCCTACAACTACGACCAGACCGGTGCGGGCGTGAACGCCTACATCATCGACACCGGGATGCGCGCGACGCACCAGCAGTTCACGGGTCGCGTCGGCAACGGCGCCGACTTCGTCGGTGACGGACAGGGAACGAATGACTGCAACGGCCACGGCACGCACGTCGCCGGCACGACCGGTGGGACGACGTACGGCGTCGCGAAGGGGGTGACGCTGCACGCGGTGCGTGTCCTCAACTGCCAGGGCTCGGGGTCGAACTCGGGTGTGATCGCCGGCGTCGACTGGGTGACGTCGAACCGCGTCGCCGGCCACTCGGTCGCGAACATGAGCCTCGGCGGCGGTGTGAGCTCGGCGCTCGACACGGCCGTCAGCAACTCGATCAACGCCGGCGTCTCGTACGCGATCGCCGCCGGGAACTCGAACGCGAACGCGTGCAACTCGTCGCCCGCGCGCGTTCCGACGGCGAACACCGTCGGCGCGACGACGAACACGGATGCGCGGGCGTCCTTCTCGAACTTCGGGACGTGCCTGGACATCTTCGCGCCGGGCAACAACATCACGTCGTCCTGGAACACGAGCGACACCGCGACGAACACGATCAGCGGGACGTCGATGGCGACCCCGCACGTGACCGGGGCGATCGCGCTCTATCTGCAGGCGAACCCGGGCACCTCGCCGTCAGCAGTGACGCAGGCGCTGACCTCGAACGCGACGCTCAACCACGTGACGAACGCCGGCTCCGGCTCGCCGAACCGGCTCCTGTACTCGCTCTTCGGCGGCCCACCGCCTCCGCCGCCACCGCCGCCTCCACCACCGCCGCCTCCTCCGCCCGGGCCTCCGCCGCCACCGCCTCCGCCACCGACCGAGCTGATCGTGAACGGCGGCTTCGAAGGCTCGGCCTCACCGTGGACGCAGACCGGCAACGCGTACTGGTCGAACGGCGCGTACCCGCACTCGGGAACGGGCTACTCGATCCTCGGCGCCTACAACAACGCGAGCGGGAGCGAGTACCAGACGGTCTCGATCCCCTCGGGCGCGGCGGCGAGCCTCACGTTCTGGCTCAACATCACGACGAGCGAAGCGTGCTGCACGCCGTACGACTACGTCTACGCCGAGGTCCGCAGCACGTCGGGCGCGCTGCTCTCGACGCTCGGCTCGTGGACGAACGCGAACTCGGGAGCGGCGGGCTCGTACTCGCAGAAGTCGTTCAGCCTCGCGGCCTGGCGCGGCCAGACGGTCCGCGTCCAGTTCCGCGCGACGACCGACATCAGCCTGCCGACGAGCTTCCGCATCGACGACGTCTCACTGAGGTAGGCCACTCTCGGAAGGAGGGGCGGCCGAAACCGCCCCTCCTTCCAGCTCACGCAGCCAGTTCGAGCTCGCCGAGCGCCTCGGACAGCAGCTCGAGGCCCTCACGCTCGAGTCGGCGGACGTGCTCGCGCGAGACGCCGAGCTCCTTGCCGATCGTCTCCAGAGCCTGAGGCGACCCTCCGACCCCGAACCGCAGCTCGAGAACGCGCCGCTCCTGCTCGGGAAGCGTCGCGAGCGCGCGGCGGACCTCGAGTCGCCGCAGCGAGTCCACCGCTTCCTCGCCGGGGTCGGGAGCGCTCGGATCGTCGAAGAGATCGCCGAGCTCCGCCCCGTCTTCCGAACCGACGGATTGATTGAGCGAGACGAGCGCCTCGGCGGCGTCGAGCGCCTCGTCGACGTGCTTGAGCTCGAGCTCCGCGGCCTCCGCCAGCTCCTCGCGCGTCGGCTCGCGATCGAGCTTCGCGAGCAGCTGACGCCGCACGCGGGCGAGCTTGACCCGACGCTCGTGGACGTGCGACGGGACGCGAATCGTCTTCGACTGCCCCGCGATCGCCCGCTGGCACGCCTGACGGATCCACCAGGTCGCGTACGTCGAGAACTTGAACCCCTTGCGCCAGTCGAACTTCTCGACGGCGCGGTTCAGCCCGATCGCGCCTTCCTGGACCAGCTCGAGGAGCGTCAGGTCGTGCCCCTGATAGCGCTTCGCAATCGAGATCACGAGCCGCAGGTTCGAGTTGATCATCCGCTCCTTGGCCGCAGCGTCGCCCCGCTCCACGAGCTTTGCGAGCGCGACCTCCTCGGCCGCCGTGAGCAGCGGATAGCGGCCGATCCGGTTCATGAACAGGGTCATCGAATCGGTCGAGGACGGAGCCTCGACGCGAACCGGCGCGGCGACGTCGACCTCGAGCGCCTCGAGCTCGGTCCGCAGCGCAGCCACCTCGTCGTCTGCGAGGTCGTGCTCGACCGCGAACGCCTCGAGCGCGCTCTCGTCGATCGTGCCGCGCTCCTCGGCCTCACCGAGGAACGCCTGAATCGGCTCTTCGAAGATGGTGCTCAGTTGTCACTCCTTCCTGCCGCAAGCTGCAGGCGCCGCTCGAAGCGCTCGATGCGGCCGCCCGTGGCGACGCTCCGCTCGACACCCGTGTACGCGGGATGACAGTTCGAGCAGGCGTCGACGACCAGTTCACTCCGGGTGGAACGGGTCGTGAACGTCTCGCCGCACGAGGTGCAGCGGACGGATGCGAGCATGAGCTCGGGATGAATCTGCTTCACGAAAATCGCCTCCTGAGGTAGTGCGGGGCGCCAAGGTCCGCGAGACCGGCGCCGCGTATAGATAAGAACGCTCCCGGCCGCCAGATATTCCAGAAACGCCCGGCTATCGTGTCTGTCGTGACCGACCGGCCGACGATCAAAGACGTGGCAGAGCGTGCAGGCGTTTCGATCGCAACCGTCTCCAGGGCGCTCAACGACAAGGACGACGTGAGCGAGCCCACACGTGAGCGCGTCCGCGACGTCGCGCGCTCGGTCGGCTACACGCCCGATCCGACGGCCCGCTCGCTGGTCAGCCAGAAGACGCGGCTCGTCGCAGTCGTCGTCGGCGACAACGCCGGGCACCGCGACCTCTCGCTCATCTTCTTCGGCATGGTGCTCGGCGCGATCTCGCGGCGGCTCTCGCAGTCGAGCTACGACCCGCTCCTGCTCCAGCCGAACGACGTCGGCCCCGAGCACCGTTTCGACGCCGCGATCCTGATCGGCGTCGACAGCGACGATCCGTTGATCGCCGCGCTCGAGTCACGGGACATCCCGCTGGTCGGCGTCGACGTCCGATCCGCGAGCGGCAGCGCGGTCTACGTCGGCTCGGACCACGCAGGTGGCGTTCGCCTCGCGCTGGCGCATCTGCACGCCCTCGGCCACCGCCGCATCGCCCACGTCGCGGGCGCGACGAACACCGAAGCGGGGGCGGCGCGACTGCAGGCGTTCAGGGAGGAAACGGCGGCGCTCGGGCTGGAAGTGCCGGAGGAGCTGATCCGCAAGGGCGACTTCACCTCCGCGTCGGGCTATCGCGAGACGTGCGCGCTGCTCGCGCTCGAGGAGCGGCCGACGGCGATCCTCGCCGCCTCCGACCTGATGGCGCTCGCCGGCCTCCAGGCAATCCGTGACGCAGGGCTCGTACCGGGAGCCGACATCGCCGTTGCCGGGTTCGACGACCTCGAGGCGGCGGCGCTCGCCCATCCACCGCTGACGACGATCCGCCAGGACCGCAAAGAGCTCGGGGCCGTCGCTGCGACCCGCGCGATCGAGCTGATCGAGGATCCGGACAGCGCCGCCGGGGAGACGATCCTCCCCGTCGAGCTCGTCGTGCGCGCGTCTAGCTCGGCCTGATCGACCCGAGCTCTCCGCCCACGCGCTGCTCGGTCACGCCACGCCACTCGTGGGGCCCGGATGCGTAGAACAGCGTCGTGCGCGGCCCGCTCATCCCGCCGGTGCCGAACGCGATGCCCCAGACACCCTCGACGGTCACGGGCAGCCGGCCCCGAAACTGCCAGCCGTCCCCGACGCGCCGGTAGGCGTTGATCCGGCCGCTGCCGAAGTTCGCGACGAGGAGATCGCCGCCGAAGCGGCCGAATCCGGGCGGCGCGAGCGCAACGCCCCACGGCTCGTCCAACTCGTCGGTGCGGCCGACGTGGGCGAGCAGCCGTCCGTCGAGGTCGAACTCGTCGACGTAGCCGCCGTGCGGCGCATCGTTGCCGTTCACCGGGGCGCGGTACGCGTAGGTGACGAAGATCCGGTCGCCGATCGCCTGGATGCCGAACGGTGCGTACCAGTCGGGCTTCTCGCGATCGACGAACGCGCCGGGCTTGTCCACGCGGCGCCACTTGGAGTCGAAGACGAGGACGCGGTCGTTGTGGAAGTCCGTCGCGTACAGCTTCCCGCGCGCGAGCGTGACTCCGCGGAAGAGCGCGCCGGACGCGCCGGTGTCGACGGCGACGACGGCCAGCCTCGACCAGCCTCTGGGGACCGTCGGCGTCCAGGCCCGGATCATCCCGTCCTCGCACGCGTAGATGAATCGCGCCGGCCCGGCCGCGCCGTTGCCGCGAACGACGAATCCGCGCCCGCCGTTGAAGACGACGCCGGTCGGGCCGCCCGGAACAGCGACCGTCAGCGCCTGCTTCCGCCCCTCACCCGAGTAGAGCGTGCTCGTGCTCCGGCCCTCGTTCGCGACCCACCACGGGCCCTCGCGGCTCGCCGCCAGGCCCCACGGGTTGATCAGGTGGGCGTCGGACCGATCGGTGACGAGCACCTGCTTGGTGAAGCGGTCGAAGCGGGCTCCGCTCGCCGCCGCCGTCGCGGTCAAGGCGAAGACGACGATCGCGAGCGCGCCGAGCTTCACGTCCCTGTCGCTATGGGCGAGGGCCGCGGCGCACGCGACTTGCTGGCGATGAAGTCCCGGTACCAGTAGAAGCTGTCCTTCGGCACGCGCTCGAGCGTCGGGTAGTCGACGTAGACGATCCCGAACCGCTTCGAGTAGCCGAACGACCACTCGAAGTTGTCGAGCAGGCTCCAGACGAAGTAGCCCTTCACGGGCGCGCCCTCGTCGATCGCGCGGGAGACCGCGTCGATGTAGGACTGGAGGTAGGCGGTCCGCTCGGGGTCGTGCACCCGGCCGTCGTGGCCGCGGATGTCGCCGAAGGCGGCGCCGTTCTCGGTCACGTAGATCGCGCGCGGCTCGTAGTCCTTGGCGACGCGAACGAGGAGCCGGCGGAGCCCGTCCGGGTAGACCTCCCAGCCCATGTCGGTGTGCTGGTTCTCGGACACGCGCTCTATACGCGGACCGTCGTCGCCGGCGCTGACGAGGAAGCGGAAGTAGTTGTTGACGCCGAGGAAGTCGAGTCGGCGCCGAGATCGTCTCGCAGATCGCCGTCCTGGACGAACGGCGCGAGCAGCTCGTTGCGCTCGAGCAGGTCCGGCCGGATAGGCGCCGCGGAAGAGCGGGTCGAGGAACCAGCGGTTGCCCTCGCCGTCCACCCGCCAGGCGGCGGCCTCGTCCTCCGGGGTCTCGGACGCCGGATAGGCCTGCGCGAGGTTGAGCGTGATGCCGACCTGCGCGTCGGGCGAGACGCGCGCGGATCACGTCGACCGCCCAGCCGTGCGAGAGCAGGAGGTGATGCGCAGCGGCGACGGCGTCGACTTCGCTCGTGCGGCCGGGTGCGTGCTTGCCCCAGGAGTGGCCGATCCAGGCGTGCACCCAGGGCTCGTTGTGCGTGATCCAGTGGCTGAACGCGGTCGCCCAGGCGGCGCGCAACGGCTTCCGCGTACTCGGCGAACGCCTCCGCGGTCGAGCGCGCGGGCCAGCCGCCTTCGTCCTCGAGCGCCTGCGGCGTGTCCCAGTGGAAGAGCGTCACGAACGGCTCGATGTCCTGGGCGAGCAGCTCGTCGACGAGGCGGTCGTAGAAGTCGAGCCCAGCCTCGTTGACCCGGCCGCGCCCCTCGGGGAGCACGCGCGGCCAGGCGATCGAGAAGCGGAACGCGCCGAGCCCGAGCTCGCGCATCAGCGCGAATGTCGTCGCGGATAGCGGTGGTAGAAGTCGCAGGCGCGCTCGCCCGAGTCGCCGTTGCGGACCTTCCCGGGCGTCGCGCAGAACCGGTCCCAGACGCTCTCGCCGCGGCCGTCCTCGTGCGCGGCGCCCTCGATCTGGTACGACGCCGTGGCTGCGCCCCAGAGGAAGTCGGGTGCGAACTGGTTCTCGGTGGTCGGCATGGTTGTCCCTTCGGTCAGGTGGCTGGGGCGGTGACGTGGCAGCGGGCGGCCTGGTGCGGTCTGCGCCTCGACGAGCGTCGGCGTGACCTGCGAGCAGACGTCGATCGCGAGCGGGCAGCGCGCGACGGAAGCGGCAGCCCTCGGTCGGGATCGACCGCGGCCGAGGCGTCGCCCCGTGCGGAGCTCGATCTGCTGCGGCATCGGTCTTCGTCGCCGGGTCGGGCACGGCGTCGAGCAGCAGGCGCGTGTACGGGTGGAGCGGCGCGGCCAGGACGTCCTCGATCGGCCCGCGCTCGACGATCTGGCCGGCGTACATGACGAGGATGTCGTCGGCGACGTAGCGCGCGCTCGCGAGGTCGTGGGTGACGTAGAGGAACGCGATCCCGCGTTCCTCCTTGAGCTTCGACATCAGGTTCAGGATCCCGATGCGGATCGAGACGTCGAGCATGCTGATCGGCTCGTCGGCGAGGACGACCTTCGGCTCGACCGCGAGCGCACGGGCGATCGCGACCCGCTGCCGCTGGCCGCCCGAGAGCTCGTGCGGATACTTGGCGGCGATGTCCTCCGGCGGGACGAGCCCGACCGTGCGCAGCAGCTCGTGCACCCGCTGCTCGACCTGGCCGCGACGGGACGATGCTTGTGGATACGAAGCGGACGCTCGACGTGGTGGCGCACCGTCTTCACCGGATTGAGCGAGCCGAAGGGGTCCTGGAAGATCATCTGCACCTGCGAGCGGTAGTGAAGGACGTCGCGCCGCCTCCGGACGTGCGTGACGTCGCTCCCCTCGAACAGGACCTCGCCCTGCGCTCGGCTCGTACAGGCGCGCGAGCAGGCGCGCGACGGTGCTCTTCCCGCTGCCGCTCTCGCCGACGAGCGCCGTGATCGTGCCCGGGCGCAGCTCGAACGACACGTCGTCGACGGCGTGGACGTGCGCTCGCCGAAGGGCGCTGCCGATCGGGAAGCGCTTCGTCAGGCTCCGCACCTCGAGGGGGGCGGCCGTCGTCATTCCATGGCCTCCGCCACGAGATGGCACGCGACCTCGTGCCCCGGCTCGACCTACGCGCAGGCGTGGACGCTCGGTCGTCTGGCGGCGATAGAGGTCGGCTTGCTCGGGAAGGCAGTGCGGGCAGCGCGGATGGAAGCGGCACCCGGTCGGCGGGTCGCGCAGGTCGGGCGGCGAGCCGGGGATCCCGGTCAGCCGCGACCAGCGGGCCGCTCAGCGGCGGGAACGACTTCATGCAGGCCCTGCGTGTACGGGTGCTGCGGGTTTGCGCCGAGCCGCTCGGCGGGCGCGGTCTCGACGACCTCGCCCGCGTACATGATCGCGATCCGGTCTGCGAACTCGAGCAGGAGCGACAGGTCGTGCGTGATGAAGAGGACCGCGAAGCCGAAGTCGCGCTTGAGCGCCTCGACCTGCTGGAGGATCTCGCGCTGGACGACGACGTCGAGGGCCGTCGTCGGCTCGTCGAGGATGATCAGCTCCGGCTCCAGGGCGAGGGCCATGGCGATCACGACCCGCTGGCGCATGCCGCCCGAGAGCTGGTGCGGATACGAGCTGACGCGCCGCGCGTCGATGCCGACGAGCTCGAGCAGCTCGCCCGCTCGAGCGAGCGCCCGCCGCCGGTTGATCTTCTCGTGGGCGCTGCATCGCGTCCACGAACTGATCGCCGATGCGCATCACCGGATTGAGCGCGTTCATCGCGCTCTGGAGGACCATGGACACGTTCCGCCAGCGGTAGCGCCGGAGCTCCTCGGTGCTCTTCCCGACGAGGTCCTCGCCCTCGAAGAGGATGCTGCCGCCGGCGATACGGCCGGGCGGGCCGCAGGATCTGCATCACCGCGTTCGCGATGGTCGTCTTCCCGCAGCCGGACTCGCCGGCCAGCCCGAGCACCTCGCCCTCGCGAATCGCAAAGTCGACGCCGTCGACTGCGCGCGCCGCTCGTTCGCCCGCAGCCGTACTCGACGACGAGCTGTCGCACCTCGAGCAGGTCTGCGTTCCGCGCGCGGGTCACGAGCGGCTGCTCCACGAGGCTCGTCACGCGCCGTCCTCACGGACCGCGAGCCGCCCGCCGAAGAGCATCCGCAGCCATCCGCGACGCGGCTTCTTCTCCGCTCGCAGGCGCGGGTTGGTGAACTCGTCGATGCCTGCCAGCAGCAGAACGAGCCCGAGCACGGTGAACGCCAGCGCGGCGCCGGGGAAGAAGAACGGCCACCACTCGCCCTGGAGCACCGTCGAGTTCGTCTGCGCCCAGTAGAGGGTGACGCCCCAGCTCGTCGTCGAGACGTCTCCGAGGCCGAGGAACTCGAGGCCCGCGTCGACGAGCAGCGCGATGTAGAAGACGAGGACGAACGCGGCCGCGATCCGGCTGATCATGTTCGGAACGAGCTCGCCGAAGACGATCCGCCAGGTCGACTCGCCGGCGGCCCGGGCCGCGTCGACGAAGTCGCGGCTCTTCAGCGACAGCGCCTGCGCGCGCAGGATCCGCGCCTCGAACGCCCAGAGGACGAGCGCCAGGACGATGATCATCGTCGTCATGCCGTGGTCCTGGGTGTAGCCGGACATGACGACGAGAAGCGGGATCGGCGGAATCACGAGGACAGACGTTGATCAGGAAGTTGATGACGTCGTCGACGAGCCCGCCCACGAGGGCAGCGGTGATGCCGAGGGTCGCCGCGACTCCGGTGGCGAGGGCGGCAGCCGCTACGCCGAGCAGCAGCGACCGCCGCGCGCCGATGACGACCTGCGAGAAGATGTCGCTCCCCTGGTCGGTCGTGCCGAAGAGGTGGTTCCACGAGGGCGCCTGGCGGGTCGCGAGGAGGTTGAAGTCGTTCGGGTGCGCGACCGAGATCCAGCGGCGCGATCAGCGCGATGACCGTCACGAAGGCGACCATCGAGGAACCCGAGGCGCGACTTCGGGTTGGAGAGCAGAAGCGCGAACCAGCCCGGGATGTGGAAGCGCCGGCGGGCGCGCCGCGGCGCCGCCTCCAGCGAAAGGTCGAGCGGGGAGCCGAGTGTGGGCTCGAGCTGCGACATCAGGCGGTCCGCAGCCGCGGGTCGAGGATGAGGTTGAAGATGTCCATGACCAGGTTGGCGAAGATCACGCAGATCGAGAGCACGACGAGCAGCGCCTGCGCGAGCGCGTAGTCGTTCCCGAGCACCGCCTGCTGGAGCGTGAGGCCGGCGCCGGGGTAGCTGAAGATGAACTCGACGAAGACGAGCCCGCCGACGGCGCTCGCGAAGAGCGCGGCGAACCCGTTGAGCGGCGGGAGGATCGCGTTCCGTCCTGCGTACCAGCGTCATCACGCGCCGGTCGCGCAGTCCCTTGGCGTGGGCCATGGTCACGTAGTCCTCGCCGATCGTGTTGATCATCACGGTGCGCATGTTCAGCATCCACCCGCCCGTGAACGCGGCGAGGATGACGAGGATCGGCAGCTGCGCGTGGCGGAACGCGCTCGAGAGGAACGTCCCAGTTGAAACCGGGGGTGAGGCCGTTGTCATACGCGTGCTGGATCGGGAACCAGCTGCAGCTTGAGGCCGAGGAAGTAGAGCGCGAGCAGCGCTGTGAAGAAGGCGGGGAACGCGCTCGAGCGCCATGAAGGTCGGGACGAAGACGTTGTCGACGACGCCGCCGCGGCGCCAGGCGGCGACCATCCCGATCGCCGGTCCCGATCACGAACGAGAGGAAGAACGCGACGCCGACGAGGAAGATCGAGTACGGCAGCGTCTGGCCGACGACCTCGGACACGGGCGTCGGGTAGTTCGAGGTCGAGATGCCGAAGTCGAGGTGGACGATGCGGCTCAGGTACGTGACGTAGTCCTGCCAGATCGAGTTGTTGCCTCCGCCGAGCAGCGCCTCGTAGGTCTGGACGATTCCTGGGTTCGCCGCGAGCTGGGACGGGGTCAGGTGCTGCAGGATCCCGTCGATCGGGCTCCCCGGCATCAGGCGCGGGAGCAGGAAGTTGATCGTCAGCGCGACCCAGAGCGCGAAGACGTAGAAGACGAGCCGACGGGCGAACCAGCGCATGTCTCGCTCCTCGGAGGGTAAACGGCGGGCGGGTGAGAGGGTCCGCCCGCCGTTACCGGTTGCTTACGAAGCCCTCACGGGCCGACCTTGCCACCCGGGCAGATCCGGGTGAAGGACAGGATGTTGTCGGGGTAGGTGGTGAAGATCGGGTCGCCGTAGAAGTTCTTCTTCGTCGGGAAGCAGTGGAAGTACTTCGTGCTGTACGTCGACCAGCGCGGGCCGATGAACAGCGGGACGATCGGCAGGTTGTCGAGGAAGATCCCCTGCAGCTGCGTCGCGATCTGCTGCTGCTTCGTCGGGTTCAGCGTCCCCTTCCACTTGTTCAGGAGCCTCGGTCGCCTTGGCGTTGGCGAAGTGCGACCAGTTGCCGGTCGTCTCACCGCTCTGCCCCGGCGGGACGTACGCGTTCTGGGACAGGTTCGAGTAGAAGTAGCCGTACGGCGAGCCCTGCGACGCGCCCTGCCAGAGCAGCGTCGGGAACTTCGTCGCGTACGCGCTCGGCTGCCAGGCGCCCCAGTCGGGCTCGAGCGCGACCTGGGAGTCGATTCCGATGTCGCGCAGGTTCCTCGTGATGATCTGGTTCGAGGCGACCCAGTCCGACCAGCCGGAGATGACGTGGATGTCGAGCTTGACCGCGGTCGCCGTGCGGGTCGTAGAGGTCGCTGCCGCGGTACGTGAAGCCGGCGTCGGTCAGCATCTTCTTCGCGGCGTTGGGGCTGTAGCGTGGACATGGTCTTGGAACGCGCCTTGATCTTCTTGTCCGTCACCCACTTCGGGAAGAGCCCGTTGAGACCGATCGCGTCGGTCGGCGGGGCGTAGCCGTACTCGCCGAGCTTCGACACGGTCTTGCGGTCGATCGCACGGCTGAGCGCCTTGCGGAACGCGGCGATGCTGTACGGGTACTTCGTGGTGTCGAGGAGCAGCGAGATCGGATACGCGGTCGTCGCGTAGAAGGCGTGGAAGTGCTTCTTGTCCTTCGCCTCGTGTACGCCTTGCTCGACGTTCGGGACGAAGTTGTGCGTCCAGTCGACCTGGCCGCTCTGGATGAGCGCGAGAGCCGCGTCGTTCGACGAGGCCTGCACGTACTCGAGGCACGCGACCTTCGGCTGCCCCTTCTGCCAGTAGTGCGGGTTCTTGTTGAAGACGTAGTCCTGCGCCGTGAAGCGCGTGATCCTGTTGAACGGCCCCGAGCTGACGGGCTTCGAGTTCGTGAAGTTCGCGCACGTCGTTGACCTTCGACCAGACGTGCCGCGGAACGACGAACGACGCGGTTCATCGTCGCGGAGATGAACTGCGAGTCGGGCGTCTTCAGCTTGATGACGACCTTGTACGGGCCTTTGGCCTTGACGGAGAGCGATCTTGTTGCCGGCGCCGGTCAGGCCGACGCGGTCCATGATCTTGTCCTGCCGTCCGGCGAGGAAGCTGTAGACGACGTCGGACGACGTCAGCGTCTGGCCGTCCGACCACTTGGCGTTCGCGCGCGAGGTTGAGCGTGAGCGTCTTGTTGCCGTTGCTCCACTTCCAGCTGCGAGCGAGCCACGGAACGGGCTTGAGGCCGCCTTCGGCCGTGATGATCAGCGGCTCGTAGAACGCGCCCTGCACGAACGAGCCGCTCGGGAGGCCGGTCGCCGGTGTAGGGGTTGAAGTTCTTGGTGAAGGTGGGGTCGCCGGAGCCCGTCATGACGAGGCACTTGTGGCCTGCGTTGATCTTGAGGGGACCGTCGACGGCCGCCGGGGTCGACGTGCTGAGCGCTGCCGCGAGGGCGAGGGAAGCCCCGGCCACAGCGACGGCGATCCAGCGAGTCGAGGGAATCTTGCGACGCATCGGGTGTCCTTTCTCGCCCAGGGGCTGGGCGGTTGACCGTAGTTTCCGAAAACGTTTCCGGAATCGTTAACAGGTTTGTTACGGGAAAGTCAAGACTGTATTCCGCAAATTGCACGAAAATAGGGGGATGCGCTTCCGGAACGTTCCGGAACATGCTTCAATGGGCGGGATGGCGCAGACTCTCTCTCACCGCCCGACGATCCGCCAGATCGCCGAGCAGGCGGGCGTCTCCATCGCGACCGTCTCGCGAGTCCTCAACGGTCGCGGCGACGTCGCGGACGAGACGCGCGACCTCGTCGCACGCGTGATCCGGGAGAACGGCTACACCGCGAACCGAAGCGCCCGCGGCCTTTCGGGCGGACGCACGGGCTTCGTCGGCGTCGTCGTGCCGCTCGTCTATCCCGGCGTACTTCTCCGGCATCCTGGACGGCGCCGCCGAGGCGCTGTTCGAGCGTGACCTCCAGATCGTCCTCTCCCCCACGAGGCAGGAGCACGACCGCGAGGTCTCGGTGCTCGATCGCCTCCACGGCATGACCGACGGCTCCCTGATCATCCTCCCCGAGGAGTCGAGCGAGGAGCTCGAGCGGCACCTGGACAGCGGGTTCCGCTTCGTGGTCATCGACCCGCTGATGCGCGCTCGACGAGCGGATCCCGTCCGTGTCCGCCGCGAACACGTCAGGCGCCGACCAGGCGATGCGCCACCTGCTCGAGCTCGGGCACCGGCGCATCGCGCAGATCGCGGGCCCGCGCGGTTGGCTCGCCACCGAAGATCGCCGCCGCGGGTACCGGGCAGCGCTTGCTTCAGCCGGCATCCTCCCCGACCCCGCGCTCGAGGTCGACTCGATTCCCGAGATCGACCCCGGGCGAGAAGCCGCTGCATCGCTGCTTGCGCTGCCCGACCCGCCGACGGCGATCTTCGCGTTCAACGACGACATCGCGATCGGCGCGATCCAGGCCGCGCGGGCGCGCGGCCTGCGCGTCCCCGAGGACCTGTCGGTCGTCGGCTTCGACGACGTCGAGCACGCGACGATCGTGACGCCGGCGCTGACGACGGTCCGCCAGCCGCTGGCCGAGATGGGTCGCACCGCGGTCAGCCTGCTCAGCCGGCTGATGGAGCGTCAGAGCTTCGAGGCGATGCACGTCGAGCTCGCGACGCGCCTCGTCGTCCGCGACTCGACCGCACCACCGAAGAGCCTCTGAGCAGCCTCAGCGGCGGACGAGCGCAATCTGAACTGGCAGTAGCGCCAGGCAGGCGAGCTCGCGGAGGAGGAGCAGGCGGGGCCGCGACCCCGGGGCAGTCTCGACCGAGAGCCGAATCCCCGAGCCGCGCAGTGCGGCGCTGGTCAGGATTCGCGCTCGCGTTCGATGCCAGTGCGAGGTGACGACGACTAGCTCCTGCGCACCGAGCTCGCGGGCCGCCGACGCCACGTTCGACGCATTCTGAGCGGTCGTGCGCGCCTCGGGATCACAGACGAGAGTCACGTCGGGGCCCGTCCACGCCGCGCGCATCAACTCGGCCTCGCTGAAGCCCGAGAAGACGACGGCGCGGGCGCCTTCGGCGAGCCGCTGAGCGTGAGCCAGACGGGCGGCGCAGATCGGATGGAGCTCGCCTGTCCGCCGACGGGAGTAGCCGAGGACGCCGACGACTCGTTCGGGCATCAGGACCTGCGTCTGCGGAGAAACTCGGCAGTGACGAGCGCTCCGGCGACAGTGGCGACGAGGACGATCGCCTTCTTGCCGCGGAGCTTCGATTCTCCGCTCGCCCGTTCGCGCATCTCGACGGGCACCTCGGTCACGCGGAGGCCCTCGTCGTGCAGTCTCAGGATTCCCTCGACCTCGGGCGCGCCGCTCGAATACGGGCGAGCGAGGATCGACATCGCCCGCGCGTTGACCGCGTACATGCCACTGGTCGAGTCGTGGAACGGCTGGTCGATGACGACTTCGATCGAGCGTCGCAGAAGCCCGGTTCCGAGCCGCCTGGCCGCGCTCGACTCGTAGCGCTCACGAGAGAAGCCGTTGCCGTCGACGGTTGCGAATCGCGACCCGACAGCGACGTCCCACTGGCCCGGAGCGCACGAGCTCGAGCAGGTTGCGCAGCTCGGCGACCGGATGCTGGCCGTCGGCGTCGACCCGGCCGCAGAAGGCGTAGCCGTGCTCCGCCGCGTAGCCGTAGCCGGCGGCGATCGCAGCCCGAAGGCCCCGGTTCTCGCCGAACGAGAGAACCTCGGCGCCGTGCTCGCCGGCAACCTCGGCCGTCCGGTCGGTCGAACCGTCGTCGACGACGAGGACCTCGGCCTCCGGTAGCTCCGCGCGAAGCTCGTCGAGGACCGCCGGCAGGCTCTCTTCCTCGTTCCAGGCGGGAATGAAGACCAGCGTCTCGCGGGTCGTGCTCACGAGAAAAGGCTACGTGTAGCTACCGGCCGGGTACGTGCGATTTGTCGGGATGCAGGATCGACCGGAGGCACTTCAGCCTTATGCGGTGCGGACCACAGGGTGCGGAGCTTTACGGACCCCGCGTGAGCCAGACTCGGCACCGTCTATCTCGAATTACTCAGTGACCGTGATCGCAGTAGATCAGAGTCGTTCCCGGCTCAGTCGTGTCAGTGATCACAAAGGGAAGCGCGTTGCCAATCCGGTACGACGGATTGGCTGCCGCGAATGCATCCCAGTTGGCATAGGTGACACCGTTGAAGGTCACGGCACAGGTGGGGCTGGTCGTGCTGACGGTTCCTGTCGACCCACAGCCTGCGGCGTCGATGAACGCGTAGCCGTTCACCTTGCCGGCCTCGTCCGTGTCGATCGGGATGCTCCAACGTGGAGAGCCGCCACCAACACAGGTTGTCGTGTTGTCACCTGGGTCGCAGTTGTAATTGAACGAGTAATCGACGCTCGTCAACGAGCGACCGCTGGCCTTGCTGTTCGTGTAGTAGGCGCCGGCGAAGCCACCGCTCGACGTATCGAGCGTGACGGTGTCGCCGCTGACAGAGCAAGTTGCCGGAGCCCCTGCGAAGCACTTGAGCTTCCCAGGTGCTGCACCGGTTGTTCCGACAAGTGCGAGTGCGACCAACCCAACGAGCACAGCCGCGACCTGCAGTCTCTGACTCGAGACATGATTTCCCCCGTTTCTCCCTCGATTCGGATGCCAGAGGCACCCAGTTTCCCGGCTTGTTTACCCAAGTCCACTTGAGGCAAACCTCGACGTTCTTCAACGGCCCAGTTAATGCCGACATGCCGTCGTAGCGCAAATAGCCCCGCCGACGTAGCTCAGCTGGTAGAGCACTTCACTCGTAATGAAGGGGTCCCCGGTTCGAGTCCGGGCGTCGGCTTCCTCTCGCTTCCCTGTCGGCGCCCGCTTCGCGGTCGCCTCGCGCCGCTCCGCACCCTGCTGCGAGCGGGCCGTGCGGTCTAGCACTGTCCCACTCGCATACGGGCACGGAGCGACGCGTCAGGAAACCGAGAGCAGTGGCTGGGAGAGCTAGCGGGTCGCTCCGCGTGGATCTTTGGCGCTCACGGACGGAGTGGCAGCTGTGTGATCCAGTAGGGCGTGTCCGGGGTGACCGGCGTCGTGAAACGGAGGTTGACCGCCCACACCCGGCCTGCGGCCACGGTTGCGGTCGAAGGGATATCGAGGCTCGGGTCGGTCAGGTGGCCGAGGACACGGCCCCTGGTCAGTCCCGCTCCAAGCGAGATCAGGGTGACCCGGTTGTCGAAGGGGCGGACCACGTAGAGCTTGTGCCGTCCGAACAGCTCGAGCCCGTCCGGGTAGCTGAGGTCTGCTCCACCGAGGTCGAGTTTGTCGGCAATTCCGGTGGCGGGGTCGACCCGGAACAGCTTGCCCGTCGTGGAATTCGCCACGAGCAAGACGCCGTTCTTGGCCACGATCCCATTGAGGTTGATGCCCGGGGCCTGGAGCATGTCGCCGCCGACGGGAAGGAACGTCGCCGCCGAGGGCGGCGGGAGCGAGCCATTCGGTCCCAGAGGGATCACGACCAGTTGCGGGAAGCCCGAGTCCGTGACGTAAACGGCGTTGCGGGTGACCGCGACGTCGTTCAGCAGCCCGACTCCCGGCGGCTGATACGTCGCGAGCAGCGCTCCGCTCGACGCGTCGTACACGCGCAGGTCGCCGCTGCCGATGAGGAGCGGCCCGCCGCCGGCGACCCAGATCCGATTGTGCCGCGCCTCGTACGCGATGCCTGCTGCGGCGCTCCCCGGCGTACCGGCCGCGAACACCGAGGTCGACCCGGTTCGGAAGTCTCCCCGCAGGATCGTGCCGTTCAGCAGGGACCCGACGAAGAATGACGTGCCCGGCCCGTGCTCGATGCCCTCGGGGAGGGACCCGTTGGGCAGGTCGATGATGTGCGGGAAGTTGCCGCTCCGCTCGGCCGGCGAAGCGCTGACGGCCGGCGAGACGGCGAGGAACGCGAGTACACCCGCGAGCGCTATGAGAAGCCGCGTAGGCCCGGCTCGCCGAGCCGAGATGCGCAGGTGTCGCGGTTTCTGTCTTTCGTGCTGAACCTTGACGCGGCCGTTCGGCGACTGCTCTGCCCTTGGTCGTGTGACCTCTGTCATGTCCCGTCTCCTTGTGTTCGTCGGATCGACCGGATCGTCGCTCTGGTCGAGCGGGAGCACATCGGGCAGAGAGCCTTATCTTTCGGCGCGGGCCTACTTATCTTGGGCCGGTGACGGGCCTTTCCAGCCGGTGGTAGCGGCGCGATACTGGCTGAGTGGAGGTTCTCGCGAGCGCGGTGTTCGTCGGCCGCGAGTCCGAGCTCGAGGAGCTCGAGCGCGGGCTCGAGGCGGCGCAGGCGGGGAGCGGCGCAACCGCGCTGGTCGCCGGCGAAGCGGGCATCGGCAAGACGCGGCTCGCCGCCGAGCTCGCGACACGTGCCCGCGCGGTCGGGTTCGAGGTCCTCGTCGGGCGTTCGATCGATCTCGTCGGCACGGAGCTGCCGTACCAGCCGCTCGTCGAGGCCCTGCGTCCGCTCGGGAAGCCTTTGCAGGTCGACCGGCAGTCGCCGGCCTCACAGCTGCAGGTGTTCGAGGAGACGCTGGCGCTGCTCGCCGAGCGCACCGCTTCCGCACCCGTGCTGCTCGTGCTCGAGGATCTCCACTGGGCCGATACCTCGACCCTCGATCTCGTCGTCTACCTCGCGCACAACCTCGACCAATGGCCAATTCTGCTGCTCGCGACCTGCCGCGCCGACGAGCCTGCATCGGCGGAGCGAGTGCGTCGGCTCGCCGACGGCGTCCGCCGCTCCGGCTCAGCGCTCACCTTCGAGCTCGGCCCGCTCGAGTTCGATGAGATAACCGAGCTGCTTGCCGCTCGAGCGAACAGCCCGCTACCTGCGGCGCTGACCGACGCGATCGTCGCCCGTACCGAGGGCAACCCCTTCTTCGCCGAGGAGCTGCTCGCCGCTGCCAGCGATCCGAGCGTGGAGCTTCCACGCAGCCTGCGCGATCTGCTCCTGCAGCGCGTGGCGCGACTCGACCGTCCGACACAGGACCTCCTGCGAGTGGCTGCGGCCGCCGGACGCGACGTTGGATATCCGTTGCTTTGTGCTGTCGCGAAGCTTCCGGAGCCGGATGTGCGTACGTCGCTGCGCCGAGCGGTGGAACACGCCGTGCTCGTCGCCGATCAAACGACGGGCACCTTCCGATTCCGGCACGCCCTGCTCGCCGAGGCGATCTACGCGACCATCCTGCCCGGCGAGCGCGAGGAGCTGCATGCGAGGCTGGCCGGCGAGCTCGCGCGCAGCGGAGTCGCGGCTCCGGCCGAGCTCGCGCCGCATTGGGCCGCAGCGGGTCGCAGCGCCGAGGCGCTGGTCGCGTCGGTCGAGGCGGCACGACAAGCGGAGGCGGTTTTCGGCCTGGCGGAAGCGCATGCGCATCTCGAGCGGGCGATTGGGCTCTGGCCTGCGGTACCCGACGCGGCCGGGCTCGTCGGGCTCGACCTCGCCGCGGTGTGCGCCCGGACAGCCCGACTCGCCAGCCAGGTCGGCGCCTCGGCCCGCGCAGTCGAGCTGGCGCGCGACGCGATCGAACTCGTCGCGCACGACCCGCACCGAGCGGCAATCCTCCATGTCGACCTCGGCGAGTACCTGTACGAGACCGGCACCTACAACGCTGGCTTCGCCGAGCTTGAGCGCGCGGTCGAGATCGCACCAACCGAGCCGCCATCGCCCGAGCGCGCCTACGCGCTGGCGTCACTCGCCGGAGGCTTGATGCTGGGCTGGCGCCATCAAGAGTCGTTGGCGGTCGCCGAGGAGGCGCTCGCGCTTGCTCGCACCGTCGGTGCGGGCGAGGCAGAGGTCCGAGCGCTGACCGTGCGCGGCGTCGGCCTCGCCTACCTCGGCCGAGCCGACGAGGGTGTCGCGGAGCTTCACCGAGCCCTGCAGCGTGCCGAGGAGGTCGGCGATCACTGGGGCCTCGACCGCGTGTACATCAACTTCACCGACACGCTGACGATGCTGGGACGGCTGCGAGAGTCGGCGCGACTGGGGCAGACGGGACTCGAGACGATGCGCCGGTACGGGATCCACAGCCCCGTGCTCGTCGCAAATCTGATCGAGGCGCTCCACGCGTGCGGTGACTGGGACGAGGCTGAACGAGTGAGCGCTGCCGAGCTCCGCGGCGTCGGGACGAGCTTTCCCTACGCGCTGTTCATCGTCCGCGCCCTCGTCGAGATCGACCGCGGTGAGTTCGATTCGGCGCGCGCCCATCTCGAGGTCGCCGAAGTCACATTGCGCGAGGACCGCGGGCTCGGCGTTTACGACGGCTGGCTCGCCGACCTCGCCCTCTGGGAGCACCGCTGGGCGGACGCGGACGCGGCGATCGAGCAGGGTCTGGCGTACGCACGGCGGCCCGAGGCCGCGCAGATTCGCGTACAGGTCTGCGCCAAGGGGTTGCGTACGCAGGCGGAGCTGGCCGCGCTCGCACGGGCGCGCCGAGACGGCGACGCGCTCGGCGACCGACTCGGCCGTGCGCGCACGCTCCTCTCTATCGCACGCCGGGCCGCAGACGAGGCCTCGGCAGTCGCGCCCAACGCCGCCGGCTGGCTCGCCCTCGCCGAGGCTGAGTACACGCGCACGCGAGCAGAGGCACGGCCTGAAGCGTGGTCGAAAGCCGCGACGACGTGGGACCAGCTCGAACGCCCTCCCCTCGCCGCCTACTGTCGCTGGCGGCAAGCCGAAGCACTCGTCGCCGCCGGTGCGTCCCGGACTGAGGCGAGCGTGCCGCTCCGAGAAGCACACGCGGTTGCCACTCGGATCGGGGCCAAGCCGCTGATTCGCGAGCTCGAACTGCTCGCCGAGCGAGCGCGCCTCGATCTCGCCTCACCCGACGCCACGAGCGCTGACGGGAGCTCGAGCCTCGCCGACACGCTCGGCCTGACGCGACGCGAAGCAGAGGTACTGACGCTCGTCGCCCGTGGCTACACGAACCGGGAGATCGCGGAGGCGCTTGTCATCAGCGTCAAGACCGCGAGCGTCCACGTCTCGCACATCCTGCGGAAGCTCGATGCACCGAACAGGCGCGAGGCGGCCGCGATCGCGCACCGCCTCGGCCCGCCGGACGCCGAGCCGCCCGACCTCGGCGATTGACAGGCCGTTCGTGCTTGCGTTTTGCGCTTCGTAGCGGTAAAAGCGGACAACTCGACGGGGGGAGAGGTAGCGAAGTGAGGGCGAGAATCCTTTGGGCGGCTGTGCTTGCATCCATGCTGTGCGGCCTCGCGCTGGGCTTGAGCGCGCTCGCGGGCGCGGCTGAGCCTCAGACCACTGGGTCACGCGATCTGAGCGGGCCTGCGGCTGCCGTTCCGGACTCGACGTGGAGCGTCGTCGCAGACATGCCGCAGCCCTTGTACGGCGCCGCGGCCGCCTCCAACGGTGTCTATGCGTACGCGGCCGGGGGAATCGACGCCGGCGGTGCGACCCTGGACACCTTCTACCGCTACAACCCGGTCAACGAGCGGTGGGACACGTATCCGCCGCCGATGCCAGCCGCCGAGGCGAAGGCATCCGCCGTCTACTACCCGCCGACGAACAGCATCTACGTCTTCGGCGGCGTGAATTCGAGCACGGGCGTCGTCAGCAACGCCACGAGGGTCCTCGACATAACCGCGAACACGTGGAGCTCCGCCGCGAACATGCCGGGTCCCCGCCACTCGATGGCGGCCGCGTACGACAGTGCAAACCAGAGGATGTATCTGGTCGGCGGCAACGACACCGCGGATCCGTCGAGCGCCCAGACGACGGCGTGGGAATACAACCCCGCCACGAACACGTTCACGACGCGCGCGCCGATCCCTCATGCCGTCGGCGCCGCCGCCTCCGGTGCCATCGGCAACCACTTCTACGTGGCCGGTGGGCGCGATGCCTCCGGTCAGGTGATCGACCTCGTCTGGGACTACAACGCCGCGACGAATTCCTGGGCGGCGGGAGCCAGCATGCCGACCCCGACCAGCGCCGCAGGCAGCGCTGTCGCCAACGGGAGGCTCTGGATCTTCGGAGGCGAGACCTCGGGGGTCACGACCGGGACGGTCACTGCCTACGACCCCGGCGGCGGTGGCTGGAGCGAGGGCTCGAGCCTGAACGTGCCTCGCGCGTGGATCGGGGGAACGGCGATCGGCAACACGCTCGTCGCGGCCGGCGGGCGCAACGACTCGACTCCCCTCGCGACGACGGAGGTCCTGGATGCGGGAGCCGCCTCCTGCGCCGATCCCACAACGACCTTCAGCGAGGACTTCGACGGCGTGACCCCGCCCGCATTGCCGGCAGGCTGGACCGCGACGAACGTCCAGGGCCCGGCGCCGCTGTGGACGACGTCGCACACGGGAATGCCCACGCCGCCCTTCGACACTCCGCCGAACGCGGCCTTCGTCGACAACCCCCAGGTCGTGAGCGACAAGCGTCTCGATTCGCCGAGTCATCCCGATCGCGACCGGCTCCGCTCAGCTCACCTTCCGGAACAACTACTACACCGAGACCACGTTCGACGGCGGAGTGCTCGAGATCAAGATCGGCGGCGGCGCCTTCCAGGACATCCGCGCCGCGGGAGGAACTCTCGTCGTCGGCACCTACAGCGGCACGCTCCAGACCGGCCTCGACAACCCACTCTCGGGCCGCCTCGCCTGGACCGGCAACTCGAACAACGGCTTCATCACCTCGGTCGTGATCCTGCCGCCCTCCGCAGCCGGACAGAACGTCGTCCTGCGCTGGCGCCTGGGCACCGACAACGCCATCGGGGCGCCCGGCTGGCGCATCGACACGATCAAGATCAGCGAGTGCCTCGGCTCGCCGCCCCCTCCGCCACCACCTCCGCCTCCGCCACCCCCGCCACCACCCCCGCCGCCGCCGCCCCTCCACCCCCGCCGCCTCCACCTCCGCCACCGGAGTGCCCCGTGGGATCGACGCAGGTGACGATCGGAGACTTCTTCTTCGACCCGGACACCTTGGACGTCCCGGTCGGGACGACCGTCTGCTGGGGAAACGCAGGAACCATCCCGCACACGGTCACGTCGGATACCGGGGGTGAGCTCGATTCCGGCCTGCTCCAGCCCGGTGAGACCTATCTGCACACGTTCGGCGTGGCAGGGAGCTATCCGTACCACTGCGAACCGCATCCATTCATGGTCGCCACGGTCAATGTCCAGGGGCCGCCGCCACCACCGCCGCCACCACCGCCACCACCGCCACCGCCACCGCCTCCGCCACCACCGCCACCGCCACCGCCACCGCCTCCACCGCCTCCGCCACCACCGCCACCACCTCCGCCACCACCGCCACCGCCACCACCACCTCCGCCACCGCCGCCACCACCTCCACCGCCACCGCCACCACCACCTCCGCCACCACCACCTCCACCGCCGCCCCCGGTCCGCTGCCGCGTCCCTCGCGTTCTTGGCCTACGGCTCGCAGCTGCCAAGCGGAAGGTCCGGGCCAGGCATTGCTCGGTCGGACAAGTCCGTAAAGCGCGCTCCAGGCGCGCGCTGCGGGGCCGCGTGATCAAACAGTCGCCGCGGCCGGGCTCCCTCAGGCGACGCGGCTTCCCGGTCCGGCTCGTAGTCGGCCGCCGCTGAGCACAGGTACAGGGGCCGCCTAGCTGCCTGAAGTCGCGGCTCTTGGGACTACAGTCGAGAAGGGGTATCGTCTAAACCCCGGGGGGAAGATTGGAGCCGCAACGGCGGTTCAACACGCAGCAGGATTCGTCGCAGACTCGAAGCCGGCTCGCGGCCCGCCGCGCCCATCTTTCCTCTTCAGCGTGGCACTTGCCGGGCTCGCCGCCGCGATCGGTGCGTACCGGCTGAGCCTGGCCGGCGAGTACGGCCCCCTCCCCCACGTCCACGCGGCTCTCGTCAGCTGGATCGTCGTGGCCTATGTCGGCTGCGGGCTGATCGCCTGGTCGAGGCGGCCCGAGAGCCTGTTCGGCCCCTTGTTGGTGGTCGCCGGTCTCGTCCCCGCGCTCTCGCGGCTGGCCGAGGCCGACGCCGCGGTGCTCCAGGGGATCGGCGAATCGCTCCTTCTGCTGCCTCCCCTGGTGTTCATTCACGTCTTCCTCGCCTACCCGAGCGGACGGCTCGTTCGCCGGTTCGATCGCATCGTCGTCATCACGGGTACTCCGTCTTCATCGCTCTCGATCTCGTGAGGCTGCTGTGCGAGGTGACGGGCCTGAACGGTGACATCGCCCGTGGGGCTCAACGCGTTGCGATCGGACTCGTCGCGCTCGCGGCCCTCGTCGGCCTCGTCTTGCGCAGGAGGGCGTCGGGCCGTCCGGCCCGCCTCTCGCTCGAGTTCCTCGTCGCCTGTTTCAGCCTTGCGCTGGTGACGCTGGTCGCGGCAATCATGATGGTGGTCAGTCGGCGCGCCCGGAAGGGACGAAGCCCGGTGGGTCGCGTTCGCCCTGGTGGGCATAGCGCCCGTGCTTCTCCTCGCCGGACATCTCCGAGCGAGGCTTGCGCGTTCCGCGGTCGGGGACCTCTTCGTCGAGCTTCGCCGTGACCCGGACCCGGCGGAGCTGGAGCAGGCCCTCGCCCGCGCTCTGGGCGACCCGTCCGTCACCCTCGTCTACTGGCTGCCGGAGTTCGGGACCTACGCGAATTCCGACGGCAAGGCAGTCATCCTGCCCGAGCCGAGTGAGACCCGGGCCGTCACGCACATCGAGCGCGATGGCGAGCGAGTCGCCGCGCTTCTTCACGACCCGTCTCTCCAGGAGGAGCCCGAGCTCCTGGACTCCGTCGCCGCGGCGCTCAGCCTCTCGTTGGAGAACACGCAGCTGCACGTCGAGCTTCGAGCGCGGCTCGAGGAGCTCCGCGGATCGCGCGCGCGGATCCTCGAGTCCGCCCAAAGCGAACGCCAGCGTCTGGAGCGGAACCTCCACGACGGCGCTCAACAGAGACTCGTGGCCCTCTCGCTCGACCTGGGCCGGCTCGAAGAGCAGCTCGACGGTGACCGAGACGCAACGGAACGGATCGACAGAGCGCGAAGAGAGGTCGCCGCGTCTCTCGAAGAGCTGCGCGAGATCGCACGCGGCATTCACCCGGCGGTCGTCACGGGCCACGGCCTTGCAGTGGCGCTCGAGCAGCTCGCGGCGCACGCCGCGGTTCCGATCCGACTCACGGTCGGAGTCCGCGGACGCCTCCCCGAGGCAGTCGAGGTGGCGTCGTACTACGTCGTCGCGGAAACCCTCACGAACGTCGGGAAATACGCGCACGCGACCACAGCCACCGTGGACGTCTCGCGGTCGCCGGGGCTCGTGGTCGTCGAGGTCAGCGACGACGGGATCGGCGGAGCCGACACCGAGCAGGGCTCCGGCCTTCGCGGTCTGGCCGATCGGGTCGAGGCTCTCGGCGGCCGGCTCCGCGTCTGGAGCCCCGTCGGCGGCGGCACGCGTGTGCAGGCGGAGATCCCATGCGCGTAGCGATCGCCGAAGACAGCGTCCTGCTGCGTGAGGGGCTGGCCCGCCTGCTCGAGGAAGCCGATTTCGACGTCGTCGCCCGGTGCGAGGACGCCGACGATCTCCTCGTGAAGGTCCGCAACTACTCGCCCGACGTCGCCATCGTCGACATCCGGCTGCCGCCGACGCACAACGACGAGGGCCTCCAGGCAGCGCTCGAAATCCGCAGGAGCTACCCCTCGATGGGCGTGCTCGTCCTCTCCCAGTACGTCGAGGTGGGCCTTGCGCTCACCCTGCTCGCCGAATCGGCTGAGGGAGTCGGCTACCTGCTGAAGGACCGCATCGCCGACGTGAAGGAGTTCGTTGCCGCGGTTCGGCGCGTCGCCGAGGGAGGATCCGCACTCGATCCGATCATCGTCTCCACCCTCCTGGCCCGGCAACGAACGGACGACCCGATCGCACAGCTGACGCCGAGAGAGCGCGACGTGCTCGAGCTGATGGCCGCGGGGAGCTCCAACCAGGGCATCGCCGACGCGCTCGTGATCACGCTCCGGGCGGTCGAGAAGTACGTCTCCAGCATCTTCGGCAAGCTGGGCCTGCCTTCGACGGGCAGCGAGTCGCGCCGGGTGCTCGCAGTGCTGCTCTACCTCCGTTCCTGAAGACACCAGAAAACCGCCCGTCAAACGGCAAGTCTCCCGCCTTCCCCAGGCGATCCGAGGCTGTGAGGCTGGATTGGCATTCCAACCTCGAGGGAGGCCTTGTGAAGACACGGATCATCCAAGACGAGCCCAAGCCCACCCGAAGCAGGGGCCACCGAGCCAGCGGTCGAACATCGCCCTCCGGATGGCGCGGTGGAGCGCCCATCACCGCAAGACGGCGATCTTCGGCTGGCTGGGCGTCGCCGTCGCCCTGTTCGCGGTCAGCATGGTCTCCCCGATGAAGACGATCGTCTTCGAGACCTCCGGGCCCGGCGAGTCGGGTCGGATGGACAAGATTCTGTACGAGGACTTCCGTCAGCCCGGCGGCGAGGCGGTCCTCGTTCAGAGCCGCACGCTGACGGCCACCCAACCGGAGTTCGCGCGGGCCGTGAAGGCGGTCGTCGCCGGAGTCGCTCCGCTCGACGCAATCGCCAAGGTGGAGTCCCCGTTCGAAGCCGGCAACGAGGGCCAGATTTCGGCCGACAGGCATTCCGCGTTCGTCGGGCTCGAGCTCAGCGGCGATCCGGACAACGCCGCGGACATCATCGATCCCGTCGTCGACCGCATCGACCAGGTGCAGAAGGCGAATCCCGACTTCTACATCGGGTCGTTCGGCGAAGAGCACCGGCAAGGAAGTCCAGGCCGGGTTCTTCGACGATCTGAAGCGGGCCGGCGAATTCTCGGTTCCCCTGACGCTCATCATCCTCGTGGTCGCCTTCGGCGCGCTCGTCGCGGCCGGCATCCCGCTGCTGCTCGCTCTGAGCGCGGTGCTCGCGACGTTGGGCATCGTCGCGCTGATCAGCCAGGCGCTGCCCATGTCCGACTCCGTGTCGGCGATCATCCTTCTGATCGGGCTCGCGGTCGGGGTCGACTACACGATGTTCTACTTGAAGCGCGAGCGCGAAGAACGCGCCAAGGGGCGCAGCGCAGAGGAGGCACTCGAGGTTGCAGCAGCCACCTCCGGACGCTCGGTGCTCATCTCGGGCTGCACCGTCCTCGTCGCGATGGCGGGAATGGTCTTCACAGGCGACGCCGACTACGCGTCGTTCGGCGTGGCGACGATGACCGTCGTCGCAGTCGCGATGCTCGGCTCGCTGACCGTCCTCCCGGCACTGCTCTCGAAGCTCGGAGACAACGTCGACCGGCTGCGGGTGCCGTTCGTGCACCGCCTGCGTCGCGACGACGGCGAAGGCCGCTTCTGGGGGGCGATCATCGATCGAGTGCTCCGGCGCCCGGCTCTGTCCGCCGGCCTTGCCGCGGGCGTGCTCCTTCTTCTCGGCCGTGCCCGCATGGCAACTGCACACGGCGAATCCGAGCATCGACACGTACCCCCAGAACCTCCTGCAGACCTACAACAAGATGAAGACGGCATTCCCCGGCACGGACGTCGCTGCGAACGTCGTCGTCAAGGCGCCGAACGTGGAAGCTCCTGCGGTCAAGGAAGCGATCGGCCAGCTCCAGTGGCGCGCTCTGTCCACCTACCTCATGTACGAGCCGATCGACATCGACGTGAACGAGGCGAAGACGGTCGCCAACATCTCGATCCCGATGAAAGGAAGCGGCACGCGACTCGACGTCGAACGAGGCCCTTGCGGCGCTCCGAGACGAGATCGTCCCACCGACGGTCGGCAGCCTCCCCGCCGCCGAGGTGGGCGTCACCGGAGAGACCGCCCAGTCCAAGGACTTCAACGACCAGATGAAGACCGTGGCGCCGCTCGTCTTCGCATTCGTCTTGCTGTTCGCCTTCGTGCTGATGCTCGTGTCGTTCCGCTCGCTCGTGATCGCCGCCAAGACGATCGTCCTCAACCTGCTCTCGATCGGCGCGGCCTACGGAATCCTCGTCCTCGTCTTCCAGCACGGCTGGGGAAAGCAGTTCCTGGGCTTCGAGTTCACCGGAGGGATCGACCCCTTCCTGCCGATCCTGCTGTTCGTGATCCTCTTCGGGTTGTCGATGGACTACCACGTCTTCGTTCTGAGCCGCGTCAGAGAGGGCTTCGAGAGCGGGATGACGACGGACGAGGCAGTCAGGCACGGCATCAAGTCGACAGCCGGGGTCGTGACGAGCGCGGCGATCGTCATGGTCGGCGTGTTCGCGATCTTCGCGACGCTGCAGATGATGATCTTCAAGCAGTTCGGCGTCGGTCTCGCGGCGGCGATCCTGATCGACGCGACGCTGATCCGGGCGATCCTCCTGCCGGCGAGCATGAAGCTGCTCGGCGACTGGAACTGGTACCTGCCGAAGTGGCTCGAGTGGCTCCCTCGCCTGGACCACGAGAAGGCGCCGGAAGCACCGGCCGTGCCGGCGAGCGGAGCCTAGGCGTCGGCGTCGGTGGCGAGCGTCGCTCATACCTCGGCCGACTCGCGTAGGGCCGTTGCGACACGGGTCGCAGCGGCCCTGCGCACCGAGGTCGGCCTGGCCCGGCTCGGCCTCGGGCTCGTCTCCCTGCATGTCGTCGACGACAACTTCCTGCAGCCGAACCCCGGGACCTCGGCCGGCGACCATCTCGTCAGCGGGCTCGTCCCGCTCGCGCTCCTCGTCGCTGGCCGGCATCGTCTACCCGCGACTGCGCGCGGGCGCACGCGCGACGATCGCGCTGCTGGCCGGCTTCTTCGGAGTCCTCGCCGGAACCGAAGCCGTCCACTACACGAGAACCGTCGGAGCGTCCGGCGACGACTACAGCGGGCTCCTGTCGATCCCGGCAGGCTTGCTGCTTGATCGGCCTCGGCGCCGTCACGCTCTGGAGGTCTCGGCGAACCGATGACCGTCCTTGGTGGCGCTACCTGCGCCGCCTCCTACTGGTGGCAGCAGTGTTCGTCCTCGTGTCCGCCGTCCTCTTCCCGTTCTCGATCGCGTACGTCGTCACGCATGCGGCACGCTCAACGGTTCCGACTGCCGACCTCGGCGCTCCCTACGAGAACGTGGAGTTCAGGACGGCCGACGGGCTGCTCCTGAAGGGCTGGTACATCCGGTCGCGGAACGGAGCCGCGGTGATCTCGTTCCCGGGCCGCGCCTCCTCCCAGAAACGGGCGAAGCTGCTCGCGCGCCACGGATACGGCGTCCTGCTGTTCGATCGCCGCGGCGAGGGCGAGAGCGAGGGGGACCCCAACACCTTCGGCTGGCAGGGCGAGCGGGACATCCATGCGGCGGTTGCGTTCCTGCAGCGGCAGAAGGACGTCGATCCCCAGCGGATCGGCGGCATCGGGCTCTCCGTCGGCGGCGAGATGATGATCGAGGCGGCGGCGGAGTCCGCCGAGCTCAAGGCGATCGTCTCCGAGGGCGCGAGCAGTCGCTCTGTCCGGGACGAGTATCGCGAACGGAAGCGGCTGGCAGGAACTGATCGGCGAACGGCGTGGCCACCGCGGCAACCGCTCTCTTCACGAACAACCTTCCGCCTCGGACATTGAAGAGCCTCGTGCCGAAGATCTCCGGCGCCGTCTTCTTCGTCTACGGAGAGCACGGACAGCCGGCCGAGCGGCCCGCCAACCGGATGCCTTCTACGCAGCCGCGCGCGGACACAAGGCGATCTGGGAGGTGCCGGGCTCGGGGCACATCGGCGGCACGGAGGCACAACCGGCGGAGTACGAGCGCCGCGTCACGGAGTTCTTCGACCGCTGGCTGAAGCCGCAACGTTAGGAGGCGACCGTGAGATCTCCCGTGACCTTCAAGACCGAGGCGCACCATCGCGCGGCGGTGCTTCGCGTCATGTGCCTCGCGCTGATGATGGTCGTCGCGGCCGTCGCCAGCCTCAACGTCGCCCTCCCCGAGATCGCGCGTGACACCGGCGCGTCGCAGACGGAGCTGCAATGGATCGTCGACGCCTACGCGATCGTGTTCGCCGCCCTGCTCCTGCCGGCGGGCGCGATCGGCGACCGCTACGGCCGGAAGCCGCTGCTGGCAATCGGGCTCGCGCTGTTCGGTGCCGTCTCGGTTTTCGCGCTCTTCGTCGACTCGCCGGGCGCCCTGATCGCGATTCGCGCGGTGATGGGCGTCGCCGCCGCCTTGATCATGCCGGTCACGCTCTCGGTGATCACGACCATCTTCCCGCCCGAAGAGCGCGGGAAAGCGGTCGGGACGTGGGTCGGAGTCGCCGCCGGCGGCGCGGTCATCGGCCTCTTGACCTCCGGCATCCTGCTGCATTTCTTCTCCTGGCCGTCCATCTTCGCGCTCAACGTCGTCCTGGCCACGGTCGCGCTCGCCGGGACGTTGCTGATCGTCCCGGCCACCCGCGAAGCACGGCCGCCGCGCCTCGACCCGATCGGCACGCTCGTCTCGGTCGTCGCGCTCGCGGCGATCGTGTACGGGACGATCGAAGGGCCTGAACGCGGATGGGGCGATCCGGTGACGCTGGCTGCGCTCCTCGGCGGCCTGGCCGGGGTTGCTCTGTTCGTGGTCTGGGAGCTCAAGCGGCGCGAGCCGATGCTCGATCCGCGCAACTTTCTCCGGCGCGGCTTCGGAGCAGGGTCGCTCTCGATCTCGGTGCAGTTCTTCGCCCTGTTCGGGTTCCTCTTTCTCGCGCTGCCCTTCCTCCAACTCGTGCTCGGCTACTCACCGTTGGAGGCGGCGTTCGCCCTCCTCCCGATGGCCGCCGTCGTCATTCCGCTCTCGCGCTTTGCGCCGAAGATCGCCGGGCGCGTGGGCGTTCGCGTCACCGGCCCTGTCGGCCTTGGACTGATGGCCACCGGGCTCGTGATCCTCTCCACCCTCGACGGCGGCTCGTCCTACTGGCATTTCCTCGTAGGCGTGATTCCGTTCGGCGCGGGCGCGGCCCTGGCCGGAGCGCCGGCCACGACAGCCATCGTCGCCTCGCTGCCGCGTGAGAAGCAGGGGATCGCATCGGCGATCAACGACGTCTCGCGCGAGCTGGGCGGCGCGCTGGGGATCGCGATCCTCGGCAGCGTTCTCAACAGCGCCTACCGCTCGAGCGTCGCCGACGAGAGCTCTGCCCTGCCGCCGGCGCTGGCCGACCAGGCCCGCGGGTCGCTCGCCGCGGCCCAGGCGATCGGGAATCGTCTCGGTTCGGAGAGCCTCGTCGCGAAGGCGAACGACGCGTTCGTCCACGGGTTCAGCGTCGCGCTCCTCGCCGGGGCGGCCGTGTTGATCGCCGGCGCGGTCTTCGTCGCCTTCCGTGCTCCCGGCCGGGTCGAGTCAGAGGAGAACGCGGGCGTGCAGACCGTGCCGTCGCTCTCGCCCGCCCCGTAGTCGACCGGGCTGCGAAGCACCGCCAAAACTCACCAAATCCGCACCTTTTCTCACCCAGATTGACCCTCCGGTGGCCGCGCGGCTGTCCTAATGTCGAGCCGTCACAACTCTGGGAGGGAGGGGAACGTGAGAACACGCTTCAAAGTGGGCGGCGCGATCGCCCTCGTCGTCGCGCTCGCGGTCACGGCGGCCGCGTCCGGCGCAGGAGGCCGAGGGTCAGCCGGCCAGAACAGGCACCGTCATGGGTGCGACCTCGGCTCGAACGGCCACGGCCGAATCAAGCACCTCGTCTATCTCCAGTTCGACAACACGCACCTGCTGCGTGACCGGACGAACTTCGCGTCCGACCTCGAGCTGATGCCGCACCTGAAGAACTTCCTCAGCGACAACGGAACGCTGAGCGACAACCACCACACGATCCTGATCTCGCACACCGGGGGCGGGATCCTGAGCGCGCTGACCGGGCTCTATCCGGACCGGACGGGCCAGGCGGTTTCGAACTCGTACGGGTTCTTCCGTCCGAACGGCAGCGTCGGCTTCTCGTCCACGTTCAAGTACTGGACGGACATCACGGACGGCGGGAACCCCGCCACCGACCCGCCGACACCGCCCGGCGACACGAACTTCAACATGGTCAACGGGGACTCGGGCCAGCCGAAGAACACGCCGGCGCCTTGGGTTCCGTGGACTCGAGCCGGCTGTGACGTCGGCAACGTCTCGACGGCGAACGCGGTGCTCGAGAACAACAACGCGATCGTGTTCGGCGCGGGCCCGACCGTGACCGCCGCAGCAGCGGCCGCCGGCCAGACACAACGTGAAGGTCGCCAGCGTGAACGGCTTCACGGTCGGCATGCACGTCACGATCGACACCGGGGCGCTCGCCGAGTCGATGGTCGTCCAGACCGTCGGCACCCCGGGCGCGGGCGGCACGGGCATCACGTTCACGACCAACCTCGCGAACGCGCACGCGAGCGGCGTCCCCTTCTACGGGCCGACCGCGACCGACCCGACCGGCGACATGACGAAGGTCTTCGGCGAAGGCTCGCCGGAGTGGAACGAGGGCCGCGACTCGCAGATCGCCCCGTTCGCGACGGCAGCGCGCGCGAAGGCGCTGACCGACTTCGTCGGGATCACGATCCACTGCGCCGCAGGCGGAGGCATCTGCGACGACAGCGCCAACGCCAAGCCGGATCTTCTCCCGGACGAGCCGGGCGGCTACACGGGCTTCGAGGGCCTCTTCGGAGCGAAGTACGTGAACCCGGCGATCAACGACGGCGCGGCGGCCGTCGACGACACGAACGGCGACCCGATCGTGGATCCGTTCGGCCAGCCCGGCTTCCCGGGCTTCGACGGCGTGCCGGCGAAGGTGTCGCTCGGCTATGTCGCGCAGATGCAGGAGGCCGGAGTCCCGATCACCTTCGGGTACATCTCGGACGCGCACGACAACCACCAGAACGCGTTCCCGGCGCCGCCGGACCCGAACGGCGTGTTCCCGCGCGCATCGGGCCCGGGCGAGTCGGACTACGTCCAGACGCTGCACGAGTACGACCAGGCGTTCGCGACGTTCTTCAACCGGCTCCGCCACGACGGGATCACGAAGCAGAACACGCTGTTCGTCGTCACGGTCGACGAGAACGACCACTTCGCCGGCGGCAACTCGGACGACGGCACGTGGAGCCACACCTACTGCAACGTGGACGCGGGCCAGCAGTGCCCCGCGAACCAGATCGGCGAGGTGAACGCGAACCTGCTCTCGCTGATCCCGAGTGGACAGCCGAACTTCTCGGTGCACAACGACTCGGCTCCGACGTTCTACGTGAACGGCAACCCGCCGCGCACGGACGCCACGCTCCGCCAGCTCGAGCGCGACGTGGCCGCCGCGAAGGCGACGGATCCGTACATCTCGAACTCGCCGCAACCCATCGCGCTGTACCTGGCGGACAAGGTCGGCGAGAAGACGCTGCACATGGTGACCGCGGATCCTCAGCGGACGCCGTCGTTCACGCTGTTCGCAAACCCGGACTACTTCCTGACGGCCGGGAAGACCTCAGCTGGGGCGCCGACGAAGTTCAACTGCCCGGACTCGGCGCACCAGGCGTTCGTCTGCATCGACTACCACTTCGCGTGGAGCCACGGCGACGCGACGGAGGACATCGGGCGAGCGTGGCTCGGCATGGCCGGGCCCGGCGTGGAGAACGTCGGCACGACGAGCGACGTCTGGTCGGATCACGCCGACGTCCAGCCGACGATCCTGTCCCTCGTCGGGCTCCAGGACAGCTACGAGACGGACGGTCGCGTGCTGACCGAGTTCCTCGACAACCACGGCCATGGGCACGGGCACGATCCCGACCTGACCGAGCTCGGGTCGATCTACAAGCAGATCAACGCCCCGTTCGGACAGCTCTCGTTCGACGTGCTGCACGCGTCGACGATGGCTCTCTCGAGTGGGAGCGCAACTGACGACAGCACGTACACGGCGGTCTCCGACCGGATCGCGGCGCTGACCGCGGACCGCGACGCGCTCGCCGGTGAGATGCGTCACATGCTGAACGAGGCCGCGTTCGGCGGCGTCCAGCCCGATCAGGACGACGTGGACGCGCTCACGTTCGAAGGCAAGACGCTGCTGATGAGGGCCCACCAGCTCGGAGTGGCGGGCTCGCCCTAGCGACCAAACGGTTCGACCTCGGCCCCGGCGTCGTGCCGGGGCCGAGGCGATCTCCCCAAATCGTCATAAGCTTCGGCCGGTCTCATGGAACGGACGCTTGGATGGGGGGCGCTGGTCGCTCTGGCGCTGCTCGCAGTGGCCGGAGGCGCGAGCGCAGGCTCTGAACAGCGTCCTGTGCTGCGAATCGCGGTCGCGAGCGGCGGCCAGGTGACGACGTCGGACGGCCGGATCCAATGCTCCGCGCGCTGCTCGGCGCGCTATCGCCGTGGAGCCGTGCTCAGGTTGACCGCGAAACCGGATGCGAACTTCCTCTTCGACCGCTGGGAGGGCGCATGCATCGGGGCCGCGCCGATCTGCGACGTCGCGCTCGACAGAACCACATCCGTTCGGGCCAGGTTCGTAGGTGCACCGGCTCTGCTGATGCTCTCGGTCGGAGGGCCGGGAACCGTGACCAGCCGCTCGGCTCTCGACTGCGGAGCCGCCGGCGGCGCCTGCAGAGCGGAGGTTCCGTTCGGGTCGGCCGTGACGCTGACACCCGTCCCGGCCGCCGACGGCCTGTTCCGCGCGTGGGACGGAGACGGGCCATGCGCTGCGGCGGGATCCGGGCCGTGCACGCTGCGCGATCAACAGCCCGCGCACCGAGGTTGCCGCCGCGTTCGGGCACAGCGCGGCGCAACCGGGCCCACAGACGCTAACCGTCAGCATCGAGTACCCCTCCGGGACCCGAGTAACGAGCGAGCCCGCTGGAATCGATTGCCGGCCGGGCTGCTCGGCGTCGTTCCCTTCAGGAACCCTGGTCACGTTGCGCATGACCACCCTCGATTTCTGGCAGCCCGCTTGTTACGGCGACCTCGATCGCTGCCTGCTCGTCATCGACGCACCGACAGAGGTCACAGTTCGCCTGCGACCGCCCTCGATTCCGTCGTTCACCGCTCCAACGGGCCAGCTCCAGGTGACCGTTTCCGGTGGCGGGCTCATCACGTCGAGTGACGGAGCGATCCGCTGCGGTTGGTCACCGAGAGCCCAGACGGCCTGCAGCGAGGGCTTCGGCTTCGAGCTCGAGGCGACCCAGACGAGACGGCTACGCGCCAACAGACAGGGGCGGGTCCGCTTCTTCCGCTGGGGAGGTCTCTGTAAAGGAGCGAAGCCCAGCTGCACAGTGATCATGAAAAGGCGGGGCAACAAGGCACTCCAGCCATTCCCCGTGACCGGTCTGTTCCGGCGGCGCTGAGCTCTAGGCGGCGACCCCGGCGAAGCGGGGGATGATCTCCTTGCCGTAGGTCTCGAGCGTCTGCTCCTGGCCCTCGGTCATCAGGTAGACGTCGAACTGGTCGACGCCGATCGACTCGAGCTCCTTCAGCTTCTCGGTCGCCTGCTCTGGAGTCCCGAGCACGCAGAAGCGGTCGCAGATCTCGTCGGTCACGAACTCGCCGTGCTTGGCGCCGACGCGGCTGTGGTCCTTGTAGTCGTAGAACTCGCGGGCCTTGACGTAGTCGGTCAGCGCGTCCGGGATCTCGGAGTCGTAGCCGTAGCGCTCGACGAGGTCCATGACGTGGTTCGAGACCATCGCCGGGAACCAGCGCACCTGATCGCGGGCGGCCGCGATGTCGTCCGTGATGTGGCTCGGCGCGCAGACGATGCACTGCAGCGCGTCGGGGTCGCGGCCCTCCTCCTTCGCCGCCGTCCGGGCCGTCTCCATGATCCACTGGATGATCTGCGGGTCGGCGAGCTGGATGATCACGCCGTCACCCACGCGGCCCGCGACGGCCAGCGCCTTGGGCCCGTAGCCGGCGACGTGCATCGGGATCTCCGCGCGGCCCTTGGCCCACTCGAGCGTCAGCTCCTTCTCGTTCCACTCGACCGTCCGGCCGTTCATCAGGTCCTTCATCATCCGCAGGCGCCGCTCGAACTCGGCGACCCTGACCGGCTTCAGGCCGACGACGCGCCGCGACGAGTCGCCGCGGCCGATGCCCATCACCATCCGGCCGCCGGACAGGTCCTGCATGGTCGCGTACCAGCTGGCCGTGATCGTCGGGTCGCGGATGCCCGGGTTCGTGACGCAATGGCCGAGCTTGATCGTCTCGGTCTTGTCGAGCGACGAGCGGGAGCAGCGCGTACGACTCCTGCCAGAGGATGTGCGAGTCGTACGTCCAGGCGTACTCGAAGCCGTTGCGCTCCGCGAGCTGGATCAGCTCGAGCATCCGCGAGAACGGCGGATCGGGCATGACGGTCATGCCGAAACTCGAGCAAGTGTCGGAGCATACTCGCGGGCCGTTCTAGATCCGCGAAGCCGCCTCGCCCGCCTCTTCGAGAGAGAGCCCCTCGCCGTCCTCCCACGCCGCGGCGAACACGGCCTCGCCGAGCTGCTCACGAGCAGCCTGCGAGCGTCCGTTCACGTATCTCCTCGCCGATCGGGTAGTAGGCGGGTGCGCATCGCCAATCTCAACTCTCGGCCGCGTCGTCGCCGCGAGCAGACGCACGGCCTGCGCTGCATCGCCTTGCTCGAGGGAGAGTGCCGCAAGCCCCTCCACTGCCCACAGCAGCACGTCGATGCTCCGCTCGGCGAGGACAAGCGACAGACCCTCACGGAGAGCAGTCTCCGCCGCCTCGCCGCGATTCTCCGCGAGCGCGATGAAACCGAGATCGACGAGGTCGTTGCCGAGGCGCCGTTGCTGTCCGAGGCGGCGATGCAGCGCCGCAGCCTCCTCGATGTACGGTCGCGCCGAGACGAAGTCGCGCTCAGAGAGCGCCGATGTTTCCGAGGTTGTTGAGGGTGATGGCCAACGCAATGTCGTCGCCCTCAGCGCGCGCCTCGCTCAGCGCTGACTCGAAAAGCTCCATAGCACGCTCGCGGTTTCCAAGCTTCCATTCCGAGACCGCGAGCGAGATCGATCCGGGCAGATAGCCAGGTCAATTCGTGCTGCGTCGTGAAGGGCGCGCGCCTCCTCGACGAGCGTCTTGCCCGCCACGTAGTCGCCCTTGGTGCCACGAGAGCACCGACACCCTCAGCGTGGCCCGTTCACGTCAGCTCAGCGTCGGCTTGGGCTTCTGCGGCCCGGGACGAGGGCGGTCTCGAGACGCTCTGGCGCGCCTCGATCCAGTTTCCGTCGTGGAACCAGAATCTGCCGCAGGCAATGGCGAACCGAAGCTCTGGTTCGGGGTCGGGCTGATCGTGGAACCACTCGAACGCCGCCCGGAGATTGTCCTGTTCCGCTGCGAACCAGTCCACGCTGTCGCGGGGGAGATCGACGAACTCCTCACCCGCTCGCCCTTCGGCTGCAGCGAGGAAATACGCCGAGTGACGTCGCGGTGCTTCTTCTCTCGGGTCGTGTTCGGCGAGACGCTCGAGCCCGAACTCGCGGATCGTCTCCAGCATCGAGAAGCGGCCCTCTCGCTCGCGGACGAGGCTCTTGTCGACGAGCGAGGCGAGCGTGTCCAGCTCCGCATCGCACACCGCCTCCGCTGCCTCGAGGCGTCCAGCCGCCGGCGAATACCGAGAGCCGGGCCATGAGCTCCTGCTCCTCAGCGTCGAGGAGCTCGTAGCTCCATTCGATCGTCGCTCGTAGCGTCTTCTGGCGCTCGGGTCGCGTCCCGCTCACCCCCGGGAGGAGCGGCAGCCGCCGCTCGAGGCGCTCGAGCAGGGCGTCGGGCGGCAGGATTTTCACGCGGGCGGCTGCGAGCTCGATCGCCAGCGGGAGACCGTCCAGCCGGCGGCAGATCTCGGCCACGGCTCCGTTGGACGCGAAGTCGGGCCGGATAGCGCGGGCCCGCTCATCGAACAGAGCGGCTGGCATCTTCATCGGGCAGTGGCGGCACCGGATACTGCTGCTCGAGCGGTCAGGCGCAAGCGGCTCGCGACTCGTCGTCAGCACCTTGAGGCTGTTCGTGTCTGCGAGGAGCTCGGCGAGTCGAGGCGCGTAGCCGAGAAGCTGCTCGACGTTGTCGAGGAGCAGGAGCGCGCGACGATCGCGGAGATAGCCGGCGCAGATCGCCCTTCGCCCCGACCGCCTGGGCGATCGTCGGCTCGACGAGCTCCGCATCGTGAATGTGCTGAAGCCCGACCCACCAGACGTGCTCGAACTCCTCCGCCGCTTCGGCGGCGAGCTGAAGAGCGAGGCGGGTCTTGCCCGCGCCGGGTGGCCCGACCACGCGTCAGCAGGCGTTGTTCGCGGAGGAGCGCACCCGCCTCGGCCAGTTCTCGCTCGCGACCGATAAGCGGGGTCGTCTGCACCGGCAGGTTCGTCCAGTCGAGCGTCTTGAGCGGAGGGAACTGCTCGCTCCCGAGCTGGAAGAGCCGCTGCGGCTCGAGTAGGTCCTTGAGACGGTGCTCACCGAGATCGGAAGCCTCCACGTCGACGAGGTCTCGCGTGGTTTGCGAGAGCAGTACCTGGCCGCCGTGCCCGGCTGCGCAAACGCGAGCGCCGCGGTGCACGTCGAGGCCGACGTAGCCCTCGTCCGTGATCTGAGGCTCGCCGGTGTGCACCCCGATGCGGACGCGGATCGGCCCGGGCGCGAGCCGGCTCTGGATCTCCGCGGCCGCGGCGACGGCGTCGGAAGCGCGGGCGAACGCGGCGAAGAACGCGTCGCCCTGGGTGTCCACCTCCACGCCCCCGTGCTCGGCGAACGCGGCGCGCAGGACACCGCGGTGCGCGGCGAGTGCCTCCGCATAGTCCTCACCGAGCTCGTGGAGCAGCTTCGTCGAGCCCTCGATGTCGCTGAAGAGGAACGTGACCGTCCCGGACGGGAGCTCGGGCATCGCTACAAGCGTTCGATCGTCTTCGTCGCCAGGCGGTCGAGCGCCTGCGACGGATAGCTCGAGGTGCTCCTCCTTCGTGTCCTCGAGCTTCGTGTGCGAGAGGCCGCGCAGGCTCTGGACGAAGAGCATGACCGTGGGGATCCCGGCGCGGGAGACCTCGGCGGCGTCGTGCAGCGGGCCGCTCGGGAGGCGGTGCGACGTGCCGGCGACCTCGCGGATCGACTCGTCGGCGAGCTCGATCAGATCGTCGTCGAACAGGATCGGCTCGATGTTCCAGATCCGGTCCCATTCGACCTCGACGTTCTCCTCTTGCGCGAAGCGCCTCGAGGCGGCCTCGGCGTTGCTCAGCATCTCGGCGAGCTGCGCCGCTTCGAGGTGGCGCTGGTCGAGCAGGCACTCGGCGGTCTCGACGACGGAGGTCACGATCCCGGGTTTCGTGACGACGCCGCCCATCGTGCAGACGGCGCCGCCGCCGACGCGCCCGGCGATCTCACGAAGCTCGAGCTCGAGCTTCGCGGCGCCCGCGAGCGCGTCCTGGCGCTTATCCATGGGAGTCGAGCCTGCGTGTGCGGCCTGCCCGCGGAACGTGACGAGGTGGCGCTCGACGCCGAAGGTGCCGAGCACGACCCCGAGCGGGAGCTCCATGCTCTCGAGGACGGGCCCCTGCTCGATGTGCAGCTCGAGGTAGGCCGCTGCGTTCTCGAGCTGGCTTCGCGCGTCGATCGCTCGGTCGAGGTCGACGCCGTGCGCGCCGATCGCGTCCGGCAGGGACGTCCCTTCGGCGTCCTTCCGCTCGCGGAGCTCGTCCTGGTCGGCCATCGACCCGGCGGCCGCGCTCGAGCCGAACAGCGAGCGCCCGAAGCGGGCACCTTCTTCGTCGGCCCAGCTGACCAGGCGCACAGTGACGGGCGGCCGCCCCTCCGCCGCAATTCGCCTCAGCACCTCGGAGCCCGCGACGACGTTCAGCGCGCCGTCGAGCCAGCCCCCGTTCGGCACCGAGTCCAGGTGGCCGCCGATGATCGAGCGTCCGCTCGGAGTCGCCCGGCACCGTCCACCACTGGTTCCGCGCCTCGTCGAACTCCATCTCGATCCCGTCGAGCTTCCCGGCCATCCACTCCTGGGCTTTCACCCACGTGTCCGTCCAGGCCACGCGCTGCGCGCCGTCCTCGTTTCCGGTCAGCTCCTGCAGCTCACGGAGCTCGGCGACTGTTCGCTTCGGGTCGAGAGACATCGCCGCCGAGCCTAAACTCCACAGCGTGTCCGTACTGATCAAGGGCGGACGGGTCGTCACCGCCGCCGACGACTACGTGGGCGACGTCTACGCCGAGGGCGAGCGCATCACGCTGATCGGCGAGTCGCTCGACGTCCAGGCGGACAAGGTGATCGACGCGACCGGCAAGTACGTCCTCCCGGGCGCGGTCGACCCTCACACGCATCTGGACATGCCTTTCGGAGGCACGGTCACGATCGACGACGTCGAGTCCGGCCAGACCTCGGCCGCGTTCGGCGGGACGACCTGCCACGTCGACTTCATCATCCAGCCGCCCGGCTCGACCTTCGCCGCAGCCGTCGAGGAGTGGCGCGCGAAGGCGAACGGCAAGCAGGTGATCGACATGGGCTACCACATGGCGGTCACCGACCTGAAAGAAGGCGGCACGCTCGAGGAGCTCGCAACGCTGCCCGACGAGGGGATCACCTCGTACAAGCTCTTCATGGCCTACAAGGGCGCGCTCATGGTCGACGACGAGACGCTCTTCCGGACGATGGAGGTCGCCGCGGAGACCGGCGCGCTCGTGATGGTGCACGCGGAGAACGGCGACGCAATCGACGTGCTCGTCAAGGAGGCGCTGGCCGCGGGTCACACGGAGCCGAAGTACCACGCGCTGACGCGGCCGCCCGAGACCGAGGGCGAGGCGACGAACCGCGCGATCCAACTTTCTCGCGTGGCCGGCTCGCCGCTGTACGTCGTCCACGTCTCCTGCGCCGAGGCCGTCGAGCCGATCGCGATCGCGCGCGAGAAGGGCTGGAACGTCCACGGCGAGACGTGTACGCAGTACTTCTTCGTCGACTACACGTTCCTGGAGCGGCCCGACTTCGAGGGCGCGAAGTACGTCTACACGCCGCCTCCGCGGGACAAGGCCAATCAGGACATCCTCTGGAACGCCGTGCGCACGGACGTCCTCTCGGTCGTCTCCACCGACCACTGCGCGTTCCTCTGGGACGGGCAGAAGACCATGGGCAAAGACGACTTCTCGAAGATCCCGAACGGCGGGCCTGGGCTCGAGAACCGGCTGCAGATGATCCACGAGTTCGGCGTCCGCGCCGGCCGGATCTCGCTCAACCGCATGGTCGAGCTGCTGGCGACGAACCCGGCGAAGCTCTTCGGGCTCTACCCGCGCAAGGGGACGATCGCGGTCGGGTCCGACGCGGACATCGTCGTCTTCGACCCCGAGCGCACGGTCACGATCTCGGCCTCGACGCACCACTCCAAGTCGGACTACAACCTGTTCGAGGGCGCCGAGGTGACGGGCTCGCCGGAGGTCGTACTGCTCCGTGGCCAGGTACTGGTCGAGGACGGCGAGCTCGTCGCGTCACCGGGGGTCGGTCAGTTCGTCCGCCGAGCGAAGTTCGGCGAAGAGCTGAAGCCCGAGACCGCGGTCGCTTAGGTCTGGGCCGTTCCGGCGCGCTTGCGGGCGGCCGGAGCCTTGACGGTGTTGGCGGCGTCCTCGACCGCACTCGCCACCAGGACCATCCCCTGCCAGATGCGTCGCCGGCCGGCAAACACGGCTGCCCCGAGGGCGGGAACGGCCAGCGGCGCAGCGCGCTGCCACCACGGCAGCTCGCCGATGCGCTCGAGCAACTTCTCGGACCGACTGCGTCGTCGAATTCTCATCTCTTCATCAACCCCTTCTCGTGAGTGGACGGACGGTTGTCTTGTACCCGCTGCCGACGAAGGCGAACACGCTTGGCGCGTCGGGCGCTATTCCGCCTGGGGCCACTCCGGTCTGAACTGCCAGTCCGGGAACGTCTCGCCCAGGAGAGGCAGCGCCTCGGCCCACTGAGTCTCGTCGAGCAGGGCCGGCTCGTGAAGCTCGTGCGGCTCTCCCGCGCGCGTCGAGTAGCCCCAGCGAAGGCCGAGAACCGGACACGATTCCCGGCTGATCAACGCATCCGGGCTCGCCGTCAACCACGAGTCCGCGCGGAACGTCGTGTCGCTCTCGGTCGACGCGGGCGCGTCGAACAGCGTCGGGCACTCCCCGAACGACGTGAACGGCACTCCGAGGCCCCGGAGCTGCGGCGGGCCGTCGACCCACTCGTGCTGACCGACGGGAGCCTTGTCGACGCCAGGCGCCAGCGGCCGACTGGCTTCGTGCACCTCGATGCGGACGATCTGAACCCAACCCATGACAGCCGCGTATCCGTCGAGCGCACACTCGGTCCGCGCCGTGAGCACCGGAAGCCCCTGCGCGAGCTCGGTGGGCCACGTCCAGCCCGAGCGCGCCGTAACCCCATCGCTGCGGATCCTCGTTCGCCTGAAAGGAGACGGTGACGCTGCCCTCGGCTCCACGCAGCCGAAACGGAAACCGCTCTTCCACCGCTAGCGCGTCTGCGGGAAGCCGAGGTCGACCTGGCTCGTGGCCGGGTCGGGCCAGCGCGAGGTGACGACCTTGCCGCGCGTGTAGAAGTTGATCCCCTCCGGCCCGTAGACGTGCGCGTCGCCGAAGAGCGACGACTTCCAGCCGCCGAACGAGTAGTACGCGACCGGCACCGGGATCGGGACGTTGATCCCGACCATCCCCGCTTCGACCTCGAACTGGAACTGCCTGGCCGCGCCGCCGTCGCGCGTGAAGATGGCGACGCCGTTCCCGTACGGGTTCTCGTTCACCATGCGCACCGCGTCGTCGTAGGTCTCGGCGCGGACGACCGAGAGCACCGGCCCGAAGATCTCGTCCTTGTAGGCGTCCATCTCGGGCGTCACGTTGTCCAGGAGGGACACGCCCAGGAAGAACCCGTCGCCGTCGGGGCTCGTCTCCCGACCGTCGGCGACGACCGTCGCGCCCTGGTCGCGGCCCGAGTCGATGTACGAGGCGACCTTGTCGCGGTGCTCGCGCGTGATCAGCGGGCCCATCTCCGAGTCCGGCTCGGTTCCGGGGCCGACCTTCACGTTCGGCAGGCGCTCCTTGATCGCGTCGACGAGCTGGTCGGCCGCGTCGCCCACGGCCACGACGGCGGAGATCGCCATGCACCGCTCGCCCGCCGACCCGTAGCCCGCACTGACCGCCGCGTCGGCGGCCATGCCGATGTCCGCGTCCGGCAGGACGATCATGTGGTTCTTCGCCCCGCCGAGCGCCTGGACGCGCTTCCCGGCCGCGGAACCGGCCGTGTAGATGTACTTCGCGATCGGCGTCGAGCCGACGAAGCTGACCGCGTCGATGTCCGGGTGCTCGAGGATCGCGTCGACCGCCTCCTTGTCGCCGTGCACGACGTTGAAGACGCCGTCGGGGAGGCCCGCCTCCTTGAGCAGCTCCGCGACGTAGATCGACGTGGACGGGTCCTTCTCGGACGGCTTCAGGACGAACGTGTTCCCACACGCGAGCGCCGGCGCCCACATCCACATGGGCACCATCGCGGGGAAGTTGAACGGCGTGATGCCGGCCGCGACTCCGAGCGGCTGGCGGATCGAGTAGACGTCGATCCCGCTCGAGGCCTGCTCGGAGAAGTGCCCCCGCAGGAGCGTCGGGATCCCGCAGGCGTGCTCGATCACCTCGAGCCCGCGCTGCACCTCGCCCTTCGCGTCCGACAGCACCTTTCCGTGCTCGTCCGTGAGGATCCGCGCGATGTCCTCGAGCCGGTCGTGGACGAGCTCGCGGATCCGGAACAGGAGCTCCTGGCGGCGCGACAACGAGAGCTCGCGCCAGGCAGGGAAGGCCTCCCTCGCGGCGGCGACGGCACGCCCGACCTCCTCGCGCGAGGCGAAGTCGACCTCGCCGGTCTGCACACCGAGCGCCGGGTTGTAGACCGGCCCGCTGCGGCCCGACTCGCCGGCGACCGAACGACCACCGATCCAGTGGTTGATCCGGCGCACTTCCGTCGCTGACCTGTCCGGAGCCTGTGCGACCTCTGTCACGAGCTCAGCCTAGCGCGGCTAGGGTTGCTGCATGGCGCTCCGCGCGGCTGCGATCTGCGCACTTCTGATGGTCGTGTCCGCAGGCTGCGGCTCAGGCGGCGGCGACAAGAGCTCGAACAGCGGTGACCAGGGCGTTTGCGCCCAGTTCGGGGACGTCGCGGCGCCACGGGAAACGAAGGCGCCATGGTCTGCGCCGGAGAACCCGATGGAGCTCACCTGCGCGGCCGGCCTCGTGCCCGAGAAGGCCGAGTTCCTCCAGTACCACGTCCACGCGCACCTGGACGTGTTCGTGAACGGCAGGCCCGTCCTCGTCCCGGCCGGAATCGGGATCGATACCGAAAATCCCGCGGTGCAGGCCGACACCGGCGCGAACGGCCAGGTAATCGGCGCGGGCCTCACCCAGGAGTGCAGCCAGCCCTGCATCTCGCCGCTGCACACGCACGATCTCTCCGGTCTCCTGCACACGGAGACGGAGAAACCGGCGCCGAACAAGCTCGGTCAGTTCTTCACGGAGTGGGCCGTCCGGCTCACTCCGGACTGCATCGGCGCGTACTGCAAGCCGAAGACCCCGATCAAGATCTACGTGGACGGCAAGGTCGAGACCGGCGACCCGAACGAGATCGAGCTCGCCAACCTGCGCGAGATCTCCATCGTCATCGGCACGGCGCCTGCGAAGATCCCCATGGAGTTCCCGCGCTAATGGCGACCACCGAGACCAGCCGAGTCAAAGCGGACGACGCGAAGTACGTCCTCCACTCCTGGTCGGTGCGCTCGGCGATCGACCCGATCCCGATCGCGGGCGCCGAGGGCCGCTACTTCTGGGACTTCGACGGCAACCGCTACCTCGACTTCGCCTCGCAGCTCGTCAACGTCTCGCTCGGGCACCAGCACCCGAAGGTGATCGCCGCGATCAAGGAGCAGGCGGACCGGCTGACGACGATCGGGCCGATGATGGCGAACGAGCAGCGCTCCGAGCTGGCGCGGCTCCTCGCCGAGGTCACGCCCGGCGACCTGACGATGTCGTTCTTCACGAACGGCGGCGCGGAGGCGAACGAGAACGCGATCAAGCTCGCGCGCTGGTACACAGGACGGGACAAGATCGTCGCGCGCTACCGCTCGTACCACGGCGCGACCGCCGGGGCCGTGTCCGCGACCGGCGATCCCGCGCCGCTGGCCGGCCGAGCCCGGCGTTCCCGGCTTCGTCCGTCTCCTCGACCCGTACACGTACCGCTGCCCGGCCGGACATCCGGATCCGTGCCCGGTCTGCACGGGCGCGCCGCACCTGGAGGAGATCCTCATGTACGAGGGCCCGGAGAACGTGGCCGCCGTGATCATGGAGACGATCACCGGCACGAACGGCGTCATCCCGCCGCCGCCCGGCTACCTGCAGGCGGTGCGCGAGGTGTGCGACCGGCACGGGATCCTGCTCATCCTCGACGAGGTCATGGCCGGCTTCGGGCGGACGGGCAAGTGGTTCGCCTGCGAGAACTGGGACGTCGTCCCGGACATCATCACGATGGCCAAGGGGATCAACTCGGGCTACGTGCCCCTCGGGGCGATGACGATCTCGGAGAAGATCGCCGACTGGGTGCGCGACAAGTACTTCGCGGGCGGGCTCACGTACTCGGGGCATCCGCTCGCGTGCGCCGCGGGCGTCGCGTCGATCGAGGCGTTCCGCGAGGAGGGCATCGTCGAGAACGCGGCCGAGATGGGCGAGGTGCTGGGCGACGGGCTGGCCGCGCTCGCCGACAAGCACGAGTCGATCGGCGAGGTGCGCGGGCTGGGCCTGTTCTACGGCGTCGAGCTCGTCAAGGACCGCGAGACGCGCGAGCCGCTCGTGCCCTTCAACGCCTCGGGCGAAGCCTTCGCGCCGATGGCGAAGATCGGGAAGGCCGCGCTGCAGAACGGCCTGTATCTGATGACCCACTGGAACGTGATCATCGTCGCGCCGCCGCTGACGATCACGCGCGACGAGCTCGACGAAGGCCTCGAGAAGCTCGACGAAGCCCTCACCGTTTCTTAACCGGGCGATGTTTGGCCCGGGGCCTCCCCGGAAATGAATTGCACGCACCCGAGAGGAGGTGGGACATGTACATCGGAATCGGAACAGTCCTGCTGATCATCCTGATCGTCCTGCTCGTGCTCTACGTCTTTTAGGGCGATCGCGAGCGAGAAAATGCACTAGGGCCAGGCACCTCGTGGGGTCTGGCCCTTCGCTTTGCACTAACCCGTAGGCGCGCGCGGCGTCGGAGTGAGTAATGAGGCTCGGCCCCGGCCTACTCGTCCTCGCCCTCACCGTCGCGCTCGCGGGCTGCGGCGGCGGCAAGAGCGACGAGCTGAGCAAGGCAACCTCCGAAGGCCCGATCGGCAAGGGCTCCTCGGGCGTCTGGCTCTACCGGCCCGCGGGCAAGCCGAAGGACGTCGTCGTCTACTTCCACGGCCAGGGCGGCCCGAAGGAGGCGACGCCCGAGAACCACCTGCCGTGGATCAACCACCTCGTCAAGCGCGGCAGCATCGTCGTCTACCCGCGTTACGAGATGGCGTACGAGGCCGATCCGATGCAGTTCATCGTCAACGGCGTCAAGGCCGCCGAGAAGAAGGTCGACGTCAAGGACCTTCCGGTGCTCGCGATCGGCTACTCGCGCGGCGGGGCGATCGCGGTCGAGTACGCCGCCGCGGCCGGGCGAAACGGCGTGCCCACTCCGGACTGGATCATGAGCGTGTTCCCGGCGCCGTACGGGAACCAGAAGAAGCTGATCGACCTCGGCCAGGTCCCACACTTCACCCAGCTCGTGATTCTGGTCGGCGATCGCGATCAGATCGTCGGCTCGGCCGGCGCCGTGCTCCTCGGCCGGCGACTCCAGCGCGGCGGGTTCCCGGGAGACAACATCCAGGTCGAGCAGGTCATGTCGCACGGCTCGTTCAACGCAGACCACTTCGCCCCGATGGACACGTCCAAGGCGGCCCAGACCGTGTTCTGGGCGCCCGCCGACCGCATCCTCGACGAGATCGACGCGCAGTAGCTACGCGGGGGCGGGAGCTCCGGCCAGCTCGCGGTGGAGCTTGACGAAGAGCGCCTCGAGCGCGAGCCCGGCCTGGAGCTGGAGCTCCTCGAACAGGCGCCACGTCTCGCGGACCGCTTCGGCCGCGGCCTCGGCGCCCGGGAGCTGCTCGACGGTCGCGTCCTCGCGCAGCTCGGTGAGCCGGTCGACGTGCGCCGCGGCCGTCTCGGCTCCCGCAGCCACGACGACGAGGTCGCGGTACCACGCCTCGAGCTCCTCGAGGCAGAGGAGCACCTCCTCGCGCTCGGCCCCGCGCATCGCACGCCGCGTGCGCTGCTCCTTCTCGCGGCCGGTCAGGTCGAGCTCCTCGTTCTCGGCCTGGGCGCGCTCCTTCGCCTCTGCCGCACGCTCGGCGGCGATGCCCATGAGCACGTCCGCCGCGTCATGCGGCTCGAAGCCCGGATCGCGGTAGACCGAGCGCGCGACCTCGAGGACGGCCTCGCGCCTGCTGCGCCGCCTGCGGGTCGAGCAGGCGGTCGACCCGGTCGAGCCGCCCGCGAGCCACACGTGCGAGCGCAGTCGCCTCGTTGCTCGGACAGCTCCGGCGAGCGCGCCACGATCTCCCCTCGAACCGTCGCGTCGGACAGCCGACGGAACGGGACGAGCTGGCAGCGCGACCGGATCGTCTCCGGCAGCGGCCCGAGATCGTCGGCGACGAGCACAGCGACCGCGTACGGCGGCGGCTCCTCGAGGTCCTTGAGCAGCGCGTCGGCGGCCTCCTCGTTCAGCGTGTGCGCGCCGAAGACGAGGTAGACGCGGCGGTCGGCCTCGAACGGCCGCATGTGCAGGTCGTGGCGGAGCTCGCGGATCGCGTCGATCCGGATCTGGTCGCCGAGCGGCTCGAGCACGTAGAGGTCGGGATGCGCGCGGCGCTCGACCCGGCCCGGGTCGCCGAGCAGCGCGCCCGCGAACCCGAGCGCGGCGCGGCGCTTCCCCACTCCCGGCGGCCCGTGGAAGAGGTACGCGTGCGCCGGCCCCTCGGCGAGAGCCGCGTCGAGCAGCCGTCGCGCCTCGGCCTGCTCAGGAAAGCCCTGGAAGCTTGTCACGCACCTCCTTCGCCACTTCGTCGACCGGCTTCGGACGAGTCGATGGTCACGATCCTGCCCGCGAAGATCGAGCGCCAGCTCGCGGTACGCCTTGTCGACCTGGCGCAGGAACGCGTCGCCCTCGCGCTCGATCCGGTCGCCGGGCGGGCCGGAACGGCGTTGCGCCTCGTCCGGGTCGACGAGCGAGCAGGAAGGTCACGTCGGGAAGGATGCCGCGAATCGCGTCGAGGTTCAGCGCGAGCACGCGCTCGACGCCCAGGCCGCGCGCGATGCCCTGGTACGCGAGCGACGAGTCGAGGTAGCGGTCGCAGACGACGTCCGCGCCGCGCTCGAGCGCCGGCTGGATCACCTCGGACACGAGCTCGGCCCGCGCAGCCGCGAACAGCGCCGCCTCGGCCCACGGCGAGATCTCCGTGTCCGCCGAGGACGAGCTCCCGCACGCGCTCGCCGAGATCCGTCCCGCCCGGCTCGCGGGTCAGCACGACGTCCCGGCCCGACTCCTCGAGGTGCTGCCGCAAGAGCTCGGACTGGGTCGTCGTGCCCGAGCCGTCGAGGCCCTCGAAGGTGACGAACACGCACCTAGGATACGAGCCCTTGGCTGTCCTGGTCACCGGGGGAGCGGGGTTCATCGGCTCGCACGTCGCGGAGGCGCTCGTCGCGCGCGGCGAGGACGTCGTGGTCCTCGACGACCTCTCGTCCGGGCAAGCGCGAGAACCTCCCCGAGGGCGTCGAGCTTCGTCGAGGGCGACGTGCGCGAGCCGCAGGACGAGCTCTTCGCGGGCGTGAAGCCGACGGTCTGCTACCACCTCGCGGCGCAGATCGACGTGCGCGTCTCGGTCGCGCGGCCCGATCACGACGCGCACGATCAACGTCCTCGGGACGGTCAACGTCCTCCAGGCGGCGCTCGAGCACGGGACGCAGGTCGTCTTCAGCTCCACGGGCGGCGCGATCTACGGCGAGTGCGACGGCCCCGCGTCCGAGGACGCGCCTCGGCGGCCGATCGCTCCCGTACGGGACGTCGAAGCTCGCCGGCGAGGAGTACCTGGCGACGTACAACCGGCTGCACGGGACGCGGCACGTCTCGCTGCGCTACGGGAACGTGTACGGGCCGCGCCAGGACCCGCACGGCGAGGCCGGGGTCGTCGCGATCTTCTTCAACAGGCTGCGCGAGGGCGACCGGCCGAAGATCTTCGGCGACGGCTCGGCAGACGCGGGACTACGTGTACGTCGGAGACGTCGCGCGCGCGACGCTTGCGGCCGGCGGCCACGACGGCGGGGTCTTCAACGTCGGGCACCGGGCGCGAGACGTCGGTCGTCGAGCTGCTCGAGCTGTGCCAGCGGACCGCGGGCACGAGCATCGAGGCGGAGTTCGTCGCGGCCCGGCCCGGGGAGCTGCAGCGCAGCGTGCTCGACCCGGCGCGCGCCGTCGACGAGCTCGGCTGGCGGCCCGAGCAGAGCCTCGAGGACGGCCTCCGCGAGACCTGGGAGTTCTTCAAGGGCTAGCAGGAACGGCGCGGGTCGGGCCGAATCCGGTCCGTCCCGTGGAGATCTCGGCCCCAGCCCTCCGCCCGCCTCGGTGGCGCACCGCGGCGATCGTCGTTTCCGGCATCGTCGCGTTCCTTCTGCTGCTCCTGATCGTGTTCGGCGGAGTGCTCTCGAAGCTCGTCGTCCGCGGACGCGAAGAGCGGGGCGCCGAAGAAGCACGCCGTCGGCCGCGCCGAGCCGAAGCGCCCGACCCTCTCGCGCACGCAGACCAGGGTGCTCGTCCTGAACGGCAACGGCATCACCGGAGCGGCGGCGGCAGAGTCCGACTCTCTCCTCGCGCGCGGGTACAAAATTTCGGGCACCGGCAACACCGCCCAGAGCTACGGCCAGAGCGTCGTCCTCTACCGCCCGGGACGCCTCCCGGAAGCGAAGCGGCTCGCGGCCGACGAAGGCATCCCACTCGTCGGCCCGCTCGACGGCATCACCCTGCGCCAGCTCCACGGCGCCCAGCTCGTCATCGTCCTCGGCACCTAGCCATGTCCGGTGTCTGACGCCCGGCATGTCCGATTAGCCAGGTCAGCGGACCAACGGCTCACCCATGTCACCGGGCACAGGCCAGCCCGAGCCGTGGCGTGTCGGACACCCGACTGGCTCAGCGGCGTTGCTCAGCCCGTAGCGGTCAAGCCGTGCACGGGCGCTCAGCGCGCGCAGGAGCGAGCCGTTGTGCGGATCGAGCTCGTGCGCCCGCCGAGCTCGCGCCGCGCGGCGGCGTTGTCGCCGAGCACCTGCTTGTCGAAGAGCCCGAGCTCGTACCAGGCCTGCCAGTTCAGAGGCTGGAGGTCGACCGCCTGCGAACATAGAGCTCGCGCGCGGGGACGAGCCGTCCGGACGTCTCCTCGGCCGCGGCCCAGGCCACGAGCGGCTCGATCGCGAGCGGGTTCAGCGAGTGCGCGCTCTTCGCGGTCTCGGCCGCGTCGGACGAGCCGCTCTCGATCTGCGAGTACGCCTCGTTGACCTGGCGGTCGGCGATCCGCGGCGCCGCGATCGAGTAGAGCCCGGCCCACGTCGACGAGCACGACGGCCGCGACCCAGACGTACTCCCGGCCCACGCGGATCGGCTCGCGCCCGGTCGCCAGCAGGAAGCCGATCACGAAGAAGACGACCGCGCACAGCGCGACGAAGTCCCAGTCGTAGTCGAGCAGGCCGTGGACGAGGAACGCGGGCAGCGCGATGCCCAGCGCCAGCGCCGCTTCCCGGTCGTCGCCGCGGAGCCGTCCCAGCGCACGCCAGGCCCCGAGCAGCGCCGCCGCGATCGCCCCTCCCCACAGGAGCAGGCCCGACGAGACCCGTCTCGGACGCGAACTGCAGCGGCAGGTCGTGCGGCTCGCGGACGTCGACGCTCGAGTCGCGGAACTTCCGGTGGACGAGCTCGAACGACCCCGCGCCGGTCCCGCCGAGCGGCTCGTCCACCCAGCCGTGCCACGCCTCCTTCCACCAGCTCCCAGCGGTTGTTGAGGCTGCCCTCGGAGAGCCGGCTCGGCCCCTGGGCGACCTCCGTCTGCGCACCGAACGGATTTCCGCTCGCCGCCACCACCGCTCCGCCCACGACCAGGCACGCGATCGCCGCGCCCAGAGCCACGCGCAACAGGAGCCGCTCGCGCTCCGGGCCCGGCCGGTAGCGCACGAAGTACGCGAGCGGCAAAGGCGGCGCCCGCACCGAGCAGGACCACCGGCGCGAAGACGAGCCCGTCGTGCACCCGAACGCTGTGCGACTGCGCGTCCTCCGTGATCCCGGGCAGGAGCAGCGCGACCCCGAACACGAGCGCGGCCGGAGCGCCGGCGGCGACGAACGCGAGCACGCCGTCGAAGCGGTCCCGAGTCAGGGCGAACCAGATCGCGAGCGCGACGAGCGCCGCCAGGATCCCCCCGCGCGAGTACGTGAGGAGCGAGCGCGAGCAGGAGCACGTACAGCCCCACGACCGCGCCCGCACGCACCGGCCGCCGGCCCCGCGTCGCCGCCCACAGCGCGATCGGGATCCCGAACACCGTCACGAGCGCGAGCGCGTTCCAGTACCCGACGGGAGACCGAAGGCGCGCCAGCCGTCCGTAGTCGCCGTACAGCGCGGGCACGACCTTCCCGGCCAGCGCCCACACGCACGTCAGCGCGACGAGCCCGCCGAGCGAGCCAGGCGACGAACCGAGGCGCGACGAGCGACCCGACGAACGCCCCGAGCACCGCGAACACGAGGTAGGTGAGCCCGCGGTTGAAGTAGTCCCAGGAGCGGTCGGGCAGGACCGACCACAGGATCGTGATCCCGGTCCAGACGAGGAACCCGGCCGCGAGCAGCGCGAACGCCGCACCCTCGCGCCCGATCGCCGGCAGCGGCAGCTTCCCCCAGAGCGCCGCGCCGCACAGCACCGCCGCAACGATGAGCGCCGCGCCGCCGATCCAGGCGACGCGGCCGTCCCCCGACCCCCCGCCGAAGAGCAGCGCCGCCCCGAGCAGCACGGCGGCCGCCGCGACCAGAGCCCGGGCGGTCACGCGCGTTGACGGCGGGGAGCGGCCACCACCGGCGGAGGATATGGACTCGCGAACCGCTCCGAACCGGGTAGGAATCCGCTTACAAAGGCTTAACAACAGGCTAACCCGGGCATCAATCCCGTCCGTGAGACTCGGTAACCAATGCTTCCGACCCCCAGCAGGTAGGCTCGTGAACATCCGACCAGCCCGCGCAACCGCCGTCTGCGCGCTCGTCGTCACCGCTCTTGGTGCGGGGGTGCTTGCATTCGGCACCGCCCCGGCGGCGGCTCAGAGCGCCTGCTGGCGCCAGGTGATCAACGACTGGGTCAAGAACGACCGCGTCCCGGCGACCTATCCGCTGCACTGCTACCGCCAGGCAATCGCGCACGTGCCAAACGACCTGCGCCAGTACAGCAGCATCGAGGAGGACATCCTCGCCGCCCGCCAGCAGGCCGCCCGGCGCGGAGAGTCGCCTCCTGACCGGGCGCAGCGGCTCCGCCGAATCAGAGCCAGAACCGCGACCCCCAGAGCGGGCTCTACAACGCAGGCGATCGACAGCCTCAGCCCGACGAACGCGGACTCGATGCCGCTTCCGCTCCTCATCCTCGCCGGCCTCTCGCTGATCCTCATCTCAGCCGGCGGCGCAGGCCTCGTCACGAGGCGCGTCAGAGCCCGAAAAGTCCCGTCCTAGCGGGCTTTTCGCATTCCGTCCGACACAACTCCTAACCTCGCAGGTCCGCTCGACGACGGCCGTTCCGCCGCCTGGGCGCTAATCACTACGCTACGACCAGGAGGTTGGAATGGCGTCCGCGAAGCAAGCCCAGACTGCTGACACAGCCCTCGACGACGTCGTGAACGAGGTCGTCGACGCGGCACAGAACGTCGCGCTCAAGCGCTTCTTCACGATCCCTGGACGCGATCCGTTCGAGGAGGTCGAGTGGGAGCTCCGCGACGCGCTGATCCCCGGCAAGGACAAGCCGGTCTTCGAGCAGAAGGGCGTCGAGTTCCCGAAGTTCTGGTCGCAGACGGCCACGAACATCGTCGCGCAGAAGTACTTCCGCGGCCGCATGGGCTCGCCCGACCGCGAGTCGAGCGTGAAGCAGATGATCGGCCGCATCGTCGCCACCGTCGGCACGTGGGGCCGCGAGGGCGGCTACTTCGCCGACGAGGACGACGCGCAGACCTTCGAGGCCGAGCTGAAGGCGATCCTGGTCAACCAGTACGCGGCGTTCAACTCGCCGGTCTGGTTCAACGTCGGCTTCGAGGAGAAGCCGCAGTGCAGCGCCTGCTTCATCCTCTCGATCGACGACTCGATGGACTCGATCCTCGACTGGATCCGCCGTGAGGGCGTCATCTTCCGCGGCGGCTCGGGCTCGGGCGTCAACCTCTCCAGGCTTCGCTCCTCGAAGGAGCAGCTCTCCAAGGGCGGCTACGCGTCCGGCCCGGTGAGCTTCATGCGCGGCGCCGACGCGTCGGCCGGCACGATCAAGTCGGGCGGCAAGACGCGGCGCGCGGCGAAGATGGTCGTCCTCGACGTCGACCATCCGGACGTCGAGGAGTTCATCTGGTGCAAGGCGCACGAGGAGGAGAAGGCTCGCGTCCTCGAGGCGGCCGGCTACGACATGTCCCTCGACTCGCCCGACTGGGCCTCGATCCAGTACCAGAACGCGAACAACTCGGTGCGCGTCACCGACACGTTCATGCAGGCGGCCGAGGCGGGCTCCGACTGGAACCTGACCGCGCGCACCGACGGCACCGTCGTCGACACGATGCCCGCGAAGAAGCTCCTGCGGGACATGGCCGAGGCGGCCTGGAAGTGCGCCGACCCGGGCGTCCAGTACGACACGACGATCAACCAGTGGCACACGCTCCCGAACACGGGCCGCATCAACGCGTCGAACCCGTGCTCGGAGTACATGTCGATCGACGACTCGGCCTGCAACCTCGCGTCGATCAACCTGCTCAAGTACCGCCGCGAGGACGGCGACCTCGACGTCGAGGCGTTCGAGCACACCGTCGACGTCATGTTCCTCGCGCAGGAGATCCTCGTCGGCTACTCCTCGTATCCGACGCCCGAGATCGAGCGCAACGCGAAGGCGTTCCGGCAGCTCGGCCTCGGCTACGCGAACCTCGGCGCGCTGCTGATGGCGCGCGGGCTCCCGTACGACTCGGACGAGGGTCGCGCGTACGCGGCCGCGATCACGGCGCTGATGACCGGGCGCGCGTATCGCAAGTCGTCCGAGATCGCCGGGCGCATGGGCCCGTTCGCGGGCTACCGGCCGAACGCCGCCGCGATGATCGGCGTCATGGCGCAGCACCGCGCCGCGGTCGGGAACATCGAGAACTCCGACGCGGTTCCGGCCGATCTCCTGTCGGCGGCCCGGCGCGCGTGGGACGAGGCGCTGAACCTCGGCGAGGTGCACGGCTACCGGAACGCGCAGGCGACCGTGCTCGCGCCGACCGGGACGATCAGCTTCATGATGGATTGCGACACGACCGGGGTCGAGCCCGACTTCTCGCTCGTCAAGTCGAAGAAGCTCGTCGGCGGCGGCGAGATCACGATCGTCAACCAGACGGTGAAGGCCGCGCTCGAGCGGCTCGGCTACGCGCCGAACGAGGTCTCCGACATCGAGGCCTACGTCGACGAGAAGAACTCGGTGATCGGCGCTCCGCACATGAAGAAGGAGCACTACCCGGTCTTCGACTGCGCCGTCGGCGAGCGCGCGATCCACTACATGGGCCACGTGAAGATGATGGGCGCCGTCCAGCCGTTCATCTCGGGCGCGATCTCGAAGACGGTGAACATGCCCGAGGACGCGACCGTCGAGGACGTGGCCGGTCTCTACACCGACGCGTGGAAGCTCGGCGTGAAGGCGATCGCGATCTACCGCGACAACTGCAAGGTCGCGCAGCCGCTCTCGTCGAAGCGCCAGGCCGCGATCGAGAACGTGACCGGTGTCGCCGCGCCGCCGGTGCCGCTGACGCAGCGCCGCCGCCTGCCGGAGGACCGCGTCGAGGTCGGCCGCAAGTTCCGCGTCGGCGACTACGAGGGCTACATCCACGTCGGCCTCTACGAGGACGGGACGCCCGGCGACATCTTCGTCGACATCGCCAAGGAGGGCACGACGCTGGCCGGCCTCATGAACTCGTTCATGATCTCGGTCTCGCTGGGCCTCCAGTACGGCGTGCCGCTCGAGGTCTACGTCTCGAAGTTCGCCCATATGCGCTTCGAGCCGAGCGGCCAGACGAACGACGCGGACATCCGGATCGCGAAGTCGATCGTCGACTACGTGTTCCGCTGGATGGGCAAGAAGTTCCTGAACGCCGACCAGCAGGAGGAGATCGGGATCCTCTCGCCGGAGGTGAAGGCCCGGCTAGCCCAGCGGTACAAGGACACGGGCACGGAGGTCGCGGCGGAGCCCGCCGAAGCCCCGCCGCCTGGCCAGACCGCGCTCTTCAATGCCTTCGAGGACGCAGTCGAGTGCGCCAGGTGCGGCGGCCGCATGATCCGCACGGGCAGCTGCTACACGTGCCGAGACTGCGGCACGAACACCGGCTGCAGCTAGGTCTTCATCGCCGCATGAGCACGAGCGCGACGGCTTCGTCAAGCGTCAGCTCGCGCCCTCGGGCGCACGCGGGCTCGAAGTCGGGGCCGGCAAGCTCCCTGATGCGCTCCTCGTTTTCCTGCCGATGGCGCCGCCAGCCGCCTAGCGGGGCGCCCGCGTCCTCGTCTTCGATCGCGCCCCACAGCAGGCCCGCACGCTCGTAGTCGCCCGCCTCGGCCGCCGCTCGCGCCATCAGGCCCACGCCGAACACTCGGCCCGCGTGGTCGCGCATCTCGTCCTTCATCGCCAGCGACTTGAGAGCGGCTTCTCGCCCCGCCTCGAGTCGCCCCGCGGCTAGATCGAGCTGCGCGAGCTCGGCGAGCATGCCGCTCTCCCACCAGGCATGGCCGACCTCGTTCGCGAGCGCCGCGCTCTCGGCGATCAGCTCGCGCGCCCGCTCCGGGTTGCCGGCGTCCCGCTCGATCGCGCCCATCGTGCCGACCGTCTGCGTCAGGCCCCACTTGTCGCCTTGCCGCTCGTGGATCTCGTGGCTCTCGCCGACGAGCTGGCGCGCCTTCGCGAGATCTCCGCTCCGCATCTCGTGGAGGGACAGCCGGTGGAGCAGGACGGCGCGACCGTGCTCGTCTCCGAGCTCCTCGTAGAGCGCGAGGCTTTCCGCGTACCAGCGTCCGGCCTCCTCCTGGAAGCCCGCGATGTCGGTCGAGCTCCCGTACGAGCGCATGCTGTCGGCCCGCGTCTCGAGCGGCACGTCCGCGGCTCCGGTCGCCCCGAAGAGGCGCTCGTACCAACGCATGCCCTCCGTGGGGTCGATCAGCGTCCAGAACTGCTCGAGCCCGGTCGCGATCCGGAGCCCCAAGGCGACATCGCCTCCCGCTGCCGCCCAGGTGAGCGCGGCCCGGAAGTTGTCCTGCTCGACCATGGCGACGTCGAAGCGGACGGGCTTGCGAGCGTCGAAGCTGCCCGCGTTCATGTTCAGGTCCTCGGCGATCCGAAGGAAGTACTCGGCGTGTGCGCGTTGGACGACATCGGCCTCGGTCGACTCTTCCACGGCCGCGATCGCGAACTCTCGGATCGTGTCCAGCATCCCGAGGCGCCCGCTGCCCCAGCTGCGTACGAGGCTCTTCAGCACGAGCGACTCGAGCAGGTCGAGATCGCATCCACACACGGCCTCGGCCGCCTCGACCGAGAAGCTCCCTCGGAACGCGGCGAGCCGGCGGAAGAGACTCTGCTCCTCGTCGCTGAGGAGCTGGTAGCTCCACTCGATCGTCGCGCTCAACGTCCGCTGGCGTTCCGGCGCGCTGTGCGACCGCGAGGTGAGAAGCGGGAGGCGCTCCTCGAGCCGTTCGAGCAGCTCGTCCGGGTCGAGCATGGCGACGCGCGCCGCGGCGAGCTCGATCGCAAGCGGGAGCCCGTCGAGGCGCCGGCAGATCTCCGTCACAGCGGGCTGAGGAGCGAACCCCGCGTCGACGGCCTGCGCGCGTTCGACGAACAGGATCGTGGCATCGGTCTCCGGAAGCGGCTCGACGGCGTACCTCTGCTCCGAGTCCACGTGCAACGGCTCGCGGCTCGTCACCAGGACCTTCGCGTTCGGCGTCTCGGCGAGCAGCGAGGACACCATCGGAGCGGCCTCGACGATCTGTTCGAAGTTGTCCATCAGGATCAGCAGCCGCTTGCTGTCGACGAAGTCGACGAGGTCCCCGTCGGCGCCGATCGCCGCGCCGACTGCGCGCCCCACGACCGCCGGGTCCCGCACCGCCTGACAGCGGAGCCCAGAAGACGCCGTCGGGGAAGTCCTCCTGCGCTTCCGCCGCGAGCTGGAGCGCGAGCCGCGTCTTGCCGCTGCCGCCCGGGCCGATGAGCGTCAGGAGCCGATTCGCGGCCAGGAGGGCGCCGCCCTCCTCGAGCTCGCGCTCGCGTCCCACGAGCGGCGTCGGCTGGATGGGGAGATTCGTCCGATAGAGCGTCTTGAGCGCCGGAAACTCGGTCGTGCCGAGCTGGTAGAGCCGTTGCGGCGCGCCGAGGTCCTTGAGCCGGTGCTCGCCGAGATCGCGGAGATCGCCGTCAGCGTCGAGGAGCTGTCTCGTCGCCTCGGAGATCACGACCTGGCCGCCGTGACCGGAGCTCGCGATCCGCGCGCCCTTGTGGACGTCGAGGCCGACATAGCCCTCGCCGGTCACGGTCGGCTCGCCGGTGTGGATCCCGATCCGAACCCGCACGGGTCCGCCGTCGAGCGCGGCCTGGCCTTCTGCAGCCGCGGCCATGGCGTCGGTCGCGCGCGCGAAGGCTACGAAGAACGCATCGCCCTGGGTGTCGACCTCGACGCCGTTGTGCCGCGTGAACGCGTCGCGGAGCACCCGGCGGTGCTCGGCGAGGACGTCCGCGTAGCCGTCACCGACCTCCTCGAGCAGGCGCGTCGACCCTTCGATGTCGGTGAAGAGGAGCGTGACCGTCCCGCTCGGAAGCTGCCGCATGCGGACATGATCCCGCGCGGCAGCGGGTCTGCCAAACTCAGCGCGCCGTGGCGCCCACCGCGTCGGCCACTCTGAGCTGCGGCTCGACGGGCCCGTCGGTGCCATCGACTCGCTGGCCCGACGGGAAGAGGGCCTGCGCGACCTGGATCGTGCTCTCGCACGTCCGCCGCAACGATTCGGCGACGCCCTCCGGAAGGACGGCCGCGACGATCTCCGACGTGCGCGCGTCCGGCGCCGCGTACTCGCTCGAGGCCGCCGCCAAGCGGATACATCCGCCTCAGCGAGTCGACGAACCCGTGGACGAGGTAGGCGTCGTCGAGCAGCCCGACCACGCCGAAGGACGCTTCGGGCAGGAGGTCCTCCTCGTCGAAGATGTACGTGAGGATCGTGCCGGTCGCGAATGCGACCGCCCGGCCGAAGTGCGGGTCCTTCGACATCGCAAGCGCCGCTTCGAGCGCGTCCGGCACCGCGCGGAGATAGCCCTCGAGCACAGCCGCCAGCTCGTCCACGTCCTCGCTCGCGACGTCGCCCGCGTGGCGGCGCAACCCCTCCGCGATCTCGTCGGCGGAGACCCGCTCGTCGAACCCGATTCTCAGCAGGTCGATCACCAGGACTGCCCGCCGCCGAACATGGCCTCGTTGGCGCCCTCACCGACGGCCTTCCCCACGGCTTGGACAAACGCTTTCGTGAGGCTGTGATCCGATGCGCCCGGCTGAGCCTGGACGACCGGGGCGTATGCGTAGCCCTGTTGCGGCATCGGGCTCACTCCGGGGACGTAGAGGTACTGCGCATGCCCATAGGGACACATGAAGGCCGGCGGCAGCGGGCCGCACGCGGGGCACGTCGGGCCCATGGCGGTCAACTCCACGAGCATCGTCGGGTGCGGCATGAACGAACCGGAGCAGCTCAGAGCCGCTGTGTAGCCGCAGAACGCGCATCTCGCGTAGAGCACGTTCGCTCCCTCATTGGGGACAGGCTGATGCTACTACCGTGCTGCCGATTGTCGAAATCGCCTGAGCTCTAGCGGCGGCCGACGACGAGGCTGACCGGGAAGCCACGGCGGCGCACCGCTCCGGGCCTCGGGCTCTGGCCGATGACGCGGCCTGATCGGTGCGAGCGGGCTCGGCGGACTCGTCCGACCGAGCAGTGGCGGCTTCGGATCCGCTGCTTCGCACGGCCGAGGGACAGACCGATCACGCGCGGCACCACGCAGCGCCCGGCCGGCGGTGGAGGCGGAGGCGGTGGTGGCGGAGGCGGAGGCGGAGGCGGCGGTGGCGGAGGCGGCGGTGGCGGTGGGGTGGCGGAGGCGGAGGCGGTGGAGGCGGCGGTGGAGGCGGAGGCGGCGGAGGCGGCATCGTCGACTGCGCGCTTCGGTAGACGCCACCGCCCGCGGTTCCGGCATAGACGTATCCCGCGGGGTCGATCGTCAGCGCCGAGACGGTTCCGCCGGGGAGTCCGTAGCTCACGTCGTTCCAGCTGTCGCCGTCCGTCGTCGAGTCGAAGACCGAGCCGCCCGCGCCGGCGAAGAGATGGCCGAGGGGATTCACCGCGACCGCGCTGATGTCCGGGAACGTGATCCCGACGCTCCGCTCGAGCCAGCTGTCGCCGTTGTCGATCGAGCGGAACACGCCGCCGCCCTCGCCGAACTGCGACATCGTGCCGGCGAAGAGGTGCCCGTTCGGTGCGACCGTCAGCGCCGCGATGTCCGTCGACGTCAGGCCGCTGTTCACGAGCTGCCAGTGGTCGCCGTGGTCGGTCGACCGGTAGACGCCAGTCCCGCAACCCGCGCTCCCGGCGAACACATCGCCCGCAGAGTTGACCGCGAGCGACCAGATGTTCCCGCAGTCGATGCCGGTGTTCACGGGCTCCCAGCTGTCGCCGTTGTTCGTCGAGCGGTAGACGCCGCCGCCGAAGTACGTGCCGGCATAGATCCGCCCGCTCGCGTCGATCGCCAGCGCGCGAACGTCGGTCGCGATCGGGCCGGTGACGTCGTCCCAGGTCGCGCCGTTGTCCGTCGAGCGGAAGACGCCGCCCGCGCCGTTGACGAAGTCGGCTCCGGCGAACACGGCGCCACCGGAGTTGATCGCCAGCGCCCGCACGTAGAGCGAATGCGGCAGGCCGGCGTTGATCTTCGCCCAGCTCTGGCCGCTGTCGCTCGAGCGGAACATTCCGATGCCGTACGTGCCGGCGAAGATGTCGCCGCTCGCCTTCGACGCCAACGCGCGAACGTCGGTTGCGATCAGGCCCGAGTTCTGCTCAGTCCACGTCGATCCGCTGTCGGTCGAGCGGAAGACGCCGCCGCCGAAGTACGTGCCTGCGAAGAGGTTGCCGCCGGCCGCGGTGAACGAGAGGACGAACGGCGTCGTCAGCCCGTTGCCGGACGGCGACCAGTGATCGCCGTTGTCGGTCGAGCGGAAGATCCCGTCGCCGTACGTCCCGGCGTAGAGGTTCCCGCCGCTGGCGAGCAACGCGTTGATGCCGTTCCCCGAGGTCAGCCCGTCGTTGATCGGCGCCCAGTGGTCGCCGTTGTCGGTCGAGCGGAAGACGCCGGCGCCGAAGTCCGCGCCCGCGAAGAGGTCGCCGGCCCCGTTCGTCGCCAGGGAGAGGAACGCGGATTCGGTCAGGCCGGTGTTGACGGGATCCCAGTGGTCGCCGTCGTTCGCCGAGCGGAAGATGCCGCCGCCGAACGTGCCCGCAAAGACGTTCCCGTTCGGCGCGACCACGAGCGCGGTGACGTACGTGTTCGTCAGCCCGTCGAGCACCGGCTCCCACGAATCCCCGTTGTTCGTCGAGCGATAGACGCCGCCGCCCTCGAACGTGCCCGCGAAGAGCGTGTCGTCGGCGTCGATCGCCAGCGAGATCACGAACGGCATCTCGATCCCGTCGCTCGCCGGCGTCCAGCTGTCGCCGTTGTCGGTCGAGCGGAAGACGCCGCTGAACGTGCCGGCGAAGATGTCGCCGCTCGAGTTGATCGCAAGCGCACGGACGTTCGTCCCGGTCAGGCCGTCGTTCACGGCCGTCCAGGTGGCGCCGTCGTCGGTCGAGCGGAAGACGCCGCCGCCCTGCGTCCCGACGAAGACGTCGCCGGCCGCATTCGAGGCCATCGCGATCCCGTCGCCGCCCTGCGGGCCGTTCGTCTGCACCCAGAAGGCGTCGCCGCCCGGAGCTGTGCGATCCGAGTGCGCCGCGGCAGGCAGGAGCAGCGCGAAGAGCGCCACAGCGAGAACAGCCACTCGTCGGTTCGCCAATCTCCCTCCCACTGGAGGCCGGTTGTATCACCTTGGCAGGGCGGAGTTCTAGCCCTGGCGGCCGCCGACGCCGCTCAGCACCTCGCGCGCGTTACGGTCGAGGGCAGCCGATGAGCCAACTCGTCCAGATCCTCGGCGCGCTCGCGATCCTCGCCGCCTTCGTCGCGGCTCAGCGCGGCATCTTCGACGTGCGCTCGCGGGCGTACCTGTGGCTCAACTTCCTGGGCGCGCTCGTGCTCGCGATCGTGGCCTGGCACGAGCGGCAGTGGGGCTTCCTCCTGCTTGAAGGAGTGTGGACGCTCGTCTCCGCGTGGGGGCTCGTCCGCCGCTAGCCGGCGAGGCGCACTGCGACGACGGCGCCCGCATCGGCCATCTGGCCGAGGATGCCGAAGTCGACGTTCGCGACCGAGTCGCACGCCTTGTGGTAGCAGGCGTCGAACGACGTCCCCGCCCGGCCGCCGAAGCGCTTGGCCGTGCGCGGCGGACTTGGGCTCGTCCGCACCGGTGAAGAGGCCGCCGACCGGGATCCCTGCATCCGCAAACGCCGCGTGGTCGGACGCGCCGCCGAGCGACTCCTCCTCGACGGGCAGCCGGCGGGCCGCGAAGTACGCGCGGAACGCGTTCTCGATCCGGACCGAGCCCTGAGGCGCCCCGTCTCCGGTGTAGACGATGCGGCCGAAGTTCGGCGAGCCGACCATGTCGAAATTGAGGACGTCGAGAATCTGCGAGCGCTGCCGCCCGCTCAGGCTCTGCACGTAGCTCCTCGAGCCGAGGAGGCCGAGCTCCTCCCCGCCCCAGAAAGCGAATCGCAACCCGTGCCTGGGCCGAACGTGCAGCCGCCGGGCCTGCCGCGCGACCTCGAGGACGAGCGCCGAGCCGGAGCCGTTGTCGTTGATCCCCGGCCCGCTCGCGACCGAGTCGAGGTGCCCGCCGAGCAGCACCACCCCGCTCTGCCGCCCCGGCAGGTCGGCGATCACGCTCGCGGCCCGAGCTGTCCGCGTGGAGACCGAGAGCTCGATGTGCACGGTGCTCGACGGGCCCAGGTCGGCCGCGACCGCCGACGAGACGATCAGGACGGGGATTCTCACCGTCGCGAAGAGCGTGGCCATGAGCGGCGCGGTGTGTCCCGGCGTGCCGTCGTTCGCGATCAGCGCGGCCGCTGCGCCGGCCGCTTCCGCGTTTCGGGCCTTCTGGGTGAAGGGGCAGTCGCCGCGCTTCATGAGGGCGATCGGCGCCGTTCGGGAATCCGCCGAAGTCCGAGGCGGAGCAGCCGCTCGAAGCCGAGGTGCTGTGAACCGGAACGACCCGCGCCGTGAGGTTCCCGCCGCCCGAGTACCGCATGACGAGGAAGTCCGGCCCCTTCCTGTAGCGCCGGTTCACGGGCTTCACACGCTCGAGCACGGGCGGCTTCGTCTCGCGGAAGAAGTCGAAGGAGAACGTCTGGAGCCGGGGCCGATAGCCGACGGCGCGGAGCTTCCGCACGACGTAGGCCACCGATTGCGAGTACCCGGCAGTTCCGACGGCGCGGTTTCCCGCGTTCCGCCTGGCGATCGCCTGGAGAGCAGCGAGGTGCGCCCTCAGCCGCGCCGGAGTGATCGCACGCGTGAGCGCCGAGGTAGGAGTCGCCGAGCGAGCCGCCGATTCCGACTTGCGCTCGTGCGCCGCCGATCCCACTCCCGCAACGAGCAGGACTCCGAGCCCCACCGTGAGCGCGAAAACTCGCACGTGTCTAGATAGACGGCGGGCTCGAAGGGAAGTTTGGTCTCGCCTAGGAGTCGGCCCCGAGCTGCGACGGCGACCTCGGCCGCGACGCCGAACTTCTCGACGATGTCGTAGCGATGGGCCTCGCCCCCGACCACACGCTCCACCTCGGGGACCGCGTGCCCGGGCTTGAGGACGAAGAAGACGGCTCCCATCTTCCGCACCGACGAGTACTCCTCGGACGTCAGCGAGATGTAGTCGAAGCACGAATCGTCGGCGCACTCGCACATGAACTCCGTGAACATCGGGCTGGCGCCCGACCCGGCCGAGTCGATCCGCTCGTTGACTTCACGGAACAGCGACTCGTTGCGCGCGGCGCGCACTTTGGGTGACTCCGTTGCCATTCGCTTCCTCGATCCTCGTACTGCTCGAACGCCAGACGAGGAGAAGATGCGGCTCGCCGTGCACTCAGGTTAGCACCGGCTTGTATCGATCTTGCGACCTCGGTTGCCCAGCCCTGACGCGGAGGAGTAGTGTCGGACGAGGTACCCGAGTCGAAAGTCATGGACCGGATCCGACACGCAGTCGAAACGCTCACCGAGGGCCGCCTGGCCAGCTTCGACGGCGCCACCGGCTGGCTCAACTCCGAGCCGCTGACTCCGGAGGGGCTGCGCGGGAAGGTCGTCCTCGTCGACTTCTGGACGTACACCTGCATCAACTGGCTCCGGACGCTCGGCTACATCCGCGCTTGGGCGGACAAGTACGAAGACCAGGGGCTGGTCGTTGTCGGCGTACACACGCCCGAGTTCCCGTTCGAGAAGGACGCGGAGAACGTGAGCTGGGCCGTCAAGGACATGGACGTTCGCTACCCCGTGGCCCTCGACCCCGACTACGCGGTGTGGAACGCCTTCGCGAACAACTACTGGCCGGCCGCGTACATCGCCGACGTCGACGGTCGGATCCGGCACCACCACTTCGGTGAGGGTGGATACGAGGAGCAGGAGCAGGTGATCCAGCACCTGCTCCGCGAGGCGGGCCGAGACGAGGTTGGCGACGACCTCGTTTCGGTCGCCGACGAGGGCTTCGAGGCTCAGGCCGACTGGGCCAACCTCGAGTCCCCGGAGAGCTACCTCGGCTCCGAGCAGGCTCAGAACTTCGCTGCGGATGTGGCGCCCGAAGACCTCAGACGCAACCAGTGGTCGCTGTCCGGCGACTGGACGGTGGAAGCTGGAGCGGTCGTGCTGAACGGAGAGGAGGGACGGCTCGCGTTCCGCTTCCACGCACGAGACGTCAATCTCGTTATGGGGCCGCCCGCCCGAGGCGAGACCGTCCCGTTCCGAGTCCTCGTCGACGGGCAGGCTCCGGGCGACGCTCACGGGTTCGATGTCGACGCAGAGGGCAACGGGACGCTCGCGCAGCAGCGACTCCATCAGCTGATCCGCGAACCCGGCTCGATCACGGACCGGACGGTCGAAATCCGCTTCGACGCTCCCGGCGCCGAGGCCTACTGCTTCACCTTCGGCTAGATCACGTCAAGAACGAACTAAGAGTGGGCTACTCCTTGGGCTGCCAGCCAGTCGCCTGCTTGAACCGGGCATTCGAGACGCGTTCGCCGTCCGCGGACAACGTTGTAGACGCCACTCGGTATCCCGAGCGCCGCGAGGAGCGCTCGCCCCGCGTCCGCGACGTGGAGCGTCCCGTGCGTCCCGGGCCCGTCGAGCGAACCGAGTCGCAGGACGACACCGCGACGCCCCGCCTCGGCGAAGCGAGCTGCCTCGCGCTCGGCTGCGAGCGCAGACTCGAGGTGCGGCTCCACCGGACCGATCGGCGTTTCCTCGTCGACCGCGGCGCCCGGCGGGTAGAAGAACGTGACCGACGGCTGGACGTAGACCTCCGTCGGGCCGGCGAGCGCCGCGTCGACGAGCACCCGGGACGCCTCCGCCCGCAGACGATCGTTCTCCCGCCAGACCGCCGGATCCCCTCTCACCTCGTGCGGCGGAATCCGGGTGGCCAGGTGATAGATCGCAACCGCGTCCCGAGCGGCCTCGACTACGACCTCGGGATCGAAGAGATCGAGCTCCTCATGCGCCGGAGCCCGAACCTCGTGGTCCTCGGCCTCGAGCAGCGGCACGAGCGCCTGCCCGAGAACACCGGATCCGCCCGTGACCAGAATTCTCACCGCGGGCCCAACGCTAGACGAGGAAGCGTGGACTACCCGGAGCCGTCGTCGAACTCGGCGAGCAGCCCCTGCACCCGAGCATCGATCTCGTCGCCCCATCGTCACGACGACGTCCGCCGCCTCGAGCACTTCGCGATAGCGGCTTCGCGAAAGCCTGAGGCTGCTCTACGTCAGTACTTCTTCGCCGCGTCGTAGAGCGTTGCCGCGCACCCCAGGCAGTAGTGGGAGACCTCGTCCGCCTCCTGCGTCAGGCGCCGCTTGGCCTCGCCGGGGGCCATCTGCGGCGCGTACTTCCGAACGAGCGCGACGTACTGCCGTATCAGCCGGGCGATGCTCGGGTCGGAAGGAGCGGCGATCGTCTCCCGGGCCGCAATCTGGAAGTCGAGCCTTTCGAACTTCGCGTTCATGCCCTCGGAAGGATTGTCCTGACCGCACCCCGCGAGCAGAATCACTGGTAGGAGCAGCCCGGCTACCCGCCTCATGGCTCCGATCGTAGCTACGCACTCTGCACCGGGGATAGGCTGGCTCGATGCTGACGCTCTACCAGGCCGAGTGGTGCCCGTTCTCGTCGGCGGTGCGCGAGATCCTCACGGAGCTCGGCCTCGACTTCGTGGCACGCCAGGTCGAGGCGTGGCCGGAGGAGCGCGCGGGCCTCCAGGCCGTGTCGGGCTCCGACGAGATCCCCGCGCTCGAGACCGAGGACGGACAATTCTTCACCGGGACCCGCGAGATCTTCGCCTACCTGCGCGGGCTCGAGGCCTGGGAGCAGGCGCCTCAGCATCGACAGCGCTTCCACGACCATCTGCCCGCACGCCAGTCCGAGTCCGTCGCCCGGCTGATCGGCTACTTCGACGAAGACCCCGCGGCAGTGGGATAGGGTCGCACCATGCGGATCCTGCTCGGAATCGTCATCGTCTTCTTCCTCATCCTCTGGGTGCGCGCGGTGATCGACGTCTGGACACGGCGCCACGACCTGAGCGGCGGGGGGAAGGCGGCCTGGACGATCATCATGCTGATCCTGCCGTTCATCGGGCTTCTGCTCTACACGATGCTGCGCCCGGAGCACACCGGCGCGTAGGGGCCGTGAAGGTCGTCGGGCTCGGTGGGTCGCTGGCATCGGGCTCGCAGAGCCGCGCCGCGCTTGCGGTAGCGCTCGCGGGCGCAGAGGAGGCCGGAGCCGAGACCGTGCTCCTCGACCTCCGGGAGCTCGAGTTGCCGCTCTATAACTCCGAGGCGGATGCGCCGGCGGACGCGTTGCGCGTGGCAGAGATCCTCGAGAGCGCCGACGGTCTGGTCTGGAGCAGCCCGCTCTACCAGGGCTCGATCTCCGGCTCGTTCAAGAACGCCCTCGACTGGCTGCACCTGCCGAGCGGGAGCGTGTACCTCACGGACAAGGTGATCGGCCTGATCAGCGTCGCCGGCGGGACACAGGGGCTGCAGGCGGTCAACACGATGGAGTTCTGCGTGCGCGCGCTTCGCGGCTGGGCAGTGCCGCTCGTGGTGTCCGTCTCCCGCGGCCAGGTGCATGACGAGGGTGTCGAGCGCCAACTGAAGATGCTCGGCAGCGAGGTCGTCCGGATCGCCGAGCATTTCGTGACCGAGCGCGAGCCCGAGCACGAGAAGGTCTGCGCGGACGCGGCCGACCGACTCGCCGTCGCAGCGTAGGCCGACATCAGCTGCGCTCGCGCCGGACGAGCACGTGCGGCGCATCGTCTTCCGGGTCGTGGAACTCGCGCACGACCCGGAAGCCGGCCTTCTCGAACGCCCTGATCGACGCCATGTTCCGCTTGTCCGGGTCGGCCGTGGCCGCGGCCGTCTCCGGGCGCGCAAAGACGATCTCATCGACGAAGCGCCGCAGCATCTCGGTGCCGAGGCCGCGTCCCGTGAGCGACTCGTCGGCGATGTAGAGGTCCACACCCGCGGTGCCCTCGCCTTCGCCGATCAGCGCTGCATAGTCCGGGTAGTCGGAGACGAGGTAGGTCTGGATCATCCCGAACGGCTCGCCGTCGAGGAGCGCCAGGTAGTGGTCGGTCGGCTCGGTGCCGTCGATCGTCGGGACGTAGTGCCCCTCGGTCTCCTCGAGCGTGTCGCGCGCGACCCACCAGCGCTTGACGTGCGGGCGCTGGTGCCACTCGTGAACGAGCGGGAGGTCCTCGCGGTTCACCGGCCGGAACGTGATCACCAAGGGGATGATCGCGGAGGCGCGAAGTCCGGCGCATGTTCGACGACGCCCTCGGTCTTGCGGCCGCCTTCTGGGGAGTCCTGATGGCCGTCTCCCCCGGACTGCAGATCCGCAAGATGCTGCATCACGGCTCCTCGCGGGAGGTCTCGATCGCCTACTTCTGGGTGCTGCTCGTCGGCTTCACGCTCTGGGTCGCGTACGGGCTTGCGATCGAGAACTGGTTCCTCGTCGTGCCGAACGTGGTCGCCTTCGCGGTCTGCTCGACGACGATCGTGATCGCGCTGCGCTACCGGCTCAAGGAGCCGGCAAGTAGAACGTGAGCGGCGGGCCCAGACGCTGCGCGCCCTGGCGCCACGCCACGCGGTAGCCCTGCGGGCCGTGCACGGGGTAATTCTTCTGCCAGATGACGGTGCCGCCCCACTGTGCGCCGGTCTTCTTGACCGGGAAGCTCTTGCAGGTCGCCTTCTGGCCGAGCGGAGTCACGCAGACCCGGTAGCGCGAGAAGTACTTCGCTGCGAGCGTGAGCTTGAAGCGGTACTGGCTGTTCGTCCTGAAGATTCCGTAGCAGACGTCGCCGGTCCCGCTGCAGTAGGCCTTCACGCGCGTCTCCGGCGCGGCCGACGCGGTGCCGAGGGCGGCGAACGCCAGCACGGGAATCGCGGCTAGAACCGCCAGACGCATGCCTCTAGTGTGCCGCTTGTGAGCGGAGCCCGTCTCGTCACCCCGGAGTTCGCACGCGTCTGGCTGGCGACCTTCGGCGCGTTCATGACGTTCGGCATGCTCGTGCTCGCGCTTCCGCTGTACGTGAAGGACGAGCTCGACTACGGCTCGGTCGGCGTGGGCGTCGCGGTGGGCGCGGCGAGCCTGACCGCAATCGTCTTCTCGACGCTGGCCGGGCGGCTCGGGGACCGCTACGGGCGGCGGCCGCTGTTCCTCTGGCGGCGGGACCGTGATGCTCGCTCTGCTACCTCGGGCTTGCGCTCCTGCCGGCGCTCGCGGGCGTCGTCTCGATCCGGCTCGTCGCGGGAGCGGCCGAGGCGACGTTCTGCATCGCGGCGTACACGGCAGCGATGGACCTCGCGCCGGACGAGCGACGGGGCGAGGCCGTGAGCCTCGTCACGCTCGCGTCCTACCTCGGTCTGACGATCGGGCCGCTCGCGGGCGACCTCATCCGCGGCGACGGCCGCTACACGGCCGTCTGGCTCGCGACAGCCGCGCTCGCCCTCGCCGCCACCCTGGTCGTGGCCACGATTCGCGAGACGAAGCCGGAGACGCAGCGAGGCTGCGGCCCAGGGCTGGCTGCCTCCGCGCGGGGCTCTCCGCCCCGGACTGCTCGTCATCGTCGGTCTCCTCGGCTTCGGCGGCTTCGTCGCGTTCGTGGCCATCTACGCGCGCGACCTCGGGATCGAGCCGGCCGGGGCTCGTCTTCGCCCTGTTCGGCGGCGTGGTCTCGATCGTCCGCTTCTTCGGCCGGCGCCTCCCGGACACGCTCGGGCGCGCGGCGCACGCTCGAGCTCTCCTTCGTCTGCCTCGCAATCGGCCTCGCGCTGATCGGAGGCTGGCGCTCGGCGACCGGCCTGCTGGTCGGGACGGCGGTCTTCGCCGTCGGCCAGTCGATGACGTACCCGTCGGCCGTGCTCCTGGGAGTGGAGGCCTCGAGCGTGAGCGAGAGGAGCGCGGTCGTCGGCAGCGTCGGCGCGGCGGTCGACGTCGCGCTCGGGCTAGGTGCGCTCACTCTCGGAGGCGTCGCGAAGTACCTCGGGTTACGACGGCGCGTTCCTCGTCGCGTCCGTCGTCGCGCTCAGCGGGCTCGTGATCCTGCGGCCGATGAGAACGCCCGCGAGAATGCCGCTCGAGGAGGCGGCGCCGTGACGAACGACCCTCTCGCACTAGACGCGGAGACCATGCGCAAGCTCGGGTACCAGGCGGTCGACATGCTCGTCGACCGGCTCACCGACCCGTCGATCCCGCCGCTTCGCCGCGCGACTCCGCAGGAGATGGCCGAGCGCCTGAGCGGGCCCCCGCCCGAGGAGCCGCAGGAGTGGGACGAGATCCTCCGCCGGCTCGACGAGGACGTGCTCCCGTTCATGAGCAAGGGCGACCACCCCGGGTTCTTCGCGTACGTCCCGTTCGCCGGCACGTGGCCGGGCGCGCTCGGCGACCTGATCGCCAGCGCCACGAACGTCTACGCGGGCTCTTGGATGGAGGCGGCGGGGCCGAGCCAGGTCGAGCTCGAGGTGATCGGCTGGTTCAAGGACTGGCTCGGCTACCCGGAGGAGGCCGCCGGGCTCCTCGTCAGCGGCGGCTCGGCGGCGAACCTCGACAGCGCTCGCGTGCGCGCGCGAGGCGCAGGTCGGCTCGATGTCCGACGACCTCGTCGTCTACGTCTCCGACCAGGCGCATTCGTCGGTCGCGCGAGCTGCGCGCGCCCTCGGCTTCCGGCAGAACCAGGTGCGCGTGATCCCGACCGGTGCGGAGCTCGAGATGCGCGTCGACCTGCTCGCAGTCGGCGATGGAGGCCGACGTCGCGGCCGGTCGCAAGCCGCTCTTCGTCTCCGCGAACGGCGGCGCCACGAACAGCGGCGCCGTCGACCCGCTGGACGAGCTCGCCGAGCTCTGCAGCGAGCAGGACGTCTGGCTGCACGTCGACGCGGCGTACGGCGGGTTCGCGGTGCTCGACGAGCGCGGGCGGCGGCAGCTCGCCGGGATCGAGCGACGCAGACTCGATCACGCTCGACCCGCACAAGTGGCTCTACCAGCCGTACGAGTGCGGCTGCCTGCTCGTCCGCGACGGCGCCGAGCTGCGGAACGCGTTCACGATCACGCCCGACTACCTGAAGGAAGCGGCCGCGGTCGACAGCGAGGTCAACTTCTCCGACCTCGGCCTGCAGCTGACCAGGATGGCGCGCGCGTTCAAGGTCTGGTGTCTCGATCCAGTACTTCGGGCTCGACGCGTTCCGGCGCGCGATCGAGCGGACGTTCGAGCTCGCCGAGCGCGCGGAGATGCGGATCGAGGCCAGCGACCAGCTCGAGCTCGCGGCGCGGCCGTCCCTCGGGATCGTCAGCTTCCGCCGGCGTTTCGACGAGAGACGAGGACCTGCTGAACGCGCGGCTCGTGGCCGCGCTCGAGGAGAGCGGGATCGGGCTCGTCTCGTCGACGCGGCTCAAGGGTCGGTACACGATCCGCATGTGCATCATGAGCCACACGAGCGGCGAGGAGGACGTCGATCGCGTGCTCGACTTCCTCGAGCAGGCCGACGTCGGCGCCGGGCGGATCGGTGCGGTCGAGCGCGTACGAGCGGCATCCGGACGTGACGCTGAGCGGGATCCGGCGGCACTCGACGGACGGGCCGGCGCGCTTCACGCTCCTGGAAGGGCTCTCGGACGAGGAGGCGGGCTGGGTCGTCGATCGCGGCGAGGAGCGGGAGATCGACGCCGGCGAGACGGTGGTCGAGCAGTGGGACACGTCGCAGGACTTCTTCCTGATCCGGTCCGGGCGCGTCGGACGTCTTCGTCGACGGCGAGCGCGTGGCGCAGCTGCGGGCCTGACGAGTTCTTCGGGGAGATCGCGGCGCTCGACTGGGGCGCCGGGTTCGGGTATCCGCGGATCGCACAGGTGGTCGCGGTCGACCCGCTCGAGGTGCTCGTCTACCCGGGCGAGAAGCTCCGGGAGCTGTTCGTGATCGTGCCGGAGGTCGAGCGCGTGATCCGCGCGGCGGTCGAGCACCGGCTCGCCGTGCGCTGACCGTGGTCGGCCGCGCGCTCTCAGCGGTCTTCCGCAACCCGGAGCTGCGGCGCGTCGAGCTCGCGTTCGTCACCTTCAACGCGGCCGAGTGGGGCACCTGGATCGCGATGCTCGTCTTCGCCTACGAGCAGGGCGGGACGACGACGGCCGGGCTCGTGGCGCTCGCGCAGCTGATCCCGGCCGGGCTGTGCGCGCCCTTCGCGGCGGTGCTGGCGGACCGGCGCGGGCCTTCCTGGATGCTCACGCGTGAGCTACGTCGCGCAGGCGGTGACGATGGGCGCGACTGCGCTGGCGTTGTTCGCGGACGCGGAGCCGCTGCTCGTGTACGCGCTTGCGGCGGCCGCGGCGACCTCGTTCACGCTCACGCGTCCCGCGCAGGCGGCGCTCGTCCCTGGCGCTGGCGCGGACGCCCGAGGAGCTGACGGCCGCCAACGTCGTCTCCTCGTGGATCGAGAGCCTCGGGATCTTCCTCGCGCCGGCCGCAGCGGGCGTACTGCTCGGCGTCAGCGGGCCGGCGTCCGTGTTCGCGGTGATGGCCGTGACAGCCGCCGCGGGCGGGCTGCTGACGATCGGGCTCCCGGGGCCTGCCGGAGCGCCGGCGGCGGGCCCGGTCGAGGAGACCGTCGCGGGGTTCCGCCTCCTCGCGCGCGACCGGCCCTCGGCGCTGCTCGTCGGGCTGCTCGGCGCGCAGTACATCGCGATCGGCGCGCTCGACGTCCTCTACGTCGTGCTCGCGCTCGGCGTGCTCGGGCTCGGCGAGGGCGGCGCGGGGTACCTGAACGCGGCGTTCGGCCTGGGCGGCGTGCTCGGGATCGCCGCGACGGCCGCGCTCGTCGGGCGCTCGCGGCTGGTCCCGCCGCTGATCGCCGGGCTCGCGGTCTGGACGCTGACCATGTGGACGCTCGGGGCCTGGGCGACGACCGTCGGCGCGTTCGTCCTGCTCGGCGCGGCCGGCGTCGGGCGCAGCCTGCTCGACGTCTCCGGGCGCACGCTCCTGCAGCGGACTGCTCCGACCGAGCTCCTCTCGCGTGTCTTCGGCGTGCTCGAGGGGCTGACGATGGCCGGGCTCGCGATCGGGTCGATCCTCGTGCCGATCCTCGTCGCGCTCGCAGGCACGCGGGGCGCGCTGATCGGCGTCGGCGCTCGTCCTGCCGCTGATCGCGGCTGCTCGCGGGACGCTCGCTGCTCGCGGCTCGACCACAGCGCGACGGTGCCGGTGACCGAGATCGCGCTGCTGCGCTCGTCGCCGACCTTCTCCGTGCTCGGCGCTCCCGAGCTCGAGCGGCTCGCGCGCGGGATGGCGCCCGTGACCGTCGAGCGCGGCGGAACGCTGATCCGGGAGGGCGAGCTTGGCGACACCGCCTATCTGGTCGCGGACGGCGAGCTCGAGGTCTCGGTCGGCGGCAGCGAAGCGTGGCGACGCTCGGCCGTGGAGACATCGTCGGCGAGATCGCGCTCGCTGCGCGGCGGGCCGCGCACCGCGGAGGTCGTCGCGCTCGGCGACGCCCGGCTGTACGAGCTCGAGCGCGAGGCGTTCCTCGAAGCCCTCGGCGGAAGCCGCCACGCCGCCGGTGCGCTCGACACGCTGATCGACCGGCGGCTGGACGAGATGGCGCAGGTGAGTGGGAGAATCGCCCCGTGATCGATCCGCTCGAGCGCTGGCGCGAGTACGGCGAGAAGCCCGACTTCGCGGGACTGCTCACGTTCGGCGGGCTGCCGTACACCGAGGATCCGGCCGAGCTCGAGGGGATGGACGTCGCGATCGTCGGCGCGCCCACGGACGATCTCGTGTCGGACCGGCCCGGGACGCGGTTCGCGCCGCGGGCGATCCGGGCCGCGAGCTGCCCGTCGGGCGAGCACCTCGAGGCGAAGATCGACGCGTTCGCCGAGCTGAAGATGGTCGACTTCGGCGACGCGCCCGTGCTCCCGGCGGACGCGGCTCGCTCGCACGCGGCGATCGAGTCGACCGTCGGCCAGGTGCTCGAGGCGGGCGCGATCCCGATCGTGCTCGGCGGCGACCACTCGATCGCGGAGCCGGACATCCGGGCGTGCGCGGGCAAGCACGGCCCGGTCGGGCTCGTCCACTTCGACACGCACGCGGACACGGGCACCGAGGTCTTCGGAGTCGAGATCTCGCACGGGACGCCGATGTACCGCCTCGTCGAGGGGGGCTCGGTCGACCCCGCGCGGTACGTGCAGATCGGCCTCCGCGGCTACTGGCCCGGCCCCGCCGAGTTCGCCTGGCAGGAGGAGAAGGGGATCACGAGCTTCTTCGCGCACGACGTCCGCGAGCTCGGGATCGAGGAGGTGGTCGGGCGCACGATCGGGATCGTCGGCGACGGCCCGGTCTTCGTCTCGATCGACGTCGACGTGCTCGACCCCGCGTTCGCGCCCGGGACCGGGACGCCGGAGCCGGGCGGGCTCACCTCCAGCGAGCTGCTCTGGGCCGTGCGCACGGCAGCGGCCGGCCTGGAGGTCGTCGGCGCGGACGTCGTCGAGGTGCTCCCGACCGCGGTCGGCTCGGCGGACGTGACGGCGCTCGTCGCCGAGCGGATCGTGCGCGAGGTGATGACCGGGATCGCGCTGCGGCGCCGCTCAGCCGGGGAGTAGCGCCTTCGGCAGCCGGCGGCGCGAGGTGGCCAGAGCTTCCCGCAGCTTCTCCGGCGCATCCGCAGCCGTGGTACCCGGATCCGTGCCCGAACAGGATGTGCTCCGGCTCGAGCCCCGCGAGCGCGTGCTTCGGCGGGAAGAGCCTGAGCAGCGGATGGACGCCGAACGGCTCGTTCTTCGCCCGGAAGTAGCCGAGGCTGCCCAAGGCGTCGGCGCACGACGAGGACCCGCTCGTCGGGGAACCAGAGCGCGATCTCCTTCCAGAAGCGCCAGTGGACGATCTGACGCGCCTCGATTCCATCGGGGGCCTCGACGACGTAGAGCCGCACGCCGAGCCGCGCGGCGACGGCTGCGCAGTCGCGGCTGTGCCGGTCGAGCAGCTGGACGACGCCCGCGGGCTCGCCCAGCTCGCGGACGCGCTCGTCCAGTCCGGGGCCGTCGACCGGGTCGGTGAGCCAGACGCGGCCGCCCGAGCGGACCGCGTGCGAGGTGCGCGGGATCTTCTCGTCCTGCTCCCTCCACCCGAAGCCGTGCTCGAACTCGTCGCTGAACTCGAGCTGCCATCGGGAAACTATTGCCCGTGTCCTCCGAGAACGGCACCTCGAACGCGGAGATCGCGGACCGGCTGGAGTCGTTCGCGTCGCTGCTCGACCTCGCGGGCTCGAACCCCTACACGTCGCGGGCGTACCGGCGCGCGGCCGAGATGATCCGCGAGACGAAGGCGCCGGTCGCCGATCTCGTCCGGGCGGGGCGCGTGCGCGAGCTGCGCGGGATCGGGCCGGGGATCGAGGCGCGGCTGAAGGAGCTGGTCGAGACGGGGCGGATCGCGGAGCTCGACGAGCTGGAGAGCGTGGTCTCGCCGGAGCTGGTCGGGCTCGGGCGGCTGCTCGGCTTCGGGCCGAAGCGGGCGGTCGAGATCGGGCGCGCGCTCGGCGTGCGGACGGTGGACGAGTTCCGCGAGGCGGCTGCCGCCGGGCGGCTGAAGAGCGTCCCGGGAGTCGGGCCGAAGACGGAGGCGAAGCTGCTGGCCGCGCTGGCGCAGGCGGATCGGCCGCGTCCGCGGAAAGGCATGCTCTTGAACCAGGCGCTCGCTCTGAGCGAAAGCGTTGCCGAGGCGCTCGGTGGAGAGATCGCCGGCGACCCGCGGCGCCGGCGCGACTCGAACGAGGTGTTCGCGGTGGTGTGCACCGGAGAGCCGGGCCCCGCGCTCGAGCGCTTCGAGTCGCTCCCGCAGATCGTCTCGGTCGTCGACCGTTCGGAGCGGCGCGCGATCGGGGTCACGGTCGAAGGCGTCCCGGTCGAGCTGGTCGTGGCCGAGCCGGAGCTGTTCGGGACCGAGCTCCTGCGGGCGACCGGCTCGGAGGCGTACGTCGCGGCCCTGGAGCCGCTGCCCGAGGCGCCGGACGAGGAAGGCGTGTACCGCGCGCTCGGGATCCCGTTCTGCCCGCCGGAGCTGCGGGAGGAGCCGTTCCGCGGCGACCCGCCCCCGCTCGTCGAGTTGGGTCGAGATCCGCGGCGACCTGCACGTCCACACGACTGCGTCGGACGGGAAGGCGACGGTGCTGGAGATGGGCGAGGCGGCGATCGCGCTCGGCTACGAGTACCTGGCGATCTGCGACCACACGCGGAACGTGCGGGTCGTGCCGGGGCTCGACGCCGACGACGTGCGGCGCCAGGGCGAGGAGATCGCGGCGGCCAACGAGCAGCTCGCGCCGTTCCGGATCCTGCGCGGGATCGAGTGCGACATCCTCCCGGACGGGTCGCTCGACCTTCCCGACGACGTGCTCGCGGAGCTCGAGTGGGTGCAGGCGAGCGTGCACGCGGGCCAGCGCGCGCCGAAGGCCGAGATCACGAAGCGGACGGTCGAGGCGATGCGGCATCCGGCCGTGCGCTGCCTCAGCCACCCGACCGGGCGGATCATCAACCACCGGCCCGAGAACGCCGTCGATCTCGAGCGCGTGTTCGAGGTCGCGCTCGAGACGGGCGTCGCGGTCGAGGTGAACGGGCTCGCGCCGCGGCTCGACCTGCGCGACGTGCACGTCCGAGCCGCGATCGAGGCGGGCGTGCCGGTCGTCTGCTCGACCGACGCGCATTCGGTGCGCGGCCTCGGGAACATGCAGCTGTCGGTGGCGACGGCCCGCCGCGGCTGGGCGACCGCGGCGAACATCCTGAACACGCGACCCCTCGCCGAGCTCCTCTGAGCTCTACCGACTAGGGCTAGGCCGCTCCGCCCTGGCCGCTCGTCGCCCACTCGCGCACCTCGTACCAGTGCGTGTCGCGGAGCGCCTCGGCCACCTGCGGGTCCGTGTGCACTGCGTAGAAGACGTTCTTGTCGAGGTCGGCGCAGATCGCCACCGCCGCCTGCGGAAAGTCCCCGAGCTGGACGAGCGCATCCGCCGGCAGCCGCGCCTCGGCGACCGTGTAGTGCTTGAACTGGAGATCGGGCGCGATCTCCGTCAGCTCGGGCCAGTCTGGGCACGTCCGCGAGCTCATCCGGCCTCCACTTTCGTACCCGCGTCGGCCAGCGACCACTCGCCCTCGAGGCGCAGCGGCGCCGCGCGCGCCGTCGGACGGCTCGACCGCGAAGTGCGTCGCCGCGTCGATCCGGTGGTAGCGCTGCGATCCCGGACGCGTCCGTCAGCGCGACGCTCGACCTGGAACTCGCCCTCGCCGAGCGGCAGATGGTCGATCGCGAAGCGGAGCTCCCGCTCGCCCACGGCGCCCGTCCCAGCCGAGCTCGCCGAGATCCCGGCTGGCTCGCGCCGAGCAGCGACCCGCTCGAGTCACGCAGCTCGAGCGAGAGGACCGGCGGCGGCACGGACCGCTCGCCCACGAGCCGCAGCCGGATCGACGACCGGCTCGCCCGAGACGAAGCCGATCGCGCGGCTGCTCGTCGGCCGCCGACGAGCTCGACGCCCTGCGACTCGAACCTCGCCGCTCCCCCACTCGCGCAGCCCGGCGCCGACCTCCTCCGGGCTCTCCTCGAGCGCGAGCTGCTTGTGGTAGCGGCTGATGCGCCTCCGCGGCGGCGCCGTCGTACTCGACCTCGCCCGTGGCTCAGGAGCAGCGCGCGCTCGCACAGCCGCTCGACCGCGGACGCCGAGTGCGAGACGAAGCACACCGTCCCGCCCCGCTCCTTGAACTCGAGGATCTTGCCGATGCACTTGCGCTGGAAGGCCTCGTCGCCGACCGCGAACACCTCGTCCAGCAGCAGGATGTCCGCATCGACGTGCACGGCGATCGCAAAGCCGAGCCGCATGTGCATCCCGGACGAGTAGGTCCGCACGGGCAGGTCGATGAAGCGCTCGAGCTCGGCGAAGGCGACGATCTCGTCGAGCCGCTCGTCGGACGTAGCGGCGCTTGAGCCCGTAGATCGAGCCGCTCAGGAAGATGTTCTCGCGGCCCGTGAAGTCAGGGTGGAAGCCTGCGCCGAGCTCGAGGAGCGAGCCGACCGAGCCGCCGACCTCGAGCCGCCCGTCTGTCGGCGCGAAGATGCCGGCGATCAGCCGGAGCAGCGTCGTCTTGCCCGAGCCGTTTCGGCCGATGAACCCGACCGACGCGCCCGGGCTCGACCTCGAACGAGACGTCCCGCAGCGCCCAGATCTCCTCGGTGCGGCGCATCTCCGGGCGCAGGATCGCCTCCTTCAGCGTCAGGTTCCGGTGCGGGTTGACGCGGAAGCGCCGACTGACGCTCTCGGCGACGATCTGGCCCGGTTCCATCACGTCGAGGGTACTGAAACGGCCTCTCGGACACAGCTCGGCCAGCCCGCGGACGAAGCGCGGGATCGTCGTTCAGCGACTCGATCCGGTCGAAGGTCGAGCCCGAGCTCGGCGGCGCGCTCCCGCGCCTCGACGTCGAGGTCCCAGAGGATCTCGAGATGGTCGGAGACGAACCCGATCGGGCAGACGAGGACGCGCTCGACGCCGCGCGCGTGGAGGCTGTCGAGCTCCTCGAGGATGTCCGGGCCGAGCCACGGCTCGCCGGTCGGCGCTCGCGCTCTGGAACGCGAACGACCAGCGACTCGAGGCCCGCGCGCTCGGCGACCAGCTGCGACGTCTCGAGCAGCTGGTCGCGGTACGGGTCGCCCTGGTCGAGGATCCGCGCGGGAAGGCTGTGCGCGGTGAAGACGACGTGCGCGTCCGTGCCGCGCACCCGGTCGGCGAGCACGTCCAGGTACGGCTCGTGCGTCGTGCCAGCTCTCGATGAACCGGAGCTCGGCGCGGCCTGCGAGCGCCTCGCTCGAGCCGCTCGCGGTAGCCGTCGATCGAGAGCGTCGAGTAGTGCGGCGCGAGGACGAGGCCGACGATCGGTGTCCGCGCCGCCCTCGAGCGCCTGCTCGACCGCCTCCGCGATTCTCGGGCGTCCAGTGCTTCATGCCGACGTAGACGGGCAAGCCGAGCTCCCGTTCGAGCGCCGCGCGCGGTCGCCTCGGTCACGTCGTCGAGCGGCGAGCGCCCGCCGATCCGCCGGTAGCGCTCGGTCAGCTCCTCGACCGCCTCGTCCGAGACCGGCCGCCCGCCGCGGATGTCCTCGAGGTAGGGACGGATGTCCGTCGAGATCGGACGGGCTCCCGTAGGCCATGAGGACGACCGCGGGCTTCACGCTGCGACGGCTCGCGGTCCGCTCGTGCACGAGCTCGACCAGCCGGCGCAGGTCGGCGGGATCGGTGTCCGGCAGCACGCCGTGGCCGAGGTTGAAGATGTGCCCCGGCCGCCCGCCGGCGCGCGTCGAGGATCGGCGAGCGCCTCCCGCTCCGACCCGGTCGAACGGCCCGAGCAGGAGCGCCGGATCGAGGTTGCCCTGCACGCCGCGGTCGTGGCCCACGCGCTCCCAGCCCTCGTCGAGCCGCACGCGCCAGTCGAGCCCGATCACGTCGCCTCCGGTCTCCGCCATCGTCTCGAGCAGGTGCGCCGTGCCGGTGCCGAAGTGGATCGTCGGCACGTCGATCGCGCTCGAGGATCCGCCGCGAGTACGGGCGCGACGAACTCGACGTAGTCGTCGCGCGACAAGCGCGCCGACCCACGAGTCGAAGAGCTGGACGACGTCCGCGCCGGCCGCGACCGTCGCGCGTTCAGGTACGCGATCGACGTCTCGGTCAGCTTCTCGCAGAGCGCGTGCCAGACCTCGGGCGCGCCGTACATGCAGCGCTTCGTGACCGACGAACTCGCGCGTCGGCTTGCCCTCGACGAGGTAGCCGGCGACCGTGAACGGGCCGCCGCAGAAGCCGACGAGCGCCTGCTCGGGCGCAAGCGCGGCCCGGACGAGCCGCACCGCCTCGAGGATGAACGGCACCGCCTCCTCGGGATCGGGCACGCGCAGCGCGCTCGACGTCGGCCGTCGTCCGCACCGGCTCTGCGATGACCGGGCCGACGTTCTCGACGAGCTCGACGTCGATGCCCATGCCGAGGACCGGGAGCATGATGTCCGCGAACATCACGGCCGCGTCGACGCCGTGCGCGCGCACGGGCTCGAGCGTGACCTCGGCGCAGAGCTCGGGCTGCCGGCAGACCTCGAACAGCGTGTGCTGCTTGCGGATCTCGCGGTACCCCGGCAGCGAGCGCCCGGCCTGGCGCATGAACCAGACGGGCGTCCGCTCGACCGGCTCGAGGCGAGCCGCTCTGACGAGAAGTGGCGTGCCACTAGAGCTGGGCCGCCAGCTGGTCGTCGACGCGCCGGAAGACGAGCGCGGCGACTGCGAGCGCGCCGATCGCGACGCGACGAACACGTAGACGACGTCGCCGAGCGTGCGGAAGCTCGCCGAAGAAGAGCGGGTCGCGAATCGCCGATCACGAACGGGCGCGACCGAGTTCCCGTAGTAGAGGACGTCGGCGAGCGTCGGGTGGTCGTCGATCCCGGGCATCTGGCTCGAACGGGTAGAAGATCGGCGTCAGGATGAACCAGGGCAGAAGCACCGTCGCGATCAGATGCTCGATGTCGCGGAACATGACCGTCGCCGAGGCGAGCACGATCGCGAACCCGGTCACGAGCGCGGTGAGCGGGAAGAAGAGCGGCAGCGCGGCCCAGAACGTCGTGCGCGTCTCGGGGACGAGCAGCAGGTTGAGCGGGAGGACGACCGCGAGCATCACGAGCATCGTCACGAGGTTCGTCGCGACGACCGAGACCGGGAGCAGCTGCCGCGGCAGGCGCACCTGCTTCACGAGGCTCGCCTGGCCGAGCAGGCTCGAGCACGACATCTGGATCGCGGACTGGAAGAAGATCCAGACGAGCAAGCCGGTGAGCAGGAAGAGCGGGTAGTGGTCGACCGATGACGGCGCGGACGATGACCGAGAAGATCAGCCAGTAGGCGAGCATGAGCATGATCGGGTTGATCAGCGTCCACGCGATCCCGAGCGCCGAGCCGCGGTACTTCACGCGCAGCTCGCGCCGGAAGAGATTCAGAAACAGGTCGCGGTAGCGGAAGAGATCGACGTAGACGCGCACGGGCTGCCAGTGTAGAGAGGTGCGCATCGTCGTCGACGTCTCGCCGCTCTCGCACCCGCGGACCGGGGTCGGGAACTACATCCGCGGCTCGCTCCGCGGGCTTGCCGAGGCGGCCGGCGGAGAGCACGAGATCGTGGCCTTCGCGCCGGTGAGCATGCGCGCGCGCGGGCGGCTGGAGCGAGGCGCTCGACGGTGTTCCGGTCGAACAGCGCCTCGTTCCGTTGCCTCCGTCGGCACACCTCTGGCGAACCGCTCTGGAGCCGCGTCGGCCGGCCGCCGGTCGAGCGTCTCGCCGGGCCGCTCGACGTCTTCCACTTCTCCGACTGGATGTACCCGCGCCAGCGAGGCGGACTGCGCTCGACGATGATCCACGACCTCGTCCCGCTCCGCTTACCCCGACTGGGTGCACCCGCGGACTCGGCGCCAGAACACGGCGAAGTACCGACATGCGGCGCGGACCTGCGACCTGATCGTCGCCAACTCGGAGTTCACCGCCGACGACGTCGCCGAGCGGCTCGGCTTCCCGCGCGAGCGGATCGTCGTCGCCTACCCCGGCGTCGACGAACGCTTCACGCCTGAGTGGCGAGCAAGAGCGACTACGTGCTCATGCTCAGCCCCGCGCGATCCGCGGAAGAACCATGCGAACCTCGCTGCGGCGATGAAGCTCCTCCCGGAGCTGCGGCTCGTCGCCCCCGAGCACGTCTCCGACGAGGAGCTGCCCGATCTCTACCGCGGCGCCGCCGTCTTCGCGTACCCGTCCTTCTTCGAAGGCTTCGGGATTCCGGTCCTCGAGGCGATGGCCTCCGGGACGCCCGTCGTCGCCTCCTCGCACCCCTCGCTCGACGAGGCTGCCGGCGACGCAGCCATCCGGGTCGACCCCGAGAGCCCGGAAGCGATCGCGGACGGCATCCGAGCGGGCGCTCCAGGAGCGCGAGAGCCTCGTTGCGAAGGGCCTCGAGCACGCCAGGCGCTTCACCTGGCGGGCCTGCGGCGAGGCTCACCTTCGAGGATTCTTGACCTTTACCTGAGACACTTCCGGCCATGCTCAGAGTCGGTCTCGACACCTCGCCGCTCGTGCTCACGCAAGCGGGCACGGCGCGCTATCTGACGAAGCTGCTCGAGGGGCTGAAGCAGGAGCCGGAGCTCGAGGTGAGCGAGCTCACGTGGGGCACGGACAGCCGGACGACGAAGGTCGCACGCGACATGTTCTGGTATCCGTCCAGGCTCGGCCGTGCGGCGAGGGAGGCGGAGTCGACCTCCTGCACTGCCCGACGATGCGCGCGCCGTTGCGCTCGAAGATCCCGCTCGTCGTGACGATCCACGACGTGGCCGTGCTCCGTCATCCCGAGGCGTTCAACAGCTGGACGCGTCGGTACAGCGCCCAGTCGCTGCCACGCGTCGTCAAGGCGGCGAGCGCGATCGTCGTCGGCTCCGCGTTCTCGCGCGACGAGCTGCTCGACGTGCTGCCGGTCGACCGAGGCGAAGGTGCGCGTGATCCCCTACGGCGTCGGCCCGCCGTTCACCCCGGACGGCCCGGCCGAGGAAGGCGACTACATCCTGGCGGTCTCGACGCTCGAGCCGCGGAAGAACTTCGAGCGCCTGCTCGAAGGCTTCCGCCGCTCCGGTCTCGACGGCCTCGAGCTCCGCGTCGTCGGCGGCGAGGGCTGGGGCGTCGGTCGAGGTCGAGGGCGACCGCGTGCGTCGCTTGACCGACGTCGACGACGAGGAGCTCGCGCGGCTCTACCGCGGCGCGGCGGCTGTCGTCTACGTCTCGCTCTACGAGGGCTTCGGGCTGCCGGTGCTGGAGGCGATGGCCTGCGGGACTCCGGTCGTCGCGCCGGCCGGCCGTCCGTACGACGAGTTCGCGCACGGCATCGCGTTCGAGGTCGACCCGCGCGACGTCGATTCGATCGCGAGGGCCTCCAGCGGGCGGTCGCCTCGGGCTCGCAGCCGGTCGGCGTGCGCCGGGCCGCCGACTTCACCTGGGAGCGCGCGGTGCAGGCTCACGTCGACCTCTACCGGGAGCTCGCCGGATGAAGCCGCTGATCGCGATCGACGCGGACGTGCTCGGCCGCCGCCGCACGGGCGACGAGACGTACGTTGCGGCGCTGCTACGCGAGCTCGCGCCGATCGCGGACGAGGAGCGCCTGGTCGCGGTCACGCGGCACCCGGAGCTCGTCCCGGACGGGATCGAGGCGCATCGAGCTTCCGGCGAGAAGCCAGGTCGACCCGCATGGCTGTTCGGTCTCCCGCGCGCGCTGCGGCGGCTGCGCCCGTCGCTCGCGTCACTTCCTCTACGTCGTGCCGCCGGCCTACCGCGGGCCCTGCCGTCGTGACCGTCCAAGACCTCTCGTTCGAGTCGGATCCCGGCCTGATGAGCCCGCGCGACCGATTCATGTTCCGAACGTTCGTGCCGCGGTCGGCAAGAAGGGCGGACCGCGTGCTCGCCATCTCCGAGCGCACGAAACGAGACCTCGTCGAGCACTACGGGATCCCCGAGCGGAAGATCGTCGTCACGCCGCTCGGGGTCGACCCGACCTTCCGGCCGAACGGGACGACTCCGGACGCGCCGCCGTACGCGCTCTTCGTCGGCGGGATCCAGCCTCGCAAGGACCCGTTGACCGCAATCGAGGCGCTCGCGCTCGTCGACGGCGACCTCCGGCTCGTGCTCGTCGGCGACGAGAAGCGCGGCGGAGACGAGGTGCGAAGCGCGATCGAGCGGCTCGGGCTCGAGCGCCGCGTCGAGCTCGCGGGCTACGTCGAGCACGAGGGGCTTGCGTCGCTCTACCGCGGCGCCGCCTGTCTCGTCTTCCCATCCCGCTACGAGGGCTTCGGCCTGCCGGTGCTCGAGGCGATGGCCTCCGGAACTCCGGTCGTCGCGAGCAACGGCCGGTGCGGTGCCGGAGGTCGCGGGCGACGCGGCCGTCCTCGTCGAGCCGGGCGACCCGGAGGCGCTCGCCGCAGGGCATCCGGCAGGCGCTCGCCGACCGCGAGCGGTTCGTCGCCGCCGGGCTCGAGCGGGCGAAGCAGTTCAGCTGGGCCGAGACGGCGCGCCGCACGCTCGCGGTCTACCGAGAGCTCCTGTGAGCGTCGCCGGCGTCGTCGTCACGCACGGGCCGGATCCCGAGCTCGAGCGCTGCCTCGAGGCGCTCCGCCCGCAGGTGGACGAGCTCGTCGTCGTCGCGAACCCGCCCGCGCCCGACGGTCGACGCGACACGCTGATCGTCAACGAGCAAGGACGCTCGGCTTCGCCGCGAACGCGAACCCGGGCATCGCCGCGACGAGCGCTCCGTTCGTCGTCGTCGCCAACCCGGACACGGAGCCGCGGCCGGACGCGGTCGAGCTGCCTGGCGAGTTCGCCGAGGCCCATCCGCGCGCGGGCGTCGTCGGCCCGCAGCTGCTCTTCCCCGACGGCCGCTGGCAGCCCTCGCGCCGCCGCTTCCCCACGGTCAGCGGCACGATCGTCCGGCGCACGCCGCTGCGAGCGATCCTCCGCCCGGAGACGCGCCAGGTCGACCACTACCTGCTCGAGGACCGACCCGACCGAGCCGGTGCAGGCCGACTGGATGCTCGCGCGCGTTCCTCCTCCTGCGGCGCGAGATGCTCGACGAGCTCGGCGGCTTCGACGCGGGCTTCCGCCTCTACGGCGAGGACATCGACCTCTGCTACCGGGCCGCGCAAGGCCGGCTGGGAGCGCTGGTACGTCCCGCAGGCGGTCGTCGCGCACGCGCACGCACGCCGTCACCGACCGCCGCTTCCTGACGCGGCGGACGCTCTGGCACTGGCGCGGGATCGTGCGCTTTGTGCGCAAGCACCCCGAGCGGCTCAAGGCTCTGACGAGCGTCTCCGACGCGACAGGGACATTTTCGGCGCCTAACACCCGAAACGACTCCGGTGTTTCGCGGCACGCCTGCCTAGACTCACCGGATCGCCCGCTATTGCAAGCTCTGCGAGCTCGAGGACTTCGCCGACGCTGACCTGCGCGCGCTGATTCGCGAAGCGTTCGCCAATCAGGCCGAACAGCTCGGGCCCACCTTTCCGGCTGGCGTCGAGTACCGCAAGTACTGGGAGGTCGCGATGAGCTTGCGGGCCTTGCGCGATTTCGGCGCGCTGGCCCGACCAGTGAGGTGCTCGGCGTCGGTGCCGGTGCCGAGGCGACCCTCTTCTGGCTCACGAACCACGTCCGCCGCGTCGTCGCCACCGATCTGTACGACGGCGAGTGGGGCGAGCAGGCGCCCAAGGAGATGCTCATTACCCCGGCCGGTTCGCGTCCTGCTCCTGGGATCCGGCCCGGCTGGTTGTCGAACAGATGGACGCGCTCGACCTCCGCTTCGCCGACTCGAGCTTCGACGGCGTCTTCTCGTCGAGTTCGATCGAGCACTTCGGCGACCATGACGACGTCCGCCGGGCTCTCGCCGAGATCAGGCGTGTGTTGAAACCAGGCGGGATTGCGGCTCTGTCGACCGAATACCGGATCGACGGCGACCTGCCTCAGCTGCCGGGGATCCTGCTGTTCGACGAGTTCGGGCTGCACTCCGTGCTCGCAAGCGGCGATTGGACGCTCGTCGAGCCGCTCGACCTGACGATCTCGGAGGCGACGGTCGAAGGCACTCTCGACTTCGACGAGGTCGCCGCCGACATCGTAGCGGGCCGTGAATGGAGCTATCCGCACCTCGTGCTGCCGCCACGACCTCGGTGCCACGTGGACGAGCGTGCACGTCGTGTTGCGCGCGCGGCGTTCTCCGATCGAGCGACCGTTCTTCGCTCTCCGATGGCGGGCGAAACGGGCCAGACGACGCGAGACCTCCAAGACCTAGGCCGCCTTCAGCGGGACGCATCCCGAGAGAGCCGCGGCCGGCTCGCGGAAGCCGAGGCAACGAGCGCTCGCCACCTTGCGGCGAAGCCTCTGCGATCATCGCATGCTAGTCGGCGTCGGGATCGAACCCAGCACGCGACCAGACACCACTTTCGCCTCCCGATGAAGCCCGCCTGGGCATCGTTCCTTCGGCGGAGCGGCCAATTCCTCGAGCGCCGCGCGGCTGCTCAAAACTGAGCCGACTGCTACGGCCTCGTCGGGCGCGCGAGGTCCGACGCGACCGAACTCTGTCGTCGAGCTGGGGATGGCCTAGGACCGTCTGGCGCTGAAGCGAGCAGCGGCGTTCCGTGTGCCAATGCCTCGACCGCCTTGACTTTCACACCCCAGTCGTTTTCCACCGGGCAGAGCATCAGTCAGCGGCGCCGCCGAAAAGTACCCTGAACGCCTTGCGGTCTGCGAGACCAAGATAGCCGACATTCGGCTGCCGCCAATGGTCGGGTATGTCTTCCGCGGCAGCGCCGACGACCGCAATCGAAGTTCGGGCCGTGCGGCCACACGCGGAGCGAGTTGTGTCGCGATCCACTCGACCGCCCCCAGTTCGGGAGGTGCGCGACGTTCCCAACGAAAAACGCTGTCCTCGACGATCGGTACGACCAACGCGGTTCCTTCGGATCGAGGAACGGCGTGACCACGGCAGCCGACCGCGCCCTCGATCGCGGGAGATCCGGCTCGCCAATCGCAACGACCCTATCGACAGACGCCTCGATCGCCCGCTCGGCACGCAATAAGCGTGCGCGGCTGATCCTTGCTGTCAGACGTCCGTGGTGGTCCTGCCGAACCGGATTTGCTCGGCGTAGAACTCGGCCTCTCTGTCGAGTTTGATCAAGCACGTGCGGACATTGCGCAGCGGGAGCCGAGGAATACGCGCTTACTTGTAGTCGATCACCACCTTTCGACCCGTAGCTGGCAACGGCCCGCAATTCACTCCGGAGGTGCTCTTGGTTGAGAGCACGGTGCTCCCACGGGTACTGGAACGCAGCGGTTGCGAGGAACGACGCCATGGCCGCAGCCCGTGCGTGCAGGCCGCACGTGCGCATCGCGCTCTTCGCGTAACGGAATCACGTGATGCTCGACCGTATGCTCGTTCAAGAAGGCACTCGCCGCGGCTTCCTGGGCGCGTTCGGCTGCAGCGATTGCATAGAGCTCGATGCCGCGATCCTCGGCTAGTCGACGAACGTGGTTGCGGCAGCAGATGTTTCCGCCGTTCGACTCGTCGACCAGAGGAACCACGGTGAAGTAGAGAACGCGCACTCGCCCATGCTAGGCACCGCGGCGCGTTCGTACCGTTTCGGCGTCTCCGAGAGGATCCCGTCTCGAACAGCGGTCGCCGCTTTCGCCTTCGGCTTTCAGGACCTCGCCGCGCTCCTCCTTCCCGAAGCCTAGGCCGCCTTCGGCGTGGGCACGCTCCCGAGCACGAGACGCTCGTAGAAGTACCGGCCAGCGGTTGCGAACGAGCGCTCCGCCGCGTGACGCAGGCCGGCTTCGACCATCGCTTGGCGCCGTCCAGGGTCCGCCAGCAGAGCCGGACATTTCCTCGGCCAGATCCGGTGCCGAGATTTCTCGCTCGACCTTGGCGACTGCGTCGTCTGGAAGCTCGCGGGCGGACCCGAGCGCCGTTACCACCGTCGGGATCCCCGCTGCCAGGCAGTCCGCGATCGTCGCCTGTGTCTCGCCATTGGAGTGCTCCCGGAGTTGCACCGCGAGCGTCGCCTGCTCGAGCCACCGACGAAACTCGTCGTCGTCGACTGGGCCCGTTATCCGGACGCGTTCCTCGACGCCGAACCTGCGGGCCGCTTCGTGGCAGCGTTGCGTCTCCGCCTCCGAGGCGGAGGGCCCGACGACCGCGAGCGTGACGTTCGGATGCCGCTCGGCGACCTGGCCGAACGCCTCGACGACCTTCGCCGTCTGCTTCACCTCGGCGACGACCCCAACGGTGACGATCACCGGCGCTTGCTCGTCCGGCCGCGCCTGCCGCACCTCGTGGGGGTCGGGGAAACGGAACTGGATCCGCTCGACCTTCCGCTCGTCGCCCGGCGCCGAGTCGAGCATCGCGACCTGCGCCGCGTAGTCGGAGTGCACGAGGTAGCGGTCGGCGAGCCCGATCGCCTCACGAGCCATGTAGATCCCGTACCGGTCGGCCTCGCGGTAGTCGAGCCAGCCTGTGAGCCCGACGTCCGGCGGAACGCGATGCATGTACATCGAGTGCAGCGAGTCGAGGAATCCGTGCGGGAGCAGCTCCGGCCGGAAGGCCGCGGTCCACGAGTAGAGGCCGCTGAGACGCACGTCGTGAGCAAGCACAACTCCGCTTCGCCGCCGTCTGAGGAGGTCGAGGGCCTCAGCGTGGAACTCGCTGTTCCCCAGGCAGAAAACCACGGTGTCGTAGCCGGCGCGGACGCGCTCCTTGGCCTCGAACGTCGAGACGCGATCGACGGACACCCTCGGCGGCGCCTCGACCTCGGCGGGATCCGTTTCGACGAAAGCGTCAATGTCGCAGTGCTCTCGCAGCTGGTCGAGCATGCGGTAGGTGTAGTGGGCGATGCCGGAGCGCTGCGGCGGCAGTGGCGAGATCACTGCGATCCTCGGCCTGGCGCGGACGGGACGGCGGCCCGTCGCGACGAGCTCCTCGTAGGTCCCCGCCATACGTTCGGCCACGCCCCGCCACGTGTGCCGCTCGTCGAGCTTGCGCGAGCGCAGGTGCTCGCGGAGGCCGTCGTCGGTGAGCGCCCGCTCGAGGGCTGCGCGGATCGACTCGGTCTCGCGTGGCTCGAACAGCGCCTCGTCGTCCTGGACGAGCTCGGTCAGCGACGAGCTGCGCGCTGCGATCACCGGCGCCCCAGACGCCATTGCCTCTGCGATCGGAAGACCGAAGCCCTCGTAAAGGGCCGGAAAGACAAAGAGCTCCGCGGCCTGGTAGAGGCGCACGAGGTCCTCGTCGGGCACGAAGCCCGGGAACCGAACCTGGCCCGCCACGCCGAGCCGACGCAGCTGCGCGTCGAGAAGCGCCCGCTCGCTGGGCTGCACGCGGCAGACGATCACGAGCTGGTGCTGCGCGCGCAACTCGCCTGCAAGCCCGGCATAGGCCTCGAGCAAGCGGTCGATGTTCTTCCGCGGCTCGATGCCGCCTGTGTACAGGACGTAGCCCTCCTCGAGCCACGGCATCCGCTCCTGGAGCGCCGACAGCGCCGCGTCGCGGCTCGCGGGCGGATGGAACCGCTCTGAGACACCGGCGCCGACGACGACCACTCGCTCCTCGGGCAGCCCCAGCTGCTCGATCGCGTCTCTCGCGGTCGCCTCAGAGATCGCGAGCACGCGGTCGGCCCGTCGAACGAGCCCGAGGCGCGTTCGGTACCAGACGTTCACCTCGGGGTTCGCGAGGTAGATGTCCGGGAAGAGCGCCGGGATCAGGTCGTACAGGGTCACGGCGAGCCGCATCCCCGTCCGGTGGGCGAAGCGCGGCCAGATCCGCTCGAGTCCGATGAACTCGAACGGCGAGCCGACGTGGTAGACCATCGCCTCGCTCGCGTCCGCCCGGTCGGTGAACGTCAGCTTGCGCGTGACGGCCAGCGGCTCGATCGAGCCGGGGACGGCGAGTTGCGGATCGAGGAGGTAGCGGGCGACCGAATCCGGGTGCCAGCGCTCCAGCGCGAGGGACACCTCCGTCAGGTAGCGGGCGATGCCGCGTTCCCCGTGGGCCGCGCTCTGCACGCCCTGGATGTCGAAGAAGACGGCCATGGCTACGGCCGCGTGGCGGTGACGAGCGCGACCTTCTCGACGCCGTCGTCCGCGTCGGCCGAGCCGTCCGCGAGTGACCAGCTCGTATCGCCGTCCCGGCGCAGAATCGTCAGGTCGTCGACCTGCCAGCCCTCGAGCAGCTTCTCGAGCCCGGGCCGGTCGTACGTGCGCTGGAACTCGTCCTCACCCGCAGTCCCGAACCGAGTGGTGAGCACGAGTAGCCCGGCAGGCTTCACGAGCTCGCGCATGCGCTTCATCGCCTCGATGTCGGCGCGACCGTCCTTCGCCTCCTCGCCGTACGCGCCGAGGCCGATGTGCTCGATCGTCGACAGGCAGACGATCGCATCGAAAGTCTCGGGCTTCTCATCCCACTCCTCGACCGGGCCGGTGACGGAGCGGAGCTTCGGGTGCTCGAACGGGTACGGCCGCAAGTCGACAGCGGTGACCTCGTAGCCGAGCATCGCGAGCGACAGCGCGACGACGCTCTCGACGGCGCCCACGTCGGCGACCTTGCCGCCGGGCTCGACACGTGCCAGCGCGCGGTACACGTGCGGGATCTCGACGATCCGCTCGTTCACGTTCGTCAGGCGAACTCCGCCCGGCTCGTAGGCGAGCGACAAGGGCGGGTTGAGCCACAGATCACGCTGTGCCGCGAAGCCGCGGTGGCTCGAAGCGTAGTTCAGGAGATGCGCGACGCTCTGGTCAATGTCGCCGACCGAGCCGCCCACCAGCCGCTCGAAATAGCGGCCGCTCGCATGAGCGGCTTCCTCTCGCGTGGCTTCGATCTGGCGCTGCTGCTCCTCGAATCGGGCGTCGACACGCGCTTGCAGCTCGTCGAGCGAACGCCCGAGCATCTCTGTCGCCTCGGTCGTCGCGTGGATGTTGGCCTGCATTGCCGAGGCGATCCCTGCGAACCGCGGGTCGAAGAACCGCCGGACAGGCCACAGGATGAAGAGGGCAACCCGCTTGACCGCTTGCTTGACTCGACTCATTCGACCTCCACCGGGTACCGCGCACTCATGCGCACGCGGCCGAGCGTATGAACCCTGAATTGTGCCCCGAACTCGGTCCGATCGAGCTCGAACGGCAGCTCCAGCGCGTGCTCTTGGCCGTCCAGCGGAAGCTCGCGCGCCGTGAGCGACCGCTCCGCAACGACGCGTGGCTCGGACTCGCCAACCGTCACGTCGATCGAGCCGAGCGGCTCGTCGGGCTCCGGGTTGCTCCGCCAGCGTGCCGGGACTGCGGAGATGCGGAAGCGCGCAATCCACTTGCCCGGACGCATCGGCACGTACGGGCCGAAGAGGAGCGCGCCCGCTCGTCCGGGGCGCCCTGAGACGAACTTACGGCCGTCCTCCTCCCGCCGGGAGCCGACAGTGTGGTGCATCCTCGAGAGCCGGCGCGCACGGTAGACGTCATAGGCCTCGTTCACGCGACGGTTCAGCGCTTCGCGGTCCGGCTCGCGCTCCGCACGTGTCGCCTCGGCCCACCAGACGAACGAGTCGTCGGGCCGGTCGGCAGCCTCGGCGGCCCGCCGCTCGGCGTCCCAGCCGGCGACGCGGCCGAGATCGTCGAACGGCAGCACACGGTCGCGCTCGGGGTCGTAGCAAAGCCAGACGCCACGGATCTCGGCGTCGTCGAACCCGGCGAGCCCAAGGAGCTCCCGGATCTCCGCGACGGTGAGCTCGACCGTGTGCTCCGGATGTTCCCAACCAAGCTTCTTCGTGACCAGGCGGTTCGGACTGTCAGCCGCGATCTTGCCGCCGGGCGCGAGCACGCGGTGTGCCTCGGCTAGGAAACCGGCGACGTCCTCCGGCCAGAGGTGCTCGAGGACCTCCCCCGCGAAGACGAGGTCGACCGAGCCGTCCGGGACCGGCGAGAGGTCGCCGAGGGTTCGCTCGAGCCATTCGACTCTCGGCGGTAGTGGATCGGGCCGCGGCGAGAAGGCCTCGACGCCGATATGGCGCTCGACGGACGTCGGGTAGCGCTCGTCGAACCACTCGAAGTACCAGGTGCCCGCGGCGCCTCCGTGAAGGACGGTCCGGGCGCCGGCCGGCAATCGCTCCAGCTCGCGAGACCTCAGCCCGTGCAGAAAGGTGTTGAAGTCTTGTTCGTCCGCCACGCCGGCCGATTCTAGGTTGGCCCGTCAGCCGCCCGCCGGGCGGTAGTCGAACCGCGTCAGGCGGACGCCCAAGGCACGGGAGTCGGTCGTGCCGAGCACCTGGGCAGGGATAGCGGTCGGAGAAACCCGCAACGTGACCGCGCAGTGTCCGTCCTCCGGCCTCATCGGCACGGTGAGGCTCTTCTCCTCCCCCGGCCGGATCCTGAGCTTGCCGACGGTGCGTTTCCCGGACAGCGCTAGCACGGTCTGTGGAGCCGTGAACAGATCTTTCTGACTGGCGACCCCGAGCGTCAGCCGTCCGCCGCGACAGGCCCACACGGTGTAGCTCGCCTCGGCCCCGGTCCATGAGTCCGGGTAGACGCCGGCAGCGCGGGCGCGTATACGGACCCGGTCGCCGGGCAGGCGGTAGAGAACGAGCCCCGTAAGCGGGTCACGCGCCACCTCCTGTCCGGAGACCTCGACCTCGGGGTCGACGAGGGCGTAGCCGGCCTGCACGGACGCCCCGTCCGCGGCTCGTACGTCACCGCTCGCAGGATCGATCGAGGCGCTCTGCTGCGGCAGCAACCCTGCGACCGGAGCCGCGCCATCGAGGTCGAAGACTGGATGCACGCTGCGATTGAAAAACGCGTTCTGGAGCATGGTCATCGGATTCCCGTTGCCCGTCCAGAGTGCGGCGACCCGAGCATTCCCACCTACCTTTTCGTCGATCCACTCGCGGCGGCCGCCGAGCCCCTGTTGGAGAACGCCCTCCGACGTCGCCTTCATCTGGCGCTCGACCGTCACCTGGAGCAGCACGAACCACGCGAGCACGAGGGCGATCGGTAGCAGGGCGAGCCGGCGCGGAACCAAGAGGAAGAGGCCCGCGGCGGCGAGCGAGCAAACGATGACGAGAGCGGGCAGCGTCACAGCCTGGATGTGGCCGAAGAAAACGATGTTCCAGAGTGGGATCAGGGCAAGCGTGTCGGACAGCGCACCGAGGTTGGCGTAGACGTCATAGGGGATGGCACCAGGGAGCCCGCCCGCGAGCAGGGCAGCGACGGCAGCAGCCGGCCAGACCCGCGGGAGGCCCCGCGCAGACCCACACGACGAGAGCGATCAGGAACAGCGGAGCGATATGGAAGAGGTTGCGCTCCTCGATTCGGCCGACTCCGCCGGCAGCGAGGTAGGAAGCCGTTGCCGAGACGACGAGCGTCATCCAGACCACGATCGAGACCGCGAGCAACCCGAAGAGACGCAACGGCCTGGGAAGCGCCCCGCGGCCGAACGCCTCGAAGCCGAGTGCAATGAGCGCAGCCATCGGCAGAATCCCGAGGTAGAGGTCGATCTCGGCGACGTGGTAGACGATCCAGCGCGCGACATCGGAGGGGGAGTAGCTCGAGTCGGCGAGGACGCCGTAACCGCCGAGTGCGTTCGCAGGCGAGCTGCCGCGGACCGCAGCGAGGCCGAGCACGAGCAGAATCCCGACCCCAGACAACACCCAGGTCACCCGGAACGCATCCAGCCGCCGTGCGAGCTCGCGTACGCTCAGGCGACCTTCGGCCCGAGCCTCGATGAGACACACGAGGGCGATCGCCGTCAGAAAAGCCGCGCCGAGGCTGATGGCCTGGGCCCTGATCAGGAAGGCAACGCCGATGAGCGCCAGCGCACCGAGCTGCCGCCACAGCGTCGGCCGCTCGAGGGCCGCGAACATCCCGAATGCGGCGGCGGCGAACGCGGGGTAGAACGCGTTCTCGGTGAGGATCGTCCCGGTATAGAGGAAGGACGGTATGGCTACGGCCAGGGTTGCTGCGACGAGAGCGAGCCAGACCGGGACGAGGCGGCGCGCGATGAGGTAGACGGGAACAGCCGCGAGCGACATGACCAGCGCGTTGATCGCCTTCGCGGCCGCGTACGCGTGAGCGAGGTCGTCGAAGACGGCGAACGCGGGCGCGATCAGCAGCGGATAGCCAGGGCCGAAGCCCTGGAGCCCGGGCGAATCGCGGATCGCGAAGCTGCCGGTGCTGGCGAAGCTCTCGGCCAGGTGCGCGTAGATCAGCTCGTCCGGAAAGATCCACGGCGCCGGATGTGGCTTGGCCAACGCAAGCCGGATGCCCGCCGAGGCAAGGACGAGCGCTCCCAGCCAAAGCCAAGCCGGGACGGCCGCGATCCAGGTGCGTGTCCGCGCAAGAGAGGAGCGAGCTGCGACAGGCCCGGAGCTGGTCAATCGACGATGTCCGCCAGTGCTGCGGCATATCCGTCGGCCGAGCGCTCGACATCGAGCTCCCGCCGCACGTACGAGCGACCGGCTGAGCCCATCATCCGCCGGAGGTCCGCATCGGAGGCCAACAGCTCGAGCACCGCGGTGAGATGCGCGACCTCCCACTCGTCAGGAGCGACCTTGGCTGCGACCGAGTCAGGGAGCTCCTTGAACCAGCCGACGTCGCTGACGACAAGGGGCGTCCCAGCCGCAAGCGCAGCGATCGCGCTCGCCGAGGTCTCGCCGAGGGTAGGGCTGCGGAGGCTCACGCAGATGTCGGATCCTGCTACCAGGGCGCTGAACTCGCTCGCGGGCACGTAGCCGCGAAGCATGACCTCGTTGCCGGCTTCGAGTCCGGCTGCTTCGAGCCTGATCCTTATCGCCTTGTCTCCGAAGCCATCGCCGGCGAGGACGAGCATTGCGCGGGGAAAGCGCTGGAGCAGACGGGAGTACGCGTGGAGTAGCTGAGGGATTCGCTTCGCCGAGTTGAGCTTGCCGAGCGAGCCGATCACGGGCGAGCGTCCGGCGGGGAACAGCGCCGAATGACCTTCCCCCGAGGGAGCCGGATAGGCGACCCGGTGCACCGGCCCGGCGTAACCGGCGGCACGCACCTTGTCTTCCGCGTACTTCGAGTGGACGACCACGCCCCGCGCGAAATCGAGCGCCTCACGGATGAGCGGAAATCGATCGGGCTGGGTTTCCCAGAGCGGCGGCTCGAGCCCGACGAGGGCGCGCTCGGCACGGAGTCGCGCATCGACACCGCCGTCGCGCTCGATTGCGGCCAGATACCCCTGCTTGTCTCCGCGGCCAAGCGTGAGACCGGCGATCAGGCCATGAAGAGCAACCTCGTGCAGGACGACGAGGCCCGGGCGGCGACGGAGCGCGTCGTAGATCCACCCGTGCCGCTCAGGATCGTTGCCGAGCTGAAAGAGGGCAACGTCCGCCGGAGGATTTGAATCACTGGGCCGCGCGAGAGCGATCCCGACACGCCGTTCGAGGGCAGGGAGCAACAGCGCGCTGTAGTCCGCGATCCCGGAGCGCTGGGGAGGCAGCGGTGAGTAGTAAGCGACTCGCACCGGTGGATCAGGTTTCCCGGTCGCCGCGGTCGGGCCGCTCTTCGATCGTCGCCGTACGCTCAGCGAGGTCATCGACGAGTTGCAGGATCGCCAGGTTGAACTGACGCTGCTCCTCGAGCGCAGGCTCTACGTACCAGCGAACGAGACCGCGGACCGCGCGCCTCAACGGAGCAACGGCTGCCGCCCGTACGCGGCCGGCTGTCCCCGGGCGACGCACGAAGGGCCTCTCCGCAGTTACCGCCCAGTGCAGCTCCGCCTGATCCCTCGCCGCGACACGAAAGGCCGCGGCCTCCTGTGCGGAGAGCCCTCGCGTCGGCGGGCGTCCGCGCACCTCGTCTCGCACGCGCGTCAGAGCCTCCTCGATCTCGGCCTCCTCGCCAGGGGAAGCGTCAGCTGGCATCGGGCCATTCTAGGCTCGCCGTGTAAACAGAATCAGAGGACGACGGCCGGGCGGTGCGGCGGTCCGGCGTCGCCAGACAGCCGCTCGAGGTCGGCGTCGACCATCATCTCGACGAGCTCCTCGAACGACACCTCGCGGCTCCCAGCCGAGCTCCGCTCGCGCCTTCGACGCGTCGCCGACGAGCTGGTCGACCTCGGCCGGGCGCAGGAACTTCGGATCGATGCACGACGTGCTGCTCCGGGTCGAGCCCGACGTGGGCGAAGGCGAGCTCGACGAACTCGCGCACCGAGTGCTGCTCGCCGGTCGCGATCACGTAGTCGCTCGCGGCTCGTCCTGCTGGAGCATCAGCCACATCGCGCGCACGTAGTCGCCCGCGAAGCCCCAGTCGCGCTGCGGCGTCGAGGTTGCCGAGCCGCAGCTCGTCGGCCAGGCCGAGCTTGATGCGCGCGACGCCGTCCGTGATCTTGCGCGTCACGAACTCGAGCCCGCGGCGGGGCGACTCGTGGTTGAAGAGGATCCCGGAGACCGCGAAGAGGCCGTAGGACTCGCGGTAGTTGACGGTGATGAAGTGGCCGTAGACCTTCGCGACGCCGTACGGCGAGCGCGGGTAGAAGGGCGTCTGCTCGTTCTGCGGGACCTCGCGCACCTTGCCGAACATCTCCGACGACGACGCCTGGTAGAAGCGGATCGTCCGGGTCGACCCGGCGGATCGCCTCGAGCAGGCGCGTGACGCCGACCGCCGGTGAACTCCGCCGTCAGCACCGGCTGGTTCCAGGAGGTCGGCACGAAGCTCTGCGCGGCGAGGTTGTAGACCTCGGTGGGCTGGGCTTCCTCGAGCGCGGCGGTCGAGCGAGGCTGGATCGAGCAGGTCGGCCTGGACGAGCGTGATGCGGTCGACCAGGTGCGCGATGCGCTCGAAGCTCTCGGTCGAGGCGCGGCGCACCATGCCGAACACCTCGTAGCCCGTTCCAGGAGGAGCTCGGCCAGGTAGCGAGCCGTCCTGGCCGGTGATGCCCGTGATCAGCGCGCGCGGCTTCGAGCTCATGCACTTCGCCACCCTTTCTGAGACGGCGTCGCGAGCATAGGCCAAGCGCATCGCCAGCGTCTGCTCGAGCGGGATCTCGGCTCCCAGCCGGTCGCGGCCTCGAGCTTCGAGGGATCGCCCCACACGACCGGGAGCTCGCTGGGGCGCAGGCGCGCCGGATCCGCGCTCGACCTCGACCGGGCACTGCGCGAGACTCGACGAGCAGCTCGACCACCTCCTGCAGCCCGCACCTTCCGGCCCGACGCGACGTTGTACGTCCCGGCGCGGCACCGTCGGGTCGAGGAGCAGCCGGTAAGCGCGGCAGACGTCGCGCACGTCGCGTGAGGTCGCGCTCGGCGGAGAGGTCGCCGACCCGCAGCTCGCCGCCGCCCGCGGCCTCGAGCTCGCGCGATCTGGCGCGTCCAGGAGCCGACCGCGAAGCGCTCGTCGCGTCCCGGGCCCCTCGTGCTGGAACGCGCGCGCGACGACGACGTCGAGCCCCGCTGCGCGCGCGGCCTGCTCGCAGGCGACCTCGGCGGCCGCCTTCGAGGCCGCGTACGGCGAGAGCGGTGCGACCGCGCGCGTCTCCGGTCGTCGGCAGCTCTTCGGCGCGGCCGTAGACCTCGCCCGTCGAGACACGAGCAGGAGCCGAGCCTCGGGCGCACCTTCGTGCGAACGCCTCCAGGACGTTGACCGTCCCGAGCAGCGTTCACTTCGCCACGTCTCGGCCGGGCTCTTCCACGATCCGCCGACCGAGGACAGCGCCGCGAGGTGGACGAGCGCCGTGGGCGCCGCCTCGCCGACAGCTCCCGCCAGCTCCTCGGCATTCCGTGACGTCCCCCTCGTAGCGAAACGGCGACGTCGCCGAGCTCGGCCATGCAGGTGCCGGCCGACGAACCCCGCGCCCCGGTGACGAGGACCGCGGCCTATCGCTCGTCGCCGTCCGCGGTTCTCGTCGTCTGAAGCCGCTCTCGAGGAGAGCGAGCCGCTGCGCGAGGATCCGGTTCTCGTCGGCCAGCTTCGAGATCACCGTCGAGTAGTGCAGGAGCACGACGAGGATGAAGAGCGACGCGAGCACGAACAGCGCCGAAGGCGGGTAGGCGATGCCGACCGTGTCGGCGAGAGCGTGCCGAGAGCGTCGCGCCAGACCGCGAGCACGAAGATCACGCCGCCGGTGATCAGCCAGAGCATCGCGTAGCGCTCGTGCAGCCGACGGCTCCGGATCAGCTCGAAGATCACGGTGAGCAGGATCACAGCTGCGATCGCCGCGAAGATGGAAACGCGAACGGTCATCGTTCCTCCAGTGTCGAGTTGCGCCGGAACAGGCCGACGAAGAGCGCGAGCGAGACCTTGACCATGTAGTAGATGGACTGGAAGAGCGTGATCGAGGACCGGCCCGCTGACGCGGGTTCTCATCGCGACCGGCACCTCGACCATGCGCAGCTTGTGCCGGTGGACGAGGACGGTCGTCTCGACCTCCGGGTAGTCGTGCGGATAGTCGGCGGCGAACAAGCGCGATCCCTCGACGGTTGACGGCGCGGAAGCCCGAGGTGGTGTCCGTGACGCGCTGCCGCACGATCAGCGAGACGAAGCGCGCGAAGAGCTGGATCCCGATCCGCCGCGCGAAGGGCGGCCTGTACTGCCCGCCGCCCGCGAAGCGCGTGCCGACGGCCATGTCGGCTCGACCCCTCGAGGATCGGGCTCGATCAGCATCGTGATCTCCCGCGGATCGTGCTGGCCGTCGCCGTCGACCTGGATCGCGAGGTCGAAGCCGTGGTCCCGCGCGTACTGGTAGCCCGTCTGCATCGCGCCGCCGATCCCGAGGTTGAACGGAAGCCGGACGACCTCGACGCCCGCCTTCGCGGCTCGACCCGCCGTGCCGTCCATCGAGCCGTCGTCGATGACGACGATCTCGAAGCTCGGGATCGAAGGCCCGAAGCTCCGCGATCACGGCCTCGATCGCCTCGGCCTCGTTGTAAGCCGGGACGATCGCAAGTCTTCGCAAGCCCACGAGTCGCGGGTCTGCAGCCTCGCGCGGCGCGGTCGTCACAGGCTCGGTCATCGAAGCGGGGGCAACCAGCTTACCGCTCCGTCCGGGCGGCCTTTCTCCGCCAGAGCAAGCGGTAGAGGCCCTGCTCGACGGAAGCGGGCACCGGCCTCGGGCCCCAGTACGCGCGGTGGAGGAGCCGGCCCGACGAGCCGAGGCTGCTCTCGGCGGCAAGGCGGTCCCGCTCGCGGTACAGCTCCGAGTGCTTCGCCTTGAGGCGACGGAACGCTTCGCGGTACGCACGCCGGTCCTGAGCGTGCTTCGAGCCCGAATGGCGACGGTACTCCACGGTCACCGCGTCGACCTGCAGGCCGCGCCAGCCGTGCGCCAGCGCGTTCACCCAGAGCTCCCAGTCCTCGAATTGCCGGAACTCGGGATCGAACCCGCCGGTGTCCTCGAGGACCTCCCGGCGCACGAGCGCGGAGAGCCCGATCGTGTGCCGGTACAGAAGCGCGTACGGGTCGTACGGCGGAAAGCGGAGCTCGCCCTCCCAGTCGCCGAAGAACCGCATCCGGCCATATGCGAAGCCGAGCGTCGGGTCGGCCTCGAGCGGGAGCCCGCAGGAGCGCGAGCGCGCCGGGGACGAGCCGGTCGTCGGCGTCGAGAAAGAGAACGTACGGGGTCTCGGCGCGCCGCCAGCCGTTGTTGCGCGCGCGAGCCACGCCCTGGTTCTCCTGCTCGAACGACTCGACGTCCGGAGAGGCAGCTCGGGCAGCGGTTCTGTCGATCCGTCGTCGACGACCACGACCTTCGCTCCCTCGTCCAGGGCGCTGTCCACGGCCTCGCGGAGATACCGGCCGTAGTTGAAGTTCGCGATGACGGCCGTGATGTCGCTCATGGGGCAAGTCTTTCGCGTGGCCCGAGCGGCATCAGCTTCAGTAGACCATGGATATGTGAGCCGAATGTGTGTGGGAAGATCAGGCCGTGCTCGCCCGACTCCACGAGTCTCGTCGGCGGTGGGCGGGACGGAGCGACGGGCGTGTTTCCGCTGGGCGTCTCGAGGACCGCCTCCAGGATCGCAGGAACAACTTCGACGTCTTGCGGCTCCTGGCCGCTTCACTCGTGCTCTTTTCGCACTCCTACGCGCTCACGGCGAGCACCGAGCCCTTCGCAGACGTCAGCGGCTGGACGCTCGGCGAGGTCGGAGTGGTGATGTTCTTCGCGATGAGCGGCTTTCTCATCGCCAAGAGCTGGAACGACCAGCCGCGACTCGTTCCGTTCGCCGTCAAACGTGCGCTGCGCCTGCTCCCGGCGCTCGTCGTGGCGGTGTCCGTGACCGTGTTCGTCGTCGGCCCGCTGTTCACCACGCTGCCGCTCAGCACCTACTTCACCGATCCGACCACGTGGGTGTACTGGGTGCGGAGCTCACTGCTGATCACCATCCGCGGCACGCTTCCGGGGGTGTTCGAGACCAACCCGTTCCCGGACGCCGTGAACGGATCGCTGTGGACGCTGCCTGTCGAGGCGTGCTGCTACGCCATGGCGGCCGCGTTCGGGATGCTCGGCCTGCTGCGACGCAGCCGTCTGCTCGCCGCATTTGGCTTCCTGCTCATCCTGGGCGTCTCGCCGCTGTCGCCCCTGTCGAACGCACCCGCCGGGGGGACCACCGGGGGGAACCTCTCGCTCGTGGTCATGCTGGGCGCCACGTTCGTGCTCGGGAATTTGGCCTACTCGCTCCGCAGCCGGCTGCACCTGAGCTGGATCGTCCTCGTCCTGCTCACGGTCCTTTGGGTCGTGACGTGGGGCGGCGATTGGACGAGGGCGACCGGCGTTCTGGCGATCGCGTTCGCGGTCCTCGTCTTCGCATTCCGCACTCCGGCCTGGCTCCGGCGCGTGACGGCTCCAGGCGACGTCTCGTACGGCATCTACGTCTACGCCTTTCCCGTGCAGCAATCAGTGGCCGCGATCTGGCCCGGCATCGATCCGCTCGTGATGTTTGCCATCGCGTTCCCGGTGACCTACGGCCTGGCGTTCCTGTCCTGGCGCATAGTCGAACGGCCCGCGTTGGCGCTCAAGCGCGTCGTGGCTCCTCGTCCGCCGGAGCCGGTCCCGGCCGCCCTGGTCGGCGCACCGGGCCCGACGAGCTAGCTCGAGCCGACCGAAGTCCGTCGATAGTCCTCAGTAGGGCTCACGGGCAACAGCCTGCGCTGGAGCCAAGTCGTCCGCGGGCGCCGTAGCGACTAGGCCTCGCTGCGACAATCCCGCGCGATGCCGAACGGCCCGCGCACATTCGCGGCCAGAGCACTCATGCCTGCGATCCACGTCCGCAGCCGGGCGGTCATGCGCAGGCGTCAGGCTGGTCGTCAGCGGCGAGCTGGACAATGCCGTTGCGCTCGAGCGGCTCGCCGCCGCCGAGCCGCTTCCGCCTGGTTACGGGCTCGGCGCCAACGAGCGCGTCGTCGAGATCCCCTGGCTGCTCGCACAGAGCCCTGCGCGGCAAAATGCTCGACGCCGGCTCCGCGCTCAACCACTCCGACTATCTCGATCGCCTTCACCCGCGGCTCGAAGAGCTCCATATCGTGACGCTCGTTTACGAGGGCAACGCGTATCCCGGAGCGGGGAATCTCCTACGTCTACGCTGACCTGCGAGCGCTGCCATACGACGACGCGGCACTTCGACACGGTCGCTTCGATCTCGACGCTCGAGCACGTCGGGATGGACAACGCGGGCTACGGCTCCGATTCCACGCGGGCATCCGACCCGGGCCGTGAGGTCGAGCTGGCGGTCCGCGAACTCGCGCGCGTACTCAAGAAGGGCGGGCGCCTGTTCGTGACGGTTCCCTACGGGCGGCGCGAGGATCACATCGGACGTTTCGCCAGCTTGACCGCGCCCGGCCTCGAGCGGCTGATCGCCGCGGCCGAGCCCGCCGAGACGGCGATCTCCGTGTACCGCGACCGCGGCATCGGCTGGGAGCTCAGCGACCTCGAGCAGGCCAGCGACGCGAGCTACCGCACCGACTTCGCGGCCGAAGCCGTTGCCTGCGTGTGCCTGACCCGCTAGCGAGATGAGCACCGGGCCACTCGTCCTGCTGATCGGCGCTCCGCTGCCGCCGCCCTACGGAGGCATCGCCCGCTACATGCAACTCTGCCTGCCCGCGATGGCTCGAAAGGGCTACCGCCTGCGGATCGTGCAGCCCGACCAGGAGGTCGCAGCCGCAGGCTCTCGCCGGACTTCCGCCCGACGCGGACATCGAGATGGCCGTCTTCTCGTACCCGGGCACCGTGCGGCTGGCGGGCTGGCTCTTACGTCGGCCCCGGGTCGCGTCCCGGCTTATCGCTATGTACGCGCACGCCGTCCTCCGACGCCCGGGCTTCGCCGGAAAGCAGCTTGCGGCCACGGCGTGCTGGATTCGCTCGGGCGAGGAGTTGCTCGGCGGCGAGCGGCCCTCGATCACGCACGCCTACGACTGGCCCTGGTCGCATGGAGCCGCGGCCGTGCTGCTTGCGGAGACGCGCGGGGGCAAGAGCATGGTCTCGCTCTTCGGCGACGTCCTCCCGCACCTTGACGAGCTTACGCAGTTCGACGCCGTCAGCCGCCCCTTCCGCTCAACCAGCCGCACGGTGCTCCGCCGGGCCGACCTCGTGGCGAGCATGACCGAGCATTGCCGCCGGCTCGTCCGGCACGTCGATGTGCTTCCCGACGAAGTCGCGCTCGTCCGTGTGATGGGCGACATGCAGCCGTTCCACCCTGGGGTGGACGGGACGGAGCTCCGCGGGCGGCACGCCCCCGAGGGCGGACCGCTGATCCTGTTCGTGGGCCACGTGCGACCCCGGAAGGGCCCCCAGATCCTCGTCGAGGCGCTGCCCGAGATCCGCGAGCGCCATCCGGGCACCCGCCTGGTCCTGGTCGGGCCCGACCACGGCTATGTCAGACGAGCTGCGCGCGATCGCGGAGCAGCTGGGGGTCGCCGATGCCGTGGACGTCGTCGGAGTGGTCGATGACGACGCGCTTCCCCGTTACTACGCGGCGGCGGATCTGTTCGTCTTCCCGACGCTGACGACGATCGAGTGCCTCGGCCTCACCTTCGTTCAGGCGATGTTCTCCGGAATCCCGGTGATCGCAACGCGCATCGCCGGAGCTCCGGAGGTGATCCGGGACGGGGAAGACGGCTATCTCGTAGAGCCGGGAGACCCGGACGCTCTGGCCGCGCGAGCGACCGAGGTGCTCGATCTTTCGCCCGAAGAACGGTCGGCGCTCGGCGCGCGCGGCCGCGAACGCGTGGCGGAGCTCTTCGACCAGGAGGAGGTCCTGGGAGACCTGTTCCGGGCCTATGATCGCCTCCTTTGAGCGGCGAGCGCCTCCATCTAGGCTGTGGCAACGACGTCCTGCCGGGCTGGGTCAACCACGATCTGGCGGCGCTGCCCGGTGTCGACGTCGTCCACGACCTCGACTCCTATCCGTGGCCGTTCGAGGACGACCGCTTCGACGAGGTCCGGTTGCACCACGTGCTCGAGCATCTGAGCGAGCCAGTCCGCGCGATCGAAGAGCTTCACCGGATCACGCGCGACGGCGGCGCGGTCGAGGTGCGCGTTCCCTACTGGAACTCGACCGACTGGGCGACCGACCCAACGCACAAGACCCCGTTCTCCGAGTACTCGTTCGACTTCTTCGACCCGGAAACGCGCCACGGCCGGGAGCGGCCCTACTACTCGACCGCCCGATTCACGATCCGGTCGAAGACGTTCTGGATGAAGCCGGCCGCGATCTACATCCCGGTGCAGAACGAGATCGGGCGAAAGGTGCTCTCAGGCCTTGCGCGCCATTTCGGGGGAGTGATCTGGGCCGTCCAGTTCGACCTCGTGGCGCGCAAGTAGAGACGGAGACAACGATCAGCCTCTGCTGAACGCTACGCGGACGAACCTCACCACCTCGCGTGGGTGCGGGCGCAGGACGCCGTAGCCGCCCGCTTCACGCGCGAACAGCCACATGTGCAGGACGAGCAGGATCCCGTAGGAGAGGCTCGAGGTAACCGAGGCGACCCACGCCGCACGCCCGGGAAGGAGGAGCACGTTGAGGACGAGATTCAGCGCGATGCCGAACACCCAGACGAGGATCACCGCCCGCGGAAACCCGCGCCCGGCGAAGTGGCTCGAGAGGATGGTGACCAGCCCGTACGCGTAGATCCCGGGCAGGAGCAGGTAGTAGAGATTCGTCGCGTCCGAGTAGCTCTCGCCGAAGAACGTCGTGATCGCAGGCCCTGCCAGCGGGACCGTGACGAGGCAGAGCAGGGCGTAGAGGACGGCGGTCGAGCGAAACACCTCCGCGGATGCCTGCGCCGGGTCTCCTCGGGCGACTCTCGGGAAGAGATTGATGCTGATCACCATCGGGATGATGATCATCCCGTCCGCGAGGGTCGCCGCCACGCCGTAGAGGCCCGCCTCCTCTCGGCCGAGGAACGCGTTCACGAGCAGGAGATCGACGCGGACGATCAGGTAGGAGAGGACGATCGCGACATAGGCGCGGAACCCGTAGGCGAACATCCGCCGCGCAAGCGGTCGGTTGAACCTTCCCTGCCCTGATGAGTGTCGAGGGAGCAGGTACAGATAGACCGCGGCAGCCACGTAACGGTTGACGACGATGACTGCGAGCGTCCCCGTCAGCCCGAAGTCGAAGAAGACGAAGCCCGCGACGACCGCGACCAGGGTCACGGCGGTCTGGGCGGCTTCGATGCCGTTGTACGCGACCATCCGTCCTTCGCCGAGAAGCACGCTCTGCAGGAGGAACGCCGCGAGGCCGCCCGGAAGGCCGATGAGAGTGACGATGAGCGGGGCCCAGCCGAGCCCTTCCAGCGCCCCGGGGAAGATGACCTTGATCGAGGCGCCGGCCAACGCGAGGACGGTCCCGAGACCGGCGGCGAGCCAGAGCGAGTTCGCCACGATCTGCGGGACGCGGCTCGGTTCTCGTGCCGCGAAGTAAGGATTGGCCGTGGTCAGGCCCAGCCCGCCGATCTGGGAGAGCAGGATCGTGAGGCTGTAGGCGACCAGGAACGATCCGGTGTCGGACGTTCCGAGCTCTCGGGCCACGACCGCGACGAGTGCAAAGCCGAGACCGAGAACGATGGCCTTGCCGAAGAACGTGAGGAAGACGTCGGTCCGCAGCCGGGCCGGCGCAGGCGGAACGTAGGCCTCGGGCTCCACGGGAGCCATCGTCGCAGAGCCGTGTGATGATTCTGGCCGTTGAAGCGGCTCCTGCTGGTCAGCCATCGTCCGATCGACCAGGCCGGCGGCCCGGCCGCCCGCTGGCGGTCCTTCTCGCGGCACCTGCCCGAGCACGGCTGGGAGGTCGACGTCGTCTCGGCCGGCGGCGGAGACGAGTTCGCCGCGCCGGAGCAGTGCCCAGCGGCGCGCGAGGATCATGGAGACGGCCGGCAAGGTCGCGGACCCGGTCTTCCGGCTCGCGGGGCTCCGACCGGAGGCGATGCCGCTCTCGATGCTCTGGGTGCGGCAGGGAGCGAAGGAGATCCGGCGCCGGCTGGCCGGTGGCGGCTACGACGCCGTGCTCGCCACCGGGCCTCCGTTCGCTGCGCTGATCGCCGCCCGGCGCGCGGCCGGCGACACGCCGCTCGTCGTCGAGCTCCGAGACCTCTGGGCCGGCAACCCGGCCTTCGACCGTGGAGGCCCGGTGCTGCCCCGGCTCGAAGTCGTGGGTCGCGGACGGCTCGGCGGCCGCTCGTCGGCGTCACGCCCGAGGCGGCCGCAGACCTGCAGGCGAGGCATCCCGGCTGCCCGGGTCGAGGAGATCGCGAACGGCTTCGAGCCCGCGCTGGTCGGCCATGCGCAAGCCGAGCGGCGGCGGTACGACGATCCTCCACTCCGGGACGCTGACGAAGGACCGGCCGCTGGAGCCGCTCCTGCGGGCGATCGAGGCCGCCGCTCCGCCTCGTGCTCCACGGCTACGTGGCGCCGGAGATTCACGCCGAGGTCGACCGCTCCGGCGCCGACGTCGAGCTCGTCCCGCCCTCCGGCTGGGAGGACGCCGTCCGCCGGATCGCGGACGCCGACGTCGCGCTCGTCACGCAGGCGCGCGGGGCGGGAGACGAGACGGCCGTCGCCGCGAAGGTCTACGAGTACCTCGCGCTCGGGAAGCCGGTGCTCTCGATCACCGACGGTGGCGCGACCGAGGCGCTCCTGCGCCGCCTCGGCGCCGACCAGCTCACCGCGCGGCTCGACGACCCCTCGTCGATCGAGGCCGCGCTCGCGAAGATCGGCAGCGGAGACCTACCGCCACCCGTGCCGCCGGAGAAGCTCGCCCCCTACGAGCGGCCGCGCCTAGCCCAGCGCCTGGCCGAGCTGCTCGACAGGCTCGTCTAGCGAAGCGCCGAGCACGTCCACGATTCGCTCCGACGCCTTGCCGTCCCACAGCGGCGGGATCCTCGCCTCCTTCGCGCGGGCAACTTCGAGCAGCGCCGGCACCTCCGCGATCCGCGCCGGGTCGAGGCCGAGGAGCGTGTTCGTCCCCATCGAGACCGTGATCGGCCGCTCCGTGTTCGCGCGCAGCGTGAAGCACGGCAGCCCGAGGTAGGTCGTCTCCTCCTGGATCCCGCCCGAGTCGGTGAGCGCGCCCGCCGAGCCGGCGACGAGGCTCAGGAACTCGACGTAGCCGACGGGCTCGAGCAGCTTCAGCCGGTCGAGGTCGAGGTCGATCGCCAGAGCCTCGAGCGCGGCCCGCGTCCGCGGGTGCACCGGGAAGACGACCGGGAGCGACTCCGAGACCGCCGCGAGCTGGCTCATCGCCTCCGCCAGCAGCGGGCCGTCGACGAGCGCCGGCCGGTGCAGGGTGACGACGAGGTACTCGCCGCGCGCGTAGCCCGTGCGCCTCCGGCGCGCCGGCTTCCTCGATCCGCTCCCGCATCGCGACGAGCGAGTCGATCATCGTGTTGCCGACGTCATGGATCCCGGTCGCCGGGCAGCCTTCGGCGAGCAGGTTGTCGCGCGCCTCGGGCGAGTGGATGAACAGGAGCTGGGAGAACTGGTCGGCGACGATCCGGTTGATCTCCTCGGGCATCGACCGGTCGAACGAGCGCAGGCCCGCCTCGACGTGTCCGATCGGGATGAGCAGCTTGGCGGCGGTGAGCGCGGCCGCCAGCGTCGAGTTCACGTCCCCGGGGACGAGCACGACGTCCGGCTCCGCCTCGAGCAGCACCGGCTCGAGCCGCTCCATGACCGCGGCCGTCTGCTGCGCGTGCGATCCCGAGCCGACTCCGAGCGAGTAGTCGGGGTCGCCCACGCCGAGCTCCTCGAAGAAGATCTCGGACATCTCGCGGTCGTAGTGCTGGCCCGTGTGGACGAGCACGTGCTCGAACTCGTCGCTCCGCCGGCCCAGCTCCGCGGCGATCGGCGCGATCTTCATCATGTTCGGCCGGGTGCCGACGACCGAGAGCACTCTGCGGCGCGCGGCCATGCAGCCAGGATAGTGCGGGCGGCGGCCTTCGCGCCCGATACGCTCACCTCCGTGAAACAGGTCGTTTTGCGGGGCGGAAAGACCCAGGTGGTCGAGGTTCCCGAGCCTGCGCCGAGCCCCGGCTCGGTGCTCGTCGCGAACGCTGCGTCGGCGATCTCGAGCGGCACGGAGCGTTCGGTCGTGGCCTCCGGGTCGGGCTCACTCGCCGCACGGGCGATCAAGAACCCGAACCTCGTCGCCCAGACGCTCAAGCACGCCCGCGAGCACGGTGTCCGGGAGACGATCGGCGCAGTCCGCGGCGCGGTCGCGCAGGACAACCCCCTCGGCTACTCGAGCGCGGGCACCGTCCTCGACACCGGCGGCCACGCCGGGCTCCACGTCGGCCAGCGTGTCGCCTGCGCGGGCGCGGGCCGGGCGAACCACGCCGAGGTCGTGTCCGTTCCGCCGAACCTCGTCGTGCCCGTCCCCGAAGGAGTCACGATGCGCGACGCGTCGTTCGCGGCGATCGGGGCCATCGCGCTCCAGGGAGTGCGTCGTGCCGAGCCTTCGCTCGGCGATCGCGTGGTCGTCGTCGGGCTGGGCCTGCTCGGGCTGATCACGGTCCAGGCGCTTCGGGCGGGCGGCTGCCGCGTCGCCGGAGTCGAGCCCCTGGAGAAGCGCCGCGAGCTGGCGCGCGAGCTGGGCTCCGAGCTCGCGCTGAGCCCCGACGAGGCGGGCGAGGCAGTCCTGGCCTGGACCGACGGCGCCGGCGCGGACGCAGTCGTGGTCACGGCGTCGGCGAAGGGCGGCGACCTCGCGAACCAGGCCGTGCGACATGCTGCGGCGGAAAGGGCGCTTCGTTCCAGTCGGCGACATCGCTCTCGAGTTCGACCGCGAGGCGCTTTACGAGCGCGAGGCCGACGTCCTCATCTCCACCTCCTACGGCCCGGGGCGCTACGACCCGTCGTACGAGGAGGGCGGGCTCGACTATCCGCTGCCGTACGTCCGCTGGACCGCGGGCCGCAACATGGAGGAGTACCTGCGGCTCGTCGCCGACGGGCTCGTCACGCTCGATCCGCTCGTCGAGCTCGAGCTTCCGGTCGATCGCGCGGCCGAGGCGTACGAGGCGCTCGCGGGCGACACTCCTCCGCCGGCGGCCGTGCTCACCTATGCGGAAAGGCCGGAACGCCCCGCTCGAGTGGCGCGCACGTCTGCGCAACCCGAGCCGGCGAACGGCGAGGTGCGCGTCGCGCTCGTCGGAGCTGGAAGCTTCGTGCGCGGCACCCACGTGCCGAACCTCCAGCGGGAGGACGGAGCCCGCGTGACGACTGTCGTCAGCCGTGGCGGGACGTCGGCGGACGCGCTCGCCCGCTCTCTGAACGGCGCCCGGCCGGGCACCGACTGGCGCGAGGCCGTCGAGGCGCCGGACGTCGATCTCGTCGTCGTCGGCACCCGGCACGACACGCACGCGGAGATCGCCGCCGCGGCCCTGCGAGCGGGCAAAGCCGTCTTCGTCGAGAAGCCGCTCGGCCTGACACGGGAGCAGATCGACGAGGTCTGGCAGGCCGGCACCGAGAACGACCGGCTCGCGATCGGCTTCAACCGGCCGTTCGCGCCCCTCTCCCGCACGCTCGCCCAGGAGGTCCACGCGCTGGCCGGCCCACTCCAGGTCGTGTACCGCATGAACGCGCCCGTCGCGCCGGAGCACTGGCTCAACGACCCGCTCGAGGGAGGCGGACGGATCCTCGGCGAGGCGTGCCACCTCTTCGACTACGCAAACTGGCTGTGCGGCACCCCGCAGCGCGTCCTTGCAGCCGCTGTCCCGCCCTCGTCCGGGCGTCACCACGCCCGAAAGCGCGTCGATCACGGTTCAGTACGCTGACGGCTCGGTGGCGACGATCCACTACTCGGGTCTCGGTGCCGCGTCGATGCCGAAGGAACGAGTCGAGGTCCTGCGCGGCGGACGCTCGTGGGCGCTCGACGACTTCCGCACGCTGACCTCGTTCGGCGCCGACGGGACGAGCGACGAGCGCGGCCGCGGCGACAAGGGGCACGCCGAGCTCCTTCACGGCGTCCTTGCCGCCTGCCGCGGAGAGCGTCCGTTCGAGCCCGGCCTCGGCGCCGCCTACATGGCGCAGAGCGTGGCGCTCGCCGCCCTCGAGTCGATTTCAACGGGGCAGGCGGCGGACGTAGCAGGGGCCGCCCTGATGTGCGGCATCGCCGGAATCCTCGGCACGAGCGACGGCTTCGCGGTCGACGAGGAGCTCGTCACGACGATGCGCGAGCTGATCCACCACCGCGGTCCCGACGACGGCGGCTCGTGGCACTCGCCCGAGGGCCGCGTCGCGCTCGCCCACCGCAGGCTCTCGATCATCGACCTGCGCCCGGCCGGCCACCAGCCGATGTCGAACGAGGACGGCACGGTCTGGATCACCTTCGGCGGCGAGATCTACAACCACCTGGAGCTCCGACCCGAGCTCGAGGCGAAGGGCCACCGCTACCACTCGCACACGGACACCGAGACGATCGTCCACCTCTACGAGGAGGAGGGCATCCGCTGCGTCGAGCGGCTGCACGGGATGTTCCACCTCGCGATCTGGGACTCGCGCACGCGTGAGCTGCACCTCGCGCGCGACCGCCTCGGCAAGAAGCCGCTCTACTACGCGCAGCCCTCGGGCGGGCTTCGTCTTCGGCTCGGAGATCAAGGCGCTCCTCGCCCACCCCGCGCTGACGGCCGAGCTCGACGAGGAAGCGTTCTTCCACTACCTGACCTTCGTCTGCACGCCGGCGCCGATGACGATGTTCAAGGGCGTGCGCAAGCTCGGGCCCGCAGAGCGGATGACGGTCCGCGCCGACGGCTCGACCGAGATCGAGACCTTCTGGAGCCCCTTCTCCGAGAAGACCGCGGACGAGGTCGCGTCGCATGGACGGAGCCCGAGCTCGAGGAGCGGCTGCTCGCGCTGCTCCGCGAGTCGATCCGGCGCCGGATGATGTCCGACGTCCCGTTCGGGGTCTTCCTCTCGGGCGGCGTCGACTCGTCGACGAACGTCGCGCTGATGTCCGAGCTGATGGACGAGCCGGTGCGCACCTTCTCGGTCGGCTTCGAGCGGTACGAGCGCTACAACGAGCTCGAGCACGCGCGGACGATCGCGCGCAAGTTCGGCACCGACCACCACGAGGTCGTGATCGACGCGCACGACCTCGAGTCGTTCCTGCCCGGAGCTGATCTACCACCAGGACGAGCCGCTCGCGGACTGGGTCGCGGTGCCGCTCCACTACGTCTCGAAGCTCGCGCGCGACAACGGAACGGTCGTCGTCCAGATCGGCGAGGGCTCGGACGAGCTCTTCCACGGCTACCAGAGCTACTCGCTCGTTCGCGCGCTTCCACAGCCGCTACCGGCCGCCGTTCCAGCCGTGCCGCGCCGCTCGACGGGTCGCTCGCGCCGCGAGCGGTCTCGCGTTCCGAACCGGGAAGCTCGTGCCGCACGCGCAGGCGGTCGAGGAGGCGGCCGCGGGGCGGATCCCGTTCTGGGGCGGCGCGATCGCCTACCAGGGCGCGCTCAAGGACCGCGTGCTCACGAACGGCCGCGCGCATCCGGACTCGTACGACGATCGTCGAGCGCTTGTGGAGCGAGGCCGAGCGCGACGCCCGGCGCCGACCTGCTGCAGAAGATGACCTACCTCGAGCTGAAGAACCGCCTCGCCGAGCTGCTGCTGATGCGGGTCGACAAGATGACGATGCGCGAACTCGGTCGAGGCTCGCGTCCCGTTCCTCGACGCGGACCTCGTCGAGTTCGCGCTCGCGCTGCCGCCCGAGATGAAGGTGCGGGACGGCAGGGGAAGTACCTGCTGAAGAAGGCGGTCTCGGGCCTGCTGCCGCCTGAGATCGTGAACCGACCGAAGCAGGGCTTCTCAGCGCCGGTGAGCGAATGGTTCCGCGACGACCTCGGCGAGCGCGCACGGCGGGAGATCCGTAACTCGTCACTGGCCGAGCGGGGCCTCCTCGACTACGACACGATCGACGACCTCTGGCGGGCGCACCGGGCCGGGCGAGGCGACTGGGCCTTCCAGCTCTGGAACATCTACAACGTGAGCGCCTGGCACGACTACTGGATCGCCGGGCGAGTGCCAACGGGTTGAGGGTCGGGTTCCGCCAGGGTCTCGCGCTCTGGCGCCGAGTCGGGACGCAGGACCGCGCTTCGCGGCGCTGCCCAGCTCGGGAAGGGCGCGGCACGCGAGGCCCGGCTACGGGCGCGGCCGCTTCGAGTCGGCAAAGACGACCTGAGCGCGGCGCTGGGCGGAGCAGAGCCTGTCGAGGCGCTGCGCGGCCCGGTGCTGCTCGCGATGCCGACCGTTGCGCGGTTCGAGGCGCGACCCGGCGGATCCCCGCATATCGGCCGACGCGTTCTCGAGCACCGCTTCGACCTGCTCGGCTCGGGCCCCACCGATCTCGGACGCGAGATCGACTGGTCGAACGGACTTCAAGTCCGGCCGCACGTGGCCGCTCCATCAGAGCTCGCTGCTGCGGGTCGCGTACGGCGACGGCTCCGACGTCAAGGTGCCGTGGGAGCTGTCCCGCTTCCAGCACCTGCCCTTGCTCGCGCGCGACCGGGCACGTGGACGAGGCTCGGCGCCCAGCTCGAGAGCTGGATCGAGGCCAACCCGGTCGAGCTCGGCGTCAACTGGACGACGACGATGGACGTCGCGATCCGCGCGGCGAACTGGGTGGCCGCGCTCGCGCTCTCCGCCGACGCAGCCGACGAGCCGTGGTTCGAGCGCACGCTCGAGAGCCTGCTCCTGCACGGGCGGTTCATCCGCTCCCACCTGGAGTGGAGCGAGGCTCGCGGAAACCACTACCTCTCGGACGTCGTCGGCCTGCTCCCGGTCGCAGCGCTCTTCTTCGGCGAGCCGCGAAGGACGCGACTGGGCGCAGTGGGCCGCGGGCGAGCTGGTCTCGGAGATGGAGCACCAGGTCCGCCCCGACGGCGTCGCGCACGAGGCCTCGACCTCCTACCACCGGCTCGTGACCGAGCTCTTCGTCTGCGGGACGCAGGCCGCGGATGCGCTCGTGCCCGGCTCGATCCCGGACTGGTATCGCGAGCGCCTCGACCTGATGCTCGCCTTCGTGCGCGACTACACGCGGCCCGACGGGCTCGCGCCGCAGATCGGGGACGCGGACGACGGTCGGTTCCTCCCGCTCGGCGACTACGGGGCCGATCCGCGCGACCATCGTCATCTGTTCGCCCAGGCCGGGCGACCGCTGGAGCAGGCGGCCGGGAGCGCCGCGTACCCGGAAGGTGGCTTCTTCGTCCTTCGAAACGGCAGCCTGTACGCGATCGTCCGCTGCGGAGACGTCGGCCGCCACGGGCGTGGGAGGCCACGGCCACAACGACCAGCTCTCGTTCGAGCTCGGCCGATGCCCGCGGCCCGCTCGTGGTCGACCCCGGCACGTACGTCTACACGCCGGACCCGGTCGAGCGAAACCGATTCCGGTCGACCGCTTCCACGCAACGCTGCGTGTCGGCGGCGCGGAGCAGAACGAGCTTCGGACCGACGACCTGTTCGCGATGACGGACCGCGCGAGGGCCGAGGCGCTCTCGTGGGACGCGTCGAGCTTCGAGGGGCGCCACCACGGCTTCCCGGGTGCGACCCACACGCGGCGCGTCGAGCTCGGCGAGGACGAGATCCGGATCCGCGACACGGTCGCGTCGCCCGAGTCGCAGGAGCTCGAGTGGACATTCCCGCTCGCGCCTGGCTCGGAGGAGCGGATCGAGGTCGCGGCGGATGGCCTCGAGTTCCGCGCCGAGCCCGGCTGGTACTCGCCGAGCTACGGCGTCCGCGAGCCGACGACGTTCCTGCGCGCGCGACGACCTTCCGTTCCGGGCGAGGACACGACGGAGATCGTCGTCAGAGTGCGCGCCTGACGAGCGACCAGTAGCGCGCTACGAGCGGGTTGGCGGCCCGCAGGAGGGCCGGCACGGGGATCATCTGCGGGTCGAACACCGGCGTCAGGTAGCGCGCAAGCTCCCGGTCGCGGACCTTCCGCAGCCCCTGCGTCGAGCGGCGGCGGCGCCCGACCACGCGGGCGTTCCGGGCGAGCCAGCCCCAGCCTGAGAGCTTGTCGCCGAGCCAGCCCTCCTTGATCGCGAGCGCCGTCATCGCGAGCTCGGTCGCGGCGAGCAGTGGTCCGAGCAGGATGAGTTGGCGACCGGAGTACGCGGACAGGACGAAGACGAGGCGGTTGCGCTCGAGCAAGTAGTTCTTGCGTGGGTTTCGGCCGAACTCGTACTCGTGGAGCACGTCCGCCTCGGGGTCCACGACGACGCGGTAACCCGCGATGCGCGCGCGCCAGCCGAGCTCGAGGTCCTCGAGGTACATGAAGAGCTCTTCCGCGAAGCCTCCCAGCTCGCGAAACGTCTCGGCGCGCATCGCCATCGCGGTGCCACTCGGAGCAGGAACCTCCTTCAACTCGGTGATCGAGTCCGCCGGCTCTCCGAAGCCTCCCGCCCAGCCGATTCCGGTCACGTGAACCTGAACGCCGGCCGAGTTGAGCTTCTCCGGCTCGTCGAGGAGCCGCAGCCGTGCCATGGCGATGCCCACATCAGGAATTTCGAGTGAGCGTGCGAGCTGCCTGAGCGCTCCCGGCGTCACGACTGTGTCCGGGTTCAGAAAGACGAGGACGTCGCCGGTGGCCTCGTTTGCACCGAGGTTCGAGCCGGCAGCGAAGCCGAGATTCTCGCCCGGAGTGACCAGCCGGTCGATTCCGGCCCGCTCAACCTGGTCGCCTGCGTTGTCGACCACGATCACCTCGTCGACCTCGCCCGCGAGCGACTCGAGGCAGCGGGCGAACGTCGCTCCGGGCCGGTACGTCACGATCACAGCCGATGTCGTCACCGCGGCCTCGGCGCGTTTACCTGGCCCGTGCGAAATAGCGCAGACTGAAAACGTGCTCGTCCGCAGTCCGCTCCCCATGCCCCTCGACGAGCTCGACGACTCCCCCGTTCCGCTCGATGAACTGCCGCATCGTCGCCTCGGTCACGGCCAACCCTCGGGCAGGCGTGAGCTTCATCCGCGTCAGCAGGAACTGTTCGGAGAAGCCCGCTGTGCGAAGCACGGCATACACGCGCCGGCGAGGCTGCAAGCGCAGCACGAGCGGAATGTGCGAGAGCATCTGGAAGACGGCGAGACCGCCTGAGCGCAGTACGCGGAGGAATTCAGCGACGTAGGCCTCGACCATCTCCGTCGAGGGCATGTGCTGGAGCACGAGAGCCGAGTACACGAGATCGAACGAGCGTGAGTCGAACTGCTCGAGGTCGGGCGCGTCGTTGACGACGAAACGGCACTGTGGCCGGTCCTCGTTCAGCTCCCGGGCGAGCTTCACCATGCCTTCCGAAATGTCGACGCCGACGCATTCGCGAAAGCGCGTCGAAAGCGCTCGACTGAGCCTGCCCACGCCGCATCCGAAGTCGAGTGCGCGCTCGCGCCGCACGGGGTCGCCGAGATCGTCAGCGACCCTCAGGACCTCCGAGATCTCCGCCTCGCCGGTAGCGAAGAACTCGGAAAGCTCCCAGCGGCCGCCGCGGTGCTCGGGTCCCGTGAGTATCGCCCAGAGGGGATCCACGCTCGCTAGCTCTTCCCATTCCTGCTTGTGCCGCTCGAGAACCTCCGCGCGTACAGCCATTCCTAGTACGCGCCCCGCGCACTGAGCACCGCAGGAAGCGTCTTCAGCAAGATCGAGATGTCGAGCCAGATCGACCAGTGCTCGAGGTAGTAGAAGTCGAGCCGGACGAGGTCGTCGAAGCCGAGGCTCGAGCGGCCGGCCACCTGCCAGAGGCCGGTCAGGCCGGGCAGCACGAGGTAGCGCTTCCGGTGCCACGGCTCGAGCAGCTCGTAGTCGCGGACGGGCAGCGGGCGTGGCCCGACGAGGCTCATCTCCCCCCGGAGCACGTTGAGCAGCTGCGGGAACTCGTCGATCGAGAAGCGGCGGAGCAGGCGGCCGACCCGGGTCACGCGCGGGTCGTCGCGGATCTTGAAGAGCGCGCCCTCGGCCTCGTTCTCCTCCTCGAGCTGGGCCTGCAGCGCCTCGGCGTCGGCGCGCATCGTGCGGAACTTGAGCATGTCGAACTCCCGCTCGTTGAGGCCGACGCGCCGGTCGCGGTAGAGCACCGGCCCGGACGACTCGAGCTTGATCGCGACGGCGATCAGAAGCCAGAGCGGCAGCCCGATGATCAGCGATGAGCGCGCTCACGATCAGGTCGAACCCGCGCTTGACGACCCAGTCCGCGCCGACGAAGACCGGCGGACGGAGCTCGAAGAGCGGGATGCCCTGACCGGGGACGTACTCGCCGCGCCGCTCGATCAGGAGCTCGGTCGCACGCGGCGCCACGTGCACCTTGACGCCTCGCCGGTGCGCCTGCTCGACGATCTCCACGAGCGTCGCGGTCGTCGAAGTCCGAGTCGGTGACGATGAGCTCGTCGACGTCGCGGGTGCGCGAGCACCGTCGAGAGCGACGAGACTCCGCCGAGCGGAGGCAGGCCCGCGGAGTCCTCGGAGGTCGAGATCGCTCCGACGTAGTCGTAGTCGATCCCTGCCCGGCTCGCGCCGAGCGTGCGTCTCAGCCGTGCGAGGCTCTCACCGTTTCCGACGAGGATCGCGCGCCGGCGGATGCCTGCAAACTTGAGCAGGTCACCGGTGACGATGTCGTAGCTCCCGCGCAGCAGGCCGATGAACATCGCGCCGAGAACGACCGCCGTCGGCGCGAGCCCGTAGGACTTGAAGCGGTGCCCCGTGCCGATCGCGAACGATGAGCGTGATCACCCCGACCAGCGCGAGCGAAGCCAGGATGCGGCCGAACCCCGCCCGCCGCTCGCGCTCGGCGTAGAGACCGGCCTGCCAGAAGACGAGCACCGTGATCACGGTCAGGAACGGAAGCCAGTCCGTCTCGACCTTCCAGCGCAGACCCCACTGGTTGACGTCGTTGCCGTAAACGAGTGCGCGCAGGGTGAGAGCGGCGTAGACGCCCAGCACGAGCCCGGCCAGGTCGAGCCCCACGAGCGCGGCGACGCTGGCCACCCGCCGGGCGGCGCCCTGCAGCGGGAAGTACGGTGTCGTCGAGCGGATGTCGCCGACGCGGGGGGTTTCGACGATGCCGTCGCGCGGGCGCCGGGCTTCGTTCGGCGGTTGCGCCGGGGGCGGCGCTTGTTCGGTAGCCACGGGCCGTTTCATGATACGGCCCAGAGTGGCTACTTCGGCATGCGGCGGAACGCCGTGAAGCTCGGCTTTCGACGGCCCGCAGCGGTATAGAACCCGGACTGCCAGCCGTTGCCGATCCGCGCCTCGTCCCGGACGAGGAACCAGATCATCATGTCGATCCGCGGGTTCTTACGCGCGATCCCGAACGCCTGTCCTGACGTACCGGGCCTGCTTGATCCAGGAGACGCCGAAGCTGCGGTCGGGCGGGTTCGTCTGGTAGCCGTACTCGGTGATCCAGAGGTGCTTACGGCCGTACAGGCGAGTGAGCTCGCGCGATCAGCTCGTTGATGTTGCCGAGCGTGACCGCGCGCGGGCCGGGCGGCGGCTTGCCCGGTGACTCGTTCGGGTGCTGGTAGTACGGGTGATGCGCGTAGACGTCGAAGCGCGCGTGGGCCCGCTTCAGGCCGCGCAGGAAGATGAGCGGCGACACGGAGGGACGCGGCTGCGTTCCGGTGTTGTTGCCGCGCGGTGCGGTCACGCCGCAGGCGACCTTCTCGCCGGGGAGGCCGGTCAGGTGAACGCCGGACATGATCGCGTTGCACATCCCGGCGTAGATCCGCGGGCTCGCGAGCCGGTACGCGCGCCGGCCGATCTTCTGGAACTGCGGCTTCAGGAAGACCGGGTTGTTGGGCTCGTTCCACGCGAGCCAGTAGCGCGCGGCGGGAAGCGCCGGGCCGTTCGGGTCGGGATGGAAGCTGCCGCTGTAGCGCTTGGCCGCGGCGAAGGCAAAGTTGCGGAGGTCGATCGTGCGGCGCGGGGCCATGTTTTTCGCGGGGCCGGCCCACGATGGCGTCCAGAGGATCGAGAAGACCGGCTTGATCCGGTTCTCGGCCGCGCGCTTGACGAACGCGTCATAGACCGTCCAGTCGTAGGCGGGATCGGCCGGGTTGCGCGCGTTCGTCGGGCGCTTCTTGTGCGCGACGCCGCTCGGGCCGCCCCAGTAGAGGTTCACGCGGAGCGCCTCGACGCCGAGAGTCTTGTACTGCGGGAACGCCCAATCGGCGTTGCCGAGCGTCTGGGACTCGTCGAAGATCCCGGTGATCAGGGCACGCGACTGCTGCGACTTCTGGGACGGTCGCGCACCCGACGGCGCGACCAGTCCGGCCACGAGAACCGCGACTGCTGCCAGGACGCCCAGAGCTGCGTGCCTACGCACGGACCTGCTCCATGGCCGGAAGCATCCTGCGAAGCCCCTCTTCGAGCTGGATCTCGGGCTCCCACCCGAGAAGCTGCTGCGCGCGGGTGATGTCGGGCTGCCTGATCTGCGGGTCGTCGACGGGCAGCGCCTCGAACACGATCTCGCTCGACGACTCGGTGAGGCGAATCACGGTCTCCGCGAGCTCGAGGATCGTGAACTCGCTCGGGTTGCCGAGGTTGACGGGCAGGTGCTCGTCGCTCGCCGCCAGCAGGTAGATCCCGCGAACGAGGTCGTCGACGTAGCAGAAGCTCCGCGTCTGGGAGCCCTGGCCGAAAACCGTCAGCGGCTTGTTCTCGAGCGCCTGTCGCATGAAGGTCGGAATCGCGCGGCCGTCGTAGTCGCGCATGCGGGGCCCGTACGTGTTGAAGATCCGGACGATCGCCGTGTTCAGGCCCTGCTGGCGGTGGTACGCCATGGTCAGCGCCTCCGCGTAGCGCTTCGCCTCGTCGTACACCCCGCGCGGCCCGATCGGGTTCACGTGGCCCCAGTAGGTCTCGGGCTGCGGGTGCACCTGCGGGTCGCCGTAGATCTCGCTCGACGACGCGAGGAGGAAGCGCGCTCGCTTCCACTTGGCGAGACCGAGCGCGTGATGGGTTCCGTAGGAGCCCGTCTTGAGCGAGTGGAGCGGCTGGCGCATGTAGTCGATCGGGCTCGCGAGCGCGGCAAGGTGGAAGACGACGTCGACGGGCTCGGCGATGTCGATCGGGGCGATCACGTCGTGGTTCAGGAACGTGAACGCGTCGTCGCGCAGGTGGTCGACGTTCTCGAGGCTGCTCGACTCGAGGTTGTCGACGCAGAGCACGCGATAGCCCTGCTCGAGCAGGTGCTCGCAGAGATGAGAGCCGAGGAACCCGGCTCCTCCGGTGACGACTGCGCTGGCCACGAGGTGGGCAGGATAGCCGGGCCTTCGGAGAGGGCCGTCGATTCTTACGAAGCCTTAACGGCGGCTTCGGCCTACCGCAGCTCGCGATTGGACTCCATGTCGAAAAGCATGGCGAACAGCGTGAAGAGCAGGCCCGCGATGAGGAGCAGGGCGACCAGGACGACCGTTCCGATCGCGAGGTCGTTGCCGGCGATACGAAGGATCGTGACCGTGATCCCGAGCACGAATCCGAGAAGAAGGAACAGGATTCCGAAGACATAGAAGAAGACGAGCGGATGGAAGTCGCGGATCACGTACTTCTCGCGCATCCGCCAGAAGAACGCCTTCGTCAGCAGCCACGAGATCGCGGGAATCACCTTGCTCAGCCGGATGCCCGAGGTCTCGCCCACTCCGTAGACCGGGCGCGACGGCACGTCCCGCACGCGCGCGTTGATCACGTTCAGGTGCACGAGCATGTCGTTGGGGAATCCGTAGCGCGGATAGATCCGGTCGAGGTCGAGGAGCTCGAGCGTCTTGAGCGAGACGGCCGTGTAGCCGGACTGCGAGTCCGCGACGTGCCAGTAGCCGGACGCGATCTTCGTCAGCAGCGAGAGAACGGCGTTGCCGAGATAACGGTTGCGCGGGATCAGGTCCCACGCGCGGCCCGTGAAGAGCCGGTTCGCCTTCGCGTACTCGACGTCGCCGCGGGCGACCGGGCCGGCGATCGCCTCGAGGTCGTCGGGGTCCATCTGGTTGTCGCCGGCCATGACGCAGGTGACGTCGATGCCCTCCTCGAGCGCCCGCTGGTAGCCGGTGACGATCGCGGCTCCCACCCCACGGTTCTCGTCGTGCGTGATCACCGTGACGCGTTCCTCGCCCGTCCCCGCAGCGGCGGCGGCCGTCCCGTCGCGCGAGGCGTCGTCGACCACGATCACCCGGTCGACGTACTCGGGAATGCTCGCGAGCGTGGTCACGATCAGCTTCTCCTCGTCGAACGCCGGCACGACGACGGCGACGCGCTTGCCCTCGAGCATCAGGCTTGCTGGCGGCCGGTGCGCGCGGCGACCGGGTCCCAGAAGAGCGCGGCCACGAAGCCGATGATCAGCCCGATCAAGCCCGCGATCGCGATCGAGTTGCGCGAGCTGCGCGCGGTCGCCTTCAGGGCGGAGCCGCGGTCGAGGATCTGTGGAAGCTCGACCTGCTCGGCCAGGGCGAGCAGCTGGCGCGCCTGGAGCCGGTCCTGTTCGAGGGTGCCGCGCCGCTGCTCCATCGTGAGGAGCAGCGTCCCGAGGGTGAGGCGCTCGGTCTGCGACGCGCCGTCGAACTGCTGCTGGACCTGCTGCGCCTGCTTGTCGATCGCGTCCAGCTGCCTTTGGTCGGACGCGATCTGCGTCTTGAACGTCTCCGCCTTGAGCCTCGCGTAGCCGCCGGTGACGGCGACGATCTTCTCGGCGATCGCTCTGAGCCGCGGCGTTGACCTCGCCGCGCTTCGGGCCCTTCGACGGTGACCGCGTAGTACTGGTTCGGCGCCGTCTTCGGGCCGCCGCTCTTGATCGCCCGTGTCGAGACGCCCGCACGTAGCTGACGCACGGTCATGCCGGACTTCTCGGCGACTTCCTGGAGCGTCCGCTGACCGCGCGCGATCCGCGTCACCGTGTTCGGATTCGTCGAGATGCTCTGGAGCGGGTTCGTCCCATTCGGGCTAAAGGGCGTGCCCACGTAGACGGTGGCCTCGGCGCGATAGACGTCCTTGCCGCCGAGGGCGAGCAGGTAGCCGATCACGACTCCGAGCACGAGGCCGAGCACGGGAAGCCACCAGCGCGCGACGAGCGCGTCGAGGTAGCGGCCGAGGTCGACCTCCCGCTCCGCGTCGACATCGGGTTCGCGTCGAGTGCTCATGCCTCGCCGGGCTCGGGGGCGACCGGCTCCGGGACCTCCTCGGCGACCGGCTCGAGCGTGCCGTCCTCGGTCTCGGTCAGGACGAGGTGCGAGAAGAAGCGCGTCATGAGCATGCCCTCTTTGAAGTCGCCGACTGTCGGCTCGGGCTGCTCGCCGTTGGCGAGTGCGAGGGCCAGCTCGGGGTAGCGGCTGCCGGCGGTGTGCGGGAGCGGGAACGCGCCGCCGAAGCGCGGGTTGACGTCGGTGACGAGGAGCGAGCGGTCAGCTTCCCGGAAGCACTGGATGTTCGCGGGCCCCCAGATGGGAAGCGCCTCCGCGACGAGGCGGCCGTGCTCGATCAGCTCGTAGTCCTTGATCGTGATGCCCTTGATCGACTCGCCGCCCTTGGACTCGATCATCGTCCTGGGGATCGCGTTCAGGCAGCGGCCTTCGAAGTCGCAGAAGACGTCGATCGAGAACTCCTCTCCCTGGCAGTACGTCTGGACGAACGAGGGGACCGGCGTCCGCGCCAGATAGAAGTCGAGCTCCTCGCGATCGTTCGCCCGGTAGATGTGGCGCGATCCGAAGCCTTCGCGGGCCTTGATGATGAGTGGGAACTCGATGTCGTCGGGGAGCCGGTCGGGCAGCCAGCTGGGCGGCGACGGGATGCCGAGGCGCTCGAAGGTCTCGTGTGCCACGTACTTGTCGCCCATCTGGGCGACGACCTCGCCCGGGGGAAGGAGGACGGCCGTGCCCAGCTCCCGGCGGCTCTGCGCGAGGATGAACTGGTCGAGATCGGTGAGCGGGACGACGAGGTCGACGTCGTGCTCGACGACGAGGCGGGCGAGCTCCGGCACGTACTCCGGGTCGCCGACGCGCGGAACGAGCTCGTACTCATCCGCGTGGTAGAGCGCCGGGGCCAGGCGGTTGATGTCGGCCGCGATCGTCGTCGCGCCGGCTCGGCCGAAGGCGGACACGATGTCGACGCGCTGGCCAGCACAGGTGAAAAGGACGGTCGTCACAGAGGCATGAGCGTAACGACTTGGCCGAAAACGCCCTTGCGAGAACGTCACGCTGTTGGCGCGGTCCAGTTTCAGACGTGTCACGAAATCCTCAATACGATTGCGACGGGGAGGAGGTGGAGCGTGCCTTCTCTTAAGGAGTTTTCGGCGGCTCCGCGCCGCGCCACCCGCCGCTCTTGCCCTTGTACGTCCCGCCGAAGAGCGCGAACGGCGTGCGGGCGAGGATCTTCGCGTCGAGCAACGGCGAGCGGTGCTCCACGTACCAGACGTCGAGCTCGATCCGCTCCTCCCACGGAAGCGACGCACGCCCCTGAACCTGCGCCCACCCCGTGATGCCCGGCCGCACGTCGAGCCGCCGGCGCTGGCGAGGCGTGTACTGCTCGACCTGGTAGGCCAGAGTCGGCCGCGGGCCGATCAGGCTCATCTCGCCCCGCACCACGTTCCAGAGCTGCGGCAGCTCGTCGAGCGAGAGCCGCCGGAGCGCCCGGCCGACGCGAGTGATCCGCGGATCGCCGCGGTTGACCGCCCAGCCCGCACCCTGCCCCTCCGCGCCGACGATCATCGTCCGCAGCTTCAGCAGCTCGAACTCTCGCCCGTCCTTCCCCACTCGCCGCTGCCGGTAGAGCACCGGACCGCCGTCGTCCAGCTTGATCGCAAGCGCCGCCGCGCCGAAGAACGGGCTCGCCACCGCGAGGCCGATCGCCGCACCCGCGAGGTCGAGCGCGCGGTTCACCGCGTCCCCTCGATGCGCTCCCAGAGCAGCGGCGGCCCGAAGCGCACGTAGCGGGCGAGCCCTTCCACGGTCGCCCAGGTCACTACGAGGTAGTAGTAGGCGAGGCCCGCCCCCGGGATCGGCACCCGGAAGCGACCGGCCGTGGCGAGGAGCAGCCACACGAGCTGGAGCCCGAACGCGAGCTGATAGACCCAGCCCTCGCCGACGAGTGCTGCGTTCGACACGAGCAGCAGCGCGTGGAGGATCCCGCTTCCGTAGCGCAGCAGCCGGTGCGAGACGAGCTCGACGAAGTACACCGGCCCCACGCGCCGAAGCATCCCGCGGAAGACGTGCACCCAGGCGCCGCGCAGCATCCGCACCTTGCGGCGGTACTCGTCCTCGATGTCCTTCGACGGCTTCTCGATCGAGACCGCGTCCGGGTCGTAGACCGCGCGCCGCCCGCGCTGCACCATCAGGTACGGCAGCCCGAGGTCGTGGCCGCACCACGGCTCCTGGTCGAACCAGTCCGCACGACGCACGGCGTAGATCGGACCGTTGCCCCCGGTGACCGAGCCCAGGCGCGACTCCTGCGCGCGGAGCCAGAGCTCGAAGCGCCAGTAGGCCCCCTCGCGGTTCGTCCCGTCGGCCGCCTCGTAGGAGGCCCGCCCGGTCACGTAGCCGACGGCCGGATCCGCGAAGCTGCGGACGAGCCGGCGGAGCGCGTCGGGCTGCCACACCGCGTTCGCGTCCGAGAAGGCGACGATCTCACCGCTCGACTCGGCGACCCCGCGGTTCTGCGCGGCGACCTTGCCGCCACGCGGACAGCGGACGAGACGAACGCGCTGGTCGGACCCGGCGAGGCGCTCGACGATCGCCTCCGTCTCGTCGGTCGAAGCGTCGGATGCGACGACGACCTGGAGCCGGTCGGCTGGATAGTCGAGCTCGAGCAGGTTGCGGACGCGGCGCTCGATCACGTCGGCCTCGTTGTGGGCCGCGACGATCACGCTCACGCTCGGCTCGATCTCGGAGCTCGCCACGCGACGGCGCCGCACGCGGGCGGCCAGCGCAGCCGCGATCGGGTACCCGACATGGGTCCAGACGAGCAGTCCGAGCGATGCCCAGAAGACGATCTTCACCGCGAGCATTGGGCTTCGAGCCTAGTGGAGCGCGTCGTCGTAAGCCCGCAGAGTCTCGTCCGCAAAGCGCTCCCACGTGAAGCGCTCGGCGATCCGCGCACGTCCCGCTTCGCCGTAGCGCCGCCGCAGATCGGCGTCCCCGAGCAGGCGTCCGAGCGCGTCTCGCAAAGCACCCACGTCCCCGGGTGGGACGAGCAGGCCGGTCTCCTCGTGCACGACCAGGTCGCGCAAGCCGCCGACGTCGCCGGCGACGACGGGCCGCCCATACGCCATCGCCTCCGCGCAGACCACGCCGAACCCTTCGCGATGCGACGGGCACGCAACGACCGCCGCGCGTTCGAAGCGGCGCTCCAGCTCTTCGTGCGGGAGAAAGCCGAGCGCGCCGGGAACCTCACCGCGCAGCGGACCGTCCCCCACGACCACGAGCGGCATCCCGTCCGCCGCCGCGACCAGCTCGCGGACGCCTTTCTCGGGCGAAAGCCGCCCCGCGTACAGGATCTCCGGCGGATCAGCAGGGTCGGCCACCTCCACCGGAAGGTCGACGCCGCTCGGGATCGTCCGCACGTCCGTCGCCCCCAGCCGGCGCGCCTCGTCGGCGAGCGCGGTCGACGGCGCGATCACGAGCCGGGCCCTTTGCAGAACGCGCCGCGCGAGCGCTGGAGCACGACGCGCGAGCTCGATGTCCGTCCCCCACACCTGCACGACGAACGGCTTGCGCGTCGCCATCGCGACGAGACCCGCCGGAAGCCAGTGGGCATGGACGAGATCCGCGCCCTCGGAAGCCCGTCGCGCCGCCCGCGCGAAGCCCGCCAGCATCAGCGGCAGCGCCGCCGCCAGGTACGGCCTGCGCCGCAGGTTCCCGGCGACGCCCGCGCCGTACGCGATCCCGTAGTGCCGGAAGCTCGCAGGCGACACGACCTCCACCTCGACGCCGCGCCCCCGCAGGTGCTCGACCTGGTCGGCGACGAAGAGACCCGCGACGTCACCCGGCCCGCGCGGGTACGACGTCGTCAGGACGACGACTTTCAAGGCTCGAGTCGGCGGGCGAACACGACGGGAGTGGCCAGGGCCATCAAGGCCAGCGCGTAGAAGTAATAGAACTGCATCGTCAGGTAGAACGCGTTCGCGGCGATCGTCCCGACGAGTGCAGCGGTCAGCCCCCACGCGACGGGCCGCACCCGCGCCGCGGTCGGGTCTCCGGCGGCGGCGAGCGCGCGACCGATCCGCCGCGCCGCGCCCAGCCTCCGGAACAGGTAGACGACGAAGAGCGCGAACAGGATCGTCCCGACGAGACCCGTCTCGACCACGGTCGCCACGTAGTACGAGTGCGCCCCCCACTTCGTCCGCCCGGTGACGAACTCGAAGTAGACCGAGAACGTGTTCAGCCCGAAGCCGAACAGTGGATGCGCGTGGATCGTCTGCGGGATGAAGTCGTAGACCTGGAAGTGGAGCGTCGACGACGAGTCGTTCGTCTGCAGGCGCGCCTGTAAGACGGTGGTGAAGTAGTCGAGGCGGCGCGTGACGATGAAGGCGAGCACCGCGCCGACCGCGGCCAGCGGGATCAGCAGCGCGCGCGTCAGCAGAAGCCGCCGGTAGACGATCGCGAGCACGAGCCCACCGGAGACGAGCCCGAGCAGCCCGCTTCGCGACAGCGTGGCCAACTCGACGAGGAGCAGGAAGCCGAGCAGGACCGCAAGCGGCACGCGCAGCCGATGCCCCGGCTCGAGCCTCAGGTAGACCGGGGTCAGGAGCAGCAGCGGGACGACGAGCATCACGCCGAGATGGTTCGCGTCGCCCGTCAGCGCGTTCACGCGATACACGCTCGACTGCCCGACCGCGCCCCAGATGTTGATCGACGAAGCTCCGCCTGTGATCGGGTTCAGGACGAGCGCGTCGAGGTTCCGTCCGCCGAGGGTCGCGACGAGCTGGAGCACGCCGTACGCGGCGTTGGCGGCGAACCCGGCCGCGAACCAGCCGAGCGTCCGCCAGTAGAACCGTTCCGAGCGCCGTGCGAGGTAGGCCACGCCCGCGGCGAGGAACGCGAAGTGGATCGCGAACTTCGTCAGGCCCTTCTCCCAGAGCGAGAGCGCCTGCTTCGTCTCGACGTTGTAGAAGCCGATCAGGTACGCGACCAGGAGCGCGGCGGCGAAGCAGAGCACCACGAGCGTCGTCGCGGGCACGAGCCGGTCGCGGTCGCGGATCCGCGCGGCGACGAACGCGATGAGGAACATCAGCGCGAGGATGTCGGCCAGGTTCACGCGGCCGGCGACGTTCCAGTAGACGTTCTGGAACGAGACCGAGAAGATCGTCGCGAGGAAGAAGAAGGTCGTCAGGCGATCCGCGACTCTCGGGCGGTTCACAGGCGACGTCGGGCTCACCGCGCTCATGGCGCGGCTCGCTTTTGCGCGTGCCCGCGCAAAAGATCCGCGACCCTCACGACGCCACCTCCTCCAAAACCTTGGCGAACTCCGCTGACCGGGTGCGCCGGGAGAGTTGCTCCTTCAGCTCCGGCGGGAGGCTTCCGTTCTCGAGCGCGCCGCGCCGCCAGCGGGTGTGCAGTCCGTCGATCGCCGCCTTGATGGCGGCGCACGTCGTCCGGAGCGACGACCACCCCCGCGTGAGCGCTGCGCACGAGCTCGGCCGCGACACCGTCCGGCGGCACGGCCGCGAGGATCGGCCGCTCGGCCGCGAGGTACTCGTAGATCTTTCCCGACGGCACGGTGCGTCCCCGGCCGCCCGCGTCGGGAAGCAGGAGCAGCAGCGCCTCCGAGTCGCGCTGCAGCTCGAGCGCCGAGCGCCGCGGGACGTGCTCGATCTCCTCCACGCGCTCGCCGAGCCCCAGGCTGTCCGCGAACTCGCGGTCGCTCGAGCGCAGCCCGCCCACGAAGCGCACGACGACGTCATCCTCCGTTTCGGACAGCGCGGTCAGGAACGGGCGCGGATCGCGGTGCCCGAAGAACGTGCCGGTGTGGGTGATCCGGAAGCGGTCGCCCGAGTGGTACTCGAGCCCCTCGAAGTCCTCGAAATCGCAGCCGTTGGGGATCGTCTCGACCCGCTTCGCGCCGAGCTCGCGCATCTCCTCCGAGATCGCCTGCGACACGGTGACGACCGCGTCGGCGTGGCTCGCGACGAGCCGAGCGACGAGCGCCTGTGCCTGCTCCTTGACCTGCACGGCGAGGCTGTCGGTGCGCCGGTCCGGGTTCGCGGCCACGGAATCGCGGAGGTCGGCGACCCACGGCACGCCCGTCGCCCGGGTGACCGCGGCTCCGATCAGGTTCACGGACGCGGGCGGCGAGGTCGTCACGAGCACGTCGATGTCCTCGTCGAGGACGATCCGCCGCGCGGCCGGGATCGCGGTCAGCGCCCAGCTCACGAACTCGTCAGGGACGAGCAGCCGGCGAGAGAAGAGCGCGGCCTGCCGCAGCAGGCGGTCGAAGCCCTCGAGCCCGTGCAGCTCCTCCGCGGGCAGCCGGCCTCGCGGTCCCACGTACTTCGCCCGATGGACGTGCGCCTCCGGCGGGATCGCCGCCTCCTCGTCGCGGTAGAGCCACTTCGAGTCGTCCGGTGCGAGCACGTGCGTCTCGATCCCGAGCTCCGGCAGGTGCGTGGCGAGCTTCGTCGGCCGCGCGACGCCGCCACCGCCCGCGGGCGGGAAATACATCGTCACGAGCAGCACCTTCAAGGTGCGCCTACGTTAGTCGGGGAGCGGAACGGTGCGGCGGCCAACCACCGTGAACTGCGGGTTGCGCCTCCCCTCGAAGCGCTGCACGTGGTAGTTCACCTTCGTGTCCTCGAACCCGAGGACGCCGAGCATCTGGCGAATCACAGCCGGGGTGAAGTGCCACCAGGACTCACGCGGCCGCGCACGCTCGAAATTCGGCAGGAAGGCCACGTTCGGCTTGAGCAGGCTCGCAGCCATCTGCGGCAGCGAGTAGCGAAGCGACGGGTTCTCGGTGACGATCGCCGTCTCGGTCGTCAGCCGCAGACCGCGCTCGAGCGCGAGGAACGGATCGCGAAAGTGCCGCAGGACGTTGCCGTACGTCGCGACCTGGACGCGCCCGATCTCCTCGGGGATCTCGTAGACCGTTCCGTAGACGACGTTGGCCGACGACTCGAACGCGCCGTGCGCGAGCCACCAGCTGTTGTTGAGCTTGCGGAGATGCTCACGCCGCTCGGAGTCGAAGGCCGCGTGGTCGTACTGCGCGTACGGCACGACGTCCCAGGACTGCTGGTCGGACAGGTCGTAGGCGACCACGTCCGCGCCGCGACCCTCCATCGTGTAGCAGAGGAACCCGCTCGCGGTGCCGACCTCGAGCACGCGCTTTCCGTTCAGGTCGACGTTGCCGAGGTAGTCGTCGACGCCTCCGCGGATGTCCCACGGGCCCTTGACGAGCCCGTAACCAGGGATCTCCATCGAGTGGTAGAAGTAGCACTCGTCGAGATCGGTGACGGTGCGCGGCTTGGCGTAGACCGACGTCTCGCTCGGCGCCGCGACTGTCTCCTGACCGGCCATGAAGCGGCACCCTAACGAACCTCGTTGCTACAACTTCCGCGTGCGGCGCGTCCTTCCAACCCTGCTCTCGACCGCGGCTCTCGCGCTCCTCGTCCCCGCGGCGGCTTCCGCGTACGGCTGGCCGATCAAGCCCTTCTACCAGCAGCATGCGATCCGCGGATACTTCAACGATCCGCGCCTGTCCGGGTCCGAGACCGGATTCCATTTCGGCCTCGACATCTCGGCCCCCGACGGCACAGCGGTCTACGCGATCGACCCCGGACGCGTCCGCGTGCGCGGGATGAGCGTGTCGGTCTTCCCCAAGCGGGGCGGGCATCTCCTCTCGTACTGGCACATCAACCCAGTCGTCGGCACGAACCAGCGGGTTCGGCGACACCAGCTGCTGGGCCACGTCGCGCCTGGGTTCGAGCACGTGCACCTCGCCGAGTACAAGGACGGCACGTACGTCAACCCGCTCCGCCTCGGTGGCCTCGCGCCGTACATCGACGACACCGTCCCGCAGATCCCGAGCCTCACCTTCTCCGCGTTCGGGAGCGCGATCGCGCCGGAGAACGTGAACGGCACCGTCGACATCACGGCCGAGGCGTTCGACACGTCGCCGATCCCGATCTCGCTCCCCTGGAACCAGGCGATCATGACGCCGAGCCTGATCCGCTGGCGGATCGTCCAGGGCCAGAACACGGTCCGGCAGTGGGAGACGGCGGTCGACTTCCGGACGTTCCTGCTTCCGATCCGCCTGTTCGACTTCGTCTACGCGCCTGGAACGTTCCAGAACAAGGCGGGTCGCCGCGGCCGCTACGAGTTCTATCTCGCGCACGCAGCTCGACACGCGCACGCTCGCGAACGGCTCGTACGTCCTGCAGATCGACGCGCTCGACGAGCAGGAGAACATGGGTCAGGCCTCGTTCGCGTTCACGGTCACGAACGCTTCGTGACTCGGTAGAGGTCGAAGCGCGAGTCGGAGTAGACCTTCGGCAGGTCCGGATGGAGGTCGAAGCGGCGCTTGGCGATGACGATCCAGTCCGCGTGGTAGCGGCGCGGGATGGCCACGCTCCCGCTGCGCAGGAACTTGATGACGTCCTCGCGGCGCTCATACGGGTAGTTGTCCTTCGTGTCGGCCACGTGCGCGGGCGGGGCGGCCGAGACGTAGACGGGCGCGTACGCCTCGATCCGGTAGCTCGTCTCGAGATCTGAGAAGACCACGTCCTTCTCGGGCACCTTCGTCCGGAGCGCGTGGACGAGGCCCGGTGTGAGGCGCAGGCGGTCGGGGTCGTCGCGCTCGAGGTAGGCGAGCCCGGCCAGCCCGACCGGCGCGACGAGGGCGAGCGCGACCGCAGCGGTCCAGATCGGCTCGGCCAAGGGAACACCGCGGCGCACGATCGCGGCAGCGACGAGCCCCACCCCCGCCCCGGCCACTGCGAGCCAGACCGGCCAGGGCGGCCCGCCGACGATGAGGAAGTACGAGAACTCTCCCGGGTAGACGAGCTGCAGGAGCCCGCCGACGCCGAACGCGGCCAGGCAGCCGGCGAGGCGGTAGCGGCCGAGGACGCTCGCCGCCCCCGCGACGGCGAACGGGATCGGCAGGAAGATCGCGAGCCGCCGCGCCTGCGAGACCGAGACCGCGTCGGAGAGGTGGTCGAACGCCCACGGCACGAGCACGAGGACGAGAACGGCGAGCGATGCGCCGAGGACGTACGCGGCCCAGCGCCGCGTGCCCGCGAGAGCGGCCGCTGGAATCGCGATCAGCCCGGCCACCGCCACCGCGCCGCCTCGGGAGATCGTCTCCGGCGCGAGCCGGAGCATGCCGTGGATGACGTCGATCTGGTTCCCGTAGTGGGCGATCGCCCGCCGCCGCTCTGCCGCGTCGGGACGGTGCGACACCGTCTCGTCGACGATCGGCTTCAGCCACAGTGCGTACAAGCCGGCTGGGATGAGGACTGCCGGGACGGAAGCCGCGATCCGCAGGTTCTCGCGCCACAGCTTCGGCGCGAGCACGGCCCGCGCGAGGAGGAAGCCGACGAGCGGAACGGCGGCGAAGAACGCGTAGGTCGGGTGGACGAGCGCGAGAGCGACCGACGCGGCCGAGATCGACAGCACCTGTCGGCGCCGCCCTCCCGCCGCCAGACGAGAAGACGAGCGCGAGCAGCGCCGGGATGATCAGAGCCCGCGCCACTGTCGGCGGCAGCGCGAGGAAGTCGAACGACCCCGTGCCGGCCCGCGAGAAGCCGATCAGCCCGACCTGGGCAGCCGCGACCGCGACCCCGCCGCCGTACGAGCGGAAGAGCGCGGCGCCGGCGGCGTAGGCGAGCACGACGGCGAGCGGCGTCAGGATCGCGGGCATGTGCAGCATCGCGGTCGCGGGGTCGACGTCCGCGAGGCGCGCCACGAGCGCAACCGCCGCATGCCAGGCCGGGAACGCATAGCCCGGATGCAGACCGCCGTTCTTGAACTCGTTCGACGACGCTGAGCGACGTGAGGTCGAACGACTCGAGCTTCCGCACGCGGCCGAGATGGAAGAGCCCGTCGCCGTAGATCGTGTTCGACGTCCACCACACCGCGCCCGCCGAACAGCGCCGCCGCGCCGGCAACCCCCGCGATCGTGACGCGCTCGCTCCGCTCCGAGGCGACCGGCGCTCGGAGGAGAGCCGGCACGAGGCAGACGCCCGAGAACCCGACCAGCAGCCAGAGCGTCGTCTCGATCGTCCCTTCGACCGCGAAGGTCAGCGCGAGCGCGCCCGCGACGCGCGGCGAGGCTCCACGCGAACGAGGCGGCGATCGCGACGCCGAAGGTGTGCGGCCGGCCGAGTGCCCGCACGAAGATCCCGCCGGGAACGAGCACGACACAGGCCGTCGCCGCCGCAAGCCGAAGGACGAGGCCCAGGCCATGCGCAGGGAGCGCCCGGCCGAGGAGCAGCGCCGCAGGCGCCGCGAGCATGAGCGCCAGGAAGAGCGCGGACGAGGCGATGCGTCCCGCTCCGACGCGGTAGATCTGCACCGGCTGGCTCACGACAGCCACTCGCGCGCCTCCTCCGCGAGCGCCCCTGCCCGCAGGCAGGCGCCGCCGCGCGAGCGGACTCCCTCCATCACGCGCCGGTAGAGCCGGTCCCAGCCCGGGAGCAGCGCCGAGTCGTACTGCTCGGAGTGCCAGAGGACGGCAAAGCCTCCGCCGTGCTCGGCCGCCCAGTCCAGCAGCGACATGAGCCGCTTCTCCGCCTCGTCGACGCCGAGGGCGAGATACCGCTCCGCGGACAGCGTCACGTCCATGGCGGCCAGCGGCACCTCGACCAGATCGTGCGGTTCGTCGCGCTCGAAGTCCCACGGCCGGAACGGATGCGCGATCCCGGCCCGGAAGCCGACCGCGTCGCCGAAACCCAGCGACGAGTCGTACTCGAACCCGGCGGCCTCGAGCGAACCGAGATTTCGGTGCGGGTCGATACGGAGATAGTGGTAGCGCTGTCCCTGGACAGGGCCAGACAGCTCCTCGAGTCGCTGCTTCTCGCGCGCGATCCGCCCCGCGTCGTCGGCGGCCGAGTAGCTCCCGTGCAGCCCGACCTCGGCCTCCGCGTCCTGGAGCGTCTCCACGAGGCGCGGCCGCAGCCGCTCGTACGACTCGACCGCAGCGCCGTCGTGCTCGTGGGCGTGGTCGGCGAGCAGGAAGAAGGTCGAGGACGCTCCGCAGCGGCGCTCGTCCTCGAGGATGCGGTCGAAGCTCCAGTACGGATCCGTGCCGGTCGCCTTGTGCACGGCGGCGCCGGCCAGCCCATGCAGCTCGCGTAGCCCTGCGTGCACCCGCCCGTTCAGGAGGTCGCTCTTGGCGCGCGCAGCGGCTCCCTTGACGCCCTTGCGCGTCCACTTCCAGGGAACGTCCACATCGTGCGTCAGCGCGACGGCGAAAGGAGCGCCGCCCCAGCGTCGGGGGCTCCACGCTCAGCTTGCTGCGCAGACGCTCGAGCGGGGGGTCGAGCGGGTCGAGACAGGACGACGCCGCCCGGAAGCGGTCGTGCTCGTCGCGCGCGCCGTTCCGTTCCTCGACGCGGGCGAGATGGAAGAACGCCTCGGCGAGATCGTCTCCGGCCGGCCGCTCGCCGCGGTCGACCTGCTCCCACGCCTCGGCGCGGTACGGAACGTCGTCGCCGAAGCCGACCTCCCGCGCGCCGATCGTGTCGAGCACCCAGCGCGCCCGCCGCTCGACCGCCTCGGGAATCACCGGAAGATGCCTCGCACGACCCGCGCGGCGTGGACGAACCCGGGCCTGAGGTCGTCCCGCGCGAAGACGGCGTCCACGTAGGGGAGGCGCGGAACCTCCGGGCGCTCGCCGGGCATGACCGCGATCGACCAGGTGCGGCGCGCGCCGTTCATCGAGACGGGCTCGACCTGCTCCCCGGTGAGGTCGCGGTAGGCGATCAGCGGGAGGTCGACACCGCACGCCGCGGCGAGGCCGTGCCATTGCCAGAGCCGCGGGTTGACCTCCATCAGCTTGTAGCGGCCGTCGCGCGGGTCCCGCTTGAGCTCGACCTGCGAAATGCCGTGGAACCCGAGCGCCCGCAGAAGCCGAAGGCCCGCGTCGACGACGTCCTGGACCCAGACCGCCTCGCCCACGCGGCACGTGCCGATCAGCGGCGGCACCTGCTTCAGCTTGCGCCCGGAGAAGAGACCGAGCGCCTCGCCGTCCGCGCTCAGGTAGGAGCCGAAGCTGTAGAGCTCGTCGTCGCCGCCCGGCACGAGCTCCTGGACCATCGGGCCGAACGGCTCCGCCTGCCGATAGGCGTTGTCCAGCTCGGCAACAGACTCGCAGCGGAACGCCTGCCTGCCGAAGAGCATCTTGAACCGGTCGGGATGCTGCGGCTTGACGAGCACGGGAAGGCCGATCTCCTCGGCGGCGGCGCGAGCCTCGGCGGCGGTCCCCGGATAGGCCGTCTCGGGAATGTCGACGCCGGCCGCGCGCGCGGTCTCCAGCTGGTGGCGCTTGTCCTGGATCGCCTCCAGCACCGACCAGTCGGGGAACGGGAAGAGAAAGCCGTCGAGCCGCGCTCGGTTGCGGGCGAGCGCATTCAGCGGCGGGTCGTGGGTCGGGAAGACGACTCCCGGGCCGGCCTCTGCGACCGCGGAGACGAAACCGGCCTCGTCCTCAGCCGGATCGGGAACGCGGACCGGCTTGGCGTAACGCGATCGAAAGCCGAGCGGGCTCTGCCGGTAGTCGAGCGCGAGCACCTCGATCCCCGCGCGCCCGAGCGAGCGAATCGCGGCCAGGCCGTTGACCCAGCCGACGTCGACGACGAGGGCTTTCACCGGGTCGATTCTAGGAGCGAGGCGGTGTTGCCCGACCCGAGCCACCGCGCCGACTCGCGGTATGCGCGGCCCCGCTCACCGCGAAATACGAGCCCGCGCGCGCGCAGCCCCCAGAGCATCACGCGCCGCGCCCGCTCGGCTTCCCGCTCCCCACGGTGCTTGCGCAGGAACTGCAGGTGGCCGCGAACGATTGCGTGGAACTGCCGCGGGTTGAGCGAGGCGCCGACGACGTGGAACACCTCCGCGCCCGGATAGAAGAGCACCTTCCAGCCCGCCTCGCGGAACCGGTAGCACCAGTCGACCTCCTCGCTCATCAGGAAGAAGTCCTCGTCGAACCCGCCCACCTCGTCGACCGCTTCCCGACGCACGAGCAGGCACGCGCCGAACAGGTACTCCGCCTCGCGCACGGACTCGTGGTCGAACTGCTCGCCGAAGAACGCGTTCAGCGCGTGCGTCCTCGGGCCGAGCTTGCGCAGGAAGAAGTACTCGGTCGCGATCCGCCACGGGCTCGGGTAGCCGCGCACCGAGCGCTGCAGCGAGCCGTCGGGGTTGAGCAGTCGCGGCCCGACGACTGCCGCCTCGGGATGCTCGTCGGCGAAGGCCACGAGCTTCTCGAGCGCGCCCTCGGTGAGCCACGCGTCCGGATTGAGGAGCAGGTAGTACCGCCCGGAAGCCGCGCGCATGCCGGCGTTGTTGCCGGCGCCGAAGCCTTTGTTCTCCTGCTCGATCACCCGCGCGTCCGGGAACTTCTCGCGCACGAGTCCGGGCGTCCCGTCCGTCGACGCGTTGTCGACGACGATCACCTCCGCGCCGCGTTCCGGCCAGGCTCTGCAGCGAGCGCTCGATCCAGGCCGCCGCATTGTGGGTGACGACGATCGCGCTGACGCCGGCGTCAGCCATCGGCTTCGCGCGCGACGCGCGGAGGGCTCGTTCCACGGATGCCCTCCCACGCGAGGATCGCCGCACCCGGTGCCGCCAGCAGGATCGTGATCACGAAGAACAGGAAGCCGGCGGCGAAGGCCTGGTCCGCGCTGACGCCGAGGTTCCCGAGGAAGCTGACGAAGAACGACTCGCGCACCGCGAAGCCGTTGACCGTGAACGGAACCAGCATGACCAGGAAGAGCAGCGGGCCCATCACGTAGTACGGCCGCGGCGAGAGGTCGATCCCGACGGCCTTCCCGCTGAGCCAGACGGCAAGGACGCGCACCGCCTGCAGCGCGATCGTGACCAGCAGGACGACGACGAGGACTCCCACGTGATCCCGGTACGAGTGCATCGCGTGGTAGACCCGCGCCACGAGCTTGTCGAGCCGGACGAACGCGAGAATCGGCCGCCCGAGCTTGAGCAGCGGTCGCGCACGGCGCGAGAAGAGCAGGAAGCCGAAGACGATCGTCGCCACGACGAAGAACGCTTCGATCCAGAGGTATGCGCCCACGTCGTAGTGGCCGACGGCGAGCGCGAGGCCGACCGCCGCCAGGATCAGGGTCGCCGCGCCTCCGATCGCGCGCTCGAGGAGGACGGTCGCGGCTCCGGTGTCGCCGTGGCCCGGATGCCGACGTGCCGTCTCGTAGATGCGAACCGCGTCGCCGCCGACCGACGTCGGCAGGATCTGGCCGGCCGCGTACGACACGAAGTAGGCACGTGTGAGCCAGCCCAGTCCGTCCTCGACCCCCTTTGCTCGGAGCATTAGCTGCCAGCGCCAGGCCATCGGGAGGACGGTCACGACCATCAGGAAGAGCGCGAGCAGCAGGTACCAGGGATTCGCGTCCGCCGATCACGCGCAGCGTCCGGCCGAGGTCGATCTTCCAGATCAGGTACGCGGTACAGAGCCCGGTGACGAGCAGCGTCAGGGCGACGCGGATGCCGCGGCGACTCATCGGCTCAACGAGGCGTGCACACGGCCCAGGGCGGCGACGACGTCGGCGATGTCCTCGTCGGAATGAGCCGGAGAAAGCGGGAGCGAGAGGATCTCGGCGCCGGCGCGCTCGGCGACCGGGAGCGGATCCTGGTCGGGCAGGAGCTTGCGATAGGCGGTCAGCTGATGAACGGGGAGGAAGTGGATGCTCGTCGCGATGTTCTCGTCGCCGAGCAGGCGCTGGTATTCGTCGCGGGTGCCGCCTGCGCTCTCGGGGTCGATGCGGACCACGTAGAGGTGGTACGCGTGGGTGTCGCGCGGGTCGCGGGCCAGCGGCTCGATGCCGTCCAATTCGGCGACCGCCTCGTCGTACATCGCGAACTGGCGCCTGCGGATCTCTCCGTGGCGCTCGACCTTGTCCAGCTGGACGAGCGCGATCGAGGCGAGCACGTCGGAGAGGTTCGCCTTGTAGCCGGGGACGACGATGTCGTAGAGCGAGCCGTCGCCGCGGCGCATCAGGCGCAGGTTCTCGATCGCCTCCGCGACCTTGGCGTCGTTCGTCGAGATGAGGCCGCCCTCGCCGGCGGCGATGTTCTTCGTCGCGTAGAGCGAGAAGCAGGTGGCCTCGGCGATCGAGCCGATCTTCCGGCCGCGGTAGGCGCTCTCGGCTGCGTGCGCCGCGTCCTCGACGATCGGGATGCCGTGCGCGAGCAGCGGGTCGAGGTCGGCCGGCTGCCCGGCGAGGTCGACGGGGACGATCGCCTTCGTCTTGTCGGTGATCAGCTCGGCGACGCGGTCGGGGTCGATGTTGAGGTCGGAGTCGCGGACGTCGGCGAAGACGGGGGTCGCGCCTGCGTGGACGATCACGTTCGCGGTCGCGGGCCATGTGATCGGGGTCGTGATCACCTCGTCGCCCGGCCCGACGCCGACGGCCAGGAGCGCGAGGTGGAGCGCCGCGGTCCCGGACGCCACGGCGAGCACGTGCTCGGCCTCGACGAACTCGGCGAAGCGCCGCTCGAGCTCGGCCGAGCGCGGCCCGGTCGTCAGCCAGCCCGAGCGCAGGGTCTCGGCGACGGCCTCGATCTCCTCGTCACCGATCGCCGGCGGCTGGAACCCGAGCATCGTCGCTCTGCGCTGATCAGACGAGACTTTCTGCACCGACCTTGAAGCGTATGAGACGAGCAGCCTCGTCGGCCCGTTGGAGGGCCTGCTCGCGGCTGTCGCCCACTGCCAGCACGGCGCCGGCGCGGTCGGCGCCGCGGCGGAACGGGCCGAAGACGTGGCCCGGCGCCCGGTAGACGCGGACGTCCTGCACGCCTTCCACCGCCCGGGCCTCCTCCATGCCCTCGACCTCCTCGAGCACGCCTTCCGGCGGGACGAGGAAGCGGACGATCGCGCCGCCGACCTGCGGGCTCGGTTGGAGCGCGGCCGACTGGATCGACTCGCCGAGCGCGGCCTGGAGCGCGAGGCCGTTGAGGTCGACTCCGAGCGCGAGCTTCGCCAGCTCCGCGTCGTGACCGCCGCCCAGTCGCGCCGCGACCTCGATCACCTGCGGGCCGTCCGGGCCGACACGAAGCTGCGTGTAGGTCGGGCCGTCCTCGATCCCGAGAGCCTTCACCGCGGACTCGGCGACCTCCGCGGCCTTCCCGCCCGCCTCGCTCGGCCAGACGTGCGCGAGCGCGACGCCGAACGCCGGCGGCTCCGCGGTCAGCCGATCGGTGACGGTCAGCGGGTGGTACTCGCCGCGCAGCGAGAACGCGTTCACGGTCACCTCGGGCCCGTCCACGACCTCCTCGACGAGCGCGACCCCGCTACGCGACTCCTCGATCGCTGCGGCGATCGCGCCCGGAAGCTCACCCTCCGAGCGGACGAGCGTCAGGCCCTTCTGCCCCTGGCGGTCGGGCGCCTTGACGACGGCCGGCATGGGCAAGCCTTCCTCGGCCTTGCGCACGAGCTGCCAGCGCGGCTGCGGAACGCCCGCCTCGGCGAGGAGCTCACGCTGCCGCTGCTTCGAGACCGCGAGCGCGGCCGCCGCCGGAGAGAGCGGATGCGCAAGCCCCATCTTGCGCGCCACGCGCGCGGCGATCGCCACCGGCCAGTCGATCCCGGGCGCGATGATGCCCTCCACGCGCTCGGCGCTTGCGAGGCGCTCGATGCCCTGCTCGTCCTCGGTGGAGATGATCGCCCGCCGGTCCGCGTACCGGAACCCGGGCGCCGCCGGGTCGCGGTCGAGCGCGATCACGAAGAGTCCCCGCTCGCGGGCCGCCGCGAGCAAGCCGAGCTGCGCCGGCCCGGCCCCTAGGACGAGAAGACGTCTGCCGGTCGCCGCTCCGGGGCCCTCCACCAGGCCTCATTGTCGCGGTACCACGAGATGGTGCGCTCGAGCCCGTCCTCGAACGACGTGCGGGCGCGCCAGCCGAGCAGCTTTTCCGCCTTCTCCGTCGAGCCGATGTGGCGGTCGACCTGCCCGAGGCGCTCGGGAACGTGCGTCCTCATCTCCGCGGGCTTGCCCAGCAGCTCGAGCACCTTGTCGGCGATGTCGCAGACCGAGACGTCGACACCCGTCGCGACGTTGATCACCTCGCCGACGACCGAGTCGTCCGCCTGGATGATCGCCTCGACGGCCTCGGCGTCGTCGTCCACGTAGAGCCAGTCGCGGCTCGCGTGGCCGTCGCCGTGGATCGTCAGCCGCTCGTTGGAGAGCGCCTGCGTGATGAAGCGCGGGATCACCTTCTCCGGATGCTGGCGCGGCCCGTAGTTGTTGAACGGGCGGACGATCACGATCGGCAGGCCGTAGGTGACGTAGTACGAGTATGCGAGCCGGTCGGCGCCCGCCTTCGTCGCGGCGTACGGGCTGCGCGGGTTCAGCGGATGCTCCTCGTCCATCGGGTCGGAGAGCGCCGTGCCGTAGACCTCGCTCGACGAGAAGAGGATGAAGCGCTCGACGGGCTGCTCGCGGATCGCGTCGAGCAGGATCTGCGTGCCCTCGACGTTCGTCGTCACGAACTCGGAAGCGCCGGCCTCGATCGACTTCTCGACGTGCGACTCGGCCGCCGCGTTGACGATCACGTCCACATCGGCGACGACCTCGCGCACGAGATCCGGGTCGCGAATGTCGCCGTGCACGAACGAGTGGCGCTCGTGCGAGGTGACCGCGGCGAGGTTGTCCATCGAGCCCGCGTACGTGAGCGCGTCGAGCGAGACGACCTCCCACGGGGTCGCCTGCAGGATGTGCCGCACGAAGTTCGAGGGGATGAATCCAGCGCCGCCGGTGACCAGAACGCGTTTCGTCTTCACGGCTCGCAAGCCTAGCTAGGCTGCCGAATCGTGACGAACTTCGTCGTTCTCTCCACCCAGCGCAGCGGCTCCACGTGGGTCGTCGACATGCTCACGAGTCACCCGCGCGTCGTCGCCTACTCCGAGCTCTTCATGCACGGCGGCGAGGGGAAGCCGAGGTGGAGCGGAGCACAGGACCTGCAGTACTGGCAGACGTACTCGCAGGGCAAGCACCGGATCGCCAAGCCGTACTGGCTGTGGCACTACCTGGGAGAGGCGTACCGCGAGCGACCGGGCATCGACGCGATCGGCTTCAAGCTCATGTACAGCCAGCTGACGCGGATCTCGAGACCGCTGCTGCCTGCGCTCTGGCTCAAGCGCGTGCGGATCATCCACCTCATCCGCCGGAACGCGCTCGACGTCGTCCTCTCCAAGGAAGCGGGCGCGGCTCGTCAGGGCAAGCTCCACGCGCGCGACGGCGACGAGGTCGAGCGGGTTCGGCTCAACCTCGACACGCAGTCGCTGCTTCGCCGGATGACGCTCCACGAGCGCGGGATCGCTGGCGCGCGGGTGCGGTTCAGGAAAGTCGGGCTCCCCTACACGGAGGTCATCTACGAAGACCTTGCGGCCGACGAGAAAGGCTTCTCCGAGCTCTTCGAGTTCCTCGGAGTCGACCCGGCGCCGGTCTCGTCCTCGCTCCAGAAGCTCAACCCGACCTCGCACGAGGAGCTGATCGAGAACTACGGCGAGGTCCGCGAGGCCCTCGAGGGCACCGAGTTCGCTGCCGCTCCTGCGCTAGAGCTCGCGGTCGATCGTGTACAGCGGACGCCCTTCGACGTCGCGCTGGATGCGGCCCAGGTACTCGCCGATCAGCGCCAGGATGAATCCCTGCAGGCCGAGGACGAAGATCACCGCCGACGCCGCCGAAGAGCGGGCCCGGGAAGTTCGACTCGCCGACCCAGAAGACGACGCCGTAGATCCCGAGCGCGAACGCCACGGTCGTGCAGAGGAGCCCGATCGCGATCCCGATCCACTGGATCGGCTGCGGCCAGAAGCCGGCGAGCACGTGCAGCGCGAGCCGCGTGAGCCGCAGCGGCGAGTAGCGTGAGCGGCCGGCCCGTGGCGCATGAGACACGTCCACCTCGGCGACGCTCGCTCCGCCCGAGAGCACGAGCGCCTTCGTGAACTTCTGCTTCCCGATCGCGCCCAGCATCGGCTCGATCGCGCTCCGCCGATACGCGTTGTAGGCACAGCCGAAGTCGGAGATGTCCGCCCCGGTGAAGCGCCGCAGCATGCCGTTGATCACGCGCGAGGGAAGCGTCCGCCCCCAGGAGTCGCGCCGAGCGTTCCGCGTTCCGCTCGCCACGTCCGCCCCGTCCTCGACCGCTGCGATCAGGCGCGGGAGGTCCTCGGGCGCGTTCTGGAGGTCGCCGTCCATCGTCACGAGGATCTCGCCCCGCGCGCGAACGAGCCCCGCGTGCATCGCGGCGTGCTGGCCGAAGTTCTTCTTCAGGCGGACGACGCGGACTCGGTCGTCGGCGGCGTGTATCCGCTCGAGCTCCGCGAAGGTCGTGTCGGTCGAGCCGTCGTCGACGAAGATCAGCTCGAAGCCGCGGCCCGTCGCGTCGAGCGTCTTGACCGTCCGCTCGTACAGCTCGCGCAGGCTGGGACCCTCGTTGTAGACCGGGATCACGACCGAGATCGAGGGCGACAGGGCGTCGTCGGCCGCCTCGAGCGGGCTGGTCAGGGGCTCCTGGCCGGTGGTGGCCACGGCAGAAATCTACCCGGCTCGGGATAAACTCCCTGCATGCCAGGCCTTGAAGCTACGGTCGCGGAGCTCACTGCCGACCGTGAGCACGGGGCCAGCTGGATGGCGCGGCGCACCGTCGAGACGCTCATCGAGGTAGCAGAACAGCCCTTCGAGAGCTCGGCCGGGCTCTTCGACAAGCTGGTCGACGCCGGCCGGAAGCTCGCCGAGTCGAGGCCGGGAGTGGGCGCGATCGCCGGCGCCGCGGGTCGAGTGCTCGCGGCCGCCAATGCTCATCGCTTCCTCGATCCCGACGAGCTCCGCCGCCTCGTCCAGGAGGAAGCACAGTCGATCCTGAACGGGCGCGAGCGGGCGGGCGCATCGATCGCGGTTCAGCTTTCCCCACGGCTCGAGGGCGCGACCGTTCTGACGCACTCGGCCTCCGCCACCGTGCGGGAGGCGCTCATCCACACACCGCCCGCGAAGGCGATCTGCACCGTCTCCGAGCCCGTCGGCGAGGGCAAGGCATTCGCCGACGAGCTCAGGGAGCAGGGCCTGAACGTCGACCTCGTCCGCGACGAGGACGCGCCGGCGGCACTCGACGGCGCGACGATCTTCCTGATCGGCGCCGACACCGTCTTCCACGACGGGACGCTCTGCAACAAGATCGGCACGACCGCGATCGCCGAAGCGGCGCAGAAGCGCCAGGTCCCGACGATCGTCGCGTGCGAGATCGTGAAGCTGGCGCCGATCGACGTCGCGTCGGCCCCCGAGCAGAGCGAGGCCGAGCGCGAGCTGTTCGAGATGACCCCGCCCGACCTGCTGACCGAGATCGTCACCGAGGAGGGCGCCGTCACCCCGGACGCCGTCGCCGCGCTCGTCGACCGCACCCCGTTCCTCCGCGACGGGTACGCGCTTCTGCTGCCGACGACCGCCCTCTAATGCGCTTCGCGATCTTCGCGCTCGCCGCCCTCGCGGCGACCGGCTGCATGAGCCGAAGCACGTCCTCCGGAAGCGGGTCCGGTACCGGCCAGGTGAGCCCCGCGAACACGAAGCTCGACATCTCGGTCTCGATCGGCGGCTCCGAGGCCCCCACGAAGACCTGGACGCTCGAGTGCCCGGACGGCGGGACGCTGCCGAATCCGGAGCGCGCCTGCGCGAAGCTCGCCGTCCTGGACGATCCGTTCGCCCCGGTACCGAAGGACAAGGCCTGCACCCAGGTTTTCGGCGGGCCGGAGGAGGCAGTCGTGACAGGAACGTTCCGCGGCGAGCCCGTCAACGCCCACTTCAACAAGGGCAACGGCTGCGAGATCGCGCGCTGGAACAGCGTCGAGTTCCTCTTCCCGACCTCCTGACGTGACGCCCCGGGTGACGCACTGCCCGGTCAACCTGGCCGGGGTCGGGTGGACGAACGTGCAGGCACTCCGCAAACGTGGAGTCGACGCGCGCCTCGTCGTCTTCAACACGCAGCCCTTCCGGCCGGACCAGGCCGACTGGGACCTGAAGCGTCCGCGCAAAGGCCTTGTTCGCCAGCAGCTCGTCCAGTGGCGAGCGCTTTCGAAGCTCCTGCCGCAGACGGACATCTTCCACTTCTACTTCGGGCTGACGCTCGTCCCGAAGAGCCTGCAGTTCCCGATCCTGAAGGCGACGCGGCGGAAGTCGCTCTTCCACTTCCTCGGCGCGGACATCCGGGAGCGGCCGAAGGAGCAGCTGATGTACGGGCTCAAGGCGGACGCGCGGGTCGTCGGCTCGTTCGCGGCGCTGAGTTTCATCCCGTTCGACGCGGAAGTGCTGCCTCCGGGGATCGACCTGGCCGGCTACGAGCCCGTCCCCGCGGTCGAGCGCGAGCGTGTGCGGATCGTCCACGCGCCCTCGAACAAGGAGAAGAAGGGCACCGAGTACGTGATCGAGGCGTGCAGGCAGCTGAAGGTCGACCTCGATGTCGTCCACGGCGTCCGCAACGAGGAGGCGCTCGAGCGCTACAAGCAGGCGGACATCGTCGTCGACCAGGTGCTCCGCGACTGGCACGGGATCTTCACGATCGAGGGCATGGCGCTGGGGAAGCCGGTCGTCACGTCGCTCGAAGGCGACGCGGTGCGCCAGACGGAGGAGGCCTTCGGCGTGAAGGTGCCGATCGTCCGGACGACGAAGGACGACCTCGTGGACGTGCTCAGGCCGCTCGTGGAGTCGTTCGAGGAGCGCAAGCGCCTGGGCGAGGCGGGCCGCGCGTACGTGGAAGAGGTGCACGACGTCGAGCGCATGACCGACCGCCTGCTCGACATCTACGCTCGGCTCTGAGTTGGCGTCGCTCGCAGCGCAGATCCAGCGGCTCGGCAAGCACTCCGTGATCTACGGGCTCGGCGGCCTGATCCAGCGGATCGTCGCCGTCCTCCTGCTCCCGCTCTACACGCGCTACCTCACGCCCTCCGACTACGGGGCGATCGAAGTGCTCGTCGCGCTCACGGCGGTCGTCTTCGCCCTCCTGCGCGCAGGGATCCAGAGCTCGTTCTTCCGGTTCTACTTCACCGCGGAGGGCGAGCAGGGACGCCAGACCGTCGTCCGCACCTCCTTCTGGTTCACGCTGGGCACCGCGACCATCGCGCTGGTCGCCGGAGAGATCTTCGCCCCCCAGATCTCGCACGTGCTCTACGGCTCGACCGAGCATGTGAATCTCGTCCGCGCCGCCTTCGTCGGGCTCTGGGCGACCATGAACTACGACCAGCTGACCGCGCTCTTCCGCGTCGAGGAGCGCTCGGTGAGCTACTCGGTCGCGAGCCTCGCCAACGTCCTGCTGACGGTCGGCGCCACGATCTTCCTCGTCGTCACGCTCGACAAGGGCCCGGTCGGGGTGATCGTCGGCAACTTCGCGGGGACGCTCGCGATCTACCTCGTGCTGCTCGCCTACCGCCGGTCGCAGCTCGGGTTCGAGTTCGACCGCGACGTCTTTCGCCGGATGACCGCCTGGGGCATGCCGTTCATCCCGTCGGTGATCGCCCTGAACGTGATCGATTTCGCCGACCGCTTCCTGCTGGTGAGGATGAAGGGCCAGCACGAGCTCGGCCTCTACGCGATCGGGATGCGAGTCTCGGCCGCGCTGCTCTTCCTGCTCGCCGCCTTCCGCACCGCCTGGCCCGCGTTCGCGTTCTCGATCCCCGAGGACGAGGCCAAGCGGACGTACGGCTACGTCCTCACCTACGTGACGTTCTTCTCCTGCTGGGGCGCGCTCGCGCTCGGGCTCGGCGCGCCGTGGATCGTGCGCCTGCTGACGACGCCGGAGTTCTACGAGGGCTCGGAGGTCGTCCCGCTGCTCGCGTTCGCGTTCGCGATCTTCGGCGCGTACGTCGTCGTCGTGACGTCGATCGGCCGGGCGGGGCGGCGCGGGTCGAACTGGATGGTGACAGGGGCCGCCGCGCTGTTCGGGATCGCGCTGAACTTCGCCCTGATCCCGCCGTTCGGGAGGATGGGCGCCGCCGCCTCGATGCTGCTCGCTTACTTCGCGATGTTCCTCGGGATCCTGTGGAAGGCGCAGCGGGTGTTCCCGGTGCAGTACCAGTGGCGCCGTGTCGCAACCCTGGCGGCGACCGCGGCGGCGCTGGTGATCGCGGGCAAGACGATCGACGCCGGGCTCGTCGTCGCGATCGCCCTGACGGCCGTCTATCCGCTCGTACTGCGGGCCGTCGGCTTCTACTTGCCGCAGGAGCGGCAGCGCATCGGCGCGTTCGGACGGCGGTTCATGCTCGGACGCGTTTAGCGTTCTGCCGTGGACTCGGGAGACGCGGCACAGCTCGCGGCGGTCGTGGGCGCGATCGGCGCAGCGTTCGTGCTGCTCGGACGCGGCCGGCTGCTGATCCTTCCGGGGCTGGCGCTGCTCGCCCTCGGTGAGCTCGGGCTGGTGCACGACCTCTCCGGCAACCGGGTCTCGACGAAGCTCGCCGCGCTCGGGGTGGCTTCGCTGATCCCGATGGCGATCGGCGCGGCCGTCCTCGTCCGCTGGCCGGTCCTCGTGACGCCGCTGGTCGCCGTGGCGGCTCCGTTCCGGCCTCCGCTCTCGTTCGGCAGCGAGCACCGCTACTACGTCGGCGTCGCCAGCTCGGGCCAGCTCGGGCGGCTGCTCCCGCTCTACGCCGTCCTCGGGGCGGCGGCGCTCGCGCTCGCGTGGCAGGCGCTGCGCGGATTCCGGACCCGGACGCGTGACGCTGCTCGTCTCGGTTCCCGCGATCGCGTTCCTGGCCATCTCCGCGATCTCGCTCCTCTGGACCGACGACTTGCACGCCGGCGAGGACGTCCTCGCCTACTTCCTGCTGCCCTTCGGACTGCTCGTCGCCTTGGTCGCACGCGCGCCGTTTCCGCCCTGGCTCCCGCGGGCGCTGGCCGTGATCGCGGTCGGGCTCGGATCGCTGTTCGCGGTCGTCGGGCTGATCCAGGCCGCGACGCACAAGCTCTGGTTCTTCTCGCCGGCCGTCGAGGTCGGGAACGCCTACAGCTCCTTCTTCCGCGTGACCTCGCTCTTCCGCGACCCGAGCCTGTACGGCCGGCACGTGGTGATCGGGATCGTGGTGCTGCTCGTGGCCGTCCTCTACGGGAAGGTGAACCCGTTCCTGGCCACGGGGCTCATCGGACTGATGTTCGCCGGGCTCTGGTTCTCGTACTCGCAGTCGAGCATGGCCGCGCTCTTCGTAGTGACGCTGGTCCTGGCGGCGTTCGCAGGAGGGCGCGGACTGAAGCTCGTCGCGGCCTTGACGGCTGCCGTGGTGCTCCTCGGGGCCGCCGGGTTCGTTCTCAACTCGGCCAGAGACCACTCCGCGCGGCGGTTCACCAGCGACCGGTCACGGCGCGTCGACCTGACGTGGAAGGTTTTCGAGTCGCATCCGGCCGCAGGTGTCGGTCTCGGCGCCCAGCCCGTGGCGAGCCAGGCGCGCTCGAAGCAGGGCGGCTCGCCGACGCGCTTCGTCTCGCACACGACGCCGCTGACAGTCGCGGCCGAGCTCGGCGTCATTGGGCTGGCCGCCTACCTGGCCTTGCTTGGAGGATCGGCTGCGGTGATCGAGCAGGTGCGCCGGAGGGCGCCGCCGCTCGGGCTCGGCCTGGGAGCGGTGTTGCTCGCGCTCTTCGTGCACTCGATCGCCTACAGCGGGTTCTTCGAGGATCCCGTGACGTGGCTCGCGATCGCCGTCGCGGCCGGGTTCGTGCTCTGGCGGGCCGACAGCGAAGCCATACTCGGCGCGTGAGCCGCTTCGGCGGGTTCGTCCTGCTGGCGACGCTCGGCGTCATCGTCGCGATCACGGTCCCGGAGCTCGGCGCCGACCCCTGGCCGTTCGCGCCCTCCTCGCTCCACCCGCACGGGATCCTCGGCCCGCTCGTACGCGTCGCCGACCGCGAATGGGACCTCGGGATCATCCGCTCGACAGCCGTTCTCGCCGGCCTCCTCGTCGCGCTCGCCGCCGCGGTGACCTGGCACCTCCGCGCCTGGCCCCGCTGGGCCGGCGATCACGCTCACGGCGGTCGTCTGCGCGATGCTGCTCGTCCCCGCGACCCTGCTCCAGGTCGGGCTTCGCGACGCGAGCGAGCCCTGGTACTTCACGAACGACTCGACCTACCAGATCGAGATCGCCGGCGACCTGGTTCTGCACGGCCATGACCCGTACGGCCATGACTACGGGAACTCCGGGCTGGAGCGCTTCTACCCCGCGGCCGACGACGAGGAGGCGGCGTTCGACCGCGCTGCGAGGCACCACTTCGCCTACTTCCCCGGCACGGCTCTCACCGCCGCTGCGTGGCGCGTCCTCCCCAGCCCCTTGGACGACTACCGGATCTTCGTCCTGCTCTGCACGCTCGCCCTCCTGCCCGCGGCGCTCCTCTTCCCGGGCGCGCTGCACTGGCGCCTGGCGACCGGTGCGGCGCTGGCCGCGAACCCGATCCTGATTAGAGGAGCGTGGTTCGGGACTGCGGACGCTCCCGCGCTGCTGGCGCTCGTCCTCGCGTTCGCGCTCTTCGCCCGGGGCCGCTTCGTGTGGGCCGCGGCGAGCCTCGGCGCCGCGCTCGCGCTGAAGCAGTTCGCTCTCGTCGCCGTTCCCTTCTTCCTCGTCATGCTCCTCGCGCAGCGAGTCCCGCGGCGGACGCTCTACCAGGCGGGCGCCGCGTTCGGCGGAGTCTTCCTGGTCAGCGTCCTCCCGTTCTTCGTCGCAGGCCCGGGAGCGCTCTGGCACGACACGGTCGGCTACGGCGCGGCGACGTATCGGATCGTGGGCTACGGCCTCGCGGCGCTTCTCCTCAACCTCGGCGTGATCGACGACCGCTTCGGCTACTACCCGTTCGTCCCGCTCGCGCTCGTGGTCTGGCTCCCGATCACCCTCTGGCTGCTCTGGAACCAGCGGCGAAGCGGAGTCAACTGGGCGGCGGGGCTGGGTTTTGCGGTTTCGATGTTCGTCTTGCTTTTCCTGAGCCGCGTTTTCCAGACTTCGTACCTCGCCTGGCCTTTGACAGGCATCGCTCTCGCGCTCTTGCTCGCTTCAGCTTCCGGCACTTCTCGCGAGCCTGTGCCTTCTTCAGCGTCGCGTAGCGCTGCTGGGTGATCATCGCGTAGACCTTGTTGCGGCCCGAGATGTAGACGCGGAAGCCATCGGCGACGAGGGCCGAGTACTTGCCGTCGTGGAAGTGCCAGACCGGGTCTCCGTTTCGCGCGTTCAACCCCCAGGTGCCGCGCGGGCCGACCTTCACGCGCCGCAGGCCGCCCACGCCGCAGCGGCCGCACGTCGAGAAGTAGACCAGCCCCGCTAGGACCGTCGGCGCTCCGGTGATCGATGCCGGCGCGTCGAACCGCCAACGCGGCGCGCCCGTTCGCGCGTCGAGGGCGATGAACGTCCCGTCCCAGGTCCCGACGAACACGGTCCTCCGCCAGACCGCGGCGGCCGTATAGACGTACGTCCCGACCTGTCGCGCCCAGAGCAGGTGCCCACTGGATGCTCCGAAGGCGTAGACCGTGCCGTCCGCGTTGCCGATGTAGACGCGCCCGTAGGCGACCGTCGGCGTCGCGTAGAAGTACTCCCGCCGGCCGAAGCGCGAGAAGGACGTCGAGTGCCAGCGCTGACGCCCGGTCTTGGCGTCGACGCCGTAGACGCTCCCGCTGCTCGTCGCGATCACGACGATTCGACCCGCCTGGGCGGGCGCGGCGACGATCTGGTCGTCGGCCGCGAACGTCCACTTGAGGAGCGGCTTGCGCTTGCCGCGGATCCGGTATGCGTACAGGTGGCGGTCCCAGGACCCGAAGTAGAGGGTCTTGCCGATCAGGAGCGGCGACGACTCGACCGAGCCGGCACGCACGCGCCAGTACTCCCTGCCGTTGCGCGCGTTCCAGGCCACGACGAACCCAGCCGCGCCGGTCTCGTGCTTGCGGCACGGCAGCTCGTGCATGTACGCCTGATAGACGATTCCGTCGGAGATCGTCGGCGAGGCGGCGGAGCAGTGCTCGAAGTGCTTCGTCCAGACGATCTTCCCGGTGCGCGCGTTGAGCGCGAAGAAGCGGCCCTTCTGCTGCGCGACGTAGACCTTGCCGTAGGCGACCGAGGGCGGGAACTCGATGTCCGCGTGCGCTTTCAGCTTCCAGAGGCCGTGGAAGGGCGGGCGGAGACGGCGCCAGCCCGGGGCGAGGTGGGTTCGCTGCATGTCGTAGCCGTAGGTCGGCCACTGCTCCTCGAACAGGCGTCCGGTCTTCGGCTTCTTCCCGTTCTTCTTCTTCGATCGGGACCGTGTCCGTGCGCAGCGTCGAGGAGAACTCCTCTGTCGGCGAGCCGAGGACGTCCCGCGGACGCTTCTCGTGCCACGCCCAGCCGCCGAGGGCCGTGCCCGCGCCGAGCGCGACCAGCGCAGCGGCGATGAGGGGCCAGCGGAGCACTCCGATCCTCGTGCGGAGCAATGCGTAGGCGATGGCGAGCACCGCACCCACGGCGAGCAGGAGCTCCGCAGAGTCGGTGACCGCGCGTTCCAGCGATGCGGCGAGCGGCAAGACTCGGAGGTTAGCGAGGCTACTTGCGCTTGATGACGGTTGCCCGCGCGCGGTGGCCGTTGGCGCTGACCGTGAGCGTGTAGCGGCCCCTGGCGGACGGCACCGGGAGCACGAGCTTCGGCGGGCGCGCTGTCCCGCTGCGGCCGGCGAGTCGCCAATTGACCCTCTTTGCGTCCGTCGAGACTCGCACCCGGACGACCGGGCCATGGGTCACGTAGCGCGGCTTCGCGAGCTCGACGAACCGGAGCACGACGGCGAACGCGCGCGTCGAGGTCTGGTTGCCCGCCAGATCCTTCGCGGCCAGGGCCAGCCGGTATGTGCCCGGCTTCCTGCCCTTTCCGTACCAGGGGTACGACCCGATCGGCTTTTTCCGGTAGCTGCGGCCCACCGGCTTGCCGTTCACGTAGAGGATCGCGTAGGCAGGCTCGCTGAATCGGTAGTGGACGTCCACGTGATCTGCTCGTCGGTCACCGTCCGGCGAGAACACCTGGTGCTTCAGGCGCACGTCGATCGTCGGCGCGGTCGAGTCGACGCGAACCGTCGCCGGGAACTCGATCGTCCGGTCCTCGTCCTTCAGCTGGAGCTGAACCTGGTAGACGCCGTCCGGCACAGTCCGTCCGTCGTCGTCACGCCCGTCCCAGGCGAACTGGTGGGACGATTGCCCGAAGATCCCCGAGCCGATGGCGTGCCGCACGACGGCGCCGCGAGCGTTCGCGACGTCGAGCTGGATGTTCTCCTCGCGGCGCAGCTGGAAGCCGATTCTCGCCTCGCCCGTCTTCGGCGCGAAGAGCTTCGTGATCTGGGTCTTGAGCACGGGGCTGTCTTCGAGCTTGAGTCGCTCTTCGACCGCGAATGCGGTCGCGGTCGCCACGAGCAGGGCGGCCACGATGAGCGTTGGCGCGAGCTTGCGCATCGAAATCGATCTTAGAGTTCAGCCCGTGACCAAGCTCCTGCTCTCGATCGACTTCGAAGACTGGCACCAGCTCGTCCACCGCGGGCTCGGCCGCGACGACTGGGACGAGCGCGGCCAAGCGCTCGAGCGGCAGACCGCGGCGATCTTCGAGTTGCTCGACGAGCTGAAGGCGAAGGCCACGTTCTTCGTCCTCGGCATGACCGCCGAGCGCTATCCCGATCTCGTGCGTGCAATCGCCGGCAAGGGCCACGAGCTCGCCTGCCACGGCTTCGCCCACAGACGCGTCCCGACGCAGACCCGAGACGAGTTCCGTGCGGATGTCGAGCGCTGCGCGGAGCTCCTCGAGGAGCTCTGCGGCAAGCGGCCGCTCGGCTACCGCGCGCCGGCCTTCTCGATCACGCGCGAAACCCCGTGGGCCTACGACGTCCTGGCCGAGCTCGGCTTCCGCTACGACTCCAGCCAGTACGACTCGCCGCGCATCGGCAACCGCATCGGAGGCGTCCCCCGTACCCCGTACCGGCTCGAGCTCGGCGACGGGCGCGAGATCTGGGAGTACCCGATCACCGTCTGGCCCGTCCGCGGCCGCCCGGTCCCGATGGGCGGAGGCGCCTACTGGCGCGCGCTGCCGACGGCCGTCCTTCGCCGCGCCTTACGCGAGGTCGCCGCCGAGAACTCGCACCCTGTGCTGTACTTCCATCCGTACGAGCTCGACCCGCAGCCGCTGCGGGCGTCGCTGCCCGAGAGCCCGACTCCGAAGCAGCGCGCGCTGGCAGCCTGGAAGAGCGTCCAGCGCAATCCCGGCAGGCGGCTGGTCGCGGATCGGATTCGTGCGATCGCCCAGGACTACACGCTGACGAGCTACGAGGAGGCCCATGGAGAAGTCGTCGAACACCACGGAGCTCGTCCGAGATCACTTTCGCGAGCAGGCGTCGTCGTTTGACGCGCTGTACGACGAAGAGCATCCGCTCCAGCGCGCGGTCCGCCCCGGGCTGCTGAAGCGCCGCGACTTCGCGCTCGACGTCGTCCGGGAGTACGACCAGCCGCGCGTCCTCGACATCGGCGGCGGCTCGGGCCGCGTCGGCGAGCTGATCCTCGAGGCCGGCGCGCGCGAGTGGGTGAACGCGGACATCGCCCAGGAGATGCTCGATCTGTCGGCAAAGCGCCTGGAGCGCTTCGGCGACAAGGTGAAGCTCGTCCACGGCGACTTCCTGTCCGCGCCGCTCGAGGGCAAGTTCGACGTCACGATCGCGCTCGGCTTCTTCGACTACATCCCGGACGCGCATCTCTTCGTGCGCCGCATGGCGGAGCTGACGTCCGGTTCTGCCGTCGCGAGCTTCCCGCGCTGGAACTGGCTCAAGGGGCCGGTGCGGAAGCTCCGCTACGAGGTGATCAACAACTGCCCGATCTTCAACTACACCGAGCGAGAGCTTCGCTTCCTGTTCGGCTCTGCAGGGTTCAGCCGCGTCCTGATCAAACAGGGACGTAGTGGCTTCCTCGTTCGCGCAGACAGCTAGATTTTGGCCGTGGTGAAGCGCCTCCTCGTCCTCGCTCTCGCGTGTGGTGCGATGTTCGCGGCCGCGCCCGGCCAGGCGGACGCTCGCGAGTGCGGGCTGCCGAACAAGGCGCCGGTCTGGGTCGACTTCGCCGACGGCTCGGTGCCCTACTGGACGATGTTCGCGCGACCTGGCGTCGTGGCCGCGGCAGCGAACTTCATCTACCCGCCGCAGATCCGCGCACTAGGCGCGAAGACGGTCTACTGGGAGATGAACTTCCGGCAGCGCGTCGGCATCCCCAACAACCCGATGGAGCCGGTCGAGGTTCGTGACTGGGCCGATCGAGTCTTCTACCGGGCGGTCGCCTCGTCTGCCTGCGCGACGCCGTGGATCGCCCTGAACGAGATGTGGGGCTCGAACCTGGCGACGCCGTGGTCCCCGACGAACCAGCAGTACCGCCAGAACGTGATCATCTTCGTCAAGCGCCTGCGCGAGCTCGGAGCGCACCCGTTCCTGCTGCTTTCGACGCGGCCGTTCACGGACGGCGAAGCCGGGGACTGGTGGCGCGAGGTCGCGCTCTACACGGACTTCGTTCGGGAGATCTACTTCTCCGCGCCGCAGATCCACCGGCAGGGGCCGGTGCTCGCGTCGCGGACGCTCCGCAACGCATTCCGCCAGGGCCTGAACGATCTGACCGAGATCGGCATCCCGCCGTCGAAGATCGGGATCTTCCTCGGCTTCCACACGAACCCCGGCCAGGGCGGCCGCGAGAAGCTCAAGCCCGCCGCGGCCTGGTTCGACACGATCAAGTGGCAGGTGCTCGCGGTCAAGCAGGTGAGCCGGGAGATCCCGCTCGCGACGGTCTGGTCGTGGGGCTGGGGCGAGTGGGCCGCGGCCGACCGCGACCCCGACAAGCCGGCCGCCGCGTGCGTCTACCTGTGGACCCGCAACCCGAGCCTGTGCGCCGGTCCGAGCATGGCCGGCCCCAAGTTCGACCGTTCCCTGACCGAGGGCCAGCTCCGCCTGCCCGGAGGGACGCAATGCACCGTGCCCGGCGGCCGGATCAGCACGTCCCAGCTCTCGAGCATCGCGCACGTCACCCGTGACCGCGAGATCGCCTTCACGTCGCTCTTCGCGAGCCTCGCCCTCAAGAACGAGGTGAAGGTGAAGCCGCAGGAGCTCCGTGCGGCCGAGCGCGCGATCGTCCGCTACCGCTTCGGCGGCAACGGCGCGGCGTATCGGGGCGCCCTCGCCCGAGCAGGCGCCTCTCGGTCGATCGCCCGTGGGGTGATCGCCGACGAGCTGCGCCAGGCGCGCGTGGAGCGGAACTTCCGCGTCAGGTCACCGAGCGCCGGACAGATCGCGAGCTACCACGAGAGCTACTCCGAGACCGCTGCTCGCCTCGTTCAGGTGACGCCCGCTCCGTTATGGCTCGGTCGCAGAGGGCGCGGCGTGGCGATCGATGGCCTGGCTCCCTCGTCCGTCTTCCGCATCCCCGGCGGCCACTGGGTGAAGCTGAAGACTCGCGAGGGCGAGCTCCGCGTGCGGGCGCTCACTCCGACGGCTCCGCTCGGGGCGTTCTCCCTCGCCGATGCCGGCTCCTCGATCCGGGCGGCGCTGATGCGGATCGCCCAGGACGAGGTCTTCGACAACTGGCTGATGAGCCGCGAGAACAGCGCTCTCCAGTGGACAACCTGCCGCCGGGACTGGCTGCCGGCGGTTGGGCCGCTCGAGCTCAGCTCGAGCCTCCCCTTCCTGGCCCTGGCCTCCTAGGCGGGCTCGAAGACCTTCTCCCGCCGCGGGCGGACGAACACGCTGCCACCGGGGGCGAGCTCGAGCCGCTCCGCTTCGTCCCGCGTGACCTGAGCCCAGACGTCGCGCCCGTCCTCGAGGAGGAGCTCGACGCGCACCTCGAAGCCGAGATGGACGACTCGCTCGATCGAACCAGGTGTCGTGTGACCGTTCGGCTCGCTCAAGAGCTCGAGGTCGTGCGGGCGCACGTACGACTTCCCAAGGCGATTGACCGGCCCGACGAACCCCATCACGAACTCGTTCGCAGGCTCCTCGTAGAGCTCGCGCGGGCCGCCGGTCTGCTCGATGCGCCCGTGGTTCATGAGCACGATCTGGTCGGCGAGCTCCATCGCCTCCTCCTGGTCGTGCGTGACGAAGATCGTCGTCACGTGCATCTCGTCGTGGAGTCGCCGCAGCCAGGCCCGCAGGTCCTTGCGGACCCGGGCGTCGAGCGCTCCGAACGGCTCGTCCAGGAGGAGCACCTTCGGCTCGACCGCGAGCGCGCGGGCAAGTGCCATCCGCTGGCGCTGCCCGCCTGAGAGCTGTGCCGGATAGTGGTCGGCCCAGCCCGCGATCTGGACGAGCTCGAGCAGGTCGTCGACGCGCTTGCGGATCTCGGCCCGCGGCCGCTTGCGCACCTTGAGCCCGAAGGCCACGTTCTCGCGCACGGTCATGTGCTTGAAGGCTGCGTAGTGCTGGAAGACGAAGCCGACACCGCGCTTCTGCGCCGCCTGGCGCGTGACGTCGACGCCGTCCAGCTCGACCGTGCCCGACTCGGGGCGCTCGAGCCCCGCGATCACGCGGAGGAGCGTGGACTTCCCGCTGCCGCTCGGGCCGAGCAATGCCGTCAGCGAGCCCGACGGGACCTCGATCGAGGCGTCGTCGAGCGCGACGAACTCCCCGAACCGCTTCGTCACCGACCTGGCGATGATGGCCATTACCGCGTTTCCTCCTTCGGCTTGAACAGCGTCATCGCGACCAGCGTCGCGATCGCGAGCATCGCGAGCACGACCGAGGCAGCGTACGCACCGGTGTAGTCGAACTGCTGGTACTGCGCCTCGACGTGCAGCGTCAGCGTCTCGGTCTTGCCGACGATGTGGCCCGAGATGACGCTGACCGCACCGAACTCGCCGAGCGCCCGCGCGGTGGTCAGGACGACGCCGTACGCGATCGCCCATCGGATCGCCGGAAAGGTCACGCGCCGGAACGTCTGCCAGCCCGAAGCGCCGAGCGTCGCGGCGGCCTGCTCCTGATCGGTGCCGATCTCACGGAGCACCGGGACGACCTCGCGGACGACGAACGGCAGCGAGATGAAGATCGTGACGAGGATCATCCCGGGCAGCGCGAACACCACCTGGATTCCGTGGTCGGTCAGCCAGCTCCCGAACCAGCCGGTCCGGCTGTACAGGAGCAGGAACGCGAGCCCGACGACGACCGGGCGACAGCGCGAGCGGGAGGTCGACCAGGGCGTTCATGACGCCCTTGCCGGGGAAGCGCTGGCGCACGATCGCGAGCGCGCAGATGACGCCGAAGATCGTGTTCGCCGGCACCGCGATCGCGGCGATCAGCACCGTCAGGTAGAAGGCGTGCTTCGCCTCGGGCGTCGTGACCGCGGCCCAGGCAGGGCCGAGCCCGTGCTCGAACGCGCGGTAGAAGACGAGCCCCACGGGTGCGGCGAGCACCACCAGCAGGTAGCTCAGCCCGACGATGCGGAGCGGCCATCTACGCACGGTCGTGCCTCGTCACCCAGCGCCGGAGCGCGCCGATCCCGAGCAGCACCACGAACGTGATCACGAGGATCAGCACGGACACGGCGGCGGCGCCTGCCGGGTCTCCGCTCTCGATCCGGCCGAAGATGAAGACCGACGCGACCTCGGTCTTGAAGGGCAGGTTCCCGGAGATGAGCACGACCGAGCCGAACTCGCCGATCGCCCGGGCGAAGGCGAGCGCGACCCCCGACAGAACGGCCGGGAACAGGTTCGGAAAGATGATGTGGCGGAACGTCGTGAAGGGGCCGGCCCCCAGCGAGGCGGCGGCCTCCTCCATCTCGCGGTCGAGCTCGAGCAGCACCGGCTGCACGGTCCGGATCACGAACGGCAGCGTCACGAACAGCAGCGCCAGCAGGATCGCCGTCCGCGAGAACGCGATGTTCACGCCCACGGGGCCGTTCGGCCCGTAGAGGGCGAGCAGCGTCAGGCCGGCGACGATCGTCGGGAGCGCGAACGGGAGGTCGATGATCGCGTTCACGACCCCCTGCCCGGGGAAGCGGTCCCGGATCAGGATCCACGCGACGATCGTCCCCATCACGGCGTTGATCAGGCAGACCGCGACCGAGACGACGAGCGTCAGCTTGAGCGCCGCAACCGCCTGGGGGTCGGATGACCGCCTCCCAGAAGCCGCCCCTGCCGGCCTTGCTCGCCTTCCAGACGAGCGCCGCCAGCGGGAGCAGGACGATCAGGCTCAGATAGGCGGTCGCGAGCCCGACGGCGAGCCCCGGCCCGGAGCTGCGGACAGCCCCGGGCCGGGAAAGAGCCTCGGCGCGAGCGGCCAGCTCAGCCGCCCTGCCGGCGCTGGATCTTCGTCACGATCCCGGTGCGCGAGTCGAAGAACTGCTTGTCGACCTTCGCCCAGCCGCCGAGCCACTGGATCGAGAACACACCCGGCGGATAGGGGAAGCTGAACCCCTTGGCCGCGCTGCGGAGCACCGGCCGGTAGCCGTTCTGCGCGAAGATCACCTGGGCCGGCTTCGTGCGCAGGAAGTTCACGAAGGCGCGCGCCGTGGTCTTGTTGCTGCTCGTCTTGACGACCGCGATCGGATTCGCGATCTGAATCGTCGACTTGGGCATCACGAAGTCGACCGGCTGGTCGTGCTTCTGGGCGAAGATCGCCTCGTTCTCGTACGAGAGGAGGACGTCGCCGCGGCCGGCGAGGAACGTCTGCAACGCCTCACGCGCGCTCTTGTCCTGGGAGACGACGTGGCCGTACAGCTTCTGGAGGTACTGAACCGACTTGGCGTGCGACTTGCCGAGCTTGCGCTGTGCGCCGTAGGCCGCGATCACGTCCCACTTGGCGCCGCCGGAGGTCTGGACGTTCGGCACGACCACGTCCACGCCGGGCTTGACCAGGTCGTTCCAGGTGCGGATGTGCTTCGGGTTGCCCTTGCGGACGACGAAGACGACGACCGAGCGCGTGACGATCCCGTGGTAGGCCTCCTTCTTCCACGACTTGGCGACGAGGCCGGCCTTGACGAGCGAGGTCATGTCCGGCTCGAGCGAGAACTCGACGACGTCGGCCTTGAGGCCGTTGATCACGGCGCGGGCCTGCTCGCCCGAGGCGCCGTAGGACTGCTGGAACGAGGTGCCCTTGCCGGCGGCCGTGTCGGTGAACGCAGGGATCAGCTTCGTGTAGGCGTCACGCGGCGTGGAGTACGCCACGAGGCTGATCGAGCCGCTCTTCGAGCTCGCCGACGCGTCGTGCGACGACGTGAGGCTCGCGGCCACGAGCGCGACCAGACCTGCCACCACAACCCCGATTGTGCTAATCCGAACCATCAATCCCCCTTATTATTCGATATTCCTGACTGTTTATGTAGAGAAAGTCGAGAAGGCAGTGTACGGACCGCCGCCCAGGTCGTCAAACGGGAACAATCAGCTCATGTGGATCTCGCGACGAACCGACTACGCGACCCGCGCGATCCTCGCCCTCGCGCTCGACGGCGGCGGGCCGATGAAGCTCGAGGAGCTCGCGCACCGGACCGGCGCCCCCCAGTCCGTGCTCGAGCAGGTGATGCCGCCCATGCGCTCCGCGGGGCTCGTCCGCTCGGAGCGAGGGCCCTCAGGCGGCTATCGGCTGAACAAGGAGCCCGACGAGATCACGCTCGAGCGCGTCGTCCGGCTCTTCCAGGGCCAGCTCGCGCCGATCGGGTACGCGACGCGCCGCAGCCCGGACGCCGTGCCGAAGTTCGTCGCCGACTCCCTACGTGGAACCTGGAGCGAGGTGCGTGACTCCACGATCGAGATCCTCGAGCGGACGACGTTCGCCGACCTGGCGAAGCGCGCCGGCGGAAGCTGGCGCGAGGGCTCCTCGGAGCTGGTGCCCTAGGCCTCGGCCGCGGCGCGCGCCTGGATCACGCGAACCTGCGTCAGTACCGCGCCGGCGGCTCCGAGCACGAGGATCAGCGGAACCAGAATCTCGTAGTGCGGGGTCTCGATGAGACGCACTCCGCTCGCCAGCAGCACCGTCCCCAGCGCGACGCGCAGCGCTCTGTCAGGCACGCGCACGGCGAACTTGCTCGTGAACAACACGCCCGGGATCGAGCCCAGCAGGAGCCAGAACATCGCGTGCAGGTCGACGTTCCCGTGCACGAGGTGGCTGATCCCGGCCACCCACAGCAGCGCAGCCGCGTGGAAGATGTCCGTCCCGACGATCTTGGCCGCGGTCAACGGGAACACGAGGAGCATCACGAGCCCGAAGAACGTGCCGCTGCCGACCGAGGTCAGGCCGACGACGAACCCTCCGCTCGCGCCCAGAGCGACGCAGATCACGCGGTCTCGGTTCGCGAGGAGGAACGGCGCGTCCGATGGCTGGACTCCTCGCTTGACGAACATCTTCGCCAGGAAGCCGAGCCCGCCGAGGATCAGCGCGGCTCCGATCACCTTGGCCATGGCGTCGCCCACACCGCTTCCGTACTGGTTTTCGATCCAGTTGGCGACCTCGACCCCCAGTAGCGACATCGGCGCGGAGCCGAGGAACATCCAGAACGCGATCCGTACATGGACGGTCCCGAGCCCGCGGTGCCGGACCGCGCCGAAGCTCTTGAAGACGGCGCCGTGCAGGATGTCCGTGCCGACCGCGAGCGTCGGCTTGAAGCCGAAGAACAGGATCAGGATGGGCGTCATCAGCGAGCCGCCGCCCATCCCGGTGAGCCCGACGAGCGCGCCGATCAGCAGGCCCGTGAGCGTGAACTGCCAGTTCATCTAGCGATAGGCATCGATCAGCACTTCGGCGACCTCGGGCCGTGAGAACTCGACCGGCGGCAGTTCGCCGGCCTGGAGCAGCTCGCGGACCTTGGTTCCCGAGAGGAACACGTGGTCGTCGCCGCCGTGCGGGCACGTCTTCGGCGTCGCCATCGAGCCGCAGACCTTGCACCAGAACGCGTGCTCGAAGAACAGCGGCTCGATCCCGAGCTCGTGCGGCTCGAACTCGCCGAAGATGAGCTGGGCGTCGTACGTGCCGTAGTAGTCGCCGACACCCGCGTGGTCGCGGCCGACGATGAAGTGCGAGCAGCCGTAGTTCTTGCGGCAGATGGCGTGCCAGATCGCCTCGCGCGGACCGGCGTAGCGCATAGCGGCCGGAAACGCCGAGACGACGACGCGGTCACCCGGGTAGTACTTGTCGACGAGGACGCTGTAGCACGCGACCCGAGTTGCGGCCGGGACGTCGTCGGACTTCGTCTCGCCCACGAGCGGATGGATGAGCAGGCCGTCGACGGTCTCGAGCGCGACCTTGGTCAGGTACTCGTGCGCGCGATGGATCGGGTTGCGGGTCTGGAAGCCGACGACCGTCTTCCAGCCTCGGTCCTCGAACTCCCTGCGCGTGTCCGCGGGATCCTTCGCCAGCTCCGGGAACGACGGCTCGGGTCGGTCGAAGACGGTGACCTTGCCGGCGAGGTAGCGCGGGTGCTGCGCGTAGAGGCGGGCGACCCCGGGATGCGCCTCGTCCGTGGTGCGGAAGCAGTTCTCCGCCTCGCGCTCCTTGTCGTAGTCGTAGACCTCCTCCACCTCGAGCACGGCCAGCGGGCGGCCTTCGCCGTCGGTGAGCGCGACTCGGCCACCCTCCGGCGCCGCTTCCACCGCGAGACAGACAGGCATCGCCCACGCGAGCCCGTTCGCGAGGTGCATGTCCTCGACGACGCGCTCGTAGTCCTCGCGGCCCATGAAGCCCTCGAGCGGCGACAGCGCGCCCGACGCGAGCATGTCCAGATCAGACACCTCCCGCGGCGTGAGCGCGATCGTCTCGAGCGAGTCGAGATCGTCCGGCCGCGCGCCGGTCCGATCGACCAGCGCTCCCCCGTGTGGCTCGATCAGACCTGTCTGAGTGCCTGTCACTGTGACTGTCCCCGGGACTTCGCTCACGCAGGCACCTCTTCTTCGACCAGGCCCAGCTCGGCCAGCTTGCCGAGGATCAGCTGTGCGCTCTCCTCGGGCGTCGCCGACTCGGTGTCGACGCGAAGCTCCGGGCTCTCGGGTGCCTCGTACGGATCAGAGACGCCCGTGAACTCCTTGATCTCACCGGAGAACGCCTTCGCGTAGAGGCCCTTGACGTCGCGCTCGGCGCAGGCCTCGACCGACGCGTCGATGTGCACCTCGACGAAGCGGCCGAACTCCTCGACCATCTCGCGGGCCTTCGTCCGAGTTTCCGCGTAGGGCGAGATCGCGGACACGATGACCGCGCCTCCCTGCCGCGTGATCCGTGAGGCGACCCAGCCGACCCGCTCGATGTTCGTGTCGCGGTCCTCCTTCGAGAACCCGAGCCCCTTCGAAAGATGCTGGCGAACAGCGTCGCCGTCGAGGTACTCGACGATCCGGCCGCGGCGCTCGAGCTCGGGGCCGACGATCTCGGCGATCGTCGTCTTGCCGGCCCCGGAAAGGCCGGTGAACCACAACGTGAATCCGTCAGGCATGTGCCTCCTTCAGTGGCGTGTCTTCATGAATCCCGCACTCGAGCTTGTCGGAGCCGGCCCAGCGGCCCGCGCGCTCCTCTTCGTCCTCCGTGATCGGCCGAGTGCAGGGGATGCAGCCGATCGAGCGGTAGCCCGCCTCGTGCAGCGGGTTGTAGGGAATCTCGTTCACCTTGATGTAGGCCCAGACGCGCTTCTCGTCCCAGTCCGCGAGCGGGTGCACCTTCCAGACGTCGTAGCGCTCCGACCACTGGAGCTTCGGCGTCTCGGCGCGGCTCGGCGACTGGTCGCGGCGGATGCCCGAGATCCACGCGTCGTAGGGATCGAGCGCAGCGAGGAGCGGCTCGACCTTGCGGATCTGGCAGCAGCGGTCCGGGTCGCGCTCCCAGAGGTTCGGGCCTTCCTGCCGGTGCTGCTCGGCGACGGTGATGATCGGGTTCGAGATCAGGTTCAGGCCGTAGCGCTTGACGAGCCGGTCGCGCGTCTCGTACGTCTCGCGGAAGAAGAGCTGCGTGTCGAGCTCGATCACGGGGAGGTCGAGGCCGAGCTCGGAAACCATGTGCACGAGCACCGACGACTGCTTCTGCCACGAGCACGTGAGGCAGAGCCGGTCGCCGTACTCGCCGTAGACCCACTGGAGCAGATCCTCGGCGGACATCGCCTCGAGCTCCGAAGGGACAGGCTGAAGCCTGTCCCTATGTGCGGGCGCGCTCGTCAGGGAGCAGCACCTCCTTCAGCGTGTCGCCGCGCAGGCCGAGCCGAAGCGTCTCGAGCGGGATCACCTCGTCCGGCGGGATGTTCCCGAGGTTCACGGTCGGGCCGAACTCCTTCACGAACCACGCCTGAGAAGACTTCGTAGGCGCCTCGAAGATGAGGTCGGCGACCGCGACCTCGTTCACGATCTCGTCGATCAGCCCGGTGCGCATCTCGCCGGAAGGCCGGAAGATCCCCGCCGTTCCGCTCTCGCGCGACTCGGTGATCACCTTCCAGGCGCCGGCTTCGAGCTCTTCCTTGATCCACTGCACCCAGAGGTAGGGCGCGAAGTTGACGTCCGAGTCCTTGGAGCCGACCTCCGAGAGAACCGTGAAGTCGCGCGCCAGGTCGGCGATCAGCTCCAGCTTCTCCTCGCGCGGGATCTGCACCGTGCCGTCGGAGATCTCGACGTGCGTCAGGCCGAGGTCGGTGAGCCAGCGCTTGTACTCGTCGACCTTGTCCTTGACGTACACGACCTCGAAGAACGTGCCGCCGATGACCACCGGCTTGTCGGCCAGCACCTCGAGCTTGCGGCGCAGGTTCGGGGTGACGTACGCGGTGCCCCAGCCGAGCTTGACCACGTCGATGTAGACGCCCGAGGTCTCGAGGACGTCCTCCCAGGCGCGCGGGCCCAGGCCCTTGTCGAGGACGTGCGTCAGGCCGCCTGAACGTGGCTCAAAGTCCAGCAATGATTCCCTCCAGTCGCTTCGTGGCTTCCGTCTGAACGTCGTGGTACATCGAGTTGCCGTGCGAGTCGATCCCGACCCAGAGCGGGCCGAAGTCCTTGACGCGGAACTTCCAGAGGCACTCGGGCATGAGCTCCTCCCAGAAGACCTCTTCGATCTCCTCGATCTGCGTCGTCTCGAGCGCGGCCGCGCCGCCGACGAGCGCGAAGTAGACCATCCCGTGCTTCTGCATCGGCTCGATCGCCTCGTCGGGCAGGCCGCCCTTGCCGGCGATCGCGCGGACGCCGTAGTCGCGGCCGAGCGGCTCCGTGAAGCGCACCATGCGGGCGCTCGTCGTGGTGCCGACGCACATCGGCTCGTACTTGCCCGGGCCGAGCTTGCGCACGTTCGGCGCCGTGTGCAGGAGGAAGGCGCCCTTCAGGTCGATCGGCGGCTCGACGCCCTGGTCGAAGATCCGGATCTGCGTGCGGTCGCGGATCCCGATGATGTGGCCGTCGACGGTGACGAGGTCGCCCGCGTGGAGCTTGCGGATGTCCTCCTCGCTCGCCGGGAATGTGAGCTTGTGCTCGGCCATCAGTGGCTCTCCCGGTGACATCGGTGGATGCCTGGGTCGCTAGCACCAAGCCAGGCAAGGACGCAGGGAGCGCTCGGGCTAGTAAGCCCGGGCGCGACTGAGGACGCCGCATGGCGCAGCGTGATAGCGGGCCAGGCGCCGCCATATGTTGCCGGGAGAGCCACTAATACTCCCGGTCGAACTCGACTTCGCCGTCCGCCGTGACGTGCGCGGAAGCCCGGCGCGCGGCCCAGCACTGGTAGTTGACCGCGACCGGGTTGAGCGTCATGTGCGTGTCCGCGTGCTCGATGTGGCACGAGAGGACGGTCACGTCGCCGCCGAGGCCCATCGGCCCCACGCCGGTCTCGTTCAGGAGCTGGAACAGCTCGCGCTCGAGCTTCGCCACGTGCGGGTCCGCGTTCGTCGTCCCCACCGGCCGCGCGATCGCCTCCTTGGCGAGGTACATCGCGTAGTCGGCCGAGCCTCCGATCCCCACGCCGACGATCCCCGGCGGACACGGCTTGCCGCCCGCGCCGACGATCGACTCGAGGACGAACTGCTTGATCCCCTTCACCCCGTCGGCGGGGACGCACATCTTGAGGAAGCTCATGTTCTCGGAGCCCGAGCCCTTGGGGACGCACTTGACGTCGAGGCCGTCCCAGTCGGGCACGAAGTCCCAGTGCACGATCGGCAGCCGGTAGCCGGTGTTCGGCCCCGTGTTCTCGCGCGTGATCGTGTGCACGGCGTTCGAGCGCAGCGGCGTGTCGATGGTCGCGCGCTCGGTGCCGATCTTCAGCGCCTCGTAGATCTTGGCCGGGTGCAACGGGAAGTGCTCGCCCACGCGGCACGTGTAGACCGCGATCCCGGTGTCCTGGCAGACGATGTTGTCCTCGGTCTCGGCGACCTGGACGTTCTTGACGATCGTCTCCAGCACGCGGCGGCCCGGAATCGAGGTCTCCCGGTCCTTGGCCTCGGCGAGGGCGTCGCGCAGGTCCTGCGGGATGTCCTTCAGCGCCCAGACGTAGAGGTACGCGGCGGCGTCCTCGACCGCCTGCCGGAGATCAGTTCCGGCAACGGTGCTCATGCGGCCCTTTCCGCGGCGGCCTTGCCCGCGCGCCGGCCGAAGACCGTGCACTCGAGCAGGGAGTTGCCCATCATCCGGTTGCGCCCGTGCGTCCCGCCGGCGATCTCGCCGCAGGCGTAGAGGCCGTCGAGCGTCGTCTCGGAGTGCTCGTCGATCACGAGGCCCCCGTTCTGGTAGTGAAGGACTGGATAGGTGAGGATCGGCTCGTCGAGCGGGTCGATGCCGCCGGCGCGGTAGCGGCGGAGCATGTACGGCAGGGAGACGTTCGCGTCGCTCTCCGCGATCCGGGTGGTGTCGAGGTAGACGGCGGGCCGCCCGTCGGGCGTTTCCACGCCGCGCCCGGCCTCGACCTCGTCCACGATCGCCTGCGACACCTCGTCGCGCGGGCCGAGCGAGTCGGTGAACTCCTCACGGTCTGCGTTCAGGAGCACCGCGCCGTACGCGCGCGTCGTCTCCGGGATCGAGTAGCCCTGCATGGGCGCCGGCCACGCGCCGCCGTTCGGGTGGTACTGGAGCGCGTCGTAGTCGCGGGTCTCGGCGCCGAGGCCGATCGCGATCTGCGTCACCTCGCCCGTCGCGCCGGGATGGTTCGTCGTCAGCTCGCCGCGCTCCTCCGCGATCCGGTAGCAGCGCCCTCCCGCGGCCAGGACGACGGCGCCCGCGTCGATCACGTGCTCGCCGCAGACCGCGCGCCAGCCGTTCTCGCGGCGCTCGAGGTCGGTGAGCGGGGACTTCGGGAAGACCTGAACCTCGGAGCTCTCGACCCACTCGCGCAGCGCCTTCGTGATCGCGTGGCCCGTGCGGTCGCCGACCTGCAGCAGGCGCTTCCGGGACGAGCCGCCGCAGCGGGCGAGCCGGTAGCCGCCGTTCTCGCGCGTGAACTCGACGCCGAGCTCTTCGAGCCAGTGGATCGCGCCCGGCGCCTCGCTGGTGAGCACTTCGACCAGGCGACGGTCGGCCGTCTCGTGTGACGACTTCCAGACGTCCTCCGCGTGCTGCTCGGGCGAGTCGTCGTCACCGAAAGCAGCCTGGATTCCGCCCTGGGCCTTCGCGGAGTTGCACGACTGCACCGCATCCTTGGCGACGAGCCCGACGCGTGCCCCGGCTCGATCGGCGGACACCGCGGCGGCGAGGCCCGAGGCCCCGCTGCCGACCACGAGCACGTCGAATTCCAGGGGCGGAGCCACCGCGCGACTATACCAGTGAATCGCTAATCACATGCATAAGCACCGCTAATGCAGATGCAGGCGCCTACGGACGGACGCGCGCCCCTTCCTCCTCGAGCGCGTACGCGATGGCGTCGTCCAGGGACAGCTCCCTGCCCTGCTGCCACTCGTCGTCGAAGCGAACCTCGCCCAGCTGTGCACGGACCGCGTCGACCGTCTCCGTGTGCGTCGCTTGCTCCGCCGGCGCGAGCTCGACGCCGAGGCTCTCCCGCAGCATCTCCGCGGCGCCCAGCAGCCTCGCCGCCTCCTCCGCGCGCTCCGTGAGGACGAGCACAGCCGCCAGCCCTTCGAAGCAGTAGCCGATCACGTCCTTGAACTCGAGCTCGGCCAGACGCCGCAGTGCGTCGCGCAGGAGCTCGAGCGCACGCTCCGGCTCCTGCTCCGACAGCGCGGAGAAGCCCTGGTTGACGAGCGCCAACGCCATGCCCTCGCTGTCCTCGAGCGTTTCGAACAGGGCGTACGCCTGCTCGCTCAGCTCCGAGGCCTTCGCGTACTCGCCCCGCTCGAGCGCGATCCCGCCCAGGTTGCTGATCGCCAGTGCGTGGCCGCGGCGGTCGCCTGACTCCTGGTACAGCTCGGCCGCGCGCTCGGAGAGCTCCATCGCCCGTTCCTGGTCACCCCGCTCGGCCGCGACCGTCCCCAGAGAGAGGAGCGAGCGCGCGGTTCCCGACGGGTCGCCCAGCTCCTCCGAGAGCGCGAGGCTCTGCTCGAACAGCGCAGCGGCCCACTCGTAGTCGCCCTGGCGGGTCGCGAGGCTTCCGGCTGCATGGAGCGCGCGGGCCCTGAGCTCCGGGGGTGCGCTGCGCCCGACCGCGAGCGCCTGCTCGAGCCAGCCTCGACCCTCTGCGAGGTGGCCGCGGATCCACCAGTACTCCCAGAGCCCGGCCGCCAGGCGGAGCGCGAGGCTGGCCTCCCGGAGCTCGAGCGACCAGTCGAGCGCGCCGCGGAGGTTGTCGCGCTCGGCGTCGATCCGGGCGAGCCAGGCGGCCTGATCCACGGGCTCCGAGCGGGCGAGCTTGAGGAAGTGCTCCGCGTGTCGGCGCCTCACGTACTCCGACTGCTCGTCCTGCGCCAGTTGCTCGAGGGCGAACTCGCGGATCGTCTCGAGCATGCGCATCCGGTCCGCGTCGCGCTCGAGCAGGCTCTCGTCGATGAGCGTCGCGATCCCGTCGAGCGACGCGTCGCACACCCCAACCGCAGATTCGAGGGTGAACCCGCCGCCGAAGACTCCGAGCCGCGCGAAGAGCTCCTTCTCCTCCGCGCCGAGCAAGTCGTAGCTCCAGGCGATCGTGTCGCGGAGGGCCCGGTGCCGGTCGGGAAGGTCGCGGGCCCCACGGCCGAGGAGCTCGAGCCGCTCGTCGAGGAGCGCGAGCATCGCCTCTGGCGGAAGGAGCTTCGTCCGGGCGGCCGCCAGCTCCAGGGCGAGTGGGAGGTAGTCGAGGCGCGCGCAGATGTCCTCGACGGCCTCGCGGTTCGCCTCCGTCAGCGTGAAGCGCGGGTCGGCTCCCTGCGCGCGGTCGACGAAGAGCGCGACGGCGTCGTTCAGGTCGAGCGGGTCGACCGGGTACTCCCGCTCGCCGGAGATTCGCAGCGCGGCTCGGCTAGTCACGAGAAACGTCAGCCCGGGCGCCGACTCGAGCATCTGGGCGACGATCGGCGCCGCTTCGACGATCTGCTCGAAGTTGTCGAGCACGACGAGCGCCCGGCGCCCGGCGAGGCGCTCGGAGAGGCTCTCACGCAGCGAACGCTCTCCGCTCTCGCGCACGCCCAGCGCCTCGGCGATCGCCGGCATCAGGAGCGCTTCATCGCGGATCGCGTCGAGCGCGACGAAGAAGGTGCCGTCCGGGAAGTCCTCGGCGAGGGCGTTGGCAGTCTCGACGGCCAGGCGCGTCTTTCCGGAGCCGCCCGGGCCGGTGAGCGTGATCACGCGCGTGTCTCCCCTGAGCGCCGACGTGACCTCGTCGAGCTCCCGGCGGCGCCCGACCATCCTGCTCACAGGAACGGGCACGTTGCCGGCGGGGAGCGGGCGGCGCGACAGGCCCTCGTCCTGGCGGAGGATCGCCTGCTCCAGCTCCCGCAGCTCGGGGCCGGGCTCCAGGCCGAGCTCGTCGAGGAGCACCTGGCGCGCGATGCGGTACGCCTCCAGCGCGTCCGCCTGGCGCCCGGAGCGATAGAGCGCGAGCATCAGCAGTCCGCGGAGCCGTTCCCGGAGCGGATGCTCGACGATCAGCGCCTCGAGCTCACCGATCACCTGGTCGTGGCGCCCGAGCCAGAGCTCGGCCTCGACCCGGTTCTCGGTGGCGGCGAGCCTCAGCTCGTCGAGCCGCGCGATCTCGCCCTGCACGAAGGAGTCGTAGCGGAGATCCGCGAGCGCCTGACCACGCCAGAGCGCCAGCGCCTCCTGCAGGAACTCGGCGGCCTCGCCGTACGCGCGCCGGCCGAGCGCTGCCGCTCCTTCCACGGCGAGCCGCTCGAAGCGCTCGGCGTCCAGCTCGTCGGGCTCGACCCGAAGGCGGTAGGAGCCGCCCTCGGTCGTCAGGCGGTCGGCGACGATCTTCCGCACCTGCGACACGTAGACCTGGAGCGTGTTGGCTGCGGTCGCGGGCGCCTTCTCGCCCCAGAGGTCCTCGATCAGGAGATCGGGAGTGACGAGCTCGTTGCGGTGCAGGAGAAGCAGCGCGAGCAGTGCACGCGGCTTACGGCCTTTTACCGTGAGCGGCGGGCCATCCGCTTCGACCTCGAGAGGCCCAAGAATGCGGTACTCCATCGGATTCTGCTCCTCCCCCGACGGATCGTAACGCGCAGGTTTCAGGGTTCTTTCAGGGGCTGGTGGGAGCATCCTGACGCACCAGGAAGACGAGCAGCCTCCAGTCGGCACGATGGCGCCAGGCCGACCGGGGGCTCGACTCGCCGGAGAGGGTGGAGCCGTATGAGAAAGAGCTGGTGGGAAGGGCCGTAGAGCTAGTAGATCGAGCGCAACAGCTCTGAGATTTGGGAGGAGTTCGCCGGGCGCGGATTCGCTCTTGCGCCCGCTCGCTCTGCGGCGGCCTCCGCGACCGGGTCGAGCTCGTTTTCGGGCACGCCCTGGTCGCGGAGGCGTTGATAGCCGCCGAGCCGTGCGAGCTCCTGCGCACGACCGGCCGGGTCGCTCGTGCCGAGGGCCTCGCCGAAGCGGGCGATCTCGCGTCCGGCGACGGGCTCGTTGAAGCGGAGCGCGGGCGGGAGAGTCAGCGCGTTCATCGCGCCGTGCGCGAGCCCGAAGCGGCCGCCGAGCGCCTGCGCCATGGCGTGCGCGAGACCGAGACCCGCCGAGGCGAGCGCCGCGCCCGCGTGCTGCGCGCCTTCGAGCAGCTTGCGTCGCGCTTCGAGGTCGTCCGGCGACTCCACGACCCGCGGCAGCCATTCGCCGATCAGGTGCGCGCCCGCAAGCGCCTCGCGGTCGCCTTCGTCGTTTCGGCCTTTCACGTAGAGCGCCTCGGCCGTGTGCGCGAGCGCGTTCATCGACGTGCCCACGGTCTCCGCCCGGGGCAGCCCGAGAGTCAACTCCGGGTCGTAGACGATCCCGGCCAGCGTCGCCCCTGCGCCGCCGCCTCGCATCCGGCGGTCGTGATCACGGATCCCGAAGCTCGGGGTCCACTCCGCTCCGGAGTAGGTCGTAGGCACCGAGACGACGGGTAGGTCGGTCTCGACCGCGATCGCCTTCGCCAGGTCGATCGCGCTTCCGCCGCCGACCGCGAGCAGGCTGTCCGCGCCCCGTGCTCGGCCGGCCGCCTCATCGACCCGGTCCGACGGCACCTCGCGCCATTCGCCGGTCACCTCGACGGGCGCTTCCCAGCGCGGGCTGGCGACGAGAAATGGACGCTCGAGCCCGAGATCGGAGAGCAGGCCGGGGAGCTCGGCCAGCCCCCAGCGAACGTTCACAGCCGGTCTCGTGCGAACTCGACGAACGCGTCGGCGACGCGGGTCGAGACGCGGCCCGCAGCACGGACGAGCGAGATCTCACGCGACGGCTCGAGCCCGCGCACACGCGCTTCGGCGAGCACGCCCGACGCGAGCTCCCGCTCGACGGCAGTTCGCGAGATGAACGTCACTCCGTGCCCCGCCTCGACGGCGCTCTTGACCGACTCCTGGAGCCCGAGCTCGAGACGGACTTCGAGGTCGCGCAGCCGGGTTCCCGCCTCGCGCAGCTCGTCCTCGATCACCTGCCGCACGCCCGCGCCCTCCTGCATGACGATCAGCCGCCGGCCGCGAAGATCGTCGAGCGCGACCGTCTTCCCGGCGAACGGGTGGTCGGGCGGGCAGACGAGGATCACCTCGTCGTGGAAGAACGGCTCGTAGGCGACCGCGCGGTTCCGCGGGGTCGCGCCGACGACGCCGAGCTCGAGCTCGCGGCGTGCGACCTGCTCGACGATCGTCTGCGTGTCGGAGATCGTGAGGTCGACGGTCACGTCGGGGTTCGCCTCGGCGAACTCGCAGAGGAGGACCGGGACGACCGTGCCGCCGGGCCCGGTCGAGGCGCCCATGGCGAGCTGACCGCGCAGCGGCCCCTCCGCTTCGCCGGCGACGTCCTCGAGGAGCTGACGCTCGAGCGCGAGCAGGCGCTGGGCGCTGCGGTAGAGCCGGTTGCCGGCCTCCGTCGGCTCGACGCGCCTCCCGGAGCGGTCGAGAAGCTGCTGGCCGACACGATCCTCGAGCGAGCGGATCTGCTGGCTCACCGCGGGCTGGGTGACCCCGAGCCGCTCGGCGGCCTCGGAGAAGCTCTTGCGCTCCACGACGGCGCAGAAGGCAGCCAGCTGCCTGGTGTCCATAAGTTGGACTTATACCAAGGTTACGGAGTCATGCCCATCGAAGGCCCCATGTCCTCGCTGGGATCGTGCAACCCGGGCACGCTGCCCGGCGCGAAGGCGATCCACAGACCGAGCACGACGAACGCCACACCGAGCGCATGGCTCAGGCGCAGCCCCCACGGGAGCACCTTCTCCGCGAAGATGATCCCGGCGACCACGGCCATCCAGACGAGGCTCATCACGCCGAGGCTGAAGAGGACGATCATCAGCCCCCAGCAACACCCCACGCAGTAGAGGCCGTGGACGAAGCCCATACGGACGGCGCCCACGTTGCCGTCGTGCCAGCCGTGGAGTATGAAGTGGAGCGGGCCGCGGCAGTGACGGAGGCAGATGTCCTTGATCGGCGTCAACTGGTAGAGCCCCGCCACGACGATTGCGCCGCCGGCCACATACGGCCCCGCGCGGTCCCACGAGAGCGCACCGCCGTCGATCGCGTCGACCACGCGGAACAGCCCGTACGCCACGACCCCGTACGCGGTCCACGCGAGCAAGTAGCCCGCGAGGAAGACCCAGGTTGGGACGTTCACGGCCTGGTTGCGCCGGGCGCGCTCCTTGGTCACCCTGGCAAACGCGAGCACCATCGGCGACACCGACGGCAGCATCATCGCGGCCATCATCGTCACCCAGATCCCGAGGAACCAGCCGAGCCCGCCGAGATCGGTCCCCGGCCCCGCATCCATGCCCCGCATCCGGTCGAAGACGAGGATCCACGCGACGAGCGTCAACCCGAGCAGCGCAGCCGCGATCCCGACCGGGCTCAGGCGCAGCGGAGAGCGCTCGTCGACCGTCGTAGCGTCCATCCGCAAGAATTAGAACCCAGTGACGTTGACCGTGCAAGGCACAGGCGAAAGCCTTGCGGAACGCTTCTCGCGTCTCGCCCAGGAGGCGCCCGACCGCAGGCGCGTCGATCTCGAGCTGCGAACGCTCGACATCGTGCTGTCCGCGTTCTTCCTGCTCATCTCGCTGCCACTGACGATTCCGATCGCAATCGCGAACCTCGTCACGTCCGGGCGGCCCGTCTTCTACCGCGGCGAGCGCGTCGGACGCGGCGGGCGCATCTTCACGATGACGAAGTTCCGCACGCTGCGGCCGGGGGCCGAGGCCAGGCTCGGGCACCACCTCGGCTCGGAGCTCGTGGAGGCGACCGACGCCGAGGTGACGAAGGTCGGCCGCTGGCTCCGCGCGACGCAGCTGGACGAGATCCCGCAGTTCTGGAACGTGCTCAAGGGCGACATGAGCCTCGTCGGGCCGCGTCCGATCCGGCCGCGCTTCTTCGAGGAGCTGGCGGAGGAGCTGCCCGCGTACTGGCAACGGCTCGTCGTCAGGCCCGGGCTGACCGGCTTCGCGCAGGTGCGCCGCGGCTACGAGACCTCGATGGCCGAGAAGCTCGCCCACGACCTCGAGTGGATCGCCGACCGCTCGCTGCGGCTCTACCTGCGGACGCTGAGCGCGACGGCTGGCGCGTCCTGCGACAGTCTTTGCAGCGTAGGTGACGATCCCGGCGGATCGACCGGTCGTTTCCGACGGACGCACGAGCAAAGCCCGCGCGTCCTGAGGCCGGCAGCGCAAGCGCCGCCTAGACGTCTAGGCGCGAGTCCTCGAGGTCGAGGTCGCGCGTCACGCGCTGCATCACGTCCTCGCTGATCTTGCCCTCGTTGCGGAGCGCGACGACGGCACCACGCTCGGCGTTGAGCAACTCGCGGCGCAGGCGCTGGTAGTCCTGCGAGCGCATCTCGATGCCGTCGTCATCGGACCCGTCCAGGCGGGCGCCGAAGCGGGTCCGGCGGAAGTTGTAGGCGCCGCGCATGCGCTCCGCCGTGTCCTCCCGCACCCAGTCCTCGTCGACGAGCTCCTCCAGCCTGGCGAGCCCCGCGTCGACCGCGTGGATGCGCGCCTTCGCGTCCTCCCGCTCGTCGAGGTCGTCGCGCTCGAGCTTCAGGACGCGCACGACTGCAGGCAGCGTGAGGCCCTGGATGACGAGCGTCGAGAGCACGACCGAGAACGCGAGGAAGACGACGAGCGACCGCTCGGGGAACGCGGCGCCTGAGTCGACGGTGAGGGGGATCGCGAGCGCCGCGGCCAGCGTGATGCCGCCTCGCATCCCGGCCCAGCCGATGAACGAGATGAACTGCCACGGCGGAGTCGGGTCGCGCTCCCGCAGGCTGGCCGAGATCCAGCGCGGCACGTAGGCAATGGGAAAGCCGAAGACGAATCGAGCCGCGACCACCACGAACCAGAGGAGCGCCGCGTAACCGACGAGCTCCTGCCACGACCGTCCGTGCAGCTGGTCGAGGATCGGCCGGAGCTGCAGGCCGACGAGCCCGAACAGGAGCGCGTTCAGCAGGAAGTTGAAGACCGCCCAGAAGCCTTCGCCCTGCAGCCGGGTGTCGACCGTCGTCAGCTCGGGCGTGTGCCAGCCCATGTAGACGCCGGCGGTGACGACGGCGAGCACGCCCGAGACGCCGATCGCGGCCGCGGGCAGGAAGACCACGTACCCGGTGAGGAACGCGATCGTGATCTCGAGCGGAGGGTTGTTGAGCCGGTAGCGGATGAAGCGGATCACGCGGCCGAGCACGAGACCGACCGCGATTCCGCCGAGCACGGTCCAGACGAAGTCGCCGGCCGCGTGCAGGAGCGAGAACGAGCCCGTGACCACGGCCACGACCGCGAACCTGAAGAGGACGAGCGCGGTTCCGTCGTTGACGAGGCTCTCGCCCTCGACGATCGCGATCGCGCGGCGCGGAACGCCGAAGCGGCGGGCGATCGACGTCGCGGCGAGCGGGTCGGTCGGCGAGACGACCGCGCCGAGCACGAAGCTCACGGGCCACGAGAGGCCGATCACGTAGTGAGCCGCGACCGCGACCACGACCATCGTCAACGCCACGAGCCCGATCGCGAGGAGCGAGATCGGCCGCAGGTTGCGCTTCAGGTCGCGCAGACCGGTGTTGAACGCGGCCGAATAGAGGAGCGGAGGGAGGATCCCGAAGATGACCGCGTCGGGCGGAAGGGTCACCGTCGGCATGAAGGGGATGAACCCGAGCGCGAGCCCGCCGACGACCAGCAGGATCGGGTACGGGATGCGAAGCGGGTCGGCGAGCAGCAGGAGTCCCGCGGCCGCAACCAGGAGCAACAGGAGCTGAAGCTCTTCGTGTGCGCCGAAACTGCCCACCGCTGGATCTAGAGTAGTGCCGCATGTGCGGGATCTGCGGAATCGCGTCTGCCCGTGGCACCGTCGACCCCGGCCGGATCGCCGCCATGAGCTCGACGCTCGTTCACCGGGGGCCCGACTCGGACGGGACGTACGTGGACGGCCCGATCGGCCTCGCCGCGCGGCGCCTGGCGATCATCGATCTCCAGACGGGGGACCAGCCGATCACGCGGGAGGAGCACGGCGTGACGGTCGTCCAGAACGGCGAGATCTACAACTATGCCGAGCTCCGCCATCAGCTCCAGCGGGACGGCCATCGCTTCTCGACGAGCGGCGACACCGAGGTACTGATCCACCTCTACGCGCAGCACGGCGACGGGTTCGTCGAGCGGCTGCGCGGGATGTTCGCGCTGGCGCTCTGGGACTCGGCGCGCAGCCGGCTCCTCCTCGCGCGTGACCGGTACGGGATCAAGCCGCTCTACTACCGCGACGTCGGCGGCGAGCTCGAGTTCGCCTCCGAGCTGCGGGCGCTCCCCCGCGGCGAGATCGACCTCGACGCGCTCGACGCCTTCCTCGCCTTCAACTCGGTTCCGGGGCCGCTGACGATCTTCAGCGACGTGCGCAAGCTGCAGCCGGGCCACCTGTTGACCTGGGAGGACGGCCGTGTCGCGATCGCCCGCTACGCGCGGCCGGCGCCGGTCCCCGCGGACGAGGTGCGGGACGACGAGGAGGCCGAGCTGGTCGAGGAGCTTCGGGCGCGGCTGCGGGACTCCGTTCGGGCGCATCTCGTGTCCGACGTCCCTGTGGGAGTGCTGCTCTCGGGTGGGATCGATTCGGCCGCGCTGGCGGCGCTCGCGGCCCAGGAGCTCTCGGAGCCGCTGCGCACGTTCTCGATCGGCTTCGAGGAGCGGAGCTTCGACGAGCTGGCCGACGCCCGGCTCGTCGCCGAGCGCTACGGGACCGATCATCACGAGCTGGTGCTCCGGCCGGATGCCGCACTGCTCCTGCCCGCGCTGGCCGACGCCTTCGACGAGCCGTTCGCGGACTCGTCCGCGCTCCCGACCTACCTCGTCTCCCAGCTCGCCGCGCAGGACGTCAAGGTCGCGCTGTCCGGCGAAGGCGGGGACGAGCTCTTCGGCGGCTACTACACGTACGCGGCCGACCTGCTGGCCGAGCGCGCGGGCTGGACGGCCCCGCTCCTGCGGCCGGTCGTCGAGCGCCTCCCGTCGTCGAGCGCGAGAGCGAGCTTCGACTACAAGGCGAAGCGGTTCGTGCGCGCGGCGCACCTGCCTCCGCTCGAGCGGCACCACGGCTGGAAGGAGATCTTCTCGCCCGCTGCGCGCGCCGAGCTGACGGGGCGCGACAACGGCTTCGATCCCGTGGACGTGCTGCGAGCGCGGTTCGCGGAGACCGAGGGCGCGGAGCTCCTCGCGCGGCTGCAGGACGTCGACCTCGGCACGTACCTCGTCGACGACCTGCTCGTGAAGACCGACCGTGCGTCGATGGCGCACTCGCTCGAGGCGCGCGTGCCGTTCCTCGACCCGGCCGTGACGAACTTCTCGTTCGGGCTCCCGAGCCGGCACAAGGTGCGCGGCCTCAGGAAGAAGGTCCTGCTGCGCAAGGCCGCGGCGCCGCTGATCCCGCACGAGCTGCTGCGGCGGCGCAAGCGCGGCTTCTCGATTCCCGCGGCCGCCTGGCTTCGCGGAGAGCTCGAGCCGTTCGCGCGGGAGACGCTCTCGGCCGACACCTTGCGCCGCCAGGGCTTCTTCCGGCCCGACACGGTCACGAGGCTGCTGGACGACCACGTCGCGGGGCGCGAGGACCTCAGCCGCCAGCTGTGGGGGCTGCTGACGTTCACGCTCTGGCACGAGCGGCACGTGGAGCGAACACCCGGCCCGCTCGCGGAGCCGCGCCTCGAAGCTCTCGTCGAATGAAGGTGTGGATCGACATCTCCGCGCCGGCGCACGTGCTGGTGTTCCGGCCGCTGATCGCGCTCCTGCGGGAGCGGGGCGACGAGATCGAAGTGACGACCCGCGACTACGCGCAGACGCTCGAGCTGCTCGACCGCCATGGGATCGAGGCCGAGGTGATCGGCGCGCACGGCGGCCGCTCCCGCGTGGCCAAGGCGTTCGCCCTTTCGTCGCGGCTGCGCGCGCTCAGGCGCTACGCGAAGGGCCGCGGCTACGACCTCGCGCTCGCGCACGGCTCGCACGAGCTGACGATCACCGCGCGGCGGCTGGGGATCCCGAGCGCGACGACGCACGACTACGAGTACGCGACGCTCCAGCACCATCTCGGCGACCGAGCGGCGACGAAGGTGGTCGTCCCGGAGGCGATCCCGGCCGCGCGCATGGCCCGATTCGGCGTCCGCCCGCCGAAGCTCCTGCAGTACCCGGGGCTCAAGGAGGAGTACTACCTCTACGACTTCGAGCCGGACCCGAGCGTCCTCGACGAGTTGCTCGTGAGCCGCGAGCGGACGCTCGTGGTCGTCCGGACGCCCCCGGACGTCTCGCTCTACCACCGGCGTTCGAACCCGTTCTTCCCACGGCTGCTCGCGTACCTCGGCCGCGAGGACGGGGTGCATGCGGTCGTGCTCCCGCGCAGCCCCGAGCAGCGCGACTACGTCCGCGGGCTGAACCTGCCGTCGGTGATCGTCCCCGAACGGGCCGTCGACGCGCAGAGCCTGATCGCGCTCGCCGACCTCGTCGTCTCGGCCGGCGGGACGATGAATCGCGAGGCGGCTGCGCTCGGCGTGCCGGTGTACACGACGTACGGCGGCCGGATCGGCGGCGTCGACGAGATGCTGATCCGCGACGGACGGCTGCGGCCGCTCACCGACCCGCGGGCGCTGGAGGTCGAGAAGCGGAGCGACGTGGAGTCGGCGCGGGTTCGCCGCGACCCGAAGCTCATGCTGGACCTCCTGCTCTCAGCTCGCTAGCGCGGCGAGAACGGCCTCGCCGTAGCGCTCGAGCTTGGCCGGGCCCACGCCCGGGACCGCCGCCAGCTCCTCCTTCGTGCTGCGGCGAGCGACGGACGATCTCGGCCAGCGTCGAGTTGTGGAAGATGACGTAGGCCGGCTTCTCCTCGGCCTTCGCGGTCTCGAGCCGCCAGCGCTTGAGCGTCTCGTAGAGCGGATCGTCGGGCTCGACGGGCTTCGGCGCGGGGGCTCGGAGGTCGAGCTCGGCCAGGAACCGGCTCGGCTTGCCCGACCACGTGACGCTCAGGTGGCGCTTCGCGCGCGTGAGGCCGACGTAGAGGAGGCGCCGCTCCTCGGCCACGGCGTCGGGCGTCTTCGAGAGCTTCGACGGCAGCTCCTTCTCCTCGAGGCGCGGGAGGAAGACGGCCTCGAACTCGAGCCCTTTCGCGCGGTGGAACGTGAGGAGGTGGACGCCACGGCCTGCGTTGTGGCCGAAGCGTTCCTCGAGGTGGGCGACGAACTCGTCGACGGCGCCCTCGAACGTCTCCGCGAGCTTGACGAGCCGCGCAAGGTCGTTCTGGCGCGTGACTTCCCGCTCGCCGAGCCGGTCGGGGAGCCTCTCGAGCAGCCCCTGGTCGAGGGCGACGCGACGCGCGTCCGACAGCGGCCGTCCACGGATCGCTTTCAGGAACTGCTTCGCGCCCTCCCGGGAGAGGAGCGCCGCGCCCTGCGACGGGATCTCCGCCTCGCTGAGCGCTTCCTCGTAGTCCGCCGAGCGAGCGTTCGTCCGGAACAGGATCGCCATCTCCTCGTACGGCACTCCCGACTCGTGGAGCTCGCGGATGCGCTCGACGAGAAACGCCGCTTCGACGTACGGCTCGCCGAAGGAGCGCGTCGTCGGCTCCGGCCCGGGAGCACGCGTCGCCCGCAGCACCTTTTCCGCGCCGCCGAGCTTCGGCACGAGGCGGTTCGCGAACCCGAGGATCTCCGGGGTCGAGCGGTAGTTCTCCTCGAGCCGGACGACTGTCGCGTGCGGAAACCGCTTCGGCATCTCGAGCAGGTGCTCGGGGCTCGCGCCCGTGAACGCGTAGATCGACTGGTAGTCGTCGCCGACCGCGCACAGCTCGTCGCGCTCGCCGAGCCAGCGGTCGAGCAGCGTCTGCTGGAGCAGGTTGACGTCCTGGTACTCGTCGACCGTGAACGCCTGGTAGCGGCCGCGCACTTGCTCCAGCGCGCCGGCGTCCCCGTCGAAGAGCTGGATCGTCAGCTCGAGCAGGTCCTCGAAGTCGACCCAGCCGTCGCGCTCCTTGCGCCGCTCGTACTCGGTGTAGACGCGGAGCATCAGGTCCTCCGGGATCGGGGGCCGGTGCTCTCCGAGCGAGCTCAGATAGTCGGCGGGCGTGATGCGGCGGTTCTTCGCCCATTCGACCTCGGTCGCGAGGTCGGCCGCCGGCCGGAAGCGGTAGGGCCGCGGGAGCGAGTTCGCGATGTAGCGGAGCGGCAGCACCTTCGAGGCGAGGATCCGCCCCGGCTGCTCGGCGGCGAAGAACCGGAGCTGCCCGAGCGCGGCCGCGTGGAAGGTCGCACACCGCACGCCCGGGACGCCAAGCTGCTCGAGCCGCCCCCGCATCTCGCCGGCCGCCTTGTCGGTGAACGAGACCGCGAGGATCTCGTCGGCGCGAAAAGCCCTGCTCTCGACCTGATTTGCGACGCGGTGCGTGATCGTCGTCGTCTTCCCGGAGCCGGCGCCGGCCAGGATGCAGACCGGCCCGCGGACGGCATCGACGGCACGCTGCTGCTCGGAGTTGAGCACCGAGCCACCCTAGACCGGGCGTCGGCGGGTGTTAGTGACGAGTCTGTTCCGAAACCGCGTCGGCTTCGGACTCGCCGACCCGTTGCGGAGAGCGCACCATCGTCGAGAGCCGCGACACTGCCTCGAGCGTCTCTCCACCGTCGACGAGCGCCTCGAGCGCGCCCAGCTCCTCCTCGAGCCACACGCCGTCGACGGGAGCCCGCCGCGCACGGTGGATCTTCGGATGTCCGGTCTCCGTGACCACCTCGTTCTCGCCCCAGAGCTCTTCGTGCAGCTTCTCCCCCGCGCGCGCGCCGATGAACTCGATCGGGATCTCGCGCTCGGGCTCCTTCCCGGAGAGCCGGATCATGTTGTACGCGAGGTCGATGATCTTGACCGGCTCGCCCATGTCGAGGACGAAGATCTCGCCGCGCCCGCCGATCGAGCCTGCCTGGATCACGAGCGACACCGCCTCGGGCGTCGTCATGAAGTAGCGCGTCATCTCCGGGTTCGTGACCGTCACCGGCCCGCCCTTCGCGATCTGCTTCTTGAAGATCCGGATCACCGAGCCGGCCGAGTCGAGGACGTTCCCGAAGCGCACGGCGACGAAGCGGGTCGAAACGTCGTCGCGCGCGCCGTACGCCTCGACGATCCACTCGCAGAGCGCCTTCGACTGCCCGTAGACCGCCTGCGCGTTCAGCGCCTTGTCCGTCGAGATGAGGACGAAGCGCTTCGCTCCGAACTCGACTGCGACCTGGGCGAGCACCTTCGTCGCCAGCACGTTGTTCCGGACCGACTCGAGTGGGTTCGCCTCCATCATCGGCACGTGCTTGTAGGCGGCGGCGTGGAAGACGACGCTCGGCTGGTAGCGCTCGAAGACCCAGCGCAGCTTGTCGCGGTTCCCGACGTCAGCGATCACGGGGACCGCTGCGGGGAAGCCGCGGTCGTCGACGAGCTCGCGCTCGATCTCGTAGAGCGGCGACTCGGCCTGGTCGACGAGGATCAGCCTCGCCGCGCCCGCTCGAGCGGCCTGGCGGCAAAGCTCGGAGCCGATCGAGCCGCCCGCGCCCGAGATGAGAACGGTCTCGCCGCGCAGGTACTCCGCGATCGCCTCGAAGTCGACGTCGACCGGCTCGCGGCCGAGGATGTCCTCGACCTGCACGGGGCGGATCTGCGCCGCGAGGTTCGAGTCGCCGGAGATCAGGTCGTAGAGGCCGGGCAGCGTCTTCACGGGAACGCGCGCGTCGCGTGCGTACTCGACCACCTTCTGGCGCACCTCGCCGGAGGCGGAGGGGATCGCGATCAGGAGCTCGTCCGGCTTGTTGTCCCGGAGGATGTGCGGGAGCTCGTCGGTCGTCCCGAGCACGCGGACACCGTGGAGCCGGAGGTTCTTCTTGCGCGGGTCGTCGTCGACGACTCCGATCGGCGTGTAGCCGAGCGCGCGCGACTTCTGCATCTCGCGGATGACGAGTTGCGCCGCGTCCCCTGCGCCGACGATCACGACCTCCTTGCCGCGTGCGACGAGGCTCGCGGCGCCGGGACGCTCGAAGATCGTCCGAGCCAGCAGGCGCGAGCCCGCGACGAGCGCCAGCAGGAGCAGCCAGTCGAGAATGGCGACCCCGCGCGGAAGCCGCGCGGTGTCCGCGGGCGGGAAGAAGTAGACGACGAGGCTGGCCGCGAGTGACGCGACCGTGACGCCGCGCGCCGCGCCCCACATGTCCCGCGTGGACACGTAGCGCCACCAGCGGTTGTAGAAGCCGAATGTGGTGAAGACGACGAGCTTGATCGCGACGACGAGCAGCACCGTCTCCCAGTTGACGAGCTTCTCGTAGAAGGGCGGGATCTTCCCGAACGAGTCGAAGCGCAGCTGGAACGCGAGCAGCCACGCGACCGCGATCAGGACGGCGTCGGCGACGAGCTGCCAGAACCGGTGTCGGTTCACCGGGCTTCTCATCTGACGGCCTCCAGCGATACGGCCTCTTTCACGGCCGAGACCACCTGTTCCTGCACCTCCGCGCCGATCCCCGCCCACATCGGAAGCGCGAGGTTTTCACGCGAGGCGCGCTCGGTCTCGGGGAAGTCGCCTTCCGAATGGCCGAGGCCGCGCAGGGCCGGCTGCAGGTGGAGCGCGGTCTCGTAGTACGCGGCCGAGGCGATGCCCGAGGATGACAGGTGCTCCCGGATGCGGTCGCGCTCGGCGGTTCGCACGACGTAGACGTGGTAGACGTGGCCCGGCTCGTCCGCCGGGAGCTCGCAGACCTCGCCGAGCCCGAGCTCCCCGTAGCGGGCGGCCGCCTCGCGGCGGAGGCGGTTCCACTCGTCGAGATGAGGCAGGAACAGCCTGAGCACCGCGGCCTGCAGCTCGTCGAGGCGCGAGTTGTAGCCGACGAGCTCGAAGTCCTTCTTCGCCTTCGAGCCGTGGAAGCGCAGGAGCCGGATGCGCTCGGCGACGTCCGCGTCGCGCGTCGTGACGAGGCCGCCGTCGCCGAGCGCGAACAGGTTCTTGGTCGGGAAGAAGCTGTAGGTGGAGGCGATACCGGTCGTGCCGACGCCCTGCGCGCCGAAGGCCTGGGCCGCGTCCTCGACGATCGGGATTCCCAGCTCCGCCAGGTCGCCGAGCGGCGCGGGACGGCCGAACAGGTGCACGGGGATGATCGCCTTCGTCTTCTCAGTGACCCGGGCGCGCACGTCCTCGGGGTCGAAGTTCATCGTCTGCGCGTCGATCTCGGCGAAGACGGGAGTTGCCCCGCGGCGGGCGATCGACTCTGCGGTCGCGTAGAACGTGAAGGTCGGGCAGATCACCTCGTCGCCGGGCCCGATGTCGAGCGCGTCGAGCGCGATCACGAGCGCGTCCGTGCCGTTGGCGACTCCGATCGCGTGCTCGACTCCGAGGTACGCGGCCGCCTCTTCCTCGAAGGCCTGGACGTTCGGGCCGAGGATGAACCGCCCGGAGTCGAGAACGTCCGCGATTCGCTCCTTCAGCTCGTCCAGCAGGGGCGCGTACTGCGCCTTGACGTCAACGAGCGGGATCTGAGGCACGGCGGCCCAGTCTAGATGCCCGCCGTCGACGGATGAGCCAGATGGCGACCACGGCCAGGACGAGCACGCCGACCGCGATGTCGACGAACCGGAAGTCGTGGTGGAACGACTCGTAGCTCGAGCCGAGGGCCCAGCCGATGCCCGCCAGGCCGAAGCACCACGGGATGCAGCCGAGGAACGTGAAGACCGTGAACCGCCCGAGGGGCATGCGCGCGACGCCGGCCGGAATCGAGACGAACGAGCGTACGACCGGCGTCACCCGGCCGAGACAGACCGCCCAGTCGCCCCAGCGCGCGAACCAGCTCTCCGCGCGGTCGAGCTTCTCGGGGCCGAGGTGCAGCCACCGGCCGCGCTTCTCGATCAGGGGCCGGCCGCCGTAGTAGCCGATCCCCCAGCCGATCACCGAGCCGACCGTGTTCCCGAGGACTCCGGCCATGGACATGGCCACGAAGGCCCAGAAATGCGAGTCGATCTGATGCCCGAAGAGCACGACGTCCTGACCCGGCAGCGCACCCGAGGCGACGACGCCCGCGTAGAGCATCACGAGCTCGCTGGCAGCCGGGAGCACCGCGTCGATCACCATCAGGATGAACACGGCGTAGATGCCGTGATCGCCGATGAGCGAGGTCAGCGTGCTCGAAAAGGACGCCAGGGGCACCGCGCGGGACTGTAGCTGGCGCTAGCGCCGGGCTCGGCGCACGAAGAAGCGGCGCTCGAGCTTGGCCGGCCCGAACGCGTTCGCCGTCTGCACCTGCGCGATGTACCGGCCCGAGAACGCGCGGACGCCGTTGCCGTAGCGCCCGTTCCAGCGGATGCTCGTCTGCCCGGCGCGCAGCGTCTTGCGGATCGTGCGCACCCGGGCGCCGCTGGCGGTCCAGATCGAGAGCGTGACCTTCGCGTCGTGGGCGAGGCGGAAGCGGACGCGAACCGAGCCGCCGCGCTTGCGGAGGACGACCCGTGCGGGCTTGACCTTCAGGTAGCCGAGCGTGTTGTTCAGGTAGAAGCGCCGCTCGACCCGCGAGTGCTGGCCGGTGTCGTCGAGCGCGTTGACCACCCAGCGCCAGCGGCCCTCGGGCTCCGTGCCCGTCGGCGTGCGTGCCGACCAGGCCAGTCGGTACGTGCCCGGATCGCGGGCGTCGGTCTGCGTGAGATGCGGAAGCCCGTCCGGCCCGATCAGAGTTCTCGTCACGGTCGAGGGACGTACGACCTTGAAGCTGAGCGTCTGCGTTTCTGCGACGCCGTCCCCGTTCGGAGAGAGAACCGGCTGCGTCGGTTGGGGAGCGATGACCCCGTAGTAGAAGAGCGTGAGGGCGTCTCCGACTGCGCGCGCGCCTCCGGGATCGGACGGCCGGTTCAACAGGTTTCCGTTGAAGGCCATCGTGCTCGAGCCTCCGGAGTCCAGCGCGGTTCCCGTTACCGCTCCCAGGCGGACGAGCATCTGCGCGAGCTCGAAGTTCGTCATGCCGACGCTGTAGCCGCGCTGGCGCCCGTCGACGACGACGAAGACGAGCCGCCCGTCCGCGAGCTGGCCGACGCCCGTGCGCGGGTTGCGCGGGTAGATCTGGCTCGAGCTGAAGTCCTCCAGCGCCTGGAAGACAGGCTGCCCCGTCACGGACGATCACCGGCCCGCCGCCGATCGCATCGACGACGGCCGCCCAGTTTGGACGCAGGACGAGCCTGACGAGCATGTTCTCGCCGATGGCGGCCTCGGCGGCCAAGCGGCTCGCCCCCGACCCGCGGGCGACGAGGACCGCCCCGTCGCGCGGGATCGCGGTCCCTCCTCCGGTCGAGATCTGCGTGACCATGCCTACGAGGTCGGTCGCGGGAGCCGTCGGCGGGAACGGCTGGAGCACGACTTCGACAGTTCCGGAAGCGCGCGGCGTGGCCGCGCCCCACACGGGGGTGAAGAGCGACACGCCCTGGGCGCCCGGTCGCTGGTTCAGGCCGTTCAGCGCCCTGAGCGGCGCCGGAGCCCTGCCACTGGCCGAGCATCGACACCCGGCCCACGAGCAGGCTTCCGTCGTCGGTGACGCCGAGGCTCGAGCGCTCGCGGATGCGGGGGCGTCTGGAGCACCCCCGACTGCATGAGCATCCCGGTCGGGAGCCCCTCGTCCCAGGTCCAGAAGTCGCCGTTCACCCCGGCGACGTTGGCGCTCGCCGAGGCGCGCCGCTGCATGGACGTGACCGTCTCGCGGCCGAGCAGCGAGTCGTTGGAGAGGAGAGGCCGAAGCGCGTACAGGCCGCCGGGCTTCGGCGCGCGAAGGATGTGGACGACCACAGGGCCGTGAAGGGTGAACTGGACCTGACGCTCGTACGTCACGCGCGGCATCAGCGAGACGCGACCGGCGCTCGCCGGAGCGGCGAAAACCGCGAAGAGCAGGGTTGTTACGACGACTTTGCGAAGCACGGCCGGCCCGACGCTAGCGGAAGCGCATCGCTCCGGCCGCACTCTTTACAGATTGCAAAGAAGGTGGGAACGCCCGCTAGCGGCCTCGGCGAACGGCGAACCGGCGCTCGAGCTGGGCTGGGCCGAACGAGTTGAGCGCACGCAGGCTGGCGACATAGGGGCCCGAGAACGCGCGAACCCCACTCCCGTAGCGGCCGTTCCAGCGAATGCTCGCCCGGCCGGCCCGGAACCGGCGGCTGATCGTCCGCACCGTCGCGCCGCTCGAGGTGCGGATCTTGAGCACGACCCGAGCGGGATGCGCGAGCCGGAAGGAAACCCGGAGCGACCCGCTGCGTCGGCGGACGACCACGCGGGACGGGCTGACCCGCAGGTAGCCGAGCGTGCTGTTGAGGTAGAAGGCCCGCTCGGCGCGCGACTGCTGACCGCTGTCGTCGACCGCATTGATCACCCAGCGCCAACGGCCCTCCGGCTCGGGTGTTCCTTGCGCGGTGCGGCCGTTCCAGTCCAGCTTGTAGGTGCCCGGCTCCTTGAGCCCGGTCGTCGTCTGCCGCGGAATCCGGTCCGGGCCGATGAGGCTCGCGGTGACGGTCGACGGTCGGACGACTTTGAAGCTCAGCGGTTCGACCTCGTCCACGCCGTCCCCGTTCGGCGAGAGCACCTGCACCGACAGAGCCGGCGCCTGGACGCCGTAGTAGAAGACGAAGAGCCCGTCGGCGACTGCGCGCTCACCACCCGGATCGGACGGCCGGTTGAGGAGCTTGCCGTCGAAGGCCATCGTGGTGGATCCGCCCGCGTCGAGCGAGCTCGCGGTGACGGCGCCTAGGCGGACCATCTGCTGAGCGAGCTCGAAGTTCGTGAGGCCGGTGCTGTAGCCGGGCTGCCGCCCGTCGACGGTCATGAAGACGATTCGTCCGTCCGCGCGCTGGCCGACCGCGGTCCTCGGGTTGCGGACCGAGAGCTGGCTGCTCGAGAACTGCTCGAGCGCGCGGAAGACGGGCTGTCCGTTCTGCACGATCAGCGGGCCGCCGCCGACCGCATCGACGACGCCTGCCCACTGAGGGCGCAGGACGAGCCTGGAAGTGACCGTCTCGCCGACCGGGGCTTCGGACGCGAGCCGTCCGGCCGAGGTGCCGCGGCCGACGAGCACCGCTCCGCCGGGTGGAATCGGAGTTCCTCCGGCGGGCTTGACGGAGACGACGGTCCCGGTCAGGTCCGTGAGCGGAGCGGCGGGCGGCACTCCGCTGAGGGTGATCTCGACGGTGTCGTTCGCGGCCGGGGTCGCGGGGCCCCAGGCGGGCGTGAAGAGCGTGACGCCCTCGGGCCCGGGTCGCTGGTTGAGGCCGTTGAGCGGACGGCGCTGGCTGATGCCCTGCCACGTGCCGAGCATCTGGACGCGCTGCACGAGGAGCCGGCCGTCGTCGGTGACCCCGACCGTGGAGCGCTTCGGGTGCGGCGGGGTCGTGAGGACGCCCGACTGCATGAACATCCCGCTCGGAAGGCCCTCGTCGAAGGTGAAGAGATCGGCGTTGACCCCCCCGACGGTCGCCGTCGGCGCCAAGCGCTTCTGCATCGAGGTCACGCGCTCGCGGCCGATGACCGAGTTGTTCGAGAGCACCGGGTGGAGCGCATAGAGGCCGCCGGGCTTCGGTGCGGTCATCACGTGGATCACCTCGGGACCGTGCGGCGTGAAGAGCAGCTGGCGCTCGTACGTGATCCCGGGAGCCAGCGGGATGCGCGCCGCGGCGGCTCCCGGCACGAAAATCCCTGCAAGCAGGGCGGCGATGACGATTCTGCGCAGCACGTAGACCGCGACGAGGCTAGCGGAACCCCTGGCGGGACCGCTCGGTCTTTACATCTTTCGACCCGGAATCAGCGCTTGCCGACGAGCAGCGAACGCTGTCGCTGCCAGGAGCAGGCCGTCAGGATGAGCTCAGTTCCAGACGCGGACGTCGCGGTACAGCGTGTCGCGCTGCACGGGGGTCTTGCCCAGAGCCTTGATCGCGTGGATGAAGTCGTCCGTCGACGCGCGATGGGTCGTGCCCGCGGCCGAGACGACGTTCTCCTCGATCATCACGGAGCCGAGGTCGTCGGCGCCGAACTCGAGCGCGACCTGGCCGACCTTCATCCCCTGCGTGACCCAGCTCGACTGGATGTGGTCGACGTTGTCGAGGTAGATGCGGCTCACGGCCTGGGTGAGCAGGTACTCGAAGGAGGTCGGGTGGTGCGTCACGAGCGGCGCGAGGCGCGTGCCGGCGGGCTGGAACGTCCACGAGATGAAGGCGCGGAAGCCGCGCGTCTCGTCCTGCAGCTCGCGGACCCGCCGCATGTGCTCGATCCGCTCGGCGAGGGTTTCGACGTGGCCGTACATCATCGTCGCGGTCGTCGACATGCCGAGGCGGTGCGCGTGGCGCATGACTCCGAGCCAGTCGGCGGTCTTCGTCTTCTTCGGCGCGATGATGTCGCGGACGCGGTCGACGAGGATCTCGGCGCCGCCGCCGGGGATCGAGTCGAGGCCGGAGTCGCGCAGCCGGGTCAGCGTCGCGGGGACGCTGAGCTTCGAGCGGCGCGCGATGTGCTGGATCTCGGGCGGCGAGAGCGCGTGCAGGTGGATCGGGTAGCGCTCCTTGAGCGAGCGGAAGAGGTCCTCGTAGTAGTCGATCCCGAGGTCCGGGTGGTGGCCGCCCTGCATGAGCACGCCGGTGCCGCCGATCGCGAGAGTCTCCTCCACCTTCTTGTAGATGACCGTCTTCGGGAGCAGATAGCCCTCGGCCCGGTCTCCGGGGCGGCGGTAGAACGCGCAGAAGTCGCAGTCGGTGACGCAGACGTTCGTGTAGTTGACGTTGCGGTCGATGATGAACGTGATCCGGCCGCCGTCGGTCCGGCGCGCGCGGAGCTCGTCGGCGGCCTTGCCGACCGGGACGAGGTCCTTGGACTCGAGGAGCGTGAGCGCCTCGTCGTCCGAGATCCGCTCTCCCTCGAGCGCCTTGTCGAGGATGTCCGCTACGCCAGGCACTTCTCGACCTCCTTCACCTCGTCCTCGGTAACCGCGGACCCTCCCTTGCCGGTCTGGTGGCCGTAGACGATCGCGTTCCCCTTTGTTTGCAGAACTCCCGTCTTGACGTCGAGCTGCTTGACGTAGCTCTTCGCCTCCGAGCCGCTCGGCAGGAAGAGCACGTCGTACGTCTTGCCGCCGTCGGCGCTGATGCGCACCGCATTCGTCTCGGTTCCCATGACCTGCGTCTTTCCGATGTCCTTGAAACAGTCGCTGCTGTTCGCGTACGTGTAGTGGCTCTCGTCTCCGCCGCAGCCGGCGAGGGTCACGGCGACGCCCGCGCCGAGCACGAGCCAGGCGTTCATGCCGGCACCGCTTCGCCGTAGACGAAGCGGAGGTTCGGGACGCGGTCGAGCTCGCCGACGTCGCGCGCAAGCTCGAGGAACGTGAAGAGGGCGGCGCGCTCCCGCGGGCCGAACCGGTAGCGGAGCTTCTCGAAGTAGCGCGCGAGGAAGCCTGCCGGGTAGCCGTAGCGGTCCATCGCCTCGTGCGCGAGCACCTCGGGCTCCGAGCGCGCCTTGCGGATGGACGCGACGAGCGCATCCTCGAGCTCCTCGATGCCCTCGGGCGCGGGGTCGGCGCACGCCCAGACGGCGAAGACCATCGGGAGGCCGGTGCGCTCGGTCCAGATGCGGCCGAGGTCATGGTGCGGGGTCGGATTCTCGAACGCGCTCCGCAGGGCGGCGTCGCCGATCAGGAGCTTCGCGTCCGCCGTCTCGTCCGAGCGGGACGTGGCTCGCGTTCGGGAACAGGATGCGGGTGAGCACGACCGAAGTCGCGCTCTCGGGCGTGACCCCGATCGTCCGGATCTGGTCGATCGGCTTCGGCGAGACGAGCTGGATCGAGTCCACCGCGCCCTCGGAGGAGACGCACAGGCGCGGGAGGAGGCGCAGGCGATCGGCGTTGCGGGCCCACTCGATGGACGGGATCGGCGCGACGTCGACCTCGCCGGCGAGGAGCTTCTTCGCCAGCTCGACAGGGACGCCCTGGATCTCGTGCACCTCGGCGTCCAGCCGGTGGAAGACCGGCGCCATGTTCACGTAGGAGATGCGGCCGAGGCGGATCACCGCGCTGGCTCCGACTCTCTGGATGTACACGCGCGCCCGCGTGAACTGGGGACCCCACTGACCGCGCCCCTGCCGCTGAGGCTAAGGCTCGACCACGCACGTGTCAGTGACCGAACGCGCCGGAACCGTGTCAATCGTCCCACCGCCTGAGCTCGTTGTAGAGCGTGTCGCGCTGCACCGGGATCCGGCCCGCCTCGCGCACGATGCGGACGAGCTCGTCGATCTTCTGCTCCCGCTCCGTCACCGCGCCCGCCGCGTGGAAGATCTCCTCCCGCACGACCGTCCCCTGCACGTCGTTTGCCCCGAAATGCAGGGCAATTTGCGTCAGCGGCAGGCCCATCATGATCCAGTACGCCTTCACGTTCGGGATGTTGTCGAGCAGCAGGCGCGAGACCGCGATCAGCTTCAGGTCGTCCGAGGCGGCCGTGTGCTTCCAGCCGCGCTGCTCGAAGACCGTGTTCTCCGGGTGGAACGCGAGCGGGATGAACGCGAGGAAGCCTCCCGTCTCGTCCTGCAGCTCCCGCAGGCGGAGCAGGTGGTCGACGCGCTCGGCGTAGGTCTCGACGTGCCCGTAGAGCATCGTGCAGTGCGTCGGGATCCCCAGCCGGTGCGCCGTCCGGTGCACGTCGAACCAGTTGTCCGGATGCTCCTTCCCGGGCGCGACGAGGCGGCGCACGCGATCCGCGAACACCTCGGCCCCGCCGCCGGGCAGCGACCCGAGCCCCGCGTCGCGCAGCGCAAGCAGCACTTCCTCGTGCGTCAGGCCGCCGAGCTTCGACATGTGGTGGATCTCGCTCGCGGTGAAGAGCTTCAGGTGCACGTCCGGCATCGCCTCGTGCAGCTGCCGGACGATCTGGACGTAGTAGTCGAAGTCGACGTGCGGGCTCTCGCCGCCGACCATGTGGATCTCCGTGAAGCCGGACAGCTCGCGCTGCTTTAGCGCGTCCTCGACGAGCTGCTCCCCCGTGTACGTGTACGCGTCTTCCTGCTTCTGGGTCACCGCGAAGGCGCAGAACTTGCACTTCACGCGGCAGACGTTCGTCTGGTTCAGATACAGGTTCTGGACGAAGTAGACCTCGTCGCCTCCGCCGCGCCGGCGCCGCGCGAGATCCGCGAGCTCGCCGAGCGCGAGGATGTCGTCGGACTCCATCAGCGTCAGCCCGTCTTCGAGGTCGAGGCGCTCGCCCGCCTGCACCTTCTCGCGAATCGGGTCGAGCGTCGCGGTGCGGTCGAGGACGGCCATCACGCGGTCCTCTCGACCACGGCGTCGGCGATCGCGTCGAGCTCCTCGCGCGTGTCCAGCCCTTCGAGGCACGCGCGGGCTCGCTCGACGTACGCGCGCGCAACCTGCCGCGCCTCGTCGACCGCGCCCGACCCGGCGACGCGCAGCAGCGCGCCGTCGAGCGGGCCGCCGGCCAGCGCGGCGCGCACGACCGGATCCTCCCGCGCCGCGAGCAGGAGAGGCAGAGTTGGGATTCCCTCGCGCAAGTCCGTGCCTGCGATCTTGCCTGTCTCGACCGTCTGTCCGGCGCAGTCGAGGCAGTCGTCCACGATCTGGAAGGCGATCCCCAGCGCGAGCCCGAACTCGCCGAGCTGCGGCTGACCGCTTGCGATGCAGGCATGCCGCCTCGAAGAGCTTCGCGGTCTTGAGGGTGCAGCGCGTGAGGTACTCGTCGACCGTGGTCTCGGGGCGACGGCGCTGTCCGCGCTCCATGACCTCACCGCGGACGAGCGCGTCGGCCGCGTCGGCGAGGATCGAGACTGCGCGGCCGTCCCGGGTCGCCGCCAGCTCTGCGAAGGCCCGCGCGAAGAGGTAGACGCCTCCGGCCCGCGCCGCTTCGGGGCCGTACGCGGACCAGACCGAGGCGCGTCCGCGTCGCAGCTCGGCGCCGTCGATCAGGTCGTCGTGGACGAGGCTCGCCATGTGCACGAGCTCGATCGCCACTCCCGCGGGAAGCGGATCCTCATCCGGGTCGGCAGTCAGGAAAACGAGGAGGGGCCGGAGACGCTTGCCGCCCGAGGCGAGCGCTTCCGCCCCGATCTCGGAGACGAGGCCCTGGCGTGCCGCGACGGCCCCGGCGAGGCTTTCCTCGAGCTGGTGCAGGTACGCGTCGAGGCCAGGTGCCGCGCGGACGGTTGCGATCGCGCTCACTTCGCCGCTCCCGTGTGCAGCGCGACGATCCCGCCGCCGAACAGGCGCCAGCGGATGTCGTCGAAGCCGGCTTCGTCCATCAGCTTGGCCAGCCCCTGCGGTTCCGGGAACCGACGCACGCTCGCGGGGAGATACGTGTAGGCCGAGCCTCCCGGGAGCACCTTCCCGGCGACCGGGATCACTCCGTCGAACCAGAGGCGGTAGAACGGCGCCAGGAGCCCCTGCGGCCGCGTGATCTCGAGGATTGCGAGCCGGCCCTCCGGCTGCAGAACGCGGCGAAGCTCTCGCAGTCCCCCCTCGAGGTCGGCCAGGTTGCGAACCCCGAACCCGACGGTCGCGGCGTCGTACGAACCGTCCTCGAACGGAAGCGCCAGAGCATCGCCTTCGACCCACTCGATCTCCGGCGCCTTGCGGCGCGCACGGTCGAGCATCGGCCGCGAGAAGTCGACGCCCGTGACCTTGCCCGCCCGCGGCGGCCGCTGCAACGGCGAGATCCCCGGTCCCGCAGCACGCGTCCAGCACGCGGTCGCCGGGCCGCACGACCGCGTCCACCGTGGCACGCCGCCAGCGCTGGTCGAGCCCAGCCGTCATCAGCCGGTTCATCGCGTCGTACACGGGCGCGATCCGGTCGAACATCGACCGCACGCCCTCGGGCGGCAGCGTCCCGGTTTGCGAGCTCACTCGTCGCCCCACGGCTTGACGAGGTTCTGGTCGACCCCGAGCTGCGACAGCGCCCGCGCCGCGACGAAGTCGACGAGGTCGTCCACGCTCTCGGCTCCGTGGTAGAAGCCCGGCGCCGCGAAGAGGATCGTCGCGCCCGCGCGCCGGAGCGTGAGCAGGTTCTCGAGGTGGATCGTCGACAGCGGCGTCTCGCGCGGCACGAGCACGAGCTTGCGCTCCTCCTTCAGCGCCACGCCCGCGGCGCGGTGGATCAGGTTCGCCTCGCCCCCGGTCGCGATCGTCCCCGCGGTCGCCATCGAGCAAGGACAGACGACGTAGCCGTCCACCGGAGCCGAGCCGCTCGCGTACGGAGCCGAGTAGTCGTGCGGATCGAACACCGTCACCGCGTCGCCGCCGCGCTCGGTGAACCGCGCCAGCACCTCGTCGCGCGGGAGCCGCGGATCGCCGTACAGCTCGGTCGCGAGCACCTGGATCCCGGCCGGCGACGCGCACAGCCCGACCTCGCAGTCGGCCGCGGCCAGCGAATCGAGGAGACGCGAGGCATACGGCGCTCCGGAGGCGCCGGTGATCCCCAGGAAGAAGCGCATGCCTACTCGCCCGCGGCCGGGCACGTGTCCGTCTTCGGTTTACACGTGCCGGAGGACTGGAGGAACACGCCGAGCGCGTGCAGGTTCTCGTCGCCGAGGCCGGCAGGACCGCCGAACTTCGGCATCACGTTGTTGCCGAACTTGGACGGGTCGGCGACGTACTCGGCGAAGCCGTCGACGCCGCGGTTGAACGACTTGCCCGCATCCGACAGGTCCGGGGCGCCGAGGTTCGAGGACCCGGCGTCCAGATACGTGTGGCAGGTCATGCAGCCGGCCTGCGCGAAGACCCTCGCCCCTCTCATGGCCTGCGGGTTGGCCGCGAAGCCCTGCTTCACCCCCCACTGCGGGAACAGCGGCGAGGTTCTCGCTCGCCAGCGACTCCTCGGCGGTCGCGCCCTTGTACGTCAGCACGCCCATCGTGATGATGGTCAGGATCGCGGCGATCATCGCCACCGGCCGACGCAACGGCCGCCGCTCCTTGCCGACGTCGATGAACGGCAGCGCGAGCAGGAGCACCAGCGCGATCGTCGGCACGATCACGGTGCCCAGGACCACCGTGTTCGGCCACTTGAAGATCCGCAGCAGGTAGAAGAGGAAGTAGAAGTACCAGTCCGGTCGGGGCACGAAGTTCGTCGTGCCCGCGTCGGCCTTCTCGTCGTAGAGCTTGCCGAGCCAGCCCGACGAGCTTGGATCCTCGTCGCGGCGTCGTGAGCTTCCAGATGCACGCGAGCGCGACGATCACGCACACCACGAGCAGGCTCATCACCGTGTCGTGGAACATCGCGTACGGGAAGAACGGCTTGCCGCGGCGGGCGACGTCCTCCTTGTAGCGCTTGTGCTGGGCGCGCCTCTCCTGGAGCCGGCGATTCATCGGCGGCGGTTTCCTCTCGGCGAGGGCGCGACGAGCCCGGAGCGCGGCGCAGGCGGAGGCCCGGGTCGCTCGTTTCCGGCGGCCTCGGGCGACCACGGCGGCGACACGACGCCGAGGCGCACGACGAGGTACAGGTGCAGCCCGATGAGCCCGGCTATGGCGCCGGGTAAGACGAGCATGTGCAGCGAGTAGAAGCGGGCGAGCGTGTCCGGCCCGATGTCATACCCGCCCTGCAACACGGGACCGAGGAACGGGCCGACGAACGGCCCCGTCGCCTGCAGGTTGACTCCGACGATCGTCGCCCAGTACGCGGTCTGGTCCCACGGGAGCAGGTAGCCGAAGAAGCCCTCCATCATCCCCATCACCAGGATCAGGGCGCCGATGATCCAGTTCAGCTCGCGCGGGAACTTGTAGGCGCCGTACAGGAACACGCGCCCCATGTGCAGGAACATGAGGATGATGAAGACGCTGGCGCCCCAGCGGTGCATCCCGCGCACGAGCCAGCCGGCCCAGAGATCGTCCGTGATGTGCCGGATCGACTCGTAGGCCGTGTCCGGGTGCGGCTGGTAGTACATGGCCAGGATCACGCCCGTGACCGCCTGGACGATGAACGCGGTCAGCGACGCGGAGCCGAGCGTGTGGCCCCAGCTGATGTCCCCGGGAACCTTCCTGAAGAGGAAGTACTTGACCCCGCCGACGAGGCCCGAGCGCTCCTCGAGCCAGTCGAGCGGGTACAGCAGAAGCTTGAGGAGCTCGTCTTTGCGCCCTGGCTTCTTCTTCGCCATCAGCGGGGAGGCTGCACCGGGTAGAGCCAGGCCTCGATCCCGTCAACGTGCTGACCGGGGCCGGCTTGCGGGTACTTGTGGATCTGCGCGTCCGCTCCGGTTCCGTCGACCTCGGAGACCGAGAAGGTCTTGCCGAGGATCAGGCGGCCGTCGTCGATCCGGAACTCGTAGCGGTCGAGCGCCCGGACCGGCGGCCCCGCGGTGCGGTTGCCCTCGGTGTCGTACTGGCCGCCGTGGCACGGGCAGCCGAAGCCGGCCGCCGCTGCGTTGGGCGTCCGGTCGACGACGAGGCCGTCGCGGGTCTCGCTCGACTTCTTCAGCGGGAGCCCGTTGATCTGGACCGGGCAGCCGAGGTGGACGCAGCGGTTCGAGAGGACCGTGAAGCTCGGCGATTCGCCGAGGAAGCCGTTGTTGCGGATGTACGCGGTGCGGCGAGAGACCTCGCCCTGCTCGGGGTTGAGCAGGTAGGTCGTCGTCACGAACTTGTTCTCCGGGAAGTCGTCGACCGCGCCGACGTCGATCTCCGGGTGGCCCTGCTTGATGAACGGCGGCAGGACCGTGAAGCCGAGCACCGGCGCGGTCACGACGAGGCCGATCAGCCCGCCGAGCCCGAGGGTCGTCGCTTCGAGCAGCTTCGAGCGCGGGAAGCGGACGACCTCGCCCTCCCCCGGCTCGGGCGTCGCGGGCCGCCCCTTGTGGGCGGGGACCGGCGAAGCGCTCGGAGCCGGCTCGGGCTCCTCCTGCGGCTGTGCCGGAACCGTGCGCAGCCCGCTCGTCGCGTCGCGGATCCAGAGGAAGCCGAAGATCGCCGTGATGACCGCGCCGACGATGAGCACGATCGTGCTGATGATCAGCCCGACGAAGAGGCAGGCGATGCCAATGGCGAATCCGACCGGCCAAATGGTCGGCGTAGGCTCGTGCGGGGTGCCCTGACCGCCGTCCGGATTCACGTCGCGTGGAGGATTCAATCGGGCCTCGGGCCTACCGTCAACGACGTAGCAATTGACGCAACGGCCGCTTGCCGTGGCCGTTGGTCTCCTCCGAGTCGACGCCGATGCCGTATTCGCCCCAGCGACGGTCGACGAGCGCCCTGATTTCCTCGCTCATCTCGATCTCCTCGGGCCACTCGCGGGTGCCCTCGTCGGGGCCCTTGTGCGTCGCGTCGATGCCCATCTTTCCGCCGTAGAACTGGCGCGTCGGGGCATGGTCGAGATGGTCGAGCGGCCCCTCGCTGAGCATGACGTCGCGCTTCGGATCGACGTTGGCGGTGACGCGGAAGAAGACCTCTTCGTAGTCGTGGACGTCCACGTGCTCGTCGACGACGACGACCGACTTCGTGAGGCTGAGCAGGCCGAGGCCCCAGATCGCGTGCATCACCTTCTGCGGCTGGCCGGGGAAGCTCTTGCGGATCGAGACGATCACGCAGTTGTGGAACGCGCCGGCGACCGGGAGGTCGTAGTCGACGATCTCGGGGACGCTCATCCGGATCGCGGGCAGGAAGATCCGCTCGGTCGCCTTGCCCAGCCACGCGTCCTCGGCCGGCGGCTTGCCGACGACGATCGACGGATAGATCGCGTCCGAGCGCATCGTCATCGCGGTCACGTGGAAGACCGGGAACTGCTCCGCGGCCGAGTAGTAGCCCGTGTGGTCGCCGAACGGGCCTTCGAGCGTCACGTCTCCCTGCTCCACGTAGCCCTCGAGCACGATCTCCGCATTCGCGGGCACGAGCAGGTCGTTCGGTCTTGCACTTGACCAGCTCGACCGGATCGCCCTTGAGGAAGCCGGCGAGCATGAACTCGTCGATGTGCTTCGGGAGCGGCGCGCTCGCCGAGTACGTGGCGACGGGGTCGAGGCCGAGCGCGACGGAGACGTCGAGGCGGCCGTTCGCGGCCATGTAGTCCATGCGCCCGTCCTTGTGCAGCTGCCAGTGCATCGCCGTCGAGCGGCGGTCCAGCTTCTGCATCCGGTACATGCCGACGTTGCGCGTGCCCGTGCGCGGGTCCTGCGTGATGACCGCGGGGAGCGTGATGAAGGGGGCCGGGTCTCCGGGCCAGCAGTGCTGGATGGGGAGGCGGTCGAGGTCGACGTCGTCGCCTTCGAGGACGACGTCGTGGTGCGCGGCGCGGGAGACCGTCTTCGGGCGCGAGTCCGCGATCGACTTCAGCTTCTTCAGGCCGCGAACCTTGTCGACGAGGCCCTCGGGCGGCTGCATCTCGAGCACCGAGCCCAGCTTCGCGGCGGCGTCGTCGAGCCGTTCCACGCCGAGCGCGAGGCACATGCGCCGCTCGGTGCCGAACTGGTTGACCAGGAGCGGCTGGCTCGCGCCCTTCGGCTTCTCGAAGAGCAGCGCGGGCCCGCCCGCCTTGACCGTGCGGTCGACGATCTCCGTCACCTCGAGGTAGGGGTCGACCTCGGCGGGGATGCGAACGAGCTCGCCTTCGCTCTCGAGGAGCGCGATCCACTCACGCAGGTCGGCGGGTGAGCTCATCCGGATTCAGTCTACGGAGAGCCCGTGGGCCAAGCGTCTAGTGCGCCGAGCGGCCGCGGCGGTGGTACCGGAAGTACTGGTACGTCTCACCGAGGACGGGAAGCGCGACCAGCACGAGGCCGGTGATCAGCATCCCGAAGATGACCTTCTTGCCTTCGGTGGCGGCGTCGGCCAGGACGAGAGCGGCTCCGAGCATCGACACGACTTTAACCGACTCGCCTGGCGTGGGCCTCGAGCGAGCGCTCGACCGCGTCCTCGCCGGCCGCCTCGCGTGCGCGCGCGAGGAGCTCCTCGGAATCCTCGGTCTCCTTGAGCACGCCGTGGCCGAGCAGGGCAACGCTCGCGGCCCAGGGGGGGCCGTCTTCCGCCGAATGCTCGGCGCGGAGCTGGGCGCAGAGCGAGATCAGCTCTCCCATGTCGGCGACCGCTTCGACCGAACCGGCCGCCGAGAGCCGGACGAGCCCCTGCGCGTACAGATAGTCCCCGAGCAGGAGCACCGTGTCGCCGTCGCCGGGCGCGAAGAGCCGCGGCCGTCCGTAGTGGACGAGGTAGCCCTCGTAGATCGTCTCGACGGCGATCGCGAAGCGCGGGTCGGCGAGGGGCGAGAAGACCGGCTCGCGGTCGCGGGCGCCGCGCGGCCGGAGCGCATCGCTCCAGAGCGAGCCCTCGCGCTCGGCATCGAGCGCGATCTGCTGCCAGAGATCAGCTTCCTGCGAAGTCAGCGGCGGCCTCCACCGTCCGGTCGATCTCCTCGTCGCCGTGGGCGAGCGAGACGAACATGGCCTCGAACTGCGACGGCGGGACGTAGATGCCCCGGTCGAACATGTGCCTGAAGTACGCCGCGTATCTGGACGTGTCGCAGGCGGACGCCTGTGCAAAGTTGTCAATGGGGCCTGGCCCTGGGTCGGGGCCGGGGAAGAAGAGCGTCGCCATTGCGCCGACGCGCTGGACACGGCCCAGAGGAGCCAGGCCGGCCTCGACCCGCGCGGCCCTCCGCTCCAGCTCCTCGTAGACGGCCGGGTCGCGAAGCCGGCGAAGCACCGAGAGCCCGGCCGCGGTCGCGAGCGGGTTCCCGGAGAGCGTCCCCGCCTGATAGACGTCGCCGACCGGGGCGAGGTGCTGCATCACGTCCCCGCGCCCGCCGACCGCGCCGATCGGCAGTCCGCCGCCGACGATCTTCCCGAGCACGGTCAGGTCCGCGTTGACCTCGAACCGCTCCTGAGCCCCTCCGCGGGCGATCCGGAAGCCCGTGATCACCTCGTCGAAGACGAGCAGCGCGCCGGAGGCGTCGCAGAGGTCGCGGAGCGCTTCGAGGAAACCGGGAGCCGGGGGGACGACGCCCATGTTCCCGGCCACGGGCTCGACGATCACGCAGGCAAGACCCTCGCCGTAACGCGCGACCGCCCGCGCCGCGGCCTCGATGTCGTTGTAGGGCGCGATCACCGTGTCGGCGGTCGCACCGCTCGTGACGCCGGCCGTCGCGGGGAGACCCAGCGTCGCCGGTCCCGAGCCGGCTTCGGCGAGGAGCGCGTCAGCGTGGCCGTGGTAGCAGCCGGCGAACTTGAGGATCCGGTCGCGCCTCGTCGCCCCGCGCGCGAGGCGGATCGCCGTCATCCCCGCCTCGGTGCCGGAGCTGACGAGCCGCACCTGCTCGATCGACGGGAACGCGTCGGCGATCTCAGCCGCGAGCTCGACCTCCCGCTCCGTCGAAGCGCCGTAGGTCGTCCCGTCGTCGACGGCGCTGCGCACCGCGTCCAGGGTCTCCGGGTCGGCATGCCCGAAAAGGAGCGGCCCGAAGGACATCACCCAGTCGACGTAGCGGTCGCCCTCGACCGTCTCCAGGTAGGCGCGCTCTCCGCGCCGGACGAAGAGCGGATCGTCGAGCCCGACCGCCCGCATCGCCCGCACCGGCGAGTTGACCCCGCCCGGGATCAGGCGCTCGGCCTGCCGCGCCAGGTCGGACTTCGATTTCAGAGCCAGCCCGCGAGCTCCTTGGCCCAGTACGTGACGACGAAATCGGCGCCGGCGCGGGAGATCGCGGTCAGCGACTCGATCGCCGCCTGCCGCTCGTCGAGCCAGCCCCGCGCGGCCGCGGCCTTCACCATCGCGTACTCGCCGGAGACGTTGTAGGCGGCCACTGGAAGATCGAAGCGTTCCCGCGCAGCCCGGATCACGTCGAGGTTCGGAAGCGCCGGCTTCACGATCAGCGCGTCAGCTCCTTCGGCGACGTCCAGCTCACACTCGCGGAGCGCCTCGCGCACGTTCGCGGGATCGAGCTGGTAGCCGCGGCGGTCGCCGAACGACGGCGCCGACTCGGCGGCCTCGCGAAACGGCCCGTAGAACGCAGAGGCGTACTTCGCTGCGTACGAGACGATCGCCGTGTCTCCGAAGCCGGCCTCGTCGAGCGCAGTCCGAATCGCCCCGACCCGCCCGTCCATCATGTCGCTCGGCGCCACGACGTCAGCGCCGGCCTCGACGTGGCTGACGGCCGTGCGCGCGAGCAGCTCGACCGAGGCGTCGTTCGCGACCTCGCCGTCCGCGATCACGCCGCAATGCCCATGTGACGTGTACTCGCAGAGGCACACGTCCGTAACGAGCACGAGATCCGGGTACCGCTCGCGCAGCGACCGAAGCGCCCGCTGGACGATCCCGTCCGCCGCGTAGGCGCCGGAGCCCTCGTCGTCCTTCTCCTCGGGGATCCCGAACAGGATCACCGCGGACAGGCCCAGCCCGAGCAGCTCCTCCGCCTCGCGCGAGAGGTCGTCGACCGAGAACCGCCCGAGCGCGGGCAGCTCCTCGTTCGCGCGGCTCTCCGGCCCGACGAACAGCGGAAACACGAAGTCGGCCGGGTCGATCCGCGTCTCGCGAACGAGCGAGCGGAGCGCCCCGGTGCGCCTCAGCCGCCTCAGCCGTGTGGCCGGAAACGTGCTCACGGAGCCACCTTAGCCTCAGGCGGCTCTTCCTCGGGAGGCACCGGCTTGACCCGCCGCGTCTCCTCGACCTCGACCTCGACGGGCACCGGCCCGCCCTTCCAGTCCTCGAACTGGATCCGTTCGGAGAAGAACTCCCACACCGCCCGGATCACCGCCAGGAGCGGCAGCGCGACGAAGATCCCGGCCAGCCCGTACAGCTCGGCCCCCGCGAGCAGCCCGAAGATCACGAGCAGCGGGTGCAGGCGCAGCGCGCTCCCCATCACGTTCGGCACGACCACATGGCCCTCGATCTGGTGGATCCCGAGGAAGAGCAGCGCGACCCAGAGGGCCGAGATCGGGTGGACGACGAGCTCGTACAGGATCGGTGGGATCGCTCCGAGCCACGGCCCGAGGTAGGGGATCAGCTCCATGAACGCGACCCAGGAGCCGAACACGACGGCGTACCGGTCCGCGCCCGGAGCGAGGCCGATCGTCCCCAGCACCCAGAGCCCCACGCCCGCGCTCGCGCCGATGATCAGCGAGAGCAGCACCTGGCCGCGCACGTAGCCGGCGACCGCCTGCTCCATGCTCAGGATCAGCCCCGGGCGCCCCGGCATGGGCGGGAAGCGCCGGTCGACCCCGCCTTTCAGCCGGCGCAGGTCGAGGAGCATGTAGATCGAGACGACCAGGACGAGCACGACGCTGAAGATCAGCTGGAAGATCGAGATCGCCGCGCCGCGCAGGAAGTCGATCGCCTCGGACGTGTACTTCTCGACGTCCTTGCCCTTGATGTTCTCGGCGAAGTCCTGGCCCTGCCTGCGGATGTCGATCCGCTCGAGGTGATGCGTGTCCAGCCACAGCTGCAGACGGTCGACGTCGCGCTCCACACCGGTCTGCGGAGGCTGTCCGCTCTCGGTCGTAACGTAGTCGTCGATCCGATTGGCAGCCGACTGTGACTGGTCGATCACGATGACGCCGAGCGCGAGCACGACGACGGCCAGCGCGGCGGCAAAGCTGAGGTAGACGATCGCAATCGAGAAGCCGCGCGGGATCTTCAGCCGTTCCAGGGCGCGCACCAGCGGGTCGAGCAGGAGCGCGATCAATCCGGCGACCAGGAACAGGAAGACCGCGTGAAAGACCTTCCCTACGATCAGGAGCGCGATCAGCGCCAGAATCGGGAGTCCGACCAGTTGGATCCAGCGTGGGATCTGGATCGTCGGCGCCCCGTCCGACATGAGGGCAATCGTAGCGCTCAAGTCCTGACGTTCAGGCCCCCGGCCTGGGACTGGTCCTTGGCGCCCGAAATCACGAGCCGCCCTGAGGGAACTCCCCGGTTCCCCCAGACCCCCTCCACCGGTCTGCTGCACGGACAGGCGACTGCCACCGCCGGTGCGCTCGCGCTCCAGCCGGACCTCGTCTGGGAGGAAGCGCCCCCGTCTCCGCGGCTCGCGCTTCTGCAAAATCGTGCATCCCGCGCGCTTTTGCAGAACCAGGAGACATCGGTTACGGTGCCCCGCATGCCCTCGCCCCGTGCCGCCGGGCAGGCGCGCCGCACGTCAAAGGCTCGAGCCTCCGCTAGACGAAGAGCCCGGCGAATCGCCGGTCTGATCGTGCTTTCGATCGCACTTCTCGTCACGTTCCTGCTCACCGCCTTCGGCCCCGGCTCGTCGAAGCCCACGCAGATGCGACCCGCGTCTGCCAACCGGTTCCTGCCGGCCGGCCAGCCGCGCGCGCAGGTCGTCGCGCTGCGCGGATCGCTGCGCCTGCAGCTTCCGATCGCGCAGAGCCGGGTCTCGGCGATCGGCTACCACGCCGTCGGCGGCGGAGCGCTCTCGATGGAGCCGGTCGGGCGGCAGAAGAACGAGGGGCTCTTCCAGCGGATCGCGGGCAAGCTCTTCGGCGGCGGCGAGCGCGGGCTCTCGTACTACATGCTCGGCGGTGAGACCGGACCGAGCACGGCGTCGCTCGACGTCGGCGCGTCGCCCGGGACCGACGTCTACTCGCCGGTCGACGGGACGATCGTCGGGATCACGCCGCTCACGCTTCGCGGCAAGACGTACGGGGCGCGAATCGACATCCAGCCGACGAGCGCGCCCGCGCTGGTCGTGCGCGTCACGCACCTGCGCCCGGATCCGGCGCTGACGGTCGGCTCGTCCGTGGCGGCTTCGATCTCGAAGATCGGCACGGTCATCGACTTCTCCGACGTCGAGCAGCAGGCGCTCGCCCGGTACACGCAGGACGCGGGGAACCACGCGTCGGTCGAAGTGCACGACGCTGCTACACAAGTCACGCCCTGAAGATCCTCTTCGTCGCGGACGTGAACGGCCGGCCGGGCATGCGCGCGGTCGAGGAGCGGCTGCCCGGTCTGCGCGAGGAGCTGGAGCCTGGACTTCGTCGTCGCGAACGGCGAGAACGCGGCCGACGGAGTCGGGATCACGCCGAAGCTCGCCGAGCGCCTGCTCGCGGCGGGGGTCGACGTGATCACGCTCGGCAACCACGTCTGGCGCAGGAAGGAGATCGCGCCCTATCTGTCGGGTAGCGATCGCGTCGTGCGCCCCGCGAACCTCTCCGCAAGCTCACCCGGTCGCAGCTGGACCGTGGCCCCGGCTCGCGACGGGACGAAGGTCGCGGTCCTCAACCTGCTCGGCGACCTGTTCATGGCGCCTGCAATCGCGCCGTTCGAGATCGTGGACGAGCTCGTCGAGGAGGCTCGCCGCGAGACGCCGGTCGTGCTCGTCGACTTCCACGGCGAGGCGACGAGCGAGAAGGTCGCGCTGGCGATCCACCTGGACGGGAAGGCGACCGCGGTCTTCGGGACGCACACGCACGTGCAGACCAACGATGCGCGAGTCCTGCCCGGCGGGACGGCGGCGATCTCCGACGCGGGGATGACGGGACCGCACGATTCCGTGATCGGGGTCAAGGCCGAGCTCGCGATCCAGCGCATGCGCACCGGGATGCCGGTCCGGTTCGAGACCGCCGAGGGCGGCGTCCGGCTCGAGGGCGCGCTCGTCGAGTGCGACGGCTCAGGCCGCGCTACGAGCTGTGAGGCGTTCCGGGTCGCGCTCGACTAATCCACGGACGACGATCGCCAGCAGCGCGAGCAGCACGAGGTCTCTGAGCAGGACGAGCCACGACTCGAGCGTTCCGAAGTGGAGCGCCAGGTCCCAGTAGCGGTACGGGAACCAGAGCTGGGTGAGGACGAGCGCCGGCCGTGAGCACGACCGCGGCGGTCAGTCCGCGCCGGCCGCGTAGAAGGGGCACGACCGGGATCAGCCAGATCAGGAACTGCGGGGAGAGCACCTTGCCGAGCGCGACGAACGCGACCAGGGCGGCGGCGCTCGCGTAGAGGAGCCTCGTCCGCGTCGCGGGGCCGCGCGCGAACAGGATCCAGATCGCGAGGAGCGTCGAGAGCTGCAGGACCGACTGCGCGACGGCGAACGCGTCGGCGGTCGTGCCGGCGAGGTTCTGCGAGCCGTGGCTCGACTCCATCGTCACGCCGGTCCCGAAGACGTGGTGCGAGACGAGCAGGAGCCCCGCGCCGAGGCTCTCGATCTGCAGCGGGCGAGAGGCCTGGTTCCAGAGGCTGTCCCAGACGCCTTCGGGCGCAACGATGAGGAATGGGACGAACGCGATCGCGACCACGGCCAGGAGCAGCGCGCCGCAGACGAGCGCCTCGCGCCTGCCCCTCCGCCGCCAGACGTAGACGAGGGCGATCGGCACCAGCACGGCGGCGTAGAGCTTCGCCGCGACCGCCGCACCGAGCGCGAGGTGGCCCAGCCGTAACCGATCGCCGGCGAGCGCGGCGAGCGCGATCGCCGTCAACGCTGCCGGCCACAGGTCGAAGCGAGAGAGCACGACCGGCCCGAGCAGGAGCGGAGCGACCGCCGCGAGCCCGAGCGCAGCGAGCAGCCAGCGCCTCCCCGCCCCGAGCGCGGCGAGCGCGACCGCGACGGTGACGAGCATCAGCTCCCCGAGCAGCGCCATCAACGCCTCGAAGCGGCGACGGTACGAGTCTCCGTGCGCGCCTCCGAGGGCGGGCAGCACGAAGACCGGCAGCGCGCCGGGCGGGTACTCGAGCGCGAAGTCGCGGTAGGGCACCTGCCCCGAGTCGATCGCCGAGCCGTAGCGCTCGTAGACCGGCGTGTCGACGATCGGGTCGTGCGCGAAGAAGCCGCGATGCAGGAGCGCCCAGGAGAAGAGGAAGAGCACGACCGCGACGAGTGTCGCCGCGGCTGCGTAACCGGCGTCAGCCGGTCGCGACGAGCTCGCGCTCAGCGTCGTCATGGGCTGGAGGCGCCTCGACTCGTCGGCGGCGGGCGGCCAGTACGACGAAGGCGACGAACGGGAAGAACCACGGGATGTAGAGGTAGAACCAGTGCGTCAGCGTGAGCTCGAAGCCGATCAGGAGAGCCGCAGTGAGCGCGGCGAGCTGGAGCGCCGTCTTCCGCCGGGGCACGAAGTAGCACGCGATCGCCCCGGCCACGAGCAGGCCGATCGCAGGTTGCTGCAGGAACCCGAGGTCGGGAATCCCGGCCGCGTGGTACTGGCCCCAGCCCCAGATCGAGAACGGCGAATCGCGTCCGACCTGCCAGCCGAACGTGCGGTCCCAGAAGACGCGGGCGGCGTGGGCCGGGCTCGGCTCCAGGAGGAGGATCGAGAAGACGGCGGCCGTAGCGACGGCAAATCCCCCTGCAAATAAACCTTTTCCTGAGAACCGCCGCGACTCAGGATAGGACGCCCAGAGGGGGACGAGCAGGAGCGCCGCGAACTTCGTCCACCCCGCGAGCGCGACGAATGCTCCACGCGCGAAGGCGGACGTCACGAGCCAGAAGCCGAAGATCAGAAACACGGGCATGATCGCGTCGTTCGTGTTCGAGCTCGACACATACTGCGTGAACGGGTACGCCGCCCAGGCAAATGGAAGGGCCGCGCTCAGGCGCGCTCCTCCGAAGCGCCGGCCGACGAGCGCCAGCCCGAGCAGGGCGAGCAGGTCGAAGAGGACCGAGGTCGCGTGCGCCGCGGGCAGCCGGTCCCACTTCCCGCTCCAGCCGAAGACCGCGTACCCGGGGATGTACGCCTCGTAGGCAGCCGGGCCGTAGGTGTCGCCGCGCTCGTTCGCCGACTCACAGCGGCCGTTCGTCTGGATGCGCTCGCGGATCTCGCCCTCCGAGTCGGCGCGCCCACACGGCTTCAGCGTCGCCTCCTTCGGCATGTGCCCGTACGGCATCTCGCCGTGCACGATCCGCTCCGCGCCGATCACGCCCGAGTAGCCGACGTCGATCACGTTCGAGTCCCTGAGATTGAGGCCGACCCGGAAGCCCGTGAGGAAGACGGCCCCGGCCGCGAGCAACCACACCGGCCAGACCGCACGCGACCGCTCCGGGCCTCCGCGCCAGGTGACCCAGACCATGCGCCCGAGCAGGTACGCCATCGGCGGGTACGCGAGCGGGACGGCCGTGAAGATGTCGCCGCGGTTGAAGAACCAGAGCGACACCGAGAACGAGAGCAGGACGAGCAGGTCGAGGTTCCGCACCGAGAGCGGCCGGCGGAGGTCGGCGAGCCCGACGAAGAACAGGACGCAGAACCCGAGCCAGATCGGCCAGGAGTTGATCTGCCGGCCGCCGAAGGCTCCGGGCGAGCCGCGCGCCATCTTCCACGCGACCTGCGGGCCCGTCCACGCCTCGGTCACGAGGCCGGTCTGGTCGTCGACGCGACCGCTTGCGATCTGGCCGGCCGAGCCCCACCAGACGCCGACCTTCCAGTCGTCCAGGTCCTTGTCGTATGTCGCGTCGGTCACGCGGTCGCGGGTCGGGTAGCGGTCGAGCCAGTCCGCGACTTTGCGGTTCCGCAGGAAGATTGCGGTCGCGCGCTTCTCGTTCAGCTTCGCGGGCGCGACCGTCGGTGCGAACGGCGCCTGCACCAGGCGTCCCTTCGAGTCGTAGACCGGTCCTGTCGTCGTGGTCGCCGCGTGCGCCGCAGGGGTCACGACCGCGACTGCCACAAGGGCGAGGACGACCCGCCGCATCAGCCCCTCAGCGTCGCCTGAACGACCAGAGCTTGTTGCCCACGAAGTTGATGGGCGTGACGAGCACGATCGCGATCGCCTGGGCGACGACCTTCCCGGCCCCGGCCGCGACGAAGATCGTCAGCAGGACCTCGTTGGCCGCGAGCGCGAGCAGCGAGACGATGAGGAAGCGCAGACCCTGGTAGCCGACGTGGCCGCGCTCTCCGCGGAAGGTCCAGAGGCGGTTCAACGTGTAGTTGTTCGTGACCGCGACGAGGAACGAGAACGCCGCCGCGACGTTGTAGTGCAGGCCCGTCCGGACGAGCCACGTGTAGACCGCGAGGTTGACGACGTAGCCGACCGCGCCGACGGTGCAGAACTTGGCCAGCTGCACCCAGTTGTGCGGCCGGCGGAGCGCGCTGGTTGCGCGCGCACGGGCCGCAGCGATGCTGGACGCGCCGTTAGCCATCAGCGGGCGAGCGTAGCAGCGACTTCAGGCGCGAAGAGGCCGGCCGTGTGCGCGGTAGAAGTCGAGCTGCTCGCGCCCGAGCAGCATCAACGAGGAGTCGACCTCCACGTGCTCGCCTCCGAGCCGCGCCGTCGGGAACGGAAGGAACCGATGGCTCCCGTCGCCGCAGAGGACGTCGAAGCCGACCGGGCGTTCTCCGGCCTCGTCGAGGATCACGTCGACGACCCGGCCCAGCTCGATGCCGCTCGTCATGACCCGCTTGTTGAGTGCTTCGACTCCTCGCACCGAGCCACCATTGTGCCCGTAGCCGAGGACGTGGCAGCGCAGCTACCGAATCGAGAAGCCGGTTTCCCCTTCTGGAGCCGCCCAGCTCGTATCGACCTCCTCGACCCGAGCTCCCGAAGGGCCACGGCGGCACCATTCGACCATCGAGTCGACCCGCTCGTCGTCGCCCTCGAACACCGCCTCCACCTCCCCGTCGGGCGTGTTCCGCACCCAGCCGTCGACCCCGAGCGAGCGCGCGCGGTCGCGGGTCTCGGCCCGGAAGAAGACGCCCTGGACCATCCCGCTGACGACCACGTGCGCCCGCTTCACTCGTCGAAGCCTTGCTCTCCGACGAGCGGGACGAACCGGCACGGGACCGAGTGGATGACCGCCGGGCCTTCCGGGCTGCGCACGATCACCTCCAGCCGCTGCCCCCAACGGCCGCCGACCGGGACCACGAGCCTTCCCCGTGGCTCGAGCTGGTCGTAGAGGCGCTCCGGCATCCCCGGTGCGGCCGCCGCGACGGCGATCGCGGTGAACGGAGCCTCGTCCGGAAGGCCGAGCGTCCCGTCGCCCACGTGGACGTGCACGTTCTCGTAGCCGGCCGCGGCGAGGTTTTCCCGCGCCTGGGCGGCCAGCTCGGGAATGCGCTCGATCGTGTGCACCTCGTCCGCGAGCTCGGCCAGCACCGCCGCCTGGTAGCCGGACCCGCCGCCGACGTCGAGCACCTTCTCGCCTCCGGTCAGGCTGAGCACCTCGGCGATGCGGGCGACCATGTACGGCTGGGAGATCGTCTGTCCGTGCCCGATCGGCAGCGCGGCGTCCGCGTACGCGCGGTGGCGCTCGCCCTGGGGGACGAAGAGCTCGCGGGGAACGCGCTCCATGGCGTCCAGCACCCGCTGGTCGACGATGTCCCGGCCCCGCAGCTGGTCGTCGACCATCCGCTGGCGGGCGTCAACGGCCATCGGCGCACGCCCAGCTGCTCGAGAACGCGAGGCGCGACGTCGATCGTCCTCGCGGGAGGCGGGCCGGCGCCGACGGAGATCATCGGGACTTCCGAGTCGCCCTGCTCGAGCGAGCCGTGGCTCCCTCCGCCCGCGTGGTGACGCCCGCCGAGGTCGGCGAACTCGGCTCCGGGCGCGGCCGAGACGATCAGGTCGCCCGCGTTCGGGTTGGCGAGCGCGGCCCACGCGCGCTCGAGCGCGTCGGGCTGCGACAGGACGGTCTCGTCTCCGGTCGACTCCCAGCCCCCGTTGGACGGGGCGAACCGAAGCTCGATGCCGTCCAGTCGCGCCACCGCCTGGTCCTCTTCCCGGAAGAGGACGACGTGACCCCTCCCGTCGAGCCGAGCCGCCAGCTCTTGCGCGGTCTCGGGGCAGCGGGAAGCCGGTAGACCATGCCCGCGCGGTTCGAGGCCGTGACCGCGAGCTGCGCGGGACGGCCGTTCCCGCGATGGAACAGCGTCAGGCCGGAGAAGGCGTCCTGAAGGCGCTCCGCGCGCTCGACGCTCGTCTGGCCGTGGTCGGAGCAGAGCAGCACGTCGTAGCGCTCCAGGAACTCGTCCGGCCCGCCCGCCGCCTCGAGCAGCGGTCACGATCGCCCGGTCCGCGTGCGCGAGAGCAGCGTGCGCGGCTTCGGGCCCGGCGGCGTGCGAGGCGAAGTCGTAGTCCGGGAGATAGAAGACGAGGAAGTCGAAGCCGTCGCGCGTGACGAGCCAGCGCCCGACGATGCGCGCGTACTCGTCCACGGAGCCGCCCGCACGTGTGCGAACGGCCAGCGGCGCCCCGGTCACGTCCGACTCGAAGAGGTTGAAGTAGAAGAACCGGCTCGGCCCGTACGCGGGCCGCTTGAGCCACGGAACGAGCGGAGCGTGGCGCGCCGGGCCCCGGTAGCAGACCATGTTCACGGCCGCGCTCACGAGGCCGGCCGACTCGAGCGCCTCGAACACGGTGACGGCGTTACGCGAGAGATGCTCTTCGTTCAGGTTGAAGACCACGTCGCGGATCGCGCGCGTCGTCCCGGCCGCGCGGATCGCCCCGAACGAGGAGCCGTACTCGACCACGCGCTCCTCGCCGCGGTGGTACCAGACGAGGTGCGGGATCTCGTGCACGTCCGGGTGGCCTCCGGTCGCGATCGAGGACAGGCAGACCGGGGTCAGCGACGGGAACGTGGTGACCGCGCGCCGGTACTCGCCCTCGTTCATCAGGAAGCGCAGGCCGGGCACGTCGTCCGTCTCGACCGCGCGTTCGAGCATGGTCGGCGTGAGGCCGTCGATGACGATCAGGACGAGCTTCTTCACGGCGCGCTAGTCCCGGGCGAGCGAGCGCAGGCCGGCGTAGCGCTGTCCCGAGCGCCTGCGGAGCCGCATTCCGAGCGCGGGCACGGCCACCGCCTCGACGTAACCGAGCACGGGGACGAACGCGAGCGCCGCGACGGCCACGGCGCCGAGCAGAACGAGCAGAGCGGTTCCCAGGCGTGTGCCGCCGCGGCCGAGCGCTCCCCGGACGAGCTCGAGCGCTCCGACCGCGCCCAGAACGCCTCCCACGCCCGCGGCCGCCGCCTCCTCCGCGTCAGCGAGCACGATGCCGAGCGCGACCCCGACCGCGCCGGCGAGGAAGGGCGCGACGAGCGCGAACCGGCGACCGCCGAACGCTCCTGCAGCCGCGATCCCGAGGGCCACGCCGAGGCCGGCGAACACCCCGATCGAATACCAGTCCCCCATCGAGGTCCAGTCTAGAGGGAGGGCGTTTCGCCGCCGCGTAGCCAGGGGAAAACGAGGGAATGACCGGCCGATCCGGGGGGTCCGGCCGCAGCCGCCGGGGCCTCCTCGTCTTCTTTTCCGCATGGCGGTCGGGGCCTGCCCGACGCATGGAAAGCCTCCTGGCGCAGCTCGCGCGCAAGGAGCGGCATCGGCTGAGCGTCACGAACGTGGACGTGGAAGCGCAGCCCGAGCTCGCGGAGCGATTCAAGGTGCGAAGCGTCCCGACGCTGATCCTCATCAAGGGCAAGCGCGCGGTCGGCCGGATCGAAGGCAAGGCGAATGCGGCCGAGATCGAGCAGCTCGTCGACCAGCATCTCGACGACGGCGCGAAATCCGCCCCACGCGAGCAGCCGTAATGACAATCGCAACCGAAGATCGGGGAGGCTAAGCATGCGCAAGCTTGCACTTGCAATCTCAGTCCTGGCGATCGCGGGCCTGACAGTCGTGGCCGCCACAGCGCTCGCCAACAGGGGGCACGGAGGGAACGGCGGCAATCGGTTCTCGGCCAAGCTCGTCGGGTTCGAGGAGACGCCGTCGGAGTCGACGCCCGGTCACGGCACCTTCAGGGCGACCGTGAGCGGAGACACGATCCACTACAGGCTCCACTACTCGGACTTCGAGGCGGCGGAGGGCGACACGCTCTTCTCGCACATCCACTTCGGACAGCCCGGCGTGGCCGGCGGCGTCGGCCGCGTTCCTGTGCGGCGGCGGCGGCAGGCCGGCGTGCACGCCCGGATCCGGCACGTTCGAGGGTGACATCCATCCAGCCGACATCGTCGGCCCGAACGGCCAGGGAATCGCACCCGGTGAGATGGACGAGGTCCTCACCGCGATGCGCAAGGGCTACACGTACGCGAACGTCCACACGACCCTCAACGCAGCCGGGGCTGATCCGCGGACAGATCCGACGCGGCCACGGCCACGGCCACGGGGGGCGCGGGCACCACTAGCCGCGCACCTCGTCTGCTGGAGAGCCCGGCCTTCGTGCCGGGCTCTTCGGTTTTACGAGGCTCCGAGGCGGCGGATCACCGCGAGACCGAACTCCGCTGCGCGCGCGCCGTCGACCACGCGGTGGTCGAACGTGACCGAGAGATAGCCCGTCGGCGCGACCGCGAGCTCGCCGTCGCGGACGACCGGGCGCTCCGCGACCCGGCCGATGCTGAGGATCGCCACCTCGGGGTGATTGACGATCGGGGTCTGGAAGAGACCGGCCAGCTTGCCGGCGCTCGTGACCGTGAACGTGGAGCCGCGCAGCTCCTCGGGCTTGAGCTGGCCCGCGCGGGCGGCTTCGGCGATGCGCTGAACCTCGGCGGCGAGGTCCTCGATCGAGGCTGAGTCGCAGTTGCGGACGACCGGGACGACGAGGCCGTCGTCGGTCTGGACTGCGACGCCCAGGTCGTAGCGCTCGAGGTAGACGATCTCGTCTCCGTCGAGGCGCGCGTTCAGCTCGGGGAACTCCTTCAGCGTCTCGGCGGCGGCCTTGAGCACCGTCGGGACGAGGAGCTTGAGGTCGACGCCGGAGAAGTCGCACTCCTCGACCCACGTGACCGCAGGCACCTCCTTGTGCGCGCGCGCCATGTGCTCGGCGATCAGCCTCCGCACCCCGCGCAGCGGCTCGCGCCGTCCCTCCGAGCCCGGTCCCGGTGCCAGACCCTCGGACGTGGCCGCTTCGCGCACGTCCTGCTCGGTCACCCGTCCTTGCGGCCCTGTGCCGGTGAGCGCCCTCGAGGTCGACGCTCGAGCTCCTGAGCGAGCCGACGAACGAGCGGCGTCGCGCGGACGCGTCCCGGCCGGCCCTGTCCCGGCGCCTGTCCCCGGGACGTGGCCGAAGGGGCCGGCTCCGCTCTCGGCTGCTCCTGGACGGCTGGTGCGGCTCCGTCCTCTCCGATGACGACGAGGATCGTCCCGACCGGGACGACCTTGCCCTCCTCGACGAGGATCTGGGCGACCTTCCCCGCGGCGGGCGACGGGATCTCGACGGTCGTCTTGTCGGTCTGGATCTCGACCAGCGGCTGGTCCTCGGTCACCTCGTCGCCCTCGGCGACGAGCCAGCGGGCGACCTCGCCTTCGGTCAGGCCTTCGCCGAGATCGGGGAGCTTGAACTCGTATGCCACGGCGGCGAATCTATCGCGGGTCGCCCGATCCAGGCGTCGGCGGGCGCGATCAGCACGCGGAGCCCGCCCTCGACGCGCCAGAGCGACACGGCCTGCTCGTCGCCTGCGAGCTCGGGCGCCACGTCTCGCGGGACGTAGCCCGCCTGGAGCGTCCGCTGCTCGTTCCAGATCCCAACGGCGTTCGGGTCGTGCTCGTTGTCCGGCTCGGGGACGAGCGCGACCGGAAGGCCCGGGTCGAACGACGGATCTTCGTGCGCCTCGGGCCGAAAGGACACGCCCGCCACGGGCACCACAGCACGCGCTCGTCCTCCCAGCGCACGACCTCGCCGGTTGCCGCGTCCCGCAACCGAAACCCCGACCCGGCCCGCTCGAGCAGCAGACGGAGACGGTCGCTCAGAGCTCGGCCGAGTAGCCGCGGATCGCCCGCTCGTACCGGCCATCCCGGGCGCGTCGGCGCGGAACAGCGCCTCGACGAGCTCGCGCCAGGCTCCGCCCTTGTCGTCCCGCTCCCAGCGCGTGAGCGCGAGAAAGAACGCGCAGGGCCGCGTCGTCCGGGAAGCGCGTCACCGCCTCCCGCAGCACGCGCTCGGACTCCTCCAGCTCGCCGACGTTCCTGAGCGTGCTTCCGAAGCCCAGCATCGCCCCGAGGAGCTCCTCGTCGGGAACGCCGGCCTCGAACGCGGCGCGGTACTCGACGACCGCCTCCTCCTCACGCCCGGCGCTGTCGTGCTCCCAGGCGCGCCGAAGCGCTTCCGAGCCGGCAGCCATGTGCTCAATCTACGCGGACCGGAAAGCGTCGTCGCGGAGCACGGCGTGCACGCCGACGCAACCGTTCACGACCTGCGTGACCCGAAGGTCGACGCCGAGGCTGGCGAGCGCCATCGCATCCGCCCCGCTCACGCCGAGCTCGCGCTCCATCAACGCGAGCATCCCTGCCGATCGCGCGCGTCCCCGCCTCCTCGAGACTCTCCGCGAAGCCGAGCGTGATCCAACCGCCGTCGATTCGCGCCACGGGCCACTCGAGCACGGGCTCATCGGCCACGTCCAGCGTCAGCCGCGCGCTCGTCGGCGCCTCGATCGCGGTCCCGGACACCTCGCCGTCGCCCTGCACCGCGTGCCCGTCCCCGGCGGAGAAGAGCGCGCCGTCGACCGGGATCGGGAGATAGAGCGTCGTCCCGGCCACGAGCTCCTTGCAGTCCATGTTCCCGCCCCAGCGCCGCGGCGGCCCGGTCGAGTGCACGCCCGGCTCGGGCGGTGGCATGCCCATCACGCCGAGAAACGGCGCGAGCTTGATCTCGAAGCGTTCCGACCGGCCGACGCCGTTCGCGAGCTCCCAGTGAATCGCGTGGTCGCGCCCTCCGTGCACGACGCCCCAGGGGGCGGGCTCGACCGCCTCGATCTCGACGACGAGCGTCTGGCCGGCCTTCGCGCCGCGAACGAGGATCGGGCCGGCGAGCGCGTGGCCCTCGTCCAGCTCGGGGCTCCGCGGCGCGAAGTGCTCGTCGCGCGCGATGTCCCAGGCGTGATTGGGCGTGAAGAACTTGACCGAGTCGCCGGGGTCGATCTCGATCGCCGGCTCGAGGTCCTTCGAGAAGTGCCCGTGCAGGTAACGCTGCTCGAGCGGGAGCTCGTGGACGGCCATTAGTACTCGAGCAGTTTCTCGACCGCGTCGACGACCCGCTCGACCGACGGCATGTAGGCGTCTTCGATCTGCCAGTACGGATACGGCACGTCGTAGCCGGTCACGCGAAGCACCGGGCCGCGCAGGTCGAGCATCGCCTTCTCGGCGAGGATCGCGGCCAGCTCGGCGCCGTAGCCGGCCGTCCGCGGCGCCTCCTGGATGATCACGACGCGTCCCGTCTTGGCCGCCGCCGCGAGGAGCGCGTCCTCGTCGAGCGGCTTCAGCGACCGGATGTCGAGGATCTCCGCCGAAGCGCGGTCGGCGAACGCATCCGCGGCCTGCTCCGCGAGCGGGACCATCGACCCGTACGCCACGAGCGTCACGTCCTCTCCCTCGCGAACCGTGCGCGCCTGCCCGAGCGGGACGACGTGCTCGCCCTCGGGCACCTCGCCGCGCATCGTCCGGTAGTGGAGCTTGGGCTCGAAGATGATGACGGGATCGGGATCGCGAATTGCCGCCGCGAGCAGGCCTTTTGCGTCGCTCGGAGTCGACGGGATCGCGACCTTCACGCCCGGCGTGTGCACGTAGTAGGCCTCCGGAGAGTCGTCGTGCAGCTCGGGCGCGCGGACACCGCCGCCGTAGGGCATGCGCACCGTGATCGGGAACTCCATCTTCCCGCCGGTGCGCCAGCGGTAGCGCCCGACGTGCGTGATCAGCTGGTCGAGCGCCGGGTAGCTGAACGCGTCGTACTGCATCTCGCAGACCGGCCGCCAGCCGGCCATGCAGAGCCCGATCGCGGTCCCCATGATCCCGGCCTCGGCGAGCGGCGTGTCGACGCAGCGCTCAGGGCCGTACTTGTCGCGCAGCCCCGCCGTGGCCCGGAAGACGCCGCCGGCGCGGCCGACGTCCTCGCCCATGACGAGCACGTTCTCGTCACGCGCCAACTCGACGTGGAAGCAATCGTTGATCGCCTCGACGAGCGTCAGCTCAGCCACCGAGGACCCTCCTCAGCTCTGCGAGGTCGGTGTCGAACGAGGCGGGCGGATTGGCCAGCGCGTGCTCGAAGAGGAGACCCGGATCCGCAGGCGCCTCGGCCTCCGCGGCCGCGATCCCGTCGCGCATCGCCTGCTCGGCCTCGCCGCGGATCGACTCGGCCATCTCGTCGGTGAGGATCCCAGCGCGGCGCAGGTAGCCCTCGTAGCGCCCCACGCACTCGCGCTTGCGCTCCTCCTCGACCCGCTCCAGGTCGATGTACGCCTTCGGATCGTCCGCCGTCGCGTGCGGCGCGGCGCGGTAGCTGACCGCCTCGATGAACGTCGGGCCGTCTCCCGCCCGGGCGCGCGCAACGGCTTCGCGCGTCGCCTCGTAGACCGCGAGGATGTCGAGCCCGTCCACCCGAGCCGCGGGCATTCCGTAGCCCACCGCCTTGTCCGCCAGGGTCTCGGCCCGGGTCTGCGCCTCGACCGGCGTCGAGATCGCCCAGCCGTTGTTGTTGCAGAAGAGGACGAGCGGCGCGCGCATGACCGCGGCGAAGTTCGCGCCCTCGTGGAACGCGCCCTCGGACGTGGCGCCGTCCCCGAAGTACGCGATCGCGCACGCGTTCTCGCCGCGCAGCCGCTTGCCCCAGGCGAGGCCCGCGGCGTGCGGGACGTGCGTCCCGATCGGCACGCAGATCGAGGCGACGTTGTAGTCCGCCGGGTTCCACCAGCCCGCCGGATGGCCGCGCCACCAGGACAGCACGGTCGAGGCGGGCATCCCGCGCAGGAGCCCGATCGCCGACTCGCGGTAGCTCGGGAAGATCCAGTCGTCGTCGTCGAGCGCGTACACGGAGCCGGCCTGCATGGCCTCGTGGTTCCAGTAGATCGCGTACGTCCCGATCCGGCCCTGCCGGTGGTAGACGACCGAGCGCTCGTCGTACGTGCGCAGAAGGACGAGGCTGCGGTAGAGCTCGACCAGATCGTGGTCGGCGAGACCCTCGACTTCACCGTCGGGCACCGCGTCGCCGTCGCCGATCACGCGCCGAAGATCACGCTCGGCCGGAAGTACCTGCGCCATCGACAGGAATGTATCTAGTGCGCGGCGATAAAAGCCTCGACGCGGCTCCGGAACGCCGGATCCTGGAGCATCGCCGAGCCGTGCGCCGCGCCGGGCAGGATGTCGAGCCGCTTGTCGGACGAAACCGAAGCTGCGTAGAGAGCCCGAGCGTCGCCCACGAACGGATCGTCCTGCTCGGATGCGCCGAAGAACGTCGGCGCCTGCAGCCGCGGCACGGCCTGCAGGGCATTGAGCGGCCCGAACGAGGCAGGCGCGGAGAGGCTGACCACGGCTGCGGGCGCCGACGGCAGCGAAGCGCTACCGATGAGGCTGGCGATGGCGCCCATGGAGGAGCCCATCGCGATCACGTGCTCGGATCCCGTGCGCCGGAGCGCCTCGACCGCGGCGGCCTGGTCGAGGTCGACCCGGAGCCCCGAGCGCGCGTCGTAGACGAGCACCCGGTAGCCGCCCGCGGCGAAGTCCCGCGCATAGGGGAGCCACTCGCAGACGTCGCCGCCCTGCCCGTGGGCCAGCACGAGCCCGCGCGGGCCGCTCCCGAGGACGACACCCGCGAGCGGCGTGTCGTCGGAGGCGAAAAACCGCAGCGTCGAGGCACGCTCCGCGGGGGTCGCGCACGACTCGAAGATCCGTAGCGGCGGGGCCAGTCTCGCCTGCAAGTAGCGCAGCGTCTGGCGAACGATCGCCTTCGCGCCGCCCGTCCTCGGCCCGACGTCGAATCCGTGGGCGCCTTCCGCGTCGGTGGCGACGCGAACGTCGGCGTGCAGCTCGCTCGCCGCACCCTCGAAGCGGTCGATCGACTCGTTGATGCCGGCCGTCGCGTCGCGTCCCGCCTTCACGACCAGCATCGGCGGGATCGAGCCCGGCGACCGACGGAGGTAGGTCAGAGCGGAGAACTCATCGCCGAGCGCCGCGCTCTGGAAGTCGAGGGGCTCGTAGTAGACGACGTTGCAGCGAAGCCACGGACGGGGATCGCGCATCGTCGCCCACAGATGCCAGGGAGCCGAGAAGCCGAGTGTGCAGAGCCGGCTCGGATCGATGCCGAGTCGCTTCGAGTGCGAGCGGACGTACGCGATCGCGGACTGGACGTCCAGGGCCGGGTTGCGCGGCGACTGGAGGCGGCCGTCGGAGCGGATGTCGAACGCGACGGCGCTCAGGCCTGATGCTGCGATCAGCTGCGCCCAACCGACCTTCTGACCGCTGGTTCGCCCAGAGCCCGGTGGCCCGCCGAGCAGGACCGCCGGCAGGCGGCCGCGGGCGCCCCGCGGGCGGTAGACGTCCATCCGGAGGCGCGGCGAGCGCTGGTAGACGACGTTCCGGCGGACTTTGGCGCGGTGCATGCCCGGCTTCTGGAGGACCACGGCCTTGCCGGGCGTCGGGTTCCGGTAGCCGCCCGCGGCCGGCACGGCGACGAGCGCGGCGATGAGGACCGCGAGCGCGACTCTCACGCCAGCTCCTCGAGGATCTCGTCCGCCCACTCGATCCATGCCTCGGCCTGCGCGATCCCCCAGCGCAGCGTCACGTATCCGAAGTAGGACGACTTCTCGTCCCGGATCCGCTCCTCGATCTCGCGGTACTCGGCGAGCTCGCGAGTCGCGTCTTCGCGCTTGCGCTCGATGTGGGCGACCAGCGCCTCGCGGCTCATGTCGCCGCCGAAGAAGACCTTCAGCAGGAACGTGCTTCGCGAGCCGGGCCGTTCCTCCACCGGCTCCTCGAGCCAGGCCCGGAAGGCCCGCCGGCCCTCCTTCGTGATCTTGTAGACCTGCTTGTCGGGGCGTCGACCCTGCTCGACGTGGCGCACGGTCGCGAAGCCGGCCGCCACGAGGCGGGGGAGCACCGCGTAGATGTGGCTCTTCGCTCCTGTCCAGACGTAGCCGACACCCACTTCGGCGTGCTTCTTCAGGTCGTATCCGGAGCGCTCGCCGAACACGGACAGCAGGCCGAGCACCGAGAGCTCCGTCGTCGAGAGGCCGGTCCGGCTGGTCTGCGCCGTGGGCACGCCCGGATTATAGTCCGTAGCGGACTAGTCTGCTCCGGACTCAAATGCGCTTCGACGCAGGAGCACGACGACGAGCACGACCGCACCGATCGCAGCGGCGACACCGAGCGTCTCCAGGAGCAGCCCGCCTCCGCCGCTCGCTGCCGAAGCGTCTGCGACGACCACCGCCCCGAGCACGGCGGCTCCCGCGCATGCGAGCGCGAGGCGCGCCAGCCTCCAGATCACGAGCTCCGGGTCGCTCCAGGCCGGAACGCGGCTCTCGATCGACCAGAACGCGAGCTCGGCGACGAGCAGCAGCGCGGCCGCGTACGCAGGCGCGAGCCGGTCCAGGCGCGCGCCCTCGGCCTCGAACAGCACTGCGTACGTCCCGCCGAGCGACACGAGCGCGAACCCGATCGCAGCCGGCCACCTCGCCAGCAGGCCGAGCACGAGCACGACGACGCCGATCGCAGCCAGCGCGAGCGCCAGCGGCTGCAGCCGGATGTCCTGCGCAGCCGGATACGCAGCGAGGCCCGCCGCGGCGAACACCGCGACCGCGCCCGTCGCTAGGCGCGCAGCACTCGGGCGTGGCGCCTGAATGCCCTCACCTCCTCCACGACCGCTTCCATCGGAACCCCCTCACGCCACTCGACGATCGGGACTCCGAGCGATGCATATCTCGTCCGCAACGCGTCGCGCCTGAGCCGCCAGAGCCGGTACGCGAGCCGCTCGGTCTCGCTCTCCCCCTCGGGCACGAACGAGTACGGCGACAGCTCGATCACGGCCAGGTCGAACCCGCGGGCACGAAGGTCGATCAGCGCACCGACGGCGCGCTCGTCGAGGAGCGGGCTGAGCGCGAGGACGAGCGCGCGCGGCGGCAGCGTCCGCGGCGGGATCACATTGAGGTCCTTCCAGGCGTAACTGAGCGCGATCTCAGCATCGAGCAGCGAGTCGACGATTCGGTAGAGCTGCGTCATGCCCGAGGTCGCGGTCAGCCAGTTCAGGACTCCGCCGAAGGAGACGAGCCCTACGCGGTCCTTCTCCTGGAGATAGAGCGCGGACAGCGAGGCGGCGGCCCGCACCGCGAGGTCGAGCGTCCCGAGGTCGTCCCGCCTGGCCTCGGAGAACGTGTCCAGGAAGAGCACGATGTCCGAGTTCCGCTCCGGATGGGTCTCGTTCACCCAGGGCTCGCCGCGCCGAGCCGTCGCGCGCCAGTTCACTCGCCGGACGCGATCGCCGGTCGTGAACGGCCTCAGGTCGGCGAACTCGATCCCCTCGCCGCGGCTGCGGGCGACCTGGTTCCCGGCGAAGGCCTGCGTCTCGAGCGGGCGCAGGAGCCGCTGGACGGTCTCGCCGTGCGGATAGACCTTGAGCCGGTGGCCGCCGGACGTCCGCCCCTCGGACACGAGCAGGCCGAAGCCGTCCCGGGCGCGCCAGACGACGTTCCCGACCTCGTACGTCCCCCAGCGCGTGCAGCGGACAGGAAACTCGAGCTCCCGCCGCTCCCGGTGCCCGAGCCGCATCAGAACCGGGTTCGGCGCCTCCGACTCGAGGCCGTCGCCGAGGTCGAGCAGGAGCTCCAGCCGCTCGACGGGCTCCGTGGCGGAGACCTCCAGCTGCAGGGTGACGAGCCGCCCCTCGAGCTGGCGCTCGTGGTCGAGCTCGGACGGGGCCCGGACCTCCACCTTGCGCCCGACCGTGAGCCCGACCGCGACGAAGAACGCGAACGGGGCGGCGAGCGCCGCGAGCTCCGGCCGACCGAGCGCCAGCGACCCGAGCAAGCCGAGCCCGGCGAGGACGAGATAGACGCGGAGCTTCCCGGTCGCCGCGCGCGTCACTTCGGGACGGGCTGCTCGACCGCCGGCGTCGGGACCCGGTCGAGGACGTCGCGCACGATGTCGTCCCCGCGCCTGCGCTCGACCCACAGCTCGGGCCGCAGAGCCAGGCGGTGCGCGAGCGCCGGCACCGCGACGGCCTTCACGTCGTCCGGAGTCGCGTAGTCGCGACCCGCGAGCGCGGCGCGGCAGCGCGAGAGCTTGAGGAGCGCGAGCGACCCGCGCGGGCTCGACCCCACCTGCACGCCCGGCGCGGTCCGCGTGGCCACGGCCAGGTCGACGATGTAGTAGCCGAGCGACTCCTCGACGTGCACCTGCTCCACCGCCCGCTGCATCTCGAGCAGGCTCTCGCGGTTCACGACCTGGTACAGCTCGACCTCGTCCTCGGCGCGCGCCATCCGCCGCTCGAGCATCTCCCACTCGTGCTCGCGGGCCGGGTAGCCGACCCCGATCCGCAGCATGAACCGGTCGAGCTGAGCCTCGGGCAGCGGATACGTGCCCTCGTACTCGATCGGGTTCTGCGTCGCGAGCACGACGAACGGCGGCTCCAGCTGCCTGGTCTCGCCCTCGATCGTGACCTGCCGCTCCTGCATCGCCTCGAGCAGCGCGGCCTGCGTCTTCGGCGGCGCGCGGTTGATCTCGTCGGAGAGGAGGAGGTTCGCGAAGATCGGGCCCGGCCGGAACTCGAAGTCGCCGCGCTGCTGGTTGTAGATCGAGGAGCCGGTCACGTCGGCCGGCATCAGGTCGGGCGTGAACTGGATGCGCGAGAAGGTCATCCCGGTCACCTGCGCGAACGAGCGCGCGATCAGCGTCTTGGCGAGCCCGGGGAAGTCCTCGATCAGGACGTGGCCGTCGGCGAGGATTCCGAGCAGGACGAGCTCGAGCGCGTCGCGCTTGCCGACGACCGCCCGTTCGACCTCGTCGAGGATCGTCTCGGCCTGCGCGGTCAGCTCGGCAATCGTCATCGCCATCTAGAGACGCTCCAGACGCGCGATGGTTCGCTCGAGCTCCTCGAGGGCCAGGCCCGGGGCGAGCCGGTCGTCGCGGCGGCTCGCGGTCCGGGTCGGTCACCTCCCAGAGCGCTCTCCCCGAGCGCCTCGCGCACCTCCGGAGTGCCGGAGTCGAGGCTCATGCCGCGGCGCTCGAGCCGCGCGGCGGCGATCTCGCGCAGCACCGGGCGCAGCCGGTAGTGGAGGTCGAACGACCGCGTCGAGCCCATCGTCAGCTCGCGGTCGAGGCGGTGCAGCTCGGCGATCGGCCATTCCTCGGGCGGCTCGGGATCGAGCGCCTCCTCGAGCAGCGACTCGTCCGGCGACGGCGCGATCCGCCGGACTTCGGACGCAAGCACGATCAGTCCGAACGTCCCGAGGACGAGGACGAAGACGTCGAGCTCCAGCTCCTGTCGGCCCGGCCAGATCATCCGCGCCGCGAGCAGCGCGATCGTCGCCAGGACGGCGAACCCGATCCAGCGGACGACCGCCTGCCTCACGTCGCCACCAGCAGCTCGGCGCGGAGGCCGCTCAGCGAGTCGATCGCGTCCTCCTTCATCCCCGAGTCGATCTCGTGCTCGCTGAAGCGCGCGCGCTCGAACAGCCTCGTCAGGCGCCGCACCGAATGGCCGCTCGCGCCGACCACCGCGAGGATCCGCGCGAGGTACTCGTCGGGCGCCTCGGACTCCTCGCGCGGAAAGCCCCTGGCGGCGAGCGTGCGCTCCATCCTCGCGTAGGCCCCGATCACGGCCTTGCGGGGATCGGGCTCGCGGACGAGATCGTCGAGCGTCTCGCTCAGCACCTGGGCGACGGTCACGCGCATCACCTCCGGGTCGTCCTCTTCACGCCGGCGCCGGTAGGTGAGGAGCATCATCGAGCCGACGATTCCAACGATCAATGGAGCCGAGCACGAGCATCGGCAGCCACTGGAAGTGCGGGTTGTACGGGTTGCCCTTTGCGGCCGCTGCCTTCGGTGCGAGCCCGCCGGCAGGACCGCCACCGCGGGCCGCCGCTGTTGCTCCGGTGGCCCCAGAACAGGCCGACTGCGAGGAGGATGACGAACGACGGTGAGGTACGCGAACGGCTTCGGCGCAATGTGGAACGGGTAGACCCGGCTCTTCATCAGCGGCACGTCCTTGTAGGCGCGCTTGAGGAAGGCCGCATAGAAGATCAGGAACGCGCCCGCAGGGATCATGAGCAGGGCGATCGTGGCGAGGTAGTCCTTGAGGAGGGACGGCGTGGACGCGCTCGGCCGGCTCGATCCGCCTCCCGGCGCGTGGCCGGCGGCGGCGAACGCAACGAGCGCGAGCAGGCCGAGAAGCCCCGCGACCGCCGCTACTCCGCGCCAGGACCGCGTTGTCATGACCGAAATCTAGATCAGGACGGTCACTGCGCTTCGTTCGGCCTCGAAAACGGCGGACGTCACGTCGCCGAGGTCCTCCCCGTCCACCTGCAGCGGCATCGGGCCGTCGCAGACGATCTCGATCCGGTCGAGGTCGTGGCCGTAGAGGATGTCGCCCGCAGACGCCTGTCCCCGGCCGAGCACCGCGTAGCCCGAGCAACCGCGGGAGGGCGAACGGCGAGACGGCTCGCGGCGCGACGAGGTCGATCCCGAGCTCGAAGCGCGCCTCGGGCGCAATCCGGATCGGCACCGGCCCCGCGTACGTGTACGGATCGCAGTTCGCCACGAGCGCGAACGCGGCCCGGCCCTGGCCGAGGACTTCGAGCGACGGGTTGAAGCGCCCGCGCCGCTCGGCCAGCAGGCGGGCCAGCTCCCAGGCGAACAGGAGGTTCCCGGCGCGCCCGTGCTCGGCCGTCCGGCCCAGCAGGTCGAGGCGGCGCACGGCCTCGGCGTCGACCCCGATCCCGGCTGCGAACGCGAAGCGCCGGCCGTTGACCTTTCCGAGCGTGATCCGCCGCGTGCTCCCCGAGACGAGCCTCCTCGCGGCCTCGACCGGGTCGCGCGGCAGCCCGAGCGCGCGCGGCAGCACATTCGCACCCCCTCCGGGGACGAACCCCACCGGGGTGTCGGGCCCGATCCCGTTCAGGACCTCGTTGAAGCCGCCGTCGCCCGAGAAGACGTAGACCGCTTCGGCGTTGGCCTCCCGCGCCAGCTCGGTCGCGTGGCCCGGATGCTCGGTCTCGCGGACTTCCACGTCGCCGAGGACGTCGCGCACCTCGGCCACCCGGTCGCCCGAGACCCCGCTCGCGAAGAGGTTGACGATGAGGAGCCGCATAATCCCGAGCATGGCACGGATCGATCACGTGGCCTTCACGACCGAGGATCCGGAGGCGCTGGCGGCGTTCTACGAGCGCATCCTCGGAGCGCGGATCGTGAAGGCGGAAGGCCACCCGGTGATGGCGTACCTCGGCAACACGGGCCTCGCGTTGCACGAGCGGAACGCGGTCGGCCCGCACACGGCGGTCCGCGTGTCAGAGGAGGAGCGAGCCGAGATCAAGGAGCGCCTCGACGAGGTGGGCATCGAGTCGGAGGAGCGCGACCACGGCATCGCCGTCGGCCTCTTCTTCGCCGACCCCGACGGACGCACGATCGAGGCGATCACGTACCGCGGTGGAGACGATCCGCGCCGCTCTAGCGGCTGACGAGAAGCGACAGGGTCACGGCGGTCGGGCAGTTCGCGATCCCGTTCACCTTCCACTTGCCGTTGATCCCCGAGCCCAGGAAGCGAGCCTCGGCCTCGTTCATCTCGGCGTCGCCGCCGCCCAGCAGGTAGCCCCTCCGGGGAAGCTCCGAGACGTAGAAAGCGACGGCGTTCGGGAACGCGAGCGGGATCACTCCCGTCACGAACATCTTGCGCTGGGGCAGGTTCATGCTCGACGTCAGCGCCGTGCCCTTCGGCAGCAGGTCGGCCGGCACCACGTCGGGCCGGTCGACGAACGCAGTCGCGTGCGCGCAGGTTGGAGCCGTCGGCCGGGCCTGAGCCGCGCCGTGATCGCCGTTGCGTCCAGCGGCAACACCAATGGCCACCGCGGCGAGCCCGATGCATGCAGCCGCGGCGAGCGACCGCCTACGGAGCAGGGAGGAGCCTCGCCGCTGAGCCCCTTCCGCTCGGTTGCTGTCCACTAGCGCACCTTCCTTCACCTGGATGGTCGCGCGTTCCGCGGTCGGATTGCAACCCGGCCGCCGAAATCAATCAGGTGTGGCGTAGCCGCGCATGCCGTCGATGAGCAGCGCGTAGAAGCCGTCGGCGAGCTCGTCCGTGTCGCGCCCCGGCTTCAGCCAGGTGTACGCCCAGTTCGCCGCGGACAGCGTGAGCAGCGCGGCGGTCGAGTCGTCGAGGTCGGTGCGCAGCTCACCGAGCTCGCGGCCCTCCGCGAAGAGAGCCCGGACGCGATCCTCGTAGCGCCGCCGCTCCGCGAGGATCTCGTCGCGGCGCTCGCCCTCGAGGTAGCGCCACTCGCGCACGAACACCGTCGCCACGTCGAGCTGCTCGGCCACGACACGCAGGTGCCCGCGCAGGGCGAGGCGGATCTTCTCCGTCGCGAGGAGCTCGTCTGGAATCGCATCGAGCACGCCGTGGAATGCCTCGGCCCCGTCCCGCATCGTCTCGTACAGCAGGTCCTGCTTGGACGAGATGTGCGCGTAGAGCGAGCCCTTCTGCACGCCCATCGACTTCGCGAGATCGCCGATCGAGGTCCCGTGATAGCCCTTCTCGGCGAAGAGACGGGCTGCCTCGCGCGTTAGCTGCGACCGGCGAGCCGACATAGTACGATTACCCTAACGATCGTTCGTATGGAAGCGCGCGAGCAACAATTCCTCGAGTACGTCCAGTCCGGCGGCCAGGTCGAGACCTCGGACTGGATGCCCGACGACTACCGCGCGAAGCTCATCAAGTTCATCGAGATGCACGGCAACTCGGAGCTGATGGGCGTCCTTCCCGAGCGCGAGTGGATCCTCCGCGCGCCCACCCTCCAGCGCAAGCTCGCCCTCACCGCGAAGGTGCAGGACGAGGTGGGTCATTCCCAGCTCATCTACCGGGTCGTCGAGGACCTCGGCAAGCCGCGCGAGCACTGCCTCGAGGACCTGATCTCGGGGAAGTCGAAGTTCCACAACGTCTTCCACTACCCGACGAAGACCTGGGGCGACGTCGGCGTGATCGCGTGGCTGGTCGACGCGGCCGCGATCATCAGCCAGAAGGCGCTCCTCAAGTGCTCGTACGCGCCGTACGCGCGGATCATGAAGAAGATCTGCTGGGAGGAGTCGTTCCACATCCTCCACGGGCGCGACGTGATCCTGACGATGATGAACGGCGCCGACGAGCAGCGAGAGCTCGTCCAGGAGGCGCTCAACCGGTGGTGGGGACCGCTGATGCAGTTCCACGGGAACCCGATCCCGAAGGAAGACGACCCGATGTACATCTGGCGGATCAAGAGCCAGGGCAACGGCGAGGCGCGCCAGCAGTTCCTCGACGGCTACGTGCCGCAGATCTGGGAGCTCGGGCTGACGGTTCCGGACCCGAACCTGCGCAAGGACGACGACGGCGTCTGGGAGTTCTCCGAGCCCGACTGGGACGAGCTCAAGCACGTCGTCACCGGACACGGCCCGAAGACCGAAGAGCGGCTCGACCTTCGCCGCACGACGCGCGACGAGACCGAGTGGGTCCGGCGCGCGATGCTCGCACAAGCAGCGTGATCTACGAAGTCTTTCGCCAGGAGCGCAAGGGGCAGCCCTTCACGCACGCGGGCTCGGTCGAGGCGCCGAACGACGAGTACGGAGAGTGGTACGCGCGCGAGCAGTTCGGCCGGCGCGGCGAGTCGGTCGCGCTCTGGGTCGTGCCGCGCTCGGCCGTGCACGAGATCGACGAGTTCGTCGACGAGCTGGAGCGGAACTACCACCGGGTCGACGGCTATCCGCTCAAGGAGAAGCTGAAGGAGGCACGTGAGCGAGCGGGAACAGCTGCTCCTGCCGATCGCTGACGACGAGCTGATCCTCGGCTGGCGGAACTCCGAGTGGACGGGCATCGCGCCGTTCCTCGAGGAGGACGTGGCCTTCTCGTCCATCGCGCAGAACGAGATCGGCCACGCCCGAGCGCTCTACCAGCTCGTCGCCGACGAGCTCGGGACGACGGCGGACGAGCTCGCCTTCGACCGCAAGCCCGAGGAGTACCGCTGCTCGCACTTCGTCGAGCTCCGGCTCGTCCCCGACTGGGCGAGGACGATCGCGCGCCACTGCCTGTACGAGGACGCGGACGAGCGGCGGATCAAGGAGCTGATGGAGTCCGACGACGCGGAGGTCGCGGGCCTGGCCGCGAAGATCGACCGCGAGGAGGCGTACCACCGGATGCACGCAAAGATGTGGTTCGACCGGCTCCACGACGAGCCGCGCTTCCAGGAGGCGCTCGAGGAGCTCCGGCCGCTCGTCGACCACCGCGAGGAGCACATGCCCGAGTTCGAGCAGCTCTGGAACGAGATGACCGAGGTGCGCCGCTCGGTCGCGGGAGCGACGTGGTAACGGAGGAACGCGTCTGGGAGGCGCTGGCCGAGATCCCGGACCCGGAGATCCCGCCGATCTCGATCGTCGACCTCGGAGTCGTGCGCAGCGTCGAGGTCGAGAACGGGACGGTTCACGTGGAGTTCACGCCGACCTTCCTCGGCTGCCCCGCGCTCGAGGTGATGCGCGACCAGATGGCCGACCGAATCCGCGAGCTCGGCGCCGAGCCCGAGGTGGAGGTGATCCTCGACGACTCGTGGTCGACGGACCGGATCACGCCCGAGGGCCGCGAGAAGCTCCGCGCCGCCGGCTTCGCCCCGCCGGCTCCGCGCGAGGCGGGCGCGCCGCAGCTCGTCCAGCTGCAGAGCAAGTCGTTCAAGTGCCCGTACTGCGGCTCGACGGAGACGCGGCTGGAGAACATCTTCGGCCCGACGCCGTGCCGCTCGGTGCGCTACTGCGAGAGCTGCCGCCAGCCGTTCGAGCAGTTCAAGACGATCTAGCGCACGCGACGCTAGAAGATCGAGTGGCCGCCGAACTGGACGGTCGCGACGCTCATCAGGGCTGCTCCGACGAGGATCAGGAGCCCCGCGAAACGCAGGTTCTCCGGGAGCGCGGCGACGATCCCGCTGACCTCGTCGAGGGCGCTCTTCACCTCGCCCGCCTTCGCCTCGGCGGTCGCGGCCGCATGATCGTCGGCCCGTGCGCTCATCGACCCGCTGACAGCGGTGTCCTTGAGCTCGTCGACCTTGTGCCGCACCTGCCGCATCTTGTGCTCGACCTGCTTCGTCGCTTTCCGGAAGGTCAGAGCCAGCCCGATCACGACCCCCGCGACCAGGAGGACGATCCCGACCACGAAGCACGTCCAGGCGACGATCTCGGCGCTGCTGCTCACCGGCTCCGATGATCCGCCGTCGGGCGCCGCGCGTCAATGTAGGTTTCTCTCGTGGCCAAGGTTCTGATCCAGTACTGCCCCGTCTGAGAGTCCTACGACGTTCGGGCTGCGAGTCTCGCGGCCGAGTTGAACCAAGCGGGGTACGACGCCACGATCGAGGAAGGGTCGAAGGGCCAGTACGACGTGCTCGCCGACGGGAAGGTGCTCTTCTCGAAGCAGCAGGAAGGCCGGTTTCCTGAGTATTCGGAGGTTCGCGACCTTCTCGGCTAGATCAACCGATCGCCGCTGCCCACTCGGCCCCCACGAGAATCACGGCGCCGATCACCAAGGTCACGCTGGGGAGCATCCAGGCCAGGGCTGAACTCCTCCTGGGCCAGGCGAAGAAGGCCACGAACCCGGCAAGCCAGGGCACGCCGAAGAACCAAAGGAGGAAGGCCTCTGCGTCTTGTAACGGAGCCGATAGGTAGAGCGCGACGACAGCAGCAAACCCGACGGTGATGTGAGCCAAGAAGGCGAGGTTGATCGGCCTCATGTCCGCAGCCAGAGACGAATCCTTCGGGAAGCGACGCCGAGCCCGACCAGCGGGATGGCGAAGAGTGCGGCGAATCCGAGCCCGAAGAAGATGGGAAAGGGCTCAGCATTGTCGGGCGTGATCGGCGGCAAGCCCGCCGGGACCGAGATCACGACGACCGCGACGGGGAGCAGCAGCGCCCACCAGCGGCCGACGAGGAGTCCCATGGCCGGTTGCGCCGCGAGCACGACCCAAACGAGCCAGTCGTACGAGTCGAAGCCCGTCCTGTTGCCGATGCCGTACACCCATGCGGTCATGAGAACGAGGTACGCGGCCGCGAAGGCGAGTCTCTGTGACACCTCAATGGCCTCCGGCGAGAACGCCGTACGCAAAGAGGAGCGCGAGCCCATAGATCACGAAGCCGGGAATTCCCCACATCGCCGACGGCGGCCTGCGGCGGAAACCAAGGATGATGAAGGCGAGCGCGATTGCGCACGGGATCACAAAGAGAGCAAGGAGCATTGCGGTCCCGCCGTCTTTCGTCGCGTGTTCCCAGTGAGTTGTTCCGTCGCCGTAGTAGCCGTCTTCGGTCGCCGCGAATAGGCCTAGCGCCGCCACGCCGGCACCCATCGCAAAACCCGAAGCCACCGGGAATCTCATGTTTGCTATTATAGCAGTACTGCGATATGAGTCCTGACACCTTCGAGAAGCTCCGCGAGCGCCTTGCCCACGTCGACTCCGACCAGGGCTGGTTCTTTGCGCAGATCGCCGAGCAAGTCACGAAGGAGCGCAAGGCGCTCGGCCTGTCACAGAAGGAGCTCGCCGAGCTGACCGGCACGACGCAGTCTGCGATCGCGCGTCTCGAGTCCGGCGGCCGGCCGCCTCGCATCGACACCCTGCTCCACATCGCCGAGGCCCTCGACTGCGAGCTGATCGTGGAGCTCCGACCACGCACGAAGAGGGAGGCCAAATGAGCACGCGCGTCGACGTCGAGGAGATCCAGACGACCAACGGTGAGAAGCTGCTGTCGCTCGTTCTCGCGCTGTTCCTCCTGATCGGCGGCATCTGGGTCTACGTGAAGATCGGCGACGAGGTCAGGACGACCTCGCCGCCCGACTTCTCGTACCGGGGAACCCCCGCCGAGCAGGCTGCCGTCGACGAGCTGCGATCCGCCCAGAGTCAGCTTTCCCGAGCTCAGGTCGCCGCTGCCAATGCCCGAGACAATCTCGAGCTGAGGCGCGAGGCGTACCGCACGGCGCTCGAAGCGCACCGGGCCGAGGCGACGCGGCTCGGCGTGGCGTACGACAGCGCACGGAAGCGGTACGCGCAGGCGCGGCAGAACGTGGTAGCAGCGAAGACCGACGTCGCACTGGCTCAGCCCGCGGCAAACAGCGCGGAGCGCCACATCGCCCAGGTGCAGTCCGGCCGAGTCCACAAGCGCGAGCTGCTCGCTTTCGCCCTCCGGCTCGCGTGGGTGCTCGCGAACCTGCTCTTCGGGTACTGGCTGCTCGCTCGGCTGAGAAGGCGTGGCTCCCGCTACTACCCGGTCGGGATCGCGTTCGTCGGATACGCGGCCGTCCTCGCATTCGTGATGGCGACGGATTACCTGACGGACTACTTCGACCCGCTCGACCTCGGGCCATTCGTGCTCTCGATCGCCGGGATCGTGCTCACGCTGCTCGCCTTCGTCGCGCTGCAGCGATACCTCGCCAAACGGCTTCCCGGACGCCGCGTTCGGAGGCGCGAGTGCCCGTTCTGCGGTTTCCCGGTTCGCGACAACACCCACTGCGAGGGTTGCGGCCGCGACGTGCTTGCCCCGTGCGCGCGCTGCGACCAGCCCCGCCGCGTCGGCGCGTCCCACTGCGGGGCCTGCGGCGCGGCCTAGGCGCCAGTGAACTTCGGGTCGCGCTTCTCGAGGAAGGCGGCGACGCCCTCCTTGAAGTCGCTCGTCTGGGTCGCGGCGGTCTGAAGCTCGGCTTCGGCCTCGAGCTGCTCCTCGAGCGTGTTCTCGAAGGCCTGCGAGAAGAGTCGCTTCGTCATGCCCACGCCTCGGGTCGGGCGCGCCGCGTACTCGGCGGCGACCTCGGCGGCGCGGCCGGCAAGCGCGTCTGCCTCGACGACCTCCGAGACGAGCCCCCACGCGTGAGCCTCGGCGGCCGTGAGCTTGCGGCCCGAGGTCATCCACTCGAACGCGCGCGCGTAGCCGAGGAGGTGGGCGATGAAGTACGTGCCGCCCGAGTCCGGGACGAGCCCGATGTTGATGAAGGCCGGGACGAAGCTCGCCGAGTCGGCCGCGATGCGCAGGTCGCACGCGCAGGCGAACGAGAGGCCCGCGCCGGCCGCGGCGCCGTTGACCGCCGCGATCACCGGCTTCTCGAGCCGCCGGATGGCGAGCACGTTCGGGTGGTAGTTGCTCCGCAGGCGGTCACCGATGTCGCCGGGGGACTCGCGGAACTCGGTCAGGTCCTGGCCGACGCAGAAGCCACGCCCTGCTCCGGTGAGAACGACTGCGCGAACCGATGCGTCCGCCGCCTCCTCCAGCGCAGCGCCCAGCGCCTGGTGCATCGCGGCGTTGAACGCGTTCAGGACGTCCGGTCGGTTGAGCGTGATCGTGAGGACCGCCCCGTCGCGCCTGGTCTCTACCTCGGCCATCAGCCGCAGCCTAACGCCGCATTGCTAGCTTCGATCGATGCAGTTCATCTCGGATCCACCGACCGATCTCGAGGCTCTGGACGCTTACTCGCATGCGGTGACGTCGGTGGCCGAGCGGCTCGCGCCGTCGGTCGCAAGCCTCCGTGTTTCCAGACGTGTCCGCGGTGGACGGAGGCTCGACGGAGGCGGCAGCGCGGTCGTCATCACCCCGGACGGCTTCCTGCTCACCTCGGCCCACGTCGTTGCTCGCACGGACGGCTCCGGCCGCGCGACCTTCGCCGACGGAAGCGAGCACCAGTTCACCGTCGCCGGCGCGGACCCGCTCTCCGACCTCGCCGTGCTCAGGCTCGACTCGAACGGCCTCACCGCGGCGGAGCTCGGTGACGCCGAACGCCTCCGGGTCGGCCAGCTCGTCGTCGCGATCGGCAGCCCGCTCGGCTTCGGCGGCAGCGTGACGGCAGGCGTCGTGTCCGCACTCGGGAGATCGCTGCCCGTCCCGGCCGGCCGCGTCGTCGAGAACGTGATCCAGACCGACGCCGCGCTCAACCCGGGCAACTCCGGAGGCGCCCTCGCCACCTCTCACGCGCAGGTCGTGGGCATCAACACAGCCGTCGCGGGCCTCGGAGTCGGCCTCGCCGTTCCGATCGACGCGACCACCCGCAAGATCGTCGGCGCGCTGATGAGCGAGGGCCGCTTCCGACGCGCGTACATCGGGATCGCGGGCGGCGCCAGGCCGCTGCCGCCTCGTCTGGCTACCCGCCTCGGACGGAGCTCGGCGATCGAGGTCGTCGAGGTCGTCGACGGCAGTCCCGCCGAGTCCGCCGGGCTCCGGCCCGAGGACCTGATCGTCGAGGTCGACGGCACCGCGGTCGAGCAGGTGAACGACCTCCAGCGCCTGATGGCGGGCGAGCTGATCGGTCAGTCCGCCACCATGCAGGTCGTGCGCGGCGGCAAGCCGATCGTCGGTCGAGATCGTGCCGGCCGAGCTCGAAGTCCGCTAGAAGCCCTCGATGTGCTGCTCGTGGCCGATCAGCTCGACCACGACCTGGATGACGAGCGCGGCCGCAAGGATCCAGACGATCGCGAGCGGCGACAGGGATGAGGCGAACGGAATCAGCGCCAGCGCCAGCACGGCCGTCCCGACCCGAAGCCAGAAGTCGATCGCACGCCAGTAGGGCGGCATGACGAGCTCGACCGCCGCGAGGCCCGTCATCGAGAGCGCCAGCCCCGCGCAGACAAGCCAGCCGGTCTCGTCGTAACCCGCATCGCCCCCTGCGGCCAGGATGGCGAGTTTCACCCCGACCCCCAGCGCCGCGAGCCCCGCGATCACGGGGAAGTTGGCGTAGACGAAGACGAGGCCGCGCAAGATTCGTCCGCGCCTTCTCAGCGCCGCGAACAGGTACTCCGGGTTCACGAACTCGAAATAGATCCACCAGAAGGCAGCGGCGCAGAGAAACCCTCCGAGAGCTGCGAGGACGGCGTCGGCGCTCCAGTTCACGTTGGTCACTGCGAGCACCACTGCGAAGACCGACTCGCCGAGGACGATGATCGTGAGCAGGCCGAGCCGCTCCGGTGCATGCCTCGGATCGACCGGCGCGCCCGGAATCAGCCGCCAGCCCACCATCGGCGCGGCGACCTCGATGACGAGCGCGAGCGCCCAGAGCCAGTAGCGCGCGGGCGCCGCGAAGAGCAGCGAGGCGAGCCAGACGACCACAGCTGCGGCGAAGGCGCAGAAGTAGAAGACGGCGATCCGCCGCCCCTCCTCCACGTGGCGGATCGCGCGTGCGTAGAGGGCGAGCAGCACAACGCGGACGAAGACGTACGAGAGGACGAACCCGCGAGAGGCGCCGGCGAAGGCGTCGGGCAGGGTCGTTGCGAGTGCGGCCACGCCGAGCATCGCCGCGAAGACCAGGAGCCGGTACGGCACGTCGTCCGTGTCGAAGCGGTTCGCATAGAAGGTGAAGCCCATCCACGCCCACCAGACGGGGACGGAGAACGCGAGGAAGCGCAGGAAGCCTTCGGCGGAGACGTCGTGGCTCAGCTGCTGCCCGAGCTGCGCGACGGCGACGACGAAGACCAGGTCGAAGAAGAGCTCGAGCCACGTGGAGTGGCGGGGCTCGTCCTCGCCGAGGGTCCGGAGCCGCGGAGGTTCGCTGAAGCGTCGGATCAGCTCCATCGAACGAGCGCCGCGCGACCCTGGCGAGCTCAGCGTCTGAGCGCGAAGACCAGTCCGAGCAGGAAGGCGAGGCCGATCATGCGGTTGACGTCAACCGCGGGCCGCCACGTGACTTGTCCGTCCCTGATCACGTAAGCGCCCACCGGCCTGCCGCCGAGCCCGAAACCGCCGCCGCCGTTGTGCTCGCTGTCGCCTCCGCCTCCCCCGCCGCCGCCGACCCTCGCGGCCGGGACGATCGTGACGCCTTCCGCCTCGATCGGGTCGCCGAACACCCGCCTGACGCTGATCGCGTCGCGGACGCCTTCCATCATCTCGTCGACATTGGCCATGGTTACTTCCCTTTCCACTCGGGCTTGCGCTTTTCCATGAACGCGGTCAGGCCTTCCTTCGTGTCCTCCGAGGCGAACGCCAGGTAGAGCAGCCGCCGCTCGTACTCGAGCCCGAGCTGGAGCGGCCCCTCGTACGCCCGGTCGACGCCTTCCTTCGCCAGCCGCGTCGCGATCGGCGCCTTCGATGCGATCTCCTGGGCGACCCGCTTCGCCTCGTCGAGCCATTCGCCGTCCGGGACGACCCGGGCGACGACGCCCGCGGCGAGCGCTTCCTCCGCCGAGAGGAACCGGCCGCTCAGGATCACGTCCATCGCGAGCGCCTTGCCGACCGCCCGCGTCAGCCGCTGCGTCCCGCCTGCGCCCGGGATCACGCCGACGCCCGTCTCCGGCTGGCCGAACTTGGCCGACTCCGACGCGACGATCAGGTCGCACGCCAGCGCCAGCTCGCACCCGCCGCCGAGGCAATACCCCGAGACCGCTGCGACGAGCGGCGTCCAGAGCCCGCGGATCGCGTCCCAGCGCTCGATCCGCCGCTGGTAGTAGAGATCGATCGCCGAGGAGCGCGCGAGCTCTCCGATGTCCGCGCCCGCGGCGAACGCCTTGTCGCTCCCGCCGAGGACGATGCAGCGAACCTCCTCGTCGCGGTCGAGGCCCTGCAGGGTCGAGACGAGCTGCTCCATGAGCTCGTCCGAGAGCGCGTTCAGCGCATCGGGCCGGTTGAGCGTGACGACGGCAACCGGGCCGTCGCGCTCGGTGAGGACGAGGTCACTCACTCTTCCGCTCGAGGAAGCGCTTGATCGCGGCCTGCGGCTCCTCGGTCGCCATCGACAGCGCGAGCCAGTCGCGGGCGTGGTTGATCGTCTCGTGCCAGGCGAGGTCGCGCCAGAAGTTCAGGTGCTGCTTCGCGTAGCGGGTCGTCTGCGGCAGCTTCCGGGCGAGGTTCTCGACCATCCGGTCGACCTCCGCGTCGAGGTCGGCTGCCGGAACGACCCGGTTCACGAGGCCCCACTCCTGGGCCTTCGCGGCCGGAATCTCCTCGCACATGAGGACGATCTCGCGCGCACGCCGGTCGCCGACCATGATCGTCAGCCACTGCGTCGCCCCTCCCGCCGGCACCGAGCCGTGCTCCGGCCCCACATGCCGGATGAACGCATCGTCGACCATGACCGCGAGGTCGCACGCCATCTGGAACTCGTTCCCGCCGCCGACCGCGATCCCGTTGATCCGCGCGACCGTCGGCTTTCCGATCTCGCGCAACCGGTCGTGCGCGTCCTTGAACGCGCCGAACCACTTCCAGTACTCGGTCGGCTTGTCGAGGTAGTCCTCCGCCCACGAGCTGAGATCCGCGCCGACGCAGAACGCCCGCCCCGCGCCGGTGAGCACGACGACTCGAATCTCGTCGTCCCACGACGCGTCCTCGCACGCGCGAGCGAGCTCCCGCAGCATCTGGAAGTCGAACGCGTTCAGGATCTCGGGGCGGTTGAACGTGATCGTCGCCCGCGGTGGAGCCTTCTCGTAGACGATCTTCTCGAAGCCGAGCTCGTCGGGCGATACGGGGCTTGGATACGTCGGCTCAGTCAACGTCGGCGAAGTGGACGTGGAAGGGGACGCCGATCTCCATCGCGTCCTTGCCCGTGGCCATGAACTCGTCCGTGCGGGCCGCCGCCTTGAAGGCGTCCATGTCCGCGAACTCCCACTCGGCGTAGTACTTGAACTTCGGCTCGCCCATCGGCGCACCGAAGACGCGCCCGTGCCGGAACGTCGATCCCGGCACCTTGCGGCAAAGCTCGGCGTGCTGCTCGTAGCGAGCCGCGTCGGGCTCGGACTCGTACAGGACGAACGCTCTGACCATTCCCCCTCCTCCGTCGGTGACCTGGCGAGCCTATCGCTCTGTTTGAGATTCGCGCGCGCGTGGAATCAGATGCTCCAGCCACTAAAAGGGGGTGACCCGCGCGTGAGTCTTCTTTGGATCATCTTGATCGTCGTGCTCGTCCTCCTCGTTCTCGGCTTCTTCAGCCGCGGACGCTGGTAGGGCACTAGGACCTTAAGGACGCGTTAATAGGCCGCCCGGCACTTGCCGGGCGGTCCTGCGTTCAGGCAGCCTAGGAGAGTGCACGGGGCTAGCCTGGCCGCGTTCTTCAGGCGTGCGGATTCGACGCCTTTGCCGGCCCTTGGCGGAATGGCCCGGCCGGACGGCGTCGTCATCGCGAGCGAGCGCTATTTCGCGTTCGCGAACCGTGACGGATCGATCCTCGAGGGCGAGATGCCGACGCTTCCTTCCTACCTCCGGCGCATCCCGCTCGCACGGGGGCTGGCGCGGCTCGGAATGTCCGTGTCGCCGCTCCTCCGGCGCGACGGCGTTGCGGGCCAGGGCGAGCGCCTCGTGCTGCTCGCGGTCTTCCTCGCGCCGATCGGCTTCGTCTTCCTCTCCGGGACCGTCTCGCTCGTCGCCGGGATCCTGATGAGCGTGGGGCTGCTCGCGTGGATCATGCGCGGACGAACGCTCTACCTGCACGGCGCCGAGCACCGGGCGATTGCCGCAGCCGAGGAGGGGAAGCTGGGAGCGACCTGGCAGGACGAGGTCCAGCCGTCGCGCTTCTCGCTGCGCTGCGGGACGAACTTCGTCGCGCTCGTCTTGCCGATCACGCTGCTCGCCGACCGCCTGTGGCCGTTCGCGCCTGCGCTCTGGACACCGGTCGTGCTGGCCGTGATCTCGCTCGGCCTGACGATGGAGCTGTGGCGTGTCGTGCAGAGCTCGACAAAGCCGATGACGCGCGCCTTTCTGTACCCGGGTCTCGCGCTGCAGCGCCTGACGACCCGCGAGCCGACGATCGACGAGACGCGGCTCGCGCTGACGGCGGTCGCCTCGGTGCTCCGCCGCGAGCTCGACGCCTAGCCCGCGAGCAGCCCCCGTCTAGCTGGCTGAAAGCTCCGGCAGGCGGCCGAGGAGGTACCAGCCCACGAACGGCCCGATCGAGGCGAGAGCGAACCCGGCCTCCCAGGACGTCGAGTCCACCACGTAGGCGAACGCCGCCGGCACGATCACGCCGGTCACGGACAGCGTCGTCTGCTGAAAGCCGATCGCCGCTCCGCTGCGGCGCAGCCCCGCCAGCTCTGCGGCCGCCGTCACTGACAGGCCGTTCCAGGCCATCGAGATCGCGCCCGCAACGATCATCACGGGCACGACGATCCGCGACCGGTGCGTTCGTCAGCACCGCTGTGAGGAGAACGCCGGCGCAGCTCGCGAGCCCGATCCAGCGCAGCGGCCTGATCCGAGCGTGGAGCGCGTCCGAGATCCGGCCCGCCGAGATCCGCGTGATCACCGCCCCGACCTGCATGACCGCGAGCGCGCCGGCCGCCGCTCCAGGGCTCACGCCGTGCTCGTCGTGCAGGAAGAGGACGAAGAACGAGGTCAGGGCGATCTGGGCGAAGAGGTAGAGCCCGCTGCCGAAGGAGAGGAGCCAGAGGCGCGTGTCCCGGAGCGTCCACTCGACGTCCTCGGCCTCGAGCTCGACCTCGGGGCGCGTCGCCTCGCGCACGGCGACGACCGCGATCACGGCCGCCACCAGGCACACGGCGCCCAGGAACACGAAGGACGCCTTCAGGCCACCGGCGTGGTTCACGACGGGCAGCGCGAGCGCCGCCAACGCTCCGCCCAGCGGGATCGCCGTCTGCCGTACCCCGAGCGCGAGCCCGCGCTGGGAGACCGAGAACCACTGCATCACCGCCCGGCCGCTCGCCGCGTTGACGCTCGCACCCATCGCCCCCGCGACCGTGAGCAGCACCACGAGCATCTCGAACGAGCCCGCCCAACCCGCCGCAGCGGCGAGCACTCCACATCCGGCGAGCCCGCTCGCGAGCACGAGCCGCTCGCCGATCCGGTCCGCGAGCAGACCCCACGGCAGCAGCGTCAGGATCGGCCCGATCCAGACGGTCGAGAGCGCGAGCCCGACCTGCGACAGCGACAGGTCGTAGTGGTCCCGAAGCGCCGGCGCGAGCACCGGCAGCCCGATCAGGAGCGCGGAGAAGGCCGCCTGCGCCGTCGTCCCGGCCGCAAGCACCACCCATCGGTAGCGGCGGTCTATAGCCCGAAGGGATTGAAGGGCTTCGGGCTCGTCGAGACGATCACGCTCTTCGTCTCGAGGTAGAGCTCGAGCGTCTCCATCCCGAGCTCACGGCCGAAGCCGGAGTGCTTGTACCCGCCGAACGGGATCCCGGGGAACGCCGTATACGGCATGTTGATCCCGACCGTGCCCGCCTTGATGCGCCGAGCGATGCGATGCCCTCGGGCCGGGTCGCCCGTCCAGACCGTCGCCATCAGCCCGTAGCGCACCGCATTCGCCTGCCTGATCGCGTCCTTCTCGTCGTCGAACGGCGAGATCGTGACCACCGGCCCGAAGATCTCCTCCTGGGCGACTGTCATTTCCTGGTTGACGCCCGCGAGCACCGTCGGCGGGTAGAACGCGCCTTTCCCGTCGGGCGCCTCGCCGCCGGCGACCACCTCGGCGCCTTCCTCGCGCCCGGTCTGGACATAGCCGTGCACACGGTCGCGGTGCTCGGGCGAGATGAGCGAGCCGATCTGCGTCTCGGACTCGAGCGGGTCGCCGAGCTTGAGGCTGTTCGCCGCCTCGCTGAACTTCGCCACGAAGTCGTCGTACGCGGAGTGCTCGACGAGGATCCGCGAGCGGGCCTCGCAGCTCTGGCCGGCCGAGTAGTAGATCGACCAGGCGGAGCTGGGGATCGCGTCTGCCATGTCGGCGTCGGCGAAGACGATGTTCGGGCTCTTGCCTCCGAGCTCGAGCGTGAGGCGCTTGATGCCGTCGGAGGCGTCTCGCATGATCTGCGACCCGGTTTCCGTCGAGCCGGTGAACGCGATCTTGTCGACGCCCGGATGCTTGACGAT
>CAVQIS010000006.1:0-25320 GCA_963712635.1 uncultured Actinomycetes bacterium | reverse complement strand
GCCCCTCGGAGACGACCTCGACGGTGCCGTCGCTCACTTTGATGGCGGTCTGGTCGTCGATCGCATACGCCGGACTCGGGATCCCGGCGGCCCATCGTTCTGCCATCGGCCATGGAGTTGCCCGGCAGGTCCTCGTGATCCACCACGTGCGGACAGAGCGAAAAATCAACGACTCCCAGCGTTCTGTCGCCACCGGTGGGCGGCTTCCAGCCGACGAAGTCCTCCCCGATACGGGGTGTCAGCACCATGCTCCCGGCGCTCAGTCCCACCCAGACCGTCTCGCGCAGCGACGGCAAGAGGTCCGCCAGCCCCGACAGCCGCATCCAGTGGCACAGATACAAGGCATCGCCGCCTGCCACCAGCAGGACGTCAGTCTCTGTGACCAGGGGAACCCAACGTCTTCATCGATGCTGGGCAGCGCGGTGAGCTCCAGCACGCCCAAGGACTTCCAACCCAGCTCGCACATCGGATTGTCGGATCGTCCGGCGATGAACCGCCATGGCCCCGCGCCAGGACCGACCATGGGGTGCCCGTACGCCGCGGTCGGAATGCAGAGGGCGCTTGCCTCGGCGATCGGTTTGCCCAGCAGATCGACCAGCGCGTCGCGGATGCTCGCGTTCTTGACGCCGGCGGAAGTGAGAAGAAACCGCATGCTGCCTCCCAGGTCTTGCTGCGGGCCAGATCTTCCTTGCGCTTACGGATCTGTACGCCAGAGAGACTGGTAAACCATCGAAAACTCATCGGTTTCAGGAAGATCCAGTCAAGGTCGTCCCTGTTTTGCTCGATCAGGCGTTCTATATTTAGCCGACGCCCGCAAGCTCGAGCGGATCACGCCGCCCTGGGTCCGCTTCCTACCGGGCGGCGAGCTGACCGAGCAGCTCATGCGAGCGCCCGCCGTGCCGCCTCGTCGAACGGCGTGAGCTCGAGCGGCAGCACTTCCGGATCCGTTCCTCGCGCGCGATCGTCGGATTGCGCAGTCCTTCGACGAGCGGCCTCGCGACCGACGCGCTCACCGGCGTGACGAGGTTGAGCCAGAGCGAGGAGAGGTACGGCGTCAGCACCGGCACCTCGACGATTGCCGGCTTCCGGCCGAGCAGCGCAGCGATCCGCTCGATCATCTGCCGGTAGGTCATCACCTCCGGCCCGCCCGTGTCGTAGCCCTCGCCGTACGCGGCCTCGTTGCCGCAGACCCCTGCCAGGTAGCGGGCGGCGTCGTCGAGCGCGATCGGCTGGGTCGGCGTCGAGACCCAACTCGGCGTCACCATGACCGGCAGCCGCTTGACCAGGCTGAGGATCGTCTCGAAGGCGGCGCTCCCCTTGCCGACGATCATGGCCGCGCGCAGCGTCGTCACCGGCACGCCCGCGGAGGCGAGCCTCTCTCCGGTTTCGCGGCGGCTACGCAGGTGCGGTGACGCGCCGGGGTCGTCGGCGCCGAGCCCGCCGAGGTAGACGATCTGCCGCACGCCTGCGTTCCCCGCCTCGCGCGCGACCGTCTCCGCCGCCGCGCGATCCTGCTCCTCGAAGTCGCGCGCGCCGAGCGAGTGGACGAAGTAGTAGACGACGTCCGCGCCTTCCAGGGCCGCGGCGACGCCGTCGCCGCTCGCCGCATCGGCAACCACCCAGCGGGCGCCGGGCTCGTCGCGCGCGGTGCGCGAGACCGCGGTCAGCTCGTGCTCGGCCAGCAGGGGCACGAGCGCCCGGCCGACGACGCCGGTCGCGCCGAAGACGGTGACTTTCATGAGCCCCGGCTCCGCAGCAGGAGCTCGAAGTAGCGGCGGCTGACCGCGGCATGGAAGGGGCTCTGCCCTTTCGCGTAGAGCATCCCGGTCCAGGGCGGCGCGCCCCCGTGGGCGGCGAGCCGCGGCAGGTACCCCTCGACCATGACGCTCAGCTCCTGCCGATCGCCCTCGGGTCGCTGTTCGAGCGTGACGGAGCCGCCCGCTTGGAGCGCGAGCAGCCCGCCCTCGATGGCGTGCCGGCAGCTGACTACCCCGTCGTCGAACGAGAGCTCCGGCGGCCCGAACGTGAGCAGCGTCACACCGCCGAACAGCTTCAGCTTTCCTCCGCCGCCCCTCCAGCTCGCGCGGACGCCGCCGCGGGTGAAGTCGTGGACCGCCTGCCAGTAGGTGACACCGAGCGTGCGGGCGCCGGCCTCCGATGCCTCGACCACGGGCTCCGCCACGAGCACCCGCTGGCGCGACTCGAAGCCGCCGGACTCGAGCACGCGCTCCGATGTCTCCCACCCGGTTACTGCCGCCATCGTCATGGGCCAAGGGTAGTCCGGCGGTCCAGCCTGGGGTAACTAGTCGGCGTTGACGGCCAACTCCTGGTAGGCAGGGAGAAGCTCGTCCCACCGCGCCTTCGCGTCACCGCGCGGCTCACGCCCGGCGATGTGGGCTGCGAGATCTTCGACATGGATCTGCACGCCGGCCCCGTAGGCGGCGAGCAGGTCCAGGGGCATGCCCCGTTCCTCCCAGACCAGGATGGTCTGGTCGCCGTCGGCGGCCAGCGTGGCCTCGATGACGTCGTCGTCCGGCTGGTCGAGGTCCATCGTCAGCAGCAGACGCCGCGGGGGCTCGCACGCTTCAACGCGCCCGGTGCCTTCCGACCCGCTGGCAAAGAGGTTGTAGCTGTACTCGCCGCCGAGGCGGAGGTCGCCTTCTACCTCGCCGATCCAGCGGGCGAGACGGTCGGGATCGGTGAGCGCCGACCACAGGTCGTCGATATCCGTGTCGAACCGGTCCTCCATGCGCACGACGCCCTTGCCATCTGCTGCGCGCAGACTGCCCAGGATGCGACCGCCTGCATGTGCGTTGCTGGTCATCTTGTGCTCCTTCTGGGAGTAGTGACTTTCCTCAGAGACTCAGCAGGGACGCATACATCATCGGTCGCTGCGTTCGACGTTTGTGGAGAGGGCGTTGTGCAGAAAGATCGAGAGGATGCGCCCGGCATGATTCGAACATGCGACCTCTGCCTCCGCAGGGCAGCGCTCTATCCCCTGAGCTACGGGCGCAGGGGCACCCAGTGTAGCCGCGCCTCGGCAGGGAATCCGACCCGCTCCGGCGAATGACGGCGAGTGGCCGAGCCGCCCCAGTTTCTGACGCTGAAATCGAACCGCGACCGCACGGAAAGGACCGAGCTCGTCGTGCGCCGCGTCTTCTTCGGTGTGCTCGTCCTCGTCATGGTCGCGGCTCTCCTGAACGTCTTCGGCCAGCGCCCGACCAACTCGTTCGCCTCCGCGCCAGCGGCCAAGCTGCAGGTCTTCGCGCCGACAGCTCTGCGCGGCGGCCTCTACTACGAGGGCCGGTTCACGATCGACGCGCAGCAGGACATCTCGAAAGCGGTCCTCGTGCTCGACAGCGGCTGGACCGAGCAGATGCAGATCAACACCGTCGAGCCCTCGCCCGTCGGCGAGTCCAGCCGCGACGGGAAGCTCGCTCTCGAGTTCGGCCACGTCCCGGCCGGTCAGAAGATCGTCGTCTGGATGCAGTTCCAGGTCAACCCGACGAACGTCGGCCGCCGGTCACAGGACGTCGAGCTCGACGACGACACCACGTCCATCGCACACGTCGACCGCACCGTGACCATTTTCCCCTGATGGACATCGTCGTCCGAGCACTCGTTGCGTTCGTCTTCGTCTTCCTGCTCACGCGGCTGATCGGGCGCCGCGAGCTGTCCTCGATGCAGCCGTTCGACCTGATCCTCTTGATCGTGATCGGCGACCTCATGCAGCAGGGTGTGACGCAGAACGACCTCTCGGTCACGGGCCTCGTGCTCACGGTCGGGATCTTCGGGCTCCTGACGCTGGCCGCGTCGTACGTCGGCTTCCGCTTCGAACGTCTTCGGCCGATCCTCGAGCCCGAGCCGTTGATCCTGATCGAGGACGGCACCGTGATCGAGAAGAACCTGAAGAAGGAGCGGATGACGCCCCAGGAGCTCGCCGCCGAGGCACGGCTCCAGCAGATCGACTCGCTCGAGAAGGTGAGGTGGGCCGTTCTCGAGTCGGGCGGCAAGATCAGCTTCATCCCGAAGACCGAGTCGTAATCCGTTGAAGCGGGTACTGGCGAGACGTGCTTCGGCGTGGAGCTCTGATCGCACTCGGGCTGCTCCTCCTTGCCGGCTGCGGCGGGGGCGGCTCCGCCTCCCAGGAAGACATTCAGAAGCAGTTCGAGGCGATCCAGTCGCTCGCCGCCGAGGGCGCGCTGGTCGCCGACGGTGCGGCCGACGGGCGGACGACCGACGTCTTCGTCCGCGTCCATACCGGCTACCTCGATGAGGCGGCCCGCAAGGTCGAGGCGCAGCTGTCTTCGGCGCGCGCGAGCGGTGCGGCCGAGCGCGATCGGGTCCGTGCCGCGAGGTTGGCGTCGAGCGTCGCCGGCGAGCTCGCCAGCTTGGGCGACGACCCCGGCGACCGCGAGGCCGCGCACCGGATCCAGCAGAGGCTCGAACGCGACGCGGCTCTGGCGGAGCGCCAGGCTGGATGAAGAAGATCTTCCAGCTCGCGCTCGGGATCCTGGCCGCGATCGGCGGCTTCGTCGACATCGGCGACCTTGTCTTCAACGTCGAGGCCGGCGCGACACTCGGCTACCAGCTGCTCTGGGTCGTCGTCGTCGGCGTTGTCGGAATCATCGTCTACTCGGAGATGTGCGGCCGGGTCGCCGCTGTCTCGAAGCGGCCGGTCTTCGACGCGATCCGTGAGCGCCTCGGCTTCGGAGTCGGGTTCGGAGCCCTCGTCGCGTCCCAGGTCGTGAACTTGATGACCCTGGCGGCCGAGGTCGGCGGCGTCGCGCTCGCTCTCGAGCTCCTCTCGGGGCTTCCCTACCGCGTGTTGATCGTGCTCGGCGTCGTCGCGCTCGGAATCGTCATCTGGGCGACGCCGTTCGAGTGGATCGAGCGGATCTTCGGCTACGGCGGCCTCGCATTGCTCGTGTTCGTGGTCGGTGCGATCAAGCTGCACCCGGACTGGGGCGACGTGGCCACGGGATTCGTGCCGCACGTGAACACCCCCGACAAGCTCGTCTACGCCTACTTCGCGGTCGGATTGCTCGGGGCGGCGATGACCCCCTACGAGGTGTACTTCTATTCCTCGGGCGTCGTCGAGGAGGGCTGGACGCCGAAGGACCTCGGGCTGAACAGGGCGAACGCGATCATCGGGTACAGCCTCGGTGGGACGCTGTCGCTAGCGCTGATGATCGGGGCCGCCGCGCTCTTCCTCCCTCTGGGCGTCGACCCGCAGTTCATCGGGACTGTTGCCCTCGGAGCGCAGGTGCCATTAGGGACGATCGGCCTCCTGCTGGCCCTGGTCGGCATCCTGTTCGCTGTCGGCGGGGCGGCAATCGACACGTGCTTCTCGGGCGCCTACAACGTGGCGCAGTTCTTCGGCTGGGAGTGGGGCAAGCTGCGGCGGCCGAGCGGCGCGCCTCGATTTACGCTCGCCTGGATCGTTCTCCTCGTCCTCGCCCTGCTCGTGATCATGACCGGTGTCGACCCGGTGCTCGTCACCGAGTACGCGGTCATCTTCTCCGTCGTCGCGCTCCCGCTCACGTACATCCCGATCCTGCTCGTTGCGAACGATCGCGCGTACATGGGGCAGTACGTGAACGGCAGGCTCGCCAATGCATTCGGTCTGCTCTACCTCGTCGTGATCCTGCTCGTTTCGATCACGGCGATTCCACTGATGATCCTTACGCACCAGGGGCAGGGATGAGCTCGGCGCAGGAGCTCGATCTGGGCGTGGGTCTCCTCGATCATCAGCTCGTCGACTGCGAAGGCAGACGCTGCGGCAACGTGGATGACCTCGAAGTGGAAGGCCTGCGCGCGGGCGAGCCGCGGGTGGCGGCGATTCTCGTCGGAGCGCCGGCCTGGAGAGGACGTGGACTGCTGGGGCGGCTCGCGGCCTTCATCGCGCGCGGCCAGACCGTTCGCGTGCCCTGGGAAGAGGTCGAGAAGATCGATGCGGCTGTGCACCTTCGGAAGACGGCCCACGAGCTCCGTCTTGGTCGCGGCGACGACCGGGCGCGCAGGTGGATCGAATGGATCCCGGGATCCTGATGAGGTTCAGCGACCTTCTCGGAACCAAGGTGGCGACTGAGTCGGGTCGTCCGCTGGGCCGGGTCCACGATCTCCGCGCGGAGCACACCGCGCGCACGCTGAAGATCACCGGTCTCGTGGTCGGACGTGCCGGCGTGTTCGAGCGACTCGGCATCGGCGCTCCGGAGTCCAGTGCCCGTATCCGGACGCGCGACGTGGTTCCCTGGTCGGCCGTCCTGCGCGCCGACACCACCAGGATCGTCGTCCGGGACGACACCGTGGAGCGGCAATAGGCTTCGTGCTCTGCCTCTCTACCTGACCGAAGCCGAGATCGGAAAGCTCCTGACGCCTGCAGATGCGCTGGCGTCGATCGAAGCGTGCTTCGGGCGGATGGGCCGCGCAGCGATCGCGAACCGGCCCCGGACGCGTGCGCCTGCGGGCGAGGGCGGCCTGGCGGTCATGTCCGCGGTGGACGAGGAGTTGGGTTTCGCAGGGCTCAAGACCTACCTGTGGAGCCCGCACGGGACGCGGTTCGTCGTCGTCCTCTTCGACCTCGGCAAGGGGCAGCTCGCCGGGGTGATCGAGGCGGACAAGCTGGGGCAGCTGCGCACCGGCGCGGCCAGCGGCGTGGCTGCGAAGTACCTGGCCAAGCCGGACGCGAGAACGCTCGGCGTGATCGGCTGCGGCTGGCAGGCGGAGAGCCAGGTCGCGTGCATCCGCGAGGCGTTGCCGGGGATCGAAGAGGTCGTCGCCTACTGCCGAACCGAGGAGAAGCTCGCCGCGTTCTGCAAGAAGCTCGGGGCCGAGCCCGGGGAGAGCCACCGCGACCCGGCCGAGCAGGACATCGTCGTCACGGCCACGACTTCGAAGGATCCCGTGCTCCGCGGCGAGTGGCTGGCGCCGGGAGCTCTTGTCTGCGCGGTCGGCGCGAATCGCCCGGGCGCCCGTGAACTGGACAACGTCGTCCTCGAACGGGCGGTCTTCGTCTGCTGCGACTCCATCGAGCAGGCGAAGCTCGAGTCGGGAGACCTGACCGAGCCCGTCGAGCGCGGTGTCCTGGACTGGCTCGAGGTACACGAGCTGCAGGAGGTCGTGGCCGGAGAGCTCGCGGGCCGCGGATCTCCGGAAGACATCGTCGTCTTCAAGTCGAACGGTCTCGCCGCTTGGGACGTGGCGATCGGAGCGACCGCGCTCGAGCTGGCGCGGAAGCAGAAGGTGGGAACGAAGGTCTAGGAGGGTTAGACCGGCTCGGCGCGCTTCGCGACGTCGTCGCCGAGAGCGCGGATCAGCTCGGGCCGCTCCAGCACACGGTTGATCTCGTTTGGCGTGACGCGGTTCTTGACGTAGGGGTCGTCGAGGATCTCGGAGAGCGACCGCCCGCGCTCGTGCTCGCGGATCAGGTAGGCGGCGACCCGGTCTTCCTGGCTCGAGGTCGTGAACAGAAACGAAAACGGGTTGCGAAAAAGAGCCGCCAGCCTGCTCATCGGGGCGATTGTATCCTGGCCCCATGCGCAAGCAGTCGACCGCGTCGCGCTTTGCAGAACGTGAGCTCCACGGGTTCGACGACGCGGGGAGCGAGGAGCGCATCGTCGTCTGGATCGAGCGCATGCAGGGCGGGACGTGGGCCGTCGGGCGAGCGGTGAACCCGCAGTACCGGCCGAGCGACGAGCCGCGACGCGACGACTACGTCTTCGAGGGGCACGAGCTCGAGGACGTGCTCGAGCAGGCGAACGGGATCCTCGACGACGACGCGCGCGTCTCGGAGGACGACGGGCGTCCGGAGCACATCCGGCCCTTCACGCGCAAGGAGCTCCTCGGCCCGCTCGAGCGCTGGTTCTTCGGTCACAGGTAGGCTCGCGCCGCTTTGTTGATACGCCTCGGCCATAGCCCCGACCCCGACGACGCGTTCATGTTCTGGGGCCTCGCCTCGGGCGAGGTCGACCCGCGCGGGTTCGAGTTCGAGCACGTGCTGAAGGACATCCAGACGCTGAACGAGTGGGCGCTCGAGGGCCGGCTCGAAGTGACCGCGATCTCGCTCCACGCGTACCCGCACGTGCAGGACAAGTACGTCCTCCTTCCCCACGGGGCGAGCATGGGCTCCGGCTACGGGCCGATCGTCGTCGCGCGCGAGGAGCTGAGCGAGGACGACCTGCGCCGGGTCGAGATCGCCGTTCCCGGGCGGATGACGACGGCGTTCCTGACTCTGAAGCTGAAGCTCGGGGACTACTCGTTCCGGGAGGTTCCGTTCGACGAGATCATGGACGAGGTCTCGTCGGGGAAGGCGGACGCGGGGCTCCTCATCCACGAGGGACAGCTCACGTACGCCAGCCGCCGGGCTGAAGAAGATCGTCGATCTCGGCGAGTGGTGGCTCGGGGAGACCGGACTGCCGTTGCCGCTCGGCGCGAACGTCGCGCGGCGCGACCTCGGGCAGGACGTGCTCCGAGAGCTCTCCGACGTGCTCGCCCAGTCGATCCGCGCCGGGCTCGAGAACCGCGAGCGCGCGCTCGAGTACGCGTCCCAGTTCGGGCGGGGCCTCGACGACGAGCTGGCCGACCGGTTCGTGGGGATGTACGTGAACGAGCTGACCGAGGACTACGGCGAAGACGGCCGTCGCGCGGTCCGCGAGCTGCTTCGCCGCGGTGAGGAGATCGGGGCGTTCACCGAACCAGTTCGCGTCGAGTTCGTCTCATAGAGAAATGCTGACGTTGCTGGCGCTCCTCGCGGGCGCGGCTCCCGCACCTCACGCGACGCTCTCGGCTCCGCCGCGGCCGTTGATCTCCGGCCGCGCCTGGAACGCCACGCTCGTCGTCAAGCCCGCGCCGCGCACGCGTCCGAAGGTGGTCGCGCGACCTCCGGCGGGCCGAAGCCTCGTCTTCAGCACGAGGCGCGTGGGACGCGGGCGCTACAAGGTCCGGCTCGTCCTTCCGCGGGTCGGACGCTGGACTGTCTCCGCCCGCATCGGCGGTCGGTCCCGAGTGCTTCGCAAGGTCACTGTGAGCGCCTTGCCTCCGCCGACCTCGCCGCTGCCGGGAGGCACGGCCTACCGCGTGTGCGGAGGAGCCCGCGAGCCCTTCCTCCAGTACGGGCTGACGATCGGCTACGGCTCGGCCTGGGTCGCCTGCCGCGAGCAGCGTGCCGTGCAGCGCATCGATCTCGCTACGGGCCGCGTCCTGCCCAGGATCGACGTGGCCGAGCCGGTCTGGGCGATCACGGCCGGAGAGGGCTCCGTCTGGGCGATCGCGCTTCGAGGCTCGGCGGCCCACCGCATCGATCCCGGAACGAACAGGGTCACGTCGTCGATCCCGCTCGGTGGCGCCGTGCCCTACGCGTGGGCGGGAGGCGGCGCCTTGTGGGCGGCGGACGACGAGGGGCAGGCCATGATCCGGATCGATCCGGCTTCGGGCGCCCAGGTGGCTCGCGTGCCGGTCGGAAACGGCCCCGCCGGGTTCGCGTTCGACGGCTCGTTCGTCTGGATCCTCAATCACCGCGAGAACACCCTCGACCGGATCGACCCGGTGACGAATCAGGCATTCCGCATGGCGACGATCCCCGGCGGCGAGCAGGTCGCGGCCGAGCGCATGGCCGTCTTCAACGGGCTGCTCTGGATCACCGGCCGCGGGCTCGACGTCCTGCGCGTCTCGCCGGCGACGGGAGCCGTCGTTGGCTCGACCGAGATCGGCACCGGCGGAATCGACGTCGTCACCGACGGGACCAGCCTGTGGGCCGTCGCCTACCGGCCCGAGGGCGATGCGCGCGGAGAGCCGCTCGTCGAGTCCGTGCACCGGATCGACCCGGCGGGCGGAATCGCAGCCACCGTGTCGCCGACTCGGGCGCTCCACGCCGACGGGGTCGCGGCGGCGAACGGGCAGCTCTGGCTCTTCGACGCCGTCGCTGGGCTCCTCGTGCGGCTTCCGGCCTGAGGCGCCTGCCGTCGAATAACCTGGGCTGGATGTCGCGCGCGGTCGTGCTCTCCGCGGTTCGAACTCCCGTCGGTCGGTACGGAGGCGCTCTCGCGGGCGAGCGGCCGGACGACCTCGCGGCGCTCGTGATCAAGGCGGCCGTCGAGCGCGCGGGCGTTGACGCGAACGAGATCGAGGACGTCTACTTCGGCGCCGCGAATCAGGCGGGCGAGGACAACCGCAACGTCGCGCGCATGGCAGTGCTGCTCGCCGGGCTGCCCGAGTCGGTCGCGGGCGTGACCGTCAACAGGCTCTGCGCCTCCGGGCTCTCCGCGGTCGTCTCCGCGTGTCACGCGGTCGCGGCCGGAGACGGCGACCTCTTCGTCGCGGGAGGCGTCGAGTCGATGAGCCGAGCCCCGCTCGCGATGGCCAAGCCCGACGCGGCCTGGCCTCGGGGGAACCAGACCGCCTGGGACACGACCCTCGGCTGGCGGTTCCCGAATCCGAAGATGGAGGCGATGTTCCCGCTCGAGTCGATGGGCGAGACGGGGGAGAACGTCGCCGAGCGGTACGAGGTCTCGCGCAAGGAGCAGGACGCGTTCGCGCTGCAGTCGCAGCAGCGCTGGCTGAAGGCCGCCGACGAGGGCCGCTTCGACGACGAGCTCGTCCCGGTCGGCGACTTTGCGCGAGACGAGCATCCCCGGCCGGACACGGGCCCGGACAAGCTCGCCAACCTCAAGCCCGCGTTCCGCCAGGGCGGCACGGTCACGGCGGGCAACTCGAGCGGCATCAACGACGGAGCGGCGGCGCTCGTGATCGCGAGCGAGGAGCGCGCGCAGGAGCTCGGGGCGGAGCCGCTCGGCGCGTTCGTCGGCAGCGCCGTCGCCGGAGTCGACCCGCGCGTGATGGGCATCGGCCCGGTGCCCGCCGTGCGCAAGCTCCTCGAGCGGGCCGGCGTCGGCGTGGACGACATCGACCTGGTCGAGCTGAACGAGGCGTTCGCCTCCCAGAGCCTGGTCGTGATCCGCGAGCTCGGGCTCGACCCGGAGCGCGTGAACGTCAACGGCGGCGCGATCGCGATCGGTCACCCGCTGGGCATGAGCGGCGCCCGCCTCGTCACGACGCTCCTCCACGAGCTGAAGCGACGTGAGGGCCGCTACGGGCTGGCGACGCTCTGCGTGGGCGTCGGGCAGGGACAGGCCGCCCTCTTCGAGCGCTCGTGAGCGAGACAGCCGAGGAATACCTCCGGCTCGCGCACCGCCTCGGGAAGCATCTCGACCAGCTCGTCGACTCCTACTACGGCCCTCCGGAGATCGCCGAGCAGGTGGAGGCCGAGGATCCCCACGATCCGGCGGCGCTTGGCCGAAGACGCGGCACGGATCCGCGAGGGCGCGGACAACCCCTGGATCGCGGCCCAGCTGACGGCACTCGAGGCGGCGGCGCGCAAGCTGGCCGGCGAGGAGCTCTCCTACCAGGACGAGATCGAGCGCTACTACGGCATCCCGGCCGAGTGGACCCCCGAGGAGCGGTTCGAGGAAGCGCACCGCAAGCTCGACCAGGCTCTTCCCGGAACCGGCTCGCTCGCCGAGCGCTACCAGGCCTGGACGGAGGGCGACACCCTGTCCGGCGAGCCGCTCGCCCGCGTCGTGGAGAGCCTCGCCGCGGAGGTCCGCCGCCGGACGGTCGAGCGCTTCGGGCTACCGCCTGGAGAGTCGGTCGACTGGGAGTTCGTGACCGACGAGCCGTGGGCCGCCTACAACCACTACCGCGGAAATCTGCGGAGCAGGGTCGAGGTCAACACCGACGCTCCGCTCAACCCGACCTTCCTGGTGCACGTCGTCGCGCACGAGACGTACCCGGGCCACCACACCGAGCACGCGTGGAAGGAGCAGCTCCTCGTCCGCGAGCAGGGCCGCATCGAGGAGACGCTCGCCCTCAACGGCTCGCCGCAGTCACTGGTCGCGGAGGGAATCGCCGAGCTCTCCGTCGAGATGGCGCTCGGCGACGAGGAGTTCGAGGTGACCGCCGAGCACATGGCTGGAACCGGCACGGCCTACGACCCGGAGGTGTCCCGCGCGGTGAAGGAGGCCAGGGAGGAGCTCAACGTCGCGGGAAACGTCGCCTGGATGGTGCATGCGGACGGTCGGCCGCTCGACGAGGCACGCGACTACCTGATGCGCTGGGCGCTGACGTCCGAGAAGCGAGCCGACCAGTCCCTGCGCTTCATCTCCGACCCGCTGTGGCGCTCGTACTCGATCACGTACATCGAGGGCTACCGTCTCTGCAAGGCCTTCGTGGCGGGCGATCCGGAGCGCTTCAAGCGCCTTCTCACGGAACAGCTCACGACGGCGGACCTCCGCTAGGGTCTCGCCCGATGGCCGTCGCGACCGAGCGCGAGTACCTGCTCTTCATCAACGGAGAGCCGTCGGAGGCTTCCGGCGGCGAGCCGAAGGAGCTCTCGGAGCCGGCAACCGGAGAGCCGCTGGCGAAAGTGGCCATGGCCACCGAGGCCGATATCGACCGTGCCGTGGACGCAGCTCGCGCCGCGCTCGACGGCGACTGGGGCCGCACCCCGCCGACCGAGCGCTCGCGCCTGCTGCACGCGCTTGCGGACGCGCTCGTCGCCAACCGCAAGGAGCTGGCCGAGCTCGAGGTGCGCAACGTGGGCAAGGCGCTCGCGTCCGTGAAGGCGGAGCTCAACCAGGGCATCGAGAACTTCCGCTTCTACGCCTCCGCGATCGCCTCGATCGCCGGCCGCTCGAATCCCATCGGCGGCTCGCTCCTCTTCTACTCGCTGAAGGAGCCGGTCGGAGTCGCGGGCCAGATCGTCCCCTGGAACTACCCGCTGATGATGACGACCTGGAAGCTCGCGCCGGCCCTGGCCGCGGGGTGCTCGATCGTCCTCAAGCCGGACTCGCAGACGCCTCTGAGCGCGCTCCGCATGGCCGAGCTCGCGACCGAGGTCGGCTTCCCGCCCGGTTCGATCAACGTCGTCCCTGGGCCGGGCACGACGATCGGCTCGTACATCGTCAAGCATCCGGGCGTCGACAAGATCGCGTTCACCGGCTCGACGGAAACCGGGTCGCAGATCATGCGAGACGCCTCCGACGGCATCAAGCGCCTCACGCTCGAGCTCGGAGGCAAGAGCCCGAATATCGTCTTCGCCGACGCCGACATGGCAGACGCGATCCCCAGCTCCGCCTGGTCGATCTACTACTCGGCCGGCCAGAGCTGCGAGGCCCGCTCGCGGATCCTCGTCGAGCACTCCGCGTACGACGACTTCGTGGCGAAGTTCAGCGAGGCGGCGAACAGCCTCAAGCTCGGCGACCCGCTCGAGCCCGAGACGCAGATCGGCTCGCTCATCTCGCCCGAGCACCGCGACCGCGTGCACGGCTATGTCCAGACCGGGCGCGAGGAAGGCGCCGAGGTGGTCGCCGGCGGCGAGGCGCCCGACGGGAAAGGCGCGTTCTACCCGCCGACGGTGCTCGCGGGCGTCAACCAGGAAATGACGGTCGCCCAGGAGGAGATCTTCGGGCCGGTGGTCACGATCTCGCCGTTCGACGACGAGAAGGACGCGATCAGGCAGGCGAATGCGGTGCGCTACGGGCTGATGGCGACGGTCTGGACGGGCGACCCGGCCCGAGGGCATCGCATCGCTCGGCGCATCAAGGCGGGCACGGTCGGGATCAACATGCCGTATACGGCGTTCCCCGGGATCCCGTTCGGCGGGTACAAGCACTCCGGCTTCGGCCGTGAGCTCGGGATGGAGACGCTCGAGCTCTACCTCGAGACGAAGAGCGTGATCGTCTCGACGAGCCCGAAGCCCTTCAATCCCTTCGGGCTATAGACCGCCGCTACCGATGGGTGGTGCTTGCGGCCGGGACGACGGCGCAGGCGGCCTTCTCCGCGCTCCTGATCGGGCTGCCGGTGCTCGCGCCGGCGCTTCGGGACCACTACGACCTGTCGCTGTCGCAGGTCGGGCTCGCGCTCTCGACCGTCTGGATCGGGCCGATCCTGACGCTGCTGCCGTGGGGTCTGCTCGCGGACCGGATCGGCGAGCGGCTCGTGCTCGCGAGTGGGCTCGCCGGATGTGGAGTGCTCGCCGCCGCGGCGGGTTGGGCGGGCTCGTTCGAGATGCTCGTGGTGCTGCTCACGGTCGCGGGGGCGATGGGTGCGAGCGTCAACGCGGCGAGCGGCCGGGCGGTGATGCAGTGGTTCTCGGTCTCCCAGCGCGGGCTCGCGCTCGGGGTACGGCAGACGGCGATCCCGCTGGGCGGAGCGTTGGCGGCGCTCGCGCTGCCCGTCGTGAACCACGCCGGTGGCCTGAAGGCGTCCTTCGTGTTCCTGGGCGCCGTGTGCCTGGTGGCGGCCGTGATCGCGGTCGTCGCGGTGCGTGAGGCGACGCGCCCCGAAGTCGAGCTCGAGGCCGAGGACGTCGAGTGGACGCTCCGGGACACGCGCCTCTGGCTCCTCTCCTTCGGCAGCGGGCTCTACCTCTTCGCGCAGATCGCCCTGACCTCGTTCTTCGTCCTCTTCCTGCACGACGAGCACGGCGTGAGCGCCGGAGCGGCGGCCGGCGCGCTCGCGGTCATGCAGGTCGGGGCGGTGATCACGCGGATCTCGGCGGGCCGGATCTCGGACGCGCTCCATGCTCGGATCAGGCCGCTGCGCTGGATCGGGCTCGCGAGTTGCGCCGGCGTTCTCCTCACAGCGGTGCTGACGAACGCACCGGTCGGGTCGTCGTGCCCGTGATGATCGTTGCGGGCGCGATCTCGATGGCCTGGAACGGCCTGTCAGTGACGGCTGCCGCAGAGCTGGCGGGGCTGCGCCGCAGCGGAGCGGCGATCGGCTTTCAGCAGACGACGCTGTCCGTGACCGGCGTGATCGTGCCGGCGGCGTTCGCCTACGTGGTGGACTCGACGTCCTGGGAGGCCGGGTTCGCCCTCGCCGCGATCGGGCCGTTCGTGGGCTGGTACCTCCTCGGCCGCCTGCCGGAGCTTTCAGCCAGCTAGACCGGGGCGCTGCTCGCGGGCTAGGCGTCGAGCTCGCGGCGGAGCACCGAGGCGACCGCCGTCAGCGCGAGCCGCGTCTCGTCGATCGTCGGCTCGCGGGTCGTCAGGCGCTGCAGCGCGAGACCCGGGTACAGAAAGGCGCGCGTCATCGGCTTTGTCGAGCTCTGCACGACACGCCACAGCTCCATCGTCAGGCCGAGCGAGATCACGGCCAGCACGACCGGTGTCCAGAGCGCAGGGCGCGAACGGCCACAGGCGGTCGGCGAGCAGCGTGATCGGCAAGACGAGCGCGACGAAGTTCGTCCCGCAGCGCAGCGAGAAGCGCGACGGCTGGACCTCGTCCTGCCAGGTCGCTCCCAGCTTCCCCTCCTCGGCTGCGGCAATCGCCCGGTGCTCGGCGCCGTGCAGGTAGAGCGTTCGTCCGCGCATGATCCACGCGAGCAGCCCCACGCTCATCAGGATCCCGGCGACGAGCGAGACGGTCCCGGAGAGGAAGACGAAGCCGATCGGCGCGAGGAAGACCGCGAGCAGCACGAGGCGCTCGCCCTGGCCCGCAACGCCGTCGCGCCGGAGGAGCGGCGACACGGACATTCCGAGCCGCGCCAGACCCCGTGCGAGCGGGATGCGCCGGAGGTAGGAAGGAAGCGTCGGCATCTCGCCCTCGAGGATCGATCCGTCACGGTTCGCGAACGCGAAATAGCGCTCGCTCGCGATGACGACGCCGTCCGGCCGGGCCATTCCGCCGAGGGCCGGCAAAGGCGTCGAATCCGCACGCCTGAAGAACGCGGCCAGGCTAGCCCCGTGCACTCTCCTAGGCTGCCTGAACGCAGGACCGCCCGGCAAGTGCCGGGCGGCCTATTAACGCGTCCTTAAGGTCCTAGTGCCTACCAGCGTCCGCGGCTGAAGAAGCCGAGAACGAGGAGAACGAGCACGACGATCAAGATGATCCAGAGAAGACTCACGCGCGGGTCACCTCCTTTTAGTGGCTGGAGCATCTGATTCCACGCGCGCGCCTATCTCAAACAGAGCGATAGGCTCGCCGGGTCACCGACGGAGGAGGGGGAATGGTCAGAGCGTTCGTCCTGTACGAGTCCGAGCCCGACGCGGCTCGCTACGAGCAGCACGTCGAGCTTTGCCGCAAGGTGCCGGGATCGACGTTCCGGCACGGGCGCGTCTTCGGTGCGCCGATGGGCGAGCCGAAGTTCAAGTACTACGCCGAGTGGGAGTTCGCGGACATGGACGCCTTCAAGGCGGCGGCCCGCACGGACGAGTTCATGGCCACGGGCAAGGACGCGATGGAGATGGGCGTCCCCTTCCACGTCCACTTCGCCGACGTTGACTGAGCCGACGTATCCAAGCCCCGTATCGCCCGACGAGCTCGGCTTCGAGAAGATCGTCTACGAGAAGGCTCCGCCGCGGGCGACGATCACGTTCAACCGCCCGGAGATCCTGAACGCGTTCGACTTCCAGATGCTGCGGGAGCTCGCTCGCGCGTGCGAGGACGCGTCGTGGGACGACGAGATCCGAGTCGTCGTGCTCACCGGCGCGGGGCGGGCGTTCTGCGTCGGCGCGGATCTCAGCTCGTGGGCGGAGGACTACCTCGACAAGCCGACCGAGTACTGGAAGTGGTTCGGCGCGTTCAAGGACGCGCACGACCGGTTGCGCGAGATCGGAAAGCCGACGGTCGCGCGGATCAACGGGATCGCGGTCGGCGGCGGGAACGAGTTCCAGATGGCGTGCGACCTCGCGGTCATGGTCGACGATGCGTTCATCCGGCATGTGGGGCCGGAGCACGGCTCGGTGCCGGCGGGAGGGGCGACGCAGTGGCTGACGATCATGGTCGGCGACCGGCGTGCGCGCGAGATCGTCCTCATGTGCGAGGAGATTCCGGCCGCGAAGGCCCAGGAGTGGGGCCTCGTGAACCGGGTCGTTCCGGCAGCCGACCTCGACGCGGAGGTCGACCGGATGGTCGAGAACCTCGCCCGGAAGCTGCCGCAGACGACCCGCTACGCGAAGCAGCACCTGAACTTCTGGCGCGACCTCGCCTGGCACGAGACGATCAACCACGCCCGCGACTGGCTCGCGCTGTCGATGGCGACCGAGGAGCCGCAGGCCGCGATCAAGCGCTTCCTCGAGCGGAAGAGTGAGTGACCTCGTCCTCACCGAGCGCGACGGCCCGGTTGCCGTCGTCACGCTCAACCGGCCCGATGCGCTGAACGCGCTCTCGGACGAGCTCATGGAGCAGCTCGTCTCGACGCTGCAGGGCCTCGACCGCGACGAGGAGGTTCGCTGCATCGTCCTCGGCGGGAGCGACAAGGCGTTCGCCGCGGGCGCGGACATCGGAGAGCTCGCGCGCTCCTCGGCGATCGATCTCTACTACCAGCGGCGGATCGAGCGCTGGGATGCGATCCGCGGGCTCTGGACGCCGCTCGTCGCTGCGGTCTCGGGGTATTGCCTCGGCGGCGGCTGCGAGCTGGCGCTGGCGTGCGACCTGATCGTCGCGTCGGAGTCGGCCAAGTTCGGCCAGCCGGAGACGGGCGTCGGCGTGATCCCGGGCGCAGGAGGGACGCAGCGGCTGACGCGGGCGGTCGGCAAGGCGCTCGCGATGGACGTGATCCTGAGCGGCCGGTTCCTCTCGGCGGAGGAAGCGCTGGCCGCGGGCGTCGTCGCCCGGGTCGTCCCGGACGGCGAATGGCTCGACGAGGCGAAGCGGGTCGCCCAGGAGATCGCGTCGAAGGCGCCGATCGCGACGCGGCTGGCGAAGGAAGGCGTCGACCGGGCGTACGAGGGGCCGCTCCAGCTCGGGCTCGAGTACGAGCGGCGGCTGCTCTACCTGGCGTTCGCCTCGGAGGACACGAAGGAAGGCCTGACCGCGTTCATGGAAAAGCGCAAGCCCGAGTGGAAAGGGAAGTAACCATGGCCAATGTCGACGAGATGATGGAAGGCGTCCGCGACGCGATCAGCGTCAGGCGGGTGTTCGGCGACCCGATCGAGGCGGAAGGCGTCACGATCGTCCCGGCCGCGAGGGTCGGCGGCGGCGGGGGAGGCGGAGGCGACAGCGAGCACAACGGCGGCGGCGGTTTCGGGCTCGGCGGCAGGCCGGTGGGCGCTTACGTGATCAGGGACGGACAAGTCACGTGGCGGCCCGCGGTTGACGTCAACCGCATGATCGGCCTCGCCTTCCTGCTCGGACTGGTCTTCGCGCTCAGACGCTGAGCTCGCCAGGGTCGCGCGGCGCTCGTTCGATGGAGCTGATCCGACGCTTCAGCGAACCTCCGCGGCTCCGGACCCTCGGCGAGGACGAGCCCCGCCACTCCACGTGGCTCGAGCTCTTCTTCGACCTGGTCTTCGTCGTCGCCGTCGCGCAGCTCGGGCAGCAGCTAAGCCACGACGTCTCCGCCGAAGGCTTCCTGCGCTTCCTCGCGTTCTCCGTCCCCGTCTGGTGGGCGTGGATGGGCTTCACCTTCTATGCGAACCGCTTCGACACGGACGACGTGCCGTACCGGCTCCTGGTCTTCGCGGCGATGCTCGGCGTGGCCGCACTCGCAACGACCCTGCCCGACGCCTTCGCCGGCGCCTCTCGCGGGTTCGTCCTCTCGTACGTCTTCGTCCGCGTTGTGCTGCTCGCCCTCTACGCGCGCGCGATCCGCCACGTGGAGGAGGGGCGGCGGATCGCTGTCTTCTACTTCTGCGCTTTCGCCGCAGCTGTGGTCGTCTGGCTCGCCTCGCTGCTCTTCGCGGCGCCCGCGCGCTACTGGCTCTGGGCGCTCGCGCTCGTCATCGAGGTCGCCGCGCCGATGGTGGGCTGGCGGCTGATCCCGAGCGCGCCGGTCGATCCGAGGCATGCGCCGGAGCGGCTCGGCCTGCTCACGATCATCGTCCTCGGCGAGTCGGTCTTCGCAGTGGTGCTCGCAGTGACCAACGTGAACTGGAGCTCCGAGGCCGTCCTCGCCGCTCTCGGAGGGTTTCTCTGCGCCGCCGCCTTCTGGTGGATCTATTTCGAGTTCGTGAACCCGGAGTACCTGTTCGCGGCGCTGAGAAGGCGCGGACGAATCTTGCGCGGCCTCGTCTTCGTCTACGCCAACTTCCCCGTGATCGCGGGGCTCGCGGCGCTGGGGGTCGGGGTGAAACTCGCCATCCTGGCCGCAGGGGGCGATGCGGGTTATGACGAGACCGGCTGGCTTGTCTGCGCGGGGTTGGCGCTCTCGATGACGGGCCTCGCGGCGGTCGAGCTCGTCATGCCGCCCTACTGGCGTGCGATCGACTTCTGGCTTCGGGTCGGGACGGCTGTGCTGGCGCTGGCGCTGATTCCGTTCGCCTCATCCCTGTCGCCGCTCGCGATCGTCTGGATCCTTGCGGCCGCGCTCGTCATCCAGGTCGTGGTCGAGCTGATCGGCCACGAGCAGCACATCGAAGGCTTCTAGCGGACTTCGAGCTCGGCCGGCACGATCTCGACCGCGATCGGCTTGCCGCCGCGCACGACCTGCATCGTGGCGGACTGACCGATCAGCTCGCCCGCCATCAGGCGCTGGAGGTCGTTCACCTGCTCGACCGCGGTGCCGTCGACCTCGACGATCAGGTCCTCGGGCCGGAGCCCGGCGGACTCCGCGGGACTGCCGTCGACGACCTCGACGACCTCGATCGCCGAGCTCCGTCCGAGGCGGGTAGCCAGACGAGGCGGCAGCGGCCTGGCGCCGCCCGCGATCCCGATGTACGCGCGTCGGAAGCGACCCTCGCTCATCAGCGCGCCGACGATCTTGCGGGTGGTCGCGTCGATCGGAACGGCGAGGCCGACTCCGAGGCCCGCGACGGCTGTGTTGATGCCCACGACCTGCGCGTGAGAGGTGGCGAGGGCGCCTCCGGAGTTGCCCGGGTTGAGCGCGGCGTCGGTCTGGATCACGTTCTCGACGACGCGGCCCGCCGGGACGGGCAGCGATCTCCCGAGTGCGGACACGACGCCTGCCGTCACGCTGCCGCCGAAGCCGAGCGGGCTGCCGATCGCCACGACGAGCTGGCCGACCCGGAGGCGTTCGGCGTCGCCGAGCTCCGCCGCGGTGAGGCCGTTCGAGTCGAGCCTGAGCACGGCGAGGTCGGAGAGCGGGTCCGCGCCGGCGACGGTGAACTGATGCTCGCTTCCGTCGGCGAAGGTCGCGCGGCCGGAGCCGTCCGTGCGAGCAACGACGTGGGCCGAGGTGAGTAGGAAGCCGTCCGGAGTGATGACGACCGCGCTGCCGCCTCCGTCGAGCCTCCGTCCACCGCGGACACGTCTGGAAACACGGAGGCTTGCGACCGACGGCGCGAGCCGCTCGGCCACCGACGTCACCGCATGCGAATAAGCGTCCAGAGCCTCGAGATCGGTCGGTGGATCCGAGATGAACTGCATCGATCGAAGCTAGCAATGCGGCGTTAGGCTGCGGCTGATGGCCGAGGTCGAGACCAGGCGTGACGGCGGCGGTCCTCACGATCACGCTCAACCGACCGGACGTCCTGAACGCGTTCAACGCCGCGATGCACCAGGCGCTGGGCGCCGCGCTGGAGGAAGCGGAAGACGCATCGGTGCGCGCAGTCGTGCTCACCGGAGCAGGACGTGGCTTTTGCGTCGGCCAGGACCTGACCGAGTTCCGCGAGTCGCCCGGCGACATCGGCGACCGCCTGCGGAGCAACTACCACCCGAACGTGCTCGCCATCCGGCGGCTCGAGAAGCCGGTGATCGCGGCGGTCAACGGCGCCGCAGCCGGCGCGGGCCTCTCGTTCGCCTGCGCATGCGACCTGCGCATCGCGGCCGACTCCGCGAGCTTCGTCCCGGCTTTCATCAACATCGGCCTCGTCCCGGACTCGGGCGGCACGTACTTCATCGCCCACCTCCTCGGCTACGCGCGCGCGTTCGAGTGGATGACCTCGGGGCGCAAGCTCACCGCGGCCGAGGCTCACGCGTGGGGGCTCGTCTCGGAGGTGGTCGAGGCAGACGCGCTTGCCGGCCGCGCCGCCGAGGTCGCCGCCGAGTACGCGGCGCGCCCGACCCGAGGCGTCGGCATGACGAAGCGACTCTTCTCGCAGGCCTTCGAGAACACGCTCGAGGAGCAGCTCGAGGCCGAAGCCGAGCTCCAGACCGCCGCGACTCAGACGAACGACTTCAAGGAGGGCGTCGCCGCCTTCCTCGAGAAGCGCGACCCGAAGTTCACGGGCGCCTAGGCGGCGCCGCAGGCCCCGCAGTGGGACGCGCCGACGCGGCGCGGCTGGTCGCAGCGCGCGCACGGGGCGAGCACGTCACGGCCGCACCCCTCGCAGTGTGTGTTGTCGCGAACCGGGAAGCCGCAGAACGGGCACTCGCGCCTCCGCACGCGGCGTCCGGGAAGCCGTTTGGCGAGGTATCGCTGCAGTGCGACGAAGGCGAGCAGCGTCAGCACGATCCCGGCGATCGAGAGCACGAATGGCCCGAGGTCGAGCGGGTCGAAGTAGTCCGTCAGGTAATCCGTCGCCATCACGAACGCGAGGACGGCCGCGTATCCGACGAACGCGATCCCGACCGGGTAGTAGCGGGAGCCCCGCCTTCTCAGCCGGGCGAGCAGCCAGTACCCGAAGAGCAGGTTCGCGAGCACCCAGGCGAGCCGGAGGGCGAAAGCGAGCAGCTCGCGCTTGTGGACTCGGCCGGATTGCACCTGGGCGATGTGACGCTCGGCGCTGTTTGCCGCAGGCTGTGCCCGTGCGACGTCGGTCTTCGCTTCCACCACGTTCTGCCGCGCCTGCGCGTACCGCTTCCGTGCGCTGTCGTACGCCACGCCGAGCCGGGTCGCCTCGGCCCGGTGCGCTTCGAGCGCCGTGCGGTACGCCTCGCGCTTCAGCTCGAGATTGTCTCGGGCATTGGCAGCGGCGACCTGAGCTCGGGAGAGCTGACCCTGGGCGGATCGCAGCTCGTTGACGGCAGCCTGCTCGGCGGGGGTTCCCCGGTACGAGATGTCGGGCGGCGAGGTCGTCCTGACCGCGTCGCCGATCTTCACGTAGACCCAGATCCCGCCGATCAGGAGGAAGAGCGCGAGGACGAGCGACAGCAGCTTCTCGCCGTTGGTCGTCTGAATCTCCTCGACGTCGACGCGCGTGCTCATTTGGCCTCCCTCTTCGTGCGTGGTCGGAGCTCCACGATCAGCTCGCAGTCGAGGGCCTCGGCGATGTGGAGCAGGGTGTCGATGCGAGGCGGCCGGCCGCCCGACTCGAGACGCGCGATCGCCGACTGCGTCGTGCCGGTCAGCTCGGCCAGCTCCTTCTGCGACAGGCCGAGCGCCTTGCGCTCCTTCGTGACCTGCTCGGCGATCTGCGCGAAGAACCAGCCCTGGTCGGAGTCGACGTGGGCGAGGCGCTCGCGAAGCTTCTCGAAGGTGTCAGGACTCATATCGCAGCCCTGCGATAATAGCAAACATGAGATTCCCGGTGGCTTCGGGTTTTGCGATGGGTGCCGGCGTGGCGGCGCTAGGCCTATTCGCGGCGAGCGAAGACGGCTACTACGGCGACGGAACAACTCACTGGGAACACGCGACGAAAGACGGCGGGACCGGAGTGCTCCTTGCTCTCTTTGTGATCCCGTGCGCAATCGCGCTCGCGTTCATCGTCCTCGGTTTCCGCCGTAGGCCTCCGTCGGCGATGTGGGGAATTCCCGGCTTCGTGATCTATGGGCTCGCGCTCCTCTTTGCGTACGGCGTTCTTGCGGGAGGTCATTGAGGTGGAGCAGAGGCTCGCTTCGCGGCCGTCTACCTCGTTCTCATGACCGGCTGGGTGTACGGCATCGGCAACAGGACGGGCTTCGACTCGTACGACTGGTTCGTTTGGGTCGTCCTCGCGGCGCAACCGGCCATGGGACTCCTCGTCGGCCGCTGGTGGGCGCTGCTACTCCCCGTTGCGGTCGTCGTGATCTCGGTCCCGGCGGGCTTGCCACCGATCACGCCCGACAATGCTGAGCCCTTTCCCATTTTCTTCGGACTCGCGTTAGCCGCACTCTTCGCCATCCCGCTGGTCGGGCTCGGCGTCGCTTCGCGAAGAATTCGTCACTGGCTGCGGACATGAGGCCGATCAACCTCTCCTTCTTGGCTCACATTACGGTCGGATTTGCTGCTGTCGCCGCGCTCTACCTATCGGCTCCGTTGCAAGACGCAGAGGCCTTCCTCCTTTGGTTCTTCGGCGTGCCCTGGCTTGCCGGGTTCGTGGCCTTCTTCGCCTGGCCCAGGAGGAGCTCAGCCCTCGCCTGGATGCTCCCTGGCGTGACCTTGTTGATTGGCGCCGTGATTCTCGTGGGGGCCGAGTGGGCAGCCGCGATCGGTTGATCTAGCCGAGAAGGTCGCGAACCTCGGAAGACTCGGGGAACCGGCCCTCCTGCTGCTTCGAGAAGAGCACCTTCCCATCGGCGAGCACGTCGTACTGGCCCTTCGACCCTTCCTCGATCGTGGCGTCGTACCCCGCCTGGTTCAACTCGGCCGCGAGACTCGCAGCCCGAACGTCATACGACTCTCAGACGGGGCAGTACTGGATCAGAACCTTGGCCACGAGAGAAACCTACATTGACGCGCGGCGCCCGACGGCGGATCATCGAAGCCGGTGAGCAGCAGCGCCGAGATCGTCGCCTGGACGTGCTTCGTGGTCGGGATCGTCCTCCTGGTCGCGGGGGTCGTGATCGGGCTGGCTCTGACCTTCCGGAAAGCGACGAAGCAGGTCGAGCACAAGATGCGGCAGGTGCGGCACAAGGTCGACGAGCTCAAGGACACCGCTGTCAGCGGGTCGATGAGCGCACGGGCCGACGATCATGCGGCTGCGACCGCCGAGGCGAAGGCGGGCGAGGTGAAGAGCGCCCTCGACGAGGTCAGCGGGATCGTCGCCGCGCTCCCGGAGAACCTGCGTTTCGCGGGCCTCCTGATCCTCGTCGGAGCGGCCCTGATGAGCGTCGCGACCGTCCAGTTCGGCGGCCACTCGATCTTCTAGCGTCGCGTGCGCTAGATCGTCTTGAACTGCTCGAACGGCTGGCGGCAGCTCTCGCAGTAGCGCACCGAGCGGCACGGCGTCGGGCCGAAGATGTTCTCCAGCCGCGTCTCCGTCGAGCCGCAGTACGGGCACTTGAACGACTTGCTCTGCAGCTGGACGAGCTGCGGCGCGCCCGCCTCGCGCGGAGCCGGCGGGGCGAAGCCGGCGGCGCGGAGCTTCTCGCGGCCCTCGGGCGTGATCCGGTCCGTCGACCACGAGTCGTCGAGGACCACCTCGACCTCCGGCTCGGCGCCCAGCTCGCGGATCCGGTCGGCCATCTGGTCGCGCATCACCTCGAGGGCGGGGCAGCCGAGGAAGGTCGGCGTGAACTCGACGTGAACGTCCCGTTCTCGACCGCGACGCTGCGCACGACTCCGAGGTCGACGATCGAGATCGGCGGGATCTCCGGGTCCGGGATCTCGGCCAGCGCCTCCCAGACGCGTTCCTCCGTTACCAAGTCGCTCCCGCGACCGAGCGGCGCACCTCGGTCATCTCGTTCCAGAGCTGCTCGAACTCGGGCACGTGCTCCTCGCGGTGGTCGACGAGCGGCCTGAGCTCCTCGAGCGCCTCCTGGAAGCGCGGCTCGTCCTGGAGCCGGTCGAACCACATCTTCGCGTGCATCCGGTGGTACGCCTCCTCGCGGTCGATCTTCGCGGCGAGGCCCGCGACCTCCGCGTCGTCGGACTCCATCAGCTCCTTGATCCGCCGCTCGTCCGCGTCCTCGTACAGGCAGTGGCGCGCGATCGTCCTCGCCCAGTCGGGAACGAGCCGGAGCTCGACGAAGTGCGAGCAGCGGTACTCCTCGGGCTTGCGGTCGAAGGCGAGCTCGTCCGCCGTCGTCCCGAGCTCGTCGGCGACGAGCTGGTAGAGCGCTCGGGCGTGGCCGATCTCGTTCTGCGCGATGGACGAGAAGGCCACGTCCTCCTCGAGGAACGGCGCGATGCCCGTCCACTCGGAGTTCCGCCAGCCGAGGATCAGCTCGTCGTCAGCGATCGGCAGGAGCAGCTGTTCCCGCTCGCTCACGTGCCTCCTTCAGCTTCTCCTTGAGCGGATAGCCGTCGACCCGGTGGTAGTTCCGCTCCAGCTCGTCGACGAACTCGTCGATCTCGTGCACGGCCGACCGCGGGACGACCCAGAGCGCGACCGACTCGCCTCGCCGGCCGAACTGCTCGCGCGCGTACCACTCTCCGTACTCGTCGTTCGGCGCCTCGACCGAGCCCGCGTGCGTGAAGGGCTGCCCCTTGCGCTCCTGGCGAAAGACTTCGTAAATCACGCTGCTTGGGCGAGCACCGCGCGCCGGACCCACGGGTCTCGTCGCGCGTCGTGCGGCGAAGGTTGAGCCGTTCCTCGGTCTTTGGACCGTGTCCGGTGACGA
>CAVQIS010000005.1:0-115827 GCA_963712635.1 uncultured Actinomycetes bacterium | reverse complement strand
CTGCTGGCTCGCACGCGTAGCCGTTCGACCGAACGTCACCGCTTCGTTGAGCGGAGTGAATCTCGAAGGGTTCTCTTGAACCCGGCCTTGTTCGGAGCGATACTTTCCGCAACCCTCGGCGAGAACGGAGAAACGCTCGACGATGTTGCGGCGATTGTTTGGAGCGTTTGCGGTAGCTCGCGGCTATTGGGTTTGCGCTGTGACGCTGATCGCAGCCGCTGCGTGCGGCCTTCTTCTCACTGGATGTGGTGATGGGGCGAGCAGCGCCGACACTTCGTCGAGTCGCGTATCCACTCGGGCAGCGCCCGAGGAGGATCTCGACCGCGTCGTCAGCGTCGACGGCAAACGCGGCCTCTACGTGAAGTGCACCGGCAAGGGCTCGCCGACCGTCCTGATGGAGGGAGGCGACGAAGACACGAGCGAGTCGTACGCGTTCGCGGCGCCCAGCGTCTCCGCCGTCGCGCGGACCTGCGTCTACGACCGCGCCAACCTGGGCCGAAGCGACTCCGCGGCGGGGCCGCGCGAGCTGCCAGATCTTGTCGGCGACCTCGAGGCGCTACTCAAAGGCGCCAAGATCCCTGGCCCGTACGTTCTCGTCGGCACTTCGGGCGGTGGTTACATCAGCGCCGGCTATGCGTACAGGCACCCAGACAAGGTCGCCGGCATGGTCTTCGTCGAGGTCCCCAGTCCGTTCCGCAACCCACCTCGGATGATCGTCGAAGAGACCGACCCGAACAACCCTGCGAACGTCGAACGCCGTGACTACCTCCAGGTCGAGAAGGACGCCTGGGCGGCTCGTAAGAGGATCGGCGACATCCCGGTCACGATCATCAGCAACCGGTACTCCGCCGCGGATATAAGCGCCTCACCGTTCCCCTCGGAGGCCAGAGGGATGCGGCGCAACGTCTCGGACCAGAAGGGCTGGCTCGTTCTGAGCCCACGCGCGAAGCAGATGGTGGTTCATACCGGTCACGCGGTCGAGGAGCAGGACCCGCAGCTCGTGATCGACGCGATCCTCGCTGTCGCAAAGGCCGCTCGGTAGCAAAGCCGATCCTCCGGCGTGACCTTGGGCGGCTACCGATGGCCGACGACCAAGCTGACCCTGTAACCGCGTGGTCGTACGACTCCGCCGCGCGGACGCTGCGAGATAACCCGCCCCGCTCGTCTGGAATGCGCGCGACGGACCGTGCCGAGACGGCAATGCCGGGTGGAGATCCGTCGGCGGGCAGTGGCGAGCCGTAGTCCGATCACTTTCGGCACGCGGCACTTGATCGGTGGCGGCGGCGGCGGGGAGGTGGCGGTGGCGGCGGTGGAGGCGGCGGGGGCGGAGGCGGTGGCGCAGGCGGCGGCGGCGGGGCGGCGGGGTCCACCGGTCGTTGTCACCTGGAGCTCCCAGCCGTTGATCGAGCCGGCGTCACCCATGTCGTCGACGACGTAGAGGCTCCAGGTGCCGTTCGGGTTCGTGCCGTTGAACGTCCCGAGCGAGACGGCTCCGGTCGGCGTAGGCGCCGGGGCCGGGAACGTATCGCCGGGCTCGTAGTCGGCCGGCTGGTAGGAGCCCGTCTCGAGCGGTCAGAGCTGTGCGGCAGCACGGTCGCAGCCTGATCGTCGAGTGTCAGGTCGATGAGGTTCACGGCGTGGGCGCCGCCGGCATCGGACATGACGAGCGCGTCCTGGCCCTGCGGGCTGACGAGCAGCATGTCGATGTCGTCCGGCCACGGGTGGCTGAGCCCGTTCAGGACGAGGTTCACGTCCGTGATCGTTCCCGAGAGACCCGAGATCGAGCAGGTCGACGGGTACGGATCGGCGGTGTCATCTCGATCGCGATTGAGCCACCGCAGTGAGGCGGCGGTGGCGGCGGCGGAGGCGGAGGCGGAGGGGGTGGCGGAGGCGGTGGAGGCGGAGGAGGCGGCGGCGGCGGGATTTGGTGGCACTCAGTCACCTGACGTCGTCGATGTTCCAGCTCGAGACGACGTGCGCCCCAGCCGATCCGACGCTGTGGCCGATGCGGAAGCGTAAATTTTGGGCGCTCCTGTACGCCGTGAGGTTGAAGCCCTGCTCAGTCCACTGATCGTCGGTGATGCCGCCGCTCGTCCAGAGCGTGATCCAGTTGGCCCCGTCGTAGACCTCGACCGTGTTCACCATGTCCGGGGCGACATCGGAGTTGAGCCAGCGCCAGAACTCGAGCCCCACGAGGTCCATGTTGGCCGACGCGTTGATGACGGGGCTCGTGATGTACCAGTACGGATGGGGGCTCGTCGTCGCGTTCCCGCCGATCACGACACCGGCGACGCCGTTGTCGTCCGAATCGGACGTGTAGTCGGTCGCAGGATCCGGGTAGCCGATCTCGTGGCCGGTCGATTCCGACGCGGGCCCGATTTCCCATTCGGGCCCGAGTGTCCAGCCAAGCGAATTGTTCGCGAAGGAGTCGCGCAGTAGAAACCCGCACGTGGAGGGCGTCTTCGCCGCCTGGGCGGAGCCATGGCCGTTGACGGCAAGAAACGCGCCAACCGACAAAGCAGCCAGAGGCAGGAGAAGCGCGGCGCGCCGCATGTTCATCGACCTACGGTCTTACGCTCCTTGAGTGACACTGTCAAGACCGGCGGGATGAGGGCGAGCCCTGATCGCACGCCCCGAGCGTGGCGGCGAACAGTAGGAAGACGTGAGACGGGAGCGACGGGACTCGAACCCGCGACCTCCGGCGTGACAGGCCGGCCGCGCCGCGATCGCCGACCGGCTCGATGCGCTCGAGCTCGAGCTCGAGCGGAGTGCGGAGAGTGGCGGGAGTCTGGTTTACGAGTAGCGACGAGACTCTCGCCTGCGCCAGTGTTCGGGAATGTCACCCGACCGCGTGCTGCGGGTGAGCCGCGTCGTCCTGATCGGACGATGCGCGTTGGGGCCTGATCGGGGATAAGGGTCGCTCAGGAGGAACGCTTGGGCGAGACCGAGCACGTCGAGGCTCCAAGTCAGGCGTCAGCGGGGGTGGACGCGGCAGAAGGTCGCAGCAAGCCGTCACGCGCTCGACGGACCATGCACATCCTTGGTGCGCTCCTGGTGGCTGTTGTCCTTCCCGCCGTCGTGATCGGTGTGCTCGTCGGGAAGTTCGGAGCCACGGCCATGGTCACCGGGGTTCTCCTTGGCGGTGTCGGCGCGAAGCTCGGCGGCACTCGCCGGATGAGCTATCTCGCCCCGTTGATGGGGCTCGCGGCGGGGCTGGGCGCGTTCACGGCCTACGACTGGTGGTGGGCGGCACTGCTCGCGACCGTCGGGGTGATCGCGGGTGCCGGGATCGGGTTTGGCTGGTTCGCGCCGCTGCTCATGGTTCCGTTCGCGGCGACCTTCGTTGTGCCGGAGGCCTCTGCCAGGAACGCGTCTGTCTACGGCCTCATCGTCGGGATCGCAACCCTCTACGGCGTCGTGCTCGCGCGTCGGTTCGGGGTTCCCGAGGTTGTGGACGGTGAGCGGCTCTCCGCCCCCGAGGCGGCCGTCGTCGCCCTCGGGCTCGGTGCGGTGCTGGCTGCCAGCGCGTCGCTCGGCGTCGCGCTCGGATGGACGGAGCCGTACTGGGTCCCCGAGCCTGTGCTCATCCTCGTGCTGTACATCCTCATGGGGAAGCGCGACCGGATACGCGGGAAGGCTCTCGGCACGGCGGCCGGGGTCGCCGCCGCGATTCCCGTGGCGATTGTGTCGCCTCCCGGATGGGTGCTCACGGCGATCGGCGTAGTCGTGTTCGTCGTCGCGTTGACCCAGGCCAAGACCTACTGGCTCATGTACGGCCTGTACACGTTCTCGCTCGTGATGCTGCTCGCCGCGCCCGGCCAGGTTGGCTTCGAGGCCGAGGAACGCGGCTTCCAAATCCTGGCAGGCGTCGCCCTGCTCGCCGTCGGTCTGGCCGTCGTTCACGCGCTCGCTAAGCGGTTCGCCACGCGTGACCCGCAGCCGGAGCTCACCACGGCCTGACCCGCGACAGAACACAACAAACGAAGCCGCGCTTGCCTCGGCCAGTGTTGGGGAATGTCCCCCGAAAGTCGAGGCGTCTCAATCGAGGGAAAGCATCGATGGGTGCATGTGGCTCTTGCTCCGCCGTAGCGTTGGTTCACAACCGAAGGAGGAGACGCAGATGGCAAACGAGACTCGCCTTGAGCGCTGGCTCGACCGTGCCCTTGCGCGGGCCAAGACGCCCCGCGGCGGTGCGATTCTCATCGCCGAGATCACGACCATCGCGACAGTCGGCTTTGGCCTGCTGATGACGACGATCGACCACAAGAACTTCAGCACGCTCGGCATGGGCCTCTGGTGGTCCGTCCAGACGGTCACGACCGTAGGCTATGGCGACCACGTCCCGACCAACGTTGCCGGGCGACTCGTGGCCGCGTTCGTGATGCTGCTCGGACTCGCCTTCCTGGCCGTGATCACGGCGGCGATCACGAGTACGTTCGTGGCGCGGGCCACCGAAGAGCGGATGAGGCGCTCCCGCGGTGTCGCCCCGGCCACTGCGCAAGACGTGCGCGACATCAACGCGCGGTTTGACCGCTTGGAGGCCCTGTTGCGGGAACGGTTCTAACAGACCACCGCTCCGGCTACGAGCGGTTCCCATCGCTTTAGGACGTTTAGGGCAGTTGTGGGGCACGCGGCGCACGTGCCCCGCAAGTCCTAGAGAGACGAAACTCCCTCGTTAGCAGGGCAGACGTGAGAGCGGGAGCGACGGGACTCGAACCCGCGACCTCCGGCGTGACAGGCCGGCGTTCTAACCAACTGAACTACGCCCCCGGGCGCGCCGTAGTGTAGCTACGCGATCTCGGTCAGTCCGAGCTGGCGCAGGAGCGTCACGCCGTCCGAGTAGACGTCCTTGCGGGCGACGAGGCCGTCCTCGATCGGGATGATGTCCATCCCGCGGTAGTCGACCTTCTTGCCGGTCGGCTCGATGGTCATTCCCGAGCGGTTCATCGGTCCCTCGTGTGTCCCGCGGGCCGTCCACTCCTGGACGACGAGGTCGTCCCGGATGTACTGGCTCCGCGCCTCGAAGCTCAGGTCCGGAAAGACTCCGAAGATGCCCGTGATCGCCTTTGCGATCGCGTCCTTGCCGACGTTGACGTCCCCAGTCGTGTGGTTCTCGAAGACCGAGTCCTCGGTGTGCATGGACACGATCGCCTCGACGTCGTGCGCGTTCCACGCGGCGTTGTAGCGGTCGATGAACTCCTGGAGCTCGGCGCCGTTCACGCGGTCAGCCTACGACAGCAGATCGAGGATCCCAAGCGGGCGGCGGAACGGCGCGACGACGTAGGCCCCCTGCGCCCGGTCGCGCGAGGCCTCGAGCAGGTCGCGGCCGATCTGCATCCCGATCTCGCCCGCACCCGCGCCCGCGTCCCGCAAGGCGTTCAGCACGCGGTCCGGGACGACGATTCCTGGAACCTCGTTGTGGAGGCGCAGCGCCAGCTGATGGCTCCAGACCGGGAAGATCCCGACGAGCACCGGGATCGGCCACTCCCCGCCGAGAAGCTCGACGAAGCGGTCCATGTACTCGAGGTCGAACAGGATCTGGGTCATCGCGAAGTGCGCGCCCGCCTCGACCTTGCGCTGGAAGCGCTCCAGCTCGTTGTCGAGGTCGTCCGCGGCCGGGTTGACCGCGACGCCGATGTAGAACGAGGTCGCCGCGTCGATCGCGCGACCGTTGTAGTCCTCGCCCTGGTTGAGGCGCGCCATCAGCCTCGCGAGGCCGATCGAGTCGATCTCGTAGACGCCGCGCGAGCCCGGGTAGTCGCCGACCTCGGGCGGGTCGCCGGTCACAGCGAGGACGTTGCGGATGCCGCACGCGTGAGCGCCCAGAAGCTGCGACTCGAGGCCCATGATCGTCGCGTCGCGCGTGGTCAGGTGCGGGATCGTCTCGACGCCGGCCATGCGCTCGATCTCGATCGAGAGCATGAGCGCGCTGGCGGCGGCGCGTGCGGTCGCGTTGTCGTTGATGTCGACCCAGCCCGCGTTCCCCGAGCCCTTGATCGCGCGGGCGACCTCGATCATCCCGGCGTAGCTGCCGCCGAGCGGCGGGTCGATCTGCACGGACAGCACCCACTCGTTCTCGCGGAACGCGCGGGCGAGATCGGTCTCCTCGCGCTGCTCGGGAACCGCGACCTGCACCTCGCGCTCGGCGAACACGAGCGGCGCGCTGGGCTGGCGCTCCTCCTTGACCGCCGAGGCGATGGCGGCGATCTCCGTCGGCGTCGTCCCGCAGCAGCCTCCGATCACGCGGGCGCCGAGGTTCCGTGCATGCGCCGCGAACTCGGCGAAGTACTCGGGCGAGGCGTGCGGGTAGATGATCCGGTTGCCGGCCATGCTCGCGAGGCCGATGTTCGGCATCGCGGCCAGCGGGAGGCCGTTCTCCATCTCGCTGAGCGCGGCGAGGGCGGCCTGGATGCCCGCGCCGTGGTTGGCGCCGATCGCGGCCACACCCAGGGCTTGAAGGCGCTCGGCGGCCTCCTTGGCCTGGAGGCCCGAGAGCGTCTCGGCGCCTGCGTCGAAGGTGAGCATCGCGAGGATCGGGAGCGACGAGACGCTCCGCACGGCTTCGATCGCGGACGTGAGCTCGTCGAGCTCGAAGAACGTCTCGACCGCGAACAGGTCGACGCCGCGGCCCTCGAGCACCTCGGCCTGCTCGGCGAAGATCTCCTTGCGCTCGTCGGCGGGAACGCCCCCCTCTCCGAGCGGCCCGATCGAGCCGGCGATGAAGACGTCGCGCCCGGAGATCTCCCGCGCCTCGCGGGCGAGCTTGACGCCGGCGCTGTTGATCTCGCGAAGCTCGTCCTCCAGGTAGTTCGCGGCGAGCTTGCGGCGGTTGGCGCCGAAGGTGTTCGTCTCGATCAGGTCGGCGCCGGCCTGGATGAAGCCGACGTGGAGCTTGACGACGGTCTCGGGCGCGCGGAGGTTGGCCTCTTCCGGGATGCGGGCGCGGGGGGCGGCGCTCGAGACGAGGACGCCCATGCCGCCGTCGGCGACGAGGGGCGGCCCGTCGGCGAGGCGTTCGAGGAAGCGGTTGGCCATCGGCGGAGCCTACTTTCGGCGCCTGGCCGTGGCGGACGTGCTGTTTCGGGGGATTCGGGTCACCTCCATCGCTCTCGGCGGTAGCACCCTGCCCGGGCGGGCGGGTTGCTGCGGCGTCTCAGGGCCGAGTCCCTCAGCCGCTCTTGATGGGCGCTGCGAGCGTAGCAAGCTGTTCGGGAGGGCCAGTTCGAAGTCGCCCCACGTCCCCACCCTGGGTGGGGAGGAGTTCCACCCGCCACCCGCTGCCAGTCTATCGAGGGGGCTTTCTCGCAGTGGTGCCATAAGTGCGCCAATTGCAGGACTTTTCGACGCGGCCTACACGATCCGAGGTAGGTCAAGCACCAAAGTCAACCGCGAAAAGGTGATGGATGAAGCGGTGCCCCAGGCTGCACTATCCGGGAGACCGAGCGGGGCCCCGATGCGGCGGGGGCCATCTCGGGAAAACGAGGCAGGCTCCAATGCGGCAGGAGCCACTCGATATCCACTGCGGTTCTCTTCGGAGACGTCAGAGCGGGCCGGGCGGCGGCCCGCTCTGTCGCATTCGGGGCTAAAGATTTAGCCCCGGAAGGCCGAGGGTTCTTGGGACTCCTTTCCGTGGCCACGGGACTGACGGCAACCATTCCTGCGGCATCTGGAGTGAACGGGGCGGCGGGGCGACTCGCCGCCTTCCTTTTAACCCTCCGGATGCAGGAGCCGGCCTTCCATCCCGCCGGCGACGGTCACGACCTGCCCGGTCACGTGCCCCGACAGCTCGTCCGACGCGAGCACGACCACCTGTCGCGCCACGTCCTCGGGCTGCGCCACCTTCCGCAGCGGCATCGTCCGCGTGACCCGCGCGACTAGGTCGGGATCCGTCAGCGTCGTGCGCGTCATCGGCGACTCCGTCCACCCAGGGCAGACGACGTTCACGCGCCCGAGCGGCGCGACCCGCACGATCTCGTTCTTCAGGCTCAGCAGCAAGCCGTGCACGAGGGCCGACTTCGCCGCCGCGTAGTCCGCGTGGCCCGCCTCGCCGAACAGGCCGGCCGTCGACCCGATCATGACCAGGCTGCCGTGGCCGTTTCGCGCCACCTCGCGGAGGAACCCGCGCGCGGTCAGGAACGTGGCGGTCAGGTTCGTCCGCACCGTCTCCTCCCAGCGCTCGAGCGGCACCTCCCAGAGCGGCACATCCTCCTCCGGCCACTTTCCGGCCACGGCCGCGCAGACGTCCAGCCCGCCGAGCGCCTCCACGCTCCGCCGAAAGAGCTCGTCCACCTCGGCCTCCACGCGCAAATCGGCCCCGACGATCGTCGCGCCACCGAGCTCCTCGCTGAGCGCCTCGGCGCGCTCGCGCCCCTGATGGAAATGCAGGACGACCTCGCACCCCTCCGCCGCGAACGCCCGCGCGCATGCCCCGCCGATCCCGCCGGAAGCCCCGGTCACCAGCACGCGCTTGCCAGAGAGACCCGTGTCCACGGCGGCAGGCTACGGCCTCGCAGTCAAGTCGGCGCGCCGAACAGCCGAAAGAGGAACTCATGATGCCGCCGACCGAGTTCAATGACCTCGAAACCGGGCTCGCCGTCCTCGAGGCGCTCGACCCGAACGAAGAGCTCACGAAGGAAGAGCTCGACGTCCGCGCGTGGCGCTTCGGCCAGCTCATCGCGCACGGCTACGAGATCGAGGACGCGGCGACCATCGCGCGCGCCGACTACGTGGACCTCGAGCTGGCACGTTCGCTCGTCGCCACGCACGGCTGTTCTCCGCGGCTCGCGGTTCGAATCTTGCTTTAAACGCCGAAAGTACGCTTTGATTCGAGGGTGTCTGACGTGCTCGCCCACGTCGTCGAAAGCGACGCCCAACTCGTCGCCCGCTGCCGCGCCGGGGACGAGGACGCCTGGCGCGAGCTCGTCGAGCGCTTCTCCCGCTACGTGTATGCGATCTCCGTCCAGGCCTACCGGATGTCCGAGTCCGACGCCGAGGACGTGTTCCAGGAGGTCTTCGCGCGCGCCTACGTGAACCTCCCCAAGCTGCGCGACGACTCCGCGATCCGCCCGTGGCTCGCGCAGATGACCCGCCGCTTGTGCCTCGACACGATCCGCGCCGGCGCCCGCGAGCAGCCCGAGGAGCTGCCGGAGCCGCCCGGCGCCGACGACGCGATCGCGCAGGCTCGACGAGGCGCTGTACGTCCACGACGCGCTCGCCACGCTCCCGGACAACTGCCGCGAGATCCTCGACCGCTTCTTCGCCCGGGACGAGAGCTACCGCAACATCGGCGACGCGCTCGACATCCCGGCGGGCACGATCGCCAGCCGGATTTCGCGCTGTCTCGTCAAGCTCAAGACCGAATTGGAGGACGAGGGAAGAAAACCGGTGTCAGCGGAGTCTGGTGGTTGACGATGCGCTACTACGACGAGGAAACCCTGGCCGATCTACTTCGCACACTCCCTGCGCCCCCGCGGGCGTGGGTCCAGGCTGCGCAGGAGATCCCGCTCGCGCGGAAAGGTCTGGACGACATCGTCGAGCGCGCTCGGGAGGATCAGGCGTTCCGCGACGCTCTGATCGCCGATCTCGAGACCGCGCTCGAACACGCCGGCTACGAGACGAACCCGGCGCTGGCCGAAGCCGTTCGCGCGCGCCTCTCCCTGTAGTCGAGGAAGATAGGTGCCGGCATGGCCGGTGACCTCCTCGACGCGCCGCTGCGCGACTTCCTGGACACGCTGTCCGGGGAAGGACCGGCGCCCGGGGGAGGCTCCGCCGCCGCGATCGTCGTCGCGATGGCGGCCGGGCTCGTGACCATGGTCGCGCGCGCCTCGAAAGACCACTGGGACGAGGCCGGCGGCGTCGTCGGCCAGGCCGAGACGTTCCGCGCCCGCGTGGCGCCGCTCGCCCAGGCCGACGCGGACGCGTACCTCGCCGCTCTCGGCGCGCTTCGCGATCCCGAGCAACTCGAGGAGCGCTACCGCGACCAGAAGCTTCGGGCCGCCCTCGCCGACGCGGCCGAGATCCCGCAGCGGATCGCCGAGGCGGGCTGCGACCTCGCCTCGCTGGCAGCGCTCCTCGTCGAGCGCGGCAACCCGGAAGTCCGAGTCGACGCCGCGGCCGCCGCGATCCTCGCCGAGTCGGGCACCCGCGTCGCCGCCAAGCTCGTGGAGACGAACCTGGGAGCAACCGACGACGATCCCCGCGTCCGCCACGTCAGGACGCTCGTCGACGTGGCAGCCGAGGCCTCGCAGCGCGCACTCGCCGCGGCGCAGTAACTCCTAAGTCGTACGATCACTCCATGTCCCAGTCGGACCCCGCGAACGAGCAGCCGGAAGCGCCGCAGGAGCTGCGGCCGGCCTGGAGCCTTCCGGCCGGAGCCGCCGACGCGATCAAGATCCCCGTCGAGTGGCCCGGCGAGGTCACGCGAGACTGGGCGTGGGGCGGATCGACCGGGCAAGGGCGTGCGCGTCTGCATCCTCGACAGCGGGGTCGACCAGGGCCATCCGCTCGTCGGCGAGATCCAGCAGTCCGTGGCGGTCTCCGTCGGCCCGAACGACGAGGTGATCGTCGAGGACGACACCGAAGGCGACCTCTGCGGCCACGGCACCGCGTGCGCCGGGATCGTGCGGTCGCTCGCGCCGGACTGCGAGATCGTCAGCGTCCGCGTGCTGGGGGCGGGCTTCACCGGGAGCGGCGGCGTGCTTCTCGCCGGCCTGCGCTGGGCGGTGGAGCAGGGCTTCGACGTCGTGAACATGAGCCTCTCGACGACGAAGCGCCAGTTCGCCGGGATCCTCCACGAGCTGACCGACAAGGCCTACTTCCGGCGCACCTTGCTCGTCGCGTCCGCGCACAACATGCCGGTCGAGAGCTACCCCTGGAAGTTCGCCTCGGTCATCTCCGTCGGGAGCCACGAGGAGCCCGATCCGCTCGCCTTCTACTACAACCCGGACCCGCCGGTGGAGTTCTTCGCGCGCGGCGTCGACGTCGAGGTCGCGTGGACCGGCGGCGCCCGCATCCGCTGCACCGGCAACAGCTTCGCCACGCCGCACATGTCGGCCCTCTGCGCGCTCGTCCTCGGCAAGCATCCGGAGCTGACGCCGTTCCAGCTGAAGAGCGTGCTCTACCTGACTTCGACCAACGTGGGAGGCGGAAGATGAGCGAAGACCTGAAAGCCGCAGTCGCGGCGGGCGTCGTCGGATCCGAGGAGACGTTCCGCTCGCTGCTCCAGTCGGTGGCCGAGGTGGCGCGCGCGATCTTCGGCGCCAAGGCCTCGTCGATCTTCCTGCTCGACGAAGAGGCGGACGAGCTCGTCTTCGAGGCGATTGCCGGCTTTGGCGCGGACACGCTGCTCGGCCAGCGGTTCCCGTCGAGCACGGGCATCGCAGGCTGGGTGCTCGTCACTCGTCAGCCGCTCGATCATCGAGGACGTGACCGAGGATCCGCGCTTCGCGAAGGACTTCGCCGAGGAGACCGGCTACGTGCCCGAAGGGCCTGATGGCCGTGCCGCTCCTGTACGAGGAGCGCGCGCTGGGCGTGCTCGAAGTGCTCGACCGCCCGCAGCGCTCGCAGTTCTCGCTCGTCGAGATGGACCTGCTCGGGCTCTTCGCCAACCAGGCTGCGATCGCGCTCGACCTCCTTCGCCGTACGCGCCGAGCGGAAGAGGTTCTGGCGGCGACCGGCGGTGGCGCGGACGTGGTCGCCCGGCTGGCGACGACCGTCGAGAACCTCGAGGACGAGCGGCGCGAGGACGGGATCAAGCTGCTGGCCGCGATCGACGACGTCCTCAAACGCGACGAGGGCGGCTAGCGCCGCCCTCGGAAACTCGCCGCAGCTTCTTCGCTGCTAGTTGATGTTCGGCTGGTTGATGTTCGGGGCGTTGATGAGGCCGTGAGCCTCGACGTCGTCGCCCTCGTCGTCAGCCGACCTGCCGGCCCCAGGGGCTCCGGCTCCCGGCGCGTTGATGAGCCCGTGGCCCTCGACGTCGTCGCCCTCGTCGTCAGCCGACCGGCCGGCCCCAGGGGCTCCGGCTCCCGGCTCGTTGATGAGCCCGTGGCCCTCGACGTCTTCCTGCTGTGCCTCGTCGTCGCGAATCTCGTCCGACACTGTGTTCCTCCCTTTTCGAGTTCCGCTCCCGTCTTGCGGAACATTCACCCACTAGACGGTGCGTAGTGCAGAAATCTTCCCGCCTTACGGCACACAATTCAAGACCCTTCAAAAAGCCGTAGCGGCCTGCAATGCTCGCAGTCGTGGCGGCCCGCTGGAAGGAGCAGTTCTCCGAGTCTGCGCAAGCGGTCCGCACGGCCGCCGCGAACCCGAACATCCGTCGGCTGGAGCTGGCGTGGATGGGCTCGATCTCCGGCCTCTGGATGTACACGATCGCGCTCTCGGTGTTCGCCTACGAGGAGGGCGGTGCGGCCGCGGTCGGGCTCGTGGGCGCGATCCGGCTGTTCCCGGCTGCGATCGCGGCGCCGTTCGCGGCCGGCCTCGGCGATCGCTTCCCCCGCGAGAAGGTGCTGTTCGTGGCCGGGATCCTGCGCACGCTGCTGATGCTGGCCGCCGCGCTCGCGGTCTTCTCGTCGTTTCCGCCGCTCGCCGTCTACTGCCTGGCGGGGGTCGAGAACCTCGTCGGGACCGTCTTCCGCCCGCTCCAGGGAGCGCTCCTGCCGGTGCTTTCGTCCTCGCCCGAGGAGCTCACCGCCGCGAATCTCGGCTTCGCCACGATCGAGAGCGTCGGCACCTTCGTCGGGCCTGCACTGGGCGGGCTTCTCCTCGCGACGACGAGCACCGGGACGGTCTTCGTGGTGACGGCCGGGATCTACGCGTGCGCGACCTTCCTCGTCGCCCGGATCCGAGCGCCGAAGCGCGAGGTGGCGAGGGAGGAGAAGACGAGCGCGGCCACGGAGGCGCTGGCCGGGTTCCGGACGATCGCGGCGGACGCCAACTTGCGGTTGATCATCGGGCTCTACGGCGCACAGACGCTCGTTGCGGGGGCGCTCAACGTCCTGCTCGTCGTCATGTCGCTCCAGCTCCTCGACCTCGGCCAGTCAGGGGTCGGCTTCCTGGCGTCCGCGGTCGGGATCGGTGGGCTGATCGGAGCGGTCGTCGCGCTCGCGCTCGTCGGCCGCCAGCGGCTCGCGACGGACTTCGGGCTCGGACTCGTCTTGTGGGGCCTGCCGATCGCGTTGATCGGGATCTTTCCCGAGCCCTCGATCGCGCTGTTGATGCTCGGCCTGGTCGGGATCGGCGTGACCGTTGTGGACGTGGCCGCGGTGACGCTGCTCCAGAGGGTCGTCCCGGACGAAGTGCTCGCGCGTGTCTTCGGGGTGCTGCAGACCGTGTTCGTGGCGACGATCGGGCTCGGGGCGATCGCAGCGCCGGCGCTCGTCGCGTGGCTCGGCCCGCGCGGTGCCCTGATCGCGACCGGCGCACTGCTGCCCACGCTCAGCGTTTTGCTCTGGACGAGGCTCCGGAAGCTCGACGGCGTCGGGATGGCGCCTGCAGACGCGCTCGACTTGCTTCAGGCATCGCCGCTCTTCCGCCCGCTGCCGGGGCCGGTCATCGAGGAGCTCGCGGCGAAGCTCGTCGTCGTCACGACCTCGGCCGGCGAACAGGTGATCCGCGAAGGGGACGCGGGCGACCGCTTCTACCTCGTCGGCTCGGGCGAAGTCGAGGTCAGCTCGGCCGGCCACCCGGTCGCGACGCTCGGGTCGGGGGAGTACTTCGGAGAGATCGCCCTGCTGCGGGACGTCCCCCGGACGGCGACCGTTCGGGCGAAGAGCGACACGCGCCTGTACGCCCTCGAGCGCGACGAGTTCCTGAGCGCCGTCACCGGCCATCCGGAAAGTGCGGAAGCAGCGGACGCGGTCGTGGCGAGCCGGCTCGCGGGCCTCCGACCTGGCCTAGGATCCGTCTAGTGGGAGAGGCGACCGGCGTTCTGCTCGTAGGCGGTATGAGCCGGCGCTTCGGCTCGGTGAAGGCGCTCGCGCCGCTTGGCAAGGAGACGCTGTCGGAGCGGGCGTGGCGGGCACTGGGCGATGCATTCCAGCAGCGGATCGCCATCGGCAAGGACGCGGACCAGCTCGGGCTGCCGTTCCCGCTGCTCGACGACGGGATCGCGGTTCGCGCGCCGCTGGCCGGGGTCGTCGCGGGGCTCCGCGCGGTCGGGACCGACGTCGCCGTATTCCTTCCTGTCGACTGCCCGCTCGTGACGCCCGAGGCGCTGCGCGCTCTGGCCGACGCCTGCAGGGACGCCGCAGTCCCCGAGACCGGTCCGCTTCCCGGCGCCTACGCCAAGTCGGCGCTGCCCGTCCTCGAGCGGCGGCTCGAGGACGGCGAGCTCACGCTGCGCGACGCGCTCGATGAGCTGGACGTGGAGACGGTCGCCCTGGACGAGGAGCTCCTGGCGAACGTGAACACTCAGCGCGACCTCGACCGCCTGCGGGCGCAGGCGCTCACGACGTAGGTTCGCTCGAACCTCGCCGCGTCGTTCAGCGCTTCGTCGGCTCCCCGGCCTCGAGCTCGGCGAACGAGTAGAAGACGAGGTAGGTCATGGCGAGGAACGCGGTGAAGAGGGCGGTGACCGCGACCGTCTTCGGGTGGTCGTACGGCTGCGCGATGTGCGGCCAGACGTTGTGCGCGAAATGGCCGGGCTGGGTGAAGACATCCCACGAGTTCCAGCGCTGGAACCGGCCCAGATAGATCCCGAACGAGCTCACGGCGAGGACGCCGAGAACGAAGAGCCACGCCTTGACCGTTCCGATCGACCGGCGAACGACCGCTTGCATGAGGTAGAGCGAGATGAAGCCGAGCATCAGCCCGCACCACGCGGCCGCAGCGACGAGGACGACGTCGTACCAGAGCGGTGCGCCGGTCCAGTCCCGGAGCCACTTGAAGTCCGTGACGATGTACGGGGCGTTCGGGAAGAAGACGAGCCAGAGCACGCCTGCGGCCCAGAGCAGAGGGCCACGTCCGCCTCGGCGGCGGCCGTCGTAGACGTAGACGGCGAGGGCGAAGGGGATCCAGGCGAGGAGCAGGTTCCAGACGAGCGTTTCGTAGTACGAGTTCCCGCTGTAGGAAACCCGCACCGCGACCATGGCGACGACGAGCGCGGACAGCCCCGCAAGGGAGCCGAGAATGGCTAGGCGCCTCCGGCTCATGGCGCCAGGTTAGCTCGGCTGGGGCGGCGTCCGTTCGGGGTGCCGGGGCAAGCCGTCGTCCGGGATCGGCTCCCACTCGGCGGCGTAGGCGACGAACTGGCGATACGCCGGCCTGACGCCGGGGTCGTCGTCGAAGGCGGCCATGCGGATCCCGACGGGCTCGCCGGTGTCGGGCAGGCTGCTCCACAACGCGGAGCCGCAGCTCGAGCAGAAGAACTTCGGGAAGCCGTCCTCCGGCTCGTACGCGCGTAGGAGCTCTTCTCCGGAGAGGACGTTCAAGGACCCGGGGACGATTCGGACCTGGACGCTCGCCGCAGTGCCGGTGCGCTTCTGGCAGCGCGTGCAGTGGCAGTAGCTCGCGGTGACCGGCGGCTCGGTGACCTCGAAGCGGACCTGGCCGCAGAGGCAGCTTCCTTTGAGCGGGAGATCGGCCATCGCGGGGAGTCTAGGCGGGCAAGGTCGCGCGGAGGACCCGCAGCCAGTTCCCGCTCTTGATCGCCTCGAGGCGATCGCCGTCGTAGCCGCGCGCGAGGAGGGCCGACGACGAGCGCCGGATACTCGTCGGGCCGGGTGAAGCCGTCGATCCCGAGGCTCGACTTGCCGTCGGGGGACAGTCCGAGCGAGACGACCTGGTCGACGAAGTCCGCCCCGAGGCCGACGTGCTCGATGCCCATCACCGAGACGGCGTGGTCGAGATGGTCGACCCAGCGCGAGAGCGTCGGCATCTCGGGATCGATGAAGAACCGGATCGCCATCACCCCGAGCACGCCTCCGCGCTCGGCGAGCGCCTCGAGCTGCCAGTCGGCGAGGTTCCTGGGGTGGTCGAAGACGGCGCGGCAACCAGCATGCGTGACGGAGAACGGGACCCCTTCGTCGATGACGTCGCGCCAGGTCTGCTCGGACGCGTGCGCCAGGTCGAGGACGACCCCGAGCTCGGCGAACCGGCGGACGAGCGTGCGGCCGCGGTCGCTCAGTCCCTGCTCGGGCGTCTCGATGCCGCCGGCGAACTCGTTCTGAAAGTTCCAGGTCAGGCTCGCCGAGCGGACTCCGCGCTCCCACCAGTCCTCGAATGCCGCGGGATCGCCCTCGAGCCCCTCGACGCCTTCCATCGAGAGCATGAGCCGCAGCCGCGGATCGTCGAGGTCAGCCCTGGTGCGGACCGGGGAGACGCGGTCGGCGTTCTCGTCGAGAAGCCGCAGGAACTCGGCCTCTTGCGCCAGGAGCCGTTCTCGCGGCTGCGCGTACTCCTTCTCGGCCGCGTACAGCGGGCAGACCTGGATCCCGACGCCGCCGGCCTCCAGGCGAGGCAGCCAGTACCGGTCGAAGAGGCGCTCGTCGCCGGTGCGCAGGACGAGGTCGCCGAACTTGCCCTCCTCGCGAGAGAGGACGAGCTCGAGCAGCAGGTCGTTGTGGGCGTCGACGATCACGCGCGGGCGCTAGGCGGAGTTCAGCGCCACGGCTTCACGAACGAGCGTTCTTCAGCGCGCCTTCGTCGATCTCGTCGTCTTCCTTGATGTCGATCGCGCGCCTGACCTTCCCCTCGAGGCTCGAGTTGAACAGACCCGCCGGATCGTCCAGGGCAGCGCCCTTGAAGAACGTCAGCTTGACGACGCTCTTGTAGGTCTCACCCGTACAGATGCCCCCGTTGTGAGACCAGACCGGCGTTCCGGGGCTGGTGGCCTTCGCCCACTTCCACTCCTCGACGACGTCGGGGGCCGCTTCCTTGATGATTCTGCGGACGTTGCCGAGCGTCTCGCCGCGCCAGTCGCCCAGCTCCTTGATCCTCTCGTCGATCTGCTTCGAAGCATCCGTTCCTTCGGCCATCGGCATCCTCCAAGCACTTGAACGCTGCGCGGGTCAAGGCTACAGCCGAACCGGGCAGTCGCCCGTTTGTCAGCGGGTGAGCAGCCGGAGCACGTCCCGCATGGGCGTGAACGTCACACGGCGCCCGCCGGCAACGAACAGGCCGGGCGGCTCGAGCTGCGCGCGGGCGATTCCGCGTGCCGGCAGCGTCGCCGCCCGGCCGTCACTCAGGCGGCGCAGGGTGACCGTCCGCTGCTTGGCGGTGACGAGGATGCCGCGCTCGAGGTCCTGGAGCCGGTCGAGCCTGGCGCTGCCCTCGGCCGGGAAGCTCGTGATCAACTCGCCCGAGCCGGTGTCGTAGACCTGGAAGGCGCCCGGAACGCGCAGGGCCAGCCGGTTGCCGGAGAGAGCAGCCGCCCGCACGTCCGCCACGGGAAGGTCGAGAAGCCGCTTGCCGCTCGCTGTGAGGAGCCTCACGCCGTGGTCGGTCTGGGCAGCGATGCGTCCCGCGTCGACCGCAAGGACGGTCAGCTTGCCGTTCGCCTTGGCGACACGCGCGCAGTGGCCCAGGGGGCTGTAGTCCCTATAGGACGGACACTTGCCGCGGCGTGCCGCTCGCCAGATCGTCGCCGAGACGATGTCGCCGACCTCGCGGCCGGGCGGGCACGGCGGTTCACCCTCCCCCTCGGGATCGGCGCAGTGGTCTTGCACGGTGAACGCGATCAGGTTCCCGTCCCCGACCGGCGCGAATGCCTCGTCTCCTCCCCCTTCAAATGACCAGTCCCACACGCCGGCTCCGAGAGAGAACGCTCTGTGACGAGCGATGGTTGCAGTGCTGACCGTCGTCTCGAGCGTGTTCCCACCGCCAGACTCATCCCAGGCGACCCTGGTGCCCGCAAGTGCGAGGCCCCCTCCGGGGCCGCAACTCCTGCTGCAGCCGGGATCGGTGATCGTGTGAATCGGAGTCGATCTCCGCGCGTGAGGCTCCCAGACAGCGATCTGCCAGCGGCCCTGGCCGGAAACGATCAGCGCAGCGCGCGCACCGTCGGCGGCGAGCCCGACGACCGGCCCGCGCGTAGCCAGGGTTGGCGGCGTTGGCGAGCTCGGCGCGGCTGATGCGACCGAGACCACCAGAGGCAGGGCAAATGCGAACAGGATGCTGATCGGAAGAAACCGGCGCACGACCATCGCAAGAGCGTGCCACCTTGCGCCTCGTCACTCAATAGAGAGAGGCCCCTCGCGGGGCCTCTGTGCTTTCTCAAACGCGCTTTCTCCGTTGGGCCGGACAGGGATCGAACCTGTGACCTTGGGATTAAAAGTCCCCTGCTCTACCAACTGAGCTACCGGCCCTTTCGGGCCGAGTGTAGCCCCGTGCTCCCGGCTAGACTCAACGCTTGGCCCCCATCGACTAGCGGTCAAGGTCACAGCCCTTTCAAGGCTGCAGCGCGGGTTCGAATCCCGCTGGGGGCACCAAACTCGGGCGGTTAGCTCAGTTGGGAGAGCACCTGCCTTACAAGCAGGGGGTCGCTGGTTCGAGCCCGGCACCGCCCATCGCTAGTGGCTAAACATCTGAGGCGGCGTCTCGGTGGCCTTGTCCAGTTCGGTTTCGAGCGCGTTGAGGCGTCCGGCGATCCCTGCTCCGGCACCGTCGAGCAGCGCCCCGGGACGTTGATCGCCGGCCCTCCGCGGGGCATCATCTAGTGAGTGCGTGATCTCCCAGCGGGCACTGTCACCTTTCTGTTCACCGACATCGACGGCTCGACGCGGCTGCTCGACGAGATTGGCGCCGAGCACTACGCCCAAGCGCTCTTGGAGCACCGCCTCGTCGTGCGCAATGCCTGCGCGGGGAAGGGCGGAGTCGAGGTCGATACCCAGGGTGACGCCTTTTTCTTCGCCTTCCCGACGGCTCCGGGCGCTCTCGGCGCGGCGCACGCAATCACGGAGGGGCTGAGCGCCGGGCGGATCCAGGTTCGCATCGGCCTGCACACAGGCACCCCCGTCGTCACCGAGGAAGGCTACGTCGGCCCGGACGTCCACCGGGCAGCCCGAATTGCGGCCTCGGGGCACGGCGGCCAGGTGCTCGTCTCGTCCTCGACCGCGGCGCTGGTTCCCGAAGCCACGGCCTCGTCGACCTCGGCGAGCATCGCTTCAAGGACCTCTCCGCTCCCGAGCGCGTTTACCAGTTCGGAGTCGGGGACTTCGCACCGCTCCGAAGCCTCTACCGCACGAACCTGCCCGTGTCCCCTCGAGCTCGTTCCTCGGTCGTCAGAGAGAGCTCGCCGAGGTCGTCGGCGCTCCTCCCAATCGGAGGCGTCAGCCTCCTGACGCTGACCGGCACCGGGGGAACCGGCAAGACCCGGCTCGCTCTCCACGCGGCGGGGGAAGCGTCCGAGTCCGTACCCCGACGGTGTCTGGTGGGTTCCGCTGGCCCCGCTTCGCGCGGCCCGTCGACTTGCCACCTCGCTCGCACAAGTGCTCGAAGTCGAGGAGGGGCCGGTCGCGAATCTGACGCAGCGCGCTCGCTGCACGACTCGACGGGAAGCGAGCTCTGCTCCTCCTCGACAATGCGGAGCACCTCTTGCCGGACATCGCTCGAGAGATCGCGACGCTGCGCGAGATCGCAGGTCCGACGATCCTTGTCACGAGCCGTGAGCGACTACAGCTCCAAGGTGAGCACGTGTACGCCGTGCCGCCGCTGGCAGACGCGGACGGTGTCGACCTCTTCGTGACTCGCGCTCGCGGCGTTCGACATAGGCGTGAGCGAGTCGACCGTCTGTCGCGGAGCTCTGCTCCCGGCTGGACAACCTGCCGCTTGCTCTCGAGCTGGCTGCGGCCCGAACAGTCATCTTCTCGCCACAACAGCTCCTCGACCGGCTGTCCGAGCGTCTCGACCTGCTCACGGCAGGCCGAGACGCGGATCCGCGCCAGCAGACGCTCCGGGCGACGATCGAGTGGTCCCACGACCTGCTCGACGAAGCCGAGCAGAGCCTCTTCCGCGGTCTGTCCGTGTTCGCGGGCGGATGCACGTACGGCGCCGCGGAGGCAGTCTGCGAGCGACTGCGGACACCGTCCAGTCGCTCGTCGACAAGAGCCTCCTTCGTCGTAGCGAGGACGAGCTCCCGAGGTTCTTCTGCTCGAGACGATCCGCGAGCTCGCCGCCGAGAAGCTGACGCCGACAGCGAGGTCGGGCCGTCGTCCGGAAACGTCACTTCGACCACTATCTGGCGGTCGCGCGCTCGTCGAACCTCGCCGTCGAGGCTGAAGGGCCCCAGCGTCACGATCTTGTCATCCCCGAGCGCGACAACATTCGGGTAGCGCTCGCCTACGCCCTGGAGACCGGCGAGCGCGAGCTCGGGTTGGAGCTGGTCGTCGCACTCGAGAACTACTGGGTGACAAGCCTGCCCGAGGAAGGCCTCGAGTGGGCCGCGACGTTGCTCGACGGGGCGACCGATGTTGACGACCGCGTCGTGGCGCGCGCGCTCCGTGTCCAGGGTGGCATGCAGAACGCCGTCGGACAGGTCGACGCCGCGGAACAGAGCTGGGAGCAGGCTCTCGCGATCGTGCGCCGGCGTAGGCGATGACCGCTCCGTTGCAATCCTTGCTGCATCGGTCTCTCCAACACTGCGATGCGGCGAGGTGACGTGGCCCGCACGCGCGACCTCGCCGAGGAGAGCCTCGCCGGCTTTCCGCCGCGGCGACGGATATCCGAAGGGCGAGGCGCAAGCGCTGGGGTCGCTAGCGTGGGTCGCTCGCATGGAAGGGGAGCTCGAGCGAGCGCTCGGGCTCCTTCGTGAGAGCCGGGCGCTCTGTGAGGCTGCCGGCTTCCGCTGGTGGCTCGCCGGCATGCTCGCGAACATCGGAGCGGTCTCGCTCGAGCTCGGGAGGCTCGACGACGCGAGGTCCAGCGCCCGGGAGGCGCTGTCCATCTCGCAAGCTATGCACGACCGCGCGGGCTCGTCTACGAGCTCCGCCTCCTCGCGGCGATCGGCGCGAGCGCGGGAGACCCACGGCTCGCCGGGATGTTTCGGGGCGCCGCGGACGCGGAGAGCGAGCGAGCTCCGGTCGGCCGCTGGTTGCACGAATGGACCGATCAGTCGCAGCCCCCTCGAGCTCGCCGGCGTCGATTTCTCACGTGGGCGCGAGGAGGGCCGACGGCTGGAGCTCGACGCAGCCGTCGCGGCCGCGCTCGGCAATGCCTGATCTTCCGACCGGCACCGTCACGTTCTTCTTCACCGACGTCGAAGGCTCGACGCGACTGCTCCACGAGCTAGGCGCGGAGCGACTATGCAGCCGCCCTCGCGGACCATCGCAGTGCCGTCCGCGATGCGTGCGCCCGCACACGGAGGCGTCGAGGTCGACACCCAGGGCGACGCCTTTTTCTTCGCGTTCCCGACTGCGCCCGGTGCGCTAGCCGCCGCGCGGGACGCCGCCGAGCGCACTCGAACGCGGTCCGATCCGAGTGCGGATCGGTGTCCACACCGGGACGCCACTCGTGACCGGAAGAGGGCTACGTCGGCGGCGACGTCCACCGGGCCGCGCGGATCGCGGCGGCGGGCCACGGCGGCCAGATTCTCGTCTCGGCGGCGACGACGGCGCTCGCTCGAGGCGACGAGCCTCGCTGCACGACCTCGGGGAGCACCGCTTCAAGGACCTCGCGGCGCCCGAGCGCGTGTTCCAGCTCGGCGATGGCGTCTTTCCGCCGCTCCGGAGCCTCGTCCGGACGAACCTCCCGGTGCCGGCGACGCCGTTTCTCGGGCGTGAGGAGGAGCTGGCCGAGGTCGTCGAGCTTCTGCGCCGAGACGATGTCGCGGCTCCTCACGTTGACGCGGCCCCGGCGGCACGGGTAAGACGCCGTCTAGCGCTTCAGGCCGCGGCGGAGGAGGCGGAGTCGTACCCCGACGGCCTCTGGTGGGTGTCGCTCGCGCCGCTCCGCGACGCGCAGCTTGCTCGCCTCCGCGCTCGCGCAGGTCCTGCAGGTCGAAGAGCAACCCGGTCGAGAGCTAGCGGACAGCCTTGCCGCCCGGCTCCGGCGGCATGCGCGCTCTGCTGCTGCTCGACAACGTCGAGCATCTGCTTCCGGACAGTCGCAGAGGAGATCGCCCGTCTTCGCGACATCGTCGGCCCGAAGCTCCTGGTTACGAGCCGAGAACGCCTTCAACTCCAGGGCGAGCACGTGTACGCGGTCCCGACGCTGCAGGACGAGGACGGCAGTCGGCCTCTTCCTGAGCCGCGCACGAGCCGTCGACTCCACCGCGGTAGCACCTCGGTCGATCGAGGAGCTCTGCTCACGCCTCGACAACCTGCCCCTCGCGCTCGAGCTCGCGGCTGCCCGCACGGTTGTCTTCTCGCCGGAGCAGCTTCTGGAGCGCCTGTCGCAGCGGCTCGATCTCCTCAAAGCGCGGCCGGGACGCCGATCCTCGCCAGCAGACGCTTCGCGCGACCATCGAATGGTCGTACGACCTGCTCGACGATGACGAGCGGCACTCCTCCGCGGGCTCTCTGTCTTCGCCGGGGGCTGCAATACGAAGCCGCAGAGGACCGTCTGCGACACCGACCCCGACACGCTCCAGTCGCTGCTCGACAAGAGCCTCCTTCGCCGCTTGGACGGGACCTCGTCCCCGCTACTGGATGCTCGAGACGATCCGCGAGCTCGCTGCCGAGAAGCTGATCGAGGAGGGTGAGAAGGACGTCCGCTCGGCGGCGTCATGCCGAGTACTACCTCGCCCTCGCCCGATCGGCGAACCTCGCTCGTGGAGGACCGAGGGCCAGCAGCGCCACGAGCTCGTCATCCCGGAGCGCGACAACCTGCGGGACGCGCTCACCTGGGCGCTCGAGTCCGGGTGAGCGCGAGCTCGGGCTCGAACTCGTAGTCGCGCTCGAGGGCTACTGGGCGACGAACGGCCCGCAGGAGGGCGCGGACTGGGCGGCGACCTTGCTCGACGGAGATCCGGCCGTGCCCGACGACCTCGTCGCGCGCGGTCTGAGGGTGCAGGGAGGACAGGAGGCCCTGCTCGGGCGCGCGGAGCTCGCCGAACAGCACTGGGAGCAAGCGCTGGCGATCGACCGCCGACTCGGCAACGAGCTGGGCGCAGCGATCCTTCTTCACCGTCTCGCGAATACGGCCATCGAGCTTCGAGGAGACCTGGCGCGCAGCCGGGCTCTCGCCGAGGAAAGCCTGGCGAGCCACCGGCGGACGGGCTTCCGGAAAGGCGAGGCGCACGTGCTGACGACACAAGCCGACATCGCGCAGGCCGAGGGGGATCTCGACGGCGCGCTCGAGCTGTTGCACGAGGCGAGGCGCATCGCCGAGGAGACCCGCTTTCGCTGGTGGCTCTCCGGAGTGCACGCCAAGATCGGCGCCGTGTCTCTCGAGCTGGGCCGCGTTCGACGACGCCGAGCGAAGCGCGCGCGACGCGCTGTCGCTCTCACCTGCGATGAACGATCGCAGGGCGCTCGTCTACGAGCTCGGCCTCCTCGCGGAGATCAGCGCGCAGACGGGAAACTCACGAAACGCCGGGCACCCTGTGGGGAGCGGCCGAAGCCGAGCACGAGCGCATGTGGGTGGGCAGCTGGCTCTATCGGCACCGTCGAGCCAGAGCGCATGTTGGCCCACGCCGACGACGAGTTCGAGCAGGTCGGTCGGTCGGACGCGAGCTGTCCCTCGAGGATGCGGTCGCGCTTGCGCTCGAGGACGGACCGTAACTACTTGACGAGGTCGCCGGCGGGGAAGGCGTCCGGGATCACACCGAACTCGGCGAGACGTGTCGATCCACGGCTGGGCCAGCGTGGAGTCGAGCTTCGTCGCGAAGGTGGTCCGCTTCATCTTGGCGAGCAGCGCCGGCTCGAGCCGGTGTCGTACTTGGCGAGGATCTTGGCGCTCTCGGCGTCGTTGCTCCTGTCGTTCGCCCAGACGGCTGCGGCCTCGATGCCCTTGCGGTAGCGAGCAGCGACGTCGCTGTCCATGTCCTTGCGCGCGATCCACATCGTCAAGAGGCAGTCCTTGCGTGCAGACGGCGTCGAACGGATAGGCGACGCGTCGTGCGCCTTTCCGCTCTGCGATCGTCAGGAAGGGCTCGGGGAGCAGGGCGGCGTCGAAGTTCCCCTTCAGCAGCGGGCCCAGCATCTGCGCGAACGGCAAGGTCGTGAAGCTCGACCTGGTCGCGCTCGACGCCGTTCTCCTTGAGCCACTTGAGCACGCCGATGTGCGCGATCGTGTTCTCGCTGGTCGATGGCGATGCGCTTGCCGACGAGGTCGCGTGCGCGCGTGATGCTTCTTCGCGGGCATCGCGACGAGAGCACTCGTCTTCGCGTCCGCCTCGGCCGGTACAGCGCCCCGCCGGCGACGACGCTTGAACGGGAGCGTCGTGCGACTTCATGCTCGCGAGGCCGCCGACGTTGACGCCGAGAACTGAGCGTTGCCCGAGAGGAGCGCGGCGGCCGTCTGGGTCGGATCGGTGAGCGACCTTGATCTTCACGTCGAGTCCCTGCTTCCGGAAGAAGCCGCGGTCCTTCGCGTACATGACCTGCGCAGTGGGCTCCACGGGGCAGGATGGCGACGTTGACGGTCGTCGAGCGAGGTCGCGCTGTCGCTGTCCGCAGTCGCGGAGACCGCCATCCCGGCACGCGAGGAGCAAGCCAAGCACGACGACCAGGCCCAGACGGAGTCGGGGATTTCAGTCCGCGTTGGTCGAGGCGTGAGCTGCATTGGCCGCAGTTTGTGCTGAATCTTTCGTATATCTACTCCATCTTGTGCGGAGAAATCAAGGCATGGAGCTCGTCGCGCACGGCCAGGAACCGCTCCGAGCTCCGGATCGCGGCTTGCGCCCGCGGGCGCGGAGAGCGACATCGATCGAGCCGACGACGCGTCCGGGCGCCGCGGCTGAGGACGAGCACCCGGTCGGCGAGGTAGACGGCCTCGTCGATGTCGTGCGTCACGTGCACGATCGTCACGCTGCGGCCCTCGGCTCGCCGTGGACGCGCAGCAGGACGTCCTGGAGGTCCGCACGAGTCGAGGCGTCGACCGACGCGAACGGCTCGTCCAGCAGGAGCAGCTCTGGCCGCGAGACGAGAGCGCGCGCGATCGCGACGCGCTGCTGCATGCCGCCGGAAAGCTCCCACGGATATTTGCTGTGCGGTCCCGTCGAGACCCATCTCGTCGCAGGACGGCCTCGGCTCGCGCGATCTTCTCCTCTTTCGGAGAGCCCGCGGGCGGCGAAGGGGAAACATCACGTTCCGAATGACTGTCAGCCAGGGAAAAAGCGAGCGGCTGTAGTCCTGGAAGACGATCGCCACCTCCCTCGGCGGGACGCGATGACCGGCCGGCCGTCGAGGAGCACGGTGCCCTCGCGTCGGTGGCGTCAGGCCGCAGAGCAGTGCGAAGCAGCGTCGTCTTCCCGCACCCGGAGGGCCCGACGATTGCGAGCAGCTCGCCCTCCGCAACGTCGAAAGTGACATCGGCCAGGGCGGCCGGCCCTGATCCGAATACCGCTTTCCGAGCCCCGAGACGCGCAGGACGGGCCCCGCACGGGCCTAAGCGGCGCCTCCGGTTCATCGCGTCAGCGGGCAGGCTCACCGGCTGCTCCGTAGTGCCACGCGAGGACGCGGCGTTCGACGAGGAGGAAGAGCCGGTTCAACACGTATCCGAGCAGGCCCGAGGAAGAGAATTCCGGCGAACATTTCCGGGACGGCGAACTACGGTCTCGCTGGACCCAGATGTAGTGCCCCAGACCGTCGCCCTCGCCGACGAACTCGGAGATGACCACCAGGACGAGCCCGATCGAGAGCGCTATCCGCAACCCGGCGACGATCGAGGGCAGCGCGGCAGGCAGATAGATGCGGTAGACGCGTTCCGTCCGCGCCGACGTGGAGCATCGAGGCCGTGTCGCGGGCCTCAGGTGGCACGGCGCGAACTCCGTCGATCGTGTTGATCGAGGACCGGAAAGCACACGCCGAATGCGATCATGCGCGATCGTACATCGCGTCGCCGAGGCCGAGGACGACGATCGGCGGCCGGCACGATCGCGATCGCGGGGATCGCTCGCAGGAACTCCGTCGAGCGGCTCGAGCGTCGCGCCTCGCGGCACGCGAGGCGCCCATCAGCAGCCCGACTCCGATGCCGACTCGCCGCGCCGATCACGAAGCCTGCCGCGAGCCGCTTCAGGCTCGCCGCGACCTCCCCCAGGAACTCGGTCGTCGGCCAGATGCTCCCACGCTCGACCCAGCACCGTCGCTCGACCCGTGGGAACAGGTACGAGTCCTCGCTGATCGCCCACACCTGCCACAGAGCCGAGCGCGCACGAGGAAGACGACCAGCGCCGATGAGCGGTCGTCCGATGGAGCTCGGCCTTCACTTTGCGACGCGCTCCTCGCCGACCCAGAAAACGGCTCGCCGCTCCGCTGAGCGGAGCGCCAAGTTCACGGCGTAGCCGAGGAAGCCGACCAGGACGATCGCCGCGTACATCTCGGGAAGCTCGGAAGGCCGTCCTGCTGACTATGCATATACGCGCCGATTCCGTCGGTACCTGTCGAGGTACTCGGCCGTGACACCCACGAGGAGGGCGATGGACGCGCTTACCCTGATCCCGGTGGCGATGCTGGGGAGGGCAGCGGGCAGCGTCACGCGTACGAGCCTCCCGGTTCGACCGACGCCCGACGTCTGCGCGACGTCGTCGAGCATGCGATCGCTGCCGCGCACCCCGTACACCGTGCTGAAGAGGATCGGCCAGACCGCGGCGTACGCGATGACGAAGCGGATCATCGGCGTGCCGAGGCCGAGAAAGAGAATCGCAACCGGGATGAGCACGACGGCGGGAATCGGCCGCAGGAACTCGATCACGACCGAGCACGCATCATCGAGCGTGCGTGAGCTGCCTATGAGGACCCCGAGTGCGACTCCGCCGACGATCGCCAACGCGAGCCCCTCGGCGTAGCTCGTCAGCGTCGCGCCGATCTCGCCGGAAAGCGTTCCTGACCGACAGGCCCTCCACCAGCGCGCGCAGCGTCTCCGACGGTGCAGCCACGCTGTCGTGGAGGTCGAACACCCGGACGCCAAGCTCGAGGAGGAGGGCGACGAACCCGAAGAACAGCCAACCCGAGGCATTCGCGAGCTTCGGAACACTGACCGCGCCGCGTAGCCGCATTGGGTGAATTGATAGAGCACTGGGCCGAAATAGAGAAGCCGACCGCGGGTTTCCCGCGAGCGGATCGGTGGCGTAGCCGGGATGCGGAGTGAGACCCGTCGGCCGATCCTGCGCGCCTGGCCAAGGCAGCACGAACGCGGATGCTCTATGCCGGCGGTCATCAACCAGCAAGAGCGGCATGGTGCTCAGCACGTTCCCCCGAGCTCGATACGAAACTGGGGCGATGATTTCGTGTCGCCGAGTCAGTCCTACCAACTAGTCAACCGATCGGAGGTATGGACGTGGCCACCTTGCCGACGAGCCTCGGCGCGATCACGCTGTTCGTGGACGATGTCCCGCGCGCGAAGGGCTTCTACCAGGACGTGTTCGACCTCTCGCCTGTCTACGAGGACGAGAACGCCGCGGCATTCAAGTTCGAGAACACGATCGTCAACCTGCTCGCTCGCCCGGCCGCGCACGGGCTGATCGAGCCCGCGACCGTGGCAGGGCCCGCGAGCGGGCTCGAGCTTCCAGCTCACGATCTGGGTCGACGACACGGACGCGCTCGTCACCGAGCTCGGCTCGCGCGGCGTGGAGCTCCTCAACGGCCCGATCGACCGGGAGTGGGGCTTGCGGACGGCGACGTTCACCGATCCCGACGGCCACATCTGGGAGATCGCCCAGGAGCTCCAAACCGCGTAGCCGTCATTACAGTCGCGGCCGTTTCGGCCCGATACCTACCAAGATGTCTGAACGGCCGATTCGCTGCCTCGTCGCGGACGATCACCCCGCGCTCGTCGAGGCCGTGTCCGCCTTCCTCACGAACGAGGGCTACGAGATCGTGGGCAAGGCGCGCGACGGGCTGACCGCGGTCGCAAGCGTCCGCGAGACGCTCCCCGACGTGGCGCTCGTCGACTACCGGATGCCGCGCCTGGAGGGAGCCCGTCTCCTCGAGCAGCTGCGGGAGGCCGCCCCGGAGATGCTGATCGCCGTCTACACGGCGGACGCCGACCAGAGCATCGTCGGCGTCGTCTTCGAGGCCGGAGCGCACGCGCTGATCCTCAAGGACGCGCCGCTCACGGACCTCGGCCAGGCCCTGGAGGCGATCTGCTCCGGCCGGCGTTACGTCGATCCGGCTCTGGCAAGCGCTGCGCTCACCGCGACCGCGAGGAAGCCTGCGCTCACCCCGCGCGAGGCCGAGGTGCTCGCGCACGTGGCCGACGGCCTCTCGCACGACGAGATCGGCCGCCAACTCTCGATCAGCCCGGAAACCGTGCGGACGCATGTGCGCAAGGCCTGCGAGCGCCTGAACGCGCGCACCCGCACGCACGCCGTCGCTACCGCGCTTCGACTCGGGCTTTTCCACTAGTCCGCTCGACTAGGGTTTGCCGTCTTGGCCTCGCTGGACGGCAAGACCGCGATCGTCACGGGCGCCTCGAGCGGGATCGGGGCGGCGACTGCACATGCCCTCGCGGAGGCCGGCGCGCGGGTGGCTGTCGGCGCCCGCCGCGTCGAGAGCCTCCCGGATCGCGAGGGGTTCTACGCCTTCGACCTCGACGTGACCGACCGTGAGAGCAGCGAGCGCTTCGTCGAGCGCGCCGTCGCCGACCTCGGCGGGATCGACATCCTGGTCAACAACGCGGGCCTCGGCCTCGGCCGCGACCCGTTCTGGGAGTCGACCGACGAGGACGAGGCGACCGTGATCGAGACGAACGTCCTCGGCCTGCTGCGCATGACGCGCCTCTGCCTGCCGCACGTCCGCGACGGCGGCCACATCGTCAACCTCGGCTCTGCGGCCGGCCGCCAGCCGTACGAGAACGGCGCCGTCTACATCGCGTCGAAGTTCGCCGTCCGCGGCTTCACGCATGCGCTGCGCGAAGACCTCCTGGGCCGGCCGATCCACGTGACGACCGTCGACCCCGGCCTCGTCGAGACGAACTTCTCGAAGGTGCGGTTCCGGGGCGACGAGGACCGCGCGCGCAAGGTCTACGAGGACGTCGACGCGCTGACGCCGGAGGACATCGCTGAGTGCGTGCTCTTCGCCGTCACGCGACCCGCTCGCGTCAACATCGAGGAGCTCGTCGTCAAGACCATCGACCAGTCCACAGCGTCGAGGATCCACCGGCACTAGGGGTATGGCGATCACGATCCTCGAAGGGTCGAACTTCTGCATCAGCGACCAGAACGGCGACTTCACGTTCACGACGAGCGGGCTGTACGCGTACGACATGCGCTTCCTGTCGCACCTGGAGCTGACGATCAACGGCGAGCGCCCGCTGCTCCTGTCGGCCGGAAAGGCGGAGTACTACTCGGCGGCGTACTTCCTGCGGAACCCGGTCGCCGGCGAGCTTCCGGCAGACGCGGTCTCGATCGGCCGCCACCGGTTCGTCGGCGAGGGCATGCAGGACCGGCTCCGCGTCCAGAACCAGACCCATGAGCCGGTCTCGTTCGAGCTGGCGCTCGAGTTCGCGAACGACTTCGCGGACATCTTCGCGGTCAAGAACCACGACTTCGCCCTCGGCGACCCGCTCAACGCCCCGCCGCTACCGCCGCTCGCCGAGTCGCGCTACGAGGAGGAAGAGAACCAGTTCGTCCTCGACGACGACGGAGGCGGCGCGCACACGCAGATCATCCTCTCGCAGCGCGGGCACGTCGAGCCGGGCAAGGTCCGGTTCTGGATCGAGCTCGAGGCCGCAGGCGACCTGGGACCTGAACGTCGACGTCGTGACGTCTCTCGGCGACGAGGAGGTGGGCCCGCAAGTCGCGCAGCTGCGCTTCGGCGAGGAGCGCGAGCGCATCGAGGCCTCGCTGACGGCGTGGAACCTGCGCGTCCCGAAGCTGCGCGCCTCGTGGGACGACCTCGACCACGCCTACCCGCGCTCGGTCGCCGACCTCGCCTCGCTCAGGATCCGCGGCGGGGACGGGCTGAGCAACCTGCCGGCCGCAGGCATGCCGTGGTTCATGACCGTCTTCGGACGGGACACGATCATCACGTGCCTGCAGACGCTCCTCTTCGGGCCCGAGCTCGCCGAGAGCGCGCTCGAGGTGCTCGCCGACCTCCAGGCGACCGAGGACGACCCGTCGATCGACTCCGAGCCGGGCAAGATCGTCCACGAGGTGCGACGCGGCAAGGCGGCGCGGAACTGGTTCGATCGCTACTACGGCACCGTCGACGCGACGCCGCTCTACCTGATCCTGCTCTCCGAGGTCTGGCGCTGGACGGACGACGACTGCGCTCGTACGCCGCTTCAAGGAGCCCGCGCTCCGCGCGCTGCAGTGGATCGACGAATACGGCGATCGCGACGGCGACGGCTTCGTCGAGTACGAGCGGCGCAGCGACCACGGCCTCGAGAACCAGTCGTGGAAGGACTCCTGGGACTCACAGCGCTTCTCCGACGGAACGCTCGCGAAGACCCCGATCGCGCCGGTCGAGGTGCAGGGCTACGTCTACGACGCCAAGAAGCGCATGGCCGAGCTGGCGCGCGAAGTCTGGCGCGAGCGGGAGCTGGCCGAGCGGCTCGACCGGGAAGCCGAGGAGCTCCGCAAGCGCTTCGACGAAGCGTTCTGGACAGACGCTCGAGGAGGGTTCTACGTCCTCGCTCTCGACGGCGACAAGAAGCAGGTCGACTCGCTCTGCTCGAACGTCGGCCACCTGCTCTGGAGCGGCATCGTCCCACCGGACAAGGTCGACGCCGTCGTCGACCGGCTGATGGGCCCGGATCTCTGGTCGGGCTGGGGCGTGCGGACGATGTCCGCGGCCGACGGCGGCTTCAACCCGCTCTCGTACCACAACGGGACGGTCTGGCCCCACGACAATTCGCTGATCGCCTGGGGCCTCGCGCGCTACTCCCGCTGGCCGGAGGCGCACAGGATCATCCGCAGCCTGCTGAAAGCGGCCGGCCACTTCGATTACCAGCTGCCGGAGGTCTTCGCGGGACTGCCGCGCGCCGAGACGCCGTTTCCGATCGCGTACCCGACCGCGGCGCGTCCTCAGGCCTGGGCGGCTGCGGCCCCGGTGCTCCTGCTCCAGATCCTGCTCGGCCTGCGACCCGACGCGAGGAACCACCAGCTGCGCTCCGTTCTCCCGCTCGAGCTTCCCTCCTGGGCGGAGTCGCTCAAGCTGAGCGGTGTCCGCGCGTTCGGCAAACAGTGGGAAATTCGGCTCGAGGATGGCATCGTTCGGGTGGAAGCTCGTGAGTGACAAGCTCCGGATAGCCGTTCTCTCGCCCGTGTGGTTCCCTGTGCCGCCGACCGGCTACGGCGGCATCGAGCTCGTCGTGTCGCTCCTCGCAGACGGACTCGTCGACGCGGGCCACGACGTCACGCTCTTCGCCTCGGGCGACTCGCTGACGAAGGCGAACCTGTCCTACATCTTCGAGCAGGCGCCGAGCGAGCTGATCGGCCGCTCGCTGCCGGAGATCCGCCACGCGCTCGCCTGCTACACGCGCGCGGACGAGTTCGACGTGATCAACGACCACTCGGGGATCCCCGCCGCCGCGCTCGGCGGGTTGTCCCAGACGCCGGTCCTGCACACCGTCCACGGGCCGCTCGACACGCACGAGGCGCAGGACGCCTACGACTCGATCGCAGAGGCCGCGCCGGGAGTGGGGCTGATCTCGATCTCCGAGAACCAGCGCCGGCCGATGCCCGACCTGCCCTGGGCGGCGACGATCCCGAACGCGATCGACCTCTCGCTCTATCCGGCCAAGCCGCACCGCGGCGACTACCTGCTCTTCCTGGGGCGCTTCAGCCCGGACAAGGGGGCGCACCGGGCGATCGCCGTCGCGATCGAGCTCGGCCTGCCGCTGAAGATGGCGGGCAAGAACCGTGAGCCGAAGGAGCGGCAGTACTACGCCGAGTTCATCGAGCCGCACGTGGGCCACGGGGGGATCGAGTACCTCGGCGAGGTCACGCACGGCGAGAAGGTGGAGCTGCTCCAGGAGGCGCGCGCGACGCTCTTCCCGATCGAGTGGGAGGAGCCGTTCGGGCTCGTCATGGTCGAGTCGATGGCCTGCGGCACGCCTGTGATCGCAACTCGCCACGGCGCCGTGCCCGAGGTGATCGACGACGGGCGAAGCGGGATCATCGTCGACAACTACCGCCAGATGGCCGCGGCTCTCGACCGGGCAGACGAGCTCGACCCGATGGAGTGCCGCGCGTACGTCGAAGAGCTCTTCGCGCCGGAGCGAATGGTCGCCGACTACGTCGCGGCCTATCGAGCCGCGCTCGGGTGAGGCGAGGGGACGATGAAGGCGAAGGGTCAGAAGGAGCCGAGTAAGCGTCAAGCTGAGCGCGCGGCGACGGTGCAGCGGCTCCGAGAGCTAGAGGCCCGCGGATGGGCGGAGCTGAGCGCCCGCCGGAAGCGCGCGGCAGGCCAGGCCTAGCGGCTCCAGCTTCTCCCAGTAGCGCCTGAGGCCGAGGTAGGACTGCCAGAGCGGGGCGGCGCGCTCGTAGTAGACCGCCTCTCCGATGTCGTCCTCGAGGTCGGCCCGCGCGGCTTCGACGAACTCGTCCTGGTCCATGCCCTGGCGGACGCGCTGCGCCCACACTCGGAGTTGCCGCCGGAGACGGCGCAGGTGGTCGCGCGGCTGGTCGACGACGCCGAAGTGGATGAGCGCAAGCCGCTCGGGAGCGCGCTGCTCGATCTCGTCGATCGTCCGCTCCCAGGCGTCGAGGTCGATCTCCGGCGGCGGGGAGACGGGCCAGACGTGGCGCTCGGGCATGATCCGCACGCCGGCCGCGTCTCCGGCGTAGAGCGTCCCGTCGCGGTCGAGGTACGAGACGTGGTGCTCCGCATGGCCCGGCGTGGGGAAGCACTCGAGCCCGATCACCGACGAGCCGACGACGTGGACGTTCGCCTCCGGCACCGGCGCGAGCTCTCCCCAGAGCGTGTCGAACTCGTCGCCGTAGAGCCGTCGTGCGCTCCGCTCCAGCCGCGACGGGTCGACGAGGTGCGGTGCTCCGATCTCGGAGACGTGCACCTGCAGCCCCGGATGCTCGCGGACGAGCGTGCCCGCGGCTCCCGCGTGATCCAGGTGGATGTGCGACAGGAGCAGGTGCCGGATGTCGGTGAGCACGAGGCCCTCCTCTGCAAGCCCGGCCTTGAGCGCGTTGACGTCCGTGGAGGGCCCGCAGTCCTGGAGCGCGAGCCCGTCCTCGGTCTCGAGCAGGTAGACGCCGATGGAGCGCTCCGCGCCCTGATGGTGGAGATCGAGAGGATCCGGCGCGCCCGTCACGCGCCGGATCCTAGTGGCGCTTAGGCCGTGGCTTCTCCGGAGCGGCGGCGCATCAGGACGAACCCGCCGCCGAGGAGGAGCAGCACGAGGACGAGGCCGCCCAGCTTGCCGGTCGAGAAGAACCCGGCCGAGCTCGAGCTGCTCGACGTCGCCGCGGCTGCGGTCTTCGGCAGCCCGTGCGCGACGAGGACCTCCTTCAGCCTGGAGTCCGTGAACCAGCCGCCATGCGTCTTCATGTCGAAGATCGCCTGCCCTGCCTTCATGTACGTGACCGAGTACGGAGTCGCGTACGGATAGGCGTCCTGGCGGATCGTCTGGTTGCCGCCGTCCGGGCCGGGAACCGTGTACTCGATCGAGTACTTCGGACCGAGGTTGCCCTTCGGGGCCGAGGCGGTCATCGGGCTCGGGGTCTGGCCGAACGCGGCCGGGAAGAAGCCGGCTGCGTCGGCGAGATCCATGATCGGCGAGCCCTCGGTCTCTTCCCCCGAGATCTTGATCGCCGTCGCGAGCCCGGGCCCGGTGATCTTCGCCTCGGACGGGCCCTTGGCGAGCGCCGTCGCGGGCAGGGCCAGCATCGCGATGGCGAGGACGAACAGCAGGCGCTTCATGTCGAGCTCCTTTCGAGGTGGCGTCTGCCCCCTCTACACCGCTCAGTCCTTCAGGGTTCCGCCCCAGTCGGCGGGGTCGACGTCTGCGATCGACTCTGAGAACGTCCAGACGTGCCCGGCGGGGTCCTGCGCGTTGTACTGGCGCTCGCCGTACGGGAAATCCTCGGGCGGGCTCAGGATCGTCGCCCCCGCGGCGGCTGCCTGCTCGTGGTGTGCGGTGGCGTCCGAAACGCGGACGAGCACGTTCGCAGGCGCCGGTTCGTCGCGCTGGATGACGATGACGGCGCCGTCCTCGTAGACGAGTTGCGCACGGTGGTCGCCGATCTGCAGGCGCTCGCGGAAGCCGAACGCACGGGTCAGCCAGTCGACCGCCTCGCGAACGTCGCGGTAGGCAAGCTCGGGGATGACGACGGCCTCGGGGACTGAACGGTTGAGCTTCACGACTTCCCGATCACTCCCACGAAGAAATTGTCGTCGGTGAGCACCTGGTCGACCTCCCAACCGGTGCCCGGAGACGATCTCTCTCATCTCGTCGAGCGACACCATCAGGTAGTCGACCCACGGCGTCGCGTATGCCTTGTACCGCACACGCAGGCGGATCTGCCCGCCGAGACGGCCTCGCTTCCGGTTCTGCTCGAAGTACGCGAGATCGTCGGGATTCTTCGTTCCGTACGGGTCGTAGCTGACGGCGATGATGCGCGCCTCGGGCGTCGTCAGCGCACGCAGGCGTCGCAGCATCCAGCGGGCCCGCCTGGCCGTGGAGAAGAGACCGAAGTTGTTGCCGAACAGCGCGACCGTGTCGAACGTTCCGAGCGACGAGTCGATCTTCGTGACGGGAAGGACGCGCGCATCTCGGACGCCTCGCTTCCGGCAGACGTCGATTGCCAGCGGAGAGATGTCGACGGCCACGACCTCGTGGCCTCGTTTCTGAAGCTCCAGCGCAGCGCGTCCGGCTCCGGCGCCGATGTCGAGGACACGGCCGCGAACGTGGCGCAACGCCTGTCTCTCCGACGGGTGCCATTGGCGCAGGCCGCCGAAGTACCACGCGATCGTTTCCGTCTCGACGTATCCGTCGTCGCGTTCGACGACGATTCGAGCGTCGCCACGTTCGAGCTGATCGAGCAGGGCGCGTCCGAACGCGTCTTCCTGCTCGCGCAAGGGCCTATGCGCCGGCGGCGGCCGGCGAGCGGACGAGCGCGGCTTCGAGATCGGCGATCAGGTCGTCGACGGATTCGATCCCGACCGAAAGGCGGATCAGGTTCCTCGGCGCGGCGAACGGGCCCTCCGCGGTCGACGCGTGGGTCATCTGCGCCGGGTGCTCGATCAGGCTCTCGACCCCTCCGAGCGACTCGGCGAGCGTCCAGACCTTCGTGCGCCCGACGATCTCGACCGCCTCCTCCTCGGAAGCCGCGAGGAACGAGATCATCCCGCCGAAGTCCTTCATCTGGCGCTTCGCGATCTCGTGCCCAGGATGGCTCTCGAGGCCGGGGTAGAGCACCTGCTCGACGGCGTCGTGCGAGTCCAGGTACTCGGCCACGCGCCGCGCGTTCTCGCTGTGGCGCTCCATCCGCACGGCGAGCGTCTTCAGCCCGCGCAGCACGAGCCAGCAGTCGAACGGGCCGGGAATTCCGCCGAGGGACTTCTGGAGGAAGTAGAGGCGCTCCGCGATCGTCGGGTCGTTCGTCGCGACGAACCCGCCGAGCAGGTCCGAGTGCCCGCCGATGTACTTCGTCGTCGAGTGCATGACCATGTCCGCGCCCAGCTCGAGCGGCCGCTGGAGGTACGGGCTCGCGAACGTGTTGTCGACGACGACGATCGCGCCGACCTCGTGCGCGGCCTTCGCGGCGGCCTCGATGTCGATGACGTTCAGCAGCGGGTTCGTCGGCGTCTCGAGCCAGACGATGCGCGTCCGCTCGTCGAGGTGCTCGGCGAGGTTCGTGTTGATCTCCTCGGCCGAGAGGAACTCGATGTCGTACCCCTTCGGCTGGTACACCTGCGAGAAGAGCCGGTAGACCCCGCCGTAGACGTCGTTCACCGAGACGACGCGCTCGCTCGGGTGGACGAGGTGCATGATCGTCGTGACCGCGGCCATGCCCGAGGCGAACGCGACGCCGTGCTCGGCGCTCTCGAGCGAGGCGAGGTTGATCTGGAGCGCCGTGCGCGTCGGGTTCGCGACGCGCGAGTAGTCGTAGCCCTTGTTCTGGCCGACGGCCTCCTGCGCGTACGTCGAGGTCTGGTAGATCGGGACGACGACGGAGCCGGTTGCGGGGTCGGGCTCCTGGCCCGTCGTGGATCGCTCTCGTCTCGAAGTCCATGGCTCGATTCTAGTTACGCACCGCTGCTCGCCACATCGCCGGTATCCGCCGCCGCGAGTAGTTGATCTCTTTCGCTCCGAGCCAACGCGCGAGCCTCCGCACCGCGGTCGCGATCCCAGGGCCGGCCCCCTCCGGCGCGCCGGGCTCCGCGAAGACGGCGTTGACGAGCAGCGTCCCCAGCTTGCGGTCGTAGATCGGCTCGATGCGCCCGATCAGCCGGTCGCCGCGCAGGATCGGCAGGACGTAGTACCCGTACTCCCGCTTCGTCTTTGGGACGTACATCTCGAGCCGGTAGAAGAAGTCCCAGAGCGCCTCGGCGCGGTCGCGGTTCTTGACCAGGCCGTCGAAGGGGGAGAGGAACGTGACGCGGGTCGGGATGCGCCCGTCCTCCGCCTCCGGATGCGCGACGAAGCCGGTCCGCTCGAGTCGGACGCCCTGAGCCCGGAACTGCTTGTCCGCGAGGATGCGCCGCGCGTCCGCGAGCGGCACCGTCTCCGTCTCCGGCCAGACCCGCTCGGCGAGGTCCCAGAGCCGCTGGCCGGTCAGGCGCCCCGCGACGGCGATCTTGCCGCGGCTGTGGAGCAGCTCGAGCATCCAGGTCATGTGCGCACGCGTGCCCCACCACACGGTGCGCTCGTCGGCGCGCGCGGCGTGGTGCTCCAGCTCCCGGGACGGCAGCGGGCCCCGCCGTTCGAGCTCGCGGAGGATGTAGCGCCGCAGGCCGGACTGCTCCTGCATGAACTGCTTCGCCCATTGCTGCCATTTCTGGCGGCCCCACGGCTCGCGCATCCGCGCGCGGATCAGAGGGAGGTCTTCGATCGGGTAGATGAAGGCATTCCATTCGAAGAGCTTCCGCTCCTCGAAGAGCAGTCGGTCGAGCTCGGCTCGGTCGTAGGGGCCGAGCCGGCTCCAGAGGACGAGGTACTGGGGCGGCGCGACGGTCGAGATCGGGTCGATCTGGAGACGGCCGAGATGCCTGACCGTGGACAGGACGTCCTTCGCCGACCCGTCGAGGAGCTGGGAGCGCACGGCGATGCGCCGGGCCTCGGCCGGTGTGACGTCCGTCACCGTCTATGCGCCAAGTACTCGAGCAGGTCGGTTCGCGTGAGCACGCCGATCGGCTTGCCGCCCTCGGCGACGACGACCGCGTTCGCGCGGCCCCCGCTCAGCGTGGAGAAGACCTCGTCCAGCTTCTCGTCCGCGTCGATCGCGGCGAGCGGCGGCTGCATCGCCGCGGCGACGTCGTCGTGCAGCGCGTCCGGGTTCTTGAAGACGCGGTCGAGCAGGTCGCGGTCCTGGAGCGAGCCGATCACGTCGGTGAGCGAGTCGAGCTCGCCGTCGCGCACGACCGGGAGCTGCGAGATCCCGTAGCGCTGCATGAGGTCGATCGCCTCGCCGACCTTCTGGTGGGACGCGATCGTGATCAGGTCGGGGACGTTCGGAACCTCGGTGCCCTTCGCGTTCAGGACCTCGGCGACCTTCGGCGACGGCTCGTCGCGCTCGAGGAAGCCGAGCTCGAGCATGTAGTTGTCGTCGTAGAACTTCGAGAGGTACGGGCGGCCGCTGTCCGGGATCAGCGTGACGACGAGCTTGCCCTGGCCGAGCTGCTTCGCGACCTCGATCGCTGCGTGGACGGCCGTGCCGCCGGAGCCGCCGATCAGCAGCCCCTCCTCGCGCGCCATCCGCCTGGCCGTGAGGAACGAGTCCTTGTCGGACACGGTGACCCACTGGTCGACGATGTCGCGGTCGAAGGTCTCCGGGTAGAAGTCCTCGCCGATCCCCTCGACGAGGTACGGGTGCTGATCTCGTCGCCGGCGGTGTAGATCGAGCCTTCGGGGTCGGCGCCGACGATCAGCACGTCCGGGCTCTGCTCCTTGATGTAGCGGCCCGCGCCGGAGATCGTCCCGCCGGTGCCGACCGCGATCACGAGCGCGTCCAGCTCCCCGCCGGTCTGCTCCCAGATCTCCGGGCCGGTCGACTCGTAGTGCGCCTCCGGGTTGCGCGCGGTTCGTGTACTGGTCGGGCTTGTAGGCGCCCGGAATCTCCTCGGCGAGGCGGTCGGACACCGAGTAGTAGCTCTCCGGCGACTCGGGCGCGACGGCGTACGGGCAGATGACGACCTCGGCGCCGTACGCGCGCAGGAGCGAGATCTTCTCCTGGCTCATCTTGTCGGGCATCACGAAGATGCAGCGGTAGCCCTTGATCGCGGCGGCGATGGCGAGCCCGACGCCGGTGTTGCCCGAGGTGGGCTCGACGATCGTCCCTCCGGGCTTGCAGCTTCCCGGCTGCGCTCGGCCTCCTCGATCAGCTTGATCCCGATGCGGTCCTTGACCGAGCCGCCCGGGCCCATGTACTCGAGCTTGGCGACGACGGTCGCCGCGTCCGTCGGGAACGATCCGCTGAAGCCGCGCGAGCGGCGTGTGGCCGACGAGGTCGAGAACGGTCGGGTACTCGCGCGCCATGCGTTGGAAGCTTAGTTCGCCGACCGTCGAGAAATTCGTCGCTAACCCGGCGCGGGGGAGGCGCCGGCTGCGCGGCGGGCGTACATGATGCTGAGCACGACCAGGGCGACCGCCACCACGAGGGCGAGAATCGTCCAGAAGATCGGAAGCGCACCCGCGACTGCTCCGACCGAGATCAGCGTTGCGCCGAGCCACGGCGAGCGTCTCGACATACGGAGCCCCAGGAACACAAGGATCCCGCCGCCGACGAGGAGCACGACCCAGATGACCTGGTCACTCGCGCTCGCCTCGGTCCCAGTGCGAGGACGAGAGCCCGCCGATGATGCCGACCAGGACGTAGGCGGCGGCGACGAAGGTTCCGAGGACGACAAGGGCCTTCTCGACCGTCACGGCGCGATTGTACGAGCGTTCAGTGGCGGAAGTGGCGGCGGTGGGTGAAGACCATCGCGGCGCCCGCCTTCTCGACTGCGTCGACCACGTCCTGGTCTCGCTTCGAGCCGCCCGGCTGGATGATCGACTTCACGCCGGCGTCGAGGGCGACCCGCGGGCCGTCCGGGAACGGGAAGAACGCGTCTGACGCGAGCGCGGCTCCCTCGAGGTCGTGGCCGTGCTCGCCCGCCTTCTCGACCGCGATCTTGACCGCGTCCACCCGGCTCATCTGACCCGCGCCGATCCCGATCGTCTGCAGGTCCTTGACGATCACGATCGCGTTCGAGATCACGTGCTTGCAGACGCGCCAGGCGAAGAGCAGGTCGCCCCAGTCCGCCTCGGACGGCTCGCCGGTGACGACCTCCATGCCCTCGCGGTCCTCGACGCCCCAGTCGCGGTCCTGGACGAGCATCCCGCCGAGCACGCGCCGGAAGTCGCGCTCGCCGGGGTCGAAGCGACGGCGCTCGTGGTCGACGAGGATCCTCGTGTTCGGCTTCTGCCGGAGCGCCTCGAGCCCCTGCTCGTCGTAGTCGGGCGCCAGCAGCACCTCGACGAACTGCTCCGCGATCTTCCCGCCGAGCTCGGGCCCGACCGGGCGGTTGACCACGACCACGCCGCCGTACGCGGACATCGGATCCGCCGTCAGCGCGTTGTCGTAGGCCTCCTCGATCGTGCCCGCGACCGCGACCCCGCACGGGTTGCCGTGCTTGACGATCACGCAGGCCGGGACGGTCAGCTCGAGCATGAGCATCCGCGCCGCGGACAGGTCGGCGAGGTTGTTGAAGGAGAGCTCGCGCCCGTGGAGCTGGCCCACGCGGGAGAGCAGATGGCGCCGCACGCCCGCCTCCGAGTAGTACGCGGCGCGCTGGTGCGGGTTCTCGCCGTAGACGAGGTCGGTCTCCTTCACGAAGCCGGGAATCAGCAGATCGGGGAACGCGTCGCGGTCGGCGAACCAGCGCGCGATCGCGGCCTCGTACGCGGCCGTCACGGAGAACGCCTCGGACGCGAGCGCCCGCCGGGTCTCGAGCGCGACCTGACCCGACTCGCGGAGCTCGGCGAGGATCGAGCCGTAGCGCTCCGGCAGGCACACCGGCGCAACGTGGGCGAAGTTCTTGGCGGCCGCGCGCAGCATCGAGGGGCCGCCGATGTCGATCATCTCGACAGCGTCCTCCTCCTTGACGCCGTACCGCGAGACGACCTGCGTGAACGGGTAGAGGTTCACGCAGACGAGGTCGAACGGCCGGATGTCGTGCTCGTCGAGCGCCGCGAGGTCGTCCGGGTGGTCGCGCCGGGCGAGGATCGCAGCGTGGATGCGCGGGTGGAGCGTCTTCACTCGGCCGCCGAGGAGCTCCGGGATCTCGGTCAGCTCCTCGACGCGCGTGACCTCGATGCCGTGCTCGGCCAGGTGGTCGGCCGTGCCTCCGCTCGCGACGACCTCCACGCCCAGCTCGGTCAGCCCGCTCACGAACTCCTCGAGGCCCGTCTTGTCGAACGTCGAGATCAGCGCGCGCTCGATCACGAGATCAGCTCCTCTGACGGCCTTCGGCAGCAGCCGATGCTCGACCGCCTGCACGCGCGCGCGGAGCGTCTCGACGGTGTCGTCCTCGTGCACGGGCACCCGCTCGGCCGTGATCACGGGCCCCGTGTCGACGCCCTCGTCGACGTAGTGCACCGTCGCTGCAGTCTCGGGCACGCCCGCGGCGAGCACGTCCTCGATCGGGTGTGCGCCCGGGAAGTCGGGGAGCGGTGCGGAGTGGGTGTTCACGATTCGCTCGAAGCGCTCGAGGAACGTCGGCCGCAGCAGATGCATGTAGCCCGCGCAGACGACGAGCGTGACCCCGTGGCCGACGAGCCAGTCGGCCATCGCGGCGTCGCGCTGCTCGCGGCTGTCGTAGTCGTCGAGCTCGAACGCGGCCGTCGGGATGCCTGCGGACTCCGCGCGCTCGAGCGCCTTTGCATCCGCTCTGTTCGACGCGACCGCGGCGATCGGCAGCCCCTCGTCGATCAGCGCCTGCAGGTTCGTCCCCTCTCCCGAGACGAGGACGCCGATCACGTGATCCGCCCGATCACCTGTCCGGCGGGCGCGTCCGACTCGGGCACGACGGCGCACATCCCGATCCCGACGTTGAAGACGCGCCGCTGCTCCTCCTCGCTCACGCCCTGATTGGTGAGCCAGTCGAAGACGGCGGGCCGCTCCCAGGAGCCCCAGTCGAGCTCCGACGCCGCGCCCTTCGGGGAGCACACGCGTGAGGTTGCCGAGGATCCCGCCGCCCGTGACGTGCGCGAGCGCCTTGACGTCGGCCTGCTTCTTCAGCTCGCGCACCTCGTCCACGTAGAGCTTGTGCGGCGCGAGCAGCAGATCCGCGTCGAGCTCGCCGTCGCCGATCAGCGCGCGGACGAGCGAATAGCCGTTCGTGTGCAGCCCGAGCGACGGGAGCCCGAGCACGACGTCGCCGGGCTCCACGCGCGAGCCGTCGATCACTTGGTCGCGCGCGACGAGCCCGACGCACGTCCCGGCGAAGTCGAGCTCCTCCTCCCGGTAGACGCCCGGCATCTCGGCCGTCTCGCCGCCGAGGAGCGCGCAGCCTGCCGCGCGGCACGTCTCCGCCGCGCCCTCGACCAGCTCCGCGACCTGCTCGAGCGAGAGCGAGTGCCCGACCACGTAGTCGAGGAAGAAGAGCGGCTCCGCTCCGGTCGTGATCACGTCGTTGATGCAGTGCGCGGCGAGATCGGCCCCGATCCCGCGCAGCCGCCCTGCCTTGCGCGCGAGGATCAGCTTCGTGCCGGCCCCGTCCATCGAGGCGGCCAGGAAGCGGTCGTCATCGAGCGGGTGGAGCCCGGCGAATGCTCCGAACCCGGTCGTGCCGGTCGACTCGACGGCCGCGCGCAGACGCTCGACGACCGAGTCGGCGAGCGCGAGCGAGACCCCTGCCGCCTCGTACGTCTTACCCTCCACCTCTGACGAGTCTATTCGGCCCGGCGGCCCTACACTCGGGGCACATGCTCGCCCACTCCGCCGGCACGACGTGGTCGTTCGAGCCGCTCCAGCTCGTGCCGGTCGTAGTCGGCGCGATCCTCTACTGGAAGCGCGCCCGCACGCTCGCGCGCAAGGGCACGCCTGTCGCGGAGTGGCGCTACTTCCTGTTCTCGCTCGGTCTCGCCCTCGTGGTCGTGGCGCTCGTCTCGCCGATCGCGACGCTCGGCGAGGAGGAGTCCTTCGCCTTCCACATGGTCCAGCACCTGCTGCTCGGCGACCTCGCCCCGCTCTGCATCGTCGCCGGACTGACCGGCCCGCTGCTCCGGCCGATCCTGTCCATTCGCGCCGTGCGGGCGCTGCGATTCCTCACGCACCCGTTCGTGTCGCTGCCGATCTGGACGCTCAACCTCGTCCTCTGGCACCTGCCGACCTTCTGGGAAGCCGCGCTTCGGCACCAGGCGGTGCACGCCCTCGAGCACGCATGCTTCTTCACCGCCGGTGCGCTGATGTGGGCGACCGTGATCGAGGTGCTGCCCGGCCCGGAGTGGTTCGGGACCGGCGCGAAGATGGGGTACGTCGTGGGCGTCCGGGTCGTCTCCACGGTCCTCGGGAACGTCTTCGTCTGGTCGGGAGCCCCGTTCTACGGCTTCTACGAGAACGCGGCACGGCCCTGGGGGCTCTCCGCGGCCGCGGACCAGGGAATCGCCGGCGGGGTGATGATGGTCGAGGGCTCGATCGTCACGATCGGGGCGCTGGCGTGGCTCTTTCTCAAGCTCGCGCAGGAAGGTGAGCTGCGCCAGGAGCTGCTCGAACGGGGCCTGGATCCGCGCTCGGTCAAGCGCGCTGTCCGCTACGGACGAGCCAACGAGCTATCAGGACAGGCCTGACTCTTTTACGATCACGCAAGCACCGAAACCAGACAGGCCCGAAAGGAGAACGCATGGCGACACCGCCCGAGCAATCGTCACGCTCGAGCTACGGCTACCAGCCGGGGACGACGCTCGACTTCGCACGGATGCCGGTTCCCGGCAACGCGGAGTTCATCGTCTACGTGATCGTGCTGTTCGTCTTCGCGCTGATCGCCCTCATCGACGACCACGTCGACGCCGGCGCCTTCATGACCGCGGCGACCGTGGTCACCGCGGCGTATCTCATCTCGCGTGGCGTCGCGAAGGCGAGCCGAGTTCTCGAGCAGTAGCGCGCGATAGGCGTCCCTGGCGGGCCGGTCGGCCCGTCAGGGCGCCGTGGCGCTCATGAACGGCAGGCTTGGAGAACGAGATCCGCGGCAGGACGATTTCCTGGGTCTGCGCGTTCAGGTGGTCGAACGTCATGCCGAAGGGGTCCGTCGGCGTGAGGAAGTCGAAGACGTCCTGCCCGCGCCGGATGTCGTTCGTGTAGATCTTGCCGTTGTACCAGTACGAGGACCATGCGTCCGACGCTGCGGGACTTCCCGTGGCGTCGTAGTACGCGATCTCATGCGGGCTCGTCGGATTCGTCAGGTCGATCACGCTCGTCCCGCCTGCGTACCAGGCGGCGACCAGGTAGATAGCGCCCGGCGACGGGGATGTACGTCCCGTTGTGCACCGAGCAGTACGACCCGCCCTGCGAGCGCGGGATCATGTACTGGCTCATGAATTGGCCGTCGCTGACCCGATAGGTCCGGATCTGCCCGTTGTTGCCGGCGTTGCAGAAGTCATTTCCCTGAGCTCTCGTCGTCGAAGGTGACGTACTGCCCATCCCAGGTGAACTCGGAGGAGTGCCAGAAGTCCACGGTGCTGTCGTACGAACCGTTGGAGCGGATGGGCCGTGTCCGGGTTGGCCGGATCGGTGATGTCCCAGAGCTGACCCTGTGTCTGACACGACGCGGCCGCCCGGTGGATCGGCAGGAACACGGTGATGTCGTGGCAGCCGGTGCCCCAGGCATACGGTGGCGCGTCGATGTGCGGCTGGGCGATCACGCTTGCGCCCTGGATGTTGTCGAGCGGAACGCCGACGATCGAGATCTTCTCGAAAGGCGGCTGGCAGCGCGGACCTGTCCCCGACGGGTACGAGGAGATGTAGAGCAGGACGCGGTTGTTCGCGAGGTCCGGGACCAGCGTGTGGGTGTGCGACCCGCAATCCGTGTACACGGCCTTCAGCAGCTGGGGCTGGGCCGGGTTGTCCATGTTGAAGATGCGGATCCCTTCGAAGCACGCCTCTCCGCACGCGGTCGTGTCGCTCGTCCGGTTGGGGCTGCACGTCACGTCGCCCGCTGTCTGGGGCGTGTCGTTCGAAAGGAACAGGTAGAGGTGGCCGTCGTTGCCGAAGAGCGACGACGTCGTTCTGCGGGCCGCGGCACGGGAAGTACGTGAGCAACTCGTGCGTGTTCGTGTCGACGACCCGGAAGCCGTCGTAGTTGCCGGCGACCATGATGTTGCCCCAGAAGGCGAGGTCCGAGTGCGTCCGCCCCGAAGTCGTGTCGTTGAGGCTGTAGTCGAGCCGCATGTTCGGCGAGTTCGTCGCCGCTGCGGAGTGGACCACCACGAGGCTCGCGAAGATCGCAAGCAGAAGCACGAGTCGGCGGGGGATCTTCACGCCGCTGGGATGCTAATACGTTCTCTTACGCGCGACTAGGCTCGAATCGGAACTTGGCGAGGGTCTTGTCGGCCGGGATGCGCGTCGGGTAGTCGCGCGTGAAGCAGGCGCGGCACATCTCGCTGGCCGGCCGCGTCGTCGCCTCCTGAACGCCTTCCAGCGTGATGTATGCGAGCGAGGTCGCGCCGATCTGCTCCTGCACCCCCTCGACCGTCCGCGACGCCGCGACGAGCTGCTCCTCGTCGGCGAAATCGATGCCGTAGAAGCACGGGCGAGACGATCGGCGGCGCGGAGATCCTGACGTGCACCTCCTGGGCGCCGGCGTCGAAGAGCAGCTTCGACGATCCTGCCGGGTCGTGTTCCCGCGGACGATCGAGTCGTCGACGAGGACGACGCGCTTGCCGGCGACCTCGGACAGCGGGTTGAACTTGAGGCGGATGCCCTGCTCGCGGAGCCCCTCGTCGGGCTCGATGAACGTCCGGCCGACGTAGCGGTTCTTGATCAGGCCTTCCGAGAAGGGGATCCCGCTCGCCGCGTGAGAACCCGATCGCCGCCGGGGTGCCCGAGTCGGGGGCGGGCATGACGAGGTCGGCCTCGGCCGGCGCCTCCTTCGGCGAGCCGCTCGCCCATGCGCACGCGGGCGGCGTGCACCTCGATGCCCGAGAGCAAGGAGTCCGGACGGGCCAGGTAGATGAACTCGAAGAGGCAGAGCGCGCCGTCGCCCGCCTGGCGGACGGCCTGCGTCTCGTGGACGCCTTGCTCGTCGATCAGGACGAGCTCCCCGGGAGCAACCTCGCGCTCGTGCTTGGCGCCGACCAGGTCGAGGGCGCACGTCTCGGACGCGAGCACCGGGTCGCCGTCGATCGAGCCGAGGTTGAGCGGCCGGAAGCCGTACGGGTCGCGGAAGCCGATCAGCTTGCCCTCGGCGAGCGCGACGATCGTGTAGGCGCCTTCGAGCCTGCGCCATGGTGTTCGCGACCGCCTCGACGAGCGGAGCCGGGTCGTTCGCGATCAGCGCGGCGATCACTTCGGTGTCGGACGTGGTCGAGAGCGTGATTCCCTCTGCGGCCAGCTCGTCTCGGAGCTCCTGCGTGTTCGTGAGGTTGCCGTTGTGGCCGAGCGTCACGGTGCGCGTGCGCCCGTGCTGGACGATCGGCTGTGCGTTCGTCCACTGCGTCGAGCCGGTCGTCGAGTAGCGCGTGTGGCCGATCGCGACCTCGCCCTGGAGGCCGCTCAGGTTCTGCTCGTCGAAGACCTGGGCGACGAGGCCCATGTCGCGCAGGACGGTGAGCCGGCCCGCGTCCGAGACGGCGATGCCCGCCGACTCCTGCCCGCGGTGCTGGAGCGCGAACAGCCCGAAGAAGGTCACGCGCGCGACGTCGCGCTCGGGAGCGCGGATGCCGAAGACCCCACACATCGCTAGGAAGTCACCTCGTAGGCCTGCCGCAAGTCCTCGATCGAAAGAGAGAGGAGCGTATCGCCCCCGACCCGCCCGATGCGCGGGAACGGGAGCTCCTCGCTCGAGGCGAGGACCGCCCGTCCGCCGCCTTCGCCGAAGAGGGCGAGCGCGATCGTCGGGCAGGTCGACCTCGGCGCCGATCCCGCTTGCGATGGCAGCCTCGGCGAGCGCGACCGCCAGGCCTCCTTCGGAGACGTCGTGGACGAGCGAGCAGCGCGGCGCGAGCTCGTGGAGCTGCCTGACGAGACTCGGCCTCGGTCGTCAGGTCGAGCGGCGCTGGGGTGCCCTCGAGCCGCCCGTAGAGCGCCTGGTACTCGGAGCCGTCGAACGAGAGCTGCGGCTCGCCGGCGAGGTAGATCGTGTCTCCCTCCTGCCATGCGCCGGGAACTCGCCGCACGTCCGGGACGAGCCCGACGCAGCCGACCACCGGCGTGGGGTGGATCGAGCGCCCGTCCGTGTCGTTGTAGAGCGAGACGTTGCCCGAGACGACGGGAATCCCGAGCGCCTCGCAGGCGGCGGACATGCCCTCGATCGCCTCCGCGAGCTCCCAGGCGATCTCGGGCTTCTCGGGATTCCCGAAGTTGAGGCAGTCGGTGATCGCGAGCGGCTCTCCGCCCGCGCAGGCGACGTTCCGCGCGGCCTCGAGGACGGCCAGCGCGCCGCCCGTGTGCGGATCGAGGCGCGCGATCCGGCCGGAGCCGTCGAGGCTGACCGCAAGGCCGCGGTACGACGGGCTCAGCCGAATGACCGCGGCGTCGAGCCCCGGACGGCGGATCGTTCGTGAGCCGACGAGCTGGTCGTAGCGGCGGTAGATCCAGGAGCGGCTGCGGAGGTTCGGCGAGGCCAGGAGGTCGAGGAGCGCCTGCCGGGTCGGCGGGCCGCTGGGCGGCGGCGCCGGCTCGAGCGGGCTGCCGCGGCTGCCGGGCGACCTCGTAGCGCGGAGCTTCGTCGGTGAGGTACGCGGCCGGGATCGCCCCGACGACCTCGTCGTCGTAGAACGCGCGGAGCTCGCCGGTCTCGGTCACCTCGCCGATCGCCGCGTGGTCGAGCTCCCAGCGGTCGCAGACCTCCTCGACCGCGGACAGGTTCTCGGGGCGAACGACCGCGACCATCCGCTCCTGGCTCTCCGAGATCATGATCTCCCAGGGCTCCATCTCCTCTTCGCGGAGCGGGACGCGGTCGAGGTGGACGTCGATCCCGCCCCCGCCGCGCGCCATCTCGCCGAGCGACGACGCGAGCCCCGCCGCGCCGCAGTCCTGCAGCGAGACGACGAGGTCGCGCTCCACGAGCTCGAGGCTCGACTCGATCAGCTTCTTGCCGGTGAACGGGTCGCCGACCTGCACCGACGGCCGCTTGTCCGCATCCTCCTCGCCCAGCTCCTGGCTCGCGAGCACGCTGGCTCCGCCGATCCCGTCGCGGCCCGTTGTCGCCCCGTAGAGGAGGACGACGTTGCCGGTGCCGCGCGCCTGGGCCTTGAGCACGCGCTCGGTGGGGAGGAGGCCCACGCACATGGCGTTGACCAGGCAGTTGTTCGCGTAGGAGTCGTCGAACACGGTCTCGCCGCCGACCGTCGGGACGCCGACGCAGTTCCCGTAGTGGCCGATCCCGGCCACGGCGCGCTCGAACATCCAGCCCGGCTCGCCGAAGCGGAGCCCGTCCAACAGGGCGACCGGCCGCGCGCCCATCGCGATGATGTCGCGCAGGATCCCGCCGACCCCGGTCGCCGCGCCCTGGAACGGCTCGACCGCGGACGGATGGTTGTGGCTCTCGACCTTGAAGGCGACCGCCTCGCCGTCGCCGAGGTCGATGACCCCGGCGTTCTCGCCGGGGCCTTGCAGGACGCGCGGCGAATCGGTCGGAAAGCGCCTGAGCAGGAGCGCCGAGTGCTTGTAGCCGCAGTGCTCCGACCAGAGCAGCGAGAAGACAGCGAGCTCGAAGTGGTTCGGCTCGCGCTCCATCAGCTCCCGGATACGGTCGAGCTCCCCGTCGGTCAGCCCGAGGGCGCGGTGGAGCGGCTGTTCGGCGACCCGCGTCAGGGATTCGAGTCTAGCGATGGGCCGGGATGAGAGCCGTCCCGCTCGTCGGTCTCGGGCGGCTCTGCGACCTGGAAGCCGACCGCTAGCCTGCCTGGATGCGCGGGTACGTCGCCCTCCTGCTCCTCCTCGCGGCGATCTGGGGCGCCTCGTTCATGTTCATCAAGATCGCGGTCGACGAGCTCGCGCCGACGACGACGATGTTCCTGCGGCTCGCCTTCTCCGCGCTGCCGCTGCTCGCCCTCGTCGTCTACAAGCTCGGTGTGCGGCAGGCGTGGGATCAGCTGCGCGCGATCACGAAGGCGGCCGTGATCCTCGGCATCGTCAACACCGCTCTGCCGTTCACGCTGATCGCCTGGGGCGAGACGCGAATCGACTCGGGCGTGGCCGCGATCGCGAACGCGTCGCTGCCGATCTTCGTCGTGATCCTCGCCTTCTTCTTCCGAAAGAGCGAGAGCGCGACCGGGGTGAGGCTCTTCGGAGTCCTGCTCGGGCTCGCGGGCGTCGCGGTCCTCACCGGCGTGCATCCCAAGGGCGGCCTGGCGGGCGCCGTCGGGACGCTCGCCGTGATCGCCGCATCCTTCGCGTACGCGGTCGGGACGCTCTACACGCAGAGCATCCTCAAGGAGGTGCGGAACGACGTCCTCGCCGCCGCGTCGATCACGTGGGGCGCCGTCTGGCTGGCGCCGCTCGGGATCACCCAGGCGCCGGGTCACACACCCGAGCTGGGGCGTGATCGCGAGCGTCCTGGCGCTGGCGCTCGGAGGCACGGTCGCCGGCCAGCTCATCTACTTCCGGATGATCTACAGCTACGGCTCCGCGCGGGCGAGCCTCGTCGTCTACCTGCTGCCCGTGACCGCCCTCTTCTACGGCGCGCTGCTGCTCGACGAGACGATCACCGTCTCCGCGATCGTCGGCCTCGTCCTGATCCTGACCGGCACGGCCTTTGGCTCGGGCGTCGTGCGGATGCCGCGCCGCGCGCCCGTCCCAGCGGCGCCATGAGCGACATCGTCCCGGGCGACGGCTTCCGGCTGCGGCGCGCAACCGCCGAGGACGTCGACTTCATGCTCGAGCTCTCCGACCACGAGGACGTCGCGCCGTTCCTGCGCGCGGTCCGTGCCCGGGGGCGCGACGGCGTGCTCGAGGAGGTCGAGCGATCACGCGCCGAGCCGCAGAAGGCCGGCCGCTTCGTGATCGAGGTCGAGGAGGACGGCGAGTGGCGCCGTGCCGGCCTGATGGGCTTCGACGTCGCCAACGAGCGCAACCGCATCGCGAATCTCGGCGGGCTCGCGATCCATCCCGAGTTCCGCGGCCGCAGGCTCGCCGACGAGGCCGCGCGGCTCTTTCAGCGCCACCTGCTGCTCGAGCTCGACTTCCACCGGCTGCAGCTCGAGATCTACGGCTTCAACGAGCGCGCGATCCAGCACGCGGAGCGCTCGGGCTTCATCCGCGAGGGGACGAAGCGCAAGGCGTACCAGCGCCACGGCGAGTGGGTCGACGGCGTCCTGTTCGGGCTCGTGCGAGAAGACCTGGACGACTAGCCCGTTAGCCGGACTGGCCCCACAACGTGGGGTCGAAGCCGAACGTCTCGGCGAGGTCCTTGCGCGAGAGGGCCTTCGCGGCGGCACGGCTGTTGCTGTACGTCCACACCGTCTCCTGCGTAGCGCCCTGCGAGCGCTGGATCTCGATGCCGTCCGGGCTCGCATCCTCGATGAACTCCGCGGCGAAGTCGACCGCCTCCATGAAGCTCGGGCTTTCGTAGACGACCTCGTGAGGCTTGTAGCGCGGTGCGTACGAGACCTCGAACACCTGGAAGACGACCTCGCCGGGCTCGGCCCGCTTGACCACGGTCTCGACCGGGAGATCGTCGTCGTCGAGCCTGATCCCGTTCTGCAGAGCGAGCGCCCGTGCAAGGGCGATTCCGGAGATGTAGCCCTCTGCGACGAGGATCTCGCCCAGCAGCCGGCGGCCCTCGCTCTCACCCTGCAGCTCGAGCGCGTGCGCGAGCTCGAGCTTGGTCAGGTAGCCGTCCTCGACGAGAAGCCGGCCGAGCGGGCGCCACACCGTCGGGCTCGTGGCCCCGGTGCCTCCCAGCTCGGCGCTCGAGCCCGTCTGGAGCTCGACGCCGTGCTGCTCGGTCAAGGCCTGCGCGAGCGAGAAGGCCGACAGCACGCCCGACTCGACGAGGATCTCGCCGACCAGGCGTCCGGTTCGCTTCTGCTCGGCGAGCGCAGCGTCGAGCTCGGCGCTCGTCAAGAGGCCCTTCGTAACCAGGAGCTCGCCGACTGGCTGCCAGGAATAGTTCGAGTGAAGCACCGACCACTTATCGGCCGCGCAGGGCCGAAGCTGGAGCACTTTTTCGCGCTTCGCGCTACCTCACGTCAGTGAGCGCCGCGATCGCGGCGGTCCGACTATGGACGCCGAGCTTCTCGTAGATGTTCTCGAGATGCTTGCGGACGGTTCCCGGCGCGATCCAGATCGTCTCGGCGATCTCGGCGTTCGTCTTCCCGGCTGCGACCAGGTCGAGGATCTCACGTTCGCGCTCGGTCAGCGGAGGCGGGTCCCGCTCCTCCTCGAGCAGGAGCGCCCCGCCGACAAGATGGACGAGGAGGGACAGCTCGTCGCCCTCGATTCGGAACGGCTCGGGGCTCGGAGCCTGCCGCTCCTCGAGCATCCAGGCGGCGATCTCTTCCGGCAGGCCGGATCGGTAGTCCCGGAAGTAGGCGGCCAGGAGCCGCAGCGCCTTCGGCGTGGCATGCTCGATCCGGCCGGCGCCGTCGAGGATGACGAGCCCCGCGTCCGCCTCGTCGAGCAGCTCGAGGGCCTGGGCTGCGCGGCGGCGGGCCTGAGCGGCCTCCCAGAGATTCGCGAGATGCGGCCGCAGGAAGTCGAGCACCGCGCGGTCACGCTCGGTGAAGTCGCGACCGCCTGCGCGGTCGAAGAGGAAGACCTTCGTGTGGTTGAGCGGAGCGTCGAGACCGACGGTCAGCTCGTGCTCGATGGCCCAAGGCCGAAACCAGTCCCAGTAGATGTCCGTGCGGCGAAGCTCGGACGTGGTCAGGAAATCGGAGATCTTCGCGGCGCTGAAGTCACCCGTCGTCTCGTGCTGGTGGCACACAGGATGGTCTTTCCGGATGTCCCAGTAGGTCGGCTCCTCCGGGCCTTCGACTTCGCAGGAAGCTCACTCAAGCGGATGGTTGTTCTTCGGACGCGGTCGAGCTCGCAGTAGCGCATCGCGTCGTTGGGGACCAGCCGGCCCAGCGCAACGAGCAGGGGTTGCGGGAACGGGTCAGGCCCGTCGACCGAGGTCGCGTCGCCGAGGAACTCGAGAACAGCGCGTAGATCCGAGGTAGCGAGCCTCGTCAAGGTGCCTCCCAAAATACGACAAATGTCGTATGGACTCAATTCGGGTCGCGGCGGATCCTGGGCTCTCCGTCAAAACAGAGGAGGGATTTCCATGAAACGCACGTTCTTCGTCCTGTTCGCGTTAGTCCTCGTTTCCGCAACGGCGGCCTCGGGGAGCCGCGATCGCGTGCAGGCGCGCCACGACCACCGATCCGAACGCAGTCCTGTACTGGAGCCAGGTCGCGGAGAGCACGATCTCGGTCGGCCGGCCGCCGGCGAGCTCCGAGGTCCTGAACGGGCTCGTTCACGCGGCGATCTACGACACGGTCGTGTCGGTCGAGGGCGAGTACGAGCCGTTCGCGGTCTCGATCCGGCGCAACGGTCCGACGTCGGTCGACGCCGCCGTTGCCGCGGCTGCACGTGGAGTGCTCGTGGTGCGCGTGCCTGGACAGGCCTCGAACGTCGAGACCGCCTACGCGAGCTTCATCGCGGGGATTCCGGACGGGACGCGCAAGACGAACGGAATCCGGCTGGGTCGTGCCGTGGCCGGCGCGTACATCGCACTTAGGAGCGACGACGGCTTCGACAACGTCGTGCCGTGGGTGCAGCCGCCGCCCGGCCCCGGCGTGTTCGAGCCGATTCCCTTCGACAGCACTCCGGTCGACATCAAGCTCAAGCAGGTTCGCCCGCTCTCCTTCGACGATTCGGCGCGGTTCCGGCCGGACGGGCCGAACTCGCTGACGAGCCACGCCTACACGAGGGACTTCAACGAGACCAAGGCCCTCGGTCGCGTCGACAGCAGCGAGCGGACGCCGGAGCAGACGGAGATCGCACGCTTCTGGACGGAGCAGGCAATGGTCTTCTACAACCGCAACCTCCGGAACCTCGCGGTCGAGCACGGGCTCGACACGCTCGAGACCGCGCGCATGCTGGCCATGGTTCACGTCTCCGCGGCGGATTCACTCGTCGGTTGCTGGGAGGCGAAGTTCCACTACCTCTTCTGGCGGCCGCAGACCGCGATTCAGCGGGCCGACACCGACGGTAACCCCGACACGGCTCAGGATCCGACCTGGACGCATCTCTTCCTGGGCAACCATCCGGAGTACCCGTCCGGTCACGCGTGCTTCACGTCGGCGGTGACGCGGGCACTGACGGATTACTTCGGAACCGACCGTGTGCCGTGGGCGATGACGAGCACGGTCACAGGGACGACGCACTCCTTCGACCGGCTCAGGCAGATCCGGGCCGAGGTCACGGGGGCGCGCATCTACGGCGGCCTTCACTTCCGCAAGTCGATGGAGGACGGCGACGACCTCGCCAAGAGGACGACGCGCTTCGTCCTCCAGCACAACTTCGGCGAGGCGCACTGAGCAGAAGCGGTTCGAGGCCTCGCGGGCAACACGCCGTGGGGCCTCGATCGCCCTAGCTACGAGCGATCGCGACTTCGATCGTGTCGCCGTCGTCGAGCGCCAACTCGGTGCGGAGGTGGACGTCGCTGAAGAGCTCGATCTGGTCCGGTGGGTAGCCGAGGCCCTCGGGCTCGACGGCTTGGAAGGCAAGGCCGCGGTAGCGCCCCGCGATCGTGACCGCGGCGATGAAGTAGCCGGATTGCCCGGTTCTGGACTCCCAATCGGGAGCCACGTCCGAGGCTGCGACGTACTGCCACTCATTGCCCCGGTCGACCGGATGCGGCAGCCGCACGTTGAGCGTTCCGGGCACAAGCGGAAGGCCGGCCAACTCGCTCAGGCGCTCCATCACCGGCTCCTCGCGCATCAGCTCCGAACCGAGGCCGCGGCCGGGCTCGACGACGCCGCGCAGATTGCTTCGCGAGGCCATGGCAAATCCTGACAAGATCCGACGTGTGGAGCTGATCCACACCTGCTACCGGATCACGGATATCGACCGCTCGGTCGCCTTCTACGAGGCGCTCGGCTTCGAGGAGCGCGGTCGGATGCCGATTCGCGACGAGGCGACCAACGTCTTCATGGGCCTGCCCGGCGACGCCGACCGGCTGGAGCTGACGTACAACCACGGCGTCGACTCGTACGAGATCGGCACCGGCTACGGCCACATCGCGGTCACCGTCGACGATCTCGACTCGACACTCGAGCGCCTGGCCGCGCAAGGGATCGAGCCGGAGCGCCCGCCGTACACGGTTCGCGAGGGCGGCTCGCGCCTTTGCTTCGTGCGCGATCCGGACGAGTACCGGATCGAGCTCATCGAGCGCGGCTAACCGACCAGCGCTCGGAACCCCGGCTCGGCGCGGATCGGGTCGAAGTCGGAATCGCCGGTTGCCAGCTCGCGCATCTGCTCGTCGACCTCGATCGCGCGACGCAAATGCTCGAGCGCATCGTCGGTGCGCCCGGCGAGGCTTTCGCAGCACGCGACGTTGTACAGCAGCCTCGCGTCGTCGGGATTCGCCTCGGACGAGCTCCTGTGCTCGGTCCGCGGCCTCCGCGTGCTCTCCCGCCTCGTACAGAAGGCGTAGGGCCCCAAACAGGTCGAAGCGTTCGATCGTGTCGGGCAGCGCAACCCAGGGATGCCGTCGCCAGTCGTAGCCGGACTCGGTCGGCGGCGGAAACGATGGGTCCGCGAACGAGCCGACGGAAATGACGATCAGGTCCGGCTCGGTGGGCTCGGTGTAGAAGACCTGCGAGCCGCAGGCCGGGCAGAAATGAAGGACGTGCTCCTTCTTGTCCGCCTCGTCGGAGATCCGGGAGTAGTCGTTGAAGTTGCCGACGATCCGCACCTGGTCGGGTCTGAACGCCGCCTGCATCCCGAACGCGCTTCCGGTCCGGCGCTGGCAGGAGAGGCAGTGGCAGATGGACACCATCCACGGGTCACCGTCGACCTCCAGGCGAAGTTGCCCACAAAGGCAGGCGGCCTCTCGTGTAGCCATCGCGAAGATCCTACGCAGCGGCTAGGTTCCTCGTGTGCCGCCCGAATTCGTCAGTCCGCCGACGCTGTTCGGAGGGGCGCCGTACGAGTACGCGGCCGTCGCGCCGGAGGGCGCGCGGCTCGTCTTCGCGGCGGGAGCCTGTCCGCTGAACGAGGCCGGCGACGTCGTCGCGCTCGGGGATTACGACGGACAGGCGCGCGTCGCGGTCCAGAACCTGAAGGCCGCGCTCGAGGAGGCGGGCTCGGGGCTCGACCGTGTCCTCAAGTCGACCGTGTACGTCTCGTCAGCCGACCGGGCGCAGCTCGTCCGGGTCTGGTCGGTGGTCGAGGAGGGATTCGCTCCGGCTAAGCCGCCGAGCACGCTTGCTCGGAGTCGCGGCGCTCGGCTACGAGGGCCAGCTGGTCGAGATCGAAGCTGTAGCGCTCGTCTAGCTAGCGCGTGAGGTACGCGACGCGGCCGTTGGCGCCCGAAGCCCAGCAGGCGTTCGGGTTCGCGCAGTCGATCGTATGGAGGCTTCCGTCGTCGAAGCCGGTCCACGTACGGCCCTTGTTCCTGGTCACGTCGCTCCCGGTGAGCCCGACGGCGATCGCCGTGTTGCCGTTGACCCAGGCCGCGCCCGACCGGTACTCCGGCGGTGCGCCGGTGAGCAAGTTCCACGAGCCGCCGCCGTTGCGGGTCGCAGCGAAGTTGTTCGGCGAGTTGTCCGGCACGGCGAAGTCGCCGCCGACTGCGAGACCGTGCTGCTGGCTGCGGAAGGCGAGCGCGTTGATCCCCGCGCTCGGCCCACTGTTCAGCGGCGTCGCGCTCACGGTCCAGGTCCGGCCTCGGTTGCGCGAGGTGAAGACGCGGGCCTGCGCGGACCCGCCGCTGCCGAACCAGGCGCGCCGACCGTGGTTGCTCGTGATGCACTGGCCGCTGGCGGCGAAGGCGAACTCGCCCGCGAGCGCGTCAGGCATCCCGGCCGGATCGACGACGTTCCAGGTCTGTCCGCCGTCCGTCGTCTTGATGATCCGGAACTTCAAGCCGTCCGGCGGGTCGGAGAGGGCGAGCCCGACCTTCTTGTTGAAGAAGGTCATGCAGTCGTAGAACGCGTTGGGGTCGGTGTTCTCGAAGACGAGCGTCCACGTCTGCCCACCGTCCGTCGTGCGGTAGATCCGCGAATCGGTTCCGTTGCCGATCGAGAGGATGAGTGCCTTGTTCGGGCCGAACGCCTCGATGTCTCGGAACTGGAGCGCATCGGTGCCCGGCGGGCCGACGGACTGCCAGGTGGCTCCGCGGTCCAACGTGCGCAGGACAGTGCCGACGCTGCCACTCGCCCAGACCACGTTGGCGCTCACAGCCGAGATCCCGCGAAGGCTGGCGGTCGAGCCGCTTGCTACGTCGTGCCAGGCATAGGTGTGATGCGCGGGGCCTTTCGGCTTGTGCGGGGCTTGCCCGGCTTGCCCTTGGAGAGCGCCGCTCCGGTAAGCCCCAGGGCGACCACCAGCGCAACGACGAGCAGAATCGTTCGTCTCGGCATCGCGGGGATATTACCCGGTCGCAGGCGCTCGAAACATCAGGATGACCAGGGCTCCCGCTCGAGCGCTTGCTCGAAGGCCGCGCGGTCGTGAACCGGCTCGCCGTGCGAGACGATCACGTGCTCGAACGGGAGCTCGAGCAGCTCGCGGAGCGCGGGCAGGACGCGCTTCTCGTGCCACGGCGTGTTCCAGACGCGGAGCTCGCCGCCGGGCGCGGTCAACGCGTCCGCGAAGACGAGCGCCTTCTGCTCGGGCAGCCAGAGCGGCGTCTCGTTGCGACCGCGGCCGTCGTAGAGCGTGACGAGCCCACCAGGAAGCTCGCGCTCCGGGTCGAGGCCCTCGAGCTCCGTTTCCGGCGCGTCGCCGCCCCAGAACAGGTGCGGGCCGAACGCCTTCACGTCGTAGCGGCCCGCGAAGAGGTCGACGTCCCGAACGTGGTCCGGCTTGAGGATCACGACCATCGTCGGCGGCTTCGCGTCGAGCCGCTCCCAGATCTCGCTCGCGTCCTCCGGGGGCGCGAGCGGGTCGATCAGCGCGACCTCGCCGCCCGACTCGACGACCGTCGAGGTGACGAACGGCTCCCAGTCGAGCTCCTCGCTCCACGCCGGATGCTCGAGGCGCCAGATCCAGAGGCCCGGCGCGACGTCGCGAACCTCGGGCATCGCTACGAGCCGTCGATCTCGACGATGAGCTGCGACTCGGAGGCGTTCGTCGTGAACGGCCGCTTCTCGTCCAGCCCGATCACCCACGTGACCACGGACTCGAAGTCGCCCGTCTTGACGACCTCGCGCACGTCGGAGCCCTGGCCCTGGATGCGCTTCGGGCCCGTATAGGTCTTGGTCACCTGGTCGCCGTCGATCGTCGCGGTCATCGCCGGAGTCAGCTTGACGACGAGGAATGCGTTCCCCTCGATCTCGACCGCGTTGCCCGATCCGTCCTCGACCTTGGCCGTGCTCGCCGGCTGGTACGAGACCTGGAAGCCGGGCCCGGGCTCCTGCTTCTGGAAGTCGAAGACGACCTTGTCGGAGCAGTCCTCGGCCGCGGAGCTCACGTCCGTCAGGTACATCGTCTCGCGGTTCTCGATCGCCGGGCTCGTCTTCGCGTCGAGACTTGCGTCGGACGCGGCCATGCACTCCGGGATCGTCTGCATCGACGGCGGCGAGGACGGGTTCGTCGTCGGCGGCGAGGACGGGTTCGTGGAGGCCGCCTCGTCGTTGCCCGAGTCGCTGCCGCACCCGGCGAGGGCGAGCGCGAGCAAGGGCAGTGCCAGCAGTCGTTTCACGGTGACGATCGTACTTTTCGCTCCAGGCGGCGTACTACCTCCGCGCGGTCGAGCGCGTCGATCTCCACGACCTTCGCGCGGCCGCGCTGACCGGCGACGACCCGCACCGAGCTGGGCGCCACGTCGAGCGCCGCCGCGAGCAGCTCGACGAGCGCCTGGTTCGCCCGTCCGCGCTCCGGCGGAGCCGCGACCCGCGCCTTCCAGCCGTCGCCGTGCCGTCCCACGAGCTCCGTACGGGCGGCGCCGGGCGAGACGGTGACGCTAATCCGAGCCGGCGAGATCCTGGACGAGCTCCTGGAAGACCGCGATGTAGGCGTCCGCCGCCTCGTCCGTGTGCGCGATCGAGAGCGTCCACTCCTCCTCGCGGCCGGGCGTCATGAAGATCCCGCGGTTCAGGCTGTACAGCCAGGCCAGGTCCGTGAGCTCCTCGTCGGTGTTGCGCTTGAAGGTCGCGAAGTCCGTGACCTTCTCGGAGGAGAACATGACGCAGCCCTTGCTGCCGATGCCCGCGGTGTAGCCGGGGAAGCCGAAGCGGTCGATCACGTCCTGACAGCCCGCGAGCAGCTTGTCGTTGATCCGGTCGAGATGCTCGTAGGCCGCCGGCGTCAGCACGTCGAACAGGCTCGCGCGGGCCGCGGCCATCGTCAGCGGATTGCCGTTGAACGTCCCGACCTGGTACACGGAGCCGTCCTCGACGACGGACATGGCCTCCTCGGTCCCGCCGATCGCGCCCGAGGGAAGCCCGCCGCCGAGCGTCTTCGCCAGCGTCACCAGGTCCGGCTGAACCCCGAACCGCTCGGTGGCGCCGCCGGCAGCGATCGCGAGCCCGGTCTTGACCTCGTCGAAGATCAGCACGACTCCGTGGCGCTTGGTGATGTCGCGCACGGCCTCGAGATAGCCCTCCTCGGGCATCACGACGCCGATGTTCATCATGACCGCCTCCATGATCAGGCAGGCGGGCTTGCGCCCTTCGCCGTCGAGGCTCTCGATGCGCGCGCTCGAGCGCGGCAGCGTCGTTGAAGGGCACCGCCTTGGTCAGGTCGGCGACGGCCTGCGGGACGCCTCCGCCGTAGGTCGTCGACGGGATGTCGTCCGGGTCGACCTCGACGTCCACGTCGCCCACGGCGACCATCACTCCGTCGTGGTGCCCGTGATACGAGCCGAAGATCTTGAGGATCGTGTCGCGGCCGGTCAGGGCGCGCGCGATGCGGATCGCGTCCATCGTCGCCTCGGAGCCGGAGTTGTTGTAGCGCCACCTGGGCAGGCCGAAGCGCCGCGCGAGCTCCTCCGCGACGACGATCCCGTCCTCGGTGGGCGCGGCGAAGTGCGTGCCGAGCCGGATGCGCTTCTCGACCGCCTCCGTGATCGCCGGGTGCGCGTGCCCTTGCGGCATCGAGCCGAACCCGTTGTGGAAGTCCCAGAGGCGACGGCCGTCGACGTCCCACACCGATGCGCCTTCGCCCCGCTCGAGGTAGATCGGCCAGGGCTCGCGCACCTGATACGAGGAGGGGACGCCGCCGGTGAGCACGCTGCGCGCCCGCTCGAACATGCGCTTCGAGCCCTGCGTCGCCTCGTCGAGCCGCGTGCTCTCGCGCGCGGTCAACTCCTTGACGCGCTCCCGGTCGATCTGCGCCGGCGCCACTTCCGTGCTCATGCTGCCTGCCCTTCCCTTCGCCGCTGGTAGAGGACGTTCACGACCATCAAGGTCAGCGCGAAGACGAAGATCACGGTACCGAAGACGTTGACCTGCGGCGGCACACCGCGCTGCGCCGAGCCCCAGACGAAGATCGGGAACGTGATCTCGGAGCCGGCATTGAAGTACGTGATCACGAAGTCGTCGATCGAGAGCGCGAACGAGAGGAGCGCGCCCGCGACGATGGCCGGCGCGATCAGCGGAAGCGTCACCTTGCGAAAGGTCGTGAACTCGTTCGCGCCGAGATCCATCGCCGCCTCCTCGAGGTTCCGGTCGAAGCCGATCAGCCGCGCCTTGACGGTGACGACGACGTAGCTGATGCAGAACATGATGTGCGCGATCAGGATCGTTCCGAAGCCGAGCGTGACGACGCGTGACGTTCAGGAAGAGCGTGAGCAGCGCTGCGGCGAGGACGACCTCGGGCGTCGCCATCGGCACGAAGATGAGGAGGTTCGTCGCGCCGCGGCCGCGGAACCCGTAGCGGACGAGCGCGAGCGCGATCAGGGTTCCGAGCACGGTCGCGACGATGCTCGCCACGAGGGCGATCTCCAGCGAGAGCGATCATCGCGTCCTTCAGGGCCGGGACGCCGTCCCAGTTCGCCACTGGTCGAGCGTGAACCCCTGCCACGTGAAGTTGTAGCGCCCGCCCGGGTCGTTGAACGAGAACATGATCACGACCGCGATCGGGACGAGCAGGTACGCGAACGCCAAGATCGCGTAGGCCGTGAGCAGGTGCCTGCGGACGAACGTCATCCGGTCAGCTTCTCCGTGCCGATCGCGCGCGCGTAGATCGCGATCAGGATCAGCACCGCGGCCATCAGCGTGAAGGACAACGCCGCCGCTCCCGGGTAGTCGAGCAGGTTGAAGAACTTCGACTGGATGACGTTCCCGATCATGGCCTGCTTCGGAGTGCCGAGCAGCTGGGCGTTGATGAAGTCGCCGGTGGCCGGGATGAACGTCAGGAGCGTGCCCGCGACGAGGCCCGGCATCGAGAGCGGCAGCGTCACGCGCAGGAACGCCTGGACCTTGCTCGCGTAGAGATCCTCGGCCGCCTCGATCAGACGGTGGTCGATCGCCTCCAGCGACACGTAGAGCGGCAGCGCCATGAAGGGCAGGAAGTTGTAGGTGATGCCCGCGACGACGGCCAGCGACGTTGCGAGCAGCCGGCCGTTGTCGTCGAGAATCCCGACGTCGCGCAGGATCGCCGACGACCGGCCCCTGGTCGGCGAGGATCGTCTCCCAGGCGAGCGTCCGGATCAGGTACGTGACGAAGAAGGGCGCGATGATCATCACGAGCAGCACGTTCTTCCAGCGGCCCGCCGCGGAACGCGATCCAGTACGCGAGCGGGTAGCTGATGAGGAGCGCGATCAGCGTCGCCAGGCCCGCGTAGATGAGCGAGCGGACGAGCCACGGGTGGTAGCGCTGGAGCGTGTCCCAGTAGTTGCCCCAGGCCCAGTCGAACGCGTAGCCGACGTCGAACGTCCCCGACTGGAGCGACTGGTACGCGAGGAACCCCAGCGGGACCAGGAAGAAGATGGCCAGCCAGGCCATGCCCGGCAAGAGCAGGAGGTACGGCGTCAGCACCTCGGTGGCGGTGGAAGAAGCCCACGGCCTAGATGCGCGTCAGGCGCCGAGCACGGCCTGCCACTGCTCGTTGTAGCTCTGGTTCTTGAGCGCCGCCGGGTCGATCAGGTGCACCTTGTCGAGCGTCGCGTCGCGTCGGGAAGATCAGCTGGTTGCCGGCGAGGCTCGGGTCGACCTTGGACATCGCCTGCTGTGTGCCCTTCACCGGCGTCACGTACTGGATGTAAGCGGCGATCTTGGCGGCGACGGCGGGGATGTAGGCGTAGTTCATGTACACCGACGCCGTGTACGCGTCGCCGCCCTTCGGGATGAGCATGTTGTCCGTCCAGATCATCCCGCCTTCGGCCGGGATGTTCCACTTCAGGTCCGGGTTGTCCGGCAGGAGCTGGACGATGTCGCCCGACCAGGCGACGCAGGCCTTGAGGTCGCCCTTGCTGAGCGGGCCGGCGTATTCGTTCCCGGTGAACTGGCGGATCTGGCCGTTGTCGGACGCGGCCTTGATCCGGTCGATCGCGGCCTTGAAGAGGCGTCCGTAACCTTGCTCGGGTCGTCGCCGTTCGAGAGCATCACGAGGCCGAGCGTGTCCGCGAAGCTGTTGAGGACGGTGATCTGCCCCTTGAGGCTCTTGTCCTCGAGCAGCTGGTCGATCGAGAGGATCGGCTTCGTCAGCTTCGGGTTGTAGGCGATGCCGGTCATGCCGGACTGCCACGGCAGGCTGTACTTCCGGTCGGGGTCGAAGCCCGGGTGCTTCTGGACGTCCGCGAGGTTGATGATGTTCGGGATCGCGTCCTTGTCGAGCTCCTCGACCCAGCCCTTCTCGATCATCAGGGACAGGTAGCGCTCGTTGTCGGTGAGGACGATGATGTCCTCGTTGATCGACTGCCCCCGCGAGAGCGGGCCCTGGATCTTCCCGAAGTACTCGGAGTTCGAGTTGATGTCCTCCGTGTAGTCGACCTTGACGCCGGTCTTCTTCGTGAACGCGTCGAGCGTCGGGTACCGCTTCGTCTTCTCGTCGTAGTCGATGTAGAGCGGCCAGTTCGCGAAGCGCAGCGTGTCGAGCCAGCTTCTGCGTGGTGCCGCTCGCGTCGCCCCCGCCGCTACTTCCGCCGCACGCGGCCGCGAGCCCGGGAATCGAGAGCATCGCCGCTCCGAACCCGGCTCGCCGCAGGAGCTCTTCTCGGGTCAGCATGTCGGTCACGCCATTTCCTCCTCTGGAAGATCGACGACGAAGGTGGCCTCGGGGTCGAACCCTACGGTGATCGGGTCTCCGGGCTTGGCCACTCCGGAGCCCGGCTCGAGGTTCTGCACGTACACGGTGACGCGCCCGGCGGGCGTGTCCACGACGTACTGGGTGGAAACGCCCACGTAGGCAGATTCGAAGACCTTTCCGGACAGGGTGTTCACCTGGTCCGGGCCGACCCGGATCTTCTCGGGCCGGATGCCGACCGCCACGCGGCCGGTGCGCCCGTTCAGCGCCTCCGGGTGGACCTCGACCGCCGGTCCGCCGTCGACGGCGATCGTCGTCGGCCCGGTCGCGGTTCCCGGGCAGGAGGTTCGACACTCCGAGGAAGCCGGCGACGAAGGCGGTCTGCGGCCGCTCGTAGAGCTCGTTCGGAGGCCCGAGCTGCTCGACGCGGCCCCGGTTCATCACGGCGATCGTGTCGGCCATCGTCATCGCCTCCTCCTGGTCGTGCGTCACGTGGATGAACGTGATGCCGACATCGTGCTGGATCGCCTTCAGCTCGAGCTGCATCTGCCGCCGGAGCTTGAGGTCGAGCGCGCCCAGCGGCTCGTCCAGGAGCAGCACCTGGGGCTTGTTCACGAGCGCGCGCGCGAGGGCGACGCGCTGCTGCTGGCCGCCGGAGAGCTGGCGCGGCTTGCGCTTCTCCATGCCCTCCAGGTCGACGAGCCGGAGAATCCCGCGCACGCGGCCGGCCAGGTCGGCCTTGCGCACTCCCTTGCGGCGCATCCCGAATGCGACGTTCTCGAAGATCGAGAGGTGCGGGAAGAGCGCGTAGTTCTGGAAGACCGTGTTCACGTCACGTTTGTACGGAGGCAGTCCGACGACGTCGCGGTCGCCGAGGTAGATCGCGCCGTCGGTGGGCTGCTCGAAGCCGCCGATCATCCGCAGGGTCGTCGTCTTGCCGCAGCCGGAGGGGCCGAGGAGCGCGAAGAAGCTGCCCCGCGGGACCTCGAGCGAGATGTCGTTCACGGCGACCACGTCGTCGAAGTTCTTCGTGACGCCGTCCAGCCGGACGTCTGCCGGCTTTCCCGCTCGGGTCGGCTCGGTCTGGGGCTGCACGGTGCTAGTCAAGGAGGTCCTTCACGGCTGCGCGGAAGACCTTGCCATGCGCGTCCACGTCGGCTTCGGTGGTCGCCGGCGACATCAGCGCCATGTTGTGGAACGGCGTCAGGATCACGCCGCGGTTCAGGGCGTAGACGTGCATGAACCGGTCGAGGTCCGCGTCGATCGCGGCTGCCGCCTCGGCACCCGTCTTGGGCGGGCTCGGGCTGAAGCGGTACTCGGCCCGGCAGCCGAGCTGCGTCACGTGCCACGGCAGGGCGTGCGCGTCGATCGTCTCCGTGACCTCGGCCGCGAACCGCTCGCCCAGCGGGATCGTTCGCACATACGCCTCCTCCGTGAGTACGTGCTCGAGCGTCGCGCGGATCGCGGCCAGGGAGAGCGCGTTGCCGGCGAGCGTGCCGCCGATGCCGCCGACGTCCTCGTAGTCGGCTTCGGCTCGCCCGGCGATCCGGTCGGCGAGGTCGGCCGTGACGCCGAACGCGGCTGCCGGCACTCCGCCTCCGATCGCCTTGCCGACGGTGACGATGTCCGGCTCGAGACTCCAGGCCCTCGTGCACCCGCCCGGGCCTGCGCTGAGCGTGTGCGTCTCGTCGATCACGAGCAGGGTTCCGGTCTCGCGCGTCAGGTTCCGAAGGCCCTCGTGGAACCCGTCCTCGGGGAGGACGATCCCGATGTTCGTGAGCGCCGGCTCCGCGAGGACGCACGCCACGTCGCCGGCCTCGAGCGCCTGCTCGACGGCGTAGAGGTCGTTGAACTGGACGACCTTCGTCGTCAGGGCGGGGTGGATGGACGGGCCGACGTTGCCGAGCCGCGGTCCCACGACGCCGTGCTGCGTCGTCGCCAGCGTCTCGTCGACCGAGCCGTGGTAGCACCAGTCGAAGACGAGCACCTTTCCGCGGCCGGTCACCTCACGGGCGAGGCGGAGCGCCCAGCGGTTCGCGTCGGTCGCGGTCAGCGCGAACTGCCACAGCGGAACGCCGAAACGGCGCGCGAGCTCTTCTCCGACCCAGGCTGCGTCCTCGGTCGGGAGCATCGCGGTCGAGCCGCGCCCGGCCTGGTCGGCGACCGCCCGCACCACGGGCTCGGGAGCGTGCCCGGCCATCGCGCCCGTGTCGCCGAGACAGAGGTCGACGTACTCGTGGCCGTCGACGTCGACGATCCGTGCGCCGCGGGCCTCCTGGACGAACACCGGGAACCCGCCTGCCCAGCGCGCCATCCAGCTCATCGGGACGCCGAAAAGAAGAGACGAGCGGGAGCGCTCGCTCAGCTCGAGCGACCGCGGATGGCTCTCGCGAAAGGCCTCGATCTCGTGCTCGAGCAGCCCGCTCAGGCGGCCCCGGTCGATCACGCCTCTTGCCGAGGTCACCGCAGCGGTCATGTCAGTCGATCTTGGCCATCACGTGCTTGATCTGGGTGTAGTCCTCGAGCGAGTAGACCGAGAGGTCCTTGCCGTACCCGGACTGCTTGTAGCCGCCGTGCGGCATCTCGGAGACGAGCGGGATGTGGTCGTTGATCCAGACCGTCCCGAACTGGAGCCTGCGCGCCGCGTTCAGCGCACGGCCGATGTCGCGAGTCCAGACCGAGGCCGAGAGCCCGTAGTCGACGTCGTTCGCCCACGCGAGCGCCTCGTCGTCCTCTGCGAAGCGCTGCACGGTGACGACCGGCCCGAAGACCTCCTTCTGCACGATCTCGTCCTCCTGGCCGACGTCCGCGACGACGGTCGGCTGCACGAAGAACCCGCGGTCGCCGTTCGAGCCGCCGCCCGTGAGCACCTTCGCGCCCGACGCGCGCTCGAGGAAGCCGAAGATCCGCTCCTGCTGCGCCTTCGAGATCACCGGCCCCATCTCGATGTCCTCGCTCGTCGCCGGGTCGCCGACCTGGAGCGACTCGACCGCGGGCACGAGCTCGTCGAGGAGCTTGTCGTAGACCTTCGGCCCGGCCATCACGCGCGAGGCGGCGGTGCAGTCCTGGCCGGAGTTCCAGTAGCCGGCGATCTTGATCCCCTCGGCGACGGCGACCGGGTCCGCGTCGTCGAAGACGATCACGGGCGCCTTGCCGCCGAGCTCGAGGTGGACGCGCTTGAGGTTGTCCGCCGCGGCGCGCGCGACCTCCCTGCCCGTGGCCACGTCGCCGGTGAGCGAGACCATGCGCACGTCTGGATGGCGCACGATGCCCGCGCCGACCGGCTCGCCGTCGCCGGTGATCACGTTCAGGACCCCGGCGGGGAAGATCTCCTCCGCGAGCTGCGCCATCCGCAGCGTCGTCATGGGCGTCTGCTCGGACGGCTTGAGCACGACCACGTTGCCCGCGGCCAGCGCCGGCGCGATCTTCCAGACGGCCATCATCAGCGGGTAGTTCCAGGGGGAGATCTGGCCGACGATCCCGACCGGCTCGCGGCGGATCATCGACGTGTACCCGCGCATGTACTCGCCCGCTGCGCGACCTTCGAGCGTGCGCGCCGCGCCGGCGAAGAAGCGGATGTTGTCCGAGGAAACGGGCATCTCGTCCCGCGCCGCGGGCAGCGGCTTGCCGACGTTCTGGGACTCGAGCTGAGCCAGCTCCTCCGTGTTGGCGTCGAGCGCGTCCGCGAGCTTGAGCATCATCTCGGCGCGCTCGCCGGGCGTCGTCTCCAGCCACTCGGGCAGCGCCGTCTTCGCGGCCTCGACCGCGCGGTCGACGTCCGCCTGGGTCCCGTTCGGAACCTCGGAGATCGTCTCTCCCGTGGACGGGTTGACGATCTCGGCCGTCCCGCCCTCGGCCGCGTCGACCCACTTGCCGCCGACGAAATTCTGGAACGTGGAAACCGTGACGCTCATCTCAGACTCCTCTCCGTTGCGTCGCAGTTAGGAAGGTACTCCTACCCCGGACGGACTCAACTGCTCGTCTCGCCACCTGGCACGCCCGTGACTGCCCCGGGCTCAACTTCTGCTGCGAGATACGACCGGAATCGATCGAGCACGATGACGAAGAGCGCGACCACGTTGACGACCGGCAGCTCGCGTGGCCGGCCGGAGGTTGGCGAAGATCCAGATCGGGAGCGTCTGCTGCGCGCCCGAGGTGAACAGCGTGACGATCACCTCGTCGAACGAGAGCGCGAACGCGAGCAGCGCGCCCGCGAGGAGCGCGCGTCGACAGCACCGGGAAGGTCACGTAGCGGAAGGTCTGCCAGCGCGTCCGCGCCGAGGTCCGTCGAGGCCTCCTCGAGCGAGCCGGCGAGGCCGCCGCAGCCGGGCGAGGACGTTGTTGTAGACGACGACGATGCAGAAGGTCGCGTGCCCGATCGATGATCGTCAGCAGGCCGAACGTCGATGCCAGAAGTTCGTAGAAGGTCGTCTGGAGCGCGAGCCCGGTGATGATCCCGGGGAGCGCGATCGGCAGCACGACGAGGAACGAGATCGTCTCGCGCCCGAAGAACCTGAAGCGCGAGACCGCGAGCGACAGCCAGCGTCCCGAGCACGAGCGCGACGCCCGTCGCGCCGAGGCCGCCTGCACCGAGAGCCAGAGCGCGCCCCGCACGCCCTCGTCGTGCGTACGCGACCCGGAACCACTTCGTGCGTGAAGTCCTGGATCGGCCAGCTCTGGTGACCTGCGCGTTGAACGCGTAGACAGGCTGATCACGAGCGAGCAGCAGCGTAAGAGGACGACGAGCGTCGGTCCAGATCGCCGAGCCGCAGAGGATCCGTGTAGCCAGCGACTCGGCCATCAGAGGGTCTCGAACGCTCCGAGCGCGGCGCGCGACCACGAGGTAGAGCGACCATCACCGCGATCGGCACGAACGTGTACGCGGCCGCGAACGGGAGTGTTCGTCAGGCCGAGCACGTTCGGTAGATGACGTTGCCGATGAACTGCTCGCTCGTGATCAGCCCGGGCGCGATGTAGTCGCCGAGCGTGAGCGAGAAGGTGAAGATCGAGCCGGCGACGACTGCCGGGAACGCGAGCGGCAGGATCACGCGGCCTGAACGTGTGCAGCGACTCGGCGCCCGAGGTCGGCGCGAGGCCTCGAGAACGAGTCGGGGATCCGCTCGAGCCCGGCGTAGACCGGCAGGATCATGAACGGCAGCCACAGGTACGTGAAGACGAGCCAGAGCCCAGTTCGTGTAGCCGATGTCTGAGCCGGGAGCCCGACGGCCGAGCGCCCAGTTGAGCGCGCCGTCGTGGGAGAGGATCGTCCGCCAGGCGTAGTGCCTTACGAGGTAGCTCGACCACAGCGGCATCAGGACCGCAGCACCAAGAGCACGTCCGCGCGTCCGCGGCGACGGCGACCCGCGCCATGTAGTACGCGATCGGGAAGGCGAGGAGCGCGTCCGCGACCGTCACCGCGGCCGCCATGCCGATCGTCCGCCACGGCGATCCGCAGTACACGTGCTCGCTTCCAGAGGATGCGGAAGTTGTCGAGCGTCAACGTGTGGACGATCTCGCCACGTGAACGGGTCGAGCGTCCAGAACGCCGACAGCAAGCAGCACCGCGAGCGAGCCGACGTAGACGACGTAGGAAGGCCCCGGCCGGCGGGACCGAGCAGCGCCGCGCCCGCAGCCAGCGGACGCCGCCAGAAGGCGGCCGAAGACGCGGCGGCGGGCCCGTCGGTCGACGGCCCGCCCCGTGCGACGTCTACGGACAACGGAGGCCGCTAGCCCCTGATCTCGGTCCAGGCCTTCTGCCAGTCGTTGTAGTCCATGCAGTTCGTCTCGCCGTTGCCGCAGTCGGCGGTCGGCGTCTTCCAGAACTTGATGCTGTCCAAATACGACGCGGGACTCGTCGGCGTGGTACTGCTCGCACGAGCCCGCGCTCAGCTTGTCCATCGTCACGCGCACGCCTTCGGGTTGACCGGCGTCTCGCCGAAGTGATCGGCCAGCTGGGCCTGCACCTCCGGCGAGATGATGTACTTCATCCAGAGGTACGCGCAGTTCGGGTGCTTCGCCTTGCGACGAGATCATCCACGTGTCCGCCCACCCGGTCGCCCCCTCCTTCGGCATGAGGTCCTTGACCGGCACCTTGTCCGCCTGGAGCATGTTCACCTGGTACGGCCACGTCGCTGCCGATGTTCGACGTCCCCGTTCGTGAAGGACTGGATCTCGTCGCGACGTCGAGCGCCCAGTAGCTTCTTCAGCAGCGGCCGCTGCTGCTTGAGCAGGTCGACCGCGGCGTCGAACTGCTCCTGTGGTCAGCTCGTACGGGTTCCGTCGATCCCCAGGTCGGGCTTCGTCTTCGAGAGGTAGAGGGCCGCGTCCGCGATGTAGATCGAGTTGTCGTAGATCGTGATCTTGCCCTTGTACTGCGGTGTCGTAGATCGACGACCAGCTCGTCGGGGCCGGCGTGACCTTGTCCGTGCTGTAGAGCAGCGTGTTCGGGCCCCACCGGAGCGGGACGCCGTAGTGGCTCGCCGTCCACGGTGTTGTGCGGCGGCGACTTGAGCGCCTCCATGAAGTCGGCGTAGTTCGGGGATCAGGTCCGGTGTTGATCGGCTGCGACGTCGCCGCTGCGATCAGCCGCACGCTCGCGTCTCCCGACGCGGAGACGCCGTCGTACTGGCCCGCCTCCCTGGCGCATCAGCGTCGACCATCTCGTCCGAGGAGCCGGCGTCCTTGCGTCTTGACCTTGCAGCCGGTCTGCTGCTCGAACGGCTTCGCCCACTCCGGTCTGCGTGTAGCCGGCCCACGCGACGAGGTTGAGCTTGCCTTCGCCGCGGGCCGATCGATGTCGTCAGGCTCGATTCGTCGCCGCGGGATTCCTCCGCGCTGCTCCCGCCGCTCCGCCGCCGCAGCCCGCAGCCGCAAAGGCGAGCAAGACCACGAGCACTCGCGAGGGCCAGCGCTCCCAGTGCCGCGCTTCAACGCATTACTCATCCTGCTCCTCCTCTCTTCCCCCGGCTCGATCACGATACGTGTGCTCTGGGCGCCACGCGAGGCGGACCCGCCGGCCCTGAGCCTCGAGCACCTCGGCTGGATGTCGTTTCGAGGTTCTGGCGGATGACCATCAGCTCTCCACCGTCGTCGAGGTCGACCGAGTAGCGCGTCACCATCCCGATGTAGACGACGTCGCTGATGCGCCCGGCTCTCGGAATGCGTCGCCGGGCTCGGTCGCCTCGTGCTCCTCGAGCATGCGGATCTTCTCAGGACGGACGGTGAAGCGGCTCGAGTGCCCGTTCTGGCGCGCTCGAGCACGTTCGAGACGCCCACGAAGCCTGCGACGAACTCGGTCTGCGGGTGCTCGTAGACCTCCGCCGGGCGCGCCGACCTGCTCGATCCGGCCCGTCGTTGAAGACCGCGAGCCGGTCGCTCATCGTCAGCGCCTCCTCCTGGTCGTGCGTGACGTAGATGAACGTGATCCCGACCTCCTGCTGGATCCGCTTCAGCTCGATCTGCATCTCCTGGCGGAGCTTCAGGTCGAGCGCCCCGAGCGGCTCGTCGAGCAGGAGCACCTGCGGATGGTTGACGATCGCGCGGGCGAGCGCGACCCGCTGGCGCTGGCCTCCGGAGAGCTGCGACGGCTTGCGGCCCATCAGCCCGCCGAGCCGCACGAGCTCGAGCACCTCGGCCGTCCGCTTCGTGCGCTCGGCCTTCTTGATGCGCTTGATCTTGAGCCCGTACGCGACGTTCTCGCCGACCGTCATGTGCGGGAAGAGCGCGTAGTCCTGGAAGACGGTGTTCACGTCTCGCTCGTAGGGCGGCTGGGCGGTGACGTCGGCGCCCTTCAGGAGGATGCGGCCCTCGTCGGGCGACTCGAAGCCGGCGATCAGGCGCAGCGTCGTCGTCTTGCCGGAGCCGGACGGGCCGAGCATGGTGAAGAACTCGCCCTGCGGGGACCTCGAGGTCGATGCCGTCGACCGCGACGACGTCGCCGTAGGCCTTCCGGACGCTTTCGAGCCGTACGTCAGCCTGCGGCTGCGTCGACAAGCGACTCCTCCAGGATCTCGAGACCCCGGGCGAGATCGTCGTCGGAGATGACCAACGGAACGAGGATGCGGATGACGTTGCCGAGCGTCCCGCAGGAGAGGAGGATCAGGCCGCGCTCCCGCGCCGCTTCGGTGGTGCGCTTGGCGAGGTCGGCGGCGGGCTCCTTCGATTCGCGGTCGGTGACGAGCTCGAGGGCGAGCATCGCGCCGATGCCGCGCACGTCGCCGACCTGGTCGACGCGGGAGGCGAGCCCGTCGAGGCGGGTGCGGATCGTGGCGGCGAGCTCCAGCGCGTGCGTCGCGGAACTCGTCGGTCGAGACCTCGTCGAGGACCGCGAGCGCGGCGGCGCAGGCGACCGGGTTGCCGCCGAACGTCCCGCCGAGGCCGCCGGGATGCGGCGCGTCCATCACCTCGGCCCGGCCGGTGACCGCGGCCAGCGGCAGCCCGCCTCCGAGCGACTTGCCGGACACGAGCAGGTCCGGCTCGGTCTCGTAGTGCTCGATCGCCCAGACCGGCCCCGTCCGACCGATCCCGGATTGCACCTCGTCGTCCACGTACAGGACGCCGTGCTCTCGGCACAGCTCGGCGAGCCGGCCCGGGAAGTCGGCGGGCATGTCGACGAAGCCGCCCTCGCCCTGGACCGGCTCGAGCACGACGCAGGCGATCTCGTGCCGGTCGATCAGCGCGGCGAGGGCGTCGAGCGAGTCGTCCGAGGACACGCCTCGGTACGGGTACGGGCCGGGCGCTCGGTAGACCTCGGGCGCGAACGGGCCGAAGCCCTGCTTGTAGATCTCCTTGTGCGTCATCGTCATCGTGAGGAGGGTGCGGCCGTGGAAGGCGTTGTCGAAGACGATGACCCCGGGGCGTCCGGTCGCGGCGCGAGCGATCTTGACCGCGTTCTCGACCGCCTCGGCGCCCGAGTTCAGGAGCAGGCTCTTCTGGTTCTCCCCCGCGCACGGCGACAGCTCGGCGAGCCGGCGGCAGACCTCGACGTACGGCTCGTACACCCCGACCATGAAGCACTGGTGCAGGTAGCTGTCGATCTGCTCGTGCATCGCGGCGACCGCGGGCGGGAAGCCGTGGCCCGTGTTCTGACAGCCCAGGCCGCCGGCGAAGTCGATGTACGCCTTGCCGTCGACGTCCACGACCCGGGCGCCTTCCGCGCGCTCCACCACGATCGGCGGCGTGGCGATTCCGCGGGGGACGTACTGCTCGCGGGCCGCCAGGATGCGCTCACTCTCGGTGCGCTTTGCCACCGCCATGAGACGATTCTCTCGTGATCGCCGTCGTCGGGGCAACTGGGACTATCGGGCGGAACGTCACGGCGTTCCTCGAGGAGTGGGGCGCGGACGTGGCCCGGAGGGACTTCCGGCTCGAGGGAGACGAGCACGTGGACGCGCGGGATGCCGCTTCGCTCGGGCGCGCGCTGGAGGGCGCCGAGGTCGTCGTGAACGCGGCGGACTACCGGCTGAACCTCGACGTGATGCGCGGCGCGCTGGGAGCGGGCGCGCACTACGTCGACCTGGGCGGGCTCTTCCACGTGACGCGCGAGCAGCTCGCGCTGGACGCTGAGTTCGGCTCGGCCGGCTTGACCGCGTGCTCGGGCTCGGCTCGGCTCCCGGGAAGACGAACCTGCTCGCGGCTGCGGCGGCGCGTCGTCTGGGAGGCGATCCTCTGTCGATGGAGATCTGGGCCGCGACGCGCGACCCGGCTGCCGCGAACCACCCGTTCCCGGCGCCCTACTCGGTGCAGACGCTGCGCGACGAGCTGCAGATGCGGCCGGTCGTTCTGCGGGCCGGAGAGCTGGAGGAGGTCGAGCCGCTTTCCGGCGAGGCGGAGCGCGAGTTCCCGGAGCCGGTGGGGCGGGCGAAGGGCATCTACACGCTCCACTCGGAGCTGGCGACCCTGCCGTCGAGCCTCTCGAGCCTGCGCGAGGGGAGCTTTCGGCTCTGCCTGTCGCCGGGGCTTCTCGAGAAGCTGCTCGCGCTCGGCGACGGCGAGCTGCCCGAGCCGTACACGCAGTCGCCGGAGTCGGTCGCCGTGCACGAGGTCGAGCTGCGGGCCGACGGTGAGCGTGTCGTGGGGCGGACGGTCACCAGCGGTGGGAGCGCGAAGTCGACCTCCGAGCCGGCCGCGCGCGCTGCGCTGGAGATCGCGGAGGGCCGGCTGGCGGCGCCCGGGGTCCGCGCGCCGGAGCTCGCTGTCGAGGATCCGGAGGCGTTTCTCGGGCTTCTCGACACCGAGGTCAGCTGGCACTGATCTGTCGCAGGGCTGCGACAGACACGTCACACTTTCCGCGCTAGGTTGCCCAGCATGGCAACGAAGGCGGCAACACCCTGGGGCCCGGCGACGCTCGTCGAGGAGGTCAGCGTCCCTCAGCGCTCGGGAGACAAGCGCTTCTCGTCGATCGTGCAGCTCCTCGAGGGGCCGAAGGGTGAGCGTTTCGTGCGGTTCGCCTACACCACCGGCGGCACGGCTCGGCGCGGCCCGGTCACGCTGCGCGCGCGTGACATGGAGCGCCTGGTCGAGGGCCTGGCCGGTTCGCCCGAGCTCGCCCGGACATTCGGGTTCCCGGCCGTGGAGGAGGGTGCCAACGAGAAGGCCTGACACGACATGGCATCCGTTCCGCCAGGGTGGCGGAGGCAGACGCCGCTCGAGGGCTAGGCCGTCGCGAAGAGGCGCTCGCGTGCGCGGTCGACGAGCGCCTCGAGGATCAGCGCCCCGTCGGTAGAGCCGGAGCCGATGAGCGGATCGACCGCATGCTCGGGGTGCGGCATCAGCCCCATCACGTTGCCCTCGGCATTGACGACGCCTGCAATCGAGTCGATCGAGCCGTTCGGGTTCTCCTCGTAGCGGAGAACTATCTGCCCGGCCTCGCCCAGCTCGGCGAGGAGCTCGTCGTCGGCGAAGAAGCAGCCTTCGCCGTGCTTGATCGGGATCGACAGACGCTGACCGGCCTCGCAGCGCGTGAGGAAGGCGACGCCTGCGCGCTCGACCCGGAGCGGAACGTCCTCGCACACGAACGACAGCGATTCGTTGGGGCGCAACACCCCGGGAAGCAGGCCGGCCTCGCAGAGGACCTGGAAGCCGTTGCAGATCCCGAGGACGTAGCCGCCGTCGGCTGCGAAGTTCGCCACCGCCTGCATCGCCGGCGAAAACCGGGCGATCGCCCCTGCGCGGAGATAGTCGCCGTAGGAGAACCCGCCGGGCAGGACGACCGCGCCGACGTCGGGGAGCTCGCTGTTCGCGTGCCAGTGGAGCACCGGCTCGGCGCCGAGGGCTTCGAGCGCCTGCGCCGCGTCCCGGTCGTCGTTCGACCCCGGGAAGACGACGACGGCCACCCGTGGACGCGTCTCGGTCACGTGCCCTCCGCGAGCTCGATCTCGTAGCTCTCGATCAACGGGTTGGCGAGAAGCTCGGCGCACATGCGCTCGACCTCGGCGCGCGCTTGCTCGGGATCCGATGCCTCGACCTCGAGGTCGACCACGCGACCGACCCGCGCGCCGTCGACGCTGAAGCCGAGATGCTTCAAGGAGTCCTCGACGGCCTTGCCCTGCGGATCGAGGATCCCGGGCTTGGGCCGGACGAGAACGGTCGCCTTCACTGCAGCACCTTCGTCGGGGCGGCCGCGTAGTCGTCGAACGGGAGCCCGGTGATCCGCTCGAACGCCTCGATGTACCGCGCGCGGGTGCCGGCGACGACCTCGTCCGGGAGCTCGGGGCCCGGCGGGGTCTTGTCCCAACCGAGCGACTCGGCGTAGTCGCGCACGAACTGCTTGTCGTACGAGGGCTGAGAGCCGCCCGGCTCGTACTCGTCGGCCGGCCAGAAGCGCGACGAGTCGGGAGTGAAGACCTCGTCGCCGAGGACGATTCGCCCCTCGTCGTCGAGGCCGAGCTCGAACTTCGTGTCCGCGATGATGATCCCCTTGCCCGCGGCCGCCTCCGCGGCCATCTCGTAGAGCTCGATCGAGATCGTGCGCAGCTCCTCGAACCGCTCGTCGCCGACCAGGTTGGCCGCCTGCTCGGCGGTCAGCGCCTCGTCATGGCCCTCGGTCGCCTTGGTCGTCGGCGTGAAGATCGGCTCGGGAAGCTTGTCCGACTCCCGCAGGCCCTCCGGGAGCGCGATCCCGCAGACCTCTCCGCTCTGCTGGTAGCTCTTCCAGCCCGATCCGGACAGGTAGCCGCGGACGACGCACTCGATCGGGAGCATCACGAGCCGCTTGCATTCCATCGAGCGGCCGTCTTCGCGAATCGTCAGCAGGTGATTCGGGACGACGTCCTTCGTCCGCTCGAACCAGAAGCCCGACAACCCGGTCAGGACGCGACCCTTGTCCGGGATCTCGGTCGGCAGGACGACGTCGAACACTGAAATACGGTCGCTCGCTGTGAGCAGTAGGCGCTCGTCGTCGATGGCGTAGAGCTCGCGGACCTTGCCGCTGCCGACGTGGACTGTCTCAGACATGAACGGGCTCCTCCTTGTTCGAGATGGCGTGCAGACGGTCGAAGACGGTGTCGACGTGGCGCGTGTAGTGGCCGAGGTCGAAGATCGAGTCGAGCGTAGCGGCGTCGAGCAGCTTCGTGACCTCCGGATCCGCGCGCACGAGCTCCGGGAAGTCGAGCTCTTCCTCCCAGGCGCGCATTGCGTGTCCCTGGACGAGCCGGTACGCCTCGTCGCGCGAGAGGCCGCTCTCGACCAGCGCGAGCAGGACGCCCTGGCTGAAGTAGAGGCCGCGGCTGAGCTCGAGGTTGCGCCGCATCTGCTCCGTGCGGACGACGAGCCCTTCGACGAGCCACGAGAAGCGGTCGAGCATGTAGTCGAGCGCGAGGAACGCGTCCGGGATCGTGACGCGCTCAGCCGAGGAGTGCGAGATGTCCCGCTCGTGCCAGAGCGCGACGTTCTCGAGACCGACCATCGAAGCGGCCCGCACGACCCGGGCGAGCCCGCAGATCCGCTCGGCGACGACCGGATTTCGCTTGTGCGGCATCGCCGAGGAGCCCTTCTGGCCCTTGCCGAACGGCTCCTGCACCTCGGCCACCTCGGTGCGCGCCAGGTGACGGATCTCGACCGCGAAACGCTCGAGCGAGGCGGCCGCCAGGGCGAGCGCGGCCAGCAGGTCGGCGTGACGGTCGCGCTGGACGACCTGCGTCGCGGCCGGCTCGGGCTCGAGGCCGAGGCGTTCGCAGGCCACGCGCTCGACCTCGGGGTCGATCGCCGCGTAGTTCCCGACGGCGCCCGAGAGCTTCCCGACGCGCACGCCCTCGAGCGCAAGGGCGACGCGCCTGCGAGCGCGGTCGAGCTCGAAGGCCCAGACCGCGAGCTTGAGGCCGAACGTCGTCGGCTCCGCGTGCACCCCGTGGGTGCGGCCGATCGTGATCGTCAGGCGGTGTTCCTCGGCCCGCGCCCCGACCGCGTCGAAGGCCCGGTCGAGCCCGGCCAGGATCAGCTCTCCGGCGGCCGCGATCTGCAGCGCGAGCGCGGTGTCCACGACGTCCGACGAGGTGAGGCCGTAGTGGAACCAGCGCCCTTCCGGGCCGAGCTCCGATGCGACCGCGTCGACGAAGGCCGCGGTGTCGTGGTGCGTCCTCTGCTCGATCTCGGCCACCCGCTCGGGGCTCGGCGCGACAGCCTTGGATCGAACCGCCTCGGCCGCCTCGGCGGGCACGACGCCCGCCTCCGCCCAGCCGTCGAGCGCCGCGAGCTCGACCTCGAGCCAGCGCTCGAGCTTGCCCTCGTCCGACCAGATGCGGGCCATCTCCGGTCGCGAGTAGCGTGAAATCACTACGAGGATTCTACGGGTGGCGCCTGCGGGTATCCGCCGCCCTGCCCCAGGATCCGCGCCGCGAGGATCGCCGCGTTCCGCGATCCGTCGACCGACACGCAGGCCACGGGACGCCCGGGGGCATCTGCGCGATCGCGAGCAGCGCGTCGAGCCCGTCGCCGACGCTCTTCGAGGAGCGCAGCGGGACTCCGATCACCGGCAGGTCGCTGTAAGCCGCGACGACACCGGGCAGCGCGGCCGCCATCCCCGCGCCCGCGATGATCACGCGGACGCCGCGCAGCTGCGCGGTCGAGGAGTACTCGGCGACTCCGCGTGGGTTCCGGTGGGCCGAGAGCACCTTCAGCTCGTGCGAGATCCCGCGCTCCCGCAACTCCGCGAGCGCCGGGTCCATCGCCTCGAGGTCCGACTCCGACCCGACGAGGATCCCGACGAGCGGCCCCGACTCGTCCAGCTCCTCGAGCAGCCCCATCGGCGAAGCCTGGGTCTCCGGGTCAGCCGGCAACGTTCAGCGCCTTCTCCGCGATGTCGCTTCGGTACCTCATGTCCGGGAACGAGATCCTGTCGCACGCCTCGTAGGCACGCGCCCGCGCTTCCTCGATCGTCTCGCCGACACCGGTCACGTTGAGGATCCTGCCACCGCTCGTCACGAGTTGCCCGTCCCTCATCGCGGTCCCTGCATGAAAGACGACGGCGCCGTGCGCTTCCGCGTCGTCGACTCCCATGATCGGCGAGCCCGTATCACGGCCTGCGGGATAGGTCCCGGCCGCGAGCGCGATCGTCACGGCGCACCTGTCGGACACGGGCAGCTCGATCTCCGAGAGGTCGCCCTGAGCCGCGGCGCGGAGCGCCTCCGCGAGGTCCCCGTCCAGCCGCGGGAGGATGACCTGCGTCTCGGGGTCGCCGAACCGGCAGTTGAACTCGAGCACCTTCGGCCCGTCGGCGGTGAGCATCAGCCCGGCGTAGAGGCAGCCGATGAACGGCGTGCCGCGGCCGGCCAGCTCCTCGATCACCGGCTCGTGAATCGTCTCGACGAGCTCGGCGACGCGTCCGGCGTCGAGCTCGGGCACGGGGGAGTAGGAGCCCATCCCGCCCGTGTTGGGGCCCGTGTCGCCGTCGCCGACCCTGCTGTAGTCGCGCGACTCCGGCAGGGGGAGGGCGGTGCTCCCGTCGACGATCGCGAACACCGAGAGCTCCTCGCCCTCGAGCAGCTCTTCGATCACGAAGTCCTCGCCGTGCGCGCGGACGGCGGTCAGCGCGGCGTCGAGCTCCTCGTCGGTGCGGCAGACGAAGACGCCCTTTCCCGCGGTCAGCCCGTCGGCCTTGACCACGCAGGGGACGCGCGCGACGGACATCCGCTCGGCGAACGGCACCCCGGCGGCCCGCATGACGTCCTTTGCGAAGCCTTTCGAGCCCTCGATCTGCGCCGCGGCCGCGCTCGGGCCGAAGACGGAGACCCCGCCTCGCCGGAGCTGGTCGGCGACGCCCGCGACGAGCGGCGCCTCGGGGCCGATCACGACCAGGTCGGTTCCGAGGGTGCGGGCGAGCTCGAGCAGGCTGTCGCCGTCCTCGGCGCGGATCGGGTGACACTGCCCGAGCCTGGAGATGCCCGGGTTGCCCGGGGCGGCATGCACCTCTTCGACCGCCGGGCTCTGCGCCAGCTTCCAGGCAAGCGCGTGCTCACGCCCGCCGGAGCCGACGACGAGGACTCTCACGCGGCCAACCCTACTGGCGCACGTGGGTGTTTGAAAAGACCGCCAGGGTTACCGTCATCGCGCCCCGCCGTAGGAGTACGATCGCGCCCGTGACCGAAGCGAAGGGCGCCTACACCTTTCGCGCCGCCACGGACATGTACGGCCGTTTTGTCGGCCGATATGCCCCGGGGCTCGCAGCCGCGCTGATCGACGCCACCGGCATCGACCCCGCGGACAGCGTGCTCGACGTCGGCTGCGGACCGGGCGGGCTCGCAACCGAGCTGGCGAAGGTCGTCGGGAGCGAGAACGTCGCCGCCGTCGACCCGTCCCAGGCGTTCGTCTCCGTCTGCCGCGCCAGGCTGCCGTCCGCGGACGTCCGCGTCGCCGCCGCCGAGGAGCTGCCGTTCGAGGACGATTCGTTCGACGCAGCCCTCGCCCAGCTCGTCGTCAACTTCATGACCGACGCCGAACGCGGAGTGGGGGAGATGAAGCGCGTCGTGAGGCCGGGCGGGAAGGTGGCCGCCTGCACGTGGGACTACCGAGAGCGGATGACGATGCTCCGAGCCTTCTGGGACGCGGCGCACGAGTCGGTTCCCGAGGAAGCCACTCGCTACGACGAGGCCACGACCATGGGGTACTCGACCGAGGAGGAGCTGACCGGCCTCTGGCGCGAGGTCGGGCTCGAGGACGTCCGCGGCGGAGAGCTGTGGGTGACCGCGGACTACGACGACTTCGACGACCTGTGGGCGCCCTTTCCCAGCGGGATCGGGCCGGCCGGTGCCTTCTGTGCGTCGCTCGAGCCGGAGCGCCGGGCGGAGCTGCGGGCGGCCTACGCGCGACGCCTGGGCAACCCCGAGGGCCCGTTCGAGCTCTCGGCGCGGGCCTGGTACGCGGTCGGCCGCGTCAGCTGAGGACGGCTTCGAGGCCGCGGGGCGAAAGGACCCGCTCCCGCGATGCGCCGGTGCCGATCAGGCAAACCTCGACGTCGAGCTGGCGCTCGACGAAGTCGACGTAGCGACGCGCGGCCTCGGGAAGCGCGGCGACGTCGTCCACCTGATCGAGCGGCTCCTGCCAGCCGGGAAGCGTCTCGTAGATCGGCTCGCAGTGGTGGAAATCGCTCTGGTGGGCCGGAAACTCTTCGGTCTCGCTCCCGTCGCGCAGCCGGTAGCGCACGCAGACCGGCAGCTCCGAGAACGCGGACAGCACATCGAGCTTCGTCAGTGCGAGCGAGGTCATCCCGTTCAGCCGGACCGCGTAGCGAAGCCCGACGAGGTCGAGCCAGCCGCAGCGACGCTGCCGGCCGGTGACCGTCCCGTACTCGCCGCCGAGCTCGCGGAGCCGCTCCTGGTCGGGCCCCACGATCTCGGTCGGGAAGGGCCCCTCGCCGACGCGCGTGACGTACGCCTTGGCGACTCCGATCACGCGGTCGATGCGGGTCGGGCCGATGCCGATCCCGGTGGCCGCCGCGCCGGCGATCGGGTTCGAGGAGGTGACGAATGGATACGTGCCGTGGTCGAGGTCGAGCAGCGTCGCCTGGGCGCCTTCGAACAGGACCGCTTTCCCGTTCTTGAGCGCGTTCTCGACGAGGAGGGACGTGTCCGCGATGTACGGCCGAAGCCGCTGCGCGTAGCCCTCGACCTCCTCCGCGACCTCTTCCAGGTCGAGCGGCGCGGCACCGTAGACGCGCTCCAGCCAGACGTTCTTCTCGGCGAGCGCGACCTCGATCTTCTGGCGCAGGATCTTCGCGTCGAAGAGGTCCTGCACGCGGATCCCGAGCCGCGTGGACTTGTCCGCGTAGGCCGGCCCGATCCCGCGGCGCGTCGTCCCGATCTGGAGCTTCCCGAGGCGCCGCTCGCTCGCGCCGTCGAGCGCGACGTGCCACGGCATGATCACGTGCGCGTTGCCGGACAGCCGGACGGTCCCGGTCGAGATCCCGCGCGCCTCGAGTTCGTCGAGCTCCTCGACGAACACGCCCGGGTCGACGACGAGCCCGGCCCCGAGCACGCACTCCTTGCCCCACAGGATCCCCGAGGGCATGTGCTTGAACTTGTAGGTCTCGCCGTCGGCGATGATCGTGTGGCCCGCGTTCGGGCCGCCCTGATAGCGGCAGACGAGGTCCGAGTGCTGGGCGAGCAGATCGACGATCTTGCCCTTGCCCTCGTCGCCCCACTGCGCGCCGACGATGACAGTCGCGGGCACGGGAGATCAGTCTGCCAGAAGCCTCGGCGCTAGCCCCTGCGGCCGGGCGCCAGCTCTCGCTCTACACTCAGGTCATGAAGCAGATCTGGACCGGGCGCGTCGGTCAGGTCGCCGGGAAGTACGGCGAGCACGCCCCGATGGTCACGACTTGCTGTAACGCCTGCCGAACCTGCGTCACGACCAACGTGCTCACGCTCGCGATGGGCGCCGGTGCAGCCGCCGGGATGTTCTTCGTCCGGGCCGCGCGGCGCGTCTCCGCCAGGCCCTCGTAGCTCTTCAGGCCGCGAGGTCGGCGAACTTCGCGTACCGCTTGAGGAACGACACCTTCTCCGCGCCGGTCGGCCCATTGCGGTGCTTCGCGCAGATCACCTCGGCCAGACCCTGCTGGTCGGACTCCTCGTTGTAGTACTCGTCGCGGTAGATGAAGAACACGAGGTCGGCGTCCTGCTCGATCGCGCCCGACTCGCGGAGGTCGGACAGGATCGGCCGCTTGTCGTGACGCTGCTCGACCGCACGCGACAGCTGCGACATCGCCAGGACCGGAACGTCCAGGTCGCGCGCCAGAACCTTCAGCTGCCGCGAGATCTGCGACACCTCCTGCACACGGTTCTCGACCGACGCGCCCGAGGTCATCAGCTGCAGGTAGTCGACGATGATCAGCCCGAGATTGGGCTGCTGCGTCTTGAGGCGGCGAGCCTTGGCGCGGATCTCCATCATCGTGATCGAGCCCGTGTCGTCGACGTAGATCGGCGCCTTCGCGAGCTTGTCGCACGCTGCGGTCAGACGCGGCCAGTCGTCGGCGGCCAGCTTTCCGGTGCGCAGGCGGTTGGACTCGACCTTCGCCTCGCTGCACATCAGCCGCTGGGTGACCTCGGACTTCGACATCTCGAGCGTGAACAGCGCGACCGGGATCTGCGAGCGCACGCCGAGGTTTGCGGCCATGCCCAGGCCGAGCGCGGACTTCCCCATGCTCGGGCGGGCCGCGACGATGATCAGATTGCCGGGCTGGAATCCGCCGGTCAGGCGGTCGATGTCGCGGAAGCCCGAAGGCACGCCCGTGAGGTCCTCGCCCGCCTCGTAGAGCTGCGTGATCCGCTCGAAGCTGTCCTTGAGCAGCTCCTCGATGTGGCTGAACTCGGATTGGACGCGTGTCTGCGAGAGCTCGAAGATGATCTGCTCGGCCTGGTCGACGAGGTCCGGCGCCTCCCCCGGCCGCTCCCAGCCGAGCCGGGCGACCTCGGACCCGACGCGGATCAGTCCGCGCAGGGTCGCCATCTCGCGGACGATCTTCGCGTAGTGCCCGGCGTTGGCCGTGGCCGGGACGAGCGCGGCCAGCTCGTGGATGCGCTCGCGGCCGCCGGCGCCCTCGAGGTCGCCGCGCTCCTCGAGGTCGTCGACGAGCGTGATCGCGTCGACCGGCTCGCCGCGCGCGTACAGCGCCAGGGCTCCGCGGTAGATCTTCGCGTGGCTCTCGCGGTAGAAGTCGCTCGCGTCGAGGACTTCGCTGACCGCCCCGATCGCCCCGGGGGACAGCATCATCGCGCCGAGGACGGACTCCTCGGCATCGAGATTCTGGGGCGGGACCGGGGCGGTCTGCATCGTCTGGGCGAGCGCGGCCACGTCGGAATTACTCCCGGCTGGAAGGACGGATTTCAACGGGTGGACAACCGCCTTCCCGCAGTTCGAGACAGGTCGGAAAAGGTCGCGGATTGCAGGGTGAGGGAACGCACGTTCGGCTGATTCTCCCCAGCCGGTCGGATGTCGTTCCCCAGCTCCCCGAACAGAATCGTCGTGCGTTTTTCGCGCTACGAGCGGATTCTTCGTCGATTCATCCACAGGCCCGGGAAAAGGCTGTGGATAACTAGTTCGCCTCTTGTGACTCCTCCGGGGCGGGCTCCGGCTCGTCGGCGGTTGCTTCCGGCTCCTCGGCGGCCGGTTCGGGTGCCGGCTCGCTGTCTGCGGCGGGCTCCGGCTCCTCGGCGGCCGGTGCGGGCGCGGCTTCGCCCTCCGCGGCCGGCTCCTCCACGACCTCGTCGGCCGCGATCTCCTCGTCGATGGCGGCCTCCGCCGCGGCGTGCTCCTCCTCGTGTGCGGCTTCGGCGGCCGCAGCCTCGGCGGCCTCGGCCTCCTCGATCGCCTGCAGCTCCTCCTCGGGCGGAAGCTCCCCGCCCTCGGGCACGACGAGCACGCGCGTCTCGACCGTGACGTCAGCGAACAGCTCGATCGGCACCTGGTAGCGCCCGATCCGCTTCAGCGGCTCGTCCATCCCGATCTTGCGCCGGTCGACCCGCACCTTGAGCTTTTCCCAGATCGTGTCGGCCAGCTGGGTCTGCGTGACCGACCCGAACAGCACCCCGTTCTCCCCGGCCTTGACGTCGAAGCGGATCTCCGCCTGGCCGAGGCGCTGCGCGATCTCCTGCGCCTGCTCGAAGCTCTGAGCCTCGTTCAGCGCGCGGCGAGCGTTGACCTTCTCGAGCTCCGCCACCCGGGACGGGGTAGCCGGCTCCGCGAGCTTCCGCGGGAGCAGGAAGTTCCGCGCGTACCCACGTGCGACGTCGACGACCTCGCCGCGCAGGCCGACCTTCTCGACGTCTTCCCGGAGAACGACCTTCATCAGTTCGAAACGTACGGCAGCAACGCCATTTCGCGCGCGCGCTTCACGGCAACTGCGACCTGGCGCTGGTGCCGGCGGCAGGTGCCCGAGATCCGGCGCGAGCGGATCTTGCCCTTCTCGGACACGTAGCGGCGGAGCTGGTTGAAGTTCTTCCAGTCCACCTCGTCGATCTTCTCCTTGCAGAAGTAACAGGGCCGGCGCCTGCCGGGGCGCTCCATCGGCTGGCGGCGGCGGCTGCTCTGACGGTCTTTCTGGTCTCGGTCGCTGCGTGCCATTTAGAAGGGAATGTCGTCGTCGTTCGCGTTGCCGAAGTCGGCGCCGCTTTCCGTCGCCGCCGCGGCCGGAACGAACTGGCGCTCGCCGCCGCCCTCGCCCTCACCGCGGCTGCCGAGGAACTGCACCGTGTCGGCGATGATCTCGACCGCCTGGCGCTTGGAGCCGTCCTGGGCCTCCCACTCGCGCCAGTCGAGACGTCCGTCGACGCCGATCGGGCGGCCCTTGGCGAGGTACTGCGCGCAGCTTTCGCCCTGGTTCCCCCAGACCGTCACGTCGAAGTAGTTCGGCTTGTCGCCCCACTCGCCCGTCTGCCCGTCCTTCTGGCGCGTGTTCACGGCCAGGCGCAGCTTGCAGACAGCGGTCCCGCTCGGAGTGTGCCGCAGCTCCGGATCCTTCGTGAGATTGCCGACGAGGACGACGCGGTTGATGTTCGCCATGGTTATTCCTCTCCTCGTGTATCGAATGCGGGCTCAGCGTAGTCGGCCTCGCGGTCGCTGCCGGGCGGCGATCCCGAGGAGGTCGCGCCGGGCTTCGGCCGCTTGACGGCGAGGTGCCGAAGCACCCCGTCGGTGATCTTGAGCACGCGCGAGATCTCGTCCAGCGTTCCCGGCTCGGCCTGGAAGGTCAGGAGGTGGTAGAAGCCCTCGGCCTTGTGGTCGATCTCGTAGGCCAGCCTGCGGCGTCCCCAGACGTCGTGGCTCTCGAAGGTCCCGTCTCCACCCTCGACGAGCTCCCGTGTGCGCGTGACGATCTCGTTCTGCCGCTCCTCGGGAAGCTCGGCATCGAACAGCAGCAGGATTTCGTAGTCGATCAAGTTCCCTCTGGCCTCCTTCGGTCTGAGTCGGCCTCGCCTGGGGCTTGCGCCGCTCGGGAACTGTGGCGGCGGGGGGCGAGGCAGGTGCCGAGCGACACTGTAGCATCGGCCTCGTGCAAGGCCGGCTGGCCCTCTTGCTCGGCGGAGCCGTGGTCGCGGGCGCGGCCGCGTATCGCGCTCTCGTGCGCCGTCCGCCGGCGCCGGCTCGTTCCCGAGCCGCATGCCGAGGCGCTGAAGACGAAGCTCGCCGAGGCCCGCGTCGCCGCCGACGACCGCGAGGAGTTCGAGGCCGCCGAGACGCCGATCGATCGCGCGGAGAGCGTCCCGCCGGAGATCGCCGACCGCCGCGACTCGGTCCACGATCGCGGGCGCGAGGCTGCCGAGCAGATGCGGCGCAGCTCTACCTCGGCGGAGTGAAAGCCGCGACGCCCGCGGTGAAGCCGCGCGCGACCTTCCACTGGTAGGTGCCCGACTGCAGGCGGCCGCGCTCGGACGGGTTCGTCATGAACCCGGTCTCGACGAGGATCGCCGGCACGTTCGCCCAGTTGAAGCCGGTCAGGTCGCTGCGGCGGACGAGCCCGTTGTCCTTCGCCCGCGTCGCCGCGACGGTCGCGCGCTGGACGAGCCGCGCGGCGCGCAGGCTGCGTCCGTAGATGTCGTCCGTCCAGCCGCGGTGCAGCGAGGGATAGAGCGTCGCCATTCCGTGCTGCGAGCTGCTCGTCGAGCCGTCGGCGTGGATCCGGAGCATGAGCGCGGCGTGCCGGCGGTTGCAGAACTGGGCGCGGGCGACGTTTCCGCCGGTTCCGTAGCTGAACGTCGGGCCGGTGCGGGTCATCGCCACGCGGTAGCCGCGCGCGAGGAGGAGCGCTCGCGTCTTCTTGGCGATCGCGAGCGCGACGGCCGCCTCGCCCGGCGCGCCGCCGCCGTCCTTGATCTTGCGGACGCTCGACCCGGGGCCGATCGGCTCGGTCTGTCGCCCCACGGAGGGAGGCGTCCCGTGGCCCGGGTCGATGCAGATCAGCGCGGCCGCGACCGCCTCGACGATCATCGCAGCACGATAGCCGCGTCGTTCTTAGACGCCGGCGCGCTCGGCGCTCTTCAAACCGCGCCAGGACCAGACCGAGAGCAGCGTCGCGAGCCCGATCGCGACGAGGAAGCCGACCGAGACGTGCTCCGGCGAGCCCGAGATCAGGCTCCGGCCGCCCTCGAGCAGGAACGTCGTCGGGTTCACGCTCGCCACCGAGTGCAGCCAGCCCTCGAGCAGCGAGAGCGGCACGTAGACGGGCGCGAAGAAGAGCGCGAGGAACACGGGCAGCTGCATGACCGGGCCGGCCTGCACCGACCGCAGCCGCATCGCTACCCCCGAGGCCCAGAACGCCCCCGCGAGGTTCACGAACAGCGCGAGCGTGTAGAGCGCGACCAGGTCGATCCCGCCGCCGCCGACGTTCATTCCCACGGCCAGCGCGACGACGGTCAGGATCGTTGCCGTCAGCGCCCAGCGGCCCGTCGCAGCCAGCGCGTACCCGAGCACGATGCCGCTCCGGCGCGGCGCCCCCAGCAGCAGCCGGCGCGCGAACCCGTACTCGAAGTCCCGCGCGACGCCGAACCCGGTGAACACACCCCCGAACGCGGCGGACTGGAGCAGCACGAAGACGAACTGGAACGCGGTGTACCCGTTCGGAAAGTCGAAGCCGGGGATGTCCTCGACGCGCGAGAGCCCGCCCGCGAACGCGGTGAAGAAGAAGAGCGGGAAGATCAGTCCCGGCAGCAGGAGCGACGGCGTCGTGAACACGTTGTGCAGCACGCGCCAGGCGACGGCGAACGCGACCGAGAAGAAGTTCCTCATGTCCGCGTCAACCTCAGCGTGAGCGCCCAGGTGGCGGCAACCAGCGATCCGGTCGCAAGGGCCGCGGCAACGCCGAACGCAAGCGCGAGCGCCTGCCAGTCCCAGCCCGCGATGATCAGGCTGCGTAGCCCCTCGATCAGGTACGAGATCGGGTTGAACGTCGCAACGGTTCGGAACCAGTCCGCCTCGATCAGGTTTCGCGGCAGGTTCATCGACGAGAGGAAGAGCCCGACGAAGAGGAGCGGGAAGAGACCCTGCACGGCTTCGCCCGACCCCGTCCGCAGCGCGAAGAACGCGCCGAGCGCACCGAACGCGATTGCGACCCCGGTGGCGAGGATGATCAGGACGATCCCGCCCACGATGCCCGACTCGAGCCGGACGCCGACGATCAGCCCGACCGTCAGGTAGTAGCAGTTCTGGACGAAGGCGAGCACCGCGATCCCGCCGAGCTGCCCGGCGATCAGCGCGCCGCCGTGCAGCGGGGTCAGCGCGAGACGGTTCAGGAACCCGGTCTGGATGTCGCGAGCGAGATCGGTTCCCGCGTTCATCGTCGCGAAGAGCGCGCCCTGGATGAACGGGAAGGCGAGGAAGAAGGCGAGGAACGAGTTCGACGGGAAGCCGGGGAGTTTCGTCGCCGAGTGCAGACCGGCGGACGTGACCGCCAGCAGGGCGGTCGGGAAGACGAACGGGAAGATGATGTTCGCCGGCTGGCGGGCTGTGCGCAGGATCGAGCGGCGCGCGATCTGGCCGACCTGGCCGAGCACCGTCACGTGCGCTCGGCCTCTTCCTCCTCCTCTTCGGCCGCGCCTTCGAGGGAGCGGCCGGTCTTGGCGAGGAAGACGTCGTCGAGGCTCGGAGCGTGCAGCTCGAGGCCCTCGAGCTTGATCCCTTCCGCGTCGAGCGCCCGGACGATTCCGGCCAGGTCCTCGACGCCGTGTTCGAGCCGCACCGCGACTCCCTTCGGCGATGCGCCCGTAGGCTCGCCGAACCGCTCGAGGATGCGCGCGAGCGCCTCGGGCGTCGAGCCGTCGCCCGGGATCGCCTCGACGGTCGGCCTTCCGATCTGCGCCTTCAGAGCTACGGGGGTGCCCTCGGCGACGATGTGGCCGTGGTCGATGATCCCGACCCGGTCGGCGAGCGCATCGGCCTCCTCGAGGTACTGCGTGGTCAGGAAGACGGTCACCCCGTCCTCGCGCGCGAGTCGCGCGACCTCGTTCCAGAGCGCGCTCCTGCTCTGGACGTCGAGTCCGGTCGTCGGCTCGTCCAGGAACAGGATCGACGGCCGGTGCGCGAGCGCCAGCGCCAGGTCGAGCCTGCGCTTCATCCCACCCGAGTAGCCGCCGACCTTGCGATCGGCCGCCCGTGTCAGGCCCACTCGCTCGAGCAGCTCCTTCGCTCGCACTTTGCGCTCGGCGCGCGAGATTCCGTGCAGCGCGCACTGGAGGCGCAGGTGCTCGCGGCCGGTGAGCAGGTTGTCGAGCGCGGCTTCCTGCAAGGCGGCGCCGATCGCCTGCCGCACCTTCGGGCCGTCCTTGACGATGTCGAAGCCCGCCACGCGCGCGATGCCCGAGGTGGGGGGCAGGAGCGTCGTCAGCATGTGCACGGTCGTCGATTTGCCCGCGCCGTTCGGGCCCAGGAAGCCGTAGATCTCGCCCGGGTCGACGCGCAGGTCGATCCCGTCGACCGCCGTGATGTCGCCCTTGAACGTACGAACGAGGCCCTCGGCCTCGATGCCGTGCGCGCTAGCCATCGACTCGCGACTCTACCGACGCGCTCTCGGTCGCCGACTAGCGTTCAAGTCGAAGAAATCATGGGGTGACGCGCTGAAGGGTACGTCGGCGCGACTGCTTGCGCTAGACCGCGACGAGCTGCGGCTGCTCGCTGGCCAGCCTCGACGAGCCCGGTGAGGAGCTCGGTGATCGCGGCGCCGGCGTTCTCGTCGGTCAGCTTCAAGTCCGGGTCGAAGCGCTCCCAGGCGACCGGAAGCTGGACGACCGGCTCCTCGAGCACGACCGCGCCCGGGAAGAGCAGGGCGTCGCGAACCTGCTGCTGCGCGTACTTCGTCCCGCCGCGGCCGCTCGAGGCGCCCATGATCGCGACCGGCTTCCAACGGAGGACCGACGCGAGCGCCGGGCGCGAGAGCCAGTCGATCGCGTTCTTGAGCACGCCCGAGGTGCCCCGGTTGTACTCCGGGGTCGCGAGCAGGAGCGCGTCGGCCTCGGCGACCGCCGTCCTCAGCTCGGCCACGGGCGCGGGGTCGCCGGCCGCTTCCACGTCGTCGTTGTAGAGCGGGATCTGCGACAGATCGAAGATCTCGAGCTCGACATCGGGTGGCGCGAGCTCGGCCGCAGCCCGCAGGAGCGCCGTGTTGTAGGAGCGCTCCCGCAGGCTGCCGGAGATGCCGAGGATCTTGGTCACGAACGGGCCGCCGTGATGTCGGCCGTGATCTCGACGCGCGTCGGGCCCCACTCGATCTCGCCCTGGACACGGAAGAGCGTCTTCTCGACACCGTCGGCGTCCTCGCCCGTCGCCTGGAACTTCGCGTCCAGCTCGACCGTCATCGCGACTTCCTTGACCGTCAGGTCGCCGAAGATCTTGAAGCGGTCACCCTCGACGTGCTCGATGCGGCTCGACTCGAACGTGATCTCGGGAAAGCGCCCGGTCCCGAGCAGGTCGTTCGAGCGCAGGTGCTCGTCTCGCATCTCGTTGTCGGTGAGCACGCTCGCGGTGCGGACGACGCCCTTCGCGGACTGCTGCTCGCCGCCCTCGACGGTACCCTCGAAGTCGGTGAAGCGGCCGCTGATGGACTTCATCATCGAATCCGTGTCCACGACGTCGAAGCGGATGCTCGAGTGCACCGGGTCGACCGTCCACGTCCCGGTGGGGATGAGGGTGGCGGTCTCTGTCTGAATTGCTGACACTTTGGTCTCCCTTCGGACTTGCTGCTAATATTTGTGTGCTCAATAGTTGAGCAATCAAGAGAATAGCGGAGAATGATTGACTAGTCAAGTAACTCAACTGAGAGGAATCGAGCTCGAGGCGTGGATCAACTTCCTCCGCGCGCACTCGGCCGTGACGCGCCAGTTCAACGCCGAGCTCCTGGCCACGCACGGGCTCACGATCAACGACTACGACGTGCTCGCGCAGCTCTCTCGCGCGCCGGAGCAGGCGCTCAGGCGCGTCGATCTCGCCGAGAGAGTGCTCCTGACCCCCTCGGGCATCACCCGCCTCCTGAAGGGCCTCGAAACCGCCGGCTGGGTGAGCAACCGCCCCTGCGCGGAGGACGCGCGCGTGACCTACGCCGTGCTCACGGCCGAGGGAAAGAAGAAGCTCGAGGAGGCCCGGAAGACGCACGTGGCGAGCGTTCGCGCGCTGTTCTCCGAGCGCTTCGAGAAGGACGAGCTCGAGACCCTGGCCTCGCTGCTCGAGCGGCTCCCGCTCCGCGACTCCGCCTGCGATTGAGCGCGATCGAGCTCAGGCCGATGACTCCGGAGTTCCTCGAGGCTCTGCTCGAGGGTGACCGCGAGCGCGCCTCGGAGGCGCTCGACGTCGACCTGCCGGACGGATTCCCGCTAGAGGGCGGGATGCGCTTCTTCGCGTTGCGCCTGCGCCAGATGCGCGAGGACGAGCGGTTCCGCGAGTGGTGCCCGCACGCCGTCGTGCTCGAGGGGCGGATGATCGGGCATGCCGGCTACCACGGGCCGCCCGGCGTCAACGCGAAGCAGAGCCCGGACGCGATCGAGATCGGGTACACGATCGAGGAGCCGTGGCGCGGCAACGGTTACGCGACCGCGGCCGCGAGCGAGTTGCTGCGCCGGGCAGAGGAGCGCGGGATCCGGCACTTCGTCGCCTGCACGTCTCCCGACAACGACCCGTCGCTCGCGATCATCCGCAGGCTCGGCTTCCGGCAGACCGGCGAGGCCATCGACGAAGAGGACGGCCTCGAACTGGTCTTCGAGCTCGAGCGCTAAGCCTCCCTAGGCCAGGAAGTACACGACGAAGACGAGCGCCGTCACGATCGCAACCACGATCGCCACGAACAGCGTCACGCCGCCGAAGACGATCGGGAGCGCTGCGTCGTCCTTGCCGCGCGCCGCCTTGCGGTAGAGCCGTTTCGGGGTTTCGACAGGTTCTGTCATGACTTGGATGTTCCCGATCCGCGCTCTCGTAAGCACGTCCGAGCTCGTCGGCATCAGCAACAATCGAGTGCATGACCGAGGTACGGGCGGAGCTCGAGCGCTGGCGCGATCGCGGGGACGAGCACGCCGCGCTCGCGACCGTCGTCGCCACGCGCTTCTCGGCGCCGCGGCCGGTCGGCTCGAAGCTCGCCGTCTCGGAACAGGGTGAGCTCGCGGGCTCGGTCTCGGGCGGTTGTGTCGAGGGCGAGGTGGCAACGGTTTCGCGCGAAGTGCTCGCCTCTGGTGAGACGCGTGCGCTGACGTACGGGATCACGGACGAGCAGGCAGGAACGGTCGGGCTCCCGTGCGGGGGAGAGATCGACGTGACGATCGAGCGGATCTCGCTCAGCGAGCTCGGGGACTTCGCCGAGGACGCGCCGCACCGGCTGCTCGTCTTCGGCGCCGTCGACATCGCCGAGTCGCTCTGCCGCGCCGCCAACGAGCTCGGCTGGCACACGGTGGTCGCCGACCCGCGCGCGAAGTTCGCCACCCGGGACCGCATCGGGAGCGCTGACGAGCTCCTCGTCGAGTGGCCCGAAGAAGTCCTCGGCCGAGTCGAGCCGGACGAGCGGACCGCGGTCGTCGTCCTCACGCACGAGGAGCGCTTCGACATCCCGGCGCTGGTCGGCGCGCTGCGCAGCGACGCGTTCTACGTCGGCGCGATCGGCTCGCGGCGGACGCAGGAGAACCGGCGCGCGCGGCTCGCTGAGGAAGGCCTTACCGAGGACGACATCGAGCGCATCTCCGGCCCGACCGGGCTCGACCTCGGCGCCGAGACTCCCGCCGAGACCGCCGTCTCCATCCTGGCCGAGATCCTCGCCGTCCGGACCGACCGCTCCGGTGGCCGCCTGAAGGACGCCACGGGCCGCATCCACCCCGAGTTGCAGCGAAGATAGGCCCGATGGCGAAGGTCCTCTGCGTGCTGTACGACGATCCGGTCGACGGCTATCCCACCGCGTATGCGCGCGACGGAGTTCCCGAGATCGACCAGTACCACGACGGCTCGTCGACTCCGACGCCCCAGGCGATCGACTTCACGCCCGGCGAGCTGCTGGGCAGCGTCTCCGGCGAGCTCGGACTGCGTAGCTTCATCGAGGAGCGTGGCCACCAGCTGACGGTTACGTCGGACAAGGACGGGCCCGATTCGGCGTTCGAACGTGAGCTTCCGGATGCGGAGATCGTCATCTCGCAGCCGTTCTGGCCCGCGTACCTGACCGCGGAGCGGATCGCCAAGGCGCCGAACCTGAAGCTGGCCGTGACGGCCGGGATCGGGTCGGATCACGTCGACCTCCAGGCCGCGATCGACAACGAGATCACGGTCGCCGAGGTGACGTACTCGAACTCGATCAGCGTCTCCGAGCACGTCGTGATGATGATTCTGGCGCTCGTCCGCAACTACCTGCCCTCGTACGGGATCGTGGTGGAGGGGGGCTGGAACATCGCGGACGCGGTCTCGCGGTCGTACGACCTCGAGGGCATGCAGGTCGGCACCGTCGGTGCGGGCCGCATCGGCTCGGCCGTGCTCCGGCGGCTGAAGCCGTTCGAGGTCGGGCTCCACTACACGGACCGCCACCGGCTGCCGGCTGAGGTCGAGCAGGAGCTCGGAGTCACCTTCCACGAGACTCCCGAGGAGCTCGTCGCTGTCTGCGACGTCGTCACGATCAACGCGCCGCTCCATCCCGAGACCGAGCATCTCTTCGACGCCGACATGATCGGCCGCATGAAGCGCGGCGCCTACCTGGTGAACACGGCCCGCGGGAAGATCTGCGATCGCGACGCGGTCGCGGCCGCGTGCGAGAGCGGCCAGCTCGCGGGCTACGCAGGCGACGTCTGGTTCCCGCAGCCCGCCCCCAAGGATCATCCGTGGCGGACGATGCCGCACCACGGGATGACGCCGCACACCTCGGGCTCGAGTCTCTCGGCGCAGGCCCGCTACGCGGCAGGGACGCGCGAGATCCTCGAATGCTGGTTCGACGGCCGCCCCATCCGCGAGGAGTACCTGATCGTCGATCGCGGCCATCTCGCCGGAGCCGGCGCGCACTCGTACAGCGAGGGCGACGCAACCGGCGGCTCGGACGAAGCGGCCCGTTTCACGTCCGGCTGACTGCGGAGCCGGCCCTGAGCGACGACCTTCTCAACGTCTGGGACTACGAGCGTGTGGCTGAGGAGAGGCTCGACCCCGGTTCGTTCGGCTACTTCGCGGGCGGCGCGAACGACGAGTGGACGATGCGCGAGAACCGCGCGGCGTTCGAGCGCTGGGTGCTCCGGCCGCGGATGCTCGTCGACGTCTCCGAGGTGACGACGGCGACGACCGTGCTCGGGACCGACGTCTCGATGCCGCTCCTCGTGGCGCCGACGGCGTTCCAGCGCATGGCGCACCCCGAGGGCGAGCTCGCGATGGCACGCGGCGCCGCCGAGGCCGGGACGGTCATGTGCCTCTCAACGCTCGCGACCGCCACGATCGAGGAAGTCGCCGAGGCGTCCGCGGACGGCGCGCGCTGGTTCCAGCTCTACTGGTCGAGCGACCGAGGCGTCGTCCGAGACCTGCTCGACCGGGCCGCGGCGAACGGGTTCACGGCGGTCGTCCTGACCGTCGACCTGCCGGAGCTCGGCCGCCGCGAGCGCGACCTGCGCACCGGCTTCGAGATCCCCGAGCAGATCCCGGTGCCGATCTTCCTCGCGCTCGCCGAGAGCGTGGGCGCGATCTCTCCCACGGACATCAACTGGGCGGTCGACAAGTCGCTGACGTGGCGCGACCTCGAGTGGCTGCGCTCGGTCTCGTCGCTGCCGCTCCTCGTGAAGGGGATCCTGACCGCCGAGGACGCGGTGCTCGCGGTCGAGTCGGGCGCAGAGGGCGTCGTCGTCTCGAACCACGGCGGCCGGCAGCTGGACGGCGTCGCCGCGGCGCTCGACGCGCTGCCCGAGGTCGTCGAGGCGGTCGGCGAGCGCGCAACCGTCCTCATGGACAGCGGCATCCGTCGGGGGACCGATGTCGTCAAGGCGCTCGCGCTCGGCGCCGAGGCGGTGCTCGCGGGCCGTGCGCCGCTCTGGGGCCTCGCCGCCGGCGGAGCCGAGGGCGTGCAGGCAGTGCTCGAGCTGCTCCGCGAGGAGATCGCCCTCGCGCTCGCACTCTGCGGCTGCGCCTCGCCGGAAGCCGTGTCGCGGGCGCACGTGGGCCGCGTTTAGGGGCCACACCGCCGGGAAGGCTCCTAGCTCGTAGCAACCGAGAAAGGGGTTCCATGGAAACGATCAAGGAGACGACCGAGCTCAACGTGCCCGTGAGCACGGCCTACAACCAGTGGACGCAGTTCGAGGACTTCCCGAAGTTCATGGAAGCCGTCAAGTCGGTCGAGCAGATCGACGACACGCACCAGCGCTGGACCGCCGAGGTCAGCGGTGAGACCCGCGAGTGGCAGTCGGAGATCGTCGAGCAGGTTCCCGACCAGAAGGTCGCCTGGCGAGCCGAAGACGGCAACGGGCCGAACGGCATCGTCACGTTCGAGCCGCTCGGCCAGGACACGACGCTGATGACCGTCGAGATGTCCTACGAGCCGGAAGGGGTCAAGGAGCAGCTCGGCGCGAAGATCGGCCTCGACTCGCGCCAGGTCAAGGAAGACCTGGAGCGCTTCAAGAAGATCGTCGAGACGATGGGCTCCGAGACGGGCGCCTGGCGCGGCGAAGTCCACGCCGGCGAGCGCCAGCAGCTCTAGGGGAGGAGTGCGCCTCGCGCGGGGCCGTCGGGGCTCCGCGCGAGGCGATCGCGCTAGGGGCGCACACGCCAGATCTCGCCGTCGGTCGAGGCCGAGATCCACGCGTCGCCGCTCGCCTCGGCGACTGCGAGCGTCCCGCTGCCGGCCGGGAACGTCGTACGAACGGTGTTCGTTGCCGGGTCGATCACGGAGATCGTCCCGTCGTCGATGTTCGGCACCCAGAGCTCGCCGCCGACCCAGGCGGAGGCGAGCGGGTTGTGGCCGACGGGAATCTGCGCGAGGACGGCGCCCGTCGCCGGGTCGAGCTTGACGACGACGTTGCTCTCGCCGGAGACCCAGAGTGCGTCCGCCGACGGCGTGATCCAGTCGGCCTGCGGCACCGGGTAGCGCGCGACGACCTTGTTCCGCCGGACGTCGACCTTCAGCACGCTCCCGCCGCCCAGATCCGCGACCCAGATCGCTCCGAAGGCGTAGACGACGCCGTTCGGCTGCGAGCCCGCCTTGATCTTCGCCGAGACGCGATTGCGCTTCGGGTTGATGCGGCGAACGGTTCCGTCGCTCTCGCTCGTCACCCAGGCGCTTCCGGCCCCGAAGGCGAGCCCGTACGAGCTGAAGCCGATCTTGATCCGGGCCTGCACCTTGCCGGTGCGCGGGTTGATCCGCGAGAGACGGTTCAGGTTGCGGTCGGAGACCCACAGGCTCTTCGCCCCGTAGGCGAGCCCGAACGGCCGCTGGCCGACCTTGATCCGCCGTGCGATCGCGTTCGTGGCCGGGTCGATGCGGACGACCCGAGGGGAGATGAGGTCGGTCGTCCACACCGAGCCGGCCGCCGAAAGGAGGAGGCCGGAGGAAATCCCGACCCTGAGCTTCAGCACCGGCTCCGGCGCGGCGGAGGCCGATGCGAGCAAGACGACGGCGACGAGGCTCGCGGCTGAGAGCATCCGGGTCATGTACTACAATCTTGTAGCAAATCTAGAGCAACCTTGCACTAAATTGGCAACTACCGGCCCACCCACGATCCTCTTCGAGGTCTTCTGGACGCAGCAGAAGCGCAAGCGTCTGATCGAGGTCGCCCTGGCCGGGGTCGACCTACCGCCCGAGGACTACCCGTTCTACGTGACGATCGGCGCCGACGGGCCGCTGACGCCGACCCGGATGGCCGAGATCCTCGACACGCCGCTCTCGACGGTCATCTTCCGGGCGCGGCGGCTCGAGCGTCGCGGCCATGCCGAGCGTGTGGCGAACCCGGACGACGGGCGTTCGTTCCTGCTCCGCCTCACTCCCGACGGCCGCCGCCTGCTCAACAAGGCGCGCCCGCGCTTCCGGCGGTACGCGGAAGGGGTCGAGCAGCGGCTCGGAAAGGGCAAGACGAAGGCGATCGGTTCGGGCCTCGCCGAGCTCAGGACGGCGATTGACGAGGAACTCTCCCTCGACCCGTCAGAAGCTCCGCGGTCGGCACCTCGCCGTGCCTGATGTGCGCACGCGGCTCCCGATAGCGAACCGCTTCGTACGCGATCAGGACCACGAAGATCGCGGCCGTCACCGAGAGCGCCGCGAGCGCGGGCACGTCGTCCGCGAACGGCCAGAACACCATCAGCGCGATGAACGCCACGGGGCGGCCATGGCCGAGTGACCGCGAGATCCTCACGCGCAGTAACACGTGCGCGAGGAGGTAAGCGCCGAGGCCCGCACAGAGCGCAGCAGCCGGAACGACGTCGAGCTCGGCGTCGTAATGGGCGAGCGCCTTCTTCATGCTCATCGCGAACAGCACGATTCCCGCGACCATCACGAAGTGCAGGTAGCTGTACGCGTCGCGCGCGAGCGTGGCCTGCTGTGCGCCGGTTGCCTGTCGCAATCGGTGCTCGACGACGATCGAGAACCAGTCGAAGTACGTCCACCAGAGCGCGGTCGCGATCGTCATGCCGACGAGCGCGGTCGTGATCACCCCTGCGGTGAGCGGCGTGCCCGTGGCCGCGACTCCGAGGGCGACGATCGACTCCCCGATGGCGATGATCACGACGAGCCCGTGGCGCTCGGCGAAGTGACCCGGCGAAAGCCGCCAGCCCTGTCCGCGGCCCACGATGACCCCGAGGTAGTCGATTGCGAGCGCGAGCACCCACAGTGCGATTCGCTCGTTGCCCTCGGCGAACCCCGCGCCGAGAATGAGGACGCCGCTGATCGTCGACGACGGGGTCATGCGCAGCACCGCGCCGAGCAGGTCGTGATCGCCGCGCGCGGCGAGCGCGTACAGCGCCAGGTGCATCGCGCGAACGACGAGATAGGCGACGCCGAAGATCACGCCGTGGTCGCCGAACGCCTCCGGCACCGCGAGCGCCGCGATCAGCATCGCGGCCATCACGACGAACATCGCGATGCGGACGAGCCCTTCCTCGGGGTTGAGCGTGTTCGTCAGCCAGGCATAGGCCGCCCACGCCCACCAGAGCGCGGCCAGCACGATGAGACCGCGAAGCATCCCGCCCCAGGTGGGGTCGGCCGCGAGCAGGGCCGTGACCTGCGTGATCGCGAAGACGAAGACGAGGTCGAAGAAGAGCTCGAGCGGGGTGACGCGCTCGACGCGCTCCGAGGCTTCCACCGAGAGGACGCTACCGGCTCAGTGGGAGCCCACGCCGTCCGGCTCGAAGCGGTAGCCCATCCGCGCCTCGGTGATGAAGTAGCGCGGCCGGCCGGCTCGGGCTCGAGCTTGCGGCGGATCTGGGCGAGGTAGACGCGCAGGTAGTTCGTCTCCTTCTCGTACTGCGGGCCCCACACCTCCTGGAGGAGCTGGCGCTGGGTGACGAGCTTGCCGGCGTTGCGGACGAGCACCTCGACGATGTGCCACTCGGTCGGCGTCAGGCGCACCTCGCCGCTCGTGCGGCGTGACGCGCTTCGCGGCGAGGTCGACGGTGAAGTCGCGCGGTCTCGACGACGGCCTCCTCCTCGGCGGGCGCGGCGCGGCGCAGGGCGGCGCGGAGCCGGGCGAGGAGCTCGTCCATGCCGAACGGCTTCGTGACGTAGTCGTCGGCGCCGGCGTCGAGGGCGGCGACCTTGTCGCGCTTCGCGCTCGCGGACGGAGAGCACGATGATCGGCACGCGTCGTCCAGCCGCGCAGGCCGCGGATCACCTCGACGCCGTCGATGCCGGGCAGCCCGAGGTCGAGGATGACGAGGTCGGGGTGCTTGCGCGCGGCGAGCGTCGAGCGCCGCCTCGCCGGTCGCGGCGAGGTCGACGTCGTAGCCGCGCGCGCGGAGGTTCGTCGCGAGCGCGCGCAGGATCTGCGGCTCGTCGTCGACGACGAGGATGCGGGTCATTCGGCCGCCCGCAGCCGGACGACGATCGTGAGTCCGCCGCCGGGCGTGTCCTCGACCTCGATCTCGCCGCCCATCGCCTCGACGAAGCCCTTCGCGACGGCGAGGCCGAGCCCGACGCCTTCGCTCTGGCCCGAGTCGCCGAGCCGCTGGAAGGGCTGGAACAGCCGCTCGCGCTCGGCGCGCGGGACGCCGGGGCCGCGGTCGACGACGCGCACGTCGACGACGCCGTCGACGACGCCGGCGGTCACGCGCGGCGTGCGTCCCGGCGGCGAGAAGCGGACCGCGTTCGCGATGACGTTCGCGAGCGCGCGCTCGAGCAGGCCGCGGTCGGCGAGGACGCGCGGCAGCGTCTCGGGGACGTCGAGCTGCGACGGCGCCGTCGGCGACGCCGAGGCTGCGGAGCGCGGCGGGGAGCACCTCGTCGAGCCCGACGGGGCGCGCGCTGATCTCGAGCGCGCCGGTCTGGAGCCGGCTCATGTCGAGCAGGTTGCCGACGAGCGCGTTCGAGCCGGTCGGTCTCCTCGTCGATCGTGTCGAGGAACTCGCTGCCGCGCCTCCGGCGTCCAGTCGACGTCGTCCTGGAGCAGGCTCGTGACCGACGCCTTGATCGCCGGCGAGCGGCGTGCGCAGGTCGTGCGAGACGGCGGCGAGGAGCGCGGCGCGCAGCTCGTTGGCGGCCGACGAGCGCGCCCGCCGCCTCGAGCCTCCGCCTCGAGCTCGCCGAGCTCGACCGAGGCGGCGAGCTCCTCGCGCGAACGCGTCGAGCACGCGCTGGTCCTCGCTGCGGATCGGCGCGCCGGCGAGCGCGAGCACGTGGTCGGCGTCGAGGTCGATCGTCGTCGCCGCGCGCCTCGGGGCTCTCGGGGACGCGGTCGCCGCTGGCCGCCTCGATCCGCCAGCCGCCGTCCGGCGCGGTGCAGGACCGCGGCGCCGTCGAGGCCGAGCACGCGGCGCAGGCTGTCGAGCACGCGCGGCGACGGGCGACGAGCCGGCGAGCCGCGCGAGCGCCTCGGCCTCGGCGCGGGCGCGGTGCGCCCTCGGCCGCGCGGCGCGCGGCGAGCGCGACGAAGCCGCTGACGACGTCGCGGCGACGGCGAGGAAGACGAGCGAGCGCGAGGACGTTCTCGCCCTCGGCGATCGTGAACGTGTGGAGCGGGGGCGTGAAGTACCAGTTGACGAGCAGGAAGCCGCCGACCGCGGCGGCGAGCGCCGGGCCAGAGGCCGCCGACGGCGGCGACGGCGACGACGAGCAGCAGGAAGAGGAGCAGCACGCTCGGCAGGCCGAGCTGGTCGCGGAGCTGGGCGAGCACGCAGCGTCAGGAGCGGCAGGCCGACGGCGGCGAGCAGCGAAGCCGAGCGACGACCCGCCGCCGCGGGCAGCGCGGCCGGGCGGCGCGTGCGCGGGACGACGAACGCCTCCTCGGAGCGCGCCTCGGGATGGCTGATCACGTGGACGTCGATCGCGACGCCCGACTCGCGGATCACGCGTGCCGATCACCGAGCCGCGCGTCAGCCGCTGCCAGCGCGAGCGCCGGCTCGCGCCCATCACGATCTGGGTCGCGTTCAGCGAGCGCGCGGCGTCGAGGAGCGCCTCGCCGACGTCGGCGCCGACGACCTCGTGGTACGCGCCGCCGAGCTCCTCGACCAGCTCGCGCTGCTGCTCGAGCAGCTGCCGCCGACGGGCGCGGCGAGCCCGTCCTGCGGGATCGACGTGGACGGCGACGAGCTCGCCCTTCGTGCGCTGCGCGATGCGCGCCGCGCGGCGGACGAGCCGCTCGCCGTCGGGCGAGCCGGTGAGCGCGACGAGCACCCGCTCGCGCGTCTCCCACGGCTGCTCGATCCCGTGCCGCGCGCGGTACTCCGCGAGCGCCTCGTCGACCCGGTCGGCGAGCCAGGCGAGCGCGAGCTCGCGCAGCGCGGACGAGGTTCCCGGGCCGGAAGTAGTTGGCGAGCGCGGCGTCGATCCGCTCGGGCGGGTAGACGTCGCCGCGGGCGAGCCGGTTGCGGAGCGCGACGCGGCGTCATGTCGACGAGCTGGAGCTCGTCGGCGCGGCGCACGACCTCGTCGGGGATCGTCTCGCGCTGCTTGACGCCGGTGATCTGCTCGACGACGTCGTTCAGCGACTCGAGGTGCTGGACGTTCAGCGTCGAGATGACGTCGATCCCGGCCTCGAGCAGCTCCTCGACGTCCTGCCAGCGCTTCTCGTTCCGCGAGCCGGGCACGTTCGTGTGCGCGAGCTCGTCGACGAGCGCGACCTCCGGCCGGCGCGCGAGCACCGCGTCGACGTCCATCTCCTCGAACGTCGCCGTCCGCGGTACTCGACCGGCTCCGCGCGGGACGACCTCGAGGTCGCCGACCTGCTCGGCCGTCTTCGCGCCGGCCGTGGGTCTCGACGAAGCCGACGACGACGTCCTCGCCGTACTCGCGCGCGGCGGCGGCCCTCGTTCAGCATCGCGAAGGTCTTGCCGACGCCGGCCGCGGCGCCGAGGTAGATGCGGAGCGTGCCTCGCGCCATGCCGATAGCGTGCCGCTACGCCGGCTCGCGTCGAGCGCGAGGTTCAGCTCGAGCACGTTCACGCCCGGCTCGCCGAGGAAGCCGAGCGAGCGTCCGTCGGTGTGCTCGTCGACGAGCGCGAGCACCTCGTCGAGCGGCGAGGCCGCGCGCGCGCGCGACGCGCGGCGCCTGCAGCGCGCGCGTTCGCCAGCGAGATGTGCGGGTCGAGGCCCGAGCCGGACGCGGTCACGGCGTCGACCGGCACCTGCGCGTCCGGCGCGAGGCCGTTCTCGCGCGCGGTAGGCGGCACGCCGCTCGCGCACCTCGTCGAGCAGCGTCCTCGTTCGTCGGGCCGAGGTTCGAGGCCGAGCTCGACATCGCGTCGTAGCCGTCGCCGGCCGCCGACGGCCGCGGGTGGAAGTAGCGCGGGCCCGTCGAACGCCTGGCCGATCAGCCGCGAGCCGACGACCTCGCCGTCGCGCTCGACGAGCGAGCCGTCCGCGCGTGCCCGGGAACGCGACCTGCGCGATGCCGGTGACGACGAGCGGATAGGCGATCCCGGTCAGCACGGTGAAGCGCGAGGAAGGCGACGATCGCCGGGAGGAGCTGGCGGCGCATCAGACGACCCCCAGCCCGCCGACGACGAGGTCGATCAGCTTGATGCCGATGAACGGCGCGATCGATCCCGCCGAGCGCCGTAGATGAGCAGGTTGCGGCGCAGGACGGCCGCCGCCGACGGCGGCGCGGAAGCGCACGCCGCGCAGCGCGAGCGGGATCAGCGCGACGATGATCAGCGCGTTGAAGATGACCGCCGAGAGGATCGCCGACTCGCGGGCGTCGTCGAGCTGCATGACGTTCAGCCGGTCGAGCACCGGGAAGGCGCCGGCGAACATCGCCGGGATGATCGCGAAGTACTTGGCGACGTCGTTCGCGATCGAGAACGTCGTCAGCGAGCCGCGCGTGATCAGGAGCTGCTTGCCGATCTCGACGATCTCGATGAGCTTCGTCGGGTTCGAGTCGAGGTCGACCATGTTCCCGGCCTCGCTCGCGGCCTGCGTGCCGGTGTTCATCGCGACGCCGACGTCGGCCTGCGCGAGCGCGGGCGCGTCGTTCGTGCCGTCGCCGGTCATCGCGACGAGGTTGCCGCCGGCCTGCTCGCGCCGGATCAGCGCCATCTTGTCCTCGGGCGTCGCCTCGGCGAGGAAGTCGTCGACGCCCGCCTCCTCGGCGATCGCCTTCGCGGTCAGCGGGTTGTCGCCGGTGATCATCACCGTGCGGATGCCCATCGCGCGCAGCTCCGCGAAGCGCTCGCGCATGCCCTCCTTGACGATGTCCTTGAGGTGGATCACGCCGAGCGCGCGTCGCGTCGCTCGGCGACGACGAGCGGCGTGCCGCCGCGACGCGCGATCCCGTCGACGATCGCCGTCGAGCTCGGCCGGGACCGTGCCGCCGTCGCGCCTCGACCCAGCGGCCGGACCGCGTCGGCCGCGCCCTTGCGGATCGAGCGGCCGTCGAGGTCGACGCCGCTCATCCGCGTCTGGCGGTGAACGGGACGAGCGTCGCCCGCGCCGAGCTCGCGCTCGCGGAGGCCGTAGCGCTCCTTGGCGAGCACGACGATCGAGCGGCCCTCGGGCGTCTCGTCGGCGAGGCTCGAGAGCTGCGCGGCGTCGGCGAGCTCGCGCTCGCTCGACGCCCGGGCAGCGGGCAGGAACTCGGCCGCCTGCCGGTTGCCGAGCGTGATCGTGCCCGGTCTTGTCGAGCAGCAGCGTCGAGCAGTCGCCGGCCGCCTCGACCGCGCGGCCGGACAGCGCGAGCACGTTGCGGCGCACGAGCCGGTCCATGCCGGCGATGCCGATCGCCGAGAGCAGCGCGCCGATCGTCGTCGGGATCAGGCAGACGAGCAGCGCGACGAGCACGATCACCGTCCTGCTCGGCGCCCGAGTAGATCGCGAACGGCTGCAGCGTGACGACCGCGAGCAGGAAGATGATCGTCAGCCCGGCGAGCAGGATGTTGAGCGCGATCTCGTTCGGCGTCTTCTGCCGCTCGGCGCCCTCGACGAGCGCGATCATCCGGTCGAGGAAGGTCTCGCCCGGCTCGGCGGTGATCCGCACGACGATCTGGTCGGAGAGCACGCGCGTGCCGCCGGTGACCGCCGAGCGGTCGCCGCCCGACTCGCGGATCACCGGCGCCGACTCGCCGGTGATCGCCGACTCGTCGACGCTCGCGATGCCCTCGATCACCTCGCCGTCGGCCGGGATCACCTCGCCGGCGGAGACGACGACCTCGTCGCCGACGCGCAGCGCCGAGCTCGGGCACGTCCTCGAGCGACGCCGTCCGGCGCGCCGGCGGTGCGCGATCGTCTCGGCGCGCGTCTTGCGCAGCGTCGTCGGCCTGCGCCTTGCCGCGGCCCTCGGCGATCGCCTCGGCGAAGTTCGCGAACAGCACCGTGAACCAGAGCCAGACCGCGACGAGCCCGGCGAAGACGCTCGGGTCGCGCGATCGACGAAGCACGGTCGACGAGCACGCTGCCGATCTCGACGACGAACATGACCGGGTTGCGCGCCATGCGGCGCGGGTCGAGCTTGACGAACGCTGTCGCGCGCCGCGCGCCGCAGGATCGTCGCGGTCGAAGAGCGAGCGGGGCTCGTTGCGCAGCGTCACAGGCCCAGCTGCTCGACGATCGGGCCGAGCGCGAGGACGGGGAAGTACGTGAGCGCCGACGACGATCAGGACGACGCCGACGAGCAGCGCCGGCGAAGAGCGGCGTGTCGGTCGGGAACGTGCCGGCCGACGGCGGCACCGGCTGCTTGCGCGCCAGCGAGCCGGCGATCGCGAGCACGGGCACGATCAGCAGGAAGCGGCCGCCGAGCATCGCGAGGCCGAGCGTCGTGTTGTACCAGTCGGTGTTCCCGGTCAGGCCGCCGAACGCCGAGCCGTTGTTGTTCGCGGCCGACGTGAAGGCGTAGACGACCTCGGAGAGGCCGTGCGGGCCGGGGTTGAGGATCGACGCCTTCGCCCGGTCGAGCACGCACCGAGATCGCGGCGAAGCGCGAGGATCAGCGTCGGCACGACGAGCAGGTAGAGCGACGACGAGCTTCATCTCCGCCGCCTGGATCTTCTTGCCGAGGTACTCGGGCGTCCGGCCGACCATCAGCCGCGATGAACACCGCGAGCAGCGCGAAGACAGCATCCCGTAGAGGCCGGCGCCGACGCCGCCCGGGCTGACCTCGCCGAGCATCATGTTCGACGAGCGGCACGGCGCCGCCGAGCGGCGTGAAGCTGTCGTGCGTGGCGTTCACCGCGCCGGTCGACGTGCCGGTCGTCGAGGCGGCGAAGAGCCCGGACGCGGCGGCGCCGAAGCGCACCTCCTTGCCCTCCATGTTCGCCGGCGCGTGGCTCGCGCCGACGCGCGTCGAGCTTCGGGTTGCCGTCGACCTCGAAGCGCGTCGCGAGCGCGGCCGAGCCGATCCAGAGCACGAACATCGCGGCGAAGACCGCCCAGCCCTGCCGCTGGTCGCCGACCAGCCGGCCGAACGTGTACGTGAGCGCGAACGGGATCGCGAGCAGCGCCCAGATCTCGAGGAGGTTCGTGAAGCCGGTCGGGTTCTCGAACGGGTGCGCCGAGTTCGCGTTGACGATGCCGCCGCCGTTCGTGCCGAGCTCCTTGATCGCCTCCTGGCTCGCGACCGGGCCGCCGGTAGATCGCCTGCGTCGCGCCCTCGACGGTGTGCGCGTCGCGCGGAGCCGTGCAGCTCTGGACGACGCCCTGGCTCGACGAGCACGAGCGCGAACACGAGCGCGAGCGGCAGCAGCACGCGCGTCGTCGACGCGCGTGAGGTCGACCCAGAAGTTGCCGATCGTCTCGCGACCGGCGCCGCGTCGAGCCCGCGGACGAGCGCGACCGCGACCGCGATGCCGACGGCCGCGGAGACGAAGTTCTGCACCGTCAGCCCGGCCATCTGGGTGAGGTGGCTCATCGTCGACTCGCCGCCGTAGTTCTGCCAGTTCGTGTTCGTGACGAAGCTGACCGCGGTGTTGAAGGCGAGCGCGGGCGGCACGCCGCCGACGTCCGTCGGGTTCAGCGGCAGCGCGCCCTGGACGCGCTGGAGCAGGTAGAGGCCGACGACCGAGACGACGCTGAACGCGAGCAGCGAGAGCGCGTAGACGTTCCACGGCTGCTCGCGCCCGGGATCGACCCCGCGCGACGCGGTAGATGCGCGCGCTCGACCGGCAGGAAGACGCGGTCGCCGGGCGCGGGTCCGCCGCCGAGCACGCTGCGCCAGGTACGGCCCGAGCAGGCGCGTCGACGACGACGACGCCGACGACGAGCGCGACAGCCTGGAGCCAGTTCGCGCCGCTCATCGCCAGAGGTCGCGCAGCAGCACGACCAGGACCGTGAAGCCCAGCACGATCCCGAGCAGGAGCACGACGACGATCAGCGCCTTCCTCGACATCGGTCATCCGAGCTTCTCCGGCGCGAGGAGCGCGTACACGAGGTAGACGAGCACCGCGATCGAGAGCACGAGGCCGACGGCGTTCTGCCAGCCCATCAGTCGTTCCCCTGCCGCAGGATCGACTCGCATGCCTTCACGACGAGCACGGTGAGCGCGAAGAACACGATCACGATCGCCAGGAACAGGACGTCGCTCATGGCCTCAGGTGTACACCCGTGCGGGCGCCCGCCGCGCCTGGCTTGACGGAATCCCTACGCGCGCGCGGCGCTTCTTGACGCTCCCCTAACGCGCCTACTCGTTCGGCAACGCACAGCGTCTGCGCCATGCGGAAGCACGGGCCTAGTACCGTCACGGACATGGACGGCGGCTCCGAGCTCGTAGACATCCTCGGCCGGCTCTCGCTCTTCGCCGACTTCACGCGCCCCGAGTTGGAGGCGATCGCGCACACGGTCGACGAGGACATGTTCGCCGAGGGCCAGCGCGTCCTGCGCCAGGGGCTCAGCGGGAGCGGCTTCTTCGTGATCCTCGAGGGACAGGCGGCGATCTCGGTCGACGGCGAGGACCGCTGGACGCTCGGGCCGGGCGACTTCTTCGGCGAGACCTCGGTGCTGACGGGCGACTCGCCGACCGCCGACGTGATCGCGACGACGCTCCTGCGCTGCGCCGTCGTTCCCGGCCCGGAGTTCGAGCAGTTTCTCCTTGCGCGGCCGCGGCTGATGTACCGCCTGCTCCAGGCCGAGGCGAACCGGCTGCGGACCGCGATCGAGTGGCGGTCGTAGCGAAACCCTTCCCGCCGGGCGACTACGACGTCGTCGTCGTCGGCAGCGGCCCGGGCGGGCTTCAGACGAGCTACGACCTGCGCACGCTCGGTGTGCGGCATGCGGTGCTTTCGGCCGACGAGGCTCCCGCCGGGATGTTCCAGCGCTTCCCGGTCTTCGAACGGCTGATCACCTGGACGAAGGGGGACGCGCCGTTCGAGCGAGGCACGCGCGAGTACGAGTGGTACGACCACAACAGCCTGCTCGCCGACGAGCCCGAGTCGCGCGCCCTCGTGCCACAGCTGATGGACCGGACGTACGACGTGCCGTCACGGCAGGAGATGGAGGCCGGCCTGGCCGCGTTCGCCGAGCGGACCGGGCTCGAGATCCGCTACGGGTGCCGCTGGGAGGCGACGCGCCGCGAGGAGGACGGGCTCGTGCTGCAGACCTCCGACGGCGAGTACCGCTGCCGCGCTGCGGTGTTCGCGATCGGCGTCACGGAGCCCTGGAAGGCGCCGATCCCGGGCGTCGAGCACGCGCGGCACTACGTGGACACGGGCTCGCCCGAGGACTACCGCGGCGGCCGGGTCTTCATCGTCGGCAAGCGCAACTCGGGCTTCGAGGTCGCGACCGGGCTCCTCCCGTGGGCCTCGGAGCTCGTCCTCGCGTCCCCGCGCCCTGTGGACACCGCGCGCATCGGACGCCTGGCCGTCCGCACCAGGTACCTGAACCCGCTCGACGAGTACTCCCGCGGCGGGGCCGGCGCGCTCGTCGTCGACGCGGCCATCGAGCGGATCGAGCGGCGCGGCGACGCCTTCCGGATCACGGCGCGCGGAACGACGTGGCCGGGGGAGCTGACGTTCGAGGCCGACCACGTGCTCGTCGCGACCGGCTTCCGGACACCGCTTCTCGACCTGCCCGACCTCGGGCTGGCGACCGTCTCGGACGGGCGGGTGCCGGCCTTGACGCCGTTCTTCGAAAGCGTGTCCGTTCCGGGCGTGTACTTCGCCGGCAACGCCTCGCAGGGCGCGCCGGGGCTCCGCAAGCAGGGGCTCGCGAGCAACTCGACGTCGGTCAACGGGTTCCGCTACAACGCGCGCGTCCTCGCGCGGCACCTGGCCGAGACGAGGTTCGGCGTCGAGCTCGAGCGGCCGGCGCTCGAGCGGGACCAGGTGCTCCCGTATCTCCTCGGCGAGCTCGCCCACGCGCCCGAGCTCTGGGTGCAGAAGGGCTACCTCGCGCGCGTGGTCAGCTGCAACGGCGCGATCCGCGACGAGGGGATCGTCCCGCTCGAGCACTTCGTCGACGTCGGAGGGCCGGACGCGGTCGCCGTGGCGGTCGAGATGGATCGCGAGGGGACGATCTATCCCGCCGCGTACGTCCGGGTCGCCGGTCGCGTGGAAGAGCACTCGCTGCCGCCGCATCCCGCCCGTTTGTTCGAGAGCGACGCGCACCGACGCGAGCTCGCCTCGCTGCTCGATCTGATTCCTGCGCTGCGCGCCTAGGCCTGGAGCAGCTCGAGCACGAACGTCGAGCCCCCACCGGGCTCCGAAGTGACGTTCAGCCGCCCGCCCATCCTCGCGGCGAGCTCACGCGAGATGTAGAGCCCGAGGCCGGTGCCCCCGGGCGCGCGCACGAGCTGAGGGTCGGCGCGGAAGAACTTCTCGAAGACGCGCGGCTGGTCGGCGGGGGTGATCCCGGGGCCCTTGTCGGACACGGTGATGCGGACGAGCCCATCCGGACGGGACGCGCCGACGACGATCGGCGCCTCGCCGTACTTGACCGCGTTGTCGAGCAGGTTGACGAGGACCTGCTGGATCCTGTTCCGGTCGCCCGACGCCGCTCCCACTTCCGCGATGACCTCGGTCTCGATCGGCAGCGGCTCGTCGACCTGAGCCTGGACCGCCTCCACGGTGGCGCGGATCACCTCGGCGACGTCGACCGGCTCCTGCTCCACCTTGAGCTCGCCCCGGTCGAGCTTGCTCGTGATCAGGATCTCGTCGGTGATCCGCGTCAGCCGCGCGGCCTGCTCGACGATCATCCGGAGCAGCACGCGCTTGCGGTCCTCGGAGAACTCGACGTCGTCGCGGAGGAGCGTGAGCGCAGCGCCGTAGACCGCGGACATCGGAGTCCTGAGCTCGTGCGAGATCGTGGTCACGAAGTCGCTGCGCTCCTCGTCGAATCGCCGCTTCGCGGTGACGTCGCGGAATGCGTAGATCACACCCTGAGGGATGCGGACCGCGACGAACGACAGCCAGAGGTCGGTTCCGAGCACCTCGACCGGCAGCGTCACGGGCTCGGCCGCGGAGCCGCTGTCGGCGACCAGGATGCGCTCCGCGAGCGCCGGCCACTCCGGGATCAGCTCGGCGAGCCGCTTGCCCTCACCGCGGAGCCCGGTGATCAGGAAGGCGGAGCGGTTCCAGAGCTGGACGACGCCTTCGTCGTCGACGAGGAAGATCCCGTCCGCGACGGCCTCGAGGACGTCCGCCGCGCGCTCGCGCTCAGCGGCCACCGCCAGTGCCGCCGCCTCGGCTGCCTCGAGGCGCCTGCGCTCCTGCTGCAGGCGCGCGTTCCGCACCGCGGCAGCCATCTGCGCCACCAGCCCTTCGAAGAGCTCGAGCTGGTCGTCGCCGTAGTTCCCGCTGTCGGTCATGAGCTGGACCACTCCGACGACGATGCCTTCGTCCTTGACCGGAACCATCATCGCGGCGCTCGTGCCGGCCGGCCCCTGCTCGGGAAGCTTCTTGATCGTCCCTTCGCGGTCGACGTTGTAGTACTCGCCGCCGGGCTGCTCGACGCGCTCGGCGACGTCGTTGAAGACGAGCGGCTCGCCGCTCACGATCACCTTGCTCTGCATCCCGCCGCCCCCGCGGTTGAGCGCCACGGGCGGGAGGGTCGACGGGTCGAGGACGGTGCCCTCGTTCCAGCCGTACTCGCAGCGGATCAGGTCGTCGCGCGGGTCGTACGACGAGACGACGAGCGCGTCGTGCGGGATGACGTCGGCGAGCAGCTCGTGGAACCGCACATAGACGCGGTCGGGCTCGAGCGTCTCGCCCAGCTCCCGCGCTGCGTTGAGGAGCACGACGGCGATCTCGATCTTCGGCTTTCGCCGCGGCGCTCTCATTCACCTGAGCGTAGCTCGGAGATTGGAGCGGGCAAAGCCGCGGTCGCTAGGCTGTCCGCATGTGTCGAAACATCCGCACGCTCTACAACTTCGAGCCCCCGGCGACCGGGGAAGAGGTGCACGACGCCGCGCTCCAGTACGTGCGCAAGATCAGCGGCTTCACGTCGCCGTCGCAGGCGAACGAGGAGGCCTTCGAGCGCGCCGTCCAGGCTGTGACCGAAGCGTCGTCGCGTCTCCTCGACGAGCTCGTGACGACCGCGCCGCCGAAGAACCGCGAGGCCGAAGCGGCGAAAAAGCGCCTCCGCTGGGAGCAGCGAGCCGCAGCAGCTCTCTAGGGCGCGGCGCGCCGGCTCACTCGAGCCCGCCGGAGTCGATCACGACCGTCTTCAGGTCGGTCATGTCGAGCATCGTGTAGCGCCCGCCGATCCGGCCCCAGCCGGTGCGCGTTCCCGCCGCGCCGCCGAACGGCTCGTGCGCCTCCCAGTAGTCGGTCGAGTCGTTGACCACGACGTTGCCGACCCGCAGGTTGTCCAGGAAGCGGAACGCGCGCTTGAGGCTGCGCGTGTAGACGGCCGCCTGGAGGCCCAGGTACGAGTCGTTCGCGACCTCGAGCGCCTGGTCGTCGCCGTTGACGGAGATCAGCGGGACGATCGGGCCGAAGGTCTCGTCGCGGTTGATGAGCGTGTCCGTCCCCACGCGGTCGACGACCGTCGGCTGGTAGTAGAGGCCAGTGGGGCGCCCGGAGTCGCGCGAGCCCCCGAGCACGATCTCGGCGCCCTTGCCGACGGCATCCTCGAGGTGCTCGTCCATCTTCTGGGCCGTCGGCTCGTTGTTCATGGGGCCGACGAGCGTGTCGTCGTCGTACGGGTCGCCGAGCTTCCAGCCCTCGGCCTCCTTCACGACCGCGCTCAGGAAGTCGTCGTGCACCTTCGCGTCGACGAGCACGCGCTCGGTGGCGCAGCAGACCTGCCCAGCGCAGAAGAAGCCGCCGTAGACGGCGCCCTTGGCGGCGGCTTCGAGGTCCGCGTCCTCGCAGACGATCACCGGCCCGTTCCCGCTCGCTTCGATCAGGGAGCGCTTGAGGCCGGCGGCGCGCACGATCTTCTCCGCGGTCGTGTGCGAGCCGATGAAGCCGATGCAGTCGACGTTCTCGTCCTGGATCAGGCGCTCGCCGACCTTGCCGCCGCCGTAGACGACGTTCACGACTCCTTCGGGCAGGCCCGCGTCGGCCATGGCTTGCATGAACGTGGCCATGGCGATCGGCGTCCACTCGGAGGGCTTGATCACGATCGTGTTCCCGGCGGCGATGCCCGGCGCGATCAGCTCCACCGGGATCAGCGTCGGGAAGTTCCAGGGCGTGATCGCCGCATAGACGCCGTTCGGCACGCGGAACGTGAGGATGCGCTTGTTGACGTCCTGCGACGGGATGATCGCCGACTCCATCCGCTTGACGTCCTCGGCCGCGATCCGGAAGTTGTCGGCCGTCTCCTCGATGTCGGGGATCGCCTCGCCCACGAACGGCTTGCCCTGCTCGAGCGTGAGCTCGCGGGCCATGTCCTCGCGGCGCTCGTCGATCAGGTCCGCGATCGCATGGCAGATCTTCGCGCGATCCCAGGCCGAGAGCGCGGCCCACTTGGGCTGAGCGTCTCTCGCGGCCTTCGCGGCGCGTGCGATGTCCTCCTCGCTCGCGTCCGGAACCTCGGCCAGGGTCTCGCCGGTCACGGGTGAGACGATCTGCCTCACGTCGTCGCCGGTCGCCTCGGCCCAGTCGCCGCCGATGAAGTTCTCGAGTGTGCGGACTGTCGTCGCCACGATGCTCCTCCCGTCGCTCTCGATCGAGATTAAACCGGCTCGTTCCAGAGGCGGATGACCGAGGTCTCGCGCTCGTAGCCGAGGATGCTGAGCGTGGCGGGGTCGAGGGCGAAGAGGCGCCCTTCGGCCGGCTCCAGGCCGAGCCAGCGCGCGGTGAGCACTCTGAGCAGGTGGCCGTGCGCGAAGAGCAGGACGTCGCCGGCCGCCGAGCGGGCCTCGGCGAGCACCCGGTCGACTCGCGCGCCGACCTCGTCGCTCGTCTCGCCGCCGGGGACGCCGTCTCGCCACAGCGACCACCCGGGCCGCTCCTCGCGGATCTCCGGTGTCGTTCGCCCTTCGTAGGCGCCGTAGTCCCACTCCATCAGCTCGTCGCGCGTTTCCGCCCGGTCGCCGAAGCCGGCGAGGCGGCAGGTCTCGGCCGCGCGGCCCAGCGGGCTGGTCAGGACGAGGGCGAGCTCGCGGCCACTGAGCGCGGCGCCTACGGCCTTCGCCTGCAGGCGGCCGCGCTCCGTCAACGGGATGTCGGTCCGTCCCGTGTGTCTCCCGCCGAGAGACCATTCGGTCTCGCCGTGCCGAACGAGCACGACCTCCGCGTCCATGGCCGAGACCCGCCCGCTACGCGAACTAGTCAGCCATGCGGATCGCGACGTCGTACTTCGCGACCGACGTGCGCTGGCCCGGCGTGTCGGTCGCCGGCATCGCGTTCAACGCCTCGTCGCCGCGCTTGTAGTCGTCTTCGTTGTCGAAGAACACGATCGCGATCGACTTGGACGCGTCGGCGTCGTGCAGCACGATGATCTCGGTCGCCGGGATGTCATCGGGCCGCTCGCCCTCGTTCATCTCCTGCTGCATCTGCTGGATCCGGTCGCTGTCTACGCCGTCGAACGTCACCACACGTGCGATTGCCATTCGAGCCCTCCTTGGTCGGGGAGGGGCAAGCCTACGACTCTGCCCGCGCTAGGGCTGGATGTTCTGGTTCAGCCGGAAGACGTTGTCCGGGTCCCACTCGCGCTTCAGCGCCACGAGCCGCTCGTACTTGGCGTCGCCGTAGATCATGCGTGCCACGTCTCCGCCCACCTCGACGACGTCGTTCACGTAGCGGCCCTCCGAGGCGAACGGAGCCAGGTCGGCCAGGGCGTCGCGCGCCCAGGCTCGGCACTGGTCGTCCTGCCCGGGGTCGTCCCACATCGTCTCCGCCGAGATCCACGCGGTTGCATCGCGGCCCGTGAAGGCGGTCCCGTCCTCGGGGACGTCGGAGATTCGGCGGCCCCAGGCCCACGTCGAGAAGCCCGACTCGGTCCCGTCGGGCGCACGGGTCGCGTGCTCCACGCAGAGGTCGACGGCCTCGTCGGGGAGCGCGGGCAGGAACGCGCTCTTCATGTAGAAGCGGTGACCCCGACCCGTGCGGCTCGTCGTACAGGACCTGCGTCTCGAGGTACGCCTGCGGGGCGATCGAGTCGGTCGTCGGCGGCCCGAAGGCGCGCAGCTCGGCCAGGTCCCGCTCGGCCTGCGCGACCGAGCCCGAGTGCAGCGCGGTGACGTACGCGGAGCCTCCGTTTGCGTTGTCGGTCCCGAAGGACAGGAAGAGCTCGTCCGGCCCGTTCTCGGCCAGGTCGCGCCAGAGCGCGGCGAGCTCGCGTGCGCGGTCGAGCGGATGCGTGACGGCCCCGAACGTGATCGGGTGGTCCAGGGGGTGGAGCCGGAACTCGAAGGACGTGACGATCCCGAAGTTCGCGCCGGCGCCGCGCAGGCCCCAGAAGAGCTCTGGATGTTCCTCCGCTGACACGCGCACGACGCGGCCGTCCGCGGTCACGAGCTCGACGGCGAGCAGGTTGTCGAGGGTCAGCCCGAACGTCCGCATCAGCCGGCCCATGCCGCCTCCGAGCGTGAGGCCCGCGACCCCTGTGTGCGAGACGACTCCGACCGGGCACACGAGGCCGTGCTCCTGCGCGGCCGTGTCCAGCTCGGAGAGCAGCGCGCCTCCGCCGACGCGGGCGGTCTTCGCTTCCGGGTCGACCTCGGCCCCGCCGATCCTGGAAAGGTCGATCACGATCCCGTCGTCGCACGTGGAGAGACCGGGGATGCTGTGGCCGCCGCAGCGGACCGCGATCGGTAGATCCTCCTCGCGGCCGAAGCGGATGGCGGCCACGACGTCGTCCACGCCGCTCGGACGGACGATGACCGCGGGTCGGCGGTCGACCATCCCGTTCCAGACGCGGCGGGCCTGGTCGTAACCGGAGTCGTCCGGGAGGACGATCTCGCCGCCGAACGTCTCGCGGAAGGAGCTCAGGCCCTGCACCCGCGCGAGCCTAGTCGATGGGCGGTGCGGCTCCGTACTCCTCGTCGGACACGTGGTCGCCCCACGTGGCCGGGATGCCCTCGTCGTCGACCTCGACCATCGCCAGGTGCGTCATGAACCGGTTCGGCGCGGCGCCGTGCCAGTGCTCCTCGCCCGGCTCGAAGAAGACGCGGTCGCCCGGGCGGATGACCTCGATCGACCCGCCGCGGCTCTGTGCGAGCCCGATGCCCTCGGTGACGAAGATCGTCTGCCCGTTCGGGTGCGTGTGCCAGGCCGTCCGGGCTCCCGGCGTGAAGTGGACGCTGCTCGCGTGCAGCCGCGACGAGCCTTCGGCCGCGGCGACCGCGTCGACGAACACCGCTCCGGTGAACCAGTCGCTCGGGCCGGGATTCGTGTCGATGCCGTTCTTCGTGACTTGCATGGGGCCTCCTCAGGGCTGGATCAGGACCTTGAGCGCTTCGCGGTCGTTCATCGCCCGGTAGCCGTCGGGCACGTCGTCGAGCGGGCCGACGCGGTCGAACACGCGACCGGGCTCGATCCTGCCTTCGAGGACGTCCGGGAGGAGCTCCTCGATGTACGCGCGGGCGGGTGCGGGGCCGCCGGCGATCTTGACGTTGTCGAAGAACGTGCGCGTGCCCTCGGGGATGGGATCCTCCTGCGGCACGCCGATGCGTCCGATCGCGCCGCCGGCGCGCGCGGTCAGCATGCGCCGTCACGGTCGACTCCTCGTGCCCCACGCACTCGAGCACGGAGTGGGCGCCGAGGCCGTCGGTCAGCTCCTTCACGCGCTCGACCGCCTCGTCGCCGCGTTCCTCGACGATGTCCGTCGCGCCGAACTCCCTGGCCAGCGCGATCCGGTCCTCGTGGTGGCCGAGCATGATGATCCGCTCGGCGCCGAGCCTCTTCGAGGCGATCACGCCGCACAGGCCGACGGCGCCGTCGCCGATGATCGCCACGGTCTTGCCGGGCCCGACCTCGGCGGAGAGCGCCGCGTGGTGGCCCGTCGACATCACGTCCGAGAGCGTGAGCAGCGACGGCATCAGCGCATCGTCCTGGTCGACCGGAAGCGGGACGAGCGTTCCGTCAGCCTGCGGCACGCGCACGGCTTCGCCCTGACCCCCGTCGACTCCGTCCAGGCCGTAGCGGCCTCCGTGCAGGCACGACGTGTGCAGCCCTTCGCGGCAGAAGACGCACGTGCCGTCGGACCAGACGAACGGCGCGACCACGAGGTCGCCTTTCTTGACCGTCTGAACCTCGGTTCCGGCCTCCTCGACCACGCCGATGAACTCGTGTCCCATCCGCCGGCCGCCCGGGGTCGGCTCCATCTGCTTGTACGGCCAGAGGTCGCTTCCGCAGATCGCGGAGCGCGTCACCGTCACGAGCGCGTCCGTCGGCTCGACGAGGCGCGCGTCGGGGACGTCCTCGACGCGCACATCTCCGGCTGCATACATCACGGTTGCGCGCATACAACAAGGGCGCGACCGCTCGCTTCCCACCCCGGTTTGGCTTGCGCCTCACGGGCTAACAGCCTCGTCCGTCGCGCCACACTCAGCGTACCCGACCTCCGTTGCTCCGCGACGACGGCCGGGGCGTCCTACGCCGGCACTTGCCCAGCCTCGCGCGCTTGCGCCGTACCAGCCAGAGCACTCTGCACCGGAGCGAGGTCTGCAAACTCGGGCTCCAGCCGCTTCAGCGCCTGTACCTGCAGCTGGCGCACCCGCTCGCGCGTGAGCCCGAGCTCGCTCGCGATCGTCTCGAGCGACTGTGGCTCGCACTGAAGGCCGAAGCGACGCTCGACGATCAGCCGCTCCCGGTCTGGCAGCGTTTCCAGCCTGCGCCGCACCGTCTGCCGGAGAAGCGAGCGCTCTGCCTGCTCGACGGGGTCAGCGGAAGCCGGATCGGCAATGAAGTCGGCGAGCTCGGTGTCGCCGTCTGGGCTGACCGCCTGGTTGAGCGACGACGAAGCCTCGGCGCAGTCAAGCGCCTGGCGGGCCTGTCCGAGCGGCAAACCGGTTGCCTCGGCGAGCTCCTCCAGGCTCGGCTCGCGGCCGAGTGCGGGCGCGAGCGCTCGGGCGGCGAAAGCAAGCTTGTGCTGGCGCTCGCCGATGTGCGTGGGAATGCGGATCGTCTTCCCCTGGTCTGCGATCGAGCGCGAGACCGCCTGCTTGATCCACCAATGGGCGTAGGTCGAGAACTTGTAGCCCTTCCGCCAGTCGAACTTGTCGACCGCGCGGTTCAAGCCGAGCGCGCCCTCCTGGATCAGGTCGAGGAATGGGAGGCCCTGGTGGCGGTAGTTCTTGGCGATCGAGACCACCAGGCGCAGGTTCGATTCGATCATCGTCTGCCTCGCGCTCGCGTCACCACGTTCGACCAGCTTCGTCAGCTTGACTTCCTGGGCCGCGGTCAAGAGCGGACTGCGACCTGCATCGCGCAGGAAAAGGTCGAGCGAATCCGTCGGCACCTCGTTGTTCGACATCGGATGTCCTCTCTCCGGACCGGAAACCGGTCGCAACGAGTAGAGGAGCCGGCGACTTCCGATGGGCTGGCTTCGGCGTCCGCTACGACTGCTCGCCGTGGCCTGAGCCAAGCAGTCTAGTCACTCGGCCTCTCGACCGCTGATTCGCATCCTTCCCTCCGGCGTGAATCCGTTGTTGCCAGACGGGTTGTGCTCAACGGAGCGGCGCAGGAGTCGAACCTACCGAGCCGTGGGTTACACGACCGCACCAGTTTTGAAGACCAGCTGGGCCACCGGGCCCATGCCGCTCCCTACCCGTCGATCGTAGCTTTGCGCCGAAGGACGCGTTCGTCGCCAACGCGCCGCGTGAGGCCGTCGGCGTCGAATCGCTCGAGCAGAAGCTGCGCCGGCTTGCGGGAGATGCCCAGCAGGTCGCGGAACCGGGCCAGCGTGAGCTTCCCCTCGCGCTCGCACTCCTCGATCACCGCACGCTTTGCCTCTTCGTAGGCGCCGGGCCCGATGGCCAGTCCGTCCCCGACGCGCACCAGCCGTCCGGACTCCTCGAGGAAGCGTGCGAGCTCGGCGTCGTCGACCGACACCGGCGTGAGACCCGTCTCTGACAGCTTCGCCTCGAGCGCCGCGGCCTCTGCTTCGCGCTCGCCGAGGCCGGCGCCAGAGCCCGGCAGGTACACCTTTCCGTTGCGGCGCTCGACGTCCAGCAGCGGGAGCACCTCGTCTGCCCAGGGTGCTCCGGGAAGCAGCTCGCCTGCGCTGAGCCCGGGGTCGAGCGGCGACGCCTCGGCCCGCAGCACGAGACGCGTTCTGGTCTCCCGTCCGATCTGCTCGAGCCAGTCCGGCGCGAAGCACCAGTCGCCGGCACGCGCCATCGCCGCGAGCCCCTGCTCGAGCTGGCCGGGCGGGAGGAGCGCGCGCGCGGCGAGTTCGTCGCCGCGAACCGGCTCGTGGACGAGCGCCTTCACGATCGACACCGCGTCGTCCGTTGCGAGCAGTTCGAGCCGCTCGGCATCCGATGCGCGCGGGGGAGCGGGGTCGAGGATGCGGCCGCCGCCCAGGGTCGTCCGGTCGCGGAGGACGACGCGGTCGCCGCGGGCCGCGACCACCGGGTCCGCGAGACGGAGCTGGGCGAACCGGTCTCCCACGCGGACGAGCCGCCCCGGCGTCTCGGTTGTCCCGTGGTGGACGCTCACGCGCGCGTGATCCGCGATCGGCTCCAGCTCCGTGAGCTCCACGTCGAGCCGGTAGCTGAGCGGATAGGCGCCGGGCTCGATGAGCGCGTCGCCGCGCTGGAGGACGTGGCGCTCCACGCCCGGGATCGCGAGCGCGACGCGCTGGCCGGCTTCGGCGCGGTCGACAGGCTCGTCGTGGACCTGCACGCTCCGAACGCGAACATCGGCGCCGGCAGGCTCGGCCCGCAGCTCGTCGCTCTCCCCGACCGAGCCCGACCAGAGCGTCCCCGTCACGACCGTTCCGATCCCGTGCAGCGAGAACACGCGGTCGACGTAGTAGCGAGTCGCCGCAAGCGGAGTCGTGTGCTCCTTGCGCGTCGGCCACGGCAGCGAGGGCGGTGCGCAGCTCGTCGAGGCCGTCGCCGGTCTTCGCGCTGACCGGGACGACCTCCGCGTTCGGCACGAGCTCGCGGGCCTCGTCCATGACTACCTTGAGCGTCTCCGGATCGGCCGCGTCTGCCTTCGTCACGGCGACGACCCGCCCTATCCCGAGCAGGCGTAGGATCGCGAGATGCTCGTGCGTCTGCGGCTTAGCGCCCTCGGTCGCGTCGATCACGAGCAGGAAGAGGTCGATCCCGCTCGCCCCCGCGACCATGTTGCGGATGAACCGCTCGTGGCCGGGGACGTCGATCAGCGACAGCCGCGGCCCGCCGGGGAGCTCGAGCGGCGCGTACCCGAGGTCGATCGAGATCCCGCGCTCCTTCTCCTCGGGCAGCCGGTCCGTGTCCTTACCGGTCAGCGCCCGGACGAGCCACGTCTTCCCATGGTCGATGTGGCCGGCTGTCCCGACGGTCAGCGGCACGCGCGAGACCGCACGCCGCGACCTCGTCGATCTCTGCGTCGCTCAGAGTGCGGCAGTCCAGCAGCAGTCGCCCGTCCCGGACGACGCCCCACGACCGGGGGCTCGCCCGCGCGCAGAGGCGCCGCGAGCTCTTCCTCGACCGCGCACGCGAAGCTCGGGAGCTCCGCCAGCGGCAGCGCACCGCCCCCGATGCGGCCGACGGTCTCCTCGACCTCGCCGCCCGTGAGCTCGGCCAGACGGTCGGCTCGGGCTCGCACGGCGTCAGCGCCTTCCAGGGCC
>CAVQIS010000004.1:0-365988 GCA_963712635.1 uncultured Actinomycetes bacterium | reverse complement strand
CAGGCTTTGGGAGGCGAACGCCTCGTTCAGCTCGACCAGGTCGAGGTCCGCCACGCCGATCCCGGCCCGCCCGAGGAGCTTGCGTACGGCGGGCACGGGCCCGATCCCCATCACGCGAGGGTCGACTCCTGCAATGGCGCTCCTGACGAACGCGCCGAGTGGCTCGGCCCCGAGCTCCTGCGCGCGCTCCTCGCTCGCGATCACGAGCGCCGCCGCTCCGTTGTTGATGCCGCTCGAGTTGCCGGCTGTGACCGTGCCTCCCTGGCGAAACGCGGGCTTGAGGTTGGCGAGCTTCTCGAGGCTGGTGTCGGGCCGGGGATGCTCTCTCGCGCAAGTCGCCGACCGGCACGAACTCGTCTTCGAAGTGGCCCTTGTCGGCGGCCTTCGGCCAGCGCTGCTGCGACTGCAGCGCGAACTCGTCCTGTTCCTTGCGCGAGACCTCGTACCGTCGGCGACGTTCTCCCCGTCTCGCCCATCGACTCGAGCGGTACATCTCCTCCATCTTCGGGTTCGGGAACCGCCAGCCGAGGGTCGTGTCCCAGACGGTCTGGTTCCCGCGCGGACAGGCGCGTCCGGCTTCGCCATCGCGAGCGGCGCTCGGCTCATCGACTCGACGCCTCCCGCGACGAATAGGTCGCCGTCTCCGGCCGCGACCGCATGACAGGCGGAGACGACCGCGGACAGCCCGGAGGCGCAGAGCCTGTTGACGGTTACGCCCGCGACCGACTCGGGCAGCCCGGCGAGCAGCACGCCATGCGCGCGACGTTGCGGTTGTCCTCGCCCGCCTGATTCGCGGCGCCGAAGTAGACGTCCTCGATCTCGTTCGCGTCAACGCCCGCGCGCTCGACGGCCTCCTTGATCACGAGCGCCGCGAGGTCGTCCGGCCGCTCGCCCGCGAGAGCGCCTCCGTACCGACCGACGGCAGTTCGGACCGCGGAGAGCACGACCGCGCGCGACATCCAGCCCAGGTTATTCGACGGCAGGCGCCTCAGGCCGGGAGCCGGACGAGGAGCCCAGCGACTGCGTCGAAGAGCCAGAGCTGCCCGTTCGCCGCCGCGACCCCGTCGGCGTGGAGCGCCCGAGTCGGCGACACGGTGGCTGCGATTCCGCCCGCCGGGTCGATCCGGTGCACGGACTCGACGAGCGGCTCTCCGCGCGCATCGCCCTCGGGCCGGTAGGCGACGGCCCACAGGCTGGTCCCGTCGGTGACGACGTCGATTCCGCCGGTGCCGATCTCGGTCGAGCCAACCACGGCTCCCGTCGCCGGCGAGACGCGCAGGACGTCGAGCCCGCGGCCGGTGATCCAGAGCAGCCCGTCGAAGACGGCTATTCGCTCGGCAGCCACCTGCTCGCCGCCGGGGATCGTCGCCATGCGGAATGCCTGATTCGTCACCGGGTCGATCCGGTCGAGGGTGTTCTCGCGGTGATTGAGGATCCAGACGAAGGAGCCGTCGAACGCGAACCCGGCGGGGCCGTTTCCGACCGGCACGCGAGCCACCTGGGCGCCCGAAGCCGGATCGATCCGGATCATGGCCTGCCCCTCGTCGTCCGCCGCCCACAAGGCGCCGCCTCCCGCCCAGGCGTACGGCACGACGCCACCGAGCGGGATCGACGCCGTGACCCTGTTCGTTCCGGGATCGATGCGGTGGGCCGCCGAGCCTCGAAGCGCGATCGCCCACACGGAGCCCTCTCCGGCGGTGATCGCCCAGACCGGCTCGGCCACGTTGATCATCGCCAGGACGCGGCCCGTAGCGAGATCGATGCGCTGCACGGCACGCTGCTCGCGGCAGGCGACCCATGCCGAGCCGTACCCGATCGTCAGCCCGTACTGGAGGAAGGGCTCGCGGGCTCCTCCGCACACGCGATAGGCCGTGCCCCCCGGCAGCGGCGAGGTCGGCGGGGGCAAGGCGCTCACAGTGACCTTCCGAAGCACTCGAGTTCGACCGCCGATGCGGGCGGAGACAGTCCAGCGTCCGACCCGCGGAAGGACGAGCCGGACCTTGTAGCGCCCGCGTCCCACGCGCCTCGTGCTGAAGACGAGGCTTCGGCCCGACGGAGGTCGCGCGACCACCTTCGGACGCGTGCGCGGCGCGGGCTTGACGACGAGCGTGGCGTTCCAGGCGCGGCCGGAGATCAACGGCCGCGGCGGAGCCGAGAGCGTCGCGTGAGGCGCGGGAGCCGCGCCCGCGAGGAGCGCCAGCAACGTCAGCATTTCTCTATGAGACGAACTCGACGCGAACTGGTTCGGTGAACGCCCCGATCTCCTCACCGCGGCGAAGCAGCTCGTGGACCGCGCGCCGGCCGTCCTCGCCGTAGTCCTCGGTCAGCTCGTTCACGTACATCCCGACGAACCGGTCGGCCAGCTCGTCGTCGAGGCCCCGCCCGAACTGGAGCGCGTACTCGAGCGCGCGCTCGCGGTTGTCGAGCCCGGCGCGGATCGACTGCGGCGAGCACGTCGGAGAGCTCGCGCAGCACGTCCTGCCCGAGGTCGCGCCGCGCGACGTTCGCGCCGAGCGGCAACGGCAGTCCGGTCTCCCCGAGCCACCACTCGCCGAGATCGACGATCTTCTTCAGCCCGGCGGCGGCGTACGTGAGCTGTCCCTCGTGGATGAGCAGCCCCGCGTCCGCCTTGCCCGACGAGACCTCGTCCATGATCTGGTCGAACGGAACCTCCCGGAACGAGTACTCGCCGAGCCGCAGCTGGAGCGTCAGGAACGCCGTCGTCATCCGCCCGGGAACGGCGATCTCGACCCGGCGCAGGTCGTCCTCGCTCAGCTCCTCGCGCGCGACGACGATCGGCCCGTAGCCGGAGCCCATGCTCGCCCCGTGCGGAAGCAGGACGTACTTGTCCTGCACGTGCGGGTACGCGTGCAGCGAGATCGCGGTCACCTCGAGCCGGCCCTCGAGCGCCCACTCGTTCAGCGTCTGGATGTCCTTCAGCACGTGCTCGAACTCGAACCCGCGCGGGTCGACCTCGCCCGAGGCGAGGCCCCAGAACATGAACGCGTCGTCGGGGTCGGGGCTGTGGCCGAGGCGTATCAACAAAGCGGCGCGAGCCTACCTGTGACCGAAGAACCAGCGCTCGAGCGGGCCGAGGAGCTCCTTGCGCGTGAAGGGCCGGATGTGCTCCGGACGCCCGTCGTCCTCCGAGACGCGCGCGTCGTCGTCGAGGATCCCGTTCGCCTGCTCGAGCACGTCCTCGAGCTCGTGCCCCTCGAAGACGTAGTCGTCGCGTCGCGGCTCGTCGCTCGGCCGGTACTGCGGGTTCACGGCTCGCCCGACGGCCCACGTTCCGCCCTGCATGCGCTCGATCCAGACGACGATGCGCTCCTCGCTCCCCGCGTCGTCGAACCCGTGGAGCTCACGTTCTGCAAAGCGCGACGCGGTCGACTGCTTGCGCATGGGGCCAGGATACAATCGCCCCGATGAGCAGGCTGGCGGCTCTTTTTCGCAACCCGTTTTCGTTTCTGTTCACGACCTCGAGCCAGGAAGACCGGGTCGCCGCCTACCTGATCCGCGAGCACGAGCGCGGGCGGTCGCTCTCCGAGATCCTCGACGACCCCTACGTCAAGAACCGCGTCACGCCGAACGAGATCGAACCGTGTGCTGGAGCGGCCCGAGCTGATCCGCGCGCTCGGCGACGACGTCGCGAAGCGCGCCGAGCCGGTCTACCTCCTAGACCTTCGTTCCCACCTTCTGCTTCCGCGCCAGCTCGAGCGCGGTCGCTCCGATCGCCACGTCCCACGCGGCGAGGCCGTTCGACTTGAAGACGACGATGTCTTCCGGAGATCCGCGGCCCGCGAGCTCTCCGGCCACGACCTCCTGCAGCTCGTGCACCTCGAGCCAGTCCAGGACACCGCGCTCGACGGGCTCGATCAGGTCTCCCGACTCGAGCTTCGCCTGCTCGATGGAGTCGCAGCAGACGAAGACCGCCCGTTCGAGGACGACGTTGTCCAGTTCACGGGCGCCCGGGCGGTTCGCGCCGACCGCGCAGACGAGAGCTCCCGGCGCCAGCCACTCGCCGCGGAGCACGGGATCCTTCGAAGTCGTGGCCGTGACGACGATGTCCTGCTCGGCCGGGTCGCGGTGGCTCTCCCCGGGCTCGGCGCCGAGCTTCTTGCAGAACGCGGCGAGCTTCTCCTCGGTTCGGCAGTAGGCGACGACCTCTTCGATCCCCGGCAGCGCCTCGCGGATGCACGCGACCTGGCTCTCCGCCTGCCAGCCGCAGCCGATCACGCCGAGCGTGCTCGCGTCCGGCTTGGCCAGGTACTTCGCGGCGACGCCGCTGGCCGCGCCGGTGCGCAGCTGCCCCAGCTTGTCCGCCTCGATCACCCCGGCGAGCTGGCCCTTGTCGAGGTCGAAGAGGACGACGACGAACCGCGTCCCGTGCGGGCTCCACAGGTAGGTCTTGAGCCCCGCGAAGCCCAGCTCCTCGTCCACCGCGGACATGACCGCCAGGCCGCCCTCGCCCGCAGGCGCACGCGTCCGGGGCCGGTTCGCGATCGCTGCGCGGCCCATCCGCTCGAAGCACGCTTCGATCGCCGCCAGCGCATCTGCAGGCGTCAGCAGCTTTCCGATCTCGGCTTCGGTCAGGTAGAGAGGCAGAGCACGAAGCCTATTGCCGCTCCACGGTGTCGTCCCGGACGACGATCCTGGTGGTGTCGGCGCGCAGGACGGCCGACCAGGGAACCACGTCGCGCGTCCGGATACGGGCACTGGACTCCGGAGCGCCGATGCCGAGTCGCTCGAACACGCCGGCACGTCCGACCACGAGACCGGTGATCTTCAGCGTGCGCGCGGTGTGCTCCGCACGGAGATCGTGGACCCGGCCCAGCGGACGACCCGACTCAGTCGCCACCTTGGTTCCGAGAAGGTCGCTGAACCTCATCAGGATCCCGGGATCCATTCGATCCACCTGCGCGCCCGGTCGTCGCCGCGACCAAGACGGAGCTCACGAGCCGTCTTCCGAAGGTGCACAGCCGCATCGATCTTCTCGACCTCTTCCCAGGGCACGCGAACGGTCTGGCCGCGCGCGATGAAGGCCGCGAGCCGCCCCAGCAGTCCACGTCCTCTCCAGGCCGGCGCTCCGACGAGAATCGCCGCCACCCGCGGCTCGCCCGCGCGCAGACCTTCCACTTCGAGGTCATCCACGTTGCCGCAGCGTCTGCCTTCGCAGTCGACGAGCTGATGATCGAGGAGACCCACGCCCAGATCGAGCTCCTGCGCCGAGCTCATCCCTGCCCCTGGTGCGTAAGGATCATCAGTGGAATCGCCGTGATCGAAACGAGCAGGATCACGACGAGGTAGAGCAGACCGAATGCATTGGCGAGCCTGCCGTTCACGTACTGCCCCATGTACGCGCGATCGTTCGCAACGAGCAGGATCGGGATGTACGTGAGCGGAAGCGCGACGACGGAGAAGATGACCGCGTACTCGGTGACGAGCACCGGGTCGACACCGGTCATGATCACGAGCAGGGCGAGGACGAGGAGAACGATCCAGGCGAGCGTAAATCGAGGCGCGCCGCTCGGCCGCCGCAGCTTGCCCCACTCCCAGCCGAAGAACTGCGCCACGTTGTAGGCGCCCGAGAAGCACGTGTCGATTGCCGCCCCGCCGACAGCGAACAGGATGCCGACCAGGGCCAGCAGGAGGCCGATCGTCCCTAATGGCACCTGCGCTCCGAGGGCAACAGTCCCGATGAACTGCGGGTCGACGCCCAGAGGGAGGAAGAGCGCGGCGGCCCCGATCATCAGCGCTAGCGACAGCGTCCCACCGAGGCTGTAACCGATGATCGCGTTCGCCCTGTTCAGCCCGAGGTCCTTCGGCGTCCAGCCCTCCTCGACGACGCCCGAGGAATAGAAGTACACCTCGTAGGGGGTCATTGCCGCCCCGAGCAATCCGACCGCGAAGTAGGCGTAGACGAGCTTGTCGGGGGTGTTTACGTGCGGCACGAATCCCGTGGCCACGTCGCCCCAGTCCGGGTGCAGCTTGATCGCACCGACCACGAACACGAGCAATGCGAGGCCGCCGTAGCCGAAGATCCGCTCGATCCACTCGAACGGCGTCGCCCAGATGACGATTCCGAGCGCGACGACGCCGAGCACGATCAACACGCGATAGGGAAGCCCCGAGAGGAGCTCGAGAGCGAGCGCGACGCCGCCGACCTCGGCCGCCAGGGTCATCAAGTTCACGACCTGGGACGCGACGAGGGCTCCGAACCCGACTCCGAAGCCGAGGCGCTCACGGATCGCGTCGAAGACCGGCCGCTTCGAGACAGCAGCGACCCGGCCGCACATCTCCGAGTAGACGATGATTCCGACAACGCCGACGACGACGACCCAGAGCAGCTGGTAGCCGAGTGTCGCGCCGGCCTCGACGTTGAAGACAAGGTCTCCGATGTCGACGAAGCCGCCGATCGCGGCCAGGATCCCGAGCGCGAGCTGGAAGACCTTCTTCATCCAGCCCGGCGCTCCGCCAGAGCCGCGTCGCGTTCGAGCCTCTGCTGGATCCGGTGCGCGGCCTCGCGGTCGCCGGGGTCGTCGCCCAACCTGGCGATCTCGTCGGCGACGCTCGACGCCAACCTCGCGGCACGGACCCGATCGCGCTCGGCCGCACCGCTCGCGCGCGCCGAAGACAGCTGCGCCTCGACCTTGCGGGCCGCCTCATCGAGGTAGCCGGTATGGACGCGGACGAAGACGTCGGTCGTCCGCCCGTCGGCCGCACCGTCGGCGACCAGCGCGCCCTCGGCGGCGAGCGACTGGATCGCCTCGAACTGCTTCTGAATGTCTTCCTGGGAGGCGGAGCCGCCCCCGCCGCAGCCGGCAAGGAGGAGCAGCCCGAGTGCGATCAGAGCTCCACGCCGAAGCACGTCTCGCCAGTACCCGCTTCAACGGATTACGACTCGGTCTTCGGGATGAAGCTGATCTTGCCGCCCGACTCGAGAACTGCCCACCTCACCTTCTCGAGCGAGTCGATCTGCTGAAGCCTCGCCTCGGCCGCGAGCTCCTCGGGCGTCATCCGCTCCTTCTTCAGGTTCTTCTCGATCACGGTGCCGTCCTCGATCAGGATCAACGGCTCGGGCTCGAGGATCGGCCGAAGACGTTCGAAGCGGAAGCCGACGTACGACGCGGCCAGCGTCAGGAGCCCGAAGATGCCGACCGTGAGCACGAGGCCTGTGACCGAGAGGTCGTTCTGCGTCACACCCTGCTGCATGAGGTCGCCGATGACGATCAAGAGGATCAGGTCGAACGGCTGCATCGAGGACAGCTCGCGGCGCCCGATCAGCCGCGTGAGCAGGAAGACGAAGACGAACGCAACGAGTGCTCGGACGACGATGTCCATCAGGGGAAAATGGTCACGGTGCGGTCGACGTGTGCGATGGACGTGGTGTCGTCGTCGAGCTCGACGTCCTGTGACCGGCGGCCGACGTTCGTCGGGTTGACCTGGAACTGCATCCAGACGACGATCTTCTGACCGGCCGGGACGTGGCCGAACTCGAGAGCGAGCTTCCCGTCGCGGCTGGACTCGCCGACGGGCGAGGGCTCGACGGTGTTGATCTGCATCTGCTCGGTCCAGCCGCTGTCGAGCACGAGGACCGCTTTCGAGATGTCCTGCTGCGCGTCGATCGTGAACCGGCCCTCGTAGTAGAGACCGCCGCGCAGAGCTGTCGGCGCGAAGACCTGCAGCTTGGCCGCGGGCGCGGAGGCGAACGAGTTGGTCGGGCGCTGGCCGAAGACGTTCAGGAGAGCCGCGACCATGACGAGGACGAGCACACCAAAGAAGACGCGGCGCACGACGAGCTCGGTCCTTTCCGTGCGGTCGCGGTTCCATTTCAGCGTCAGAAACTGGGGCGGCTCGGCCACTCGCCGTCATTCGCCGGAGCGGTTCGGATTCCCTCCCGAGGCGCGGCTACACTGGGTGCCCCTGCGCCCGTAGCTCAGGGGATAGAGCGCTGCCCTGCGGAGGCAGAGGTCGCATGTTCGAATCATGCCGGGCGCATCCTCTCGATCTTCCTGCGCAACGCCACTCCACGGGGGACACGAGCGCAGCGACCGATGATCTATGCGTCCCCGTTGAGTCTCTGAGGAAAGTCACTACTCCCAGAAGGAGCACCAGATGACCAGCAACGCACATGCAGGCGGTCGCATCCTGGGCAGTCTGAGCGCAGCAGATGGCAAGGGCGTCGTGCGCATGGAGGACCGGTTCGACACGGATATCGACGACCTGTGGTCGGCGCTCACCGATCCCGACCGTCTCGCCCGCTGGATCGGCGAGGTAAAAGGCGACCTCCGCCTCGGCGGCGAGTACAGCTACAACCTCTTTGCCAGCGGGTCGGAAGGCACCGGGCGCGTTGAAGCGTGCGAGCCCCCGCGGCGTCTGCTGCTGACGATGGACCTCGACCAGCCGGACGACGACGTCATCGAGGCCACGCTGGCCGCCGACGGCGACCAGACCATCCTGGTCTGGGAGGAACGGGGCATGCCCCTGGACCTGCTCGCCGCCTACGGGGCCGGCGTGCAGATCCATGTCGAGGATCTCGCAGCCCACATCGCCGGGCGTGAGCCGCGCGGTGACGCGAAGGCGCGGTGGGACGAGCTTCTCCCTGCCTACCAGGAGTTGGCCGTCAACGCCGACTAGTTACCCCAGGCTGGACCGCCGGACTACCCTTGGCCCATGACGATGGCGGCAGTGACCGGCTGGGAGACATCGGAGCGCGTGCTCGAGTCCGGCGGCTTCGAGTCGCGCCAGCGGGTGCTCGTGGCGGAGCCCGTGGTCGAGGCATCGGAGGCCGGCGCCCGCACGCTCGGTGTCACCTACTGGCAGGCGGTCCACGACTTCACCCGCGGCGGCGTCCGCGCGAGCTGGAGGGGCGGCGGAGGAAAGCTGAAGCTGTTCGGCGGTGTGACGCTGCTCACGTTCGGGCCGCCGGAGCTCTCGTTCGACGACGGGGTAGTCAGCTGCCGGCACGCCATCGAGGGCGGGCTGCTCGCGCTCCAAGCGGGCGGCTCCGTCACGCTCGAACAGCGACCCGAGGGCGATCGGCAGGAGCTGAGCGTCATGGTCGAGGGGTACCTGCCGCGGCTCGCCGCCCACGGGGGCGCGCCGCCCTGGACCGGGATGCTCTACGCGAAAGGGCAGAGCCCCTTCCATGCCGCGGTCAGCCGCCGCTACTTCGAGCTCCTGCTGCGGAGCCGGGGCTCATGAAAGTCACCGTCTTCGGCGCGACCGGCGTCGTCGGCCGGGCGCTCGTGCCCCTGCTGGCCGAGCACGAGCTGACCGCGGTCTCGCGCACCGCGCGCGACGAGCCCGGCGCCCGCTGGGTGGTTGCCGATGCGGCGAGCGGCGACGGCGTCGCCGCGGCCCTGGAAGGCGCGGACGTCGTCTACTACTTCGTCCACTCGCTCGGCGCGCGCGACTTCGAGGAGCAGGATCGCGCGGCGGCGGAGACGGTCGCGCGCGAGGCGGGGAACGCAGGCGTGCGGCAGATCGTCTACCTCGGCGGGCTCGGCGCCGACGACCCCGGCGCGTCACCGCACCTGCGTAGCCGCCGCGAAACCGGAGAGAGGCTCGCCTCCGCGGGCGTGCCGGTGACGACCCTGCGGGCGGCCATGATCGTCGGCAAGGGGAGCGCCGCCTTCGAGACGATCCTCAGCCTGGTCAAGCGGCTGCCGGTCATGGTGACGCCGAGCTGGGTCTCGACGCCGACCCAGCCGATCGCGCTCGACGACGCCGCCCGCTACCTGGCAGGCGTCTGCGGCAACGAGGCCGCGTACGGCGAGGGCTACGACACGGGCGGGCCGGAGGTGATGACCTACCGGCAGATGATCGAGCGGATCGCTGCGCTGCTCGGCCGGAAGCCGGCAATCGTCGAGGTGCCGGTGCTGACGCCGTACCTCTCCTCGCTCTGGCTCAACCTCGTCACGCCGGTGAGCGCGTCGGTCGCGCGGCCGCTCGTCGAAGGACTGCGCAATCCGACGATCGCGCGCGAGGAGCGGATCCGGAAGCTGCTGCCGCTCGAGCTCACGCCCTTCGACGAGGCGGCACGGCGGGCGCTCGCGTGAGCTGCTCGGTCACCTCGCCGGCCCGGTAGGAAGCGGAGCCAGGGCGGCGTGATCCGCTCGAGCTTGCGGGCGTCGGCCAAGAACGCGAACGCCTGATCGAGCGAAACAGGGACGACCTGACTGGATCTTCCTGAAACCGATGAGTTTTCGATGGTCTACCAGTCTCTCTCGCGTACGGATCCGTAAGCGCTACGAAGTTCTGGCCCGCAGTAAGACCCTGGGAGGCAGCATGCGGTTTCTTCTCACTTCCGCCGGCGTCAAGAACGCGAGCATCCGCGACGCGCTGGTCGATCTGCTGGGCAAACCGATTGCCGAGGCCAGCGCCCTCTGCATTCCGACCGCGGCGTATGGGCACCCCATGGTCGGTCCTGGCGCGGGGCCATGGCGGTTCATCGCCGGACGATCCGACAATCCGATGTGCGAGCTGGGTTGGAAGTCCTTGGGCGTGCTGGAGCTGACCGCGCTGCCCAGCATCGATGAAGAACGTTGGGTTCCCCTGGTCAGAGAGACTGACGTCCTGCTGGTGGCAGGCGGCGATGCCTTGTATCTGTGCCACTGGATGCGGCAGTCGGGGCTGGCGGACCTCTTGCCGTCGCTGCGCGAGACGGTCTGGGTGGGACTGAGCGCCGGGAGCATGGTGCTGACGCCCCGTATCGGGGAGGACTTCGTCGGCTGGAAGCCGCCCACCGGTGGCGACAGAACGCTGGGAGTCGTTGATTTTTCGCTCTGTCCGCACGTGGTGGATCACGAGGACCTGCCGGGCAACTCCATGGCCGTGGCAGAACGATGGGCCGCCGGGATCCCGAATCCGGCGTATGCGATCGACGACCAGACCGCCATCAAAGTGAGCGACGGCACCGTCGAGGTCGTCTCCGAGGGGCAGTGGAGGCTGTTCACCCCCAACTCCGCAATCTGAATCGGAGGTGTAGAGCGTGCGAAAGGTCGTCGTGTACGAGTTGTTGTCCCTCGACGGGGTTGCCGAGGACCCAGATGGTTTCTTCGCCGACTGGGACGACGCGATGGACGCCAACCTTGCGGCTGTGATCGCGACACAGGACGCGGTCATTCTCGGCCGCCGTAGCTACACCGAGTGGGCGCAGTTCTGGCCGAGCAGCCAGATCGAGCCATTCGCGACATTCATCAACGGGGTCACGAAGTACGTCGCGACCTCGACGCCCCTGGACCGAGATTGGGCCAATGCGACGGCGCTCGACGGCGGACTGGTCGAATTCGTTCGGGATCTCAAGCAGCAGCGCGGAGGCGATGTCGGCGTTCACGCAAGCATCTCGGTGGCGCAGGCGCTGCTCGCCGCCGACGTTGTCGACGAACTCAGGCTCGTGATAGCGCCGAGGATCGCCGGCCGCGGACGACGACTCCTCGACGGCTTGCCATCGATTCAGCTCGAATCGATCCGAAGCGAGATCTCACCGACTGGCTCTCTGCTCGTCGCCTATCGCGTCATTCGTTAGCGCCGGAACAGATGAATTTTGTCTCGCGTGCCAGTCTCTACCGCCATACGGATCCGTAAGCGCCCAGACGTTCTCGCCCTGCAGCAACGACCCCAGGAGGCCGCATGAAGCTTCTTCTCACGTCCGCCGGTATCAAGAACCCGAGCATCCAGAGCGCACTGGTCGACCTCTTGGGCAAACCGATCAGCGAAGCCAGCGCTCTCTGCATTCCCACCGCGATGTACGGGCACCCCTGGGTCGGTCCCGGCGAGAAGGCATGGCAGTTCATCAGTGGACAAGAACCCCAGTGCCCGATGTGCGAGCTGGGCTGGAAGTCCTTGGGAGTGCTGGAGCTGACCGCGCTACCCAGCATCGACGAAGAACGCTGGGTTCCCCTGGTTCAGGAGACCGACGTCCTGCTGGCCTCGGGCGGCGATGCCTTGTACCTGTGCCACTGGATGCGGCAGTCCGCGCTGGCAGACCTGCTGCCGTCGCTGGACGAGACGGTCTGGGTGGGACTGAGCGGCGGGAGCATGGTGATGACCCCCAGGATCGGGGACTCCTTCGTCGGCTGGAAGCCGCCCGCCGGCGGCGACGAAGCGCTTGGAATCGTCGACTTTTCGATCTTCCCGCACGTGGATAACGAGGACCTGCCGTCGAACACGATGGCCAACGCGGAACTCTGGGCGGGCGGCTTGTCGGGTCCGGCGTACGCGATCGACGACGAGACCGCCATCAAAGTGGTCGACGGCACCGTCGACGTCGTCTCCGAAGGACACTGGAAACTGCTCACGAGCTGACGGATCGAAAGGAGTCCCCGATGAGGCAGCCGATCACTGAGCTCGACGCGCGATTCAGCGACCGGGACGCAGTTGCGACCGGCTGGGACGAGACTCGCCGCGCGCTCGAAGACGCCGAGCTGTTCTGGATCGCGACCGTTCGAGCGGACGGTCGACCGCATGTCACGCCACTCGTCGCTGTCTGGCTCGATGACGCGATCTATTTCGCGACCGGCGTCGGTGAGCAGAAGGCCGTCAACCTGAGAACCAACCCGAACGTGATCCTGACGACCGGTTGCAACGAGTGGGAGCGAGGGCTAGACGTCGTGGTCGAGGGCGAGGCCGTTCGGGTTACGGAGGAGAACGTCCTCGAACGTCTCGCAGAGACGTGGGCGACGAAGTGGGACGGGCGCTGGCACTACGAGGTGCACGAGGGCGGCTTCCGGCACGAGGCTGGGTCTGGCGCGATCCTCGTCTTCTCGGTCAAGCCCGCCAAGGTGTTCGCGTTCGCCAAGGGCACCTTCGGCCAGACGCGCCACCGGTTCTCGAATCGGCGGCCGCATGCACGCACCGGCTAGCGTCTGCCGCATGGCTGATCTCGGAGGCGAGCTCGATGCACTCGCGTCCGGGACAGGGTTCTCGGGTGTCGTTCGGATCGACCGAAGCGACCGGATCGAGCTTGCGAGGGCGTACGGACTTGCGCATCGCGGCTTCGAGATCCCGAACGCGGTGGACACGCGCTTCGGACTCGCCAGCGCGGCGAAAGGCTTCACCGCGCTCGCCGTCGTGAGCCTCATCGAGGAAGGCGTGCTCGAGCTCTCGACGCCCGCCCGCTCCGTCCTCGGCAGCGACCTGCCGCTGATCGACGACGGCGTGACGGTCGAGCACCTCCTGTCGCATCGGTCGGGCATCGGCGACTACTTCGACGAGGAAGCCGGATTCGAGATCGAGGAGTACGTGATGCCGGTACCGGTGCACGAGCTCTCGACCACCGAGGACTACATCGCGGTGCTCGACGGCCACGCGACCAAGTTCGCGCCCGGCGAACGCTTCGAGTACTGCAACGCCGGCTACGTCGTGCTGGCGCTCATTGCCGAACGCGCGAGCGGCATGCCCTTCTACGAGCTGGTCGAGCAGCGCGTGTGCCGGCGCGCCGGGTTGACGGACACGGCGTTCCTGCGCTCCGACGAGCTCCCCGCCCGGACCGCCCTCGGTTACGTCGAGGTCGACGGCGCGTGGAGGAGCAACGTCCTCCATCTCCCCGTGCGGGGGAGCGGCGACGGCGGGATCTACTCCACGGCCGCGGACATGAGCTCGTTCTGGCAGGCGTTCTTCGCCGGTCGGATCGTCTCCACGGACTGGGTCTCGGAGATGGTTCGGCCGCGCAGCGACGCGCCGAAACACTCGAAGCGCTACGGGCTGGGCTTCTGGCTCCACGCGTCGAGCGACGCCGTCCTCCTGGAGGGGTACGACGCGGGTGTCTCGTTCCGGTCCGTGCACGATCCGCGCGCACGCGTGACGCTCACGGTGATCTCGAACACGAGCGATGGCGCGTGGCCGATCGTTCGGTATCTCGAGAATGCGGCTTCAAGCTGAGCGACTTTCCTCGGTAAGTCGGCCCACGCGGTCAGTGGGTGGGTGGTAGTGAAGGTCGCCTGGGCCAGCGTGCGGGAATGTCACCCGGGTTGGGCCGCTGAAGGCTACGACGCGAAACTCGGTGCCGGCCGCCAGCTCTCAGTGACGAACCAGATCTGGGGCTCGCCCTGGACGCCTGCACGCTGCATGACGTTCCGTAGAGCGTCCGACGAGACGAAAGCGCTGGCCACTTCGGCGGTCTCAAAGTCGTGCCATACGGTGACGTCGTTCGGGTCGTCGACTAACTGAAATGCGGCGGCGCCCATGACACCCATGGTGCCGCGTTCCCCATAGAACTCGTCGTACGCCTTCCTCCAAGTCTCGTAATCGGCGACGTTCATGCGCACAAACAAGCGAACCATCACAGCCTCCCGTTCGGTTAGCAGCGAGCGTACGGGACGTCGAGCCGAACTGTCAGTCGATCCGCCTTCCGTTGTCGGCTGCTGGCGCGATCGTGCCTGTAGGGTCGATGTTCCCCACGAAAGGACGTGACTCATGGCTGCACCACCGAATATCGTCCTTGTCCATGGAGCCTGGGCAGACGGCTCTTGCTGGAGCAACGTAATCGAGCGGTTGCAGGCCGACGGCTACAAAGTCACCGCGCCTCAACTCCCGGAGACCTCGCTTGCGGCTGACGTCGCGAGGGTCCGCCACGTGCTCACACGGCAGAGCGGCCCGACGATTCTCGCGGGTCACTCCTACGGGGGTCAGGTCATCACCTATCTCGGCACGGACGCACCGAACGTCGTCGGCCTCGTCTATATCGCAGCCTTCGGGCTCGACGAGGGTGAGTCGATCGGCGCACTGCTACAAGGGGGGCCTCCGACCCCGGCGTTGGCGAATATCGATGTCGACTCGGAGGGCTTCGCCTGGCTCCCCGAGGACGATTTCCTCGGTCACTTCGCCGCCGATATAGACCCGGTCAAGGCGAAGGTCATGCACGCCGTGCAGCAGCCTCTGCCCTTGTCCACGTTCGACGATGTGATGGGCATCCCCGCGTGGAAGGCGCTGCCCTCGTGGTATCTGGTCGCCCAGAACGACGAGGTGATTCCACCCGATGCCGAGAGGCAGTTCGCACAGCGGATGGGCGCCGACACGATCGAGGTCACGAGCGGACACTGCGCGATGGTCTCCCACCCGGAGGAGACGTATGAGCGGATAGTGACCGCGGCGAACGCTGCCGCCGTGCCCGGGTAGTAGCGGGACCGCGGCTCCGGAGTGCTGACAACGTGTACTAGCTGACGTTGGCCGCCAAGTCCTGATAGGGAGGGACGAGTTCTTCCCAGCGTGCCTCGACGTCGTCGGGTTCACGGCCGGCGAGGTATGCGGCGAGGTTTTCGGCGTGGATCTGCCAGCCGGCTCCGAAGAAGGCGATCTTGTCCAGGGGCATGCCCTTGACCTCGATGACCAGGGTGGTCTGGTCGCCGTCGGCGGTCAGCGTGATGTCCCAGGCCGCGTCGAACGGCGGCACACCCTGCCCTCTGCGGTAGGACTCATCGGTTTCCCTGGTCGTCACCAATAGCCGCTGTGGGGCGTCGCACGCCTCTACCTGGCCTGTGCGCTCTCCCGCGTCGGCGATGTGCACACGGAACTCGCCCCCCAGAGAAAGCTCGCCATCCACCTCGCCGAACCAGCGGGCGAGCCGGTCGGGATCGGTGATCGCCGACCAGAGGTCGTCGATGTCGGTGTCGTAGCGGTCTTCGATTCGGACGATGCCTGCGCCGTCCGCAGATCGCAGGCTGCCGAGAATGCGGGTTCCCGGACTCGCGTCGCTAGTCATGTCGCGCTCCCTCGTTTGCGTTTTCCTCGCGCCACCTCGGTATGCAGGGCGTCCAATCGCTGCTCCCACAGAGACCGGTAGCGGCCAAGCCACTGATCTACTTCTGCGAGGGGTGCGGGACGAAGACTGTAGACCCGCCGCTGCGCCTCCTGGCGGGCCTCGACCAGCCCCGCCTCCCTCAACACTCGCAGGTGGCGGGAGACGCCCGGACGAGCGATCGGCAGCAACGCCGCCAGCTCACCCGCGGTCGCCGGGCCGCGGGCCAGCGTCTCCAGCAACGTCCTTCGGCTCTCGTCGGCGACCGCCCGCAGGACAGCTTCCATGCCACAAACGTACCCAGGCGGTTACGTAACTGTCAAGGTACATACGTCGGGTGCTCGCCTGGGCCAGTGTTCGGGAATGTCACCAGAAGATACTGGCTGAGATCACTCTCCTAGTGCCGACCCGTACCAGCCCTCGCCGAGGTTCATGCCGCAGATTTCGAACCGTTCAGCGACACATTGTTCGCAGATAGCGACCCCCGGAGAGCGCTGGCGGCGAAGATGCGCGACGGGCAGCCGATGGGCGGTCGTGTCACTTCGGCTCGCCCAGATTGACGCAATCTTTGTATCGGGGGCTGCCGCGTGGCGGGAACGGTTCCTAGGCAGCGCCGACCTTCCTGGGCATCAGAACCAGCCGTACCCCGGTTACCAGCAGCCACACGAGCCAGGCGGCGTAGCCGAGCAGCCCCACGAACAGGATCGGCGAGCCGTCAGCGATCGCGAGGTTGGCCACCCCGGCGGCGATCAGCAGGCCTCCCCCGGCCACGCCGAGCACACGCTGCCACGGCGCCGCCAGCCGACTCGCATGCGCCGCCAGCGCAGCGCCGATGAAGGTGGTGCCGAGCGCCGACAGCGCCAGAGCGAATGCTCCTGCATGCAGCTGCCAGACGAGCTCGAACAGCGGGCTCGGCTTGGCGAGCTCACCGGCGGACAATACGACTCCGTTCCACAGAACGGCGTAGAGCGCGAAGACCGCCGCGGTAGTCGCGCCCGCGGCCACCGCGAGGCGCGACCAGTCGGCGCCCGCACCCCCGCGACGCCCGACCAGCCCGTGGAGACCGGTCACGAACACGAGCAGCAGCGGCAGGTTTAGCGCCTCTGAGCCGACCGCGATCGCGACCGCGCCCCGGTTCTCCGCGTGGAAGGCGAGCACCTTCTCGATCGGGTCGCCGAAGCCGGGCGCTCCGGCCCAGACCAGCACCGCATTCTGAATGACCAACGACGCTACCAACGCGATCGCCGCCGCGCCCACGACCCGCTCCCCGAACGCAGGGGTCGGGATCGGCCCCCTCGTTGCCACTGCCGCGCTCGCAGGCACATGCTGGGACTCCACAGCTTTGTCGCCTTTGTGCGGCGATCTCATCTCTTACTCCTTTCGGGCGCCGTCAGCGGAACCTTGTTCACGGCCACAGCATGCGCTTGTGTAGCCGCAATCAACATCGGGAATCACCCCGTTCTACACCCTGGCCTACCCTGGCGCTGCGGTGGCGCTACTAAACGCTGACTCGGGAACCCAGAAACTTGGAGGCCGGTACGCGCGAGAGTCAAGAGGAGCACGCCATTCCTTCACCACTGCCAACGTGGCGGCTGGCCTGCGCGAGTGTTCGCCAATGTCCCCTGACGACTTTCCGGTGCGCGCGCTTATGATCGTGGCGTCCGGGGTCGGAGCGAGAGGGAACGTTCGTGAGTGATGCTCGTGTTGAACGCTACGCCGAGCTACTGCTCGACACATGCTTGGGCGTAGAGCGCGGCTGGCAAGTGATCGTGTGGGGCACCCCGTGGGCTCGGCCGCTGCTCGAGGAGCTCATGAAGCAGCTGGGCGAGCGCGGCGCCTACCCGCTTCTGCGCTTGACCTTCGGCGGCGGCAGCGCCTACCACCGCGCCTGGGTGAGGCATGCACCGCTCGAGGTCCTCTCGGAGCCGGCACCGATCGAGGCACACGCGTGGGAGCACTGTGATGCGTGGCTCGGTGTGCAGGCCCCGGAAAACACACGTGACGGCGCGGACATCCCGGCCGAGCGAACGAACGCTGTCAACGAGGCGTATGACCCCGTCAGGTCACGTCTCGGCCAGGGGCGTCGGCCCGCTCCATCGCGTGACGAGATTCCCTGGGTGCTGTGCTGGTACCCGACGCCGGCGCTGGCCCAGGACGCCGGGATGACGTTGCCTGCGTTCGCCGACTTCCTCTACGGCTCGTGCCTGATCGACTGGGAGAGTATGGACAGGCGAATCTCGCGTCATGCCCAACTCCTTGACGAGGCAGAGGAAGTCCGGATCGTCGGCAATGAAACAGACCTGCGGCTGTCCGTGGCCGGTAGGCGTGCGGGAGTCGACGCCGGCACCGGAAACATGCCGGGCGGCGAGTTCTTCGTCTGCCCGGTCGAGACTTCGGCCGAGGGCACGATCGCATTCACGGAGTTCCCCGCGATGCTGGGCGGTCGCGAGCTACGCGGCATCCGTCTTCGCTTCTCGGAAGGCCGGGTCGTTGATGCGTCAGCCGACAGCGAAGAAGACTTCCTGATCGAAACGCTCGACACCGACGAGGGCGCCCGCCGGATCGGCGAGCTCGGGATCGGCTGCAACCCCGGCATCGACCGCTACATGGGGAACGTCTACTTCGACGAAAAGATCAACGGCACCATCCACCTCGCGCTCGGCCACGGCTTCGACTCCATCGGTGGCACGAACGAATCTGCGATCCACTGGGACATCGTCAAGGACCTCCGTTCCGGTGGGCGCATCGAGCTCGACGGCAAGGTCGTGCAGGAAAACGGCGTCTGGGTCGCCTGAACCGCGGCCGTCAGACCAGCGGTCGAAAAGCGACGCAGACACGATGGCGGCGACAGAGATCGCGCCCATCAGACCGTGTCGTCGCCTGGGCGAGCGTCCTCTCGTCTGGCCGTGCGCCCGGACGCAACGAGGCGCCATCAGGCGCCCCGCTGCGTTACTCGATGTCCTGGGCGCAGCTAGATCAGTGCGTGCGCGGCCCTTGCGGCTCGCGCGAGATGCCCTGGACGACCTCGCCCGTGTCCTTCTCCTTCGCTTCCCGGGCGACGTCCGCCTGCGAAATCACGCCCACGAGCTGCTCGTCCTCGCCCATCACTGCCAGGCGCCGGACCTGATGTCGCACCATGAGCTCGAGCGCGTCCGAAAGATCGTCGTCGGGACCGACGGTCACGAGCTCACGCGTAGAAATCGCGGATGCAGGCATCCCTTTTGGATCCTTGCCCTTCGCGATTGCGCGCACAACGATGTCTCTGTCCGTGACGATCCCCACAAGGCGATCGTTTTCCACTACTGGGATCGACCCGACGTCCTCCGCTTCCATCATCTGCGCCACCTCTGTCAGGGGCGTTTCCGGGGTCACAGCACGCGGTCGACCAGTCATCACATCGCTAACTTTGGCTCCCATTTGGCTCCTTTCGCCGTTTCTCTACTGGTCCCCGGCATGACGCGTCGGGAAACCCTGGTTACGTGGAACGCGCGACCCGGGGTGGATCGCGCAGCAGGTCGGCAACCAGTGCCTTGGCGCTCTGCAGATCCTTTGCGGTGAGCGTCACCTCGGCCAACGCGGTTGCGAAGACGGCCTCCGGGCCGAGCACTTCCGCGCCGATCGGAACCGCGACGTCGACTTCGAGCGCCAGGCAACCCGGCGGCTCCGCCCTGGCGACGGGCAGGGCCTCGAGGCGACCCGTCGCGGGGGCATAGACGATCGCGTTGACACCGGCCGCTCGAGGCCGCCGGCTCGCCTTCAACGTCTGCGGCAAGCCCAGGCTGCTCCGCAGCTGTGCCTCCACCAGGTCGACCCCCCACACGGCCTCGACGAACTCGTGCACCCTGCCACCGCCCATCCGGGCGTTCACCTCGACGATGCGCGGGCCTCGGCTCGTGCACTTGCCCTCGACGTGCAGCACGCCCTGTCCCAGGCCGAAGGCCCGGACCGTTTCCACGACGTGCCGGACGAGCCGGCGCACCTCCTTGCGGTCGTGGTCCGGTGGGCAATGCAGGCCCGTCTCCTGGAACGAGGGCTCCGCTGTCGGCCAGTTCTGCGAGACGCTGGCGAACACACACTCGCGGTCCTCCATGACCAGGTCGACGTCGAACTCGACACCGTCGAGGTACTCCTCCAGCAGGAGATCGTTGCCGGCCCGGAAGATGACGTCGAGCTCTGGATCCACCACCTTGCGCACGACCGAGTAGACGCCCGGAAGATCCTCGGCGGCGTCGACCCGAATGCAACCCACCGCGCCCGCGCCGAACTCGGGCTTGACCACAGCCGGAAAGCCGACGTGGGCGGCGGCGGCGAAGAGCTCGTCCAGTGAGCGCACGCGTCTCGCCCGGGGCGTGGGCAGGCCCAGGCTGGCCGCGAGATCCCGAGTCCGCACCTTGCTGCGGGCCGCGTCGACCGCCTCGGGAGGATTGCCCGGCAGGCCGAGCTCGGCGGCGACCCGGGCGGCTGCGCTGATGCTGTCCTCCCAGAACGTCAGCACTCCGCTCGGCCGAACACCGGCCCCGGCAAGGGCTTCGAGAACGGCCGCGGCGTCGTGGTCGGGATTCCCGTCTACCGGCGCGGGAAGCCACGCCGCCGCGACGCCGTCCGCGACCAGAGACTCGGACCAGTGACCGGGCTCGTCGACGAGCACGAGGCTGGCACCGAGCTGGGCCATCCGGACATAGGCACGACGTTTACCCCAGTAGCCGGCGCCGACGACAGCCACCGTGGCGCCGCCGACGCTCACGCTCCTCCCCACGCGGGGTCGTCGACAAGGGCCGTGTGCGCGGCCGGCGCCGATTGTCTTCCGGGCACGTTGGACTGGTCGAGGGCCGAGTGCATCGTCGGAGCGGCCTGGAGCGCCTCCAGCATCGCGTCGCCCTCCAGGCGCAGGAGCGTGCTCGGTTCCGCGGTGGTCACGGTCGCGTTCCTGGGCGCGTTGTCGAGCAGGCCCCGCTCGCCGAAGTGCTCCCCGGGGCCGAGTCGAGCGACGTCGGTGCCGTCACGGTGGACGAGAACGCTTCCGTCGATGACGGCGTAGAACGCGTGAGCGGGTGCGCCCTGGGCGACGACGTCGACCCCGACCGGAAGCGGGCAGATCTGCGACGCCGAGGCGAGCTGCTCGACCACGAGTCGGGGCGCGCCGGCGGCGAGCGGGAGCCGCTCCACGACGGCCACGCGGGATGCCAGCTCCTCCGTGCGCCGCCGGCTCAACGCGTCGATGCCGCGAAGCCAGATGAGGCAGAGGATGGTGATCAGGAGGGCGGCCAGGCCGAGGATGGCCAGGCTCGCGCGAAGCGAGGTCCAGGCGAGCAGGACCGGGGCCAGTAGAGCGCCGGCCACCATCGCCGCGACCGAAACCGCTTCCACGAGACCCATGAGCCGTCCCAGCGACTCGGCGGGTGCAACGCGGGCGAGAGTCGTCTCGGCGACCACCTCGCACGCTACGAATCCCGCACCTCCGATCAGCGTTGCCAGGAGCGCCACGAAGAGCTCGTCGGACCCCGCGTAGACGAGCTGCGTGGCGCAATACAGCGCGCCGGTGACGACGACGATTCCCGCGACTCGCGAGCTTGTCGCAAGGCGCGGGTTCACCACGGCGCTCACCAGTCCGCCGACTCCGACGGCGGCGAGCAGATAGCCATACCCTGCTGCGCCGAGGTCGAGCCGCTGGGCGGCATAGAGGACGAGCTGCACGGTCTGAGCGCCGTAGGTCAGCTCGACCATGCTGATCACGAGCAGCAGCGGGACGACGTACGGCGTCGCCCGAGCGGTCCGCAGGCCTTCGCGGAACTGGTCGCCGGCGCTCTCTCCCTCGCGCGTGCCCGCCGGAACGACACGACGGCGAAGCATCGAGATGAGAGCCGCCGAGACGGCGAACGTGAATCCGTTGACCAGGAAGGCAATCGCGTTCGGCGCCAGCGCCAGGATGACCGCCCCGATTGCCGGACCGACCACGACGCCGATGTCCTGCACCGTGTGCAGAAGGGCATTGGCGGGGCCGATCCGTGCCTCACCGACCATCCTCGGCAGCACTGCCATCGCGGCCGGCCGCTCGGCGGTCCCCGCGCTTGACGCCACGGCCGTCAACGCGAGCATCAGTGCCACGGAACCGTCGGTCTCCACCACGGCGGCCAGCGCGAGCATCAGCAGGCAACGAGTCACGTCGCCGGCGAGCAGGACGCTCCGCCGGTCGTAGCGGTCGGCGACCATGCCGCCGACGGGGCCCAGGACGACGTAGGGAAGGAGGCGGCAGATCGTCGCCGCACCGACCCACTTCGCCGAGCCCGTGACCGCATAGACCGTGCCGAGCAATGCGGCGTTGAACAGCCAGTCGCCGAGCTGCGAAGCGGCGCTGGCCGCGATTAGCAGCCGCGCGTCGCGTATCGCGAGAATCTCGCGATAGGCGCCTGCGGCGGTCACGCGGACGACGTTACATCGACTCGTGGCGGGAAGAACTAGGCACGGCCTGCCGGCCCTGAGAACGCGGCTCATGCCTGGCGCGTTTCGTCGCGCCCGTGCTACAGCTCAGTACTTCGAGTCGCTGGTCGTCGTCGACGCCCCGCTGGACGATCCAGCCTGGAGCGCGCCGATCATGCCCTTGCTCTCGTGGAACCTGCAGACGAACTCGAGCTGGCCGCTCTGCGGGAACGTCACGTCGACCTCACCCTCGTCTCCGGGCTGGATCTCCTTGTCCACGCTCTGGTCAGAGATCGTGAGCGTGTGCGGGTTCTCGCCCTCGTTCTTGAGCTCGAGCTCGACCTTCTGCCCGGGCGTTCCCTTGAGGACCGTCGGCTCGAAGTAGTCGTCGTACATCTCGATCTCGACCTTGCCGGTCTCGTCGGAGACGTCCTTCGTGCCGTGACTCTCGGTCTGCATGCCGGCGATCGTCGTCGTGCCTCCGCCTTCGTCGCTCTCCTTGCTCCCCCCGCCGTAACCGCCGCACCCGGCGGCCGCGAACAGAGAGAGCGCAGCGGCGATCACCACTACCCCTCTGATTCGTCTCATGGGGAGTGTTACGGGGAGAGCGTGCGTCCGGTTTTCCCGCCGACCGAGATCTCCGCCTCAGCAGGGACCTCGACGCGGACGTAGGCGAGAGCGCGATCGTCGACGGCGCTCGTCACGCGCCCGACGACCTTGTCGCCGTGGCGGATCTCGTCACCGGGGTCGGCGCCCTCCACCTCTAGCACCCGCAGGCTGCGATTGACCTTGCCGCGATACCGAAGTCGCGCGATCGGCTCCTGGCCCGGATAGCAGCCCTTGGTGAAGGAGACGTGCGTCTCGTCGAGGCCCGCTTCGGCCGGCAGGATCGAGTCGTCGAGCTCCTTGCCCCAGGCCGGCCGCGCGCCCTCGATGCGCAGGCGCTCGGACTCGGTTTCCGAGAGCGTCGGTTCGGCGTCGCTGTCGAGCAGCTCAGCTCCCGGCTCTCCGAGCTCGTCGTTCGGAATCTCGCCCTCCTCGCCGAGCGCGATCACAGAGACGTGCTCTTCGGGCTCGACCTCGACCTTCGCGGCGAACTTGGCCCGCAGGAGAGCGGAGCTCACCGCGTCGCCCAGCCCGGGCTCGGTGAGCAGCAGGAAGTCCTCGGCGGCACGGCGCACGACGACCAGGGGCGCGATCAGCCGGGCCTTCGGAGTCAAGAGCATCGCCCGGCACGGCGCCTGCTCGACGTCGTTCGAGAGCATGCGCTGCAGGAAGTCGGCCGCGTCGGGACCGGCGACCCGGACGTAGTCGCGCGGGCGTGCCGCAACTCTGCGCGTGACGGTTGCCATCCTCACTAGTGTAGGAATCGTGTTCAGGTCGAAAGCGGAGCAGAAGGTCGCAGACGCCGGCTTCGATCCGGCGCGGCTCCCCCCGGGCCAGTACCTGACCGAGAAATGGCCCGTGCTGCATGCGGGCACGGTGCCCCAGACCGACCTCGCGACCTGGGACTTCAAGGTCTTCGGCGAGGTCGAGAGCCCGGTCACCCTCAGCTGGGACGAGCTGCAGGCGCTGCCGGCGAACGAGGTCAGGATCGACATCCACTGCGTCACGCGCTGGAGCCGCTTCGACACGACCTTCCGCGGTGTGAGCTGGGCGACGCTCGCCGAGCTCGTGAAGCCGAAGCCGAGCGCCCGCTACGTCGTCGCGCACGCCGAGCAGGACTTCACGTCGAACGTGCCGATCGCGGCGCTCGAGGACGAGGGCGCGTTGATCGCCTACGAGGCCGACGGGGAACCGTTGACGCCCGAGCACGGCTGGCCGCTCCGCCTCGTGATCCCGAGCCGGTACTTCTGGAAGAGCGCGAAGTGGCTGCGCGGGATCGAGCTCGTGGCCTCCGACAAGCCCGGCTTCTGGGAGCGCTACGGCTACCACAACGACGCGGACTACTGGAAAGAAGAGCGCTACGAGTTCTGACCCGAGGGACAGTCCCTCATAGGGACAGTCCCTTGTAGCGCGCGTTGCGAGGGACTGTCCCTGTTAACGGCTCTTGACGACGTACGACTTGTTCAGGTCGAGCGCGGCCGCCAGGAGAAGGAAGCCCGCCCACCAGTTCACCGGGTCGAACGTGATCGGCTCACGGTCTCCGACGAGGTCGGAGACGAACCAGATCAGGAACCAGAGAATGGTCATGCGGAAAGCATCTCAGGAACCCCCGAACGAGGGATCGCCGACCGCCCTGGGAGGCCGATACCGCATTCACCCACCTCCCCCATCCTCATGCGGATAGCAACTTTGACCGCATATTGGAAACAAGAGACCGGCCCTGGCCGGTCTCTCTGTTTTGGCTTCGCTTCGCTCGCCTTCACGTGGGAACCCCTGGTTCCCCCGTGCCCCCTCCTTGCGGCGGAGGCGTGGGCAGGTTTCAGGACCGCCGGAGGTGATCTCGCTTCGGCGAGCGTCGTTTGCCTCCCGCGGGGCAAAGCCCCGCTCCGGCGGAGGATCGTGTCTCCGGCGCGCAATGTCGGCAGCGCGGAACTCCGCTGCCGGAGCGGGCTTTGCCCGCGGGAGGCCACAAACACAGAAGCCGCCCGAAGTACGAACACCTCAGGCGGCTCCTGAAACCCTCGAACGAACTCCGCTCGAAAGGAGGGGGCACACGGGGGACCAGGGGTTCCCCGTGATACCGAGCGGGCCGCAATGCGGCCCGCGTTGGTTACATCATCCCGCCCATATCAGGCATGCCGGCGCCGGCGCCGGCCGGGGTCTTGTCCGGCGGCTCGGCGACGATCGCCTCGGTGGTCAGGATGTTCTTCGCGATCGACGCCGCGTTCTGCAGCGCCGAGCGGGTGACCATCGTCGGATCGATGATCCCGGCCTTGACGAGATCCTCGTACTCGCCGGTCTCGACGTTCAGGCCATGGCCCTTGGTCCCGGTTCGGATCTTGTCGATCACGAGCGAGCCCTCGAGGCCCGCGTTGTCGGACAGCTGGCGGAGCGGCTCCTCGAGCGCACGCACCACGATCTGCGCACCCGTCCGATCGTCGCCTTCGAGCTCGTCGGCCTTGATCGCCTTGGCCGAGTTCAGAAGCGCGACGCCGCCACCCGGGACGATGCCCTCCTCGAGCGCCGCCCGCGTGGCCTGCAGCGCGTCCTCGACGCGATGCTTCTTCTCCTTCATCTCGGTCTCGGTCGCAGCGCCGACCTTGACCACCGCAACGCCGCCGGCGAGCTTCGCCAGCCGCTCCTGCAGCTTCTCGCGGTCGAAGTCGGAGTCCGTGTTCTCGATCTCGGACTTGAGCTGCTTGATCCGGGCCTTGATCCCATCGGACTCGCCGGCCCCGTCGATGATCGTCGTCGTGTCCTTCGTGATGACGACGCGGCGGGCCTGACCTAGCTGCGGTGAGCTTCGTGTTCTCGAGCTTGAGGCCCATCTCCTCGGTGATCACCTCGGCGCCCGAGAGGATCGCGATGTCCTCGAGCATCCGCTTGCGGCGGTCACCGAAGCCCGGCGCCTTGACAGCCACCGCGTTGAACGTGCCGCGGAGCTTGTTGACGACGATCGTCGCGAGCGCCTCGCCCTCGACGTCCTCCGACACGATCAGCAGCGGCTTGCCGGACTGGATGACCTGCTCCAGCACGGGCAGGAGGTCCTTGACAGCCCCGATCTTCTGGTTCGCGACCAGGATGTACGGGTCGTCGAGGACGGCCTCCATGCGCTCGGCGTCCGTGATCATGTAAGGCGAGAGGTAGCCCTTGTCGAACTGCATGCCCTCGGTGAACTCGAGCTCGAGCCCGAACGTCTGGCCCTCCTCGACGTTGACGACGCCGTCCTTGCCGACCTTCTCGATCGCGTCGGAGATGACGTCGCCGATCTCGCGCTCGCGCGCGGAAATCGTTGCGACCCGGGCGATGTCCTCCTTGCCCGAGATCTCCTTCGACTGCTTCTGCAGGTCTGCGACGACCTGCTCGACGGCAACCTCGATCCCGCGCTTGAGCGCGATCGGGTTCGCGCCGGCGGCGACGTTCCTCAGACCTTCGCGGACGATCGCCTGAGCGAGGACAGTTGCGGTTGTCGTTCCGTCGCCCGCGACGTCGTTCGTCGCAGTGGCGACCTCGCGCACGAGCTGTGCGCCCTGGTTCTCGAAGACGTCCTCGAGCTCGATCTCGCGTGCGATCGTGACGCCGTCGTTGGTGATCGTCGGCGCGCCGAACTTCTTGTCCAGCACGACGTACCGGCCCTTCGGGCCAAGGGTGACCTTGACCGCGTCGGCGAGGACGTTCACGCCCCGCTCCAGTGAGCGACGCGCCTCCTCGTCGAACTTCAGCTCCTTATGAGCCATCGAATACCTCCTGTGTGACTAGGCGGACGCGCCCGCGAGCTGCTTCTTCTTGCTCGACTTGGCGCCCTTGGTGGTGACCTTGGCGAGCACATCGGACTCGCGCAGGATGAGAACTTCGTCGGCGCCGAGCTTGATCTCGGTGCCCCCGTACTTCGAGTAGATGACCTCGTCGCCCTCGGCGACCTCCAGCGGAACGACCTCGCCCTTGTCGTTGCGTGCACCCGGGCCCACTGCGAGGACGCGGCCGCGCTGCGGCTTCTCCTTCGCGGTGTCGGGCAGGACGATGCCGCTCGAGGTGGTCTCTTCCTCCTCGATTGCTTCGACGATCAAGCGATCGCCCAGCGGCTGCAGATCCATTCAGGACCTCCTGTTGTCCGTACTTTGTGACAGGCTCTGGCACTCCATCGGAATGAGTGCCAGGGCATTCTAACCAGCCTCAAGTCGGCTGTGCAAACGGGTTCGTGGCAGCCGGCGGTCAGCAGCCTGTTTGCGTCTCGTTCGCGCGTGTTACAAAGTCACGATGCGCCGTGAGTTCTCTGCAGGCGGAGTCGTCATCAGGCGCCTTCGAGGCGACTGGGTATTCGCGGCGATCCGTCCGGCCGGCAAGAAGCCCGGGCTCTGGGCGCTTCCGAAGGGGAACATCGGTCCGGACGAGAAACCGGATGCGACCGCCATCCGGGAAGTCGAGGAGGAGACCGGCGTCCAGGCGAACCTCGTGACGAAGCTCGGGGACGTCCGCTACGTCTACACCTGGGCCGGCGAACGAGTGTTCAAGGTCGTCAGCTTCTATCTCCTGCGCTACTCGCGCGGGCGGCTCGGGGAGATCGCCCCGGAGATGCGAGTCGAGGTCGACGAGGCCCGCTGGCTCCCGCTCGCCGAGGGGCCGAAGCTGCTCGCCTACGGCGGCGAACGGCAGATGGCGGAAAAGGCGCTCGCCCTCATCCGCGAGGACGGCTTATGATCTGCGCGCCCTCGCTGCTGTAGGTGCCTCCCCCGACATGTACGCCCTCAACTTCTACTCCCCGATCGTGGCCGACCAGCTGCGATCACGTCGCAAGACGGCGACGATCCGCCTCGGCGACAAGTCACGGAAGTACAAGAAGGGCATGGTCGTGCAGGTGCTCGTCGGGGCGCGCTACGGGCCGCGCGAGAAGGTCTTCGAGGCTGTGATCGACAAGGTCGAGGTGAAGACGCTCGGCGAGCTGTCGCCTCGGGACATCGAGCACGACAACCCCGAGGCGCGCCGCCCGGAGGAGCTGGCGACGTTCCTCGGCCAGCTCTACAACCGTGAGGTCTCCTCGAACGAGATCGTCACCCTGATCCGCTTTTCCGAGATGATCGTGAAAGTCCGGCGCGCTCCGCGCCATGACGACTTTCACGATGACTCTAGCCAGCGACTGCGGCGGGCAAGCCGCATCCGCGCGAACGCTACGTCGGGTTGGAGCCGCCGGGCGGAGCTCGGCGCTGCACACCTCGCACTCGACGGCGAAGGCGGAGCTGAAGCGGGCGTCGCACTCCGGGCAGCGGGAGCGCATCTCTCCGCCGCAGTCCGGGCACTCTCCGGGCAGATCGCCCTCGGACTCGTCGAAGTAGCGCTGGGCGAACCCGCACGTCCGGCAGAAGGCGACCCAGTCGCCGAGCGTCTTGCGCCGCTCCTCACGCAGCCAGTCCGAAGCCTTGCCCACGGATCTGATGCTAGAAGAGCCGGGAGAATGTCGGCATGAGCTCCGTTCGCTACCTCGGGCACTCGACCGTTCTCATCGAGCTCGACGGCACGCGCCTGCTGACCGATCCGCTGCTCCGGCGGCGCGTCGGGCACCTCCTTCGCGCCGTGCCGGTCGATCAACCGGGCGAGCTGGAAGCCATCCTCGTCTCCCACGCGCACCACGATCACCTCGACCTCCCGTCGCTCGCGAGTGTCGACCCGTCGATTCCCGTCGTCCTCCCGCGTGGCCTCGGCCGCCTGCTGAAGGGCCGCGACAACGTGCTCGAAGTGGAGGAGGGCGACGAGCTCGCGTTCGGCGAGGTCACCGTCCGCGCCACCCACGCCGTGCACGAGGGGAAGCGAGCCGGAGGCCGCGCGAAAGGGCAGGCGCTGGGCTACGAGCTCACCGGCTCGCACCGGATCTACTTCGCCGGGGACACGGATCTCTTCCCGGAGATGGAAGGGCTCGTGGCGGACCTCGACGTCGCGCTGATCCCGATCTGGGGCTGGGGCCCGAGCCTCGGCCGCGGGCTGCATCTCGATCCCGCGCGCGCGGCGGAGGCGGTGCGCCTCCTGCAGCCTCGGATCGCGGTCCCGATCCACTGGGGCACGTACCGGCCTCTGCACCGGGGCTCCAAGGCGCGGTTCCTCCGCGACCCGGCCGACGCGTTCGTCCGGGAGACCTCGTCCCTCGCGCCCGAGGTCGAGGTCAGGGTGCTGCAGCCGGGGGAGCAGCTGGAGCTGTAGCCCCCTGGCGCCGCTCCCAGAGCTGCGCGTTCAGGAAGGCGGAGAACGTGAACAGGCGCGCGATGATGTACAGCCAGAGCAGGATCACGGTCGCCGCCCCGAGCGACCCGTAGAGGTCCGACGACCGCCCGAGCCTGGGCGCTAGGTAGAGCGCCGCGAACAGGTGCAGGCCCTGGATCCCGAGCGCGACGATCACCGCTCCCGGCAAGAGCGCGGTCCAGCGAGCCTCGCGATGCGGAAGGACGCTCATCATCCAGAGCGCGACCGCGGCGTAGATGACAGTCAGCGCAATCGTCACGACGATGCCGAACGACGTCTTCTCCCGTGCCCACTGCGAGAGGAGCGAGATCCCGATCAGGCCCGTCGCGCAGAGCGTGAACACCACGCCCGCGCGAATCGGCCGGCGGAACTTCTCGCGCGGGATGCGCCAGGCCACGAAGTAGGCGAGCCTGAGCGCCCGGACGACCCCGATCGAGAACCAGATCAGGAAGTAGAGCCCGACGAGGAGGAAGTACCAGCGGTTGCGCTCGCTGTCCTCGATCACCCCGCTCATCGTGTGCGCCGCCGAGGTGGTGAGCCCGACCTGCTTGCCGCCGGCTTCGAGGTCGCCCTCCCAGAAGCTCGCGATCGCCGCGACGACGAGAGAGAAGGGAAGGAGCCAGAGGAACAACCGGTAGGCGAGGCCACCCGCGATCAGCGTGCCGCCCGCGGTCGTCTCACGCTCGAGCGCCTCGAGGATCGGCGAGGCGCCGGGCACGTGCTTGCGAGTCCATTCGAGGAGCCGTTCGACCCGCGGCCCGAGGGAGATCGGCTCGACGTCTTCCGGGCGGCTCATCGCCGTCTAGCCGGCCGTCGTGCTCTGCCTCGCGACCTCTTCGCGTCTCGCCTTGGTCAACTCCTGGATGAAGATCTGGATCGTCGCGGCCAACGGCACTGCCGTGAGCGCTCCCAGCACTCCGAGCAGCGCGCCGAAGAGCGTCACCGCGACGATGATGAAGAAGCCGGAGAGGTTGACCGCCTTGCCCTGGATCTTCGGCGTGAGGATGTTGTTCTCGACCTGCTGGTAGACGAGAACGACGATCAGCATGATCAGGGCCGCCCCGAGGCCCTCCTCGGCCAGGATCGCGGGGACGAGGATGAAGCCGGCGATCGTCGCGCCGATGTTCGGGATCATGTCCATGAGGCCCGCGATCACGCCCAGCGCGAGCGCGAAGCTCGAGCCGAGCACCCAGGCCGTGAGCCCCTGCGTCGTGCCGGCGATCGTCGCGATCACGACCACCGCGATCGCCCAGCGCGAGACCGACTCCGTCACGCGCTCCCACACAGCGAGCCAACGCTCGCGCTGGCCCGGCATGAGCATGCTGCCCAAGGCGCCTTTGAGGTTGCCGACGTCGCTCAGGAAGAAGAGGCAGATGAAGAGGATCGTGAAGCCGGCGAGGAAGACCGAGAAGAAGTCGCCCGCGATCCCGAGGACGGACGAGATCGCGTCGGGCACCGATGCGGAGACCTTGTCCGCGCCTTCCTGAGCATTGCCGCCGATGCCGGTGTTCCCGAGCCAGGACAGCTCGTCGGAGGAGCGCAGCTGGTCGATCGTCTGCGGAAGCTCGTGCAGGAAGTCCCGCACGGAGCCGACCATGGGCACGAGGAAGAGCAGGGCGAGGAGGACGACTCCGAGCGCCGTCCCGAGCACCGTGATCGTCGCGGCGAGCCCCCGGCTCATGTTCGTCTTGCGCATCACGAAGCGCACCGGGAACTCGAAGACGAGCCCGAGGAAGATCCCGATGAAGACGATCAGGAACGTGCTCCCGATCGCGATGAAAGCGCCCATGACCGCGATCGCGCCCAGGACGATCAGCAGCGTCCTGATCGGGATCATCAGCTCGACGCGCTTCGAATCACGCGACTCCACGGAGCGGAGCCTATTCCTCCGTTGGGACGTATAGGCTCGCCAAGCCGAGTGCGCCCGCAGTCCGAATACGGAAGACGGCCGAGCCGGGGCGATGTCCGACCCCGGATCCATCCCACGCGCGTGATCGTGAACTGGGTCATCTCGGCGCTGGCGATCCTGGCGGCGGGCTGGCTGCTGCCGAACCTCTCCGTGGAGGGCATCGGTGGCGCGCTGCTCGTGGCCGTGGTGATCGCCGCGGTCAACGCGGTCGTCCCTCCGGTGCTAGCGGCGATTCGCCTTCCCTACACGGTTGCGGTCACGTTCCTGCTCGTGCTGGCGGCCGATGCGGGCGCACTGATGATTGCGGACGCGGTGACCAAGGGCGCGATCAAGGTCGGCGGCTTCTTCGACGCGCTCGTCGCTGCGCTCCTGATCGCAGCAGTGACCACGATCCTCGACGTCATCGTCGGCGCGAATGACGACGACGCGTACTCGCTGCGGGTCACGCACCGGCTCGCGCGGAGGGCGAAGGACCGGATCGAGACGGACACCCCCGGGATCGTCTACCTCGAGATCGACGGCCTCGCGTTCCCGGTCCTCCAGCGTGCGATGCGCGACGGCAACGCACCCGAGATGGCGCGCTGGCTGACCGATGGGACGCACCGGATGGTCGAGTGGGAGACGGATCTCTCCTCGCAGACTGGCGCGAGCCAGGCGGGGATCCTGCTCGGCTCGAACGAGGACATTCCCGCGTTCCGCTGGGTCGAGAAGGAGCGGGGCGCGCTGATGGTGTGCTCGAACCCGGACAACTGCGCCGAGATCGAGCGACGGCGCTCCGAGGGGAACGTCGGGCTCCTCGCCGACGGAGGAGCGAGCCGCGGCAATCTCCTGTCCGGCGGCGCCGATCACGTGCTCCTCACGGTCAGCCGCATCAGCGAGGAGAAGAAGGCGAACCCGGGCTACCGCGCGTTCTTCGCGAACGGCTTCAACGTCACGCGAGTGCTCGTCCTCTTCTTCTGGGAGGTGATCCTCGAGGTGGTCGCATCGGCGAGGCAGAGGCGCCGCGACGTTCACCCGCGCGGCCACCGCGGCGGGAAATACCCGTTCGTGCGCGCGGGCGTCGGCGTCGTCGTGCGCGACCTGACCGTGAACGCCGTCATCTCGGACATGTTCCACGGGCGGCCCGCGATCTACGCGACCTTCGCGAGCTACGACGAGGTCGCGCACCATTCCGGGCTCGAGCGCCCGGACACGCTCGAGGCGCTCCGCAAGCTCGACGAGCAGTTCGGCCGCGTCGAGCGCGCGCGACGGTATGCACCGCGGCCGTACCAGATCGTCGTCCTCTCCGACCACGGCCAGACCCAGGGCGCGACCTTCAAGCAGCGGAACGGCTACGGGCTCGACGAGCTCGTCCGCCGGACGGCCACGGCGTCCGACGTTCGCGCTGTCGGCGGCGAGGACGAAAACCAGCAGGTCGTCGGCACGGCGTTCGACGAGGCGACCGGAAAGGGCGAGCAGTCCGGCAAGAAGCGCGGGCCGAAGCAGGACGTGAGCGACGAAGACGCGGTCGTCCTCGGGTCGGGGAACCTCGGCCTCATCTACCTGATGGACGAGCCGCGCCGGCTGACCCTGGAGGAGATCGAGGAGCGCCACCCGCAGCTGATCCCCGCGCTCAGCGAGCACCCCGACGTCGGCTTCCTGCTCGTGCGCTCATCGGAGGTCGGGGCCGTGGCGATCGGCGCCGGCGGCAGGCGTTACCTGTCCCACGACCGTGTGGAAGGCGCTGACCCCCTGGCGCCGTTCTCGCCGAACGCGGCCCAGCACCTGCTCCGCTCCGACGGCTTCGAGCACGCCCCGGACATCTACGTGAACAGCTTCTACGACCCGGCGCTCGAGACCGGTTGCGCGTTCGAGGAGCTGATCTCGTTCCACGGCGGCATGGGCGGGCCTCAGACGCGGCCGTTCATCCTCGCTCCGGTCGAGCTTCCGCTTCCCGAGGAACAGATCGTCGGCGCCGCGAGCGTGCACCAGCTCCTGGCCGGCTGGCGCTCGCTGCTTCAGCGAATTGACAGCCGCACCGCCTAGCGCGATGCTTACCTCCGTGGCGCTCTCAACTGTCCTTGCGCTCGGTGGCCTGATCGTGACGCTGATCGTCGTCTGCGGCATCGGCCTGATCGTCCTGACCGTGATCTCCATCTGGAAGATGCGCAAGGACGACTTCTGGGACAAGACCGAGTACTAGCCTCGACCGCTTGACGTCCTCTTCCGCTGCTTAGCTGCGGACGAGTGGACGTCGAAGGACGCGGGACGAAGTTCGTCTTGGAGCGGTTCGACCGTGCCTTCGAGCGCGGGCGGATCCTCCGTTGGCTCGTCCTGACGATCGCGGCGATCACGGTTGCCTACGGCGTCCTGATGCGGATCGTCGATCCGCACGACTTCCCGACGGTCGGCACGGGAATGTGGTGGGCGGCGAGCACGGTGACCACGATCGGCTACGGCGATGTCGTACCGACCACGACTCTCGGACGGGTCGTCGCGTCCGGCCTGATGATCTTCGGCTTCGCGTCGCTCTCGCTCCTGACCGGCATCGTCGCGTCGGTCTTCGTCGCCCGGGGGTCGGGCTCAGAGGCCGCCTCGGAGGCCGCGGTCATCGAGAAGCGGCTGGACGAGATCGAGCGGCTGCTGCGCGAGAAGAGCTAGGCCTCCAGCTCGGGCTCCGGCTCGAGCGCCGGCTGGTGGCGCTTCCACGTGGCGCCGAGGATCAGCCCCAGCACGAGCGTCGGCACGATCGTCAGGAAGCGGTAGGTCAGCACCGCCGTCACGACCTCGGCGTTGTCGCCGCCGAAGCCGACGAGCGCGGTCGTCAGGCCCAGCTCGACGATCCCGAGGCCGCCCGGAGTGATCGGGATCGAGCCGAGCAGCCGCACGAGCGCCCAGGCGGCGAAGGCCTCGACCAGGCTGACCTCCCCGTGCACGCCGAAGACGCGCAGGCACACCAGCAGGACCACGAAGACGCTCAGCTGCCCCGCGAGCGTCGCAGCCGTCAGGTAGTGCCAGCGGCGCCGAACGAGACCGACCGACTCCGCCCGGAAGCCCGCAAACGTCTCACCGGTCCACGACACGGGCCCTCGCCCAATGGGCCGCAGGCCCCTCGTCGCGATGCGAGCGCTCAGGTTCCCCGCCCAGCGTGCCAGCCGCTTGCTCGACAGGCCCGCGATGTACGACCCGGCGGCAACGATGAAGATCACGATCGCAACGATCGCGACGGTCTGCAGCAACCGGTGCCTCTCGCCGGCGATCGTCAAGAGCGCGAGCGCCACGCTCGGGAACGCGAGCATGGCGAACTGGTTCCAGATGCTCGTCATCGTCACCGCGAGCGTCACCGCGCGCCCCGCGAAGCCCCACGCGCGGAGCATCCCGTACGACAGGGCGACACCCACAGCAGGGCCGCCCGGTGCGATGAAGGTCGAGGCCGTGCTCGAGAGTGAGAGCACGAGAGCGTTCCGGTAGCGGAGGCCTGGAAGCGCGGCAGTCCACGGCGGCCCGTAGGTCGCCAGGTTGAGCACCGTTGCCGCGACGAGCGCCGCGACCTCCTCCCAGGACAGATCCTTGACCTCGCCCCAGACCTCGCCGTAATCGGCGACCTGCGGAAGGATGAAGACGAAGGTCGCCGCGATCACGCCGATCGCCAGCGCCGCTCCCGCGATCCGCTTCGTGTGGCGCGATCTCAGCAATCCCGTCTTCACAGCGGGTTAGGCTCCTCCTGGCAGCCGAGCACGACGAGAGGAGCAGAGATGGTCGAAAGCGCGTCGCCCCTGTCCGTGTCGGACCGGGAGACCCTTTCCGATGCGGGCCGCGTCTGGTGGCTGTTCCTCGTCACCGGCACGCTCTGGCTCCTGTTCTCGATCATCGTCTTCCGCTTCGACTACACGACCGTCTCGGCGATTTCGATTCTGTTCGGGATCCTCATGCTTGCGGCGGCGGTGATGGAATTCGCGTCCGTCTTTCTGACCCACGGGTGGCGCCGTCTCCTGCGCGGCGTGCTCGGTGCGGCGTTCGCAGTGCTCGCGATCGTCAGCTTCGTGCACCCCGGCGACACCTTCAAGGCCCTTGCTGCGGTGATGAGCTTCTACTTCATCCTCAAGGGGACGTTCGACCTCATCCTCGCAATCGCAACTCGTCCGGAGAACGACCTCTGGTGGATGGGCCTGACGCTCGGCATCGTCGAGATTCTGCTCGGGTTCTGGGCCGCCGGCGACTTCGGGAACAAGGTGATCCTGCTCGTGATCTGGGTCGGTGCCGTCGCGCTCACTCGTGGGATCTCGGAGATCGTGTTCGCGTTCACGCTACGAAACATGAGGAGTGAAGCCTGATGTCAATTCTCGCAGCACTTGGAGTCCTCGTCGCCGGCTTCGTCGCCGGCGTGATCCTCTACACGGGCGATCACTGGGTCATCGGGATGATGGTGATGCTGGCCGCAGTCCCGGTCGCCCTCGTGACCTGGATCACCATGAACGACCGCATGTGAGCTAGCTCACGCGCTCGACCAGCAGCTTGAGCCCTTCCCGGCCCGTCACGCGAACGGTCTCGCCGCGATCGGCGCCCTCGGCGCAGCGCGCCTCCCAGAGCTCGCCGTTGAGCCGGACCTGCCCGTCCGGCCGGCACGGCTCGGTCACGATGGCCTCGGCGCCGATCAGAGTCTGGGCCCCGACAACATGGCGCCGGTCGCGCACGGAACGGTGCCAGAGCCCGAGCTCGCCGAAGAAGAGCACGAGACAGACCGCGAAAGCAAGGAAGTTCCAGGGCGACGACAAAAACAGGAGCAGCACGATGCCGAGGATGAGGAACACGTCGTCATGAGCCTACGCGCGCTGCGCCGAGGAAGATTGACTCAGCCGGTCCACCGAGGGAGCATTGCCGCATGGCCCGCGCCGAGGCACACGTGATGTCACGCAACCGGGCGATCGCCGTCTGGGCGCTCGTCGTCGTGGCGACCCTCCTGCTGCTCGTCTCGTCCCTGACGATCTGGGTCAAGCGGCAGGCGCTCGACACCGACGCGTGGACGAACACCTCGGGGCAGCTGCTCGCGAGACGACGAGATCCGCGGACAGCTCTCGATCTACCTCGTCGACACGCTCTTCAACAACACGGACGCGAGCGCGCGCATCGAGCAAGCGCTCCCGCCCGACCGAGCCGGCCTCGCCCCGGTGATCGCCGGCGCGCTCCGCAACTTCTCGGTGCAGGCGGCGGAGCGGCTGCTCGCGACCCCGCAGGCGCAGAAGCTGTGGGAGGAGGCCAACCGTCGCGCGCATCAGAACCTCCTGAAGGTCCTGAACGGAGAGGATGTTCGCAATTTCACGACGGCGAACGGATCCGTCGTGCTCGACCTGAGCCCGGTTGTCATGCAGCTGAGAGACCGCCTGGGGCTGAGCGGCGAGCGGCTCGGCCCGGACGCGGGGAAGATCACGATCCTCAACTCGGATCAGCTGGACACGGCGCAGACCTCGCTGAAGGTTTTCAAGGCGCTGACGGTGATCATCGTCCTGCTCGTGCTCTTCCTGTACGCGCTCGCGATCTACCTCGCTGCCGGCGACAGGCGGCGGATCCTGCGCGCCGAGGCCGTGAGCCTGGTGATCGTCGGCGTGCTGCTGCTCGTGATCCAGCGCATCGTCGGGAACCACGTGGTCGACTCGCTCATCGCGGCGGACGCCGAACGAGTTGCGGGCCGCCACGCCTGGCTCATCGGGACGGAGTTGCTCCGCGGGATCGCGATCGCCCTCGTGGGCTATGGGCTGATCATCCTCGCCGGGGCGTGGCTCGCGGGGCCGACCCGCTGGGCGACCTCGGCGCGGGGGCGGCTGGCTCCGACGTTCCGGGATCAGGCCTGGATGGTCTACGCGGCAGTGGCCGCCGCCTTCCTGCTCCTCCTGGCCTGGGGCCCGACGCCGTCGACGCGCACGTGGTTCGGGATCCTGCTCCTGGGCGGCCTGCTCTTCTTCGGAGTGGCCATGCTCCACCGCCAGACGGTGGCCGAGTTCCCGGAGACGAGAAGGGCCTAGATCGGCTCTGGAACTGTCGGCCGCGGTACCGCCGACCAGTCCGCGTCACCGGCCTCGAGCACGTAGCAGCGCCCGTCCAGCTCGTAGCGGATCGCGCGAAGCGACTGAGCATCGACCCAGGCCTCGACGGTTCGGAGCAGCGATACGAGCTCGGTCGGCGAGGTGCCGACTGGAACGTCGACGAGCGCGACGCCGTCTTCCTCGTTCACGGAGACCGTCCAGAACGTTCGGAGGAGGGTGGCGAGCCGTGCAGCAGCCGCCAGGTCGGGCAATTCGAACTGAACGGTCTCCGTGAATACGTCGCCAAGGTCCATGGCCGGTAGGTTCGCCGCCAAGGCGACCTCCCAGCCTGACCCATTTGGGTCAACTAGCCCGAGGCGTGAACGGCCGGAGCTCGTCGTCTCCCGGCTGGATGATCCCGACGTGCGACTCGGGGACCTCCTGCCAGGCTCCCTCCAGGTCTCCGAGCGGCTCGGAGACGACGACCCTGGTCTCGTCGGAGAGACCGGCAAGCTCGACGAACTCTGGATGCAGCGCCTTCAGCGCGTCCATGCGGGTGCTGAAGAAGAGCGAGCGAGACTTGCCCTCGCTCGAGTAGCGGAATGCCCAGATCGAACGGCCGTCCGACGTCGCGACCGTCATCTGGATCGGATCGTCCACACCGTGCTTGCGCCCGGTTTCCTCGACGAGGCCGACCGTCCGCTCGAGCGCGTTCACCGGATCGTCCTCGAGCCCGAAGGTGAGGGCGAGGTAGAACATCAGCTCGGAATCGGTCGTGCCCTCGATCGAGGTGAACAGCGAGTCGTCGACCGCCAGCATGAGCTCACGGCGCACGAGCGGGAACTCGCGGATCAACCCGTTGTGCATCCAGAGCCAGCGGCCGTGACGGAACGGATGCGTATTCGTCTCCTGGATCGCGCTGCCGGTCGAAGCGCGGATGTGCGCGAGGAACAGTCGAGACGAGACGCCGGCGGCGAGCTCCAGGAGGTTTCGATCGTTCCAGGCGGGGTGTGTGCTGCGGTAGAGGTGCGGAACGTCCTCCTCGTCGTACCAGCCGACGCCGAACCCGTCGCCGTTCGTCGTCGTCGCGCCCATCCGAGAGTGCAGGCTCTGGTCGATCAGCGAGCGGTCCCGCTTGACGAGGAGCTCCTCCAGCCTGATCGGAGAGCCCGAATAGGCGAGCCAGCGGCACATCGCTACGCGCTCGCGGCCGCGGCGCCGGGCTGGGTCGTGGGAATGCGCTGCGCCGCGAAGAGCGCCAGCAGGATCAGGAGCCCCAGGACCGCCAGCGCGGACCGTAGGCCGTCGAGGCGCGCGTCCTGGTACGCCGTGAGCGCGGCATCCGTCTGCCCGGAGGAGACGCCGGCCTCGTCGAGCGCGCTCTCCAGATCGGTGTCGGAGACGAAGGGAACTCCTGAGGCGATCTTCACGTGGGCCTCCGACTTGACGCGGGCCGGAATGTCCGGACTCTGCTGGATGTTAGTCGAGAAGGACAGCGCAACCGCCCCGATCAGGATCGACCCCGCGACCGCCGTCCCGAGCGAAGCGCCGAGGTTGGTCATCGTGTTCTGGATGCCGCCGACCTCCGGGCTGTCCTCGTCCGGCACGGCCGAGACTGTGACCGCACCGAGCTGGGAGGCGAGCGCGCCGATCCCGAGGCCGACGAGCAGCATCGGGACGAAGACGATCTCCGGCCCTGAGTCGGACTCGAGACCACCGAGCAGGACGAGCGTCCCGGCGAGAAGCGAGAGGAGGCCGACCCGGACCACGAGCCGCGGCGAGACGTTCGGCAAGACCTTCGGGATCCCGATCGCGGCCAGAAGCAGGGTGACGGAGAGCGGGAGCAGCCGCGCGCCGGTTGCGAGGGCGGAGAGTCCGAGGCAGACGGTGAGATAGAGCGGCACGACGAAGAACAGGCCGGCCTGTGCCAGGAACTGGAAGAAGAACATGATCAGCCCGCCGCTGAGTTGCTTGTTGCGGAGCATCTCGGGGCGGATGAGCGGCTCCGCGCCGGTCGCCTGGCGGCGCGCCTGCCAGCGGAAGAAGAGCCAGATCACGAAGAGACCGGCGAGGACGAGCCACACCGTCGGGGAGAGGTTGGCCCAGGACGGACCGTCGGGCTTCGGCTGGATCCAGCCCCACTCGCTCGTCCGCAGGACGCCGAAGACCACCAGCCCGAGCCCGAGCGCGGACAGCACCGCGCCGACCACGTCGAGCTTGGGGCGCTTCTCGACCGGCGCGTCGGCGATCCGGCGCGTGAGCAGCAGGATCGCCGCGACGACGACCACCTCGCCGGCGAAGACCCAGCGCCACGAGAAGTACGTCGTGCAGAACCCGCCGATGAGCGGGCCGACCGCCACGGCGACGGCTCCCGCCGCGGCCACCAGCCCGTACGCGGCGGGCCGGCGCTCGGTCGGGAAGTTTCCGGCGACGAGCGCGACGATGGCGGGCAGGATCAGCGCCGCCCCGACTCCCTCGAGGAATGACCACCCGAAGAGGAGCACGGGCAGGTTCGGGGCGATCGAGGTCGTGAACGAGCCGCACCCGTAGATCACGCACCCGATCGCGAAGGCGCGCTTGCGCCCGATGATCGCGCCGATCTTGGCGCCCGTGATCATGAGGGCGGCCATCACGAGCGTGTAGGCCGTGATCGCGCCCTGGATCCCGGTGACTGTCGTCCCCACGTCTTTCGCGACCGTGGCGATCGAGACGTTCATCACCGAGCTGTCGAGGGTCATCAGGAACTGACCCGCGGCGAGCGTGAGGAGGACGACGGTAGCGCCGCCCGCGCGTGCGGACGACGCGCCCTCCGTCGCCGTGCTCACTTCAGGAGCCGGCCGCTATGTGGCCAGCGCCTTCTGCTTGATCGCGTTGAACTCCTCCTGCGTGATCGCGCCGCTGTCGAGGAGGTTCTTCGCCCGCTCGATCTCAGACGCTGCGCCGCCGCTTCCGGCGGTCTCACGTACGTAGTCGTCCATCTTGGCCTGCTGGGCCTGTACATGCTCCATGTTCCGCTCCGCCATGTGCTGCCCCTGCGAGATCAAGTAGATGAAGACGCCGAGGAAGGGCAGGAAAATACAGAACAGGATCCAGCCCGTCTTGCCCAGGCCGGAGATGTCACGGCGCCTGAAGACATCGGCGAACACCGTGAACAGGAGCCAAAACCACAAGATCCAGAGGAAGAAGATGAACATCGTCCAGATCACATCGAGAAACGGGTAATCCGCTGCGAGCAGCAACTAGCTCTCCTCTCTCGCCTGCGCCTCGCACAGACGATTCGTGTCTGCAACTCTCGCGGTGATCCTACGCTTACGGAAGGCTGGCGCAATACTGAGCCCATGGCCGAAGGCCGCAAGCGGTGGGGCATCGCCGACTCGGCAGGGCGCGCCGCGTTCTATCCCGCACGGCGCGCGGCACAAGCCTGGCGCGGACGGATCGAGTCGGCGGCGGAGGAAGTCCTCGAGGCGCCCGAGGTCGCGCGCGTCCTGGACCGAGCGCTGGCCGGGTCACTCCCGGAGGAGTTCGCCCGCTCGCTCGTCCGCCACAACGTCCTGGAGCGTGTGGCGCGGGAGCTCGCTGCGAGCGGCGAGCTCGAGCGGCTGATGGCGCAGGCGCTCGCCAGCCCGCAAACCATCGAGATCACCGACCGGGTACTCGCCAGCGACGAGATGCAGCGGACGCTGCGGAGCGTCGCCTCGAGCCCAGAGCTGCGAGCCGCGATGGCGAAGCAGTCGGCGGGTCTCGCAGAGGACGTCGTCGCCGGAGCCCGTCGGTCTGCCGTCCGGCTCGACCGGCGGATCGGCCGCAGGTCGCAGCTTCGGGAATACGCGGGTGTCGCCACGCGCGGGTTTGCGCTCGCGTTCGATGCGCTCGCGGCGCTCCTCATCTTCGCGGCGGGAAGCGCGGTCTTCGCGCTGATCGCGTCACTCGTCGGCGGCGTTCGCCCGCAGTGGCTCGCCGGATCGCTCCTCGGAGCGGGCTGGCTGCTCGTAGTGGGCGGGTACTTCGTGCTCTTCTGGAGCGCGGCCGGCCAGACCCCGGGGATGAAGCTCATGCGGCTCCGTGCCCGCCGAGCGGACGGAGGCGGGATCTCGCTGGGCCGAGCGATCGTCCGCGCGCTCGGCCTGGCGCTCGCGATCATCCCGCTCTTCGCCGGCTTCCTGCCGGCCCTGTTCGACGAGCGCCGCCGTGCGCTTCCGGACTACCTCGCAGGCACCGTCGTCGTGTACGACGACTGACGAAGGCTTCGGGCTAGTCGCGGCGAACAGCGAGCCGTTGGACTCTGGATGGAGAAAGGAGACTGAATGAGCACGATGGACACCCGCCGCGACATGTCCTCGATGTGGACCGGCTGGATCGGCTTCACCGCGATCATGCTGGCGCTGATCGGGTCGATCACGCTTCTTCGAAGGCCTCGTGGCAGTCATTCGCGACGAGTACTACGTCGTGACCGGCAAGCAGGTGCTCGTGTTCGATCTCACGACGTGGGGCTGGATCATGCTGTTCTGGGGCGTTCTGCTGTTCCTCGCAGGACTGGGCCTTGCCGCGCGGAGCGGCTGGGCACGATGGTTCGCGATCATCGCGGTCGCGTTGAACCTCCTCGGCCAGCTCGCATTCCTGGGCAACACGCAGTACCCGCTCTGGACGCTCGTGATCGTCGGGCTCGAGATCATGGTCCTCTACGCGCTCACGGCGCGTTGGGGAGCGGTCGAGCGATTCGACTGACGCCGCCGGACGGCGCGGGCCCCATGGGTCCGCGCCGTTCGGGGTCTACCAACCGCAACCGAAGGAGGCTCGCATGGTCCTGGCCCTGTCGTCGTTCTGGCAGGCGTTCTTCCTGCTTCTGATCTGGGTGCCGCTGATCATGCTCTGGGCCGCGGCGCTCGTGGACGTCTTCCGCAGGCCGGACCTCGGCGGCGGCCTGAAGGTCCTGTGGGTCGTGATCATCTTCGTGATCCCCTGGATCGGCGCGCTCATCTACCTCGCCACACGGCCGCGCCAGATTCCGGTCTGATCGATCGCAGCCGGGCCGCCGACCTCAGTCGTTAGAGTTTCACGCGCATGGCGATCGCCCGCGAAGCCGAGCCTGTCAGCTCCCTGCGTGAGATCCGCGAGGCGGGCCTCGACCGCGAGGACCTGCTCTCGATCTACCGCACCATGCTGATCACGCGCGGGATCGAGGAGCGCGGCCACATCCTCTACAGGCAGGGCAAGATCCCGGGGTCGTTCTACACCGGCCGCGGCAACGAGGCGTCGTCCGTCGGAGTCGCCACGGCGATGGGCCAGGACGACGTCGGCACGCCGCTCCACCGCGACATGGGCGTCCACGTGACGCGCGGTGTCGAGCCCTGGAAGATCTTTGCGCAGTACATGGGCCGCGAGGACGGCCCGACGCGCGGCCGCGACGGCAACGTGCACATGGCCGACTCGAAGCTCGGGCTGCTGGCGATGGTCAGCCACCTTCCGGCCATGCTCCCGGTGGCCGTCGGCTGCGCGCTCGCCTTCCGGATCCGCGAGGAGAAGCGCGTGGCGCTCGGCTGGTTCGGCGAGGGCGCCTCGGCTCGAGGTGACGCGCACGAGGCGATGAACCTCGCCGGCGTGCGCCGCCTGCCCGTCGTGTTCATCTGCGACAACAACCAGTGGGCGTACTCGACGCCGACGCACCTCGAGTACGCGTGCGAGACGCTCGCCGACCGGGCTCAGGCGTACGGGTTCGAGGGCGTCGTCGTCGACGGCACGGACGTCCTGGCCGTCTACCGCGAGGCGAAGCGCGCCGTCGAGAAGGCGCGCGAGGGCGGCGGGCCGACGCTGATCGAGTCGATGACGCTCCGCATGGAGGGCCACGCGGTGCACGACGACGCGTTCTACGTCCCGAAGGAGATGTTCGAGGAGTGGGCCAAGCGCGACCCGATCGAGCGGTTCCGCTCGTGGCTGCGCGAGAACGCGGAGCTCACCGACGAGGAGGAAGAGCAGCTCGGCGCGAGCGTCAAGAAGCTTCTGAGCGACGCGATGAACCGCGCCGAGGAGTCGCCGCTGCCCGACCCGTCGACCCTGACCGAGGGCGTGTTCGCGACGCCCGAAGACCTCGACACGCCCCACCACAAGTAGCCATGGCTGAGATGACCTACCTGCAGGCGATCTCGGACGGGCTCCGCACCGAGATGCGCCGCGACAAGCGCGTGTTCGTGATCGGCGAGGACGTCGGCGTCTACGGCGGCGCCTTCAAGGTGACGCTCGGGTTCCAGGAGGAGTTCGGGGCCTGGCGCGTGATCGACGCGCCGCTCTCGGAGACCGCCATCGTCGGCGGCTGCACGGGCGCCGCGATCATGGGCCTGCGCCCGGTCGCGGAGATGCAGTTCGCGGACTTCATCTCGTGCGCGTGGGACCAGCTGGTCACGGTCGCCGCCAAGCAGCGCTACCGCGCCGGAACGCCGGTCCCGATCGTCGTCCGGCTTCCGTCCGGCGGCGGCTTCTCGGGCGGGCCGTTCCACTCGCAGAACCCGGAGAGCTCGTTCGCGCATATCCCCGGACTCAAGATCGTCTGCCCGGCCACCCCCGAGGACGCGAAGGGCCTGCTGATCTCCTCGATCGAAGATCCGAACCCGGTCCTCTACTTCGAGCACAAGCACCTCTACCGCCGGATCAAGGCCGAGGTGCCCGAGGAGCGCTACACCGTCCCGTTCGGCAAGGCGCGCGTGCACCGTGAAGGCGACGACCTCACGGTGGTCACGTGGGGCGCGATGGTCTACACCGCGGACGAGGCGGCGAAGGAGCTCGAGTCCGACGGCGTCTCGGTCGAGATCCTCGACCTGCGCACGCTGATCCCGTGGGACCGCAAGGCGGTGCTGGAGAGCGCGCAGAAGACGTCGAAGGTCCTGGTGCTGCACGAGGACACGCGCACCGGAGGCTTCGGCGGCGAGATCGCGGCGACGATCGCCGAGGAGGCCTTCGAGCATCTGGACGCGCCGATCATGCGGATCGCGGCGCCGGACTCGCCCGTGCCGTTCTCGCCGCCGCTCGAGAAGGCTTACATCCCGCAGGTCGAAGATGTCACCAAGGGTCTGAGGGAGCTGGCGGAGTACTGATGGCGACTACTGAAGCCGTCGACGTCGTCATGCCGCAGATGGGCGTCTCCGTGTCGGAGGGGACGATCACGAAGTGGCTCAAACAGGAAGGCGAGCAGATCGAGGCCGACGAGGCGCTGCTCGAGATCTCGACGGACAAGGTCGACACCGAGGTTCCGAGCCCGGCCAGCGGCGTCGTCACGCAGATCCTCGTCCCGGAGGGCGAAACGGTCGAAGTCGGCACGAAGCTCGCGGTGATCGGCGGCGAGGGCGGCGCTTCCGCGGAAGCTCCTCCGGCAGCCGCGCCTGAGGCTCCGGCCGCGCCCGAGGAAGTGGCCCAGCCCGCCGAGTCGCCCGCGGTCGAGGCGGCGCCTGCGGCCGAGGCCGCTCCGGCTCCCCCGCCCGCTCCGGAGGCAGCGCCTCAGCCGGCGGCTGCTCCGGCCCCCGCGGACGGCCAGCAGAACGGCAAGAGCTTCGTCTCCCCGGTGGTCGCGCGCATCGCAGCCGAGCACGGCGTCGACGTCTCCAGCGTCCCGGGCACCGGCCGCGGCGGGCGCGTCACGAAGAAGGACATCCTGAACTTCGTCGAGTCCGGCGGCCAGGCAGCCGCGACTGCTCCTGCAGCGCCGCCGCAGGAGGAAGCTCCCGCTCCGGCTCCCGCGGCTCCCGAGCCCGCTGCGCCCGCCCCCGCAGCCGAGGCGCCGCCCAAGGCACCGCCGCCCGCTCCGGCACCGGAGCCGGTCGCGGCGACCGCGGGCGAGCAGCTCGAGCCGATGAACGCGATGCGCCGAGGGATCGCCGAGCACATGCGGCGCTCGCTCGACACCGCCGCGCACGTGACGAGCGCGATCGAGGTCGACATGAGCCGAGTCGTCGCGATCCGCGACAAGCTCAAGCCCGAGTACCAGAAGACCTACGGGGTGAACCCGACGTACCTGATCTTCGTCGCCCGCGCCGTCGTCGAGACGCTGAAGAAGTACCCCTGGATCAACGGCGAGATCCGCGGCGAGCAGATCGTCACGCGGCCGTGGGTCAATCTCGGCTTCGCGGTCGAGCTGACCGACGGCAAGGGCCTGATCGTCCCGGTCGTGAAGCACGCCGAGGGCCTCAACATGCTCGGAATGGCCCAGGCCGTGACGGACATCGCCGAGCGCGCCAGGAACAAGAAGCTCACGCCCGACGAGGTGCAGGGCGGCACGTTCACGATCACGAACCCGGGCGGCTACGGCACCTTCCACGGGACACCGGTGATCAGCCAGCCGCAGGCCGGCGATCCTCGGCACCTACGCGCTCGTCAAGCGCCCGTGGGTCGTCCAGGACTCGTTCGGGAAGGACGTGATCGCGATCCGGCCGATCATGAACCTCACGCTCACGTACGACCACAGGCTCGTCGACGGCGCACTCGCCGGCCGCTTCCTGAAGGACCTGAAGGAAGCGCTCGAGACCTGGGACGAAGTCTCCTACTAGTGGAGCTCGTCACCCTGACGGTCGTGCTGAACGAGATCGAAGCCGATCAGATCCAGTCGCTCCTGAAGTTCGAGGGCATCGAGTCGATGCAGAAGCCGACCGACGTCGGCGCGGGGAGCATCGGCGGAAGCGGCGCGATGAGCGGCTCGCGGGAGATCCTCGTCAAGCAGGAGGATCTCGAGACCGCGAAAGCGGTCATCGGCGAGGAGTAGTTGGAGTACTTCGTCCTCCGGCTCGAGCGCGGCGGGCCGTGGGACTGGAGCCGCGACATGCGCGAGCAGGACGGCTGGGACGAGCACGCGGCGTTCATGGACGACCTCGTGGACAAGGGCTCGATCATCCTCGGCGGTCCGCTCGAAGGCGACCGCGAGACGATGCACGTCATCGCGGCGGACTCGGAGCAGGCCGTGCGGGACCTGTTCGCGACCGATCCCTGGTGGGTGAACGGGATGCTCCGGCCGGTCGCCGTCGAGCGCTGGACGATCCTGCTCGACGGCCGCGAGTAGTTGACCCTTCCGTGGGACGAGGTCGGCTGGCAGGAGACTGTCGATGCCTGGATCGACAGCACGCTGGCCGAGCTCGAGATCGAGCGCGTGGGCGCAGTCGACCACTTCAGGCGACGCCCCTGGGCCGCTCTCGCGCGCGTGTCGACGGTGCAAGGCGACCTCTATTTCAAGGCGGATGCACCAAGTGAGGCGTACGAGCCCGCGCTGACCGAGTGGCTCGCGGGAAGGCGGCCCGACCTTGTTCCGGACGTTTTGCAGATCGACGCCGACCGTGGCTGGCTGCTGACCCGCCACGCGGGCTCGAACCTTTTCGACCACATTGCGGATCCTCCGGACGCGGCTATCTGGGGTGATCTCCTCCCTCTCTGCGCGGAGCTCCAGATCGAGCTCGCTGCTTCCGTCGAAGAGTTGCTCGCGCTCGGGGTCCCGGACAGCCGGCCCGAGGCGCTCGGCCGGGGGCTACGAAGACCTTCTCGCTCGTTGGCCCTCGGCAGTGGATGCGCCGCCGGTCGCCGACGATCGCCGACTTGATCGAGAGGCTCGGCGACACGATTCCCGCCTCGCTGACTCACGAGGAGTTCCACGGACCACAACATCCTGCTTCGAGATGGCGCTCCGGTCGTCATCGACTGGGCCGAGGCGGTCATCGAGCATCCGTTCTGCGGGCTCGTGAACACCTTCCGGAGCCTGGTCGACCGCTGGGGCTTCGAGGCGGGGGCGCCGGACCTCCTCGCCCTGCGGGACGCGTATCTGGAGCCCTGGACGACCTTCGCGCCGCTCTCACGCCTGACCGAGCTCTTCGAGGCCGCCTACCCCCTCGGCATGCTCTGCCGCGCGGCTGAGCTGGGACCGGCTGCTCGCGGAGCTACCCGCGCGACGACCGGGGCGAGTTCGATCGCTTCGCGCCCGCATGGCTCGGGATGGCCTCGGAAACTCGTGGCAGGGGAAGGCTAGGCTGGGATCGTGAGCGACCGCGCGGAGCTCGTCCGGCTGACGATCGTCGCGGACGAGTTCGCCGCCGAGACGATCATCGCCCTCCTGCGGACCGAGGGGATCGACTCGATTCAGCAGAGGACCGATCTCGCAGCCGGGATGGCGGATGCATCCGCATCGGCCTTCGGCCCACGCGAGGTCCTCGTGCGCCGGGAAGACCTCGAGCGGGCGCGCGACCTGATCGCCGCCGAGTAGGCTCAGGGCGTGGCCAGAGGGGCGTACGTGCTGAACCTGGGGCAGGTCTCGTACCTCGAGGCGTGGGACCTCCAGCGCTCGCTCGCGGCCGCCGTCTCGCAGGGCGCGATCCCGGACACGGTCCTGTTCCTCGAGCATCCGCCGGTGATCACGCTGGGGCGGCGGACCGAAGAGGGCGAGCTCCACGTCCCCGACGGCGCCGAGGTGGAGATCCTCGAGACAGACCGCGGCGGGAAGTCGACCTACCACGGGCCTGGGCAGCTCGTCTGCTACCCGATCCTCGACCTGACCCGCCACGGGCAGGACGTCAAGCGCTACTGCCGGGACCTCGAGGAGGCGCTGATCCGCACGCTCGCCGCCGTGGGAGTCGAGGCGACGCGAATCGAAGGACTGACCGGCATCTGGGTCGACACTCCGCCGTACCCGAGGAAGATCGCCTCGATCGGCGTGCACATCACCAAGTGGGTGACCACGCACGGCTATGCGCTCAACGTCGACCTGGACACGGCGCCGTTCACGGAGTGGATCACCGCCTGCGGCCTCGCCGAGGCGTCCTTCACGACGATCGCGACCGAGCTGGGCAGGGAGATCACCGTCGACGAGCTCCGGCCGCATGCAGCAGCCGCGTTCGCCGAGGTCTTCGACCTGTTCTTCGAAGACCTGCCTGCCGAAGACGGAGCGGGCCTCTGGCCGCAGCCGATCCACGAGCAGCTGACGGCGAAGCCGACCGGCTCGACCAGCGTCCGGCCAGGTGCAGGGCATCGAACAGGTCGCAGCGCGCTAGAGGTCGGGCAGCCAGCCTTCCTGATACAGGGAGCGCTTCCAGTCGGCGAAGCTGTCGTACGCGTCGGACGGGTCCGTCGTCTCGTTCTCGACGCCCGCGTTGTGCTTCAGGGCGAGCTTCGAGACCGGATACACGAGCCCCTTCCTCCGGCGTCCTCGGGCGCCCACAGCCAGCACGACCGCGGGCTCTTTGCCTGCGCCGACGATGATGTGCTCGGTCCCGGGCGGGCAGTGAAAGAAATCCCACGTCTTCAACGCGCGCTCCTCGCCTTCGACGATCAGGAGGCACTCCCCGGACAGCACCAGGAAGTCCTCCTGTGCGTTCTCCCGGTGGTAGAGGCCCATGGGCTCGCCGGGAGGCAGCACGTTGAGGTTGATCCCGAAGCCCGGAAAGCGCCGCTTGCCCTCGAAGTTGCAGAAGGCCCCGAGTGTCGACGTGTCGCGCCAGCGGTTGTCGCGCGCATTCATGACGAACCACCCCTCGCCGCCGGGACGAAGGCCAAACTTGGTGCTCTCGAGCGGCGCCTCGGGAACCACGGTCCGTAGACTGACAGACGTGCAGAAGTCGCTGCCAGTAGCCGAACGGCCGCGCCGCCCGGAGTGGATGAAGGTGCGCGCCCCGAGCGCGAATTCGAGCTACTTCGACGTGAAGAAGCTCATCCACGGCCAGAACCTGCACACGATCTGCGAGGAGGCGCGCTGCCCGAACATCTCCGAGTGCTGGGGGCGCGGCACGGCCACCTTCCAGATCCTCGGCGACACCTGCACCCGCGCGTGCCGCTATTGCTACGTGAACTCGGGCCGGCCGGAGCATCCGCCGGACCCGCTCGAGCCGCTGCGCCTCGCGCACACCGCCGCGCAGATGAAGCTCAAGCACGTCGTCGTCACGTCGGTCGACCGCGACGACCTCGACGACAAGGGCGCCGCCCACTACGCGGCGACCATCCGCGCTCTCAAGGCCAAGGTGCCTGCAGCCTCGGTCGAGATCCTGACGCCCGACTTCCTCGGCCACGAGGAGGAAGCGCTCCGGATCGTCCTCGCCGAGCGGCCCGAGGTCTTCAACCACAACATCGAGACCGTCCGCCGCCTGCACCGGAAGATGCGCGGCGCGAAGGTCGACTACGACCGGGCGCTCTGGCTCCTCGCGCGCGCGAAGGAGGTCGCGGACTATCCGGTGCTGACGAAGTCCGGGCTCATCGTCGGCCTCGGCGAGACGAACGACGAGGTCGTCGAGACGATGCGCGACCTGCGCGCGCAGGGCGTCGACGTCGTCACGATCGGCCAGTACCTCCAGCCCTCTGCGAAGCACGCGCAGATCGACCGGTGGGTGCACCCGGACGAGTTCCGCTGGTTCCGCGAGCAGGGCGAGGCGATGGGCTTCGGCTCGGTGTTCTCCGGCCCGCTGGTGCGCTCTAGCTATCGCGCTGACGAGCAGCGCCACGCCGCCGAAACCGGACGAGGCGCAGTCGCGTATTAGAGGGAAAGAGGGCCGCCTCGGGGGGCGGCCCTCTTTCGTTCAGCGTAGGACTCGGACTAGTGGCCGCCGCCGGAGCGGTGGACCTCGGAGTAGTAGACGTCCTCCTCGGGCGCGTCGCCCCTGATCGGGCGCGTGTCCGCCCACACGATGTGCGCGTCACCGTGGCTGTCGGTGTCGACCCACATGTAGTCGCCCAGGAAGCCGGCCTGGGTCGGGTTGTTCGCCGGCGTCAGGTTCGGCATCGAGGCCGTCGTCACCCGCGTGTAGTCGTAGTTCGGGTGATTCGAGGTCGGATTCCTGATCTGAGCTGCGGTGATGTCGTTGCAGCCCGTGGTCTCGCAGTCGCCGTAGTGGCGGTCGTAGAACGCGACCCAGAGCCGTGACCCGTCCTTCGTGACCTCGCTCCACGGCTGCCACTGCGCGGTCTCGCCGAAGCGGGAGCGCGGAGTGATGTCCCGCGTCTCGCTCCACGTCGCTCCGCCGTCCGTCGAGAAGGCGTAGAAGATGTCGTGGTCGCACGGCGGTGAGCCGCCGCCCGCTGCGCCGAGCTCGCAGTCCGGGTTCGTGTTGTTGCGGTGGTCCGCCCAGCGTCACGAACACGTTCCCGTCTCGGTCGACGGAGTTCGTCACCGTCGTCTCGTCGGGAGCGCGGTAGCCGTTCGGCGGCAGGCACTGCCGGTTCGGACAACCGTTCTGGCTCGGCGGGCCCACCGGATGCGTGGAGATCATGTCGCCCACCTTGGTGGGAGCCGTCCAGCTCGCCGGGCTGCTGCAGTCGGCGCTGGCCGGGCAGGTCACGTTCAGGACCTGCTCGACGCCGTTGCCGGGCACGTTCCCGTTGGCGAACGACACGTAGATCGTGCCGTCCGGCCGACGACCGGATCGGAGCCCTGGTCGTCGTTGCACGGCCCGCCGCCGAGCGGGCAGATCGAGGCGTCTCGAGCCGCTGATCTCGATCGGCGTCGACCACGTCGCACCGCCGTCGGTCGACTGGCTGAAGTAGATCGGGCTGTGACCCTCGTGCGTTGAACCGCGTCCACGTCATGTAGACGTTGTCCCGCTTCGGGCTCGACGGGTTCGCGTCGGCCGTCATCAGCTCCTTGTCGTTCGCGACCACCGTCGCCGTCGTCGTTCGCGACAACGCCGACCGGCGTGTCGCGGTACTCCTGGAAACCGCCCGTCGGGTCCGGCGAGTGGTAGAAGCTGCCGCCGTTCCCGGCGTTCGACTTCATCGACGAGGACGGCGTTGGCCCCGCTGTGACGTCGAAGAAGACGCCGCCGATGTACGCGTTCCCGCGCGAGTCCCAGGCGAGCGTCGGATCGCTGCAGGCGTCGGACGTGTGGCCGTCGAGCAGCACGAACTGCCAGAAGGGCGGGACCTTGTCGCCCCAGCGCTTGCCGCCGTCGAAGCTCCAGTCGTACCCGCAGTGGTTGAAGCCGATCCGCGAGTCGTTCTGGCCGGCGATGATGTTCCGCTCGTCCCGCGGGTTGAGCTGGATCGTCTCCTCGGCCTGGCGTCGAAGCGAGCAGTCCTGGTTGACCCGGGTGTTCGTCATCCCGTGGCCGACGGAACACGTTCTGACACCCCTCGGTGTCCGGACGCGAGATCGCGCCGCCGTGGCTCGCGACGCAGCGCCCGCATCGCACCCGGGTTCTGGGCTGCGCGCCGCTGCGAGAATCCCGGCCTGCTCGTACAGCGTGTACATGACGCCGGAGAGACACGGGCATCTCCTTGCCGCGCGCCTTCTCCGTACCGAGCTCGACCGCGAGCTTGTGAGCGAGGATCTTGTTGCCGACGGGCGAGTTGCTGCTCGCGCTCTGTGAGAAGAGCGCCGAGCCTGCGATCGCGAGCGCGCCAAGAAGCGCCAGCGGAAGCAGGCGGAATGCTGCTTTCTTCATCCTTCTCCCCTTCCTGGCCGACCCCCCGCCGGCCTTGGGCTAATCGGCACGAATATACGAAAGTCCGGCTCAGCGAAATGGACTTTGTCCTTTTCTTAGGGAACCCTCAGAAACCGGAAATAGACTCGCGCGCACCGACGAAAGGAGATCGAGTGGTGCGTTCGATTCGATGGTGTGCGGCTTTGGCGCTCTTCGCGCTCTTGCTCGCCGCCTGCGGGGGAGGCGGGGACGACGAGGGGAACGGCGAGCTGAGTCAGGAAGCCGAGGCAGCCTGCACCGGATCTGCGCTCAGCGACGCCCCGGAACTGCCGGCGGGCTGGCCGGACATGGGAGAGGTCACATTCACGAAGCAGTCCGACCAGGGGCCGACGAAGGTCGTCGAGGGCTACTTCGAGGGCGACATCGAGGCCGCGCACGACGACTTCAAGCGCGAGCTCGAGGCCGCCGGGTACACGATCCTCTTCGACGAGGTCGAGGACAACGACTCCGAGGTCTCATGGAAGGGCGAGGGCCGATCGGGCCAGGTCGCCATCCGGAATGAATGCGGGGACAACGACAAGATGTACGTGAAGGTCACGAACCGACCCGAATAACGAAAACGAGCTCCGGAACGAGAAGAGCGCCGACCGAGGTCGGCGCTCTTCGTCGTTTCGTATCCGCTTTCCGCTAGCGGCGCGAGCTCGGCGAGAGTGCGCACTGCGGGAACTTGAAGGACCCGATGCGCGTCCGCCAGTTCATGTCGCCGGTCGTGCTGTAGTACTCCTGCGAGTACCAGAACGTGCAGTCGTCCGAGGGGTCGATCGACATCATCGAGTAGTCCCCCCAGTGGCTCGAGGCCTGGGTCTGCACGCCGGTGCCGTCGACGAGCGTGACCTCGCCGCGGGACAGCTGGCCCAGCGGATCGGTCGACAGCCGGCCCGCGTAGCGGATGCCCGGCCTCGTCGCCGTTCCGTCGGTGACCGAGTAGCCGATCGCCATGTCGCCGTGTGCGTCCATGGCCGCACTGCCCATGAAGCGGTTGACGCTGTCGGGGGCGTAGGTGCCCTGCTGCGCGATCGACCAACTACCCGTGGTCTTCGACAGCTGGTACCAGCGGATCCCCGCCAGGTCGTTCCCGGCGTCGACCGTGTGGTTGACGACCATCGCCTGGCGGCTCCCGAAGTTGCGGTACGCAAGCCGGTACATCAGCCGGTCGGCGAGGGCATCGACCTTGGCGTTCGTCCCCGGCTGCGCGAGGCAGGAGCGAGCGTAGTTGCAGAGGTTCGAGTCGTACGCCGCCGTCTGGATGTCCTGGACGTGAGAGACGTTGAGGGAGGCGTTCGACCAGTCGACCGTCGCGTTCCAGAGCTGCAGGGTGTTCGGCGCGAGGCCGGAGCCGTTCCAGTTCATGGTCATCAGCGGAGCCGGAGCACCGGCCGGCGGCTGCCTCGTCCCGTCCACGTCAGCCGGAAGCATCCGCGGCAGGTTCGGAGCGATCGACGCCATGTCCTGGTAGACCATGTGAGCCGAGCCGCAATTGAGCAGCTGGTTGCGCTCGAGCGCCCAGATGCCGATGCCCGAGAAGCTCGCGGCGCGGTAGTACTGCGGCGAAGTCATCATGTACGCGTTCTGGCTCGGCCAGACGCCGAACTTCGCGTAGTCGGTGAACTTCGTCGTGTGCGACTGGAACTGGTACGAGCACCAGGCTCCGGTCGGATCGCTCGTCTTCGAGACGGCGACACACTGGTAGTACGGCCCGTTCACGAGGTTCTCGTACGCGGACTGCGTTGCGAACCAGCGCTGGGCGAACTGGTCGTACAGGATCACCGGGTCGCCGCCGTTCCGCGTTCCGCAGACGGAGGAGCCGGGGAACAGCGTGGTCCCGGCCGCTGGGCCGTAGACCATCGCGCCCTGCTTGTTGAAGATCGCGAATGAGAGGTTGATCCACTGCATGTAGTTGTTCGGGCCTACGTCGCCGCTCGTGTCGGGACGCAGCGCGCCGTCGACGTTCGAGAGGCCTTCGAAGCTCCGGGACGGTGCTGGCATGCCCCTCCCCGGGCTCTGCTGTCGTGCCGCATCCGCAGTGGACTTCGACGGAGCAAGCGCGTACGCGCCTTCGCTCTCGTCGCCACGAGCCGCGAGCCTGTCGGCGCGCCGCGGTGCGATCGATCGGAGCGGCCGGGTCTGGAACGGCCGCGCCACGGTCACGCGCGTACTGGGACTTGTCGACGTGGCCGCGGACTGCGCGACATTCCCGATCGACCTGGGGCTGTCGGGTCGCGTCGCACGGATCGTGCTGTTACTGGCCTGCGACCTCCCCAGCCCGAAAAAGATCGTCCCCGCGACCAGGAGCGTAAAGCCCACGGCCAGCAGGACCTTCACGTGCCCTCGTTTCATCAGGTTCTCCCCTCTTGCGGAAGCGGATTTACCGCCCGAACACCTGCCGGATTCTCACACCAAGGACGATTTAGGTCAAGGTGGGTCGAAAAGCGGAATTCAGCGGCGTCCGACAGCCAGCCGCAGGCCGTAGCCGCGGGCGCGAACCGTGCCCGCCCGAGGGCTCTGCGAGACCACCTTCCCGACGGCCCGCGCCCTGCGGACGCGCTTAACAGCGCGCACCGCGCAGTTCGCCCTGCGGATCCGGGTCTTCGCCGTCCCTAGCCGCAGACCGACCACTCGGGGCACGCGGCAGCGGACAGGCGGAGGAGGAGGCGGCGGCGGCGGAGCGGGCGGACCGGCCGGAGGTGGAGGCGGTGGCGGCGGTGGAGGAGGAACCGGTGGCGGAGGAGGGGGAGGCGCCGGCGGCTGATCCAGGGACAGCGCCGGAACCTGCGCGTAGTAGACGTCCTCCTCGGGCGCCGAGCCCGCGTGCGGGCGCGTGTCCGTCCACGCGACGTGCGCTCGGTTCTCGGAGTCGGTCTCGATCCGCATCCGATCGCCGATGAAGCCCGCCTCGATCGGGTTGTTCTCTGCCGTCAGGTTCGGCATCGACGCCGTCGTCACGCGGTGGAACTCGTACGTCGGAGAGTCGCTCGCCGGGTTCGTGATCTCGACAGCGGTCACGTCGTTGCAGCCGGTGTACTCGCAGTCGCCGAACGAGCGGTCGTAGAACGCGACCCAGAGGTGCCCGTTCGGAGCCATCGCGCTCCATGGCAGCCACTGGGCGGTCTCGCCGAAGCGCGGGTTCGACCTCGGCGTGATGCTGATCGGCTCCGACCACGTCGTGCCGCCGTCCGTCGAGTACGAGTAGAAGACGTCGTTGTCGCAGGGCGGGGTGGCCGTCTCCGCGTTGCCGCGGCAGTTCGGGTTCGTGTTGTTGCGGAAGTCGGACCAGACGATGAAGAGGTTGCCGGTGGAGTCGACCGAGGCCGAGATGGACATCGCCTCGTTGACCGTGTACCCGTTCGGCGGGAGGCACTGGCGCCCGAACGGGCAGCCGTTGTCCGACGGGCCCGTGGGATGGCTGCTGTCGATGTACGCGACGCGGACCGGCGTCGCCCAGGAGGCGCGCTCGTCGCACCAGCCGGCGACCGGGCACTTCACGAACAGGAGCTGCTCGGCGAGGTTCGGGGAGTCGCGATTCGCGAACGCGGCATAGATCGATCCATCCGGGCCGATGACCGTGTCCGAGCCCTGGTCGTTGTAGCACTCGAAGGTCGGGCAGATGTCGAAGTTGCGGCCGTTGATCTCGATCGGGAGCGTCCACGTCACGCCGTGGTCGGTCGACTGGCTGAAGAAGATCGGGCTCACGGCGCGGATCCCCTCGGGGCCGTCCGCCGATTCCTGCTCCGGGCCGTACCGGGTCCACGTGAGGTAGAGGTTGTCGCGCTTGGGGCTCGCCGCGCTGCTGTCCGCGCTGATCATCGGCTTGTCGAGCGCGATGTTCGGGTCGTTGAGGTTCGTCGGGACGCCCAGCGGCAGCGACCGGTACTCCTGGAAGCCCCCGTGCGGGTCGGGCGAGTGGAAGAAGGCGCCGCCGATGCCCGCGTTGGACTTCGAGACGACGATCGCGTTCGGCGGGGCGTTCGAGCCGACGTCGTTCAGCGTCGCCGCCACGTACGAGTTCCCCTGCGAGTCCCAGGCCACGCTCGGGTCGACGCAGCCGTCCGCGGTCTTGCCGTCCATCAGCGTGAACTGCCAGTACGGCGGCGTCTGGTCGCCCCACGTCAGGCCGCCGTCCGAGCTCCAGGCGACGCCGCAGTGGTTGAACCCGTTCCGGGAGTCGTTCTGCGCCACGAGCACGCGGCCGGGGTCGAGCGGGTCGACGGCGACCGCGGTGCCCGGCTGCTGGCGCAGCGAGCAGTCCTGGTTGACGCGCACGTTGACCTGGCCGTTGCCCTGGAAGACCGTGTCGCAGCCGCTCGAGCGAGGCAGCTCGATCCGCGGCGGGCTGTAGCCGAGCCGCGCCGCTCGACGGTTGAGCTCGCCCGTCTGCTCGAGCAGCATCTGGCTGACGGCCGCGGAGATCGGCATCCTGGACGAGTACGTCTTCGTCCGGCCGAGCGAGACCTCGAGCGCGTTCGAGAGGACCTTGTTCGCGAGCGGCGTGTTCGAGGACGCCTGCTCGGGGGTCAGCGCCGCGCCTCCGACCAGCACGCAGAGCGGCACTGCGACCCCGAGTATCCGAATCAAGAAGCCCTTCAAACTCCGTCCCCCTCAGCGCCTTCCGTCCTCCACGGAAAGCTGATTGCTGCCCACCGCATAGTAGGTCGGGTCAGAAACGCAGGCAAGGAAGGGGCCGCCCGAAGACGGCCCCTTCCATGGTTCCTACAGCGGTGTTACGGCGAGACGTGCTCGACGATGACCTCGTTCGAGCCGACCTTCACGCCGTCTTCCGTCACGACGTTCACCGCGCCGAGCAGGACACGTCCTGCCTCGGGAACGGCGCCCGCGGTGACCGTGCCCGGAACCGTCCACGACGCGCCCGTCGGGCGCAGCGCGTTCGAGTCCGTGACCGAGACCGAGCCCAGCGTCGAGTTGGCGAAGATGTCGACGTAGTTGTACGTCGTCGTCCCCGCCGGGATCTCGAAGCCGTCGACCTCGACCTGCCACGTGCCGGCCGCCGGGTTGGCGATCGTGACCGACTCCTCCGCGTCTCCGTCGGCGCTCTGGCCCCTGAGCGTGCGTGTCGTGCACGAGGCGTCGGAGCACTGGTAGACGAAGAGGTCGAGGTCCGCCGCGGCGTCAGACGGGCTACCGATCGTCGCCCGGAACGACGTCGAGCCGTCCGGAATCGTCGTCGTGTAGTCCTGCGTCTCGCCGTTGGCGATCGTGAACACGCCTCTCAACGCGCTCCCGAGAGGCGAACCCTCCGCCCGCCCGGTGAACGGCGCGAAGTTGTTGTGCAGCGAGTACGAACGCGCCACGGGCACGCCGACCTGTGCGTTCGGGATCACGTCCGGGTTGGGCGCGACCGAGACGCCGTAGAGCGACGCCGTGAGCGTGTACGGCGCCCAGTCGACGTCAGACGTGCGCCTGGCCTCGACCGTCACCTCCCACACGCCTGCGTCCGCCCCGTCGACGGTCCGCATGTACGGGGTGCCGGTTGCGCAACCCGCGACCGGCGGTGCGTAGCACGACGTGCTCGCGTTCGAGTCGACTCCGAGGCCCCACGGGTGGAAGCGCAGGAAGCGCACCTGGCCCGTGCCCGGAGTCCCGTCGGGACCGGCCAGGTCGACCCTGAGCACCGGGTCGCCCGCCGGCACGCGGAAGAAGTAGCGATCCACGTGGTTCCGTCCTGCCATTCCGGTCTTCGTGACGGTGAAGCCGTTCGCCTCCGTGAAGACGTCCGGGGCGATGACGGTGTTCATCGTCTCGTAGTCGATCCCCTTGTTCGACGAGTCGTCGAGCTGGAGGATGGCGGAGTGGATCCCGCTCGTCCGCGCCTTCACGGTCACGTTGACCTGGGTGGGGACGTTCAGGCGGAGCTGCACGTTGTTCTGCGTGTCGAACGTGCCGTCGTTCCCGACCCAGCGCAGGTGGTAGAGCACCGGGCGATTCGGGCCTGACGTCCTCGTGAACGTGTACGTGCGCGTGTAGCGCTGACCCTTGATGACGCCCTCGCGGTCGTAGATGCCCGGACCGTGGCCCGGATCTGCGAGGAAGTCGCTGAGCAGCGTGTGCACCTCGACCCGAGACGTGATGCTCACGGGCTCCAGGTTCTTCTTCAGGAGACTCCAGGCCTCGTCCACGTCGAGCAGGCCGTTGCCCTGATCGGACGCGTTGTAGCCGTGGAGGAAGCGGGCCGACGAGTTCATGGCCATCCGCAGCTGCGCGGGCGTCCAGAACATGTCGTCTCCGTGATGATGGCCGTGGTGCTGCTGCTTCGCGGCGCTGATCAGCAGCGCGGCGGCTCCGGTGGCCTGTGGTGCGGCCATCGAGGTGCCGTTCATCATCGCGTAGCCCGGCGGGAGCGTGTACGTCCCGCCGACGGGTGCACCGTTCATCCAGGTCGGCGTCGAGGAGATCGCCGCACCGGGGGCGACGATGTTCGGCTTGAACGCGCCGTCCTCGGCCGGTCCTCTGGAGCTGAACGGATGGAGGTTGTCCCGGAAGTTGGCGTCGGAGCCGTAGTTCCGCTGCCAGGTCTTCCTCGTGATGTACGCGCCGACGGCCATCGCCTTCGAGACGACAGCCGGGTCGCCGATCGTGTTCGTCCCCGGGCCGTCGTTGCCCGCGGAGAAGAACATCTCGACGTTGTTGTCGTCGATCAGGCGGTTGTAGAGCACCGCGCGCGTCGTGTTGCCGTCGTTGAGCGCCGGCAGTCCGCCGATGCTCATGTTCACGACGTCGACGTGATCGGTCTCGATGACGTAGATCATCCCCTCGATCAGCGCGTGCGACGTGCAGCCCGCGGTGAAGAGGCAGACGCGGACGACTGCAACCTTGGCGCCCGGTGCAGCACCGCTCATCCGGCCGCCGAAGAGGCTGTTGCCGGACATGATCCCGGTCACGTGCGTGCCGTGCGCGCCGGAGACGATGCCGATGCCGACGTACGCGTGCGCCGTCGGATCGGTCTGGACGACGAACGGGACGGACTCGCGCACCGGCGTCGCCGGGTCGTCGTGCCCGAAGTGGCCCACGTCGAAGTTGACCTTGTAGTCGGTCATGGACGACTCGTCAGCGAAGCTGTGGTCGTTGTCGGAGTCGACCAGGACGTTGTTGTTCGAGTCCTGCCAGAGGATGACGAAGAAGTCACCGCAGGCGCCGTTGCGGTTGAGGTCGGCGCCGCAGCCGATGCCGTACTCGCTCCCAGCGCCGAGCTGATCCTCCCGCATGCGGGCGAACTTGTACGTGCCGTCCACGGGAACACCTGTGTACGCAGTGGCGAACGCGGTGAATGCGCCGCCGACGACGTTCACGGTGCCGGCCGACAGCCGCCACGTCGGGTCGCCGTCAGTAAGCGGATCCGTGTAGGTGACCCAGTCGACGATCTTGCGCTGGCCCGTGCTCGTGACGTTGACGCTCGGGTGGTCGAGATCGACCCCGGTGTCGAGGATGCCGATCGTCGTGCCCCGCCCGTCCCACGTCGGGTGTTCGTTCACGAACTGCGCCGCACCGGTATCGCGCGTGGGCATGTACGGATTGACCCGCGGCGTGTCCGCACCGGGCGGCGGCTGCGGGGTCGGATCCTGCGAGCCTGCCGGCGCTGCATCCGTGAGCTGCAGCGTCGTGTCGACGTTGATCGTCTGGATCCCGCTCAGCCTCGAGGCCTCGTCGGCCTTGCGGATCGGGAGGTTCACCCGGATGTAGCCGAGCTTGTCGTTGCGGTAGGCGACCGAGCCGCCCAGCGCGCGGATCTTCTGAGCCACTGCCTCCGTGCCGTACCGCGGCGTGGCGACGAGCAGCGAGGCAGTGTGCTCGCCCCTGGCCGCCTGGCGGGCGAGGATCTGCCGATCCTGTTTGTTGAACTTGCTCTCTGCGCGGCTCGGATGTGATGCGGCCCCCGCGCTGATGACGATGAAGCAGGCGAGTGCCACCGCGCCAACGGACGCGAGGACGCCTCCTCTCATACGCGACATGCTTCTCCTTCCACAGTCAGTTCTCTTGCCACAGCAACGCCAACAACATCGACCTGGTCGATGCCGTGACCCCTTTCCTCGGAGCAGTAGATAGTTCTCTATGTAGAAGCCGATGTCAAGGAATCGGCGTCTAGGATTTCGGCACTTTTTGGTGCGGTTGAGCCATTGCGCGGTAGTCGAGGGCCGCGTCCAACGTCTCCTCGTCGACCCCCGCCTCACGGGCGACGTCCCGCAGCGAGCGTCCTGACGACGCTGCGTCCTTGACGATCTCGGTCGCCTTGTCGTAGCCGATGTACGGGATTCAGCGCGGTGGCCGCCGACAGCGTGAGCTCGGCGTAGCGCTCGCACGTCTCGCGGTTCGCCTCGATCCCGTCGACGCACTTCTCGGCGAAGAGCCGAGTGGCCGCCGAGAGGAGGCGGATCGAGTCGAGGACGTTGCGCGCGATCACCGGGACGAACACGTTCAGCTCGAAGTGGCCCTGCATCCCGCCGACCGTCACTGCCGCGTCGTTGCCGATCACCTGCGCGGCAACCTGCGTCACGACCTCCGGGATCACCGGGTTCACCTTGCCGGGCATGATCGAGCTGCCCTTCTGGAGCTCGGGCAGGGCGATCTCGGCGAGGCCGGCGCGCGGGCCGGAGCCCATGAGGCGGATGTCGTTCGCGATCTTCGTCAGGGAGACGGCGACGACCTTCATCTGGGCGGAGGCTTCGACGAGGCCGTCGCGGGCGGCCTGCGCCTCGAACGGATCCGCGGGCGCGCCGATCGTCAGGCCGGTCTCCTCCGTGAGCTTCGCGCGCACGCGCTCGGCGAACTCGGGATGCGTGTTGAGGCCGGTTCCGACCGCGGTGCCGCCGAGCGGGATCTGGCCGACGCGCTCGAGGGAGGACTCGATGCGGGCGATGCCCTGGCGAACCTGCGCCGCGTACCCGGCGAACTCCTGGCCGAGCGTGACCGGCACGGCGTCCATCAGGTGCGTGCGGCCCGACTTGACGACGTCGTCGAACTCCGCGGCCTTCGCCTCGAGCGACTGCGCGAGCCGGTCGAGCGCCGGGAGAAGGTCGTTGGTCAGCTGGTCGAGCGTGGCGAGGTGGACGGCGGAGGGGAAGACGTCGTTGGACGACTGGCCCATGTTCACGTCGTCGTTCGCGTGCACGCCCTCGCCGGCGAGGCTCGCGATGACCTCGTTCGCGTTCATGTTCGACGAGGTGCCCGAGCCGGTCTGGAAGACGTCGATCGGGAACTGGTCGTCGAGCTCACCCTTGGCGATCCGGTCGGCGGCAGCGGCGATCCGGTCGGCCTTCTCCTGGTCGAGTAGGCCGAGCTCGGCGTTCACGCGCGCCGCGGCAGCCTTGATGCGGCCCAGCCAGCGCGCGACGTGCGTCGGGATCGGCTCGCCGGATACCTGGAAGTTCTCGACCGCCTTCTTCGTCTCCATGCCCCAGTGCTCGTCCATGTCTCCGAGTCTAACTTGGCGCGATTTCGCCACAGACGCGTGCGCGGATCCTCACTAGGATCGCAGCGGGGAGGAGGTGGCGGGCGCCTTGATTAGGAGGCTCGACGAAGCAGGCGCCGCCGGTCGAGCGGGCGCTCGCGGAGCGCTCGGCGGGAACGCTCGTTCAGATCGTCCGGCCTGGCCCAACCGACGTACCCGCAGCGCGGGCACTCACCGGTCGTGAGATGCATGTGTCCGTTCCCGATCGGAGAGCGGCGCTCTCCGCAGGCAAGACACTCGAGGGTGTTCGGGGCCATCCCAACGAACCGATCGGCACGAATGCAGCCGGCACCCACCCTCGAACGAGGGACGCCGACGCTTCAGTCCGTCGAGTACTTGGGCTGGACCTTTTCGCCGCGGATCTGCGCGATCGCGTTGTTCGCCGCGATCGCGGCCTCGCCCATCCCGATCGTGATCAACGTGATCTTCCCCGGGTAACCGGCCACGTCGCCGGCCGCGTAGACGAGCGGCATCGACGTTTCGCAGGTCATCGGGTCGACCTTGATCTGCCGCTTGCCCTCGAGCTCGATTCCCCACTCGGCGATCGCGCCAAGGTGCGACACGAACCCGAGGAGCGTGATCAGCGCCTGGCAGTCGTAGCGCTCCGCCTCGCCGGAGGCGGTGTTCTCGATCGTGACCGCCTCGATGTGACCGTCGCCGTGCACCTCACGCACCTCGTGCGGCGTGAGGATCCTGACGGTGCCCTCGCCCTCCAGCCGCCGCGCCTCGTTGACCGACGACTCGAGCGCGCGGAAGCGGTCGCGCCGGTGGACGAGCGTGATCGGCAAGTCGGCCGTGTCCTGGAGCCCAAGCGTCCAGTCCAGCGCCGAGTCTCCGCCGCCGACGATCACGCAGCTCTTGCCGGCAAACTGCGCCTTCTCCTTGACGACGTAGTAAAGGCCGCGCCCGAGCCACGTGTCGACGTCGTCGATCCCGAGCCTCCGCGGCTCGAACGCGCCGTGGCCGGCCGTGACGATCAACGCCCGCGACAGGTAGGGGCCGCCCGTGTCCGTCGTCAGCGCGTACACCTCTTCGCCCTCGTGTGTGACGCGCTCGAGCGTCTTCGCCTCCTCGCCGAGCTTCACCTCGGCGCCGTACTGGAGCCCCTGCTCGACGCAGAGGTCGACCAGGTTCTGGCCGAGGATCTTCGGATGCCCGGCGACGTCGTAGACATGCTTCTCCGGATACGTCGCCGCGACCTGGCCGCCGAGCTGCTCGAGGCTCTCGACGATCCGCACAGTCGCATCCCGATGGCCGGCGTAGTACGCGGCGGAGAGCCCGACGGGCCCCGCGCCGAGAATCGTGATGTCGACTACGTCGTTGTTCTCGCTCACGCCGAAGATGCTAACCCCGCGTTTTGGGCCTGCGGAAGATCGAAGGCCACCTGCGCGGCGAGTCTATGTGTGCGCGCTGAGACTCCACGCCGTCATGGCCGCAGCGCAGCGGAGGTCGGACTTCGTCCGACTAACCGCAGCCCGAGCCGCAGCCGGCGCCCGATGACGGCATGTCGCCCTCGGCGCCTTCCTCGACCTGGAACGAATGGCCGCATCCACAGGCCGAGCTCACGTTCGGGTTGTTGATCGCGAACCCGCCCTGAAGCCCCTCGACGAAGTCGATCTGCGTGCCCTGCAGGTACGGCGCGCTGAACGGGTCGACGACGACCGGGATCCCGAACGCATCGATCCGATGGTCGCCTTCCTGCTCGCCGGTGTCGAAGCCGAGCGCGTATTCGAAGCCCGAGCAACCGCCGCCCTGAACCGCGATGCGGAGCACTTCCGCCTCGCCGGCGGGCTCCTGGGCCATCAGCTCGCGGATCTTCGTCACCGCGCCTTCGGTGAGGCTGACCAGGGCTTCCTGTTCGATCGTCGCCATCGGTCTCATGGTAGCAACGCGCCGGGCTGCTTCCATCCCTCTCGCCGGGGAGAGTTTGTAACAGCCGATACCCTCATCGTTGAGCCGAATCGCGGCCAGCTCGTGCCGTGGTACGTTACCCGCCGAATTGGCCCGGAACGGTCGGCGCGCAGATGCTCGATAGCTGGCTCCCGTTCCTCATGTACGGGGTGCTCGCGCTCGTGATTCCGGCGTCCATGATCCTGATGTCGTTCGTGTTCGCGACGCGCCCGGCACGGAGGACGAGGACGCGGCGGCTGCCGTTCGAGTCGGGCGTTTCACAGGGCCCGCCGGAACAGAACCGCTTCACGATCAGCTTCTACCTGACGGCGATGCTCTTCATCGTCTTCGACATCGAGATCGTGTTTCTCTATCCGCTCGGCGTCGTGCTGAAGCCGCTCGGCTGGTTCGGCTTCGCCGAGTTCGGGTTCTTCGTCGCGATCCTCGCGCTCGCGTACGTGTACATCTGGCGGAAGGGGGCCCTGAAGTGGCGGTGAGGAAGAAGCAGCGCCTGGCCGACTGGGGCCTCAACTCGGAGCGCGTCCTCTGGAAGGGCAAGGGGCCGGGCGTCTTCGAGCAGGAGCTCGGCGACCTCGAGGAGCGGCTGATGCTGACGACCGTCGAGAAGGCGGTGCTCTGGGCGCAGGGCAACTCGATCTGGCCCGACACGTTCGGGCTCGCCTGCTGCGCGATCGAGATGATGTCGATCGTCTCGTCGCGCTACGACATCGCGCGCTTCGGGGCGGAGGTCTTCCGCTCGTCGCCGCGCCAGGCCGACCTGCTGATCGTCTCCGGCCGCGTCGCCCACAAGATGGCCGCGCCGCTGCGTCAGATCTACGACCAGATGCTCGAGCCGAAGTGGGTGATCGCCATGGGCGCCTGCGCGAGCTCGGGCGGGATGTTCAACAACTACGCGATCCTCCAGGGCGTCGACAAGATCGTCGCGGTCGACATCCACGTGCCCGGCTGCCCGCCCCGGCCCGAGGCGCTCGTCGAGGGCATCGTCCGGCTGCAGGAGAAGATCAAGGCAGGCGTCCCGCCGGCCTACGAGATCCGCGGAGTAGCGAGCTGACGTTCGAAGGAGTCCCAGGGCTCGTCGAGCGTAAGGACGCGCACGGCGAAACGACGCTCGTCGTCGATCCCGCTCGGCTCGTCGAGGCGTGCACGCACCTCCGCGACGAAGAGGGCTTCAGCTTCCTGTCCGACATCACCCCGGTCGACTACCTCGGCTGGGGCGAGCGCCACGTGGCGGGCTACTACGGCACCGCGGCGGGCCGCGACCTCGGCTCGCAGAGCGCGCAGGGCTTCGCGCGCACCCCGACTCCGAAGCCGACGCGGTTCGCGGTCAACTACCACCTGCTCCAGCTCCCCGGCGCCGGCGTCGTCCGCGTCCAGGTCTGGGTCGACGACGGCCAGAGCGTGCCGAGCGTGATCGAGGTCTGGCCGACCGCCGACTGGCACGAGCGGGAGGCCTTCGACATGATGGGCATCCGCTTCGAGGGCCACCCGAACCTCAGTCGGATCCTGATGGAGGACGACTGGGAGGGCCACCCGCTGCGCAAGGACTATCCGCTCGGCGGCGAGCCGGTTCGCTTCTCGGGAGCCGAGTGATGGCGATCACCGAGAGCCGCCGCATCTACGAACGGTCGCGCATCCCGACGCCGGTCCCGACCGTGCTGCAGGTCCCCGCCGGGCTCGAGGACTCCGAGGACATCCTCCAGGTCAACTTCGGCCCGAACCATCCGTCGACGCACGGCGTCCTCCGCCTCGTCGTCGACCTCTCCGGCGAGCGCGTCGTGGGCCTGCGCGCGGTGATCGGCTACCTGCACACCGGCTTCGAGAAGAACATGGAGCAGAAGACGTGGTGGAAGGCGATCACGTATCCGGAGCGGATCGACTACGTCGCCTTCCAGAACAACGAGCTCGTCTTCGTCCTGGCGATCGAGAAGCTGCTCGAGATCGAGGTGCCGCAGAAGGCGACGTGGATGCGGACGCTCCTCTGCGAGCTGAACCGGATCCACTCGCACCTGATCTTCCTCGGGACGAGCGCGCTCGAGCTGGGAGCGATCTCGATGTTCTGGTACTGCTTCCGCGAGCGCGACATGGTGCTCGACCTGTCCGAGCTCGTGACGGGGATGCGCATGCACACGCGCTACTTCCAGACCGGCGGGCTCGCCGAGGACGTCCCGCGCGGCTTCGAAGCCGAGTGCCGGAAGTTCGTCGAGTGGATGCCGAAGGCGATCGACGAGTACGAGGCGATCCTCTCGCGGAACGAGATCTGGCTCGAGCGGACGCGCGACATCGGGCTGCTCTCCGCGGCCGACGCGATCGCTCTGGGGCAGTCCGGCCCGGTGCTGCGCGCGTCGGGCGTCGACTGGGACCTGCGCCGCGACCGGCCCTACCTCGCCTATCCGGCACATGGACTTCCGCGTCCCGGTCTATCCGAACGGCGACGTCTACGACCGCTACCGGGTGCGGATGGACGAGATGCGCGAGTCGGTGCGGATCATCGAGCAGTGCCTCGACGGGATGCCCGAGGGGCCGTGGATCGCGGACGACCGCAAGGTCGTGCTCCCGCCGCGGCACGAGCTCCACACGTCGATGGAGTCGCTGATCCATCACTTCAAGATCGTCACCGAGGGCTACCGCGTGCCCGAGGGCGAGGTCTACGTGACGGTCGAGTCGCCGCGTGGCGAGATGGGCTGCTTCGTCGTCTCCGACGGCGGGCCCGAAGCCGTGGCGCGTGAAGTTCCGGGCGCCGTCGTTCGTCGCCCTCGAGGCGACCGCGACCTGCATGCGCGGCTCGCTGATCGCCGACATGATCGCGATCGTCGGCTCGCTCGACAGCGTCATGGGGGAGGTCGACCGGTGAGCCTGCGCGAGGAGATCCGCGAGGCGGCGGCGCCGTACCCCGACCAGCAGTCGGGAGTGATGAGCGGACTGCGGCTCGCGCAGCAGGCGTACGGCGGCTGGCTTCCGCGGGAGGCGCTGGAGGAGGTCGCGGAGGCGCTCGAGCTGACTCCGGCCCACGTGCAGTCGGTCGCGTCCTTCTACGACATGTACCACCTGGCTCCGGTCGGAGAGCACATGGTCGAGGTCTGCACGAACATCTCGTGTGCGCTCGTCGGCGCGCAGCAGGTCGTCGACAGGTTCTCGGAGGAGCTCGGCGTCGCTCCGGGCGAGACCAGCGAGGACGGCACGGTCACGCTGCGGACGATCGAGTGCGCCGGCGGTTGCGGCTACGCGCCGGTCGTCGTCGTCGATCACCGTTATCGCGAGCCGACCCGGCCGGAGGACGTCCCGGGGATCGTGGCGGAGCTGAGGAATGGCTGACGTCCAGGAGCTGATCCTCGCCGGCGCGGACGAGCGCGACCTGGCCCGGCTCGACGAGTACAGGGCCGTCGGCGGCTACGGCGTGCTGGAGCGTGCGCGCGGGATGAGCCGCGAGGCCGTGATCGAGGAGATCTCGAACGCGGCGCTGCGCGGACGCGGCGGCGCGGGCTTTCCGATGGGGCGCAAGCTCAGCCTCGTCCAGCCGCCCGAGGTTGCGGGCAAGCCGACCTACGTCGTGGCGAACGCGGACGAGTCCGAGCCGGGCTCGTTCAAGGACCGCGAGATCATGCAGCGGGTCCCCCACCGCTTCATCGAGGGATGCCTGATCTCCGCGCACGCGATCGGCTCCACGAACGTCTTCATCTACATCCGCGGCGAGTACCTGGCCGAGTACGAGGTGCTGAAGGCGGCGGCCGACGAGGCTCGCGACGCGGGGCTGCTCGGCGACGTCGTCCTCGTCATCCACCGTGGCGCCGGCGCCTACATCTGCGGCGAGGAGACCGCGCTGCTCGACTCGCTGGAGGGCAAGCGCGGGCAGCCGAGGCCCCGGCCGCCGTTCCCGCCGGTCGCCGGCCTGTACGGAGCGCCGACGCTGATCAACAACGTCCAGACGCTCGCCAACGTGCCGGTCATCCTCGACATGGGCGTGGCGGAGTACAAGAAGATCGGGCCGGAGTCGTCGCCGGGCACCGTCGTCTACTCGCTCTCCGGGAACGTGGAGCGGCCGGGGAACTACGAGCTGCCGCTCGGGACGACGCTGCGCGAGCTGATCTACGACGCCGGCGGCGGAATCCCGGGCGGCAGGTCGCTGAAGGCGATCATCCCCGGCGGCTCGTCGGTGCCTGTTTTCACGCCGGACGAGATCGACACGCCCGCCGACTTCGACTCGATCCAGGCGGCCGGCTCGTTCCTCGGCTCGGCGGCGATCATCGTCGTCGACGACCGCGCCTGCATGGTGCAGCTCGCCCTGCGAGCGGAGAAGTTCTACATGCACGAGTCGTGCGGGAAGTGCACGCCGTGCCGCGAGGGGACGCGCTGGATGGTCCGGCTGCTGGAGAAGATCGAGTCGGGCCGGCGGAGCACTCGGACCTCGATCTGCTGCGCGGGATCTGCAATCGCATCGAGGGCCGGTCGCTGTGCGCGCTCGGCGACTTCGCCGTCTGGCCGGTGCGGAGCTACATCGACAAGTACCGCGCCGAGTTCGAGGCGCACATCGACGAGGGCGGCTGCCCCTACGGCGGCGAGTCCTCGATCGAAGGAGTCGTCGCCCCGATCGACCAGCACACGCACTCCCGGTCGCCGAGGTCCCGCATGAGCTGTCCGCGGCACCAGGTGGAGCGTGGCGGTACCGGACGGGGCCGCATGAGCGCGGCCGAAGACGGTCACGGTCGTCGTCGACGGGCGCGAGATCCAGGTGCCGAAGGGCACGGGGCTCGTCGAGACGGCGCTCGCCGCGGGGATCGAGATCCCGTCTTCTGCTACGAGCCGCGGCTCGGGCCGCCCGTCGGCGCGTGCCGGATGTGCCTCGTCGAGGTCGAGGGCATGCCGAAGCTCCAGGCCGGCTGCACGCTCACGGCGACCGACGGCATGGTCGTCAAGACCGCGCAGACGTCCCAGCTCGCAGCCGACGGCCAGAACTCCACGCTCGAGTTCATCCTCGTCAACCACCCGCTCGACTGCCCGGTCTGCGACAAGGGCGGCGAGTGCCCGCTGCAGGACCTCACGTTCCGCTGGGGCCCGCCGGTCACCCGCAACACCTTCCCCAAGCGCACCTTCGAGAAGCCGATCCCGATCTCGCCGACGATCGCGCTCGACCGCGAGCGCTGCATCCTCTGCTACCGCTGCACGCGCTTCTCGTCCGACGTCGCCGAGGACAGCCAGCTGGTCACGCGCGACCGCGGCTCGCAGTCGGTCATCGCGACCTTCGAGGACGAGCCGTACAGCGCGCCCTTCTCCGGCAACGTGATCGAGCTCTGCCCCGTCGGCGCGCTCACGTCGACGCAGTACCGCTTCGAGGCGCGCCCCTGGGAGATCCAGGACGTGCCGACCGTCTGCGGCATGTGCCCGGTCGGCTGCAACGTCGACGCGACCACGCGTGAGGGCAAGGTCAAGCGGATCGTCTCGCGCAACCACCCCGAGGTGGACGAGGGCTGGCTCTGCGACAAGGGCCGATTCGGGTTCTCGCACCTGCGCGCCGGCGACCGCGTCGATCGATCCCGGACGCAAGGTCGGCGTCCGCCGCTACGAGACGATCTCCTGGGACGCGGCGCTCGACGAGGCCGAGGCGCTGCTCCGCGCGGCGGGGAAGAACATCGTCACCGCGCTGTCCGGCTCGGAGACGACCGAGCAGGCCTACGCGCTCGGCAAGCTCCTGCGCGAAGGCCTCGGAGCCCATGTCGCGGTCATGCCCGAGGACGTCAGCCCCGCGCTCGACGCGTTCCGGCTACCGCTGTCCGCGATCCGCGACGCGGAGCTGATCGTCATCCTCGGCGACGACCCGGTCGTCGAGCGCGCGCCGATCGTCGACCTCTGGATCAAGGCCGCGCGCCGCGCGGGCGCCGAGGTGATCGAGAACGAGATCGGCGCCGCGGACGAAGGCGTAGCCAGGGTTCGGCAGGAGCTCGGAGACAGGATCCGCTCGACCGAGCGGACGATCCTCATCTGGTCGGGCCCGAAGGGGAACGGCGGCGCGCGCGTCGCAGCCCTCGCCGCCGAGCTCGGTCTTGCCGAGAAGCCCGGAAGCGCCGCATTCCACCTCCCGGAGACCGCGAACGGCCGCGGAGTCGCCGACGGCTGGGCGGCGGCGTCCGACGGAGACGAGGCCGACCCGGAGCCGATCGAGCTCCTGATCGTCTCGGGCGACGAAGCGGCGGCGAACCCGGACGTCCGCGCCCTCGCCGACCGCGCCGAGCGCGTGCTCGCGATCTCGATGTTCCGCTCGCCGGTGCGCGGCTGGGCCGACCTCGTCCTGCCCGGAACGAGCTACCTGGAGCGCGACGGGACGTACGTCAACCTCGAGGGCCGGCTCCAACGCCTGCGCCGCGCGGTGATCCCGCCCTGCCCGGACGAGCTGGCCTGGATCGCGAAGCTCGCCCAGCGCTTCGACGTCGAGGTCTCGCCGTACCCGCCGCAGGTCTTCGCCGAGCTCTCGGAGCGCTGCTTCGGGGGCGTCGACTACTCCGCGATCGGAGACCGTGCAGCTCTGCCGCAGCGCACCGAGGCGATCGAGGCGCCGGAAGCGCCGCCCGCGGAGACGAACGGCGACGGCAAGGGCCTGCGACTCGTCAGCTACCGCCCGCTCTTCGCAGGCCCGGCCATCGAGCGCATCCCGGAGCTCCAGTTCCAGCGCCCCGAGCCCGAGATCGAGCTCGCGCCCGACGACGCGACCCGCCTAGGCGTCGAGCCCGGCTCCACGGTTCACGTCCGCTCGAACGGCACCTCGGTCGACCTTCGCGCGCGCGTGAACAGGAAGCTCGCCGCGGGAGTGGCCCGCGTCGCGTCCGAGCACGCCCGCGACCTCGGAACCCATGTCGAGGTCAGCGGATGAACGAGCCCTGGTGGATCGATCTGATCAAAGCGGCCCTGATCATCAACCTGCTGCTCGGCATGTTCGCGTACATGACGTGGGTCGAGCGCAAGGTCCTCGGGCGCATGCAGCTCCGCTACGGCCCCAACCGAGCAGGCCCCTTCGGCCTCCTGCAGCCGATCGCCGACCTCGTGAAGCTCATCCGCAAGGAGAGCTTCTACCCGGCCACCGCGGTCGACTTCCTGTACATCACGGCGCCGATCATGTCTGCGTTCACCGCGCTCGCCGCCTTCGCGGTCATCCCCTGGGGCGAGGGCTGGCAGATCGCCGGCTACGACATCTCCGGTCAGATCGCGGACGTCCCGATCTCGCTGATCCTGATCTTCGCCCTCGGCGCGCTCGGCGTGTACGGCTTCATCGTCGGCGGCTGGGCCTCGGACTCGAAGTACGCGCTGCTCGGGTCGATGCGCACCTGCGCGCAGATGGTGTCGTACGAGGTCTCGCTCGCGCTCTCCGTCCTCGGGGTCGTGATCATGGCCGGCACGCTCTCGCTGACCGAGATCGTCGACAAGCAGCAGGACACGGTCTGGTACGCCGTCCCGCAGTTCATCGGCCTGATCGTCTTCCTGGCCGCCGGCACAGCTGAGACGAACCGGCCGCCCTTCGACCTTCCGGAGGCGGACACCGAGCTCGTCGCCGGGTACCACACCGAGTACAGCGGGATGCGCTTCGGCCTCTTCTCGATGGCCGAGTACGTGAACATGATCGTGCTCTCCGGCCTCTGCGTGACGCTCTTCCTGGGAGGCTGGATCGGGCCGTGGGCGCCGCTGGGGCCGATCTGGTTCCTGCTCAAGGTGCTCGTCCTGATCTTCCTGTTCATCTGGCTGCGCGCGACGCTGCCGCGCCTGCGCTACGACCAGCTGATGGCCTTCGGCTGGAAGGTGCTGCTGCCGGTGGCGACGCTCAACGCGCTCGTGACCGCGGCGCTGGTGGTGGCGTTCTCATGAGCCCTCAGCCGCTCGACTCGGTCAGGGGCTTCGGCATCACGCTGAAGCAGATCTTCAAGAAGCCGATCACGCAGCAGTACCCGGAGTACAAGCGGCCGCTCTACCCGCGATTCCGCGGACGGCACCGGCTCTGGCGGCACCAGAACGGCCTCGAGAAGTGCATCGGCTGCTCGCTCTGCGCGGCCGCGTGCCCGGCCGACTGCATCCGCGTCGTCGCCGAGGAGAACACCGCGGACAACCGCGTCTCGCCGGGAGAGCGCTACGCACGCATCTACGAGATCAACCTCTCGCGCTGCATCTTCTGCGGCTACTGCGAGCTCGCGTGCCCGTTCGACGCGATCACGCTCGAGCAGGAGTTCGAGATCTCCGAGTACTCGCGCGACGACCTGATCTACACGAAGGACATGCTGCTGGCCGAGCCGATCAAGCGAGTGCCGGTGGCCGACCGGAGCCTGTACGACACGCCGATCCCGGCCTACAAGGAGCGCTCCTAGTGGGCAATGTCGCTCGTCTGGGCGGTGTGGTTCGCCGCCGCGTTCGCCTGCCTCGGCTCCGGCGCCGCGGTCGTCTCGTTCACGAACCCGTTCTACTCCGCGCTCGCGCTGATCGGGAACCTCGGCTCGCTCGCCGTCCTCTACCTGCTGCTGTCCGCGGAGTTCGTCGCCGCGGCGCAGGTGCTCGTCTACGCCGGCGCCGTGATGGTCATGTTCCTGTTCGTGATCGCCTACCTCGGGCGCCACGCGGACGCGCCGTGGGCGGGCGGGCCCAGCTGGCAGGCGCTCGGCGCGGTCGCCGCCGCGGGCGCGCTGATGGTCGAGATCGTGATCGTGATCGGGCTCAAGGCGAGCGGTCGCCTCGCGGACGCGCCGGACGTCAAGGCCAGCTTCGGCACCCCCGCGGAGATCGGGACGCTCTTCCTGACCGACCACCTGCTCGCGTTCGAGGTCACCTCGATCGTGCTGCTCGCGGCCGCGGTCGGCGGCGTCGTCCTCGGCAGCCACGCGCGCGACGAGGAGCGGATCCAGTGAAAGGCCCCGACCCCACCTGGTACCTCGCCGCTCGCCGCGTTCCTGTTCGCGATCGGGACGCTCGGCGTGATGCTCCGGCGCAGCCCGCTGATCATCCTGCTCTCGATCGAGATCATGCTGAACGGCGCGAATCTCGCGTTCATCTCGTTCTCGCGCCACCACGCGGAGATGGACGGGCAGATCTTCGCGCTCGCGGTGATGGCCGTCGCCGCGTCCGAGGTCGTCGTCGGCCTCGGCCTGATCGTCGCAGTCCATCGGCGGAAGCTCGAGCTGGACGTCGACAAGCTGTCGACGCTCCGCGGATGAGCGGCACGACCCTCATCCAGGTGCCGTACCACCTCGGCCGGAAGGGCGTCGTGCTCGGTGCCGGTCCCGAGCCGCTGGCGCAGGCGATCGGCGGCGAGACGGTCGTCGTCGAGCGCGCCGAGCCGCTGACGAACGAGATCGCGGCCACCTTCGACGTCATCCGCGCGGTGCGCGCGGCCGTCCGGGAGACGCTCGACGCCGGGCGGTTTCCGCTCGTTCTCGCCGGCAACTGCCACAGCGCCGTCGGGACGATCGCGGCGCTCGAGGAAGAGATCGGGATCGTCTGGTTCGACGCGCATGCCGACTTCCACACGCCCGACACGACGCCGACCGGGTTCTTCGACGGGATGCCGCTCGCCCTGATCGTCGGCGAGGGCTGGGCCGAGCTCCGCGGAAGCGTCGAGGGGCTGCGGCCCGTCCCGGAGGATCGAATCGTCCTCGTGGGCGCGCGCGACCTCGAGCCGACGGAAGAGGCGCGCCTGTCCGCATCGGCCATCGCCGCGTCCGGACATGACGTCGCTCGAAGCGGCGCTGGACGAGCTCTCCACGAGAGCCCGCGCGGTCTACCTCCACATCGACCTCGACGTCCTCGACCCATCCGAGGGCAAGGCGAACGGCTGGGCGGTCGCGGGCGGACTGACTGCCGACGAGCTCGAGGCCGGCGTCGAGGCCGTGCTCGCGCGCTTCGAGGTCGCCTGCCGCGACGCTCTCGGCCTACGACCCGACCGAGGATCCGGAGGGACGAATTCCTGCGATCGCCGTCAGGCTCGCGGGCCTGCTCACCGCCGAGAAGGTGTCCTCGTGATCGCCGCCGCCTGGGTCTGCCTCTTCGCGCCGCTCGCCGCTGCCGTGCTGATCACGCTCGGCGGCACGCGCTGGTCGCGCAAGGGCGCGGGCTACCTGGCAACGCTCTCCGTCGCCGTCTCGTTCGTCGCCGCGGCGATCGACTTCTTCTCGATCGTCGGCAACCCGGACGACGAGCGCACGCACCTGACGACCGCCTGGACGTGGCTCTCCGTCGGAGACTTCAACGTCGGCCTCAGCCTGCTCGTCGACCCGCTGTCGATCCTGATGATGCTGATCGTCTCCGGCGTCGGCGCGCTGATCGTCGGCTACTCGATCGGCTACATGGACGGCGAGGACGAGGAGCGCCGCTACTTCGCCTACATGGCGCTGTTCGTGTTCTCGATGCTGATGCTCGTCCAGGGCGGGAACCTGCTGCTCCTGCTCGTCGGCTGGGGCCTCGTCGGGCTCAGCTCGTACCTGCTGATCGGCTTCCACCACGAGCGGCCGTCCGCGGTCGCCGCCGCCAAGAAGGCGTTCATCATGAACGCGTTCGGCGACGCGACGATGGCGCTCGCCCTCTTCCTGCTCATCCAGAAGACCGGCTCGCTGACCTACGAGAGCGCGTTCTCGTGGGCGGGCGGGACGAGCGGCGGCTGGGCCGTGAACCTGATCGCGCTCGGCCTGCTCGGCGGCGCGGTCGCCAAGTCCGCGCAGCTCCCGCTCCAGACGTGGCTCCCGGACGCGATGGAGGGCCCGACCCCGGTCAGCGCCCTCATCCACGCGGCGACGATGGTCACCGCCGGCGTCTACCTGCTCGTCCGCACGGCGCCGATCTTCGAAGCCGCACCGCACGTCCAGGACCTCGCCGCCGGCCTCGGCGCCGCGACGCTCCTGCTCGCCGGGCTGGTCGCGCTCGTCCAGACGGACATCAAGCGCGTGATCGCGTACTCGACGATGTCCCAGATCGGCTACATGTTCCTCGCCGCCGGCATCGGGGCGTACGCGAACGCGATGTTCCACCTGATGACGCACGCGTTCTTCAAGGCGCTGCTCTTCCTTGCGGCCGGGATCGTCATCCACGCGCTCGTCGGCGAGCAGGACATGCGGAAGATGGGCGGGCTGCGCAAATACCTGCCGCGGACGTACTGGGCCTTCCTGATCGGCGGGCTCGCGCTGACCGGGATCCCGCCGCTCTCCGGGTTCTTCTCGAAGGACGCGATCCTCGCCTCCGCGCTCGCCGCCGGCACGTACGGGCAGATCCTGTTCGTCGTCGGCGTGATCGGCGCGTTCCTGACCGGCCTCTACACGTTCCGGATGGTCTTCATCGTCTTCGGCGGCGAGCCGTCCGCCTACGCGCGCGAGCACTTGCACCGCCCCGAGCGAACCGAGCCCTGGGTCTGGATGGCGTGGACGGTCGCGGTGCTCAGCCTGCTCGCGGTCGTCGGCGGCTGGGTCCACATCGCCGGGCGTCTGGGACCCGTTCGGCGACTTCCTGAAGCCGACCGTCGAGCCGCTCGTCGAGCCGAGCGGGACGCAGGAGCTCTTCGCCAGCCTCGCCGCGCTCGCGCTCGGGCTCGGAGGCATCGCGGTCGCCTGGGCCGCGTACTCGGCACGGAAGCTCCGCATCCCGCAGGCCCGAGGCGTGCGCGCGGTGCTCGAGCACAAGTTCTACTTCGACGAGCTGTACGACGCGGTCTTCTACCGGCCGACGGTGCTGCTCGCGCGTTCGTTGCGCGACCGCTTCGAGGGGCCGATCGTGCTCGGCTCGATCACCGGAATCGCGTCGGGCGCACGCCGCCTCGCCGGTGACCTGAGCGACGTCCAGACCGGCCTCGTCCGCACGTACGCGCTCGCGATCGCCGGCAGCGTCACCGTCCTCGCCCTCGTCTTCGTGTGGGTCAGATGAACGACTGGCTCGCAACGATCCTGATCTTCCTGCCGCTGGCCGGGGCGATCATCGTCTGGCTCGTCCCGATCCCCCGCGTCGCCGGCTCGATCGCGCTCCTCTTCGCGCTCGCCGAGGTCGGCTTCTGGATCACCGCGCTGGCGAGGATGGACTTCGACAGCACGCTCGGTGACGCCGAACTTCGACCAGCAGGTGACCTGGTTCAGCGACCTCGACGTCTCGTACCACGTCGGGTTCTACGCGTTCTCGTTCTGGCTGGCGGGGCTCGCGGTCGTCGTCATGGCGGCCGCGATCGCGTACGGCTTCTGGGTCGGCCGCGAGCGGCCGCGCGCCTACTTCGGCCTGATGCTCTTCCTGACGTCCGCGGTCATGGGCGTCTTCGCCTCGCAGGACCTCTTCCTCTTCTACGTCTTCTTCGAGGCGATGATGATCCCGCTCTACTTCCTGATCGGGGTCTGGGGCGGGCCGGGGCGGCTCGGCGCGACGGTCAAGTTCGTGATCTACACGATGGCGGGATCGCTGCTGATGCTCGCCGCGGTGATCGTCTTCGGCCTCCAGCAGGGGACGTTCGACCTCGTCGACCGCGCCCCCGAGCGACAGCACCTGGCTCTTCCTCGGCTTCGCCGCCGCGTTCGCGGTCAAGGCGCCGCTCTTCCCGCTCCACGGCTGGCTGCCGGACGCCTACCGCGAGTCGTCGCCCGAGGTCGCCGCCGTGCTCTCGGGCGTGATCTCGAAGGCCGCGATCTTCGGATTCATCCGGATCTGCTTCGTCGAGTTCCCGGGGCCGTTCGCCGACTGGCGCAACGTGATCCTCGCGCTCGCCGCGATCGGGCTCGTCTACGGCTCGCTGCTCGCGTTCCGCGCGCCCGACATCCGCGGCGTGATCGCCTACTCGAGCCTTGCGCAGATGGGGCTGATCACGATCGGCGTCTTCGCCAAGGGCGGCGCTCGGCGTCAGCGGCTCGATCCTGCAGTCCGTCAACCACGGGCTGCTCTCGGCCTCGCTCTTCCTGCTCGCGGGGACGATCGAGCGGCGCACCTCGACCGGGAGCCTCGACCGGCTGGGCGGCATGGCCCGCGGGAGGCCGGCGCTGGCGACGATGATCATGGTCACCGGGATCATCGCGCTGGCCGTGCCGGGCTCGTCCGCGTTCGCGGGTGAGTTCCTGATCCTGGCCGGCGTCTTCAGCACGGGTTGGGGCTGGTCGGTCGTCGGCGCGGCGGGGATCGTGCTCGCCGCGATGTACATGCTGCGCCTGATCTCCGCCGTGCTGCACAAGGAGCCGGGGCCGGCGGTCCCCGACGTCGCGCTCGACCTGCGCCCGGCCGAGCTCGGGATCGTCGTCCCGCTCGTCGGCTGCCTGCTCGCGCTGTCCGCCTGGCCTGCCGCGATCAGCGACAACGCGATCGGCACGACGCTGAATCCGGGGCCGAACTCGTTCGCGGAAATCAGCCGCGTCAACGATGAGCCGCCGGAAGGTCGCATGGACTTCGTCAACACGCCACTCACGAGCGCGAGCACGAGCCGATGATCGACACGCCGTCAGTCGACTGGTTCGCGCTCTCGCCCTCGCTCGTCGCGCTCGGCGCCGCCGCGATTTGCCTGCTCAGCGGCGTCTTCGTCCCGCGCTGGCTGCTGCGGCCGTTCGTCGCCTTCGTCGCGGCGCTCGGCTTCATCGGGGCCGGCGTCATGGCCGCGCTCGTCTACATCGAGAGCCCGGACGCGAGCCTCGAGGTCGCGGACGCGATCACCCGCGACCGCTTCGCCGCGTTCGTCCAGATCGTCGTCATGGGCGCGGGCCTGCTCACGATCGGCGTGTCCTACTCGGCGCGGATGCGCGGCGACCACATCGGCGAGTACTACGCGCTTCTGGCCACGGCCGGCGCGGGCATGGCCTTCCTCGTCCAGGCGTCGAACCTGATGACGCTCTTCCTCGGGCTCGAGTGGTTCTCGGTCTGCCTCTACATCCTGTGCGCGATCGAGATCGACGTCGAGAGCTCGCTCGAGGCGGGGCTCAAGTACCTGATCATCGGCGGGATGGGCTCGGCCGTGCTGCTCTTCGGCTCGGCGCTCGTGTACGGCTCGACCGGGGAGCTCGGCTTCTCGGCGATCGCGCAGTCGACGCAGAGCAACAACCTGGTCGACGATCCGCTCCTGCTCGTCGGGCTCGCGATGATCATCGCCGGGCTCGCGTTCAAGGCCTCGGCGGCGCCGTTCCACATGTGGACGCCCGACGTCTACGAGGGCGCGCCGACACCGGTCACCGGCTTCATGGCCGCGGCGACGAAGGCGGTCGCGCTCGCCGTCGCGCTGCGCCTGCTGACTGTCGCGTTCCCGGCCAACGACGACCTCTGGACGATCGCCGTCGCCGTGCTCGCGTGCATCTCGCTCGCCTGGGGCAACGTCGCCGCGCTCGCGCAGACGAACGTGAAGCGCCTGCTCGCGTACTCGTCGATCTCGCACGCGGGCTTCATGCTGATCGCGGTCTCCGCGGACAACTCCCTCGGCGGGCGCGCGCTCCTCTACTACCTGATTCCGTACTCGGCGATCTCGGTCGGCGCGTTCGCGGTCGTCGCCGCGCGCGAGCGCGAGCTCGGAGAGCCGGTCACGCTCGACAACCTCGCCGGCTTCGGCTGGGAGCGGCCGCTGCTCGGCTTCTCGATGGTCGACGTTCATGCTCGGGTTCGCCGGCTTCCCGCTGACCGGCGGCTTCATGGGCAAGTTCCTCATCTTCTCCGCCGCGTCCGAGGCGGGCTGGAACTGGCTCGTGATCGTCGGCGTCGTGGCGACGCTCGTCAGCCTCTACTACTACCTCGCGGTCATCCGCTCGATGTACATGCGGCCGGCAGCCGAGCTCGGTCTTGCGCCGATCGGCGGCTCTCCTCCGCGGGAGATCATGCTTTCGAGTGCCGCGTTCCTGGCGATGGTGGTCAACGTCGGCTCGTTCTTCGCCGTGCAGCCGCTCGTCGACTTCGCCCGCAGCGCGGCGGACGCGCTACCGCTACCGCTCTAGCACCGGAGCGCGAAGCTCGGTTCCGAGGCCGAGCAGCGTCTGCAGCCCGTACGCGGCGAGGCAGCCCCAGAGCGCGAACAGGACCGAGCCCGCGGCCGTGCCGGCGACGACGCAGAAGAGCGCGACCGCCGAGAGCAGCGGCTCGAGCATGGCCGACGGCTGCACCATCGCTGCAGCGCGCGAATCGAGCAGCTCGCCGAACAGCGAGAGCGCGCACCCGGCGAGAACCGGAACCGCGAGCAGCATCAGGTAGAAGGCGAGAACCGGAGCGCCCGCGATCTGGGCGGCGGCTGCCGCGAGCGCGATCGCGAGAGGGACCCAGCGGCGCATGCCCGCTGATTCGCCGCGCCCGTGCCCGGGTCCTTCCGCGTTAGGGTCGCCCTGGTTTGACCCGCTGGTTCGTCCCTCTGGCGATTCCGGTGCTGGGCCTCGCGATCCTGCTCAGCCGACCGAAGCTCGACGTCCACTGGGAGCACCACCCGGCGCACTTCTGGCTCGTCCTGATCACCGCGCTCCTCAGCGTCGTCCTCGGCTACCTGTCGGGAGAGGCAGCGCGGCGGCTGGGCGACGCACGGCTCTTCCTCGTCTCGCTCGCCTTCGTGACGAGCGCCGGCTTCCTCGCGCTCCACGCGCTCGCCACTCCCGGGGTGCTGCTCGAGCACAAGAACACCGGGCTTCGTGATCGCGACCCCGGTCGGCCTCGTGATCGCAGGGGTCTTCGCGGCGGCCTCCGCGCTCGACCTGTCCCCCGAGGCCTCGGCCGCGGTCATGCGCCGCCAGTGGCTGCTCCGCGGGACCGTCTTCGCGCTCTTCGCGCTGTGGGCGGTGTACTCGCTCGCCGACCTCGAGCCGCTGAGCCGGGAGCTCTCTCCCGAGGAGGCCCAGGGCCCGCTCTACGGGCTGGCGGCGGTCGGCCCTGCCGTTCTACGCGTTCGCGGCGGTCCGCTACTTCGGCCTCTACCGGCGGCGCCCCGCTCCGTTGCCGCTCGCGGTCTTCGCAGCCTTCACCCTGCTCGCCGAGGCGATGGCCGCGATCGCCTTCGGCCGCAACTGGCACGCCTCGTGGTGGGAGTGGCACGTGCTGATGGCCGCCGCGTTCGGGCTCGTCGCGCTCGTCGCCCGCCAGGAGTACCGGCGCAGGCGCTCGGCCGCGGCCGTCTTCAAGGACCTCTACCTCGAGCACACCGGCGAGCTCGTCGACCGCCGCTACGCCCAGGCGCTCAGCCGTGCCGTCGACGAGGAGGAGGTCGGCGGCGAGTTCAGCGAGGAGGAGACGCGGCTCCTCCAGCAGGCCGCGGGAGAGCTGCGCAGGCTGGACGAGCTCTTCAGCCCGTACCTCTCGCCGCAGCTCCTGGCGCGGCTTCGCGAGGAGCCGGGCGCCGGAGAGCTCGGCGGCGAGCAGCGGGAGGTCAGCGTGCTCTTCGCCGACCTGCAGGGCTTCACGGCGTTCTCCGAGCGCTCGACCCCGCCCGAGGTGGTGGCGATGCTGAACGCGTACTGGGCCGAGGTCGTCCCCGTCGTCGCGGCCGAGGACGGGATGATCGAGCGCTTCGCCGGAGACGCGGTGATGGTCGTCTTCAACGCCGCCGTCGACCAGCCGGATCACGCGCAGCGCGCGGCCCGAGCGGCGCTCGAGTTCGCTCAGGCTTCCGAAGCTGTCGCCCAGGGACGGCCCGAGTGGCCGCGCTTCCGCGTCGGGGTGAACAGTGGCCCCGCGGTGATCGGCAACGTCGGCGCGCTCGAGCAGCGGAGCTTCACCGCGATCGGCGACACGACCAATCTCGCGGCCCGTCTTCAGGCCGCTGCAGAGCCGGGGAAGGTCGTGATCGGAGCGACGACCGCGGCCGAGCTGAGCGGCGCAAGGCTCCAGCCGCTTCCGCCGCTCGACCTCAAGGGAAAGACCGAGCCGGTCGAGGCGTACGTCCTGCTCGGCCTTGGTTAATCTCCCGCCGCGTCGCCTAGACAAAGGAGAGAGATGCCTGAAGTTCAACTGACCTGGCTCGGCCACGGCACGTTCCGTTTCGACTCGCCGGGAGGGAAGCGGATCTACGTCGATCCGTGGCTCACGAACCCGAAGTGCCCCGAGGACGAGAAGGAGCCGGAGCGAATCGACGCCATCGCGATCACGCACGGCCACGACGACCACGTCGGCAACACGCTCGACCTGGTGCAAGAAGCACGACTGCACGGTCGTCGCGCCGGTCGAGCTCGCCGACTGGCTCGTCTGGATGAAGAAGGCGGTCTCGGAGGACAAGATCCGTGACCCGAACAAGGGCGGAACGGTCGACCTGGACGGGGTCAAGGTCACGCTGACCCATGCGCAGCACTCGAGCGGCACGATCGACGACGACCACATGGTCTACCTCGGCGAGCCCGTCGGCCTCGTGTTCGAGGTCGAGAACGGGACGAAGCTCTACTTCGCCGGCGACACGAACGTCTTCGGGGACATGCAGCTGATCAAGCGGCTGTACGCGCCGGACGTGGCGATTCTCCCGATCGGCGGCCACTTCACGATGGACCCGCGCGAGGCGGCTGTCGCACTCGAGTTTCTCGGGGCCAAGAAGTGCATCCCCTGTCACTACGGGACGTTCCCGCTGCTGGCCGGCACGCCCGACCAGCTGCGCGAGCTGGCGCCCAGCGAGGTGGAGATCGTGGAGATGCAGCCCGGAGAGACGGTCGAAGTTTGAGGCAGCGCTGGTTCGGCGCGACGCGCAAGCAGGTGCCTCAGCTCGCTGTCGAGGGTGAGATCGAGTTCCCGGCCGAGCCGCTCGTGCTCGACGAGCTCGACGACGCCCGGCTGCGGAAGGCGCACGACGAGGGGACGCCCGTCGTCGTGCGCGCCGACACCGAGGAGAAGGTGCTGGCGGCGCTGGCTCGTCCCGAAGTAGCCTGCGTTCTCGTGCCGTCCAGGGAGCTGCTGGAGATCGATCTGATCGAGGCCACGTATGGCTAGGCCGATCGTCGCCACGTACTCGATCGTCGCCTGCGACCTCGAGGCCGAGCAGTGGGGCGTCTCGGTGCAGTCGAAGTTCCTGTCCGTCGGCTCGGTCGTGCCGTGGGCCGAGCCGCAGGTGGGCGCGATCGCCACGCAGGCGTACGCGAACCCGCGCTACGGGCCGAACGGGCTCGAGCTGCTGCGCCAGGGGCTCTCCGCCCAGGAGGTCGTCGACAAGCTGACGGGCGAGGACGACGGACGCGACCAGCGGCAGCTCGGAGTGGTCGACGGCCAGGGACGAGCCGCGACCTACACGGGGAGCGAGTGCATGGACTGGGCGGGAGGCCGCACGGGCGAGGGGTACGCGGCGCAGGGCAACATCCTCGTCTCCGAGGAGACCGTCGATGCGCTGGCGGAGACGTTCGAGGCGACCACCGGTCCGCTCGCCGAGCGGCTGATCGACTGCCTCGCGGCGGCGCAGGAGGCGGGCGGAGACAGCCGCGGCCAGCAGTCCTCAGCACTGCTCGTCGTCCAGCGCGACGGGGGCTACGCGAACATGTCGGACACCGTCGTCGAGCTGCGCGTCGAGGACCACGAGCGTCCGATCGACGAGCTGCGCCGCATCTACACGCTCCACGACGAGATCTTCGGGACGACGCCGCGCGACAAATGGGTCACCGTGGACGACGAGCTGGCCGCGGAGTTGCGAGAGCGACTCGCGAAGCTCGGCTACGAAGGGGACCTGGAAGACGCGTTCACGCGCTGGACCGGGAAGGAAAACCTCGAGGACCGCGTCGACGGGATCGAGCAGGTCGACCCGGTCGTTCTCGAGGCATTGAGGAGTCGCACGTGAACGAGAAGGCCTACGAAGTCGCGCACCTCGACGAGCTCGACCGCATTCCGCTCGACGACGAGGGCCTCCTCTTGCGTCCGGTGCGCCGGAGGCTCGGGATCACGGCCTTCGGGACGAACGCGTTCACGGCCGAGAAGGGCACGGAGCGCGTCGTCGAGGAGCACCGTGAGCAGGACGGCCACGAGGAGCTGTACTTCGTCGCCAGCGGCCGCGCGACGTTCGTGCTGGGCGACGACGAGATCGACGCGCCCGCCGGCACGTTCGTCCATGCCGAGCCGGGGACGAAGCGCGGCGCAGTCGCGACCGAGCCGAAAACGGCCGTGCTCGCGATCGGCGCCAAGCCGGGCGTCCCGTACGAGATCTCCGCCACGACGCCGCGCGACAAGTGGATCGACGTGGACGACCAGCTGGCCGCTGAGCTGAGCGACCGCCTCGCCAAGCTCGGCTACGAGGGCAACCTCGAGGACATGTTCACGCGCTGGACGTGGAAGGAAAACCTCGAGGACCGCGTTGACGGCATCGAGCAGATCGATCCTGTCGTTCTCGAGACATTGAGGAGCCGAACCTGAGCGAAAAGGCGTACGAAGTCGCGCACCTCGACGAGCTCGACCGCTTTCCCGGTCGACGACGAGGGCCTCCTCTGGCGCCCGGTGCGGCGCCGCCTCGGGATCACCGCCTTCGGCACGAACGCGTACACGGCCGAGAAGGGTGACGAGCGCGTGGTCGAGGAGCACTCCGAAAAGGACGGCCACGAGGAGCTCTACTTCGTCGCCAGCGGCCGAGCGACGTTCGTCCTGGGCGACGACGAGATCGACGCCCCGGCCGGGACGTTCATCCACGCGGAGCCGGGCACGAAGCGCGGGGCCGTCGCAACCGAGCCGAACACCACCGTGCTCGCGATCGGGGCGAAGCCAGGCGTCCCGCACGAGATCTCCAAGTGGGAGGAGATCTTCGTCGCCTTCGGCCACTACCGGAAGGGCGACGAGGCCGCCGCGCGCGAGCACCTGACGAAGTTGCGTCGCCGAGAACGACGGACGAATGGCAGGGCCACTACAACGCTCGCCTGCCTCGAGGCGCTGACGAAGAACCGCGACGCCGCGATCGCAGCACCTGAAGCGCGCGATCGAGCTCGATCCCCAGGCCAAGGAGTACGCGGCGAAGGACGAGGACTTCGACTGGCTGCGCGACGACCCGGAGTTCCCGGCATGAGCGGGACCGCGAACGTCGGCGACCTCGCGCTGAGGCTCGGCGACGGGCCGTCGTGGGCGATGGTGCGGACGCACTTCGACATCGAGGCGTTCGGCGTCAACGCGTACATCGCCGAGGAGCCCGGGATCAGGGTCATCGAGGAGCACGACGAATTGGGCGAGCGGGCGGGCCGCCACGAGGAGCTCTACTTCGTGTCGAGCGGCCGGGCGACCTTCACGGTGAACGGTGACGAGATCGACGCACCCGCGGGCACGTTCGTCTTCGTCCGCGATCCCGCCGCGAAGCGAACCGCGATCGCCGAGGAAGCCGGCACGACGATCGTCATCGTCGGCGGCAAGCCCGGGGAGGCGTTCAGCCCGTCTCCGTGGGAGCGGAATGCGGAGGGGCTCGCCCACTTCGCGAACGAGGACTGGGACCAGGCAGTCGAGACGTACGAGCGGTTCCTCGAGGAAAGCCCCGGCGACGCCGGCTTCCTCTACAACCTCGCGTGCGCCGAGAGCCGCCTGGGCCGCAAGGAGAAGGCGCTCGAGCACCTGCGCCAGTCCGTCGAGGCAGAGGAGAGGTTCAAGCAGGCGGCGGTCGGCGACCCCGATTTCGACGCGATCCGCGACGAGCCGGAGTTCTCAGCGATCACCGGGCAGGCGGACGCCTCCGGCGCGGGCTCGTAGCGCCGGCACCGGGTCGGCCTCGGGCCGCGCAACCAGCAGGACCGCTCCGTAGCCGTCGCCCGCGAGCGCGTCGACGACCAGCTGCAACCCGATCGCGAGCGCGAACGCCTTGTGCGCCTGCTCGCCGCCAAAGGGAACGAGCTCCTCGTGCGACGCCGCTCCCGCGAGGACGTCGCCGTACGTGACCGCGCCCATCGAGACGTCGGCGACGATCGGCCTCCCGTCCGAGCTCGGGATCGCGATCGCGAGCGGATTCGTCCCGGCCAACGGCTCGCCGCCCTCGGGATGAGGCAGCCGCGCCGGCGACGTCGCCGTCAGCGCCGCGACCAGGCCGCCCTCGGCGAGCTTGCGCACCCAGTGCCCGAGCATCCCGGTCGGGAAGCAGTGCGAGGCGACGACCACACGGGCCTTGGCCGGCGGGTCCTCGAGCTGCGCGCGGCAGATTGCGGCCAGGGTCAGGTAGCCGAGGGCGCCGCGCCCGTCCCAGCGCTCGAACCCGGGCTCGGAGAGGATCCTCTCGGGACGTGCATCGGGCTCGAGATCCGGGAGCGTCGTCAGCCACTCGACCCGCGTCAGGCCGTGCCCGCGCCGTCCGCGCGCCTCGGCGTCGAGAAAGTGATCGGCGAGGACGCCCGCGTCCACCCCGGAAAAGCCGAGTCCCCCGAGCGTGGCCAGGACGTCGTCGCGCGTGCTCATTACGAAATCTTTACGGAGAGCACCCGAAGTCTTCACGGCGAAGCGAGATCTTCTTCCAGCGAACAACGAAAGGGGAGTACGGCATGCGCCGTATGAAGCACGCTTTCTGGCTCTCGATCGTCGGTCTCTTCGTCCTCGTCGGAGCCGCCGCCGCAGTTTCGCAGTCTCGCCCGCAGACCTCGGACGTGTCCGCCGCCTTCACCGCGGATCAGACGCGCTCGCACAGCCGCACCTGCACAAGGAGTGGCAACACGTTCCGGATCACGAACGCCGTCTGGCGCGGAACTTCGAACAGCGCCGAGGCGCGCCTCGCAGGCAACGTCGTCATCTCGACGCGAACGGTCGTGAACGAGACGACCGGCGACGGCTGGCTCACCGGCACGTGGCGAAGCACGGGCACGTCGTCAATGAATCCCGGCAGGCACGGGCGACCGCGCTCTCACGGGAACCTGCACGCGGTGATCGACAACGGCAACCACGTCGACGGCCTCGTGACCGGCGAGGTCCGGGCGCCGTACAGCCGGCTGCTCGGCAACTGGTCGGCCACGATCGTCGGCAACACGCTCGCAGGCGAGCTCGGTGCGAACGCTCCAGTCGCGCCGGACAACGCCGCGATCATCTATCTCGGCGGCTGCTAAAGGGGCACATGCCGTGGAGAAGCGAGGGGCGCCTCCGGGCGCCCTTCGTATTTCCTAGGTGGCGAGCGGAAGAGACTTCTTGACGGTGCCAGGCGCTCGTCCGGCCGCCGTGATCGCCTCGGCGAGCTCGACGATCGTCCGTGCGGTCTCGTTCTCGGGCTCCGCCCAGACGAGCGGCTCGCCCTCGTCCGCCAGCTCGCGCAGCCTCGGGTCGAGCGGCACCTTGCCGAGCAGCGGGGCGTCGATGGCCTGAGCGAGCTCCTCGCCGCCGCCCGAGCCGAAGATCTCGTCGCCGCTTCCCACGAGGTAGGACATGTTCTCGAGCGCTCCGATCAGGCGCATGCCCGTCTTCTGCGCCATCTGCGCCGCCCGCACGGCTACCTGCTGCGCGGCCCGCTGGGGCGTCGTGACGACGACCACCTCGGCGCGAGGCAGCAGCTGGCCGAGCGAGATCGCGACGTCGCCCGTCCCGGGAGGCATGTCGACGACGAGCGTGTCCAGCTCGCCCCAGTGGACATCCGAGAGGAACTGCTCGAGCGCGCGATGCAGCATCGGCCCGCGCCACATGACCGGCGCGTTCTCGTCGAGGAAGAAGCCGATCGACATCAGCTTCAGGTCGCCGCGCACGGGCGGGACGATCATCTTGTCGACGACCACCGGCCGCTGCGTGACGCCCGAGCATGTGCGGGATCGAGTGCCCGTAGACGTCGGCGTCGAGAATCCCGGTGCGCTGGCCGAGCCGGTCGAACGCCGCCGCGAGGTTGACCGAGAGCGTCGACTTGCCGACGCCGCCCTTGCCGCTCGCGATCGCGAGGACGCGGGTCGAGGCGTCGACGGAGATCCCTTTCGAGCGGCCGCTGACCTCGCCGCGGAGCTTGGTCGTCAGCGCGGCGCGCTCATCGGGGCTCATCACGTCGAAGTCGAGCGAGACGGACTCGACGCCCGGGAGCGGAAGGAGGTGCTCGCTCGACCTGCGTCTCGAAGCTGGAGCGGAGCGGACAGCCGGCGACGGTGAGCGCGATCGTCACCGCGACGTGCCCGTTCTCGACGCGCACCTCGCGCACCATGTCCAGCTCGGTGACGGGGCGCTTCAGCTCGGGGTCGATGACCTTTCCGAGCGCCTCGGTGATCTGCTCGCGGCTGGGCTGTTCCACGCAGCGAGCGTAGCAACGGTCAGGCTTCGAGCCGTTTCCTCAGCCAGATCCAGTTCCTGACGGCGCCTCGGCGTCAGGTGGCAAGGATGTGCGCCAGCTGCTCGCAGACCTCCTGCGTCCCGGCGGCGGCGACCGGCGAACGAGCAGCCGTGTCGAGCGGGCTTTCGTCGAACGGGCCGGCGTCGATGAAGATGATCGGCAGCCCCAGCTCGCGGAGCAGGAGCTGGGCCGCCGCGATGTCGACGGCGCGCGCCTCCTTCAGGGAGCACACCGCGTCCACGCGCCCCGCCGCGAGCGAGCAGAGCGACAAGGCCAGGGAGCCCATGATCCGCAGGCGCTTGGCGAACGGAGCGAACGCGAGCGCCTTCTCGGCCACGGACACGGCGACGGTCGCCTCGAGCGCCAGCACCTCCACCTTCTCCTTCGGCCCGATCGCCCCGAGCGGCTCGCCGTTCAGGCGTGCGCCCTTCCCACGCTCTCGCAGTCCACTCCTCGCCCGTCCCGAAGTCGTGGACGAACCCGAAGACGACGTCCTTCATCGTCGCGCCCTCGGCGACGGCGATCGAAACCGAGAAGTACGGGATGTTCCGCTTCGCGTTCAGCGAGCCGTCGATCGGGTCGACGACGACACGGAGCTTCGGGTCGAGTCGCCGAAGGTTCGCTCGCCGAGCTCCTCGGACACGAGATGGAAGTCCACGCCCTCCTCCGCGTGGAGCGTCTCGAGGCGCGCCACGATCGCAGCCTCGGCGGCCGCGTCGACGGCGGTCGTCTCGTCTCCGCCCACGCCGTCGCCGACCACCGGCTCCCGCTCGATCCGGGTCGGCATCGCGCGCGAAGACCTCGCGCAGGTCGCCGACGGCCGCGCGACAGAGCTCGAGCCAGGGCGTCATGCGTCGAGCGGGTGGAAGAGCAGGCCGGAGACGAGCTTGGGATAGAAGTACGTGCTCTTCTGGGGCATCGTCTCGCCGCGCGCGGCGACCTCGAAGACGTCATCGACCCGCAGCGGCCGCACCAGGAACGCCCCCTCGGCCTCGCCTCGATCGACGGCCGCCACCGCATCCTCGAGCGACGCCGTGTACGTCACGTCGCCCGGCGCCTGCGCCTCGACGAGCTCGACGTCGAGCTGCCCCTCGTCGCCCGAGAGGAGCGAGATGCCCCCCTCGCGCCTGTAGAGGACGGCCGCCGAATGGTCGCGCGGCCGCTCGTCCAGGTCGTGCAGCGCGGCTTCGACGTCCTCGTGCGTCGGGCTCGGGCCGTTGACGCTCGCGGCGAGGCGGTGCGTGGGAAAGATCATCAGCCCGGGGTCGGAGGTGCTCACGAGCACGACCATCATGTAGCCGCTCTCGGGAGTTCCAACCTCCTCGTGGTACGCCAGCGCGGTCTCGTAGCGGTGATGGCCGTCGGCGATCAGCAGGCGGCGGTCGGCGAACGCGTCTCCGATCGAGGAGTCGTCGAGGCGCCAGAGCCGCGCCCCCTCGACCTCGATGTCCGGCTCCCTGTCCGGCACCTCGAAGGGGGCCTGTCCCTCGTAGAGGAGGAAGATCGGCTCGAGCTGCGTCCGGGTTGCGCGCAGAAGCCGGAGGCGCCCCTCCTTCGGGCCGCGGTGCGTGCGCTCGTGCGGGAGGACGACGCCGTTCTCGTACGGCTCGAGCCTCAGCGACGCGACGAGCCCGGTGCGCGTCCGCGCGACGCCGTCAGGCCCGACGTAGTCCTGCGACAGCGCCCAGAAGGCCGGCTCCTCGGTCTCGAGCACGCCTTCCGCGCGCCAGCTGCTGAGCGCCTCACCGGCCTCGTCCTCCGAGTCCGGGAGCGTCAGGTGGACGACGTTGTACGGGCTGCGGGCGAGGTATTCGTCTCGCTCGTCGGGCCCGATCACGTCGTACGGCGGCGCGACGAGATCCTCGAGCCGGCCGGCGCGGCCGGGGTCGTAGCGGAGTGCCCGAAACGGCTTGATCTCGGCCAAAGCGCGAGGACCGTAGCATCCGTCTTCGGCCCTAGACTCGGGTCGTGTCTGCGATCGCCGAGCTAGAGCACGACCGGGTAGTCGAGGGCGTGTACGCGGTCGCGAAGAAGGAGCGGCTGCGCACGCGCTCCGGCACGCCGTATCTCGCGCTGGAGCTCGTCGACCCGAGCGGGCGGATCCAGGCACGCGTCTGGAGCGACGTCGACCTCCTGGACAGCCGGTTCGACGAGGGCGACGCGGTCCGGGTGCTCGGCCGCGTGGATCGCTACCGCGACCGGCTCCAGCTCGAGATCAGGACGCTCGAGGCTGCGGAGGACCTCGACCCGGCTGCGCTCGCGCCGAGCTTGCGGCGAGACGGCGACGAGCTGGAGGGCTTCCTCGAGTTCCTCGCCGGTGAGATCTCGCATCCCGGGCTGAAGGCCGCGGTCGGGCGCTTCGTCGGCGACGACGAGCTGCGCGGCCGGCTGCGCTCGCTGCCCGCGACCGTCGAGGGGCACCACAGCTACGCGGGAGGCCTGCTCGAGCACACGGTCGGAGTGGCCACGATCTGCCGCGAGATCTCGCAGCTCCATCCACGCCTCCGCGCCGATCTGCTGCTCGCGGCCGCGCTCCTGCACGACGTCGGCCGCACTGTCGAGCTCACCCGTGGGCCTGCCTTCCGCCCGACCGAGGAGGGGCGGCTGCTCGGCCACGTGCACCTCGGCCTGCGGCTGATCGAGGAGCGGGCCGCGCCGCTCGAGGCGAGCGTTCGCGCCGAGCTGCTGCACGCGGTCGGGTCGCACCACGACGCCCGCGCGGCGCGGACGGCCGAGGCCGCCGTCCTCTACCACGCGAACCAGCTCGACGCAGTCGCGGCGACGCGGCCCGTGCCCGAGAGCTAGGGAAGCTCGTCGACGAGGCCGGCGATCCGGTCGCGGATCTGACGGACGACCTCGATCGGCATCCCGGTCGGGTCCTGCAGGTTCCAGTCGAGGTAGCGCTTCCCGGGCAGGACCGGGCAGGCGTCGCCGCAGCCCATCGTCACGACGAGATCCGCCCACTCGACGTCTTCGTGCGCGAGCTGATGCGGGACGCGGCCGTCGAGGTCGATCCCGAGCTCGCGCATCGCCTCGACCACCTCGGGGTGAAGCTCGAGCTCGGCGCGGCTGCCCGCCGAACGAGCCTCGATCCCCGCCCGCTCGGCAAACGCCTGCGCCATCTGCGAGCGGCCGGCGTTCCCGATGCAGACGAACAGAACGCGCTCAGCCGGCAACGGTCGCTTCCGCAGTGGCCAGGACGAACTCGGGCCGGGGCGCGCCGCCGAGCGCGAACGCGAGCGCCTCGACCGCCTCGGGCACGAGCCGGTAGAAGAAGAACGTCCCGCGCTTGTGCGAGACCTCGATCAGGCCGGCCTCGCGCAGGACCTTGAGGTGATGGGAGATCGTCGGCTGCGAGAGCCCGAGGGAGCTGAACTCGCAGACGCACGCCTCGTCGCGGCTCGCCAGACGGTTCACGATCGCGAGCCTCGTCGGATCTGCGAGCGCCTTGAACCTCGCCGAGAGGCTCTCGAATTCCCTCGGCTTGAGCGGTGGCGCTCCAGGCGCACAGCAGGTGACGGTCGCGAGCCTCTTCATTGACATCCATCAATGTATCACGCTACCGTTACATCGACGTCCATCAATGAAAGGAGGCGCGATGGCGTGCGATTGCCAGTGCTGCGACTGTGATTGCGACAGCGACTGCTGCCGCTAGACGTTGAAGCGGATGTTGAGGATGTCTCCGTCGGCGACGACGTAGTCCTTGCCCTCCAGCCGCTGCTGGCCGCGGCGGGCGGCCTCGGCGCGACTCCCCGCCTCGACGAAGTCGCGCCACCCGATCACCTCGCAGCGGATGAAGCCGCGCGCGATGTCGGTGTGGATCGCCGCCGCGGCGTCGAGAGCGGTGCTCCCCTGCCGCAGCGTCCACGCACGCGTTTCCGTGTCGCCGCCGGTGAAGAACGTGAGCAGGCCGACGGTCTCGAAGAGGTTCGACAGCACGTTCTCGAAGCCGGACGGGCCGTCCCGAAACTCGGCGGCTTCCTCGGGCGTGAGCTCGGAAAGCTCGGCTTCGAGTGCCAGGTCGAACCCGCCCTCGCCCCCGTTGACGACCTGGACGACGGGCTTCGTCGTCAGCGGCGCGAGCGCCTGAGGCAGCGTCGCGCTCATACGTGCGAAGCGAGTTGCCCGCCTCGACGTGGGCGAGCAGCCGTTCGAGCTCGGCGACCTCCTCGCGCAGGCGCGGGTCGCCCGACTTCGCCTGGGAGCGCACCCGGTCGAGGCGCTTCTCGACGTGATCGCGGTCGGCGACGACGAGCTCGAGCTCGATCGTCTCCAGGTCGTGGGCCGGATCGGCCTCAGGGCCGAAGTTGTTCAGCACGGCGATCAGTGCGTCCGCCTTGCGCAGCTCGCCGAGGACGGGCGCGCTCAGCCCGGGCGGGTCGACGAGCCGGATCGTCGCCGGCGTCGTCTTGGCGGAGCTCTCGATCTCCGCGATGGGATCGAGCCGCTCGTCCGGAATCGGCGCGATGCCGACGTGCTCCTGGCCGTACGGCGTCGTCGAGACGCCCGTGAGGGCGCTGAAGAGGGTCGTCTTGCCCGAGCCCGGCAAGCCCACGATTCCGACGTCCAGCGGCATGACTCAGGGAAGGTACTGGCCACCTCCTCCCCGCTGCGATCGTACTGAGGAAGTCGCTACGTGTCTGTGACGCGTGAGCGCCGAAAACGCGACAGCGCTACGAGCTGCCGACGAGCTGCTTCTGCAGCGATGCGAGCGCGCGGTGCTGGAGCGACTTCACGGCGCCCTCGGTCTTCCCGAGGATCCCGGCCACCTCCGCGTTCACGAATCCGAACAGGAACTTCAGCGTCAGCACCTGCCGCTGCTCGGCCGAAAGCCGCTCGATCAACGCGAGCATCCCGGCCCGGCCGATCGAGTCGAACGCCTGATCCTCCGCCGACGACTCCTCGCGCCCGCTCGGCTCGGGAACCTCGTCCTCGGTCTGCACGCGCCTGCGCGCCCGGAAGTGGTCGATCGCGAGGTTGTGCGCGATCCGGAACAGCCAGGCGGAGAACGGCGCCGACTGCCAGCGGAAGCGTCCGATCGCCTCCAGCATCTTCAGAAACGTCTGCGTCGTCAGGTCCTCCGCGTCGTGGCGGTTGCCGACGCTCATGTGCAGGTAGCTGTAGATGCGGTCGAAATGGAGGAGGTAGAGCTCCTCCAGCGCCGACCTGTCGCCTGCCTGCGCCCGCTCGACGAGGGCGCGCACGTCTACGTCCTGGTCGCGTCCCGCCGAGCTCGTTGCTTCGACACCCACCCTTAGGTGGATGCCCGTCCGGAACGCTCCTCTAACTCAGCCGCCGCTGAAGCCGACGCGGCCTTCGCGCGAATACCGCTTGACGTAGACGATGCGGGCGAGCGAGATCGTGTACCGCCCGTCCTCGGCGTCGACCTGCACGGTGCCGCCGACGCCGCTGTCCAGCGCCTGCTCCACCTCGTCGGCCGTGCTCGTCTGGACGTGGGCGCTCATCACCTGCCCGCCGTCGAAGGCGATCTCGATTCGGAGTCGATCTCTCTCAGCCACTCGCCACCAACTCTGCCAGAACCCCGTGCAGCGACTCCGGGTGAACGAACGCGACCTCGAGCCCGAAGAGCCCGCGGTGCGGCTCGTCGTCGATCACGTGGACTCCCTGCTCCGTCAGGTCGGCGATCTCCCGGCGCAGGTCGCCCACCGCGTACGCGACGTGATGAACACCCGGCCCGCGCTTCGCGAGGAACTTGCCGACGGGCGTCTCCTCCCCGAGCGACGCGAGCAGCTCGACGCGGCTCTCACCCATGCGCACGGCGGCGGCCTCCACGCCCTGCGACTCGACCATGTCGCGCCGCTCGAGCTCGGCTCCGAACAGCTTGCGGTACGTCTCGACCGCGTCGTCCAGGTCCTCGACCGCGACTCCGAGATGGTGGATCCCCTTCGCCCGCACGGGGGCGGATGCTATCCGCTGCTAGGAGTGGTCTCGCTCGGCGCGTCTTCGCCGACCCTCATCAGCGGCACGACGCGGCCGACGGTCTCGGACGCCTGCGATTCGGGCTCGACGTCGGCGAGCAGCGCGCGCATCTGGTCGCGGACGAGCGTCTCCTTCTCGAGCAGGGCGTGCGCGAGCCGGTCGAGCGACGGGCGGTGCTTGGTGACGAGGCGGACCGCCTCCGCGTAGGCATCGTCGGTCAGCCTGGCCTGCTCCTGGTCGCGGACTCGCTTCGTCTCCTCGGACAGCGCGTAGTTGTCGGCGCGCATCGTCCGCGAGACGACGCCCTCGGACATGCCGTACTCGAAGACCATCGAGCGGGCCAGTTCCGTGACCTTCTCCAGGTCGTTCGCGGCGCCGTTCGTGACGCGCCCGAACACGACCTGCTCTGCGGCCCGGCCGGCGAGCGCGATCTTCATCCAGTCGATGAACTCCTCGCGGGTGTGCAGATAGCGGTCCTCCTCGGGAAGGTTGAACGTGTAGCCGAGGGCCATGCCGCGCGGGACGATCGTCGCCTTCTGCACCGGGAAGCCCTCGCCCATGAGGTGCGACATGAGCGCGTGGCCCGCCTCGTGGTAGGCGAGGATGCGCTTCTCCTTCTCGCTCATCACCCGCCGCTGCTGGAGGCCGGCGATGACGCGCTCCATGGCGTTGTCGAAGTGGACGTGATGGATCTCCTGTTGATCGTCGCGGCCGGCGAAGATCGCAGCCTCGTTCGCGATGTTGGACAGGTCCGCTCCGGTGAGGCCGGCGGTCTGGCGCGCGATCGCGCCGAGGTCGACGTCGGAGGCGAGCGGCTTGCCGCGTGTGTGGACCTTCAGGATCGCCTCGCGGCCCGCGAGATCGGGAGGCGACACGAGAACCTGCCGGTCGAAACGGCCGGGACGAAGCAGCGCGGGATCGAGGTCCTGGAGGCGGTTCGAGGCGGCCATGACGATCACCTGCTCGCGGTTGTTGAAGCCGTCCAGCTCGACGAGCAGCTGGTTCAGCGTCTGGTCCTGCTCGCGGTTGAACCCGTGGCCCGAGCGCGCTGCGCCGACCGCGTCCAGCTCGTCGATGAACACGATCGCGGGCGCATCCTTGCGTGCCTGCTCGAAGAGCTTTCGGATTCGGGCGGCGCCGAGGCCGGCGAACATCTCGACGAAGGCCGAGGCGCTCTGCGAGTAGAAGCTCGCGCCCGACTCGTGGGCGACCGCCTTCGCGAGCAGCGTCTTACCGGTGCCCGGCGGCCCGTAGAGCAGGATCCCCTTCGGCACGCGCGCGCCGAGTACGGGCGAACTTCTTCGAGTCCCTCATGAAGTCGACGATCTCCTGCATCTCGTCGCGCACCTCCTCGAGGCCCGCGACTTCGTCCCACGTGACCGACGTCTTCGACGTGGCGTGCACGTGCTTCGGCGCCACCCGCGGCATCACCTGGAGGGTGCGCCAGAGCAAATAGATGATCAGGCCGAACATCAGGAGCGGCAGCCAGATCAGCGCCGCCGCGCCGATCAGACTCAGGATGTGGCCCACGTCCGGCATGCCTCTTCCCCATCGGCAGCCAGAGGCCACGCCTGTAGCCCCGACTAGACTGGCCGCAATGCCCGAGCTGCCGGTGCCAGCCTTCTACCGGCCCGAGCGGGTAGCCGAGGTGTGGCGCGTCCCGTACGACGAGCGGGCCCGTGAAGCGCGCGTGTGGGCGCAGGAGCAGCGGCATCCAGGCCTCTTCGGACGACTCCTTCCGCATCTGCCTGCTCGCCGTAGACGTCCAGAACACCTTCTGCATCCCGGGGTTCGAGCTCTTCGTGGGCGGCCGGTCGGGGACCGGCGCGGTCGACGACAACCGCCGGCTCTGCGAGTTCGTCTACCGCAACCTCGGGGCCATCACCCAGATCGTTCCGAGCCTCGACACCCATCGGGCGATGCAGGTGTTCCATCCCGTCTGGCTCGTCGACGACGAAGGGAACCATCCCGCTCCGTACACGCTGGTCTCGGCCGAGGACGTCGAAAGCGGGCGTTGGCGCCTGAACCCGGAGGCGCCCGAAAGCCTCGGCATCGATCCCGGCTACGCCGCCCGCGAGCTCGCGTTCTACACCCGAAGGCTCGCCGAGGGCGGGAAGTACCAGCTGACGATCTGGCCGTATCACGCCCTGCTCGGCGGCATCGGCCACGCTCTCGTGTCGGCGGTCGAGGAGGCGTTCTTCTTCCACGGAATCGCCCGCGACAGCCAGCCGGACTTCCAGGTCAAGGGCGAGCACCCGCTGACGGAGCACTACTCGATGCTCGGCCCGGAGGTGACCGAGGGGCCCGACGGTGAGCCGCTCGCAGTGAAGAACACCGCCCTCGTCGAGCAGCTCCTCGAGTTCGACGCGGTCATCGTGGCCGGGCAGGCCAAGAGCCACTGCGTCGCCTGGACGATCGACGACCTGCTCGAGGGAGACGACGCGCGCGTGCACAAGCTCGCCGAGCGCGTGTACCTGCTCGAGGACTGCACGTCGCCGGTGGTTGTGCCCGGAGCCGTCGACTACACGGACGAGGCGGATGCGGCGTTCGAGCGCTTCGCCCGCGCCGGAATGCACGTCGTGCGCTCGACCACGCCGCTCGGGGAGTGGCCCGGTATCGGCGAGCGCGCCTCGGAAGCCGTCAGCTGACGAGCTCGAGCCGGGCGTTCGGCCGGTAGGCGCGGCCGACCTTGGCCGAGGGGCGGCCGTCGGTCATCACGACGTCCCCGGTGAAGTCGTTCTGGCCGCGGATCAGCGAGGAGCCCACGCCGTACGCGTCGACCGGGACCTCGTTGCGCTCGAACTCCTCGATCTTCTCGACCGTGAACCCGCCCGAGGCGACGATCTTCACGTGCTCGAAGCCGTCCGAGTCGAGCGCGTCGCGGACCTTGCAGACGAGCCGCTCGTTGACCCCGGTCGGCCTGAAGTCGCCCATCTCGTCCCAGAGCGACTGGTCGACGAGGCTCTCAGACGTGTCGAGCCGCACGCCCCAGAGCCGCGAGCCCAGCACGCGCGCGACCTCGAGCGCCGTCTCGACCGAGTTGTTCTCGAAGTCGACGAGGACGGTCACGTTCAGATCCTCGGGCGCCCACTCCGCGAACTTCGTCGCCGCGAGCACCGTGTTCCCGCCGTAGGACGCGATCAGCGAGTGCGGCATCGTGCCGACGCCCTTGCCGCCCCACCACGAGGCCTGCTCGTCCGTCGTGACCCCGATCGGCGCGCCGACGATCTGCCCGGCGACGTACGCCGCGTAGCCGTCGCCGGTCTGGATGCGGTGATGGTCGTGCCGGGCCGGCATGAAGATGATCTGCTTCCCGTTCGCGGCCCGGAGCACCCCGACGACGTTGGTCGTGATCAGCGTCCGCCGCGCGAGCACGCCGAGGTACGCGGTCTCGAGGTGTGCGAAGAGCGTGTAGTCGCCCTCGATGTGCAGCACCGGCTCGTACGGCTCGACCTGGTCCCCGTCGTACAGCGCGTGGACGGTTAGCTGCTCCCAGTCGTGCGAGCAGAGCTTGAGGATTGCGATCGCCTCGTCGATCCCGCCGACGTACGCGTGCTTCTTCTGGAAGACCTGCATCACGACGCGCGGGTGCCGCTCGTCCTGGAGGAGCGTGGCGCGCGCGTGGTTGAAGTACGCGTCCGTGTAGTAGCCGGCGCGCATCTTCTCGACCGGGAGATCGAAGACCTCCGGGTCGAGGCGCTTCGCCTCAGTCCTGGTGCGCCATCCTCGAGCTCGAGGCACGCGGCGAGCGCGGCCTCGGCGACCTCGAGCTGCTCGGGGGTCGGCTCGGCCGTCGCAAGGCGGTGCTGGATCTCGTGGCCCGGCTTGGCGAGCGCTTTCGAAACCGGGTGGTCGGGATTGCGCACCATCCACGCGAAGATCTCGGTCGAGACCGCGACCGCGCCGAGCGACGCCAGCCCGCGCGCCGCGAGCCTGAACTGCCGCGGAGCGCGCGTCGCGAGGATGTTTCCGATCGCCAGCGTGCCCGAGCAGCGGGCCGAGGAGGTGCGACCCGCAGCGCTCGTGCTCCTTGTCGCCGCGCCTCGCCGTGCTCGTAGGTGCCGATCGCGATGTGCTCGGCGCCGTGGTAGGCGGCGAGCTCGGAGCTGCGCAGAGCAACCACGGCCGGGGCGAGCGACGCGATCGCCGGCGATGACTTCCTTCGCCGCAGGCGAGAGCGCGCGCGAGCCGCGGATGATCTGGGTCGCGGTCGCGCCGGCGATCATCGCGGTCAGGACGCGCGGCCGCTCGAAGGGGAGCCGGGCACCGGGCATCCGGCGTCGCACCTGCGGAAGCAGGGCGATCGCCTCGGCCAGGCGAGCGGGCCCGCGCAGGAAGGGGTTCGTGACGCCGGACGAGCGATAGCGCTTGTAGTTGGACGCGACCTCGAGCCGGCCGTCCGGAAGCCGGACCGCGCATGCCCACGAGTTCGGCCCGTGCACGAGCACGCCGTTCGCCAGAGCCATGCCCCCGAGTCGAAGCGGTTCGTCTGCCATCGGTCTGAGAGTAGTGCCTAACCCATGGCCTGCGCGGCATAGCGCAGGAACTCGACGCCGAGCTCGAGATCGTCGACGCGCGCCCGCTCGTCGGCCGAGTGGACGAGCCGGGTGGCGACCTGCGGGTCCATGAAGCGCAGCGGGAAGAAGCCGTACGCCATCGTCCCGAACGCGTCGCGCATCCAGTGGCTGTCCGTGAAGCCGGCGAGGCAGATCGGCGCGACGCCCGCCTCGGGCTCGTACTCCGCGACCCAGGAGCCGATCGCGTCCCAGAGCGGCCCCTCCATCGGCGAACGCGTCCCGCCCTGCCCCTCGGGCCACTCGAGGTCGTAGTCACCGGCGCCGAGCAGCTCCCGAACGACGCCTTCCGCCTCGGTCTCGCGTCTGCCCGGGCAGGAGCCGGCAGTCGACCGTGATCTCGCAAACCGCGGGGATCACGTTCCGCTTCTGCGAGGCGGTGATCATCGTCGGCGCGACGGTCATCCCGACGAGCGGCTCGACGAGCTCGGCCGCGACGGGGTCGACCGACCGCGCGACCTCGAGCACCTGGTTCGCGTCCTCGGGCGGCTCGCCCGACGACGGCCTCGAAGAGCGCTGCGACCTCCGGCTCCAAGCGCGGCTCGGGCGTGAACCCGCCGAGCCGTTCGATCAGCGCGGCCGCCTTCACGAGCGCGTTGTCGGCGATCCCGGGCATCGAGGCGTGCCCGCTCCGGCCGTGGACGCGGACGATGAACGGCGAGCTCATCTTCTCCGCGGTCGAGGCGAGGTAGAACGGACGGCCGCCGAGCTCGATGCGGTCGCCGGCGCCCTCGTTGAGCGAGTACTCGGCCCGCACCGCCTCGGGATGCTCGCGGCAGAGCCAGGCGAGCCCGAAGTCGACGCCGACCTCCTCGTCGGCCGCCGCGACGAAGATCAGGTCGCCCGAGGGGCGAAACCCTTCACGCGCGAGGGACGCCATGGCCACAGCGCTCGCGGCCACCTGGCCCTTCATGTCGAGGGCTCCGCGGCCCCAGATCTCGCCGTCGCGGAGCTCGCCCGACCACGGATCGACCTGCCACTCGGCCGGATCGGCCAGCACCGTGTCCGTGTGCGAGAGCAGGGCGAGCCGCGGCCCGTCGCCGGTGCCGGGGATCCGCGCCACGAGGTTCGCCCGCTCCGGCACCTTTGCGTACAGCTCGCACGCGACACCGTTCTCCTCCAGGTACGCGCGCAGGTGCTCGGCCGCCCGCGTCTCGTTCCCGGGCGGGTTGACCGTGTCCAGGCGGATGAGCTCCGAGAGGAGCCCGGCCACCTCGTCGCGCAGGGAGACCGTCGCGCTCAGCGACGCGTCCCGAGGATGAGGACCCACTCGCGCTTGTGCTCGATCCCGCCGTTCTCGGCGAGCTCGTTGTCGGCGAAGTCGATCCAGGAACGATGGAGCTCTTCGCGCCGATCGTCGTCCAGGCCCTCGGCCAGGGTTCGGGTCGGCCCGTAGCTCGACGAGAACAGCTCCCAGTACGCCTCGCCGTTCGGAAGACGAAGCGGCGACATCCCCGGCTCGATCTCGAGCTCGAACGAATCGCCGAGAAGATCCTTCACGTGCTGCTCGTCTCCCCAGGCGAACGGAAAGCCGGCGCCTTCCGGCGGGGGCGGCTGAAACGGCTTCATGATTCGGAAGATCGCGGCGAGGCCCTTCTCGGCGGGCGTCCAGTTCGCCAGGCCGATGCGGCCGCCCGGCTTCACGACGCGGGCGAGCTCGTTCGCGGTCGCCTGATGGTCCGGCGCGAACATGACGCCGCACGTCGACGAGATCACATCGAACGACCCGTCCTCGAGCTCGAGGTTCTCGCAATCGCCGACCCGGTAGTCGATGTCGAGCCCGCGCTCCTGAGCGCGCTCCTTCGCGGTTTCGATCAGCCCCGGCGCGAGATCGACGCCCGTGACGTCGGCCCCTGCATCTGCGGCCAGCTCGGCGACCGCACCCGTCCCGCAGGCGAGATCGAGCCACTTCACGCCCGGGCCCGGCTCGAGCCGCTTGATAACCCGCTCGTGGATGTCCGTGATCGTGTCGGTGACGTTCTGGTACGGCCCCGTTCCCCAGACCACGCTCTGGCGTTGCTTCAGCTCCTCGAAAGCCATCTCCGTCCTCCCTCCGTCGTGCCGTAACTCGGCAGGCGAGCAGCATACTTCGGTGCCGTGGGCGACCTCTTCTCGGACGCAGCCAACGAGCGGCTCCCCGACACGGCTCCCCTGGCCATGCGCATGCGGCCCCAGCGGCTCGAGGATTTCGTCGGGCAGGAGCAGATCCTGGGCGAGCATTCCGCGCTGCGGCTCGCGATCGCGGAGGACCGCGTGGGCTCCTCGATCCTGTACGGGCCGCCCGGGAGCGGGAAGACGACGCTCGCGCGCGTGATCGCCAACACGACCGGGGCAGCTTTCGAGGAGCTGTCGGCGGTGTCCGCGACCGTGGCGCAGGTACGGGAGGTGATCGCCTCGGGACGGGAGCGTCTCGGGGCGCACGGCCAGCGGACGATCCTCTTCCTCGACGAGATCCACCGCTTCAACAAGGCCCAGCAGGACGCGCTGCTGCCCGCGGTCGAGGAGGGAACGCTCACGCTGATCGGGGCGACGACGGAGAACCCCTACTTCGAGGTCAACTCGGCCCTCCTGTCTCGGAGCCAGATCTACGAGCTCGTGCCGCTCACCGACGAGGAGCTGGCGCTGATCGTGCGCCGCGGGGCCGACGAGCTCGGCGCCGAGGTCTCCGACGAGGTGGTGGAGCTGATCGCGCGACGGGCGGGCGGCGACGCGCGGAACGCGCTGAACATCCTCGAGCTCGCGTCCCAAACCGCCATGGCCGAGGGACTGTCCCTGGACACGTCCCACGTGGACGATGCGGCCCGCAAGAGGCCCCTCGTCTACGACAAGGGCGGCGACGCGCACTACGACTTCATCTCGGCCTTCATCAAGTCGATGCGCGGGTCCGATCCGAACGCGTCCGTCTACTACCTGGCCGCGATGCTCGAGGGCGGCGAGGACGCTCGCTTCATCGCCCGGCGCATGATCGTGCTCGCCTCCGAGGACATCGGCCTCGCCGACCCCCAGGCTCTCGTCGTGGCGGTCGCCGCGGCGCAGGCGGTCGAGCACGTCGGCCTCCCGGAGGCTCGGCTCAACCTCGCCGAGGCCGCGCTCTACCTCGCGCGCGCGCCGAAGTCGAACGCGGTGATCAAGGCGCTCGGCGAAGCGGCCAAGGACGTCCGCGAGCACGGCCACGTCCGTCCGCCAGACGAGCTCCGCGACGCGCACTACTACGGCGCGAAGAAGCTCGGCCGCGGCCAGGGCTACATCTACCCGCACTCGGACCCGGCCGGATTCGACGTCGACTACCTCCCCGAGCCGCTGAAAGGCAGGAAGTACTATCGGCCGTCCGGTTCAGGCGAGGAGAAGGGGGACGAGAGTGGCAACGCAGAAGACAGCTAGCGCGACCTGGGAGGGGTCTCTCGCGGAGGGCTCCGGGCAGGTGAGCCTCGGCAGCGGGGCCGTGTCCGATCTGGCGGTGAGCTGGAAGGACCGGGCCGAGGGAGGCGAGGGGACGAGCCCCGAGGAGCTGATTGCCGGCGCGCACGCGAGCTGCGTGCTGATGGCGCTCGCAGCCGGCCTCGCGCGGGCAGGAACGCCGCCCACGAAGCTCGAGTCCGAGGCGAGAACGACGTTCGACAAGGTCGGCGAGGGCTTCGCGATGACGAAGATGGAGCTGAAGATCCGCGGCCAGGTCGACGGGCTCGACGACGACGCATTCCGCCAGGCTGCCGAGGGCGCGAAGGAGAACTGCCCTGTCTCGCAGGCGCTGAGCGGAAACGTCGAGATCACGCTCGACGCCGCGCTCGGCTAGTCGGAGCCGCGCTCGATCCGGCCCGCCGCGAACTCGCCGAACTCGCCGCCCATCGAGCGGTACCCCGCGGCCGCCCGAGTGACGTCGTACTCGCTCCGGCGAAATTCGAAGTCGCCGTCCCAGGTCGCCCAGGCCGCACGCGGGTCGCCGTCGAGCGGCATCCCGGCGCTGCCCGGATTGACGAGCTCGGTCCCGTTCGGCCCCGGCCGCCGGAACTGCTGGTGGCTGTGCCCGAAGACCACGGTCCGGTCTTGCACGCCCGCGAGCATCCGCTCGTCGTCCTCGGACGGCTCGGGCGGAAAGCTCTCCACATCCGAGAGCGGCGACCCGTGGACGTACAGGTTCCCGTCCAGCTCCGCCTGCGCCGGTAGCCCGTAGAGCCAGTCGACGAGCTCGTCCTCGTACGAGCCGCGAAAGACCTCGTACGTCTCCATCACCTCCGGCCGATCCAGCGGCGGCTCTCGCAGCCAGCGCTCGCCGTTCCCGCGGATCCAGGTCGCGTTCGGCAGCTCCTTGAGCCGCGCGAGCGTCTCGTCCGGCCACGGGCTGGGCGTCCCGTAGTCGCCGCCGAGCAGCCAGCGGTCGATGTCGAGCTCGTCGGCGTCCTCGCAGCACCCGCTCCAGCGCCGGCAGGTTCCCGTGGATGTCGTACAGGATCCCCAGCACGGTGGATAGGCTCGCACGGATGAAGGCGATCTGCCTCGTGAAGCAGGTGCCCGCGCTGGGCGCGATCGAGTTCGACGAGGAGACGAAATCGCTGAAGCGCGAGGGCGTTCCGCTCGAGCTGAACACGTTCGACCGGTACGCCGTCCAGTACGGGGCGCTGCTCGCCGACGAGAGCGTGGCGATGACGATGGGCCCGCCGCAGGCCGAGGAGGCGCTGCGCGAATGCATGGCGCTCGGGGCCGATCGGGCCATCCACCTGTCCGACCGCGTGTTCGCGGTCGCGGACACGATCGGCACCTCCCGGACGCTCGCGCTCGCCGTCCGCAAGGAAGGCGCGGATCTCGTCCTCTGCGGGCGCAAGGCGCTCGACTCGGAGACGTGGCAGGTGCCGGCGCAGGTCGGCGCCTTCCTCGGCTGGCCGCACGTGACCAACGTGGCCGCCATCGAGCGCTCCGGGGACTCGCTCCGCCTGACGCGCGAGACGGACTTCGGCGAGGAAGTGTTCGAGGCGCCGCTGCCGCTTGTCGTTTCGGTCGGACGGCCGCCGGGGGAATCGACGTCCGGAGATCCGCAGGGGCAGATCCAGGTCTGGCAGGCGACCGACCTCGTCGACGACCTGCAGCCGAACGACAAGCGTTTCGGCCAGACCGGCTCGCCGACGCGGGTCCTGGCCGTCCGCGACTCGCGGCCGGAACGAGCAGGCATCCACGCGGCGAGCGCGGACGAGGCGGCCGCCCGGATCCGCGAGCTGCTCGAGGAGCGCGCGCCGGAGCCGTCGAGCTGGGACAAGCCCGACCACATCGCCGACGAGCGCGGCGCGACGTATGACTGCTGGAGTGTCTGCGAGCTCGTCGACGGCAGGCTGCGCCGGGTCTCGCTCGAGCTGATCGCCCGCAGCCGAGCCCTCGCGGGAAAGCTCGGCGGGCGAGCGGTCTCCCTGCTGATCGGCGAGGGGCTCGAGGGCGCAGCGCGCGAGGCTGCGTCGCACGGCGCCGAGGTGGTCTACGCCGCGGACGACCCCGCGCTCGCCGAGTACCACCCGGAGCTCTGGGCGGCCGTCCTGCGGCAGGTTCTGCTCGAGCACGAACCGCACGTGCTCCTCGTTCCGGCGACAGGCCGGGGCCGCGACTACGGGCCGCGTGCCGCCGGCGACCTGGAGCTCGGCATGACCGCGGACTGCGTCGGGGTCGACATCGCCAAGGCCGGGCGGCTGCTGCAGCAGAAGCCGGCGTACGGCGGGAACATCGTCTCGGTCATCCTCGGCGCCACGACCCCGCAGCTGGCGACCGTCCTGCCGCGGATGTACGAGCCGCTCGAGCCGCGCGACTTCAACACGGAGATTCATCGCCTCGACCTGGGCCCGCTGCCCGAGCCGACGGTGAGGCTCGTGGAGCGAACGGGCGACCGAAGCTCATTCGACCTGGACGAGAAGGACGTCGTCGTCGGGGTTGGCCCGGAGGCCGATCCCGCCGTGATCGAGGCCGTCGAGCAGGCAGGCGCCGCGGTCGCCGGAACGCGTGGGGCATGCGAGGCCGGACTCGTTCCGCGGACGAGGCAGGTCGGGCTGCTGGGGCGGCCGATCGCGCCGCGGCTTTACGTCGGAGTCGGCGTCGGGGACGATCTCGAGCACTGGGCCGGCACCGTCAAGGCACGTGTGATCGCGACCATTGGCGATCCCGTCGAGGCCGCCGACGTGACGCTCGCGGCCGACCCGCTCGAAGCGCTTCCGATTCTGCTTGACGCGGCTCGCTGATGGCGCTTAAGTGCGCGCCTTGGCCGACACGATCCGCGTGCTGCTCGCCGACGACGACGAGGCGTACCTCGCGTCGCTGCGCGAGCTGATCGAGAGCCAGCGTCACCTCTCGATCGTAGGTACCGCGACGAACGGCTTGACCGCGATCGAGCTCGTCGACGAGCTCGCCCCGGACGCGGCCGTGCTCGACCTCCACATGCCGCTCCTGGACGGCGTCAGCACCGTCGCCCGGCTCCGCCGCGACCATCCGAGCATGTGCCTGATCGCGCTCACCGGAGACGAGGCGCCGGCGCTGCACAGCGCCGCCCGCGAGTCCGGAGCCGACGACGTACTGCTGAAGAGCGAGCTCATCGACGCTCTGTTCGAGCGGCTGACCGCCGCGCGGGCGACTGCCTAGAGCATTCGCGCGGAAGTGGCGAGGGCCGGAATCGAACCGGCGACACCACGGTTTTCAGCCGTGTGCTCTACCAACTGAGCTACCTCGCCAGGCGCTGGGCAGTGTAGCCATGGCTCCCCGCGCCTAAGGGCGCAAAAAAGGACGTCGGGGCCGGTGTCTCCGTGCCGCCGACGTCCTGGTGACTCGAATTTACGCCCTCGAGGCCTTCTGCGCCACCAGCGCAGTTCCGTCTCCGGCTGCAAATTCCGCAAAATCCGCAGAATCCCCGCTTCGCGAGCTCCGTCGCGCAGCACCTCCGGCGGGACGTAGATCGGGGTCTGCGGCCCGCCCGAGAACGAGAAGACAACCGCTCCGCCGGGAGCCGTGACGCGGGCGAGCTCGTCGAAGAACGGGATCATGTTCGCGAGGGACACGAGGTCGAACGAGCCGTCGGGGTACGGGAGCTTCTCCGCGTCGGCCACCTCGAAGCGAACCCGGTCCTCGAGCTCCGGCGGAGTCAGCCGCTTCGCCTCGGCGATCATGTCCGCGGCCAGGTCGGCGCCTACGACCTCGGCGTCGGGATAACGGCGAGCGAGCAGGAAGGCCGCGCGGCCGGTTCCGGTCCCGAGATCGAGCACGCGCCCGGGCTCCACGTCGAGCGAGTCGAGCGCCGTAACGAGCGGGGCGAACGCATCGTCGCTCCGCATCTCGTCCCACGCCGGCGCGATCCGGTTGAACTGGGCGCGGGTCAGCCTCCGGAAGAGCGGCCACAGCCGCGGCCGGCGGACGACCTGGTTCGTCGTGAACCGCGCGAACTTGCGGCCCAGGTCCTCGAGCATCAGGGCGCCAGAGTGATCCGCACGTCGGTGCCGGGATGGGCGGAGAACGTCACGGCGGCGCTCCCGCCGCTGATCGCGATCGCGATGTTCTCGTACGCGTCCTCGTAGAGGATGATCTCGCCGTCGCGCGCGTCGGTGAACGTACGGGCGGCGATCGCGTAGTAGCGCTCCGAGGAGAGCTCGAGCTCGACCTGCGTTCCCGGCACGGCTCCGAGGCGCTCGACGTCGCTCTTCGTCAGGTTCAGCTGCATGTTCCCGAACCGGTCCACGTAGAGGCAGCGTGCGCGGATGCGCCGCGCGCTGACGTCCGGCTTCGGCATCTCGAGCCGGACGAGCGAGTCGGGCTCCAGCGCCGGGCCGAGCTCGCCGATGTCGAGCCCCCGCGCGAGGTGCGCGGCCGCGGGCGCGAAGACATCGCGGCCGTGGAAGGTCGCGGACACGGGCTCCAGCGCGTACTCGCGGTTCGAGATCTCGTGCGCCGCCTCGATCCCGCCCAGCTTCTCGGCCGCCGGCACGAGCAGGCCGTTGTCCGGCCCCACGTACAAACGCCCGTCCGCCCCGCGCACGGCGATCTCCCGGCGATCGCCTCCGACTCCCGGATCGACGACCGCGACGTGCACGCCCTCGGGGAGGTACGGCAACGTGTTCGCGAGCACGAGCGAGCCCTGGAGGATGCCCTGAGGCTGGATCCCGTGCGTGATGTCGATGATCTCGACCTCGGGCGCGATCCGCTTCATCACGCCGTGGCAGGTTCCGACGAAGTCGTCCTCGAGCCCGAAGTCGGTCAGGAACGTGATCAGCACGTCAGCGCGACGGTAACGAACCGACCGCCGCGACGAGGCCGTCGAGGTCGTGCGTCTTCGCCTCGGCGGCGACCTCGAGGCCGGCTTCGCGCGCCACTGCCGTCGTCTGCGGCCCGATCGTGACCGCCGGGATGTCGCCGCCCAGCTCCGCGAACGACCGTGCCGCCGAGCCCGACGCGAGCACGACGACGTCTCCCTCCGGCGGGCCAGAAGGCCGGACGAGACGGGTGCGGTAGAGCGGGACGAAGTCGGCGCCGAGCTCCTCGATCGGGCGCTTGCGCGCGCCCTCGGCGGCGGCGAAGAGAACGCGTCCAGCCGGTCGCGGGAATTCTTCGAGTAGGCCGTCCTGCGAGGAAACCCGCGGGACGAAGGCCGGCTCGACGCCGAGCTCCCGCAGCGTTTCGGCGGTTCCCGGGCCGACCGCCGCGACCCTCGGCAACGCGCCGCTGGCGTTGGCGACGAGCTCGCGCGCGCCGTTCGGGCTCGTCACGACGACCCAGTCGTAGCCCTCGACCTCGACCGGATCGCCCAACGGCTCGATCTCGATCAGCGGACACTCCACGACCTCGTGTCCGAGCTCCTCGAGCCGGCGAACGAGCGGCCCGGCCTGCTCCCTCGGCCGCGTCACGACGACCTTCACGCTGCGAGCGCGGCCAGCTCCGACGCGAGCGCGACCGGGTCGTCGCCGGTTCGCCGTTCGAGCCAGCGTCCGTCCGGGTCGGCGATCAGCCCGGTCAGCGTCGTGCCGTCGTGATGAGCCGCGATCGGTGCGAGGCACCCTCCGCCGATCGCGGCGACGACAGCGCGCTCGGCCTCGACACGCCGCGCGGTCTCGTGATCGCCGACCGCAGAGACGAGCTCTTCCTCGCCGGCCCGCACCTGGAGCGCGAGCGCGCCCTGGCCGGCCTCCGGGAGCATCTCCGCCGGATCGAAGCGGTGGCCGATCTGCTCCGCGAGCCCAAGGCGATCGAGCCCGCACGCCGCCAGCACGACCGCGTCCAGCCCGCGCTCCCCCCGCTTGCGGAGCCGCGTGTCGATGTTTCCGCGGAGCGGCTCGATCGAGAGCGAAGGCTCGAGCGTGAGCAGCTGAGCCCGCCGACGAACCGACGCTGTCCCGATGCGCATCCCGGGCTTGATCTCGCTCGCCCCGCACAACGCGTCGCGTGGATCCTCCCGCGGCAAGTAGGCGCCGACGACCAGCCCTTCCGTATCCGTCGAGGTCATGTCCTTCGCCGAGTGCACGGCGAGGTCGATGCGCCCGTCGAGCAGCGCCTCCTCGAGCTCCTTGACGAAGACGCCGCGCTCGCCGATCTCGCCCGAACGGCTTCGTGCGGTCGCGGTCGCCCGCGGTCGTGATCGGGACGAGGGCGATCTCGATCCCCGGGCCGCGGAGCCGGTCTGCAGCCAGCTCCGCCTGCGTGAGGGCGAGCCTACTTCCCCGGCTTCCGATTCGGAGCACTCTCGTCCTCTCCGAGCCCGAACAGGTGCCGCGCGACCTCGACGTAACCGGCGCCTTCCGTCGCGGCGGCCTCCTTCATGCGGACGATCGGAACGTGGAGGAGCTTGTTCACGATCTGGGTCGTCAGCGACTCGACCGTCCGGCGCTCGCTCTCGGAGAGGCCCTCGAGACGGCCCTCCGCCTTGGCCAGCTCGCCGGAGCGGATGCTCTCCGCCCGCTCCCGCAGCGACGCGATCGCCGGAACGACGTGCAGGCTCGCCTGCCAGTCGCTGAAGCGCCTGACCTCCTGCTCGACGATCGCCTCGGCCCGCTCCGCCTCGCGGCGCCTTCCGCTCAGGCTCTCGCTGACAACGGCCTGGAGGTCGTCGATGTCGTACAGGTAGCAGTCCTCGAGCTCGGCGACGGAGGGGTCGACGTCGCGCGGGACGGCGAGGTCGATCACGAACAGCGGCCGGCCCTTCCGGTCCGGGATCTGGTCGCGAGAGAGGATCGGCTCGGGCGAGCTCGTCGAGGACACGACCACGTCGGCCTGCTGAAGCTCCGGTCCGAGCTCGTCGAAGGGGACGGTGCGCGCGTCGAAAGCCTCGGCGAGCCGCGCGGCGCTCTCCTGCGTCCGGCTCGTGACCGCCGCGATCGTCGCGCCGCGCGCGGTGAGCGCGCGGGCCGCCAGCTCGCTCACCTCGCCCGCTCCGACGAGGAAGACCTTGCAGCCCTCGAGCTCTCCGAACACCTGCTGCGCGAGCGCGGCGGCCGCCGACGAGACCGACGCGGGGTTCTCCGCGATCGCGGTCTCGGTCCGGACCTTCTTCCCGACCCGCAGCGCCTCGCCGGAAGAGCCGGTCGAGAACAGGGCCGCGAGCGCCCGCCTCGTACGCGGAGCGAACCTGCCCCAGGATCTCGCCCTCGCCCGGCACGAGCGAGTCGAGCCCGCCCGCGACGCGGAAGAGGTGCAGAGCCGCGTCCTCGTCGCGCATCCGGTAGAGCTCGACCTCCTGGCCGAGCAATGCATCCGCACCGAGCGCCTCCGCGGCGTCCGGATCCGGGTGCGAGAAGTACAGCTCCGTGCGGTTGCAGGTCGAGAGGCACACCACCTCGCCGCCGTCGGCCAACCGCGCCGCGAGCTGCGCCGCCTCCTCCAGATCGAACGCGATCCGCTCGCGCACCTCGACCGGCGAGAGCCGATGAGACGTTCCGACGAGAACGATGCTCATCCGAAATGCCCCGCTTGCACGGTCAGCTGCATGGCCACGACGAGCGCGAAGCCGGCCAGCGTCGCGTAGGCCGCCCTCCGCCCGCGCCAGTCGGCGCCGTAGCGAAGGAGCAGGAACACGCCGTAGACGACCCACGTCAGGACGGTCAGCACGATCAGCGGGTCGAGCTGCGACCCGTGCCGAAGCCGGGCAAATCCGACGGCCATCCCGAGCGTCAGCACCGGCAGCGAGAACGCCACGGTGCGCGCGAACAGGCTCTCCAGCGTCACGAGCGAGGGCGCGCGGAAGCGCAGAACCGTCGAGCTGCGCCGCTTCAGCTCCCGCTCCTGCCACAGATAGAGGCCGGCGAGCGCCGCAGCCAGCGTCAGTCCCGCGAACCCGGCCAGGACGAGCCCGACGTGCAGCCCGAGGAAGAGCGAGGAGTACCGGCTCGTTCCAGACACGTCCATTCCGCCCGCCGCGTACGACACGGCCAGGAGCAGAGCGGCCAGCGGCATCACGACGAGCCCGAGCAGCCGGAACCGAGGCTTGCAGCCCCAGATCAGGTACGCGCCCACGACGAGCCAGACGAAGAGATTCAGCGACCCGGCCCACGTGTCCCACGGAAAGCCGTCCGCGCGGGCCGCCTGCGCGATCAGCAACGCCGTCTGCACGAGCCAGCCGACCCGCACGCCCCACGTCGCGAGCCGGCCCATCGAGCCCGGCCGCCGCGCGTCGCCCGCGTACGCCACCGCGGCCTCGCCGTACGCGAGGAAGGCCGGCCAGAAGAGAAGCTCAACCACCGAGCTTCTCCCGGGCGGCGCGCGTCACGTCAGCGAGCTCCTGCTCGAGCCGCCCCACTTTCAACGCGATGATCAGCAGGTAGACGAGCAGCGATCCCAGGAGGACCAGGTACGCGCCCGTCACGTACTTCTCGGCTGTGCTCACGCGAGCAGCTCCCGGAGCTCGCGCAGGCTCGCGTCGATCCGCTTGCCGGTCAGCTCCACGCGGTAGAGCGTCGCAGCGAGCGACAGCATCCCGCCCAGGCAGACGACGAACGCGACGAGCATCTGCCACGGAAGGTCCGCCCCCTCGTGCGTGAAGATCGTCGGGTGCAGGATCGTCCCCGCGATCCTCACTGCGAGGAAGCTGACCGGGATCAGCACGACGCCGAAGAGCGCGTACACGGCCGAGTTCCGCTCGCGCCTCGGCCCCGGGTCCGTCGAGTAGCGGAGCATGAAGTACGACGAGTAGAAGAGGAACAGGATCAGGAAGAGCACCAGCTGGCGCTCGCCCCAGGTCCACCACTCGCCCCACGAGATCTTGGCCCAGATCGAGCCGGTGACGAGCGTGAGCAGCCCGAAGATCACGCCCATGTGAATCGCGGTGTAGCTCTCGAGGTCGTATTGGCGCTCGCCCGTCCACAGCAGCCGCAGCGCCTTCCAGGCGCCCCAGCCGAAGCAGGCGTACGCCGTGAGGGCGATCGGCACGTGCACGTAGAAGATCTTCTGGCTGAACCCCTGATCCGCGTCCTCCGGGGCCCAGTAGAACGCGAGCGCGAACCCGCCGGCGAGCAGCGCGAAGAGCCGCGAGCGGAAACGCCCTATTCAGTGACGACGTATTCAAAGCTCGCCCAGGAGAGAATCGCAAAAACGCCGTCGTAGAGGATCAGAAACCCGAGGAAAGAGCCTGGATCCGAGGCGATGCTGGCCCCGACGCCGCCGATCACGACCGGGATCGCGAGCGGCAGGAAGAGCAGCGGGAGGAGCAGCTCCCGGGCCCGGCTCGCGGCCGCGATCGCAGCGAGCAGCGTGCCGATCGAGGCGATGCCGATGTCCGCGAGGGCGACGGCCGCGACCAGGTCCCACGAGAGCGGATGGAAGAAGAGCGCGAACGCGGGCAGCGCCACGATCTCCGCGAGCACCAGAAAGACCGTCATCCCGATCGTCTTGCCGAGCCAGATCGCGCTGCGGTCGCACGGCGCGAGCACGAGCCCGTCCAGCACGCCCTCCTCGCGCTCGGCCGCGAAGACGCGGGTCAGCCCGAGCAGCGCCGTGAACACGATCGCGATCCAGAGCAGCCCCGTCTCGGCCCGCTCGGAAGAGCCCGACGGCAGCGCGAAGTGGAAGATCGTCAGCGCGGAGACGACGAAGAGCAGCATCGCGGGCAGCGTGTCCCGCGAGCGCACCTCGAGGAGCACGTCCTTCCGCGCGAGCGCCGCGACGTCTCCGGCATACGCGTTCATGCCAGGGCGAGGCGGGCCGTGGAGCGGGCTGCGAGCGCCTCGGGGTCGTGCGTCGCCACGAGCGCGGTCACGGAAGCCCGCTCGGCGAGCTCGGCGTGGAGCAGCTCCGCGCCTTCCGCGTCGAGGCCGTCGAACGGCTCGTCGAGGAGCAGGAGGTCAGGATCGTGGAGGAACGTGCGGCAGAGCGCGAGCCGCTGGAGCATTCCGCGCGAGAACGTCCCCGCCCGCTCGTTCCGCGCTCGCCAGAGCCCGAAGCGCTCGAGCATCGCTCCGGCACGCTCGCGGCGCTCGGGGAGCCGGTACAGGCGCCCGTACAGGTCGAGATTCTCGAGCGCCGTCAGCTCGCGGTAGACGAGCGGCTGGTGCCCGAGGAACCCGATCGCGCCGCGCGGGGCTTCCACCTCGAGCTCGCCGTCCGTGGGCGCGAACAGCCCCGCGCAGAGGCGCAGCAAGGTCGTCTTCCCCGACCCGTTCGGCCCGGTGACGAGGACGAAACCACCCCGCGGCACCACGAGATCGAGGCCCTCCAGAACGCGTTTCTCCCCGAAGCGCTTCGACAACTTTCTGGCTCTGATCACGTCCGTGAGTCTAGATTCCTCCGGTCATGTCCACGCGACTCCCCCTTCTCCTCGGCCTCGTAGTCCTCGTCGCGGGCTGCGGCGGCGGCGACTCGGCGAGCGCTCCGAGCCAGGATCTCGTCTTCACGGTCAACGACAACGGTTGGGGCGAGATCTGGCTGATGGACGAGGCCGGAAAGGCACGCAAGCAGCTCACCGGGGATCACCCGCTCGAGTCCGAGGCCTCAGGCAACACGAACCCCTCGTGGTCTCCCGACCGAGACCGGATCGCTTACGCCGGGTCCGGAGACTCGGTTCTCCAGGACCCTGCCTTCGAGGAGATCTACGCGATGGACGCGGACGGGAGCAACGTCGAACAGCTCACGAAGAACACCGTGCCCGATTTCTCGCCGGACTGGTCGAACGACGGCAAGCGGATCGCCTTCAGCCGGGGCGGGTTGCTCGCAACGGAGACGCCGACCGCCTCGCTCTACGTGATGAACGCGGACGGCTCCGAACAGAAGGAGCTCTACCCCGGAAAGGGCGGCCTGCTTGTGAGCCCCGACTGGTCACCTGACGGGAAGCAGATCGTCTTCACGCGGGTCGCGTACCCGACGGGAATTCCCGAAGCCTCGGTGTGGGTCATCAACAGCGACGGGAGCGGCGTGAAGAAGATCGCATCCAGTGCCGCCGACGCCACCTGGTCGCCGGACGGAGAGCACATCGCCATCGCCACCGGCCGCGACAAGTTCGGCAAGACGTGCTTCGGCGGCTGCCAGTCCAACGACGAGATCTACACCATCGATCCCAACGGCGGGAGCCCGACGAGGCTCACGAAGGACAAGGCCGAGGACAGCTCGCCGACCTGGTCGCCCGACGGCACGCAGATCGCTTTCGTCTCCGACCGGACGAACCGCGAGCAGGCGAACGAGATCTACGTCGTCGACGCCACGGGCGGCGAGGCGAAGCAGATCACGTCGAACGACGTCTGGGATCTCGAGCCGGACTGGAAGTAAGCGCTACGAGACGATCGCGTCGACGAGCACGAACGCGAAGAACGTCACGCTGATGATCCCGTTCACGAGGAAGAACGCCGCGTCGAGCCGCCGCAGGTTCCCGGGCCGCACGATTGCGTGCTCGTAGACGAGCAGGACGGCGACAGCGGCGACGCCTAGCCAGTAGAAGACGCCGATGTCGAGGAGCAGTCCAGCCCAGACCAGGAAGCCGATCGTGGCCACGTGCAGGACCCGCGCGCCCCAGAACGCGCCCTGTTCGCCGAACGCGGTCGCCACCGACTTCAGGCCCTCGCGGCGATCGAAGTCGAGGTCGAGCAGCGCGTAGAAGCAATCGAAGCCGGCCACCCAGCACGCGACCGCAGCTCCGAGCAGCCACGCCTCGAGCGGGAGCTCGCCCGTGATCGCGACCCAGGCGCCGACCGGCGCGAGCCCGTCGACGGCCCCGAGCCAGAGGTGCGAGAGCCAGGTGTACCTCTTCAGGTACGGGTAGATCACGAACCCGGCGACCGGGATCGGCCAGAGCCAGCGCACGATCGGGTCGAGCTGCCAGACCGCGAGCAGGAAGATGCCGAGCGCGACGAGGCAGAAGATCGCGACCTGAGGCTCGGAGAGCTGGCCCGACGGCAGCTCGCGCGAGGCGGTACGGGGATTTCGTGCGTCGATGCCCGCGTCGATCAGCCGGTTCAGCCCCATCGCCAGCGAACGTCCGCCGATCATCGCGACGGTGATCCAGATCAGGTCGTGCGCCGACGGGACGCCGTCGACGGCCAGGAATGCGCCGACGTACGCGAACGGGAGCGCGAAGATCGTGTGCTCGAACTTCACGAGCGAGATGAAGCGCGTGAGCGTCATGTCTGGCGGTGAGCGGTCTCCTCGCCCGCGAGCAGCTCCAGCGCGTGCCGGAGTGCGGGCTGGAGGATCCTAAAGCCGTCGCGGCAGCCGCCGGTCGAGCCTGGGAGGTTCACGACCAGGGTCCGGCCGCGGACGCCGGCGATCCCGCGGGAGAGAAGGGCATGCGGAGTCTTCGCGAACGAGTCGGCGCGGATCGCCTCCGCGATTCCCGGCGCGATGCGCTCGAGGACGCTCGCGGTCGCCTCGGGGGTCACGTCGCGCGGGCCGAGGCCGGTGCCCCCCGTCGTCAGCACGAGCCCCGCCTCGGCCGCAAGCTCCTCGATCGCCTCGGCGATCGCATCGCGCTCGTCGGGCACCACCTTGCGGACGACCTCGAAGCCCTCGGCGGCGAGGAGCTCCTCGAGCAGGTCGCCGCTCGCATCCTTGCGCGTGCCCATGTCCACGCCGTCCGAGACCGTGAGAACGGCCGCCTTCACACGGCTTCCTTCGTCTTCTCGACGAGCTTGACCTCCGAGAGCTCCATTCCGTCGTCGACCGCCTTGGCCATGTCGTAGACGGTCAGCGCGGCGACGGTCGCGCCGACCAGCGCCTCCATCTCGACCCCGGTCTGCGCGGTCGTCTCCGCCGAAGCCGTGATCTCGACGGACGCCTCCGCCACGGACAGCTCGACGTCGACGTGCGTGAGCGGAAGCGGGTGGCAGAGCGGAATCAGCTCGCTCGTCCGCTTCGCCGCCATGATCCCGGCCAGCTGGGCGGCGGCGAGCGCGTCGCCCTTCGGAAGCTCGCGCAGCCTGCGCGCGGTCGCAGGCGCCATGCGCAGGCTCGCGTGCGCCACCGCACGCCGCCGCGAGATCTCCTTCGCGCCCACGTCGACCATGCGCACGCGGCCGGTCTCGTCGACGTGCGAGAGGTCGCTCACCGAGCCGCCTTCGCCGACCATCGGTCGAGATCCTCGAGCTGCGTCTCCAGCCAGGCGCCCACGTCGTGCGTCCGAACGTGCTCGCGGATCGCCTCGAGCCTGGCGCGCCGCTCGTCGCGTCCCATCTCGATCGCGGAATGGATCGCCTGCGCCTGCTCCTCGATGTCGAACGGGTTCACGGACAGCGCCCATGGCCCGAGCTCCTCGTGCGCGCCGGCGTTCTCGGACAGGATCAGCACGCCGTCGCGCTCGTTCACGAGCGGCGCCTCCTTCGCGACGAGGTTCAGCCCGTCGTAGATCGCGTTCACGAGCAGGACGTCGTATTGCTTGTAGGCGGCGACCGTGAGCGGGAAGTTGTCCTCGATGCGGAGGTCGACCGGCGTCCAGCGGTCGCGCTGGAAGCGGTCGTTCACGACGCGAGCCGCGCGCTGGATCGCGCCGAGGTACTCCGCGTACTCCGGGATGTCCTGTCGGGACGGATCGAGGAGAGCGAGCATCCCGACCCGTCCGTGCATCTCCGGGTGCGCGTCGAGGTAGTTCTCGAACGCGCGGAAGCCTCGCACGACGTTCTTCGAGGGGTCGGTCCGGTCGACGCGCAGGATGAGGAACTCGGGCCGCCGCGACTCGAGCTCGTCTTCGAGCCGCAGCACCTGCTCGCTCGCGGCGAGGTGCTCGAACTCCGACGCGTCCACGGAGATCGGCCGCGCGGAGACGAACGTCCTTCCGCTCCGATGCGAGCAGACGCTGCCGTCGAAGTCGCACTCCGCCTCGAGCAGGTCGCGGCTCGAGCGAATGAAGCTCCGGCGCCAACGGTCCGCGTGGAAACCAACTACGTCGTTGGCGAGCAGGCCGTCGTGGATCGCGACACGGATGCGCTCGGGAAGGACGCGCCAGAGGTTCGGCTCCGGCCAGGGGATGTGCACGAAATGACCGAGCGAGGCGTCCGGGCGCACGTCGCGGACGAAGCGGGGCGCGAGGTAGAGGTGGTAGTCGTGGAAGAAGACCGCCGCGTCGGGCTGCTCTTCGAGCTCGGCGAGCACGGCGTCGGCGAAGGCCCGGTTCACGGTGACGTAACCATCGTCCCAGGCGTGGTGCAGCCCGGGGTCGATGTTGGGCGAGTAGGCGAGCGCCCACAGGTAGTGCTGGAGGAACCAGAGCGTGGGGTTTGCGACCACGTTGTAGTACCAGTCGTAGGCCGCCGGGTCGTGCGCGACGAGCCGCAGCCTGTAGGCCGATCCGTCCCGCGCGACCTCCTCGATCGCCTCGTCGCCGGACTCGACCGCGAGCGCCCGGTCCTCGTCCGTCATCGCACTCGCGATCCAGGTCACGTCGTGGAGAGCCACGAGGCTCCGCAGCGCGGTGACGAGGCCGCCGCCGCCCCGTCGCGCGACACGGTGCCCGTCCTCGCCGCGGGCGAACGAGACCGGGCCGCGATTGGAGACGACGATCAGCTTCCTGCGGGCCGCCATCGGCCGGAGCCTAGTCGAGGGAGGCTAAGCCGCAGCCGTCTCGACGGTCTCGAGGCGCGTCTCGACCTCGTTGCCGTCCAGCCGGTTGAAGAGCGCGAGCCAGTCGCGCAGGAGCCGCGGCATCAGGAAGCGCTCGCGCACGTCCTCCTTGCCCCGGCGACCGCGCGCTCCGGCCGAAGCCGAGTCGTCCAGGATCTCGCGGCACGCGTCCGCGCACTCCTCGACCGAGTCGACGAGCCAGCCCGTCTCGCCTTCTCTGATCTGGGCGCGGATCCCGCCCGCGCGCCCTCCGATCGTCGGCCTCCCCTTCCAGAGCGCCTCGGTCACGGTCAACCCGAACCCCTCGCGGATCGACTTCTGGATCGCGGCCGCCGAATGGACCTGGAACGCGTTGACCTCGACCGAGCCGATGTTGTTCAGGTTGGACAGGATGAAGATGTCCGGGTCGCCGGCCGCGTGCGCGACCGTGCGGTTGTAGTAGTCCCAGCCCTCGGGATCGTCGTGCGCCATCGATCCGACGAGCGCGAGCTGCACGTCGGGATGCGTCTGCCGCACCATCCGGTACGCGTCGATCACGCCGAGCGGGTCCTTCCAGGGGTCGAACCGCGAGATCTGCGTGAGCAGCGGGCGCCCCAGGTGGATCCCGAACTGGTCGACGACGTACGCAGCGTCCTCGGTCGAGAGGGCCATGTTCTTCGGAGTGAGCGGGTCGATCGCCGGCGGCCAGATAATCGCCTGGCGCAGAGGGACGTGGCGCGGCACGTACTCCTTCATGTGGAAGATCGCCGCGTCGTAGCGCTCCAGCGAGGGCGCGAGGAAGTTGAGCACGTCCGCGTTCGGCGTCGACAGGTCGATGTGGCAGCGCCAGATCCAGCGCGCCTTCGAGTCCGGGAAGTGGTCGATCATCGCCGCCGGCTGCGGGTCGTGGACGATGACGTAGTCGTACTCGTCCTCGAACTCCTGGGCGTTCAGCTCGTTGTAGCGGCGGAAGGTCGCCTCTTGCTGCTGCGTGAGGCCCTTCGGGTCGCCCTGCATCGCGTTGTGGATCGTCTTCGTGACTCCGAAGAACTCGTCTTCGCCGTGGATGATCCGCCACTCGACGTCGAGCCCGATGTCCGCCATCAGCGGGATCAGCGCGTAGTTGATCTCGGCCACGCCGCCGCCGAAGGCGGTTGCGGACAGGTGCACGACGCGCTTGCCCTGCAAAGGCTCGGCCAGGCGTCGAAGCTCGGTCATCAGCCCACGAGAGGCGATCGACGCGTAGTCCGCTAGGGACTTGTGTCCGACGTTTACGAGCTGGAGCATGGGCGAGGTCTAGACGGGTTCAGCACGATACCCGCGAGATCCTGCCAGGTACGCGCTAGCTCTCCAGCAACTTTGTGAACCGCAGGCGCGATCCGTGGCCCTCGGCGCGCTCGCCTGCCTCGAACTCATCCGAGACGGCTTTGATGATCGCGATCCCGAGGCCGCCTTCCTCGAGGTTCTCCTCGGTCGGACGATCGCCGGCCGCGTCGAAGCCCGGGCCATCGTCCGCGACCTCGACCACGAGCCGGTCGGGTTGCAGCTCGTAGAGGATGTCGACGGTCCCCTCGCCGTCGCCGTAGCCGTGCCGAACCGAGTTCGTACAGGCTTCGGTCACCGCGAGCTTGAGATCGCCCAGCGTCTCCTCGCTGAGCGGGCGCAGGCGTGACAGGCCGCTCAGTGCGAGTCGCACGAGCGTGATGTATTCGGCTTTGGCGGGGATGGACAGGCGGACCGTCTGACCCTCCGACGTGGCCGTGGGATGCGTTTCGGCAGACATCAGCGTCTGGTTCCCTGATACCCCTGCATCTGGTTCCTTAACGTCAGGCTCACGGGTTGGTCTCCGGCGCGTCGGGTCTCGCACCAAGCTTGGCACGCAGAGTCTTCCGCTCTTCTCCGCGGACGACGGTCAGCGAGAGCGTCTCTCCGGGAACCCTCGAGGCGACGATGCGCACGACGTCGTCCGCGCTCCGCACGGGCTGGCCGTCGATGGCGACGATCACGTCGCCGCCCGGCGTCACGGACTGGCCGTTGAAGGTCTCGTCCCCCGTGCCTCCGTGGACACCGGCCTTGGCCGCCGGGCTTCCGCCCCTGACCTCGCCGACGATCGCGCCGCGCGTCACGCGGTAGCCGAGATGGCGCGCAAGGGTCGGGGTCAGGTCCTCCGTGGTGACGCCGAGATACGCGTAGACGACGCGACCCGTCGCAGCGAGCTGGGTCATCGAGCGCCGCGCCGCGTTGATCGGGACCGCGAACCCGACCCCCTCGGCGCCGCCGGTCTCGGTGCGAATCTGGGCGTTGATCCCGATCACGCGGCCCCGGGCGTCGAACAGCGGCCCGCCCGAGTTCCCGTGCGTGATCGGCGCGTCGATCTGGATCGCATCGACGACCTTGTACACCGAGGTCAGCGAGGCGATCGAGCGGCGGATCGCCGAGACGACGCCGGTCGTGATCGAGTCTTCGTTCCCGAACGGGCTCCCCATCGCCGCAACGGGATCGCCGGCGCGGACGAGCGACGAGTCGCCGAGCGGGACCGGCGCGAGCGCATGCGCGGACGGATCGACCTTGAGCAGAGCCACGTCGTCGTAGACGTCCCAGCCGACGAGCGTCGCCCGCACGCGGTCGCGGTCCTTGAACCCGACGTAGACGTTGCGGGCCTTCGTGGGCTTCGACGAGCTGGTGTCGAGCACCACATGCGCGCTCGTGAGGATGTAGCCGGCTCCGGAGACGATGAAGCCGGAGCCCTGCGCCTCGTGGTCTTCCGTCTGGTCGAAGAGGGCGAACACGGTCACGACTCCGGGTGAGCGCGCTGCGTAGATCTGCGCCGGGTCGAAGCGGTTCGCCGAAAGTGGGCGTGCTCTGGAGATCGCCACGTCTCTGCCGGCGCCGAGGTCGCCGGCGCTCCTGGGCACGTAGACGGTGCTCGTCCGATTGTCAGTAAGACCCGTCACTTCGCCTGCGAGCAGTGCTACGAGGCCGCCGACGAGCGCCGCGGCGAGCGCAACGACGACGTATGACGAGGGTCGGCGCACGAGCCGAACTGTATCCAGGCCTGTCCGTCCGACTCGTTGTCTATGCTGACAACGTCAATCGAGCGTCGGAGAGGAGGTTGCCGACTGCGCAGGTAGCGACAACGTGAAAACCGTTCGACCCGGCTCCGAGGAGAGGTCGATCTCGCCGTGCATCGCCTCCGCGAGCTCCTTGGCGATCGCGAGGCCGAGGCCGCTACCGGAGGCTCGACCGCCCGTGTCGCCGCGGTAGAAGCGCTCGAAGACGTGAGGAGTCGCGGCAGGAGCGATTCCCGGCCCGTCGTCTTCGACCGCGAGCGCGACCTGATCGCCGTTGCGGCTCGCGCTGAGGAGCACACGAGTGCCGGCGGGCGTGTGCCGGATCGCGTTCTCGACGAGCGCCCTCCCGACCTGGAGCACCCGCTGCTCGTCGCCGAGGCCGGTCGCGCCGCCGGCGACGCCGTCGCGGGCCAGGTCGTGGCCCGTGCCCTGGGCTCGCGCCTCGAACTCCTCGACGAGGGTCTCGACGATCTGGGCGAGATCGACCGGCTCCCGGTCGACGCGCAGACGCCCGGCGTCGAGCCGGGAGAGGTCGAGGAGCTCGCCCGCGAGCTTCGTCAGGCGGTCGACCTGCTCGCGCATGCGCTCGAGGAACTCCCGCTTCGTCGCCTCGTCGAGGTCCTCGTCGACGAGCAGCTCGAGGTGCCCGCCCAGGGAGAAGAGCGGCGTGCGGAGCTCGTGGGACGCGTTGGCGATGAACTCGCGGCGTGCCCGCTCGAGGCCGGCGAGGCGCTCCCGCATGCGGTCGAACGCGCGCGCGAGCTGTCCCAGCTCGTCGGGGCTCGAATCCACGATCGGCTCGTCGAACTTGCCGCCGGCGATGCGCTCGGCCGCCTGCTCCAGCCGCCGGATCCGGCGGGCGAAGAGCCGTGCGCCGACGTAGCCGAGAAGCAGCGCCGCCAGCAGTGCGACGAGGGCGGAGATCGCCAGGCGATGCTTGACGAGGTCGACGCTCGCCAGCGAATCCTCGATCGAGTTCGAGACGAGGACGACGTTCGTATTGGTGGGATTGGCAGCCTCGGCGTAGTTCTCGCCCCGCTTGACCGTGCCCTGTGCCGGAGCAAGGGTCTTCGCGGCTCTGAGAGCGATCGGATCGTCGTTGATCCCGATTCCTCCGCCGCCCGCGTCCGCGACGCTCCGCAGGGTCAACGGGCTCCGGCTGAGCACCTCGAAGATGGTCACCCTCGTGTTCGAAGCCGAGGCGAAGCTCAGCGCAAGCTGGTCCCAGGTCGCCTGATTCTGCCTCGGGAGTTGCTCGACCACGCGCTGGGCAACATCCGCCGATTGGGCCTTCCTCGAGTCTACGAGCCGGCTCTCGAGCGACGGGGTGACGACCAGGTACACGAACGCGAGGACGGCCGCGACGACCAGCAGCAGGGCCAGGCTGAGCCTGGCGCCGACGGTCCTCAGGTGTCTCACGGCTCGCGCAGCCGGTAGCCCGCGCCGCGCACCGTGAGGATCAGCTCCGGCTCGCTCGGATCCTGCTCGAGCTTCTCGCGCAGGTGACGCACGTGGACGTCGATCGTGCGCGGCTCGCGGTAGGAGGAGTCGCCCCAGATCGCCTGCAGCAGGCCGCGGCGGCTGAAGACCTTGCCCGGCTGGGCGACGAGCGTCCGGAGCAGCTCGAACTCGACGTAGGTCAGGTCGAGCGTGCGTCCGTCGACACGCGCCTCGCGGCGGTCGGTATCGAGGCTCACGGCGCCCGCGACCAGCGGCTCGGACTCGGCTGCATCACGGCGTGGAGCGCCCGCTCGGCGCAACAGCGCACGCACCCGACTCCGAAACTCGCGGATCGAGAACGGCTTGGTGATGTAGTCGTCGGCGCCGAGCTCGAGGCCCAGGACCGTGTCGAACTCGTCGTCGCGCGCCGTGAGCATGATGATCGGCACCGAGCTCTCGGCGCGCAGGCGCTTGCAGACCTCGAGCCCGTCCAGCTTCGGAAGCATGATGTCCAGGACGACGAGGTCGACCGGCTCCTCGGCGAAGCGACGCAGCGCTTCCTCACCGTCCCGCGCGGAGACGACGCGGAACCCGTCTCGTTCCAACGGATACGTGAGCAGCTTCTGAACGGAGTCCTCGTCGTCGACGAGGAGGATGGTCGAAGAGTCGGGCATTCGGGCTAATTGTGCCGGGGTCGTCCCTACTATTGCCTCGCATGGCCGCCCATCCGCCTTTCCGGCAACGGCGCCGGCCGCGCCCAGGATCGCCCAACCGGCCCGTGAACAGCCGGATGTACCGGGGCACATGGCTCCTCGTCGGGATTCCGCTTTTGATCTCGGCGTTCACCGTCTCGCACCCGCAGCCGCTCCGCGCTCCGACGCTGCAGCCGGACTTCGACGGCGCCGCCGCCGTCCTCACAGATCGCGCGTTCGTGAACACGAACCCCGACCGCGCTCCCGGCACGGTCGGCGCGAGACAGGCCACATCCTGGGTCTCCCAGCGGTTTGCGCAGTACGGCCTGCGCACCCAGCGCGAGCGTTTTCACGCGAAAATCCCCGGCCGCGGCAGCGTGCAGCTCGAGAACCTGCTCGCGTTCCGCGAAGGACGGTCGAACCAGATCATCGTCGTGCTCGCACACCGCGACAACAGCGGCGCGAGCCCAGGCGCGAACGACAACGGCTCCGGAACCGCAGCGCTCCTCGAGCTGGCGCGCTCGTACGCGACGCCCCAGGCCCCGCCGCGGCCGCCCGAGCCGAATCACACGATCCTGTTCCTGTCCACGGACGGAGGGGCGTTCGGAGGCCTCGGAGCGGCGTATTTCGCGAAGCACTCGCCCTACATGGATCGCGTCGTCGCGGCCGTCGACCTGGACTCGATCGCCGGGAACGGCCGCCCACACCTCGTTTTCGCCGGCGACGACCCGCAGTTCGCTGCCCCCGCGCTCGTACGCACCGCCGCCGCGCGAGTTCTCGAGCAGACCGGCACCCCGGCCACTCGCCCGGGCGCTCTCGCGCAGCTCCTCGACCTCGCCTTTCCGCTGAGCCTGTACGAGCAGGCGCCCTTCGTCGGCGCCAACATCGCAGCGATCGCCCTCACGTCGGCCGGCGATCGCCCGCCGCCGGCCGTTGGCGACACCGTGCAGCAGCTCAACGCCAAGCGCCTGACCGGCATCGGGCGGTCGAGTCAGGCGCTGCTCGGCTCCCTCGACATGGAGGTCGAGCTGGCGGAGGGCACCTCCGCCTATGTCTACCTCGGCGCGCGCACCGTCCGCGGCTGGGCCATCGTGCTCATTCTCTTCACGGCGCTCCTGCCCTGCCTCGCCGTCATCGTCGACCTGTTCGCACGGCTGCGGCGGCGGCACATCCCGCTCGCCCCCGCGCTGCGGAGCTACCGGAGCAGGCTCCTCTTCTGGCTTTTCGCCGCGTTGCTCTTCGAGGCCTTCATCTACCTCGGAGCCTGGCAGACGGGCGCAGCGCGGCCGCTGGCGACGGAGCTCTCGCCCGGAACGGACTGGCCGGTCGTCGGACTGGCCGTTTTCACGTGCATTCTCCTCGTCGGCTGGTTCATTGCGCGCGACCGCCTGCTTCCGAGGCGTCCACTCGGGGACGGGGAGGAATTGGCCGGGCAAGTCGCTGCGCTCCTCGTTCTGGCGGTGCTCTCACTCCTGATCGTGGCGATGAACCCGTACGCGGTCATCTTCGTGCTCCCCTCGCTCCATGCCTGGATCTGGCTCCCGCAGGTGCGCGGCGGGCCGCCTCCGCTCCGCCTGGTGGTCCTCGTCGCCGGCTTTCTGGGGCCGGTCCTGCTCGTTGGCTCGGTCGCGACCAGCCTCGGCCTCGGCTTCGACGCCCCCTGGTACCTGGCGCAGCTCGCCGCGGTCGGCTACATCCGCTTTCCAACGCTCCTGGTAGCGGCCGCGTGGATCGCGGTGGCCGCGCAACTGACTGCGATCGTCTCTCGCCGCTACGCGCCGTATCCGACCGCGGCCGAACGGGGACGCCGCGGCCCGATCAGGAACCTCGTGCGCAGGTCGGTGCGGGCGGTCGGGCACCGTGACCGCTCCGAAGAGCGCCAGCGCGCCGTCGGGCCCTAGAGGCGGAGATAGTCGACGGGGTCGCCGTCGGCGAGCTCGCCTTCGCCACGCGCGACGAGGACCAGCGCGTCCGCTCCCGCGGCTCTCGCGATCATGTGCGACTCGCGGCCGGCCAGAGGCTCGACGACGGTGCCGTCAGGCCCGGCCGCCAGTCGGGCGCGCACGAGCTCGTCGCGACCGGGATTGCGCTTCAACGTCGCACCGAGAGCACCGCGCTCGAACCGGGGCAGCGGATCGCGAAGGCCCTGGAGCGCGAGCAGCGCGGGCCGCACGAAGAGCTCGAAGCCGACCAGGACGGAGACCGGATTCCCGGGCAGGCCGAACACGAGCCGCCGCCCGGCGACGCCGAACGAGATCGGCTTTCCGGGCTTCACGGAGACGCCCCAGAAGACCTCCTCGACGCCGAGCTCACCCAGGATCGCCCGCACGAGGTCGTGCGGCCCGACCGACACTCCGCCGGAGGTGACCAGAACGTCGGCCTCGAGCCCGCGGGCGAGCGCCTCCCGATGCGCTTCCTCTTCGTCGGCGACCGAGGTCAGGCGCTCGGCGTCCGCGCCGGCCGAGGCGAGCTGCGCCTCGAGCAGAATCGAATTGGCCTCGTAGATCTGTCCGGGTTGGAGCGGCTCGCCCGGTGGGCGAAGCTCGCTCCCGGTCGCCACGATGGCGGCGCGCGGCCGCCGTGCCACCGCGACCTGCGGCCGACCCGCGGCGGCGAGTGCCGCGAGCTGCGGCGCTCCGAGCCTGGCGCCTCGGTCGACCACGACGTCGCCGCGCCGCATGTCGCCGCCGGCGGGGCGAACATTGGCCCCGCGCTCGACGCGTTCGGCGATCTCGATGGTGTTGTCATTATCGACAACATACTCCAAGGGGATGACGGCATCAGCTCCAGCGGGGACAACGCCGCCGGTCGCGATCCCCATCGCCTCTCCCTCCTCGAGCGCCCTGGGAGCCGGCGAGCCTGCCGCGATGCGGTGGCCGACGGGCAGCCGACCAGGAGTGTCCGCGAAGCGCAGTGCGAACCCGTCCATCGCCGAGCTGTCGAACGGGGGGAGATCGACCGCGGCAGTCGCGGGCTCCGCGAGCACCCTGCCGCGCGCGTCGCTCAAAGAGACCGTCTCCGCCGGAAGCGGCTCCACACGCTCGAGAACGAGCCGCTGCGCCTCCTCGACGGAGATCAGATTTCGCGTTGGCGCAGCCACTTCGCCCATAAGCTACTGCGGCGATGGACGAGATGATCGGCGGCCGCTATCGCCTGGAAAGACAACTCGGCGCGGGTGCGATGGCCGAGGTGTGGCTCGCGGTCGACACGCAGCTCGGGCGCGAGGTCGCGGTCAAGCTCGTCCGCGGCGACGCCGACGCTGCACGTTTCGAGCGCGAGGCGCGCGCCGTCGCCTCACTGTCCCATCCGAACATCGCCCGCTTGTACGACTACGGAGAGGCCGACGGCCGTCCGTACATGGTCTTCGAGCACTTGCCGGGAGGGACGCTCGAGGATCTTCTGCAGGCGGACACGCCGCTCGACGACCTGGAGACGGAGCGAATCGCGACCGAGGTCGCCGCGGGGCTCGCGCACGCACACGAGAACGACGTCGTCCACCGCGACCTGAAGCCGGCGAACATCGTCTTCGACGGGGAGGGCCGAGCCAAGATCTCCGACTTCGGCATCGCGCGCGTCACGGGCGCCGACACGCTGACCGAGGCCGGGACGCTGATCGGCACCGCCGCCTACATGTCGCCCGAGCAGGCATCCGGAGAACCCGTGACTCCGGCGAGCGACGTCTACTCCTTCGGCGTGATCCTCTACCGGATGCTGGCGGGACGGCTCCCGTTCGAGTCGACGAGCGCCGTCGATCTCGTCCAGCGCCAGCTCCACGAAGAGCCTGCGCCGATTTCCGCGCTCCGGCCCGCCGCGCCGCCGACGCTCGCCGCAGTCGCAGAAGAGTCGCTCGCCAAGGATCCAGCCGGCCGGCCGCCAGACGGCCACGCGCTCGTCGAGCTCCTCTCCGGCGCAGCCGCGCCGACGCTCGTCGCCGGGGGAGCGGCGGCCACGCAGGTGCTCGGACCGCCTCCGAGACGAGGAATCTCGCCGATCGCGATCGCCCTGATCGTGCTCGCCGTCCTCGTACTCGCCGGAGCGGCGCTCGCGCTCGTGCTCACGAACGGCTCGGGGTCGTCGCCCACGTCGGACACGACGACCCCGCAGACGACGTCGCAGGCGCCTCCTCCTCCGCCTCCGCCGCCGCCCCCGCCACCTCCGCAACCTCCTCCGCCTCCGCCCCCACCGCCTCCGCCGCCCCCACCGCCGCCCCCCGTAGCCCCGCCGCCCCCGCCGCCTCCGCCACCTCCGCCGCCGCCGCTGCCGCCCCCACCGCCGGAGCCACCGCCGCCCCCGCCACTTCCACCACCGCCGCCGCCAGCGTCACCTCCTCCGCCGCCTCCGGCCCCTGGCTAGGCTCCGGCCGTGATCTCGGTCGTCGTCCCGGTCCACGACGAGGAGCTGAGCGTCGCGCTCCTCTACGAGGAGCTCGAAGCCGCGCTCGAGCCAGGCGGCGAGCCCTGGGAAGCCGTCTTCGTCGACGACGGCTCCACGGACGGCACGTTCGCCGCTCTGACCCGGCTCCACGCGCGCACGACGAACACGAAGGTCGTGCGCCTGCGCCGGAACTTCGGCAAGTCGGCCGCCCTCGCCGCCGGTTTCGCCCAGGCGCAGGGCGAGATCGTGGTCACGATCGACGGCGACCTCCAGGACGACCCCGCCGAGATCCCGCGGCTGCTCGCGAAGCTCGACGAAGGCTTCGACCTCGTCTCCGGCTGGAAGTCGCGTCGTCGCGACCCGCTGCGCCGACGGGTCATGTCCCGGATCTTCAACTCGGTCACCGGCCGCGTCTCCGGCCTGCGCCTGCACGACATGAACTGCGGCCTCAAGGCCTACCGCGCCGAGGTCGTCCGGGGCATGGCCCTCTACGGCGAGCTGCACCGCTTCATTCCGGTGCTGGCGCACTACCGCGGCTTCCGCGTCGCCGAGCTGCCGGTCAACCACCGGCCGAGGAAGCACGGCAGCTCCAGGTACGGGCTCGAGCGCTACCTGCGCGGCTTCCTCGACCTGCTCACCGTCACGTTCATGGGCCGCTACCGCCACCGCCCGCTGCACCTCTTCGGCGGGCTCGGCCTCGTCCTCGGCGTCCTCGGGACCGCGATCCTCGTCTACCTGACCGTCCTCAAGGCGCTCGGCCACGCGATCGGCCAGCGCCCTCTGCTGACCCTGGGCGTGCTGCTCGTCGTCGTCGGCCTCCAGTTCTTCTCCCTCGGGCTCATCAGCGAGATGGTCACGAGCCACCACGAGGAACGAAGCGGCGCCGTCGACCGCGAGCGCGCACAGGTCGACGAAGTCCTCAACTGACGTTGCGCGTCCTCTACTTCGGGACGTACGAGCGGAACTACCCGCGCAACGCGCAGGTGATCTCTGCGCTGCGCACGGCCGGTGTCGAGGTCGTCGAGCACCACGAGCCCGTCTACGAGGCCCGGCGCGACAACTGGGCCGTGCGCTGGACGGTCGCCCTCCGGCTGTTCGTCGCGGAGATGCGCCTGCGCTACTCGAGCCACGACGCGTTCGACGTCGTGCTCGTCGGCTACCCGGGCCACTTCGACGTGCCGCACGCGCGACGCGTCGCCGGGAAGCGGCCGCTCGTCTTCAACCCGCTGATCTCGCTGCACGACACGCTCGTCGGGGACCGCAGCCGCTATCGGGAAGGGCGCTTCACGGCCCGGATCCTCTGGGTGATCGACCGCCGGGCGCTGCGGACGCCCGACCTCGTCGTCGCGGACACCGAGGCCAACGCGGAGTTCCTGGCCGAGGTCGGCGACCTCCCGCGCGAGCGCGTCCAGGTGTGCCTCGTCGGCGCGGAGGACCGGCTCTTCCACGCGGGCTGGCGGCCGGATGAGCCGTTCCGCGTCCTCTTCGTCGGCAAGCTGATCCCGCTGCACGGCCTGCCGACGATCCTCGAGGCGGCGCGCCTCGCGCCCGAGCTCCAGGTGCGGATCGTCGGGAGCGGCCAGCTGAACGAGCCTGATGACCGACCTGCCGCCGAACGTCGAGTGGCTGCACTGGATCGAGTACGACGAGCTGCCGCGCGAGTACTGGGGCGCCGGCTGCGCGCTCGGGATCTTCGGCACCTCGGACAAGGCGCTGCGCGTGATCCCGAACAAGGCGTACCAGGCGCTCGCCTGCGGGACGCCGCTGATCACGGGCGACACGCCCGCGGCGCGCGAGCTCCTGACCGACGGGGAGAACGCGCTGCTCGTTCCTCCGGGCGACCCAGCCGCGCTGGCCGAGGCGATGCGGCGCGTCGCGGCGGATCCGGAGCTCGCGAAGAGGCTGAGCAACGGCGGTCGAGCCGTCTACGAAGCGCGAGCGAGCGAGGAGGTGCTCGGCGAGCGGTGGCGGACGCTCCTCGAAGCGCTCGTCTCCTGAGGCCGCGGCCGCTCCTCTGGACGGCGATCGGTGCGTACACGGCCGGGTTCGGGGCGCTCTCGATCCTGCGCTACCGGGCGTACAACACCGGGCGCTTCGACCTCGGGAACATGGTGCAGGCGGTCTGGTCGACCGCGCACGGGCATCCGCTCGCCGTCACGGACCTGCAGGGCAACCAGGCGTCGCGGCTCGGCTCGCACGTCGATCCGATCCTCGCGGGGCTCGCGCCGCTCTGGTGGATCTGGCCGAGCCCGAACATGCTCGTCGTCGTGCAGACGCTCGCGATCGCGCTCGGCGCGCTGCCGGTCTTCTGGCTGGCGCGCAAGCATCTGGGATCGGAGCGCGTGGCGCTCGGCTTCGGGCTCGCGTACCTGCTCTATCCGGCGGTGCAGTGGCTGACCCTGAACGAGTTCCACCCGGTCGCGCTCGCGTGCCCGCTGCTGCTCTATGCGTTCTGGTACCTGGACGAGGACCGGCTCGTGGCGTTCGGGATCTTCGCCGTGCTCGCGGCGCTGACGAAGGAGGAGATCCCGCTCGTGATCGCGGGCATGGGCCTCTGGTACGCGTTCTCGCGGCGGCGCTGGCTCGAGGGGGGCGCGATCGCGCTCGCGGGCGTGCTCGTGACGGCGATCTCCGTCGAGGTCGTCCTGCCGCATTTCAACGAGGGCGCCTCGTCGAGCTTCTACCAGCGCTACGGCTCGCTCGGAAGCTCTCCCGGCGAGATCCTGAAGACGCTCCTCCTGCACCCGGGCCGGGTCTTCGAGACCGCCTTCGACCACGAGGGAGCCCATTACCTGCTCGACCTCTTCCTGCCCCTACTCCTGCTCGGGCTCGCGGCGCCGCTCGTCCTGCTCGCCGCCGTGCCGGAGCTCGGGCTCAACCTCCTCTCGGCGACCCACACGCAGAGCTCGATCCACCACCACTACACCGCCGGCCTGATCCCACCGCTCTTCGTCGCGATGATCCTCGGCGCCTCACGGCTCACCCGGACGAGGCCGAGCCTGCGGATGCCGCTGGCGATGGCGGTGGTCGTGACCATGGTGGTCGCGAACTTCGTGCTGGGGGCGGTTCCCGTCTGGCGCGAGCTTCCCGGCGGCGAGAGATACCAGGCCTACGCGTCGCACGTCGCGAGCCACGACCGCGTGACCGATCGGGCGCTGCGGTTGATCCCCGACGACGCGGTGGTCAGCGCGACGAACTCGCTGGGCTCGCATCTCTCCGCGCGCCGGCGGTTCCTCAGCTTCCCGTACATCGAGGACGCGCAGTGGGTCGCGGCCGACGAGACGCAGCCCGGCTACGCCGACCGGTGGGATCCGTTGGCGACGGCGACCGACCTCGCGGCTTTGCGCCGCAACCCGGACTGGCGGCTCGTCTTCTCCGAGGACGGCGTGCTCGTCTTCAAGCGCAGGGCGAGCAAGACGTAGAGCGCGAGCAGGAGCGCGTCGCGCAGGACGATCAGCCACGTGATGCCCTCGAGCTGGAACACGTGGCTGTAGTGGAAGAACCAGATCTGGGCCAGGACGAGCGCCGCGCCGACCATCGCGATCGCCGCGATCCCCGTTCGGCCGGGGACGAGCAGGACGAGCGGGATCAGCCAGACGACGTACTGCGGCGAGACGAAGCGGTTGAAGGCGAGGAACCCGGCGACCGCGGCGGTGGAGGCCAGGAGGAGGCGCTCGGCGCTCCTCGGGCCCGCGCGCGAAGAGGAGCCAGACGAGAGCGACGGCCACGAGCTGGAGGATCGAGCTGAACGTGGCGAGCGCATCGGGAAACGATCCGGCGAGGTCACGAGTCGCCGCGCCGGTGGTGCCGCGGACGACCGTCGCCTCGTAGGCCCCGAGCTGGTGCGCCGCCAGGAGGATCGTGGCGCCGAGGCTCTCGATCTGCAGGCCTCGCGACGACTGGGCGTGGAAGCTGTCCCAGAGCCCGTCCGGGCCGAGGATCGCGAACGGGAGCATCACGGCGACCACGACTCCGGCCAGGACCGCGAGTGAGCGCAGAGCCCGGGTCCGGCCCGCGACCGACCAGACGTACAGCACCGCGAGCGGGACGAGGACGAGCGGGTAGAGCTTCGCCGTCACCGCCAGGCCGAGGAGCCCGAAGGCGAGGGGCTCGCGGCGCCGGAGAAGCGCGGCCAGCGCGCCGACGGTCAGCGCGGCCGGGAACAGGTCGTAGGTGTTCAGCGAGATCGGGCCGACCGCGAGCGGCGACAGCGCGAAGAGCCCGGCCGCGGCATAGAGCCGACGCCCGCGCACCCCGATCGTGACCAGGATCAGGACCACGCAGAAGAGCGCGGCGATCCCGCAGAGCGCCATCAGCGTCTTGAAGGCCGCGTTGTACGCGCCGCCCGGGAGCACGGCAGGCGGCATGAAGACCGCGAACGCGCCCGGCGGATACTCGACGAAGACGTCTCGATAGGGCACCTCGCCGCGGAAGAATCCGTCCGCGTAGATCCCGTAGAGATGGACGTCGCGGTAGCGCTCGGCCCGGAAGAGGCCTCCGTCGGGCACCGCGCACGCCAGAAGGAAGACGGGCGCAGCGAGCGCCGTCACGCGCGCCGCGAGCTTCACGTCTAGGGCGGAGGCGGCGGCGAGCCCGGGGGTGGAGGCGGCTCAGGCGGAGGCGGCGGGAGCGGTTCGGGCGGTGGAGGCGGGGGCTGCGCCGGAGGCGGTGGCGCTGGGTTCCGCCCGGGCGGAGGCGGCGGGGTCTGACCGGTCGGTGTCGGTCGTCGTCGGCGCGGCCGGCGGCTGGTAGTAGGAGGACGGGGGCGGGGCTTCGCCCGCGTAGTGCCCAGTCGTGAACGTGTGCCAGATCGGCGAAGAGAGCGCCTCCGGGAACTCGCGCACCGGGGTCGGGCCGATCGCTTCCTCCATGAACAGGCGCCAGATCGTGGCCGGGAAGGTGCCGCCCGCAACCGAGATGCCGTGCACGTTCGTCATCGGGATCTCGGCCTGGGGGAAGCCGACCCAGACAGCAGCGGCCAGCGTGGGGGTGATCCCGCAGAACCAGGCGTCGGCGTGGTTCTCGGTCGTGCCCGTCTTGCCTCCGGCGGGCCGGCCGATGTTCGCGCCCACGCCGGTCCCCGACTGGATGTTCTCCTCGAGGATCTTCGTCACCTCGGCGGCGACCCAGTCGGCGATCACGCGCTTGCGCTTGGGACGGCCCCAGCCGGTGTCCCGGTCCTCGTTCCCGTCGGCGTAGACGACTTTGCGGATCGCCATCGGCTCCGAGTACATCCCGCCCGCGGCGAGGGTCGCGTACGCGGACGCCTGGTCGAGCGGCGAGACGCCGATCGAGCCGAGGCCCATCGACGGAACGTAGATGCCCTCGTTCGTCTTGAGGGACGAGCGGATCCCGAGCCGGTGCGCCATCGCGGCGACCTTGTCCGCCCCGAGGTCGAGCGTGAGCCGCGCGTAAACGGTGTTGTCGGAGAGGAGCGTCGCGTGCGTGATCGACGTCGAGCCCACGTACGACTTGGAGTAGGTGGAAACGTCCCACGGGGGCGTGTACGGGTCGGGCTGGTAGTGGAGCGGCGCCGAGAGGTAGCTCGTCGTGTCGGGATCGATCCCTTCGGAGACGGCCTCGGTGAGGACGTACGTCTTGAAGGTCGAGCCTGCCTGGCGGCGCGCCTGGGCCGCGAGGTTGAACTGGTTCCCGGTCCGGCCCGGGGTGACCGCGGTCATCGTCTTGATCGCGCCGCTCCGCGGGTCGATGGCGACGATCGCCGACGCGGGGTCGTTGTCGTAGTAGAGCGTGTCCTTGATCGCCCGCTCGGCTGCGCGCTGCATGCGCGGGTCGATCGTCGTGTAGACCTTGAGCCCGCCGGAGCGAACCGTCTGCGCGCCGTACTTCTTGACGAGCTCGTCGCGGACGAAGCCGAAGAAGTAGGGCTCGCGGATCCGCGAGTAGATCTTGCCCGGCCTCAGGTGCAGGTCCTTGACCCGGATCGCCTCGCGGTAGTTCGCGTAGCTGATGTCGCCGCTCTTGTAGAGAGCGAGCAGAACCTGGTTTCGGCGCTCGAGCGCGGCGTCGGGATTCTTGAACGGGTCGTAGATCGAAGGCGCCTGCGGGAGACCGGCGAGCAGGGCCGCCTGCATGAGCGAGAGCTTGCTGGCGTGCCGCGAGAAGTACGTCTGCGAGGCGGCCTCGATGCCGTACGCGTGGCTGCCGTAGTAGACGGTGTTCATGTAGTTGCGGAGGATCCATTTCTTCGAGTGGCGGCGGCTGAGCTTCCACGCGAGGCACATCTCGACGAGCTTGCGACGGACCGTTCGCTCGCGGTGGCGGATGTAGAGGTTGCGGACGAGCTGCTGCGTGATCGTGGAGCCGCCCTGAACGGTTTTGCCGGCCTGGATGTCCTTGACGGTGGCGCGCGCGATGCCGACGAAGTCGACGCCGCCGTGCTCGTAGAAGCGGCGGTCCTCGATCGCCACGGTCGCCTTGCCCACCCACGGGCTGACCTGATCCAGCGGGACGGGCTGGCGGTTCTTCTCGGCGGGAATCGAACCGAGGAGTGAGCCGTCGGCCGCGTAGATGAACGAGTTGGAGTCCTTGAGGACGGGCTTCAGCCGCCCGATGTCGCAGCCGCGGTTGACCGACTGGGCCTCGCCGAAGCCGACTCCGCCGATGACGGCGAAGATCCCCAGGACGAGGACGATGAGGACCCCGAGCTTGCGGCGGCGCCGAGCCTGCGAGCGACGGCGCTGGCGCCGGCGGTTGATCGGGTGAACCGGCGGTCGCGGCCGGCTGGAACCGTTGCGGGGCGGCGGAGTCACAGGAGCTTCTTTTCCCGCAGGCGGCGCGCTATACGCCTGCGGAGGTCGCTCTCGACGTGTTCGACATCGCCGACGTCGGACGCCAATGAGCGCACGGTGACGGTGGCGGTCCCGTTGAGACCGCTCACGAGCACTTCTGCGCGGGGATCGCCGGCCGTTTCATTGCTGAGCAGGTCGACCACCGCGTCGAGATCTTTGTCGAGGGGAACCTGGACCGACACCTGAGCGAGCTTCTCCCGACTGACGATGGTGGAGTTGCGAATGGTATCCGAGGCCAGCTTCTCGTTCGGGATGACGAGGCGTGCGTTGTCAGGGGTCTTGATGAAGGTGTAGGTGAGCCCGATTTCCTCGACGATTCCTTCCGTGTCGTCGACCTGAACCAGGTCGCCGATTCGGAGCGGCTGGGTGAACGCGATCACGACTCCGGCGACGAAGTTGGCGAGCGGGCGCTGCGCGGCGAGGCCGACGACGAGGCCGACGACCGCCGAGGAGGCGAGCAGGCCGGCGGCGACCGCGCGGACCTGCGGGACGACGAGGAGCGCGGAGAGGACGCCGACGAAGATGATCGCCGTCATCAGGCTGCGGCGCAGGACGCGATAGCGGGTGACGGCCGCCGGAGGCAGGTCGGCGCGGGACATGCGCCAGTCGACGATCTTCGCGACGATGATCGTGCCGACGACGATGCAGGCGACGAGGAGCCAGCGCTGCCAGATTTCCATGCGCGTTCTATTCGACGGGCAGGCTGGTGATCCTCAGCGCCGGCGCGACGAAATCGGCACCGAGTCGGCGCAGATGCGGCACGGATCGAGCGATACGCTCATCGCGGGTGGCGGGTGGAACCTTTCTCCCCACCCAGGGTGGGGCTGTGGCTGTGGGGGCGGGTGGATGCCTAGAGCGGGAGCGGCCTACGGCCCGAGAAGCCTTCGTCCAACCCGTGCCAGAACCCGATCTCGTCCTCGCCGAGCCGCCAGCAGAGCAGCACGTCCTCGTCGCCCCACTGCGCCGGGAAGTCGACCAGACCCTGGTCCAGATCCTTCACCAGCGCCCCGAGCTCGTGGATCCGCGCCACGCACCGCGCGATCCCAGCCACCTCCTCGTCGAGCCGTTGCTGCACGTTCTGCAGCTCACTCGGCTCGACGTTGCCGCCGTTCCCCGCGATCCGAGTCGTCAGCGCGGACTGACGCTCCTGAAGCTCGACGAGAGCCCGCCTGTGCGCGACGAGCTCCTCGGTCAGCGGCCGCACTTCCGCCAGCGCCTCGTTGGCCTCCGCAACCGTGAAATAGCGCTCCTCCACGCCCGTATGATCCGGCCGTCGTGAGTGCGGGTCAACGGCTCCGCGAGCAACGTGTCGAGGCGAGCCAGCTGCCCGCCCCGCCCCGCTCGCGCAACCCCGCGATCGAGATCTTCCTCTGGAGCCGCGTTGCGATCTGGGCCGCGGCCCTCTTCGCCTTCTTCACCTTCGAGCCGAACCGGCATCCGAACGCCGCCCACTGGGACGATCCGACCGTCACCCACGACCTGGGCGCCGTCACCGACGTCTGGGCCCGCTGGGACAGCGTCTTCTTCCTGCGCATCGCCGAGCACGGCTACGAGCACCTCGCTCGGTCGGCCACCGCCTTCTTCCCCCTCTATCCGGCCACGGTCGGCCTGCTGGGCCGGATCCTCCTCGGCCACTACGTCCTCGCCGGGATCATCGTCTCGCTCGCGGCGGGGCTCGCGTCCTTCGTGCTCCTGTACCGCCTCGCGGAGGGACGGCTGGGCGCCGAAGGGGCGCGGCGAACCGTCCTCTACCTCGCCCTGTTCCCGATGGCGTTCTTCCTGCAGGCCGTGTACAGCGAGTCGCTCTACCTCCTCCTGAGCATCGCCGCGTTCCTGCTTGCGGAACGCAGGCGATTCCTCGGCGCGGGGCTCGTGTGCGGCCTCGCGCTCCTGACTCGCCCGGTCGCCGTCGCCCTTCTGCCCGCGCTCGCGCTCATCGCCTGGCGCTCGCCCGACCGCCGCGGAAGCCTCGCCCGCCTCGCCGTCGCACCGCTCATGTTCGCGGCCTATCCGCTCCTGCTCTGGATCCAGCGAGGCGATCCGCTCGAGTTCCTGCACGCGCAGGGCTTCTGGTCGCGGGAGCTTTCGCCGGCCGGCCCCCTCGGCGGGATCTGGGATGGCCTGCGCGCCGGCTGGGCGGGCGTCCGCCAGCTCGCCTCGGGCTCGCACACGCACACCTACTGGCCCGCCGTCACCGGCACCGACCCCGATGCGTGTCGCGGTCATCAACCTGGAATGCCTGGCCGCGCTCGTCCTGTTCGTGATCCTGACCGTGGTCGCGTGGCGCCGCTTCGGCGCCCCGTACGGCCTCTTCTCGGCGTTGAGCCTGGCGATTCCGCTGAGCATGCCCAGCGACCGCTGGCCGCTGCTCTCCCTGCCGCGGTTCGGGCTCGTGATCTTCCCGCTCTTCCTCGCCCTGGCCTCGATCGGCCGGAACCCTCGCGCGCACACCGCGATCGTGGGAGTCAGCGCGCTCTTCCTCGGCGTCGCCGTCTCGCAGTGGGCCCTCTGGCAGTGGGTCGCCTGACGTCGTGCGCATGAAGTGGCGGCTCATCGGCTGGTGCACCCTCGTCGGGTTCATGGCGGCGATCGCCTACGCGGCGCAGCTCAGCAGCGGCCCGCCGGAGAAGGACGTCGCCTACCGGTGGAGCTCGAGCATCTTCGGCGCGGTCCAGTACGCGCTCATGCTCGGGATCGTCCTCATCCTCACGCGAGGGCTCGACCGCAGGGCCTTCCTCGCGTTGCGACGACCACCCTCGTGGAGGCGCGCGGCCGGGATCGGCGCCGCGGTGATCCTGATCGTGTTCGTCGTGAGCGCGATCGTCGCCCAGTTCGCGAACGCCGAGCGCGAGCAGGGGCTCATCCCGGAGCACTGGGACTCGAGCCGCGCCGCGCCGTTCTTTGCGTTCTGCATCGTCGTGGTCGTGATCGCGCCGATCGTCGAGGAGCTCCTCTTCCGCGGCGTCGGCTACGGGCTCCTCGAGCAGTTCGGGCAGTACCCGGCGATCGTGCTGGTCGGCCTCTCGTTCGCGCTCGTGCACGGGCTGATCGCCGGCTTCGCGGTGATCGCTGTTTTCGGAGCGGGACTTGCGTACCTGAGGGCGAAAACAGACAGCATCTATCCCGGCATGCTCCTCCATGCGTCCTTCAACGCCTTCGGGCTCGCGATCGGCATCGCGACCGGTAACTAGCCTTCGATCGATGCGACGATTCGCGCCCGTTCTCATCTTTCTCGTCTGGGTCGCGCCGGCACAGGCGAAGCCGAACGTGAGCATTCAGGCCACACCCGCCACCGGCCAGGCGCCGCTGAACGTGACGCTCACCGCAACCGGCGACGCGGTCAGCTACCACTGGGACCTCGGGGACAAGACCCAGGCCGACGGGCCGGTCGTCCAGCACCAGTACGCGGCGGGCCGGTTCACGGCGACGGTGACCGCGACCGCCGCAGACGGAACGACCGCGCAGGCCTCCGTCGTGATCACCTCGGCACAACTCACCTTGAGCGGCCCGAAGATGACGACCTACGGCCGGCGCGCGACCTTCAAAGGCCGGCTTGCCCCGGCGCTCCGCGGGGCGCCGATCACGCTCTACTCGGGCACCACGCCGCTGCGCTCGACGAAGGCGGACAAGAAGGGGCGCTTCGCATTCAAGGTCAAGCAGACCGCTCCGGCCACATACGCGGCGCACTTCGACGTGGTCGCCTCGAATGCCGTTGCCGTCCCTGTCCGCCCCGCGCTCGACGTCGCGCTGCCGCGAGCCGGAATCATCGGCCGGCCGCTGAAGCTCCGCGCCAAGCTCAGGCCCAGCGGGTCGGGGACGATGAAGGTGCGCATCTGGCGCTCGGGCCACGAGCTCGCAGCGCAGACCTTCGGCGATCACGTCAACCTGCGCCTCAGCACGAAGCGGGTCGCCGACTACAAGGTGCGGATCATCGTCACGCCCTCCGGCGCCTTCAGCGCGCGGAAGAAGACCGTGCGCGCGAACGTCTTCCTGCCCTACCTCGCGCTGGGAGCGCGCGGCCCGAGCGTGCGCGTCCTCGAGCGACGCCTCGCCCAGCTCCACTACGCGACCCGCGGCGTGGACGGCTTCTACTCGTACGACACCGCCGATGCGGTCATGGCCTTCCAGAAGCTGAACGGCCTCGCCCGCACGGGACGAGTCACGCCGGACGTCTGGCGGCGCCTGCAGAGCGCGCACACGCCGTACCCGCGCTTCCGCTACGGGCACCACTTCGAGGTCAACAAGTCGAAGCAGGTGCTGTTCGAGGTCGACCACGGGCGCGTGATGAGGGTCGTCCACGTCTCGACCGGAGCGACGGGGAACACGCCGGTCGGGCTCTGGCACATCTACAGCAAGGTCCCTGGGACGCTTCCGACCGGGATGTTCGACTCGAACTTCTTCCTGCGCGGGTTCGCGATCCACGGCTATCCGTCGGTGCCCTCGTACCCGGCCTCGCACGGCTGTGTCCGCGTCCCGATCTGGGTCGCGCCGATTCTCTTCGCGTCGAGCTACTACGGCGAAGCGGTTTACATCTACTACTAGCGTCGCCGTCGCGCTGGCGGTGACGCTCGCGGCCGTGGCGCTGGTCGCGTTCCTCGTTCCGGGGTCGAAAAGCCGGCCGGTCGAGTGGCGTGCGTTCTCCGTCGGTCCGTTGCAGATCACCTACCAGCAGCGGCGGCTCTTCCGCGACCAGAATCAGCTCGGGTCGTTCCTCACCCGGACCGGGGCGAAGCGCGTGCCCAGGATCGACTTCTCGTCCCGGCAGGTCCTGCTGCTGAGCACCGGCGCCCGCTCGAGCAGCGGCTACGCGATCGACGTGCTGGGCGCGACCGAGAAGGAGGACGGGATCACGGTCGAGGTTCGCGAGCGCTCACCTCGGATCGGCGAGCACGTCGACCCGAACGTGACGTACCCGTACCGGCTGATCAGCCTCCCGGCCGGCAAGGACGTCTTCGTGAACTGGATCGGGCGCTAGGGCTAGCTGTTCTCTTCGTCGCCGACCGCGAACTGGTCCGGCGACACGTCGTCGAGGAAGCGCTTGAACTCGTCGACGATCTCTTCCTCGTTCACTTCCTCGCCCTCGAACTCGATCGCGGACTCCTCGATCACGTCGTCCGCGGCGAAGATCGGAGCCTCGGCGCGGACGGCGAGCGCGATTGCGTCGGACGGCCGCGAGTCGATCTCGAGCTCGGAGCCGTTCTGCTGCACCGTGATCGACGCGTAGAAGGTCGACTCCTTGAGCTCGGTGACCGTGATCCGGACCACCTGACCGTCGAGCTGGTCGATCATGTCGGTCAGGAGGTCGTGGGTCATCGGGCGCGGGGACGATGCGCCCTGGAGCTTCATCAGGATCGCGGCCGCCTCGGGATGGCCGATCCAGATCGGGAGGAAGCGGTTCCCGTCGGCCGTCTTCAGCAGGACGATGGGCTGCTTGCTGCCCAGGTCGAAGCTGACCCCGTAGATGACCATTTCCTGCATGACTGACCTCGATTCATCTTAGCGCCGGCCCCACTGGCCTCCGCCCCCTCAAAGGGTGCCCAGGCGTGGCTACAATCGAACGCCCCCGGGCGATTAGCTCAGTTGGTTAGAGCGCCGCTCTGATAAGGCGGAGGTCCGTGGTTCGAATCCACGATCGCCCATTTTCGCGGCGCCCGGGGGAGCCCGGGCGCCTAGTGCAGAACCGTGGTGCGGCGCAGGTAGTCGTCCACCACGAGCAGGAACGCCTCGTCGCGGGCGATCTCGCTCAGCGTTCCCTTCGTGAACTCGTCCAGCTCGTTCGTCCCCGCCAGCTCCACGAGGAACGAGCCGATGCGGCCCTCCTGGGACATCGCCGCCATGCGGAGGAAGATCTGCCGCGCCTCGGCGTCCTGGGAGATCGCCTCCAGCGACTCGAGGTCTTCGATCCACTCGCCGAACATCACGCGGCGTCCGCCGCCCGCTCGAGGGCTTCGGCGAGCTCCTCGAGCCCGACCTCGCTGTCGACCGGGATCTCGAGGCCCCGCGCACTGACGCGCGCCCGGAAGCCCGTCAGCCGTTCGGCCGCGATCTTCACGCGCTCGGCGAGCTCCGGGTTGGCCGGCGGCCGCCTTCTCCGCTTGGTCGCGGCGCCCGACCAGCGGGCTTCGCGCTCGGCGGCACGGACGGACAGGCCCTGGCGGACGATCTTGCGGGCCAGCCGGCGGCGACCCTCGTTGTCGGGAACGGCCAACACCGCGCGCGCGTGGCCCTCGGTCAGCTCGCCGCGCTCGACCATCCCCAGGATGTCGTCGGCCAGCTCCAGCAGGCGCAGCCGGTTCGAGACCGCAGGCTTCGAGGAGCCGACGCGCTCGGCGATGTCACCCAGGGAGAGCTCGAACTCGTCGACCAGCACGGCGTAGGCCCGCGCCTCCTCGATCGGCGTCAGCTCCTCGCGCGCGACGTTCTCCACGAGCCCCAAGAGCAGAGCGTCTCGGTCGGCCGCATCCCGCACGAGCGCCGGAAGCGTCTCCAGGTTCGCCTCGCGCGCGGCCCGCCAGCGCCGCTCGCCCGCGACGAGCTCGAACCCGCCCGCGGCGCGCGGACGGAGCACGACCGGCTGGATGATTCCCTGCGCCCGGATCGACTCGGCGAGCGCGGCCGTCGACTCGTGGTCGAATCTCTTTCGCGGCTGCTTCGGGTTTGGATGGATCTGATCGACCGGAACATGCGCGAGCTCCGAGGAGCCGGCACCGCCGATCAGGACCTCGAGGCCACGACCCAGGCCACGCCTGGTTTCGGCTGCGCTCGGGTTGGCTGGACCGGTCATTTCGAACTGAGACACGGGCTACGCCGCAAGCGACGCCTCGGAGGAACGCTCGACAAGCTCCATCGCCACCTTCCAGTAGGCCTCCGCGCCGGCCGAGCGCGGGTCGTAGGTGATCACGGGCTCGCCGTGGCTCGGCGCCTCGGCGATCCGCACGGATCGGGGAATCCGGGCACGGAAGAGCAGCGGCCCGAAGTGCTTCTCGAGCTCGGCAGCCACGTCCGCCGAGAGCTTCGTGCGCCCGTCGACCATCGTCAGGATCACACCCGCGAGCGCGAGGCTCGGGTTGAGCCGGACGCGGATCGCACCGAGCGACGTCACGAGCTGGGACAACCCCTCGAGCGCGTAGTACTCGGCCTGCACCGGCACCAGGACGCGACTTGCAGCGGCGAGGGCGTTCACGGTCAGCGGCCCGAGCGAGGGCGGGCAGTCGACGAAGACGAAGGTGTGCGTTTCGACAGCCGGAGCGAGCGTCTCGGCGAGGAATCGCTCTCCGTCGCCCCGCCGACCGAGATCCGCGGCCGTTCCGGCCAGGTCCGGCTTCGACGGAATGAGGTCGAGGTTCTGGAACCGCGTCGGCCTCGCGAGCTCCGACGGAGGCGCGCCGTCGAGGAGGTCGCAGCTGGACGTCCCGTTGGCGCGCTCGCCGAGCCCCGAGGTCGCGTTCGCCTGCGGGTCGAGATCGACGAGCAGCACCTTCTCGCCCGCCTGCGCGAGGCACGCGGCGAGGTTCACCGCAGTGGTCGTCTTGCCGACGCCGCCCTTCTGGTTGGCGACGGCATAGATGCGGCCGGGCACACAGTCATTCTGGCGAGGCGAGAGGACGTTTCCGGGCTATTCCGGGGCGCCGGGGAAAACCCGCTGGAGTGGGGGCGATTTTGCGAGCGACAGCAAGACCGTTGTGCTCCTCGAGCGGCGCTCCCCCGAGTTGATCCGAGACCTGCGAGAGCGCGTCCAGATCGACCGAAGAGCCCAGCCAGAGCACTGCCGCGCCGCCCTCCTCGACGAGCGGAAGCAGCCACTCGAGCGCCACCGCAGGCGGGGCGAGCGCCTTCGCCAAAGCCACTCCGTAGCGCTCCTCGTGCTCCTCCGCACGCCCCCAGGCGGCGCTCACGTTCCCGAAGTCCGCCGCCGCGCGTTCGAGGAACTCCGCCTTTCGGCGATTCGAGTCGAGAAGCGTCACCTCGCGCTCGGGCAGGCTTGCCGCGAGCGGGATCCCGGGCGAGCCGTTCCCGGAGCCAACGTCGACGATCGGGCCGTCGAACCCGCGCACGACGTCGACACCGCGCAGTGCGTCCTCGACGAGCATCGCCCAGGCCTCGCCGCGGTCCTCGATCCCGGTCAGGCCCAAAGGCGACGCGAGCACTGCGTCGAGCCAGCGCTCGAGCCGAGGATCGGTCAAGCGCTGGGCGTGATGACGATGAAGCGGTTCGGCTCCGTGCCTTCGCTCCCCGTCTCGACGCCGTCGTACTCCTTCAGCCGCAGGTGCACCGTCTTGCGCTCGACGGCGGTCATCGGCTCGAGCTCGACCGAGGAATGCGTGGCCAGAGCCTCTTCGGCGCTGCGTATGGCCAGAGCCTCGAGAGCCGTCCGGCGCCGGTCGCGGTAACCCGCCGCGTCGACGACGACCTCCTTGCGACCGTCGGGGTGCGCGCGCCAGACGATCGCGTTCGCCAGGTACTGGATCGCGTCGATCGTCTGTCCGTGCTTGCCGATCAGAAGCCCGAGGTTGGAGCCCGAGCACGAGGCTGTGATCACCTCGTCGTCTTCGGCGATGTCGATGCGGCAGCGGATGCCGATTCCCGTCGTGATCCGCTCGACGAGGTCGCGGACTTCGCCGGCCAGGTCGCTCTCGCCGTCGGTCGATCCCTGCGCGGACTGCGCGGACTCCGCGTCCACGAGCGCGACCACACGCGCGGGTGCGTACCCGACTCCGAGCAGCCCTCGCTCGCCCTCGGACACGACCTGGAACCGAACCGCGCCCTTGTCGAGCCCAGGATGGAGCTTCTCGAGCTCGCGCAGCGCCGCCCACTTCGCTTCGCCCACGGTCTCGCCGCTCGCCTCGACCTGGCGGAGATCCTCTGTCATCGAGCCCCGCCCATGGTGAGCACGCAGCGTGAACACTTGACGCGTAGCGTCTTCATCGCCTGGCCTTCTTCTTGCGCTTCACGCGCCGCGGCGGTGCAGGAGCCGCCGGCTTCTCGTCCGTGGGCTTCGCCTCGGCGCCGTCCTTGCCTTCGGCGGCCACCTCCTTCGGCGGCGTGCGCGAGGAGCGTTTCGGCGCAGGCGGCGCCTTCTTCGGGACCAGCTTGCGCGTGACCAGCCCCTGGCCGACCGTCCACAGGTTCGTCGTCACCCAGTAGATGACGAGCCCGACCGGGAAGTTCACGAGCACGGGAACGAACGCGACCGGGAGCACCATCATCATCGTCCGCTGCGTCTTGTCCATGGTCGTGGACATGAAGTACGTGGACGCGAGCTGGCTCCCGACGTAGATCGCGAGCAGCAGGTAGCCCGACCAGTGCGCGTTCGCGTGCGCCGTGATGTCCGGGACGAGCGAGCCGAACCAGGACAGGTCTCCGCCCGGCGGATTCTTCGAGAACTGCCTCAGCACGAGGTAGAGCGCGATGAAGACGGGGAACTGGACGAGGAGCGGCAGGCAGGGTGCGGCCGGGTTGACGTTGTTGTCCCGGTAGAACTTCATGAGCTCTTCGTTGCGCTTCTGCTTGTCGTGCTTGAAGCGCTGCTGGATCGACTTCATCTCCGGCATGTGCGCCTGCATCGCCTGCATCGAGTGGATCTGCTTGACGGCGAGCGGGACCATGAGCAGCCGCACGCAGACGGTCACCGCGACGATCGCCCAGGCCCACGGGAGCCCGATCGTCCCGTGGAACCACTCGAGGACGTTCCGCAGCAGGTCTTCGAGCGGCGAGAGCGGCGAGAAGAGGATCACTTGAACAGCCTCTGCTGGCGGGGGTAGTCGACTCCGCCGAGGCTCCACGGGTTGCAGCGCAGAAGCCGCCAGCCGGCGAGGATCACGCCGCGGACGAGCCCGTACTCGCGCAGTGCGTCGATCGCGTACTGCGAGCAGGACGGGTGGTACTTGCAGCCGCCCGGGAAGAGGACGCCCGAGCGTGTAGCGGTAGAGGTAGACGAGCCCGACGCCGAGGTACGCCGGCAGCCGGAGGACGGAGCTCACGCGGCCGCCTTGCCGAGCACCTCGTCCACGCGCTCGCCGAGCCACTCGAAGCCCTTCGACTCGGTGCCCTCGACGAGGCCCGGCCGGACGATCAGGACGAAGTCGTGCGCAGGCGGGAGCGACTCGAGCCGCTCGCGCCACAGCTCCCGGAGCTGACGCTTGATCTTCGTGCGGACGACCGAGCCACCGGTTCCCTTCGGAACGGCGATCCCGAGGCGTGGCTCGTCGCCTTCCTCCCGCGGGAACCAGTAGAGAACGAGGAACCGCGTCGAGGCCGACCGGCCGTGGCGGTACACGGCATCGAAATCCCGGGAACGGGACAGGCGGTTCTTACGGTGCAACTGTTTCTCGGGGGTCAGGCGGAGAGCCGCTTGCGGCCCCGAGCTCTGCGTCGCTTCAGGATCGCGCGGCCGGCCCGCGTGGACATGCGGGCTCGAAACCCGTGCTTCCGCTTCCTGCGGCGTACGTTCGGCTGATAGGTCCGCTTCACGGTGAGAGGTGAGAGAAAAAGAGGAACGAGCGCCCTTTTTGCACAGGCGTCGAGCCAGTATAGACGAGGGTCTCCTCACGGCGTTATCCACAGCGTCAACGGGTGTTTACAGCTTTGAAAAAACGCTGCGCGGGGGCGGCTAGCGGACGCTAAGCGGTGCCTGACCTGGCGATTGTCCACACCTGTGGAGAACGATGTGGAGTGAACTAAAATCCCTGCAAATAAGCCCATAGTTACCCACGGCTGCACCTCATTGAGTGCCTGTGGACACGCTGTTATGCTCGCCGTTCCGCCCCTGAGCCGAGGAGACCGCCCGGCGTCGTGCCACGCCAGCAAGAGTTGACAGCAGAGACCCTATGGACCGAAGTCGCCGGAAGACTCAAGGGCGCGCTCAACGACACCACGTACGAAACGTGGTTCGGGGACGTTTCCAGCCGTGAGCTGACCGACGACACGTTCGTCCTCTCGGTCCCGAACGACTTCACGCGCGACTGGATCGAGGGCCATTTCCTCGATCTGATCGGCGCTGCGGTCCGGGACGAGGTCGGGCAAGAACGGCGGATCAAGCTCTTCGTCGAGCGCGAGGTCGAGTCGGCAGGCCCGAAACCGGACTCCCCTGCGCCGGCAGCGCGGTCCGCATTCGAGATGAGCCAGAAGTACACGTTCGACTCCTTCGTGATCGGCTCGTCGAACCGCTTCGCGCACGCCGCGGCGCTCGCGGTCGCGGAGGCGCCGGCGCAGGCGTACAACCCGCTCTTCATCTACGGCGGCACGGGGCTCGGAAAGACGCATCTCCTGCAGGCGATCGGGCAGTACGTCGGCGCGCACTCGCGCAACCTCTCCGTCCGCTACATCACGAGCGAGACGTTCATGAACGACTTCATCAACTCGCTGCGCGACAAGCGGATCGAGGGCTTCAAGCAGCGCTACCGCACCTACGACCTGCTCCTGATCGACGACATCCAGTTCCTCGAGCACAAGGAGCGGATCCAGGAGGAGTTCTTCCACACCTTCAACTCGCTGTACGAGGCCGGCCGGCAGATCGTGATCTCGTCCGACCGCCCGCCGCGCGAGATCTCGACGCTCGAGGAGCGGCTGCGCTCACGCTTCGAGTGGGGGCTGATCACCGACATCCAGCCGCCCGACCTCGAGACCCGCATCGCGATCCTGCGCAAGAAGGTCAAGACCGACGGCATCCACATCCCCGACCCGCAGGTGCTGACCTTCATCGCCGGCCGCGTGTCGACGAACATCCGCGAGCTCGAGGGAGCCCTCACGCGCGTCGTCGCCTTCTCCAGCCTCACCGCGCGGCCGATGACCGTCGAGCTCGCCCAGGACGTGCTCAAGGACGTCTTCCCACAGGGCGAGGCGCCCGAGGTCTCGATCGAGCGGATCCAGACCGCGGTCTCCGAGCGCTTCGGCCTCTCGATGGAGGAGCTCTGCGGCGACCGGCGCTCCCAGAACATCGTCTATCCGCGCCAGGTCGCGATGTACCTCTCGCGCGAGCTGACCGACGCCTCGCTCCCCAAGATCGGCCGCGAGTTCGGCGGCCGCGATCACACGACCGTCATCCACGCAACGTCCAAGATCGCGCGCATGATCCGCGAGGACCGCTCTGTCTACAACCTTGTGCAAGAACTGACAGCGCGGGTGAAGCAAACTCGCTGAATCTGGGGAAACCTGGACACCGCCCCGAGAGACATGTTCAAACCTTCCGTTTCCCCACAGAACATGTCCCCAGGGCAATCCCGCTGCCGAACCCGCTGCACGGCATCGTCCCCAGAGTCCACACTCCCTACTACTACTACGAACTTCTTTTAAATGACTGAGATAGAAACTGCTGTTGGATCAGCCGTGAAGGTCACCTGCTCCAAGGACGAGCTCACTCGAGCACTCTCCCTCGTCGGGCGGGCTGTCTCGACCCGCGCCGCCGTCCAGGTGCTGGGCGGTGTGCTGCTGCGTGCCGCCGACGGGCGGCTGGAGCTCGCCGCGACGGACATGGAGGTCTCGCTGCGGTTGTCGGTCGAAGCGCAGGTCGAGGGTGACGGCGCAGTCGTCGCTCCGGGCCGGCTGCTCGTCGACCTGGCGCGCCTGCTGCCGGACAGCGAGGTCGTTCTCGAGCACCGGTCGGAGCAAGGCGTGCTCGAGGTCACCTGCGGTCCTGCCTCGTACAAGCTGAACACGTACAGCGCCGAGGACTTCCCGAAGCTTCCGGACGCGACCGGGGCTCAGACGTTCACGGTCGACAGCGACACGTTCCTGAGCACGGTCTCGAAGGTCGCACGCTCGGCGTCGCGCGACGAGTCGCGCCCTGTCCTGACGGGAGTGCTCGTGCGCTTCGAGGGAGCGAAGCTCGTGATGGCGGCGACCGACTCCTACCGGATGTCCGTCAAGGAGACGGAGCTGAAGGACGAGGCCGTCAGCGAGCTCGAGGCGATCGTGCCGGCGCGCGCGCTGACGGAGCTCTCGCGTATCGCGCAGGACTCGGCCGAGCTGCAGATCGGCGTGCAGGAGAACCACGTCGTCTTCGGCGCCGGCGAGGTCTGGCTGACGACGCGGCGGATCGACGGACAGTTCCCGAACTACAAGCAGCTGCTCCCTGAGACGTTCGAGCACGAGGTGGCGCTGCCGCGCGAAGAGTTCCTCGAGGTGGTTCGCCGAACGTCGGTGATGGCGCAGCGCAACTCGCCGCTTCGTTTGCGCTTTGCGGAGGGCGAGGTGACGGTGTCCGCGCAGACGCAGGACGTCGGAGAGGCGAGGGAGTCGCTGCCCGTTCCGTTCACCGGGGAGGCGCTCGAGATCGGCTTCAACCCGGAGTTCCTGCGCGACGGGCTCGAGTCGGTCGACACCGACGAGATCGCGCTGCGGCTGATCAGCCCGCTCCGCCCGGGCCTCCTCCGCTCCGAGGCCGGAATCGTTCTCGTACCTGATCATGCCGATCCGTCTCGCCGGCTGATCGTCCGGAACGTCACGCTCCGCGACTACCGCTCCTACGCCTCGCTCGAGCTGGAGCTCCAGCCGGGCCTCGTGCTGGCGGTCGGGGAGAACGGCGCGGGCAAGACGAACCTGCTCGAGGCGCTGCACGTCGGGACGCAGGGCTTCTCGCCGCGCAGCCGCAACGACGCGCAGCTCGTGCGCTTCGGGGCCGAGGCGGCGCGGATCGAGCTTGCCGGAGAGAGGGGCACGTCACGGCTCGGGATCGAGGTGACGCTCCGCCCCGGGGACGCGAAGAAGGCGAAGCTGAACGGTGCGCCGCTGCGGGCCGCGGAGCAGCTGCGGTCCGAGGTGTCGACGCTCGTCTTCACGCCGGACCGCCTGGTCGTGGTCAAAGGTGGCCCGGCCGCGCGCCGCGCGTACTTCGACCGGGCGCTCGGGCGGCTCTATCCGGCCCGGGCCGCGCTGCCTGCGGAGTACGGCGCCGCCGTCGCGCAGCGAAACGCCGCGCTCCGCCGCGTGTCGGTCGGGGCTTCGTCGCGCGATGCGGTCGCGCCGTGGACGGAACGCGTCGCCGAGCTGGGCGCGCAGCTTGTGGCAGCGCGGGCCGAGGCGATCGAGGCGATCGCGCCTGTCTTCGCCGAGCGGGCCGGCGAGCTGGGCCTTCCGGAAGGAACGCTGCGCTACGAGGCGGCCGCGCCGACGGTCGCCGCGCTCGACGAGCGCCTCGAGGCCGATCTGGAGCGTGGCTCGACCGGGCTCGGGCCGCATCTCGACGACGTGGAGATCCTGGCCGGCGACCGCGACCTGCGCCGCTTCGGCTCCCAGGGAGAGCAGCGCCTGGCCGTGCTCTCGCTGATCCTCGCCGAGGCTGCGCTCCTGGCCGAACGCGGCCCTGCTCCGCCCTTGCTCCTGCTGGACGACGTGCTCTCCGAGCTCGACGAGCGGCGGCGCACGGCGCTCGCGCGGCGGCTGGAAGGCCCCGGCCAGACGCTGATCACCGCGACCGGAGCCTCCGCGCTGCCGGTCGAGCCCGCACAGCTGGTGCAGGTGACTCCCGGAGCGGCGAGGTGAAGCCGGAACGGATCGGAAATGAGGTCCGGAGCGAGCTCGCGCGCTTCGGCCCGGCGGAGGGGATGACGGACATCGTGCGCTCCTGGCCCGAGGCGGTCGGGGATCAGATCGCTCGGAACGCCTGGCCGGCGCGGCTGGCGAGAGACCGGACGCTGCACGTCGCGACCGCGTCCTCGACCTGGGCTTTCGAGCTCGCGCAGCTGGAGCCGAAGCTGCTCGAGCGCCTACGCGAGGCTCTCGGCAGCACTGCCCCCGAGGCTCTTCGCTTCGCGCCCGGCAAGCTTCCGGAGCCCTCTGCGGACGAGCTCGAACCCGCCCGCGCGGCCCTGCCCGAGCCGACCGCCGAAGAGCGCGAGCTCGCCGCGGCGCTCGCCTCCGGGATCGAGGACGAAAGCCTTCGCAGAATCGTTGCGAAGGCGGCTCTGGCAAGCCTCGGAGAGGCGCGCTGACGGCCGGTCCATGTGGTACACTGAGCTCAGCCCGAAAAGGCAAGATTTGCAGGGCTTTTTTTAATGGCTGAAGCCGCTTATACCGCAAAGGACATCACTGTTCTCGAGGGCCTCGAGCCGGTCCGCCTGCGACCGGGCATGTACATCGGCTCGACGGGCTCCCGGGGCCTCCACCACCTCGTCTTCGAGGTCGTCGACAACTCGGTCGACGAGGCCATGGCGGGCCGCGCCGACCTCGTCGAGGTGACGCTTCATCCGGACAATTCGGTGACCGTCACCGACAACGGCTCGGGGATCCCGACCGACGTGATGAAAGACCAGGGACTCCCAGCCGTGACGGTCGTGCTGACCAAGCTTCATGCCGGCGGGAAGTTCGGCGGCGAGGGCTACAAGGTCTCCGGCGGGCTCCACGGCGTCGGCGTCTCGGTCGTGAACGCGCTCTCGGCGTGGCTCCATGTCGAAGTGAAGCGCGACGGCAAGGTCTTTCGCCAGGAGTTCGCGCGCGGAGAGCCGACCACCGACCTGAAGAAGGTCGGGCCGACGAAGGAGTCGGGCACGACGATCACGTTCTTGCCGGATCTCGAGATCTTCGACGAGCTCGAATGGTCGAGCGAGATCCTCGTCCAGCGCCTGCGCGAGACGGCGTTCCTGACCAAGGGACTGCGGATCGTGCTCATCGACGAGCGTCAGGGCGACGAGCGGCACGAGTTCTACGCCGAGGGCGGCATCCGGGACTTCGTCGGCTACGTGAACGACTCGAAGGATCCCGCCCACAAGCACATCGTCTACCTCGAGGGGACGACGAACGGCGACGCCGCCGCTTCGGGCCAGGTCGAGGTCGCGATGCAGTGGAACACGTCCTACGTCGAATCGGTCTTCTCGTTCGCGAACAACATCAACACCCACGAGGGCGGCTCGCACCTCTCCGGGTTCAAGTCCGCGCTCACACGCACGCTGAACGACTACGCGCGCAAGAACGGCATCCTCAAGGAGAAGGACGACAACCTCGAGGGCGAGGACGTCCGCGAGGGCCTGGCGGCTGTGATCTCGGTCAAGCTCCAGGACCCGCAGTTCGAAGGGCAGACGAAGACGAAGCTCGGCAACGCCTGGGTGCGGGGCCTCGTCGAGCAGACGGTCAACGTCAAGCTCGCCGAGTTCCTCGAGGAGAACGCGACCGAGGCGAAGCAAATCCTCCAGAAGGCGCTCGCCGCGCGAAACGCGAGGCAGGCCGCCCGCAAGGCCCGCGAGCTGACGCGGCGGAAGAGCGCGCTCGACAGCATGTCGCTGCCGGGCAAGCTCGCCGACTGCTCGATCAACGATCCCAGCTCGGCCGAGCTCTACCTCGTCGAGGGCAACTCGGCCGGCGGCTCTGCGATTGATGCACGCGACCGCACGTTCCAGGCGATCCTGCCGCTGCGCGGCAAGGTGATCAACTCCGAGAAGAACCGGATCAACAAGGTGCTCTCGAACGCGGAGATCCAGTCGATCATCACCGCCATCGGCACGGGCATCGGCGACGAGTTCGACCTCGAGAAGCTCCGCTACCACCGGGTGATCGTCATGACCGACGCCGACGTCGACGGGTCCCACATCCGGACGCTGATCCTCACGTTCCTCTACCGCCAGATGCAGGATCTCGTCGAAGGCGGATATGTCTATATCGCGGTCCCGCCGCTCTACCGCGTGAAGATCGGGAGCCGGGAGCAGTACGTCGAGAAGGAATCGCAGTTCGAGGACATCCTGGTCCGGGAGCGAGTGAAGGACATCGTCCTCTCCGCCCGGGACGGCGACGGCCAGCAGCTGACGGAGGCCCGCTACCGGCGGTTCACGAAGGCGCTGAACGAGTTCGAGGGCTGGGCCGCTCGCCTGCGCGCCGACTTCGGGGCCCCGGCCGCGAGCTTCGTGATCGGCCACCGGCTCGTCGAGGTCGACATCGATGACGCTGCCGGCAAGGACCTCGCAGAGACACTCCTGTCCGTGGGCGAGGCCGGCCACGAGCTGTCGATCCTCGAGCAGACGGACGAGTCGACGACGATCAAGGTCGTCGAGGTCGAGTCGAGCGCTGCCAGCCACGTGACGATTCCGACCGGTGTCTTCGCCTCGCCTGTCTACGCGAACCTGCGCCGCTCCTACGCGCGCCTCGTCGAGATCGTCGGCATGCCGCCCTTCGAGCTCACCCTGGGCAAGAAGAAGCGCACGGCGGACACCTTCGAGGGACTCCGCCACGAGGCGCTCGACCTCGCGAAAGAGGGGATCAACGTCGGTCGCTTCAAGGGCCTCGGTGAAATGAACCCGGAGGAGCTCTGGACAACGACGATGGACCCGGCGAACCGCATGCTGGTCAACGTCGAGGTGGAGGATGCGGCGGCCGCTGACCGGATGTTCTCGATGCTGATGGGCGATCAGGTCGAGCCGCGGCGCGATTTCATCGAAACGAACGCGAAGGACGTCAGGTTCCTCGACGTCTGATGGCGGGGAGGTCTGAATGTCTTCGGTTGAGCCGCTCGGCCCCGGCCGGATCGAGCCGCGCGAGCTCGAGCAGGAGATGCGCTCGAGCTTCCTCGACTACGCGATGAGCGTGATCGTCTCGCGCGCGCTGCCGGACGTCCGCGACGGCCTCAAACCGGTGCATCGGCGCGTCCTCTTCGCGATGCACGAAGCCGGCCTTCAGCCGAATCGGCCGCGCCTCAAGTGCGCGCGCGTCGTCGGTGACGTGATGGGCTCGTACCACCCGCACGGCGACGTCGCGATCTACGACACGCTCGTCCGGATGGCGCAGCCGTTCTCGATGCGCTACCCGCTCGTCGACGGGCAGGGGAACTTCGGGAACATCGACGATTACCCCGCTGCGGCGATGCGGTACACCGAGTGTCGGCTCACGAGGCTGGCGACCGAGCTGCTCCGCGACATCGACGCCGACACCGTCGACTTCGTCCCCAACTACGACGAGTCGCGCCGGCAGCCGAGCGTTCTCCCGTCGCGCTACCCGAACCTGCTCGTCAACGGGTCGCAGGGCATTGCCGTCGGCATGGCGACGAACATCCCGCCGCACAATCTCGGCGAGGTGATCGACGCGCTCGTGGCGCTGATCGACGACCCCGAGATCGACGTCGACCGCCTAACGCGTCACGTCAAGGGCCCCGACTTCCCGACGGGCGGGATCATCGTCGGCCGCGAGGGGATCCGCGAGGCGTACCGCTCGGGCCGCGGCCGCATCGTCATGCGGGCCCGCGCTCACGTCGAGGAACTGCGCGGCGGCAAGACCGCGATCATCGTGAACGAGCTGCCCTACGGGGTGAAGAAGGGCGGCGACTCGGGCGTGATCAAGAAGATCGCCGATCTCGTCAACGACAAGGTGATCTCGGAGATCTCCGACGTCAAGGATCTCTCCGACAAGACCGGGATGCGCATCCAGATCGACCTGAAGCGCGAGGCGATCCCGCAGGTCGTGCTGAACAAGCTCTACAAGCACACGGCGCTGCAGGCGACCTGGGGCTACAACGCGGTCGCTCTCGTCGACGGCGTGCCGCGGACACTCGCGCTGCGCGACCTGCTCAGCCACTATCTCGACTTCCAGCGCGAGGTCGTCACCCGCCGGCTGAAGTACGAGCTGCGCAAGGCGGAAGCTCGAGCCCACGTCCTCCTCGGCTACCTGATCGCGCTGGACAATCTCGACGCGGTGATCGCGCTGATCAGGAGCGCTGCCGACGCCGACGCTGCGCGCGAGGGCCTGATGAAGGAGTTCGAGCTCTCGGAGATCCAGGCGCAAGCGATTCTCGACCTCCGCCTGCGCGCACTGACCGCGCTCGAGCGCAAGCGGGTCGAGGACGAGCACAAGGATCTCGTGGAGCGGATCGGGGAGCTGCGAACGATCCTGGGCGACGAGTCGAGGATCGGAGCGCTCATCCGCGAGGAGCTGCTCGAGATCAAGACCATCTACGGCAAGAACGACGACCGCCGCACGGAGATCATCGCGGCCGAGGGCGAGTTCTCGCTCGAGGACATGATCGCCGAGGAAGACATGGTGATCGCGATCACGCGCTCGAACTACATCAAGCGCCTCCCGGTCACGACGTATCGCGAGCAGCGGCGCGGCGGCCAGGGCGTGATGGGCATGGACCTCAAGGAGGACGACTACATCGAGCACCTGTTCGTCGCCTCGACGCACGACTACGTCCTCTTCTTCACGAACGTCGGCAAGGTCTACCGGCTCAAGGTGCACGAGCTGCCGCTCGGCTCGCGCCAGTCCAAGGGCCGCGCCATCCAGAACCTGCTCCCGTTTCGGCAGGACGAGCAGGTGCGCGCGGTGATCCAGACGCGTGACTTCGAGGAGTCGAAGCACCTCGTCTTCGCGACGAAGAAGGGGATCGTCAAGAAGACCGAGCTCGCCGCCTACAACACGCCCCTGAAAGCCGACGGGATCATCGCGATCAAGATGCGCGACGAGGACGAGCTCGTCTCGGTGCGCCACACCACCGGCGACGACGACATCCTCATGGTCTCGCGGAACGGCCAGGCGATCCGCTTCAACGAGAAGGAAGCGCGCCCGATGGGCCGCGACACCGGCGGCGTGAAGGGCATGGGCCTGCGCAAGGGCGACGAGGTGATCTCGGCCGAGGTGATCGGCGTCAACGAGGGCGACCTGCTCGTCGTGACCGAGAACGGCTACGGCAAGCGGACGAAGCTCGCGGACTACCCGCGGAAGGGCCGCGGCGGGCTCGGGGTGAAGACCGTGCAGCTGACCGAGGCGCGGGGCTACCTGGTCGGCGCCCGCGTCGTCCGTGACGGTTTTCAGGTGATGCTCATCTCGAACGGCGGCACCGTGATCAAGATCCCGGTCGACGAGATCAGGCGTCTCGGCCGCTCGACCCAGGGCGTGATCGTCATGCGGCTGCGCGCCGGCGAGCAGGTATCCGCTCTGGCGCCTGTCGTCGAGGCCGACGAGGACGCAGCCGGCCGACGCCGAGCCCGGACCGGCGCCCGAGAGCGCGCCGGTCGCCGAGGAGGCCTGAAACCCCGCAAATTCAGGCGGTTTTCAGGCCCTCCCCTTCACAAAACTTCCTAAGAGCGATATATCTTGCGGCGAGGGGTCTAGTCCTCGCCGGGAGAGAGGGATGGCCGCCAGCAGACAAGTAGATCTTCTAGAGCCGATCGATCTTTCGGAACATCTGGACAAGATCCAGCTCTATCTCGGACAGGTTTGTCAGATCGCCGGGCATCTCGAAGATGCAGCTGGACTACTGGACGAACAAGGCCCAGATCCCGACGCACGGCCGGAAGCAGCGGATCTACGACATGGACGCGGTCGAGACCGTGATGCTGATCAAGCAGGCGAAGGACAAGGGCCTGAACCTCGGCGCGGCGATCGAGGCCGCGCGGCGCTTCCGCGAGCTGAACGGCAAGGACGGCTCGGGGCCCGACTAGCGAAGACGCGCTGCCGCTTCCTCGGGCGGCAGCCAGTTCGGGTAGATCCCCGCTCCGAGCTCGAGGCCCGCGAAGACCGTGAGCCGCGGCACGAGCTCGAAGTGCCAGTGCGCGCTCGGGTGAAGCCAGGCGTTGACCGGGACGGCTCCTTCCACGTCGTGCAGCTTGCGGATCGCATGCCGTAGGAGCTCGGCCGCGAACAGGAGGTCCTGCTCCGTCGGCTCGGCCTCGTGACGTCTCGGTGAGGATCAGCTGCTCGTAGGGCGCGCGGCCGCCGGGCGCCGCGAGGAGCGCGATGTCGCCGCGGACGGCGATCTCCAGGCTCGCGCGCTGCTCCAGGACGGCGCAGGCTCCGCAGCCTCCCTTCTGGAGATGCGGCGCCTCGTCGACCACGGCCGGCGGCGGCTCGCGCAGCCAGATGAGCTGCGAATGGCTGTGCGGCAGGCTCGCGCCGGCGGCCCGGCCCTCGTTCAGGACGAGGTGGACGTAGCCGAAGCCCTCGGCGAGCGCGGTCTCCCGGCGTGCGTTCCAGGCCTGCGCTACCGCGGCCAGCTCCTCGTCTTCCAGCTCCGCGAACGAGCGAACATGGCGCGGCGAGTGGATGACGACCTCCTGGCGCTCCAGCGCCGGATAGAGGTTCGGGACGACTCGCGCCCGCCAGCCGGGCGTGTCGGGAGCGCGATCGGCCGGCGCAACCGCGTAGGTCTCCGGAGGAGTCCGGTCCTCGCGTCCCTCGCAGAACGGGCACGAGTCGAGCTCGTCCTGCGCCGGAGGCTCGACGCTCTGCGCGGGTGGCCCCGGGCCTGAGCGCCCGGGTGGGAGCGATCACGACCGTTCGGCCGGAGATCGGGTCTCGCCGAATGTCCGGCGTCAGCTCTGCGACCCGCCGCCGCTGCGCCCGGCCGCTTCGATGAACGGCCTGAAGAGGTCGATCGGCACCGGAAGGATGATCGTCGAGGACCGCTCGGAGCTGATCTCGAGCATCGTCTGCAGGAAGCGCAGCTGGAGCGAGATCGGGTTCTGTGCGAGCACCTCGGCGGCATCCTTCAGCCGCTCGGACGCCTGGAACTCGCCCTCGGCGGCGATCACCTTCGCGCGCCGCTCGCGCTCGGCCTCGGCCTGGCGCGCCATCGCGCGCTGCATGCCGGTCGGGATCTCGACGTCCTTGACCTCGACGATCGAGACCTTGATCCCCCAGGGCGACGTTGCCTGGTCGATGATCTCCTGCAGGATCGCGTTGATCTTGTCCCGCTCCGAAAGGAGCTCGTCGAGCGTGTGCTGGCCGAGAACGCTCCGCAGCGTGGTCTGCGAGATCTGCGACGTCGCGACCATGAAGTTCTCGATCTGAACGATCGCCTTCTCCGGGTCGATGATCCGGAAGTAGGCGACGGCGTTCACGCGGACCGGGACGTTGTCCTTCGTGATCACCTCCTGCGGCGGGACGTTCAGCGTCACCGTCCGCAGGTCGACGCGGACCATCTTGTCGATGATCGGGATCAGCAGGAAGAGGCCCGGTCCCTTGGGCGGCGACTTCAGGCGGCCGAGGCGGAAGATCACGCCGCGCTCGTACTCGCGCGCGACCCGGATCGCCGCCGCCAGGACGATCAAGACGAAGACCGCGATTGCCGCGAGTGCGATCAGCGCGCCCATCAGCCGAAATCCTATGTGACGGGGACGGGTTCTTCGGCCGGTTCGACTTCGAGCACGAGGTCGTCGTCGATCTGGTCGACCCGAACCGTTGTCCCCGGCTCTACGCGGTCACCGTTCGAGCGCGCCTGCCAGAGCTCGCCGCGGACGAAGACGAGGCCGACCGGCGCGAGCGGCTCGCGGACGACTCCGACCTGGCCGACGAGCTCGCTCTGGCCGGTCACGACCGGAGCCTTCCGCACCTGGACGATCTTGATGGCGACGAACGCCATCAGCCCGGCGAGCGTGGCCGCGATCGCGATCACCACGGGCACGGAGACCTCGTACGTGCTCGCCCGCCGGCTCGAAGAGGAGCAGCGCACCGATGACGAAGCACACTGCCCCGGCGACCGTGATCGCCCCGTGGGTCGGCACGAACGCCTCCGCCGCGAAGAACGCGAAGGCGAGCAGCATCAGCAGCGCCCCCGCGGCGCTGATCGGCAGGACCTGGAGCCCGAAGAGACCGAGAATCAGCGAGATCGCCCCGACCGTGCCCGGGAAGATCAGGCCGGGGTTCCAGAGCTCGACGATCAGCCCGAGCGTCCCGAGCGACATGAACAGGACGATCAGGTTCGGGTCGATCAGCGTGTCCAGGGCCTTCTGCCAGAGGGACATGTCCACGTTCGTGATCTCCGCGTCCTTCGTGTGCAGGACGATGCCCTTCGGGCACGGTCTTCGTCCCGTCGATCTGGTCCAGCAGCGCGGGCAGCGTCGGCGCCATGGCGTCGATCACGTTCCGCTCGAGCGCCTCCGTCGCGCCGAGGTTCGAGGCCTCGGCGCACCGCGGCAGTCGGCCCATTCGACGTTCCGGCCGTGTGAGCGCGCGAGCTCGCGGAGCGAGGCGGCCGCGTCGTTGACGACCTTGCGCCGGAGGTCGGACTGGATGTTCCCGCCGCCGACGTCGATCGGCGTCGACGAGCCGATGTTCGTGTTCGGCGCCATGGCCAGGAGGTCGGCGGCCTGGCCGATCCAGACGCCGGCCGAGGCGGCCCGCGCGCCGGGCGGCGAGACGTAGACGATCACCGGCACCTTCGAGGCGAGCTCGGCCTTGTAGATCTTCTTCATCGACGGTGCTCAGCCCGCCCGGGGTGTCGAGCAGGATCACGATCGCGTCGTAGTGCTCGTCGTTCGCGCGCTTGATCTGGTCGTTGATGTAGTCCTGCGTGACCGGGTTGACGTCGTTGTCGAACATGGCCGCGAGGACTCGCGGCTGCGAGGTCGTAGCTGAGGCGGTGGCGCAGACGACGAGAGCCGCGGCGATCGCGATGAAAAATCCGCGCAAAAGCGGCGCTTTCACTTGTAAGAATTCTATCTGGGAGCTTGAGGCTCGCCCCGGTCTTTGCTTCCGTAGGGTTCGCCGCCCATGAAGTCCCTCCGTCTCGCCGTCCTCCTGCTCCTGCTTTGTCCGGGTACCGCGCTCGCCGCCGGCACCTCGCTCTCCTCGCACGAGCTGAAGCCGGGGGTCAACAAACCGGCGCACCGTTTCGACCTCGTCGGCCTGCACTGGAAGGGCGACGGCGCCGTGACCTTCAGGACGCGCGCGGTCAAGGGACGCTGGAGCCCGTGGCACGACGGCCGCGCCCGAGGAGGATCGCCCCGACGCCGGAAACCACGAGCTCCGTGCGCGCGGCTGGAATCTCGGCAGCCCCTACTGGACGGGCGCGTCGAACCGCATCCAGGTGCGCACGTACGGGCACGTGACCAGGGTCCGCGCCTACTACGTCTCGAGCCCGGCCCGGAAGTCACGGCTTCGCCGCACGTCGATCGCGGGGTCGCCGCTGATCCTGACCCGCGCGAGCTGGGGCGCCGACGAGCGGATCCGCCGCCGCCGCAAGCCGGACTACGCGGACTCGGTGCGGTTCGCCGTCGTCCATCACACGGCAGGCTCGAACTCGTACACGCGGGCGCAGTCGGCCTCGATCGTCCGCGGCATCGAGCGCTACCACGTGCTCGCCAACGGCTGGGACGACATCGGCTACAACTTCCTCGTCGACAAGTACGGCCAGATCTTCGAGGGCCGCTGGGGCGGGGTCGACAGGAACGTCGTCGGAGCGCACGCGCAGGGCTTCAACACGGGCTCGTCGGGTGTCGCGCTGATCGGCAGGTACGACTCGGCCTCGATCTCACCGGCCGCGCGGGCGGCGCTGATCAAGATCATCGCCTGGCGCCTGGACGTGGCGCACGTCGATCCACAGTCGACCTTCAGCTGGCGCTCGACCGGGAACCCGAAGTACCCGGCGGGGCGCATGGTCACGCTGCGCACGATCTCGGGCCACCGCGACACGGGCTTCACCACCTGCCCCGGGAGCCAGCTGTACGGCGAGCTGCCGAGCATCACGCGTGCGGTGGCGCAGACCGGCCTGCCGAAGCTCTACTTCCCGAAGGCGACCGGAGCTCCGGGCGAGATGGTGCGCTTCACCGGGACGCTCACCCAGGCGCTGCCGTGGTCGGTGGTGGTCACGCAGCCGGACGGGAACATCGTCGCGTCGGGCGACGGCGAGGGGACGACTGTCGACTGGACATGGGACGCGCGCACCGTCCCGGCCGGCAAGTACCTGTACGCGATCGACGCGGGGCCGAGCGTGCGGCCCGCGACCGGCATCGTGCTCGGATCGAACCAGACCTCGGCGCTGACCGCTCTGGCGAAGCCGGCCCTGATCACGCCGAACGGCGACGGCCGCAACGACGCGACGCTCGTGCGCTACCGCCTGCGCGAGGCGGCGACGGTCACCGCAACCCTCGTGGACGCCAACGGGTTGCCGCTGACCACGCTCTTGATGGAGGCGAAGAACCCGGGCAACTACAGCTTCGGATGGGACGCCGCGGGGATCGCGGACGGCCGGTACGGGATCGTGCTCACGGCCAGGAACGCGCTCGGGGTCGTGACGACGGCGACGCTGGCGGTCATCGTCGACCGCACCCTCGCCGGCTTCAAGGTCTCACCGCAGGTCTTCTCGCCGAACGGCGACGGCAGGCTCGACCGGACGCGCTTCAAGTTCACGCTCTACAACCCGGCGCGGGTGACCCTGACCGTTCGCCGCGGGAAGAAGACCGTGGGCCAGGTGTCCTCGGGCGCGCTCCAGCCCGGGCCCGCAGTTCGATCGAGTGGAACGGCCGCTTCGCCCGCGGGATCGGAGAGCACGAGTTCAAGGCGGACATCCGCGTGACCTCGACGGTGACGACGCTCCGGGACACGGTCACGTTCGCCACCGACACGACCGGGCCGAAGCTGAAGATCGTCTCGCGGGCGGCTCCGCGGCTCTCCATCAACGAGCCCGGTGACGTGACCGTCGTCTTCGACGGGACGAGGACGGTGACGCTGCGCCGGCTCGTGCCGGGCAAGTTCAGCGTCCCGCCGGGTGGAGCGTTCACCTCGTTCACCGCAGTCTCCCGGGACTTCGCCGGAAACGACAGCCGCCCGGTCAGGTCGCCGTAGCCGTCCAGCGGTCGTAGCGCCGCTCGAGGCGGTCGAGGATCTCGACCAGGAGCTCGGCGCGGTCGACCTCGGCGCCCTTCTCGACGAGGAGGGACGTCGCCGTGGGCTCCGGGAGGACGTCCTCGGGCAGGTTCACGTTGACGCCGATGCCGAGGACGACTCGGCCGTCGCGCGCCTCGGCGAGGATGCCCGCGGTCTTGCGGCCGCCGATCAGGATGTCGTTCGGGAGCTTGATCTCGGGATCGAGCCCGGTCACCTGGGCGATCGCCTCGCGAACGGCTTCGCCCGCGACGATCGTGAGCTCGGGGAGGCGCGCGGTCTGAACGGGAGGCTCGAGGAGCGTCGAGAAGAGCAGGCTCATCCCGGGCGGCGAGATGCCAGCTTCGTCCGAGGCGTCCGCGGCCCTCGGTCTGCTCTTCGGTGAGCGCGACCGAGCCCTCGGAATGCTCGTCCGTGAGCATCCGCTGCGTGGACGGGCACACCTCCGCGTACACGTAGGGATGCCCGAACCGGCCGCGCAAGCGCGGAACGACCGAACTCCGGGGCGCAGTGACGAAGGCACCGCCAACTACACTAGGCCGCCCGTGCCGACCCAGGCCCCACTCAGTCGCGCGGAGATCGAAGAGATCCTCCCGCACCGCGAACCGTTCCTCCTGATCGACGAGGTGACCGAGCTCGAGCCCGGCAAGCGCGTCGTCGCCAGGAAGACGCGTTCGGCCCGACGAGTGGTATCTGGCAGGTCACTTTCCCGGGCGTCCGATCATGCCCGGCGTCCTGATCGTCGAGGCGATGGCGCAGACGGGCGCGGTCGCGGTGCTGTGCGCCGAGGAGAACCGGGGCCGGCTCGCCCTCTTCGCCGGTATCGACGGCGTGCGCTTCAAGCGGATCGTCGAGCCGGGCGACGAGCTCGAGCTGACGTGTGACCTCGAACGCGTCCGGGGGCCGATCGGCAAGGGCCGCGCCGAGGCGAGGGTCGACGGCCAGCTCGCCGCGCGCGGAACGTTGACGTTCGCCGTGGAGCAGGCGTGATCGGCAGCGCGACGTCGAACGGCCACGTCTCGATCACGGGCATCGGGTCGCAGGTGCCCGAGCGCGTGATGACGAACGACGAGATCGCGAAGATGGTCGACACCTCGGACGAGTGGATCCTCGAGCGCACCGGGATTCGGGAGCGCCGCGTGGCTGCTCCCAGCGAGGCTCTCTCCGACCTAGCGCTTCCTGCCGCGACTGCCGCTCTCGAGCAGGCCGGAGTCAAGGCTTCTGCGGTCGACCTGATCGTCGTCGCGACGGTGACGCCGGACATGATGTTTCCCTCCACGGGCGCGATCCTCGCCGACCAGCTCGGAGCGAAGGACGCCGCCGCCTACGACCTCTCGGCCGGCTGCACCGGCTTCGTCTACGCGATCGCCCAGGCGCACGGGATGGTCGCGAGCGGTCTCGTCGACCAGGCGCTCGTCGTCGGAGGCGACGTCCTCTCCAAGGTCGTCGACTGGACGGATCGCAGCACGTGCGTCCTGTTCGGCGACGGCGCGGGCGCGGTCGTGCTCGAGCGGGTTCCGGACGGCGGGTTCCTGGGCTTCGAGCTCGGCGCCGACGGATCGGGCGGCCCTCAGCTGTACATGCCCGCCGGCGGCTCGCGGGCGCCCGCGACCGCGGAGACCGTGGCAGAGCGGCAGCACTTCGCGAAGATGAACGGCCGCGAAGTCTTCAAGTTCGCGACGCGAATCCTCGTCGACTCCGCGGAGAAGGTGCTGCACGAATGCGACGTCCAGGTGGACGAGGTCGACGTCTACGTGCCGCACCAGGCGAACGTGCGGATCATCGACCATGCGAGGAAAAAGCTCGGTATCCCGGAAGAGAAAACAGTGGTAAACGTCGACCGCTTTGGCAACACTTCCTCAGGATCGATCCCACTGGCTCTCGGAGACGCGAAAGCCGACGGGAGGCTTGCCGCAGGTGAGATGGTTTTGATGACAGGAATGGGCGCCGGACTGACATGGGGCTCGGCCTTGATTGAGTGGACGGCGAACGGGAAAGGTGGACAGTCATGAGCAAGGTCGCATTCTGCTTCCCAGGGCAGGGATCGCTCGAGGCGGGCATGGGCCGCGAGATCGCCGAGGCTGTGCCGGAGGCGATGGAGGTCTTCCGCGAGGGGAGCGAGGCCTCGGGCCTCGATCTCAAGCGGCTCTGCTTCGAGGGTTCGCTCGAGGACCTCGTGCGAGACCGAGGTCCAGCAGCCGGCGCTCGTCGCCACGAGCCTGGCGATGCTCGCTGCGCTTCGGACGCGCGGGCTCGAGCCGGACTACGTCGTCGGCCACTCTGTCGGCGAGTTCACCGCGCTGGCCGCTACGTCGTCGCTGACGCCGTTCGAGTCGATCGCGCTCGTTCGCGAGCGCGGGCTCGCGATGGCCGAGGCGGCGCGGATCAGCAACGGCTCGATGGCTGCGATCCTCGGTCTCGATGACGAGCTCGTCGAGCGCCTCTGCGACGACATCGAGGGCGTGTGGCCGGCGAACTACAACTGCCCGGGCCAGATCGTCGATCTCCGGCAAGCAGGCCGCGGTCGACGAGGTCTGCGCGAAGGCCGAGGAGCTCGGAGCGCGCCGCACGGTCAAGCTCAAGGTGTCGGGCGCGTTCCACAGCCCGCTCGTCGCGCGTGCCGCCGATCGCCTTCGGCCGGCGGTCGAGCGCGTGAAGTTCCGTGACCCGATCGCGCCCTTCATGTCGACGGTCACGGCGAAGATCGAGCCGGCGCAGCGGATGGCGTCGCTTCTGGTCGAGCAGCTGACGGCGCCCGTCAAGTTCACGCAGGCCGCTCGCGGACTGGTCGAGGAGGGCGTGAAGGTCTTCGTCGAGGTCGGTCCGAGCAACGTGCTCTCGGGCCTCGTGAAGCGGATCGACCGGACCGTGAAGACGATCTCGGTCAACAACGTGGCCGGGCTGCAGAAGGCAGAGGAGACAGTCTCTGCCGCCTGAGTTTTGCTCTCTCGAAGGGCGCACGGCCCTCGTCACCGGGGGGTCGCGCGGCATCGGGCGGGCGATCGCGGTCGAGCTCGGCAAGGCCGGGGCATCGGTCGTGGTCGGCTACCGCTCGGGCGCGGAGGAGGCGGAGGCCGTCGCGAGCGAGATCGGAGGACGCGCGGTCCAGGCGGACGTGTCCGATCCGGCCGATGCCCAGCGGCTCGTCGAGGAGGCCGGCGACCTCGACATCCTCGTCAACAACGCGGGACTGACCCGCGACACGCTGCTCGCGCGCATGAGCGACGACGACTGGCGCGCGGTGATCGAGACGAACCTGAGCTCGGTCTTCTACACGTGCCGCGCAGTGGCGCGCCCGATGATGAAGAAGCGCGGAGGCGCGATCGTCAACGTCTCGAGCATCGTCGGCCTGCACGGGAACATGGGCCAGACGAACTACGGAGCGTCGAAGGCCGGGATCATCGGCTTCACGAAGTCGCTGGCGCGCGAGCTCGGGAGCCGCGGCGTGCGTGCGAACGTCGTCGCCCCGGGGTACATCCACACGAGATTGACCGACGTGCTCCCCGAAGAGGCGACGAACGCGATGCTGGTCAACACTCCGCTGGGCAAGCTCGGAGATCCGGAGGACATCGCCGGAGCGGTACGGTTCCTGTGCTCAGACGAGGCCTCGTTCATCACGGGCGAGGTGCTTCTCGTCGACGGCGGATTGGGGATGTGAGTGGCTGACTATTCGCAGAACGGGCGCAGGCGCGTCGTCATCACCGGGCTGGGGTGCGTTTCGCCGCTCGGGAACGACGTCCAGACGACCTGGGACAACCTGCTCGCCGGCAAATCCGGCGCCGCGCCGATCGAGCAGTGGGACGCGAGCGAGTATCCGGTCACGTTCGCCTGCGAGCTGAAGGAGTTCGACCCGAAGGATTGGATCGAGCACAAGCAGGCCCGGCGCATGGACCGCTTTGCCCAGATGATCGTCGCCGCCGCGCGCCAGGCCGAGGAGGACTCGGGCCTGGAGGTCGAGCCCGAGGCCGAGCGCATCGGCGCCTCGATCGCGACGGGGATCGGCGGGCTGCAGGCGTTCCAGGACTGCTACGACGTCCTGCTCCAGCGCGGCCCGGATCGCGTGAACCCGTTTTCGATCCCGCAGATCATCCCGAACATGGGCGCGGCCTGGGTCTCCATGGAGCTCGGGACGCGCGGGCCTCTGTCGTCTCAGTGCACGGCGTGCGCCGCGTCGAACATGGCGATCGGCGAGGCCGCGGACATGATCCGGCTCGGCCGGGCGGACGCGGTGTTCGCGGGCGGAACCGAGGCGGGGATCACTCCGGTGGGGATCGCCGGCTTCAGCGCGATGCGCGCGCTGGCGCGGCGGAACGACGAGCCCGAGAAGGCGAGCCGTCCGTTCGACGCCGGCCGCAGCGGGTTCGTGATGGGCGAGGCGGGAGGCGTGGTCGTCCTCGAGGAGCTCGAGCACGCACGGTCGCGCGGCGCCAAGATCTACGCGGAGCTTCTCGGCTACGGGCTCTCGTCGGACGCGGCTCATGTGACGGAGCCGGACCCGAGCGGCTCGAACCCCGCCCGCGCGATGAAGATGGCTTTCAACGACGCGGGCATCGAGCCCGGACGACGTCGACTACATCAACGCGCACGGAACGTCGACGCCGCTCGGCGACGCGAGCGAGACGAAGGTGATCAAGCTCGCGCTGGGCGAGGAGAAGGCCGCGAAGACGCCCGTCTCCTCGACGAAGGGCGCCACCGGCCATTGCCTCGGCGCGTCGGGCGCCGTCGAGGCGATCTTCACGATCCTCGCAGTGAACACGAACACGCTGCCGCCGACGATCAACTACGAGACGCCCGACCCGGCGTGCGACCTCGACTACATCCCGAACGAGGCGCGCAAGGCCGAGGTCAAGGTCGCGGTCTCGAACTCGTTCGGCTTCGGCGGGCACAACGCGTGCATCGTCCTGCGCGAGTTCGACGACTGAGTCCCGGCGCAGAACCGGCTCAGACACGTCACAACCTCCCGAATATGCTCGTCGTGGGGAGGAGGCAGGGTGCGCCTAACTAGTGTTCAGCCTCATGGGCGGAGAGCGCTGGGCCACGTTCGACTGCTACGGCACCCTCATCGACTGGAACCTCGGGATCCGAACGGAGCTCGAGCGCCTCTTCGGGGTGGAGGAGGCGCCGCGCCTGCTCGAGCGCTACCACGAGATCGAGCCGGAGATCGAGTCGGAGCCCTTCCACACGTACCACGAGGTGCTCACGCTCGCGCTCGAGCGGCTGGCCGCGGACGAGAGCGTCTCAGCTGCCCGAGGGCGAGGCCGGCGCGCTCGCGAAGTCGCTCCCCGACTGGCCTCCGTTCCCCGAGGTGCCGGCAGCGCTCACCGAGCTCAGGAGCCGCGGCTGGAAGCTTGCGATTCTCTCCAACACCGACCGTGACCTGATCGCCGCGTCCCAGAGACGGCTCGGCGTCCCGATCGACCTCGCGATCGTGGCCGAGGACGTGAAGTCGTACAAGCCCGCGCACGGCCACTGGGAGCGGTTCTTCGAGGCGACGACGGCGGACCGCGACTCGCACGTCCATGTCGCGGCGAGCCGCTTCCACGACATCGCCCCGGCGCGCGAGCTCGGGCTGAAGAGCGTCTGGATCAACCGACTCGGCGAAGAGCCCGAGCCGAAGCCCGACCGTGAGCTGACGGATCTCTCGAAGCTGCCGGACACCCTCGACGAGCTGGTCGAGCGATGAGCGCGACCATTCGCCCGGCCGTCAAGGAAGACCTCGAGCCAACCGCGGCCATGCTCAACGAGCACTCGCGGCGGCTCCACGGAGCTGATGACGCCACGCCCGGCGACCTGCTGCAGTACTGGGAGTCACCCGACGTCGAGTTCGGCCAGGACATCCTCGTCGCGGAGAACGACGACGGAATCGTTGGCTACGCGGACGTCGGGCTCTACGCCGAGCACATCTGGCTCGACGTGCGCGCGACCGATGACGAGTCGCTCCCCGACCTGCTGCTGGCGATCGAGAACGTCGCCGCCGCGAAGAAGCCGGACGCCGGCCTGATGGCCTTCACCTCCGAGGACGACGAGCCGTTGCGCGATCTCCTCTCCCGCTCCGGCTACGAGGTCGTCCGCCACTCGTACCGCATGCGGATCGCCCTCGGCAGTGAGCGTCCCGAGCCCGAGTGGCCCGACGGCTTCACCGTCCACGCGATGCGCGAGGGCGAGGAGCGCCGGGTGTACGACGCGCACAACGCCTCGTTCGCCGACGCGTGGATGTTCGAGCCCGAGCCCTACGAGCTCTGGCGCCACTGGTTCATCGAGGACCCGGCCTTCGATCCGTCGCTCTGGTTCATGGCCGAGCACGGCGACGAGGTCGCAGGGATCGTGATCGCCCGCGCCGCCGAGTACGAGCCGGGCCTCGGGTGGGTCCGCATCCTCGGGGTCCTGCCGGAGTACCGGCAGCGCGGTCTCGGCCAGGCGCTCCTTCGACACACGTTCGCCGAGTTCGAGAGCCGCGGCTTCGACGCGGTGGGCCTGGGCGTCGACGCCGAGAGCCCGACCGGCGCCGTGCGCGTCTACGAGCGTGCGGGAATGCACGTCGAGCGCACGAACCTGCTCTTCCAGAAGGGATAATCGAGAAGCCGTGGCCGAGCCCCGAATCGACGTCTCCATCGAGCACACGAATCGGCCCGAGTCGTCCGACGGAGATCGCAAGCATCCGAACACGTGCCCGTCGTGCGGGTCCCACTACCGCGACGACGAGCTGAAGGCGAACCTCTGCCTCTGCCCGCAGTGCGGACATCACTTCCCGGTCGGAGCGCGCGACCGGATCGCGCAGCTCGTCGACGCCGGCACGTTCGCGGAGGAGGCGTCCGAACTGCGCTCCGAGGATCCGCTCGGCTTCTTCGACCTCCGGCCCTATCCCGAGCGGCTCGCCGAAGCCGAGGTCTCGACGGGCCTCGGCGACGCGATCGTGATCGGTTCCGCGGCGATCGAGAACGAGGCCTGCGAGCTCGCGGTCATGGACTTCTCGTTCATGGGCGGCTCGATGGGCAGCGTCGTCGGCGAGAAGCTCTCGCGCGCGGTCGACAGCGCCGTCGAGCGCAACGTGCCGCTCCTCTCCGTCACCGCATCGGGCGGCGCACGCATGCAGGAGGGGATCCTCTCGCTGATGCAGCTCCCGAAGACGGTCTGTGCGATCGAGGACCTGCGCGACGCCCGCTGCGGCTTCATCAGCGTCATGTCGCACCCCACGACCGCCGGCGTCCTTGCGAGCTTCGCCAGCCTCGGTGACGTGATCGTCGCGGAGCCGGGCGCGCTGCTCGCGTTCACCGGTCCGCGCGTCGTCCAGCAGACCACCCGGGAGAAGCTCCCTGAAGACTTCGGCCGGGCGGAGTCCAATCTCCGCTTCGGCCACCTCGACGCGATCGTGCCCCGCAGCGAGCTGCGGGCGTTCCTCGCGCGTACCCTGCGGCTGTTCAGCAATGGCCGGTGAAGACGAACGACATCTCCGTGAGCGCCTGAGCCGTCTGCGCGGCCTGCCGCTCCTGCGCGGTGCGCGGCTGCGCGGCGACCTCGACCGGTTCAAGAAGCAGCTCGACCGGATCGAGGCTCAGCCGTCGCGAGGAGACCTGGCGCCTCGTCGAGCTCGCCCGTCACTCGCAGCGCCCGTACACACTCGACTACGTCGAGCGGCTGTTCGACGACTTCGTCGAGCTCCACGGCGACCGCGCGCGGGCCGAAGACCCGGCGCTCGTCACGGGGCTGGGGCGCTTCAACGGCAAGACCGTGGCGATCATCGGCCAGCAGAAGGGCCGCGACCTCGGCGAGCGCCAGAAGCGCAACTTCGGAATGCCGCACCCTGAGGGCTACCGCAAGGGCATGCGCACGATGGAGATCGCCCAGCGGCACGGCTTCCCGGTCGTCACGTTCCTCGACTCACCCGGCGCCTACCCGGGCGTCGCGGCGGAGCAGCACGGCCAGGGCGGGGCGATCGCCCGCTCGCAGGCGCTGATGGCGCGCCTGACGGTTCCGCTCGTCGCCTGCATCATCGGCGAGGGCAACTCGGGCGGCGCGATCGCGATCGGGCTCGTCGACCGCGTGCTGATGCAGGAGTACGCGATCTACAGCGTGATCTCGCCGGAGGGCTGCGCGGCCATCCTCTGGCGCGACGGAGCCGAGAAGGTGAAGGCTGCGGTCGCGCTCCAGCCGGACGCGCTGCACTGCCTGAACCTCGGCGTGATCGACGACATCGTGCCCGAGCCCAAGGGCGGCGCGCACCTGAACCCCGACGAGGCGGCGCGCCGGCTCGGCGAGTCTCTCGGCGACACGCTCGACCAGCTTTCCGCGCTCCCCGGCGAGCATCTTCGTGAGCAACGGCGCGAGCGCTACCGGCGTATCGGCGTCTATAGCGCTCTCGGCACGGAACCCGCTCTGCACCGCGGTTCCTGACGGTTTTCCACAGACCGCCGGGTTCGGATATCCACAGCATCCACAGTGTTTTCCCCTGACTCCAGACAGCACGGAGGCCGGCAAAAACCGGCCTCACGCGCTGACCCCCTGGTGTAGGGATGAGTTTTCAGGACCCTCGAGTCCCGATTGTGCGGTGTTTTTGTCCGTGCTTCCAAAAGTGAAACCTCCGCTCCGCGATTCTCTTCGTGGGCCTGCGGGTATCACACGAAGATGCGACCGATCTGGAGCGGAACGATCTCGTTCGGGCTCGTCAGCGTGCCCGTCCGGATGTATTCGGCGACCGAGTCGAAGGAGCTGCGCTTCCACTTCCTCCACAAGGACGATCTGCAGCCGATCGGCTACGACAAGGTGCGGAAGGACACGGGCAAGCACGTCGATCCCAGCGACGTCGTCCGCGGCTTCGAGATCGACAAGGGCCGCTACGTCCCGATCGAGGACGAGGATCTCGACCGGCTCGACATCGAGCTGACGCACTCGATCGACATCTGCGACTTCGTCGACCTCGAGGAGATCGACCCGATCTACTTCCGCAAGGCGTACTACCTGAATCCGCAGGACGGGGCCGAGAAGCCCTACCGGCTGCTCGTCAAGGCGCTCGACGAGACGGGCAAGGTCGGGATCGCGAAGGTCGTGATCCGCAACAAGCAGCACCTCGCGGCGCTGCGGGCACACGAGGGCGTGCTCGTGCTCGAAACCATGTACTACGCGGACGAGGTGCGGAAGCCGGAGAAGGTCAACGGCTCGGCCAGGGTGCAGAAGGCCGAGGTCGACATGGCGAAGTCGCTCGTGGAGAACCTGAGCAGCGCCTTCAAGCCGGAGAAGTACGACGACACGTACCGCAAGGAGCTGATGGACCTGATCCGCGCGAAGGCCAAGGGCGCCAAGCTCCCGGAGCCGCAGAAGGAAGAGGAGGGAGAGGTCGTCGACCTGATGGAAGCGCTGCGCGCGTCCGTGAAGGAGACGCAGAAGGGCACGAAGCGCAAGAAGGCGGCGCGCAAGGCAAGCTAACTGCGTGGCGAAGCTCGCCGAGTACAAGCGCAAGCGCGACCCGAAGAAGACGCCTGAGCCCTTCGGCTCGAAGAAGCGCGGCAAGAAGCCGATCTTCGTCGTCCAGCGCCACGACGCCCGCCGGCTGCACTACGACTTCCGCCTGGAGCGAAACGGCGCGCTCGCGAGCTGGGCGGTTCCCAAGGGCCCGCCGCTCGAGCCCGGCCAGCAGCATCTCGCCGTCCACGTCGAGGACCACCCGATCGAGTACGGAACCTTCGAAGGCGAGATCCCGAAGGGCCAGTACGGCGCCGGCACCGTCGAGATCTGGGACAACGGCACGTACGACCTCGTCGAGGAGAAGAAAGACGGCGGCCTGACCGTCCGCCTCCACGGCAAGCGCCTCAAGGGCACCTACGCGCTCGTGCCTGCGCACCTCTCCGGCGACGAGAAGAACTGGCTGATCATTCGCAAGAAAGACGAGTCGGTTCCTTCGCCGCGGCCGGCGGGCAGCTACCGGCCCATGCTCGCCACGCCGGCCGAGAACGTGCCCCACGGCGAGTGGATCTACGAGATCAAGTGGGACGGCTACCGGATCGTGGCCACGGTCGCGGGCGGCGAGCCCGAGCTGCGCACGCGCAAGGACCAGGACTACACGAAGCGTTTCGAGAACGTCTCGAAGGAGCTCGTGAAGGCGCTGAAGACCCCGGACTGCGTCGTCGACGGCGAGGTCTGCGCGCTCGACGAGGAAGGCCGGCCGAGCTTCTCCGCGATGCAGCAGGGGAAGGCCGGCACGCCGATCGTCTACTACGTCTTCGACCTGCTCGAGGTCGAGGGAGAGCCGACCGTCGACCTGCCCGCTCGAGGAGCGGCGCAAGCGGCTCGAGAAGCTTCTCGACAAGCGGAACCGGACCGTTCGGTTCTCGGAGAGCTTCGACGACGGCGACGCACTGTTCGAAGCCGCGAACCAGCAGGGGCTCGAGGGGATCCTGGCCAAGCGCCTCGGCTCGAAGTACCTCCCGGGCAGGCGCTCACCGGAGTGGCTGAAGGTCAAAGGGCACGGCCGGCAGGAGTTCGTGATCGCCGGCTACACGCGCGGCAAGGGCAGGCGCGAGCGCACGCTCGGCTCGCTCGTCCTGGCGACGTACCAGGGCGGCGAGCTCGAATACGTCGGCAACGTCGGCACCGGCTTCAACGACCGCGAGATCGACCGGCTGCTCGAGAAGCTGAAGCCGATCGAGCGCGACAAGTCTGCGTTCCCGCAAGTGCCGAAGATGCCGCGCGTGAAGAAGGGCGACGTCGTCTGGGTCGAGCCGAGGCTCGTCGCCGAGGTCGAGTTCGTCGAGTGGACGCACGACGGCCGTCTGCGCGCGCCTGCGTACAAGGGGCTGCGCGAGGACAAGGAGGCGACGGAGGTGCGCCGCGAGGAGCCTGAGCCGTTCCCCGCCGAGATCCGCAAGGGCAAGCGCGTCTTCAAGCCGTCGAACGTGGACAAGCCCTTCTGGCCCGAGGAGGGGATCACGAAGGGCGACCTGCTCTCGTACTACCACCGGGTCGCGCCGGCGCTCGTCCCGCACCTCAAGGACCGGCCCTTCACGATGAAGCGCTACCCCGACGGCTGGCAGGGCAAGTTCTTCTTCCAGAAGGACGCGCCGAAGGGCATGCCGGACTGGATCCGGACGGCCTCGATCGTCGTCTCCACGCGGGACAAGCCGCGACAGCGCAGACGGATCGACGCGCCGCTCGTGAACGACGAGCTCGCGCTCCTCTGGATGGTGAACATGGGCTGCATCGACCTGAACGCGTGGTACTCGCGGATCGACAAGCCCGACCGGCCGGACTGGGTGCTCTTCGACCTCGACCCCTCACCGGACGTCGGTTTCCCGGAGACGATCGAGGTGGCGCTGCTCGTGAAGCAGGCGCTCGACGCGCTCGAGCTCGAGAGCCTCGTCAAGACGAGCGGCTCCGAAGGGATCCACATCCTGGTGCCGATCGCGCGGCGGCACACGTACGCCGACACGCGCGAGTTCTCGGCGATCGTGGGCAACGCGCTGGCCCGCACGCATCGCGGGCTCGTCACGACCGAGTGGACGAAGTCGAAGCGGCGAGGCGTGCTCGTCGACTCGAACCAGAACGGCGAGGGGAAGACGATCGCGTCGGTCTACTCGGTGCGCCCGAAGGCCGGAGCGCCGGTCTCGACGCCGCTCCGCTGGGACGAGGTGAACGCCCAGCTCGATCCGTCGGCGTTCACGATGGAAGAGGTGCTACGGCGCGTCGAGAAGCACGGCGACCTGTTCGAGGGGGTGCTGAAAGGCAAGCAGTCGCTCACCGCCGCGCTCAAGGCACTGCGTTAGTGCTTCAGGTCCTCCTCCATCCAGCCGGTGCCTCGAAGCCGCTCGTCGAGCATGCGGTCGCCCTTCATCCCCTCGAAGTCCTCGCCGCTCTCGGGAGCGTGATCGGGATCGTCGCGAACCTCTTCCAACTCGCGATCGACCGAGTCGCCGCTCGTCAGCTTTCTCCAGAACTCGCGTAGGCCCATCGTTCCTCCTTCCGAGGTCTTCCGATGGTACTGCCAACACCGCTTCTGCGGCGGTGCGCTATTTGGCCCGGGGCAACACGAATTCCCAGATCCGGCCGACCTCGTCGAAGCCGAGCTTCCCGTAGAGCTCCTTGGGCCAGTCGCGCTGGTCTGCGATCAGGAAGATCAGGTCGTGGCGGCCTTTCCGTGCCTCCTCGAGAGCCTTGGAGACGGTTGCGCGGGCCAGGCCTTGCTTCCGGAACCTGCTGAGCGTGAGGACGTTCTCGATCTGCGCGGTCCGCCCGTCGGAATAGAGCTCGCAGTAGCTCGCGACCTCCCCGTCCACGCGGGCTGCGAAGAACCTCGTGTCCACGACCTCGCTCAGCCCGCGCTTGTTCTCGACGAGCTGGCGCATGACCTCGGCGCCGAGGACCGCCGGGTCGGTCTTCCAGCCGTCGGTCCAGGCAGGCACGAGGTCGTCGAGGGAGACCTCGTCCACGATCGACGTGTCGACCGGCCGGTCGGGGTCCCGTCCGCGCGACCATGATCACGTCGCACTCGGTGACCCAGCCGAGCGCGCGGAAGCCGGGCTCGAGCCGCTCGCCGGCCGCGTCGTCGGACAGCTCGACCTTGCGGTGCCGGAGGCCCGCGCCGCCCATGATGCGGTCCGTCTCCGCGGCGAGGTCGTCGGCCGACGCCTCGGAGACGCCTTCGGTCGCAAGCAGGTAGTTGCGGCTCCACACGTCCGGCACCTCGAGGTTCATGTACGCGGCTCCGAACCGCGACGGGACTTCTGTCGAAGCCGCTCGTCGGGTGATCCCGTACACGAACTCGACCGTGCGCTCGAAGTCACTCATCGCCGAGCCTCCGCGGGTGGCCGAGCATGCCCAGCTCGGCGATGTCTCTTCGGAAGAGGAGCGCGACGGTCCAGTCGGCCACGACCCGCAGCTTTCTGGAGAGAAGGGGAAGCTGGTACAGGTGGTACGTCCTCGTCACGAACCAGCCGACGAAGCCCCGCAGCGGCAGGCCGAAGACGAGGGCGATGCCCTTGTAGCGGCCCAGGGTGGCCACCTGGCCGAGCGTCCGGTAGCGGTACGGCTTCACGTCTCCCTGCAGATTCTTGGCGAGGCGGCGGGCCTGGCGCAGAGCGTGCTGCGAGGTCGGGGGATCAGGCTGGCCGGGCGTGCGCTCGTTCGGGACGCGGGCGCAGTCGCCTAGCGCCCAGAGGCCGTCGCGCCCCTCGACTCGGAGCATGGAGTCGACCGAGACGGCTCCGCGCTCGTCGGTCTCGAGACCAAGGTTGCGGAGGACCGGGTTCGGCCTCACGCCCGCTGTCCACACGAGCGTGTGCGTGGCGATACGCAGGCCGCCCGAGAGCGCGACCGTGCCCGGGCCGGCCGAGGCGAGCGTCGTCGACGTGTGGATCTCCACGCCGCGGCCGGCCAGCTGCTCCGCTGCGTAGTCGCCGAGCCGCGAGGGGATCTCGGGAACGATCTTCGGCGCCGCGTCGACGAGGACCCACCGCGCCCTCGGGCGCTGGAACTCGGGGTAGTAGCGCATTGCGTCCCGGACGAGGTCGGAGAGCTCGGCGAGCGCCTCGACGCCCGCGTAGCCGGCTCCGACGAAGACGAACGTGAGGTGCGCCTCGGCGCGCTGGCGGTCACGCTCGGCCGCGGCGAGCTCGAGTTGCCGCAGGACGTGGTTGCGCAGATGGATGGCGTCCGCGAGGTCCTTGAAGCCGAGCCCGTGCTCGGCGAGCCCCGGAATCGGAAGCGAGCGCGCGAACGAGCCGAGGGCCAGCACCGCATCGGCGTAGTGAACCGTGAGCGTGTCCGTTCCGGCCACGACGGTCGCCGTCTTCTGCTCGCGTGTCGAGCGCGGTCAGGCGGCCGAGAAGCAGCTCGGAGTGCGGGCACATGACCCGCAGCGGCACGACGACGTGGCGCGGCTCGAGCGTTCCGGAGGCGGCCTCGGGCAGGAGCGGCGTGAAGAGCATGAAGTTCTCGAGGCTGACGATCGTCGCGCCCCGCTTGCCCAGCAGGCGCGCGACGTACGAGCCGGCGAACCCGCCGCCGAGCACGAGCGTGCCGCCTCGCGCGTGCCGGGCTTCTACCATCGCCGCGTGCAGGTGTCGGTGATCGGAAGCGGGGCGGAGCACGAGGCCAGGGCCGAGGAGGTGGGCCGCTTGCTCGCCGAACGCGGGTGCAAGGTCGTCACGGGCGGGCTCGGAGAGGTCATGGCCGCGGCGGCGCGCGGCGCGAAGGAGGCTGGTGGAACCACGATCGGCATTCTTCCCGGCCGAGACCGCGCGGACGCGAACGAGTGGGTCGACCACGCCGTCGCCACCGGCCTCGGGCACATGCGCAACTTCGCGGTCGTCGCGTCGGGCGACGCCGTGATCGCCGTCGGCGGGCAGTGGGGCACGTTGTCCGAGGTCGCCTTCGCCAAGATCCTGGGTCGTCCGGTGGTGATTCTCGAGCCCGGCCTGGAGGTGGACGGCGTCGACCGCGCGGCCACTCCCGAGGAGGCGGTCGACCTCGTCCTAGGCCGCCTGGAGCATCCGGCCTAGCAGCTCGAGCGCGCCGGCCTTGTCGAGCGGCTCGTTCAGGTTGCCGCACTTCGGAGACTGGACGCACGAGGGGCAGCCCGATTCGCACGGGCACCCGTCGAGCATCTTGGCGGTGTCTCCGACCCAGCCCTCGAACTGGTCGAAGCCGCGCTCGGTGATGCCCACCCCGCCGGAGTGGCCGTCGTAGACGAAGACCGTTGGACGACCGGTCTGGTAGTGGATGTTCGTCGAGAGCCCGCCGATGTCCCAGCGGTCGCACATCGCCCAGAGCGGGAGGATCGCGATCATCGCGTGCTCGGCGGCGTGGAGCGTTCCGAGGAGCTTGGGCATGTCCGTCAGGCCGTCGAGCTGCGCGGGCTCCGGCACGTACCAGATCGCCTCCGTGTCGAACGTCGTCTCGGGGAGGTCGAGGCCGACGAGCTCGAGCGTGGACTGGTCGCGGATCGACTTGCGCTGGTAGGCGACGACCTGCTCGGTGACGCTCACACGACCGAAGCAGAGGTCGAGGCCGAGGCGCCGGTCGGTGCGGAGCGTCTCCTCGATCGTCGTCATCGTCTCCTTCTTCGCCTGCGTGTAGTAGTCGCCGGTGAACGGCTCGACGAGGGCGCTGCGGGCGACGAGGTCGAGGGCGACGACGCGGTAGCTCTCGCCGAGGTGCAGGTAGATCGCGCCTTCATGGACGGTCGAGTACGCGCGCTCCCGCTCGATCGTGCCGAGCACTGAGCCGTCTTTCGTCTCGACGACCGTGAAGACGTCCGGGCTCGAGGAGCGGAGGCCGAAGCGGCCGGCGGGGTAGTCCCGCCCGGCCCAGACGTAGCCGGCCGCGGTCTTCTTCAGGTCCGGATGGCGCGCGGCTCGGTGGAGCGCCTCGGCTCCCAGGATCTCGGCGTCAGCGTCGTCGAGCGGCGCCTCGAACGCGGCCGCGGCCACGTGACCGTCGAGCACCCGCGGATTCTCATGGTCGAGGATCGCCGCTTCCACCCGGCGGCCGAGCAGGGTCTCCGGCTCTCGCATGAAGTACTGGTCGAGCGCGTCCTCGCTCGCGACGAGGACGGCCAGCCCGTGTCCGCGCCGGCCGGCGCGGCCCCACTGCTGGCGCATGCTGGCGACGGTCCCCGGAAAGCCGACCGAGATCACGGCGTCGAGCATCCCGACGTCGATCCCGAGCTCGAGCGCGTTCGTCGCGCTCACACCGAGGAGCTCGCCGGCGAAGAGGCGCTGCTCGATCTCGCGTCGCTGCGCGGGTGTGTACCCGGCGCGGTACGGCGAGAGCCGGGAGGCATCGCCGAGGCGGTCGGCCGTGAACTTGTGGATCAGCTCGGCGGAGCGGCGGCTCTTCGCGAACACGAGCGTGCGCAGGCCGCGCTGGACGAGATCGGCCATCAGCTTCGACGCCTCGGCGAGCGCGCTCGCCCGCTGGCCCAGCTCCTCGTCGATCAGCGGCGGGTTCCAGAGCGCGATCGTCCGCTCCGCCTTCGGCGCTCCGTCCGCTCCGATGACCGTGAAGTCGAGGCCCGTCAGCGAGGCGGCCAGCTCGCCGGGGTTCGCGATCGTCGCGGAGGCGAGCAGGAACTGCGGGTGCGCTCCGTACACGTGCGCGAGCCGGCGCAGGCGCCGCAGAACGTTCCCCACGTGCGAGCCGAAGACGCCGCGGTAGACGTGCGCCTCGTCGACGACGACATAGCGGAGGTTGGAAAGCACGTCCCCCCAGCGGTCGTGGTGCGGCAGGACGCCCACGTGGAGCATGTCCGGGTTGGTCAGGATGAGGTTCGACCACTTGCGGATCTGCCAGCGGCGCTCGCCCTCCGTGTCGCCGTCGTAGATCGCCGCCCGGATGTTCTTGACCTTCAGCGCGCCGAGCGCGCGGACCTGATCCTGGGAGAGGGCCTTCGTGGGGTAGAGGTAGAGCGCGCGGTGCTTGGGCTCCTCGGTGAGCGCTCCGAGCACCGGCAGGTTGAAGGCGAGGCTCTTGCCGCTCGCGGTGCCGGTCGTGATCGCGACGTGCTCACCGCGCCGTGTCGCCTCCCACGCCGCGGCCTGGTGCGAGTAGAGCTCCGTGACGCCCGAGGCCTCGAGCCGCTCGCGCAGAGCGGGAGGCAGGTCGTCGGGAAGAGGCGCCCCGATCGCATCCCGCGCAGCCTCCGATCCGAGGTACGCGAGCTCCTCTCCCTGGAGCAGATCGTCCCAGTGCGCCACCCCGACGGCCACTTCGCCGATGGTAGCCTTGGCCGACCGGGGTGCCTCGTCGCCGAGGCTGAGAACACACCCGCTGAACCTGATCCGGGTCATGCCGGCGAAGGGAGCAAATGGCTACACCGAGGTGCCTCACGATTGCGGGCTCCGACTCCGGGGGCGGAGCGGGGATCCAGGCCGACCTGAAGGCGTTCGCCGCCGCGGGCTGCTTCGGGACGACCGCGATCGTGGCGCTCACCGCGCAGAACACACTCGGCGTCACGGCCGTGCAGGAGATGCCGCCCGGCTTCGTCGAGGCTCAGCTCGACGCTGTCTTCTCGGACATCGGCGTGGACGCCGCGAAGACCGGGATGCTCTTCTCGCGCGAGCTGGTCGACACGGTCGCCGGTTTCCTCGCCGTGCACCCGGTCCCGCTCGTCGTCGACCCGGTGATGGTCGCCAGCTCCGGCGCGAAGCTGCTGCAGGACGACGCCGTCGAGTCGCTCGTCGAGCGGCTGTTCCCGCTCGCGACCGTGGTCACGCCGAACCTGCTCGAGGCGCAGGCGCTCGCAGGAAGCGGATCGCGCCGTGAGCTCGCCGAGCGCATCCACGAGCTCGGCGCGCCGGCCGTGATCGTGACCGGTGGGCACGGCGACGACCCGGTCGACCATCTCTTCGACGGCGAGCAGCACGTCGAGATCGAGGTCGAGCGCCACGACGTTCCCGCGACGCACGGCGCCGGCTGCACGCACTCCGCGACGCTTGCTGCCGGGCTGGCGAAAGGCCTGTCCCTCGAGGAGGCGGCCCGAGAGGCTGCGCGGGTGGCCTCACAGGCCGTCAAGAGGGGGCTCGTCGAGATCGGAGCCGGCGACGGGCCGGTGAACGTGCTCGCATGAGAACCGGTGCAGATCTCGCTGCGATCCGCGAGCGCAAGCCGCTCGTCCACCAGATCACGAACTACGTCGTGATGAACGAGACCGCGAACGCCACGCTCGCGCTCGGCGCGCTCCCCGTGATGGCCCACGCGGTCGAGGAGGTGGAGGAGATGGCGTCGGTCGCCGGGGCGCTCGTGCTCAACATCGGGACGCTCTCGCAGCAGTGGATCGAGGCGATGCTGCTCGCGGCGAAGGCCGCGAACCGTGCCGGGGTGCCGGTCGTCCTCGATCCTGTCGGCGCGGGCGCCACCAGGCTGAGGACCGAAACCGCGCAGCGGATCCTGGGCGAGACCGAGATCGCCGTCGTTCGGGGAAATCAGGCCGAGGTGGCGACGCTCGCCGGCCGCGAGGCCGAGATCCGCGGGGTCGAGTCGATCTCGCGCGGAACCCGGCGCCGAGCTCGCGGGCGCCGCCGCGGAGCAGCTCGGCTGCGTGGTCTCGGTCACCGGCCCGGTCGACCACGTCTCCGACGGCCGGCGGACGATCGCCGTGGCCAACGGCCACGAGCTGCTCGGCACCGTGACGGGCACCGGTTGCATGTCCACTGCGATGACCGGCTGCTTCCTCGCGGTCGCGGGTGACCGCCCACTCGAGGCGGCCGCCGAAGCGCTCGTCGCTTTCGGCGTGGCCGGAGAGGATGCCGCCGTCGGCGCCGAGGGGCCGGGCTCGTTCCACGTTGCGCTCTACGACGCGCTGTACAACCTCGATCCGGAGACGCTCGACTCCAGGGCAAAGGTGGAGGAGTGAGGCTGCACGCGATCGTCGGTGACTTCCCGGCCGCGCTCGCCGCGGTCGAGGGCGGCGCGACGGTCATCCAGCTGCGGCTGAAGAATGCGCAGACCGAGGAGGTCGTGGACACGGGGCGTCCCTTTCGCGACCTGCCCGCGACCTTCGTCGTCAACGACGACGTGGACGCCGCGCTCGAGCTCGGGGCCGACGGCGTCCACCTCGGCCGCAGCGATCCCGGCGCGGAGCGCGCGATCGAGCAGGGCCTGATGCTCGGGACGTCCGCGGCGACCGTGGAGGAAGCGCGCGACGGCGAGCGGGTCGGCGCGGCCTACATCGGAGCAGGCCCGATCTGGCCGACGCCGACCAAGCCGGACGCCGATCCTGCGATCGGGCTCGCCGGCCTGGCTGAGATCTGCGCAGCGGTCGCCGTCCCGGTCGTGGCGATCGGGGGCATCGACGCCTCCAACGCGGCGGAATGCATTGCGGCCGGCGCGGCGGGAGTCGCCGTCGTCCGGGCAGCCAGCGACACGCGAGCGGTCAGTGAGGCTCTCGGAGCTCGGTGAGCTCGGCCTGCTCGCCGAGCTGGAGCAGCGCGGCCTCGCGCAGCGGATCGAAAACGACGCGGCACAGCTCGGCGACGGGCTCGTCGTCACACAGGACGCGCTCATCGAGGGCGTCCACTTCCGCTTCGACCTCCTCGACTGGCAGGAGCTGGGCTACCGCGCGGCCGCGGTCAACCTGAGCGACCTCGCGGCCTCGGGGGCCGATCCGGAAGCGCTCGTCCTCACGCTCGCAGTCCCGTCCGACACCGAGCTCGACGACTTGCTCGCGCTCTACGAGGGCCTGAACGAGCCGGGGGTTCCGATCGTCGGAGGAGACACCTCACGCGCCGAGGCCGTGATCCTGAGCGTGACCGCGCTCGGTCGCTCGGAGCGCGTGCCCGGGCGAGGAGGCGCCAGGCCCGGCGACTTCCTGGTCGTCACCGGCCCGCTCGGAGCCATGGGCGCCGCCTTCCGCGCCGGGCGACTGGCACGGCCGCCGCTGCGGCTGGCCGAGGGCAAGGAGCTGGCGAGAGACGCGCACGCGCTGCTCGACGTCTCGGACGGGATCGCCGTCGACGCGGGCCACATCGCGAAGCGCTCCGGCGTGCGCTGCCTGATCGAGCTCGAACGCGTGCCGCTCGCGGACGGAGCCGAGCTGCGAGACCTCGAGTTCGGCGAGGACTACGAGCTCCTGGCGGCGGTGGCCGACCCGGGGCCGTTCACGGTGATCGGGCGCTGCGACGAGGGCGAGGGCGTGGAAATCCGCCGCAACGGCGAGCCCGTAGCTCTCACTGGTTGGGCGCACTTCGGCTGAGACCGCGCTGCCGACTTGCGCCGAGGCGCGCGAGTAGCAAGGCTGTGGGCTAGGTGCTGGCGTTCGTGTTCAAGCGGCTGGTGTGGGCGGTCATCCTGGCTTGGCTCGTCACGCTCATCTGCTTCGTCATCTTCTTCGCCCTGCCGCGGAACCAGCCCGGCTCGAACCGCCAGGGGATCGTCGCTCCGAATCTGAATGCGGCGTACGACCTGAACAGCGACTCGCTGCCGAGGCAGTACGTGACGTTCGTCGAGCACGTGGTGCGCGGAGACTTCGGCGAGTCGCTGCGCACGCCTCAGACGGTGCGGTCGATGATCCACGACGCCGCGCCCGTCACGCTCACCCTGATCATCGGCGGGACGATCTTCTGGCTGCTGATCGCGTTCCCGATCGGGATCCTCTCGGCGGTCTACCCCCGATCGTTCGTCGACAAGGGGTTGATGGCGTTCGTCCTGATCGGGATCTCGGCGCACCCGGTCTGGCTCGGCCTGATCTTCTCGTACCTGCTCGGCTACAAGGCCCACCTGTTCCCGATCGCGGGCTACTGCGACTTCGTCTATGACCCGAACAGCCCGTATCAATGCGGAGGCCCGCGCTACTGGGCGTACCACATGGTGCTGCCGTGGTTCACCTTCGCGCTCCTGTTCGCGGCGCTCTACGCGCGCATGATCCGGGCGAGCCTGCTGGAGACGATGGACGAGGACTATGTGCGCACGGCACGCGCCAAGGGCGCCTCGCAGTTCCGCGTCATCAGGAAGCACGTGCTCCACAACGCGCTCCTGCCGGTGGTCGCGATGCTGAGCATGGACATGATCGTGCATCTCGTTCACCGGAGTCGTCTTCATCGAGACCGTCTTCCAGCTGCCGGGGCTCGGCACGACCATGTACCGAGCGCTGACGAGCGTCGACCTGCCGGTGATCCTCGGGATCTCGATCGTGATCAGCTTCGCGGTCGTGATCGTGAACCTGATCGCGGACATCCTCTACTGCTTGCATCGATCCCCGAATGAACCTGCGTGGGCCGACCCGCAGGCGGTTCAGCTCGAGGCTCCGGCTGGGCACGCGGCCGCAGCCGAGCGTCACCGAGTCGTCTACGACGTAGGGCCGAGCCACTGCGCCCACGCGTCCTCGTAGTGGGAGCGTGAGCGGGCGCCGACGACGGTCTCCTTCGCCTCGCCGCCCTCGAACAGGATCGCGGTCGGGATGGCGAGCACGCCGAAGCGCGACGCGACGAGCGGGTTCTCGTCGATGTTCAGCTTCGTGAACTCGACCCGGTCGGCATGCTTCTCGGCGAGGTCTTCGAGGATCGGCTCGACGGCCTTGCACGGGCCGCACCAGGGCGCCCAGAAGTCGATCACGACGGGCTTGCCGGCCTGGGCGACCTCCGCCTCGAACGTCTCGTCCGTGATCTCGCGCACCTCGCCAGCGTAGCCATGTTCCAGGGTCAGACGCTCGGCCATGTCCGCTTCGCCGAGAGCAGGGATGGTTGACCGGTCGAGGCTCTCTGTGCGGCCGGACCGGCCCTGTCCCGGCGTCTGACGCTGGGGCGTGGCCTTTAGAGACGGCCCGCGAGGGCTCGGAGGCGGAGGGCCGGGACCTTCCAGATCGCCTCCAGCACGATCGCGTTGCTCATCTTCGAGCCGCCCACCTCGCGGTCGGCGAACGTGATCGGCACCTCGACGACGGAGAAGCCGGCCCGGATCGCGCGGTACGTCGTCTCGATCTGGAACGCGTAGCCGCGCGAGTCGATCGCGTCGAGGTCGATCGTCTCCAGCACCCGCCGCCGGTAGCACTTGAACCCACCGGTCAGGTCGCGGATCCCGAGCTGGAGCAGCACCTGCGCGTAGAGCGAGCCGCCGCGCGAGATGAACCGCCGCACGAGCCCCCAGTTGCGCGTCCCGCCGCCCTCGACGTAGCGCGACCCGAGCACGAGATCCGCCCGCTCCGCCGCCTCCGCGAGCCGAGGCACGGCCGCGGGGTCGTGCGAGAAGTCGCAGTCCATCTCGAAGACGAGATCCGCGCCGAGCTCGAGCGCGCGCCGAAACCCGGCGAGATACGCAGGCCCCAGGCCCTCCTTCCGCTCGCGGTGCAGGACGTGCACCCAGTCCAGCTCGGCGGCGAGCCGGTCCGCGATGTCACCGGTTCCGTCCGGAGACGAGTCGTCGATCACGAGCACCTCCAGCCCTTCGAGGCCGAGCCCGCCCAGCGCGCGCAGCATCGACTCGAGGTTCTCGCGCTCGTTGTACGTGGGGAGGCAGATCAGGCGGCGCACGGTCCATATCATCGCTTTGGTGGCGAAGACGCTCCCCCGCAACGCAGACGTGGCCGATCAGTTCGACCTGTTGGCCGACTTCCTCGAGCTCGAGGGCAGCGACCAGTTCCGCCCGCTCGCGTACCGCCGTGCAGCGCAGCGCATGCGGGAGACCGGCGGCTCGATCGCCCAGCTCGCGATCGAGGGCCGCGCGAAGGACCTGTCCGGAATCGGCAAGACGATCGAGGAGAAGATCGTCCAGATCGTCGAGGACGGCCGCATCGAGGCGCTCGCCAAGCGTGAGCAGCGCGTCCCGCCCGACGTCGTCGAGTTCATGCACCTGCCCGGGCTCGGGCCGAAGACGGCGCGCCGCATCTGGCAGGAGCTCGGAGTCGAGACGCTCGACGACCTCAAGCAGGCCGCCGAGTCCGAGCGGCTCCGCACCCTCACCGGGCTGGGCCCCAAGACGGAGGAGAACGTCCTCAAGGCGCTGGCCACGCCCCGAAAGAAGATCGAGCGGAAGCCGCTGCTCGGGCAGGCGCTGCCGGCGGTGCGCGCGGTCGTCGAAGTCCTCCGCGAGCATCCGACCGCCGACCAGGTCAGCGAAGCCGGCAGCGTCCGCCGCCTGAAGGAGCAGGTGCGCGACCTCGACATCATCGCCACGGCGAGCGACCCGAAGGCCCTCATCGAGTACTTCACGAGCCTCGCCTGGGTCGATGAGATCGTCGCCAAGGGCAACACGAAGGCCACGGTGGTCGCGAACGACGGCCTGCGCTTCGACCTCCGGGTCGTCCCTCCCGAGTCGTACGGCAACCTGCTCCAGCACTTCACCGGCTCGAAGCAGCACAACGTCGCTCTCCGCGAGGAAGCCGTGCGCCGCAAGCTCTCGATCTCCGAGTACGGGATCCAGAACACGGAGACGAACGAGGTCTTCACGGACAAGACCGAAGAGGCCATGTACAAGCGGCTCGGCTATCCCTGGATCCCGCCCGAGCTTCGCGAGAACATGGGCGAGCTCGAGGCCGCGCGCGAGGGTCGCCTCCCGCAGCTCGTCGAGCTCGCCGAGATGCGCGGCGACCTGCACACGCACTCGACGTGGAGCTCGGACGGGAAGAACACGATCGAGGAGATGGCGGGCGAGGCGAAGCGCCTGGGCCGCTCGTACATCGCCGTCACCGATCACTCCCACTACCTCCGAGAGGGCCGCATGGAGGCGCAGAGCCGCGAGCTCGACAAGCTCCAGGAGAAGCTCGGCCGCTTCAAGCTGCTCAAGGGCGTCGAGGCCAACATCCGGGCGAACGGCGAGATCGACGTCCCCGACGACGTGCTCGCCGAGCGCGACTGGGTCATGGCCTCGGTGCACTCGGGCTTCGACAAGGACATCACCGATCGCGTGCTGGCCGCGATGGAGAACCCGCACGTCGACTGCATCGGCCACCTCACCGGCCGCAAGCTGAACCGGCGCGGGCCCGCCGACGTCGACTTCGACCGCGTCGTCGAGAAGGCGCTCGAGACCGGGACGTTCCTCGAGATCAACGCGCAGCCCGACCGCCTCGACCTCCGCGACGCGCACGCGCGCATGGCCGGGGAGGCAGGAGTGAAGATCGTGATCTCGTCGGACTCGCACGAGATCGCGGCGCTCTCCAACCTCGAGTTCGGCGTCGCGCAGGCCCGGCGCGCGTGGCTCGGCCCCGATCAGATCCTGAACACGCGCCCCTGGGGCGAGGTCAAGAAGCTCCTCAAGAAGGCGTGAAGTACCGGGCCGTCATCTTCGATCTCTGGCAGACCCTGGTCCCGTGGGACCAGGAGGAGTCGACACGGTTCAACACGGAGCTCGCTCGGACGATCGGCGTCGAGCCCGAGCGCTACCTGGAAGCGTGGCTCACGGCGAGCCATCTGCCGAATCGCAACACCGGGCCGGCCGCGGATCACTTCACGGCGCTGTTCGGCGAGCTCGGTGTGAACGCAAGCGTCGAGGACGTGCTCGCGCTACGGCGCGACCGGGCGAGGCGAGTCCTCGTCCCGCGCCCCGACGCCCTTCCCACACTCGACGAGCTCCGCCGCCGCGGGCATCTGCTCGGGATGATCAGCGTCTGCACGCAGGACGTCCCGCAGGTCTGGGACGACACTCCGCTCGGCGGGAAGTTCGACGCGACGGTCTTCTCGTGCGACGTCGGCGTGTCGAAGCCCGACCCGCGCATCTACGAGATCGCCTGCGAACGCCTCGGCGTCGAGCCGACCGAATGCCTCTTCGTGGGCGACGGTGCGAACGACGAGCTTCCCGGCGCCGAGCGCGCGGGCATGAGCGCGCTCCAGCTCAGAGCTCCGGGAGAGCAGCTCACTCCCGACGGCGAGGCCTGGCGCGGTGCCTCGATCGAGCACCTGGAAGAAGTGCTCGACCTGGTCTAGTTAGAGGCTCTTGAGCAGCTCCAGGAGCTCCGCAGGCGACGAGACGACGACGTCGGCGGCGCTCACGAGCTCCTCGGGCGCCTCGTCAGATGAGACGGCGACCCGCACCGCGAGGTCCAGCCCGTCGAGCCCGCGGAAGGCGTCGAGGTCGGTCGTGTCGTCTCCTGCGTAGAGCGCACGACGCAGCCCCGCCTCTTCGAGCAGCTGCCTGACGGCGGTCCCTTTGTGGGCCTCGACCGGCGGGCGGATCTCGAGCACCTTGCGCCCGAACCGCGGAACGAGGCCCGCCGCGCGCGCCTTCTCGGCCACCTGCTCCAGGTACTCGAGGGCGGCGTCTTCGTCCTCGGCCTCCCGGTAGTGGAAGGAGACCGTCAGCCCCTTGTCCTCGACGGGCCAGTCCACTCCGGCCGCGAAGCGGTGGATCTCCTCGCTCCACCTTGCGGCATCCGGTGCGAGCTCGAGGCCGTGGGAGCCGACGTAGCGAACGCCTTCCACGCCGACCAGGCGCTTCGCGTCCTCGCCGGTGCGGCCGCTGACGCACGCGACGAGCGCGTAGCGGCCGGCGAGCCGCGCCACCTCGTTGCGCGTCTCCTCCGGAACCGCGGCCTGCTCCGGCTGAGTGACGATCGGCGCGAGCGTCCCGTCGACGTCGAGCACGATCGCAGCCCGGTCGGGAGCTTCGGCGAGACGGTCGAGCGCGGACACGGCTCGTACGATACGGCCGTGCTCGTTCTCATCGGCCTCGTCGCCGGCTTCTTCAGCGCGCTGTTCGGAGTCGGCGGCGGGATCGTCGTCGTGCCGCTGCTGATCCTGCTCGCGCGGTTCCAGGAGCGGCCCGCGATGGCCACGTCGCTCGCGGCGATCGGCTTGATCGCGGCGGTCGGGACGATCTCGTACGCGATCCGCGGCGACGTGCACTGGGGCTATGGGCTCCTGCTCGGGCTCCCGGCAGCGGTGGGAGCGGTCGGAGGGACCGCGCTCCAGCAGCGAGTCGGCGGCCCGCTGCTCAGCTACGGATTCGCGGCCTTGCTCGCCGCGGTCGGGATCTGGCTCCTCATCTGATGTGGACCGTGCTCCTCGCGATCGTGATCGGCCTTCTGGCGGGCGCGTTCGGCGGGCTGTTCGGCGTCGGCGGCGGGATCATCTTCGTGCCGTCGCTCGTTCTGCTGTTCGACCTCGGTCAGGTCGACGCGGAGGCCACGTCGCTCCTGGCGATCCTCCCGGTCGTGGCCGCGGGAGCCTGGAGCCAGCACCGCTACGAGAACGTCCGCTGGCGCGCGGCGCTCGTCGTCGGGCTCGCTGCGGTCGCCGGCGTCGAGCTCGGAGTGTTCACGGCCAAGTCGCTGTCCGAAGTCGCGTTGCAACGGCTGTTCGCCGTGCTCTTGCTCATCGTGGCCGCGCAACTGGCGTGGCGTGCTCACCGTTTACCCTGAGATGGTGACCAAGCAGGACGACCTCTGGCTTGGGCTCGTGGACGAGCCGATCGGCGCGATCGTGACCGAGCTCGAAGCCGAGGACCCGGAGCTTCGAGCCCTGGTCGCAACGCCCGAGAAGCTGCTCGCGTTCCGGACGTTCGCGAACATCCGGGTCGGGATCGTTCTCGGCCGGCTCCTGATGGAGGAAGAGGTCGACGCCTACGACGGCTCGGAGACCTGGGTGGAGGCGCTCCTCCGCAACCCGAAGCATCGCGACGAGATCGCGGCCGAGGTCCGCGCCGTCGCCGAGGAGCTGGCGGAGGAGGACGGGGAAAGCCCCGGGCCGGACGAGGCGGCGCGAGACCGCTTCCAGGAGTTCGCCCGCCGTGAGCTCGGCGGCTAGCTAGGCCATTCTGGCGAGGGTCGCCACGCAGAAGATGGCACACGAACCCCGCTGCGGTGAGCCCGACCCGTAGGCGGGACGGGTGCTGGTGCGCCTCCGGAAGCAGGTCGGTCGCGCCCATGAACAGGAAGAAGCCCGCGTAGAGCGCGAGCAGGTGCCCGAGCGCGTACTCGGAGATCGAGATCGTCGCCCCGACCGTCGCTCCGACCAGGGGCGCGATCGCATCGACACCGAGCCAGGTCATCGCGCGCCGCCGGTTGTCGCTCTGGCTGAGGATGAAGCTGACCGTGTTCATGCCGTCCGCGAAGTCGTGCGCGACGACGGCCACGAACACGAGGATCCCTGTCGTCGTGTTGACGCCGAACGCGAGGCCGATCCCGAGTCCGTCGATGAAGCTGTGCATCGAGAGCCCTGCCGCGCCCAGCACGCCGACCTGCTCGTGAGCGCGAGCCTGATCCGCGTCGTCGCGGTGATGCAGGACGAGCGCCCGCTCGGCGAGGAAGAAGATCAGGAAGCCGAGCCCGACGAGCCCGGTGACGCGAGCGGCGTTGTCGACCGCGTCGATCGCCTCCGGCAGCACCTCGAAGAGCGCGACTCCGATCACGATCCCGCCCGTGAGCGCGATCAGCGTCGTCAGCTCGCGATGCAGCCGCAGCGCGACGATCCCGCCGGCCAGCGTGGACAGGACGGTCAGCGAGGCGAGCGGGATCGCGATCCAGTTCACACGCAGTTCCGGCAGGTGCCGTAGATCTCGAGCTCGTGCGACTCGGCGCGGAAGCCGTGCCGGCGCGTGAGCGTTTGCTGCGAGGGAGTCGCGCACAGCTCGGTGTCCTCCACGGAGCCGCAGCTGAGACAGACGAGATGGTGGTGATGCTTCGGCGAGCAGCGCACGTACGGCGGCGCCCGGAAGCGCGTGCAGGGAGCCGGTCCGGCGGAGGAGCTCGAGCGTCCGGTAGGTGGTGGCGAGCCCGAGCCTCGCATGGGCTCGACGCGCCCGCTCGAAGAGCTCGATCGCGGTGAAGGGGCCGTTGGAGGCCTCGATCGCATCGAGGACGGCGCGGCGCTGAGCCGTCATTCGTGTGCCGCTCGGAAGAGCCAGCTCCGTCATCGCCCCTCCACCTTATATGAGAACGATTCTCATTTTCAGGAGGAACGCTCTGGCCGTCGCTCGAATTGCCCATAATGATCCCCGTGGCTCGCCTGGCCCCAGTTGCGCTTGCGCTTGGCGCGATCGTCGCGCTGGCGGTCGGGCCGGCTTCGGCGACGCGTACCCGAGTCGCGGCTGCCGACCTGACCGCCGCGCGGGCTTTCGCCGTGCAGGTTGCGGTCCCCGGCCAGGCCGGCGGCTCGGCCGCTTCCGTCGCGGCGCCACCCGACGCGGTCGGCGTCGGCGGCTCGTTCGCCTACCCCTCGGACGGCACCGTCGTCAACGCGGGGTCGGTCACCTCCGGGGCCTTCGCGAGCCCAGGTACCGCGGCGACAGCGACCTCCTCCGCAGAGGTCTCGACGATCTCGATCTTCGGCGGGGACGTGACCGATCGGCACCGTCACGGCCAAGGCCAGGGCCTCGGCGAGCTCGACGAAGTCGTCGGGGGACTCGGGCGGCTCCGGTGTGTCCGGCCTCGTCGTCCAGGGGCAGGCGGTCGCGCCCGGCGTCGGCACGTCGTTCCCGCTCGGCGACTGGGGCTCGGTCGTCACGCTCCAGCAGGGCCTGTCCTCGCTCGACACGAACGGCTCGCCCGGGACGCGCGCGTTCGTCACGGGCGTGCAGGTCACGCTCAGCGTCGACCACTACGGCTACCCCGCCGGGACGTCGGTGATGATCGGCTACGCCGAGGCGGGCGCGAAGGCGACGATCGCACAGAAGCCGCCGACGAACCGCAACCGCAGGGCGAAGGCACCGCCGAAGCAGACGAAGCGTGTGCAGAAGCACAAGACCGCGCCGCCGCCCGTCGCTCCCGAGAAGCCGAGCCTGACGGTCCGGCCCCCGCCGGACGTCACGCCTCGCCTGACCGCGGGCGGCTACGTCTTCCCGGTCTACGGCCCCTCGTCGTTCGGCGACACGTTCGGTGCGCCCCGCGGTGACCTCACCTCCGGCTGGCACCACGGCGCGGACATCTTCGGCCAGATCGGCGAGCCTCTGCTCGCGGTGGCCGACGGAACCGTGTTCTCCGTGGGCTGGAACGACATCGGCGGCTATCGCCTGTGGCTACGCGACAGGGCCGGCAACCAGTTCTACTACGCGCACCTCTCTGCCTACTCGCCGGTCGCGGTCAACGGTCGCCAGGTCAAGGCAGGCGCAGTGCTGGGGTTCATGGGCAACACCGGCGATGCATCCACGACGCCGTACCACCTGCACTTCGAGATCCATCCGGTCGGCCTGCTCTACCTCGGCTACGACGGCGCGGTGAACCCGACCGCCTACCTGATGGCCTGGCAGCACCTGCAGGACGTCGATTTCGCGCAGGTCGCGGGCTGGGCGCCGCCGGTCTCGCCGACGAGCAGCGCCCCGAAGCCCGGCGCGATCCTGCTCTCGCAGACCGACATCTCGACCGCCGACGGCCTCGACCCGGGCTCGCTCCAGCGAGCCCTCAAGCAGGCAGCGAAGCAGTCGAACCGCGGCTAGCGAGGCCTCGACGACAGTCCCTGACTTCGCGTTTCGTCCTGCCGGTATTCGAACTCTTCGCTTTCGCCGAAGAGCTTGTCCTGCAGCCAGCGGCGCGTCCCCGGGCCCGTCACCGGGTTGAAGAGGATCCCGAGCGTGATCCCGGCCAGAAGAAGCGTCGTGTTCCGACCGGAGTGCGAGCTCTTGCCCTGGATGCGGTCGGCGGCGTCGCGGAGATCGTCGATCGCGGTCGCGGAGAGCTCTCCTGGATCTCCTTGTCGGTCGCCACTCGTGCGGCGGCAGCCGTGAACTGGCGCCCGCCCATCAGCTGCTCGTAGATCTCGCGCGCCGTTCCGACGGCGCTCTTGACGTCCTCTCGCACGCGCTCGTCCTTGAACGCGCGCTCGATGTAAGGCCTCATGTCCTGGGCCCGGTCCTTCGCGCGGTCTTGGATCTTGGCCATTCGAAACAGTCCTTTCGAGTCGTGTGTCCAAGCGACTCTACCCCGCAGGAAGGGGCTGCAAACAGCTAGCGCGACGCAGCGGCCTTGCGTTCCGGCGAGAGAGCCCGCGCGGGCGCGGCCTTCGGCAGGGAGCCCTCGAACGCGACCTGGAGCACTTCCTCGATCCAGTCGACCGGGATGAACTCGAGCTCCTTGCGGATCTCCTCCGGAAGCTCCTCCAGGTCGGGCTCGTTCTCGCGCGGGAAGATCACCTTCGGGATGTCCGCCCGCGAGGCCGCGAGCACCTTCTCGCGGAGGCCTCCGATCGGCAGCACCTGGCCCGAGAGCGTGATCTCGCCGGTCATCGCCACCTGGTCGGAGACCGGCTTCCCGGTCGCAACCGACGCGATCGCCGTCGCCATCGTGACTCCGGCAGACGGCCCGTCCTTCGGCACCGCTCCGGCCGGGACGTGGATGTGCACATCGTTCTCGCCGAACCACTGCGGGTCGATCCCGAGCTCGACGCTATGCGTGCGCACCCAGGAATGCGCGGCCTGCGCGGACTCCTGCATCACCTCGCCGAGCTGGCCCGTCACCTTCAGCGACCCACTCCCGGGATAGGCGGTCGCCTCGATGAAGAGCACGTCCCCGCCGACCGACGTCACTGCCAGCCCCGTGGCTACGCCAGGCTCCGAGGTGCGCTTCCGGACGTCGGCCACGAAGCGGCGCGGGCCGAGCCACTCGTGGACGAGCTTCTCGTCCGTGCTCATCTTCTCGACCTCGCCCTCGGCGATGCGGCGCGCTGCCTTCCGGCACATGGCCGCGAGCTGGCGCTCGATCTGCCGCACGCCCGCCTCACGCGTGTACTCGCGGATGATCGTGCGCAGCCCCTTGACCGTGAACGTGAGCTGCGAGCGCTTGAGCCCGTGCGCCTTCAGCTGCTTCGGGACGAGGTACTTCTTGGCGATCCCGAGCTTCTCTTCCTCGGTGTAGCCGGAGAGCTGGATCACGTCCATCCGGTCGAGGAGCGGCGGCGGGATCGTCTCCAGCTGGTTCGCCGTGCAGATGAAGAGGATCTTCGAGAGGTCGAACGGCAGGTCGAGGTAGTGGTCGCGGAAGGAGGAATGCTGCTCGGGGTCGAGCACCTCGAGCATCGCGCTGGCCGGATCGCCGCGCCAGTCCGCGCCCATCTTGTCGATCTCGTCGATCAGGAAGACCGGGTTGATCGTCTCCGCGTCGCGGAGGGCGCGGATGATCGTTCCGGGCATGGCCCCGATGTACGTGCGGCGGTGGCCGCGGATCTCGGACTCGTCGCGGACGCCGCCGACCGAGATGCGGACGAACTTGCGCCCGAGCGTCCGCGCGATCGACTGTCCGAGCGACGTCTTCCCGACCCCGGGCGGCCCGACGAAGCAGAGGATCGGGCCCGAGAGGTCGCCCTCCTTGAGTTTCGAGACCGCCAGGTGCTCGATGATCCGCTCCTTGACCTTGTCCAGGTCGAAGTGGTCGGCGTCGAGCACCTTGCGCGCCTGCTCGAGGTCGAGGTTGTCCTTCGTCTCCTTGTCCCAGGGCAGGCTGAGGATCCAATCGAGGTAGGTGCGGATGACGCCGTACTCGGCCGAGGCGGCCGGCAGCCTTTCGAGGCGCGCGAGCTCGCGATCGACCGCCTTGCGCGCCTCTTCGGGGAGCTTCACCTCGTTCGCCCGGTCGCGGAGCTCGTTGACCTCCGCCTGCTCCGGGTCGCCCTCGCCGAGCTCCTCCTGGATCGCCTTCAGCTGCTGGCGCAGGAAGTACTCGCGCTGCGAGGACTCCATCTCCGAGGCGACCTGGTTCTGGATCTTCGAGCCCAGCTCGGCGACCTCGAGCTCGCGGTTGAGGATGACGAGCACCGAGCGCAGGCGCTTCTCGACCTCGTCCTGCTCGAGGAGCTGCTGCTTCTCCTCGATCTTCAGGCGCAGCGTCGACGCGACGAGGTGGCAGAGGGCGCTCGGGTCCTCGACGTTTGCGGCGGCGAGCGCGAGCTCCTCCGGCAGGTACGGCACGAGGCCGATCAGGCGCGCGAAGAGCGACTGCACGTTCTGGGACAGCGCCTGGGTCTGGGTCGTCTCCTCGTAGACGTCCGGGATCTCGAGGAACCGTCCGACGAGGTACGGCTCGTCCCCGATTCTGTCGATGAGGCGGATCCGCCGGATGCCCTGGACGAGGATGCGCAGCGACCCGTCGGGGACGCGGATCATCTTCTGGACGACGGCCGCGGTCCCGACCTCGTACAGGTCGTCCCAGCCGGGCTGCTCGATCTCCGGGTCCTTCGAGGCGACGAGCGCGGCCAGCCGGTTGCCCGCGACCGCCGCGTCGACGAGCCGGACCGAGCGCTCCTGCCCGATCGCGAGCGGGAGCACGGAGTCGGGGAAGACGACCGTGTCCTTGAGCGGCAGGACCGGGAGCTGCGACGGAAGCTCGAGCTCGTCGATGTCGACCTGTTCTTCGATCAGCTCGCTCACGGCGCGATCCTGACCCGGATCTCGACCCGCTCGGGGCTCGCCGGCTTCTTCGCCAGCGGCAGCAGGATCGTGAGGATCCCTCGCTCATACGTCGCCTTGGCCCGGTCGACGTCGATCTCGGCTCCGAGCGGGATCTGGCGACTGAAGCGGCCGTAGTCGATCTCCATCTGCTGGTAGACGCGCCCGGAGTTGCGCGGGCGGCGGCGCTCGCCGACCACGATCAGCGTGCCCTCGTCGGCGAAGAGCTGGACCTTCTCCGGGTCGACTCCGGCGAGGTCGATGACGACGTGGAACGCGGCGGGTCGCTCGGTGCGATAGCAGTCGATCTGGGGACGGAACCCGCTGTGGCGCCGTGTGAAACGGGGTACCTGCCAGAGCTCGGCGAAGAGCTCTTCCATCTCTCCGCGCAGGCGGTCGATGGGGTCGCGGGGCATGGGCCGATGGTACCGCCATGGCGGTTTGACGCCTTGGCTAGTCGTTACTAACCTAGTCGGCGCCGTGGCTGCGTGGGCGCGCACGATGATCAGATTCCGCTGGGCGGTGCTCGCCGTCTGGGTCGTCGCGGTCGTGGCTGCAGGGTCCGCGTCGGCCGGCCTCTCGGATTTGCTCACGAACCGCTTCGTGCTGCCCGGCTCGGACAGCGAGAAGGCTGCGAACATCCTCAAGGACCATTTCGGCCAGAAGCCGGAGGGCTCGTTCACGCTCGTCGTGGCCACGCCGCCTGGTCAGGCCCAGGCGCTGCTGCCCAAGGTGCGGGCGGCCGGGGAGCGCGCCGCGGGAGAGCTGCCCACAGGGCGTTTCGCCGGAGCGCGGGCGGCCTCCGACCACGTGGCTACGGCCTCGATCGTGTCCAAGCTCCAGACGGCGGACGCGAAGGTGCACGTGGCGGCGATGCGCAAGGCCGCGGGCGAGATCCCCGGTTCGACGACGTACCTCACCGGCCAGGCGGCCATCGAGCACGACCTCGATCCCGTTCAGAACCACGATCTGCTCGTGGGCGAGCTCTTCATCGCGATCCCGATCGCGATGCTGATCCTGATCTACGTCTTCGGGTCGCTCGCCTTCCTGCTCCCGTTCATGCTCTCCGCGGCCGCGATCCCCGTGACGCTGGGCGTCGTCTGGATCTTCGCGCACTTCATGACGCTCTCGACCTATCTCCAGAACATGGTGATGCTGATCGGGCTCGGGATCGCGATCGACTACACGCTGCTGATGGTCTACCGCTACCGCGAGGAGCATCGCTCCGGGCGGTCGCGCATCGAGGCGGTCGAGCGGACGATGGAAACGGCCGGGCGCGCGGTCGTGTTCAGCGGGACGGCCGTTGCGATCGGGCTCGCGCTGATGCTCTTCATGCCCGTGCCGTTCATGCGCGGCTTCGGGCTCGCGGGGCTGATCATCCCGCTCGTCTCGGTGCTCGCGGCGGTGACGCTCCTGCCGGTGCTCATGTACTGGCTCGAGGACCGGCTCGACCGGGTGCGCTTCATCCCGAAGCGGCTCGCCGACCGGCGCGCCGACCCGGTGAACAGCTTCTGGCCGCGCCTTGCGCGCTGGATCATGAAGCGCCCGGCCCGAGTCGCTGCTGCGACGATCGCCGCGCTCCTGCTCGTCGCCCTCCCGATTCTCAAGATCCAGCTCACGCCCGGCTCGAACACCGGCGTCCCGCAGGACATCCAGGCCGTGAAGGGTCTCAACGTGGTGGCGGCCGCGGTCGGCGAGGGAGCGATCGCGCCGACCGAGCTCGTCGGCGACACCGGGCGGGCGGGCGGAGTCTCGGATCCAGGCGTCCGGGCGGCCATCCAGCGGCTCGGCGTCGGGCTGCGGAACGATCCCGAGGTCGCGGGCGTGGTCTGGGGCAAGGGGCCGTCGTTCGTCGATTCGACGGGCCGTTACTTCCGCGTCTCGGCGATCGGCCGGGACGACTACGGGATGCCTGCGAGCCAGAAGTTCGTCGACCGGGTGCGCGACGACATCGTTCCCGCGGCCGGCTTCCCCAGCGGAGTGACCGTCCTCGCCGGCGGCGGCCCGCCGGGCGGCGTCGACTTCCTGGACATGACGTACGGAGCGTTTCCGTGGCTCGTGCTCGCGGTGCTCCTCTTCACGTACGTGCTGCTCGTGCGCGCGTTCCGCTCGATCCTCCTTCCGCTGAAGGCGATCGTCATGAACCTGCTCTCGATCGGCGCCGCGTACGGGCTGCTGGTGCTCGCGTTCAAGTTCGGGCTCGGCGAGCCGTTCGGGCTGCAGCAGTTCGACCAGATCGAGGGCTGGATCCCGGTCTTCCTGTTCGCGATGCTCTTCGGCCTCTCGATGGACTACGAGGTGTTCCTGGTCTCGCGCATGCGCGAGGAGTGGGACCTGCAGCACGACAACGAGGCGGCCGTGGCGACCGGGTTGGCGAAGACCGGACGCCTGGTGACGGCGGCCGGGATCATCATGTTCGCCGCGTTCATGGGCTTCGTCGCCGGATCGCTCGTCGGGCTCCAGCAGTTCGGGTTCGGGCTCGCGGCGGCGATCATCATCGACGTGACCGTGATCCGGGCGCTGCTCGTCCCGAGCGTGATGAAGATGTTCGGCCGCTGGAACTGGTGGCTTCCCGACTGGGCCGCTCGGGTCGCGCGGGTGAAGCCGTCGCCGCTCGCGGGGAGCAGCACGCCCGCAATGCGCCCCGCGGGGCGTTAGACCGTACGATCCCGCGGACATGAAGGGCGTCATCCTCGCCGGAGGGACCGGCAGCCGACTCCACCCGCTGACGCGGATCACGAACAAGCACCTCCTGCCGATCTACGACCGGGCGATGGTCACGTACTCGATCGAGGCGCTCGTCTCCGGCGGGATCACGGAGATCCTCCTGGTGACCGGCGGCACGCATGCGGGCGAGTTCTTCCGGCTGCTCGGCGACGGGCACGGTCACGGGATCGGGCTCCTGCAGTACGCCTACCAGGAGCGCGAGGCCGGGATCGCGGACGCCCTCGGTCTCGCCGAGCGCTTCGCGGGAGACGACCGCGTCCTCGTGATGCTCGCGGACAACATCTTCGAGCGCTCGATCAAGCCGGCGGTCGAGAACTTCGAGCAGCAGGAGCGCGGCGCGCGCATCGTCCTCTCCAAGGTCGAGGAGCCCGAGCACCTGCGTCACCTGGGCGTGGCCGAGCTGGACGGGGACAAGGTCGTCCGGATCGTCGAGAAGCCGGAGACGCCGCCCTCCGAGTACGCCGTCACGGGCCTCTACTTCTACGACCCGACGGTTTTCGAGTTCCTGCCGACCCTCTCGCCGTCCGCGCGCGGGGAGCTCGAGATCACCGACGTGAACAACTGGTTCGTCGACAAGGGCGAGATGGAGTACGACGTCGTCGAGGGGTTCTGGGGCGACGCGGGCGAGTCGATCGACGCCTACTACGAGGTCAACGACTTCGTGCGGCAGAACGGCGCCAACCAGTGATCGACGGCCTCCGGCGGATCCCGCTGCGCCGGTTCGAGGACGAGCGCGGCTGGTTCATGGAGCTGATGCGGGCGTCGGGCCTGCCGAAGCCGGTGCAGCAGTCGAACCTCTCGTTCTCGCGGGCGGGGGTGATCCGAGGGCTCCACTACCACGAGCGCGGGCAGGACGATCTCTTCGCCTGCGTTCAGGGGACGGTGCGCGTCGTCGTGCTCGATCGCGGGACGGGAGAGACGTTCACCGAGGACATCGGCGACGACAACCCGGTCGCGATCTACATCCCCGGCACCAACGCGCACGGCTACGAGGCGCTCACGGACTGCCTGTTCCTCTACCACGTGACCGAGGAGTACGACCCGGACGACCCGGACGAGCACGGCGTTCCCTGGGACGATCCGCGCGTCGTCGACCTCTGGAGCACGACATCGCCGATCCTGTCGGAACGGGACCAGGCCGCGTCCTGATCACGGGCGCCGGCGGCCAGCTCGGCGCCGCGCTCGCCCAGGTCTTTCCCGACGCGGACGCGCGCACGCGCGACGAGCTGGACATCACCGCTTCTGCGCTCGACTTCGGGCCGAGCCTCGTTCTGCATGCGGCGGCCTGGACCGCGGTGGATGACGCGGAGACGGACCCCGCGCAGGCCGAGCTGGTCAACGTCCAGGGAACGCGGAACGTCGTCGCTGCGGGCGCGCCGGTCGTCTACTACTCGACGGACTACGTCTTCGACGGAGCAAAGGGCGAGCCGTATGTCGAGTCCGACGAGGCGAATCCGCTCTCGGTGTACGGACGCACGAAGCTCGCGGGGGAGCGCGAGGTCCGCGAGGGCTGGATCGTCCGCTCCTCGTGGCTCTTCGGCTGGACGGGCAAGAACTTCGTCCGGACGATGCTCGAGCTCGGCGCGAAGCAGGACGAGGTGGCGGTCGTCGACGACCAGCGCGGCTCGCCGACCTTCGTCGGTCATCTGGCGGAAGCGACGAAGTCCGTCCTGGAGCTTCCTCACGGCACGTACCACGTGGCCGCCGGTGGCGAGTGCACCTGGGCGGAGCTCGCCGAGGCGATCTTCGAAGAGGCGAGCCTCGACTGCCGCGTGCGCCGAATCACGACCGCCGAGCTCGGCCGCCCGGCCCCGCGTCCCGCGAACTCGGTCCTGCGCAGCGAGCGCGGCGCGCCGGACCTCCCGCACTGGCGCGAGGGCCTTCGAGCATGCCTGGCCCGTCTCTAAAGGCCATCTCTAGGCGTCAGACGCCGGGACATGTCCGCGGGCGGCTTTCTGCCTGCACATGGGCGGAGCGTGTCAGCTTTCGGACGCGGCTGAGCGTCTGACCCCGGGACAGGGCTGTTAGCGCCAGGCGGTTTCTTCGACCTGCAGGCGCTCGCGGAGCGGCTCCCACCAGCCGCGGTTCGCGCCGTACCACTCGACGGTCTCGCGCAGCCCGTCCTCGAAGCCGATCTCCGGCGCCCAGCCCAGCTCGCGCGAGATCTTCGACGAGTCCAGCAGGTAGCGCCGGTCGTGGCCCGGCCGGTCCGGGACGATCGTCTTCAGCGACTCCGGCTTCCCCGTGAGCTCGAGCACGCGGTCTGCGATCTCCTCGATCGACGCCTCGACCGCGCTGCCCACGTTGTAGGTCTCGCCCGGCTCGCCATTCGTGAGGACGAGCTCGATCGCGCGGCAGTGGTCGCGCACGTGCAGCCACTCACGCTTGTTCTGCGTCGACGCATACATCGGCAGCGGCCGGTCGTCGAGCGCATTCGTGACGAAGAGCGGGATCACCTTCTCCGGGAACTGGTACGGCCCGTAGTTGTTCGAGCAATTCGTGATCGTCGTGGCCAGGCCGTAGGTCTCGCGATACGCGCGGACGTAATGGTCCGCCGACGCCTTGGACGCGTTGTACGGCGTTCGCGGCCGGTAGGGAGACTCTTCGCTGAACGCCTCGTCTGAGTCCAGCGGGAGATCTCCGTAGACCTCGCACGTCGAGATGTGGTGGAACCGTTCGACCTCGACCTTGTGCGCCGCCTCGAGCAGGAGCTGTGTGCCGAGGACGTTCGTCCGCGCGAAGAGGCCCGGGTCCATCACCGCGAGGCTGTTGTGCGACTCGGCCGCGAAGTTGACGACCGTGTCGATCTCGTACTCGCGCAAGGCGTTCTCGACGATGTCCAGATCAGCGATGTCCGCCTGGACGAACGGAACCCGCTCCTCCGTGCCGCCGAGGTTCGCCCGGTTGCCGGCGTAGGTCAGCAGGTCGAGCGCGACGAGCGAGTCGTCAGGGTGCCGCTCGACCCAGTAGTGGACGAAGTTGGAGCCGATGAAGCCGGCCGCACCGGTGACGAGGATGCGCACGCGGTCATCGTACGCAGAAGCTCAATGGCCCTCTTTACCCTGGCCGTGCTTGCACGCCTTCCGTGCGCGGTCGATCTCCTTGCGATGCCCCTGCAGCTGCTCGGAGCGGTCGAGGTGCGGCAGCGCCTGGTCGCAGCGGCCGAGCGCGGCGAGAGCGGCTCCGAGGTCGTACTCCGCATATGCCTCGTAGAGCTGGCCGGTTCCGTCTAGCGACTGGAGCGCTCGAACCGCCAGCAGGGCTGCGCCCGCGAAGTTGCCTTGCTCGAGCAGTCGCGTCGCCTGATCGGTCAGCGCGGTGCCGCTTCGAGCAGGCGGAGGAGGAGGCGGCGGCGGTGGTGGGGCGGGGGCGGCGGTGGCGGTGGTGGGGGCGGGGGCGGCGGAGGAGGAGGCGGTGGCGGGGGTGGCGGCGGCTGCGGCGCGGACGTGACCGGAGCGGTCGTCCCCTGAGCGGTGGAACCGTCATCGCGGGCGGCCAGAAGTGCGGCGAGACCTGCTCCGCCGAGCAGCGCCGCGAGCACCAGCCCCGCGATGAGCAGCCACGGCGAGCGGCGCGCAGCCACCGGAAGCACGCGCGTCGTCGTCGCGCCGCCCTCGAGCGCCTCCCGCAACGCCTCGACGAACGCGGCCGCGCTCGGGTAGCGCTCCTCGGGATCCTTCGCCATCGCGCGCCGGAAGACCGGGTCGAGCTGAGGTGAGACCGACGGCACCTCTGCCTGCACATGAGCCGTCGCCTCCGCAGTCGGGCTCTCCGACTCGAACGGCCGCCCCCCGGTGAGGAGCTCGTACGCGACGACCGCCAGCGCGTAGCGGTCGCTTGCCGGAGTCGCCCGCTCGCCCTGCGCCTGCTCCGGAGAGAGGTACCCGGCCGTCCCGAGCACGGTCCCGGTCATCGTCAGCGACTGGAGTCCGGCGGCGCTCGCGATCCCGAAATCGGCGACCCGCAGGCTGCCGTCGTCGGCCAGCAGCAGGTTGCCCGGCTTCACGTCGCGGTGGACGACACCCTTGGCATGCGCCGCGTCGAGCGCCGCGGCCGCCTGCGTGAGCCAGTCCAGGGCCTCGTCGGTCGAAGGCGGGCTCGAACGCAGCCGGTCCTCGAGCGAGCCGCCGTCCAGGTGCTCCATGACGATGAAGGGCCGCCCCTCCCACTCGCCGACGTCGAAGATCGTGACCGTTCTCGGATCGCCGGAGAGGCGCGCCGCGGCCAGCGCCTCACGCGTGAACCGTTGGCGCAGCGACGGATCGCGCGCGTAGCGCTCGGCCAGCACCTTGATCGCGACGACCCGTCCGAGCTCGGAGTCCTCGGCTCGGAAGATCTCGCCCATGCCGCCGTAGCCGATCCGCGTGGGATCGCGATAGCGGGGAGGCAGCAGTTCGTTTGAAGAGTTCATCTGGGGGCCCGTTTGGGGGCCCGACCTTTCCATAGCCGCCCTGCCGTTGGAAGAAACCTTCGTTTGCTGGGGCTTTTCCTTGAAGTTCCTGTAAAGAAGGGTGCTTTCCGATAGGTGATGCGCTAGCCTCAGAATTGCTCTGCGGTCGGGCTCCTGAACTGGTGCCCGGACGCCGACGACACTGAACATGGCCCGTTCCAGTCTCCTCGTCGCACTCGTTCTCAGCGTCCTCCTGGTCTGCGCCTCGGGGGCCTCCTCGAGTACCCAAAGGCCGAGAGCCAAGCGCGCGATGCCCGGTCCGCCGACGTTCGTGATCAGCGGCCGCGGCTGGGGCCACGGGGTGGGGATGGCCCAGTGGGGCGCCTACGGCTTTGCGCAGCACGGCGCCTCGTACCGGGACATCCTCGCGCACTACTACCGCGGCACCACTCTGGGCCCGGCGCCTATCAGCAAGGTGCGCGTCTACCTCGCCGCCGGACGCGCGCAGCTGAGCCTGGGCTCGAACGCGCCCTACACGGTCCGCGACGGGATCGGCCAGACCTGGCACATCGCCGCAGGCACGCTGACCTTTGGGCCCAAGCTGAAGATCAAGACCACCGACGTGCAGCAGCCGCAGCGGCTTCCGGAGCCGCTGACGTTCATCCCCGGCGGGTCGCCGCTTCGCTTCGGCTCGACCGCGTACCGCGGCCAGCTGCAGGTGTCGCTTGCGAACGGCCGGCTCCGGGCGATCAACCTGGTCGGCCTCGAGGCGTATCTCTACGGCGTCGTGCCGTCGGAAATGCCGAAGGACTGGCTGCCCGAAGCGCTCAAGGCGCAGGCCGTCGCCGCGCGCTCGTACGCGCTCGCGGTCCGCAAGACCGGATCCTGGTTCGACCTCTACCCGGACACGCGCAGCCAGGTCTACCTCGGGATCGCCCATGAGGCGCCTTCCGCGACGGCGGCAGTCCAGGGCACCGCGGGCCAAGTCGTGCTCTACGGTGGGAAAGTGGCGACGACGTACTTCTTCTCGAGCTCGGGCGGTCGCACCGCGTCTGCTCCCGAGGTGTTCCCCAGCGCTCCCGCCACCCCGTACCTGGTCTCGGTCAACGATCCGTACGACACGATTTCGCCGCACCATCGCTGGGGGCCATTCGTCGTCTCGGCCCAGCGCCTGCGCCGGATGCTCGGCGTGCGCGGGGCGCTCTCCGACGTCACGCTAGCGCTCGGGTCCTCGGGACGAGTCGAGACGATCACCGGAGTCGGTGCTCAGGGCTCCTCGACGATGAAGGGCTGGGACTTCCGCCGCGCGCTCGGGCTCGACTCGACCTGGTTCCGGGTCGGAGTCCTCTCGCTCGGCACTCCGCAGGCGCCGATCACGTACGGCACGCGCGTGCTGATCGACGGGATTGCTCGCAGCATGCCGTCCGTTCGGATCGACCACCGTCAGCCGGGCGCGTCGTGGGAACTCCTGCGGTCGGTCACACCCGGCCCAGGTGGCTCGGTCGTGATCAAGGCCAAGCCGAAGCTCCCGACCGACTACAGACTCGTCAGCGGCTCGGTGCGCAGCCGTGTCGCGCACGTGTCGGTCGCGCCGCTCGTCCGCTTCCACGGCATGCCGAACGCCTCCACGCTTCGCGGCTACGCACGACCGGTGTTCCCGGGCGCGAGCGCGGCGCTCCAGCGCAGCACCGGCGGAAGCTGGAGGACGGTGGCGCGGGCGACTGTCGACCAGAACGGCGACTTCGAGGCGCACGTCAGCTTGACCCCGGGTGACTACCGGTTCCGGCTCGCCCCGGGGCACGGCTTCGTCCCGGGCGTGAGCACGACGCTGAAGGTCGGCCCGGCATGAGGCGCCTCCTGCTCGTCCCGCTGCTCTTCCTCGTCGCCGCGCCCAGCACGGCCGAGGCGGCGCGTTTCTCCCTGGGGATCCACAAGGGTGCGGACCCGAACGCCGTCGCACGTGATGTCGAGGCCGTGAGCGGCCATCCGGTGACCAGGATCGGATCGTTCGCGCTCTCGGTGCGGGCGCGTCACGCAGGCGCGCTCGGATCCGTGAACGGCGTCTCCTGGGTCGAGCGCGAGCGCCCCTCGCGGCGGCTCTCGTTCACGCCGAACGACCCGCTCGCTGCCCGCCAGTGGTACCTGAGCCGGATCCACGCGTTCGACTCGTGGCCGCAGTTCCCGGCGCTCGAGCCCGTGCGCGTGGCTGTCCTGGACTCCGGCGTCGATTCCATTCACCCGGAGCTCAAGGACCAGATCGTCGACGGCCGCAGCTTCGTCGCCAGCGACTGGGAGAGCGACACGAACGGCCACGGCACGTTCGTCGCCGGCGAGATCGCTGCGGCGCTCAACAACGGCCAGGGCATCGCGGGCGTCGGCTTTCCGGCCGACCTCCTGATCGCCAAGATCGTGCGCTCGGACGGGACGATCTCGCCGGACGCGGAAGCTCGCGCGATCCACTGGGCGGTCAATCACGACGCTCGCGTCATCAACATGAGCTTCGGCGGCGTCCGCGACCCGCAGGATCCGAGCCAGGACACGTATTCGCGCCTCGAGGCCGCGGCCGTCCAGTATGCGGTGGACAGGGGCGTGCTCGTCGTGGCGGCGGTCGGGAACGCGGACGGCGCGCCGACCGAGCCGTGGGGCTACGCCGGCTATCCGGCGGCGCTGCCGCACGTCGTCGGCGTCAGCTCGCTCGGACGCGACGGGTCCGTCCCGAATTTCTCGAACCGTGACGTCCGGTACAACGACATCGCTGCGCCGGGCGAGGCGATCCTCTCCACGCTGCCGCTCGCGCTGACGAACTCGCGAGCCCGGCTGCCTCCCCAAGGGGTACTCGGACTGCGGGCCGATCGAGTTCCGCCGCGGCGAGGGCACCTCGTTCTCGGCTCCGCTCGTCTCGGCCGGAGCCGCGCTCCTGTTCGCGTCGGACCCGTCGCTGCAGGCCGATCAGGTCTCGAACCTCCTTACACGCTCGGCCGCAGATGCGAATCCCGACACGGGCTGCATTCGGTGCACGGTCGGCCGCGACTCGATGACCGGGTGGGGCCAGCTCGATATCGCGAGCGCGCTGGATGCCCTCGACAACCAGCTCCCGGCGGCGGACCGCTACGAGGGGAACGACCAGGTCGCGAACGCCGTCTCGCTCTGGGGCCGCAAGGGCCAGCGGATCCACGGCACGATCGACTACTGGGACGACCGCCAGGACGTCTACAAGGTCCGCATGCGCGCTGGGCAGCAGATCGCAGCGAAGCTGCGCGGCTCCTCCGGCACGAACACGAACCTCTTCCTCTGGAAGCCGGGCACCAAGACCGTCCGCGCCGCAGTCGCCGACCGGCGGCTCCTCGCCGGCCAGTCGAAGACGCCGGGCTCCAAGGAGAAGATCCGCGTGACCGTCACGCAGAGCGGCTGGTACTACCTCGTCGTGCGCGCTGCGACTCCGGGCGCCGGGAGGTACGGGCTCAGGTACCGGAAGCGGTTCCCGGTCGCTCAGCCAGCAGCTCGTCCGTAGGCACTTCGCGGATCTTCCGAGCCGGGTTCCCGACGACGACCGCGCGCGCGGGCACGTCCCGCACGACGACGGCCCCAGCGCCGACGAACGCCTCTTCGCCGACCTCGATCCCAGGGCACAGCACCGCTCCGCCGCCCACGCGGGCGCCGCGCCGGATCGTCGGGCCGCGCCGCAACTCGTGGCGCTTCTCCGTTCGTCCCATGAAGTTGTCGTTCGTCGTGATCACGCCGGGGGCGATGAAGACCTCGTCCTCGAGCGTCGAGTACGCGGTCACGTAGGCGTTGGCCTGGATCTTCGTGAGTGCTCCGATCGTCGTGTCGTTCTCGACGAGCGTGCCGCGCCCGATGACGACGTCGTCGCCGATCTCGCACCGCTCGCGCACGCAGGCCTGGTCGCCCACGATCACGCGCTCCCCGATCTTCGTGCCGGCGAAGACGATCGCGCCGGCCGAGACGATCGTGCCCGAGCCCAGCTCGAGCGGCGGGAGCTCCTCGCGAGAGGCGGTCGAGCGCGGAGACAGGGCCGGCTGCTTGCCGACGACGGCGTGGTCGCCGACGACGCAGCCCTCGCCGATCACGGTTCCGGGGTAGACGACTGCCGTGTCCGCGACGTCGCTCACGCCGGGGCGCGGTCCAGCGACTCTTGAAGGAGCTCGAGCGTGCGGACGACCGCCAGCCCCTGGCGCGCCGCTGCGAGCGGGTCGCCCTCGCCCTCGACGAGCGAGAGGAAGTGCGCGGCTTCACGCCGCAGCGGCTCCTCGCGCGAGAGCTTCGGGATGTGGATGTCCCCCTCCCGCACGTGCCAATCGGCCGCCGGCCGCTGCACGGGGCCCTTGTCGTAGATGGTGATCTTGCGATCCGGATCCATGTCGTCGAAGACGGCCATCTTGTCGCGGCCGACGACGGTCAGCTTCCGCATCTTGTGCGGGTCGAGCCACGAGACGTGCATGTGCGCGACGACGCCCGACGCGAAGCGCAGGTAGCAGAAGACGACGTCCTCGATCCCGCTGCGCAGGAACGACTCTCCGCGCGCCCAGGCCTCGACCGGCTCCTCGCCGACCAGGTGCAGGATCATCGACAGGTCGTGCGAGCCGAGCGACCAGAGGGCGTTCTCGTCGCGGCGGATCTGTCCCAGGTTCTGGCGGTTTCCGTACAGGTAGAGCAGATCGCCGAGGTCGCCCGAGTCGACGGCCTGCTTCAGCTCGAGGAGCGCCGGGTGGTAGAGGAGCAGGTAGCCGGGCATCAGCACGAGGCCGCGCTCCTCGGCCAGCGCCAGCAGCTCCTCGGCCTCCGCGCTCGACTGCGCCTGCGGCTTCTCGACGAAGACGTGCTTGCCCGCTTCGAGCGCGCGCCTGGCCAGCTCGTAGTGGGTGATCACGGGAGTTGCGATCACGACCGCGTCGAGCTCGGGGTCGGAGATCATCTCCTGGAAGTCGCTCGTCGTCCGCGCGTTCGGGTGCGCCTTCGCCCCCTCGGCGAGGAGGTCCGGCGAGAGGTCGCACAGCCAGCGGAGGTCTCCCAGCTCTCCGAAGTTCCGCGCGAGGTTCGGGCCCCAGTAGCCCAGCCCCGCGTGGCCGACGCGGACGGTCACAGCTTCCAGACCTTCCCGTTCGACGAGCCGTCCGAGCCGGTCGCGTTACGGAGGTCGACGACGAGCGGCGCTTTCGCCACCAGGTCCTCGTAGTCGATCCCGGAGTGCGCGGTCACGATCACGACGCAGTCCACCCCGGCCGGGTCGAGCGGGCTCGACTCGAGCCCGTGCTCGGGCAGCGCTGCCACATGGGGGTCGTGGTACGAGGCGTCCGCTCCCTCGGCCTGGAGGAGCTCGATCAGCTTCAGCGCCGGTGACTCGCGGGTGTCGTCGATGTCGGCCTTGTAGGCGACCCCGACGATCACCACCTTCGAGCCCTTGAGCGCCTTCTCGTGGGAGTTCAGCGCCCGGGTGATCTTCCCGAGGCACCAGTAGGGCATGTTCTCGTTGACCTTCCCGGCAAGCTCGATGAACTCGGTGTAGAAGTCGTACTCGCGCGCCTTCCACGTGAGGTAGAAGGGGTCGATCGGCATGCAGTGGCCGCCGAGCCCGGGCCCGGGCTGGAAGCTCATGAAGCCGAACGGCTTCGTGGCGGCGGCGCCGACGACCTCCCAGACGTCGATCTGCATCCGGTCGCAGAGCTGCGCGAGCTCGTTCACGAGCGCGATGTTGACCGAGCGGAAGATGTTCTCGAGGAGCTTCGTCAGCTCCGCGGCCTCCGGTGACGAGACCGGGTGGACCGTCTCCAGGGCGCTGCCGTAGAGCTCGGCGGCGCGCTCGGTGCAGGCCGGCGTGATGCCGCCGACGATCTTCGGCGTGTTCTTCGTCGTCCAGTCGTCGCGGCCAGGGTCGACGCGCTCCGGGGAGAACGCGAGGTGGAAGTCCTCGCCGGCCTTGAGGCCGCTCGTTTCGAGGATCGGCAGCAGCCGTTCCCGCGTCGTCCCGGGGTACGTCGTCGATTCCAGCACGACCAGCTGCCCCTTCTGCAGGCGCGGCGCGACATCCTCGACGGCGCCCAGGACGACCGACAGGTCCGGCTCTCGCTGCGCGGAGAGGGGCGTCTGGAGCGCGATCAGGATCGCCTGCGCCTCCTTCAGCGCGTCGTAGTCGGACGTGACCTCGATCGAGCCGGCTTCGACGTGGCGCCGGAGGGCGTCCGAGTCGACGTCGGCGATGTAGCTCTCACCGCGCTCGACCGCCGCGATCTTGGTCGGATTCGACTCCACGAGCACGACGCGATGGCCCGCATCCGCGAACACCTGGGCGAGCGGCAGGCCGACGTAGCCCGCGCCGATGATCGCGACTGGTCCGTTCACCGGGGGCGATAGTACAGAGGGCCTAGGGCCGTATTCGCGCCGGCCGGGCCACGTACCAGCGCTTCGCGGTGGTGTCGCTCTTGAAGAACGTCGTCAGCAGCGTGACCACTTTCTGGGCCCCGTCCTTCGACGGATGCGTGCCGTCGTTGTCGACGTCCTGGCAGGTCCACTGGAGACCGTCGTTGCGGCCCGCGAGGCCGTCGGTCCACAGATACGGGCCCCAGGCCAGCCACGGGCCCTTGAGCTTGCCGCTCATGCGCTCCTGGATCACGGCGCGCACGGCATAGGCGCTGTCGTAGGCGGCCGGCTCGGGATTCAGAGCCGTTACCGCGTACCCGCCGTAGGTCCTGCTCGAGAGATAGACGATCTTCAGGTTCGGATAGCGGGAGCGCATCGTCCTGATGATCTGGCGGAGATTCTTCTGAAGCGCCTTCATGTCCCGCGGGAACGGGCGGTCCTCGCCGGCGATCGCTTCCTTGAGCCAGACGACCTGCACCTGGTTGGCCGAGACCCCCTGGGCCGCGAGTCGTGCGTCTGCGTTGTCCCAGTAGACGGGGCGCTTGATGATCTTGACGGCGTCGAACCCGTCCTGGGCGCCGTCGACGACGACGACGTTCGGGTTGACCTGCGTGTCCCGGTCGGAGGAGCGCTTGAAGGCGGAGAACTCGGCCGTTGCGTTCGACATCCCGACGGAGAGCAGGACGATCTTCCCGTTGATCGGGCGGATCTGCTTGGACGCGGTCTGGCCCTTGCGCAGGTACTTCGGCGCGGGCGTGTTCCGGCCGGCGGGATAGAGCCCGCCGCGGTAGCCGTGGTAGCGGCGGCTGCCCATGTCCGTGAGCGGAATGAGCCCGGTCGAGGTGAGCGAGCAGTCCGCGCCGGTGCGGTTCGCGCTCGCCGGCGCGTCCCTCGTAGAAAGGGTCGCCGATGCGGCCGCCAGTGCGGCCATGAGAGCCAGGAGCGCCGCGAGCCTCACGTCGGGTCGAAGCCTAGTTCCCGCCCGTTAGGGCGCTGTTAAGGCCCGAGCCGTCGCCGGGTTAGCTGGTCATCAGCTGCGACGAGGCCAAATAGACCACGATCAGGAGTAGCACGACGATCAGGACGACCCAAACGAGCGGCTTCCGCCAGATCGATGTTGGGGTCGCAGACACCGTGGAGCGTAGTATCGCCACACCGGCGTCCCTGGCTCGCCTTTCAAGCTTGCGAGGCCTTCCGCCCGTCACTTGGCAACGAGCGAGAAGGCGACGATTAAGAGGATTTCCGCATGGGCCGTGAAGGATTCGAACCTTCGACCTTGGGATTAAGAGTCCCCTGCTCTACCAACTGAGCTAACGGCCCGGGGCTCCGAGTGTAGCCGCTTGCGGCATCACGGCCAGGCGAGCTTGGAGGCTTACGCGACGAGCTCCTCGGTCAGATCCGCCTGCACGTTCGCGAACGCATCGACCACCTGTGGATCGAACTGCGTCCCCGCGCAGCGGAGGAGCTCGCGGATCGCCTCCTGGCGGGACCGGATCGACGCGTAGGGCCGCATCGACGTCATCGCGTCGAAGGCGTCGCAGACCGCGATGATGCGCGCCCCCAGCGGGATCTCCCCGCCGCGGAGCCGGTCCGGGTAGCCCTTGCCGTCCCAGCGCTCGTGGCTCGAGCGCACGAGCTCGCCGGCCGGCCTCAGGGCGGAGGCGGAAGCGAGGATGCGCTCGCCGATCAGGGTGTGGCGGCGCACGAATTCCCACTCGTCCTGAGTCAGCGGCGCCGGCTTGGCGAGGATCTCCTCGGGGATCGCGAGCTTGCCGACGTCGTGCAGCTCGGCGGCCTGGCGGATCGTCTGGAGCTGCGGCGCAGGCACGTTCAGCCTGCGGCTGACCGCCTCGGCCAGGTCGGCCACGTCCGCGAGGTGGTGCGCGAGCAGCGAGTCGCGTTCGTCGAGCGCGCTCAGCAGCACGTCGGCGGTCTCCTGGATGGCGCTCGGGCGGTTCCGCTGCTTGTGGAGGTACATGCGGTCGTCGGCGACGCGCAGCGCGTCCGTGAGTGCGGACGCCTCCGCGGGCATCAGCACTGCGCCGTAGGAGCAGCTGACCGCGAAGCCTTCCCCTTCCTCGGTCAGCGCGTCGGCGGCTCGTTCGACCACGCTTCCGGGCCCGGCGTGCTCGATCGAGGCCAGGACGCAGAACTCGTCTCCTCCGAGGCGGTACGCGGTTCCGTACGCAGCTATCGCCGCGCCGAGGCGGCCGGCGACCCGGCTCAGCAACGTGTCGCCCGCAGCGTGGCCGAACGAGTCGTTGTACGCCTTGAAGCCGTCCAGGTCGAAGACCACGAGGGCGGTCGGATCGGACGCGACGAGCGCGCGCTCGGCGTCGGCCACGAACCGCCTCCGGTTCCCGAGGCCGGTCAGCGCGTCGGTGAGCGCCTCTTCGCGGCTCGCTGCGAGCAGGCTGACGCGCTCCCGGAACGTGAGCACCGCGCGCACGATCACCGCGGCGATCGTCGCCGCAGAGAGCGCGACCGCCACGGTGTTGATGCGGATGAAATGGTCGTACACCAGGACGATGAGCCCCGTTCCGGCGAACACCGTTGGAACCGTCAATGCGGCCCAGCTCTCGTCGCGTACGTCCTCGAGCTTGCGGGTCGGCTGCCAGGCGGAACAGGCGATGAGGACGAGCGCCGCGGGCCAGCCGACGTCGAGTGGCCCTCCTTCGACGTACGTCCCGGCTGCCGTCTCGTAGAGGTAGATGCTGTCGGCGATCGCAAACACGGCGAACCCCAGCGCCACGAGCGCCCAGGTCGCGTCGAAGCGCCAGCCGGTGAGCCCGAACATCGCGACGACGAGCGAGAGCAGGAGCAGGTCGGCGAGCGGGTAGGCGAGGTTGGTCGCGACCACGAGCGCGCTCCCGTCGGTCGTGCTCAGGACCTCGTCGAAGACGACAGCGGCTCCGAGGGCGGCCACGGCCAGCGAGGCGATCACGCCGTCGAGCCAGAGGTTCCCGCGGAAGCCCCGCATGCGCTTGCGGAGGAGGAGCGCGAGCGCGACGTAGCTGACCGGGTAGAACGCCAGGTAGAACGGGTCGGCAACCGACGGGATCGGCACCTCGGCCGCACCGCTCAGGAAGAAGTAGTAGTAGAGGTCGCCGGTCGTCCAGAGCGCGAGGGCCGTCCCGAGGAGGAGCCACGGGAGCCGCTCGGCGCGCACGAGAAGACCCCGGCCCAGACAGACGAGCGAGGCTGCGACGAGCAGGCCGTTGTAGACGAGGCTGTCGAAGAGCGTGTCGAGGCGCCCCTGCGGGACCACGAGCGTCTCGATCGCGTAGATCGCGGTGGCCACGAGCAGGCCGGCGCAGAGCATCCGCCCCAGGGGAAACGCCGCCCCATCAGGCGTGGCCTGCATCTCTCGAATTCGCCGCAGCACTTCTCTCCTCTGTCGAACGGGCCGCCTGAATGCAGTATCAGGACGGTTCGGCGCCCGCGCGTCCCCCGAGTTGGGGATTTGATCCCTCGAACGAAGTCCCCCTTTTGGGGGATGGGACCAGGACGAAACTTGCCGATTCTCATCCGAGGATGGGGGTCCGAACGGCAACGGTTTCCGTGCTGTCCCTTTTGGCGCTGGGCTTTGCGAGCAGCGCCTTTGCGGGCGGCAACCCCGACCTCGCCGCGCTTCAGGTCGGCTTGCGGGCGCGCGGGTTGTACCCGGGGACGGTCGACGGTGTGCTCGGTCCGGGGACCGAACAGGCGCTGCGACGCTTCCAGCGACGCGCAGGCCTGGCCGCCGACGGCGTGCCCGGTGCGCGCACTCGCAAGGCAATGGGCCGCTACGGGCGGCGCGGGCCCCTCGGGCGCAGACAGCTCGCCTTCGGCTCTCGCGGCTGGGACGTCGCCGCGCTCCAGTTCGCGCTCGCCTGGCACGGCTTTCCCTCCGGGCCGTTCGACGGCGACCTCGGCGCGCGCACGGACACTGCGCTGCGGCGCTTCCAGCACTGGGCCGGGCTCTCTCCTGACGGAGTGGCCGGGCCTTCCACGTACGCCGCGCTGCGCAGGCCTCTGCCTCGCTCGGCGGTCCGCCTCGCGCTTCCGCTGCAGGGACCGGTCGGAGACCTCTTCGGGCCGCGCGGGAACCGCTTCCACGCCGGCATCGACATTCCGGCTCCGAAGGGGACGCCGGTCGGCGGCCGCCGGGCCGGGCCGGGTCGTCTTCGCCGGCTCGAGCGGCACCGGCTGGGGGAGGATGGTCCTGATCGCGCACGGCAGCGGCGTCAGAAGCCGCTACGCGCACCTGTCGCGGGTCAGCGTCCGCGTCGGCCAGCGCGTCGGAACCGGCTCGATCATCGGCCGAGTCGGCGCGACGGGCGAGGCGACGGGCCCGCACCTGCACTTCGAAGTGCTGATGCGCGGCGCGAATGTCGATCCATTGTCCGCCCTGTAACCCGCGGACAATGCCGAAGCCCACGGCGAAGCCATGGGCGAGGCCGAGGCGCATGCCATCGATTCGTCTGCCTGAAACGACTCAGGCTCGCCCAAAACAGCTACTGGGCGAGCCTGATAACTACTTGAGGTCGGTAGCGCCGACTAAGCCGGCGGCGGCCCTTCCTCGACATAGGTCGCGCGGCGACGAGCGCCGCCATAGCCTCCCCACGACGACCAGAAGATCAGCGAGAGGACGAGGCCGATGATCCCGATGACCATCAGGATCACGCCGATGGCGTTGACGTCCAACCCCGCGACTGTGGCGTTGACGCCCCAGACGAGGATTGCGCCGCCTGCGATCAGAAATAGACTTGCTCCGAGTCCCAAGGGGGAACCTCCTGTGTTTGCTGGTTCCCCTGTACCCGTGTTGCGGTCGTGACTAACTAGGCATCCCCGCTTGGCGTTCAGTAGTCTCGCTAGCGGTGCGCAGGGGAGCAATCGTACGGGTCATCACGATCGCTTTGCTCGCGGCGGCAGCGGCGACCGCGGTCGCCATCTTCATCGACTGGCTGCCCGCTGCCGACTCGAAGGAAGCGGAGCGGATCGACTTCGTCTTCTGGGTCGTCATCGCCATCTGCATCGGCGTCTTCGCCGTCGTGGCGGCGATCACCCTCTACTCGGTCGTCAAGTTCCGCGTCCGGCCGGATGACGACTCCGACGGGCCGCCCGTCCACGGGCATACCGGGATCGAGATCGTCTGGACGGCGATCCCGACGATCCTCGTCACGCTGATCGCCGTCATCAGCGCGGTGGCCCTCGCCGAGAACGGCGACCTGAAGTCGAACCGCCTCGAGGTCGACGTGACCGCGCAGCAGTTCGCCTGGACCTTCAAGTACCCGCAGTACGGCGGCTTCCAGACGCATGAGCTTCGGCTCGTCGAGGGCCGTCAGGTGCAGTTGACCCTGCGCGCGCTGGACGTCATCCACTCGTTCTGGGTCCCGGAGTTCCGCCAGAAGCAGGACGCCGTTCCGGGGATCGTCACGCACCTGCCGATCACACCGACGAAGACCGGCAAGTACACGGTCATCTGCACCGAGCTCTGCGGGCTCGGGCACGCGCTGATGAGAGCGCCCGTGGTCGTGATGACGCCGGTCGCGTTCGCCACGTGGGCGCGTGCGCAGCAACGACGAAGCGCCCAGGGAGCATCCGGATAATCTGAGCCGCCCGTGACCGAGGTCGTCGACCACACCCCGCACGCACCGCCCGCCGAGCCGTCGACGGGCTGGCGCCACTACGTCCTCGGGCCGGGCTGGATCCGCGCCGCGTGGATGACGCCGCTCTTCTTCGCGATCGGCCTCGGCATCGTCGTCGGGCTCCGCTCGCTAGGCCACTACGAGCCGGTCTGGGACTGGCTGATCATCGTCACGATCGCGGGGCTGATCACGGCCCCGATCGGCTTCCTCGCCGGGATCGGCGCCTTCGACTACTGGGTCTACTACGCCCTCGGCTACCCGACCCGCCCCGAGGACCACTCGAGTCACGGCGCCCGCAGCTGGAAGGACTACTTCCGGATCAACACCGACCACAAGGTGATCGGCGTCCAGTACGTCGTGACGACGATCTTCTTCTTCCTCGCCGGCGGGCTGATGGCGATGATCTTCCGCGCCGAGCTGGCCAAGCCGGGAATGCAGTACCTGGACAATCAGGAGTACAACGGCCTGATCTCGGTCCACGCGTCGCTGATGATCTTCCTGTTCGTGATCCCGGCGTTCGCGGGCCTCGCGAACTTCGTCATCCCGCTGATGATCGGCGCGCCGGACATGGCCTTCCCGCGCCTGAACGCCCTCTCGTTCTGGCTGCTGCCGATCGCCGGGATCATGATGCTCTCCAGCGTCGCGGTCCCCGGCGGCGCGTTCGGAGCCGGCTGGACGGGCTACGCGCCGCTCTCGGTCGTCGGGACCGACGGGAACATCTGGTTCAACATGGGCGTCCAGTGGGCCGGTGCGTCGTCGATCATGACCGCGCTCAACTTCCTGGTCACGATCATCACCATGCGCGCGCCGGGGATGACCTTCTGGCGCATGCCGCTCCTCGTCTGGGCGAACTTCACGACCTCACTGCTCGTCGTGCTGGCCACGCCCTTCGTCGCCGGCTCGCAGTTCTTCGTGATGTTCGACCGGATCATGCACACGAACTTCTTCAACTTCCACGAAGGCGGCTACGTCCTCGGATACCAGCACATCTTCTGGTTCTACTCGCACCCGGCCGTCTACATCATGATGCTGCCCGGCTTCGGGATCGCCTCGGAGGTGATCTCCGTCTTCTCGCGGAAGCCGATCTTCGGCTATCGGCTGATGGCGCTGTCGCTGTGCGCGATCCTCGTGCTCGGCTTCTCGGTCTGGGCGCACCACATGTTCGTCTCGGGCATGGCCTCGTGGCTGCGCGTCCCGATGATGATCACGACGCTGCTGATCGCCGTTCCGACCGGGATCAAGGTGTTCTCGTGGCTGGCGACGACCTGGGAAGGGCGGATCCACCTGGCGACGCCGATGTTATGGGCGCTCGGTTTCGTCTCCATGTTCGTGATCGGCGGCCTGTCCGGGATCATGCTCGGCGCGGTCCCGATCGACATCCACACGTCCGACACGTACTTCGTCGTCGCGCACATCCACTACGTGCTGCTCGGAGGATCGTTATTCACGATCTTCGCCGGGATCTACTACTGGTTCCCGAAGATGACCGGCCGGATGTACAACGAGCGGCTCGGGAAGGTGCACTTCTGGCTCACCTTCGTCGGGTTCAACCTGACGTTCTTCCCGATGCACATCATCGGCGTGCAGGGGATGCCGAGGCGCGTTTCCGACTACGACCCGCAGTTCGGGACCTGGAACATGGTGATCTCGATCTCGTCGTTCTTCTTGGGCATCTCGTTCCTGGTGTTCCTCTACAACGCGATCACAAGCTGGATCCGCGGCCCGATCGCCGAGGCGAACCCGTGGCGGGCGATGACGCTCGAGTGGCAGGTCTCCTCGCCGCCTCCGATCTTCAACTTCGACGAGATCCCGCAGATCGTCGGCGGGCCGTACGAGTACGGCGTGCCCGGGGCGCGCCACGCGGTCTTCAACGGCGACCGCTCGGCCGAGCTCGAGGAGGCGCGTTCGCCGTGACGCACGTCCTCGTGATCGCGAACGAGACCGTGACCGGGCCGGGGCTGATCGAGGCGGTCGAGGCCAAGCAGCCCGACCTCGTGACCGTGGTCGCGCCGGTCAGCCATCCGCACGAGGGCTACGTCGTCTACGAGGACACGCGCCGTGCGGCAGCCGGGCGCCGGCTGGAGCGGACGCTGTCGGCTCTTCGCGAGGCCGGGATTCCCGCGCACGGGCTCGTCGTCGAGTCCGACCCTGCCGAGGCGGTTCGAGACGCGATCGCGACGCTCGACCCGAAGCCGACCGAGGTGATCGTCTCGACCCACCCGCAGGAGAAGTCCGGCTGGCTCCGGCGGAAGGTGATCGACCGCGTCCGCGACGCGGCCGGCGGCCTACCGGTCGAGCACGTCGTCGTCGACCTGAAGGACGCGGACGGCGAGGCGAACGTGCTCGTGATCGCGAACGAGACGGTTGTCGGCGACCCGCTTCTTGACCGGATCCGCGAGCGGGCGGCCCGCTCGCCGGCCAGCTTCCTGATCATCTGCCCGCAGAGCGATCCGTCCAGCGCCGACCATCCGGAGGCCGAGCGGCGCCTCAGGCGTGCGCTCGCGGTCCTGCGCGCCGCGGGAATCGACGCGCACGGCCAGGTCGCGCACCCGGATCCGTACACGGCCGCGATGCAGGCCGTCCACGACGAGCGGATCGACGAGATCATCGTCTCGACCTTCGCGCCCGAGCGCTCGCCCTGGATGAAAAGGAACCTCGTCCAGCGGCTGCACAACGACTCCAAGCTCCCGGTCGAGCACGTCGTGCTCGAGGAGGCGGCGGTTTGAGCTCGCACGCTGAAGCGCATCACGGCCCGCCGATCGCGAACCAGAGCTCCCGCGTCGACTCGGCGACCCTCGGGATGCTGCTCTTCATCGCGTCGGAGATCATGCTCTTCGGCTCGTTCTTCACGATCTATTTCTTCGTGCGGGTCGTGAACAACGCGCCCGAGTGGCCGCCGGCGCCGTTCCACCTTCCGGTCTACGTGGCCGGCGTGAACACGATCATCCTCGTCACGTCGAGCTTCACGATCCACTGGGCGCTGCAGTCGATCAAGCGCGGGAACCGGGCGGGGCTGCAGGCTGGGCTCGTGCTGACGATCGCGCTCGGGCTGACGTTCCTGCTCACCCAGGCGCGCGAGTACTCGCGCATCGGGTTCTCACCTCAGGACGGGGCGTTCGGCTCGACCTTCTACGGGCTGACGGGCCTCCACGGCGCGCACGTTTTCGTGGGCTTGACGATCCTCACGTTCGCGGCGATCAGGGCGTTTCGCGGGCATTTCACGCCCGAGGAGCACCATGGAGTCGAGATCTCCGGGATCTACTGGCACTTCGTGGACGTAATGTGGATTGTGGTCTACACGACGGTGTACATCCTCTGACCCATGATTAATCCGCTCAGGAGTGAAGCCGAGGCCTATCGCTTTCTTCTCCTGACTGTGGGGTATTTCGCTGCGATCGCGCTCGCGGCGCTCGTGATCGGGACGTGGGCGGGCGTGATCGTGTTCCTCGTGCTGACGGTCGCAGCCGCGGTGTACGTGGCCCGCGCGCACCGCAGCGAGCCGCCGCGCCAGACCGTGCCTTCCAGGCGCGGGAGGAGCGAGCACGAGCGGCGGATCCTCGTGATCGCCAACGAGACGGTCGGCGGCGAGCGCCTGCGCGACGAGATCCGTCAGCGCTCCGAGGGCTACGACGAGCAGGTCTTCGTGGTCACCCCCGCGCTGAACTCTCCGCTTCGCCACTGGGCCTCGGATGAGGACGGGGCGCGCGTCGAGGCGCAGAAGCGCCTGAACACGAGCCTCGACCGCCTCGCGCACGCTGGGCATCGACGCCAAGGGCGAGATCGGCGACGGCGAGCCGCTGCAGGCGATGGAGGACGCGCTCCGCCTCTTCGGCGCCGACGAGATCATCATCTCCACGCATCCCGAAGGCCGTTCGCACTGGCTCGAGAAGAAGGTCGTCGAGTCGGCCCGCGAGCGCTTCGCGGTCCCGATCACCCACGTGGTCGTCGACCTCGAGGCCGAGCGCGAAGACGTCCAGGAACCGAGCCAGTAACGGTCTGTTACTCGGCTATTTCTGTTTCTTGATGAAGTCGACGAGCTGCTTGGCCTGGTCCTCCGGGACCTGGCCCTTCTTGATCACGGAGCTCATCACGCCCGGCTGGTAGCCCTTCACGATCTCCTTGTCCGGGTCGACGATCGACTCGAGCAGGTACGCGTCGTCGGCGGTCACGGTCTGGCCGTTCGTCAGCTGCACCTTGCTGCCGGCGAGGCCCTTGAAGGTCGGGCCGCTCGATTTCGAGCCGTCCAGCGAGTGGCAGCTCTGGCAGCCGAGTGCAGCGTAGAGGCCTTGACCGCCTGGGCCGAGGCCGGTCCCGGGGCAGGTCTTCTTGTCCACGCTCGCGGCGCAGAGGGCGACATACGCTGAGACATCGTCCGCGTCCTTGCCCTCGACGAGGTCCGCGGGCATCCCGCTGCCGGTCGTCGGGAAGCGGATCTGGTCGAGGACGACGTTCTGAATCGTGCTCAGCTTGAATTTCTCCTGCTTCGGTCGTTGGAAGGCGTCGTCGAGGTTCGGCCCGACCGTTCCGCGCGACCCGGCGTCCCGCATCGTGTGACAGCTTCCGCAGCGCGCCTCGCCGACGAAGAGCTTCTTGCCCTGGGTCGCGTTGCCGCCTTCCGCCGGCCCGCCCGTGCCGCACGCCGTAGCAAGGGCGACGATCAGCGCAGCGAGTATTGCGCTGCCTGCTCTGCGCCAACCTACGACTGCGCGGACGCGCCGGCCTTGGCCAGGGCCTCTTCGCGGGTGGGATAGATCGTGAAGACACGGTCGAGCCCGGTGATCTCGAAGATCTTCGTGATGTTCCGGTCGCTGGAGACGAGCGACAGCTGTCCGTCCTGGGAACGGAGACGCTTGACGCCGCCGACGAGCACGCCCAGCGTCGTCGAGTCGATGAACGTCGTGGTCGAGAAGTCCACGATCACGTCCTTGGCGCCCTTGCCGATCACGTCGAGGAGCTGCTGCTTGAACTCGGGCGCCGTGTACAGATCGACCTCGCCCGCGAGCGAGATCACGTAGGTCGAGTCGTCGACCTGGTCTGTCTGCACATCGAAGTTCACGGACCCTCCCACTGGGGGAGAGTCTAACCAGACGGCTGGGCGGCGGCCTCCGCCTTGACGAGCTGGATCAGCTGCCTCGCCTGGCGCGCCTCCTGGGTGCCCGGAGCGAGCTTGATCACACGCCGCGAGGCGTCGATCGCAGCCTGGTTGTCGCGCGACTGGTACGCCGCGTTCGCGAGGAGCTGGAGGACGAGCAGATCCTTCGGATTCGCGGCCGAGATCTGCTTGTAGAGCTGGGTCGCTCGGGCGTAGCTGCCCTGGAGGCCTGAGTAGAGCTCGGTGAGCTTCTGGTTCGCGGCCGTCTGGAGCTCCTGGTCGATGCGCCCGGTGCCGACAGCGCGTCCCAGCTTCGACGTAGGGGCCAGGGCGAACGTGCTGCCGCCCGTGCTCGCGGTCACCGACTCCTGGATCGCGCTCGCGTTGTCGCGCTGCCTGGCGGCCCGGCCTTCGTAGTCCGCCGCGACCGTCTTCATGTACTCGTAGTCCTTGGGCCGCGCCTTCAGGTACTGCTCGCCCGCCGTGATCGCGTCGTCGGTCTTGTTCTCGTTCCGGTACGCGTCGGCCAGCTCCTTGTAGGCCGCGCGATTGCCGTCGTCGATCTTGTCCTGCGCGTCTCCGACCGACGGGCCGCCGGTCGACGAGCTGTTGCCCTGGAGGATGTCGCCGATCCCGAGCCCGCCGCCTCCGACCCCGAAGCCCACGAAGCCGACGCCGAACGCGAGCGCGAGGAAGACGAACATCCACTTCGCCTGGCGGCGCAGCTTGGGGAAGAACATCTCCCCTTCGATGTCCCTGTATTCGGTGCGGGGAGCGGTCCGCGCGCTCTCGCGTCCCTTCTGCGGGCGTTCTCGGGTGGTCGTTCTACGTTTCGCGCCGGATCTGGCCACGTTCCTAGACTAGCTCGGCTTCGGAGATTTGGGCCCAGTCGAAGGTGTTGGAGATCGTGCGCAGACGCTCCCGCGTCGCCTCGTCGCAGAGCGCGCCCGTGATTCCGGCCTCGAACGCGGCTCGCGGGTCGACACCGATCGAGCGCGCAGCTTCGTACTCGCGCGTCAGGTCCGTGTCGAACATGGCCGGGTCGTCCGTGGAGATCGAGCAGCGCACGCCGGCCTCCACGAGGCGTGGCAGCGGATGCTCCGGGAGCGACGGCGACCGCACCGGTGCGCACGTTCGAGACGGGCGAGACGTCGAGCACGATCTGCCGCTCGCCGAGCTCCGCGACGAGCCCGGGATCCTCGATCGCACGGAAGCCGTGCCGGATCCGATCCGCCTGGAGGGCGTCGAGCGCTCCGCGCACCGACTCGGGGCCCGCGACCTCGCCGGCATGCGGGACGGAGCCGAGCCCTTCGGCCTTCGCCAGCTCGAACACCTCCGCGTACGGCTCCGGCGGATACTGCGCCTCGAGCCCGCCGAGCCCGACCCCGACGACGCCCCGGTCCGCGTGCTCCACGGAGTAGCGCACGACCGGCTCGCACTCTTCCATCGGAAACCCGCGCACGATGTCGGGTGTGAGCCGAACCTCGACTCCGTGCAGCTCCCGCGCCTCCTCGGCCCCGTCGCAGTAGCCGCCGAAGATGTCCTCCCAGCGGACCCCACGGCGGACGCGCTCCGCGGGCGAGAAGATGCCCTCGATGTAGACCGCGCCGTGCGAGGCCGCCTCGGCCGCGTAGTCGACCACGACCTGCCGGAAGTCGTCGCGCGTGCGCAGCGCGTTCGTCGTCAGCACCCAGACCTCGATGAAGTGCTCGAAGTCGCGGTACTCGTAGAGCTCGGCGAGCCCCTCGACCGTGTCCGCCGGGAGCGGGTAGTCGTTGCGCCGCGCGATCTCGAGCAGGGTCTCGGCCCGCACCGTCCCCTCGAGGTGGACGTGCAGCTCGATCTTCGGATACATCATTCGGTCAGCGGCTCGCCCGGCAGCACGCCCTGCGCGGCCCAGCGCTTCTCGAAGAAGACGGCGGCCCAGATCGACCCTTCGAAGAGCAGGAGCACGGGAAGCGCCTGCAGCCCCATCGACACGAAGTCCACGCCCGGCAGGAGGACGACGACGATGATGCAGATGCCGACGCCGATCCGCCGGTTGTTGCGCAGGCGCGCCGCGGAGACGATTCCCAGGCGCACCAGCCCGAGGATGAAGATCGGAAGCTCGAACAGGATCCCGCAGGCCAGGATCGTGACGATCGCGAACGAGTAGTACTCCTTCGCGCGCACCTGGGCGTTGTAGAGGTTGGAGTCGTACTCGAGGAGGAACGGGACCGCGGTCGGGAGCACGATCCAGTAGGCGAAGGCCATCCCGATCGCGAGCAGCACGGTGGCGACGATCACGAGGTGGACGACCGTGCGCTGGGCGCGCTGCTCGAAGGCCGGCGCGAGGAACGCCCAGAGCTGCCAGACGAGGATCGGGATGGCGAGCGCGACGGCGGAGTAGAACGCGACGTTGAACGACGTCGTGAACGGCTCCGTCGGGCTCAGCGTGAGCGGCTTCGTTCCTTCGGGCAGCGGCTTCGAGAGCCAGCCGATGATCGTGTCCCGGAACGCGTACGTGAAGATGAAGAAAACCGCGACCGAGCCCAGCGAGATGATCAGCCGGGTGCGGAGCTCCTCGAGGTGCTCGACGAGCGACGCTTCCTCACCGTGGCCGAGGCGCCGCGGCAACCTGGCCATTGCCTACAAGACGGAGTCGTCGCGCGGGCGCGGGGTGACGGGCGGCTCGTCCTCGGTCGTACGCGGGAGCTCGTGCGGCTCGTCGTCCTTGCCGGTGACCGAGTCCTTGAACTCGCGCATGCCCCTGCCGAGCGAGCGCCCCATCTCCGGGAGCCGCTTGGGCCCGAAGATCACGAGCAGGACGACCAGGATGATGATCGCGCCCTGCCAGCCGATGTTTCCGGGCATGAGTCAAGAGTAGCACTGGCGGCGGGCGGGAAAGGGTCAGCTACGATGGAACAAAGCGAAGCGAAAACCCGCTTCGGGAAAGGGTTTTGGACCGCACAAAGTGGCACTTCTGGAACTGAAAGATCTGCGCGTCGCGCTCGAGGACGGCACCGAGATCGTCAAGGGAGTCGACCTCTCCGTCAGCGCGGGTGAGATCCATGCGCTGATGGGCCCGAACGGGTCGGGCAAGTCGTCCCTCGCCTACGCGCTGATGGGACACCCGGCCTACGAGATCACGGGCGGAGAAGCGCTCTTCGACGGCCAGGAGCTCTCGGACCTCGGCGCCGACGAGCGCGCGCAGCTCGGTCTCTTCCTCGCCTTCCAGTACCCGCACTCGGTTCCGGGCGTCACCGTCACGAGCTTCCTTCGCTCCGCCCTCAACGCGCTGCGCAAAGCGCGCGGGGGCGGAAAGGACGACCCAGTGCCGATCAAGGAGTTCCGCACCGACATGCTCGCCGCGATGGAGCGTCTGAAGATCCCGCGCGAGCTCGCGCAGCGGTACCTGAACGACGGGTTCTCGGGCGGCGAGAAGAAGCGCATCGAGATCCTGCAGATGGCGATGCTGAAGCCGCGGATCGCGGTGCTCGACGAGACCGACTCCGGGCTCGACATCGACGCGCTGAAGATCGTCGCGACGGGCGTGAAGGAGCTCGTCGGCCCCGAGACCGGCGCACTCGTGATCACGCACTACCAGCGGATCCTCAACTACGTGGAGCCCGATTTCGTGCACGTCTTCGTCGACGGGCGTATCGTTGAGGAAGGCGGGCCAGAGCTCGCTCACAAGCTCGAGGCGGAAGGCTACGAAGCCTTCCAGCCGGAAGGAGCAAACGCCTAGTGGCTCTCACCGAGACCGAAGTCGTCGGCGGAATCAAGACCGAGTACAAGTACGGGTTCAGCGATCCCGAGGATTACTTCTTCAAGTCGGGCCGCGGGCTCTCGCACGAGCTCGTCGCTGCGATCTCCGAGCACAAGAACGAGCCGGACTGGATGCGGAAGTTCCGCCTCAAGTCGCTCGACTACTTCCTCGCGCGCCCGCTGCCGACCTGGGGCGGGAACGTCGCCGAGATCGACTTCGAGAACATCTTCTATTACATCCGCCCGACCGAGAAGCAGGCGAAATCCTGGGAAGACCTGCCGCCGGACATCAAGAACACCTGGGACCGGCTCGGCATCCCCGAGGCCGAGAAGAACTACCTGGCCGGCGTCGGCGCGCAGTACGAGTCCGAGGTCGTCTACCACAAGCTGAAGGAGGATCTCGAGGCCCAGGGCGTGCTCTTCCTCGACATGGATTCGGGCCTGCGCGAGCACGAGGAGCTCGTCAAGGAGTACTTCGGGAAGATCATCCCGCAGAACGACAACAAGTTCGCCGCGCTGAACTCGGCCGTCTGGTCGGGCGGCTCGTTCATCTACGTGCCGCCGGGCGTGAAGGTCGAGATGCCGCTCCAGGCCTACTTCCGCATCAACGCGGAGAACATGGGCCAGTTCGAGCGCACGCTGATCATCGTCGACGAGGACGCCTACGTGCACTACGTCGAGGGCTGCACGGCGCCGGTCTATTCGACCGACTCGCTGCACTCGGCGGTCGTCGAGATCATCGTCAAGCCGGGCGGGCGCTGTCGGTACACGACGATCCAGAACTGGTCGAACAACGTCTACAACCTCGTCACGAAGCGCGCAGTCGCCTACGAGAACGCGACGATGGAGTGGGTCGACGCGAACCTGGGCTCGAAGCTGACGATGAAGTACCCGGCGATCTGGCTGCTGGGCGAGGGCGCCCACGGCGAGGTGCTCTCGATTGCGTTCGCAGGCGAGGACCAGCATCTCGATGCGGGCGGCAAGGTCGTCCACATGGCGCCCAAGACGACATCGACGATCACGTCGAAGTCGATCTCTCGGGGCGGCGGTCGAGCGAGCTATCGCGGCCTGCTCGAGGTCGGCGAAGGGGGCTGAGGGCGCGAAGTCCAAGGTCGTCTGCGACGCGCTGATCCTCGACGAGGAATCGCGCTCCGACACCTATCCGTACATCCGGATCGACGAGTCGAACGTGGACATCGGCCACGAGGCGACGGTCTCGAAGATCGGCGAGGAGCAGCTCTTCTATCTGATGTCGCGCGGCCTGTCCGAGGCGGAGGCGTCCGCGATGGTCGTGTCCGGCTTCGTCGAGCCGATCACGAAGGAGCTTCCGCTCGAGTACGCGGTCGAGATGAACCGGCTGATCCAGCTCCAGATGGAGGGGTCCGTCGGTTGATCTCCGTGGAGCGGACGGACTTCGTGTCCGTTCCGGTTCAGGACATGGAGCGGGCGAAGACGTTCTACAGCGAGACGCTGGGAATCCACTCGCCGAACCTCGACGAGGGCTGGCCCGAGTTCGAGACCGGCAATGTCTCGCTCTATCTCGTCGATCCGACGGCGTTCGGGCAGGAGTTCGCGCCGCACACGGCGCATATCGCGCTCCGAGTGCCGGACGTCGAGGGCGAGCGCGCGCGGCTCGAGGAGGCCGGGATCGAGTTCCACGGCGAGACCTTCGACACCGGCGTCTGCCACATGGCCTTCTTCTCCGACAGCGAGGGGAACGCGCTCATGCTCCACCGGCGCTACGCGCCATGATCGAGGCGCAGCGCGTCGATTTCATCGCCGTCCCGACGAACGACGTTGCGAGGGCGGAGGCGTTCTACGGCGACGTGCTGGGACTCGAGAAGAATCCGAACTCGCTGCACGACTGGATCGAGTTCGAGACGGGCAACGTCACGCTCGCGCTCGTCTCGGCGGAGGGGCACGGCATGGAGTTCTCGCCGCTGCCGCACGGCTCGATTGCTCTTCGCGTGCCGGACGTCGAGGCCGCGAAGGCGAGGCTCGAGGCCGCGGGCGTCGAGTGCGGCGACATGTGGGACTCCGGCGCCTGCAACGGGGCCTCCTTCGCGGATCCCGACGGCAACGGGATCATGCTCCATCACCGTTACGCGCCTTATCCGGACGGGTCGCTTCCCTGATGCAAGTCGAGCACGTCGACTTCGTGTCAGTGCCGACGCGGGACCTGCCCCGTGCGCTCGCGTTCTACCGCGAGGTGCTCGGCCTGCCCGAGAGCGAGTACAGCGACGGCGAGCTCGAGACGCCGAACGTGACGCTCTCGTTCTGGAACCCCGAGACAGACGGTGAGCCGTTCCAGGCCAACAACGCCGGGCTTGCGCTGCGGGTCGAGGATGTCGAGGCCGCGGTCGAGGAGTTCCGGGCCGCAGGCGGCGAGGTGATCGGCATCCAGGACAGCGGCGTCTGCCACATGGGGTTCGTCAAGGATCTCGACGGCAACGTGCTCATCCTCCACCGCCGCTACGCGCCGAAGGAGAAGCGTGAGCAGGACTGAGCTCCTCGAGCGCTACCGCGCGCTGCCGATGCCGACGACGACCGACGAGTCGTGGCGCTTCACCGACCTCAAGGGCTTCGACCCGGACGCCTTCGTCCCGAACGGCCATGTCGAAGCGTCTGACCCCGGGACAATGTTGGAGATCGACGTGGCCGGGTTGGCCACGGTCGGCGGAGGCATCGAGATCGAGCGCGCGCCGGAGGGGATCCGCTTCGAGCCACTCGACGAGTCCCATCCACAGTTCGGTGAGCTCGTGGGCGCGGACGAGAAGTTCGCGGCCCAGAACGCCGCTCTCTGGAAGCACGGCCTGCTCGTCCACGTCCCGAAGGGCGTCGTCCTCGAGCAGCCGCTCTACGTCCGGGTCGCGAACCCGCCCGACGGGAGCGCGCTCTTCTGGCGCCTGCTCGTGGTCGCCGAGCCGGGCAGCCGCTTCAGCATCATCGAGGACCTCGCCACATCGGATCCGGGCCTCGAGGGCTACTCCAACGCCGTCGTCGAGCTCTTCGTCGGCCAGGACGCGAAGGTCGAATACGTGTCGCTCCAGAACCTCGCCCGCGAGACGTGGCACTTCGCGTCGCACCGCGCTCGAGTCGGCCGCGACGCCGAGCTCGACTGGGTCGCCGGCGGCTTCGGCTCCAAGAAGGGCAAGGTCCGGATCGAGAACGACCTCGCCGGCCAGGGCGCGACGTCGCGCGTCACGGGCGCCTACTTCGCCGACGGCGACCAGCACCTCGACTACGACACGCTCCAGGAGCACCAGGCGCCGAACACGACGTCCGACTTCGCCTTCAAGGGCGCGCTGCGCGACGACGCGACCGCGGTCTGGCGCGGGATGATCCGCGTCGAGCCCGACGCGCAGAAGACGAACGCGTACCAGGAGAACCGGAACCTGCTCCTCTCGCCGACCGCGCACGCGGACTCGATCCCGGGCCTCGAGATCCAGGCCAACGACGTCCGCTGCACGCACGGCGCGACGGTCAGCCAGGTCGACCGCGACCAGCTCTTCTACGCGATGGCGCGCGGGCTCACGAAGTCCGACGCGGAACGCCTGATCCTGCGCGGCTTCTTCCAGGACGTGCTCGACCGAATCGAGCTCGAGCCGGTTCGGGAAGCCCTCGGCGAAGCCCTAGAAGCGCGAATCCCGCAGAGCTAACCGCTCGCTAGGTGATCGCCGCGCCGTTGTAACAGGCTTTGCGGTACTGCGGCTTGCTCGTCGCGTTGTCGCAGCTCGCCTTGCGCTTGTTGGTCTCCACGTTGAAGGAGCCGAGGATCTCGCCGATCCCGTGCCAGCAGTATTCGCGCGTGGACGCCGGCGCGGTGTTGCACAAGACCTTCCCGCGGCGAGCGCTGAAGTCCGTGTAGGTCATGTCCTTCGCCGCCGCGTAGATGCACTCGCCTGCCATGTCTTTGCCGTTCCGGCAGATCGGGATGATCCTCGCCGCATCGAGCCGGGTGAAGCCCGACGCGTCGCGGCCCATCGACTGGAAGCAGACCCTGACCCAGGCTTTCTCGCTCTTCCGGCACCACGCCGCGGTCTTCTTCCAGTTGTAGTGCACTATCGGCAAAATCCGCGCCGTGACCAGGTCGTAGCAGTAGAACTTGTACTTCTCGGCCACGGAGTTGCACGGGTAGATCAGGTCGTTCTTCTTCACCCAGCGCGAGGTGACGCCGTAGGACGACTGGTAGTTCTCCATGAACACGCCGCCCGTGCAGCCGGTGGCGTCCCACTGCGAGCTGAGCTTGTCGCAGGTGTGCAGCGAGGCCGGCAGGTCGTAGCCCGTATAGATCATCAGGCCATGGCCGAGCCCGTGGACGCACTGGTAGGCGATGAACTCCGACTTGCGCACCTCGGCTGATGCGCAGAACTTCCGCGCCGCCGCGCCGAGCTTGTTCTGGTCGACCCCGAGGAAGGCCCGCTCGAGAATCCCGTGGTAGTAGCCCGACGTGCAGCTCGGGCGGCCGGCGACGAACGCCTGGCCCACGCTTCCGTGGTAGTGCGAGAGGGCTCCGGCGCCGATCGCGTGTGCGATCCGGTGGCAGTCGCGCTCGATCGCCCCGGGTGCCTTGATGTCCTCGTCGAACTTGTCGAGCGCGGCTTTCGGCCCGTCGTTGTACGAGATGTTCGCGAAGGCCTGCTCGAAGCAGTGGAAGTCCGTCTGCTCGCAGTCCTCCACCTTGGTGTCGTCGGGCTTGAAGGCCGCGGCGACCGATGAGCTGGCGCCCCCGCTGCTGGTGGACGCGGAGACGAAAGCGGCGACCTGGTTGATCTCCGTTTCGGACAGCTTCTTTCGGAAGGACGGCATGCCGACGCCGCCGTTTCGGACCTGCCGTGCGACCGTCTGCGTGTCCGGCTTCAGCTGATCGAGGTTCGGGCCGACCGTCCCAGTCGCCTTCGCGGCCGAGAGCGTGTGGCAGCCGCCGCAGCCCGCGCTCGTGAAGACCTTCGCTCCGGGGAGAGCGGTCGTGTCGGCGCTCGAGCTCTCGCTCTTCTTGTTGCCGCCGCAGCCGGCCACGGCGAGAAGAACGAGCCCCAGAACGGCCAGGGCGCGGATGCGCGAGGAAGGCACTCGGCACATTGAAGCGGAGGCTTCCGAAGGAGCCAAGTCCCAACCGTCACCGTCTATGCCATTTCCCCGCAAGTGGCTACTCTTTGACCTTCGTGGGGGTGATCGGACAGCAACGCGCGCGCGCTGCGCGCCTGGCGTCGCGCGGACGCTCGCGGGAGCAGCTTCTGCCACTCGGCGCCGTCGCCGTGGGGCTCGCGCTCGGCGCCGTTTCGCTGGCCGTCTACGTCGTCGACGGCTACAGCCACCAGATGCTCTGGCTCTGGCTGGCCGGCCTCGCCATCGCGGTCGTCGGCTTTGCGCTCCGCTCGCTGAGCCTGCCGAGGATCGCCTGGGCCGATCCGCTGTACGCCGCCGGAGCGGCCGCGGTCTGCGCGCCGCTCTACCTGCTCGCGCTCTACCGCTGGCCCGTGCAGGTGAGCTCGGACGAGCTCGCGATCATGGGCGTGGCTAAGGACTACGCGCACGCGCCTGGCGACCCGTTCGGCGTGAGCTACTACCTGACCCGCCCCGCGCTCCTCTTCATCGGCTGGGGCAAGCTCGGGAACCTGCTCGGCGGCATCGACCTCTTCCACATGCGGCTCCTGCATGCCATCGTCGGCCTGCTGACCGTTGCCGCCTGCTACGCGCTCTTCCGCGTGCTGCAGCTGCCGCGGCGCTGGGCCTTCCTCGGCGCCCTGCTCGTCGGCGTGAACCACGCGATGTTCATGATCAGCCGCCTCGCGATGCGCGAGAACACCGCCGTCCTCGTGGTCGTCGTGGCGCTGACCCTGCTCCTCTGGGGCCTCCGCGAGAGCAACGAGCTGGCGACCTTCCTCGGTGGGATCGTCGCCGGGCTCGGCTTCTACGTCTACTACCCGGCCAGGGTCGCGTTCCCGATCTGGATCGTGTTCCTGATCGCGGTCGGGCTGCTCTACAAGCGCCGGTTCCCTGCGCGCCGGCTGCTCACGGTCGGGCGCGATCACGACCGCCGGCTTCTTGCTGATGGCGACGCCGATCGTCTACGCCGAGTCGCAGATCCCGCCCGGAGAGCACAGCGGCCAGGGCGACAGCCTGATGATCTTCAAGGACGCCCGCGTCGAGCAGCAGAACTGGGTGTTCGCGGACAGCCAGTTCGAAGGCTGGTGGGCGAACGTGAAGCACGGGCTCGGCGCGTTCAACAGCGACACCGTCGACCACGCCTGGATCTACCCGAACTACGGGCACGGGTTCCTCGACCCGCTGATGGGGATCGCGCTCTGGGTCGGCGTCGCGATCGTCGGGCTCGCGATCATCCGGCGGCGCCGCGAGGACGAGGGCGCGCTGCTGATGGTCGGCGGCTTCCTCGTGCTGTGGCTCTCGTTCGCGCTGCTCATCAACAAGGCTCCGAACTACACGCGGCTGTTGATCGCGCTGCCGTTCGTGTCGTACCTCGTCGTGGAGGCCCTTCGCTGGGCGACGAATCGCTGGCGCTCGGTCGACCACGTTCCGCAACTGATCGTCGGAGTGTTCGTGGCCGCGGTCGTCGCGCTCAACGTGTCGGCGGCCTGGGACTACGTTCAGCTGGGTCGCAAGGAAGGTGAGCCGATCGGCAGCACCGGCCGGTACGTGCGCGCGCACTCGAAGCCGGCGAACGAGCGCTTCTACATCGTGTCCGGGAAGACCACGCCCTACTACGTCTGGGGGGACGTCAGCGCTTCGCTCGACCGGGTGAGCCTCTTCGCCCGCGGCAACCAGGTGCAGCCGGTCGACCCGTCCGGGCTGCAGTCGTTCACGGCGGTGCCGCCGTTTCGCCTCCTGATGCGCCGCGAGGTGTGGCAGCCGGCTTCGGAGCAGCTCGCCGACCGCTATCCGCGCGGACGGATCCGCAACATCACGCCAGACGGCGCGCGGGTCGTGCTCGAAGTCCCGTCCTAAGCGGTCAGGCGCCGGCGCCGGACAGGCACTGGTTCAGGTCCTCGCCCTTGGCCCACTCCTCGCAGGCCTGGCGCTTCCCCTCGCTGTCCGCGTGCTGCGTCCCGAGGATCGTGCCCATGCCCCAGAAGCAGTAGTTCCGGAACTTCGCCTTGACGATCTCGCAGAACGCCTTGCCGTTCGGATCCCGCGAGTTGTTGTTCATGACGTCGCGGATCGCGCCGTAGAGGCACTCCTTCTCGCCGCTTCCGGCCTGGCCGCAGAAGTCCTTCATCTGCTGCGGATTGTGGACGGCGGTCCCGGATACGTCACGGCCCATCGACTGGAAGCAGTACTGGACCCAGCCGGGGTCGCTCTTGCGGCACCAGTCCGCGGTCTTCGACCAGCTGCCGTGGACGTACGGAAGGATGTGCGACGTGATCAGCAGGTAGCAGTAGAGCTTGTCGCTGCGGTGCACGAGCTTGCTGTTGCAGGGGTAGAGCAGGTTCTTCTTGCTCAGCCACTTCGACTTGAGACCGAACGAGGAGCTCTGGTTCTCCATGAAGACTCCGCCGCTGCACATGATCGAGTCCTCCTCGGTCTGCAGCTTGTGGCAGTAGTCCAGAGCCTGCGGAAGGTCGAGGCCCGTGTAGAGCATCAGGCCGTGGCCGAGGCCGTGGTTGCACTGGTAGTAGATGAATGCGTTCGCCTCGATGGTCGCGTCCTTGCAGACGGTGCTCGCGATCGCGGACACCTGGTCGGCGGCCACGCCCGCGAGCTTCCACTGGAGCAGGCCGTGGTAGTAGCCGGAGCCGCACGTGGCGTCGCCGTCGGCGAACGCCTTGCCCACGTCGCCCTTGAAGTGGAGAAGCCCGCCGGCGCCGATCTTGTGCGCGATCGGGTGGCAATCCGCCGCGACCGTGCCGCTTGTGGCTGCATAGCTCCGCCAGCTTCTGGAGCGCCGCCTTGGGGCTCTCGTCGTAGGCGAGGTTGCCGAACGCCTGCTCGTAGCAGCTCGTGTCCTGGCAGTCGTCGACCTTCTGGTCGTTCGGCTCGAACGAGATCTTGCCGGCGCGCCCGGTGCCGGCCGCGGTGGAGACGAATGCCGCGACCTGGTCGATCTCCGTCGGGGTCAGCTTGTCCTTGAACGAAGGCATCCCGTTGCCGCCGTTTCGGACCTGGCGTGCGACGGCCTGCTGGTTCGGCCGCAGCTCGTCGAGGTTCGGGCCGACCTTCCCGGTCGCGCCCGCGGCCTCCAGCGTGTGGCAGCCGCTGCAGCCCTCGGAGGTGAAGATCTTCTCGCCGGGGCTACCCGCTCCGGCGGCGTCTTTCGATCCTGAATCTCCGCTCTTGCCGCCGCCGCAGCCGGCCGTGGCGATCACGAGCACTGCGACGGAGAGGACGGCGACCGTGGCGCGGACGATCGCGGAAGGGGCGATACGACGCATTCGAGAACATTGAAGCGGAAAGCCCTGCCGACGGGAAACGGGTACCGACAGGCCCGCGCTGCAATATTCAGGCGTGGCCGAGCCCGAATATTCGCTCGTCATTCCGATCTTCAACGAGGAGGACACGGTCCCGGAGCTCGTGACCCGGCTCACGGGGGTCCTGGAGCGGCTCGACGGCGACGCGGAGGTGATCCTCGTCGACGATGGCTCGAGCGACGCGAGCTACGAGCGGATGCAGGCGGCGCACGACGCCGATCCGCGCTTCAAGCTGCTCCGGCTCTCGCGCAACTTCGGGCACCAGATCGCGGTCACCGCGGGGCTCGACGTCGCGGCCGGAAACGCCGTGATCGTGATGGACGCGGACCTCCAGGACCCGCCCGAGGTGGCGCTCGACCTCGCGGCCCGCTGGCGAGACGGCTACGACGTGGTCTACGCGGTGCGCGAGGAACGTGAGGGCGACACGGCCTTCAAGCGCGCGACCGCCTCGGGCTTCTACCGGCTCTTCCGCCGGATGAGCGACGTCGACGTGCCGCTCGACGTGGGCGACTTCCGCCTCGTCGACCGCCGCGCCGTGGATGCGTTCCGCTCGATGCGGGAGTCGAACCGCTACGTGCGCGGCATGTTCAGCTGGATCGGCTTCCGCCAGGTCGGCGTGCCCTTCCGGCGCGAGGAGCGCTACGCGGGGGAGACCAAGTACCCGCTGCGCAAGATGCTGAAGTTCGCGACCGACGGGATCGTGAGCTTCTCGGCCTACCCGCTGAGGCTCGCGCTCAAGGTCGGCTTCTTCATGGCCGGCGTGTCGTTCCTGCTGGGCATCGTCTTCCTCGTCTCGAAGATCGCCGGCTTCTACCACGTGCCCGGTCTTGCCTCGATCGCGGTCTTCGTCGCGTTCCTGGGCGGGATCCAGCTCCTGCTGATCGGGATCATGGGCGAGTACGTCGCCCGCATCCACGACGAGGTCAAGGGGCGGCCCCTCTATCTCGTGAGTGACACGGTGGGGCTCGACCGCCCCGGAGTACCATAGGTTCGATGGCGGTGACGAGCCCTCCGAAGCTCGACGCGAGGAAGCTTCGCGCCGATTTTCCGATCTTCGAGCAGGAGATCCACGGAAAGCCGCTCGCCTATCTCGATTCGGCGGTCTCGACGCACAAGCCGCGGCAGGTGCTCGACAAGCTGCGCGACTTCTACGAGACCTCGTACGCGAACGTGCACCGCGGTGTGTACACGCTGTCCGAGCGCTCGACGGCCGAGTACGAGGGCGCGCGCCAGAAGATCGCCGACTACGTGAACGCGCCTTCGTCCGCGCGAGATCGTGTTCGTGCGCGGCGCGACCGAGGCGCTGAACCTCGTCGCGTACGCCTGGGGCCTCGTCAACCTGAAGCCCGGCGACCTGGTCGTCGTCACCGAGCTCGAGCATCACTCGAACTTCGTGCCCTGGCAGTACATGGCGAAGCGGACCGGCGCGACGCTGCGCATGATCGAGCTCGACGAGAACGGGGAGCTCGACCTGTCCGTGCTCGACGCGATCGCCGCCGAGGGCAACGTGAAGGTCGTCGCGAACAACCTCGTCTCGAACGCGCTCGGGACGATCAACCCGATCGAGAAGCTCTCGGCGTGGGCGCACGAGCAGGGCGCGATCATGGTCGTCGACGGGGCCCAGGCGGCGCCGCACAAGGCGATCGACGTGCAGGCGCTCGGCTGCGACTTCTTCGCGTTCTCCGCGCACAAGATGTGCGGGCCGACGAGCGTCGGCGCGCTCTGGGGCCGGCTCGAGCTGCTGGAGTCGATGGAGCCGTTCCATTTCGGCGGGCACATGATCCGCAAGGTCACGCTCGAGGAGACGACCTGGGGCGAGGTGCCGGCGAAGTACGAGGCGGGCACGCAGCCGATCGCCGAGGCGGTCGGGTTCGGCGCGGCCGTCGACTACGTGAACGCGATCGGGCTCGAGGCGATCGAGGGCCACGAGCACGAGCTGACCGTGTACGCGCTCGAGAAGCTCGGCGAGGTTCCGGACATCAAGCTCTACGGGCCGCCGGCCGACCGGCGCGCGGGGATCGTCTCGTTCAACCTCGGCGACATCCACCCGCACGACGTCGCGCAGGTGCTCGACCAGGACGGCGTGGCCATCCGCGCGGGGCACCATTGCTGCCAGCCGCTGATGCAGAAGCTCGGAGTCGCGGCCACGAACCGCGCGAGCTTCTACCTGTACACGCTGCCGGAGGAGATCGACCGGCTCGTGGACGGCCTGCACAAGGCCCGAAAAGTCTTCGCCTAGCCTCAGCGGGTACGCTCAGGGCTGTGAGCGACTTCTACCGCGAGGTCATCCTCGACCACTACAAGAACCCGCGCGGGCACGGGGCCATGGAGGCCCCGACGCGCCAGGCCGAGGGGATGAACCCGCTCTGCGGCGACGAGGTCACGATCTCGGTCGCGCTCGCCGACGACGGAGAGACGATCGACGAGGTCAAGTTCGAGGGCCGCGGCTGTGCGATCTCGCAGGCGGCGACCTCGATGCTGACCGAGATGGTCAAGGGCCGCTCCGCGACGGACGTGGCGACGCTCCCCAAGGAGGAGCTGCTCGAGGAGATCGGGATCCCGCTCACGCCGATCCGGCTCAAGTGCGCGCTGCTGGGCCTCGGGGTGCTGAAGGTGGCCCTGCACCGGGCGAAGGGCACGCCGCTGCCGCCGGAGTGGGCCGGGCTCGCGAGCGAGCTCGAGATCTCCTAGGTAGTTGGCGCTCTTCACCGTCGCGCCGCTGGAGGAGTTTCCGCCGGGCTCGGTCAAGATCGTCACCGCGGGCTCGATCACGGTCGGCGTCTACAACCTCGGCGGGAGCTCTGCGCCCTGGAGGACCGCTGCTCCCACGACGACGGCCCTCTCTGCGAGGGCGAGTTCGACGAGGAGGAGGGCGTGGCCATCTGCCCTCGGCACGGCGCCAACATCGACATCTGCACCGGCAAGCCGCTGACGCTGCCGGCGGTGTTCCCGGTGGACACGTTTCCCGTCGTGGTCGAGGACGGAGTCGTGAAGGTGGACGTCAGCTAGGAAGCGTTGCCGGCGGGCCGAGGAGCTCGCTTCCCTCCCGGTGTGCTCGCCGCTGCCAGTCGGCGGCTCTCAGCGTCGCTGAGGACAGAGAACCTGTCTCCCGTCTCGTCGCGGCTGATCCGGATGTGGAACGAGCTCGTCGAAGAACCACAGGGGTTGGGTCGATTGCATCGACCCTATAACCTCGGCCCGTGCTCGACGAGAAGCTCCGCGCGGTGCTCGCCCGGCTCGAGGCCGAGGATGCGAAGGAGCGCGAGGAAGGCGTCGCGCGAGAGCTTCGGGCCCGCCAGGTGGCGCGGACGACCGGGCAGTTCCTCTTCTCGCTCGTCGCGCCGCAGGTGGACTGCGAGGTGCTCGAGATCGGCGGTTCGCGCGGCTACTCGTCGATCTGGCTCGGCGCGGGCGTTCGCCAGTTCGGCGGGCGGGTCCTCTCGCTCGAAGCAGATCCTGCGAAGGTGGAGGCTTGGCGCAGGAACGTCGCGGACGCCGGCCTCGAGGAGACGGTCGAGCTGATCGACGGCGACGCCTTCGAGACGCTCCCGCAGATCCAGGACGTCTTCGACCTCGTCTTCATCGACGCGGAGAAGGAGGACTACGAGCGCCTCTTCCAGCTGGCCCGCGGCAAGGTCGAGCCGGGAGGGCTCTTCGTCGCGGACAACGTCCTCTCCCACGCCGATCCGCTTGGCCGAGTACTCCAGGGCCCGGCAAGCCGACCCGACGCTGGAGAGCGTCACCGTCCCGCTCGACCGCGGTCTCGAGCTCTCGGTCGTCCTCTCCGAGATCGAGTAGCGGACGTCCTATCCGAGCGGCTACAGTTCGGGCAACCGCGGAAAGGAGGTGGTCCGGCTTGACAGATTCCAGTACGGGCAGTGGAGGTACCAGCGGGTAGAGGCGTGTCCCCGGGACCTACGGGGGAATCGCCTAGCCAGCGTAGGGGGCTCGCATCGAGCGCCGCCGGTGAGCTAGCAGCCGGCAGGAATCGCCTCTACCAATACGACGCTGGGAACCGGACTAGGGGCCGCCTTCGTGCGGCCCCTACTCTTTTTCGAGAAGGCGCGGCTCGATCGCGATCTCGTTCCCGGGCTCGACGCGGTACGCGTGGGCGCCCTCGCGGACGGTGACCGCCTCTCGAAGCTCGGTGCCGACGTAGTGCAGGCCGACGGCGTCGTCGGCGGCCATCCCGGCCGGGAAGCCGCTCGCGACGAGCCGGGTGTAGACGGGCCGACGCTGCTCCTCCCCGTCGTAGTGCGGGCACGCGCTGCCGGGTAGGAACCCGAGCCCGTCGCGCATCCCCTCGAGCTGCGGGCCGAACGAGTCCGTGACGCCGGCCTCGAACCAGCAGATCATCCCCGCGCTCGAGCCGGCCAGGACGATCCCCTGCTCCCAGGCCTCGCGGATGATCGCGTCGAAGCCGTGGGCGCGCCAGATCGCGAGCAGGTTCGCAGTGTTGCCGCCGCTGACGAAGATCACGTCCTGGGCCAGCACGTGCTCGCGCAGGTCGGCTCGGGGCCACGGGAAGAACGAGACGTGCGAGCAGTCCGCGACTCCGCTCAGGTTCTCGTAGAAACGAACCGTGTACTCGGGAAGCTCGTTGGTGGCCGTGGGGACCAGGCAGACGCGCGGGCGCTCCTTCCCGGTGAGGCCGAGCGCGAAGCGGACGAGCCGGCCCGCCGAGTCGTCGTCCTCGCCGAGCCCTCCGAGCGCCAGGATCTGCGGTTCGGCCATCTAGGCGGCGCGCCTGCAGCTGCTCGTCGAGCGGCACGAGCGGGAGCTCGAACGTCTGCGCGGCGTCGTCGTTCGAGACGACGTTGTCGGCGTGCTCGAGCATCTTCAGCAGGTCTCGGGTGAGCGGGATGTCGCCGGGGAGCCGCTCCGTGAGGAGCGCGTTCGCCTTCATGAATCCGACGGGCACGTGGATGCTCGGCCGCCGGATCCCGCGCGCCTTCTTCAGCCGCTCCCAGAACTCGTTCCAGGTGACGACGTCCGGCCCGCCGAGCTCGAACGTCCTGTTCGTCGCGGCCTCCAGGTCGATCGCCTTGTCGAAGTAGGCGCCCACGTCGCCTGCCCAGATCGGCTGCAGCTTGCGCTCTCCCGAGCCGATGATCGGCGTCACGGGCGCGAAGCGCGCGAGCTTGGAGAACGTCGGGAGGATGCCGCCGTCGCGCTCGAAGACGAAGCTGGGCCGGAAGATGACGTACGGCATGCCGCTGCTCTCGACGGCCTGCTCCATCTCCCACTTGGCGCCGTAGTAGGGCACGAGGTCCTTGGACTCCTCGCTCGTCCCGAGCGCGCTCATGTGGACGAAGCGCTTGACGCCCGCTTCCTTCGCTGCCGTGAGCAGGTCGCGCGTGCCCTGCACCATGATCCGCTCGAACTTCTCGTCGCTGCCCTGGCGGATCGCGACCAGGTGGACGACCGTGTCCACGCCCTCGACGGCCTTGCGCAGGCTCGCCGGATCGGTCATGTCCCCTTGGACGAGCTCGCAATCGAGGCTCGCCTTCGAGGGGCTCCGAACGAGACAGCGCACGCGGCCGCCCGGACGCTCGCAGCGCCGCCAGGACGTGGCCCCCCACGAACCCGGTGCCGCCGGTCAGCAGGATCACTTCGCCGGCTCGCGCTCGAAGTTCTGCCAGTAGCGGCTCGGCGTCGGGCCCTGCTGGCCCTGGTACTTGGAGCCGAGCCCACCCGAGCCGTACGGCGTCTCGGCGGGCTCGGTCAGCTGGACGAACGAGAGCTGGCCGATCTTCATCGCGTAGTAGATCGTGATCGGGAGGTTCGCCACGTTCGAGAGCTCGAGCGTGACGTGGCCGTCCCAGCCGGGGTCGATGAAGCCGGCGGTCGAGTGGATGAGGAGCCCGAGCCGTCCCAGTGACGACTTCCCCTCGAGCCGCGCGACGAGGTCGTCGGGCAGCGTGATCCGCTCCAGGGTCGAGCCGAGCACGAACTCGCCGGGGTGGAGGATGAACGGCCGCTCGTCGTCGATCTCGACGAGCTCCGTCAGGCCCTCCTGCGGCTCCTTGACGTCGATGTACGGGTAGCGCGCGTTGTGGAAGACGCGGAAGTAGCGGTCGACGCGGACGTCCACGCTCGACGGCTGCAGGAGCTCGGAGTCGTAGGGGTCGATCCCGATGCGCCCTTCGTCGAGGAGCCGGGAGATGGTTCGGTCGGACAGGACCACGGCGCGATTCTATGGTTCACCCGTGGCGCTCTACGACGCAGTCAAAGACCTGGCGCTCGAGATCGACTCGTACGAGCTCGAACGGCTCGAGCTCGTCGTGTCGCCGGAGTTCACGCGCGTGACGACGCTCGTCCACCTCCGGGGCGCGAGGAGAGGAGGGCATCGGAGAGGACGTGACCTACACGGCCGAGGACCACCCGCCTCCTTCGGACCTCCCGCTCGAGGGGTCGTTCACGATCGACTCGTTCTCGCAGCTGCTCGACACGCTGACGCTGTTCACGAGCCCGCCGCAGATGCCGGCGTGGCACGACTACCGCCGCTGGGCGTTCGAGAGCGCCGCGCTCGATCTCGCGCTGCGCCAGGCCGGCCGTTCGCTCGCCGATGCCGTCGAGCGCGAGCCGCGCCCCGTCACCTTCGTGACCTCGAGGCGCCTGGTCGATCCGCCCTCGGCCGACCAGGTCAAGCGCTGGCTCGACCTCTACCCGACGCTCCGCTTCAAGCTCGACCCGACCAGCAACTGGACGGACGAGCTCGTCACCGAGCTGGCCGCGACCGGGGCGATCGACTCGGTGGATCTCAAGGGTCAGTACGAGGGCACGGTCGTCGATCAGCCGCCGGACCCGGAGCTCTACCGGCGCGTCGTCGCGGCGTTCCCGGACGCCTGGATCGAGGATCCACGGGTCACCGACGACACGAGGCCGATCCTCGAGCCGCACGCGGCTCGCATCACCTGGGATGCGCCGATTCATTCGATCGAGGACATCGAGGCGGTCCCGTGGCCGCCGCGGACGATCAACATCAAGCCCTCGCGCTTCGGAGCCGTGCAGCGGCTGTTCGACGCCTACGACTACTGCGCCGAGAAGGAGATCAGCCCCTACGGAGGCGGCCAGTGGGAGCTCGGCCCGGGCCGCGGGCAGATCCAGTACCTCGCCGCGCTCTTCCACCCGGACACGCCGAACGACGTCGCTCCGGGCGGCTACAACGCGCCGGAGCCGCAGCCGGGGCTGCCGGACAGCCCGCTCGAGCCCGCGATTTCGCCCACCGGCTTCCGCTGGGCGGGTTAACGTACGCCGCGCTTCACCGTCCACAAAGGAGTTGCGGCCAAATGAGCGTTTTCCGATCGATCTACAAGTACTGGGTCTCGATCCTGACGGCTGCGGTCGTCGTCCAGATCTTCGCCGCGGGCTACGGCGCGTTCGACACCGCGGACAAGACGACCGGCGGCGGGACCGTCAACGAGGATTCGTTCGAGGACTCGTTCGGGCTCCACATCGGGCTCGGATACCTGATCTTCCTGGGCACGATCGTGCTCCTGCTCCTCTCGTTCGGGGCGCGCGGCAAGCAGCGAATCCTTCGCTCCGCTGCGGCGGTGGTGCTGCTGATCGTCCAGATCCTGCTCGCCTGGACGGGCAGCGCTGTGCCGTACATCTTCGGGGGGCTGCACCCGATCAACGCGTTCATCATCCTCGGGCTCCTCGGCTCGACCGCGTACCTGGAGTGGAAGGGCCGCATGGACGCCGCCGAGACTGCTGTGGCGGCTCCGGCTCCGGCCGCGTAGCTACTCCGGATCGTTGTGCGCTGACTTGCCGGCCCTGAACGGGGTCGTCGCTCCTGCGTACATGAGGTGCATGCTCAGCCCGTCAGCCGCGTGGTCGAGGTTGTGGCAGTGCAGCATCCAGAGCCCGGGGTTGTCCGCACGGAACGCGACCGTGTAGCGCTCGTGCGGGAGCATCTCGAGCGTGTCGGTCGACCAGGGGGCGACCGCCTTGCCGTTGCGCGAGAGGACGAGGACGTGGTGTCCGTGCAGGTGCATCGGGTGGACCCCGGAGGAGTCGTTCACGAGGTTGATGCGCACGAGGTCGCCCTTCTCGACCTCGAACATGGGCACGCGTGGGTAGAGCTTCCCGTTCAGCGCCCAGTGCCGGCCGGGCCGGCCGTCGAGAAAGCCCACCTTCTTGCTGATCACGAGCTGGAACGTCCGGTCGAAGTGCGAGCCGAGCCCGGCCGGCTTCGCACGGGCGCGCGAGGCCGGGTCGAACACGGGGTGTGAACGGGCCGCGACCGGCTCACCCTTTCCGTCCGGGCTGAACAGGAGCCCGGCCTTCGACCCGACGACCTCGACGGAAGCGACTCCCTTCGGTTGCTGGAACCAGAGGTCGTAGCGACCGCCCGCGCCGATCTCGATCGCCTCGCCCGCCGGCACGGGCGCCGGTGCGATCTCCGCGCCGTCGATCGCCACGACGAACGGCTTCATTCCCGACAGCCGGAACTTCGCCGGGCTGCTGTCCGTGTCGATCAGCCTCAGCCGGATGGGCACTCCGGCTTGCACTGCGCGGCGCTCCAGCGCCGTCGTTCGTCCCGATCGCTACGCGTCCGGAGAAGGTGTGGACCGGTGCGGCGATGTCCTCTTCCTTCTCGGGAGGCGTCTCGCGCATGATCACGAGCGCTCCGTAGAGACCCTTCTCCACGCCGTCGGAGGCGTTCTGATGCGTGTGGTACCAGAAGGTCCCGACCTGCTCGGGGCGGAAGCGGTAGACGTAGCGCCCACCGGGCGGCACCGCGTCCTGGGTCACTCCCGCAACCCCGTCTTCGGTGTTCGGCACGTCGACGCCGTGCCAGTGGATCGTCACGCCGTCGTCGATGTCCTTGTTGACGAGGGTGACCTCGAGGAGCTGCCCGCGCTGCACGCGGATCTCGGGGCCGGGCGCGCGGCCGTTGAACGTCCACGCGTCGACTTCCTTTCCCGAGGCGAGGCGGATCCTCGACTTCTCCGCGGTCAGCGTGACGCGAACGTCCGGCTTCCCCGCCGCGGAGACCTTCGTGTCGGCGACGCTGAAGTGCACGTGCTCGGCGGGCGGGCCGCCGCCGCGGTCGACGACGCCGTAGTCCATGACGTCGTAGCGCGCGGGCAGCCGGCTCTGCCACCACTGCCAGCCGAGGAAGCCGAGAAAGGCGAGGCCCGCCAGCATGAGGACGGTCGTCCCGATCGTGACGAGTCGGTCCTTCATACGAGCGCGAGCTGCTGGTGTGGCTCGAAGCCGGAGAGGCCGACGCCGACGAGGCGCAGAGCCCCCGGCCGGTCGTCGAGCGCGCGGTCGAGGAGAGCGCATGCGAGCTCGGAGATCCGGTCGGGATCGTCCGTGCCCACTGAGAGGCTCGTCGAGCGGCTGCGAATGGCGAAGTCCGGGTAGCGCACCTTCGTCGTGACGGTACGCGCGGTTTCGCCCTTCTTGCGCAGGTGCTCGGCCAGCGAGACGGACATGCGGCGCAGCTCGTCCTTCAGCTGCTCGCGGTCGGCGATGTCGCGCTCGAAGGTCTCCTCGGTGGAGATCGAGATGCGCTCGGCGGCGGTTTCGAGCGGCCTCGGGTCGATGCCGCGTGCTCGGTCGCGGAGCAGGAGGCCGACCTTCCCGGGCAGGAGGCGCCTGAGCTCAGCGTCGCTCAGCGCCGCGAGCGCGCCGATCGTCTCCAGGCCGGCGGCGCGCAGCCGGGCCTCCGAGCGAGGGCCCACGCCCGGAAGCCTGCGCACGTCGAACGGCGCGAGGAACGACGCCTCGCGGCCGGGTGGGACGATCGTCAACCCGCCGGGCTTTCGGCGGTCGCTCGCGATCTTGGCCACGACCTTGGAGGTCGCCACCCCGATCGGCTGCGCTCAGGCTCGTCGCGCCGCGCACGGACGTCTGCACCGCCTCGGCGAGCGCACGCACCTCGCCGAAGCTCTCGGCGATCTCGCCGAAGTCGAGGTACCCCTCGTCGAGCCCGGTGCGCTCGACGGTCGGCACGACCTCGCGGACCGCCTCCCAGACCGTGGCCGAGTACTCGCGGTACACGCTGTGCCTCGGGCGGACGAAGGTCGCCTGCGGGCACCGCCGCAGCGCCTCGGCGCAGGACATCGCCGAGCCGATCCCGTACTTTCGCGCCTCGTAGTTCGCGGTCGCGACGACACCTCGCCCGCGCGGGTCTCCGCCGACGATCAGCGGCTTCGAGCGGCAGCGTCGGGGTCCTCGAGCTCTTCCACCGCGGCGAAGAACGCGTCAAGATCGAGATGGCCGACGATCATGTCGGCACTAATCATGCTCACCCGCCAGGAGGGGGCAGGGCTGAAAATCCTCGTCGCGATCTGTGTCCTTGCCGTTGCGGGTGTCGCGTATGCCTCTGACGCAGCTACGACCGGAGCGCCGATCGTGACCACCGGAGGCGCCCAGCCCAGCGATTGGTGGGCCATCTTGCACGGCACGGTCGACCCGAGCGGGGAGGAGACGACTGCCTGGTTCGAGTGGGGGCGGACTCCGGAGCTGGGGTCGGCGACGACGCCCCAGGCCGTGCACCCCGGCGGCAACGCCGAGTTCGGCGACGTGATCTACAACCTCGAGTCCTTCGAGCTCTACTACTTCCGTGTGGTCGCCGAGAATGCGACGGGCAGAACGTCCGGCGAGACGGTCGCCTTCCGCACCCTCGACACCGTCCTTCCGCCTCCGCAACCGCCTCCGCCGCCACCGCCTGAGCGGTCGGCTTGCCTCGTGCCGAAAGTCGTCGGGCGGCCGCTCGCCAAGGCCAAGAAGCTGATCCGGAAGTCCGGCTGCCGCGTCGGGCGCGTTCGGAAGGCGTACTCGGGCCGTGGCGTCGGAACCGTTCTCTCACAGGCGCCGCGGAGAGGCATACGCGTCCCGCTCCGGGCTCACGTCCGCCTCGTCGTCAGCCGAGGTCGCCGCCAGGCGTGAAGAATTTCTGTTGACGTGGGCGGCTAGGGCTGCAGCCGTTCGACCGTCCAGCCCTCGCCCTCGCGGCGGTAGCGGACGCGATCGTGGAGGCGGTTGTCGCGGTGCTCCCAGAACTCGTAGCTCTCCGGGAAGAGGCGAAAGCCGCCCCAGTGCGGCGGGCGGGCGAGCTCCTCTGGATGGGCCGCGTCGAACTCTCGGTATCGCCGGTCGAGCTCTTCTCGCGACTCGATCGGCTCGCTCTGAGTCGACACCCATGCTGAGATCTGGCTCTCGCGCGGCCTCTTCTCCCAGTAGATGTCCGATTCGGCGGGATCGACCTTCTCGACGCGGCCTTCGACCCTGATCTGGCGCCCGTCCAGGTGGAAGAGCATCGCTGCCTGCGGGTTCTCGGCGAGCTCGCGTCCCTTGCGTCCCTCGTAGTTCGTGAAGAAGAGGAGCCCGCGCTCGTCGGCGTCTTTCAGGAGCACCATGCGAACCGACGGAGCGCCGGTCGAAGTCGCCGTGGCCAGGGCGACGACCTCCGTGTCCAGCCAGGCGCGGAGCTGCTCGATCGGGTCGGCTGAATATTCGTTATTCATCTATCCAGAAGGCCGGTTGCTGGTGTATCTTCACCTCATGGCCATGACGAAGTCGATCGAGCTCCGCACGGAGGTCCCGGGGCCCAGGTCCAAGGAGATCATCGAGCGCAAGGAGCGCGTGATTGCGGAGCCGCTCTCGCTCGTCCACCCGATCGTGACCGCCGAGGCCAGCGGCGCGACGCTGACCGACGTCGACGGCAACACGTTCATCGACTTCACGGGCGGCGTCGGCTGCCTGAACGTCGGCCACTCGCACCCGCGCGTCGTCGAGGCAGCGCAGGAGCAGCTCGCCAAGTTCTCGCATACGGACTTCACGATCATCCCCTACGAGGTCTACGTCGAGCTCGCGGAGAAGCTGATCGCGGTCTCGCCGTTCGCTGGCCCCGCCAAGGCCGCCTTCTTCAACGCGGGCACCGAGGCGGTCGAGAACTCGATCAAGTTCGCGCGCTCGTACACGAAGCGCCCGGCCGTGATCGCCTTCGAGGGCGCGTTCCACGGCCGCACGATGCTCTCGATGACGATGACCTCGAAGACGCACCCGTACAAGGCGGGCCTGGGGCCGTTCGCGCCCGAGGTCTACCGCGTGCCGTATCCGCACGAGTACCGCGGGATCAGCACCGAAGACGCCCTCAAGTCGCTGCGCCGCGCGTTCGTGACGCAGGTGCCGGCCGAGAGCGTGGCCGCGATCGTGATGGAGCCGATCCTCGGTGAGGGCGGTTTCGTCGTCGCGCCGACGGAGTTCGTCCAGGGCGTGCGCGCGATCTGCGACGAGCACGGAATCGTCTTCGTCGTCGACGAGGTGCAGACCGGCTTCGGGCGCACCGGGCGAATGTGGGGCATCGAGCATCACGGCGTCGAGCCCGACCTGATGTGCGTCGCGAAGTCGATCGCCGCCGGGCTCCCGCTGTCGGGCGTGATCGGAAAGGCCGAGATCATGGACGCGCCGCCCGACTCGTCGATCGGCGGCACGTACGTCGGCAATCCGGTTGCCCAGGCGGCCGCGCTCGCGGTGCTCGAGGTCTTCGAGGACGAGGGGATCGTGGAGCGCGCCGGGGCGATCGGCGAGACGATCCGCGCCCGGATGACCGCCTGGCAGGAGCGCTGGAGCCAGATCGGAGACGTGCGCGGGACGGGCGCGATGCTCGCGATCGAGCTCGTCTCCGACCCGGCGACGAAAGAGCCTGCAGCCGACCTCGCATCGGCGGTGATCGAGGAGTCCTTCCGGAACGGACTGCTCCTGCTCAAGTCGGGGACGGACGGAAACTGCATCCGCGTGCTCACTCCGCTCGTGGTCACCGACCCCGAGTTGGACGAGGCGCTCGGCGTCTGGGAAGACGCGCTCGCGACCGTTCTCGGCGCGTAGTTCCACCGTCCTTAGGGAAACTTGTGGGTCGTGGTCGGTGAGGTCATCTCCGGCCGCTACGAGCTGGAGGAACTCGTCGGCTCGGGCGGCATGTCGAACGTGTTCCGCGCGCACGACCGTCTGCTCGAGCGCACGGTCGCTCTGAAGATCCTCCACGAGCAGTTCACGCGTGACGAGGACTACGTCGAGCGCTTCCGCCGCGAGGCCCGCGCCGTCGCGCAGCTCTCGCACCCGAACATCGTCACCGTCATCGACCGCGGTGAGCAGGACGGGCGCCAGTACATCGTCTTCGAGTACGTCGACGGCCAGAACCTCAAGCAGCTGTCGGCGCGCGGGCCGCTCGACGTCCGGGAGGCGATCGGACTGGCCATGCAGGTGGCCAGGGCGCTTTCCTTTGCCCACGAGCGCGGTCTCGTGCACCGCGACGTCAAGCCGCAGAACGTGCTCCTGAACGACGACGGCCAGGCGAAGGTGACCGACTTCGGGATCGCCCGTTCGCTCGACGTGCACGGCGTCACGCAGACCGGGACCGTGCTCGGGACGAGCGACTACATCGCTCCCGAGCAGGCCCGCGGGCAGAAGGTCGACCCGAAGACCGACATCTATTCGCTCGGAGCGGTGCTGTACGAGCTCCTCACCGGCGACGTCCCCTTCAAGGGCGACAACTTCGTCGCGGTTGCGATGCGGCACGTGAACGAGCCTCCGCCCAGTGTCCTCGACCGCCGGCCGGATTGTCCGCTCAGGCTCGACCTGGCGATCCAGCGGGCGATGGCCAAGGACCCGGAGGAGCGGTTCGCGTCGATGGACGAGTTCTGCGCCGAGCTCGAGGGATGCCTCGCCGAGCTGGACGGGCGTGGGGACGAGGGCGCGACGATGATCGTCCCGCCGCCGCCTCGTCCGCGGAACGCAGAGCAGCGTCGTGACCGCCGGATTCCGTGGACGCCGATCCTGCTCGTCCTGCTCGCCGCGCTGCTGGTGGCCGGCGGCGCGTATCTGCTCCTGGGCGACGACGGCGGCGCTCCACTTGTCGGAAAGGGTGGCGCCTCTTCGAAACCGGTCCGCCTCCTGGGAACCGGCGCTTACGACCCCTTCGGCACCGGCGGTGAGCACGACGCGGAGGCGGGTCGGGCGACCGATCGCGACCGCGAGACGTTCTGGGACAGCGAGCACTACGACAGCTTCACCAAGGAGGGCGTCGGCCTGGTCCTGAAGGCCCCCGATTCGACCGCACTCTCGAAACTGACCGTGAACAGCCTCGGAACGAGCTTCGACGCCCAGATCAAGGGTGGAAACTCCGCCACAGGTCCCTTCACGGATCTCACCGGGGCCCTCCAGCCGGTTGGATCGTCCAAGGCCTTCAAGGTCGACACGAACGGCAAGAAGTACCGCTATTACGTGGTGTGGCTGAAGCTTCCCGTCGAGGGCGGTCAGGCGCAGATCAGCGAGGTCACGGCTAGAACTTGAGCTTCGCGCGCCGCTCGTGGCGCTCGAGCGCGAGCTGGACGAGTCGCTCCAGGAGCTCCTCGTACGGGATCCCCGAGGCTTCGAAGAGCTTCGCGTAGACGCTCGTCGCCGTGAAGCCGGGAATCGTGTTCAGCTCGTTGATCAGCACCTCGCCGTCCGCGCGCACGAAGCAGTCCACCCGGGCCATGCCCTCGCAGTCGGTGACGCGGAACGCCTCGACGGAGAGCTCCTGCACGCGCTCCATCGCCTCCTGCGAAATGCGCGGCGGGATCACGAGCTGCATGCCGCCCTCGTCGTACTTCGCCGAGTAGTCGTACCAATCGGCGTTCGCCTCGATCTCGCCCGGGAATCGAGGCGAACGGCTTCTCGTTGCCGAGCACGCTGCACTCGACCTCGACGCCGTCCACGAACTCCTCGACGAGCACCTTCTCGTCGTGCTTGAACGCGAGCTCGATCCCGGCGCGAAGCTCGTCCTCCGTGCGCGCCTTCGTGATCCCCACGGACGAGCCCAGCCGCGCCGGCTTGACGAAGACCGGGTAGCCGAAGGGATTCTCGAGCTGGCCGGGCGCGCGCAGCGTCACGCTCCGGGTCACCGGGATCCCGTTGTCGCGCAGCACCGACTTGAAGAGGTCCTTGTCCATGCAGAGCGCCGAAGCCGTCACGCCTGCGCCCACGTAGGGCACGTCCGCGAGCTCGAGCAGCCCCTGCACGGTCCCGTCCTCGCCGAACGGCCCGTGCAGCACGGGGAAGACGACGTCGACACCGGCGAGCGTCTCCGGGACGCGCGAGGTCGGCACGGGCAGCGTCTCGACCGCCGAGCGCCCGTCTCGCTCCAGCTCCGCCTGCGATCCCGAGCCGAGCTCCCAGCGCCCGTCGCGGCCGATCTCGACCGTCACCGTCTCGTATCGCGCCGGATCGAGCGCGTCGATCACCGAGCGCGCCGACGCCATGGAGATCTCGTGCTCGCTCGAGCGTCCACCCATGACGACGGCGACGCGGACCCGCGCCATCAGGGCGTTTCGACGAGTCGCCCGACCGTGATCGTCACCGTCGTCCCGGGCTTGGCCTTCGTCCCACCGACCGGGTCCTGCTCGAGCACGATGCCGTCCTGGTTCGGGTCGGTCGTGTCCTGCTCCTGCACGTCGACGGTGAACCCGGACTGCTCGAGCGTCTGCTGCGCCGAGGCCTCGTCCTGGCTCGTCACGTCCGGGATCGGTCGCCTCCTTCGGGCCCTTGGAGACGTAGAGGGTGACCGTGCTGCCGCGCGACCCGGAGTCGCCGCTCTTCGGTTGCTGGTCGATCACGGTGTCCTTCGGCTGGCTCGAGTCCACGTCACGCCTGGCGACCGCAAAGCCTTCTCCCTGCAGCTGGCCGGCGGCGCTGTCGTAGAGCTGGCCGATGACGTTCGGCACGCCGATCGGCTGCAGGCCCTTCGAGACGTTGATGTGCACGATCGAGCCCTGGGTCACGATCTTGCCGCCGACGGGCGACTGGGCGACGACCGTGTCCGGGTCCTCCTTCGAGAAGACCTGGAGCATCTTGAACTTGAGCTTGGCTCCGATGATTGCCGCGATCGCGTCGTTTCGGGACTTGCCCATCACGTCCGGCACCTTCACCTTGGCCGGGCCGAGCGAGACGTAGATGTCGACGACGCCGTGCTTGTCGATCCGCACGCCTCCCTCGGGGCTCTGGTCGAAGACCTGACCCTCCTTGGCCGTCTCGTGCGTCTGACGGTGGACGCTCGCCTGGAGCCCCTTGTTGACGATGTTCGTGACCGCGAGGTCCTCGCGCTGGCCTTCGACGAACGGCACCGAGGCGGTCGACTCGCTGCTGAGCGAGTCCTGGATCTGCCCGAACGCGTACCAGCCGGCCACGAGCGCGAGCGTCACGAGCAGCAGCGCAAGCAGCCAAGGCCATATGGCACGGCGGCGCGGAGGCGGCTCCGCGTACTGGTACGAGGGGCGCGCACGGCTGGGCGGGCGGCGGGGCGGAACGATCGCCGTCGGCGCATTGGACAGAGCCGTTCCGGACAGGACGGCCGTTGCGGCATCCGCGGTCTCTGCGGTGACGCCGGCTCCTGCCGCGACCCGCTCGAGCTCCGCGTCCATCTCCTCGGCCGTCTGGAAGCGATCCTCCGGGCTCTTCGCCAGCGCGCGCAGGACGACCATGTCCAGGTCGGGCGGGATCTCCGGGCGAATCAGCGAGGGCGGCCGCGGCGTGTCCGAGAGGTGCCTCATCGCGATCTCGACCGGCGAGTCGCCCGTGAACGGCACCTCTCCGGTCAGCATCTCGTAGAGCACGATGCCGACCGAGTAGAGGTCGGAGCGCTGGTCGACCGCCGTGCCGCGCGCCTGCTCGGGCGAGAGGTACTGCGCCGTGCCGATGATCGACCCCGCCTCGGTCATCTGGCTCACGCCCGCGCGCGCGATCCCGAAGTCCGTCACCTTCAGGCGCCCGTCCGCGTCGGCCATCACGTTGTGCGGCTTGATGTCGCGGTGGACGACGCCCTTGCGATGCGCGAACCGCAGCGCTCCGAGCACCTGGCGCATGGCCGCGATCGCGTCCGGGATCGGCAGCGGGCCTCGCGCGACGACGAGCTCCTTCAGGCTCCGGCCGTCGAGGTACTCCATCGCGATGTAGTAGGTGCCCTCGGCCTCGCCGCGGTCGTAGATGGAGACGATGTTCGGGTGCGAGAGCCCGGCCGCGTTCTTCGCCTCGCGGCGGAAGCGCTCGACGAACTGCTCGTCGTTCGCGTGCCGGTCGTTCAGGATCTTGATCGCCACGCGCCGGCCGAGCTCCTCGTCCTCGGCGAGGTAGACGTCGGCCATCCCGCCCGAGCCGAGCTTGCGCATGATTCGGTAGCGCCCGTCGAAGAGCGTGTTGATGAGCGTGTCGAAGACGGTCATCGGATCAGTGCTTCCATGATCTGCTTCGCGATCGGCGCGGCGACCTCTCCTCCGGTTGCATGCTGCCGCTCGACCACGACGGCGACGGCGACACGCGGGTTGTCCGCCGGCGCGAAGGCGATGAACCACGTGGTGTTGACGTGGTTCTCACCCGTTTCCGCGGTGCCCGTCTTGCCGGCAACCGTGATCCCGGGAATCTGGGCGGCGGTGCCGGTGCCGCCGCTGACGACGGCCTGCATCATCTCGTTCACCTCGGCGGCGTGCTGCGGCGTGACGGCGCGTCCGAGCGCGTCCGGCTTCGTGTGCACGACCGTCGAGCCGTCCGGCGCGACCACCCGCTCGACGACGTACGGCCGCATGACGACCCCGCCGTTCGCCGATCGCGGCGGCGACCATCGCCATCTGCAGCGGCGTGACCTGCATCCGCTCCTGGCCGAACGCGAGCCTGCCCGGGTCGACCTGGAAGTCGTTCTTCGGGAAGAACAGCTTCCCCTTGTTGTAGAGGCCGCTGATGGCGCGCTCGTTGACCGGCGTCTCGAGCGGCGGCACCGAGTAGAAGCCGAAGTTCTTTGCGTGGTTGAGGATCGCAGTCGCGCCGATGGTCTTCCCGATGTTGCAGAAGACCGCATTGATCGAGTGTTGCATCGCCTGGGTGAACGTCACCCGCCCGAAGCGCTCCGGGCCGCTCTGGTCGGCGAAGTTGAGCACCGGCTTGCCGTATTCGGTGCAGAAGCCCGGGTCGAAGAAGGTCGAGTCGATCGTGTACTTGCCGCTGTCGAGGGCGGCAGACGCCGTCACGACCTTGAAGGCGGAGCCGGGGATGTACAGGCCCGCCTCGGCGCGGTTGAAGAGCGAGGAGCAGCCGAACTTGGGACGCGTGGCGAGGTTGTAGTGGTTCTCGATCAGGTTCGGGTCGTAGGTCGGGCTCGAGACGCTGACGAGCACGCGCCCGGTCTTCACGTCGAGCGCGACCGCGGCACCGCACTTGCCGCCGAGCGCGTTGAGCGCGATCCGCTGCGCTCCGGGCCGCAGCGTCAGGTGCAGGTCGTTGCCCTCGATCGTCTCGCCCTTGAGCTTGTTCAGCGTCGTGTCGACCACGGTCGAGAGATTCGTGTTCGACCCGGTCAGGAAGTCGTTCTCGGACGCCTCCAGCCCGGCGCGTGAGCGCACCTGCGTGGAGTAGCCGACGATGTGGGCGGCGAGGCCGCGCTGCGGGTACTTGCGGAAGTAGAGCTTCTGGTTCCCGGCCTTGCGCGTGTAGTTGTCGGCGAGGACCGTCCTCCCGTCGGCGGCGATGATCTTGCCGCGCTTGACCGAGAACTCGGCCACGCGCTGGATCGCGTTGTCCTGCCGGTCGGCGAGCCCGCTCGCGGCCCACGCCTGCCAGTAGGTCGTCCCGACGATCAGCGACGCGAGCAGGACGAGGCCGACGACCGCCACGCGGGTGATCTGGCGGTTCACGTGCGGCCCCCCATCCCGATCTGGTTCGCCGAGTTCGCCCGGTGCGAGACGAGCAGGAGGCCCGCGAGCAGAACGAAGTTGGCGACGACGCTCGACCCGCCGTAGCTGATGAAGGGGAGCGTGATCCCGGTCAGCGGGATGATCCGCAGGACGCCGCCGACGATGATGAACGTCTGCAGCGCGAAGCCGAACGTGAGGCCGACTGCGAGCAGCTTCGAGAAGCCGTCCTGCGCCAGCATCGCGATCCGGAAGCCGCGCAGGCAGAAGACCATGTAGACGAGGAGGATCGCGGCGGCGCCGACGAGCCCGAGCTCCTGGGCGATGCGCCGAGTAGATGAAGTCGGTGGGCAGGAACGGGATCAGGGTGTGCCCGTCCGTGGTCGCGAAGACGCCCTTGCCGAAGCCCTTGCCCGCGAAGCCGCCGTTTGCGATCGAGTACGAGGACTGGACGATCTGATACCCGGTGTCGTGCGCGTGCGGCCACGGGTCGAGCCAGACCGTCACGCGTTGCTCGACGCGTGGAACCGCCTTGTAGATCACGGCGGCGCCGGCGATGAAGAGCACGAGCCCGCCGAGCGCGTACCAGCCCCGCGCGGTCGCGACGTACAGCATCGCGAGGAAGATCCCGAAGTAGAGGAGCCCGCTCCCCAGGTCGTTCGTCTCGACGAGGACGAGCATCGCCGCGCCCCAGATCGCGAGCAGCGGGCCGAAGTCCTTGATCCGGCCCTGGGCGAGCACTTCGCGCTTCTCGCGCAGGTAGCCCGCGAGGAAGATGATCAGCATGATCTTGGCGAGCTCGCCCGGCTGGAACCGGATGCCGCCGACCTGGACCCAGAGGCGCGCCCCGTTGACCGTCTGCCCGATCACCGGCAGCGCCGGGAGGACGAGTAGCCCGATCGCGGTGAGCCCGAAGAGGTACTTGTAGCTCTCGAGCCGCCGGTAGTCGTGGCGCAGGAGGAGGAGCGTCGCCGAGAACGCGGCCACGCCGACGACGATCCACAGGCCCTGGCGGAACGCGTTGTCCGGGTTGAGCCGGTAGATCTCCGTCACGCCCGACCGCGGTCAGCAGGCCGGCCATCGGCAGCAGGTACGGATCGGCCTGCGGGACCGTGATCCGTGCGACCACGTGCGCCGTCAGGTACAGCGCGAAGAAGAAGAGCGCGTACGAGAGCGATCCCGTCGAGACGACGTCCTGGCGCGCGATGTAGACGCTCGCGAACCCGAAGGTGGTCAGGAGCGCGACTACGAAGAGATTGACGAGCTCCCTGTTTCGGTAGCTCAGCGTGAACATCACTGGCTCTGGCCGAGCAGCCAGATCACGAGCAGGAGGAGCCCGGCGACCACGGCGAGCGCGATCACCATGCGCGCCGCCTGGACGCCGAGGTGAGGCTTCGGCTCGGGCGGCTCAGCCTGGCGCGCCTGGACCATCTCGCGGGCCTGCTCGGGCGGAACGACCATCGTGTCGATGGCCGGCACCCTGTCGGCCTCGGTCAGCGTGTCCTCGTCGACCTCTGGCGCCGCCGGCTCGCCGTCGAGCGCGGGCATCGGCTTGGTCTCGCTCGGTGCCTGCGCTCCCTCCTCGACGACCTCGAAGAAGACGACCGTGATGTTGTCCTCGCCGCCGTTGCGGTTGGCGGCCGCGATGAGCTCCTTGGCGGAGGAGTCGAGGTCCTCGCGGTTGTGCTCGACGACGTCGAAGATGGCCTCGTCGTCGAGCATCGCCGTCAGCCCGTCGGAGCAGATCAGGAACAGGTCGCCCGGCTTCGCCGCGACCGAGAACGAGTCCACGTCCACGTCGGGGTCGGTTCCCAGCGCGCGCGTGATGACGGAGCGCTGCGGGTGCGATTCGGCCTCCTCCGGCGAGAGGCGGCCCGTGCGGACGAGCTCCGCCACGAGCGAGTGATCCTCGGTCAACTGGTCGACCTTGCGGTCGCGGATCAGGTACGCGCGTGAGTCGCCGACGTGTCCGATCGAGACGATGCCGTCCTCGAAGAGCGCGACCGTGATCGTCGTGCCCATGCCCGCTGCGTCCGAGTCCTCGCGCGCCCGGTCGTAGACCTGGCGGTTCGCCTCCTGGATGAGCGCGACGACGCGCGCCTCGCCGCTGCCGTCGACCGACTCGCCGAGCGCAGTCGCCGCCACGCGGGAGGCGATCTCTCCGCCGCGAGCGCCGCCCATGCCGTCGGCGACGGCGAAGAGCGGGGGATGGCAGACCCAGGCGTCCTCGTTGCGCCGTCGTCTGCGGCCCGGGTGCGAGAGACCGGTGCTGCGGCCGAGAGCGCTCACGCCTCGAACCTCAGGTCGGTCTCGCCGACGCGGACGAGGTCTCCCGCAGCGAGCTTCCGCGCACGGGTGAGGCGGACGCCGTTCACGAAGGTGCCGTTCGTGGAGCCCGTGTCCTCGATCCACACGCCGTCGCGGCGTGGCTCGACTCGCGCGTGGTTGGCGGACGCAAAGTCGTCACCGTCCAGCCGCACGTCGTTCGGGTTCCCGCGCCCGAGCGAGATCCCCTTCGAGTCCAGCTCGTACTCGGTGTTCTCGTCGACGACCTGGCTCTTGATCACGACGAGGCGGCCCATGTTCATCGGCGGCTCGGGCCGCAGCCCGGCCGCAGCCGCCTGCTGCGGGCCCAGGACGAAGCTCTCCTGCGGGAGTCGCAGGTCGCGGCTCGCGGTGCGGACGATTCGCCAGATGAAGAGATAGAGGAGCACGAGAAAGGCAGCCTTGAGTATGAGGAGCGCGCCCTCGACGTCGACGGATGCGGCGATCATGCCGCGGATCGCCGGAAGACGAGCTCGGTCGACCCGACGGTGATGCGGTCCTCGTTGGTGAGCTGTGCGCGCTGCTGTCGGCGGCCGTTGACGGTGATGCCGTTCGTCGAGCCGAGGTCGAGGATCCAGTACGCCGCGCCTTCGTGGCGGAGCTCGGCGTGCCTGCGGGAGACGTTCGGGTCGGCGAGGCGGATGTCGCAGTCCTTGGAGCGGCCGATGACGACGCTGCCCTTGTCGATCTTGTGCTGCTTGCCGTTCGCGTCGAGCGTGACGACCTCGGGCTGCACGCCGAGCTCTTCGGGCGTCGCGGCCTGCGTCTCGGGGGACGAAGGCCGGTAGACCATCGTCGCGCCCGGAGCCGGCTCGTGGACTGGCACGTCGGCGGGGGTCTCGCCCGGCTCGGGCTGGACCATGCGGGTCGCGATCCCGAACTCGCCGACCGCGAGGTCGGAGTCCGTGTTCAAGAGCACCTTGGGGGAGCTCAGGAGCACGTAGGACTCGCGCTTCGCGTGCTCTCCGAGGTAGTCCTGGAGCTCGCTGAGGAGGGAGTCCTCGTAGCTGTCGAACTGCTCCCGATCCTTCGGCGAGAGATAGACGGAGTACTCGTTCGGCGCGTAGACGCGTGACACGGAGACCATCCGGTGGTCGTCCATCTCCTTGGCCAGCTTGCGCGCGAGCTCGACCGGCTGGACGTGGGTGCGGAACGCGCGACCGAAGACGCCCTCGAAAAGCGCCTCGATTTTCTGCTCGATGTTTCGAAGCACGGTCACGGGCCGAGGTCTTACCTCGGGCCGAGTTTACCCAGCACCCGCGCCGCGAAATCGCTGCTGCGGTCGGGGCCACCGCGGACCACCCACCGGTTTGACCCTATCCAGGAAACGCGCGCATGTCTGTTTCGCGAGTGCGCCAAGTGTGTGCCTGTGCGCGGTTCGCTCCGGCAACCGCCTCGACAGCACCGTGAGCGCGACGTACACGGCCCATCCGCAGAGCACGAGCGGAAGCGCGGTCACCGCCGGCGCGGCGATCAATGTCGCCGCCAGGAAGAGCGACGCGAACGAGGCGATCGTCAGGTCGGAGCCGCGGGCCACGAGCGGGAGTGCCGCAGCCGCGATCGCCAGGATCGCCGCCTCGAGCCCGAGCGCAGGCGTCGCGAGCACCCACTGCCAGATCGCCTGCAGCACGGCGACCGGATGCTCGCTGGACGCGATTCCGAGCGGCGTAGCGGCTTCGCCCGTGAACGGCACGGCGCGACCGTGAATCCCGGCTGCGGCAGCGGCGAGGAGCACAGCGGCTCCCGCCTGAGCGCCGCGCCGCACGAAACCACGCACCTGCAGCGCGACGATCGGCATCAACCCGAGCAGGGCGACCGGCCCCAGTAACAGGCCGATGGAGAAGAGCAGCCCGCGCCGCGCGTCACCCCACATCAGCGCCAGCCACGCGACCGCGAAAGCCGCGTACAGCACTGCGAGCCCGAACGAGAGATTGCCGAGCGGGAACACCGGCACCGCGAGCGCAAAGGCGAGCCCGGCTCGCGCACGGAACGCCGTCAATGCACCCGCGACGGCCGCGAGCAGTACCGGCCACGACGCGGGATAGAACGGGAGCGAGGATGCGATCCAGCCCACTGCGAGCGCCGCGAGCGCGGGCGGGCCGCTCCTGCCGAGGATCCGCCGCGGCTCGAACCGGAGGCGCGCTTTCGGGCGCGAGCGAGCCTTCCGCGGCGACTGCTCCCACCACGCGTCCCGGAGCTCTCTCGCGAGCGCAGCAGCCTTCGGCCGCCGCGCAGGATCGACGGAGAGCGCAGCATCGACCGCCGAGATCAGCCGATCCGGCAAGTCGGGCCGAGCCTCGCGGATCGACGGCGCACCGGTCTTGATCTCCTCCCCGGTCTCGAGCGGCGACGTGCGCCAGAACGGATGGTGGCCCGCGAACGCCTCCCAGAGCAGGACGCCGACCGCCCACACGTCGGCAGGCGGCCCGGCCGCCTCGCCGTGCAGGCGCTCCGGAGAGATGTACGCGAGCGTCCCCGGCACGTCCCCGACCGCCGTCAGCGTGTCCGCGTCCTCCAGCTGCGCCAGCCCGAAGTCGAAGAGCCGCACCGACACGTGCTCCTCCTCGGTGACCAGCACGTTCGAGGGCTTCACGTCGCGGTGCACGATCCCGCGCGCGTGGGCGAACGCGAGCCCTTCGAGGATCTGCGCCGCAGCCTCGACCGCGCCCTCGTCGTTCAGGTCGCCGGCGCGCAGAGCCTGTCGCAGCGTGCACCCCGGGACGTACTCGTACGGGATGTAGAGATGCTTGTCGTCGGCCTCGAGCCCGTACGCGCGCAGGCAGTGCGGGTGGTTGAGGCGCGCGGCCGCCGTCGCCTCCCGCTCCGCGCGCGGGCCCGCGCGTCCTTCCTTGGCGATGATCTTGAGGGCGACGTCTCGGCCGGCCGTCTCGTCCCGAGCCAGCCACACGGAGCCCGAGCCGCCGCTTCCGAGCGGGCGCAGGGGCCGGTAGCGGCCGAGGACCAGGCCGTTCGGAGGCACGGGTTCGACGGCGCTTGCCACCGTGCCCCCCTTGGCTCTGACCGACGAAAGTCCTGCAGCGACCGGGCGACGCGTTACAGTTGCCCGCTCCGCACCGTTATGAGCGAAAACGACATCGAGTTCGACTTCTTCGAAGAGCCGGACACGAGGGAGACAGCCGAGGAGCGCCCCCGGCGGCGCGGCCAGCGGCCCCCGGTCCGGCCGCCTGCTGGCCTGACGCCGCTCCTTCGGCTCATCGGCCTGATCAGCTTCGCGATCCTGATCGTCCTCCTGCTCGTCCTCTGGGTGAACGGCTGCCGCGAGGACAAGCGCAAGGACGCGTACCGCGAGTACGTGACGACGGTCACCGACTACGCGAACCAGTCCCAGCGGCTGGGCCGCCAGTTCAACACGCTCCTCACCTCGACCGGAAAGAAGGAGTCCGACGTCGAGAGCGAGCTTGCGGGCCTCGCCGGGCAGCAGGACCAGATCACGAACAATGCGCGCAATCTCGAGCCTCCGGGGCATCTCCGCGACCAGGACTCTCACATGCTCGAGGCGTTCGAGCTTCGTTCGAACGGGCTGCGCGCGATGAGCGATGCGTTCCGCTCGACAGCGAGCTCGAAGAACGCGGATGCGGCCGGGTCTGACCTCGCCGTCCAGATGCGGCGCTTCATCGCGAGCGACGTCCTCTGGCAGGACTTCTTCAAGGAGCCGACCAAGGAGGAGCTCGAGAAGATCGGCGTCACCGGCGTCAACGTGCCCGACTCTCTCTTCCTGCGGAACCCGGACATCGCCACCTCTGCGTCGATGAAGGCCGTCTGGCAGCGGGTCCACGGCGCCGCTACCGGCGGGGCGACCTGCAGCCCACGCGGGACGCAGCTGGTCTCGACGACCGTCCTGCCGTCCGGCAAGGAGCTCTCGACCAGCGAAACGAACACGATCCAGCAGAGCACCGACCTCGCGTTCCAGGTCAAGGTCAAGAACTCGGGCTGCGCACAGGAGGTGGGCCTGAGGGTCACGCTCACGATCCAGCAGAGCCCGAAGCCGATCAAGTCCCGGAAGTCGATCCCGCTGATCGACTCCGGCGCCGAGGAGACCGTCGAATTCAGGAACCTGCCCCTGCCGCCGCTCGACCAGAAGACGTCGGTCACGGTCGAGGTCGATCCGGTTCCGAGCGAGACCACCACCGACAACAACTCCGCGACGTACCCGGTTCAGTTCTCCTTCGGTTAGCCGGCCATCGCCTTCTCGACCGCTTGCTGCTCTTCCGGTGACAGCCCGACGTTGGGCTGTCCGCGGTCGAGCTCCTTCACGTAGATCCGGGCGTAGTCGCGGCCCTGGATCGCGGTGAGGATGATCCCGGAGCGGTTCGCGTCGAGGAGGGCGATCGAGGCCGACTGGTGCCCCCCGGCGCCTTCGTAGGCGTCGTAGCGGACGAGCGAGGTGTTCGTGACCGAGCCGTCGACCCGCCGGTCCACGCGGGACAGCGCGGCCGCCACCTCCGAGACCGCGCCGTGCAGGTCGTCCATCCGGCGCCTGCAGCGAGACCGCGAAATCGACGAGGTCGTCCTTCCCGCCGCCGAGCAGGACGACCTGGTTCGCGCGCAGCCGGTGGATCTGGAGGAAGAGGTAGACGGCGACGCCGAGCGCCAGCACGGCCGCACAAGCCGCGCCGATCGCGATCCAGCCAGCCGCGCTCAGGCCCACGCACGCATCCTAGAAGGCATCGCGATTTGGCTGCGAGTCGCTACATTTTTCGTGCGATGTCTCAGGTTCTCGTCCTGAACGCGAGTTACGAGCCACTGAACGTGACGTCTGTGAGACGTGCGCATGTGCTCGTGTTCAAGGGCAAGGCCGAGGTGATCGAGGAGCTCGACAAGCCTCTGCACTCGGCCAGCGACACGTATCCGTGGCCGCACGTGATCCGGCTCGTCCAGTACGTGCGGGTCCCTCGCGCGGTGCAGCGCAAGATCTCCCGGCGGGCCCTGTTCGCGCGGGACGGGTGGCGCTGCGTGTACTGCGGGACGACCGCGGGCCGCCTCACGCTCGACCACGTGGTGCCGCGCAGCCGGGGCGGGACCTCCGTGTGGGAGAACGTCGTCACCTCGTGCGCGCCGTGCAACCTGAAGAAGGGCAACCGCCTGCTCGAGGAGGCCTCGATGAAGCTTCAACGGCCTCCGCGGCCGCCGCAGCCGGTGCTCTTCATCCGCCTCGCCGCGCCCAAGATCCCGCACGGCTGGCGCCAGATATCTGCCCGACCTCGAAGCTTCGACCGCCTAATCGCGTTCGACCGGTAGGTCGCGCTGCTCCCACTCGCTCCAGGAGCCGGGGTAGAGCTTGCCTTCCCGGCCCTGCGAGCGCCAGTCGATGCAGCGTCACGCACGAGGTGACGCCCGAGCCGCAGTAGGCGACGAGCTCGCCCTCCGGTAGGTCCGGGAGGGGCTCGTCCCACGGGGCATTGAGCGCGCCTGGGATCCGACCGGGGACCTTGTCGATCGGGTTCGCCTCGCCTCGGTAGCGCGCGGGAACGCGCGCGTCGACCAGGACGAGCTCCTCGAGGCGGGACGCGAGCTCGTCGGCCTCGATCGTGTCATCCGTCCGAGGTCGGAGCGTGAGGTCGGCGGGCTCGATCTCCTCCTCGCCCGTTCGGAGCGGCCCAAGCCAGCCTTCGAAGTCGAGCACGGCGCAGTCGTCGTGGCCGAAGTGGCGCAGGAGCCACCAGAGCCGCTCCGCGCCGCCCATGTTCCCGTAGGCGATCACGAACACGCCGTCGCCGATTCCCGCGCGCGAGGCCGCCTCGGCGAAGTCCTCGGGCTCGGGAAGCGGGTGTCGTCCCCGAACCCCCGGAGAAGCGGCGAGGTCCTCGTCCACGTCGAGGAACGACGCGCCAGGAATGTGCCCCTCGAGGTAGATCTCGTGTCCCCGACCGGGGTTCCCGAGCTCCCAGCGGCAGTCGACGAACTGGTAGCGCACGGGCGCAGTGTGACGGGGCGAGGCCGCGGCGGCGTATCTGAGCCGAACCTCGAAAGGAGCAGTCATGAAACCGATCCGAATTGCAGCTCTCGTCGTCGCGGCTGCGGCGGTCGTCGCATTTGCCGGCGTGGGCAGGCCCGACTCGGCCGGCGGAGCAGCGAAACCGAGCGGCGGGATCACCGTCAACGGGACGGGAACGATCACGTCCGTCCCAGACGAGGCGACCTTCACCGTCGGTGTCCAGACGCAGGGCTCGACCGCCCGCGAGGCGCTGGCCTCGAACTCCGAGCAGATGCGGCGGGTGATCGCGGCCGTCCGCTCGGCGGGCGTGGCGAAGGACGACGTCCAGACGCAGGACGTCTCCGTCTCCGCCAACTACTCGGAGGAGAGCCGGATCGACGGCTACACGGCCGACAACTCCGTCCTCGTCACGATCCACGGGGTCTCATCTGCCGGCAAGGTGCTCGATGCGGCCTCGAACGCCGGCGCCAACCAGGTGTACGGCCCGACCTTCAGCCGGAGCGACGAGGACAAGCTGCAGGCGAAGGCACTTCGCGAAGCCGTCGGCGACGCGCAGAAGAAGGCCGAGGCGCTCGCGGCCGCGGCAGGAGTGAGCCTCGGCCGCGTGACGGCGATCACCGAGGGCTTCTCGGGTGGAGCGGAGCCGTACTACTCCACCGACCTGCGCCTCGCCAAGTCGTCGGACGCGCCGATCGAGCCGGGCACGCAGGACACCCGGGCCACGGTCTCGGTCACGTTCGCGATCGCGTAGTAGGAAACGGCGAGGCGCGGTGCTACTTTCAAAGCACATTGCCGCGCCTCGCCGTCGCTCTCTCCGCCGCCGCGCTCCTCATCGCGCTGCTCGGGGCGACGCCGCTCGGCAACGCCGCGCAGAAGACGGTCAAGCAGGTCGTCCGGGCCGGCAAGGCGGAGAAGTCCGGCGCGCGCGGTCCGCGCGGGAAACGAGGGCCGCGAGGCCCCCGTGGACTGCGAGGCTTCCAGGGGCCGCCCGGCGACAAGGGCGATCCGGGCAGCCCGACGGACGGCTTCGAAGCGCGCGACACGACGCCGGTGGCAATCACCGCCACGACCGCCGACACCGCGACGACCGTCCTTGTGAGCGCGCCGATTCCGGCCGGCAAGTACGCGTTCAGCGGCCAGGTCGTCCTTCACGGCACCGGCTATGCGCTCGTCACGTGCCAGGCCCGCGGCCCGGGCACGACCGGCTCGCCGCTTGGAGTGCCCGCGACGCTGCACGTGGGCACTGGAACCGACTCCGTGCGTGACGGGACGCTCCCGCTTGCCTTCGGAGCGACGCTTGCGACTCCCGGCCCGGTGTACGTCGGCTGCTGGGTCGACAACGCGGCCGCGCCCAACCCGACCGCGACCGCGAACCTCGTCGCGGTCACGGTCCTGAACCTCTCGCAGTCGGGGTCCTGAACTCCAGGGCAGCTCGGGCCACTGCGGTGGCCGCTCGACCTTCCACCTGCCGCTCGGCGGCCGCTCCTGGTCTCCGCTGACGCCGTAGCGCCGTGCGTGCTCCGAGGACCGGTACTCGCGCCAGAACGTCTCTTCGTCCAAGTCGCGGTTGCCCGAGCAGACGATCACGCATGGCTCCTCACCCGCACCGACGAACGTGTGCCCGGTCCCCGGAGGGCAGTGCACGAAGTCCCAGGTGCGTAGGTGCCGCTGCTCGTCCTCGACGATCAGAGTGCACTCGCCTGCCACGACGAGGAAGTTCTCGTCCACGGACTCGGCGTGGAACCCTCCTGTCGGCTGGCCGGGCGAGACGACCCGGATCACGAAGCCGGCGCCGGGCTTGACGTATTCCTGGAGATCAGGTCGGCCGCGCAGCACGAATTCGTCCGACTCGAAGATGCAGACGCCGCCGTAGCGATCGTTGTTGACCCAGGCGGCGTCTCCGGCGTTGACGACGAACCATCCCGGGCTCACCGGGGCAAGACCGGAGGCGACGGACTCGAGGCGTGCTTCTTCAGGCATTGGAGCTCCTTCCTTGAAAGAGGACGATCGACGGAGGTCGGATCAGGAGCTCAGCGCGCCGGCACGACCCGATTATGCACGGCCTGACCTAGTGATCCGTGTGGCAGTCGGCCACGACGGAGCCGTCTTCGTGCCGCTCGACGGTCATGGTCACTCCGACGATGTACCTGCCGTTGTAGCCGATGCTCATGGGCTCGCCGGTGTTGCTCGGCACCCCGGCGTCGAGGTGGTGGCCGCGGATGTCGCAGGTGATCTCGTCGCCGACCTCGAGTGTGCCGGGCTCGAAGACGCGTCTCGTCTCTGGAAACACGAACTCGTGTCGCCTCGGAAGCATGTGGGCCTCGAGCACGTTCGTATCCATCCCGAAGCGCTCGAGCGTCGCCATCTGAATCGTCCAGCACGTCGAGAACTTCGTGTCGAGCGGCTTCCCCGAGAGCTGCCCGGTGATCTTCACGTCCCACCAGGAGAAGGTGCCGCCTGCGCAGGTGAACGGCTTCGGCTTCGTGACGAGGCCCGGATCCTTCGTGAGTGCCGCACAAGCCCGGGCCGGATCGGGAAGGTCGCCTCCCGGCGGCTCGCAGCTGAGGTGGAACTCGGAGCGGCCCACGCTCGAGTTCACGGCGCGAATCGTGAGCTGAGTGTCGCTCCCGGAAGCGGGCATCGACCCGCATCCTGCGAAAGCCGGAACCAGTAGCGCGAAGAGCAGAGCGCTGATGCGCATGATCACAAGATACGCTGCCGAGCAGCGCATTCGTCACGCCTCAAACGGCTTCGCGGTGGGTTGCCTCACCGATTAGGCAACTCCTAACCAACCTGCGAGAGTGGCTCGCGTGAGCCGCTTCCGAGTCGGAGTCGTACTTGTCCTTGTGGCGTCGGGAGCGATAGCTGCTCTCCTGCCGACGCCCTCTTCGCAGGCCTCCCCGCAGGGTCGGCCCTGGACTCATCGTCTCGTTTCCGTCAAGGGAGAGCTCGTCGACCACTGGACGTACAACGATCCGACTCCGTGCGGCGCGGTCGGCGACGGCACGCTCACGCTCAAGTTTCACCTGATCAAGCCGCGGAGGGTCACACTTCTCATCGACCGGTCGAAGAACGGTGAGCCGAACAACACGCTGGGCAGCTGGATCGTCGGCATCCCGGGCCCGACCGGAGGCATCCGGGACACGCCTGCGTTGCCGGCGAGCAGCATGACCACCTGGGTCGACAACACGACGCAGCGACCTCCAGAGCCCGGGAACGACTGTACTCCCACGGACAAGACGGGTTGCGGCACCGCGACGGTCGCCCGCGGGTCGAAGACGACGGTCGCTGGATACAACCGCCGCTTCCTCTACGCGGACCTCTCAGGCGGGCTGTTCGCACCGAGACGAGGCGAGTGCGGCCATAGCCAGGTGGAGATCTTCGATCAGGCCAATCTCGTCGGCGGGCCGCGCGAAGGCCAGCTGCTGATCCGCATGCCCAGCGCCGCAACCGTGAAGCGACGCCGCACGCTGACGGTCGTCGGGACGAGCCACAAGCGGACGACATTCGCCGACTGCGGATCCGGCGCCACGTGCACAGATGACGTCACGCGCCGGGTGACCGTCGTGTTCAAGCGCCTGTAGCGCGTCGGCCGCTCTGAGCTAGGCCGCTTCCTCGACGACGGGCTGCGGCTCTTGACGATGTCCGTGCCCGAGCAGGTGCGAGTGCGACTCGGTGCCGTAGCCGCCGGGGACCGGGATGTAGAACTCGGGATAGCCCCACATGCCGTGCTCGGCGACGTCCAGGCCCGCCGTCTCGACGTGCTCCTCGACCCGGATGCCCCAGAGCCGGTTCAGGCCCCACAGGCAGCCGAACGACAGCGTGAACGTGAACGCGCCGACCGTGGCCAGCCCCAACGCCTGGACACCGAGCTGGTGAAAGCTGCCGGTGTAGAAGAGGCCGCCTGTACCCGTGGCCAGGTTCGACGCGAGCGCAGGAACCGCGAAGAGTCCCACTGCGAGCGTTCCCCACACCCCTGCCATTCCGTGCACCGCGACCGCGCCGATCGGGTCGTCGATGCCAATTCGTTCCACCCAGAGCACACCGACGACCGCGATCGAGCCGGCGACCGCGCCGATTACGACGGCAGACCACGGGGCGACGAACCCTGACGCCGCGGTGATCGCGACCAGTGCTGCGATCACGCCGTTCAGCATCATCGAGATGTCCGGCTTGCGCAGCACCAGCCAGGCGGCGCCGATCCCGCCGAGCGCGCCCGCCGCCGCCGCGATGTTCGTCGTCAGCGCGACGTAGCCGAAGTAGCCGATCTTGTCCCCGGTGACGACGCCGAGCGTCGAGCCCGGGTTGAAGCCGAACCAGCCGAACCAGAGGATCAGCGTCCCGAGCACGGCGTACGGCATGTTGTGGCCGGGAATCGGGTTCGCGCGGCCGTCGTGGCCGAACTTGCCGATGCGCGGGCCGAGGAGCAGCGCGCCGGCCAGCGCGGCCAGGGCGCCCTGGTAGTGCACGACCGTCGAGCCGGCGAAGTCCTGCATGCCGAGCGAGAAGAGCCAGCCGCCCGAGTGCCAGATCCAGTGCGAGACGACCGAGTAGAGCACCGTGAAGAACGCGCCGAACGCGAAGTAGACCCAGAGCTTCGCTCGCTCGGCCATGGCACCCCAGACGATCGCCAGCGAGACGCCTGCGAAGACGACCTCGAACAGGTAGCCCGCCGAGCCGGGAATCGTCGAGAAGAACGAGAAGGGAGCGGCGCCGATGGACAGGAGCTCGTCGGTCGACGGGAAGAAGCCGCTCGTCCCGACGAGGCCGTTGCCGTCACCGAACGCGATCCCGAACCCGACCGCCCAGTAGACGATCGAGCAGACGCCGAAGATGAGCACGTTCTTGCCGGCGATGTGCGCCGCGTTCTTCATGCGGGTCAGGCCCGCCTCGAGGAACGCGAACCCGGCCTGCATGAACATGACCAGGACGGCCGCGAGCACGACCCAGACGGTGTTGACCGCGATCACGAGGTCGGCGGTCTTCATGCGACCTCCACCTCCGCGAGCGGCAGGCCGGTGCGGTTGTGCGTGACGTTCTCGATCCGCGACGTCCAGACGAGCCCGTCGCCCGACTCGTATCCCGAGCGCGCCGCGTCCGCGATCGCGGCGACGACGGCCGGCGCGAGCGAGTCCTCGACGACGAACGTGAGCACGGCCTTCGGCAGGAAGCGCGACTCGAACACGCGCCCTCGATATTCGTGCGTGACGCCGCGCTGCCGTCCGTGGCCGATCGCCTCGACGACGGTCACGCCCACGTGCCCCGTCTCCGCCTCGACCGCGTCGATCACCGTCTCCACGCGCTCGCGGATCACGACCGCCTCCACCTTCGTCATGTGATCGCCTCCGATCGTCGTTCCAAGACGACGACGTCCCTCCAGACGCCGTCCAGCTTTCCGAGCCTCTCCTGCGTGCCGACGACCCGGAACCCGCACTTCACGTGCAGTGCCAGGCTCGCCTCGTTCTCCGGGAAGACGCCCGTCTGAATCGTCCAGATCCCGTCGGCCTCGGTGCTCTCGAACAGCCGCTCGAGCAGCGCGCGGCCGATGCCCCGACCCTGGGACTCGTCGTCGACGTAGACGCTGTGCTCGACGACCCCGCGGTAGCAGGGCCGCGACGACACCGGATGCGCCGCGACCCAGCCCACCACCCGCCCCTGCTCGACGGCCACGTAGCGATGGCCCTCGAGCTGTGAGCGGTCCCACGCTTCCCAGGAGGGAGCCTCCGTCTCGAAGGTCGCGTTCTTGCCGGCGATGCCCTGCTCGAAGATCTCCCGCACGGCCGGCCAGTCCTCTTTCTGTAGCTCCCTGATCTCCATTGGCTCCAAAACGCGCAAAAGCCCCGGGACGCAACTCCGTCCCGAGGCTCCGATGCCTCGACGTTCACCATCACCGGTGAGCGCCTGGATCAAAATGTATGCCCCCGAGCGGACAGCGGTTCGCTTGGAGCCGGAGCGCCGCCGAATTACGATTCACGCATGCTCGGACGTCTGGCGTTGGCTTCGGTCGCCCTGTTCATGCCGCTCGCCTTCACGTCCGCGGGCGGGGTCTCGCCGGGCGACCTCGACGCCAGCTTCGGCGACGGAGGCCACGTTCTCTTCACGACCGGCACGTACGGCGCGAGTGTGAGCGCGATCGCCGTCCAACCGGACGGGAAGATCGTGCTCGCGGGAGCCACGCTGCCCCAACCGCCGCCGCCTCCCCCGCCGCCCCCGCCTCCAGCGCCCCCGCCACGACAGAGTCGTGTCCAGTCGGCCGCCCCGCGTGGTGACGGCAACCAGGACTTCGTCGTCGCTCGACTCACCCCGGACGGAGCTCTCGACACGCAATTCGGGACAGGCGGGATCGTTCGAACGCCGATCGATCTCGTCCCTGACGGGTACGAGTTCGCGCAGTCCGTCGCCCTGGCGCCGGACGGCAAGATCGTGCTCGCGGGAATCTCGCAAAGCGAGACGGCAAACGATTTCGCGGTCGTCCGCTACACATCTGACGGAGCGCTCGATTCGTCGTTCTCCGGAGACGGGATCGAGACGATCGACGTCGGCACGTGGGATCTCGGGTACGGGGTCACGGTGCAGCCTGCCGACGAGAAGATCGTGGTCGTCGGCCACCCGGATGACCACGAGGGCTTTGCGGCGCTCAGGTTGCAGTCCGGCGGAGGTCTCGACGGCTCGTTCGGCGACGGCGGCATCGCGCGCTTCGAGCTCGGAAATCCCGCATATCCAGACGAGGCGTCCGGGGTCGCGCTCACGCCGGAGGGCAAAGTCGTGATCGCCGGCACCGCGGACGACGAATATCCGTTCGCGAACTTCGCGCTTGCGCGGTTACTCGCGAACGGGGAGCTCGATCCGACCTTCGGCGACAACGGGATCGTCATTACGGACAAGCCGGACGACGAGAGCGGCGGCGCGCTCACGATCGCGCCGGACGGGAAGCTCATCGTCGGAGGCTCGGTCTTCCAGAATTCCTCCGCCTTCCGCCTCAGGCTCGAGCGTTATCTCGCCGACGGCACGCTCGACTCGACCTTCGGCGACGAAGGAGTCGTGACGACGGACATGGGCATCAATTCCTACGTGATGGGGGTCACGACGCAGGCGGACGGGAAGCTCATCGCCTCAGCTCACGCCGGCACGAGCCAAAATCTGTTCGGGCTCGCGCGGTACCTGGACGACGGAAGCCTCGACCCGTCGTTCGGCGACGCGGGGACGCGCATGTACGAGTTCACCACGGCCGCGGAGTGGGCGTCTGGTGTCGCCATGCAACCCGTTCCCGGCCACCCGGGGGAAGAGCGGATCATTCAGGCCGGATGGACGTATCAACAGTTTGTGCCGGCGCAGATGGCAGCGATCCGTGTGCACACCGGGCCGCCGCCACCGCCGCCCCCGCCGCCTCCACCTCCGCCGCCGCCTCCACCTCCGCCGCCTCCACCTCCTCCGCCACCACCTCCACCGCCGCCGCCTCCGCCTCCGCCACCTCCGCCGCCACCTCCGCCACCGCCTCCGCCACCTCCGCCACCGCCACCTCCACCGCCTTCCTGCGTCGTGCCGAAGGTGACCGGGCTCACGCTGAAGCGCGCTCGAGCGCGCATTCGCTCAGGCCATTGCTCGGTGGGCCGCGTCAGGCGTGTCCGCTCGTCCCGGCCGCGGGGCCGCGTGATCTCGCAGCATCCGCGGCGTGGTCGACGACTACCGCGCGGTAGCCGTGTCGACCTCGTCGTGAGTCGCTGAGGCTCGGCCGACGATGCTCACGAGAACACCGCCGGCCGAGCGCGTCAGCGTCGATCAGGCGTCGAAGTAGAGCGCGAACTCGGCCGGGTGCGGCCGGAGCGCGACCATGTCGACCTCGTTCTCCCGCTTCCAGCCGATCCAGGTCTGGATCAGCTCCTCGCGAGAAGACGCCGCCGCGAGTCAGGAACTCGTGGTCGGCCTCGAGCGCGTCGAGCGCCTCGGCCAGCGAGCCCGGCACCTGCGCGATCGGGCCGCGGTTCTCCTCGAAGAGGTCGTAGTCCGCCGGCTCACCGGGCTCGAGGCCGCGCTGGACGCCGTCGATCCCGGCCATCAGCATCGCCGCGAACGCGAGGTACGGGTTCGCCGCCGCGTCCGGGCACCGGAACTCGATCCGCTTCGCCTTCGGCGAGTCGGAGTACATCGGGATCCGGATGCACGCGGAGCGGTTCCGCTGCGAGTAGACGAGGTTGACCGGCGCCTCGTAGCCGGGCACGAGCCGGCGGTACGAGTTCGTCGTCGGCGCGCAGAACGCGAGCAGCGCCGGAGCGTGGTCGAGCAGTCCCGCGAGGTAGGAGCGGGCGAGCTGCGAGAGCCCCGCGTACCCCGACTTGTCCGCCATCAGCGGCGTGTCTTCCTTCCAGAGGGACTGATGCGTGTGCATGCCCGAGCCGTTGTCGCCGAAGAGCGGCTTGGGCATGAACGTCACGGCCTTGCCGGCCGCGCGGGCCACGTTCTTGACCACGTACTTGTAGGTCATGACCTGATCGGCCATGCGGGTCAGCGTCTGGTAGCGGAGGTCGATCTCGCACTGGCCTCCCGAGGCGACCTCGTGGTGGTGGAACTCGCACGGGATCCCCAGCCGCTCGAGCGTGAGCACCATCGCCGAGCGCAGGTCGTGCAGCGTGTCGTGCGGCGCCGGCGGGAAGTAGCCCTCCTTCTCGCGGATCGTGTTCCCGAGCCCCGGCTTGCCGGAGTTCCAGTGACCCTCGGCCGAGTCGAACGCGTAGTGCGAGTGGTTCGGGCCCAGGTCGTAGGACACCTCGTCGAAGACGAAGAACTCGCACTCGGGGCCCATGTAGGCCGTGTCCGCGATGCCCGTCTCGTTGAGATAGGCCTCGGCCCGCTTGGCGACTCCGCGCGGGTCGCGCTCGTACTGCTCGCGGGTGAACGGGTCGGCGATCTCGCAGATCAGCGAGAGCGTCGGCGCCTCGGTGAACGGGTCGAGGATCGCGCTCGCCGGATCGGGCATCAGCAGCATGTCCGACTCGGAGATGCCCTGCCAGCCGCGGATCGACGAGCCGTCGAAGCCGAGGCCGTCGTCGAACGCTGACTCGTCGAACGCGCTGAGCGGCAGCGTCATGTGCTGCCAGCGCCCGAGTAGGTCGCAGAACTTCAGGTCGACGAGCTGCGCCTGGGTCTGGCCGGCCCACTCGATCGCTTCCCGCGCGGCGGGAGCTTCCTTCGCCCCGTTCGCGATGTAGTGCTTCGTCTCCAGCTCGGACATGCCGCTCCTTTCCGTCGGACCAACAAAAAAAGGCCCGGGACTCCAAGAAGTCCCGATGGCCTCATTGCCTCGGCGCCCGCCTTCTGCGGCGAGCACCTGAGCTCACTGTAGAGGAGCGAGCGGATGAATTCCATGTAGCGCCTCGGAAGATCACCTTGTAGCTTTCTGCGCATGATTCGCCTCTGGGGGGCCGGGCTCGTGGTTCTGAGCGCGCTATTCCTCGCGGGCGTGAGCGGCTCAGTGCCGATGGACGCGGGCGACATCGACACGACCTTCGGGGACAACGGCGCCGTCCTGGCCTCGATCAGCACGTACGGCGCCGAGGCGCATGCGGTCGTCGTCCAGCCGGACGACAAGATCGTGCTCGCCGGGTGGACACAGCCGCCCCCGCCGCCTCCGCTTCCTCCTCTCTCTCCTCACGACCCACCGTCGAGGCCCGAGGGTGAGATCGGAAACATGGACTTCCTCGCCCTTCGCCTGAACGCCGACGGCAGCCGGGACAGCGGCTTCGGCTCCGACGGCTTCGTCCGGACGCCGATCGATTACGTCCCCGGTGCTGCCAACTGGGCAAGTGCTGTCGCGCTCGGCCCCGACGGCTCGATCGTGCTCGCCGGCACCGCGCTGGACGACTTGTTCACGAGCGACTTCGCCTTCGTTCGCTACACGTCCGCCGGCGAGCTCGACCCGACCTTCTCCGGCGACGGGATCCAGACGATCGACGTCGACGACTACGACGGGGCCTCCGGTGTAGTCGTGCAGCCGTCCGACGGCAAGATCGTCGCCGTCGGGCGTTCGGCAGGTCTTCGATCGGACCTTCACGGCGATGCGCCTGAACGTGGACGGGACGCTCGACGACTCGTTCGGCTCGGGCGGCGTTTCACGCATGGCGATCGGCGAGTCCTTTTTCGACACCCCGTCGGCCGTCGCTCTCACCCCGGGCGGAACGATCCTCGCGGCGGGAACCGCCGACGACGGCGAGGGCCATGGCGACTTCGCGCTCGTGCGCTACCTGCCCGACGGTCAGCCCGACCCCGCGTTCGGCGACGGCGGCGTCGCGATCACGCATGACCCCGCCAACGAGCACGTGCACAGCCTTGCGCTCGCTCCCGACGGGAAGGCTCTCGTCTCCGGGGTCGTCTACCCAGGAAGGGGGCGACGCGCCTGCGCGTTGAGCGCTATCTCTCGGACGGCCACCTCGACCCCACCTTCGGCGGCTCGGGGATCGTGACGACGACCTTCGGGACTCGCGCCGCCTTCAGCGGAGGCGTCACAGTGCAGGCCGACGGGAAGGTCGTCGCCTCCGTGCCCGTCTTGGGGCGCCGGGGCGCGGTTCGGTCTTGTCCGCTACACGGTCGACGGGACGATCGACCCCACGTTCGGAGGTGGAACGCGCGTATACGAGTTCGGAGCGGGCGGTGCGACCCGTCCGCGTCGCGATCCAGGGCGGCGGTAGCCCCGTGCCCGAGCGGATCATCGAGGTCGGCAGGCACTACGACGCCTCCTCCAACCGCAGCGACATGGCCGCGATCCGGGTCCTGACGGGCCCGCCCGGACAGCCGCCCCCGCCGCCGCCTCCTCCCGGCGCGCCGCCTCCACCGCCTCCACCGCCTGCACCACCTCCACCGCCTCCGCCGACCGTCCGCTGCCGCGTGCCGCGGGTCGTGCACCTTCGTCTCGCGAAGGCGCGCACGAAGATCCGACGCGCCCATTGTCGCGTCGGTCGGATCCGGCGGGTCAAAGCTCGACGGTTCCGCGGAATCGTCATCGGCCAATCGCCGCGCACCGGCCGACGGCTTGCACGCGGGTCGCGGGTGAACCTCGTCGTCGGCCGACGATAGGCGCGCTCGCTAGGCGATCAGGCGCGAGCGTTCTAGGCTTGGCTCCATGTCCGCGCGCACCGCGCTCGGGTGTGTCATTGCAGCGGCCGGCTCGCTCGTCTTGCTCACCGGACTGGCCGGCGCCGCCCCTGGGCGACCTGGACCCGACGTTCGGGAACGGCGGCCGAGCTCTCGTCGCGGTTGCGCCCTACGGCGCCTCGTCCCAGTCCTCGGCGCTGCAAGCGGACAACAAGGTGGTGATGGTCGGGACGAACCTCCAGATGGCGCCGCCACCGCCGCCTCCGGCGCCGCCCACTCGCGCCCAGCTCGAGGACGAGGACTTCTTCGCCGTGCGCCTGGACGCGAACGGGGCCGTCGACCCCTCGTTCGGGTCGAGCGGAATCGTCCGAACTCCGATCGACCTCGACCCCGGCGCCCGCGAAGTGGCGCGAGGCGTGGCGGTAGGGCCGGACGGATCGATCGTCGTGGTCGGAGACGCGTGGCGGGCCAACTTCGACTCGGACGTCGCTTTCGTTCGCTACACGCCGGCCGGCGAGCTCGATTCGAGCTTCTCGGGCGACGGGATCCAGACCGTCGACCTCGGCCCGCAGGACATCGGCTACGACGCGGTCGTGCAGCCCGACGGGAAGATCGTCGCTGTCGCGACGACCCCGACGTACGACGGGTTCGAGGTCGTGAGACTGAACGCCGACGGGTCGCCCGATCAGTCGTTCGGCTCGGGCGGCGTCGTGCGAACCCCGATCGGGAACCCGTCCCTCGGCGACGAATCGCTCACGGTCGCGCTCGACGGCAGCCGGATCGTCGTCGGCGGGGACACGGACTCCGGCACCGGTGCAGGCGACTTCGCCGTCGCCCGCTACCTCTCGGACGGCCAGCTCGATCCGACCTTCGGGACTGGCGGAATCGTCGTGACGCCCGGCCCCGAGGATGAGCTCATCCGAGCAGTGGCGCTGACGAGCGGAGGGAAGATCCTCGTGGCCGGCTACGGAGGCAGCGGCTCGACGACGATTCGCCTTCGCCTCGCGCGCTATCTCGGTGACGGGAGCCTCGACGCGACGTTCGGCGGGACCGGAGTCGTGACCACCGCGATCGGCAACTACGCCGGCGCGGTCTCGCTCGCAATCCAGCCCGACGGGAAGGCCGTCGCCGGCGGCTGGTCGAACGGCGGGCCCTCCTTCGCGCTCGCTCGGTACAACGACGACGGCTCGCTGGACTCGTCCTTCGGAGACGGCGGAGTTCGCACGTACCCGGTGGGGACGCACGGCGGTGACGGGACGTCCGTCTTGCTGCAGCATCTCCCCGACGGTCGAGACCGGCTCGTCCAGACCGGCACGGCGTGGGAGGACGAAGGGGGCCGGTTCGCGGCGATCGGCCTGCAAGTCGACGGAGCTGCGGGCCCGCCGCCTCCTCCGCCATCCCGCCGCCTCCACCTCCCGTTCCTCCACCTCCCGTTCCTCCGCCTCCTGTCCCTCCGCCGCCGCCGCCGAAGCGGCACTGTCTGGTTCCGCGTGTGATCGGGCAGCGCCTCGCCCGGGCGCGTGCGCGGATCCGGGCGCGAGGATGCACGGTCGGCCGTGTGCGGCGAGCTCGTTCTCGGCGGGCTCGTGGCATCGTGCTGCGTCAGAGCCCGAGGGCCGGAGCCCGCAAGCCGCTGAGAGCCCGCGTCTCGCTCGTCGTCAGCCGGGGCCGACAGCGCTAGCCGGAGCCTTGTGTTCGTCCAGGCCCGCAGGTAACGTGATCGCCGCAATGTTGCGCCTCGGTTGACACAGGTCTCCGCGCGCATCGGCTGACGACAACGCTGGTGCGCCTTCTCCGTGTCCCTGCAAACCGAGTTTGGAGCAGCACGTGCCCGCAGTCGAAGTCCAACATTTGCGCAAGGAGTTCCGCCGCAGTGACGGCAAGCGCTCCGGCCTGCGCCGCCGCCGCGAGCGGGTCGAGGCGCTGCGCGGAATCAGCTTCGAGATGGCCCGCGGCGAGTGCGTCGCCATCCTCGGCCAGAACGGCTCGGGCAAGTCGACGCTGGTCCGGCTCCTCTCGACGCTGCTCCTGGACGACGGCGGAACCGCAACGCTCTTCGGGCACGACCTGTCCGACACCCGCGCGGTGCGCCGGCTCGTCAACCGCGTCTCGGTCGAGGCCTCGTTCTTCAAGAAGATGTCGTCGACCGAGAATCTGTCCTATGCGGCCAGGTTCTACGGGCTCACCGTCAGCCAGACCCGTGACCGGATCCCGGAGATCCTCGAGCGCGTCGGCTTCCCGGCCGCACGCCGCAACGAGGCCATGGAGGACTTGTCGCGGGGCATGCAGCAGAAGGTCGCGCTCGCCCGCGCGCTCCTGACGCAGCCGATCCTGCTGCTCCTCGACGAGCCGACCACCGGGCTCGACCCGCGCTCGAAGCTCGAGGTCCAGGACTTCATCCGCGAGATCCGGCAGACGCACGACGCGACGATCCTGCTCTGCACGCACGACCTCGACGAGGCGGAAGCGCTCGCGGACCGGATCGGCATCCTCGACGACGGCCGGCTGCTCGCCCTCGAGCCCGTCGACCAGCTCAAGCGGCGCTACAACGCCGAGACGCTCGAAGAGGCGTTTTTCTCCGCGACCGGGAAGGCGTTCGAGGACGAGAAGCGCGAGGAGGACGAAAAGTAGTGCCCGGCGCCGCAGCAACCCTCCGTCACGAGCTGATCGGCCTCGCCGGCGTCTTCGAGCGCAACGTCTATCTCGTCAAGCGCTACGTCTGGTGGGACGTCGCCTTTTTCTTCTGGACGGTCGCGAACACGCTCACGATCGTCTTCATCGCCAAGGGCATCGAGGCCGGCGGCGGGCAGATCGACGTCAACGAGGTGACGACGATCCTGCTCGTGGGCGCCGTCGTCTGGGCCTACCTCGGGATCATCTTCGAGATCCTCACGGAGACGGTCGCCTGGGAGCGCTGGGAGGGCACGATCGAGTACACGTTCATGGCGCCGCTCTCGCGCCCGATCCACCTGTTCGGGATGGGGCTGTTCGCGATCGTCTACGGCGTGATCCGCGCGATCCTGCTGTTCGCGGTGGTCGCACTCTTCTTCCACCTCGAGCTCGCCCACGCGAACTACGTCGCCGCGCTCGTCGTGCTCATCGTCGCCTCGATCTCGTTCATCGGGATCGGGATGATGACCGCCGTCCTGCCCCTGATCTCGCCGGAGAAGGGGACGCAGCTCGGGTTCGTCGCGCAGGGGATCCTGCTCGTCGTCTCGGGCGTCTACTACCCGGTGAGCGTGCTTCCGGACTGGATGCAGGCGCTCGCGAAGATCTCGCCGGCCACCTACGCGCTCGACGGGATCCGCGACGCGATCATCAACGGCGCCGGCGTCAGCGATATGTGGCCGAACATCTGGCCGCTGATCATCATCGGCATCGTCTCGGTGCCGCTCGGGCTCGAGGTCTTCCGGCGCGGTGAGCGCTACGCGAAGCAGCACGGAAAGCTGAAGAGGTCGGGATGATCGAGGTTCGGCGCGCCGAGAGCGACGCGGACTTCGAAGGCTGGATCCGCGTCAAGCGCGCCGTGTTTCCGAATGAGTCCGCGTGGACCGTGCAGGAGTTCCGCGAGCGTCAGGAGCCGGACCAGCTCGTGGTCGTTGCTGTGCTCGACGGGGAGGTTGTAGGCGCAGGGCTGGCCGGCCGCTCGGACGTGCAGGGTCGAGGCTTCGTCGCGCCGCGTGTTCATCCCGATGCTCGCCGCCGCGGGGTGGGCACGGCCATGCTCTACCGGTTGACCGCGCACGTCGGCCGGCCTGGGCTTCGACAAGGCGGCGGCGTCCGTCGACGACGAGGGATCTCAGGCATTCGCCGAGCGGTTCGGCTTCGAGGAGGTCGACCGCGAGGTCGAGCAGGTGATCGCGCTTCCCGGCGGAGCTGCCGGAGGCTCCGATTCCCGACGGAATCGAAGTCGTCTCGATCGCCGACCGGCCCGAGCTCCTTCGCGAGGCGTATTCGCTTGCGCAGGGCGAGGGCTACGCGGACCTGGCGATCGACGGTGACGTCGTGATCCCGCTCGAGGTCTGGCTGCGTGACGAGGCCACGCATCCCGCCGGCTCGTTCGTCGCGCTCGACCGAGGCAGGATCGTCGGCTTCTCCGGCCTGATGCGACACGACAACGCGGGCGTCGCCGAGGACGGGCTCACGGTCGTCGCCCGCGACTGGCGCCGGCGGGGGCTCGGCAATGGCGCTCAAGCGGCTCGAGCTCGCCTGGGCTGCGGAGAACGGCTTCTCCGAGGTGGTTACGTGGACTCAGCGCGGGAACGAGGGCATGCGCAAGGTCAACGAGCGGCTCGGCTACGCGTACCGCGACGGTCGCGCTGAAGATGATGGCGTCGGTGCCCCTCGAGCCGCTTCGATGACGCTCACCGACGAGCGCAAGCGGACCGTCGGAGGCGGGCTACGACGCTCTCGCGGATCGCTTCGGCGAGTGGATGGCGCGGGTGGAGGGAGATCCCTGGGAGCGCTTCGTGGACGAGCTGGCAGACCGCCTTCCGGACGGCGCTCGCGTCCTCGATCTCGGCTGCGGGAACGGCGCGAAGACCGCCCGCCTCGCCGGCAGGTTCGAGGTGACCGGCGTGGACATCTCGGAGCGGCAGCTCGAGCTCGCGCGCGCCGCAGCTCCGGGGGCGTCCTTCGTCCAAGCCGACTTCGCGGAGGCTCGACGTTCCCGCCGAGAGCTTCGACGCGGTCACCGCGCTCTACTCGATCGTCCACGTGCCTCGAGACGAGCAGCCGGCGCTGTTCGCCCGGATCCTGGGCTGGCTGAAGCCCGGCGGTCTGTTCCTGGCCTCGCTGAGCCACGTCGGGGGTGAGGACCGCATCGACGAGTGGCTCGGCGTCGACATGTTCTTCTCCGGCTTCGACGCCGACACGAACCGGCGGCTCGTCCGCGAAGCCGGTTTCGAGCTCCTCGTCGACGATCTCGTCTGGATGCAGGAACCGGAGAGCGAGGTCGCATTCCTGTGGGTCCTGGGGCGTAAGCCGGAGTGAGACGCCTACCGGCGACGACCGTCTACTACGGGCTCGAGCTGCTGCTCTCGATGCCTACCTGGGTCGTGATGTCGGTCTACCTCGTCAGCGAGCTCGACCTGTCTCCCCTGCAGCTCGTCCTCATGGGAACCGCGATGGAGGCTGCCGTGTTCCTGTTCGAGATTCCGACGGGCGTTGTCGCCGACACGTACAGCCGCCGGCTCTCCCTGATCGTGGGCTTCCTGGGGATGGGCGTCACCTGGATGCTCGTGGGCGTGATCTCGGCGCCGTGGGCGATCATCGCCCTCTGGGGCCTCTGGGGTCTCTCCTACACGTTCACGAGCGGCGCGTACGAAGCCTGGATCACGGACGAAGTAGGGGTCGACAAGGTCGGGCGGCTCTTCCTGGTCGGCGCCCGACTCGGGTACGCGGGGGCCGTTCTCGGGCTTTTCCTGCAGGTCGCGATCGGCATCGTCTCGCTGCGTGCCGGGGTGATCGTCGGCGGCGCGATCACGATCGTGTGCGGTGTGCTGTGCGTCTTCCTGATGCCGGAGACCGGCTTTCGCCGGAGGCCGCGCGCCGAGCGGGCGTCCGCGCTGACCGAGATGCGAACAACCGCAACGACCGGCGCTCGCTACGCCTGGGCGGCGCCGGTGATCCTGCTCCTCGTCGGCGTCCAGCTGTTCATGGGCATGTCCGCGGAGGCGTTCGACCGGCTTGAAGGAGGCGCACTTCCTCCGCGATGTCGGCTTGCCGGCGATCGGCAGCCTGCAACCGGTGGTCTGGTTCGGGCTCTTCTGGCTCGCCGGGATGATCCTCGGCTTCCTCGCGACCGGCTGGCTGATCAAGCGCTTCGAACGTCACGGCCGGCGGTTCGTCACGGGTGCGCTCTTCGTGCTGACGGCGATGGAGATGGTGACGATGCTCGCCTTCGCGCTGACCGGGGCCACCTGGTTCGCGATCGCGGCGCTGCTCGGAGTCTTCTTCGCCCGGGACCTCGCCGGGCCGCTGTACACGATCTGGCTGAACGAGCAGATCACGGAGTCGAGCGTCCGTGCGACCGTGCTCTCGATCTCGGGGCAGGCGAACGCGGTCGGTCAGGCCGGCGGCGGCGCGGTGCTCGGCGTGATCGGCAACGTTTGGGGCATCCGGGCGGCGCTCACGATCGGGAGCCTCGCGATCGCGCCCGCGCTCTGGCTCTACGGCCGCGCGATCGCGCACCAGGGAGGCGAGCCGGAGCTCGAAGAGCTCCCTGCAACCACGGCATGAGCGCCGCGATGCATGACGGCGAGTTCCAAATCGATGCGGCTCTCGTGCGCAAGTTGCTGGTCGGGCAGTTCCCGCATTGGGCTGAGCTTCCACTCGAGCGCGTTCGCTCTGCAGGAACCGAGAACGCGCTCTACCGCCTTGGCGAAGACATGGCCGTGCGACTGCCACGCATTCACTGGGCTGCTGGAAGCGGGGACAAGGACTTCGAATGGCTGCCGAGGCTTGCGCCGTTGCTTCCCGTTGCTATCCCCGTGCCGCTCGCAAAGGGCAGGCCGACCGGCTCTTACCCGTGGGGCTGGGGCGTCTACCCCTGGCTCGGAGGCGAGAACCCGACGGTCGGCAATATCGATGACCCGCACTTCCTCACCACGGATGTCATGACGCTCCTGCACGCCTTGCGTCGAGTCGACCTCCCTGATGGGCCGCGGACTCGTCGGGGAGCGCCGCTCGAGGGGCAGGACCAGGCGGCTCGCGCTGCGCTGGTCGCCCTCGACGGGATGATCGACACCAACGCGGCGACTGCGGCCTGGGAGGAAGCACTTGGGGCGCCTAACTGGTCAGGGCCGCCGATCTGGATTCACGGTGACTTGCTGCCCGGGAACCTGCTGCTCGAAGGCGGCCGGCTCACCGGCGTCATCGATTGGAGCCTGCTGGGGATCGGCGATCCCGCGTGTGACCTGATCATCGCGTGGGCCCTTCTCCACGCGGAGGAGAGAAACGTCGTTCGCGTCGAGCTCGAGGTCGACGATGCGACCTGGGCCCGCGGCCGAGGCTGGGCGCTCTCCATCGCACTGATCGCGCTCCCCTACTACAAGGACACGAATCCCGTGTTCGCGGCGGTCGCGCGTGGACTCATCAGCGAGATTTTGTCTGACCTTGGAGCCGCATCGAACGGCATTGAGCCCACCTGAAATCGTGGTACTCTCAGACCGTTGGTGAGGCAACGTGGCCTCGGGCGATCGGCGCCCGGGGCTTTTCGCATTTAAGGAGGCATTTCGCATGGCGCAGCAGGTCGAGTCGAAGAACCGGGCAACCTCCAGCGAGGAGGCCCGCAAGGACGCGCTCGAGAAGATGAAGGCGGACGGAGTCGAGTTCCTGCTCCTCTGGTTCACCGATCTCGAGGGGCACCTGAAGAGCTTCGCGGTCACGCCCAGCGAGATCCCGGCCGCGCTCGATGACGGCATGGGCTTCGACGGATCGTCGATCACGGGCTTCAACGCGATCGAGGAGTCGGACATGGTCGCCATCCCCGACCCGGGCACGTACCGGATGATGCCCTGGAGGGAAGGCGAGACCAAGGTCGGCCGGATGATCTGCGACGTCGTCACGCCGGACGGCCAGCCGTACGAGGGCGACCCGCGCTACGTGCTGCGCCGCGCGCTCGACCGCATGCGGGAGATGGGCTTCGACACGTTCAATGTCGGCCCCGAGCTCGAGTACTTCCTGTTCAAGGACGACAAGGGCACGGAGACGCTCGACGAGGGCGGCTACTTCGCGATGACGACGATGGACGCGGCGAGCGAGCTGCGCCAGGAGACCGTCCGCGGGCTCGAGCAGATGGGCATCCCCGTCGAGTACGTCCACCACGAGGTCGGCCCCTCACAGCACGAGATCGACATGCGCTTTGCGCCGGCCCTCGAGATGGCCGACCACACGCTCACCTACCGGCTGATCGTCAAGGAGATCGCCAAGAAAGCCGGCTACCACGCGACGTTCATGCCGAAGCCGATCTTCGGCGAGAACGGCTCGGGGATGCACACGCACCAGTCGCTGTTCACGGACGGGCGCAACTCGTTCTTCGACGCCGACGACGACTGGAACCTGTCCGGAGCCGGCAAGGCGTTCATCGCCGGCCAGCTGCGGCATGCGCGTGAGATCTCGGCGGTCTTCGCCCAGTGGGTGAACTCGTACAAGCGGCTCGTTCCCGGCTACGAGGCGCCGGTCTACGTCGCGTGGTCGCGGCGCAACCGCTCGGCGCTGATCCGGATCCCGCTCTACAAGCCGGGCAACGAGCAGGCGACGCGCGCCGAGATCCGCTGTCCCGATCCGGCCTGCAATCCCTATCTCACGTTCGCCGCGCTGCTGCACGCGGGGCTCGAGGGGATCGAGAAGGGCTACGAGCTGCCGGATCCGATGGAGACGAACCTGTACCACCTGACTCCTGAGCAGCGGAAGGAGCGGGGGATCGTCTCGCTGCCGGAGACGCTCGGCGAGGCGATCGACGCGCTGGCCGACTCGGAGCTGGCCAAGAAGGCGCTCGGGCCGCACATCTTCGACCGCTACGTCGAGCTAAAGCGCCAGGAATGGGACGACTACCGGGTCCAGCTCACCGACTGGGAGCAGGAGCGCTACCTGGCCGTCCTCTGAGTCCGGGGGCCTACAGGAAGGTCAGGACGGCGTCGCGGTCGACGCTGAGGCCGATCACGCCCGTGCGGGTGTCGATCTTGGAGATCGCGTCTGCCGGGACGAGACGGCGTCCGCGGGAGAAGAAGCCCGAGCGAACCGAGACCGCATCCGGAACATCCGGCGCGCTGCCGTACATCGGCGCCTCGACCGTGCCTACGACGCGGCCCTTCGCATCGGCGACGAGGAAGCCGATCGTGCGCAGGAGGTCGGGACGGGCGGCACTCATTGGGCTGAACCTATCCAGGCCATGTGATGGAGAAGCGCTAGGCGTGTAAGCGTTTTGTTAAGCATCGGGGACGGGGCTTTCGCAGGGTCGGACGCGGTCCTTCCTACAATCGCTCCGTGGACGTATCTGCTCGTCACCTTCGGCTGCTTGACGGAGACGAGCGCGGCGGTCAACTCGACGCTCGACCTGCAAGAGGTGCTCGGTCTCGTGGCGAGCAAGGTCGCGGACGCGCTCGAGGCCGACGCGTGCTTCGTCTACCTGTACGACGAGCAGGGCGACGAGCTGGTCCTGCGGGCGACGCACGGCACCCGCGTCGAGGAGATGACCCGCACACCGCGCATGAAGCCGGGTGACGGGATCACGGGCACCGCGGCCGCGGAGCGCTCGCCGATCATGATCCCCGCGCAGGCGCACCTGGACGAGCGTTTCAAGGCGTTCCCGAATCTCCCGGAGGACCAGTACGAGTCGATTCTCGCCGTGCCGATCCTGGCCCGCGAGAAGCTCGCCGGCGCGCTGAACGTGCGGACGATCAGGCCGCGGGAGTTCTCCGAAGCCGAGATCGACCTGCTCGTGGCGATCGCAGCTCAGGTCGCGCAGACGATCGAGCACGCGAAGCTCTACGCGGACGCGCAGGCGCGGGTGGCGGAGCTCGAGGCGCTGGCGAAGATCTCCGAGGCGGTCTCGGAGTCGCTCTACCTCGAGGAGTCGCTCGAAGCGATCGTGAACACGACGATGGAGGCCGTCGGCGCGACCGGCGCCGCGCTCGTGCTCGAGGACGGCAACATCGCCTGGCCCGAGGGGCGTCCTGGGAAGCACGCGATTCGGCTGCCGCTGCGCTGGAAGGGCCGGGTCATCGGCGAGCTCGTCTGCGACCGCGACCTGCCGTTCACCGACCAGGAGCGCGCGTTGCTCGCGTCGATCGCGCACCACGCTGCGGTCGCGCTCGAGCACGGGCGCGCGGTCATGCGCGGCGTCCTGGCCCAGGAGATCCACCACCGCGTCAAGAACAACCTCCAGACCGTCGCGTCGCTCCTTCGGCTCCAGGCCCGCTCCGACGGCGTCGACCCGCAGAAGGCGCTCGAGGACTCGGTCAACCGGATCCTCGCCATAGCGGCGGTGCACGAGGTGCTCACGGAGCGTCGCGACGAGGAAGTCGACCTCGACGAGCTGCTCGACCGGCTCCGAGCGATGCTCGTCCAGGGGCTCGGGGCGCAGAAGACCGTGGAGGCGCATCTGGCGCACGTCTCGCTCGCGGGTAGCCGGGCGACTGCGCTCGCGCTCGTCTTCAGCGAGCTGCTCCAGAACGCGCTCGAGCACGGCGGCGACTCCGTGCGGGTCGAGCTGGCACGGCGCGACGGCGAGGTCGTGCTCGCGATCGCGGACGACGGCGGCGGGATCGACGAGGACACGACCGGCACCGGCCTCTCGATCGTCCGGGCGCTCGTGCGCGACGAGCTCCGCGGGACGCTCGACCTCCACTCGAACGGCGGCCTGCGCGCCGAGGTGGTGTTCCCGGCCTGATGGAGCTCGAGAGCTACACCTTCGTCCTGCTCAGGCGCGGCCCGCGGGCGGCCGAGTACTCGGACGAGGAGCTCGACCGGCTCCAGGAGCAGCATCTCGGCCATCTCGCCGCGATGAAGGAGCGCGGCGCGATGCTCCTCGCGGGGCCGTTCTCGGAGCAGCGCGACGAGACGATGCGCGGCTTCTGCCTCTACCGGACAGGATTCGAGGAGACACGCCAGCTGGCCGAGTCGGACCCGTCTGTTCAAGCCGGGCGGATGGCCGTCGACGTGATGACCTGGTGGACCGCGAGCGGCGCTCTCGCCGGGCTAGCCGACGAGCTCGCCGACGAGTGACGCGAGCCGCCGCGCATCAGCCGCGAGCCGATAGCTCGTCGCCGGCGGATAGTCCTGAGTCACCCGCCGCTCGACGATCCCCGCGGACTCGAGCTCCTTCAGGGCGAGCGCCAGGGCGCGCGGCGAGATGCCTTCCAACCGGTCGCGGAGCTCGGAGAAGCGAAGCGGCTCGCCCGAGAGGGCGTAGACGACCGGCATCGACCACTTCTTGAGCCCGACCTCCTCGAGCCCGCGGGCACGGAGGAGATCGACGAGCGGCCTGCTACGCGCTGCGATTCGGTCTCCCCGCCTGGTCAGCACGTACTCCGGCCGCAGCGGGTGCCCGTACCCGGGGTTGCGGCCCACGAGCCCGCCTTCGATCAGGGCGGCCAGCGTGCGGCGCAGCGACTCACGATTCATCCCGAGCATCCGCGCAAGCGTCGCGAACCGGCTGCCGCGCTGGCGATGCAGCTCGGCGAGGATCGGCACCGACCAGCGGTTGTGGAAGAGAGCAACGAGAGTTGACATAGAAGTATTCGTAGTATAAAAACAGGACAGGATGGAGCAAGGAAACGAGAGGAGGAAGCGATGAGCCAGGAAACACAGGTCGCCCCGGTGGCCACGAACACCCCCTTCGAGTACAACGAGAACCTCACGATCGCGATCGGCGTCTCGGACCTGGAGAAGGCGATCGAGTGGTACGGCGAGGTGCTCGGCCTCGAGCTCGTCTACAAGCTCGAGGAGCACGGCTGGTGCGAGATGTCGACCGCCACGAGGCACGTGACGATCGGGCTCGGGCAGACCGAGGAGGTCAAGCCCGGCAGCACCACTCCCACGTTCGGCGTCAAGGACATCGACGTGTCCCGGAAGCACCTCGAGTCCCACGACGTCCGCTTCGACGGCGACACGTACGAGATCGAGGGCATGGTCAAGCTCTGCATGTTCTACGACCCCGACGGCAACTCGTACATGCTCGCGGAGAGCCTCACCACGGAGATTCCTTCGTAGACTCACGCGGATGAGAGTCCTCATCGCCGAGGACGAGACGATCATCAGGCTCGACCTTCGAGCCCTGCTGGAACGAGCGGGGTTCGAAGTCTGTGCGGAGGCCCGCGACGGCGAGGAGGCGGTGGAGCTCGCCCGCACCGAGGCTCCTGATGTTGCGGTGCTGGACGTCAAGATGCCCCGCCTGGACGGGATCGAGGCGGCCAGACGGATCCTGGACGAGCGTCCGATCCCGATCGTGATGCTCACGGCCTACGGCCAGGACGAGCTCGTCTCCCGTGCGATCGAGGCCGGGGTCTTCGGCTACCTCGTCAAGCCCTTTCGCGAGCAGGACCTGCTGCCGGCGATCCACACGGCGCGCGCCCGGCACGAGGAGCTCGCGGCCCTCCGCGAAGAGGCCGAGTCCCTGTCCGAGGCGCTCGCGGCGCGAAAGGTGATCGAGCGCGCGAAGGGACTGCTCATGGAGAAGGAGGGACTGTCCGAAGAAGAGGCCTTCGCGCGGCTTCGCAAGGCGAGCCAGGTTTCCGGTCGTCCGCTCAGAGTCGTGGCGGAAGCTGTGCTCGCGACCTTCGGTTCCCAGTCTTGAACATTTGACGCTGCGGGAACAATGACCCTCGGTGCGTATTTGGGATTCACCCCGGCGGCGCAAGCGGGTCATCCGCTGGTCCGCCCTGGTCCTGGCCATTCCGATCGTGTTTCTGGCGCTGCACTTCTCGTCTCCGGGCGACCCGGGGAACGCGAACGGGCCCGTGATCCCGAACTACGTGCAGCCGAAGCGCTCGCCCTTCACCGCGGCTGAGAAGCAGGCCGTCCACCCCGTCCTCGCGGACTTCATCCGTCACGCGGTCGCGCGGCAGGACCCGGGGAAGGCCTGGGACCTGGCCGGCCCGGATCTCAGGGAGGGCTCTACCGAGAAGCAGTGGGAGAAGGGCGACATGCCCGTCGTCCCGTACCCGGCGGCCGACAAGGGTCTCGGGGAGTGGAGCTACGTGAAGTACTCGTACACGGACACGGTCGGCCTCGAGGTCTTCGTCTTCCCGAAGCCGGGGTCCGGGTACTCCGCGATGACCGCGGACGCCGAGGTCGTGAAGGACGACAAGGGCAAGTGGTTCGTGAACTACTGGCTGCCGGAGAAGTTCCACGGGCCGCCGGCGCTGTCGGCGGCGCAGAAGATTGCCGAGAAGAAGGCGGCGGCCGCAGCGGCGAAGAAGGCGAAGACGCACCGCGTGGCCGCTCCCGCCCAGCCGCCGCTTCCGGAGTCGACCCGCACGAAGGGGCTCTGGCTGCTCGTCCCGCTCGGGCTCATCTCGCTGATCATCCTCGGACCGCTGGCGGTGATGATCGTGATCTGGCTGCGCAACAAGCGCGAGGCGCGCCGCTTCATGCGCTCGGCTTAGGGCTAGGCCGTCTCGAACAGCTCTTCCCAGCGCGCGAGGAGCGTCTGAAGCTCGTCTCGCGCGCGGCGATGGGCGGCGACGACGTCGACGTTCGACCAGTCCTCGGCGAGCTGGCGCTCGAGGTCGGCGATCTCCGCTTCGCGGCCGGCGATGTCCGCCTCGAGGCGTTCGAGCTCGGTCGGGCGCTTCCGTGTCGGCGGCGCCTTCGCCTTCTCCTTCTTCGGCTTGCGAGCTTCCGGCTCGGGCGGCGCCGGCGCAGCTCGTTCGTCCCGCGCAGCGACGTACTCGGCCCAACCGCCGTCGTACGAGCGGATCGTCCCGTCCTCGAGCGCGAGCGTGCGGTCGGCGATCGCGTCCAGCAGGGCACGGTCGTGGGAGACGAGGAGGATCGTGCCCGGGAACGCGTCGAGAGCGGCCTCGAGCGCCTCGCGGCTCTCCAGGTCGAGATGGTTCGTCGGCTCGTCGAGCAGGAGCAGGTTCGAGCCCGAGGCGACCACGAGGGCGAGCGCGAGCCGGCGCCGCTCCCCTCCCGAGAGCGCGGAGACGGACCGCTCGTGCATCTCCCAGCCCGAGAAGAGGAACCGTCCGAGCAGGTTCTGCGCCTGCGGACGCTGGAGCCCGGTCTCGTTCTGGACGAGCGCGAGCACCGTCCGGCTCTCGTCGAGCTCGATCTCGTGCTGCGAGAAGTACGCGGCCTCGACGCCGTGGCCGAGCTTCAGCTTCCCGGCTTTCGGCTCGCGCCGCCCGAGCAAGGTCTCCAGAAACGTCGTCTTCCCCGAGCCGTTGGGGCCGACGAGCGCCACGTGCTCGCCGCGCTCGACCGCGAAGGACACATCCGCAAGCAGCGGCTTTGTCGCCCGCCGCGAGCTCGACGCCTTCCGCCTCGATCACGATCCGCCCGCTTCGCTTCGGCTTCAGGAAGTCGAAGCCGAGGCTCTTCGCGCGGCGCGTCAGCAGGTCGATCTCGCCGCGCAGCTCGGAGCGCTCCTTCTGCAGGCGGCCGATGTGCGTCAGCTTGGCCTGCGCGCGCTTGGCGAGGCTCTTCTTGTAGCGGAAGCGCTCGACGAAGCGCTCGAGCCTGACGATGTCGACGTCGATCCGCTGCGCCTGGGTCGTGGCGGCGGACAGCCGCGCGGCTTTCTCGCGGCGCCAGTTGTGCCACGGGCCTGCGAAGTAGGTCGAGCGGCCGGCTTCGAGCTCGAGCACCGCGGTCGTGACGGCTTCGAGGAACCAGCGGTCGTGCGCGACGAGGATCACCGCGGCGTCGATCGACTGCAGCTCGCGCTCGAGCCACTCCAGGCTCGCGACGTCCAGATGGTTGGTCGGCTCGTCGAGGAGCAGCAGGTCGGGGTCGCCGCCGAGGGCGCGCGCGAGTGAGGCGCGGGTCAGCTCTCCGCCCGAGAAGGTCGTGAGCGGCCGCTCGAGGTCGGCCGTCGTGAAGCCGAGGTTCCGCGTCACCGAGTCGAGCCGCTCGCGCCAGGCGTAGCCGCCCGCGTGCTCGAGGCGCGCCTGCGACTCTGCGTAGCGGCGCAGCGTCGCCGGGTCGTGGTCGCCGGCGGCCATCGCCTGCTCGAGGCGGCGGAGCTCGGCCTCGGCCGCGGTCAGGTCGGCTGCGCCCGAGAGGACGTAGTCGCGCAACGGGGCGCGGCTCTCGGCGGGCGGGCGCTGGTCGTGGAGCGCGATCCGCGTCCCCTTGGCCATCGAGATCGTGCCCCCGTGGAGCTCGGTCTCGCCGTTCAGGAGGCGGAGCAGGGTCGTCTTGCCGGCGCCGTTCGGGCCGGAGAGCGACATGCGGTCGCGGCGCTCGACCTTGAACGACACGCCGTCGAACAGCGGATCGCCGGAGAGCTCCTTGCGCAGGTTGGTTGCGGTGACGACAGCCATTGGCCTAAGGGTAGAGCCGGAGCGGTGTCGGGTTTAGGCGCGGACGCCGGCTTCGACGAGCTTCCGCGCTGCGGAGGCGATGTGCTCCGCGTCGATCCCGGCCGCGGCGAGCAGCTCCGCGGGCTTGCCCGAACCAGGCATCTCTCGGACGGCCAGGTGCTCGACCCGCGGCCGCTCGTCCGAGTCGGCGAACACCGAGAGCACCGCCTCGGCGAGGCCGCCCTCGGGCCAGTGATCCTCAGTGACCACGAACAGGCCGGTCGCCTCGGCCGCCGCGCGGAGCGTCTCCTCGTCGATCGGCTTCACCGAGTAGAGGTCGATCACGCGCGCGGTCACGCCCTGCTCCGCGAGCGAGTCCGCCGCCTTGACCGACTCGTGGAGCGTGATGCCCGCACCGATCAGCGTCACGTCGTCGTCGTCCGAGGAGCGAACGACCCTGGCGCCTCCGACCGGGAACTCCTCGCCAGGCTCGTAGAGGACCGGCGTGTTCGCGCGGGTCGTGCGCAGGAAGACGATCCCCTCGAGGTCGGCCATGGTCTCGACGAGCTGGGCCGTCTGGTTCGCGTCGCTCGGGTACAGCACGGTCGAGCCGTGCACCGCGCGGAAGGCGGCCAGATCCTCGAGCGCCATCTGCGATGGGCCGTCCTCGCCGATCGAGATGCCTGCGTGCGAGCCGCTGAGCTTGATGTTCGCGCGGCTGATCGCGGCCATCCTGACGAAGTCGTACGCGCGCGAGAAGAACGCGGCGAAGCTCGACGCGAACGGCTTCCAACCGCGCACCTGGATCCCGACCGCCGCGGCGACCATCTGCTGCTCGGCGATGTACATCTCGAAGTACCGCTCCGGGTGCGCGTCGCGGAAGATCTCCGCGTAGGTCGAGTTCGAGACCTCGCCGTCGAGCGCGACCACGTCCTCCCGCGCGTCGCCGAGCGCCTTGAGCGCGTCGCCGTAGGCCTTGCGCGTGGCGACCTCGTCGCCGCCGACCTCGTAGGCCGGCAGCTCGACCGCCCCGCCGCCGCTCGGAGGGACGTTCGGCCTCTCGCCCTCGGGCTTGGCGACCTCGATCTCGATGTTGCGGATCCCGCCGAGCTCCTCGATCGCCTCCTCGGGGTCGTCGAGCGCCTTGCCGTGGAAGCCCTCCTTGTTCTCGACCGCCTTCACGCCCTTGCCCTTGATCGTCTTGGCCACGATCACGGTCGGCAGGCCGGTCGTCTCCTCGGCCTCGCGGTACGCCTGGTCGATCGCCTCGACGTCGTGCCCGTCGATCTCGATCGCGTGCCAGCCGAACGCCTCGGCCCGCTTCGCGTACGAGTCGAGATCCCAGCCGTGCATCGTCTCGCCGCGCTGGCCGAGCCGGTTGACGTCGATGATCGCGACCAGGTTGTCGAGCTTCTCGTGCCAGGCGTGCTCGAAGGCCTCCCACATCGAGCCCTCGGCCATCTCGCTGTCGCCGCACAGCACCCAGATCCGGTACGGGATCTTGTCCAGGCGCTTGCCCGCGAGCGCGATGCCGACGCCGTAGGGAAGCCCCTGTCCGAGCGAGCCGGTGGCCACGTCCACCCAGGGCAGGACCGGGGTCGGATGCCCCTCGAGGCGGCTCCCGAACTTGCGGAACGTGAGCAGCTCGTCGTCGGTGATCGCGCCGGCCGCCTTGAACATCGAGTAGACCAGCGGCGACGCGTGGCCCTTCGAGAAGACGAGGTGGTCGTTCCGGGGATCGTCCGGATCGTCGAAGTCGTAGCGAAGGTGCTCTGCGAGCAGGACCGCCATCAGGTCGGCAGCGGACATCGAGGACGTCGGATGCCCGGACTTCGTGACGGCGGCCGCGCGAACCGAGTCGACGCGCAGCTGCTGGCCGAGCTCACGCCAGAGTTCCGGGCCTTCCATGCGGGTAACGTAACGCCTCGATGCGGGTAGCCGTCGCCTTCGACCATCGCGGCGTCAAGCTGCGCGGCAGCGTGCTGGAGGAGATCGAAGCGGCCGGCCACGAGACCGTCGACCTCGGCGTGTTCGAGCCCGAGCCGCGTGTCGACTATCCGGACAAGGCGCGCGAGCTCGGCGAGGCGATTCAGTCCGGTGGGGCAGAGCGCGGCGTCCTCGTCTGCGGGTCAGGCGTGGGCGCTTCGGTGGCGGCCAGCAAGCTCGCGGGCATCCGGGCCGCGATCTGCCACGACACCTACTCCGCTCACCAGGGCGTCGAGCACGACGACCTGAACGTGCTCTGCATCGGGTCCGAGGTGATCGGCGCAGAGCTCGCAGCAGAGCTGGTTCGCACGTTCCTTGGTGCGAAATTCGACGGTGGGGAACGCTACGTGCGTAGGCTGCAGAAGATCGAGGAGATGGAGAAGACGCATGGCTGAATCACGCCTAAATGAGGTTGCCGAGCTCGGTCAGTCGGTCTGGATCGACTCGCTCTCGCGCGAGTGGCTCAAGACCGGCGAGCTCAAGCGGATGATGGACGAGGACGCCGTCACGGGAGTGACGTCCAACCCGACGATCTTTCAGAAGGCCATGGCCGAAGGGGATTGGTACAACGACCAGCTCCGCGAGGTGATCCAGCAGGAGAACGACGTCAAGGAGATCTTCCTCCAGCTCGCGATGTCCGACATCGAGGAGGCCTGCGACCTCATGCGCTCGCGTGTGGGACGAGGGCGACGGCAAGGACGGCTACATCTCGATGGAGGTCGATCCGAACTTCGCCTACGACACCGCCGCCACGATCGAGGAGGCGGCGCGCTTCCACGACTGGGTCGAGCGGCCGAACCTCTACGTGAAGATTCCCGCCACCCAGCCGGGGCTGGCCGCGATCGAGGAGATGATCGCGCGCGGCCGGAACATCAACGTGACGCTGATCTTCTCGCTCGACCGCCACATGGAGGTCGCCGACGCCTACATTCGCGGTCTCGAGCGGCTGGTCGAGGCGGGCGGCGACCCGTCGACCGTCGGCTCCGTGGCCAGCTACTTCGTCTCCCGCGTGGACACCGAGGCCGACCGCCGTCTCGACGAGGCCGGGCACCCGGAGCTGAAGGGCAAGCTCGCCGTCGCCAACGCGAAGCTCGCGTACCAGAACTACAAGGAGAAGTTCTCGGGCCCGCGCTGGGACGCACTTGCCGAGAAGGGCGCAACCCCGCAGTGGTGCCTCTGGGCGTCGACTTCGACGAAGAACCCGGACTATCGCGACGTCCTCTACGTCGAGGAGCTCATCGGCCCGGGGACGGTGAACACGATGCCGCACGAGACGGTCGAAGCCTTCCAGGATCACGGCACCGTGGCGCTCACGCTCGAGGACGGCGTCGAGGAGTCGAGGCAGGTCTTCGAGCAGCTCGCGGCCGCCGGAGTCGACTACGCCGACGTGACCGACACGCTCGAGCGCGAGGGCGTCCAGAAGTTCATCGATTCCTTCAGCGAGCTCTTCGAGGGCATCGAGTCCAAGCGCGGACAACTAGCGCCGGCGTGAGCGACCTGTACGTGGAGCAGGCCGGCTCGGGGTCGCCGGTCGTGCTGATCCATGAGGGGATCGCGGACAGCCGGATGTGGGAGCCCCAGTGGGCGCCCTACTCGGAGCGTTTCCGGGTCGTCCGCTACGATCTGCGCGGCTTCGGCCAGTCGCCGCCGCGCGGTCGGGACGTTCTCGATGTCGGGCGACCTCGTCCAGCTCCTCGACGAGCCTCGAGCTCGGGCCGGCCGCTCTCGTCGGCGTCTCGCTCGGCGGCGCAGTCGCGATGGAGACGACCATCGCCCGCCCTGATCTCGTGTCGCGGCTCGTCCTCGTCGCTCCGGGTCTGCGGGGCTTCGAGATGACCGACGAGACGAAGGCCGGCTGGGACGAGGAGGAGGCGGCGCTGGAGCGCGGCGACGTCGACGCGGCGGTCGAGGTCAACATGCGGATGTGGGTCGACGGCCCGTCGCGCTCGCCGGACGAGGTCGACCCCGACGTGCGCAGCAAGGTCGCGGAGATGCAGCGGCGCGCGATCGAGATCTATCTCGAGGCCGGCGAGGACGGCGACCACCAGCCGCTCGTCGAGGACTGGGGCGACCGGCTCGCCGAGATCTCGGTCGCCGACGCTCGTCCTCGTCGGCGAGCTCGACCGGCCCGGAGATGCTCGCGATCGCCGAGCGGCTCGAGGCCGAGATCCCGAATGCCCGCCGCGAGACGATCGCCGGAACGGCGCACGTGCCGAGCATGGAGCGCCCCGACGAGTTCGACCGGCTCGTGTTGGAATTCCTGTCGTGACCTCGCTGGAAGCGATCGAGCTCGTCGACCGGATCTGGGCCCGTGACCCGACGATCTGGTCCGGCTCGGACGAGGGCCACTGGCTCGGCTGGCTCGACGAGCCGGCGCGGATGCTCGAGCGGCTCGACGAGCTCGAGGGGCTCGAGTCCGACTTCGAGGACGTCGTGCTGCTCGGGATGGGCGGTTCGAGCCTCGCCCCCGAGGTGATCCGGCGGACGTTCGCGGCCGACAAGCTGCACGTGCTCGACACGACGCATCCGAGCGCGATCCGGCGCCTCGAGGGTCAGGTCGACCTCGGGCGGACGCTCTTCATCGCGGCGTCGAAGTCCGGAACGACCCTCGAGACGCGTTCCCAGCTCGACTATTTCCTCGAGCGCGGCGGCGGCGCGTCGTTCGCGGCGATCACCGATCCGGGCACCGAGCTGGAGCAGTTCGCGCGAGCCCACGACTTCGCCTGGGTCGTCAACGGCGAGCCGACGATCGGGGGCCGCTACTCGGCGCTGTCGCCGTTCGGGATGGTGCCCGCGGCGCTGCTCGACCTCGACGTCCAGGCGATCCTCGAGCGCGCCGACGCGATGGCGGGCTGGTGCCGCCTGGGCGAGGAGGACAACCCGGGCTTCCAGTTCGGGCTGGAGCTCGCCGAGGGCTGGGACGAAGACCGCGACAAGGTCTGCATCGACGAGACTCCGGGCGGATTCGGGCTGTGGGCGGAGCAGCTGATCGCCGAGTCGACCGGGAAGGAGCGGCAAGGGGCTCGTGCCGGCTCCCGGCGAGAACCCGACGGCTGGGCCCGACCGCCAGCAGGGGCGAGTGCGGCTCGACGACCCGTACGACCTCGGCGCGGAGTTCTTCCGCTGGGAGTTCGCGACCGCGGTCGCCGGCTCGATCCTCGGGATCAATCCGTTCGACCAGCCGGACGTCCAGGCCGCCAAAGACAAGACAGCGGAGCTTTTGTCACAAGGGACAGTCCCTCAGCCAGGGCCGGAAGGGTCACTCGACGACCTGCTCGCCCAGGCGGAGCCTCCGCAGTACATCGCCATCCAGGCGTTCATCGATCCCGAGCGCGAGGGCGAGCTCGATCCGCTCGTCGTGCGCGCGCGCGAGACCGGCTGCGTCGTGACGAAGGGCCTCGGCCCGCGCTACCTGCACTCGACTGGGCAGCTGCACAAGGGCGGCCCGAACACCGTGCTCGCGATCCAGGTCGTCGACGACCTCGGCGAGGAGCTCGCCATTCCGGGCAAGGACTTCGGGTTCAAGCAGCTCATCTCCGCGCAGGCGACGGGCGACCTGGAGTCGCTCAAGGAACGCGGGCGAACGGTCTGCCGTGTGACACTGGAGGACGTATGAAGCTCGGGATGGTCGGCCTCGGACGGATGGGCTCCGGGATGACGGAGCGCCTGCGCAAGGACGGGCACGAGGTGATGACGTACGACCCGCAGGTCGAGTCGACGGCCTCCTCGCTGGAGGAGCTCGCGCAGCAGCTCGAGCCGCCCCGGGCGGTCTGGATGATGATCCCCGCCGGCGAGGTCACCGAGTCGACGACGAACCAGCTGCTGGCGATCCTCGAGCGCGGCGACGTGCTCGTCGACGGCGGCAACTCGAACTTCCACGACTCGCAGCGACGCAACGCCGCGGCCGCCGAGAAGGGGATCCACTTTCTGGACGTCGGCGTCTCGGGCGGGATCTGGGGCCTGAAGGAAGGCTTCTGCCTGATGGCCGGTGGGCCCGACGACGCGGTCGCCCTGCTCCAGCCCGCGCTGGAGACGCTCGCGCCGCCGAACGGCTGGGCGCACGTCGGCCCGTCCGGCGCCGGGCACTTCGTGAAGATGGTCCACAACGGCATCGAGTACGGGCTCATGCAGGCCTACGCCGAGGGCTTCGAGGTCATGAACGCGTCGGAGTTCGAGCTCGACCTCCAGGAGATCGCGGGCATCTGGCGCTACGGCTCGGTCGTCCGCTCGTGGCTCCTCGAGCTCCTCCGCGACGCGCTCGAGCAGCACGGGAACGACCTCGGCGACATCGCGGGCTACGTCGAGGACTCCGGCGAGGGCCGCTGGACGATCTTCGAGGCGATCAACGAGGACGTGCCGGTCCCGGTGATCTCGGCCGCGCTCTACGCGCGCTTCGCCTCGCGCCAGGACGAGTCGTTCGCGGCCAAGATCGACGCCGCCCTCCGCCAGCAGTTCGGCGGGCACGCGGTCAAGAGCGAGAAGTGACCGAGACGCAGGTTCAACCGAATCCGCTGCTCGAGGGGCTCGGCCCGCGGCGGGCGCCCGAGCCGTGCGTGCTCGTCATCTTCGGCGCCTCCGGCGACCTCACGCACCGCAAGATCTTCCCGTCGCTGTACTCGCTCGCGTGCCGCAAGCTCCTCCCCGAGAAGTTCGCGATCGTCGGCGCCGCCCGCTCGCAGTGGACCGACGACGAGTTCCGCGACCAGATGGAGCACGCGGTCCGCGAGTTCGGGCGCGACGACTTCAAGCCCGAGGTCTGGAAGTGGCTCGCCGAGGCGACGCGCTACATCTCGCTCGACTTCTCCGACGAGAGCCGCGAGAACGAGCTCTCCGACCTGCTGAAAGAGCTCGACGAGGAACGCGGAACGCGTGGCAACCGCGTCTACTACTTCGCGGTCCCGCCGCAGGCGATGCCCATGCTCGTCAGGGAGCTCGGCGAACGGCGCACGACCGAGGGCTGGACGCGCCTGATCGTCGAGAAGCCGTTCGGCCACGACCTCGCCTCCGCGCGCGAGCTCACCGAGTTGATCGGCGAGCACTTCGCCGAGAACGAGGTCTTCCGCATCGACCACTATCTCGGCAAGGAGACCGTCCAGAACATGCTGGCGCTGCGGTTCGCGAACGGCATCTTCGAGCCGATCTGGAACCGCCAGTTCGTCGACCACATCCAGATCACGGTCGCGGAGACGCTCGGCATCGAGGGGCGCGCCGACTACTACGAGCACGCCGGCGCGATCCGGGACATCTTCCAGAACCACCTGCTCCAGCTCGTCGCGCTGACCGCGATGGAGCCGCCGATCGACTTCACGGCCGAGTCGGTGCGGAACGAGAAGGTCAAGGTGCTGAAGGCGATGCCGACCCCCGGCCCGAGGGAGGTCGTCCGCGGCCAGTACGGGCCCGGCTTCATCGAGGGGAAGGAGGTGGTCGGCTACCGCGACGAGGAGAAGGTCGACCCGGCGTCGATGACTGACACGTTCATCGCGGCCAAGCTCTACGTGGACAACTGGCGCTGGGCGGACACGCCGATCTACGTGCGCCTGGGCAAGCGCCTCGCCCGGCGCGAGACGACGATCGCGATCCAGTTCAAGCGCGCGCCGCACCCGCCGTTCGAGGACGCGACCACCGAGGAGCTCCAGCCGAACCTGCTCCTCGTTCACGTCCAGCCGGACGAAGGCGTGTCCCTGGCCATCGGCGCCAAGGTGCCCGGGCAGGGCCTGCGGATCCGCACGGTGCACATGGACTTCCTCTACGGGGGCGCGTTCCGCACAGAGCTGCCGGATGCGTACGAGCGGCTGATCCTCGACGCGATGCTCGGCGACCAGACGCTGTTCACCCGCTCGGACGAGGTCGAGGAGCAGTGGTCGCTCGTCGACGCGATCGTCGCCGCGTGGGCGCGGGACCGTCCCGCCTTCCCGAACTACGCGGCCGGGACCTGGGGGCCTGCCGGGGCCGACGAGCTGATCCGCCGCGAGGGACGGGAGTGGCTGCGCCATTGAGCGCGACGCACGCTCACGTCGAGGAGTGGTCGGAGGAGGACGTCGCCGTCGACGACGTCGTGCGCGCCCTGTGCCGGCTGCGTGAGGAGTCGGCGAACGAGACCGAGGGGCCGGATCTGCGGACGAGCGTGATGACGCACATGGCCTGGGTGCCGAGCGAGTGGGAGGAGGCGGCTGTCGAGACGCTCGCGGGGCTCGGCGAGCGCCATCCCTCGCGCGGGATCCTGCTCTTCCCCGAGCCCGATGCCGAGGACGGGATCGACGCGACCGTCCGCATGCTGGCCTTCCCGCTTCGCGAGCAGCGTCGGCACATCGCCGCCGAGGTGGTCTCGCTCCGTCTCCGCGGCCTGAGCAGCCGCGCTGCCGCGAGCATCGTCAACCCGCTGCTTGTGCCCGGGCTGCCCGTCTTTCTCCGCTGGCGCGGGCGGCCGCCGTTCGGAGAGCCTGAGGCCGACGAGCTGATCGAGGTCTGCGACCGCTTCATCGGCGACTCGCGGGAGTGGCCCGACGTGCCCGACGCCTACGCGGAGCTGCCTTTCGAGAGCACGGCCGTCTCGGACATCGCGTGGCGAAGAACCGAGCCCTGGCGCCGCGAGCTTGCGGGACTCTGGCCGGAGATCGCGGAGCTTCGCAAGCTCAGCGTGCGTGGGCCACTCGCCGAGGCGACCTTGCTCGCAGGCTGGCTCAGGTCGCGGCTCGACCGCGACGTCGAGCTCGAGCACCACGAGGCCGACAGCCTCGAGCAGGTCGAGATCGACGGCAGAGAATGCCCGACCCCGGTCGAGCGCCTGAGCGGGAGCGACCTGCTCTCCGCCGAGCTCGACGAGTTCGGTCGCGACCGCGTGTACGAAGCCGCGGCTCAGCGCGCCGACGGCTGACCGTTACGTTCTGACGTTCTGAACGAGAAAGAGGATGTGAACGGAGTTGCCGAGGGCGCGTTTCGCCGCCATTACGGCCATGTCTACGGATACTTCCGGAGGCGGCTGGGCGACCCGGAGCGCGCCGAGGAGCTGACCCAGGACGTCTTCGCCGCCGCGGCCGCGTCGCTGCCCGAGGAGCGACCGGGCGATCCGCCGGTCCTCGCCTGGCTCTACACCGTCGCCAGGCGCCGGTTCGCCGACGAAGCCCGCCGCCGCAGCCGCGAGCGCCGGCTCGCCGGGCTGCTCCCGGTGCGGGCCTCCTCCGACTACGAGCCCGTTGCCGGTGCGATCCGCGAGGCGATCGCCGCGCTGCCCGGAGGGCAGGCCCAGGTCGTGCTGCTGAAGCTCGTCCGCGGCCTGACGTTCGCCGAGATCGGAGCCGAGGTCGGCCTCACCGAGGCCGCCGCCAAGATGAGATTCGTGCGCGCGCTCGAGCGTCTGCGCGCCGAGCTGAGCGAAAGGGGGATCGAGCCATGAGCGTTCGAGACCGTGAGGTCCTGGAGCTGCTGCGAGACGAGCCGGAGCTGCTGGCGATCGCCGACGGTGTCGCGGAGACGGAGGCCCCCAGGCACCTGAGGCCGACCCGCGCCCTGCTCGCGGTCGCCACGGTCGCGGTCGCGCTCTTCGCCCTGGTTCTCGCTTCGCCGTGGGACCGCGGCGGCGGAGACGGCTCGGTCCTCGGCCGTGCGCTCGCGGCGGTCCCGGCCGGCGGCCCGGTCGTCCACCTCACGGCCAGCCTCGACTCGCCGGGCGCGGAGTCGATCACGTCCGAGAGCTACTACGAGCCGGGCCGGCACCTCCTACGTGTCATCACCCGCGACCAGGGCCAGGTCGTGAGCGACTTCACGACCCGGGCGACCGAAGACGAGTTCACCACGTTCCCCGGCTTCCTCGACCAGGCGGCCTTCTACCGCACCGCGCTCCGGCAAGACCGGGCCAAGCAGGTCGGCGAGGGCACCTGGCGTGGTCGGCCCGTCTACTGGGTGCAGCTCGAGAAGGGCGGCGGCCTGCAGCTTCGGATCGGCCTCGACCGCCACAGCTACCGGCCGATCGTGTTCCGCGGCGTCAACCCAGACGGCGCGCCTGCCGGCTTCCAGCTGGCCGTGCTCGGCCTCGACTACGTGTCGCCGGACGCGGCCGCGTTCGACACCGACGCTCCCGTGCTGGTGCGGGGAACCGTGCTCGGCGAGAGCTGTCGACCAACGCGGGCTCGCATCGACGCGTTCCTCACGGGGAGCGTTTACTCGAAGGCGGCAATCGCGTCGGGCCGCTCCGAGGCGGACGGCACCTTCACGCTTCGGGCCGACCCGGACAATGTTCCCGGCGGAGGCCTCCGCGACTTCCGCCTGAACGTTCAGAGCGCTGACGGCTTCGTGTTCCGACCGTTTTCGCGCACCGTTCGAGACGGGCGCTGGTCCCCGGCCGCCCCGATCAGGATCGAGCTCGACCCGGCGAGTTGCTAGCGGAGTGACTCCACGCGCGCGCCGGCCGCGAGGACGAGTGCGTCGGCGCCCGGCCGGCCCACGATCTGCAGCGAAGCCGCGACGCCGTCCTCCGCCGGGCCGCACGGGAGAGCGAGCGCGGGCCACCCGAGCGCGTTGAACGGATACGTGAATCGGATCGTGTCCGCGCGGATGTCGAGATCGTCCACCGGGAGCTTGGGCGCAACGAAGCCGAGCGTGGGCGTGAGGAGCAGGTCGAGGCCTTCCATCGCGCTCTCCGCCCGCTCTCGGAGCTCCTCGCGTGCGCGCACCCCGGCCTCGTACTCGCCGTCGCTCACGGCCAGGCAGAGCTCGACCTTGATCCGCACGTTCTCGCCGTAGGAGTCCGCGAACTCGGCGAAGAGGTCTTGGTGGACGCCCGCCACCTCGCGCATGAAGACGGGGCCGATCTTCTCGGCGAGCGGGAAGTCGACCTCCCGCAGCCGTGGGAAGAGCGCGGGCCGCCTCGCGCACGCGCGCTTCGACCAGAGGCTGCGCGCGGTCGACCCACGCGAGCCCAACGTCGAGGTCGTCGAGGGAGTCGAGCGTTTCCGGCTGGAAGCCGTCGGCCAGCACCTCCATCAGCTCGGCGCACTCGGCGACCGTGCGTGCCATCGGGCCGGCGTGGTCGAAGCTCGGCGCCAGCGGGAAGACACCGTCGAGCGACACGAGGCCGTACGTGGGCTTGAAGCCGACCGTCCCGCAGCACGCGGCCGGGATCCGGATCGATCCGCCGGAGTCCGTCCCGAGCGCGTAGTCCGCGAGCCCCGCCGCCAGCGCCGCCGCCGAGCCGCCGCTCGAGCCTCCGGCCATCCGTCCGGGGAACGCGGGGTTCGGAACCGTCCCGTAGTGCGGGTTGACGGACGTGATCCCGTACGCGAACTCGTGCAGGTTCGTCTTGCCGACGTTCACGAAGCCCGCGGCTTCCAGACGCGTCACAGCCTCAGCGCTGCGCTCGGGGACGTGCTCCGAATAGACGATCGAGCCGTAGGTCGTCGTCAGCCCGGCCGTGTCGAACAGGTCTTTGACGGCAAGGCGCTTCCCGTCCGGAGCGTCGGGCGGTTTCGCGAGGAAGATCCCGCTAGGCTCGGCTGCTGCCATGAGGGTGCACGACCTTAACTGGATGCAGCTCGAGGACTACCTGAGCGGCGACGACCGGATCGTGCTCCCGATCGCCTCGACGGAGCAGCACGCGTACCTCTCCCTCGGAACCGACTGCATCCTGGCCGAGCGCGTCTCGGTCGAAGCGGCCGAGCCGCTCGGCGTCCCGGTCCTCCCGGTGCTCCCGTACGGGCTGACGCCGCGCTTCGCCGCGTATCCAGGCAGCCCCACGCTGCGGGTCGAGACCTTCCTCGCGGTCGTCACCGATCTCCTCGATTCGCTCTCGGGCCAGGGCTTTCGGCGCATCCTGATCGTCAACGGCCACGGCGGGAACACGCCGGCACGCTCGGCCGCGGCGCAGTGGGGCGCGGCCCATCCCGAGAACCGCGTCCGCTACCACGACTGGTGGGACAGCCCGCGTGTGATGGACGTCGTGCGCGCGGTCGACCCGGACGGGTCGCATGCGTCGTGGATGGAGAACTTCCCGTGGACGAGGCTCCCGGGCGTCGAGCTGCCGGACGAGAAGAAGCCGGACGTCTCGACCTCGATCCACGATCCGGCGGAGTTCCGCAAGCGCGTCGGCGACGGTTCCTTCGGCGGGGCGTACGCGCACTCCGACGAGGACATGCTCCGCATCTGGCAGGCCGGCGTCGAAGAGGTGCGTGCGCTGCTGGAGAGCTGGGACTAGTCCAGCGCCAGGTAGATGAACCCGACTGCGACCACCCCTCCGAAGAGGAGCAGCGCGATCGCGAACAGGCCGAGGCCGAAGAGCGTGTTGCTTGCTCCCTCTTCCGCTGTTGGCTCGCGGGGCGCGTACGTGGGCTCGGGCGGGTAGTCGCTCACGCGAGCACCGAGTCGACCGCCATCGCCACGAACAGCAGCGCGAGGTAGGCGAGCGAGTAGTGGAAGAGAAGCGCCGCCCGCCGCGGGCGTCCGCTCGCGCTGGAGCTGCCTGGCGAGCCAGAGGAAGGCCGCTCCGAGCGCCGCGGCCGCCACGAGGTAGACGAGCCCGAACTGGCCCCAGAGGGCCGGTGCGAGCGTGAACGCTACGAGCACGACCGTGTAGAGCACGATCTGCCGCGCGGTCTCGCGCTCTCCACGGACGACGGGCAGCATCGGCACTCCGGCGGCCGCGTAGTCGCGCTTGATCAGCAGGGCGAGCGCCCAGAAATGCGGCGGCGTCCAGAGGAAGACGACCGCGAACAGCACGAGCGCCGGCAGCGTCAGGTTCCCGGTCGCGGCCGCCCACCCGACGAGCGGCGGGATCGCTCCGGCCGCGCCGCCGATGACGATGTTCTGCGGCGTCGAGCGCTTCAGGTAGCGCGTGTAGACGAGGACGTAGAAGAGGTTCCCGAAGAGCGCGAGCACAGCGGTCAGCGTGTTGACGACGCCGGCGAGCAGAACGAACGAGAGCGCCGAGAGCGCGAGCCCGAACTCGAGCGCGTACGGCGCGGGCACCCGTCCCGCCGCCACCGGTCGCGAGCGCGTGCGCTTGCCCATCAGCCGGTCGATGTCCGCGTCGAGCACGTGGTTGAGCGCGCTCGCCCCACCGCATGCGAGCGCGAGGCCGCCCATCGTCGCCGCGACGAGCCAGGCCGGAGGGAGCCCCTCGGCCCCGATGACCATCCCGCAGAGCCCGGTCAGGAGGAGCAGGGACATGATCCGAGGCTTCGTGAGCGTGACGTAGTCCCGAATCGAGCCGGGCGCCACCGCCTCGCCCCTGAAAGTGGCCGCAGCCGAAACCACCGCGGCCGCGAACGCGAGCGCGGCGAGCGCGAGATGGAGCCCAGGCGCCGTGACCGCTGCCGCGAGCCCGAACAGCACGAGCGCGGCCAGGGACGGATACAGCAGCCGGCGGTGCTCGACCCACGCGGCCGCAACCACGGCCGCCAGCGGCGGAAGAGCCAGCGCGGCCAGCACTTGGTGGCCCGCGCCGAGGCCCGCCGAGCCGGAGATCACGGCGACGAGGGTCCCGGCCGCTCCCAGCACCGCGGTCAGCCGAAGCCAGAAGCTCGGCCTCATACGCGCCTCTCCTCGAGCCGGCGGCGCAGGTCACGCAACGGTCGGGCGCTCGTCACGTAGGGAACCTTGTCGAAATTGTGCGGAGGCGGAGGCGAGGTCGTGTACCACTCGAGCGTGTCGCCGAGCCACGGGTCGTTCCCGGCGCGCACGCCCGCGCGCTTCCGCGTCCAGAGCACGTTGATCACGAACACGAGGATCGCAGCTCCCATCACGTACGAGCCGATCGTCGAGATCAGGTTGGACACCTCCCACGAGTCGTGCGAGTACGTGTAGATCCGCCGCGGCATTCCCTCCAGCCCCAGCAGGTGCTGCGGGAAGAACGTCAGGTTGAAGCCGATGAACAGCAGCCAGAAGTGCCACTTCCCGAGCGTCTCGTCGAGCACCCGCCCGAACATCTTCGGCCACCAGTAGTAGAGCCCGCCGAAGATCCCGAACATCGAGCCGCCGAAGAGCACGTAGTGCAGGTGCGCGACGACGAAGTACGAGTCCTGCGCCTGCCAGTCGAACGGGAACGCGGCGAGGAAGATCCCGGACAGGCCCCCGATCGTGAAGAGCGCGATGAACCCCAGCGCGAACAGCATCGGCGTGTCGAAGATCAGGTTCCCGCGCCAGGTCGTCGCGAGCCAGTTGAGGATCTTGATCCCCGTCGGCACCGCGATGATCATCGAGGAGATCATGAAGAAGCCGAGGAGCGGCGTCGCGAGGCCGACCGTGAACATGTGGTGGGCCCACACGAGCAGCGAGTAGAAGCCGATCGCGACCGTCGAGAACACGATTGCCGTGTACCCGAAGATCGGCTTGCGGGCGAAGACGGGGATGATCTCGGAGATGATCCCCATCACCGGCAGGATCATCACGTACACCTCCGGGTGCCCGAAGAACCAGAACACGTGTTGGAAGAGCAGCGCGTTGCCGCCCTCCGCCGGGTTGAAGAAGTGCGTCCCCGCCTGGCGGTCGAGCAGCAGCATCGTCAGGCCCGCGGAGAGCGCCGGCAGCACCACGATCAGAAGCGCCGCGTAGACGTCGATCGACCAGACGAAGAGGGGCACCCGCATCCAGGTCATCCCCGGCGCACGCATGCGGTGGATCGTGACCACGAAGTTGATCGCGCCCACCAGCGAGGCCACCGAGAGGATGTGCAGCGACAGGATCAGCAGGTCGACGCCGTTCCCTGCCTGTTGCTCCGAGAGCGGCGGGTAGATCGTCCAGCCCGTCTGCGCCGCCCCGCCGGCGGCGAAGAAGCTCGAGAAGAGGACGAGCCCGCCGAACAGGAAGAGCCAGTACGAGAGCGCGTTCAACCTGGGGAACGCCACGTCGCGAGCCCCGATCATCAGCGGCACCAGGAAGTTTCCGAACCCGGCGAGGATCGGGACGACGACGAGGAAGACCATCGTCACGCCGTGGACGGTCATCACCTCGTTGTACGAGTCCTTTGTCAGGAAGCTCTCGTTCGGGTGCGCGAGTTGCGTGCGCATGAGGAGCGCGAGGATCCCTCCCACGCCGAAGAAGACGAGGCACGTGACGAGGTAGAGGATCCCGATCCGCTTGTGGTCGACGGTCGTGATCCAGCTGGCGACCCGGCCGCGGTACCAGGGGACCTGGTAGGTGGGTGTCTCGGCTCTAACCGCCACCGGCAAACCCCTTCTTCAGGTACGCGGCCAGCTCGGCGAGCTCGTGCGGTGACCAGTCCTTGCCCACCGGCGGCATCTTGCCCTTGCCGTTCTCGAGCAGGTCCTTCAGGCGCTGCGGGTCGGCCAGCGTGGGGTTCCCCTGCAGTGACGGGCCGATCAGGCCCTCGCCGTTCAGTCCGTGGCACGGGGCGCATGCGCCCTCGAAGGTCATCCGGCCGATGTCCGCCGTCACCTTCAGCCGATCGGCGAGGAAGGTGTGGTACTCGCTCGGCGGAACGACGCGCACGCGGATCATCATCATCGCGTGCTGGATCCCGCAGAACTCGGCGCACTGGCCGACGAAGACCCCCGGGTCGTTCGGCGCGACGAAGCTCAGATGGTTCACCTTGCCCGGGATCGCGTCCATCTTCCCCGCGAGGCTCGGGACCCACCAGCTGTGGATCACGTCGAAGTCGGGCGCGCTGATCACGAGCTCGACGGGCGTTCCGGCCGGCAGGCGCAACTCGTTGATCGAGACCGCGCCGTTCGGATAGGTGTAGCGCCAGTAGAACTGGCGGCCCTCGACGTTCACGGTCACCTTCGAGCCCTGCGCCGTCGCCGCCGGCACGTCCTTGATCCCCGGCAGCTTGTAGAAGACGAACGCGATGATCCCGGCGAGGATCAGCACGGGGACCGCCGTCCAGAGGAGCTCGAGGCGCGTGTGCCCGCGGATCTGCGGCCCTTCTGCCTCGCGCGGGCGGCCCGCGTTGCGGAAGCGCACGACGAAGAGGACGAGCGCGCCTTCGACGAGGACGAAGATCACGCCCGAGACGCCCAGCAGCACCCAGTAGATGTCCTGGATGCGGTCCGCCTGCGGGGTCTCCGCGGGGGGCGCGACGCCGCCGTTGCCGGCGAATGCTGCGCCGGCGAGTACGAGCGCCGCCCCGATGAGGCTCAGACAGGCGAAGAAGAGCTTGCGGCGCACAGGCGCTGGCATTCTAAGAGGGTGCTTGGGAGGCGGCCACATTGAGACGCGTGCCGCATGGCTGAGCGCTCGGTCGTGGAGCTGCCGCCGGAGGTCCTGGAGCCGTACGAAGTCTTCCTCAACGGTGTTCCTCAGCGGCCCGGAAACGACTTCCGGGTCGAGGGCCGGACGCTCGTCTTCGAGCGCCCGCTGGCGAAGGAAGGCCGCCTCGGCTTCTGGCGCTGGCTCTCGCTCTTCCTCGGGATCGCGGGCACGTACCGGCAGAACGACAGCGTCGACGTCGTCTACAGCTCAGCGGGTAGGCGCGTGGTGGCGACCCTGGCTATCGAATCGTCAGCGACTCGTTCGCCGAGCTGACGGCGAGACCGGGGGTCGTCCCTCCGCCGATCACGTACACCTTGCCGCCGAGCGCGACGACTCCCAGCCCATGGCGCGGCGTCGGCAGGTTCGGCAGGCGTGACCAGTGTCGCCGCCGGACGTCGAAGCGGTAGACCGTCCGGATCGTGACCGTGGGCGTTTCGCCTCCGGCCGAGACGATCCAGCGACCGGTTCCCGCCGCCGCGGTCCCGCCGCGCCGCCCCGGAACCGGCGGGAGGCGCCGCCACTTCCGCGCTCCGGGCGCGTACACCTCGAGCAGGCGCAGGTTCGTGTCCGCCCCTGCGAGCCTGCCGCCGACGGCGTAGACGCGGCCGCCGAGGCTCGTGACACCGAGATGCTCGCGCGGAGTCGGCCCCGGAATCGAGGACCATCTCCGTCGCGCGATGTCGTAGACGAGAGCCGTCCGCGCGAGAGCGCGCCCGCCGGAAGCGCCCGCGGTCACTCCGCCGACGACGTAGAGCCTTCCGCGCACGACCGCCGCGCCGGCCGCGGCACGCTCGGCAGGCATCGCGGGCAGGCGTTTCCACGACCCGCTCGAGAAGGAGAAGAGCGTCTTCAGGCGAGAGCGGTCGGCCGCGTACCCGCCGGCTACGTACAGCCTCCCGCGGTAGCCGGCGCTCATCGCGTGGTCGACCGAGACTGGCAGGTCGGGCACCTGCCTCCAGGTGTCCCGTGCCGGCGAGTAGACGTCGACCCGCGGCGAGTTCGCGCCGTCGGCCGTGAAGCCGCCGACGACGAAGATTTCTTCCCCGACCCGCGCAGCCGTGACCTCGCCTCGGGCCAGAGGAAGCCCCGTCTTTCGTTCCCACTGTGTCGTCGAGCCGACGGCGAGTGGCGGAAGCACGAGGAGGACGAACAGCGCCGACATCGCACGCATGCCGACAATGGTATGAGCCGGGCGCCTCGACGGAAACCGGTAGCTGCCAGTGCCGCAACTGCGCCCTCCGGCACGCTCGTCGAGTCACCCGGCTCGATTGATAGATGCCGCGCAGGATGGGTTCCTTGCGGTTTGCCCCCTCGCTCGGTTGAGGAAGACTGACGTACCGTGGCCGACCCGTATCCGCCGATCTCGGACTACGCGCTGCTCTCGGACTGCCACTCCGGAGCGCTCGTCTCTCGCGACGGCTCGATCGACTGGTGCGCCTTCCACCGCTTCGAGGCACGGCCGGTGTTCGCGCGCCTCCTCGACTGGGAGAAGGGAGGCTTCTTCCGCATCGCGCCGGCAGACGACTACGAGGCGACCCGGCGCTACCTCCCGAACACGAACGTGCTCGAGACGAGGTTCGAGACCGCGGACGGCGTGATCACGCTCACCGACGCGCTCGCCGTCCGCGTCGAGGAGGGCCACCCGGACCACCGGCTGATCCGGCGCGTCCAATGCGAGTCGGGCGAGGTCGCCGTGAAAGCACGGTTCGAGCCGAGGTTCGACTACGGGCTGACCGAGCCGCGTGTCGAGCTCGTCGAGGACGACCTGGCGATCGCCTATGGAGGCCCGGACGCGCTCGTTCTCCAGACCGAGCTTCCGATCGGCACCGCGGAAGTCTCGGCTTGCGAGGCTGCACGCACGCTGACCGAGGGCGACGACGCCCTCGTCGCCCTGACCTGGTGCCTGCCGCAGGAGCTGAAGGCCGAGCGTCAACCGCGTGAGCTGATCCTCGGCGAGCTCGACGGCACGATCGGCTACTGGCAGGCCTGGGCGGAGCGCTGCGGGTACGTCGGGCCGTACCGGGAGGAAGTGCTCCGAAGCGGCCTCGTCCTCAAAGGCCTGACGAACTCACCGACGGGAGCGATCGTGGCGGCGGCGACCACGTCACTCCCGGAGGAGATCGGCGGCGAGCGCAACTGGGACTACCGCTACTCCTGGCTCCGCGACTCAGCGCTCACCGTCAACGCCCTGTTCATGCTCGGCTACACCCAGGAGGCACACGACTACGTGACGTGGCTCAGGCGGACGACCGCGGGCAGCGCGAAGTCGCTCCAGATCATGTACGGCGCGGGCGGCGAGCGCTTTCTGCCGGAGGTCGAGCTCGACCATCTCGACGGATATCGCGGGTCGCGGCCCGTGCGGGTCGGGAACGGGGCGGCGTCGCAGTTCCAGCTCGACGTGTACGGAGAAATGCTGGACGCGGCCTGGCACTACCGGCGCAACGGCGGCGAGATCGACGACGTCTTCTGGGAGTTCCTGTGCCGGGTCGGCGACGCCGTGCTCGAGCAGTGGGAGAAGCCGGACAGCGGGATCTGGGAGATCCGCGGCGAGCTCCGGCACTTCGTCTCGTCGAAGGTCATGGCCTGGGTCGCGCTCGACCGCTTGCACCGAATCGCGAAGGCCGACGACCGAGAGGGTGACCTCGAGAGTTGGAAGAAGGCTTGCGCGGCGATTCGCAAGGCGGTCGACCAGGACGGGGTCGACCCGGAGACGAACGCGTTCCGCCAGTATTTCGGCGACGACGGGCGCGCCGACGCAGCGAACCTGCTGATCCCGATCGTGGGCTTCGTCGAGTTCGACGACCCGCGCGCGAAGGCGACGATCGCGCTCGTTTCGAAGGAGCTCACCGACGACGGGTTCGTGCGTCGCTACGTGACCGACGGCATGGACGGGGTCGGGGGAGGCGAGGGCGCCTTCCTGATCTGCTCGTTCTGGCTCGCAGAGTGCTTCGCGCGCGGAGGCGAGGAGGCGAAAGGGCGCGAGCTCTTCGAGCGCCTCGTCTCGCATTGCAACGACGTCGGTCTGCTCGCCGAGGAGGTCGATCCGTCCTCCGGCGAGCTGCTCGGAAACTTTCCGCAGGCGTTCTCGCACCTGGGCCTGATCCAGGCCGCGATCGCCCTCGACATGCCCGAAAGCCTGACCCAGGAGGTGCTCGAGTGAGCAACTACGACCTGATCGTGCTCGGCTCCGGCTCGGCGGCCCGCGACGGTGCGGCCAAGGCGGCGCAGCTCTGTGACGCGAGCGTCGCGCTCGTCGAGAGCACCCGCTGGGGCGGCAGCTGCCCGAACGTCGCCTGCAAGCCGACGAAGGCGTACCTGGTCGTGGCCGAGCTCATGCACGACATCAACGTGCTGGCCGGCAAGCTCGGGATCGAGGTCGGGCCGGGCCGGATCGACCTCGCCCGGGTGAAGGCGCGCAAGGACACGCTCAAGAAGGGCGATGCGAAGTGGATGCGAGACCTGCGCGGCGCCGGCTTCGACACCTACGCAGGCGAGGCCGAGCTCGTGGACGCGAGCACGGTGCGTGTCGGCGGCGAGGAGCTGAGCTCGGAGCGGATCCTGATCGCAACCGGCTCGCGAACGGCCGTGCCCCCGATCGAGGGGATCGACGACGTTGGTTGGATCGACCACGTCTCTGCTCTCGAACTGACGGAGCTTCCGGAGTCGATGCTCGTTGTCGGCGGCGGGCCGGTCGGGCTCGAGTTCGCTCAGATCTTCGCCCGGTTCGGGACTCGCGCGTGACGATCGTGCAAGGAGCGGACCGGATCTCCCCACGCTCCGACGAGGACGCAGCGGCGCTGCTCCACGCCGCGCTCGAGGACGACGGGATCGAGATCCTCGTCTCGTCGAAGCTCGAGAGCGTCCGGCGCGACGGAAAGGAGATCGTGGCTTCGGTCGGCTCGAAGGAACGGCGAGTCGCCAGCCTGCTCCTTGCCTCGGGCCGCGCGCCGAACGTCGAGGCGCTCCGTCTCGACGACCTCGGCATCGAGCACGACCGCGCAGGGATCCTCGTCGACGAGCGCATGCGCACCTCGGTCGAGGGCGTCTGGGCGGTCGGCGACGTGACCGGCCGCTACCAGTTCACCCCGATCGCCCAGTATCAGGCGCGGATCGCGGTCGACGACATGTTCGGCCTCAGCGACCGCACTGCGGACTACTCGGTGCTGCCGACTTCGATCTTCACCGAGCCGGAGTTGGCGGGAGTCGGTCTCACCGAAGGCGAGGCGCGCGACCAGGGCATCGACCATGAGACGGTCACGCACGACATCGGGCACGTGCAGCGCTCGTCGTTCAAGGACCAGAAGCGCGGGCTCTACAAGATCGTCTACGAGACGGGCACGCGGCGGGTCCTCGGCCTGCACGTCGTCGCCCCCAACGCGGGCGAGATCGTCCAGGGCTTCTCGCTGGGACTGCGCCTGGGCGCGACCGTCGACGACCTCGCCGCGATGCACCACGTGTTCCCGACGTTCAGCGAGGGCGTGAAGGCAGCCGCCGAGCAGGCGATGCCGCAGCCGGTCGAGATGGCCGCGATCTGCAACTAAAAAGGCCCTACATGTGCCAAGTCCCGCCGACCCGAAGGCCTGCAGGACTTGACGACCGCACCTTCACATACACGGACCCGGCTGTCAAGTAGGAACTTTCGGTCGGGAACTTTTCGAGGCGGCGGACGTTGAAAGAGGTGATGACAAAGATCAAGAAAACAGATCAGGAATGGCGCGCCGAGCTCTCGCCCGAGCAGTACCACGTGCTGCGGGAGAAGGGCACGGAGCGGCCGTTCACAGGTGAGTACGACCACGTCTTCGAGCCCGGCACGTACCACTGCGCCGGCTGCGGCGCCGAGCTCTTCGTGTCCGACACGAAGTACGACTCGGGCTGCGGCTGGCCGGCGTTCTACGCGCCGGCGAGCGAGGACGCGGTCGACGAAGAGAGCGACGTGACCTTCGGGATGATCCGGACGGAGGTCCTGTGCTCGAACTGCGGAGGCCATCTAGGCCATGTCTTCCCGGACGGGCCCCACCCGACCGGGGTCAGGTACTGCATCAACTCTGCGGCACTGAAACTGGAGGAGGAGTAGTGGAGAGAAAGGCAACGTTCGGCGCGGGGTGCTTCTGGGGCGTCGAGGCTGCGTTCAGGCAGCTCGACGGAGTCACGAACACCCGCGTCGGTTACACCGGCGGCCACACGGACAACCCGACCTACCGCGACGTGTGCTCGCACACGACGGGCCACGCCGAGGTGGTCGAGGTCACCTACGACGACGACCGGCTGAGCTACGACGACCTGCTCCGCGTCTTCTGGGGCAAGCACGACCCGACCCAGCTCAACCGTCAGGGATGGGACGTCGGCGACCAGTACCGCTCGGCGATCTTCTTCCACGACGGCGAGCAGCAGGAGACCGCGACCCGCTCGAAGGCCGAGGAGCAGGCGCGGCACAAGAACCAGGTCGTGACCCAGATCGAGCCGGCGCAGACCTTCTTCGAGGCCGAGGACTACCACCAGCAGTACCTCGAGAAGCAGGGCCGCTCGACCTGCACGCCCGCATTGCGCGCCGCAGCAGCGAGCTAGAGCTCGTCGACGGCGAAGAACTCCGCGCCACGATCTTCGAGGCCGGCGATCACGCGACCGAGACCTTCGGCCGTGACCGCCGGCCAGGCGTGGAGCAGCACGATCCCCTCGCCGGGCACGACGCGCTCGACGAGCTCGTCGACCGTTCGCCCGTCCTCCCAGTCGAAGGGGTCGACGTCCCAGCCGACGTGGCGGTAGCCGAGCTCTTCGATCGCTGCGAGCACTCGGGGGTCGTCCATGCCCGACCCGAAGGGGCAGCGGAACCAGGGCTTCGGATCGACGCCCGTGATCTCGAGGATCGTCGCCTCGGCTCGCCTGATGTCCCGCCGGAGCCAATCGTCGGTCAAGGCGTCCATCGGCGCGTGGAAGTTCGAGTGGTTGCCGATCAGATGGCCGGCCTCGACGATGCTCCGGGCGATCTCCGGGCTCGCCCGCGTCCAGCGGCCCTGGAGGAAGAAGGTTGCACGGATCCCGGCTGCGGCGAGGGTCTCGAGGATCCGGCTCTCCGCGCCGGGCGTCGTCGGCCGGCCAGGGAACTCCGTGTCGAAGGTGAGCGCGATGCGCACTACTGCGCCAGCGTGACCTTCGTCAGGCCTTCGGGTTGGTCGGAGTCGAGGCCGCGAGCCAGCGCCAGGGCCGCCGCGAAGAGCTGCCCCGGCACGACCGAGAGGAGCGGCGCCAGCAGCGGCAGCGGTGGCTCGGGAACCGGGAGCACGTAGGCGGCGTCCTCGATCTCGGAAGCAGCGTTCCCGCTCGCGACGAGCGTCGCACCGGTCGCGCGGGCCCGCCTGGCTGCGTCGATCGCCGCAGGCAGGGTCTCGTCCCGTGACGCAATCGTCCACACGGGGAACAGCGGGTCGAGCGCGGCGATCGGCCCGTGCGCGAGATCGGTCGAGGTCAGTGGCTCGGCGGCGACCCGGCACGTCTCTGTCAGCTTGAGAGCGATCTCCCGGGCGGTGGCGAACTCGATGCCACGACCGATCACGTACATGCGGCCGACGTAGGCGAACGCGTTCGCGACCGTGTCGACGGCGTGCTCGATGCCCGGCAGCGCGTCCTCCATCAGGCTCGCAGTCTGCTCGATCCCCGCTGCGATCTCCGCCGCCCGGCCCGAGACGGCACCCGCGAGGAGGAGCAGCGCGGCGATCTGGTTCGTGTACGTCTTCGAGGCCGCGACTGCGTTCTCGGAGCCGGCGGCGAGCGGCAACGTCACGTCCGCGGCGCGTGCGAGCTCGGACCCGGGCTCGTTCGTCACGGCGATCGTGAACGCGCCCCGCTCCCGCGCTCGAGCGACGTATGCGACGACGTCGGGCGTGCGGCCCGACTGCGAGAGGCCGACGACGACCGAACGCTGCAGGTCGAGCTCCGCGCCGTAGTAGACCGACAGCGAGATCGAGTCGCGTAGCGCGGTCCAGGCGGACTGGATCCCGAACGCGTAGACGCCGTACGACGCGGCGTTGTCGGACGAGCCGTGGCCGACGAGGCGGACGACATGCGGCTCGCGCGCTACCGCCTCGTTCGCGACCTCCTCGTACTCGTTCCCGTGCTCGAGCAGCTTCCGGAGCGCCTGCGGCTGATCGCGGATCTCCGCGAGGAAGACCGAGCCGGGCGCACCGAGCGTCACGAGGCCTCCAGGCGCTCGCCCGTCTCCTGGTCGAAGAAGTGCGCCTCATTCGGACGCGGGCTCAGCGAGACCCGCTCTCCGCGGGCGGGCACGGCACGCGCCTCGGTTCTGGCGACTAGTCGGACGTTCCGGTTTCCGAGCTCCGCCGAACAGAAGACGTACGCGTCCGCGCCGAGCTCCTCGACGACCTCGACTTGCGCGGGCAGCCCCGCGTTTCCGAGCTCGAGTGCCTCAGGCCGCAGCCCGAGAACGAGCCCTCTCCGTCCGTTCGACAGCACCGCGTTCGACAGCGCCTCGTCGATCTCGATCTCGGTGCCGCCGAGCGAGATCGACCCGTTCGAGCCCAGCTGCACGTCGCAGAGGTTCATCGCCGGCGATCCGATGAAGCCGGCGACGAACGTGTTGACCGGCCGGTCGTAGAGCTCGCGCGGGGCGCCGCACTGCTGGAGCCTCCCGTCGCGGAGCACCGCGACCCGGTGCCCGAGCGTCATCGCCTCGGCCTGGTCGTGCGTGACGTAGACCGTCGTCACGGAGAAGTCCGCCTGCAGCGCGGCCACGTCGGCGCGCATCTGGACGCGGAGCTTCGCGTCGAGGTTGGAGAGCGGCTCGTCCATCAGGAACACGCTCGGGACGCGCACGATCGCGCGCCCCATCGCGACGCGCTGGCGCTCGCCGCCGGACAGCTGTCCCGGCCGCCGTTCGAGGAGCGCGGAGAGGCCGAGCATCTCCGCCACCTCGCGCACCCGCGCCTCGCGCCGCTGCTTCGCGACTTTCGCAATCTTGAGCGGGAACCCGATGTTCTGGGCCACGGTCATGTACGGGTAGAGCGCGTAGTTCTGGAAGACCATCGAGACGTCGCGCTTCTTGGGCTGGACGTACGTGACGTCGCGGTCGCCGATGTAAATCGCGCCCGCGTCGGCCTCCTCGAGCCCCGCGAGCATTCGCAGTGCCGTCGTCTTTCCCGACCCCGACGGGCCGACGAGCACCATCAGCTCCCCGTCGGTGATGTGGAGGTCGAGCGCGTCGACGGCGGGCTCCTCGTTGCCGGGATAGACCTTCGTGACCTGCTCGAAGCGCACCTCAGCCATCTCGTCCCTCCAGCGCGGCCACGGCGTCGCCCAGCTCGGTGCGTGCCCTCGACTGCGCTTCGGGGCCCGCTCCGAGCTCGTCGAGGCCGAGGAGGACGGCGCCGACGATCGGGGGCGACTGGGTGTTGTGGACGGTGATCTCTCCGCCGACCTCGCGGAGCCGGGCCTCGATCGCGGCCTCGAGCGTGCCGTTGCCGCGGAGGAGACCGCCGCCGAGGAGGACCTCGACCGGGGCCCCGGTGAGCTCGAGTCGCTCGAGCGCGACTCGGGCCAGCGCCACGACCTCGTCCGCGAGCCGGGCCACGATCGCCGAGGCGGCCTCGTCGTTTTCCGCCTCCGCGAACACAACCGGCGGGAGCTCGCCGATCCGCCTGTGCGGGATCCGCCCGCGATGGATCGCCTCCGCCAGCTCGGTCGGGGTGGAGAGGCCGAAGTACGCGGGGACGGCCTGCTCGAGCCGGGTCTTCGCTCCTCGCCCGTCTTCGCTCCGCGCGGCGGCCGAGACTGCGGCGAGCCCGACGTCGTAGCCGCCGCCCCAGTCGCCCGTGATCGCGCCCAGAGCCGGGAAGCGCGCATGACGCCCGTCGGGCGCGATGCCGACGCAGTTGATCCCGGTGCCGCAGACGACGGCCACGCCCCAGCTCTGCTCCGTTCCGGCGCGAAGGATCGCGAACGTGTCGTTGTCGACGATCGACCTCGCCGACCAGCCGCGCGCGTCCACGGCCGTGTGGAAGTCGTCCACCTCGGACGGGAGGTCGAGGCCCGCCATCAGCAGCTGGGCGAGCTCCGTGACCGGGCCGTCGTCCGTGGCGAGGCCGGCATCGGCGCCGGCTCGGTCGAGCAGGCCGCCGAGCACGTCCAGCGACCCTTCGACTCCCACGTAGTGCGGGGAGCTCAGCGGGCCTCGTTCCAGAGCGAGCAGGCTGCCGTCCGCGGCGACGAGCGCGAGGTCCGTCTTCGTCGCGCCGCCGTCGACCGCGAGCAGGGCGGCTTCGCTCATACCCGCGCCTCGCTCGCCGCGCGCAGCAACTCGGTCAGCTCCTTTGAAAGGTCCCATTGCCCGATCAGCGGATGCGCGAGGAGCGCCCTGCGAACGTCGGCCGGGTCCCCGGAGAGCGCCGCCTCGACCGCGACACGCTCGTAGGCGGCGACGTGCTGGACGAGCCCGAGGAGCTCGGGTGCCAGCGGAGCCTGCTCGAGCGGCTCGATCCGATCCGGGTACACGCGCGCGGGAACCTCCACTACGTCGTCGTCCGCGAGCCCGCCGAGCGTGCCCTCGTTCCGGATGTCGACCTCGTGGGCCTCGCCGTCACCGGCCGTGAGCGACGCCACGAGCCCGACTGCGGCCTCGCTGTAGTACGCGCCGCCCCGCTCGTTCAGGAGCGCGGGCTTCTCGGCCAGGCCCGGGTCGCGGTACATCTCCAGAAGCTCCGCCTCGATCTCGGCCACCCGCTGCGCGCGCGGAACGCCCTGCCGCTGGTCGGCGAGCACCTTGTCGTGCGCGTAGAAGTAGCGCAGGTAGTACGAAGGCACCGCTCCCAGCTCCTCGAGGAGCTCGCGCGGCAGGCCGCCGGCGTCGTCGGCCAACTCGTCGCCGTGGCTTGCGATCAGCCCGGGGAGCACGTCCGAGCCGTCCACGTGCACTGCCCGCACCCAGGTCAGGTGGTTCAGCCCGACCTGGTCGACGAGCACGCGCCCGGGCTCGACGTCGAGCATGCGGGCGATCGCGCGCTGGAAGCCGATCGCCACGTTGCACAGGCCGACCGCCCGGTGCCCCGCGTCGAGGAGTGCGCGCGTGACGATCCCCACGGGGTTCGTGAAGTCGACGATCCACGCGCCCTGGGCGGAGAGCTCCCGGACGCGGTCGGCGATCTCCAGCACCACGGGCACCGTTCGCAGCGCCTTGGCGAGCCCACCTGCGCCGGTCGTCTCCTGGCCCACGCAGCCGCAGGCGAGCGGCACCGTCTCGTCGGAGAGCCGAGCCTGCTGTCCGCCGACCCGGATCTGCACGAGCACGAAGTCCGCACCGTCGACGGCCCGGTCGAGATCCTCCGTCAAGGTCAACCCGCCGCCGAACCCGCCGCGGTCGAGCATCCGGCGGGCGAGCCCGCCGACGACCTCCAGCCGCTCCGAGTCGATGTCCTGGAGCACAAGCTCGGCCACGTCCAGCCGCTCCGCCTCGCGCGCCAGCCCGGAGACGAGCTCGGGCGTGTAGGTCGAGCCGCCGCCGACGACCGCGATCTTCATCCCTTCACCCCCGTCAGAGTCACGCCCTCGACGAACGCCTTCTGCGCGAGGAAGAAGATGACGATCACGGGCGCCATGAAGAGCAGCGTCGCGGCCATGGTCAGGTTCCACTGCACCTGGTAGATCGTCCGGAACTGCGCCAGCCCGAGCGAGAGCGTCCAGTGCCCGGGATTCTCGGCTGTGTACAGCAGCGGCCCGAAGAAGTCGTTGAAGCAGAAGAGGAACTCGAACAGCGCGACCGCCGCGATCGCGGGCTTGGCCAGCCGCAGGAAGACGGAGAACAGAATCCGCAGCTCGCCGCAGCCGTCGACGCGGGCCGCGTCCGAGTACTCCTCGGGGATCGTCAGGAAGAACTGGCGCAGCAGGAAGATCGAGAAGGCATCGCCGAGGAAGTTCGGGATGATCAGCGGCCAGAGCGACCCGACGAGGTGCAGCTTCGAGAAGAGCACGTACACCGGGACGACCGTGATCTGGATCGGGAGCATCATCGCGACCAGCACCGCGATGAACACGACGTCCCGGCCCTTCCAGCGCAGCCGTGAGAGGGCGTACGCGACCGGGATGCTCGAGACGAGCACGCCGACCGTCGCCAGCAGCGCGTAGTACATCGTGTTCAGCGCGTAGCGCCAGATCGGCGCGGTCTGGAACACGTCCGTGTAGTTGCTCCAGCGGAACGGCTCCGGCCAGAGCCTCGGCGAGAGCGCCTGGTTGTTCGTCATCAGGGACGTGAGAACGATGAAGACGAACGGCGCCAGAAACATGATCGCGGCGGCGATCAACAGCGAGTGGTCGGCGACCGCGATCAGGAAGCGCTTGCGGCGGACCGCCGCCGGCGGCTTGCGGCGCTCGAGCGTGACAGGCTGGGCGACGGAGCTCATCTCCGCGCTCCCGCTCCCTGGTAGAAGACCCAGAGCCGCGAGCTGCGCAGGATCAGCAGCGTCACCGCGAGCGCCACGACGAGGAGCAGCATCGCCATCGCCGAGGCGTAGCCCATGTTGAAGTAGCGGAACCCCTGCTGGTAGATCAGCACCGGGTAGAAGAGCGTCGAGTCCTCCGGGTAGCCGAGGCTCGTCGCGCTCTCGGAGGCGGCCTGGCCCTGGGCGACGCCGGCTGCGACGTACGCCTGCGTGAAGTACTGCAGGCTGTCGATGACCCCGATCACGACCGCGAACAGGATCACCGGGCTGATCGAGGGCAGCGTCACGTAGCGGAGGCGCTGCCAGGGGCCGGCGCCGTCGAGCTCGGACGACTCGTAGAGGTGCGTCGGCACGTCGATCACCGCCGCCAGGAAGATGATCATCAGGTTCCCGATGCCCCAGAGCCCGAGCAGTCCGAGTGCGGGCTTCGACCACTGCGGCGAGTGGAACCAGAGCGGTCCATCGATCCCGAGGTGGCCGAGAATCGTGTTCACCGGGCCGGTGGCGGGGTTCAGGAGGTAGACGAAGGCAAGCGTCGCCGCGACCGTCGGCGCCAGAGCAGGGAGGTAGAAAACCGTCCGGAAGAAGCCGATCCCGCGCCGCGCGCGCGAGAGCATCATCGCCACGCCGAGCGCGAACAGCACCTGCAGCGGCACGAAGACGACCATCAGCCAGAGCGTGTTCCGCACGGCCGGCCAGATCTGCTGGTCCTGCTCGAACAGGAAGCGGTAGTTGGCGGTGCCCACCCAGCGCGGCGAGGAGAGCAGGTCGTAGTGCGTGAACGAGAGGTACGCGCTCATCACGAGCGGGTAGCCGAAGAACGCCGTGAAGCCGACGAGCCAGGGGCTCATCAGGGCGAGGACGAGCCCCCGGCGGCGCCAGGCGGCTCGTCGCTTCGCCTTCCGGCGGGCTAGGGCCGGCGCGTCGAGAGCGAGCGCCTCAGCCGCGCTCACGGCACGTTGCTGCCGGCCTGCTCGAGCGCCGCGTTGATCTGCTTGTCCACGTTGGCGATCCCGTCATGCAGATCTTCGTCCTTCACGTGCCCCGCCTGCCACTTCTCCAGGAAGCTCGCGAAGAGCGTCTGGTTCTGCGCGCCGATCGAGAGCACCGGCTGGGTGCTCGACTTCGGGTTCGCGAACACGTTCATGAACGTCTTGAAGCGCGGGTCGTACTTGAGCTCGGTCGACTTCAGCGAGGCGAGCGTGGACGGGATGTTCTGCAGGCCGTTCGACATCTGGGCGAGCGTGGTCTCGTCCGTCGAGAAGAACTTCAGGAAGAGCCACGCGGGGTCAGCGTGCTTCGCGCCTTTCGGGAGGCCCATGATCGTCCCGATCACGAAGCTCGAGCCGTAGAGGTCCGGCTTGGAGACCGGAAGCGGGGCTGTCCCGAAGTCGAGCTTCGGGGCCTCGTCCTTGATGAACCCGATCCGGTATTCGCCGTCGAGGTTCATCGCCACCTTGCCGGCCTCGAACGCGTTCGAGGCCGAGAATTCGTCACCCGTGCCCGCCTGCCAGCGGACGAGGTTGTCGTAGCCGTACCAGTCGATCAGCTTCTTCTGCCAGCGGGCCATCTCTTCCCAGCCTGGAGAGTCGGCGAGCCCCGACTTGTCGCCGTTCATCCACTCGGCGCCCCACATCGGGCCCCAGTGGACCGGGGCGTTCTCGTACCAGCCCATGAGCGGGTTGAAGCCGACGACCTTCAGCGAGCCGTCGGGATTGCGGACGGTGAGCTTCTTCGCGTCCGCGGCCAGCTCGTCGACGGTCTTCGGCGGCTGCTTGATGCCCGCCTTGGCGAACGCCTGCTTGTCGTAGTACAGGCCGTACGAGTCGGCGAGGAAGGGGAGCGCGCAGCGCTTGTCCTTGTACGCCGTGTAGTCGCGGATCGTCTTCGGGAACTGGTTCATGTCGAAGTCGTCCGTGTCGATGTAGTCGTTCAGGTCCTGCCAGGCGCCCGAGTTGCAGAACGCGCCGAGGTTGTCGGTCTCGAACATCGAGGCGACATCCGGCGGGTTGCCGGCGTGGATCGCCGCGGTCAGCTTGTCGGCCGTGATCGCGCCGACGCTCTTGACGGTGATCCACGGATACTTCTGGTGGAACTTCTTGAGGCCGGCGTTCATGACCTCGAGCTCGCGCGCGCTGAAGGGGCTCCAGAAGGTCAGCGTCACCGGGGTCTTGTCGTTGGCCGCGGCGTCCTTCGGGGACTTGTCCGAGCCGTTTCCGCCACAGGCGGCGAGGACGAGGGACACGAGTGCGACGAGCAGTGGAGCGGCGACGCGGTGCATCGAGAGCCTCCTCACTGGGTGAAACTCGTTAACGACCTTTACGAAGGCGATGCATAACGGAGTGGAGCGGCGAAGTCAACTCGGAACTTCCGCCGCGATAGGTTAAGTTTGTTGACGAGATGGCGAACGACCGTCGACCGAGTGCCGCCGTGCCGCCGCTCCTCAAGCGCCTGAACGAGCGGACTGTGCTCGACGTCGTACGAGAGCGGTCGCCGATCTCACGTGCAGAGATCTCACGGCATGCGGGGATCTCCAAGCCGACGGTCTCGCTCGCGCTGCGCTCGCTCCTCGAGTCCGGGCTCGTCCGCGAGAGCTCCGAGTCGCCGAGCGGCCCCAGGTACGGCGCGACCTACTTCGAGCCGGTGCCCGAGGCCGCGCTCGTGCTCGGCCTCGACCTCGGGGCGCGCTTCCTCCGCGGCGCCGTCTGCGATCTCAGCGGGCGGATCCGCGCGCGCCAGGACGTCGAGCTCGACGGCGCCGACGCGGAGCGGGCGCTCGCAGCCGTCGCCGAGCTCCGTGATGCGCTCGTCATCGCGGCCGGGCTTCCCGCCGACCTGATCGACGGTGTCGTCGTCGGCGTGCCCGGAGTGACCGGCGCGCAGGACGGGACGCTCCAGCTCGCGGCGAACGTGCCCGGGCTCGAGGGCAGGCCGTTCGCGGAGGAGCTGCAGGCGAGCCTCGGCCTGCCGGTGACCCTCGAGAACGACATCAACCTGGCGGCGCTCGGCGAGCGCTGGCTGGGCGTGGCGCGCGGAGTGGACGACTTCGTGTTCCTCTCGGTCGGCACGGGGATGGGAGCGGGCATCGTGCTCGGCGGGGAGCTGCACAGCGGGCGCCACGGTTTCGCCGGTGAGATCGACTTCGCACTCGAGGCACTCGACGAGGACGTCGATCCCTCGGCGCCGCAGATCGCGGAGCTCGCGGCGCGAATCGTCGCAGAGCACCCCGGCACCGAGCTCGCCCAGCCGTTCGAGGCGCGCGCGGTCTTCGACGCAGCGCGCCGCGGGGACGAGGCAGCCCAGTTGGTCGTGGCTGAGGTCGCGCGGCGGATCGCGCTCCACCTCGCGCCGGTCGCAGCTGTCGTCGACGTCGAGCTCGTCGTGCTCGGCGGGGGGATCGGCTCGAACGGCGATCTCCTCCTCGGGCCGGTTCGCCGGATGCTCGGCGAATGGCTGCCGTTCCCTCCACAGGTCGAGGTCTCCACGGTCGGCGAGGCTGCGGTCCTGGCAGGCGCGCTTGCTGTGGGGGTGCGCGCCGCGCTGGAGAACGTGGCCATGCGCGAGGTCGCTTGAGCGGTTGCCGCTTGGCCGGAGCGCCGAATCGAGCTAGAAAGGAGCGGTGCGGATGGGGAGAGGCGCGATCGGAGCGGCGTGCCTGGCAGCGACGCTGCTCGTGCTGCCGGCTGCTTCTGCCGGACCGGGCGCGACGACGCGCGTCAGCGTCGGGCCGAATACCGCGCAGGGCAACGGCCGCAGCTTCGTCCCCGCGCTGAGCGCCGACGGCCGCTACGCGGCGTTCTACTCGGATGCGTCCAATCTCGTCGCCGGGGACACGAACGGGGCGCGTGACGCCTTCGTCCGTGACCTGCAGACGGGCGAGACGACCCGCGTCAGCATCTCCAGCTCGGGCGGAGAGGCCAACGGCGACAGCTTCGCGCCGGCGATCAGCTCCGACGGCCGCTACGTCGCGTTCGCGTCGTCCGCTTCGAATCTCGTCGACGGCGACACGAACGACGCCAACGACGTCTTCGTCCGCGACCGCCAGTCGAACACCACGGCCCGCGTCAGCGTCGGCTTCGACGGAAGCCAGGCGAACGGCGGGAGCGACCAGCCTTCGCTCAGCGGCGACGGGCGCCTCGTCGCGTTCACCTCGGCCGCGAGCAACATCGCGTCCGGCGACGCCAACGGCAACCGCGACGCCTTCGTCTACGACCGCCAGACGGGCACCGCCGTGAACATCAGCGTCGATTCCGCGGGCGCGCAGGCAGATCTCGACTCGTTCACGCCCATGCTGAGCGCGAACGGACGCTTCGTCGCCTACACGTCCTTCGCGGACAACCTGATCCTCGGCGACCTGAACGAAGGCTCCGACGTCTTCGTTCGCGACCTCCAGGCGAACACGACCGAGCGCGTGAGCGAGTACACGGGCCACTACGAGGGCGAGGGCGACAGCCTGCGGCCCTCGATCAGCGCGGACGGGCGCTACGTCGCGTTCGACTCGGACGACTGGAATCTCGTCTGGGGCGACACGAACGACGACTTCGACGTCTTCGTCAACGACCGCGCCACGACCGTGACGACCCGCCTGAGCATCGACGATTCGGGGACGCAGTCGAACGGCGCGAGCAACCGGCCGTCGATCAGCGCCGACGGCCGCTATGTCGCGTTCTACTCCGAGGCGTCGAACCTCGTCCCGGGCGACACGAACGGCGCGACCGACGTCTTCGTCCACGACCAGCGGAGCGGCGCGACCAAGCGGATCAGCGTCGGCAGCAGCGGGGCGGAGGCGAACGGCGACAGCGTGCGGCCCGCGCTGAGCGCCAACGGCCGGCTGGCCGTCTTCGAGTCCGATGCGACGAACCTCGTCGCCGGCGACACGAACGGCTTCACGGACATCTTCCTCAACGACCCGCAGGGGACGCCTCCACCGCCCGCGCCGCCGGTCCGATGCAAGGTGCCGCGCGTGATCGGGATGAGGCTCGCCGTTGCGCGGAAGAAGATCGGGCGCGCGAACTGCATGGTCGGCCGCGTCCGCCGGGTACGAGCGGCGCCACGGCGTGCGGGCAAGGTGCTCGGACAGAGCCCGAAGGCCGGTGCGGTCCGGGCGCGAGGAACCAAGGTCGCCCTCACAGTCGGCCGGCACTGATCGTCCCTGGCTGAACCGCGGCGTCGTCGCGATCGGCGGCTCGAGCCTGCTCGCCGATCTCGGCTACGAGGTCCCGACCGCGCTGCTGCCCGCCTTCCTGACGAGCACGCTCGGCGCACCCGCTGCGGCGCTCGGGGTGATCGAGGGGCTCGCGGACGGGCTCGGTGGAGCGGCGAGGCTTGGAGGAGGCGCGCTCGCGGACGATCCGGAGCGGCGCAGGACGACCGCCGTCGGCGGGTACACCGCGACGGCGATCCTCACCGCGGCGATCGGCCTGGCGACGGCCGTCTGGCAGGCGGGCGCGCTCCGGATCGCCGGCTGGGTGGCGCGGGGCCTGCGCGGGCCGGCGCGGAGCGCGCTGCTCGCAGACGTTGCGCCGCCGGAGGCCTACGGGCGCGCGTACGGGCTCGAGCGGGCGATGGACAACCTGGGCGCGATCGGCGGGCCGCTCCTGGCCCTGGCCCTCGTGGCTGCGGTGGGGATCCGGACGACGATCGTGCTCTCGGTCATCCCCGGGCTCCTCGCGGCCGGGGCGATCGTGATCGCGATCCGCTCGGCGCCGAAGATCGAGCAGCGCGAGCGGAGACCGCTCCGGATCCGGGTCCGCCCGGTGCTCCAGGGGCCGCTCGGTCGGCTCTTCTACGGCATCGGCGCCTTCGAGCTCGGCAACGCGGCTGCGACGCTGCTCATCCTCCGAGCCACGGACCAGCTCGATGCGAGCCATTCGCACGACACGGCCGTTCAGCTCGGGCTCGCCCTCTACGCCGGCTACAACCTGGCGGCCGCGCTCACCAGCCTGCCCGCCGGCGGGCTGCACGATCGCCGCGGGAGCCTGCTCGTGCTCGCGCTGGGCGTCATCTGCTTCCTCGCCGCCTACGTCGGGTTCGCCGCCGCCGGGGCCTCGGTCGCACTCCTGGCTGTGCTCTTCCTGCTCGCAGGAACGGGCAAGGGGCTCGTCGAGACCGCCGAGCAGGCGGCCGTCGCCGTCCATGCGCCGGAGGAGATCCGCGGCTCCGCGTTCGGGCTGCTCGCGGCCGTGCAGAGCTTCGGCAACCTCGGCGCCTCGGCTGTGGCAGGCGCTCTCTGGACGCTCGTCTCCCCGCGCGCTCGCGTTCGCGTACCTGGCCGCGTGGATGGTCGTCAGCCTGGCGGCCTTCGCGCTCACCAGGCAAGCGCAGCGGCTGGATTGAGCTCGACCGTGCGGGGGTATCATTTTCGGGCCGGCAACCGCATCCGTGGGGTGTCGTCGCTGGCTTTCTGAGGGCAGCCGTGGCAACTGAAAACCAAGAGCTACGAACGGAGCAGGCGGCCCCTGCGGATGGCCCGGTCTCGGCGCAGGTTGCGCTCGATGTGTGGCAGACGCCGGAGCGGGAATTCATCACGAATGCCGCTCACGAGCTGCAGAGCCCGCTCGCGGCGATCCTGAGCGCAGTCGAAGTCCTCCAGGCGGGCGCCAAGGACAAGCCCGAGCGCGACCGTTTCATCGGGCACATCGAGCGCGAGACGCGGCGGCTCGATCGCATCACGAAGGCTCTCCTCACGCTGGCGCGGGCCCAGACCGGTGTCGAGCCGCCTCGCTCGGAGCTGATCGACCTCGAGCCGATGCTCAGGGCGATCGCGGAACGGATGGAGCCTGCGCCCGGCGTCGAGATCGTCGTCGAGTGCCCTCCCGAGCTTGCCCTCGTCAGCAATCGCGAGCTGCTCGAACAGGCGATCTCGAACGTCGTCCGCAACTCGGTCAAGTACACCGAGCAAGGGACGATCGAGCTCGTGGCCGAGCCTCTCGACGACCGGGTCCTCGTCGCCGTCGTGGACACCGGCGTGGGCATCCCGGACGAGGCGCTGCCTCGGGTCGCCGAGCGCTTCTACCGCGCTGAAGCCCAAGCCTCCCGCGAGGGATTCGGGCTCGGGCTCGCCATCGTCCAGGCCGCAGTGAAGGTCCTGGACGGCGAGCTGGACATCGTTTCCGGGGTCGGCCGCGGAACGACGGTGACGATGAGCCTGCCCATTCGCGCGCTGATGGTGACGCACTGACGAAGCTCCTCGTCATCGACGACGAGCCTGCGCTCCGCGAGTCGTTGGGATACGCCCTCCGCCAGGAAGGATTCGAGGTAGAGAGCCGCGCGGACGGGAGCTCCGGGCTCGAAGCAGCGCTCTCCGACGGCTACGACCTCGTGCTCCTCGACCTCACGCTTCCCGGCCTTCCCGGGACAGAAGTCTGCCGCCGGCTTCGCGCCGAGAGCGCGGTGCCGATCGTGATGCTGACCGCGAGAGGAGGGGAGATCGATCGCGTGCTGGGCCTGGAGATCGGCGCGGACGACTACGTGACCAAGCCCTTCTCGATCGCCGAGCTCGTCGGCCGCGTGCGGGCGATCCTCCGGCGCCAGGAGCTCGACCGCAAGGGCGTCGGGGCGATCCGCCGCGTCGGCGGTCTCGAGCTCGACCCGGTGCGGCACCAGGTGCGGGTCGACGGACAGCTCGTCTCGCTGACTCCCTCCGAGTTCCGCCTCCTCGACCTGCTCGCGAGCGACCCCGAACGGGTCTTCAGCCGGAAGGAGCTCATGCAGCACCTGTGGGACAGCTCGTACGTCGGCGACCAGCGCGCCTGCGACATCCACGTCTCGAACCTGCGGGGAAAGCTCGAGCCGGATCCCACGAATCCCAGGCGGATCCTCACCGTGCGCGGCGTCGGTTACAAGCTCGCCGCTGTGTGAGCGAATCCGTACCGAACACTGGTGGAAACGCCGAGCGGCCCGTGTCTACTCTCGATGCGTGTCAGTCATCGGCTTCGACATCCGCACCGCGCAGCTCACGCCGAGCACCTACGTCGTCTCCGTGACGGGAGAGATCGACGCATTCACGTCTCCTGCTCTCGAGCAGGAGCTCGATTGGGTTCTCGGCGACGGGGCGAGCAACGCGGTGGTGGATCTTGCGGACGTGAACTTCATCGACTCCACGGCTCTGCGGGTGCTGCTCAGGGCACTGCCGGGATTCTCCAGGCGGGGCGGCAAGCTCGTCCTCGTCTCGGAGGACCGACGTGTCCTTCGGACGCTCGAGATCACCGGTCTGGACATGAAGTTCACGGTCGAGCCGAGGCTGGCCGAAGCGATCGCTCAATTCGCGGACGGCAGCTCCTCCGTCCGCGGGGAGAACGGGCAGCCGGCTCATGGCTGAGGGGGTAGCTCGGCTGCTTCGCTTCGAGTCCGGGAGCACCGATGCGGGCGGCGAGGAAACGGGTTGTCGCCCGTCTCGCCGCTTCGCATCACCTTGCTAGGCCGCTTCCTCTAGGCCGCTCCCACTCGTCTGGGAGAGAGGAGGAGGCGGGATCTCTCGGAGAGGACTGATGTCGCTTGCTTGCCGAGCACGACGCGACTTCGCGCGGCTCCGATGAGAGGAGCAGACTCTCCCGCCTCTTCCTCGTGCGCTGAGAGTACGAACCGGCGGCAGGGATTTCAGTGCGGTTTTTGTGTGATTCCGCTCACACAGCCCTAGCTGCCGACTCCGACTGCAGCCAGAAACACCAGCAACACGGTGGTCACGGCGAGCACGCCGTGCAGCGCCACGACCGCCACCGGGAAGTGCTGCTCCGCGGGCGCAGATGCCTCGACCGGTTGCGCCGCCTGCCCGCGCCGGCGCTTGAGCCAGATCGCGAACATCGTCCATCCGAGCAGCGCGACCACGACGAGGATGGCGAACGCGATCCACGCCAGAGCGTCGCTGTCGGAGAAGACGTAGACGATCCAGAGCACGAGCCCCGTCGCGGCGAGCAGGAAGTGGCTCAGGATCAGCGGGGGGCGGATGCGGTTTCCCGGCCCGGCCTGGCTCATGCCTCCGCGGCTGACCCAGACGAGGAGCAGGACGAAGCCGCCGGCGGCCGTGAGCAGCCACGTGACGAGTGCGGCCCATTCCATCGCGGTTCTCCCTTCTTTCGACCGTAGAGGAGTATTAATTACAGACCTTGCGGGCGGCGCGCCGGCTGGTCGATGATGATCGGGCCCATGCGACGAGCCCTCCTCGTCGGAACGGCTGCGGCGCTCGCCCTCCTTGCGACGGGACGGCTCGACGCGTCCAGCGACAGGGCGGGCCATGCGAGCCGTTCCGTGTGGAACGGAGACATCTACGTCGTCAACGCGGACGGCTCCGGGCGGACGAGGCTGACCCGGGGGCCGGCAGAGGAGTTCTCGCCCGCGTGGTCTCCGGACGGGACCAAGATCGCGTTCTCCCGGTTCGTCGGGACTCGCTTCCAGATCTTCGTCATGAACGCTGACGGGACCGACGCGAAGCAGCTGACCTTCGGGGACAGTGCCGCCACGGGGGCGGCCTGGTCTCCCGACGGACAGCGCATCGCGTTCACCCGTTGCGCTTTGTCCTGCGACATCTACGTGATGAACGCGGACGGGGGGGCGGGCAGGCGGCTGACGCGCGGCGCGCAGCCGGGCGACGAGTCGCCGACCTGGTCGCCGGACGGCCGCGTGATCGCGTTCGCGGACATCGACGGGATCTTCGCGATCGCCGCGAGCGGAGGGCCGTGGCGACGCCTGACTGACGGGCCCGCGGACGACGCGAACCCTTCCTGGTCACCCGACGGAACGGTGATCGCCTTCGACGGCTCGCGCGGCCTCTTCAACGGCGACATCTACGTCGTCGACGCGACCGGAAGCGGCATCCGGGCGATCACTGACGGCGCGCCGCTCGACTCGCACCCCTCCTGGTCGCCGGACGGCGCGAGCATCGCGTTCATGCGCAAGGCGCGCAAAGTGACGCAGGCGCGGCTCTGGGTGATGAACGCAAACGGCACGGGACCGTCGAACCTCGGTGCGATCGGGGACGCGTACTCGAGGCCTTCCTGGTCCCCGGACGGAAAGCAGATCGCGTACTCGTGGCTGACCGCCTGCATCGTGCCGCCGGTCGCCGGAAAGGAGCTCGGCGACGCGCGCACCCGGATCCGGCGTGCGAGCTGCGCGGTCGGACGGCTTCGGTACACGCGGTCGGCGCGCCCACGGGGGACCGTGCTCGCTCAGCGCCCGCAGCCGCGCTCGGAGCGGTTGATCGGCAGCCGCGTGAGCCTCGTCGTCAGCCGCGGGAAGTGATCACGCCGCCCGGGCGAGGTCGTGGCGCGCGAGGTGCGCTGCGATCCGGTCCGCGTCGAGCGGGAGGACGGCGAGCTCCGGCGGGGGCCGCCGGACGAAGCCGTCGATCAGGAGGAGATCCTCGGCCTCTTCGGGGGTGAGCGGCTCGGTTCCCTGCTGCGCCCTGCTGCAGAGCGCCAGGCCGGCTTCGATCTCGAGCCTCGCGCCCCCTCCCGGAGGCAGCGAGCGGACGGCTCGCACCGCGCCGCCGCTGACGAAGAAGGCCCGGTGCCAGCCCGGGTCGACGGCGGGCGCGAGCAGGCAGAGACCCCGGCGACCGAGCGTCTCCAGCCTCCTCAGCCGGTCGACGACGTGCTCGAGCGCCTCGATCCGGTCGCGCAGCCGCGCGGCCTCCTCGTAGCGGAGGCCCTCCGCGAGGTGCTCGAGCCTCTCGCGTAGACGCGGCAAGGGGCCGTCCCGGAGCAGGTCGTCGAGCTCCGCTTCCGTGCACGAGGCGAGCGCTCTCGCGGCGAGAGACGCCTGGCGGCGGCTCCCGATCGGCCCGAGCGGGCTCGGCTTCGTGGACACGACGAAGTCGTCGCCTCGTCGACGCAGGTAGACGCCCCGTTCCTTTCTGCGGCTGCGCGAGTTGGCCGGCGGCTGCAGCTCGCGGATCAGGCGTACCTCCTCGAAGGCCGCTTCGAGCTCCGAGCCGAGGACGCGCCACTCGATGCGGTCGAGCGCGTGCAGGGCCGCCTCGACCGAAGGCCGCTGGCGGTCGGAGCGGAAGTACGAGCGCAGCCGGGCGCGCAGGTCGCGGGCTCGCCCCACGTACAGCACCTGGTCGTGGCGGTCGCGGAAGAGGTAGACGCCGGGGCGGGTCGGTGCGCCGTTGGCGAGGGAGCGCTTGCCGTAGACGCGTCGTTTCCGCGGCGCCGCGAGGGCGCGCAGATCGGAGAGCCGCCGCGCCCCGATCTCCTGGGCGAGGCCGATCAGGTGGACGAGGATCTCGGCCGTCGCCTCCGCGTCGGGCAGCGCCCGGTGGCAGGGCTCGGTCCCCACTCCGAAGAAGTTCGCGAGCGAGGCGAGGCCGACTCGCCGACGACGTCCTTCGAGCAGCCGACGCGCGAGCGCCGCGGTGCAGAGCGGGGGCTCGGAGAGGCGCCGCCCGTGCCGCACGAGGAGCTGTTGCTCGAGGAAGCGCTGGTCGAAGCGGGCGTTGTGCGCGACGAGCAGGTCGTCGCCGGCGAACGCGAGGAAGCGCTCGAGGACGTGCCCGATCCCGGGCGCGCCGCGGAGCTCCTCCTCGCGCAGCCCCGTGAGGCGGGCGATCGGCTCGGGGAGCGCGACGCGCGGATCGACGAGCGACTGGAACGAGTCAGCGAGCTCGAGCGCCCGCACGCGCACCGCGCCGAGCTCGCAGATCTGGTCGCGCGCCGACGAGAGCCCGGTCGTCTCGAGGTCGAAGACGACGAAGACCGCATCCTCGAGCAGCGGGTCGTCGCGCGGCGCAGTCAGCGAGACCGCGCCTCCGATGCACGTGACCCGGCTGTCCCCCGCGATGACCTCTTCGATCAGCGAGGCGGCGAGGCCGTCCGAGATCGAGGGGGTCGCGAAGAGCGCCCGTGCCGCATCGACGACGGAGAGCGGTCCGCGCTCCTCGAGGATCTCCACGAGCCGGTCGAGTGCGTCGAGAGCGAGCTGCACTCATCAGATGAAAGCGAACATACGTTCGGTTGGCAAGCCTAGTCCGGAAGCAGCGGAACTGTGAAACCCCTGCTCCGGCCGAGAAGCACCGCCCGGACGAGCGCTGCCGAGCCGAATCGGTCGCGCACCTCGTCGACCGCGATGTCGAGCTCCTCGGCCCACTCCTCGTCGAACACGAGGCGCAGCTGGCCGCGGCCGTCCGCCAGGTTGGTGACCGAGATCCCGACGAGCGTGATCCCCTCGCGCTGGATCAGCGGGACGGCCGCCGCGAGGAGCTCGCGTGCCGCGGTGAGGATCGTCTGCGTGTTCGCCGTCGCGTACGGGAGCGTGTGCGAGCGCGTCGCGCGCGACGAGTCGTCGAAGCGCAGGCGCAGGATCACGGTGCGCCCGAGGCGTCCCGCCGCCCGCATGCGGCGGGTCACTCGCTCGACGAGGGCGACGAGAGAGATGTCGACCTCGGACAGAGGAGTCTCTTTCCAGCCAAGCGCGCGCTGGGCGCCGATCGAGCGGCGGCGCCGGCCGGTCTGCACGGGGCGCGGGTCGCGGTTGTGCGCGAGCGCGTGAAGCTTGCGGCCGGCGGCGCGGCCGAGCATCGTCACGAGCGCCGTCTCCGGGACGAGTGCGACCTGGCCGACCGTCAGCAGCCCCGCGGCGTGGAGCCTGCGCGCCGTGACGCTGCCGACGCCCCACAGTTTCTCGACCGGGAGCGGGTGCAGGAACTCGAGCTCGCGGTCGGGCGGCACGGCCAGCAGCCCGTCGGGCTTGGCGACGCCGCTCGCGACCTTGGCCAGGAACTTCGTCCGGGCGATCCCGACCGTGATCGGAAGGCCGACGCGGCTGCGGACCTCGCTCCTGAGCCTGCGGGCGATCTCCGCGGGGCTTCCCACCGAACGCTCCATGCCTGCCACGTCCAGAAAGGCCTCGTCGATCGAGAGCCCCTCGACGAGCGGCGTCGTGTCGTCGAAGACCCGGTACACGTCCTTGCTCGCCTCGGAGTACGCGGACATGCGCGGCCGGACGACGATCGCGTCGGGGCACAGGCGAAGCGCTCGCCGGACGCCCATCGCCGACTGCACTCCGCGGGCCTTCGCCTCGTAGCTGGGGCAGAGCACCACGCCCGCGCCGACGAGCACGGGCCGGCCGCGCAGCTCAGGATGGTCGCGCTGCTCGACCGCCGCGAAGAACGCGTCCAGGTCTGCGTGCAGGATCGTGGCGTCCCGGCGCACGAACATATGTTCGCATAGCTCAGGTCTGAGCGATGAGGACGAGCGCTGTGATCACCGCAAGCACTGCGACGAACGCGACCGCCCGTCCATTGCCCGTGGGCCGCATGCGCCTGCTGAGCAGAGTCCAGGCCAGGTCGAACACGATGCCCCGCCCGACGGATCCGCGCTGGACCCAGATCCTCGACACGCCCATCCTCTTCAGCAGCCCGCCGAAGAAGGTTCGCTCGAAGCGCACGAGCTCGGCGTCGATCACGCGCTCCTGCCAGCGTCCCGCCATCACCTTCGCCTCGCGGCGGGCGGAGACGCGGTAGAGCGGCAGGCTCCTGTGCCGGCGCTGCCAGAACTCGAGCGACGAGCGAGCGTCCTCGACCGGCGGAGGCGCCAGCATCTCCTGGATCACTACGAGGTCCCGGTCTGAAGCGCGCATCGGCGCATCGATTGTAGCCCGGGCGCTAGAGCTTCAGCTGGCGCGCCGGAGCTGGTCTTCGACCTGGCGGTAGGCGGACGACTCGGGAGGAAGCTTGTCGAGCGCCGCGCTGAGAAGACTGTCTGCGTCTTCGTCCCGACCCTGACGCCGACGGACGAATGCGAGGTTCGCGATGACCTGCCCTTCGCGCTCCTCGTCGCCGAGCTCCCCGAGGAGGACGAGCGCCTGCTCGAAGTGCTCGACCGCTGTCGGAACGCCTCCGCGAGTGTGGACGAGAGCGAGAGCGAGGTTGTTGAGCGTCAACGCCTCCACGCGGCGATCGCCGAGCTCGTGCACGATCGCGAGCGCCGCACGGTGCTGTTCGGCTGCCTGCTCGTACTCTCCGCTGCGGCGGAGCTGCGCTCCGAGCTGATTGAGCTGGCGGGCTTCCCGCTGCTCGTCGACCTTGGCCGGCTCTCGCTTCGGGACCGCCACGAAGGAACGCGCTCGACGCGACGCTTGGGCCGCGCTTCGCTGCACGCGTTGCGGAAGCTCCTGCTCGTCGAGCCGCGCCTTGAGCCTCCGCGCAGACCGCTCCGCCGACTCGCGGGCCGCCGGAAGCTTGAGTCCGATCTCGTGGCGGCTCAGAAGGACGAATCCTCCCGCCACGGCCGCGCCGACGAGCAGAACGGCCAACGAAGCGAAGAGGACGATCCCGATTCCGAGCGCGGCCAGCATTCCGGCCACCAGGAACCAGATTCCGGCGAACGCGAGCACGCGGCGGCGCACCGGCTCACGATCGGCCAACCCCCTCAACGACCCTGGAAACCTCAGAGCTCCTGGGCTCACCCGCGTTCCTCCTTTCGAGCAGCGAACCTTCGCCATAAGGCCGGACGTTCCTTCAGTTAGGCCCGACGGGGAGGTTCTCTACCCGCAGAGGGTTCTACTGGAACCGGAAGTTGGCCTTCTGCTCGACGCCGTCTTTGAAGCGCACGATCAGCTTGCGGCATCCCCGCCAGTTGCGGTCCGTCTTCCAGCCGACCTTGTACTGATCCAGCGACGGGTCGTAGCTGAGTGCATCCTGGATCGCGATCGGCACCACAGGACCGGTAACGGCGCCTCCACACGACGTCATCGCCTGCGTGGCCGGATAGCCCGTGGCGAAGAGATTGAGGCCGCGGAAGCCCGAGAGGCTGAACTTGATGGGCACGGTGCTGCCCGGATTGGCGTCGTTGATGGCCGGCAGGTTGTTGATCGGGGAGAAGAAGCCGGTGAATGTGTAAGGAGTGACGCGGTACGTCAGTTGGGTCGAGGCGAGGTGGTGGCCGGCTCGATCCGCAGCGCTGACGGTGATCGTATGGATCCCGGCCGTGCTCGTATCGAGGGGGTCGGGAACCGAACAGGTGTCGATCCCCGAGCCGGAGTCGGCGCAGATCGCGTGCGCGACCGCGCCGTAGGGGTACGTCGCGTTCACCGTCACCGTCGGGTTCGACACGTCGATCGGAATCGGAAGCGACCCGTGAGAGTCGTCACTTCCCTGGAAGTCCAGCGGGTGGACGCCCGTCCCGTTGACCGAGAGCGATGTGCCGGGTGTGAACGCGGCGTGGTCGAGGCTGTACTCGATGTCGGGCGCGCCGCTGATCGCCACCGAGACCGTGCCCGTGAACCACCCGTTCGTGTGCGGGCCGGTCGCGACCGCCTCGATGTCGCCGGTCGACGGCGGTGTCTCGACCGACTGGAGATGCGCCTTGTTGCTGATCACCGAGACGTTCCCGGCGGCGTCGACGCCCTGCATGAACCACTCGACCGAGCTTCCGACCAGCTGCCCTGCGCCGCTCCAGCGGGGCGAGCTGTGCGACATCTCGATCGACTTCCAGACCCCGCCGACGTTCTCGTCTCTGTAGAGGACGAGCACTCGCTTGACGCCGTCCGCACCGCCGACGTTGTCCGTGACGTCGACGGCGAACCCGACCGTGCTTCCCGCCTTCGTCACCTCGACCGGGCCGAAGGTCGACGGAGTGAAGTCGGTGACGTTGGGAGCCGTGTAGAGGACGTTCCCGGAGAGCGCAGTGAACCGCCGCTGCGTGCCGATGCCCTGCGCCTCGGGTGTGCCGTCGCTTCGGAACTGCCCGCTGAAGAGGACCAGCCGCTGCCGCGTGCCGATCGGAGTCGCGAGCGAGGCGATCGACTGCAGCTTCGTCGGGTAGCTGACGTCGCCGACGAGCTCGGGCGAAAAGGCCGAGAAGTCGTCGACGACCCGGCTGAACGCGGCGTCGAAGTCCTGGGCTCGTCCGTCGAGGTCAACGCGGTGAGCAGCGCGCCGTGCGCCACGAGGCCCGGCTGGGTGACGTCGAGCTTCGTCGTCGGCTCGATCGGCCGGCGGTTCTCGGCGAAGGAATCGTCCGAGGTGTAGTAGCTTGCCGATCGCCGTGGTCGTGAGCGTGAAGCTCGGCGTGACGTTGAACGGTGCGGACGGCAATCCCGTCGCCGAGTCGGTCGTGGTGATCGCCGGCGTCGGCGGCGGGGCGATGGCGCCGGTCCCCACCCTGTACATCGGCAGGCCCATCATCGTCGCCTCGTCGATCACCTTCAGGTGGTAGCCGCTCTGGGTCGGCGTTGCCGCGTACTCCTGCTTCGCGAACGCGAGTGCCTGGCCGACGGTCATCGAGCCGTCGAGCCGGTCGGCGAACAGCAGGTTCAGCTTCTCCGAATAGAGCACGGCGGCGGTGTCTCCGAGGCCGTAGCCCGTGTTGCCCATGTAGATGACCGCCCCGCTCTGGGCGTAGGCCTGGGACCAATCCGCATTCAGCGCGCTCCCGAGGACGAAATCGGACACCGGGAGGGCTGAATGGCAGCCCATCGTGAAGATGACGCGCCCGGCCGTCGAGCGTCCTGCGAGATCGGCCGTCGTGTAGAGGATGTCCTCGCGGTGCGCGGCGTTCTCGTCGGCGGGCAGCGAGCGGAAATGGTCGTAGTGGGCGTTGATCGAGTCGAGCGTGGGCGGGTTCGAGGCCGGGAACATCGCGCCGAGCAAGTTGTTCTTCGACCAGGTGTTGTTGATCAGCTCCTGCGCGTTGTTCGTCCCCACCTTGGCCTTGAAGTCCGCGGAGATCTTCGTCGCGCCGTCCGCTGAGGAAGTCGTAGCCGGTCGTCAGAGCCCGCGTGGGGTTGATCGCGCCGTTGCGGGTTGATGTACTGCGTGATCTGGCTGAGGATCTGGGTCGGCGTCTCGACGAGGCGTCCGACCGCGAGCTCCGGGACGTACGGCCCCTTGCCCGAGTAGTTGACGTCGCCCAGCGGGTCGTCGGTCGGCAGGAAGCCGAGCCCGTACGTGCTCAGGTACTGGTTGTTCGTCGCGCCGAAGAACGTGCTCGCGTAGCCGCGCTCGTTCGCGTACGCGGAGTTGTCCAGGACGCGCCCGAACGGGATTCCGGCGGCGTCGTCGCCCACGACGACGATGTACTTGACGGACGGCCTGACGATCTGCGGGTTGTCGAGCAGGTTGCCCACCGCCCGGACGACGGCGTTGGCCTTCGCCGGGGAGCAGGAGTCCGTGGCTCGTGCGTTCAGGGCGGTCAGGACGGCGCGCGTTGGCATCGACCGGAATCACCGCGCCGCCCGCTGCATCGGTTCGGCCCGCAAGCGTCTGCAGCCGGGCGAAGACGTCGTTCTCGGCCTGGAGGCCGTAGAGGTCGCCGAACCGCTTCGACGCGAAGAGATACAGGGTGCTCGCGCCGGCCGGCACCACCGGCATCGGCTTCGTCACGCCTGTGCCGGGGCCCTGCGGGTTGGTGCAGGTCGCCGGAAGCGGAATCGCAGGCGACTTCTCGACGCGCAGCACCCACGGGTCGTTGCTGTAAGCGCCGTCGAAGCTCGCGACCTGGATCGTGTACGTGCCGCCTTCGGGCGAGACCACCGCGACCTCTTCGTCGGCGAGGCCGCGGTTGTCGGACACGTCGAGGGCGGACTGGCCGAGCGCGTTCTGGGGCACGTCGGCGAGCGCCTCGGGCGTGATCGACTGCGTTCGCTGGCCGAGCTCGAACGGAACCTCACCTGCCGTGGGGGCGTCGGCGCCGGGATGCGGCGTCCGCAGCGGTGCGATCGTCGGCCCGTAGATGACGAGGTCGTCGTCCACGTTCAGGTGGCTGAGATGGATCGTCAGCTGCTCGCCCGGCGCGGCCTGGACCTGGAAGTAGTCGCGGTCCGAGCCGCTCGAGGTGTAGCCGAGGTAGAGCGTGTCGGGCTGGGCCGGCTGCGCGGTGCCGGGCTGCGCCGTTCGTCGGCTCTCCCGGCTCGGTGATCAGCGTGGACGCTGGATTCGGAGCGTTGACGGTTCCGTCGAGGCCGGTCGCTGCGATCTTCGCCGTCGCCGCCTCGGTCCCCAGGCTGAGGCCGGGCTTCGCTCGGAAGCTGAGCTCGTAGCTCGTGTCGAGGGCCAGGCCGTCGACGTGCCAGGTGAGCTCGTTCTCGGGCGACGACAGCGTCGGCTCGCCGTCGATGGTTCCAGGCCCGCCGGAGAGGATCGTCGAGTTCGGGACGTATCGCGCGCCCGGCGGTATGTGCACGCCGATCGTGCTGTCGACCGGCGCTCCGCCGCCGTTCAGCAGGACGGACACGGTGTACGTCACCGTGCCGCCGTCGGTCGAGAAGTCCTGGATCGGGAAGCCCGGGAGCGGCAGTTCTTCCCAGTCGTAGGCCGTCTTCAGCAGGACGGTGGCCAGCAGATCCTCGAGCGTCGTGTTGGGCGGCAGGCCCTTGACGAAATCCTTGAGCGTGATGTCGTGCCCGCTCGCGTCCTTGTAGTAGCCGAGGTCCTGCACCTTCGCGTTCTGCTTGATCGCCCCCGCCGCCTTGGCCTGGGCGAGCGTGTCGGTGTCCGCGCACAGGAAGGTGCCGATCGGACAGTCGAAGATCGCGATCTTCGCGCTCTGAGGGATCGAACCGAGCGTGATGCCCCCGAGCGGCGAGAGGCTCATGTCGATCCCGCCGAGAGGGATCCCGCCGAGCGGAGTGCCGAGCGAGGTTGATGCCGCCGAGCGGGATGCCGCCTAGCGGGCGTGCCGACCGCGATGCCGCCCAGTGGGATGCCGCCGAGCGGGATGCCGCCGAGCGGGATGCCGCCGAGCGGGATGCCCCCGAGCGGCACGCCATGAAGCGCGAGCCCGAGCATCGTCTCTCCATTTGTGTCGACGTCAGCCGGACAGGTGACGCCCGAGCCGACCTGCGCGTTCACGTAGTCGCACCAGGCGGCTTCGTTCTCGTCCTCCGTGGTGCCCCCGCCGAGCGGGATGCCGCCGAGCGGGAGCCCGCCGAGGGCGATGCCTCCGAGCGGAATGCCGCCGAGCGGGCTCGCTGCGACGTTGATCTTGTCGAGCGAGACGCCGGTGAGTGCCGGCGATATCGGCGGCCCCAGCAACTGCGCCAGCGTCACGTTCTGCGGAGGCGTGCCCTTGTACTTCGGGTCGAGCGCGAGGTGCGCCTCCCACGTGTCCCCCGGCGGGAGCACGAGCGGGATCGTCGAGAGCGGCACTCCGCCGAGGCCGTTCTGGTTGAGGTCCTGGGCCGTGAAGCCGATTCCGCCGAGCGGAATGCCGCCGAGAGGAATGCCGCCGAGCGGGATGCCGCCCAGCGGGATGCCGCCGAGCGGGATGCCGCCGAGCGGTGCACCTTGCGTCGTCTGCGACTCGCCGCGGATCGCATCGAGCGGGATGCCGTTGATCGCGGCCGAGCCGGCACCCGGATCCGAGCTTTCGGGCGCTGCGATCGAGATCGACGCGGACAGGTTCGCCGCGTTCGGCCCCCAGTCGGGGAAGGAGTTCCGGCCGCCGATGGGCGTCAGGTTGATCTGGTCGGTCCCGTCCGCGAGCGCCGTCCAGACCTCGAAGTTCTGCCCGCCGGCGTCGCGGACGAACGCGATTCGCGAACCGTCCGGCGACCAGCTCGGGTCGGCGTCGAAGATCGACCCGTTCGTGAGGTTCACCGGATCGGAGCCGTCCGAGGCGTTGATCGTCCAGACCGTCCCGCAGCAGGAGCTTCCGGGGCGCTCGCTGAAGAAGGCGATCTTCTGACCGTCAGGTGACCAGTCCGGGTCCGCGTCGCGACCGGGCTCGTTCGTCAGCCGCGTCGCAGCCTCGGTTCCGTCCGAGTTCTGCCGGTAGACCTCTTCGTTCCCGTCGCGGTCCGACATGAAGGCGAGCTGCGTGCCGTCCGGCGACCAGGAGGGGCTGGCCTCGTTCGCGGCCGTGTTGGTGACGTCCACGGGAGTGCCGCCGGCCGCGTCGACGACGAAGATGTCGTACTGCTCGATGCTGCTGCCGTAGTACGCGATCTTCGTGCCGTCGGGCGACCACGCAGGCTGCAGCTCGATCCCGGCGTCGGTGGTCAGCCGCGTGAGGCCGGTGCCGTCGATGTTCATCACGTAGATGTCGGCGCTACCCTCGCGGTCGCTCGAGAAGGCGACCTTCGTCCCGTCCGGCGAGATCGAGGGGACGTCGTCCGTCCCCGGGTCGTTGGTCAGCCGCGTCTGCGCAGATCCGTCGGCGTTCATCCGGTAGATCTCGAGCTGGCCGTCGCGGTTCGACTCGAAGACGATGTGCCCGGTCGGCGCGGCAGCCTCGAGCGTGAGGTCCGCCCAGTCAGACGGAGCGAACACATTCGCGCCCGGGTACATGAAGCCGGTTCCGTCGATGGTGTACATGACGTCCACGCCGACCGTGTCGCCGGGCTCGAGGCAGACGTCGTGCACCGCGTCCGGGGAGCAGAGCGGATGCCGGAGCTCGAACGTGCGGTTCGGCCCCACGATCTGTCCAGCCCCGACGATGTCGTCAGTGCCGTCGCCGGGTGGGTTCGTTCCACCGGTCCCGACTGTCCGAGTAGTGAGTGGATCCGGAATTGCCGGCGGTGCTGTAGTAGTAGTCGGCCCCGAACGAGAAGGGCGAGGCGAACCCGAGGATCACGTCCTCGCCGGGGTCCTTGATCCCGTCGTGGTTGTCGTCGAAGAAGATCCCCATCGAGGTCGTGCTGCCCGAGTCTTCGGTGACACTCAGGGCGACGTAGAGGAACTCGGCGTCGTGCTTGAACCTCACCGTTATCGGGCGTCCTTCGATCGTGAAGTCAGACGAAGGCGTGTCCGTCCATTCGCCCGCGCCGATGACCCCGTCGATGGTGGGCGTGGTGGTTGCGGTCGCCGCCTGGAAGACGACCGGTGGCTCGTGGTGCGCCTGCGCGACTGCGGGGAGCGCCAAGCGCGACGATCGCTCCGAGGCAGCTCACGCCGATCCGCAGGTAGTTCCTGACTAACGACAACCCGGCAAGACGTTAATCCCTTTTCGATCAATTTCAAAGGCCCTCTTTCTTTCGATCGGCGGCCCGAAGGCGTACCCTCGGCCGGGGAATGGACGCGCAGCGCCACGGACCCCTCGAGCCGTATCTGCCGCGGCTCGTGCGCGACTGGGCAGCACGCACGCCGACGGAGCCCTGGCGCGAGCTCGACGGGACCGCTCGTCTCGGTCGATCTCTCCGGATTCACGGCTCTCGCCGAGAGGCTTCAGGCCAAGGGAAGAGCGGGCGCCGAGGAGCTCGTCCTGGCGATCAGCGGCGTGTTCGAAGGCCTGATCGGGATCGCGAATCGGCGAGGAGGCGACGTCCTCAAGTTTCGCGGCGACGCTCTCCTGATTCTCTTCTCCGAAGACGCGCACGCCGAGCGAGCTTGCCGAGCGGCCTCGGAGATGCAGTGGTTCATCGAGCAGACGGGCGAGACGATGAGCTCCGTCGGCGAGGTGAAGCTCCGGATGTCGACCGGGATCTACACCGGGACGTGCCATTTCTTCCTCGTCGAGTCGAGTCACCGCGAGCTCATGGTTGCGGGGCCGGCTGCGACCGCCACGATCCAGCTCGAGGACGAGGCCGAGGCCGGCGAAGTTCTCGTCAGCCCCGCGACCGCTGCGGCGGTCGGCCCGGAGTGGCTCGCAGGCGAGCGGGGCGGGGCTGCCCTGCTCGTGCTCGACCGCGAGCCGGACGCCGCGGCGCCGCCTATCGCCGAGGACTCCGACCGGCAGGACGCGCCCGCGGACCTCGAGCCGTTCGTTCCCGTCGCTCTTCGCGCCCACCTCCGGCTCGAAGCGGGCGAGGCGGAACACCGCCAGGTCACGGCTGCCTTCTTGAAGTTCACCGGAGTAGAGGCGCTGCTCGCGCAGGGAGGCCCAGCGGCGTTGAGCGAATCGCTCGGCGCGCTCGCAGCGCTCGTGGGCAACGCGACGGCGGACCTCGGCGTGACGTGGCTCGAGTCGGACATCGACGTCGACGGCGGCAAGATCTACCTGGCCGCGGGCGCTCCGTTGAGCACGGGAGCCGATGAGGAGCGCATGCTGCGGGCTCTGCGCGCGGTCCTCGACAGCGACTCCGCGCTGACCCTCAGGGCCGGCGTCCACCGGGGCCCGGTGTTCGCCGGCGACATCGGCGCGAGCGATCGCCGTTCCTACGCCGTCATGGGCGACACCGTCAATCTCGCTGCACGCCTCACGGCGCGGGCCGAGCCGGGGCAGATCCTCGCTACGGCGGAGGTGCTCGAACGCTCGCAGACCCGGTTCGAGACCCAGCCTCAGCCCTTCCTGGTCAAAGGGAAGGAACGGGCGGTCACCGCCTACAGCGTCGGCGAGGTCACCGGGGTGGCCGAGGAGGAGCGTGCGCAGGAGCTGCCGATCGTCGGCCGCGAGAGCGAGTTGGCGGACCTCGCGGCGGCCGTCGCAGCAGCACGCCTGCGCCAAGGCCAGGTCGCCGAGCTCGTCGGCGAGCCCGGGATCGGCAAATCGCGGCTCGTCGAAGAGCTCAAGACGATGGCGGTCGGCTTCACGCAGCTCGCCGCGCGCTGCGACCAGTACGGGATGTCCGTCCCCTACCTGCCGTTTCGCTCGTTGCTGCGCCCGCTCGCGGGAATCACGGACGCGGAAAGCGCGGCCGAGGCCGGTGACCGCCTGAAGCCCTGGGTCGAGGCCGTGATGCCCGACTTCGCGCCCTGGCTCCCGCTGCTGGCCATTCCCTTCGACGCGGAAGTGCCGATGACACCGGAGACCGAGGACATCGAGCCGGCCTTCCGGCGCGAGCGCGTGTTCAGGACCGTCGAGGAGTTCCTGCTCCGCGTGCTCGTGATGCCGACGCTCATCGTCTTCGAGGACACGCACTGGGTCGACGACGCCTCGCACGGCCTCCTCCTTCACCTCGTGCGCAGCCCCGCGCCGCGGCCCTGGCTCCTGGCGATCACGCGCCGGCCCCAGGCCTTGCCGTTCCTGGAGGAGCCGGGGAACGGTCACCGGCTGCTCGAGCTGTCGGCGCTCCCCGGCGAGGCGACTGCACAGCTCGCGCTGGCGGCGGCCGGCGAGGCAGCGCTCTCGGAGGAGTTGCTCGCCGTGGTCTCGGAGCGCTCGGGCGGGAATCCGCTCTTCGTGCGCGAGCTCGTCAGCGCCGCCCGCGGCAACGGCGGAGACACCGTGCTTCCGGAGACGGTCGAGACGCTGATCACCACCCGGATCGACACGCTCGAGCCGGGCGATCGCTTCCTGCTTCGCAACGCCTCGGTCCTCGGAGCCCGTTTCGAGCTCGACCTCCTGGCCGATGTCCTCGCCGACGAGCTCGCGGATGTCGGCGACCTCGATCGCTGGCGGCGACTCGGGGAGTTCGTGGCCTGGGAAGGGACGAACGAGTTGCGTTTCCGACACGATCTCTTCCGGACGGTCGCCTACGAAGGCCTCTCCTTCCGCCGTCGTCGCGAGATCCACGGGCGGGTCGGCACCGTCCTGGAGCAGCGCGCAGAGGAGGGCCGCGTCGAGCTCGCGCCGCTGCTCTCGCTCCACTTCCTGCATGCAGAGGACTACGAGCGGGCCTGGCGCTACTCCCGCGCCGTCGGAGAGCTGTCCCAGCGCCGCTCCGCGAACGTCGATGCCGCCGAGATGTTCCAGCGGGCGCTCGTGGCCGCCGAGCATCTCGAGCTGCCGCCGGCCGAGGTGGGGCACGTCGCCGAGGCGCTCGGGGACGTCTGCGAGCTCGCAGCGCGGTACGAGGAGGCCGGCGACGCCTATCGCCTCGCGCGTGAGCTCGCCGAGGACGGGCTCGTCCAGTCACGCCTGATGCGCAAGGAGGGAGTCCTCCGCGAGCGTCTGGGGAGCTATCCGGAGGCGCTCGAGTGGTACGGCCGCGGGCTCCAGGCGCTCGACAGCTCGGCCGCGGGCGGCGACGGCGTCGAGAGCCGTGTGCAGCTCGAGCTTGCGACCGCCGGCGTGAAGTATCGGCAGGGCCGCTTCGACGAAGGCATCGAGTGGAGCTCGCGTGCCGCCGAGCATGCGGAGCTGGCCGACGATCGGGCCGCGCTCGGCCATGCCTACTTCCTCTTGCACCTGAACCACATATCTCTCGGCGAAAAGGACGATGTGCACGCCCACCTGGCGCTGCCCATGCTCGAGGAAGCCGGCGACCTGGTTCTGCAGTCCAACCTCGTCAACAACCTCGGGATCGCCGCGTACTACGCCGGGCGCTGGGACGAGGCCTCCGGGCTCTATCGGCGAAGCGGCGAGCTGAGCGGTCGTGCCGGCGACGTGGTCAACGTCGCGCGCGCGCAGAACAACGAGGGAGAGATCCTGTCCGACCAGGGCAAGCTCGCCGGGGCCGAGGCGCTCTTTCTCGAAGCCCGACGCGTCTGGCGGGCGGCGCGGTACCCGATCGGGGTCGCGCTCTCCACGTCCAATCTCGGTCGAGCAGCCGCCCGCCTGGGTCGTTTCGACGAGGCGCTGGAGCTGCTCGGCGAGGCGTGCACGTCGTTCGAGGCGCTGGGCTCGGACGCGCTCGCCCAGGAGTCCCAGGCCCGGCGCGCGGAGTCCCTGGTGCTCGCGGGGCACTTCCAGGAGGCCCTCGACCTCGTGCCGAGCGTGCTCGAGGGGGCTGCTGAGAATCCGCTCCTCGACCCCGTCCTGGAACGGCTTCACGGCTACGCCCTCGTGCAGGCGCGCCGGGCGGATGAGGCGCGGCCGCGCTTCGAGCGGAGCCTCGAGCTCGCCCGCGGCCTCGAGGCCGACTACGAGGTGGCGCTCACGCTCGAGGCCTTGAGCCGAACACGGCTAGGCGGCCAGGAGGCCGAGGCCGAGAGCAAGCAGATCTTCGAGCGTCTCGGCGTGATCTCGACGCCGCTCGTGCCGCTGCCCTGACGCGGTCGTTTCCGCGGCAACTCGACCCGTTCGGCTCTAATCTCCCGGCATGGATCCATCGCATTTGCAGCAGGTTCGCCATTGGGCGGCCGAGGGCGGCGGGGTGCTGACGCCGGAGACGCGCGCCGCGGCGGAGACCGCGCTCGCCGCCGCCGAGGACAGAGCGAGCGCCGAAGATCGGTCCGCCGCCTTGAAATGGGCGCGGACCGCAGCACGTCGCGGCGCCACTGCAACCGAGCGATCCGCGGCGCGATCGATCGTCGCCGTGCTCGAGGACCGGCCCGAGCCTCCCGCTCAGGAGCGCCCGATCGAGCCGGCGGAGGTGTCCACTTCGGACGAGGAGCAGCCGGATGTCCCGCAGGAGCGGCCGGAAGCTCGGCCCAGGCGTTCGCGGGTCTCGGCTGCGACGATCCGCCAGCGCCGTCTCGTCGCGCTCGCAGTGGTCGGAGCGATCGCTCTCCTCACGGCGGCGGTTGCGGGCGCACGCAGCGTCTTTGCCCCGCCTCTTGAAGCGACAGGCCCTGCGAGTGGCACGCACGTGGACGCCGCCCGCCTGGCGAAGCTCCAGTTCACCGTGACCGGCGCGAGCAACGTGCGGTGGCAGCTCGACGGCAGCGACGTCTCCGCCCGCGCGACCCGCAAGGGCTCGACCCAGACGCTTCGACCGGGTGAGCTTGCGGACGGGGAGCATCGAGTGGAGGTCAAGCGAGGCGGCGGCTTCCTCGGCGCGGAGACGACGCGAGGCTGGAGCTTCACCGTCGACACGACGCCGCCGTCGATCAAGCTCGACGGTCCCGCCGCCGCCAGGCCGCGCAAGCCGCTCGTTCTCGAGGGAACGGTCGAGCCCGGGGCGCAACTGGTGATCGCGGGTCGCGCCGCGGAAGTCGACGACGGACGCTTCGCGGCGCGCTTCTCGCCGCCGCTGCCGCGGAAGCTCCTGCTGGAGGCGGTCGATCTCGCGGGAAACAGCGCCACTCGCCGCGTGGCGGTCGACATCATCCCGCGGCGGCCGGCAGAACCGGTGCGGGCGGTGCACGTCACGTCGTACGGCTGGGCCGATGCGGATCTTCGCCGCGGCGTGATGAAGCTGATCGACGAGAAACGGATCAACGCGATCGAGATCGACCTCAAGGACGAGGCGGGCCAGGTGGGCTTCGACGCATCCGTGCCGCTCGGCCGCCAGATCGGTGCGGTCGGACACGTCTACGACCTCGACGACGTCGTGAAGAAGATGCATGCGCGCGGGATCCGTGTGATCGGCAGGCTCGTGTGCTTCCGCGATCCGGTCCTCGCTTCGGCCGCCTGGAAGAGCGGCAAGCGCAACCGCGTCGTGCAGACGCCCGACGGCGCGGAGTACTCGGGCTACGGCGGGTTCACGAACTTCGCCGACCCGGCCGTCCGGAAGTACAACATCGACATCGCCGTGGCCGCGGCACGCGCGGGGGTCGACGACGTGCTCTACGACTACGTTCGACGTCCCGACGGCCCGCGTCAGAGCATGGTCTTCCCGGGACTGCGCGGCACTCCGGAGCACTCGATCGTCGAGTTCATCCGCGAGACGCGGCTCGCGCTCGAGCCCTACGGGACGTTCCTCGGGCTCTCGGTCTTCGGGGTCGCGGCGACTCGGCCGACCGAGGTCGCGCAGGACATCCCCGCGATGGCGCGAGAGTCGGACTACATCGCGCCGATGGTCTACCCCTCGCACTGGGGCCCCGGCGAGTACAACGTCGCCAATCCGAACAGCGAGCCCTACGAGATCGTCCTGCGGTCGCTGCGTGACTTCCGCAGGCAGACGCGGGGCACAGGCGCGCGCGTGGTTCCGTGGCTCCAGGACTTCACGCTCGGCGTCACGTACGGCCCGACGGAGGTGCGTAGCCAGATCCAGGCCGCGCGGCGCGACGGGATCGACGAGTTCATCCTCTGGGATCCGACGGTCACGTACACGTCGGAGGCTCTCGACCCGGATGCCAAGGCGACCAAGCGCGGCTTGGCCCAGCCACACGAGGGCGAGCCGACCCCCGCGCCCACGCCCAAGGCGACGCCGAAAACCGAGCAAAAGGCGACGACGCAGCCGAAGGCCACTAGCGGCCGCCTTCCCAACGAGCTCGGCGAGGTGCCCGTGCTCATGCACCACGAGATCCGCGACGACCGGGTCGGCGACTACGACCAGACCCCCGCGGAGTTCCGCACGGAGCTCGAGCGGCTCTGGAGCCAGGGCTACTGGCCCGTGCGAGCATCCGATCTCGCTCTCGGCCGGCTCGGCTCGGTCCCCGCCGGCAAGACGCCTGTCGTCCTCACGTTCGACGACTCGACGCAGTACCAGTTCTCTTATGACGCGCGCGGGCAACATCAAGCCGGACACCGCGATCGGCATCCTGCTCGACTTCAAGCGCCAGCATCCGACGTTCCCGCTCGCCGGGACGTTCTACGTCAACCGCGAGCCCTTCGCCGGCGTCGCGCGGGGCAAGGAGATGCTGCAGTGGCTGGTCGACCACGGCTTCGAGCTCGGCAACCACACGAAGGATCACGTTCCGTTCAACGAGCTTTCGGGCCCGACCGCGGTCCAGAAGGAGCTCGTCCTCGGCAACCAGGTGATCGAGAGCGCATTGCCGGATTACCGCGTCCAGACGATGGCGCTGCCGCTCGGCGTCATGCCGAAGCCGGCGTCGCTCGCGCGGCGCGGGCGCTGGAACGGCCACACGTACAACTTCGACGGCGTCATGCTGATCGGCGCCGGCCCTGCGCCGTCGCCCTTCGGCAAATCGTTCGACCGGGCCGGGATCCCGCGCATCCGCAGCGGGCACCTGCCCTGGAACGGCGAGGCGGATTTCGGCGCGTGGTACTGGCTACGTGCGCTGAAACAGAACCCGGAGCGGCGGTACGTCTCGGACGGGGATCCCGCCACGATCGCCTTCCCTCGCGCGCTCCAGAAGAACCTTCGCCGAGCGTTCAGCTCGCGCGCCCGCGTGTACTAGCTGCAGGCGCAGCCCAGTAGGCGTAGTCTCGGCCCGAATCCCCTACCCACGGAGGTCCTCATGACCACCACCAGCATGCTCCCTGACGTCGGGATCGAGCTTCGGGAGGGTTACGCCGAGATCGGCGATCAGACCTTGCATTACGTCGAGGCCGGCGACGGGCCGCTGCTCGTTCTGCTGCACGGCTTCCCGGAGTTCTGGTTCGGTTGGCGGCGACAGATCGAGCCGCTCGCGGCGGCCGGTTTCCGGGTCGTCGCCCCCGACACGCGCGGCTACAACCTGTCATCGAAGCCAGAGGACTTCGAGGACTACGCCGTCGACCTGCTCGCCGCCGACATCCGCGGCCTCATCGAAGAGCTCGGTGCCGAGTCCGCGTTCTTGGTCGGTCACGACTGGGGCGGATCCATCGCCTGGACGACCGCGATGAACCACCCCGAGGTGGTCGACCGGCTCGCCATCCTCAACGCAGCTCATCCGCGACGGCTCTCGGAGGGACTGAAACACCCGAGCCAGCTCCGGAAGTCCTGGTACTTCTTCTTCTTCGCGGTACCGGGATTGCCCGAGGAAGTGGTGCACGCCAGAGACTGGCACTTCTTCCGGCACTTCCTGCAGGACGCGAACCCGCCGTACACGCCGGAGGAAATCGAGCGCTACGTCGAGGCGTGGTCACAGCCGGACGCAGCGGCCGGGATGATCAACTACTACCGCGCCTCGGTCCGACAGTCCCAGAAGGAAGCCGTGGCAAAGCTTCGCCCGATTTCGGCGCAGACACTCGTGATCTGGGGGGAGCAGGATTCCTACCTCGGCTCGGACCTCGCCGAGCCCCACAGCGACGACGTGCCCAACCTCGATCGCGTGGAGCGCCTGGCCGACGCGTCGCATTGGGTGCATCACGACGAGGCTGAACGCGTCAACCAACTGCTCATCGACTTCTTCGCCGAAGCGGCATCGTGATGAGCACCACCGCCCAGACCGCCACCGACATCCGTCCCTTCCACGTCGACACTCCCGACGAGGAGCTCGCCGAGCTCCGACGCCGGATCGCCGCGAGGCGCCTGCCCTCCGGGGAGCTGGTCGCAGATCGGTCGCAGGGCGTGCAGTTGGCGACGATTCAGGAGCTCGCGCGCTACTGGGAGACCGACTACGACTGGCGCAAGGCCGAGGCGAAGCTCAACGCCTTGCCCCAGTTCACGACCGAGATCGACGGCGTGGACATCCACTTCATCCACGTCAAGTCGTCGGACGAGAACGCGCTACCGCTGATCATGACCCACGGCTGGCCCGGCTCCGTCATGGAGATGATCGACTCCGTCGGCCCGCTGACGGACCCGACCGCGCACGGCGGCAGCGCCGAGGATGCCTTCGACCTCGTGCTGCCTTCGCTGCCCGGGTACGGCTTCTCGGGCGAGCCGGTCGAGGTCGGCTGGGACCTGGGCCGGACCGCACGGGCCTGGGACGAGCTCATGCGCCGCATCGGCTACACGCGCTACGTGGCCCAGGGAGGCGACGTGGGCGCCGGCGTCACCGACGCGATGGCCCGCCAGGCACCCGAGGGGCTGATCGGCATCCACACGAACCTGCTCGTGACGGCGCTCGGCGGCACCATGCCGACGGACACCGACGAGGAACGCGCCGCGGCCGCCAAGATCGCCACCTTCGAGCAGTCCGGAAACGGCTACTTCGTCGAGATGGCCACCCGCCCGCAGACGATCGGCTACGCCCTGCTGGACTCCCCCGTCGCTCTGGCCGCCTGGATGATCGACCACGACACCGACGCCTACTACAAGATCGCCCGCGCCTTCGTCGACGGGCAGCCCTCGGGCAACCTCACCCGGGACAACGTCCTGGACAACATCACGGCGTACTGGCTGACCGGCACCGGCGCCTCGGCCGCCCGGTCGTACTGGGAGGCCTACGGTCCGGACGCGCCGGCTGCGGGCCGCGAGCCGCTGCCGCCGCCGACGATCCCGGTCGGCTTCACGACGTTCCCCGGCGAGATCTGGCGCACTCCACGCAGCTGGGTCGAGACGTCATACCCCAACGTCATCTACTTCAACGAAGTCGATCGGGGCGGCCACTTCGCGGCGTGGGAAGAGCCGGAGCTCTTCGCAACCGAGGTGCGGGCGGCCTTCAGGTCGTTGCGTTAATCGGCCCGTGCGAGCGGCGCGCACGAAAGGGTGCGCGCCGCCCTTTCCCGCGACTAGGCTCGCGCGAGTGGAGGTGCGCCCTGAAGCGATCGGAGATCGGCCGGCCGTGCGGGCGTTACATGGCGCGGCGTTCGGAGAAGATCACGTCCCGGTTGTTGCAGACCTCGTCGACGAGCTGCGCGACGCTGTAAGGCGAGGCGACGGGCTTTCCCTCGTCGCGGCAGAACGAGACCAGATTGTCGGACACGTGATGTTCAGCCCGAGCCTGCTCGACGCGCCGAAGCGCTTGCTCCCGGTGCAGGTGCTGAGCCCGCTCGGGGTCCTGCCGGAGCGTCAGAACCAGGGGGTCGGAACGGCGCTGATCCGCCGCGGCCTCGAGCTGCTGAGCGAACGCGATGTACCGCTCGTCTTCTTGGAAGGGGCACCGGGGTATTACTCGCGCTTCGGGTTCGAGCCAGGCGCAGCCCATGGATTCAGGAAGCCGTCGTTGCGAATCCCGGACGCAGGGTTCCAAGTGCTCCGACTCCCGACCTATGAGTCCTGGATGACGGGCACGCTGGTGTACGCAGAGGCGTTCTGGAGGCACGACGCCGTCGGGCTCCGAGACCCGAAAGCCTGAGCGGCGTGAGCAGCGAAGTGAGCGCCCCTGCGCCAGTGTGCGGGGATGTCACTTGAGCGGCTAGTCGCCTCGGCGAAGCACGCCCGCGGCCAAGGCGATGATTCCCACCAGGGCGGCGACGAGGCAGAACGCCGTCGTGAGCGACGACGCCGAGGCGATGCCGCCGATCACTCCCGGGGCGACGAGGCCGCTCGCGTAGGCCACGACGGCGACGCCGGCGATGCTGCGCGCGGGATGGGCGCCTACGCGACCGGCCGCGGCGAACACGAGCGGAACGACGACTGCGAGCCCGATCCCGAGCAGCGCGAAGCCCAGGAGTCCGACCGCCAGGCCGGGCGCCAGTACGACCGCGACGGCGCCGACGAAGGCGCACGCCCCTGAGATGCGGACGGTACGGACCGGCCCCAGCCTGCGGATCACGCGGTCGCCCATGAGCCTGACCGTCGCCATCGCGAGAGCGAACGCCGAGACTGCCAGCGCTGCGACGCTCGCCGACCCGCCGAGCTCGTTGCGGATGTAGAACGCCGACCACTCGGTTCCGGCCTGCTCGCCGAAGACGGCGCAGAGGCCGACGAGCCCGATCAGGAGGACGGGCCGGGTCGGGAGCGCGAAGTGCGGCGGCGCAGGCGCGTTGGTCGTCGTCGGGTCGTCGATCAGAAACTGCGCGACGGCCACGCCGACCGCGGCGAGAACGAGCGCCTCGACCGCGAACTGGACCCGCGTGTCGATGCCGGCGTGGGACGCGAGGGCCGAGACGGCCGACCCGACCAGGACGCCCACGCTCCAGAAGCCGTGCAGGCTCGACATCACCGACCGGCCGAACAGCTTCTCCACCAGGACGCCCTCCGCATTCATCGCCATGTCCGCGAGCCCCGCGACCGCGCCGAAGACGAGCAGGACGGCGCAGAGTGCCGCGAGCGACGTCGGCAGCGCCGGCAGGACGAGGCACGCGCACCACGCGACGATCGTGGCTGTGACGAACGGGCGGAGCGCGAAGCGGTGAGCGAGACGGCCCGAGAAGGGCATGGCGAGCAGGGCGCCTATCCCCGGCATGAGGAGCGCAATCCCGAGATGGCCGACGCCGACGCCGACGTGCGACGCGATCCACGGAATGCGGGCCGCGAAGCTGCCGGTGACGCATCCGTGCACCGCGAACACCGCCGCCGTCCCGCGTCGCGCACGCTGGACGTTGGGAGCGGGCGCGGCCTGATCCGGTGCGGAACTCGCGGCCGCGGTCACCGTCCGAGACTATCCAGCGCCGGCCGAGAACAATCCGTTTTCAGGCTGAGCGCTTATCGACGGGCCACGAAGACGTACTCGCGGCTGTCGTCGTCGAGCGGTTCCCCGTCGAATCCGCCGTAGAGAGCTTCGAGGTGCAGGCCCGCGACGTCGAGGAGTCCCAGCCATTCGTTCTTCGTTGCCCACCAGAGCGAGCCGGTTCCACCGTCGTCCAAGGTGATGTCGACTCGGTTATCGCTGACGCTGTAGTGGTTCGTGTGCGGCACCGGTACTCCGGGGTTGGCGTCGGCGTGCTGCCCGTCTATCGCGGATGCGATGTGATGGTCGAAGGCGAATGCGTTCCAGGCGAAGCGACCGTTAGGCAGCAGCGACGCCGCGACGCGCTCGAAGCAGCGGCGACGATCGGCCCAGGTGGGCAGATGCAGCAGAGACCGGCCGGGGCAGTAGATCAAGGCCGCGGGTTCCTCGAGTTCAAGCTCCCGTATGTCGCCTTCGCGCAGGTCGAGCTCGACTCCCTGCTCAGCCGCGAGCAGCCGTGCCTGCGCGAGCATCCCGCGCGAAGAGTCGATCCCGACCACAAGCCTGCCCGTTGCCTGAGCGACCGGAATCGCAACTCGCCCGGTACCAACGGCAAGCTCGACCAGTGGCCCGTCAGCCTCACGGGCAAGCCCGACGTAGAACGGAACGTCAGCGCTGTCGCCATTTGACGACTCCGCGTAGCGGTCCGCCCAAGCGTCGTACCAACTCGACATGGCAACACAATCTACGCGCAAAGGAGGCGGCGTTCGGCTGGGCCAGCGCCTGCGGGAATGTCACCTGAGATCCGTGCCGTCGGAAGGTTCAGGACGACGAGAAACCGGCAATGACGAGGTTCCTTTCTAGATTCTGACGGCTGACCACGCTCATTGATGAGTCGGGGCATCGTCGGTTGGCCAGCGTTGCGGAATGACCCTGAGCAATGCTCCAAACCGGCGGTTGCTGCATGATCAAGCAATGCCTGTGGAGGCAATCCATCTCGGTGCCCCTCGTAAGCCGGAACTGTGGACGGTCGAGTCAGTACGAGCAGTTGCCGGGAAGGGGCTCGAAGGCGACCGTCATTTCCACGCCGACGGAGCCGCGGCCGGCCAAGCGCTGACGCTCGTTTCCGCCGAGGTCGTCGAGGACGTTGGACTAAGGCCGGGAGAGACTCGCCGGCAGGTGACTGTGCGCGACGTGGATGTGAACAGCCTCGTTGGCAAACGCTTCCGGGTCGGCGAGGTCGAGTGCCTCGGTGTGGAGCTCTGCGAGCCTTGTCGGCACCTGGAGGAGATGACCCGGCCGGGGATCATCAAGGAGCTCACTCATCGGGCAGGGATCAATGCCGACATCCTGGTGGGTGGCGTCATCCGCGTCGGCGATCCAGTAGTCGAGCTCTAGGCGCAGGTCGCTCGTCCGCGCGAGTGTTCAGGAATGACGCCTGAGCCCACCGTCCAAGATGAGACGGCGAGCAACAGCGACGACTCCCCGGCCGACGGCATCCAGGGTGACCACGCCGACCAACAAGAGTGCGAACACCACGAGGGGTGCGCCGCCCTCCCGGTCGCCGTGAGCCCGTGCGACCACAATCCCGGCAACGCCGATTAGAAGTGCAACGGTGAAGAGCACTCGGCCGGGCTGGGAGAGCCGAAGCCGGTGGCCGAGCCATCGCCAATAGCGTCGAAGCAAAGCCACGCGTGAAGTCTAGGTCAGAGGAACGAGCGGTACCTTGCGCCAGTGTTCGGGAATGACGCCTGAGCAAGTCCTCGTGAACTCCGGTCAGACGACCGGCACGAGGACATCGATGAGATCGTGACGGCGGTAGTACTCCAAGGTCGGGCGTGTGTGATCGGCGTCAGCCCGCTGCGCGAGGCGCTCCGCAGTCGGCCCGATCTTCGCGTAGACACCTGGAGGCTCGCCGTGGAGACGGACACATGCGTAACGCCCGCCGGGGAGCGTCCCACGCTCCGCGCCAAAATCGGACGGATCATCTCCCGGTTGAAGTACGGCACAGACGCTGTAGCTAGCCGTTACCGGGTCGAACGCCCCGTAGAACTTGCGTCCGCGGAGACCGACCGCAGCTTCGAACGAAGCCCACGCCCGCTGGATCTCCGACAGCTCGTCTGCAACTCGCACCAGCATGACCTCGGTCGGCTCACGCACAACGATGTGTTCTGCGTTCACGCTGTCGACCGTACAGCCCGTTGCGGTGATCGCCAAGGCGGCATGACCACGGCGTGGGCGAGCGAGCCCTCACTTGACGCGGGGAGCGCTGCATCGCCTCGCCAAGCTTGGTCGGGCCAGCTTCGTCGGGCCCGCTAGCTGGTAGCCGGCTCCACTGCGCCGCTGGAAACCAGCTCCTTGAACGCCGGCTCGTCGCGGATCGCATCGAAGTCGGAGTCCTCGGCAGCCATCGGACGGAACGGCTCGTTGCCTTCGATCGCGAGCCGGAGGTGCTTGATCGCGTCGTCTTTCCGCCCCGCGAGGCTCTCGCAGCACGCGAGGTTGTAGAGCGGCCCGGGGAACTCGGGATGGGCCTCGATCAACTCTCGCCCCTGATCGGCAGCCTCGGCGTACTGCCCTGCGTCATAGAGGGGCTGGAGCGGCATCCAGAGCTCGCCGCCCCTGGGCTCGTACGCCTTCCCCGGAACGCCGCCGAGCGCGACGATCGTCGTCCCCGCCTCCTCGGCGAACGCCGTCCGCTTGACGTCGAGGCGGGCGAAGACGAGCGTGCCGGCAGGTGCGTCCAGCCGCTCGCCGTCGAGCTCGAACGTCGCGCGGCCCCGCTGGACGAGGTACAGCTCCTCCTGCAGGTCATGCTCCTGTGACTCGTCGTGCTCGTTGATGATCCGATCACCCACCTCGTGACCCGTGAACGCATTCACCCCGAAGGCCGTGAGGCCGAAGTGGAACCCGACGGGCCTCCAGGGACAGCGGCCGTCACTGATCTCGTCGATCTCGTCGATCTGCGCTACTGCGTAACCACTCATTCGGCCGTCCTCCTTCGGGTTATGGGATCAGCAGGCGACCCAGCCTAACGAGCGCCCCGGCAAGGATCGACCACCTCGCTGGCCGAGCTAGGCCGCGCAGAGGGCCGGAATCATGTCTTTGTATCTGTCGCCGCGGCGCGGAAGAGGGCGATGCTCGTAGCGATCGACCAGATCACGAGTGCAAGCACTCCGGGAAAGAAGCCGAAGCCGAACAGGCTGTCTTCGCCCAGGCCCGAGAGGACCGCGGCGAACGTGACGAGAAACGACACCGCGCCGATCAGCGCCACGACACCTGTCCAGCGAGCGAACACGCCGGTTCGAAGCGCCAGAAGTCCAGCGGGCATGAGAAACGCAGCGAAGCCCATCGCAGAAACGAGGAACGGCCCCGCCGATGCACTCGCCACCGCGCGCGTCACGACGGGGTTTGCGCCGGCACCCGCGGTATCTGCGCTCGAGATCACCACGATGGCCATGGCCATCCCCGCCATGCCGGTGATGGCACCGGCGAACGCGACGCGCGCAAGTTGTGCCGATCCGCGAACGGAAGTCTCCGCACGCCCGAGCGCGCTCCGGATCGTGCCTGCGTAGTGGAGGAAGACGAACCCTGCGAGGAGCATCGCGAAAGCTCCGATGCGACTCTTCCACTGGTTGTCCTCCGCCCACGTCGCCCAGTCCTGATCCGGCGCGTTGTAGTCCGGTGCATCGCCGCCGCTTGCGAACCATCCGATCAGGAAGAGCGCCGCGAACGCGACCCCGGACAGGGCGAGCAAACGCTGCCCCGCCGGTGCAACACGCCTGACCGGCGCGTCAGACGTTGGTTGCGTAGGAGGCTCGCGATGCGATGTCAACGCACGCTCGGCGCCAGGATCGGTGAATCACGCCGGAATCCCCAGATCGCACAGTAAATGCCGAGGAATGCCTCCCAGAGGAACTCCGGGATCACCAGGACGTTCACCAAGCCGGTCTGGTCCCACCAGTTGAAGAGCACCCCGATGTTGCCGATCAGGAGGAGTGGACCTCCGATCAGTCCAAGCCAGGCGACTGCGGCGCGGGACAAGGCCGGAGGTGTACATCAGATAGCCGAGGATGAGCCCGTTCCCGAATGGGACAACCATTCCGGGGCCCAACAGGAACGTCCAGTCCTTGAGCGCGGCCAGCGAGACGGCAAGGTCGCCGGCGTCCGGGGAGTCCTGGCGCAGGGTGACGACGCCGAGCACGAAGATGATCCCCGCCGCAATGAAGACGCACTCGATGATTCGAGCCGCGACGTAACCAATGGCCAGCGTCTCGTTCTGCCGCCTCGCGATCGGGTAGAGCACGACGGCTGTTCCGACGTTCGAGACGATGAGAAGGAACTCCAGGAACGCACCCAGGTAGATCTGGTTGTCCTTCCCGTCGCCGCTGATGTAAGCGGCCGGGTCGTCGAGCACCGACTGGAAGAGAGCCAGCGCTGCGATCGAGGTGATGAACGTGATGATGAACAGCACGCCGAACCAGCGGGCGGCCAGTTGATCATCGGCCAAGCAGATCCCTCCCCGTCACCTCGTATTCGAGCGCGAGGCTACAGCCTCTTTCTCACGGTTTCAACCGCGGACTCCAGCTTGCGTGCGGAGTTCATCTCCGGCCCAGGACCGTCGTCGCGCCAGAAGCGCATCTGCTTGTGCTCGTTCCCTACTTGATGAGCGTGAGCATCTTGAACATCGGCAGGTACATCGCGATCACGATGGTGCCGACCATGGCGCCCACGCCGATCATCAGGATCGGCTCGATGATGGACGTGAGCGACTGGATGCTCGAGTCGACCTCGTCCTCGTAGAAGTCGGCGACCTTGCCGAGCATTCCGTCGAGCTCGCCCGTCTCCTCGCCGATCTTCACCATCTGGCCGACCATGGGCGGGAAGACCGGGTCCTCCTGCAGCGGCTGGCTGATCGGCACGCCGTCGTGGACGCGCGTCCGGATGTTCGCCAGCGACTCCTCGACGACCCAGTTGCCCGAGGTCGCGCCCGTGATCTCGAGCGCCTTGATGATGTCGACACCGGACGAGACGAGCGTCGAGAGCGTGCGCGAGAAGCGCGCGAGCGCGATCTTGTGCACGACGTCCCCGACGCGCATCGGGATCTTGAGCTTGAAGCGATCCCAGGCGTGCCGTCCGCGCTCCGTGCGCTTGAGGCGGCGGAAGCCGTAGATCAGCCCGCCGATCGCCGGGAAGATGATGAACCAGTAGTTCCGTAGCGCGTTCGAGGCGTGCATCACCAGCTGCGTGAGCATCGGCAGCTCCCCGTCCAGCGAGTCGAAGACGCTCACGAAGACGGGGATGATGAACAGGAGCATGAACGTGAGCACGACGAATGCGAACGAGATGACGACGGTCGGATAGACCATCGCTCCCTTGACGCGCCGCTTGATCTGCGTCTCCTTCTCGATCTGCACCGCCACGCGGTCGAGCACGAGGTCGAGGGTTCCCGACGACTCGCCGGCCTCGACCATCGCGACGAACAGGCGGTTGAAGACCTTCGGATGCCGCGCCAGCGCCTTCGAGAGGATGACGCCGCCTTCGACGTCGGAGCGGACGTCGGCGAGCACCTCGGCGAGGTACTTGTCGTCGGTCTGCTCCTCGAGCGTCACGAGCGCCTGAACGACGCTCACGCCGGCCCCGATCATCGTCGCGAACTGGCGCGCGAAGACCTGGAGCGACTTCGGCTTCACTTTCTTGAACGCGCTGGCGGCCCCGCGCTCGCCGGCGGCGTTGCGCTCGGCCAGCGAATGCGGCAGGAGCCCGCGCGTCTGCAGCTGCTCGCGGGCAGCGCCGGGGTCCGGTGCGTGGATGACGCCCGAGATCTCGAGCCCCTGGGCGTTGATTGCGTCGTATGCGAATGCAGCCATGTGGGTTCCTTAAGCGGAGAGGGTTGTCAGCTTGTCGAGGAGTCGAAGGTCGTGTTTTCGGAGAAGAGGATCCGGCCTGAGCTCGTCGCGTCGCGCACCGTGATCGTCACGAGCTTGACGGGACGGCTTGCCGGGATAGCGGAGCAGCTGGCAGGCGGCCCCGCCGAAGCCGAGCACGGGGAAACGTCGCTCTGTATCCAGTACCTGTGACCATCCGGGCCGTCGACCGGCGCGTTCGGCTTGGACTGCACCGTCGCGTACGACGCCTGACGGAACGTCTCCATCTGCTTGTCGGCAAGCGTGCCTGCCGTCGACGTGACGTTCGCACGGGTGATGGAGACGATGCCCGTGCTGAAGCCGGCGACGAGCGCCGCGATGCCGACCGACATGATGGTCATGGCGATCAGCAGCTCGATCAGCGTCATGCCCTCTTCCGCGCGGAGGCGTGTCTTGAGCCTTCTCATCGGTACGCGAGCACCTCGCGGACGTAGGCCGTGGCGTAGCCGGCCGCGTGGATCCTGGCCGCGCGTCGCGTAACGGTCTGCAGCGTCCCGTAGGGGCCTGAGTAGACGACCCAGTAACCGCCGCGCAGCGAGGCGCGGTTCGAAGAGTTGAGGATCGAGAGCCCGCCGACGCTCCGGCGCGCTCCGCGCGCGAAGCTCAGAGCCGCGGGGCGTCCGTTCGCCGTCGGGATCGAGGCGAGGACGACGATCCAGCTGCGCTTGGCGACCCTGTGACCGCCTGGTCGGCCGATCACGATCCGGTTCGAGCTCGCGGCCGGCCTGCTCGCGACGGAGGTCGACGAAGAGGACGACGACTGCGTGAAGGGATCGGGCCCGCCGGCGTTCACGGCGTGGGCGTCACCGTTCGGCAGCGACTTGGCCGCGAACGGATCGGCGCCGGTTCCCGCGCCTGCGAGCGGCGTATCCCCGGACCCCGAAGCGGGCTCCGGAATCGAGGCCGCCGGGGCGGCGGACACCGCCGCCGTGCTGTTGCCGCCGGAGCGCCCGAGCAGGTGCGGGAGCTCGTACGCGAGCAGCGCGGCGAGCACGCCGGCGAGCACGCCGACGAGGATCTTCTGGCGGCGCTGCTTCGCAGCGAGCCGCCCGGTGTTCGCCGATCCTCGGCGTCCGATTGCTGCCGCCGAGGCCATCTAGGGAGCCGTCGTCGTGCCGGTCGCGGGGGTGGCAGCGGATCCGAACACGAACGCGTTGAGCGCGAGCGTTGCCGTGATCAGGCCGCCCTGGCCGTCGGTCGAGAGCGAGACGTTGTCGATGCCGTAGAGCCGCCCCGACGCGTGTGGCTTTCCATTCTCGACCCCGGCCTCGAGCCGGAGGAGGTGCATGAACTTCGCGAGCCGGAAGTAACGACCCTTGACCGAGAGGGCGATCGGCACAGCCTGCGCGCCGGTCGACGGAACCGCCTGGGAGGGCGTGATGCTCACGACCCTGACGCCGCTCGCGTGGGACGCCCACGAAAGCTGCCGGAGGATCTCCGACATCTCCACGTCGTCCGGGATCGCGCGGCGAAGACGGCGAAGGTCAGCGACGCTCTGCTGCGACGCCGGGCTCTGCATGAAGGACCGCGTCGTGGCGAGCTGGACGTTCGCGTCGCCGATCTGAGTGTCGAGTGCCGCGGCCTTCGAGCGCTGGGGCGACACGAACATGAACCAGCCTGCCAGGACGATGACGAGCAGCCCTGGGATCGCGAGCATGAGGGCGAGACGCCCGTTGATCCGGTCGATCATTTCGCACCTCCGTTCGGGTTGAAGCCTGCGGTGACCGTGAACGTGTCGCCGCTGGACAAGGTTGTGCCGCTCGTGCCGCCGCTCGTGCTGGAGACGAGCGTCACGTTCGAGAGCCAGGGCAGGCTCGCGAGCCGGTCGAGGACGAGCGCGACGTTCACGTGCGAGGACGCGACGCCCGTCGCCGAGAAGCCCGATGCGCCCGTCGTCGGCGTTCCGGCCGGCGGCGTCGTCGGAGCAGGCGCCGTGGCACCAGGTGCCAGCGGCGTCGGCGACTGCACGGAGAGGCTCTGCAGGTAGACCTGTTTCGGCAGCACCCGCGAGGCGTCTGCGAGCAGCTGCTCCCAGGCGACCCGCTTCTCCGAGGTGGTCGTGGCCGCGGTCATTCGCGCAGCCGCGGCGGCCTGTGCCGCCCGGAGCGGCGCAGCCTTGGCGTCCTCGACTGCGACCTGCGCCTGGACGTCGGAGAGCGCGGCGTCCTTGTGATTGACGACCGAGCGCTCGTGGATGTAGCCGAGCCCGAGCCCGAGCACCGCGACGCACGCGACGACGGAGCCGGCCTCCAAGACGCGGCGAGGGGAGAGATCCCGGCCGACGGCCGCCCAGGGATGCCCGGGGCGCGCGTATGCCGGAAGGAGATTGACGGCTTCCATTAGTCCTCCATTCCAAGTCCGATTGCGGCGGAGAGCGACGCGAGGTCGTCCCGCTTGGCCAGCCCGTTCGTGACCTGGACCCCGGCGAGCGGGTCAGCGATCCGGACGGGGACGCGGGTCAGCCGCCCGAGCTCCTCGGCCAGCCCCGGAAGCCTCGTCGTACCGCCTGTGACGATGACCTCGGAGATGGCGAGTGAGCCGGGCTGGCCCTGGTAGAAGTGGAGAGAGGCGACCAGCTCCCGCGCGAGCGTTTCCAGCTCACGTTCGACCGCGGCGCGGGCGCGCTGCGAACGCGAATCCGCGTCCGGCGCATCGCTTCCGAGATCGAGCGCGAGCTTGAGCTCGGCGGCCTCGGGCCTGGTGAGCCCGAGCTCCTGCGCGATCGCGGCCTCGAGCTTCGAACCGCCCCAGTCGAGAACGCGCATGAAGTCGCAGGTGGCGCCGTCGGAGATCGCGAGGGTCGAGCGGTCGTGACCGATCGAGACGACGACCGAGGCCGCCGTCGGCGCGCTGCCGTTACGGGGCGCGACGGCGCGCAGCAGCGCGAACGCTTCGACGTCGATGCCGGAGAGCTCGAGGCCCGCCGCGCGGCACGCCTCGACGAGGTGGTCGATCGGCTCCTTGTAGGCGGCCGCGAGCAGGACGCGCCGTGAGACGGCCCCGGACTCGCCGACGGTCTCGCTGACGACGTGGTAGTCGAGCACGGCCTGGTCGAGCGGGATCGACAGGGCCTCGTGGGCCTTGAAGCGGACGACGTTGCCGAGCTGGCGCTCGTCGTCGACGCCTTCGATGTCGACCGTGCGCACGCCGATGCGGTTGGTGCCGATGCCGAGCCGGATGCCCCGGCGCGGAAGCTTGTTGTCGGCGAAGAAGCGGTTGAGCGCCTTGGCGAGCGCCGGAACGTCGCGCACCTCGCCGCCGACGACGACGCCGGGCGCGAGCGGAGCCCGCGCGAGCTGCACGAGCTTCGCGGAGCCGTTGTTGACGACCCGCGAGGCCGCGATCTGGGAGGCGCCGATCTTGAGGCCGACGATCTCCTGCTTGCGACGCCGCTTGGCGCTTGGCGCTGCTCGGCTTCGAAACGCCGGGCGCCTTCGCCTTCTTCTTCGGCCGCCGGACGAGGTCCGACAGCTTGATCTCCTTGTTCAGGTCCATGTGTCTCTACACCTCCTGGGCGAGCCGAAGCCCGCTCTGTGCTGGGGTCTCATTGCCGGCGCTGCTGCCGTTGCCGGCCGCCGGTGCGGTGAAATTCGTCAGGCCCGAGCGCTCGAGCACGCCCTGAAGCTGATCGGGTCGGGAGGAGCGCGCGAAGGCCAGCTCGGGCGTGATCACGTGGCGCATGACCAGGTCGGCGAGCGACTGCTCCATCGTCTGCATCCCGCGCGAGGTGCTCGTCTGCATGACCGAGTAGATCTGCTCGATCTTCGCCTGGCGGATCAGGTTGCGAACCGCGTCGTCGGGCATCAGCACTTCGAGCGCGGCCGTGCGGCCGAGGCCGTCGGCGGTCGGCACGAGGTTCTGCGTGACGACGCCCTGGAGCGTCGTTGCGAGCTGCACGCGCACCTGGCCCTGCTGCTCGGCGGGGAAGACGTCGATGACGCGGTCGATCGTGGACGGCGCGCTCTGGGTGTGCAGCGTCGCGAACACGAGGTGCCCGGTCTCGGCTGCGGTGAGCGCGGTCGCGACCGTCTCGAGGTCGCGCATCTCGCCGACGAGGATCACGTCGGGGTCCTGGCGCAGTGCCGCGCGCAGCCCGTCGGCGAACGTCGTCGCGTCCTGGCCGATCTCGCGCTGGTTGACGATGCACGTCCCGTGGTGGTGCAGGAACTCGATCGGGTCCTCGATGGTGAGGATGTGCTCGTGCCGGGAGCGGTTGACGTGGTCGAGGAGCGAGGCGAGGGTCGTCGACTTGCCGGAACCGGTCGGGCCGGTGACGAGCACGAGGCCCCGCGGCTTGTCCGCGAGGTCGTACAGGCGAGTCGGGAGGCCGAGCTCCTCGAGAGTCTTGATCTTGTCCGGGATCAGCCGGAAGGCGGCGCCCACGGCCGCGCGCTGAAAGTAGGCGTTGACGCGGAAGCGCGCGAGGCCGGGAATCGAATGGGAGAAGTCGATCTGCCGGCGCGTCTCGAGGGTCTTCTGCTGCTCGGTCGAGAGGATCCGGTAGATGAGCGTCCGGATCTGCTCCGGCGCCAGGTCGTCCTGATCGGACAGGCGCTCGAGGCGGCCCTTGACGCGGATCACCGGCGGCGAGCCGGCCGTCAGGTGGAGGTCCGACGCGTCCCGCTCGACCATCACGGCGAGCAGGTCATCGATTGAGTGAAGTTCGGTTTGCATGGGTGTGAGGCTCCGAGAGCGTTGCCGGGAGAAGCTGCAGGGGGGCGCGGGTTGCCCGCGCCCCCCCTTTCGCTTCTACTAGGCGTCGCTTACTAGCAGGCGTCCTGCGACGACCTCGCCGCCGGGACCGGCTGAAGTGGAAGCGTGGTCGCGTCGCGCCGTCTGCCTCGAAGCAGTAGGCGTGCGCGGCAGCCGGCGACGGTCGAGCGTGACCCCGTGGTTACGCAGCCGGCGTGCGATCTTGAGGCCGCTGTCGTACGCGGTCTTCAGGCTGCGAGCGGTGCGTCATGCCGGTGTAGTTGCTGTTGTCGGCGAAGTACGCCTCGGCCGACGGGACGGCGGAACGGATGTTCGCCTTGGCAGCCGAGTCCGCAGCGCGATCACGGAAGCCGAGGTAGGACGGGACCGCGATCGCCAGCAGGATGCCGATGATCACGATCACGACGAGCAGCTCGATCAGCGTGAAGCCCTCTTCGCGCTGGAGCCGATTCCACAACTTGTGCATTTGGTTCTCCTTTGGTTGGTTTATCTGCACGCCCCATTTATGCCGGTCCCGACCCCCGGTTCGCCCGACCCATTTGAGTCATTTCGGGCGACCCATTTGGGTCATCTGAGCAGGGGTTTTAGGGTCGTCCGACGGGCGTCAGACGGTGCAGACGCGGGCGAGCTCTTCGACGGACGTGATGCCGGCGGCGACCTTGCCGACGCCGTCCTCCCACATCGTCCGCATGCCCTCGTCGACGGCGGCGCGCTCGATCTCCTCGCGCGGCGCCTTCCCGGCCGCGAGCTGCTCGAGCCGCTCGCTCATCGAGAGGAGCTGGAAGACCCCGACGCGCCCGCGGTAGCCGGTCTGCCCGCAGCGGGCACAGCCGCGGCGGCGGTGGAAGGCCACGCCGTCGAGGACGCTCGCCTGGTCCTCGCTCAGGTGGAGACCCTGTAGCTCCTCGTGCGTCGGCTCGTACGGCTCGGCGCAGTGCTGGCAGAGCTTCCGGGCCAGGCGCTGCGCCAGGACCGCGGAGACGGCCGCACCGGTCAGGAACGGCTCGACGCCCATCTCGGTCAGCCGCGTGATCGCGGCCGGCGCGTCGTTCGTGTGCAGCGTCGAGAGCACGAAGTGACCCGTCAGCGCGGCCTCGATCGAGATCTTTGCGGTCTCGCCGTCGCGGATCTCGCCGACCATGATCACGTCGGGGTCGGAGCGGACGATCGAGCGCAGCGCCGTGGCGAAGCCCAGCCCTGCGCGCGGGTTGATCTGCACCTGGTTGACGCCGGCGAGCCGATACTCGACGGGATCCTCGACGGTGATGATGTTGATCTCCGGCCGGCTGATCGCGTTCAGCGCCGCGTAGAGCGTCGTCGACTTGCCCGAGCCGGTCGGCCCGGTGACGAGGAGCGCGCCCGTCGGCCGGGCGAGGATCGCGTCCATCTGCTCGCTCATCCGGTCGGAGAGGCCGAGCGACCCGAGCGTCGGCACCTCGCGCGACTTGTCGAGGAGGCGCATGGTGACCGACTCGCCGTCGACCGTGGGGAGCGTCGCCACGCGGACGTCGAGCATCCGGCCCGCGGCCGCGGCGTTGAGCGAGATCCGTCCGTCCTGCGGCCTGCGCCGCTCGGCGATGTCGAGCTTCGCGAGCACCTTGAGGCGGGTCGTCACGCCGGGGGCCAGCCGCTTCGGAATGTGGTGGGCGACGTGGAGGACGCCGTCGATCCGGTAGCGGACGACGAGGTCGTCCTCCTGCGGCTCGACGTGGATGTCGCTCGCCCCCTCCTCGGCGGCTTCGAAGATCATCGAGTTGACGAGGCGGACGAGCGGCGCGTCGGAGATGCCGTCGTCGGCCTCGAGGTCGTCGACGTCCTCCTCCTCTTCCTCCGCGCCGGCCATCTCCTCGGCGAAAGTCGTGTTCATCGCCCCCGCCGCGCGCGAGAGGCGGCGCAGCTCGGTCGAGGACGTCGCTCTTGGCCGCGACGTGGAACTCGACGGACAGGCGGGTCGCGAGGCGGAGCTCGTCGAGCCCGCGCACGTCCTGCGGGTTCGGTGATCGCAACCTGGAGCCTGCTCTCGTCCGAGGCGAACGGGATCGCGACGACGCGGTTGAGCACCGGCAGCGCGATCAGCTTCACCGCCTCGGGGTCGACGTCGATGACTCCGAGGTCGACGAGCGGCAGGTGGTGCTTCTCGGCGAGCGCCCGCGCGTCGTCGAGCGACCCCGCGAGGCCCTCGTCGGTCAGCTCCTGTGAGAACGACTCGCCGGCGAGACGCAGCTCCGGCTTGTTGCTCGGGATCCATCGCCGCCTCCATTAGAGCAGGCGCAGGTAGGCGTCCAGGAGCGCCTGTCCCGCGAAGAGCGCGACGACGCCTCCGAAGGCGAGGAAAGGCCCGAACGGGATCTTCATCTTGCGCGCGGCGCTTCCGTGACGCGCGAACAGGACGATCGACGGCACGAGCGCCGCGACCATCCCGATCATCATCGCGAACGGAACGGTGACTCCGACCGCCACGCCGAGCAGCAGGGCGAGCTTGACGTCGCCCATGCCCATGCCCGCGGGGTACGCGAGCGCGGCGAGGAGGAGGAAGAGCGCGGCGCCGAGGCCTGCGGCCGTCCACTCCACCGACGGGTGGAGGATCGTGTTGGCCGCGAGCACGATGCCTGCGGCCGGCAGGACGACGCGGTTCGGGATGATGTGCCGCTCCGCATCGGTGGCCGAGATCGCGACGAGCGCGGCGCAGAAGAACGCGGCGACGGCAGCGTCCCAGGTGAGCCCGAAGCGGAGCACGCTCGCGGCGACGAGGATCGCCGTCGTCGCCTCGACGAGCGGGTAGCGCCACGGGATCGCCGTCTGGCAGTGGCGGCAGCGCCCGCGCAGCAGCGCGAACGAGAGCAGCGGGACGTTGTCGTACCACGCGAGCGAGGTCCCGCACGCCATGCAGGCCGAGCCTGGGCTGACGAGCGAGCGCCGCAGCGGGATGCGCGCGGCGACGACGTTCAGGAAGCTTCCGAACGCGAGGCCGGGGAAGAACGCGATGGCTGCGAATGCCATGGCCATCTCAGAAGGCCTGGCTGTTGCGTAGGACGATGGTGTCGAGCAACACGAAGCGCTGGCTCGTGCTCGCAGGTGTCTTGTCGAGCGCGAGCGACACCGACAGCGCGGCGCGCGGCGGGCGCGCGCTCGACCCGCTGATGACCGGCGTGTTCTGCGGATACTGCCCCGCCTGGCCGCCGGTGCAGCCGGTGAAGCTGGTCGACGTCGTCGCCGGTGCAGGTGACGGGGCCGGACGGCCCGAAGGCGATCGTGTTCGCACCCGGGTTGAAGTTCGAGGTGCCGGCGACATTGATCGTCGCGCTGGGAAGCGTCAGCGGGTTGTCCGTGAGCTTGGTCGGCCCGGTGTCGACGTACGACGTGCCCGTGACGTTCTTCAGCAGGCGCAGGCCGTCGCCGTCCCAGCCGTACACGTTGTACGACGCCGCTCCCGTGTACGCCGACCAGCTGACGGTGATCTGGTTGGGCGGCCCGGACGGCGAGCGTCATCGACGCGGCCCTCCCGGGAACCTCTTCGCCGCTGGCGAGCACCGCCGTGACCGCGTAGGAGTACGTCCCCGCGGCCAATGTCCCGCCCGTGGACGCCGGAGTGAGCGTCGCGGCGCCGAGGGAGACCGTGTTGAAGATCTTGCCGGCGGAGATGCTCGGTGCGTCGACCTTGTCCACGAGGTCCGATGCCCATTTCGTCGGGGAGTGACCGGTGCCGCGAGCAGTTGTCTGAGCCCGTGTACCGCCAGAGCGTGTAGGGCTGCGCCGCGACCGGAGGCGTGCCGTTCTTGTCCTTCGTGCACCAGGTCACCGTCGTGGCTCCGCCGGCCGTCGGGCAATAGCTTCCGAGCGTGATCGTGATCGACGAGGCGGGGTAGCCGCTCGGCGTCGTGAGGGCGCTCGCACAGCGGATCTCCCGGCGAAGCTTGTCGAGGCCGAGCCTCGCGTCCTGCTGCGCCTGCGTGCGGTTCGTCTGGTCGTTCTGGGACTTCATCGCGGACATGAAGAGCTGCGTGGTCCCGGCCAGGACGACTCCGACGATCGCCAGCACCACGAGCAGCTCCACAAGCGTGAAGCCGTCCTGCGCTTGCGCGGCTCGCCGGACCTGCAGCCACTTGCGCATCAGGCGATGCGGAGGTCGTTGTCCAGGCGTAGCGCGTGTGTGTCGTGAACGGCCGGCTCTTCGGGCTCGGCGTCCTCCGCCGGTGCCGCGCTCTCCTGAACCGCATGCTCCTTGAGCGCGCGGTCGAGCGCGATCATGAAGTCGTGCCGGTTGGGAGCGGCCGCAGCTGCGGTCTCCTGGTCGACGTCGCCGCTCACGACGAGGTCGATCAACGCCTTGGTCAGCGTCTGCATCTGGAAGAACGCGCCCTCTGCGATTGCCTCGGGGACGAACTCCGGCTTGTTCTCGCGGATCAACTCCTGGATGCGGGCGTTCGCGACCATCACCTCGACGGCGGCGATGCGGCCGCCGTCGGTGCGCGGCAGCAGCCGCTGCGAGATGACGCCCTTGAGCACGCCGGCGAGGATCGAGCGCACCTGCGGCTGCTTGGCCGCCGGGAAGAACTCGACCAGCCGGCCGAGCGTCTCGGCCGCGTCGACCGTGTGCATCGTCGAGAGCACGAGATGGCCGGACTCGGCAGCCTGGAGCGCCGTCTCGGCGGACTCGCGGTCGCGCAGCTCGCCGATCAGGATCACGTCGGGGTCCTGGCGCAGCACGCGCCTGAGGGCCTCTTCGAACGACTCGGTGTCGATCCCGACCTCGCGCTGGTTGACGATGCTCTGCTCGTCGTCGTGGAGGAACTCGATCGGATCCTCGATCGTGACGATGTGCTGCCGGCGCGTGCGGTTGATGTGGCCGACCATCGCGGCGAGCGTGGTCGTCTTGCCGACGCCCGTGGCGCCGGTGACGAGGATCAGCCCGCGGTGCTCCTCGGACAGCTTCTCGACGCCCGGCGGAAGGCGCAGGCTCTTGAAGTCGGGCGCCTCGCGCGGGATGAGGCGGAAGGCGATCGAGATCTCGCCGCGCTGGCGGAACGCGTTGACGCGGAAGCGCGGCAGGCCCTGCGGCTGGTAGGCGGTGTCGAGCTCGCCGGTGCGCTCGAACGTCTCGAGCCGCGAGTGCGAGGAGGCACCGACCTCGTTCACGACGTCCTCGAGCTCGGGCGTGCCGAGGGGCGAGAAGCCCGGTAGCACCTCGAGCTCGCCGTCGAAGCGGACGATCGGCGGCCGGCCGACCTTGAGATGGATGTCGCTCGCGCCCCGGTCGACGGCGGCGCGCAGCACTTGGCTCAGCTCCATGAGATTCCTTTCGGTGGGCGCGTCGCCCGGGGTTGGTTCGTTCGTGCGCATGTCAGCCGCCACCGAAGTTGCGGGGGGCGAGGAGTCTCGGCAGTGGAAGCGGCCCGGTGAATCCGCTCGCGCCCGACGTCGGGAACGAGATCGACGGGAAGCTGAGCTCGCCACCCTGCCCGGTCGACGACGTCCCCGTAGGCGCTCACCATCGGCCCCTGGACGACGGTGCCCGTGACGCGTCGCGTCGATCTTGTTGGCGGCGAAGAGCCCGCCCTGGTACTGGCCTTTCTTGATCTCGATGCCGTTGCCGGCAGTTCCGCTGTCGGTCGAGAGCTCCGTGCCGAAGTCGCCGGCCGCGAAGATGAACATGCCGCTCAGGTTCGGGTCCCAGGGCGCATCCGTGTCGCAGTCCCCGCTGCCCGTCAGCTTGACGCAAAGCTTGTCGTGGTTGTCCATGCTGAACGTGCCCGAGAGGATCAGCGCGCCCTGGCCGACGTACGTCGCGTCGTTGGCCGTGCTGGTCGCGCTCCCGTCGATGAAGATCGAGCCGTTGATCGTCAGCTTCTTCGTCGACGCGTTGTACGAGAGCTCGCCCTGCCCCGTCTTGCAGGTGTAGTCCGCTCCCGTGAGGTCGAACGGCGGTCGCCCGGCTGTCGCGCTCTGGTTGATCGACCCGTCGGGGCCGTCAGTCGCAGGCGCGGGTCGGTCGAACCTCGGGAACGCGCCGCTCGACGTCTCGCAGAGTGAGTTCGGCCCGATCGAGGCGTTGCGGTACCAGAAGCCCATGTCGCTCGGGTCGCTCGAGAGCTCGGGGTGGCCGGTCGAGCCGAGGTAGGGCGAACAGCAAGTCAGCGACGGCACGGTGATGAAGCCGGGCGGGATGACCGAGCCGGTGGTGTTTCCCCAGACGTCGTCGACCGCCCCCCAGCCACACGCCGGTGGAGGAGTCCTGCTCTTGCTTCGAGCAGATCCCCTGAACGTAGATCTCGCCTAGATTGGCGCCCAGCGCTCCGACCGGGGACAACGCGTGCCCGACCGTGTTCTGCGGGTTCTCCAGGTACAGATTTCGGCCGACCGCCACCTTGTTCAGGCGCAGAGGCCCCGAAGCGTTGGCCGGAATCGTCTCCCCGATCGTCGACGTTTGCTCGAGCCGGAGATCCCTGTTGGCGTAGACGGGCGACCGGACGGTGACGGACTGCTCGAACTCGACGTCGTTGTAGCGCGTAGACCCAGTTCAGGGAGCTCGTAGTCGGATTGACCGACACGGTCTCCGGGATGACGATGGGCACGATCGCGGTCGTCGTCCGCGTCACAGGGGAAGCTGAGGGCCCGGTCGGATTCGCCACGGTTCCGACCGACGTGATGCGCCACTGGTCGTTCCAGGACGCCGTGGTCGGCGCGGTCTCCATCACTCCGGACCAGGTCGCTGTGCCGGTCGGGTACGTCGTCGTCCGTGACGGCAAAAGGTTCGGGTCGCCCGGGTAGGCGACGATCCCGGGGTAGTTCGCGTTCAGCACGGCGAGGGCGTTGTTGAGGCCCGATTCGGCGAGCGCGGAGGCCTTCTGACCCGCATTGGAGCGGTGCGCATCGCGTGCGCCGGCGGCGGTCATGAACATGACCGTGCTCAGCGTGATCGTCAGGACGAGCATCGAGACGAGCGCGAGCATGAGGGCGACGCCGTCCTCTTCGTGAAGAAGGCGGCGCCAGGCCGTGACGACGCGGCGACCAACGAGAGTTCTCGGACGACATGCCTGCAGGATGGCCCACGGCACGTGGCCGCTCGGATGCCCTAAATGGGTCAAATTGGGGCCGGGTCGATGTCCCCAAAGAAGCCGTGGGCCGGTGCGGCTATCGAAGAGGACGGGCCGATCATTCGTGCCTTCCAGCCGCGTCACGCGGCTGGAAGGCAACGAGCCAACCGACGCGCGTCTATGTCAGCGCAGCGCAGATCTCAGCGGTGGTTGCAGCGTAGGTGCCCCTCATCGAGACGATGCCGCTCGTCTCGAACGTCGTTATCGGCACGCCCAGGTCGTCGACGAACAGGATCGTCCCGTTGGCGACGAGCTGTCCCGAGCCGGGTGGTGCTGTGCCGGTGAGGCTGGCTGTGTTCACCCCAGTGATCTTGCTCAGGGCCGGGCTCCCGGGCGCGATCCCTTCCGGGTAGACGGTGTGCGTCGGCCCGTGCATCGGCCGGGTGAGCGAATTTCCCGTGTCCGGCGAGCTGTAGGTGATGCTTCCGTTGAGCCTGTCGACCTCGTTCGCAGGCGAACCGTGAGCCGCGGGGAAAAAGGTCACCGACACACTGAGGTCGATGGTGTCGAGCACGGTCGTCCCACAGGCATCCGACAAGTAGAAGTCGTCAAACGTGAGGTCGGTAAAGACGACCTCCTCGCGGATGGGCGCGCTCGCACCCGCGATTGGAATCACGAGTGCCGCGATCAGCGTCACGAGTGCCGCTGAGAAACCAAGCCTGCCTAGCATTTGCTCCTCCTAGGGCCGCATTTGTAACGAGCGGCACGACCTTCTCGCACTCGCTGCCGTCTGTCAATGCCGGGCTCGGCGCGGTCTCCCTGTCCCTCGTCGTCAGGCGCGAGCCTTGCGGCGACGGGCGCCGGCGGTGATCGCGAGCGCGGCCGCGGCCGCGAGGATGATTCCGGCGGCAAGCAGCCCCAGGCCGATCCACAGCACGGAATCGAGCTCGGCGCCGACGCTCATGTCGGCGGACACACCGCGAGTGGCGTCGACGTTCATGACGACGGCGCGCCAGTTTCCGTCCTCCGGGTTCCACTCGACCGTCTGCTCGCCCGCGCCGGTCTGCGACGCGACCCAGAACGTTTGAGCGTCCGGAGGACCAGACGGGGCGGCGCCCCCTCGTCGCGAGTAGGTCGGGTTGTCGTTCCCGAAGCCGCTGTCGAAGCCGGTCACGACGTCCCGCTCCGTCCGCGCCAGGTACCTGTCGACCGCGGCGGCCGGGCCGATGCCGATGAAGACGGCGCGGTCACTCTCGCTGCGGAGGCGAACCGTCCCCAGGAACGTGTCCAGCGCCCGCTCGGCGCCGCCGGAGTCGATGTCGGCGCGCTCGGAGACGATTGCGTACGTCGGGGTCGAGAAATCGACCTTCGGTGACATGAGGTAGCCGTCGTCGTCGCGCTGTGTCTGATCGACGACGACAAGCCCGCATCCTCCGGCGAGCAAGCCGAAGGCGAAGATTCCCGCGATGACGCCGACCACGATCAGCACGACTCCCCCGGTCGTCCTGCCGCCGCGAGCCTCAGGCGCGGGAGTCGGCTCGGCCGGGACGGTCGTCGACCCCTCTCCATCGCCTTCCCCAGCTTCCGCTCCGCCCTGGTCGAGACGGAACGGCGGATACTCGTCCCGCATCAGAAGCACGTAGGCCGCCACACGGGCCACCCACCGATCGAGCCCGAGCACGAAATCGAAGATCCCCCTCGGGTAGCGCGTGGTGAAGAGGAGCGCGACGCCGGCGAAGAAAACGAGGGCCCCGATCAGACTGATGTGGAAGCCGGCGTCCCAGTCCCCTTCGTGGACGTGCGCCGTCGCGAAGCTTCCGCCTCCGAGGAAGATGCCGACGATGACGAGGTGCGGGATCGCGAGGAGCCACGATTTCACCAGCACGAGCCCTCGCGACAGCCGTTCCGGATACGCGACTTCGAGCCGCGCCGGGTAGTCGGGCACGTCGTCGAGCGTGAACGGCGGGTAGCGGTCAGTGCCGAGTGCTCCGTACGAGTAGAAGGCCACGCGCCACGTCCAGCGCAGCACCCCGACGTTGAAGTCGAACATGCCCCGCGGGTAGCGCCCGGTGATGAGGATCGCGAAGAACGCGACGAAGGTGAGAACGAAGAGCGCGAGCCAGAGGAACGCGAGCACGATGTAGTGCGGGATCGCGAGCAGCCACTTCACGAGCCACAACCAGCGGCTCACATTCGCGTCGAGCTCGCCCTCGATGCGGACTGGGTATGGCTGCTTGGCGTCCACGAAACTCAGTACCCGGTGCCGGTCTTCACCCGCTTGCGGTCGAGGTCGTGCAGGCCGCCCTTCTTCTTCAGCGTCTCACACGCCTCCGCGATGTCGTCGGCGAGCTTGGACGCGAGCGAGTGCCCGAGCGTCAGCTTGACCAGCGCGCGCATGATCGTCACGTGGTCGGCGTTCGGCGGCAGCTTGTAGGCGGGCACCATCCAGCCGCGCTCGGCCGCGAGCTGCGACGCGACGTCGAACTCGTCGTAGTCGTGGCCGTCCGTGAGCTGGAAGGCGACGAGCGGGAGCTGTTCGTCGTCCTCGTGGCCGATCAGCTGGAACTCGCCGATGTCGGCGATCCGCTTGGCCAGCGCGCGCGCGTTGGCCTGCATCGTCTCCATGATGTAGCGGTAGCCGTTGTGGCCGAAGCGCACGAAGTTGTAGTACTGCGCGAGCACCATCGCCGACCCGGTCGAGAAGTTCAGCGTGAACGTCGCGTCGGTCTTGCCCAGGTAGTTCTCATAGAAGACGAGGTTCTCGGCCAGGTCGCTCTTCTCGCGGAACACGAGCCAGCCGATGCCCGGGTACACGAGCCCGAACTTGTGACCCGAGGTGTTGATCGAGCGCACCTGCTCGAGGCGGAAGTCCCACTTCGAATCGGGGTACAGGAACGGCCACACGAAGCCGCCGCTGGCGCCGTCGACGTGCAGCGGGACGTCGAGCCCGCGCTCGTCGCGCAGCCGGACCAGGAGGTCGTTGATCCCGACGATGTCGTCGCGGTGGCCGGTGAACGTGGTGCCCAGCACGGCGGCGACGCCGATCGTGTTCTCATCGACGTGCGGCTCGACGTCCTCGGGCCCGATCGTGTACTTGTCGGGCTGGAGCGGGATGATCCGCGGCTCGACGTCGAAGTAGCGACAGAACTTCTCCCACACGACGTGCACGTCGCCGCCGAACACCAGGTTGGGCCGGCTCGTGTCCTTGCCGGCCGCCTCTTGGCGCTCGCGCCACTTCCACTTCAGCGACAGCGCGCCGAGCATGATCGCCTCCGAGGAGCCCTGACAGCGCGCGCCGGTCGTCTCGCCCGGTGCGTGGAACAGGTTCGCCAGGATACGGATGCAGCGCTGCTCGATCTCCGCCGTCTGCGGATACTCCGCGTGATCGATGAAGTTCCGGTGCAGGTTCTCCTCGATCACCTGCCGGACCTCGGGCTCCATCCACGTCGTCACGAAGGTCGCGAGATTGCGGGCCGGGATCCCGTCCAGGACGAGCTCTTCCTCGATCAGGCGCATCGCGTCGACCGCGCGCATGCCGTGCTCGGGCAGCGCGTTGTCCGGCGCCGGCTCGAGCAGGAAGCGGCCGCCATACATGGCTGCGAGCTCCTCGAGCTTCTCGATCAGAGCGGGCGCATCGCCGCCGGTCGTGGCGGCGGGGCTGGACGGGTCGTGCTGGTGGGTCGGCATGGCTCACCTCCACGGAGGCCAGAATCGCCGGGCGCGCTCGCCACCCGGATCACGCCAGGACCTTGAGCTTGACGCCCGGCGGCCGCATCGCCCGAAAGGGATGACCTCCGCTACGAGCCCGGCGACGAGACGGTGGCTTGGGGAACCTGAGGGCTGAACGACTCGTGTTCGAGCACGCCGCCGCTGCGTACGATCACGGCGGACGACTCGTCGATCTCGTGCCACACGCCCGGCAGGTCCGAGAACGGCTCGGACGCGATCAGCCGGTCCTCGGACGTCGCCGACGCGAACCACATCTTCTTTTCGGGATAGAGCTCGTGCAGCGAGTCGACGTCGGCCGACGCGAAGAGGGACCGCGCGCGGCCCTCGGTCGCGTACCGCACGGCCCACAGGCTGCTGCCGTCCGAGACACCGAAGGTCCCTTGCACCATCGGAGCGACGCCGTTCTCGGTGGCGGTCGCCTCGATGAACCCGACGGTGCGCTCGAGCGCTCGGATCGGATCCTCCTCGAGCCCGAACGTGAGCGCGAGCCTGAACACCACCTCGGTGTCCGTCGACCCGACGATGTCGGCAAACAGCGACGGATCGATCGCCCACATGAGGTCCCGCCGAATGGCGTGAAAGTCACCGACGTAGCCGTTGTGCACGAACAGCCAGCGCCCGTGGCGGAAGGGATGGCAGTTGGTCTGCGTTACGGGTGACCCGATCGCCGCCCGCACGTGCACCAGGAACAGAGGCGACGCGACGTGCGCGGCGAGCTCGCGCAGGTTCGCGTCGCCCCAGGCCGGAGCGACGCTGTGGTAGACGCCCGGGCCTTCGCCGGCGCCGTACCAGCCGACCCCGAAGCCGTCTCCGTTCGTCGGTTCGGCACCCATTCGCGAGTGCAGGCTCTGGTCGACGATCCCATGCTGGGTCTTGAAGAGCAGCTCCTCGATGAGGACGGGCTGCCCGTGCCATGCCATCCACCGACACATCGAATCCTCCTTCGTTGTCGACTCATCATCGAACCTGCCCCGCCGCCCGTCGTCATCCCGATCAGATGATCTCGTGCTCGAGCTCGTGCTCGAGCTTGCGCAACCTGCGGCGGATCGGCATTTTCGAGGCCTTGCCGGTATGCAGCGTGTCCAGCGCGCAAGCCAGGAAGCACGCAGCGCCGAGTGAGGTGTTCCAGTTGGCCGCGGCCTGGTCGAGGATCGAGCCGGTCGCGGGCACGAGGTAGCCGGCGACGGCGGAGATCCCGAAGAAGATGCAACCGAGCAGGTTCACCGCCGGCTGCCACCAACCCGCGCCGCCGCGCCGTGGCAGCCAGGCGCGGCGCGGCGAGGCGGCGTAGGCGATCCCGCCCGAGACGAGGAAGCAGATCGACCCGCGCCAGTCGGGCCGCCAGACGAGCTTGTCGTATCCGGAGCTCGTCGGCCCGACGTTCAGCGCCTGATAGGTCGTGACGTTGAAGAACAGGGTCCCCGCGGACTGGATGATCGCCGCCCACCACGCGGCGCGCCCGCCGTCCGGGTTGTGCCGCTCGGGCCACGCCAGCCAGCTCTGCAACCCACCGCCGAGCCGTGAACAGGATCGAGCCGAGGAAGAACGTGATCGCGTCGGCCGACTCTCCGACGAGCTGCGCGTACCCCGGGAACGGTCCGATGAGGAAGCAGGTCGACCCGAGCGCGAAGCAGACGGCCATCCAGCGCTGCCGGGTCATAAGCCGCTCCCGCTCACAGCCGTCCTTTCGACTATCGCACCCAGAGCTGGTCGAGGAGTACGCCCCACTGCGGGTTGAACTGGTAGTTGCCGACGCGCCGCGAGACGAGGACGAACGAAAGCGGGTTCTGCATGAAGAGCCAGGGAGCCTGGTCGACGACGTCGTGGTCGACCTTGCTCCAGAGCCGCGAGGCTGCTCCCGGGTCCGTGCTCTGGAGCGAGCTCGCGTCGGCGATCTCGCGGTCGATGCGTCGGTTGCAGAACTGCGCGTAATTGTTCTTCGACCCGCAGGTGACCTGCGGCTCGAAGAAGTTCCCGGCCGACGGGTAGTCCTGAAGCCAACCTGCGATCCCCGCCTGGATCCTCCGCCGCGGATCGGAGATCGCCGAGAAGTAGTCGTCTCTCGTGAAGTTCTTGAACCGGACCTTGTAACCCAGGCGCCTGAGCACCGAGACCAGGTAGTTGCCGCCTTGCGGCTGGAAGATCCCGGCGTAGCCGACGAGGGTCACCTTCTCACCCGTCGTCCCGGATGCGGCGACGAGGCTGCGAGCCTTCGCGAGGTTGGGCCCCGTGTACCGTCCGTCGGCGCTCGGACGGATCGTGTACGGGCAGTAGGGCCGGTAGCCGTCGAGGCTCGGCGGCAGCACCTGGCAGCTCGGCCGTTCGAGCTCAGGGCCGCCTCGGACGTCGTCCATGCGGTTTCGGTCGACGGCATAGTTGACCGCGCGCCGCACTCTCACGTCGTCGAACGGCGGCACCTGGGTGTTGAGGAACACGTAGAAGGTCTCGAGGGCCGGATCGACGCGCAACTGGCTCGCGTAGCGCGTTCGCAGCCTGGCGAAGAGGTCTGCGGGCGGGAACGTATCCAGCCCTTCGTCCGAGTTCCCGGCGTCGAGGGCCACGTCGGCGCTCCCTCGCTCAGCGGCGCGCCGTTGCGCGCTCGCCACGAGGCCGACCCGCAAGACGATCTCGTCCGGGTAGCCGTCGGGTTGTGCGGCGCGATACCACTCGTGGAAGCGCGGATTGCGAACAAGACGCACGCGGTGCTTCGTGTCAGCGCTTGCGAACATGTACGGGCCCGTCGCCGGGAGCGGCAGCCGAGCCTTGAACGGCGTGGCCGCCGGGACGGCGTCGGCGGACTGCAGTGCGAGTTGGGCGAGGAAGTCCTTGTCCGGGCGATTCAGGTGGAAGGTGACCGTGTTCGTTGCCGGGCCCGCCACGATCCCGTTCGAGAGGTCGCAGCCCTTGGGGTGCTCCGAGCACGCCTTGTAACCCACGATGCTCGAGAAGTAGAAACCGGTGCCGGCACCGCTAAGTGCGTAGGCCATCACGGATCGCTCGATCCCGCGCCGGAAGTCCTCCGGCCGCAGCGGCGCCCCGTTCGAGTAGCGGATCCCGCGGCGGATCCGGAACGTGTAGGTCGTTCCTGCGTCCGTCGGTGTCGGGATCTCCGTCGCGAGGTCGGACACGAGTCGCGTCCCCGCGCTGCCGCCTTCGCGATTGAACGCGACGAGTCCGTCGTTGGTCACGAGGAGTGCTGACGCCGGGGCCCCGGCGTACACGACCGCGGGATCGATCGAGCCGATCGGAGTGTGGGTGAGCACGGTCAGCACGCCGCCGCGATGCGACAGTCCGGACGTTCTGACGGCGACGTAGATCGCTCCACCACGTGTCGCGACGGCCTGGGGGCGACTGCTCGTCGTGAGAATCGGACGCGCACTCTTGCCGTCGACGCGCCAGACGGAGCCGGTGAGCTCGCTCGTGACCAGGACGGCCTTCCCGTCATCGGTCACCGCGAGCCCGGTGGGACCGGCGCCGACCCCTGTCGTCGCGAGCACGTTGTTCGAGGTCGGGTCGACTCGCGAGACCGTTCCGTCCAGCGTGTTGGCGACCCAGACGCCTCCCGCGCCGACGGTCACCGCGCTTGCGCCGTGACCGGTGTGGACAGGCGGGGTGACGATCCCGGCCCGTGGATCGATCCGGGTGAGGGTCCCGGCCGATTCGCTCGTCACCCAGACCGCTCCATCCCCGACTGCGATTCCGTCCGCGCCTGCGCCCGCCGGCAGGACGCGCGAGTGTCCCGTGTCCGGGTCGATCTGCGTCACCGTGCGGTCGGTTGCGTTCGCGACCCACACGGCCCCCTCCCCGAAGGCGATACCCGACGGCCCATTCCCGACCGGGATCGTGTGGACGACCCGACCTATGCGGGGGTCGACCTTCGAAACTGTCCCGCCGAGGCCGTTCGCTACCCAGACGAAGCCACCCCCGACCGCAACGCTGTCCGGTCCCTTCCCGACCGGCACGGTCTGGATCGAGGCGTTCGTACCGGGATCGATCTCCGAGACCGAGTCGTCGTCGAGGTTCGCCGACCAGATCGCGCCTTCGCCCACGGCGAGCGCACTCGGTCCCGTCTTCACTGCTGCCTGCGCGATCAATCTGCCCGTTCCGGCGTTGAACACGCCGACCGAGTCAGCCGAGACGCTGACGATCGCAGGGCCGCCAGACGCTCCGTGCCTGAGCACCACGGCCGTTGCGGCGCCGGCGCCTGCGGTTGCGATCGCCACGCACACGAGTACGACCGCGAGCCGCCGCCTTCCGGTTCTCGCAGGGGCACCGCGTTCCACCGCGCGAGGCGGTTCGGGCTCTCGATCCCCGTTGACCGCCCCGTCGGGGTGCAGCGCCTCGTGCGCAGACGGCGCTTCGAGAAGCTCGCGATAGACCGACTCGGTTTCCGGCGAGGGGTAGGTTCCGAGCTCATCTGCCAGGAGCTGCCGGCAGTGCTCGTAGACCTGGAGCGCCTCCGCCCGGTTCCCCGCGGCGACATGCGCCTCCATCAGACGCCGGTAGCCCGTCTCGCGAAACGGCGCGAGCGCGATCGTCTGCTCGGCCCACTTCGCCGCAGCCGGTGCATCGCCCGACCGCAGGCAGGCATCGGCCAGCGCGATCAGGGCACGGCTGCGGATATCGGCGAGCTCACGGCGCTTCTCGTCGACCCACGTCCCTTCCTCCCCGGGAAGGAAGGTCTGCCGTACCAGTGATGCGGCCAGTTCGGCTGCGGCCTTCGCGTTCTCCAGATCGCCTGACGCGAGAGCGTCTTCCGCGTCCTGGATCGCGGTTGCGGCCGCGAGGACGTCGACCCACGTTCCCTCGGGGAGGTCGAGCCGGATGCAGCCGAACGCGCTCGTCAGAGCGTTCGCGCCGTCAATTCGGTCGGCGAGCAGGCTGCGCAGCTTGCTGACGATCACCGTCAGCGCCTTGTCCCACGTCGGAGGCGGCGCGTCGCCCCACAATGCCTCCGCGAGCTCGTCCCGCGGCACCGGCCTGCCCTGCTCGGCGACGAGGTAGGCGAACACCAGCCGTCCCTGACGTCCCGGGAAGCGTGCCTCGTCGATCACCAACCCGTCGGTCTCGACTGCCACCCGACCCGCGAGGAAAACCCTCAGCTGGTACCTCCAGTATTTCTCTTGCCCGCATCTTGCCTCAATCTTCGGGTGCCTTACTAGGGTCGCCGCGAGGTGTCGTGGACAAGGTGATCCAGTGCGATTGCGGGTTCGAGGCCCGCGCCGGAGACGAGCAAGGGCTCGTCGCCGAAGTCAGGCGCCATTCGCGGGAGGCGCACGGCATGGCGCTCTCGCACGACGAGGCGCTACTGCTCGCCTTTCGCGCCGAGCTGGACGCGAACACGCCGGCCGCGACTCCTCACTCGAAGACAACACGAGAGCGAAAGGAGTAGGCATGAAACGTTCTTTTAGGTGGGCACTGCTGGGCGTGGCATTTGCCGGTGTGGTCATGGCAATTGCCGTCGCGCCCGGAGGGGCCACGCCGCCGTCGGGGCTGGAGATGGTTCCGTTGGCTCGTGGGACGAACGTGTCACATGGGACGATCCCGCTTCAGTTCGGAACGGACGTCGCCATGGCGCAGATCACGGTCCAGCCAGGCGGTTCCTCGGGCTGGCACTCCCATCCGGGAGGCGCGATCATCGTCGTGAAGCAGGGCTCGCTCACGGTGTACTCACCGGTTGGCAACAGGTGCGAGATCACGACCTACAGCGCGGGACAGGCGTTCGTCGAGCGACCAGGCGAAGTGGATGACGTGCTCAACGAGAGCACGATGCCCTATGTCCTGTTGGTCACCTTTCCCCGTGTGCCGCAGGGCGAGTCGCCCAGAACTGACGAGCTAGATCCCGGCACCTGCGCGGGTATCTGACGACGTGGACGAGCGCGACGTCCCAGGCGATCGGGACGTCGCGCGAGTCTTCACTTGTAGGATCGCGACGTGGCGCGAGTGCTCGAGGGTAAGGGCGCGCTGGTTGTTGGTGGCGGGGGTGGCGGCATCGGTCGCGCGATTACACGAGCGCTTGCCGCCGCCGGCAGCAACATCGCAGTCGTCGACATCGATCGACAGCGCGCCGAGGAAGCAGCCGTGGAAGCAGCCGCGTCAGGCGTCCAGGCTTTTGCCCTCACAGGAGACGTCAGATCTCGCGCCGACATCGACGGCTTCGTCACAGACGCTGCGCGCGAACTCGGCGCGCTCGACATCCTCGTGACGGTCGTGGGCGGGCAGCTCGCGTTCGTTCCCGCGGTGCCCATCCACGAGGTCAGCGACGAGGACTGGGATCTGATGTTCGAGGTCAACCTGCACTACGTCGCACGTGCGGTGCGGGCGAGCTTGCGCGTGTTCCTCGAGCAGGGAACAGGTGGGACGATCGTCAGCGTCGGCTCGATCACCGCCGTTGCCGGCAGCCCGATGCAAGCGGCTTACGGCGCGGCGAAGGCGGGGCTGGCGAGCCTAGCCCGATCGGTCGCGGGCGAGTACGGCCGAGACGGGATTCGCATGAACGTCGTCACCTGCGGCCCTGTCGCGACGCCCGTGGCGCAGGCAGCTCAGGCGGAAACCGACCTTGACTGGATACCGATGGGCCGCGCGGCGTCTTCGCAGGAGGTCGCGGATGCGACGGTCTTCCTTGCCTCGCCACTCTCGGCGTACGTCAGTGGCCAGAGTCTCGTGCTCGACGGCGGCGCGACAGCCGTCGGCCCATTCCCTACTCCGTGAACAGGATCGAGCCGAGGAAGAACGTGATCGCGTCGGCCGACTCCCCGACGAGCTGCACGTACCCCGGGAACGGCCCGATGAGGTCGCTGGGCGCGCAGATCGGCAGGACAGACCTGCGCTCTCACGAAAGTCGGACTCTCGATGGATGACAGGACCTTCGACCGTTGGGTCGATCGCAGGCTCGCGGGCGTGGAGAAGCCTCGCCAGGCGGCCGCGCTCATCGCTGTGGTGACGAGCCTGATCACGGTCGTCGCGGGCTTGCTGATAACGCTGACCGATCCCCAGAGCTTTCCCTCGGTCGGCCTCGGGCTGTGGTGGGGCGTACAAACGGTGACGACGGTGGGCTACGGCGACTACGTCCCGAAGACCGTCGCCGGCAGGACGGTGGCTGCACTCGTCATGCTCGGCGGTATCGGATTCGTCTCGGTACTGACCGCGGCAATCACAAGCGGCTTCGTCGCACGCACCCAGAGACGGCTTGACCGCCAAGACCCGCCTGCGTCGGCGGAGGTACTTCAAGAGATCCTCGCGAGTCTCCATCGGCTCGAAACGAGGATGGACGACCGCGCCTGAGCGATCGCGGCCATTGCAGGGAGAACGAGAGTGATGCCGGCATCAACTCTCAGGGACGTGCGCGCCAGTGATTGCGCCAGTCACCCGTGCGACTTAGCCAACGATGCTCAACCCGGGTCTCGCCTTGCTAACTGGCTTCCCAGTAGAACTCCTCCCGCGCAAGGGCGGGCGTCCCTTCGAGGAGCGGCCCCCAGACGCTGAACGCCGGCGAGCGGGTGGGATCGTTGACGAGGTCGCGGACAAGCTCTTCGATGCCCGAGCCCTCGAAGAGGAAGACCACGTCCTCCTCGGCGACGAAGACGCTGTGTCGCAGGAAACCAACCTCGCCGAGCTCGTAAGGTGCGCCCTCGGCGAGGATCTCGATCGCTCTCTCCCGGGAGCCCGGCCGGAGCCTCGCGATTACAGCCAGACGATCAGTCATGTCACTGTCGTGAGGCGGTACTACTTCCCCGCCGCTGTCGCTGCGATCCGTCATTTGGATGGCTCCTTTCCAGGTTCGGTTGTCCTGCGCAGGGTATGAGAGGCACTGCACGACGGCGAACGTCGGCACGGCGGTTCTAGCCGGCGACGATTCTCAGAACTCGTTCCTCTATGCGGTGGGCACAGGCACTGGTGGCCCTCCTCCGCCCCCTCTGCCACCACCACATCTGCCTCCGCCGCCACCAGTGCCC
>CAVQIS010000003.1:0-116171 GCA_963712635.1 uncultured Actinomycetes bacterium | reverse complement strand
TTCCGGTGCAGTCCTTTTACAGGGACTGTCCCCGGGACACGGCTTAACGGGACGCCATGCCGGAAGAAGTCGAGAACAGCCACGAGATCGAAGAGGAGACTTCTCCGGAAGTCGACGAGCTCGAAGCGCTCCGCAACGAGAACGAGGAGCTGATCTCGACGCTCCAGCGCCTTCAGGCCGACTTCGAGAACTACCGCAAGCGGGCCCAGCGCGACCAGGACGCTCTGGTCGCGCGGGCCGGCGAGCGGATCGTGAAGGAGCTCCTACCGGTGCTCGACGACCTGGAGCGCGCGCTCGAGGCGGCGGAGCAGCACGAGGAGGCGAAGTTGGAGGACGGCGTCAAGCTCGTCCACCGCCAGCTCGAGCAGCTGCTCGAGAAGGAGGGGCTCGCGCCGGTCGAGACGGACGGGATGTTCGACCCGCACGTCCACGAGGCGCTTCTGACCCAGCCCTCGCAGGCCGAGGAGGGCTCGGTGATCGAGGTGCTCCAGAAGGGCTACCGGCTCGGCGACCGCGTCCTGCGCCCGGCGAGGGTGGTGGTCGCGGGGCCGAAGGAGGAGCCGAGTGGCGACGCGGCCTAAGGACCTTTACGACTCGCTAGGCGTTTCCAAGGGCGCGTCGCAGGACGAGATCAAGAAGGCCTACCGCAAGCTCGTCCGCCAGTACCACCCGGACAAGAACCCGGGGGACAAGGCGGCCGAGGAGCGGTTCAAGGAGATCCAGGGCGCGTACGACGTGCTCTCGGACCCGGAGAAGCGGAAGCAGTACGACGCCTTCGGCTCGGCCGACGGGCGGGCAGGCGGCTTCCCGGGCGGCGGCGCGAACGTCAACTTCGACTTCGGCGACCTCTCCGACCTGTTCGGGGGCTTCGGCGACATCTTCAACCGGGGCGGCGCGCGCCAGCCTTCGGGGCGCGGCGCCGACGTCCAGGTCCAGGTCAACGTCTCGTTCGACGACTCGCTGCGGGGCCTGGAGACCCAGATCCCGGTCGAGGCCGAGGCCGCCTGCCGCGAGTGTGGTGGCTCCGGGGCGCAGCCGGGAACGGCGCCGATCATCTGCCCCGAATGCCGCGGCCGCGGCGTGACCGTCGAGAGCCAGGGCCTCTTCGGCCTCTCCCACACGTGCCCGCGCTGCCACGGCGCCGGCACGGTGATCGAGAAGCCGTGCCCGCGCTGCCACGGCTCCGGCCGCGAGCGACGGACGCGCCGCTACAAGGTGAAGATCCCGGCCGGGGTCAAGAACGGCACGCAGATCCGTCTGAAGGGGAAGGGCGAGCCCGGCTACGGCGGCGGACCAGCGGGCGATTTGCTCGTCTTAACCCGTGTGGCGGATTCGCCGCTCTACAAGCGGCGCGGCTCGGACCTCGAGATCGAGGTACCGGTGTCGTTTGCCGACGCGGCCCTCGGCTCGAAGGTCGAGGTGCCCACGCCCGAGGGCCCGGTCTCGCTGACGGTCCCGGCCGGCTCGGAGAGCGGCAAGCTGCTGCGGATCAAGGGACGCGGGGCGCCGAAGCTCAAGGGCGGCGGCAAGGGAGACGTCCTCGCGCGCCTGAAGATCGCGGTCCCGAAGAAGCCGTCGAAGAAGGAGCGCGAATTGCTCGAGCAACTTCAGAAAGTGCAGAAGGCCTGATGAGCATCGTGACGCTTGCGCTCGTTGCCCTGATCGTGCTCGCGGTCGGCCTGGTGGCCATGGGCGCCGTGAACCTCTATGCGTCCGACCCCCGGTCACGGGCCGTCCAGGTCGTGCTGGCCGGCGCCGTGGTGCTCGTCATCGCTGTCGTCTACGAGGCAGCGGGGGTGGTATGGGCCGTCGTCCTCTTCCTGGTGGCCTTGATCGCCCAGCTGCTTCTCGTGCTGAGGAACCGCGGAGCAGTTTGATGGACGACCGGCCGCGCTACATGATCAGCGTCGCCGCCGAGCTCGTCGGCATGCACCCGCAGACGCTTCGCATCTACGAGTCGAAAGGGCTCGTCACGCCGAAGCGCACGGCCGGCAACACGCGCCTCTACTCGGACCTGGACCTCGAGCGGCTGCGTCTGATCCAGCAGCTGACGACCGAGCTCGGGCTCAACCTCGCAGGCGTCGAGCACGTGATCCGCCTCGAGGAGCAGATCCGCCGCATGCAGCGGCACATGGACCGCCTCGAGCGCGAGATGCGCGACCAGATCGCCGAGGTCCGCCGCCAGTACGCGGCCGAGCTCGTTCCCTACGAATCGACGCGAGGAGACCTGATCCCGAGGACATGGACTTCCAGAGGCTGACCGTCAAGTCCCAGGAGGCGGTCGCCGCCGCGCAGGAGCTGGCGCGCCGCCGCGGGAACCCCGAGGTGCTGCCCGAGCACCTGCTGCTGGCGCTGCTCGACCAGGAGCTGCCGCAGACGCTGCTCGGCGAGCAGGCCGCGGACGTGCGCGCGAAGGCCGAGGCCGACCTCTCGCGCCTGCCCACCCTGCAGGGCGCGGCGCAGCAGCCGACCGCGTCGACCGCGCTCTCCCGAGTGCTCGACCGCGCCGAGGACGAGATGCGCAAGCTCGAGGACGAGTACGTCTCGACCGAGCATCTCCTGCTCGCGCTCGACGTCGTCCCGCGCGACGACCTGTTGGCGCGCCTCAAGGACGTCCGCGGCGGCCAGCGCGTCACGTCGCAGGATCCCGAAGGCACGTACCAGGCGCTCGAGAAGTTCGGCCGCGACCTGACGGAGCTCGCCGAGCAGGGCACGCTCGACCCCGTCATCGGGCGCGACGAGGAGATCCGGCGCGTGATCCAGGTGCTCTCGCGGCGCACGAAGAACAACCCGGTGCTGATCGGCGACCCCGGAGTGGGGAAGACCGCGATCGCCGAGGGGCTCGCGCAGCGGATCGTCGCGGGCGACGTCCCGGAGGGCTTGAAGGGCAAGCGCGTCTGGGCGCTCGACATCGGCGCGCTCCTCGCCGGCTCGAAGTACCGCGGCGAGTTCGAGGAGCGGATCAAGGCGGTCTTGGCCGAGATCAAGAACGCGGAGGGCGAGATCGTCCTCTTCATCGACGAGCTGCACACGATCGTCGGCGCCGGCGCGGCCGAGGGCGCCGTCGACGCGGCGAACCTCTTGAAGCCGATGCTCGCCCGCGGCGAGCTGCGCGCGATCGGGGCGACCACGCTCGACGAGTACCGCAAGCACATCGAGAAGGACGCCGCCCTCGAGCGGCGCTTCCAGCCGGTGTTCGTCGGCGAGCCGTCCGTCTCGGACACGATCGCGATCCTGCGCGGCCTGAAGGAGCGCTACGAGGCGCACCACGGCGTGCGCATCCGCGACGCGGCTCTCGTTGCCGCCGCTGTTCTCTCCGACCGCTACATCTCGGATCGCCAGCTCCCCGACAAGGCGATCGACCTCGTCGACGAGGCGGGGTCGCGCCTGCGGATGGAGATCGACTCGTCGCCGATCGAGCTCGACGAGGCGGAGCGCCGCGTGCGCCAGCTGGAGATCGAGCTCGCCGCGATGGGCAAGGAGTCAGAGGAGCGTCGCGAGCCGGTCGAACGCGAGCTTGCGGACGCGAAAGGTCGTCGCGACGAGCTCGCCGCGCGCTGGTCGCGCGAGAAGGAGGCGCTCGACCGCGTCAGCGAGATCAAGCGCCGGATCGACGAGCTGCGCATGGAGGCCGAGCGGGCCGAGCGGCACGGCGAGCTCCAGCGCGTCGCCGAGATCCGCTACGGCGAGCTGCCCGAGCTGGAGCGCGAGCTCGAGGAGCACTCTGCGCCCGAGGGCGAGCCGATGGTCAAGGAGGAGGTCGACGAGGACGACGTCGCCGCGGTCGTCGCGCGCTGGACGGGCATCCCGGTGTCACGGCTCCTCGAGGGCGAGACCGAGAAGCTGATCCACATGGAGGATCGGCTGCATCAGCGGGTCGTCGGACAGGACGCCGCTGTCGAGGCTGTCGCGAACGCGCTTCGCCGCGCACGGTCGGGCCTGCAGGATCCGAATCGCCCGATCGGCTCGTTCGTCTTCCTCGGCCCGACCGGAGTGGGGAAGACGGAGCTCGCCCGCGCGCTCGCCGAGTTCATGTTCGACGACGAGCGGGCCTTGGTCCGGCTGGACATGTCCGAGTACCAGGAGAAGCACACGATCTCGCGGCTCGTCGGCGCGCCGCCGGGCTACGTCGGCTACGACGAGGGCGGCCAGCTGACCGAGGCCGTTCGCCGCCGGCCGTACTCGGTCGTGCTGCTCGACGAGATCGAGAAGGCGCATCCCGAGGTGTTCAACATCCTGCTCCAGGTGCTCGACGACGGGCGCCTGACCGACGGCCAGGGCCGCACGGTCGATTTCCGGAACACGGTCCTGATCATGACTTCGAACGTCCCGACCGAAGAGGCGATGCGGGAGGTCTTCCGGCCCGAGTTCCTGAACCGGCTCGACGAGATCGTCGAGTTCCGGCCGCTGACGCGCGACCAGATCGGCGAGATCGTCGAGCTCCAGCTGGCGCGCCTGCGAGGAGCGGCTCGCGGAGCGGGGCCTGTCCCTCGACCTGACCGATGCGGCGAAGGAGCACCTCGCCGAGGCCGGCTGGGACCCGACCTACGGCGCGCGCCCGCTGAAGCGAGCGATCCAGCGCCTCGTCGAGAACCCGCTCGCGCTGCGGCTTCTGGAGGGCGACTTCGAGGAAGGCGACACGGTGCGCGTCGACGTCTCGGACGGCGAGCTCACGTTCGAGAAGGCGCCCGCCGCAGAGCCCGCCGCCGCATAGTTCGGATTCTGTAATTTTCGCTAGGAGCAGGAGCTTTCGCGGAGTTATCGTCCAGCCGTGAAGCTCGCGAGCGTGACCGCTCTCGCCGTGGCGTTGATTGCCGTCGCCCCGGGAGCCGCACGCGCGAGTGACGGCCTCGCCCTCCGCGGCTACGGCACCGCAGTCGTCGACGGGGTTCTCTCGCCCGGCGAATGGGACACGGCCGGCCGCTACGACTTTCAGGCGAACCGCTCTCCTGTCGCGGGCGGAGGGACCGTTCCCGCGACCGTGTTCGTCATGAACGACGCGACGAATCTGTACATGGCCCTCCGCGTTGCCGTGACGACCCTCGACAACAGCGCGTTCGACCAGTTCTTCGGCCTCGCCGGGGTCGAATGGGTTCGGGCCGGGGAACGACATCCTGCGGGTGGTCCCATGGGCGTTCGAGGACGCCAGCTTGCCAGCCGACCGGCCCTTCGACCTGGGAGTGGGTCACGGACACCGCGGCCGGAGGAACGCAGGACGGAACGTCGAGCGTGCGGGTCAGCGGCGGCGTCGCGGTCTTCGAGGTCGTCCCATCCGCTGAACAGCGCGGACGACCTGCACGACTTCAGCCTGACCGTCCCGAGTCACGTGGACTACGTCGGCCTCTTCCAGCACTGCATCGCCGGCTCGTGCGCGTTCACGAATTTCACGCCGTACCCGAGCAAGGTCGTGGTCGTCTCGGGAACGCACATCCCGCCGGATACGTCGATCACGTCCGGGCCTGCGGACGGAGCCGAGGTGTCGGAATACGCCACGTTCGACTTCGCAGGCTCGGACGACGTCGCTCCGCCCAGCGAGATCACCTTCGAGTGCAAGGTCGACGCGCAGGAGTGGGTGCCGTGTGAGACCTCGTTCTGGTCCGACGCCACCGATGAGGGGTGGCACACCGTCAGCGTGCGCGCGTTCGACGACATGCTGAACGTCGATCCGACTCCCGCCGAGCGGCGGTGGCGCCTCGATACGACGAGCCCGTCCAGGCCCAAGGTCGTCGCGGCGCGGAAGGATCGCTCCGCTTCTCGGCTAACGACCCCGGCACCCCGCCCGGGAACATCCACTTCCGCTGCGCGCTCGACGCGAAGCGGCTGCACGACTGCGGATCACGGTTTCGGGTTCGAGCGGGCCGGCATCGCGTCCGGGTCCGCGCGGTCGATCCGGCTGGGAACGAGAGCGAACGTGAAGATCGTCCGTCTCGCGGCCTGACGTTCGCCACAATCCGGGCATGAGCACGCTCATCGCCCCGGCCGAGGTCGAGCTCGAGCAGCCCTCGCCCGACGAGGTCTGGCAGGAGGAGCGGCCCTGGGTCGTGATCGTCTGGAACGACCCGATCAACCTCATGTCGTACGTGACGCTCGTCTTCCAGAAGCTCTTCGGGTACAGCCTCCAGCAGGCGACGAAGCTCATGCTCCAGGTGCACAACGAGGGCAAGGCGGTCGTCTCGAGCGGCAACCGCGAGAAGTCCGAGCTCGATGTTTCGCGCCTCCATGCGCACGGCCTCTGGGCGACGATGCAGCAGGACTAGGTGTTCCTTCCGAGACAGATCAGGCGCAAAGGCGACCGCGTGCGCCTCAACCTGGACGCGCACGAGCAGGCGCTCCTACGTGAACTGCTCGACCAGCTCGAGCCGCAACTCGCCGATTCCGACGATCCGTCGATGCGCCGGCTCTTCCCGCCCGCCTACTCCGACGAGAAGAAGGACGACCAGTACCGCTCGCTCGTCCGCGACCAGCTCGTCCGCGGGCGCGCCAGGTCGCTCGCGACGATGCGCGACACGCTCGCCAACGATGCGATCGACCTCGAGCAGGCCGACGAGTGGCTGCGTGCGCTCAACGACCTACGGCTCGTGCTCGGCACGCGCCTCGACGTGAGCGAGGAACTCGACTACGAGTCGATCGACCTCGATACGCCGCGCGGACGCGACCTCGCCGTGTACGGCTACCTGGCCTGGCTCCAGGAGCAGCTGGTCGAAGCGCTTCAGCCCGCGTCAGGCAGGTAGTCCGCGCCGCCCTGCTCGGGCGGGGCGCCGACGATGAAGACCGCCATGTCCTCGTCGCCCAGGTTCGCGACCTGGATCGCGGTGCCCGGCTCGACGACCGCCACCGAGCCGCGCGGCAGCTCGACCGCCTCGGCGGGGTCGCCCAGATAGAGGGTCGCGGTCCCCTCGAGGACGACGAAGACCTCCTCCTGGACGTGCTCCGCGTGCCTCCGGCCGCGCGCGCCGGGCGGGTAGCGCCAGATGTTGGCGCGTGTCTGGCGCAGCGAGTCCGAGAGCCGGAAGATGCTCCGGCTCAGATCGCCTCCGCTGGGCGCCGAGAACTCCTGCTCGCCCGCCGGGAACACCGCATACGCCATGGGCGGATCCTCGCACGGGATACCGTGCCCGCGCATGTCGGTCGCACCGATCGAGGTCTCGCCTGCCGAGCGGACAGTCGGCCAGCTGGTCGCGGACGCGATCAGGCTCTACGGCCGCCACTTCTGGCGCGGCCTGCTGATCGCGGTGCCGGCGACGGCATTCACGGTCGGAGCCGCGTTCGTCGACGGCGCGATCGGGATCGCCTACGGCGTCGTCGTCGGCTCGCTCGCCCTCGGCCTCAGCCACCTCTGGGCCTCCGTGGTCGCGACTGGAGGCCGGAACGCTCCCGGTCGCGCGCTCGTCGCCGGCGCGGTCGCGTTCCTCCCGCTCGCGGTCTCGCGCGTGGCCGTCTTCGAGGGGATCTACTTCGTCGCGCTCGCCTGGTTCGCGTTCTTCGGGCTCGCGGTGCCGAGCGTGCTCGTCGAGGACCGGAGCCTCGGCGCGGCGCTTCGGCGCAGCATCGAGCTCGCCCGAGCCGACTTCGTGCACGCCTTCGGGACCGTGGCCGCGCTGGCGATCGTCGTCATCGTGTCGATCTTCTCGCTCTCGCTGGCGATCGCCGCATTCGGGTCGCAGGGCGTCGCGGTCTCAGCGGTCCTGGCGGTCCTCGTGCTGTCGCCGCTCTTCTTCCTGGGGTCGGCCCTTCTGTATCCCGACCAGGAGGCGCGGTTAAAGTCCGGCTCACCACGACGAAGGAGGCGCGATGCCCGTCTACATCATGCTGTCGAGCCTGACCGCGCAGGGCGTCCAGACCCTGAAGTCGAACCCGGCCCGGCTGCGCGAGGTGAATAAGGACGTCGAGGAGCTCGGCGCCAAGGTGCTGCACCAGTGGGCCACGCTCGGCCCGTTCGACTTCGTGAACGTCGTCGAGGCGCCGGACGCGGCGACGATCGCACGCGTGTCGATCGCACTCGGGGCGCGGGGGAGCGCGAAGCTCCAGACGCTGACGGCGCTCGAGATCGAGGACTTCCTGGGCGCCGTGACCTAGCCCGCGTAGGCGACGGCGACCTCGGCTGCGAGCCGCGCGTTCGCGAGGACGAGCTCGCGGTTGACCTCGAGCGTCCGGCCGCCGCTTCGCTCGTGGAGGAAGGCGAGGACGAACGGGGTCACGGCCGGGCCGGTCACGCCTTGCTCTTCGGCGGCGGCCAGCGCCTGCCCGATCAGCGGCTCGACGTCGTCGAGGCTCGTCGGCGGAGGCTGAGCGAGGAGGAGGCCCGAGCGGCGCTTCAGCTGCCAGTGCGTTCGCGCCACGGCCGCGGCCTCCTCGGCCGATTCGACTCGAGCCGGGACGGGCGGCCCGCCGCTCGCGGTGTAGAAGAGCGGCAGCTCGTCGGTCCGGAAGCCGAGGACCGGCACGCCCAGGGTCTCCAGCAGCTCCATCGTCGCCGGCACGTCCAGAAGTGACTTGATCCCGGACGAGACGACGAGCGCCTCGGCTCTGCGCGAGCTCGTGCAAGTCCGCCGAGACGTCGGTCCGGTCGCCGCGGTGGACGCCGCCGATTCCGCCGGTGCCCATGAACCCGATCCCGGCCGCGCGGCAGGCGGCGAGCGTTCCGCCGACCGTCGTTGCGCCGACCGCGGCCTGGGCGACTGCCGCGGCGAGGTCGCGCGGGCCGACCTTGCGCGCATCCGCGGTGAAGCGCTCGAGCTCGGCGTCCAAGAGGCCGATGCGAAGCGCTCCGTCCAGGACTCCGACCGTCGCCGGAATCGCACCCGCGTCCCGCACGCGTTGCGCCGACTCGATCCCCACCGCCACGCCTTCGCCCGCGGGAAACCCGTGAGCGACGAGCGTCGTCTCGAGCGCGACGACGGGCGCGCGACGCCGGAGCGCCTCCCTGACCTCGGGCGCAACCTCGATCACGGCATCGCTCCCAGCCGGGAGACACAGCGCGAAGCAGCCTGCGCTGCGAGCTCGGGCCCGCCGACGAGAAAGCCCGCCGCGAGCGCGTCGCCCGCGCCGGTCGTGTCGACGACCTCCGCCTCCAGCGCCGGGTGATCCGAGCCGTCCACCGTGAACCCGTCGGCGCCCCGCTTGAGCACCAGGCGTCCCGGGACCTCGCCGCCGATCGCGTCCAGCTCGCCCTCGTTCGCGAACACGAGGTCCGGACCGAGCAGCTCGAGCCGCTTCATGAGCCGCTCCGGCCCGTACTCGGCGATTCCCGACGCCGACGCGAGGTCGATGCTGATCCGGCCGCCTTGCGCCTGGATCGCGCCCGCCGCCTTCGCCGCCGCCTCCTCGATCGGGCGGCGCAGGAGCGAGTACCCCGAGAGATGCAGCCACTCGCAGCCCGCGAACCAGCGCACGTCGAGCTCCTCGGCGCGGAGGAACGGCGCCACCCCGCGGTCGGTGAGCATCGTCCGGCTCCCGTCAGCGGTCACGAGCGACACGACCACGCCGTTCCGGCCCTCCTCGACCGGGCCGAACAGCTCGACACCGCGCGACGAGACCTCCCGCGCCGCCAGCTCGGCCGCCGCGTCGGAGCCGCGCTTGCCGACGAACCGAGCCTCGGCTCCGAGCGAAGCAGCCCAGGCCGCGACGTTCGCCGCCTGGCCGCCCGCGCCGACGCGCGTCTCCGCCGACCCCTCCGCTTCGGGCCCGCTGCTCCCACTCGTCCGGACGACGACGTCCAGGAGCAGGTCGCCGAGTGTGCAGAGGCGCATCGCGGGATCGTCTCAGGCGGGCTCGTAGAATGCGGCCATGGACGGCGCCGGTCGCAGGTCCGAGCGCCTTCGCTCGCTTCTCGTCGGCGGCGTGATCGGAGCCTCGGCCGTGATCGCGACCGCGAGGCGCAAGCGTCGGGCACGCAGCCGCGCGCAGCAAGCGCACGCGTCGGGCCTGGCAGCGTTCGAAGACGCTCCCTGCTACCAGGAGACGATCGAGCGCGAAGCCGCTAGCGCTCGAGCCTCGAGAGAGCCCGGTCCACGGTGACCAGGTTCACGTCCGCGTCGCCCATGTAGAGCGACTTCCCGACGAGCTCGGCCTGCCGCGAGTCGATCAAGAACTGTTTCGGCGTGACCGTCGGCCGGCGTGTGCGGATGACGAGGAACGGCCCGAACACGCGCGCCTCGAAGTCCGACGCGGGGTTCGGATAGCGCAGGGGGATGTGCATCTGCTGCGTGAAGTTGTTCGTGTCCGAGGCGTCGAAGACCCAGACGCCATGGCCGAGCGATTTCGCCTCCCGCAGCGAGTCGAGCGCGAGCTTCGCGTCCGCCCGCGGAACGACCGTGGTCGAAAAGCGCTTGCGGTTGCGCTCCCAGCCGCCGAGATAGAGCGGCTCGTAGCCGAAGAGGACGTCGTCCTTTCGCGCTCGCTGAGCGAGCCACTCGGAAGCCTCCTTGCGCGCCTCGACGCGACTCGCCGGCTCGCCCTTGTACAGCGGAGCCGTCTTGTCCCAGCCCCACGCGACCTCGGCGCCGGCGAGGACGACGACGGCCGCGACGAGGAGCGGCACCCTCCTCCGCGTCAGCTGCATCAGGCCGAGCGCGACCAGCACCGCGAAGAACGGGAGCACGAAGATCAGGTGGCGCGACTCGGGGGACGTCGACTCACCGAACCGCCCGAGCAGGAACGCCGCCGTCGGCACACCGATCACGCAGGCCGTCAACAATGCCGCGTTCCGGTCCCTCAGCCTCAGGACGCGAGCGCCCACCGCGGCCACGACGAGCACCGCCACGATCGCCAGCGTGTACCCGACCGTGAAGTCGCCGGCGACCCGGAACAGGTAGTCGAGCACCGCCGACGGGCCGTCGAGCTTCTTCCCGCCCGACCCGACGCCGACGTCGAAGCGTCCTGCGAGGACGAGGTCGCTGTACCAGAAGGGCGTCCCGAGAAGGGCCACCGAGCCGATCGCCAGCAGCGCATCTCGCGTGCGCGCGCGCGCGAGGACATAGACCACCTGCGAGGCCAGGACGAGCGCCCCGTAGGGATGCGTCGCGACCGTCAGGAGCACCGCCAGCGCCCAGAGAGCCCAGCGCCTTCCACCTCCTCGCGCCACTGCGTCGAGGCAGGCCAGGTACGACACCGCGCTGGTCAGCAGGAACAGGCTGTACATCCGCCCGTAGATCCCGTGGAAGAGGAGCATCCAGCTGGCGGAGACGAGAGTGGTCGCGATCAGTGCCGGGACCGCGCCTGCGATTCGCCGCGCCAAGAGTGCGACCACGGGCACGGACGCGACCGCGAACAGCGCCGAGAACAGCCGCAGCCCGACGAGCCCGCCGCCGAGGTGCACGACGAGCCAGGCGAAGAGGAAGTGCAGCGGCGCCCCGCCGCGCTCGGTCTGAACCGTGTGAAAGAGCCCGCCGAGCGAGTTCCGACCGACGAAGAGCGCCAGCGTCTCGTCCTCGTGCGGTGGCCAGGCGGTGAGCCGCACGAGCAGGAAGACGGCGACGGCCGCGGTGAGGCCGCCCACTCCCGGCCAGAACCATTTCCGGCCGGGCTCGACCGCCGAGACCGCGTATGCGCGGGCATGTGGTGTGGGCCGGGCCGGCGACACCTCACGCGTTTGCGTCGCCAAGGCCGCGAAGCTACCACGCGGAGTGTGTTCTGAGGTCGAAGCTAAGCTCCGTCTATTGCCCATCTATGAGTACAAGTGTCCGAAGGGCCACGTCTTCGAGGCTTTTCAGAAGATGACCGACCCCCCGCTCGAGGTCTGCGAGACCTGTGGCGAAGGCCCGGTGCAACGGGTCCTGTACCCCGTTGCGGTCCATTTCAAGGGCTCGGGCTTCTACTCGACGGACTACGGCCGCGGCTCGCGCAAGCAGTCGCGAGACGGCGACAAGGGCGACTCGAGCGGCGAGAAGAGCGAGAAGAGCGACAAGGGCGACAAGAAGGACGTCAAGAAGGTCGCCGAGAGCTCGTCCGACTAGAGGCAGCCGGACCCGTAAACCGATCCGGGCAACGGCGGCTGCGGAGCCGAGTTGCCGAGGAACGCCGCGATCGTCCGCCGCGCCTCCTCGTCCGGCTGCAGATACCCGCCGCCGAATCCCGCGGGCGTTCCGCCGAGCCGGCAGTGCAGCTCGTTGTTGCTGCGCTTCTTGACGGCCGCGAGCTGCATCATCTGCCCGGCCGAGAAGTCGGTCGTCAGCGGCTTCATCACGTCGTCGCCGACGAACGGGAGCTTCACGAGCACGCCTGCGCTCGTCAGCTTCGAGAGCAGCGCCTGGATGACGGCCTGCTGGCGCTCGGTCCGCGTCACGTCGCTCTCGCGTGGGTTCAGCTTGTTCTCGCGGATTCGGGAGTAGACGCGGGCGCGGTGCCCGTCCATGTGCTGCATCCCCTTCGCGAAGCGCCACCCCTGCCAGCGGTCGCAGCGGGCCTGGGTCGCGTAGGGGCAGTCGAACTTGTTCGAGAGGATCGGCCCCGGGACGTTGATGTCGACGCCGCCGACCTTGTCGATCACCTTCGTGAACGCGTCGAAGTCGACGACGACGACGTGGTTGACCTCGACGTCGGTGAAGCCGCGCACGGTCTTGAGCGCCAGCGCCGGCCCCCCGAGCTGGAACGCGGAGTTGATCTTGTCGTAGCCGTGTCCGGGGACGTTCACGCGCAGATCGCGCGGGATCGAGAGGTAGTTCAGGCGCCCCTTCCCCGGGTCGGTGCGCAGGAGCATGATCGAGTCGGAGCGCTCGAAGCCGTTGCGCTCGCGGATCTTCGAGGAGTGGTCGGTGCCGAGGAGCAGGGTCACGCTCGGGCTCGTGAGGACGAGGCCGCTCTGCGGGACGAGGGCGGCCTTCGCGGTCGGGTAGCGCTTCTCGAGGCGCTTGTTCGCCGCGTCCGCGCCGCTTCGCAGCGCGAGGTAGCTGCCGACCGCCCAGACGAGGACGAGCACGAAGAAGACCGCGAGCCCGATCCCGATCCAGCGTCCCCAGTTCCGCTCGCGCTTCGTCTTCTGGACTCTCGGCCCGGGGCCTTTGAACTGTGCGGGCGGGCGCTCGCGACGCGGCGGCGTGCGCTCCGGCTTGGCGATGGTCGGCACGCGCCCCTTGACGCGTCCACCACGGTAGACGCGGTAGGGCTTCTCTCCCTGGGCCATGGGCGGACTATCGTAGCCGCGTGACCGACCGGGCAATCGGGGTCGACGTAGGCGGGACGAAGATCGCCGCGGGCGTCGTCGACCGCGAGGGCCGGATCTCGAAGCGCGTCGAGCGGCCGACCCCACGGGACTCCCAGGACGAGTTCCTGGCCGCGCTGGACGAGGTCGTGGAGAGCCTGCACGAGGACGGAGTGGTCGCGTCGGCTTCGGGATGCCGTCGACGATCGACCAGCGCACGGGCCGGATCGTGAACTCGGTGCACGTCCCGGTCGGCGACTTCGACTTCCGTGGGCGGATGGCGGATCGCCTCGAGCTGCCGGTCGCGCTGGACAACGACGCGAACGCCGCCGCGATCGCCGAGTGGCAGGTCGGAGCCGGCCGCGGCACGCGCGAACATGATCATGCTCACGCTCGGGACGGGCGTCGGCGGTGGGCTGATCCTCGACGGCAAGCCCTACCGCGGCTCGATCGGGGCCGGCGCCGAGATCGGTCACATGGTGCTCGAGTTCGGCGGCGAGCCCTGCGTCGGGAACTGCACCGGCCACGGCCATCTCGAGCAGGTCGCTTCGGGCGGGGCGGCGGATCGGCTGGCCGCCAAGATCCTCGGCGGAGACGCGTCGGGCCGCGAGCTCGTCGGCGCTGCTCGTGAGGGCAACGAGGAGGCGCTCGAGGCGATCGTCGGTATCGGCCGGCGGCTCGGCGCCGCGATGGGATCGCTCGTGAACATCTTCAACCCCGAGGTGATCGTGATCGGAGGCGGCTTCAGCCAGGCGCGCGACCTGTTCCTCGAGCCTGCTTTGGAGGCGATGCGCGTCGAGGCGCTTCCGCCGGGCCGCGACTTCGTCCGCGTGGTTCCGGCTCTGCTCGGGCCCGACGCAGGCCTCGTCGGAGCGGGGTTCGTCGGGTTCGAGGCGCTCTAGTTGCTCTCGGTCTGCGCGACGCCGATCGGGAATCTCGAGGACGTCACGCTCCGGGTGTTGCGGGAGCTCGGTGAGGCCGAGCTCGTGCTGTGCGAGGACACGCGGAGGACGAAGATCCTGCTCGAGCGGCACGGGATCGACGCGAAGCTCGCTCAGCTACCACGAGCACAACGAGGCGGAGCGGACGGCGCAGGTGCTGCCGCGGCTGCTCGCGGGCGAGCGCGTTGCGCTCACGAGCGACGCCGGGCTACCCGGGGTGAGCGATCCCGGCGCGCGGCTGATCGCGGCGGCGCTGGAGTCCGGAGTGCAGGTGACCGTCCTACCCGGGCCTTCGGCGGTCGAGACGGCGCTCGTCGCGAGTGGTCTCGTGGGTGAGCGCTACCAGTTCGTCGGGTATCTGCCTCGGTCGGAGAAGGCGCGTTCGGCGCTCTGGGACGAGCTCGTGCGCTGGCCCTTCCCGGTGGTCGCGTTCGAGTCTCCGCGTCGGCTCCCGGCGAGCCTGGAGTCGCTCGCCGCCGCGTCGCCCGAGCGGCCCGTCGCCGTCTGCCGCGAGCTCTCGAAGCGCTTCGAGGAGGTCGTGCGGGGGACGGCCGCGGAGCTGGCCGAACGGTTCCCGGAGCCGCCGCGTGGAGAGATCACGCTCGTGATCGGAGCCTACGAGGCCGAGCGGGGCGCCGACGACGACGCGCCGAGCCGCGGTTGCCGAGCTCGTCGAGGCCGGAGCGGGGCGCAGGCAGGCGGCCGAGGTCGTCGCACGGCTCACCGGCCGGTCCCGGAACGAGCTCTACCGCCGGTCGCTGTAGCCAGATTTGACAACAGCAGACCGGCCCTGTACTCTGGCCGCATGGTTTTCAGAACAGGCAACAGCATCGCTGCTGGCTCTGCTCGCGCTCCTCGTCCTGGCGCCGGGCGCGTCGGCGTGGGCGTGGCCCGTCGACGGACCGGTGCTGAGGCCGTTCGTCGGTGGGGATCCGTACGGCGGCGGCCAGCACCGCGGCATCGACATCGGCGCTCCGTCCGGGTCGAACGTGCACTCCGCGGTGAACGGGATCGTGTCGTTCGTCGGACAATTGCCGCACCAGGGCCTTTGCCTCACCGTACGCACCGCGGACGGCTACTCGGTCACGCTCGTCCATCTCGGATCGATCGCGGTGACGACGGGCACGCAGGTCGCCGAGAGCGACGTCGTCGGGACGATCGGGCCGACCGGCGACGTCGAAGGCGCCGAGCCGTACGTGTATCTCGGCATCCGGCTCACGGCCGACCCGAACGGGTACCTCGACCCGCTCACGCTTCTTCCACCGCGCGAGCCGCCGGCACGACCTCCGGTCTCGCAGCCGCCGGCGCCCGCGCCGGCGCCGCAGCCCGCTCCGCCTCCCGCGCAGGCGAGCCCGCCGCGGGTTGCTCCCAAGCACGCGAGCAGCGGGTCTGCGAAACACCCCAGGAACCGCCCCGTGCAGCGGCCGATATCCGCGCCGCTTGGATCCGCGCCGAGCGCGCCGTCGCACCTGCAACTCGGTCGCGTGGCCGTCGTGCGTCGGAGTGCTCAGCCGACCGTGCGGCGCCCGGCTCGCTCCGTCTCGAGCGAGCGGCCCGCCCCGGAGCCGGCTCCAGCGCACGCGCTCGGTCACGCTCCGCCGTCCGAGCCGGCACCAGGTGCGCAGGGGCTCGGCACGACGGCTCGAGCAGCGGCTCCCGCGAAGCGAGTCGCGCAGGCGCGTGGATCGAGGCGCGTGGTGCTGATCGCGATGGCGCTCGTCGGCCTCGGCCTGCTTGCCGCCGGCCTCGCCAAAGGCAGGCGGGCGCATCCGGTCCCGCCGCGTCCGGTCAGGCCTCGACCCCTCCGTAAGATGTCGCTGTCCGAGCCCGTCCCGGAGGATCGCCTTCCCGAACCGCCCCCCACAGCGCATTCTCGTCGCCGTCGCCTGGCCCTACGCGAGCGGCCCGAGGCATCTCGGCCATGTCGCCGGCTTCGGCGTCCCGTCGGACATCACGGCCCGGTATCACCGGCTGTGCGGCGACTCCGTCCTCATGGTCAGCGGAACGGACGAGCACGGGACGCCGGTCATGGTCGCCGCCGATCAGGAGGGGCTGTCTCCGCGTGAGACCGCCGACCGCTACAGCAGCCTCATCCGGAAGGACCTGCTCGACCTCGGGCTCTCGTACGACCTGTTCACGCGCACGACGACGGCCAACCACTACCGGGTCGTCCAGGACCTGTTCCGGACGCTCTACGAGAAGGGCTACATCTTCGAGAAGACGGCAATGGGAGCGTTCTCCGCCACGACCGGCCATACGCTCCCGGACCGCTACATCGAGGGCACGTGCCCGATCTGCGGGTTCGATTCGGCCCGGGGCGACCAGTGCGACAACTGCGGGAACCAGCTCGACCCGATCGACCTGATCAACCCGCGGTCGAAGATCGACGGCACGACGCCGCGTCTTCAAGGAGACGAACCATCTGTTCCTCGACCTCCCGGCGTTCGCGGAGCAGCTGACCGAGTGGATCGAGGGCCAGCGGCACTGGCGCGCGAACGTGCGGAACTTCTCGCTCGGGCTGCTCAAGGACGTCAAGCCGCGGCCGATCACCCGCGACCTCGACTGGGGCGTTCCGATCCCGGTGCCCGAGGAGTACGCGAGTCGGGACGACAAGCGGATCTACGTCTGGTTCGACGCGGTCATCGGCTACCTCTCGGCGGCCGTCGAGTGGGCTGTGAACCGCGGCACGCCCGACGCCTGGCGGGACTGGTGGCAGAACCCCGAGGCGCGCCACGTGTACTTCATGGGCAAGGACAACATCGTCTTCCACACGGTGATCTGGACGAGCATCCTCCTCGGCTACGGCGAGGGCGGCGAGCTCGGTGCTGGCAAGGGGCCGCTGACGATGCCCTACGACGTCGTCGCGAGCGAGTTCCTGACCATGGAGGGCAAGCAGTTCAGCGTCAGCCGCGGCGTGTCGATCGCCGTCGGCGACTTCCTCAGCCGCTACGACCCGGATCCGCTGCGCTACTTCCTGACCGCTGCCGGGCCGGAGACCCAGGACAGCGACTTCACCTGGTCCGAGTTCGTCCGGCGCAACAACGACGAGCTGGTCGCGAACTGGGGCAACCTCGTCAACCGGACGCTGACGTCGGCGTACAAGAACTTCGGCGCGGTCCCCGAGCCCGGCGAGCTGACGGTCCAGGACGAGGAGCTCCTCGATGCGATCCAGGCCGGCTTCGACACGGTCGGCCACCTGATCGAGTCCGCTCGGTTCAAGGCCGCGCTCGGCGAGGCGATGAGGCTCGCCACGCTCGTCAACCGGTATACGAACGAGCAGGAGCCCTGGGCCCTGATCGAGTCGGATCGCGAGCGCGCCGGCACCGTGCTCTACGTCGCGCTGCAGGCCGTCGACAGCCTGAAGACGATCTTCTCGCCGTTCCTGCCGTTCTCGTCCCAGGCCGTGCACGAGCTGCTCGGCCGCGAAGGCACGATCGCGGGGCCGCTCGAGATCCGCGAGGCGGGCGAGGGCGACGACGTGCACCAGGTGCTCACGGGCGACTACGAGTCGTCGGTCGGCGAGTGGGCGCCGAGCGAGCTTCCGCCTGGACAGGCCCTCGCCAAGCCGCGCCCGCTCTTCAAGAAGCTCGATCCGGACATCGTCGTGCCGGAGGAGCTCGCGAGGATGCAAGAGCACGCGGCCGCTTCCGAGTGATCGACACCCACGCGCACCTCGACGCCTGCGCCGACCGGCCGTCCGCGCTGATCCGCCGCGCCCGCGCCGTCGGCGTCGACCGGATCGTGACCGTGGCACCGGGATCGAGTCCTGCCGGGCCGCGCTCGAGCTTGCCCAGCTCCACGAGGAGGTCTTCGCGGCGCTCGGCATCGACCCGCATCAAGCCGGCGAGCCGGATGCGGGCCGCGTCGACGAGCTACGGGACCTGCTCGAGCACGACGAGGCGGTCGCCGTGGGGGAGACCGGGCTCGACTACTTCCGTGGCCGCGGCGCGCGCGACCGACAACGGAAGCTGTTCGAGGCGCAGCTCGATCTCGCGGCGGAGCTCGGCAAGCCGGTCGTCATCCACACGCGCGACGCGGACGCGGATACGGCCGACGTCCTCGCCGGCTTCGACGGCACCGTCGTCATGCACTGCTTCTCGTCGCCCGGGCTTCTGCAGACGGTCGTCGAGCGCGGCTACTACGTCTCCTTCGCCGGCAACGTGACCTTTCCGAAGGCGGGAGACCTCCGCGCGGCTGCCGCGCAGGTGCCCGCCGAGCGGATCCTGGCCGAGACGGACAGCCCCTACCTCGCGCCCCAGGCGCGGCGGGGTCGCCCGAACGAGCCGGCGAACGTCGCCCTGACGATCGCGGAGCTCGCGAAGGCGCGGGGCGGCGACGCCGACGAGCTCGCGGCGCAGATCGACGCGAACGCGACCGCCGCCTTCTCGCTTCCGTGAAGCTCCCGGTCTCTCCGAACCGAGAGCTCGGGCAGCACTTCCTCGTCGACGAGAACATCCTCGGCGTCATCGGCCGCCTCGCCGAGCTCGACGCAGACGACGTCGTGCTCGAGGTCGGTCCCGGGCTCGGCGTCCTCACCGACTATCTCGCCGAGCGGGTCGCTCGGGTCCACGCGGTCGAGCTCGACCGCTCGCTCGAGCCGCACTCTCCGCGAACGGCTCGCCGCGCGCGACAACGTCGAGCTCCACTTCGGCGACGCCATGCGCCTCGATCTCGCCGCGCTTCGAGCCGACGAAGTTCGTCTCGAACCTTCCCTACAACGTCGCGACGCCGCTGATCGTCGAGAGCCTCGACGGCCTGCCGAGCGTCGGGCACTGGACGGTCATGGTCCAGCGCGAGGTCGCCGACCGGCTGTTCGCGCAGCCGCGGACGAAGGCGTACGGCGCCGTCTCGGTCCTCGTCCAGCTCGCCACCGAGCGAACCGGCTTCCATCCGGTGTCGAGGACGGTGTTCCGGCCGCAGCCGAACGTCGACTCCGCGCTCGTCGCCTTCCGCAGGACCGAGCTCCCGGATGAGTTCGCCGACGTGAAGCGGCTCGTCGAGGCGGGGTTCGCGCACCGGCGGAAGACCCTCCCGAACTCGCTCGAGCTCTCGGGTTTCGCGTCGCGAGCCGAGGCGGTCGAGGCGCTGACCGCGATCGGCCGCGAGCCCGACGTGAGAGCCGAAGCGCTCCAGCCGCCGGAGTTCGTCGCGCTGGAGCAGGCCCTTCGATGAAGGCGCCGGCGAAGATCAATCTCGCGCTCGTCGTCGGCCCGCGCCGCGCCGGACGGAAGGCACGAGGTCGCCACCGTGCTCCAGCGAGTCGACCTCGCCGACGAGATCTCGCTCGAGGTCGCGCCCGACCTGTCGGTCGAGGGATTCGAGGAGGACACGCTCGTCCGCGCGGCGCTCACAGCACTCGCCGAGGCGGCCGGCGTCGCGGCGCGCTGGCGGGTCGAGATCGACAAGCGGATCCCAGTCGCAGCGGGGCTCGGCGGTGGAAGCTCCGACGCCGCCACGGCTCTTCGCCTGGCCAACGAGACGCTTCCGCGAACCGCTTGCCGCAGAACGCCTGCACGAGCTCGCCGCCGGCCTGGGCGCCGACGTCCCGTTCTTCCTCACGGACGGCCCGCAGCTCGGGACCGGCGACGGCACGGACCTCAGCCCGCTCGACCTCCCGCGCGACTACGACGTCCTGCTCGTTCTTCCGAGCGGCGCCGCGAAGGAGTCGACCGCGGCGGTCTACGACGATTTCGACCGCGAAGACGGGTTCGAGGACCGGCGCGACAGCGCTACTCGCCGCCCTCGAAGCACCGCGACCTGGCCGCCCTTCCGGCGAACGACCTCGCCTCGTCGCCTCTTGCTGCCGAGCTCCGCGCCGCGGGCGCCTTCAGAGCGGACGTCTCGGGAGCCGGGCCGATGGTCTACGGGCTCTTCGCGGAGACCGGCCGAGCCGAGTCCGCGCGTGAGCTGATGGCGTCCCGAGGAGCGACCTGGCTCGCGCAACCTGCTTGGTAGCGTTGCCGCATGCTCGAGCCCTCGGTCATCGAACATCGCGAGAGCGGCCCGAGGCGCTGGTTCCGCGAGCGACGTCTCGCGATCGCGTTCTGGATCGCTGTCGTCGAAGGCGTCCTCTTCCTCGTCGGCGCGATCCCGCGCCTGCCCACGCTCGCCATCGCCGCCGTCGTCGTGCTCGGCTACTTCTGGCTCGGCCATCGTCTGCGGCCGCCGGCCGTCCGCGAGGCCGCGTGGATCGCCGCCGTCTCGCAGGCGCTCGTGATGCTGGTCCCGATCCTGGCGATCCTCGTCGGGACGCTCGCGCTGATCGCCGTCGGCATCCTCGCCGTGCTCGCGCTCGTCCTACTCCTCTCTCGTCGCGGCTAAGATTCGTTTCCCTTTGGGGCGTAGCCAAGCGGTAAGGCAACGGGTTTTGGTCCCGTGATCCCAGGTTCGAATCCTGGCGCCCCAGCACTTTGCGTCCCATGACCCAGAGACCAGCAGCAGTCGTGCTCGCCGGCGGCCTCGGCACGCGGATGAAGTCGAGCATGCCGAAGCACTTCCACCGGCTCCTCGGCCGGCGGATGGTCGACTGGGTGGTCGAGGCCGCGCGCGGCGTGGACGCCGACCCGCTCGTCGTCGTCACTTCCCCCCAGGGCGCGGGCGAGCTCGACGGGCTCGACGGTCGCAATCCAGTCCGAGCCGCGCGGCACGGGCGACGCGATGGCCGCCGCCCAGCGCGGCGCTCGACGGTTTTGCCGGCGACGTCCTGGTCTTGAGCGGAGACGCCCCCGCCGTGAGCCCCGACGCCCTCCGCGAGCTGCTCGAGACCCACCGGCGCGAGGAAGCCGCCGCGACCGTCCTCTCATTCCGCCCGCACGACCCGCGCGATTACGGACGCGTCCTCCGAGGAGACGACGGGTCCGTTCGCGCGATCGTCGAGGCGGGCGACGCCTCCCCCGACGAGCTCCTGGTCGACGAGGTCAATTCCTCGATCTACGTCTTCGACGCCAACCGCGTGTGGCCCGCGCTCGAGCAGCTCGACACCGGGAACGAGCAGGGTGAGCTGTACCTCACCGACGCGGTGCGCGTTCTGGTCAAGAATGGCGACCGTGTCGCCGCGTATGTCGCACCGCACCCGACCGAGGCCGAAGGCGTGAACACGCGCGCCGAGCTCGCCGAGGCAGCCGCGGCTCTCCGCGACCGGATCAACCACGAGCACATGCTCGCCGGGGTCACGATCGTCGACCCACGGACCACCTGGATCGAGGCCGATGTCGAGATCGAGGCCGACGCGACCATCCATCCGTTCACCGTGCTCAACGGCAACTCGAAGATCGCCGCGGGCGCGAACGTGGGGCCTCATGCGGTCGTCGTCGACGCCGTGATCGGCCCCGGAGCGATGGTCGGACCGTTCTGTTACCTTCGCCCCGGCACCCACCTCGAGGCTGGAGCGAAGGCGGGCACATTCGTGGAGATCAAGAACTCGCGCATCGGAGAACGCGCGAAAGTCCCTCACCTCTCTTACGTCGGCGACGCCGACGTGGGCGAGGACACGAACATCGGAGCGGGCGCGATCACGGCCAACTACCGCCCCGAGCTCGGGCCCGGGAAGTTCCGCACGGAGATCGGCCGTAACGTCCACACGGGCAGCGACAATGTGTTCGTTGCTCCGGTCACGATTGGCGACAACGCTTGGGTCGCTGCAGGCTCTGTCGTCACGAAGAACGTCCCGCCGGGGGCGCTCGCAGTCGCCCGAAGCAGGCAAGTCACGAAAGAGGGCTATGACGATCGAAAGCACCACGACTGAGCTGACCCAGCTGCCCGGCCTCGAAGCTCCGGCGACCGGCGCGTTGCCGAGCCCGGACAAGATCATCGAGCTCGGGCCGATGAAGCGGCTCATGCTCTTCTCGGGCCGCTCGAACCGACCGCTCGCGGAGAACATCGGGCGCCAGCTCGGCGTCGAGCTGGGCGAGGTCTCGCTGAAGACGTTCGCCAACGACGAGACGTACTGCCGCTACGGCGAGTCGATCCGCGGCGCCGACGTGTTCATCGTCCAGTCGGGGAGCCCGCCGGTCAACGACCACCTCGTCGAGCTCCTGATCATGGTCCAGGCCGCCAAGCTCGCCTCGGCGAAGCGGATCACGGCCGTCGTCCCGTGGTTCCCGTACACGCGCCAGGACAAGAAGTCGAAGCCGCGTGAGCCGATCACGGCGAAGCTCGTCGCCGACATGCTCGAGGTCGCGGGCGTCGACCGCGTGCTGACGATGGACCTCCACGCCGGCCAGATCCAGGGCTTCTTCTCGCTGCCGGTCGACCACATGACCGCGCTCCCGCTCTTCGCGCAGTACTACCGGGACAAGGGGTTGTACGGCGAGAAGGTCGTCGCGGTCTCCCCGGACGCGGGCCGCGTGAAGATGGCGCGCCGCTTCGGGCAGATGCTCGACGGCGACCTCGCGATCATGAACAAGGCTCGGCCCGAGCACGACAAGGCCCAGGTGACCGAGGTCATCGGCGACGTGAACGGCAAGGTCGCCATCCTCAGCGACGACATGATCCTCACCGGCGGGACGCTGATCGCCGGGGCGGCCGCACTGCGCGAGGCCGGGGCGCTCGAGGTCTACGCGTGCGCGACCCACGGTCTCTTCTCCGGCGACTCGTTCGAGAAGCTCGCCGACAGCAACCTGGCGCTCGTGACGGTGACCGACACGGTCGCGATCGACCCGGTCAACCGCCCGGCGAACGTGGACGTGCTCCCGGTGTCGCGACTCCTGGCGGAGACGATCATGAACGTCTTCGGCGACGAGTCGGTGTCCGCGATCTTCGCGGGCGAAAATCAGCTTTTCTAGTCGTAGTTTCCCGTGCGCGGGGGTCGGGGTACACCCGAAGAATGTTCAGATCGAGCTTCCTCGGGCTGGTCTACATCGTCATCGGCGTCGCGGTCGCCGCGTCGCACCACTACTTCAAGCACCTCGACACGATCCGGCTGATCCTGTCCGCGATCCTCGCGGTCGTCCTCTGGCCGCTGATCCTGCTCGGGATCGACCTGCACATCAAGAAGTAAGCGGTCTTCTGGCTACACTTCGCCGCCGAGATGGCCGGCGAACGCATGAAGCTGGAAGTCACCGAGCGCGAGAGCCGCGGCTCTGCCGACTCGCGGCGCCTGCGCAACCAGGGTCTCGTGCCCGGCGTCCTCTATGGGCGCGGCAAGGCGCCACACCCGTTCTGCGTGCCCGAACGCGAGCTTCGGCGCGCGCTGTCGGGCGATTCCGGCCTCCACGCAATTCTCGACGTCGTCCTGGCCGGCCAGAAGACGACGCATCCGGCTGTTCTCAAGGACTATCAGCAGGAAGTCCCGAGCGGACGCCTCGCGCACATCGACCTGCACGAGGTGCGGCTCGACCAGCCGATCCAGGCGACCGTGTCGGTCGATCTCGTCGGCGAGTCCGTCGGCGTGAAAGAGGGCGGCGTGCTCTCGCAGGTGCAGCGCGAGATCCGCGTCGAGGCGCTGCCGCTCGAGATTCCGGATCACCTCGAGCTCGACGTGAGCGGGATGGCGGTCGGCGACTCGCTGCGTCTCGTCGACCTGCCCGCGACCGAGGGCGTCACGTACCTGGACGATCCCGAGGAGACCGTTCTCGCCACCGTCAGCGCGCCGACGGTCATCGTCGAGCCTGAGGTCGAGGAAGAGGAGCTCGAAGAGGGCGAGCTGCCCGAGGGCGAGGTGCCGGAGGGCGAAGAGGCCCCCGAGGGCGAAGAGGCCGCCGAGGGCGAGGCTCCGGCCGAGGCCGGCGGCGAAGAGCAGACCGAGGGCTAGCCCATGCGCCTGTTTCGGCGGCGGGGCGAGGAGGCCTCGACGCTCGACCTGCTCGTCGCGGGGCTCGGCAATCCCGGGCGCGAGTACGAGCGCACGCGGCACAACGCGGGCTGGATGGTGATCGACGAGCTTGCGCGCCGGCACGGCGGCTCGTTCCGGTCGAAGTTCGACGGGCAACTGGCCGAGGTTCGGCTGGACGGGCTGCGGCTGGCCCTGCTCAAGCCGGAGACGTACATGAACGTGTCCGGGAAGTCGATCTCGGCGGCGCAGAGGTTCTTCAAGGTCAACCCGGACGCGCTCCTGGTCGCGCACGACGACGTCGACCTCGAGTCGGGGCGGCTCCAGGCGCGTGCGGGCGGAGGGCTCGCGGGACACAACGGGCTGCGCTCGATAGCGGAGACGCTCGGCACGCAGGACTTCCTGCGGCTGCGAATCGGCGTGGGGCGGCCGGGCCGCGGTGATCGGCGACCGGTCGCGGACTACGTGCTGTCCCGATTCGACCCCGAGCAGGACGTGGACGCGCTGATCTCGCGTGCGGCGGACGCGGTCGAGACGATCGCCAGCGAGGGCGTCGAGCCCGCACAGCAGCGCTTCAATTGATCCAGAGCCGGCGCCACCGAGTCACACCCGGCCGCCTACCCTGACCACCCCGTGGGTGGGTGGGGGCTAGGGATGGGACCCGCGCCGGAGCGGCGCACCGCCCCCTCGGTAAAGTCCGTGGCCGCGGAACTCCGGTTCCGTCGCTCGTCATGGACCGGCCAGTCCTGTACCCGTTCATCCGCGAGCTCGCCGACAGCGAGCGCTTCCGCGCGTTCCTGGAGCAGCTCCCGGACACGCGCGCCCGAGTCTCCGAGCCAGCGCTCCCGCTCCTCGTCGCCGCGCTGCACGAGGAGCTCGGCAGACCGCTCGTCGTCCTGGCCCCCGAGGATGCGGACGCAAGGGACATCGCCGAAGCGGCCGCGTGGTTTCTCGGCGACGACCGCGTCGCGCTCTTCCCGAGCCGCGGCGTCAGCTGGAGCTCGGGCCTCGAGCCCCCGCCGCATCTCGTCGGCGAGCGGGCTCGCGCCCTCGACGTGCTCGCCGCGGGCGGCCTCGTCAGCGCGTCCGCCTCGGCGCTCGCCGAGGGCATGCCTCCTGCTCGAGCTCGCCCTGAGCCAGTCCTGATCAAGCCCGGCGACGAGCCCGGGATCGACGCCCTCGCCGAACGCATCGCCCTCGCCGGCTACGAGCGCGTCGACCAGGCCCAGGAGCGCGGCCAGTTCGCGCTTCGCGGCGGCATCGTCGACGTCTACCCGACGACCGGCCGCGAGCCGCTCCGCATCGAGCTCTTCGGCGACGAGATCGAGAGCATCCGCGCCTTCTCGCCCTTCACGCAACGCACCCTCCACCCGCTCGACACGGCGACCATCTATCCGGCTACCGATCGCCGCGTGGATCTCGTCGAGCCAACGCTCGCGGACGACGAAGACGAGAGCGCGCCTCGGCCGATACCAAACGACCTCGTCGCGCCCATCCCCGGCGGCCCCGATTTCGTGTGGCAGCCCAAGGACGTCCGCGAGGTCTGGGCCGAGGAGGACCTCCGGCCGGTCGGTCTGAGCGGCGCGGTCGAGCTCGACCCGCTCCCCGCGGGCCAGCCGTTCGCCTTCGAGGCGCAGCAGCCCGCTCTCGCAGCGCGCGGGCTCTCGGAAGCCGAAAACGAGCTGCGAGCCTTCGTCCGCGGCGGCCTGCGCACCGTCGTCGCCTTCCCGCACCAGGGCGAGGCGCTCAGGACCCAGAACCTCGTGCGCCGCGTCGATGCGCGCCTGATCGACGAGGGCGCCGAGCTCCCGGACGAGGCGGAGCTTCTGTTCGCCGTCAGCCCGGCGCGCCGCGGCTTCGTCTGGCGCGACCTCGGCCTCGCGCTGCTCCCCGACACGCAAGTCTTCCGCCGCCGCACCCGCGGACGAGCAGCCCCACCCGGCCGCGCGCTCCAGTCTTTCGCCGAGCTCCGCACGGGCGACTACGTCGTCCACGAGGACCACGGGGTCGGCAAGCTGCTCGGCTTCGAGACGAGAGAGGTCGCCGGCATCACGCGCGACTACCTCCAGCTCGCGTTCCGCGGCGAAGACCGCCTGTACGTTCCGCACGAGCAGATCGGCAAGGTCTCGCGCTACATCGGCGCCGACGGCAAGGCGCCGACGCTGTCGAAGCTCGGCGGCACCGCCTGGCAGAACCTCAAGAACCGCGCCCGCACGGCGATCCGCGAGCTCGCCGGCGAGCTCCTGCAGCTCTACGCGCGCCGCCAGAACGCGCAGGGAATCTCGTTCGACCTCAACCAGGAGTGGCTCGAGCGGCTCGAGACCTCGTTCCCCTACCGCGAGACGCCCGACCAGGCCGCCGCGATCGAGGCCGTCAAGGAGGACCTCGAAGCGCCGCGCCCGATGGACCGTCTCGTCTGCGGCGACGTCGGCTTCGGCAAGACGGAGGTCGCCGTCCGCGCCGGCGTTCGCCGCCGCGCTCAACGGCAAGCAGACGCTGATGCTCGTCCCGACGACCGTCCTGGCGCAGCAGCACTGGAACACCTTCCGCGAGCGCTATCGCGACTTCCCGGTCACGCGTCGAGATGGTCTCGCGCTTCCGCAAGCCGGCCGACGTCAAGCGCATCCTGGCCGACTTCCAGGCCGGGAAGGTCGACGTCCTGATCGGCACGCACCGAGTCCTCTCCCGCGACGTGATCCCGAAGGAGCTGGGCCTCGTGATCGTCGACGAGGAGCAGCGCTTCGGCGTCGCCCAGAAGGAGCTCCTGCGCTCGCTGCGGCTCGAGGTCGACGTCCTCTCGCTGACCGCGACGCCGATCCCGCGCACGCTGCACATGTCGCTCTCCGGCCTGCGCGACATCTCGATCATCGAGACACCGCCTGAAGGGCGCCGCCCGATCCGCACGCACGTGGGCGAGTACGACGAAGAGCTCGTCAAGAGCGCCCTCGAGCGCGAGGCCGAGCGCGGCGGCCAGTCCTTCTACCTGCACAACCGGGTCGAGACGATCGAGATGGCCGCCGACCGCATCCGCCAGCTCGTCCCCAAGCTCCGAGTCGCCGTCGGCCACGGGCAGATGCGCGAGCGCGAGCTCGAGGAGAAGATGCTCTCGTTCCTGCGCGGAGACGCGGACGTGCTCGTCTCGACGACGATCATCGAGTCCGGCCTCGACATCCCGCAGGCGAACACGCTGATCGTCGAGCGGGCCGACGCGCTCGGGCTCGCCCAGCTCTACCAGATCCGCGGGCGAGTCGGGCGCTCCGATCTGCTCGCCCACGCGTACCTCTTCTATCCGGACGCGTCCGAGCTGACCGCCGGAGGCGCGCGCCCGGCTGGCGACGCTCGCCGACCACACCGAGCTCGGCGCCGGCTTCGCGATCGCGATGCGCGACCTCGAGATCCGCGGCGCGGGCGAGCTGCTCGGAGCCGAGCAGCACGGGCACCTGGCCGCGCTCGGCTTCGAGCTCTACGTCGAGCTGCTGGGCGAGGCCGTCGCCGAGCTTGCCGGCGAGCGGAGAACCGTCGGCCGCCCCGTGCGCGTCGACGCCCGCATCGACGCCTACGTCCCGGCGGAGTACATCCCCGCCGAGGCGCAGAAGATCGACCTCCACCGACGGCTCGCGCTGACCGAGACCGAGGACGAGCTCCGCGAGCTCGAGGCCGCGACCGTCGACCGCTACGGCCCGCTGCCCGAGCCGGTCGAGAACCTGTTCGCGATCCAGGCGGCGAAGCTCAAGCTCGCCCAGCTCGGCGCCGACTACCTCGTGTTCAGAGGCGGAACGTCGACCGTCGGTCCGCTCGTCCTCGGCTCAGAGGAGCTGCGGGCGCTGCGGGATCGCGTCGAGACCGCGGTCTACCGGACGGCCCGAAATGAAGTTTCGGTTAAGCACGAGCAGTTCCCGGAAGCCTTGCAATTGGTCGATGCTATACTCGAAACGCGCCGAGCAGCGTAGAGAAACTGCTGCTAATGGCGCTATTTTCATGAGAAAGACACATCTGATCGCCCTCCTCACCGTCGCCGTCTTCGGCGTTCTCGCTCGCTTCCGGCTGCGGGAGTGACAAGCAGGCAGTCGGCGCGAACGACGTCGCGGTCGTCGGCGACCAGACGATCTCGAAGGACCAGTTCGACCGGCTGATCGACCAGGCGAAGAAGAACTACCAGGCGAACAAGCAGAAGTTCCCGCCCGCGGGGACCACGCAGTACATCGCCCTTCGCAAGCAGGCGATGCAGTTCCTCGTGCAGCGCGCCGAGTTCGAGCAGGAAGCCGACAAGCTGGGCCTGAAGGTCACGGAGTCGGACGTCGACCAGCAGCTTTCGACGATCAAGTCGCAGTACTTCGGTAGTAGCAGCGGCGGCCGGGGCAGCAAGAGCGGCCAGTGCGACGCAACGTGCGAGAAGAAGTTCGCGGCCGAGCTCAAGAAGCAGAACCTCACGATCGACCAGGTCCGTGACGACGTCCGCGCGAGCGTCATCCAGAACAAGATCTACGAGAAGGTCACCACGGGCGTCAACGTCTCGGACAAGGACATCGACTCGTACTACAAGAAGAACAAGCAGCAGTACGTGCAGCCGGCGAGCCGTGACGTGCGCCACATCCTCGTCAAGAAGAAGGCGCTCGCCGACCAGCATCTACCAGCAGGTGACGCACGGCGGGAACTTCGCCGCGCTCGCCAAGAAGTACTCGACCGACCCGAGCTCGAAGGATTCCGGCGGCAAGATGACGATCTCGAAGGGCCGCCAGGTGCCCGAGTTCGACAAGGTCGCCTTCGCGCTCAAGCCGCACGAGGTCGGCCAGCCGGTGAAGACGACGTACGGCTGGCATGTCATCGAGGCCCTCACGCCGACCACGAAGCAGTCGGTGACCAAGCTGTCCGAGGTCAAGACCGCGATCCGCCAGCAGCTCCTGCAGCAGAAGAAGCAGGATGAGATGCGCAAGTGGGTCGACGACACCACGAAGGACTTCAAGTCGAAGACGTCGTACCAGGTCGGCTACGAGCCGCCCGCGACGACTACGGGCGCGGCCACCACCACCTCGAACTAGCGCAGTTGTCGCTCGCGGACTCGCTCCTCGAGCTGCAAGAGCTGACGAAGCGCCTGCGGCGCGACTGCCCCTGGGACCGTGAGCAGACCGCGCGGACGATCGTCCCGCACACGGTCGAGGAGGCGTACGAGGTCGCCGACGCGGCCATGGCCGACCGGCCCGAGAAGCTCCTCGACGAGCTCGGCGACCTGCTGTTCCAGGTCTACTTCCTGGCGCTCCTGCTCGAGGAGCAGGGGCAAGGGGATCTCGAGCAGGCTGCGCGGGGCGTCCACGAGAAGCTCGTTCGCACGGCATCCGCACGTCTTCGGCGACACCGAGGCTCGGACGGCCGGACGCGTTCGCGAGAACTGGGAGAAGATCAAGACCGAGCACGAGGGGCGCGAAGGGATCTTCCACGACGTCCCGGAATCGCTCCCGGCTCTGCTCTACGCGCGGAAGCTCCAGCGCCGCGCGGCCGCGGTCGACTTCGAGTACCCGGACACGGCCGGGGCGCTCGCCGACCTCGACGACGAGCTGCGCGAGCTGAAGGAGGCGCTCGCGGAGGCGGGCGAGCCGGCGCCGGAGTCCGAGCCGGATCCCGCACGTGTTCGAGGAGGTCGGCGACGTGCTCTTCTCGGCCGTCAACGTCGCGCGGCGGCTGAACGTCGACCCCGAGCTCGCGTTGCGCTCGATGGCCAGGCGCTTCGCCGGCAGGGTCGAGCGCGCGGAGCAGCTGGCGAAGGATGATGGGCACGTGTTCGCCGAGCTTCCGCTCGACGAGCAGGATCGCTACTTCGACGCTGCAAAGGAGGCAATGCGGTGAGCTCCCAGATCGCTGCGGTTCGGGCGCGGCAGATTCTCGACTCGCGAGGGAACCCGACGATCGAGGTCGAGGTCGAGGTCGACTCGGGCGAGGTCGGGCGCGCCGCTGTGCCGTCGGGTGCCTCGACCGGCCAGTTCGAGGCGGTCGAGCTCCGCGACGGCGATCCGCGGCGCGTGGCTCGGCAAGGGCGTAGGGAAGGCGGTCGACAACGTGCGCGCGGAGATCGCGCCGGCGCTGATCGGGCTCGACGCCGCCGATCAGAGCTCGATCGACGCCGCGCTCGTCGCGCTCGACGGCACCAAGAACAAGTCGCGCCTCGGCGCGAACGCGATCCTCGGCGCGTCGCTCGCCACTGCGAAGGCGGCCGCGGCGGCCGCAGGCGTGCCGCTCTACCGCTGGGTCGGCGGCGCGGAGGCGCACGTCCTGCCGGTGCCGATGCTGAACGTCGTCAACGGCGGCGCGCACGCGGACAACTCGCTCGACCTCCAGGAGTTCATGATCGTCCCGGGCGGGGCGGAGACGTTCTCCGAGGGGCTCCGCATCGCGGTCGAGGTCTTCCACACGCTGAAGAAGCTGCTCGAGGAGGAAGGGATGTCGACGGCGGTCGGCGACGAGGGCGGGTTCGCGCCCGACTTCCCGTCGAGCGAGGACGCGATCGAGCGAGTGCTCGTGGCGATCGAGCGGGCCGGCCATGCGACCGCGTTCGGATCGCGCTCGACCCGGCGATGAGCGAGCTCTACGCCGACGGCACGTACACGTTCGAGGGCCGCGAGGAAGCGTCCGCCGACCTTCCGGACTACTGGGCCGGGCTCGTCGAGCGATTCCCGATCGTGTCCATCGAGGACGGCGCCGCGGAAGACGACTGGGAGGCCTGGAAGGCTGTCACGGAGCGGCTCGGCGAGAACGTGCAGCTCGTCGGCGACGACCTGTTCGTGACGAACGTGGAACGGCTCCAGCGCGGAATCGACGAGTCCGCTGCGAACGCGATCCTGATCAAGGTCAACCAGATCGGCACGCTGACCGAGACGCTCGACGCGATCGCCCTCGCCCGCTCGGCCGGCTACGGAGTCGTCATGTCCCATCGCTCCGGGGAGACCGAGGACACGACGATCGCCGACCTGGCCGTGGCGACGAACTCGGGCCAGATCAAGACGGGCGCGCCCTCGCGCAGCGACCGCGTCGCGAAGTACAACCAGCTCCTCCGGATCGAGGAGGAGCTCGGCGACGAGGCGGTCTATCCCGGCTGGGACGCCTTCGCCCGAGCCTCTCGGTAGTCTGAGCTCCATGTCCGCCGAGCTGCCTCGCCGGACGAAGATCGTGGCCACGACTCGGGCCCGCGTCGTCCTCCCAGGAGATGGTGCTGGAGCTCGCGCGCGCCGGCATGGACGTCGCGCGCCTCAACTTCTCGCACGGGACGCACGAGGACCACGCGAAGTCGGTAGCCCTCGTTCGCGAGGTCGCCCAGGAGGTCGAGCGGCCGATCGCGGTGATCGCCGATCTCCAGGGACCGAAGGTCCGGATCGGCGAGCTTTCGGAGCCCGTGACGCTCGACCGCGGCGAGGAGGTCGTCGTGACGGCCGAAGAGTCGGCGAGGGACGGCGAGCTTCCGGTCAGCCCGACCGCGGTCGGCGAAGTGCTTCAGCGCGGCCACGACATCCTCATCGACGACGGGCTCATCCGCCTGCGCGTCGAGTCGGTCGAACGTGGACGGGCGCGCTGCTCCGTCGTCACCGGCGGCGTCGTGGCGTCGCACAAGGGCGTGAACGTCCCAGGTGTTCCGGTTCCGATCCCGTCGCTCACGCGCAAGGACATGGACGACCTCGACTTCGCCCTGGACCTCGGCGTGGACTTCGTCGCGCTGTCGTTCGTGCGCTCGGCTGCCGACGTGCGCGACCTGAAGGAGCTGATCGACGCCACCGGCAACCACGCCCTCGTGATCGCCAAGATCGAGAAGGCGGAGGCCGTCGACGCGCTCGACGACATCCTGCGCGAGACCGACTCGGTGATGGTCGCCCGCGGCGACCTCGGAGTCGAGATCGGGCCGGCGCTCGTCCCGCTCCTTCAGAAGCGCATCATCTTGGCCGCGCTCGACCGGGCCAAGCCGGTGATCACTGCCACGCAGATGCTCGAGTCGATGATCCACCACGCCGACCCGACGCGCGCCGAGGCAAGCGACGTCGCGAACGCGGTCCTCGATGGAAGCTCGGCGCTGATGCTCTCCGCGGAGACTGCGCTCGGCGAATTTCCCGTCGAGGCGGTCGCGTACATGGACCGCATCGCGCGGGCCGTCGAGCCGAGCCTCGACTACCGCCACGAGCTCCCGCAGGCCCACGAGGAGCCGACCGCGAGCCAGGCGATGTCGAACGCAGCCTGCGACATCGCCGAGGCGCTCGGGGCCAAGGCGCTGCTCGTCCCGACGTTCACCGGGCGGACGGCCTCCGCGGTCGCACGGCTCAGGCCGCGGCGCCAGATCCTTGCGCTCTCGCACCACGACTACGCGCTCCGCCAGATGGCGCTGGAGTGGGGCGTGACCCCGATCCCGGTCCTCGAGGCGACCGACGTCGAGGACCTGTGGGCGAAGTCGATCGAGGCGGCCCGGGCCGAGGGCTACGTCTCCGAGGGCGACCTCGTCGTGATCACGGCCGGGACCGCGGTGAACCTGCCCGGCACGACCGACGTGATCAAAGTCGACCTCGCCTAGGTCAAAGGACGCCGCCGCCCGGCCGCGAAGACACGGCCGAGATGGCCCGACGCACGAAGAAGCGCATCCCGCGCGGCCGCTTCCTGCTCCGCTGGCTCGCGCTGGTCGTCCTCGCGTTCATCGCGTTCCTCTACTCGCAGCCGCTGCGGAGCTACTTCTCGACGAGAGACACGCTCGGGCAGCGCACGGAGGAGGTTCGCCAGCTCCGTGCGCAGAAGCTCCGGCTCGAGCGGCGCCTCGAGGACATGGACACCCCGCAGGCCCTGACGCGTGAGGCGCGGCGACTCGGGTATGTGAAGCCGGGTGAGCGCCTCTTCATCGTCAAGGGCATCGCGTCGTGGCGGCGCCACCACCAGCAGCCGGCTCACTAACCTCCTCGCCATGGACGATCGTCAGATCGTCGCCAGGCAGCTCGGGAGGCCGCCGCGCGCGTTCCGCCGGGTCGCGGTGCGCTGCCCATTCGGCCGCCCGGCGGTCACCGAGCAGTCGCCGTACGACCCGACCGGCGAGCCGTTCCCGACGACGTACTGGGTGACGTGCCGCCATCTCGTGGCCGCAATCTCCCGGCTCGAGGCGGCCGGCGGAGTCGAGCGCTGGAGCGAGGAGGCAGGGCGCGATCCTCTTCTCGCGGAGAGCCTCGCCGACGCGACCGAGGAGCAGCGGCGCGTGCGGTCCGAGCTGGCCGGCGGGACGAGCGGCCGCGACGGCGGCTCCTCCCTGACCCTCGGGATCGGCGGCTCGGCGAACCCCGGTCAGCTCAAGTGCCTGCACGCGCATGTCGCGTTCGCGCTCGCCAGGCCGGGGTACGAGCTCGGGGAGCGGATCGCCGGCGAGATCGAGCCGCTCTGGCCCGAGAAATGCTGCGTCGAGGGCGAGCCTATGATCGAGCCGGAATGAGCACCGTCGCCGTCGAGAACGCCCGCCACCAGTGGGAGGACGGCTACCGCCGCCTCCGCGAGCACGCGAGCGACGAGCCGCTCCATCAGCACCTCCTCGCGCAGGTCGAGCTCCTGCTCGACGAGCTCAACCGCCGGGTCGGCCAGACGTTCACGCTCGCCGAGCTCGCCGGCGCCTACCAGGAGGCGGACCGCTGGCTGCTCGAGGTGCTGCCGCCGGGCTCCGGGGCGATCCAGGTCGGTCTGGTCGAGGACGCGGCGTTCCACCTCTACGCCCGCGGGGCCGTCGACTACCGGCCATGAGGCCGCGCCCGCGGAGACGCCGCCGCCACGTCGGCCGCTGGCTCTTGCGTGCCGCGGCCCTCCTCGTCGTGCTCGCAATCGGGATCGTGCTCGGCCAGACCTTCGACGACAGCTCCGCGCCGTCGGGCACGCAGACGTCCGTTCGCACGCTCGAGCCCGCGACCCTGAGCGCCGAAACGGTCACGGTGACGGTGACCACGACGCCGTGAGTTTGGAAATCCATGCAAGAGGAAACAGCAGATTTAGCTAGATTCTCTGTGATGGCCGACGAACGAGAGACAAGCGGCGCGGATGCCCGTGCCGGCCGATGAGCCGGACTGGCTCACTCTCGGCCAGGCCGCGAAGTACCTCGGCATGGCCCAGAGCACGATCCGCAAGTGGTCGGACTCGGGCCGGCTCCCGGCCTTCTACACGCCCGGCGGCCACCGGCGGTATCGCCGCAGCGACCTCGACCAGTTCCTCGAGCGCGGCGGCGCGGCCGCCCCGCGACGGAGCGAGGGCCGGCGCCTGATCCTGATCGTCGACGACGACGATCGCCTGCGTGAGTTCGTGCGCGTCAACCTCGAGATGGAGGGCTACTCGGTGCGCGAGGCCGCGAGCGCCGAGGAAGGGCTGAGCGCTCTCGACGACGAGCCGCCGGACCTGATCCTGCTCGACGTGATGATGCCCCAGGTCGACGGCTGGGAGATGCTGCGGCGCGTGCACGAGCGCCACGGGGTCGGCGCCATCCCGGTGATCATGTTCAGCGGCAAGGTCGACGAGGAGTCGCTGAAGACAGCGACCTCGCGCGGGGCGCAGGGCTTCATCGGGAAGCCGTTCAACCCGCAGCAGCTGATCGAGTCGACGAAGCAGCTCGTCCCTGCCTGACGCTTAGCGCGGTGTCGCCTGACACACGGCTCGAGCGCTGGGTGGTCACTCACCGGGTGCACGCGCTGAACGACGCCTTCATCGGCTTCTCGCACGTCGGGTCGCAGGGGCTGATCTGGCTGGTCATCGCCGCGCTCGCGGCGCTCCTCTGGAAGCGCCCGGCGATCTTCCTCTACGTGACGCTCGCCGACCTGGTCGCCGACATCACCGCGTACGCGCTGCGCGAGGCGATCGGACGCGACCGCCCGCCGCTCCACTTCGCCGAGCCGCATCCGCTCGTGGCGGTGCCGCACAGCGGCAGCTTTCCCTCGGGCCACACCGCGACGAGCTTCGCCTGCGCCGCCACGCTCGCCTGGCTGACGCCGCTGCCCAAGACGGCCCTCTTTCTCCTCGCCGACGCTCATCGCCTTCTCCCGCGTCTACACCGGCGTGCACTATCCGCTCGACCTGATCGGCGGCGCGCTCGTCGGGCTCGGGGTCGCTACAGCTCTTCGCCTGCTCGTAGAAGCCCGCCGACGATCAGCCCCAACGCCGCAATGAGCGCGATCCAGATCCCGATCCCGCGACCGTCGAAGGGGAAGAAGCGGTCGGGGACGGAGATCACGCGGACGAGCACGAGGATCGTCGCGAGCGATCCGAGCACGATGATCACGAGGCTCTCCGGAACCGTCGCCGGCAGCTCGATCCCGAGCTCGCGCAGCACGACGAGGACGACGACCGCGAGCCCGAGCAGGAAGACGAGCTTGCCGATCACGCCCGTGTGCCAGCCGATGACGGCGATCGTCGGGCCCTCGTCGGACCCCGCGTACCAGCCCATGAACGCCGAGAGCATCAGCACGAAGCCGGAGAGCGCGGTCAGGCGCTCGCCCATCGCCCAGATCCCGCCGGGGAGCATGAGCAGCGGGTCGCGCTCGTGCTCGCGGTGGGCAGGACGGTCGGGCGGATAGGGCTCGGACGGATCCACGGTCAAATATTCACCTAGAGGCCGAACGTCCGCTGGATCTGGTGCCAGATGACGATGCTCAGGTAGACGCTGGCCACGACGAGAGCGAGGAGGACGAGCCAGAACCGGAGGTTCGCGCGCTTCGTCTCGCGCTCGCGGTTCCGGTGCGCGCGCCGACGCGCCCGATGCAGCTGGTAGGCGTGCTGGACGGCGGCCGGATCGAGCTCCAGCGCTTCGTCGACCGGTTCCTGGCGTCGGGCCGGCTCGGCCATGACTGGGCAGCATAAACGCGCGGGCCGTACGGCACCGCCCGATGACGAATACCTTTCCGGGGAAATGGAAGGCATCTCCGAGCAAGCGCTCGAGGCTCTCGCAGACGCCGGAGTGCGTGCTGCGGGCGAGCACGCACTCGATGCAGCGCTGCAGACCGTGGCCGAGGCGCTCTCGGTTGTCACCGGTGCGAATGCGGTCGCGGTGCGCGTCGCGGACGGGGCCGGCGTGCTGCACGTGAGGAGTGTGGTCAGCGGTTCCGAGGCGCTCGCGGCCGAGCTCGCGGGGTCGAGCTTCTCGACCGAGGAGCTCCTTGGCCACGACGGCTCGCGAGGGACGCTGCCGGGGGCCGTCGCGAGGGCGGCTCGCCGCGGACGCGCGGCAGATGCGCTGCTCGTCCCGGTCACCGCGGAAGGCCGGGCACTCGGAAGCGTCGAGCTGCTGCGCGCCGGAAAGCCGTTCGAGCCCGCCGAGAAGGCGGCCGCTCAGGTCGCTGCCTCGCAGGTCGGGCTCGTGCTTCGAGCATTCAGCACGCGGCAACGGAGCGAGTCGCGCGGACGGCGCGCTCGTGCTCGCCGGGGACGCGCTCGGTGCCGCGCTCGACGGGAGCCGGGGGCCGGAGGAGATCGCTCGCGTGGCCTGCCGGGCGTCCGGTGCGGAGGCCGCGCTCCTGTGGCAGCCCGAGGACAGCGGGCCGATGGAATTGATCGCGTCCGCGGGGCCGACCCAGGCACTGGCGGCCGCCCCGCGGCCCGGATCCGCCTCCCCGCTCGAGCACGAGCCGCTGCGGGTCGAGCAGAGCGGCGACGGCTCCGGCCGAGCGACCGCGACCTTGACGCTCGGACAGCCGGTGGTCGGAGTGCTCCAGCTCGTCTTCGGTCCCGGCGAGGCGCCGTCCCAAGGCGATCTCGAACGACTCGGCACCTTCGCCGTGCGCGCTGCTCAGGCGCTCCGGGCCGGCGAGCGAGCTCGCAGCGACGTCGCTCGAGCTGGAGCGCTCGCGCGCGCTGCTCACGGTCGTCGGCCAGGCGATCGCCGAGCTCTCGCTCGCGCACACGATCGACACCGCGGTCGCACGCGTGTCCGAGCTGCTGCGCGTGGAGCGGGTGGCGATCTACCTCGGCGACGGGAACCGCCTGAGCCACGAAGCCGGCGGAGACTCCTCGGCGGAGCTCGCCGTGGCCGAGCGACTGCTCGAGCTCGCCTTCGGCCCGCTCCGCGCCCAGGGCATCCTGCACGTCACCGACGCGCAGGGCGGATCTGAACCTCGCGCCCGTCCGGGACGCCGTCATCGAGGCCAACGTCGAATCGATCCTTGCCCTGCCGCTCGTTGCTCGTGAAGAGGTCGTCGGGCTACTCACGGTCTACCTTCCGTTCGGCCGCGAGCTCGAGCCGAACGAGCTGGCGCTGCTCTCGGCACTCGCCAGCCAGTTGGCGGTCGCGGCGCAGAACGCCCAGCTCCACGAGCGGACGGAGCGGCTCGCCACGGAACGGAAGGAGGCGCTCGCGGCCGAGCGCGAATCCGCGAAGCAGCTGGGCGCGCTGTACGAGATCTCGCGTTCGTTCGCGCAGAGCCTCTCTCTCGACGCGACGCTCGAGGCCGTGACGAGCGCCGCGGTCGACCTGCTCGACGCGGACGCGGCCGTGATCCGCATGAAGGGCGAGCGCGGCGACCAGCTCGTCCCGCATGCGGCGCAGTTCTCCGACCAACGCCTCGCGGCGCCGCTCAGGCCGCTCCTCGAGCGCGAGCAGTCGGTGGACAAGCTTCCCGGCCGGCGGCTGTTCCGCATGGGCAAGCCGCTCGTGCTCGATCCCGCGGCCGCCCGCCAGCTCGGCGCCTCGTACGAGCTTCTCGTCCCGTTCCTCGAGCAGGGCGCGACCGCCTTCGTCGTCCCGATTGCGACCTCGGCCGAGCTCCTCGCGACCCTTACGGTCCTCTCCCTCGACCCGTCGCGCCGCCTCGGCGACGAGCAGGTGGAGACGGCGCTCTTCGTCGCCGGGACAGGCCGCGCTCGCCATCGAGAACGCACGGCTCACGCAGGAGCGCAAGGACTTCGCGGACACGATGCAGCGCTCGCTCCTCCCGCGTGGGGTCCCGGATGTCGATGGCCTCGAGGTCGGAGCCGTCTACGAGCCCTCGGCGCGGATCGAGGTCGGAGGCGACGTCTACGACTTCCTCACGCTGCCGGACGGGAAGCTCGCAGTCGTGCTGGGCGACGCGAGCGGCCACGGAATCGCGGCCACGGCCGACATGGCCCTCGCCAAGTTCGCGTTCCGGTCGCTCGTCCGCCTGTACCCGGATCCGGCGGACCTCCTGGCGCAGGCGAACGAGGTGGCGCTCGGTGAGCTCGCCGGCGGGACGTTCGTGACCATGGCCTGCCTGACCGTGGACCCCGCCACCGGCGTCGTGCGCGCCGCGAGCGCGGGCCACCCTCCGGCGCGAGTGCTCCGCCCCGACGGCGAGGTCTCCACCGTCCCGATCGGCGGTCTTGCGCTCGGCATCGAGGCAAACCAGCACTACGAGGCCGTGGACGCGACACTCGATCCCGGCGCTGCCCTCTGCGTCTTCACGGATGGGCTCGTAGAGGCGCGCCGCGGAGGGGAGCAGTACGGCGAAGAGCGGCTCCACCTGGCCCTTTCCTCGGGCTGCGAGCTCTCGGCGCAGGCACTCGCGGAGCACGTCGTCGCCGACGCGCGCGCGTTCGCCGGCGAGCCGGGGGACGACTACGCGGTCGTGGTCATCCGGCGGACCTAGCGATGGCCGAGGCGCTCGGGGCCGAGGAGCAGGTAGCGCGGACCGCGGAGGGGCGGAGCCTCGCTCTTGCGCTGAACGCCCTCGTCTTCTGCGCCGGCGCCGGCGCGCTCGCGACGGAGATCGGCGCCGCCCGCCTGCTGGCGCCGTACTACGGAAGCTCGACGATCGTCTGGGCGAACGTGATCGGGCTGATCCTGGCCTCGCTCTCGGTCGGCTACTGGATCGGGGGGAAGCTCGCGGACCGCAACCCGGACCCGCGCGTGCTCGGCCGGATCGTCGTTCTCGCGGCGGTGCTGATCGCTCTGATCCCGTTCGTTGCCAGGCCCTTCCTGGACGTCTCGGTGAAGGGGCTCGATCAGGTCTCCGCCGGCGCTGCGATCGGCTCCTTCTTCGCCGTGCTCGCGCTCTTCGCCCCGCCGGTGACCCTGCTCGGGATGGTCTCGCCGTTCGCGGTGCGCCTCGCGATCGAGGACGTCCGCGACGCCGGCTCAGTCGCGGGGCGCCTCTACGCGCTGTCGACGGCCGGCAGCCTGCTCGGAACGTTCCTGGCTGCGCTCGTCCTCATCCCGTCCATCGGGACGCGGCGCACCATGCTCGCGGCAGCCCTGCTCGTCGCGCTCTCGGGTGCGGCCCTGCTCGGCCGCCGCTGGCTCGTCGTCGCCGCGGGGGTCGGCGTGCTGATGGCGGTTCCGGCCGGTGTCGTGCGAGCGGAGCCGGGCCTGATCTACGAGCAGGAGTCCCGCTACCAGTTCATCCACGTGACGCAGCTCCACGGCGTGCGCCGCCTCTATCTGAACGAGGGGCTCGCCGTGCACTCGATCTGGCGCCGCAACGCCGTCCTGACCGGGGGCGAGTGGGACACCTATCTCGCGGTGCCGCCGCTCCTCGGCCGGCCCCTGCGAACGGTTGCCATCCTGGGCAATGCGGGTGGCACGACAGCGCGGGCGATGGGGGTCTACTACCCGCAGGCTCGGATCGACGGCGTCGAGCTCGACCCGGACGTGACCGCGGTCGGCCGCAAGTACTTCGGGCTGGGCGACAACCCGCGACTCCACGTGGTCACCGCCGACGCGCGCCCGTTCCTGCGCCGGACCAATTCGCGGTACGACCTGATCGTCGTCGACGCCTACCGGCCGCCGTACGTGCCGTTCTACCTGGCGACGCAGGAGTTCTTCCGACTCGTTCGTTCGCGGCTCGCTCCCGGCGGCGCGATCATCCTCAACGTCGCGGCGGCGCCCGGCGACCACCGGCTCGCCGAGGGCGTCTCCGGAACGCTCGCGACCGAGTTCCCTCAGGTCCTCACCTGGCAGCCGCTCCGCTTCAACCAGTTCGTGATCGGGCTCGACCGCCGCTCGTCGAGAGACGTGCTCGAGCAACGGCTGCGCCATGCCCCGCGCGGCCTGCGGTCTCTGACGAGGCTTCTCGGGCGGGACCTGCGCCCGGCACGGCCCGCCTCCGACCCGTGGACGGACGATCGCGCGCCCGTCGAGTGGATCACCGACCGGATGATCCTCGGCTACGCGGCCCGCGGTGGGCGGTTCGAGGAGACGCCCCTCCCGACCGCGCCGTGAGACTCCTGCGAGGAGAGGGCCCGCTCCTCAGGGTGGGGCATCGCGGGGCGGCCGCGCTCGCGCCCGCGAACACGATCGAGGCCGTCGAAGCTGCGCTCGTGCACGGCGTCGACTTCGTCGAGCTCGATGTCTTCTTCGCCAGACGGCAAGCTCGTTGTCGGTCACTCGCGCCGCGAGCTCACTGCGACTCCGGTGACGCTCGACGAGATGTTCACGTTCCTCGCGGACCGCGCTCCGACGACTGGGCTGCTCGCCGACCTCAAGCTCTCGCGGGCACGATCGACAGCTGGTGGATGCTCTGCGAGCTCACGGGCTGGTCGATCGCACGCTCGCGTGCACGAATCACGCGGCGACCCTGAACAATCTGCGCCGAATCGAACCGGCGCTCGCGCGGAGCCGGACCTATCCGCGCGGACATGTCTACCTGGGGCGCCGTCGCACACGGGTCCCGATCAGTGGGCCGGTGCTGTGGGCAATGAAGGAGGCGCTCCCGCACCGCGTAGAGAGTCTGACCGCGGAGGTCGGCGCGAGAGCAATGACGCTGAGTCGTCGCGTCGTGTCCCGAGCGGCTGTGGAGAGTTGTCACGAGATCGATCTCGCGGTCTACGTCTGGACGGTGAATCGCGTGGACGACGTGCGCCGGCTCGATGCGCTCGGAGTCGACGGTGTGATCACCGATGACCCGCGGGTGTTCGCTGATTAGCGGGCTACACTCCATGGCGTGAAACGCCTCGGTTATGCCGTTGTCGCTCTCGCCTGCGCCGCGGCAGGCGCGCTTGCGTCTGTCGTCCTGGCGGGCGGTGTGGGAGCCGCCGGCTTCCTGACCACGAGCACGACCGGCACGACGTCCACCGGCACCACGACGAATCCGCCGCCCGCGCTGATCCCACCGGGCGTGACGATCTCGGGCATCCCGGTCGGTGGGCTCACACCGGACGAAGCGAGGACCGTCGTCCAGGAGCGCTTCGAGCTCGGCCTGCCGCTCGTCCTCGACCGCAAGCACCGCCTGGCGCCGCCGCCGAGCGCGCTCGGCGCCGTCCCGCACTACGACGAGGCGCTGGCCAGAGCGCAGACCGCGCAGCCCGGCCAGGCCGTGACGTTGCCCGTGCTGATCGACGGCGCGGTCGTTCGCGCTTACGTCCAGCGCGTCGCGCAGCGCTTCTATCGCAAGCCGGTCGACGCACAGGTCTTCCTGCGCAAGCTGAAGCCCGTCGTGGTGCCTGACCGCCCAGGGCTGGTCGTGAACCGGCCTGCGCTGACGCAGTCGATCGTCTCGCGCCTGCGGGCGACGAGCCGCGCGCGAGTCCGCATCAGGCACGGCGGCTCGCAGGCGGCCGTCGGCGTCAAGGCCTTCCGCTCCGTGATCGTCGTGCGCCGCGGCTCCAACCACCTCTATCTCTACCGCTATGACCACCTGCGGCGGTCGTTCGGGGTCGCCACCGGCCAGTCGACATACCCGACGCCGCTCGGCCGCTTCACGATCCAGGTCATGTGGCGGAACCCGTGGTGGTACCCGCCGAACTCGAAGTGGGCGAAGGGGCAGAAGCCGATTCCACCGGGACCGAACAACCCGCTCGGGACGCGCTGGATGGGGCTGACCTCGCCCGGTGTCGGGATCCATGGGACGCCGAATCCCGCCTCGATCGGCTACTCGGTCTCGCACGGCTGCATCCGGATGTACATCTCGGATGCCGAATGGCTGTTCAACACCGTCGACGTCGGTACGACGGTGTTCATCGTCTCGGCCTGATGCGGAGCCTGAAGCTCGGGGGACAGGTCGCGTCGGTCGCGCTCGTCGCCGCGCTGCTCGGCCTGCTCGTCTGGAAGGTCGTCCAGAACGACCGCACGAACGTGGCGTCCTCGTTCGAGAAGGGCCACCAGACGAAGCCCGTCGACTTCGACCTCAAGCGGCTCGAGGCGCCCGGGAAGCTGAAGCTCTCTTCGCTGCGCGGCAAGGTCGTCGTGGTCAATTTCTGGGCTTCGTGGTGCGAGCCGTGCAAGAGCGAGGCGCCGCGCTTCCAGGAGGCGCACAAGCGCTACGGCGACCGCGTGGAGTTCGTCGGCGTCGACACGGCCGACTACTCCTCCGACGCGGGAAGGTTCCTCGAGCGCTACGGCGTGACCTACCCGAACGTGCGCGACCCGGACCGGAGCGTCCTCGGCAAGTACGGCGGCCTGCCGATCCCGCGGACGTTCGTGATCGCCCCGAACTGGAAGGTGACCGGGTACATCTTCGGCGAGGCGCGGGCCGAGGAGCTGGACAGCGCGATCCAGAAGGCGCTCACGGCATGAGGTGGCTCGCGGTGGCCGCCGTGGGGCTCGCGCTGGCCGCGTGCCCCGCTGCGCTCGCCAGCGAGGACCATCCGACGGGGTACGAGATCCAGACCGAGCTCTGGTGCGACGACTGCCAGACGACGCTGGCCGAGGCCAACGCGGTCACGTACACGCCGAAGGCGATCCAGTTCATCAATCAGCGGATCGCCGCCGGGGCCTCGAAGAGCGAGATCAAGCAGGAGGCCGTCAAGAAGTTCTACGGGCACCTGAGCCTGCTCCCGCAGAAACCGCAGCCCAGGGCGTCGCAGGCCGACCTCGAGGGCGAGATCATGTGCCCGGTCTGCTCGACCACGCTCGACCAGTCGGACTCCCCGATCGCACGCCGGATGAAGGCGGACATCGCGAGCCGGATCGCGGCCGGTCAGTCCAAGCAGCAGATCAAGGACGAGCTCGTCGCCGAGTTCGGGACGAAGATCCTCGCCGCGCCGCCGACGAAGGGCTTCAACCTGCTCGCCTGGCTCCTGCCGTTCGTGGCGCTCTTCGGCGGCGCGCTCGTGCTCGGCCTCCTCGCCTGGCGCTGGAGCCGCAATCGCGAGCCGAGGCCGCCCGCGCCGAAGCTCAGCCCGGCGCTCGAGCGCCGCGTGGACGAGGAGCTCGCCCGCTTCGACGAGGGCTGAGCCTTCCTAAGCCAGATCCCCGCAGCCTTCCTGGCGGGCGTGATCTCGATCATCACGCCCTGCGTGCTTCCGCTCGTGCCCGGCTACCTCTCGGCGGTCTCGGCCGTCGAAGCCGACCGTCTGGGCCAGCCCGGAGCAGCGCGTCGCGTCGCCCTGGCGAGCCTGCCTTTCATCCTCGGCTTCACGGTCGTCTTCGTCGTGCTCGGGATCGCAGCGGCCTCGATCGGCGGCATCCTCCCGTCTGACCGCCAGCTCGAGCTGGCGGGCCTGATCCTCGTCGTCATCGGGCTCACGTTCATCGGGCTCCTGCCCTGGCCCGAGCGCCTCATCGCTCCCGGCTTGCTGACAGGCGCGCGGCAACGCAACTCGAACATCCTCCTGGGTGCGGCCTTCGCGGTGTGCGCCGCGCCGTGCATCGGGGCCGTGCTCGCGTCGATCCTCGCGATCGCGTCGACGAGCTCGGTGCTCAAGGGCGCCTTCCTGCTCGCGGTCTACTCGGCGGGCCTCGGGCTCGCGTTCCTCCTGGCCGCAGTCGGCTTCACGCAGGCGATGGGCGCCTTCCGCTGGCTCCGCGACCACTACACGGTGATCCGCGTGATCGGCGGGCTCTGCCTCGTCGCGCTCGGCCTGCTGCTCTTCTTCCACCGCGACTGGTGGCTGAACGTGTTCCTGAACCGCCTGCTCGAGGACGTCGGGCTAGGGGACGTCTAGCGGCGGCACGTCGAGAGTCCCGGCCGCCTGCGCGGACTCGACCTGACGCAGGAGGACGGCGACGTCGACGCCGCGGTGCTCGGGTGCGAACGGCCCGAGTCGGCGTGCGGCCTTCTCCAGCTGGCGCTCGAACCCGACCCGGTTCCCGCGCCCGGCCTGGTACCAGGCGACGACGACGTGGACGAGCCCCTGGAAGAAGTCCTTCTCCGCGGAGTCGGACGCGCGCCAGGCATCCTCGAGCGCCTCGTGTGCGGCGAAGTAGTCGCCTCGCCGAGCCAGGTCGAGGCCGCGATCGAGGTCAGTCGAGACCGACTTGGACCGCTCCATCCTCGACCCTGACCTCGTAGGTCCTGGCCTGGATGGCGAGGTCGAAGTCGTTCTTGCCCGTCCGCGGGTCGTACTTCCAGCCGTGCCAGGGGCAGGTCAGATAGTGGTGCGCGTCGAGCTCGCCTTCGCCGAGCGGCCCCTGCAGGTGCAGACAGTGGCCCTGCAGCGCGTAGAACTCGCCGTCCAGGTTGACGAGCGCGATCGCCTCCTCGCCGGCCTCGACCGCGGCTACCGAGCCGGGCGGGACGTCCTCGACCTGGGCGACGGTGACGAACTCCATGCTGGTTCCGACGCTACCAAGTGCTACCCTCGGACCGCCGTGGCGACCATCCTGCTGGCGGGGGTGGACCTGTTCATCCGGAGCAAGCTCGAGGCATCGCTCCCTGGACATCATCTGGTGACCACCGACAGCGTCGATCCGCCGGATCTCGTGATCGCGGACGTCGCCCGGCTCGACCCGTACGACGTCGCGGACCAGTATCCGGACGTGCCGCTGCTCGGCTTCACGAACCACAAGGACACGGCCGGGCTGCGCCGCGCGAACGAGGCGGGATTCGATCAGGTGGTCGCCAAATCGGCGCTCGACGAGCGGGCCCAGCAACTGATTGACGAGCTGCTCGCGTCGTTAGACTGACCCGCTCGTGACCTACATCATCGCCGAGCCCTGCATCGACATCAAAGACCTCTCCTGCGTGGACGTCTGCCCGGTCGACTGCATCCACCAGTTCGAGCGGATCCTGATCATCGATCCCGAGGAGTGCATCGACTGCGGCGCATGCGAGCCGGAGTGCCCGGTCGAGGCGATCTTCCCGGAGGACGCGCTGCCGGAGAAGTGGGAGCCGTTCGTGAAGATCAACTACGCGTACGGCGACGCCGACGTCGTGAACAAGCTCACGGACGAGTACGCGACCGAGCACAACGTCCAGAACCCACCTCTGGAATAGAAACGACGGCATCGGGCAAGCCCTCTAGGCAAGCCACCAGAGGGGGTCTGAAGATGCCTCAGCAAGCCTGGAGCGACAAGCGCGAGCGCCAGTACGAGCACATCAAGGAGAGCGCGAAGGAGCGCGGCACCTCCACGAAGCGCGCGAAGGAGATCGCGGCGCGAACGGTCAACAAGGAGCGCGCGCGGAGCGGAGAGGCTCGTGAGAGCTCCCGCTCGTCAACTCGGGACATGTCATCGAGCCGGCGAGGCGGGCTGCGCTCGCATACCGGCAAAACGGGAGGCCATTCCGGCCAGACGAAGGAGCAGCTCTACAACGAGGCTAGGCGCCTCAACATCAAGGGCCGCTCGCGCATGAACAAGCGCCAGCTCCTGGCCGCGGTCAACCGCAAGAAGTCGTAATCCGCTGCGGGCCTCATCTCGCTAGGTAGATTTCCCGCGGGATGAGGCCCAAGACTCTCGACCACGTCGCTCTGTGGGTCGCGGACCGCGACCGCATCGCGGACTTCCTCGAGCAGCGGCTGACGATGCACGTCATCGAGCGGACTGAGAAGTTCACGCTCATGGGGACGGACGCCCGGCGCGGCAAGCTGACCCTGTTCGACGAGGAGGGGCCGCGCGAGCGCGGGGCGCTGAAGCACGTCGCGTTCCGCGTGAACGACCTCGAAGCAGCTCTCGGAGAGCTCGATGGTCTCGACGTCGACCGGGAAGACGGGGCCGCCTACTTCGACGTCTCCGAGGGTCTGCGCCTGGGCGTCGTCGAGGGCCAGACGGACGTGGACTACGACCTCGACCACGTCGCGCTGTTCTCGCAGAGCCCGAAGGAGACCGCGACCACCTACGCGGATTTCGGCTTCGCGCCGGAGGACGAGACGCGGGTCGAGGTCGGCGGCGCGTTCGTCGAGTTCCACCAGGGTGAGCCGGGAGATCCCGAGAAGCCGCTCCTGAACCATCTGGCGGTGCTCGTCGACTCGGCGGACGAGACGCTCGAGGACGCGAAGCAGGCGGGCATCGACGTGGCGGACGTGGTCGACGCGCCGAACACGCTCGCGGTCTTCGTCTGGGGGCCCGAGCGCGTGAAGATCGAGTACGTCGAGCAGAAGCCGACGTTCGCGCTCAAATAGCCGATCTCGCGATTCGCCGGTGCGGGCATGGCCGGCCTCGTCGCCGCCGCGCGGGCGCGCGAGCTCGGGGCGCGAGCCGCTCGTTCTCGAGAAAGGCGACCGCCCCGGGCGGCTCGATGCTCCTCTCGAGCGGCGTCATCTGGCGCCACCGCGACGCTCGAGAACTTCCGTGCCGAATGCCCCGGCGGCGACCCCGCGCTCCAGCGACTGATCGTCGAGCAGCTCGATGAGGCCATCGCTGGCTCGAGTCGCTCGGTGCGTCCGTCGTCGAGCACGAGACCGGCAACCCGCGGACGATCGGCAAGCGCTTCGACACGCGCGCGCTTGACGGAGACGCTGGCATCGCGCGGCGGGCGACGTCCGTCTCGGACATGTCCAAGCGTCTGACACCGGGACGTCGCCTGACGGGACGCCGCTCGTTCTGGCGACGGGCGGGTTCCACGTGCGGCTGGCGCGCGAGCTGGGGCTTGCCGATCCGCGGAACCCGTGGAGCGAGGGAGACGGGCTCGACTTGCGCCCTGGCGCGCGGCGGGGAGACGGCAGGCGACGCTGCGAGGAGTTCTACGGCCGTGCGATGCCCGCCGGGATCGCGATCGAGGAGGCCGAGTTCGTCCCGCTCTCCCAGCTGTACGGCCGTTCGCCGAGGTCGTGTCCGAGGACCGGGTCCAGCGCTTCGAAGGGCGAGGTCTCGTGGTCGGAGACGAACCTCGTCCAGACGATCGCGCACTGGCCGGGTGGCCGCGCCTGGTACCGCGTGCACGAAAGCCGCCTCGGCGAGCGCGTACGCGAGCGCACCGTCGCCGACATGATCGAGCAGGCGCGCGCCGCGGGCGCGGTCGTTCGAGAAGAGCCGCCGTACACCTCGGTCCTCGTGCAGGCGAGCGTCACGCAAACGCTCGGCGGGCTCCGAATCGACGAGCGCGCGCGCGTCGTCGGCGCGGAGGGCCTCTACGCGGCGGGCGCGGACGCCGGCGGATCTGCGACGGGCGGCTACTCGAGCGGGCTCGCCGCCGGCGCTCGTCTTCGGGCGGATCGCCGCCGAGGAAGCGGTCAGCTAGTCGCGGGCAGCAGGTACGCGCAGGGCCGCCGGTCCTGCGGGAGCGGCGACTGCGAGATCCGGTTCACGACCCAACGGCCCTCGCCGTCGAGCTCCACCGTCGAGCCGACCGCCGGCGGGTCGCCTTCGCGGTCGATCAGCTCGTAGCCGGTCGGCTTCGAGACGAAGAGGCAGTAGCCGTTCTCGGGGGCCATGGCGCGCCGAGTTTAGCGACGGACTCTGTAGGGCGGAAAGAGGACTCGGACCGAGGTGCCCCCGTCCGGGACCGGCTCGATGGTCATCTCGCCGCTGAGGGAGCGGGCCCGCTCGGCGATCACGTCGAAGCTCGCCCGGCGGCGCTCTCCTGGCGCGTCATCGGCGACCTCGGCTTCGACCGCGCCGTCGCCCTCGACGACGCGAACCGTCACGCGTGTGGGAGGCCCGCGCTTGATCGCCTGGTGCAGCGCCTCCCGGATGATCTGGAAGATCGCCACCTGCGCGTGCTCCGTCAGGTCTTCCGCAGTCGTCGACGTCGAGGTCGATCTGGATCTTGTTCGCCATCCCCAGCTGGTCGGCGAGCGCGCTGACGGCCGGGCCGAACCCCTGATCGCGAAGCACGACGGGCTCGAGCTCGAACGAGAGGTCGCGCAGCGAGCGAATCGTCTGGCGCTGCTTCTCGAGCGCCGAGCCGAGCACGCGTTCTGCCTCCTCGGTGCGGCCGCCCTCGACCGCGGCGATCACCGCATCGAGCATCAGTGCGATTCCCGACATCGACTGCACCGGCCCGTCGTGGAGGAAGAGCGCGATGCGGCGACGCTCCTCCTGTTCGGCCGTGATCAGCTGGTCGGAGAGCCGCGCGTGCTCGGTTGCAAGCGCCTCGAGCTCCTCGACGATTCGCTCGTCCTGGTGGCGTTCTGCGACGAGCAGCGTCGCGGCGAGAGCCCCCGCTGCTGTGACCGCCAGGATCAGCCCCACGAGCGCGATCCACTCCGTACTCGAGCGCCAGTCCGACGATGCCCACGACCGCACCCGCGACGACGAGCGCGACGAGGAGGCCGGCTCTAGTCGATGATTGCGTCACGCAGCGCTATCGCGACCGCGTGCGTGCGCGTGTCGGCTTCGAGCTTCGTGAGGATGTGCCGCACGTGGCTCTTCACGGTCTCCTGGCTGATGAAGAGCTTCGCGGCCACGTCCGCGTTGGACATGCCGTCGGCGAGCAGCTGCAGGATCTCGCGCTCGCGTGCCGTGAGCATGTCCTCGCCCTTGCCGGGCAGGAACGCCGGCATCAGCGCGGGGTCGACGTAGCCCTCGCCGGCGACGACCTTCTCGATCGCGCGCAGGAGCGTCTGGTGCGGCGCTTCCTTGAGGATGTAGCCCTTCGCGCCCGACTCGAGGCCGCGCCCGAGGAGGCTGCGCTCGCTGAACGCGGTGAAGATGAGGACGGCCGTGTCCGGGACCTTCTCGCTGAGGATCTTCGTCGCTTCCAGGCCGTCCATGCCGGGCATGCGCACGTCCATGATCACCACGTCGGGCTTGCGGCGCTCGGCCAGGGCGACGGCGCTCGCTCCATCGGAGGCCTCGCCGACGACCCGGATGTGCGGGGCGCGCGAGAGCGAGAGCCGGAGCCCTTCGCGGACGACCTCGTGGTCGTCGACGATCAGGCAGGTGATCTCCGATTTACCGTCGTTGGCGGTTTCGGCCACGGCCCGCGGATTGTATTCCCGCGGTCAGACCGCGAGTGCGAGCTGCTCGGGCTCTCGCGGCGGCTCGGCCGGCTGAACGCGGCGATCGGCGACGCCGAGCTCGCGGGCCAGCGCCGAGACGCGGCGGCGAACCGGCTTCGTTTCCTCCGCGCGGAAGGTAGGCGCGGCGGCGGTAAAGCTCGCTCGTAGTGCGGGACGAGCTCGGGCCAGTCCTCGGCGAGGTGCTCGAGGAAGTGCTCGCGCGTGCCCGGGCGCAGGAAGAGGACGTTCGTCCAGACGCCCGTCGCGCCGGCCTCGCGCGCGGCCTTGACGACTTCGCGGAGCTGCTCTGGCTTGTCCGAGATCCCGGGGAGGATCGGCGCCATGCCGACACCCGTCTTGACGCCGGCGTCCACGAGCCTCTGCACGGCTTTGAGCCGCTGGCGGGGGTGCGCGGTCGACGGCTCCGTCTTGCGCCAGACGTCGTCGTCGAGCGTGGGGATCGAGAACGTGACCGAGACATCCGCGCGGCGGGCGGCTTCCACGAGGACGTCGATGTCGCGGACGATCATCGGCCCGCGCGTGATGATGCCGAACGGGTTGCGGGCCTCGGCGAGCGCTTCGAGGCAGGCGCGGGTCAGGCGGTAGCGGCCCTCGGCGGGCTGATAGGGGTCGGTCGCGGCGCCGATCGCGATCATCTCGCGCTCCCACGAGGCGCGGGCGAGCTCGCGGCGGAGGACCTCGGCGACGTTGACCTTGACGCGGATCGACGTGCCGTAGCGGTCGTCCGAGGGGCGGTCGGCGCGCCGCTCGAAGGCGCGGACGTAACAGAAGGTGCAGCGGTGGACGCAGCCCATGTAGGGGTTGAGCGACCACTCGAAGCGCATGCCCTTGACGCGGTTCAGGGCGCTGCGGCAAGGCTCTTCGCGGTACTCGGGGGCCACGTGACCATTATACGAACATACGTTCGCACGGATCGCAGAAACGGCGCACTCTTGGCTCAGACACGCGGCGAATTCGACCGATACGCTCAAAGCGGGCGGCGGGTGGACACTCATCCCCACCCAGGGTGGGGGCGTGGGCCGGTTCCTTACCTATACTCAGAGGCGATCGCCGTTGGACAGCGACCACCCGCCTAGTACCCGCGCCCCGGAGAGCGGGGCGTGAGTCTCTTATTCCAGCTCCTCGCGGTCGCAGGCCTGCTCCTGCTGAACGCCTTCTTCGTCGCGGCCGAATACGGCCTCGTCACTGCGAGGCGCACCCGCATCACCGAGCTCCGCGACCAGGGCAACCAGCGCGCGCGCCTCGTCCTGCGGATCACCGCCAACCCGCCGCGGTTCATCGCCGCGATGCAGCTCGGCGTGACCATCACCAGCCTGGCCATCGGTGCTCTCGGCGAGCCCGTCTTCGCCCACATCTTCGAGCCGATCCCCGCGACGCTCGTCTCGTTCGCGCTCGCCTTCCTCGTGATCACGTACCTCCACGTCGTGATCGGCGAGCTCGTTCCCAAGGGCATCGCCCTCGGCCATTCGGAGTCGACCGCGCTCTTCGTCTCGCGGCCGGTCAGCTGGTTCTTCGTGCTCATGCGCCCGCTGATCTGGGTGCTCGAGCATTCGACCGACGGCGTGCTCCGCGTGCTCGGCCTCGAGTCGCCCGGCGAGGAGCGCAGCGCGCTCTCGGAAGCCGAGCTGAAGATGCTCCTCGACCGCTCGACCCAGAGCGGCGAGCTCGAGCAGCAGGAGCAGGAGATGCTCTACAAGGTCTTCGACTTCGCCGACAAGGAGGTCTCGGAGGTGATGGTCCCGAGGCCCGACGTCGTGGCGCTGTCGATCGAGCTACCGCCGGAACAGGCGCTGGCCGCCGTCATCGACTCGCCGTACACCCGCTACCCCGTCTACCGGGAGACGCTCGACAACGTCGTCGGGATCCTCCACGTCCGCGACCTCTTCTCCGCGCTCGTCGACCGCGGCATCGCGAACGTGGTCATCGAGGAGATCGTCCGCGACGCGTACATCATCCCGGAGACCAAGGATCTCGCGGCGATGCTCACCGAGTTCCGCCGCACGAACCAGCACATGGCGATCGTCGTCGACGAGTACGGCGCGATGCAGGGCATCGTCACGCTCGAGGATCTGCTCGAGGAGATCGTCGGCGAGATCGAGGACGAGTTCGACCTCCCGGACGAGTCGATCGAGCGCATCGACGACGACACGATCCGCATCGCCGGCACGTTCCCCATCGACGACTTCAACGAGCAGTTCGGAACGAGACTGACCGGCGAGGACTACCACACGGTCGGCGGCTTCGTCTTCGGCCTACTCGGTCGCGCGCCGGGGATGGGCGACTCGCTCGACTTCGACGGCATGCGCTTCGACGTGCTCGAGGTCGAGGGCTCGCGGATCCTGAAGCTCGCGGTCACGTTCATGGAGCGGTCCGACCGCAAGGAGCCAGTGGCCGAGGGTGAGGGCGAGGGCCAGAGCTAGCGCCATACTCGGCGGCATGGCACCGACCGCCTTCGCCGACAACAGCTCACCGGCTGAGTGGTCGCGTCCTCGCGGCTTCGCTCGACCCGATCGACTGCGGCAGGACGTGGAGACGCTGGACGGCGTCGGTCCAACGATCGCGAAGAGGCTGGGGAAGCTGGGCCTTCACACCGTCGGCGACCTGCTCGATCACCGACCGTTCCGGTACGAGGCGGCCGCGCCGGAAGTGCGGATCGCGGACCTGCTCGCGACCGAGGACGAGGTTGCGATCAGCGGCAAGGTCGTTCGGACTTCGGTGCGCCGCCCCAGGCGCCGGCTCGCGATCGTCCAGGCGCGCGTCGCCGACGAGAGCGGCGAGATCACAGCGGTCTGGTTCAACCAGGTCTGGCTCGCCGACAAGCTCACGCCCGGGACGAGCGTCCGCCTGCGCGGCCAGCTGCGCCGGAACGAGTTCACCGTTCGCTCGTACGACGTGAACGGCGCCTCGGCGACCGCGGACTTCGCGCCCGTCTACCCGGCGAGCGAGGACGTCACCGTCAAGAAGCTGCGCGAGCTCGTCGGGACAGGCGCTGCCCTACGCGCACGATCATCCCGATCCAGTCCCGGCGGGCGTTGCTCCCGAGCTTCCGCTCCGCGTCGACGCGCTCACCGCCCTCCACCGGCCGCGTGACCCGAGCGCCGCCGAAACGGGCCGCAAGCGCCTGGCTTTCGAGGAATTGCTCGTGCTCCAGGTCGGGCTGGCGCGCAGGCGCCTCGGGCGCGAGCAGGAGCAGGCCCCGCCGCTCGGCGAGCCCGGCGACCTGGTCGCCCGCTACCGCACGTCGCTTCCCTTCGAGCTCACGCCCCATCAGAAACGTGCGATCGAGGAGATCGACGCCGACCTCGCACAGTCGACCCCGATGGAGCGCCTGCTCCAGGGCGAGGTCGGCTCCGGCAAGACCGTCGTCGCCCTGTACGCGCTCCTGCGCGCGGTCGAGGCCGGCAAGCGCGGCGTGCTGATGGCCCCGACCGAGACGCTCGCGGAGCAGCACTTCCTCACGCTCGAGCAGACGTGCCTGCAGCTGGGTGTCCCGATCGCACTCCTGACGGGCTCCGTCAAGAGCGATCCCGCCCAGGCGCAGATCCTCGTCGGCACGCACGCGCTGATCCAGGAGGGCGTCGACCTCGACGACGTGGCCGTCGCCGTCGTCGACGAGCAGCACCGTTTCGGGGTCGAGCAGCGCCGCGCGATCACGGGCGGGCAGGACGCCGCACGTGCTGCACATGACCGCGACGCCGATCCCGCGAACGCTCGCGCTGACGGTCTACGGCGACCTCCAGGTGAGCGAGATCGCGAAGCCGCCCGCCGACCGCAAGCCGGTCAAGACCGCCTGGGTCATGCAGGACCGATCGAGCGAGGCCTACAAGCGCCTCCGCAAGCACCTCGACGACGGCCGTCAGGCGTACGTGGTCTGTCCGCTGATCGAGGAGACGGAGACCTCGGTGGCGCGCGCGGCCGAGAGAGAGGCGGAGCGGCTCCGAAAGGGCGAGCTGAAGGGCTACCGCGTCGGTCTCATGCACGGCCGCCTGCGCCCCGCCGAGCGTCGCGAGCTGATGGCCCAGTTCAAGGCGCGCGAGCTCGACGTCCTCGTCGCGACGACCGTGATCGAGGTCGGCGTCGACGTTCCGAACGCGACGATCATGATCGTCCAGGAAGCCGACCGCTTCGGGCTGGCGCAGCTCCACCAGCTCCGGGGGCGCGTCGGCCGCGGCGCCGAGCAGTCCTACTGCCTCCTCGTCTCGCGCGCGAAGGAGGAGCTGACCGATTCCGCGCTCGCGAGGCTCGAGGCTCTCGTGGCCACGACCGACGGGTTCGAGCTCGCGGAGAAGGATCTCGAGATCCGCGGCGAGGGCCAGCTGCTGGGCACGCGCCAGGCGGGTTTCTCCGACCTCAAGTTCACGCGCCTGCGCTCCGACCGCAAGCTCCTCGAGCAGGCGCGCGAGGCCGCCGAGGGCCTCGTCCACTACGAGGGGCCGCTCAACGACGAGGTCGACCGCGTCTTCGAAGGCAAGGAGGTTCAGGCGTGACGCGCCGCATGTGGCTCACGGCGGTCGTCCTCGGCCTGATCGTGACCGCGCTCTTCTGGATCGACCCCATCTTCATCCCGCTCGCGTTCACCGGCCCGCTCGTCTGGGGCGGCTTCGCCGGGTCGCAGAAGCTTCCCTGGCAATGGCCGCTCACGGTGTCGCTGGTCGCCGGGCTGGGAGCCGTGGTCTCCGACTTCGTGATCAACCACGAGGACGTCGTGTTCCACCTCGCACTCACGTTCACGCTCTGCGCGCTCGCCTGGTCCGCGTGGTCGATCGCGCGGCGCTTCGCGACGTGAGGATCATCGCCGGGAGCCGAAAGGGCGCGCGCATCTTCGCGCCGAAGAGCGAGACCCGGCCCACCGGCGACCGCGTCCGGGAAGCCGCGTTCAACCTGATCGGGCCGGTCGACGACATGTCCGTTCTCGACCTGTTCGCCGGCTCGGGTGCGATGGGCCTCGAAGCGCTGTCCCGAGGCGCCTCCTCCGCGGTCTTCGTCGAGTCCGACCGCGACGCCCAGCGCACGATCGAGCGCAACCTCGAGAAGCTCGACCTGACCGGAGCCCGGATCGTCAAGCAGGACGCGCGGCGCGCCCTCGCCGCCGAAGCCGCCGCGGGGAGCCGGTACGATCTCGTCCTCGTCGACCCGCCCTACCGGATGTTCGACTCCCTCCAGCCAACCCTCGCCGCATACCTCCCGGCGCTTCTCGCCGAGGACGGCCTCGTCGTGGTCGAGACCGACAAGCGCACCGAGCCGGAGCTGCCGCTCGAGCAGCGCACGTCTCGCACGTACGGCTCCGCACGGCTCACACTGTTCGGATGAACCCCGGCGACCTGAGCACCGCGATCTGTCCGGGCAGCTACGACCCGGTCACTCTCGGCCACCTGGACATCATCAAGCGCGCCGCCGAGATCTTCGACCGCGTCGTCGTCGGCGTCGTCCGTGAGCCGAGCCACAAGCAGACCCTGTTCTCGGTCGAGGAGCGGGTCGGCTTCCTCGAGGAGGCCCTTCGCGAGCAGGACAACGTCGAGGTCGACGTCTTCTCCGAGCTCGTCGTCGAGTTCGCCAAGCGCTGGGGCGCGAGCACGATGGTCAAGGGCCTGCGCGTGATCTCCGACTTCGAGTGGGAGTTCCAGATGAACCACCTGAACCGGACTCTCGCGCCCGATGTCGAAACGGTCTACCTGATGTCGAACCCCCAGTACAGCTTCGTCTCGTCGAGCGGCGTCAAGGAAGTCGCGTCGTTCGGCGGCAACGTCGACGCCCTCGTCCCCGAGGCCGTTGCGCGGCGGTTCAAGGTGATGTTCCCGTCCGGCAAGCCGGGCGCGCCGGTCTCGCCCCAGGAATGAGCCGACACCTACGGACGCTGATCATCGTGGCGGGCTGCCTCGTCCTCGCCCTGGACGTCGTGACGCTCGGTTACGCGTTCACACGGGGCGGGCAGGCGCCGCTGCCCAAGTACCCGGGACGGATCGCGGTCCGCGACGGCTGCGGCGTGCAGCACATGTTCTTCGACGGAACGGACAAGCAGGAGCTGTGCCTGCAGGGGATCTTCGACGACCTGAGCGTCTCGCGGAACGGAGAGAAGCTCGCCTGGGACACGAAGGACGGCAACGCGATCCTCGTGTCCGGCGTCGACGGCTCCAACCCGATCAACGCGCCGCTCCCGGTCGGGTTCAACACGGCCCCGAGCCTGGCGCCCGACGGCGAGCAGATCGCCTTCCTGCACTCCGCGCACGACGACGGCCAGTACGACATCTGGGTCACGTCGACCACCGTCCCCAACTCGGAGCAGCTGACGAACACGCGCAACGTCTCAGACGTCGCGTGGTCCCCGACCGAGGACTGGATCGCCTACGTCCAGAACTGGTCACCGGACACCGAGGAGGGGCAGCTCTCGCTCGTCCGTCCGAGCGGCGAGGACGCGCACACGCTCGGGGTGGACGGCGACGCTCCCGAGTGGTCACCCGACGGGAAGCACCTCACCTACGTCCACAACGGCTCGATCTGGGTGGCCGACGCGGACGGGTCGAATGCGCACCAGGTGATTCCGAACGGCCGCGCGCCGGCCTGGTCCCGCGACAACCAGATGATCGCGTTCACGCGAACCGGGAAGTGCTCGCGGAACATCTGCCCGGAGCACCTGATGCTCGGGTTCGCGAATGGGACCGACGTTCACCCAGTGGGGCCTACGTATCCCGACGAGCGCCGCGTCGTCTGGCTCCCCGACCCGTTCGAGTAGGGGAACCCCGCAGCGAGCGACTAGACTGACGCCCATGGATGTCCTAGTTCTGATCGACAAGCTCGACGACCTGGTGCACAACGCCAAGGCCGTCCCTTTGACCGACCAGGTCCGGATCGACCGCGAGGAGATCTACGAGATCCTCGACCAGATGCGGGCCACGATCCCCGAGGAGATCAAGCAGGCGCGCTGGATCGTCAAGGAGCGCCAGGAGATGCTCGCGGAGGCCAAGCGCGAGTGCGACCGGCTGCTCGGAGAGGCTCGCGAGCAGGCGACCCGCGAGGCGTCGCAGACCGAGATCGTCAAGCTCGCCGAGCGCCAGGCGCAGGACATCCTCGAGGACGCCCGCCGCCAGGCGCGGGAAACTCGGCTCGAGATGGAGGACTGGGCCGACTCGATCCTCTCGACGCTCGAGGTCAATCTCGACAAGTTCCTCGGCGCGGTCAAGCGGGGCCGCGAGCGGCTGCACGAGCGCTCGCAGGAGACGGTGGTCGCCGGCGTCGGCGCCCCCGGCTCCGACAACGAAGAACCGCCTTATTAAGCCAGTGGCCATAGAAGAGGGCGCTCGGCTTCGCCTAGCGCTCGCCTCATGGCCTGCTGCGCGCTACTCTCCTGCCATGACCAGCTTCAGCTTGCGCTCGCTGCGCCTGAGGCCGGGGGAGGAGCACCGAGACGAGCAGGAGATCGCGCTCGAGCCGATCTCGCTCGGCGGCCAGCGTTACCTGCCGGTTCCGGACAAGGTGCACGGCGAGCTCGTCGTCAGCCGTGCCCAGACGGGGACGGTCTTCGAGCTGCGCTTCCATACTCGCCTGCACGGCCCCTGCTACCGCTGTCTCGCAGACGCGGTCGTCGACGTCGACGTCTCGGGGCGCGAGTACCAGGCCGAGAACCCCGAGACGGACGAGCTCAGGACGCCCGTACGTGAAGGACAACCAGCTCGATCTCTCGGCGTGGGCGCGCGACGCGGTCGTGCTCGAGCTTCCGGACAAGATCCTCTGCCGGGAGGACTGCGCCGGGCTGTGCCCGGTCTGCGGGCGCGACTTCAACGACGCCCCGCACCAGCACGACGACGAAGAGCTGGACTCTCGCTGGGCCGCGCTCAGCGAGCTCAGAGACCGGCTCTAGCCGAACTCTTAGTCGTCGCCGCCGTGGCCGCCGCCGCCGGAGTCTCCGGAGCCGCCGCGCGAGCCGCCGTGATCGTCACCGCTCTCGACCGTGGTCACCGCCGGAGGAGGCGGCGGAGCGACGACCGTGCGCGGCTTCGGCTTGGGCTTGGCCGCCGGCTTCTGGGCGCGCTTGACCGGCGCGAGGTTCTGCGGCGGCGTGTCCAGCTTCGTCACGGGGATCCCGACGGAATCGCGCGAGACGATGTACGCGGCGTAACCGAGCGTGGCGGCTCCGAGGAAGCCGCAAAGGATCACCGCCACGACCGGGAGAGCTGAGCGCATGCGCCCCATCCTAGGTCGGCGCTCCGATCGGCTCGGTCGGCTGCAGCTCGTCCGTCGGGACAGCGTCGCCGGCCGGTAGTCGGATCTCAGCTCTCGTGCCGCCCTCGGGCCGAGCGCTCAGCGCGGCACGGCCGCCCCAGCGCTCCGCGAGCGTCTGCACGATTGCGAGACCGAGCCCGGTTCCGGATGGCCCCGCTCGTCCCGCGCGTCCGCGCCCGAAGCGCTCGAAGACGGCTGTCTCCTCGCCAGGGGCGATTCCCGGTCCGTCGTCGAGCACGGCGAGGAAGGCGTCCGCTCCGTCGCGGCCGTACTCGATCCGGACCGAGCTGCCCTCGGGCGAGTAGTGGAGCGCGTTCTCGACCAGGTTGTCGAGCACGATCGCGAGATCCTCCTCGGCCGCGTGCACGACCACGTCCTGCGCGGGCTCGAGCTCGAGCCGCTGGCCGCGGTCGTCCGCTCTCGCCTCCCAGCGCTCGTGCGCGTGCTTCGCGGCCAGCCCGAGCGAGACCAGCCTGCCGGCGCGCGGCGTCTGGCCTTCGCGCGCCAGCATGAGGAGCGTGTTCAGCAGCCGGGCGAGCCGGTCGACCTCCTGCTCCGCCGCGGCGAGCTCGCGCTCCAGGTCGGGGCTGTCCGCCTTGGCCGTCGCCGACTCGAGCCGGAGCCGGAGCCCGGTCAGCGGCGTGCGCAGCTGGTGCGACGCGTTCGCCACGAACTCCCGCTGCGCCGCGAGCACCGTGCCGATCCGGTCGGCCATGTCGTTGAAGGCGACCGCGACCTCCTTCGCCTCCTGGGGGCCGGAGACCTCGGCCCGAGCCTCGAAGTCGCCTTCCTCCACCTGACGCGCCGTTCGGGCGAGCTTGCGAAGCGGCCGCGAGAGCGAGTCGGCGAGGAACCACGCGAGGACGAGCCCGAGTAGGAGCGCCGCGACGCCGATCGCGGCCAGAGCGAGGACGCTCTTGCGGACACGGTCGTTCACGGCCTTCACGCTCTGGGTCACCCGGACGGCGCCCACGATCCGCCCGCGGTTCGTGACTGGCACTGCGCTGTACAGGAGATCCTCGCCGAGGGTGTCGCTGTGGCGCTCGCCCTGGGCCGTCCGCCCGCCGAGCGCCGTGCGGATCTCCGGCCTCGTCGCGAACGAGCGCGCCGCGCCGCCCGCGGAGTCGGCCCGCAGCAAGCCCGTTCTGGTCGACCACGATCACCCGCGCGCCGAGCTGCGACGCCGCGCGCGAGGCGATCTGCCGGAGCTGCGCGCGCGCACTCATCGAGCCCGAGGCCTGGGCCGCGACGATGTGCGCCTGGCCGGCTGCGTCGTTCCGCACCTCTGCGTCCACGCGGTTTCTGAGGTTCAGGGCAAGCGGAACCTCGAGCGCGACGAGGATCAGCAGGAAGCCGTACGCGAAGGCGGCGAGGATCCGGAGCCTGAGGCTCACAGCTCGTCGGCCGAGGCGAAGCGGAAGCCGACACCCCGGATCGTGTGCAGGAACCGCGGCTCGCTCGAGTCGTCGCCGAGCTTTCGCCGCAGCCCGCTGATGTGCACGTCGAGCGTCTTCATCGACCCGAACCACTGCGTGTCCCACACTTCCTCGAAGACGCGCTCACGCTTGACGACCGAGCCCGCGTTCTCCATCAGCAGCTTGAGCAGCTCGAACTCCTTGCGGCTCAGCTCGAGGACGCTCGCCGTTCAGCGTCACCTCGCGCTTGCCCGGATCGAGGCGGAGCTCTCCGATCTCGATCGGCTTGTCCCCGGTGGGTGCGGCCGTATCGGTGCGGCGCAGCACCGCGCGGATGCGCGCGACCACCTCGCGCGCGCTGAACGGCTTGACCACGTAGTCGTCGGCGCCCAGCTCGAGGCCGACGACCCGGTCCGCCTCCTCGCCGCGGGCGGTGAGCATGATGATCGGAACCTTGGAGGTCTGGCGGAGCTCGCGGCAGACGTCGAAGCCGGAGCCGTCGGGGAGCATCACGTCGAGCAGGACCAGGTCGGGCTGGATCTCTGCGGCGAGCTCGAGGGCCTCGGCGACGGTCCCGGCGACCTTCGTGTCGAAGCCTTCGCGGCCGAGCGCCTCGGCCAGCGGCTCGGTGATCGAAGGCTCGTCCTCGACGAGCAGAACCGTCCGTCTTCGCTGCATCCCGGGATTTTGCCCATTCACCGCTGCGGCAAGCGGCCGCAGCGGTGAATGTCGAGCCGCGAAGCGGCGAGACCCTCAGGAGCCGGCCGTGGAGAGGGGGAGAGGCGCTAGTCGTCGTCGCCTCCGCCGCCGTGGCCGGAGTTGCCGCCGCCACCCGAGTCGTCGCCGCCGTGACCCGAGTCGTCCTCAGGCCCGCGGTTCGGCCCGCTGCGGTCGTCGTTGGCTCCGTCGTCGTCAGCCTGGGCGCCGGTGCAGCGCGGATCGTTGGCGTGCTCGGCCTCGTCGCAGGGGCCGCTGAGATCCTCGCCGTTGTTGTCATCGTCGGCTCGGCGGTCCTCGCGGCGAACGTCGTCGGTCGTGGTCGTCGTCGAGGTCGTCGTGCCCGTGCTCGTGGACGCGAGCGGTGGCGTGTCGAGCGTCGGTGTGTTGTTGCTTGCTCCACCGAGGCCCGGCAGCGAGCTCGCCGCCGCGACGCCGGCAAATACGAGAATCGCGCTGATGATGATCGCTGCCTTCGTCATGTCTTCACTCCTTCTGAGTGCGTCGGAATTGCGTGACCACAGACTGGCCCGAGGGCGCTCAAAGCGCGGGCTACGCGAAGGCAAAGCCTCGGTAAAGCCTGAAACGTGGAGAAAAGCGGCCTGTGGCTATACTGCGCGCCCGGCCATGGCAGTCCCGAAGCGCAGACAGACGAGCACCCGCCGCGACAAGCGGAGGGCCACGCATCGCCTGAAGGCGCCCCGCGTGAACGAATGCCCGGTCTGCCACCAGCCGAAGCAGCCGCACCGCGTCTGCCCGACGTGCAAGACGTACCGCGGCCGCGAAGTCGAGCCGCTCGGAACCCCGGCGCCGTAAGCCGTTGACTGAGCCGGTACGCGTCGCCGTCGACGCCATGGGCGGGGATCGCGGTCCCGACGACGTCGTCGACGGAGCGCTCGAGGCCGCCTCCGATCTCGTCAAGCCGATTCTCTTCGGGCCGCGCGGACTCGACACGAAGGGCCTGGAGCTCGTCGAGGCCTCAGAGACGATTGAAATGCACGAGAAGCCCGTCGAGGCGGTTCGATCCAAGACGGACAGCTCGCTCGTCCTCGCGTGCCGCGCGGTCGGAGACGGCGACGGCGGACGCGGTCGTCTCTGCGGGAAACACCGGCGCGACTCTCGCCGCGGGGCTCTTCCACATCCGCCGTCTCCCCGAGGTCGACCGGCCGGCGATCGCGGTCGTGATCCCGGCGCGCGACGGCCCCTCGGTGCTCCTCGACTCGGGCGCGAACGCGGACGCGCGGCCGGAGCACCTCCTGCAGTTCGCCCAGATGGGCGCGATCTTCTCGCACGAGATGCTCGAGGTCGAGAGCCCGGAAGTCCGGCTCCTGTCGATCGGCGAAGAGCCCGAGAAGGGAAACCAGCTCACGCTCGAGGCTCATGCGCTGCTCGCCGAGAGCGACCTCAACTTCGGCGGGAACGTCGAGAGCCGCCACCTGCTCAGCCACGCCGGCGACGTCGTCGTCTGCGACGGCTTCACCGGAAACGTCTGCCTGAAGCTCCTCGAGGGGACGATCAAGACGCTGCTCGAGGGCATCCGCGAGGAGATCAGCTCCTCGACGCGCGGGAAGATCGGCGGGCTGCTGATCCGGCCGGCGGCACGCCATCTCCGCGAGCGCCTCGACCCCGACACGTACGGAGGCGCCTACCTTCTCGGCCTCAGAGGGCTGGCCGTGATCGCCCACGGAAGCTCGTCGCCGAAGGCGATCGCCAACGCGATCCGGCTCGCCGCGCGCGGCGCCGAGCACAAGATGGTCGACCGGCTTGCCGAGCGCCTTCGCGGCGCCGTGTTAGCATCCGCCGGCCCCGAGATCCCTAGTCAAAAAGCGAGGTGAAATGGCCGCTACGCGCGAGGAAGTGTATGAGCGTGTGAAGGAAGTCCTGAGCGAGCAGCTCGGCGTCGACGAGAACGAGATCAACGAAGAGGCGTCGTTCCAGGAGGACCTGGAAGCGGACTCTCTCGACCTCGTCGAGCTGATCATGGAGCTCGAGGACCAGTTCGGGATCAAGATCTCGGACGAGGACGCACAGAAGATCCAGACCGTCGGTCAGGCCGTCGACTACGTCACCTCGCACCAGTAAGGCAACCCTCGAGAGCCTGATCGACGAGCTCCCGGCCGACCGGCTGGAGAACGTCTTCACGCACACGTCGTGGGCGCCTGACCGAGCGTCGTCGTACGAGCGGCTGGAGTTCCTCGGCGACAGCGTGCTCGAGCTCGCGGTCGCACGGGAGCTGTACGAGCGGTATCCGGACTTCTCGGAGGGGCAGCTGGCCAAGATCCGCTCGCACGTCGTGTCGCGGGCGAGCTGCGCCGTCGTCGCGCGCGAGCTCGGGCTCGGCGAGCGCATGGCCGAGCGGGCCGCGTCCGTTCCGCAAGACGAGCTGACGCGCCTCTCCCGGAACCGGAACGTGCTGGCCGCCTTGCTCGAGGCCGCGCTCGGCGCGCTCTTCCTCCAGGACGGGTTCGAGCAGATCGAGGACGCGATCGTCGCGGCTTTCGCGGGACGGATCGAGTACGCGCTGACGACGCACGTCGACCACAAGACCGAGCTGCAGGAGGCGCTCGCGCGTCTCGGGCAGTCGGTCACGTACTCCGTGCTCGAGGTCGAGGGGCCTCCGCACGACCGCATGTTCACCTGCGCGGCCGTGATCGACGGCGAGGAGGCCGGCGTCGGCAAGGGGGCCTCGAAGAAGGACGCCGAGCAGGAAGCGGCCCGCGAGGCGCTCGCGAAGCTCGAGTCGTCCTAAGGCCTCGTCAGACTTTCGTCCCGCGTGCACCTGCGAGCGATCAAGCTGCGCGGCTTCAAGTCGTTTCCGGACCCTGTCGAGGTGCGCCTCGAGCAGGGCGTCGCCGTGGTCGTGGGCCCGAACGGCTCCGGCAAGTCGAACGTCTCCGATGCGCTGCTCTGGGCCGCGGGGAGCCTGGCGCCGAGCGAGCTGCGGGCCGAGAAGCCGGACGACGTGCTGTTCGCCGGCGGGAAGGACCGTCCGCCGGCGGACTACTGCGAGGTCGAGTTGCTGTTCGACAACGAGGACGGCGCGCTCGAGGAGCTGCCGTTCGCGGAGGTCTCGTTCATGCGGCGCCTGCACCGCGGAGGCGAGGGGCAGTACCTCGTCAACCGCTCCCCGGTTCGCCGGACGGATCTCGTGGAGCTGCTCGCGGACGTGGGCCTCGGCGGCCAGATGGGCTCGATCATCAGCCAGGGCCGCGTCGAGGAGATCCTCGGCTCGAAGCCCGAGGAGCGGCGGCTCCTCGTCGAAGAGGCGGCCGGGCTGGGGCGCTTCAAGAGGCGCCGGCACCGGGCCGAGCTGAAGCTGGCGCGGGTGGCGACGGACGTCGAGCGCGCCCGCGACCTCGAGGCCGAGGTCAAGAAGCGGCTGCGGCCGCTCGCGCTGCAGGCGACTGCCGCCGAGCGAGCGGAGAAGCTGCGAGGTGAGATCGGCGCGATTCGCGGCGCGGATCGCGCAGCTCGAGCTGGCTCGTGTGCGAAGAGAGCCGCTCGCAGGCTGGTGAACGGCGCGAGGCGGCCAACCTCGCCCGGAACCGCACCGACGAAAGAGCTCGAAGGCGCTTCTCGTGGAGCGGGACCGCGTCGAAGGCGACCTCGTCGGGGCCGCGGGTGGCCGCGAGGAGGCGACCGCAGCCCTCTACCGGCTGAAGAGCGCCACCGAGCGGCTCGAGCACCGCCGTGAGAGCGCGGAGACCCTGGCCGGGCGCCTGCGCGCCGACCCGCCGCCGGTGCGCTCGGCCGAGCGGGAGCGGCTGCTCGAGGAGGCCCGCCTCGGGCGCGAGCGGCTCGGAGCGCTCGAGCGCGCGCTGGCCGAGCTCGAGGGATTGCCGCCCGCCGCGCGGGCGCTTGCCGAGCGCGGGCAGACGCTCGTCCTGTCCTCGCTCGACGTGGATCAGGGTGACGAGCGGGCCGTGGCCGCGGCGCTCGGCTGGCGCGCTGCGGCGGTGGTCGCCGAGGACGCACAGTCGGCCCTCGAGTTCCTGGAGCAGGCGCGCGCGGCCGGCCTCGGAAATCTCGGAGTCGTGATCGGCGACGCGAAGCCGGAGGCGCCGATCGTCGAGAGGGAGCGAGCTCCTCCAGGCGACGGAGCTGTCGGTGACCCGTGAAGGGTTCGCGTTCGACCCGACCCGCGGCGAGCTCTGGTACGCGGGCGAGGCGGCCGAGGCCGTTCTGCTCGAGCTCGAAGCTCGGCGGCGCGGGCTGGAGGCGGAGATCGACGAGCTCGAAGCTGCGGCGGAGCGCGCGACATCGCAGGCGCCCGCGCGCGACACGCGTCCCGCGGAGCTTGCCGAGGCGCTTGCAGCGTCCTTGGCTGCCGCGCTCAAGGACGCGACGCGCTTCGAGCCGAGCCTCGGGGCGCGCGCGGACGCACGCGGCCAGCGAGCGCGCGCGCTCGGCGAGGAGCTTCGCGAGCTGGGCGCCAAGGAAGCCGAGCTCAGGCGTGCGGCTGCCGAGGCCGGCGAGCGCGCGTCGGCGATCGACGTCGAGCTTGCGACCCTGGCCGCCGAGGCGAAGGAGCTCGAGCGGCGGATGACCGAGGCCGGCGCGGAGCCGGCCGAAGGCGACAACCCCGAGGAGCTCGCCGACAAGCTCGCGCGGCTGGAACGACGCCGCGAGGCGCTCGGCAGCGTCAACCCGCTGGCCAAGGAGGAGTACGAGCGCGAGAAGGAGCGCCTGACCGAGCTCCGGGAGCAGCGCGAGGACCTCGAGGCGAGCCTCAAGGAGCTCGCCGACCTCCGCGACGAGCTCGCCGAGACGGTCGAGCGCCGCTTCGAGGAGACCTTCGCCGCGGTCCGAGACCACTTCCACGAGGTCGCCGCGACGCTCTTCCCGGGCGGCGAGGGACGGCTGCGGCTGACGCAGCCCGAGCTCGAAGGCGAGGACGAGGACACCGAGGCGGGGATCGAGATCGAGCTTCGGCCGGCCGGCAAGAAGGTGACGCGGCTCTCACTGCTCTCGGGCGGCGAGAAAGCGCTGGGAGCGATCTCGTTCCTGTTCGCGCTCTTCCTCGCGCGGCCGCACCCGTTCTACCTTCTGGACGAGGTCGAGGCCGCGCTCGACGACGCGAACATCGGCCGCTTCGTCGCGCTGCTGCGCCGCTACTCCGAAGAGGCGCAGTTCATCGTCATCACGCACCAGAAGAAGACGATGGAAGCGGCGGACATCCTCTACGGCGTCACGATGGGCGCCGACGGCGTGTCGCAGATCGTCTCGCGCAGGCTCCCGCGCGAAGCCGTCGCCGCGTAGCCTCTCCGCGATGACGACCTGGAGCGCCCTGCTCGGGGACGAAGAGCGTGTCGAGGAACAGGAGGCCGAGCCCGGCTTCTTCGGGAAGCTGCGCGACTCGCTCGGCAAGAGCCGCCGCGCGCTCACCGGCCAGCTCGCCGCCGCCGCGTTCGACCCGACTGACGACGAGGCCTGGGAGCGGCTCGAGGAGGCGCTGATCGCCGCGGACGTCGGAGTGCCCGCCACGGCCGAGCTCGTCCAGCGGCTCGAGGCGCGGGGCGTCGCCGGTGATCTGATCGAGCCGCTCGTCGAGGAAGCGTCCGCGATGCTCGGGCAACCCGGCACGCTGGCCGTCGGTCACAAGCCGAGCGTCCTGCTCGTCGTGGGCGTCAACGGCACGGGCAAGACGACGACGATCGGCAAGCTCGCGTATCACCTGAACGAGCACGGCCGGTCGGTGCTCGTCGCGGCTGCCGACACCTTCCGCGCCGCGGCCGAGGAGCAACTCGAGATCTGGGCGAAGCGCGCCGACGTGGACTTCGTCGGCTCCGAGCGCGGGGGAGACCCCGCTGCGGTCGCCTACGACGCGGTCGAGGCCGCCTCAGCCCGCGGGCGGGACGTCGTCGTCGTGGACACGGCCGGCCGCCTGCACACCCAGACGAACCTGATGGAGGAGCTGTCCAAGATCCGCCGAGTGATCGAGCGCCGTCTCGAAGGCGCGCCGCACGAGACCCTGCTCGTGGTCGACGCCACGACAGGCCAGAACGGCGTGCGCCAGGCGCAGCTCTTCGGCGAGGCCGTCGAGGTGAGCGGCGTCGCGCTGACGAAGCTGGACGGCTCCGCGAAGGGCGGCGTCGCGCTGGCGATCGCCCACGAGCTCGGGCTGCCCGTGAAACTCATAGGCGTGGGCGAGGGGATCGAGGACCTGCGGCCCTTCAATCCCCGCGAGTTCGCCCAGGCCCTCTTGACCGACTAGGTCTCGACGCCGAACGCGATGTCGACGGTCGTCCGGAACTCGCTGATCCGGCCATCCTCGACCTGCGCGCTCATCGAGATGACGTGCGCGCCGCTGATCCCGCGCACGGTCTTCGCCGCCTCCTGAACCGCGGCGTCTCCGGCCTTCGCCCAGCTCTCGGGTGACGAGCCGATGATCCGGACGACCTTTGCGACTGCTGCCATGTCTCCCCGCTCCCTTCGTCGCTTGTTGGGCGGCGGAGTCTAAGGCTCCGAGGTCGGTGGGAGACTCGGCCCCGTCGGCGGCTCGTCCGGCTCGGGCGTCGGCTCCGGGTGCGGCTCGGGTTGAGGCGGCGGCTCCGGCTGGGGTGGTGGAGTGGGCTGCTCCTCCACCGGTCAGCCGCCGGGCGAGATCCAGACGCGATACCCGCTCAACGGCCCCTCCGCTTCGACTTGCAGTTGAACGTCGTACAGCTTCGGGAACTCCTTATCGCGCCTACGGAACTCGTCCTCCGCGTTCTCAACGGCCTTTTTCGCCGCCGCCGCGAAGTTGTTCGGGTCGTCGCCATCGAACCATTCTCGACCGTCTTCAGTCTTCATCCGCGCCTCCCGTACGAGTTGACGGGTGGACCATACGCCTCGCGGCGACGACGTTGCGCTTCTGCTCGTAGGCCGCACGTGCCCGATTCGCGTAACTGAGCGGCCTCGTCAGTCCGATCGGCAGCTTCCAGGACTTCCGCGTGGCTGAGGAGGACGATGGCTTGCAGGTCTGGAAAGTCGGTATCGGCGATCATCGCGGCGGCTTCGCGCGCGAGCCTCTCGGCGTCGTCCAGATTGCCGCTCCTCGCGGTGATCCGCGCCCGGACACATCGGCAGAGAGCCTGAGGAACGAGGTCGTCGTCGGCGGCGAGCTCCTCCGCGATGTCGACGAAACCGGCCGCCTCTTCGTCGCGGCCCCAGCGGGAGAGCGACTCCGCAAGGTAGGCGGCGACGACTGCCCTGGCTCCCTTCTCGCCCATCAGCTCCAAGGTCTCGTAGCCCGAGCGCAGCTCGCGCTCGGCCGCCTCGTCGTCCCCGGCGAGCGCCTCGATGTCGGCTCCGATGGTGCAGCGCACTGCCCGCCGGTAGGTCAGGCCAAGCTCCTCGAAGCGCGCGCTCGCGGAGCTCCAGAGACTCCGCGCTTCCTCGAACTCACCGCGCATCGCCAACAGCCCGGCAAGGCTGCTGGAGATCGCCGCCTCGATCGTCTGGTCGTCGCCGGCTTCCGCCAAGAGCTTCTTGCATCGCGTGATTGCCTCGTCGGCCGGAGTGGGACCGAAGTAGAGCGCCATCACGAGGAGGCCGACGAGCGCCGCCTCTTCGCGGGGATCTGCCGCGTGTCGCGCGTGCTCCAAGGCCCTGTCGACTGCTTCGACCCGCTCTCCCCACCGCCCGCGCAGCACCGCGAGCTCACCGGTCAGCCTCCATGCCCGGGCCAGACCGAGGTGGTCGCCGGCCTGCTCGAGCACGGGGATCGCGCGCGCGGTTACTTCAGGCGCCGTCGAGCTGACTTCTTCGCCCGCGAAGATCCGGAAGAACTCGCGCTCGATCTCTGCCCTCGCCTCGAGTCGGCGGTCACCCTCGGCCCGAGCCGTGCGTAGCGCTTCCTCGATGACCTCGCCCGCGCGCTCGAAGTCTCCGATCGACATCAGCGCGCTCGCGAGCTCGGTCAAGAGCTCAGCCTGGCTTGGATGGTCGCTTGGAAGGAGCGTTGACCGCGCGTGAGATCAAGCTCGCGGCGCCTGAGATGTCCCCGCGGCCGCGACTGCACGCCGCCCCGCCGTCGCGAGCCGCTCGCCCGCGCGCGTCGCCAGAGTCGTCGGCGCCCTACGGCGACGGGACCCAGCTCCTCGCGGTAGCCGTACGCCTGCTCGAGGTGGTAGCCGATGATCTCGTCGAGCTCCTTCGCGCGCTCGCCTGCGCTCTCCTCGAGCCAGTCCCCGAAGCGCTCGTGGAGCTCGGCCCTCGTCTCCTTCGGGATTCCGAGGTACGCGGCGTCGCGAATCAGGATGTGCCGGAACTGGAACCCGTCCTCCGAGAAGAAGGTCGACTGAGCAGGCTCGATGAGCTCCTTGCGAGCGAGGGTCATCAGGCTTGCTCCGACCGCGGCCCGTTCGGGATCGGACGAGAGCTCGGCGACGGCGCTTCGCCAGAACTCCTTGCCGATCACCGACGCGCGTTCGATCACCGCGCGCTCGTCCGGAGCCAGCCGATCGAGGCGGGCAGCCAGAAGCGCATGGATCGTCGGCGGAATCGCTAGGTCTGCGGAGGCCGTCCCGTTCTCGGTCAGCATCGCGAGCATCTGCTCGACGAAGAGCGGGTTGCCCTCGGCGGCCTGCGTGATCCGGGCCAGGAGATCGTCTCCGACCTCGGTCTCGCCACGGAGGTGCTCGAGAAGTTCTTCCGCCTGGAGCTCCGAGAGCGGCTCGAGCGTGATCGCCTCGCCGCGGGCGATCCAGGCGGGATGCCGATCGAGCAAGTCGGGTCGCGCAAGGCAGACGATCAGCATCGGCGCGTCCTTCGACCACCCGCAGAGATACTCGATCAGGTCGACGAAGGTCGGCTCGGCCCACTGAAGGTCGTCGAAGCCGACGATCAACGGCTGCTCGCGCGCCAGGTGCTCGAGCAGGCGGCGCACCGCCCACATCGTGTCCTCGGGCGACGCCGACATCTCCCGGAGGCCGATCGCCCCCGCCAAACGCGCCGCGATCCGCCCCGCTTCCGGTTCGTCCTCCATCAGCTCCTCGATCGCCTCCTCCGAGAGCTCGCGTGCCGCGCCGCGGATGAGGTCTCGGAGCGGCCAGTACGTGATGCCCTCCCCGTACGGCAGGCAGCGGCCGAGAAGCACACGGGCCTCTCGCGCGTGTGTCCGCCAGCAGCTCGTTCATCAGGCGCGACTTCCCGATCCCGGCCGCGCCGAGCACGGTCACGAGCTTGCACGTGTGGTCGCGAACCGCTTCCTCGAAGATCTCGCGCAGCCTGACGAGCTCCTCTTGGCGGCCGACCATCGGCGCGTCGAGCCGACGCGCGTAGGCCGGCGCTCCGGAGACGACTGCCGAGCAGTCGCCACGCGTTCACGGGCTTCGAGCGTGCCCTTCAGCTCGAGCGGCTCGAGCGGCTCGACGAGGACCGCGTCGCGCACGAGCCGGTACGTCTTCTCGCCGATCAGGATCTCGCCCGGGCTGGCTGCGGCCTCCAGGCGCTGGGCGAGCGCGACGGCGTCACCGGTGGCAAAGGCGTGACCCTCTGTGGGATCGCCGGCCACCACCTCGCCCGTGTTGATGCCGGTCCGCATCCCCAGCTCGAAGCCGTACTCGGCCCGCAGCTCCTCGTTCAGCTGCCCCGAGCGCCTCGCGCAGCTCCGCGGCCGCCCGTACCGCGCGCAGCGCGTCGTCCTCGTGCAGGATCGGGATCCCGAACGCGGCCATGACCGCGTCGCCGATGAACTTCTCCACGGTGCCGCCGTGGTGCTCGAGCACGCGGCTGACCTCGATGAAGTAGCGCGAGATGACGTGCCTGTAGGTCTCCGCGTCGAGCCGCTCGCCGAGCGGCGTCGAGTCGATCACGTCCGTGAAGACGATCGTGACCGTCTTCCGCATCTCGCGCGGCGCCGAGCGTTCCCCGAGAGGGGCTCCACATGCGAGGCAGAACCGTGCGCGGGCTGGGTTGGCCTCGCCACAGCGGGGACAGGCGGCCATTTCCTGCTTTGAGTCTGGCACGAAGAAGCGCCTGAGTACACTGGCTAGCCGTGTTCGACGCCCTTTCAGACAGGCTCCAGGCCGCCCTCCACGACGTCCGCGGCCGCGGCAAGCTCGACGAGGATTCGATCTCCCGCGCGATGCGCGAGATCCGCCTTGCGCTGCTCGAGGCCGACGTCAACTTCAAGGTCGTCAAGGACTTCGTCGCGCGCGTACGCGAGCGGGCGCTCGGCGCCGACGTGACCAAGAGCCTCACGCCGGGCCAGGAGGTCGTGCCGATCGTCCACGAGGAGCTGACGACGCTGATGGGGAGCGGCGGCTCGAAGCTCGCGTTCGCCAGCAAGCCGCCGACCGTGATCCTGCTCGCCGGCCTGCAGGGCTCGGGCAAGACGACCGCCGCCGCGAAGCTCGCGCTTCTCCTGCGCAAGGAAGGGCACTCGCCCGCGCTCGTCGCGGCCGACCTCGCGCGCCCGGCCGCCGTCGAGCAGCTCCAGCAGCTCGGCCGCGAGCTCCAGATCCCCGTCTTTACAGGGCCAGACCCGGTTCAGGCGGTCACCGACGGGATCGAGCAGGCGCGCAGTCAGGGCAGGGACGTGGTCATCCTCGACACGGCCGGGCGCCTGCACATCGACGAGCCGCTGATGGAGGAGCTCGCCGCGGTGCGGAAGGCGGCGAAGCCGACGAACGTCCTGCTCGTGCTCGACGCGATGACCGGCCAGGAAGCCGTCTCCGTCGCGGAGTCCTTCCACGAGCGCGTCGCGTTCGACGGCGTGATCCTGACCAAGCTCGACGGAGACGCGCGCGGCGGCGCGGCGCTCTCGGTCAAGGCGATCACCGGCAAGCCGGTCAAGCTCGCCTCGATCGGCGAGAAGCTCGACCAGATCGAGTACTTCCACCCCGACCGCATGGCCTCGCGCATCCTCGGCATGGGCGACGTCCTGACGCTGATCGAGAAGGCCGAGGCAGGCGGCGGACGAGGACGAGCAGGCGCGCCTCGAGCAGCAGCTCCTCGCCGGCGAGTTCACGTTCGACGACTTCCTCACGAGCTACAAGATGCTGCGCCGCATGGGCCCGCTGAAGGGCGTCCTCTCGATGATCCCGGGGATGGGCAAGCAGCTCCAGGGGCTCGACATCAACGAGAAGCAGATGGGCCGGGTCGAGGCGATCGTCCTCTCGATGACGCCCAAGGAGCGCCGCATGCCGCACCTGATCGACGGCTCGCGCCGCAAGCGGATCGCGGCCGGCAGCGGGACGACGGTCCAGCAGGTCAACCAGCTGCTCTCGGCCCGAAAGCAGATGCAGAAGATGATGAAGCAGATGAAAAAGGGCAAGATGCCGGGGCTCCCGCAGGAGCTCCTGCAGCAAGCGCAGCAACAACAAAGGAGATAGATGGCAGTTCGCATGAGATTGACCCGAGTCGGGTCGAAGAAGAACCCGATCTACCGCGTCGTCGTGGCCGACTCGCGCTCGCCGCGCGACGGCAAGTTCATCGAGATCGTCGGCCGCTACAACCCGCAGACCGATCCGTCGACGATCGATTTCGACGAGGAGAAGGTCAAGGAGTGGCTCTCGAAGGGCGCGACGCCGTCGAACACGGTCGCGCGCCTGCTGAAGAAGGCGAACGTCGGTGGCTGAGCTGCTCGCCCACCTCGCGCGGCAGCTCGTGGACGATCCGGACGCGGTCGAGGTGCAAGGAGGTGCAGCAGGAGGGCGCGACGGTCCTCCAGCTCCGCGTCGCCAAGGAGGACGTCGGCAAGGTGATCGGCCGCCAGGGCCGCATCGCCCGGGCGCTCCGCGCGATCGTCCGCGCCAGCGGGGCGCGCTCGCACCGCCGCGTCGTGCTCGAGATCCTCGAATAGATGCGCGTCGCAGCGCTCTACGACGTCCACGGCTTCCGCGTGGCGCTCGAAGCGGTGCTCGCCGAGGTCGAGCAGGAGCAGGTCGACGCGATCGTCTTCGGCGGCGACCTCTTCCTCGGCCCGCAGCCCGCCGAGACCGCCGAGCTCGTGCGCTCGGTCGACGCCAGCTTCGTCCGGGGGAACTGCGACCGCGAGCCGGACGACTGGACGCGCTCGCAGCTCGACGACGAGACGATCGCCTGGTCGCAGGGCTGGCCGCTGACGGTCGAGCTCGACGACGTCCTCTACTGCCACGCCTCGCCGCAGGACGACATGCGTCCGATCCTCACCGAGGTGTCGCCGCCAGAGCGGTTCGACGAGGCGCTCGAAGGAGTCGACAACCGGCTCGTCGTCGCGGGCCACACGCACATGCAGTTCAGGCGCGACCGCTGGGTCAACGCGGGCTCGATCGGCTGGCCGGCGGAGGACGACGTCGCCGCGTTCTGGGCGCTCGTGTCGGACGACGTCGAGCTCCGCCGCACGCCGTTCGACGTGGAGCGCGCCGCCGACGAGATCCTCGCCACCGGCTGGCCGGAGGCGGAGTCGTTCGTGGCGGAGAACATCCGCACAGCCTCGTCGCGCGCCGAAGCGATCGCCTGGTTCGAGTCGCGCGCGTGAGAGTCCGGGTCGGAAAGGTCGGCAAGCCGCACGGCCTCGAGGGCGCGTTCGTCGTCGAGGAGGCGAGCGAGGATCCCGAGCGCTTCGCGAAGGGGGTCACGCTGCTCGTTGACGGTCAGCCCGCGCAGGTCGTCGAGTCGAAGCGAGCCGGAGGCCGTCCGGTGATCCGCCTCGACCGCGAGGTTGCGCGCGGCGCCGCCGATCGAGGTCGAGCGCGAACGAGCTGCCCGAACCGGCCGAGGGCGAGTACTACGCGTTCCAGCTCGTCGGCCTCGAGGTCGAGGAGGAGGGCGGCGCGAAGCTGGGCCGCGTCGCCGAGATCACGTCCGGCCCGGCGAACGACGTGCTCGAGCTCGACACCGGCCTCGCGCTGCCGCTCGTCGACGCCTGCGTGCGGAAGGTCGATCTCGCCGCGAGGTCGAATCCTTGTTCAAACCGGCTTCACGCCTCCGTAGCTAACCTCCTTCGGCTCTGCGCATCGATGTCTTCACGCTCGTCCCTCACGCGTTCGCCTGGCTCACCGAGCAGCGGCCGCTCGCTGCCGTCCTCGGCACCGAGCTCGACCTTCGCCTGCTCAGCTACCGCGACACGACACCGCTCAAGAAGGGCCAGGTGGACGACGAGCCCGTACGGGGGCGGCGCGGGCATGGTGCTGCGGGTCGACGTCGTCGCGGCGGCGCTCGACGCGGCCTACGGCGGACGGCCCCGACCACCGGGTGGTCGCTCTGACGCCGCAGGGCCGCCAGCTCGATCAGGAGCTGGTCGAGGAGCTCGCCGGAGAGGAGCACCTGACGCTCCTCTCGGCCCGGTTCGAGGGCTTCGACGAGCGCATCGTCGAGCACCTGGCGACGCGATGCGATCTCGATCGGGCCGTACGTCCTGTCCGGCGGCGAGCTGCCCGCGATGGTGCTCGTCGACGCGATCGCGCGCCGGCTTCCGGGAGCGCTCGGAAGCGAGGAGTCGGGTCTCGAGGAGAGCTTCTCGGCGGAGCTCGACGGCGGGCTCGAGTATCCGCACTACACCCGCCCGCCCGAGTTCCGCGGCTGGCAGGTGCCGGACGTGCTCCTCTCCGGCGATCACGGGCGGATCGCTGGAGTGGCGGCGAGAGCAAAGTCGGGCAAGGACCCCGTCCTGAGAAACCCGATCGACGTTCTGACGCACGGCTTGCCGCGCCAGTGGCGGATCGCCATCGACTGGGCGATCACGATCCTCGGCGCGGTCGCGATCGTGCTCGCGATCAAGGCGTACGTCGTGAACCCGTACCGGATCCCGTCGTCCTCGATGGAGCCGACGCTGCACTGCGCGAGGCCGGGCAGCGGGTGCGAGTCGCGCTTCTCGGACCGCGTGCTCGCGAACCGGTTCATCTACCACTTCCGCGATCCGAAGCGGTGCGAGATCGTCGTCTTCAAGACGCCGCCGGCCGCGCAGGTCGCATGCTCGAGCGGCACCGGAGCGGGGGCGGCGAGACCTTCGTCAAGCGCCTGATCGGGCTCCCCGGCGATCGCTGGCGCGAGCAGAACGGCTTCATCTACATCAACGGCAAGAAGCTCGACGAGCCCTACGTCGAGGCGGATCGCAGGGACGCGGAGACGATCCCGGAGAAGACCGTGCCCGAGGGGCAGTACCTGATGCTCGGCGACAACCGCGCGTCGTCGTGCGACTCGCGGCGCTGGGGCACGGTTCCGCGGAAGAACCTGGTCGGGCCGGTGTTCGCGATCTACTGGCCGTCCCGAAGCGCGCATCGGCTTCAGAGTAAGGCCCAGGCGTTCGCATCGCGCTCCACGCATCTCGCGCTCGACAAGGCCCGCCGGGCCTCCTTGCCATGACGAATCCCATCGAGCTACTCGAACAGCGCCAGCTGCGAGCGGACCTGCCTCAGTTCAAGGCCGGAGACACCGTTCGCGTGCACTTCCAGGTGATCGAAGGACAGCGCCGGCGCGTCCAGGTCTTCGAGGGCATCGTCATCAAGCGCCAGGGCTCGGGCGTGCGTGAGACGTTCACCGTGCGCAAGCAGTCGTTCGGCGTCGGTGTCGAGCGGACGTTCCCGCTGCACTCGCCGAAGATCGAGAAGATCGAGGTGCAGGCGATCGGCGACGTCAACCGCGCGAAGCTCTACTACTTGCGCGCGAAGGTGGGGAAGAAGGCGCGCGTCCGCGAGGTGCAGCAGGGGAGGGCGGTATCCTCGGCACGTGCCAAGGACGAGGTCCAGGAGCAGGCGCCGGCCGAAGAGCAGCCGAGCGCCGAAGCACCTGCCGAACAACAGCCTGTCGACGAGCAGCCCGGAGCCGAGCCCGCTGCCGAAGAAGCTGGCAGCCCTGAGCCCGAAGGAGAAGAGCCGGTTGCAGTCGGTGAAGACGGGGCAGAGGCTGCTGAGGTTCGACCGAAAGCTCGGCGCTCGCTTCGTCGCAGGAGCTGACGAGGCAGGACGCGGCTCGCTCGCCGGCCCGCTCGTCGTCGCCGGCGTTCTTCTCGATTACGACTCGCTTGCGCGAGCATCGCGTTCGGCCGCTCGCGCAGCTGAACGACTCGAAGCAGGTCGCGCCGGAGGATCGCGAGGAGCTCTTCCGCGCCGTGCTCGCGTGCGCGGCGGGCGTCTCCGTCCAGGTGATCTCGCCCGGTGAGATCGACCGTGCCGGCCTGCACCGGTCGAACCTCGAACGGGCTGCGCCGGGCGCTGCACGCGCTCGCGCCGCCTGCCGAGGCCTGTCTCGTCGACGGCTTCCGGCTGGGGCCGTCGGCGCCGGAGCACATCGCGGTCGTCGACGGTGACGAGCGGAGCGCCGCGATCGCCGCGGCGTCGATCGTGGCCAAGGTCGTCCGCGACCGGACGATGCGCCGCATGGACGCGCTCTATCCGCGCTACGGCTTCTCCTCGCATGTCGGCTACATCACGCCGACTCATTCGCGGCACGTCCGCGAGCACGGGCCGTGCCACATCCACCGCCGCTCGTTCCAGGCGCTCTGCTACCTGAGTGAAGAAGAAGCCGCCGCCCGGCTCGCCGCGGCCGTTTAGCACCCGGGCGATCGGGACGCGCGCCGAGAAGCGCGCGCTGGCGCACTACCGGCTGCGCGGCTACCGCGTGCTGGCGACGAACCTCTGGATCGGCGGCTACGAGCTCGACCTCGTGCTGCGCCGCGGGCGGACGATCGTCTTCTGCGAGGTCAAGGCGAAGGGCGGCGCGGAGAAGGGCGATCCGCTGGAGATGGTCACGCCGGAGAAGGTGCGCCGCCTGCGCCAGGCGGCCGAGGCATGGCTCGCCGCGAACCCGCAGCCGGGTGAGTTCGATGTTCGCTTCGACGTCGCCGCGGAGCGAACGGGCAAGCTCGAGGTCGTCGCGAACGCCTTCTAGCGCCGGCCGACGACGAGCTTGACCTTCGTCCCGCGGGCCCGCACCGCCCCGGGTCGCGGCGTCTGGCTGATCACGCGGCCGACGCGCCTCGCGCTCACGCGCTTCGTGATCCTGCCCACGCCGCAGTGCGCGCGACGGATTCTCGTCTTCGCGGCCGTGAGGCGCATGCCGATCACCCGCGGAACCCTGCACCTTGTTCGAGGAGGTGGAGGGGGAGGCGGAGGTGGTGGTGGCGGTGGAGGCGGAGGCGGTGGAGGTGGAGGCGGTGGAGGTGGAGGCGGTGGAGGTGGAGGAGGCGGCGGAGGTGGTGGTGGAGGTGGAGGTGGAGGTGGAGTCTCCGTAATCGTCACCACAGCCTGCGGGTCGACCATCGTCCCGCTGCTCTCGTTCGACAGGTTCAGGAAGAACGTCTCGTCGGGCTCGCCGGCGCCGTCGGCGTTGATCGTCACGTCGACGTACTTCACGCGCTCGTGTGGCGCGAACGTCAGCGTCCCCGACGCGGCGACGTAATCGTCCCCTTCATGCGCCGTCCCGTCGGCGGTCGCGTAGTCGACCGTGATCGTGTTGTCCATCTCGCTGCTCAGGCGCACTGGGACATGAGCCACCTGGTCGGGCTCGTAGGCAAGCGTGTCGTCGGTCGTGATCTCCGGCCGCAGGCAGAGGTTGATCAGGTTGGCTCCTGAGTACGGCGACGCCCGGTAGAGCTGGCACCCGATGCGCTGCGAGAAGAAATCTGCGTCGTTGTAGAGTCCGCATCGACGCCGACGGCGCCGCGTCGCGGACGAGGTCGTGCTCGATGTCGCGGAACGCGTCGTAGCGCTCGTCGCCGATGAGCTCCGCCGCCGCGTGCATCCGCTCGTTGAAGACCGGGTCATTGAAATAGGAGTAGTTGAGGTTGTTCTCGCCGTCGTGGATCGTCGTCCCGTCGTACAGGAACAGCCAGTCCCACGGATCGCTGTAGTCCGAGCACCAGCCCGTGCTCACGCCGAGGTCGAACGGCTCGCCCCGGATGCCCATGCGGTGGTAGATCTCTCCGCCGGCCCATCCGACGCCGGTCACCTGGAAGCCGATCGCCTCGAGGTTCTGGCGGACGATGTCGTACTGCGCCAGATTGACCGCACCGCTGCTGCGGTAGTAGACCGTGATCGGCCGCAGCGGATCGCCCGGATGCCAGCCGGCGAGGTCGCGTGCCCGCTCGAGGTCCGGATGCGCGGGATAGACGTCGATGTCCTCGTAGCCGGGCATGCCCGGCGGGAGGTACTGATCGAACGGTGCCGCACGGTAGCGGCCGGCAGCGTCCCCGTAGGCAGTGCGGTCGACGGCGTAGTTCACCGCCAGGCGCATGTTCAGGTTCGCAAAGAGGGGACGCTCCGTGTTCAGCGGCATGTAGCCGACGCAATTCACCGGGTAGGGGAACCACTGTTGGAGCCCGTGAGCTGCGGCCGGGCTGTCCGGCCCGTACTGATCGATGATGTCGTCGCGACGGCCTCCAGGGGCGTAGTCGAGGTCCCCGGCGATGACCTGGTTGATCAGAACGGTCCTCGTTCAGGTTGAAGTCGTACTCGAGCGAGTCGAATCGCTGCGGCCGCGACCCGTGGTAGTTCGGATTTCGAAGTGCCGTGAGGTGCTGGTTGATCGCGTACGCCGAGATGTAATACGGCCCTGCGGAGGGAATCGGAGCGAACTGCTCGACAGGCGGCAGCGTTGTCGGCACCGCGCAGGTGAACGGCATCGCGAGCAGTGTGAGGAACTCGCCCTGGGGCTGGATCAGGTGAATCGTCAGCGTGTCGCCCTGGGCGACGATCCCGGTGATCTCGGGGGCCTGCCCGTCGTTGTACGCGACCTCGCCGACGATGTTGGCGAAGAACTGGGCCGCCGGGGACGCCATGTCGTGGCTCAGCGTGCGCTCGAAGGTGTACTTCATGCTCTGCGCTGTCACGACGCCGCTCGCAGGCGGCGAGAAGGCGAAGTCGTTCCGGATCTGGAACGTGTACGTGAGCCCGTCCTGCGAGATCGCCGGCATCGCAGCCGCGATCTCGGGCCGCAGTCGTGAGCCCTCGGGCGCCTGCGCGTCTGGGTAGTTGATGAGCTTCGCGCAGGTCGCGTACTCCAGCTGCCAGGACGTGGTGAGATAGGCGAGCGCTGGATCGTCCTGCCAGCTGGCGCCGGTCGTGCCGATTCGGAAGGAGTCGGCGGAGCCTTTGGGGAACGGCGAGGCTGAGACCGACGTGGCCAAGGCCGCAGCCACGAAGGCCAGCAGTACGGCCATGACGAGAGGCCTGAACGATCGGGGTCGCAGGGCCGACACGGTTCCTCCCCTTTTGGTGCCGGCGCCAATCGTGGCAAACGTCTGCGGAATTGTAAATAGGAGAGTCTCGGAGTCCGTAGAAGCCCGTGACGATGGCTCCGACGCAGGACGCGCTCTACCGCGAGCTCGACGTCGACCGGGATCTCTCCTGGTCGGAGCGCGACCTGCCCGAGCGGGAGCGCACGAAGCACGTCCACCGCCTCCACCCGTACCTCGGGAAGTTCGTGCCGCAGCTCGTCGAGGCGCTGATCGACCGACATCTGCCGCGGGCGAAGAACATCCTCGACCCGTTCGCAGGTTCGGGGACGACGCTCGTCCAGTCGCTCGAGAGCGGTCGCGACGCGACCGGGGTGGACGTGGCCGCCTTCAACTGCCTGCTCATGCGCGTCAAGACGGCCGAGTACAACCTGTTCGCGCTCGAGCACGAGCTGCGCGACTCGCTCCGCCGGCTCGAGGCCTTCGACGGGATGCGCCCGCCGCGGCCGAACGCCTACATCGACAGCTGGTTCGCACCGCAGGCCGCCGCGGAGCTCGTCTTCTACCGCTCGCTGATCGACGACTACGAGCACGCGGACGTGATGCGCGTCGTGCTCACGCGCGCCGCCCGCTCGGCCCGCCGGACGACGCACTTCGACCTCGACTTCCCGCGCGAGCCCCAGATCGAGGAGTACTGGTGCCACAAGCACCGCAAGACGTGCCGTCCCGTCGAGCGCGCCGAGCACTTCCTGCGCCGCTACGCCCTGGACACGCTCGCGCGGATCCGCGACTTCTCGCGCGTGCGCGCGCGTGGTCCTGGAGCCACGGTCCTGCACGGCGACGCCCGCGAGCTCGATCTCGGCGGCCCGTACGACGGCGTCGTCACCTCGCCGCCCTACCCGGGCCTGATCGACTACCACGAGCAGCATCGCTACGCGTACGAGCTCCTCGGCCTCCAGGACGATCGCGAGCACGAGCTGGGCGCGGCCGAGCGGGGCACGAGCGCGAAGGCGATCGCCGACTACGTGGACGGCATCGCCGGCGTCTTCGCCAACGCCCGCGAAGCGCTACGGCCGCGGGCGCGGGTCGTGATCGTGATCAACGACCGCCGCGAGCTGTACCCCGAGATCCTCGAGCGCGCCGGCCTCACGATCGAGACGCGCTACCGCCGCCACGTGAACCGCCGCACCGGCCGTCGCGCGGGCGAGTTCTTCGAGGACGTGATCGTCGCGCGCTAGCCGGGTGGCGGCGAGGGCGGCGTGATCCGCTGCGTGTCGTCCACGCTGTAGATGTTCCAGCTGTGCGTCCGGCAGCGGACGCTGTCGTAGTAGATCCGCGTCGTGATCACGTCGCCCGGAGGCCGCGTCGGGATCCGGTGCGCGAAGCTGACGTCGAGATCCCGGCCCGGCGGCAGCTTGGCAATCACCTCGGGGCCGCCGGCGACAGGCTGCTTCACGAGCTGCACCGACTTCCCGCAGCCGCGGTTGCTCTGGCCGTAGTAGACGGTTCCGTACTCGTTCACCGACGGGCTGTAGACGACCTTGCCGGCGGTCGCCGGGAGGGGCGTCGTGCTCGCCGAGGCGAAGTCGTAGCGGAAGATCTGGCAGCGCGGATACGGGTTGCACTTCGCCCAGACGGCGAAGTTTCCGTTCAGCTGGCCCGCGCTCACGAGGCCGTTCTTGTTCTGGAGCTGGTCGAGCACGCGCTGCTCCCCCGTCGTCAGGTTGCGGAGGAGCACGAGCTGCCGGTCACGGCTGTACGCCTGGCCGCGGCTGAAGAGGAGCCAGCCGCCGGAGATCGTCGCGCAGCACTCCCACTTCGGCGTGTTGATCCCCGGGGGCATCGCCTGGAGCCTGCGTGTCGCCAGGTTGTAGAGGCGGAGGTCCGAGCGGTCGGCGAGGGCGCCGCGGATCAGCTGGTAGACGAGCGTCGTGCCGTCGATCCCGCCCGAGTAGGCCTGCGTGTTCTTCGGGTTGACCTTGAAGGCCTTGCGGCCGGTCTGCTGCGCGAAGAGGTCGAACGGGCTCGTCTGCTTCTCGCGGCTCTTCGACCACACGAACCAGTCGTCGCTCGCCGCCGGCGCGACCTCGTTTCGCGGGCCGATCTTGACCGGTGCGGGCGCGGTCGCCGCCGTCGCCGTGAAGGCGACCGTGAGCGCGGCCAGGGCGGCCAGCGCAAAGAGTCTCTTTCGGCGCGGTCGCGTCACAGACATGTGAGCCTCGGCACCCTAACTTGGGTCGGGTGCTCGCGCGCACCGTCACCCATGCCCTCGTCGGCCTCGACACCCGCCGCGTGGAGGTCGAGGCTCATCTCGAGAGCGGCCTGCCCGGGTTCGCGATCGTCGGTCTCGCCGACCGGGCGTGCCAGGAAGCGAAACACCGCGTGCGGAGCGGAATCGCCTCGGCCGAGCTCGAGTGGCCGATGCGGCGGATCACGGTCAATCTCGCACCCGCCGGGCTGCGCAAGGAGGGCTCGGCGTTCGACCTGCCGATCGCGCTGTCGATCCTCGCGGCCTCGGGTCAGATTCCCGCGCGAACGGCTCGAAGAGCACGCGGCCGTGGGCGAGCTCGCGCTCGACGGGCGGCTGCGGCCCGTCGGGGGCACGCTCGCGCTGGCGGAGGCCGCGCGTCTCGCCGGGCTGCCGCGGATCCTTTGTGCCGCGCGTTCTGCGGCGGAGGCGGCACTCGCAGGGATCGAGCCGGTTCCCGTGTGGCACCTCGGCGAGGCGGCCGCGTACCTTCGCGGCGAGCGCGAGCCCGAGCCCTGGGTCGAGCCGAACGGCCGGCCGCCTGAGAAGCCGGAGCTCGACCTGGCCGACGTGCGCGGACAGGAGCGGGCTCGTCGAGCGATCGAGATCGCAGCCGCCGGAGGTCACAACCTGCTCCTCGCCGGCCCTCCCGGTACCGGGAAGACGATGCTCGCCCGCCGCTTGCCGGGGATCCTGCCGTCGCTCTCGACGGCCGAGGCGCTCGAGGTCACGCGGATCCACTCGGTCGCGGGCCTGCTGGCGGCCGACCGTCCGCTGATCACGTCGCGCCCGCTGCGCTCGCCGCACTACAGCGCGTCGGTCGCTGCGCTGGTCGGCGGCGGGCCGGGCCCTCGACCGGGCGAGGTCAGCCTCGCGCATCGCGGTGTGCTCGTCCTCGACGAGTTCGCCGAGTTCCAGCGGCCGGCGCTCGAGGCGCTGCGGCAGCCCCTGGAGGACGGGGTCGTGAGCATCGCGCGGGTGGCCGGGAGGGCCGTCTTTCCGGCGCGGTTCCAGCTCGTGGCGGCGATGAACCTGTGTCCGTGCGGTGCACGCGGCGATCCCGCGGTGGACTGCAAGTGCTCGCCGCAGAGACTCTCGGCCTACCGGGACAAGCTCTCGCGGGCGCTGCTCGACCGGTTCGACCTGATCGTCGCCATGCCGCGACCGCGCGCGGCCGAGCTCGCGGCCCCTCCCGGCGAGGCGTCCGACCCGGTGCGCCATCGGGTTGCCGCCGCGCGTGGTCGACTCGAATCGGGCCGTCCCGAGTGGACGAAAGAGGCGGTCGAGCTCCTCGATCGCGCGGTGGAGCGGCTTCCGCTCTCGGGACGCGGCCGGGCGCGGGCGCGTCGCGTCGCCGAGACGATCGCGGCGCTCGCAGGCGAGGCTGCGGTCGGCGCGGAGCACCTCGCGGAGGCGCTCGCCTATCGCTCGCCGACGGAGCTGGGCGCACCGTGAGCGAACTCGCCCTGGCCGCCTTCGCCGCCGCGAACGACTCCCACCTCGTGCGAGCTCCGCGGGACCGCGCCTTCCGAACGTTCGTCCGGGCCTTCGACGAGGACGCGTATCTGGCGCGGCTTCGCGAGCAGGGCGTCGAGTGGATCGGGCGTGACGACCCGCGGTTCCCACCGCTTCTCCGGGCGATTCACGATCCGCCGGCCGGGCTGTTCGTCCGTGGCGCCTCCGACGTCGAGGTGCTGCGGGGGCCGACGGTTGCGGTCGTGGGTGCGCGGGCTTGTTCTGCGTACGGGTCACAGGTGGCGCGGATGCTCGGGCGCGAGCTGGGCGGAGCGGGGCTCGTCGTGGTGAGCGGGCTCGCGCGCGGCGTCGACGGAGAGGCGCACCGCGGCGCGCTCGACGCGGGCGGGACGACGATCGCGGTGCTCGGCTGTGGGATCGACCGCGACTACCCGGCGGCTCATCGCGAGCTGGCCGCCCGCATCCGGGCGAGTGGAGCCGTCGTCTCCGAGTACGCGCCGGGAGTCGAGCCTGCACCCTGGCGGTTCCCGGCGCGAAACCGCGTGATCGCCGGGCTCTCGGCGGCGACCGTGGTGGTCGAGGCCCGCGATCGGAGCGGTGCGCTGATCACGGCCGACCTCGCGCTCGAGGAGGGGCGCGAGGTCTTCGCGGTGCCTGGTGAGATCACGTCGGCGCTCTCGTCGGGGACGAACGACCTGCTCAAGCTGGGCGCGACGCCGCTGACGCGGGCCGAGGACGTGCTCGACGTCTTCGGGCTGGTCCGGACGGAGAGCGCGGCGGCGGAGGTCGGGCCGGTCGCGGCCAAGGTGCTCGAGCGCTTGCGGGACGGCCCGGCGAGCGCCGACGAGCTGGTGCGCTCTACGGGCCTCGATGCCGGCTCTCTGGCCTCGGCGCTCACCGAGCTCGAGTTGGCCGGGTGCGCGGTCGCGGGAGGTGGTGTGTACAGGGCGAACTAGCATCGACAGCTCAATGGCCGACTCGTACTGGCTCGGCGAGCCCTCGGATCCGATTCTGCGCGCGATGAGCGATGGGCGCCCAGACGTGGTCGTCGTCGGTGCGGGCGTGACCGGCTGCTCCTGCGCGCTCACGCTGGCGGAGGGCGGCCTGCGGGTGCGCGTGCATGAGGCTCGGCAGGTCGCTTCCGGCGCGAGCGGGCGGAACGGCGGCTTCGCGCTGCGCGGAGGGGCGATGTCGTACCCGCAGGCCCGGGAACGCTTCGGCGCGGACCGCGCGCGGGAGTTCTGGCGCTTCACCGAGCGCTCCCTCGACCGGCTGGAGTCGCTCGCGGGCGATGCGTTCCGGCGCGTCGGGAGCCTGCGGCTGGCCGACGACGAGGAGCTCGCGGCGATCCGCGCCGAGTACGAAGCCCTGCACGAGGACGGGCTCGACGCGGAGTGGCTCGAGGACCTGCCGGGTCGGCTCGCGACGCTTTTCCGCGGCGCGATCGTCCACCCGAGCGACGGGTCGCTTCAGCCTGCCCGCTGGGTGCGACGCCTCGCGGCGCGTGCGGCGGAGGCCGGCGCGCAGATCGTCGAGGACAGCCGCATCGAATCGCTCGATGAGATCGACGCCGACCACGTCGTGATCGCGACCGACGGGTACACGAGCGGCCTGCTTCCGGAGCTCGACTCGGCGATCCGTCCAGTGCGGGGCCAGGTGCTCGCGACGGAGCCGCTCGCGAAAACGCTCTACCCCCGGCCGCACTACGCGCGCCACGGCTTCGATTACTGGCAGCAGACTGCGGACAACCGCCTCGATCCTGGGCGGCCGCCGCGACACGAGCCTCGAGACCGAGTTCACGAACGAGGAGTCGATCACCGACCCGATCCAGCAGCAGCTGACCGCGTTCGCGACCGAGCTCCTCGGCGAGGAGCCGCGGGTCGAGCACCGCTGGTCGGGCATCTTCGGCGCGACCGAGGACAGCCTCCCGCTCGTCGGCCCCGTTCCCGGGCACGACAAGGTCTGGGTCTCAGCCGGCTACTCGGGCCACGGCAACGTCATGGGCCTCGCCTGCGGCGAGCTCGTGGCGCAGGCGATCCTGGGAACGCCTGCGCCAGAGCTCGAGCTGTTCGATCCCGCCCGGCTTCTCTACGCGGAAGCCGACTGAGCGCCCATGCCCTCGGGCATCGGTGCCGACTCGTCGCTCTGCCAGACGGAGAACTCGTTGCCGTTGGGATCCTTCGCGTGGGCGAACCAGCCCATGCTCGGGACCGGCATCTTCTCTTCGGTCTGGCCGCCGAGCTCGCGGATCCGGTTCAGCTCCGCGTCGATGTCGTCGGCCTCGAAGTAGACCCTGATCCCGCGATCATCGTCGCTCGGGTAGATCGCGCCGCCGGGCTCGCCCTCGAACATGTGGTACTCGGGCGCGTCCTCCTGCCCTTCGGCGTAGTTCTTGAACGACCAGCCGGCGAGCTTGCCCCAGAACTGCGTCGCCTGCTCGGTGTTGCCCGAAGGGATCTCGATGTGGACGATCTTGCCCTTCATCCCTCTCCTCTCGTCGCTTCCCTCAGTTCCTCTGGACGCTACCGAATGGCGCTCTCGTCAGTGCGAGAAGACCAATTTCAGGACGACGATCGCGAGCCCCAGGGCGACATTGACGGCGATCGTCAACGCGGTTCCCGCACGTCCGAGGCCCTCGACGTGCGCGTACCGGACACCCTGCGCGGCAAGGGTGGCCGTGCCGACTCCGATCGCCAGCCACACTGCGGCCGCATGGCCGATCAACCCGATCGCTCCCAGGATCAGTGCCAGGGTCGGGAGGACGACCGCGAGAAGAATCGAAAGCTCGCGACGCGCGATCGCCTCGAGCTCGGAGATGTCGAGACGCCGGCCGAGCGCGATGCTCTCTCCGAGCCCGTCGGCGTAGACATGGGCGAACCAGAAGATCACGGCAGTGAGCACGACGACTGCGACAAGTCGCCAGGGCTCGTCCCCGAACGCAGGCCCGCCCGCGGCCAGCGCCGTCATGACGACGATCGTGCCGTAGACGGTGCCCGAGATCGTCTTCGTAGAGCCGAGCAGAAGCTTCCGGAAGATGCCCGACATGGGCGACAGCATGGCTGGTGCAGATCCCGTCACGTCGGCCGATCGGCTCGCGTGGCCGATCGTGAGCCTCTGCGTCGGCCAGATCGACGGAGATGCGCTGTGCGACGGATCGCTGCGCGGCGCGATCATCCTGATGCGTGAGGTCGTGGGCATCGCCAAGGCCGCCTGAGCGGCCCGTATCGGGTTCTACACCTCGAGGCTCGGAAGGTCCAGCTCTTCGGTCTCTCCATCGCGGCGAGCGCGATCGCGAGGTCCTGGATCGCGAGACCGGTCGAGTCGAAGCTCGTGATCTCGTCGTCGCTCTCACGCCCTGGCGAGTCACCGGTGAGCACGGCTCCGAGCTCGGTGATCCCGTCACGGTCGAGCTTGCCGGCCTCGACGGCGTGCACGAGCTCCCCGTTGTGGCTCGCCTGCTCCCAGTCGTCCGCGAAGATCTTGCGTCCGCAGGAGCTCATCGACCGCGATCTCCGCTTTCCCGGGCCCGTCGGCGCCCATCAGGCTCACGTGCTGGCCCGGCTGCGAGCGAGCCTGCGGCAAGGAGCACCTCGTGGCCGGGCGTGACCGTCACGAGCAGGTCGGCGCTCAGCGCTTCCTCGCGGCTCGCAACGCTCGCCCCGAGCTCGTCGGCCGACCGGCGCGCCCGCTCCTCGTCCACGTCGAAGAGAGCGACGTCTCGGCCGCGGGCGAGGAACGTCTTCGCCGCGGCGATCCCGTTCACGCCGGCCCCGACGACTGCAGCCGTGCCCGCGTCGGCGCGGCCCGAGCGTCTCCGCCGCGAGCACCGCTGCAGCGCCCGTTCGCAGCGCGGTCACCGCACCTGCATCGAGCACAGCCCGAAGCGAGCCGTTCGACGCGTCCGAGAGCAGGACGAGCCCCATCACCGTCGGCAGCCCCTGGGCCGGGTTGCCCGGAAACGACGTCACCCATTTCAGAGATGCGTGCCCGGCGCCGAGCGCAGGCATCGCGCGGAAGTCGCCCTCCGGGTAGGCCGGCACGTAGACCTTCGGCGGCATCGACCACTCGCCCTTCGCATACGCGATGAAGGCGTCCCGGACCGCCTCGACAGCGCGCTCGGGCGAGACCGCCGCGTAGACGTGCTCCGAGGAGAAGACGCGAACGTTCAAACGCTCTTGACGGCCGCGATCAGCTTCTCCATCGCAGCCTTCGCGTCGTCGAAGAGCATGACGGTCTTCGGGTCGTAGAAGAGCGGGTTGTCGATCCCCGCGAACCCGGGCGACATCGACCGCTTGATGACGACGACGTTCTGGGACTTGTCGACGTCCAGGATCGGCATCCCGTAGATCGGGCTCCCCGGCTGGTTGCGCGCGGCCGGGTTGACGACGTCGTTCGCGCCGACGATGACCGAGACGTCGGTCTGCGGGAACTCCGGATTGATCTGCTCCATCTCGAAGAGCTCGTCGTACGGGACGTTGGCCTCGGCGAGGAGCACGTTCATGTGCCCGGGCATGCGGCCGGCGACCGGGTGGATCGCGTACTTCACGTCGACGCCCTTTGCCCTCGAGCAGCTCGGCGAGGTTGCGGACGTCGTGCTGCGCCTGCGCGACCGCGAGCCCGTAGCCGGGGACGAAGACGACGCGCCGCGCGTACGCGAGCATGACCGCAACGTCGTCGGCCGTCGCCGAGCGCACCGTCTGACCGTCCGAACCTGCCGCCGCCGCTGCGGCCGTCGCGTCGACCTTCCCGAACGCCCCGAAGAGCACGTTCGCGATCGAGCGGTTCATCGCGCGCGCCATCAGCGTCGTGAGCAGCGTTCCGGACGCGCCGACGAGCATTCCGCTCACGATCAGCACGTTCGAGTGCAGGACGAATCCCGTCGCGGCCGCCGCCAGCCCGGTGAACGCGTTCAGGAGCGAGATCACGACCGGCATGTCCGCGCCGCCGATCGGGAGCACGAACACGACTCCGAACAGCGCCGCCACGAGGATCGCCGCGGCCAGGAGCCAGAAGCTCACCGACGCCATCGCCGCCGCTCCGAGCGCGATCGAGCCCAGGAAGAGCACCGCGTTCCCGATCTGCTGGCCCGGATACGTGATCGGCCGCCCGCTGATCAGGTCCTGCAGCTTCCCGAACGCGACGAGCGAGCCCGCGAACGAGATCGAGCCGACGAGCGCCGAGAAGACGGTCGAGACGCCGCGCTCGACGCCGACGTCGCCGGAGAGCGCCCAGACCGTGTGGAACTCGACGAGCGAGACGAGCGCCGCCGCGCCGCCGCCGACGCCGTTGAACAGCGCCACCATCTGCGGCATCGCGGTCATCTTCACCTTGCGCGCGCCCACGACTCCGACCACGGAGCCGATCGCCATCCCGGCCGCCATCCACCAGTAGCCGGTCACGACCTCCTCGAGCGAGAGCGTGACGATGACCGCCCACGAGCATCCCGGCCGCGCCGATCTGCACGCCCAGTCGCGCGCGCCGCGGAGACGAGAGGAAGCGCAGCGCGAGGATGAACGCCACGATCGTGACGAGGTAGAGCAGATTCGCTGTAGTCGTGCTCACTCGCGCTCGTCGGGCCGCTTCTTGAACATCTCGAGCATCCGGTCGGTCACGACGAATCCGCCGACGACGTTCGCGGACGCCAGCACCACTGCGATGAACGACAGGATCTGCATGAACAGCCCCGGGTGCGGCGTGCCCATGACGATGATCGCGCCGACGATGACGATCCCGTGGATCGCGTTCGTGCCGGACATGAGCGGCGTGTGGAGCAGCGTCGGCACCTTCGAGATGACCTCGAAGCCGACGAATGCGGCCAGGACGAGAATCGTCAGCTCGGTGACGAGCTGAGCGCTCATGCAGGCACCTCCTCCTTGCGGGTCACGCACGCACCGGACGTGATCTCGTCCTCGAAGTCGAGCTTCAGCTCACCCTCGGGCGCGAGGTGCTGCACGAGCGCGGACACGTTCCGCGCGTAGAGCTGGCTCGCGTGGTAGGGCATCGAGCTCGGGAGGTTCGTCGGGCCGAGGATCGTCACGCCGTTGTGCGAGACCTCCTCGTCGGGCTGCGTCAGGTCGGCGTTCCCGCCCGCCTCGGCCGCGAGGTCGACGATCACCGATCCGGGGCGCATCGACTCGATCGCCGACTGCGGGATCAGCTTCGGCGCCGGCCGGCCCGGGAATGAGCGCGGTCGTGACGACGACGTCGAAGTCGCCGATCCGCGCCTCGAGCTCCTCCTGCTGCTTGCGCTGCTCCTCCTCCGAGAGCTCGCGCGCGTATCCGCCCTCGGTCTCCTCGCCGACGACGCCGAGCTCGAGGAAGGTCGCGCCGAGGCTCTCGACCTGCTCCTTGACGACCGGGCGCACGTCGAAGCCGGAGACGACCGCGCCCAGGCGGCGCGCCGTCGCGATCGCCTGCAGGCCGGCGACGCCCGCGCCGATCACGAGCACTTTCGCCGGCGCGACCGTTCCGGCGGCGGTCATCAGCATCGGCAGGAACTTCGGCAGGCGGTCGGCGGCCAGGACGACGGCCTTGTAGCCGGAGACGGTCGCCTGCGACGAGAGCGCGTCCATCGGCTGCGCGCGCGTGATGCGCGGGATCGACTCCATCGCGAACGCCGTCACGCCGCGCGAGGCGAGCTGCTCGATCCCTTCCGGGTCGGTCAGCGGCTGCAGGAAGCCGATCAGCACCTGTCCGTCACGGAGCCGTCCCAGCTCGTCCGGCGGCCGGCTTGCGCACCTTGGCGACGAGGTCCGCGCTCCACGGGTCGCCGAGCGTGGCGCCCGCTTCGGTGAACGACTCGTCCGTGAACGACGCGGCCTCGCCGGCGCCCGGCTCGACCACGATCTCGATCCCGTCCAGCTTGGACACGATCTCGGGCACGAGCGCAACTCGCCGCTCGCCCGCCGCAATCTCCTTCGGCACGCCAACCTTCATGGAGCGCGAACTCTAAGTTGAAGGGAACCGCGCGCCAAGCTTGAAGAGTCCACCTCGGTGGGAAGCCTGGCGGCACTCTCGGCAGCGATCGAGGCGCGCGATCCGTATTCGCGCGGCCACTCGTCGCGCGTCACCGTCTTCGCGCAGGCCATGGCGAGGCGGATCGGCCTCGATCCCGAGCGCATCTCCGTGCTCCGCCTGGGAGCGCTGCTGCACGACATCGGGAAGCTCGCCGTGCCGTCCTCGGTGCTGCTCAAGCCGGGCCCGCTGACCGAGGCCGAGTTCGGCCTGATGCGCCGTCACCCGGGCGCGGGCGCACGCATGCTCCGCTCGCTCGGCGCGCCCGAGACGATCCTGCCGGTCGTCCTCCACCACCACGAGCGCTGGGACGGCTCCGGCTACCCGACCGGCCGCAAGGCGAAGGACATCCCGCTCGAGGCGCGCGTTCTCTGCGTCGCCGACTCCTTCGACGCGATGACGTCGAACCGTCCCTACCGCGCGCCGTGGAGCCCGGAGGACGCGCTCGAGGAGCTAACACGCTGCGCGGGGAGCCAGTTCGACCGCGAGCTCGTCGACGCGTTCGGGAAAGCCTGGGAGGAAGCCGGCCTGGGCGTCCTCGTCTGGCAGCACGCCGCCGCGAGCTGATCCTTGTAACAGGTGCCTACCGAGTTGCCGGCACAACCCGGCGCATGACGCAGTTCCTCTTGCCTTTGGGGCGGAGGTAGCTGAAGCCGGTCCGCTCGTACAGGGACCGTGTGCTGTTGTAGAGGACGGACACCCTTTGGCCGGCGGTGTCATGCGGGTACCCCTCCACAACCCCGCCGCCGGCCTGCGCAATCAGATCCACGGCACCGCGAAGGGCGGCCGCCGTCACTCCTTTGCGCCGGTACTTCTTGTCCACGAAGATGCAGGTGATCCGGTAGTCGGGCAGGCTGTCGAGAGTCGCCTCGTACTCCTTGCGGTGGTGAATGTTCGGCAGTTCCTCCGGGCTGCCGTACTGGCACCACGCCACTGCCTCCTCACCGTCGAACACCAGCGCAGCGTGTGCGCGGCCCTCTTCGACCAGCCGCTCCTTGAGAGCGCGGTTTCCCTCGGCGGTGAACGTCTTCTCGGCGTGGAAGGTGTGGAACCACGTGCACCAACAGCCACCGAACACACCGTTGTGCCGCTCCATGAGCCGCGCGAAAGCGTCCCAGGTATTCGCATCGAGCGGCTTGATCACGTAGTCCGTCATGGGTCAGAGCGTCGACCAGACCTCGAGCTTCGACTTCGTCCGCCGGATCACCTCGTCGGTGAACTCGCGTCGTGCCCGCGTGGCCGCCGAGATCGGCGGTGCGGATGCCCTCCGCGATCGCCTCCAGCGACGCCTCGCGGATCGCGCGCGACGCCTGCTCGCGCTTCCTCGCCCGCATAGCCAAGCACGGCGGCGCCGGCGAGGATCATCGCCAGCGGGTTCGCCACGTTCTTGCCCTGCAGCGCGGGCGCCGTGCCGTGCGCAGCCTCGGCCATGACGGCCGTGACCTCGGTCGGGTCGTCCTCGGCGAAGGCGACGAGCAGCGACTCCGCGCCTGCGATCGAGCCGAAGAGCGGGAGGACGAGGTCGGACAGGATGTCGCCGTCGCGGTTCAGCGACGGGATCACGAGCGGCTCGCCCGCGGTCGCCACGAGCAGCGCGAACGTCGCGTCGATCAGCTGCGGCTCGTAGCGCACGTCGGGATGCCGCTCGGCCGCCGCGTCCATCTCCTCCTTGAGCATCCCCTCGTAGATCGGGCTGACCGTGTACTTCGGGCCGCCGAACACCTTCGCGCCGGTGCGCTCGGCGAGCTGGAACGCGAACTCCGCGACGCCGCGGCAGATGCGCCGCTCGATCCGCTCGGTGCGGAACGCCGCTTCGTCGGCGCCTTCGCCCTCGCGCCACTCCTTCGCGCCGTACGCGTCCCCGACGGCCATGCGAACCACCGAGATCGGCGCGTGCACGCCGCCGTGCGGAATCACCCCCGGAATGCGCCGCCCGGTGCGGACGATCACCCGCCCGCCGATCTCCTCGCGCAGGATCCGGTTCGGCGAGCCGACGTCGTCCGCTCCCTCGGGCGTCACGGTCGCCGCCTTCAGCCCGAGGCCGTGCTCCCGGATCGCAGCCGCCCCGTCGTGCACGACCTTGTTGTCGGTCGCGCGCCGCTTCTCGAGCGAGAGATCGAAGCGCTCGAACCCGAGCTCGAGCCCGATCACGTCCGGCTGGAGCACCCGCAGGCCCTCCTCGAGGAGCTCCTGGCCGGTCTCGTCCCCTTCCAGGACGACGATGGTCTTCGTTGCCATGAGTCGGATCCTACGGCCGTGGGTACCAGGCTCGCATGGCACGAACAGGAGGCTGGCGGCGCAAGGGAGGCAAGGGTCGCTTTCGCTACTACGACTCGCGCGGGAAGCAGATCACCGACGCGGAGAAGGTCGCGCGCATCGAAGCGCTCGTCATTCCGCCTGCGTGGAAGGACGTCTGGATCTCGCCGCGGGCGGGCGCGAAGCTCCAGGCGACGGGAGTCGACAAAGCCGGCCGGCGCCAGTACCTCTACCACCCGGAATTTCGGGCGCGGCAGGAACAGGAGAAGTTCGACAAGCTCGTGCGTTTTGCGGAGCGCCTCCCGGACCTGAGAAAGGCGATGAGCAAGGACATGGACGGCGAGCCGCTGTCTCCGGAATGGGTCTGCGCGCTGGCGCTTCGGCTGATCAATCTCGGCTGGTTTCGGGTCGGTACCGAGCGCTACGCGCGAACCACGAGGACGTTCGGGATCACGACGCTCCGCAAGGGCCACGTGTCCGTGCGCGGGAGCCGGATCACGTTCAAGTACCGCGGCAAGCACCGCGTCCTGGTGCGCACTGCGATCGTCGACGCGGACCTCGCAGATGCGATGCGCGAGCTGCTCCGGCTGCCGGGTGGGCGGCGCCTCTTCCGCTACGAGCTTCCTGACGGGATCGTTCTGCAATCTCACCGGCGCGAAGCTCAACGACTACATCGAAGAGCACATGGGCGACGAATTCACCGCCAAGGATTTCCGCACCTGGGGCGGCACGCTGATCGCCGCGATCGCGTTCGCCGAGCACGGTCTCGCGGAGACGGAAACCGAGGCGAAGAAAGTCGTCGCCGGAGTGATGCGCGCGGTCGGCGCGAAGCTCGGGAATACCCCTGCCGTTGCGCGATCGTCATATGTCAGCCCTGCGGTCGTCGAGCAGTATCTCGACGGAAGAACGATCGACGATTTCAGACCTCGCCATTTGCGCGTAGTGGGCGCGCGAGATACGAAACTCGATCGCGAAGAGCTGGCGCTCGTCAGCTTGTTGCGTTCGTGGCGAATTCGCCGCGCGCGACTTGCCGCGTGAATTCCAGTCGCCTTTCCGATACGCTCCCGCAGTCACGTTGACCTTAAGAGGAGGACAATTCGGATGGCACGCAAGACCGTTCTCGTTTGCGACAACTGCGGCACTGAAGTGGGAGAGGGAAAGGGCGCGACGCTCCGCCTGAACTACACCGACGCGCGCCGCGGGTCGAAGCAGGCGGACCTGTGCGACAACTGCGCGGGCCAGATGCCGGGTCGCGCGGCGGCCAGGCGAGGACGCCGCCCGAAGTCCGCCTCCGCGAGCGAATAACGCACTTATCGCTCGTTCCGGCCGCGGCCTGAGCGGGCAGTCGGAAACGTCGGACCGCAGGTCTACGATTGATCCATGGCTTCGGGCCGTGGTCTGACGCTGCTTTCAGGGCCCGCAAACGCGGGCAAGGTGGCCCTGCTCCTGGAGCGCTATCTGGGCGCGCTCGACCGTGATCCGGTGCTCATCGTGCCGCACGGGTCGGACGTCGAGCGCATCGAGCGCGAGCTCCTCGCACAGAGCGGGGCGCTGCTCTCGGGCGACATCGGGACGTTCGACGACGTCTTCGAGCGCATCGCGCGCGCAGGCGGCTCCAGCAACGCCGGTCGCGACCGATGCGCAGCGGCAGCTGATCATCCGCACGGCTGTTTCGGCCACCTCCCTCAACGGCCTCGGCGCGTCGTCGCGGTTCACCGGCTTCGCGGACGCGCTCGGGACCGCGCTCGCCGAGCTCGAGTCGGGCCTCGTCGAGCCCGCCGATCTCCGCGGCGACCTCGCACTGCTCTACGCCGCCTACCGCGCGGAGCTGGACAAGCTCGGCCTCTGGGACCGCGACCTGCTGCGGCGCCACGCCGCCGATCGAGTCGCCGGGGAGCTCGACGCCTGGTCGGGCCGGCCCGTCTTTGCGTACGGGTTCGAGGACCTGACCGGCGCTCAGTGGGCGCTCCTGGAAGCGCTCGCCGGCCGCACCGAGGTGACCGTCTCCCTTCCGTACGAGCCGAACCGGGCTCCGTTCGAGTCGCTCGCGCGCACGTCCCGAGACCTCAGCTCGCTCGCCGACGGGCGCATCGAGGAGCTCGGGCCTCGGTACGGCGAGGTCGCCCCGCCGGAGCTCGCACACCTCGAGCGCCACCTGTTCGCGGACGACCCGCCGCCGGCTCCGCCGCTCGAAGGCTCGATCCGCTTCCTGGAAGGAGCCGGTGCGCGCGGCACGCTCGAGCTCGTCGCGGACGAAGCGCTGAAGCTGATCCGAGGCGGAACGAGGCCGGAAGAGATCCTCATCGTCTGCCCGAGCGTCGACCGCCAGCGGGCCCAGCTCGAGACCGCGCTGACGCGCTCGAGGTGCCGTACGCGATCGAGGGGCGCATCCGGATCGGCAAGACGTCGTTCGGCCAGGCGCTCCTCTCGTTCCTGCGCTTCGAGTGGCGCGAGGGCGGGCGCCACGACCTGTACGGCTTCCTCCGCTCGCCGTTCTCCGGCCTGACGCGCGCGCACGTCGACTACCTCGAGGGGCGGCTGCGCGGCCGGGCGGTGAGCGATCCCGAACGGGTCGTCGAGGAGACGCTCAAGCTGCGCGGGCAGCCGCTGCGGGTGCTCGACGACTTCCGCGCCGACGCCGACCCGCTCGCGGCCGTCCGCAAGCTCGTCGCGCTCGATGATCCGCGCCGCGTACGGCCTCGACTCGCCGCCTGTCGGAGAGGACGCCGTGCTCGACCTGCGCGCGCACCGGGCCGTGACGGAGCTCCTCGACGAGCTCGCAGCGCTGGATCGAGCTCGGCGGCGCGCTCTCCCGCGACGAGCTGTACGCCGCCCTCGACCGCGCGTCGCTCAGGCTCGCCCGAGGCGACGAGCCGGGACGAGTCGCCGTGACCGACCTGCTCCGCGCCCGTACGCGCCGCACCGAGGTCGTCTTCCTGCTCGGCCTCGAGGAAGGAAGCTTCCCCCGCCGCCAGCTCGGCTCGCCGTTCCTCGCCGACGAGGAGCGGCGCGAGATCGACGAGACGTCGCGGCGCGCGCGCCTGACGAAGCCGGACGCGGTCTCCCGCGAGCGCTACCTCTTCTACACGGCGTGCACGCGGCCGTCGCGCCGCCTCTACCTCGTCCGCGAGGCCTCGACCGACGAAGGCTCGCCGCGCGAGGCGAGCCCGTTCTGGGAGGAGGCACGCGCGCTCTTCGATCCGCAGGACGTGGCCCGCTGGACGAACCGCAGGCCGCTGGCGCAGCTCACGTGGGAGCTCGACAAGGCGCCGACCGACCGCGAGCGGCTCCGGGCGCTGAGCGCCCTCGCAGCCGCCGACCAGGAGGACGCGCTCGCGCTACGCGCACGCGAACGGCTGGGACCGTCGGCTCGACCGGGCGCTCGGCGCCTTCTCGCGGCCGACCAGGCTCACCGACCCGACGCTGCTCGAGGAGCTGCGGGCGAAGGCGACCTTCTCGGTCACCGAGCTCGAGGTCTTCGCCGACTGCTCGTCGATCTGGTTCGTCGACCGCGCTGATCTCGCCGCGGACGATCGACGGCGAGGTCGACGCACGCCTGCGCGGCTCGGTGGCGCACCAGGCGCTCTACAAGTTCTTCTCCGGGCTCCCGAAGCGGATCGGCTCGGAGCGCGTCGAGCCGGCCAAGCTCGACGAGGCGCTCGAGTTCCTCCGCGAGTGCCTGGCCGAGGCGATCGAGGGCGGCGTCTGGATCGAGCTGGCCGACCTGCAGCGGCGCGAGCTCGAGGAGAGCCTCTGGCGCGACCTGGAGCAGTTCGTGCGCGAGGAGGCCGAGTCGCCGCTCGGGCTCGTGCCGCGCAAGTTCGAGGTCGCGTTCGGCTCCGAGCGCTCCGCGCCCGAGCTGCAGAGCGGCCTCCAGGTCGACGGCTTCTCGCTCGCGGGGAAGATCGACCGGATCGACGTCGACCCGTTCAGCGCGCGGGCGATCGTCCAGGACTACAAGTCGGGCAAGACCGCGCACTCGGCGGCGAAGATCGAGTCCGAGCTGCGCCTGCAGATCCCGCTGTACATGCTCGTGCTGCGCGATCTCGTCGGGATGGAGCCGCTCGGCGGCCTCTACCGCGCGCTCGCCGGCGAACGGAAGGCGCGCGGACTGCTGCGCGCGGAGGCCGAGGACGAGCTGCCCGGCTTCTCGAAGCGCGACTACCTCGACGAGGAGGAGTTCTGGGCGCAGACCGAGCGGGCGAAGGAGCACGCGGTCCGCTTCGTCGAGCGCATCCGCGACGGGGACATCCAGCACGACCCGAAGGGCGGGTTCCCCTGCCCGAGCTGGTGCGACCTGTGGCCGATGTGCCGGGTGGCGAGGTCGTGACCGTGGTCGAGGACACGCGCGCACCGAACGCCGAGCAGCTCGCGGCGATCGACGCGCCCGGGCTCGTCTTCGTCTCCGCCGGCGCGGGGACGGGCAAGACGACCGTGCTCGTCGAGCGCTTCGTGCGCGCGGTCTGCGACCGGGGGCTGCCGATCGACTCGGTGCTCGCGATCACCTACACGGAGCGCGCGGCCGGGGAGCTGCGCGGCCGCATCCGTGCTCGGCTCGCAGAGCTCGACCGCCACGATCTCGCGCGCGAGCTCGACGGCGCCTGGATCTCGACCATCCACGGCTTCTGCCACCGGCTGCTGAAGGCGCATCCGTTCGAGGCCGCGCGTCGACCCGAACTTCCGCGTCCTCGACGAGAACCAGTCGCGCGTCCTCGCCGGCGAGGCGTTCGACACCGCGCTCGAGGAGTTCTGCGCGTCCGGCGATCCGGAGCGAATCCGCCTGCTCGCCACGTACGGTGCGCGCGGGCTGCGGCGGATGCTGACCGGCGTCTACGAGACGCTCCGCTCGGCCGGCCGCGACCTCGTGCTCGAAGTGACGGAGCGGCCGGGGCTCGACGCGCGGATCGAGGAGCTGCGCGAGGCGGCTCGGTGCCTGGCCGACGACGCCGAGGCTGCGGACGCGGCGCGCGAGGCCGGCGCTCGCGTCGTCGAGTTCCTCGAGCGGCCCCCGCATGCGGAGCGGCTCCTCGACCTCTCCGACTTCACGCCGCGCGGCGGCAAGCGTGAGCGTGCGTCGACCTACGAGGAGGCCCGGCGTGCGGTCGAGCAGGCCGCGCTCGACGAGCTCGCCGCGCGCGACCGCGGCCTGCTCGAGGAGCTGCTGCGCCGCTTCGCCGACGCCTATGCGGCGGCGAAGGCGTCCGAGTCGGCGCTCGACTTCGAGGACCTCCAGCTGACCGCGCGGAACCTGCTCCGCGACCAGCCCGAGATCCGCGAGCGCGAGAGCTGGCGCTTCCGCTCGGTGCTGGTGGACGAGTTCCAGGACACGAACCGGCTCCAGTGCGAGCTGATCGACCTGCTCGCCACCGAGGACCTGTTCTTCGTCGGAGACGAGTTCCAGTCCATCTACCGCTTCCGGCACGCGGACGTCGAGGTCTTCCGCGAGCGGCGCGAGGCCTCCGGCGGCGTGCTCGCGCTGACCGAGAACTACCGCTCGCGACCCGAGGTGCTGCAGGTGATCAACCACCTGTTCTCGCTCGGACTTCGGCGACGCGTTCCAGCCGCTCTCCGCGGCGGGGCGCTTCGAGGATCCCGCGTTCGGCGCGGCGGTCGAGCTGCTCGTCACCGACAAGTCGACCTACAAGGACACGGGCGTCCACTGGCGCGACGGCAGAGGCGAAGCACGTCGCGGCCAGGATCAAGGAGCTCGTCGACTCGGGCGAGGCGACTCCGGGCGAGATCGTCCTCCTCTTCGCAGCGGGCACGGACGCCCGCCTCTACGAGCAGGCGCTCCGCGAGCTCGGCCTGCCGACGTTCCGGGCGACCGGCCGCGACTACTACCACCAGCAGCAGGTGGTCGACCTGCTCGCCTACCTGCGGCTGCTGCACAACCGCTACGACGACGAGGCGCTCGTGACCGTGCTCGCCTCGCCGTTCGTCGGGATCTCCAACGACGGGCTCGTCCAGCTCAGGCGCTCGGCGGAGCGGCGGCCGCTCTTCGTCGGCCTCGAGCGCTCGTTCCCGGCGCGGCTGTCGGAGCGCGACGCGAGGCTCATGCGGGCGTTCCGCCAGCGCTACGACCGCCTGGCGAGCCTCGCTCCGCGGCTCTCGCTCGAGCGGCTCTGCGAGCGGATCATGACCGACCACGACTACGACCTCGCCGTCCTGGCCCAGTGGGACGGCCGCCGCCGGTACGCGAACCTCCGCAAGCTCGCCCGCCTGGCGCGCTCGTACGAGGAGCTGCGCGGGCCGGACGTCGAGGGCTTCGTGCGCTTCGTCCGCGAGCTCGGACACCGTCGGCGCGTCCGAGCTCGAGGCCGTTGCCGAGGAGGAGGGCACCGACGTGATCCGGCTGCTCACGATCCACGGCGCCAAGGGGCTCGAGTTCAAGGTCGTCGTCGTGGCCGACGCGGGGCGCCACGGTGCGTCGCGCGACGCCGACGAGATCCTGTGCCTGCCGGACGGGCGGCTCGGGTTCCGCGTCGCCGACCCGTCGACCGGCACGCGACGCCCGACCTCGGACTACCAGGAGGTGAAGGAGCTCGAGGACGAGGCGGCCGAGGCCGAGCGCCGACGTCTCTACTACGTCGCGATGACGCGCGCGATCGACCGGCTGATCGTCTCCGGCTCGATCGACCCCGACCGTGGGGGAGACGACTCGACGCCGATCGGCTGGGTGCTCGGCCGGCTCGAGGCCCCCGAGCTCGATGGGGCGGCCGAGGCTCCGGTCGAGATCGACCGCGGCGGTGCGAAGCTCGTCCTGCGCGTCGACCGGTACGCGCCCGCGGCTCCCAAGCCGGTCGCCGCCGTCGACGACGAGTCGCAGCTCGCCCTGTTCGCGGTCGAGAACGGCTCGGTGTCGATCGCGGAGGCGCCGAAGCTCCCGGAACTCGTTCCCGTGCCCGCAGCCGCCGGAGAACCGCGTTCGCCGCCTCTCGTACAGCGCGCTCGCTCTGTTCGAGCTGTGCTCCTACCGCTTCTACGCCGAGCGGCTCGTGGGCCTGCGCGAGACGAAGCCGGCCCTCGGCGACGGCAAGCGCGAGGCCGGGCTGGCCGCGACCGAGATCGGCGACATGGCGCACGTGATCCTCGAAGAGCTCGATCTCGCCGACCCGCGGCCGCCGGACGAGCTCGCGGAGGTCGTGCGCGCCCGGTACGCGACCGCGACCGACGAGGAGGTCGCGCGGATCGGCGCGCTCGTCGCCGCGTACTGCGACTCCGAGATCGCGCGCCGCCTGGCCGGCCTTCCGGGCGCGACCGTCGAGCGCTCGTTCGCGTTCGAGCACGACGGGGTCCTCCTGCACGGGCGGCTCGACGTCTTCCACGAGGCCGACGGCAAGGCGCTCGTCGTCGACTACAAGACGAACGTCCTCGAGGACGCGTCGCCCGACGAGGTCGTCGAGCGCGAATATCGCCTGCAGCGCCTCGTCTACGCGCTCGCCGCTCCTGCGCGCGGGAGCCGACGAGGTCGAGGTCGTCTACCAGTTCCTCGAGCGCCCCGACGAGCTCGTAACGGCCTCGTTACAAGGCCGATGACGCGCCGGCCCTGGAGGAGGAGCTGTCCGCGCGCGATCGCGGCGATCCAGTCGGGCGAGTTCCGGCCGACGCCGAGCGAGTACGCCTGCTCGACCTGCCCGGCGCTCGACCTCGTCTGCGCCGGTCCGCACCTGCGTGGCGCGTAGCTTCGTCGCCGAGGCGCGGCGGCGCGTCGGGCCGAAGCGTGACCGGATCCTGCCGATCATCCAGCGCCTCGCGGCCGCGCACCCCGACGCGACGATCGCCCTCCGCTTCCGCTCCGATCTCGAGCTGCTCGTCTCCGTGATGCTCTCGGCGCAGACGACCGACGTGAACGTGAACCGCGTCACGGAGACGCTGTTCCGCAAGTACAAGCGGCCCGAGGACTACCTCGCCGTGCCGGTCGAGGAGCTGCGAGAACGACATCCGCGCAACCGGCTTCTTCCGCCAGAAGACGAAGTCGCTGCGCGGGACGATGAAGATGCTGATCGAGGAGTTCGACGGCGAGGTCCCGCGCACGCTCGAGGAGCTCACGCGGCTACCGGGCGTCGCGCGCAAGACCGCGAACGTCGTCGCCTCCGAGCTCGGCGAGACCCAGGGCGTCGTCGTCGACACGCACGTCCGCCGGCTCTCGCAGCGCCTCGGGCTGACGCGGCAGGACGATCCGGTGAAGATCGAGCGCGACCTCCAGCGCATCGTCCCGCGCGAGTACTGGGGCGTCTTCCCGCACCTGCTGATCTGGCACGGCCGGCGCGTCTGCCTCGCGCGCCGCCCGCGCTGCGAGGAGTGCGTGCTCTCGGACCTCTGCCCGTCTACGCGCGTCGAGCCAGCGCGACCATCAGGCCGCCGTCTTCGTCGTACGCCGGGAAGAAGTCGGCGGTCACCGGCTGGGTGAGCCCGTTGCGCGTGCGGAGCTCGAGCTTCTCGTCGAGCCGGCGCACGCCCCACTCACGCGTCAGCTGCGACGGGTTCTTGCCGTCGTCCCAACCGGAGAGCGAGAAGGCTTCCATGACGTCCTTGCCGAGGACGTCTTTCTCCTGGTAGCCGGTCAGCTCGAAGACTCCGCGGCCGAGCGCGAGGATCCGGCCCTCCGCGTCGCAGACGACGAACCCGGCGCTCGGGGCCGGGTAGTAGTCGTCGAGGAGCTCGAACAGGAAGCCGAACCCGCAGTGCCGGCACTGCGGCGCCTCCGCCGAGAAGCCCTCGACGCCGTCGATGTCGACCGAGCGCTCCTTGCAGTTGGGACAGATGAACCAGGGCACGGCCCGATCGTAGCCACGGCGCTTAGGCTCGCGGCGCGATGACCGCGCTGCTCTTCCTCTCGCTGCCCGCGTCGCGTTTTGCGTACCTCGTGCTGGGGCTGCTCATCGGCGGAGAGTCGGCCGGGATCCCGCTCCCGGGAGAGACGGCGCTGATCACCGCCGCGATCCTCGCGTCGCGGGACGAGCTCTCGCTGTCGATCGTGATCGCGGTCGCGGCGCTCGCGGCGATCATCGGCGACAACATCGGGTTCCACCTCGGCCGCCACGGCGCGCGACGCCTGCTGGCGCGCCCCGGGCGCTTCGAGGATCGCCGGCAGGCGTTCCTCATGCGCGGCGAGGCGTTCTTCGAGCGGCACGGTGGCAAGACAGTCTTCCTCGGGCGCTGGCTGCCCTTCTTGCGCGTCACTGCAGCGTGGCTGGCCGGAGCGCACGGCATGTCCTGGCCTCGGTTCCTGGTCTGGAACGCGGCCGGCGGCATCCTGTGGGCGATCTCGGTCGGCGTCTTCGCGTACCTCGCCGGAAACCTCGCGGTGCGCATCCTCCACGACTCCGCGTACGTGATCCTCGCGCTCGTCGCGCTGGGCCTCGTCGCCCTCGCCGCCTGGTACGCCTACCGGCGGCCTAGATCCAGCGCTTCCGACGGTAGTAGATGATCTGGAGGACGGTCGTGACGATGATCAGGCTCCACGACCACCAGTAGCCGTACGTCCATTTCAGCTCGGGCATGCTCCGGATGAAGTTCTGCCCGTAGAGCCCGACGATGAAGGTCGGGACGAGGATCAGCGACGCGATCACGGTCAGCGTCTTGACGACCTCGTTCTGGTCGATCGAGATTCGAGCCTGCTGGTAGTCGCGTGCCGCGGAAAGCAGGTCGCGTGCGTACTCGATCGATTCGGTCGCGCGGAGGAGCTTGTCGTACGTCGTCGCAAACAGGCGCTCGATCTCCCGTGGGAAGACCTCCCGGGAGAACGGCATTCGTCCCTCGATGTCGACGCGCCCGTCGACGATCTCACGAGCAGCGTCCCGGGTCGGGCCGAGCGTCTTGCGGATGTGCAGAAGGTCATGCCGGAGCTCCGACAACCTGCGCCGGCTCTTCTCCGCCGGCCAGCGGTCGATGTTCTCCTCGAGCTCGTCGATCTCTTCGTCCACGTCGTCGAGCAGATCCAGGAAGCGCTCGGCGACGTCGTCGACGAGATGGAACGCGATCTGTCCCGGAGGCAGCTCGTGCTCGTGGGAGTCGCAAACGCTGCTCACGCGCTCGGGCGGGAACGGTTCGCGCTCGCCGGGCGTCTTGCGGACGGTCACGATCCGCTGACGCGTCAGGACGAAGTCGACCTCCTGGTAGTAGACGAAGTCCTCTTCGGGTACGGCGACCGCCACGAGCAGGATCCCCAGGATGTAGCTGCCGTGGCTGCGGATGCTAGGGCGGACGCCGGCGCCGTCTTCTTGCCCGGGCCGCAAGAGCTCCTGGACGATGTCGGGACGAATCCCGTCGGGCAGCTCCTCCCGCAGGGTCGCTTCGTCCGGGTCGAGCAGATCGGTCCACGCGGACCTCGCCATTCCGGCCGAGGGTACTGCCGCGTTCGGCTAGACCGCTTCGGCTCTGGGGGCGGCCAGGGCCGTGTGCTCGTGCCCTTCCTCGGAGGAGAGGAGCCGCTCGGCGTCGAGCGCTGACATCGCGCCCGAGCCGGCCGCGGTCACGGCCTGGCGGTACGTGTGGTCGACGACGTCGCCCGCGGCGAAGACGCCCTTGATGTTCGTCGCCGTCGAGCCCGGCTGCGTTTCGAGGTAGCCGGCCTCGTCGTGATCGAGCTGGTCGAGGAAGAGCCTCGTGTTGGGGTCGTGGCCGATCGCGACGAACAGCCCGTCGGCCTCGATCTCGGTGACCTCGTCGGTGTTCACGTCGCGGAGGCGGACGGCGCTCACCTTGCCCTCCTCGCCGACGACTTCCTCGACGACGGCGTTCGTGACCCAATCGATCTTCGGGTGCGCCTTCGCGCGGTCGAGCATGATCGGCGAGGCGCGGAACTCGTCGCGGCGGTGGACGATCGTCACCTTGTCGGCGAACTTCGTGAGGAAGACCGCCTCCTCCATCGCCGAGTCGCCGCCACCGGCGACGATCACGTTCTTGTTCCGGAAGAAGGCCGCGTCGCAGACGGCGCAGTAGGAGACGCCGCGGCCCTGCAGCGTGCGCTCCGAGTCGAGCCCGAGCTGGCGCGCGCTCGCCCCTGTAGCCACGATGACTGCCCGCGCGTAGTAGGCGTCGTCGTCGACCTCGACCCGGAACGGCCGCTCCGAGAAGTCGACCGCGGTCACGTCGTCGGTGATGTACTCGGCGCCGAAGCGCTCGGCCTGGCGCCGGAAGTCCTGCATCATCTCGGGGCCGAGGATCCCCTCGGGGTAGCCGGGGTAGTTCTCGACGTCGCTCGTGATCATCAGCTGCCCGCCGAAGGTGATTCCCTCGATCACGAGCGGGTTCAGGTTCGCGCGCGCAGCGTAGAGCGCAGCGGTGTATCCGGCGGGGCCTCCGCCGATGATGATCAGGTCTTGTACGTCGTTCTCAGGCATCTCGCTCCAAAGGTTCGGGACCCTCGTGGGCCCTCACCCTATTCAACGAACCGGACTGCTTGAAACTTCCCCCGCTGGGTAGCACCATGGGCACCTGCGGCCATGAAGCTCTTCTTCGGTTTTACCTGCTCAGCGGTAGTTCTAAGCCTGCTCGGGGCGCTCGGCGCGCCCGCCCGTGACGCGGCGTCGGCGCGGCGAGCTGTCCTGAAGGTCACGCTCGGCGCTTCGGTAACGAAGCGTTGGAACACCGTCACCCACACCACGCTGAACGGCTGCGACGTCTCGATCCGGTCGATCGGCGTGCGCAAGGCCACGCTTCGCAGCAGGCGACCGACGAAAGTCGTCGTCACGTCTCGCGCTCGCCGCGTCTCCTACGCACCGGCGGCGGTCGAGCTCGTCACCGTGGACGTGACCGGGAGCGGCGAGCAGACGACGACGTACGAGCCGCCGTGCCAGCAGCCGGCCGAACACATCGTCATGCGCGCGCACACGCAGGCACGTGAGCGGTGCGGCGTTCCAGTTCTTCCGCAGCAAGCGGAACGAGATCTCGTTCCGGCGCGCGTGGCTCCCCGCAGGCTCGGGCTCGTGCCCGCGGCAGTCGGCGACCCTGAGGGCGATCCTGCCGGGGCTGCACCAGGCCGAAGGCGGGATCTCCGAGTCGAGCCTCACGAATCTTCGTGTGGCGGGTCAGACTGCGATCGGGAGCGCGGACGTCGAGAGCGACCTCGACGGAGACGAAGAGGGGCGGGTTACCGAGCGCATCCGCTGGTCAATGACGTTCACGCGCTAGGCGATCGGCTCCCCGCAGAGGTAGAGCTTCCCTCCGAGGTGTGCGGCCTCGCGGTGGATCCGGTGCGGCTCGCGCTCCCCCGGCCGGATCAGGTGGACGACATCTCGGCCGCGGGCGAAGAGGAACTCCGCGATGAAGCGCCGGTGGCAGCGGAGCCACGGGGTCTCGGCGCACATGAAGCACGGCGACGGGTAAGCCAGCGCTTCCTCGAGCGCGCCCTGCCACTCCTCGGTGCGCATCCTCGCCGCGTAGGGCGCGAACTGGCCGAGGCAGGCGAACAGCTCCTCGCCGGGCTCGTGTTCGAGCAATCCGCCGAGCCCGACGGCATGCACGTAGTCGATGGCCGCTTCCTCGAGCGTCGCCGCCAGCGCCGGCTGGTTGAACTGCGGGTTCCGGCGCGAGAGCGGGTAGCGGCGCACGTCGACGAGCGTCTTCACCGACGCCTCGTGCAGGCACGCCACGAGCTCTTTCGCGGCTCGACGCCCGTGGCCGATCGTGAAGATTTCCGTCCCCACACGACTAGAATCGCCGCTTTGACGGGAAAGGAACCCGCATGGCCGAAACGGTGAGCTGGGATGGGCTCCGCGAGCTGGCGGAGTTCAGAGCAGAGAAGGGCTGCGCGATCAGCCTCTACGTCGACCTCGACCCGAGCACGGCGCCGACCGCCGGCGACGTCGCCACTCGGATGAGCGCCCTGCTGAACGACGGCGAGCGCCACTCCGCGGAGAACAACCGCGGGCTGACGCACGACCAGCGCATCGGGCTGCGAAAGGACTTCGAGCGAATCCGCGAGTGGTTCGCCAACGAGTTCGACCGCGACGGCGCGCGCGGCCTCGCCGTGTTCTCGGCGGGCCTCGACAACGTGTGGCGGCCTCGAGCGCTGATCGAGTCCGTGCCGGACCGCGTCCACGTCGGACGCGAGTTCCACCTTGCGCCGCTCGTGCCGCTCGTGGGCCGCGGCGACGGTGCGCTCGTCGCCGTCGTCGGCCGTGAGCGCGGAGACCTCTTCCGGCTGCACGCAGGGCGGCTCGACGAGGTCGCCGACCGCACCGAGGAGGTGCCCGGCCGCCACGATCAGGGCGGCTGGTCGCAGGCCCGGTTCCAGCGGCACATCGAGAAGCTCGTCGCCGAGCACCTGCGCGACGTGGCCGGGGAGATCGACCGCCGCGTCAGGCGGATGGCTGCGCCGAAGGTGATCATCGTCTCCTATGACGAGACGCGCGCCGAGCTCGAGGAAATGCTTCCTCCGCGCGACGAAGGGACGCGGTGGTCGGCTGGACGACCGCCGATGCGCACGCGTCGCCGAACGAGCTGCTCGAGCTGACGAGCCCGATCCTCGAAGAGGCGCGTGCCAAGGAGGAGGCCGAGCTCCTCGCGCGCTGGAGGGAAGGTGCGGGCCGGGGCGAGCGCGCCGCGTCGGGCTGGGAGGAGACGCTCGAAGCCGCCTCGGACGCGCGGGTCGAGGTGCTGCTGTACGAGGAAGGCGCGAACCACGAAGCCTGGCAGTGCCCGGCGTGCGGGCGCCTCGTCCGCTTCAGGCGGCAGCTGCCCGCTCGACGGCACCGAGACCGAGCAGCGCGACGACGGGCTCGACCTCGCCGTGCACCAGACCGTCGCCCACGGGGGCACCGTCTGGGCCGTCACGGCGCACGAGGATCTCGATCCTGCGGAAGGTGTCGGCGCGCTCTTGCGATACTGAGGCCGATGGCCTCGCTCGCACGCACGATTCTCGAAGAGCACCTCGTCCGCGGCGAGCTCACCCCGGGCACCGAGATCGCGATCTCGGTCGACCAGACGCTCGCGCAGGACGCGACGGGGACGATGGCGATGATGCAGTTCGAGCTCTTCGGCCACGAGCGGGTCGAGGTCGAGACCGCGGTCGTCTACGTCGACCACAACATCCTCCAGATCGACTTCAAGAACCCGGACGACCACCGGTTCCTGCAGGCCATGTCGGCGAAGTACGGCGCCTGGTTCTCGCGGCCCGGGAACGGGATCTGCCACTACATCCACTGCGAGCGCTTCGCGACGCCGGGCAAGACGCTCATCGGCGCGGACAGCCACACGACGCAGTCGGGCTCGTGCGGGATGATCGCGATCGGCGCCGGCGGCCTCGACGTCGCCGTCTGCATGGCCGGGCATCCGTTCGAGCTGCCGTGCCCGAAGATCGTCGGCGTCTTCCTCGAGAACGAGCTGCAGCGGCCCTGGATCCAGGCGAAGGACGTCATCCTCGAGCTGCTGCGCCGGCGCGGCGTGCGCGGCGGGCGCGGCGCGATCTTCGAGTTCACCGGGCCGGGCGTGGCGACGCTCTGCTACACCGAGCGCGGGACGATCGCGAACATGATCGCCGAGCTCGGCGCGACCGGCGCGGTCTTCCCGGCCGACGACGAGACGAAGCGCTGGTTCGACGAGCAGGAGCGCGCGGAGGACTTCACCGAGCTGGCCGACCGGCGACTCGACCGGCGACTTCGACGAGGATCGAGCACATCGACCTCGCGGCGCTCGTCCCGCTCGTCGCGAAGCCGTCGAGCCCCGGGCAACGTCGTCCCGGTCGAGGAGCTCGTCGGGCACGCCGCTCGCGCAGGTCTGCGTCGGCTCCTCGGTCAACTCGTCCTACGAGGACATGGCCGTCTGTCGGCGCAGTGCTCCGCGGCAACCGGCTCTCCGAGAAGCTGATCTCGGCGACCGCGACGCCCGGGCTCGCGGCAGATCCTCGACCAGATCACGCAGTCGGGCACCTACGTCGACCTGCTGTCGGCCGGCGTCCGGATGCTCGAGCCGGCCTGCGGGCCGTGCGTCGGCATGGGCCAGGCGCCGCCGTCGGGCGCGAACTCGCTGCGCACGTTCAACCGGAACTTCCCGGGACGCAGCGGAACGGCCGACGACAGCGTCTACCTCTGCTCGCCCGGCGGTCGCCGCCGCGTCGATGCTGAAGGGCGAGATCTCCGACCCGCGCGAGCTGACACGCGCCCGAGCTGCCCGCGCGCCCGCCCGCGCGCCCGGCGGTCGTCCAGGCGCACATCCTGGAGCCGGTCCCGGCCGACGAGGCCGGGTCGATCGAGGTCCCACGCGGCCCGAACATCAAGCCGCCGCCCGAGCAGAAGGAGCTGCCCGACACGCTCGAGCTGCGCGTCCTGATCGTCGCGCCCGACGACATCTCCACCGGCGACCTCTCCCCGGACGGCGCGACCGTGATGGCCTACCGCTCGAACGTGCCCGCGATCGCCGAGTTCACGTTCCAGCACCGCGACCCGGAGTTCCCGCGCCGCGCGAAGGAGTGGGGCGGAGGCTTCATCGTCGCCGGCGACAACTACGGCCAGGGCTCGAGCCGCGAGCACGCGGCGCTGGCCCCGGCGCAGCTCGGCGTCCGCGCCGTGATCGCGAAGAGCTTCGCGCGGATCCACCGGCGGAACCTGATCGCGCAGGGGATCGTCCCGCTGCTCTTCAAGGACGAGGCCGGCTACGACAAGGCCGAGCTCGGCCAGACCTGGCGGATCTCGCGGCTGCAGGAGATCGCGGACGGCCTCGACGACGTGCCGGTCGAGATCGACGGCGACGCAGGAGATCACGCTCACCCACGACCTGCTTCCGCGCGAGCGCGAGATCGTCGTCGCAGGCGGACTGATCCGCTACCTGAAGCAAGAGCAAACCGCAGCAGCCTGAAGCGCTCCGGTCCTCTGGCGATAGCTCTCGCTGCGCTCCTCGCAGGCTGCGGCGGCTCGAAGCCGACGACCGAAGACGCGAAGCCGTTCGCGGACGGCTTCGTCCACCGGCTCGCCGTCGTCGGCACCTGGCAGTCGATCGAGGCAGCGGTCGCCCCCGAGGTCACGCCTCAGGTGCGGAACCTGCAGGAGCACATCCGCAAGGACGGGATCCGGAAGGTCGGCGGGCCGGGAACGCTGCGGCACGACTGCCCGCCGGCTCCGGCCGTCGATGCGGGGAAGGACTGCTTCGTCTATCGGCTCTCGGGCAGCCAGGTCGTGCCGCTCGGCGGCGTCCAGCCGCTGAACGCGCGTCTCCGGGTCTGGGTCGCCCGCGCCGGCGACCACTGGGAAGTCGTCAACTACGACTACGGCGTAACGCGCTAGGCGGCGTCGACGGCGCGGGGGAGCTCGTGCGTTTCCGCGGGTAGCTCGGCCGGAGCCTCGCCGGCCTGCTCGAGCTTCGACTCGAACCGCCCCAGCCGCTTCTGCGCGTCGCCGAGCTTGTTCTGCGCGCGGCCGACGTGCGTTCCGACGAGCTCGAAGTCCTCCTTGAACTTCCCGAAGTCGGTCTGGAGCTGGGAGCAGTACGCCATGACCTCCTGCGCGTGCTGCTCGATCTGAAGGCCCTTGAGCCCGAGCACGATCACCTGCAGGTAGGCGGTGAGCGTCGTCGGCGAAACCGGGAGCACCCGCTTGTCGTGCGCGTACGTGAGCAGCGCGCCGGTCTTCCCGCACGCGAGCTCGTAGTAGATCGCCTCGGAGGGGAGGTACATGAAGGCGAAGTCGTACGTTCCCTCGTCCGGGCGGATGTACTTGGACGCGATCGCGTCGATGTGGTTCTTGACGTCGCGGGCGAAGAGCTTCTCGTGCTGCTGGCGCTCGATGTCGTTCTCCGCCGAGACCATGCGCTCGAAGTTGTCGAACGGGAACTTGGAGTCGATGGGGACGATGCGGTCGACCTTGATCACCGCATCCACGCGCTCGCCGCTCGAGAAGCCGTACTGGAGCGCGTAGGCCGTCGGCGGAAGCCGGTCGGCCAGGAGGTTGGCGAGCAGGAGCTCCCCGAAACCGCCGCGCGCCTTCGGGGGCCGCAGCGCATGCTCGAGGCGCTTGAGGTCGTTCGCACGCGCCAGGATCTCCTCGTTCGCGCGGCCGAGCTCGCCGAGCTGGCGGTGGATGTCGCCCGCCGTCTTCGTCGTGCTGTCCAGGCGCCGGTCGAGTGTCGAGGTCATCGCCTCGAGACGTCGGTCGACCTCCGCATTCCGTTCCGCGAGCTGCGCGCCGGAATCGGCCCGGAGCGCCTGCAGCTCAGAGCGCAGGCTGCGGACGAGCCAGACCGAGCCGAGCGCGAGGCCGGCGAATCCGAGCAGGATGACGAGAGCGATCCCCATAGGACCGCAAAACGCTAGAGGTGGGGTCGGACGGAGCCGCTAGGAGTCTTGCTGAGCGCGGTGCTCGGCCGCGTCGTTGCGGGCTTCCTGGGCGGTATCTTCGGCCGCTTCGGCGCGGTCCTCGGCCATGCCCGCCTGCTCCTGATGCACGCCTTCCTCGCGGAGCGACTCGTCGCCCTTCACGTCTCCGGCGGCCTTCTTCCCACGGCCCATCAGCTTGTCCAGAAATGACACGGTTCCTCCTCGTCGGGGTGCACGAGTATACGGCGGGCTCCAGACGCGGAACCGCGCGGGGCCGTTGCTACCATCGCCCTTCTTGGCCAAGAAACCACGCACGCCGCCTCCGCCGCGTCGCCCCGTACAGGCTCCTCAGCAGCGACACACGCCTCGGACCGAGTCCGAGCGGCGCACGTTCATGTACGTGCTCGCCTTCGCCGCGCTCGGGGTCATCCTGCTCGTCGGCGTCGGCGCCGTGTTCGCTTTCGGCGGCGGCGGCAGCTCGAACGCCTCGAGCAGGCTCATCCAGACGGGCTCGTGCACCGAGGAGGAGTTCAAGGGACTGCCTCCTGCCCACCTCCAGAACCCCGACGCGCCCGTGAAGTACAACTCGTTCCCGCCCTCGAGCGGCCCGCACTACGCGCAGCCGGCTCCTTGGGGCGTCTATCCGGACTCGATCAAGCAGACGATCCTCGTCCACAACCTCGAGCACGGCGGGATCGTCATCCAGTACGGGCCTGGGATCAGCAAGGACGACATCGACAAGCTGCAGTCCTTCGCCCAGGACGACCCGTACGGGCTCGTCGTCGCTCCCTACGCGAAGCTGAAGGACAAGATCGCCGCGACGGCCTGGAACGAGCCCGCGTACGACCAGAACCAGGACGCGAACCTCGACAAGGTCGAGCCCGGCCACGGCTACGTCCTCACGTGCTCGAAGTTCGACAAGGGCGCGCTCTCGAAGTTCAAGGACAAGCGCCGCAACAAGGGCGGCGAGCGCTACGCCAGCGTCAAGGACATGACGCCGGGCCAGTAGGCCTCCCGGGCTAGGCTTCTACGCGCCGGGGTGGCGAAACTGGCTATACGCGCCTGACTTAAAATCAGGTGTCCCCCCTGGGGGCGTGCGGGTTCGAGTCCCGCCCCCGGCATTATGGATCCCTGCAATCCGGGTAGCCCATCAGCTCTCGACGACCCCGGTGTGTGCGTGCCGACCGTTGCGCTCACGGCTGGAACTTAGTACAACCGGCCAAGCCTCGACGAAAGGCAGATGATGAGCAAGACGGCGCGCGGGGGGAAGGTGCGGCTTTCGATCCTCGCTGCAGTGCTGCTCGCCTCTGTATTGACGCTCTTCGGCGGCCGAGATGGCGCTCCTGGACCGCCTGTGGCGAAGGCAGCAGTGAACGCGCGGGCGCACGCGAAGCCGCGCCTACCGTCCACAGAAATCGGTCCGGAACTGCCGGTGTCCGATCCCGTCTACGTGGACGCGGCACCGTGGCAGTCGGACGCGCAGGTCGCCTTCGACGGCACCAACTACCTCGTCGTCTGGACGGACTACCGCGGGTACGAATTGGACGCCGATTACGCCGACGTCTATGCGGCACGCGTCACTCCCGACGGCACGAACCTGGACCCAAACGGGATCCCGATCGCCGTGAAGGGCGCCTGGTTGGAGGGACAGCCGGCAGTAGCGTTCGACGGGACGAACTACCTCGTCACGTGGGACCAGGGCGGCTATCCCAATGGAGACCTCTACGGCGCGCGGGTCAGCCCGCAGGGCGCGGTGCTCGACGGGGACGGCTTCCTAATCGCGTCGGGTCCCGGGGACCAGACCTGGTCTGACATCGCCTTCGACGGCACCAACTACCTCGTGACGTGGACGAACTATCCCGAGAACGGTGGCGGTGACATCTTCGCGGCGCGGGTGACGCCCGGCGGAACCGTGCTGGATGCCGACGGAATCCCGGTCTCGACCAGCTCGGCGGACGAGATCCACCCAAGCGTCGCCTTCGACGGCACGAACTACTTGATCGTCTGGGACACCGGGAGCGCCTTCGGCGGGGACATCTACGGCGCGCGCGTCACACCGGCCGGCGAAGTGCTCGACCCGGCTGGCATTCCTGTCTCGACTGCGAGCAACGGGGAGGCCGAGCCGAAGCTCGCCTTCGACGGCACGAACTACCTCGTCGTCTGGGACGACAGTCCCGGCTCTTTCCCGACCGTCCACGGGGCACGCGTGGCGCCCGACGGAACCGTGCTCGACCCCTCGGGCATCGCGATCTCGCCGGTTACGCAAACTTGGGAGACCACGCCGAGCGTGGCGTCCGACGGGACGACGTTCATGGTCGCCTGGGCCGACGGCCAGAACGGCGGCAGCTATGGGACGAGGTTTCCTCGGACGGCGTCGTCCTGGATCCCGACGGGATCTCGATCTCGTCGAGAGGCGGCTCCGGCTCCATCGGTTTCGACGGAACGAACTACCTCGTGCCGTGGGTCCCCGGCCAGTACTACGCAGACGCGGGAGATCTCTCTGCGACCCGCGTGACGACCGAGGGCGGCGTGATCGACCCCGACGGCCTTTCGATCGGCCGACAGGCGCCGAGCGAGCAGGTCGGTCCTGCCGTGGCCTCATCGGGCACGGACTTCCTCGCCGTCTGGCAGGACTACCGGGCCGGCAACTCCGACATCTACGCGGCACGGGTCACCGAGTCCGGCCAGTCGCTCGACGGAACGGGAATCCCGGTCGCGCTGGGCGGACAGCAACAGGTCAACCCCACGGTCACGTTCGACGGCGCGAACTACCTCGTCGTGTGGGAGGTTCGCCAGTCGGGCGGGCAGGCGGACCTCTACGGCGCGCGCGTCAGCCGCGCGGGTACGGTGCTCGACGCCGGCGGCTTCCTGATCTCGGCGAGGAACGGCATCCAGGGTGACGCGGCGGTTACCTCCGACGGCTCGACCTCGCTCGTCGTCTGGGAGGACTCCCCCTACCACGCGAAACCGCCGAAGCGGCCGCCGCAGGGGCCCCCGCCGCCGCCGCCTCCTCCCCCGCCGCCGACGTTCGACATCTTCGGTGCACGGGTCGACCAGAGCGGGGCCGTCCTCGACCCCGACGGAATCCCGGTTTCCACGGCGAGCCCCGACCAGGTCGACCCTGCTCTTGCCTTCAACGGCACGGACTACGTCGTCGCGTGGACCGACAGCCGTAGCGGTTACACAGATGTCTACGGCGCGAGGGTCACGCCCGGCGGCCTCGTCAGGGACTCGGCAGGGATCGTGATCGCCACGGGCGAGAGCCTCCAGCGTCAGCCCGCCGTCGCCTCCGAGGGCGGGCAGTCGGCTCGTCTTCTGGCAGGACGACCGCGGCACGTACGTCGGCTCGGACAACATCTATGCGGCTCGGGTCACGCCCGGAGGGGACGGTGCTAGATCCTGCAGGGATCGTCGCCGCCTCTGCGCCGTATGGCCAGACGTCGCCGGCCGCGGTCTTCGACGGCGCGAACTACCTCGCCGCCTGGCGGGACGCGCGCGAGGGGTATCGCGGCCCCGACCTCTACGGCACGCGCGTCACTCCGTCGGGCTCGGTGCTCGAGCCGGACGGGCTCGTGTTCTCGGCCACCGGGACGCACGCGGGTGGTATCGCCCTCGCGCGCGGCCCCTCGAACAGCGCGATCGTCGTCTACAGCCGGATCGGGTCAGAGCCGCCGTACGGCGGAGCGCAGCGCGCTTTCCTGCGCTTCTTCGACGAAGGCTCCGCCGCCACCGCCACCGCCACCGCCATCCACCACCGCCACCGCCGCCACCGCCAGCCGCCTCCGCCGCCTCCACCGCCACCTCCAGCCTCCTCCGCCACCCGCCACCTCCTCCTCCTCCACCCCCGCCTCCACCGGTCGCCGGTGCGTAGGCCGAGGGTGATCGGCCTCACGGCTTCGCGAGGCCGCACGCGGATCCGAGCGCAGCACTGCTCCGTCGGTCGCATCCGCCGGGCTCGCTCCAGGCGAGTGGGCCGCGTGATGCCCAGAGCCCGAGGCCGCGGAGGGGCTCGCACGCGGCAGCAGGGTGAACCTGATGCTCGGCCGCAGATAACCAACGGCGCAAGCTGTTCCGCGCCAGTGGCAGCAAGGTGGCAGCGAGACCCGCCGAGACAGGCCGAGATGCCGTAGACGATCTAGAACGAACGAATAGGCCTGGTAAGCAGGAAGAACTCCAGATCCTACCCAGATAGACCGAGATCAGACAGAGCGACTTAAAATCAGGTGTCCCCCTTGGGGGCGTGCGGGTTCGAGTCCCGCCCCCGGCACCTGAGAAGGCTGCGAGTCTTTTGCTGGATCGCGGTGCCTTCCGGCGCTTACGTCTACGGCGGCATCGTTTCTTCGTACTTGGGGCGGGATGAGGGAAAATGCGACTCATGCGGATGCGGCTCAGATTCCGGTCCCTCGGCCTGGCGCTCCTATCCGTAGCCGCCGCGGGCGTTCTGCTCCAGATCGGTCCGGCGCAGGCTTCGTCCAAGAAGGCGAGGGGGTCGACGGCGTCTGCGACGAAGCAGCAGGCGCTCGCCGCCTACGGGAAGCTGCCGCTCGCCTTCACCGCCAACGCCGGCCAGACCGACGCGCGCGTCCGCTACTCCGCCCAGGGCGCCGGCTTCTCGGTCTTCCTCACGCGCAGGGAGGCGATGCTCTCCCTCAAGCGTCCGGGCAAGCAGCGAAGAGGGCGCGGCGTGGCCCTCGCGCTTCGCTTCCTCGGCTCGAACCGGAACGTCGCCATCCGCGGCGAGCGCCCGGGGCCGGGCAGGGTCAACTACCTGCTCGGGAACGATCCCGCCAAGTGGCGCACCGGCCTGCGCACCTACGAGCGCGTCGTCTACCGGAACCTCTGGCCGGGTGTGGACATGGTCTTCGCGGGCCAGAACGGCAAGCTCAAGTACGAGTTCCTCGTCCGCCCCGGAGCCCGCGTCCGCGACATCAGGCTCGCCTACCGCGGCGCGAAGCGGCTCTCGCTCGACCGGCGAGGAAACCTGCGCATCCGACACCTCGCTCGGCGTCCTCACCGACACGCGGCCGCTGAGCTACCAGCTCGTCGCCGGCAAGCGCGTGCCCGTCGCAAGCAGCTTCGCGCTCGAGCCTCACGGCGGGGGCTATGGCTTCGCGGTCGAGCCGGCGCTACGACCGCCGCTACCCGCTCGTCATCGACCCGGGCCTCCTCTACTCCACCTACCTGGGCGGAGGCGGCGGCGACCTCGGCCACGGCATCGCGGTCGACGGCGCCGGCAGCGCCTACCTGACCGGGTACACGGACTCGGCCGACTTCCCGACGACCGCGGGCGCCTTCGACACGACCTACAACGGCGGCTCGACGCCTTCGTGACGAAGCTCGACGCGAGCGGCGCCGCCCTCGGCTACTCCACCTACCTGGGCGGAAGCGGCGACGAGCGACGGCTACGGCATCGCGCTCGACGGCGCCGGCAGCGCCTACCTGACCGGGGACACGTGCTCGGCGGACTTCCCGACGACCGCGGGCGCCTTCGACACGACCTTCAACGGCGGCTACGACGCCTTCGTGACGAAGCTCGACGCGAGCGGCGCCGCCCTCGGCTACTCCAGCTACCTGGGCGGAAGCGACGGCGACGACGCGGCTCACGGCATCGCGCTCGACGGCGCCGGCAGCGCCTACCTGACCGGGGACACGACCTCGGCGGACTTCCCGACGACCGCGGGCGCCTTCGACACGACCTCAACGGCGGCTACGACGCCTTCGTGACGAAGCTCGACGCGAGCGGCGCCGCCCTCGGCTACTCGACCTACCTGGGCGGCAGCGACGCCGGCGACTCCGACGCGGCAACGGCATCGCGCTCGACGGCGCCGGCAACGCCTACCTGACCGGGTACACGGACTCGGCGGACTTCCCGACGACCGCGGGCGCCTTCGACACGACCTTCAACGGCGGCCGGCGACGCCTTCGTGACGAAGCTCGACGCGAGCGGCGCCGCCCTCGGCTACTCCACCTACCTGGGCGGAAGCGACGCTCCGACGACGGCCACGGCATCGCGCTCGACGGCGCCGGCAGCGCCTACCTGACCGGGTACACGGGCTCGGCGGACTTCCCGACGACCGCGGGCGCCTTCGACACGACCTACAACGGCGCCGCCGACGCCTTCGTGACGAAGCTCGACGCGAGCGGCGCCGCCCTCGGCTACTCGACCTACCTGGGCGGAAGCGACTACGACTTCGGCCACGGCATCGCGCGTCGACGGCGCCGGCAGCGCCTACCTGACCGGGTACACGGCCTCGGCGGACTTCCCGACGACCGCGGGCGCCTTCGACACGACCTACAACGGCGGCCGCCGACGCCTTCGTGACGAAGCTCGACGCGAGCGGCGCCGCCCTCGGCTACTCGACCTACCTGGGCGGAAGCAGCGACGACGACGGCCTCGGCATCGCGCTCGACGGCGCCGGCAACGCCTACCTGACCGGGACCACGGTCTCGGCGAACTTCCCGACGACCGCGGGCGCCTTCGACACGACCTACAACGGCGCCTCGACGCCTTCGTGACGAAGCTCGACCTGTCGCCGGGCCACCTCCACCTCCACCTCCACCTCCACCTCCGCCTCCGCCTCCGCCACCACCGCCACCTCCGCCTCCGCCTCCGCCTCCGCCTCCGCCGCCGCCGCCACCGCCGCCGCCGCCACCGCCGCCACCGCCGCCACCGCCGCCACCGCCGCCCCCCGTTGTCCGGTGCGTGGTGCCGAGGGTGATCGGCCTGACGCTTCGCAGGGCCCGCACGCGGATCCGTGCGAGGCACTGCTCCGTCGGTCGCATCCGCCGTGCTCGCTCCAGGCGAGTGGGCCGCGTGATCGCCCAGAGCCCGAGGCCGGGGAGGAGGCTCGCACGCGGCAGCAGGGTGAACCTGGTGCTCGGCCGCAGATAGAGCACAGCGGTTCCCGTGGTGGCAGCAGAGTGGCAGCGAGACCCGCCGAGACAGGCCGAGAAGCCGTAGACGATCAGAACGACGAATAGGCCTGGTAAGCAGGAAAAACTCAGACCGACCGAGATAGGCCGAGATCAACAAGGGCGACTTAAAATCAGGTGTCCCCCCTGGGGGCGTGCGGGTTCGAGTCCCGCCCCCGGCATCTAGAAACCGCTGCTAAACGCCCTTTCGGGCTAGTGAGTGATGCTCGGCGATGGCTAGGAGGGCCAACGCGGTGGCAGCACAGCCTTGCCGGCTTGCGGCGAATCCACTTCCGCGCGATTTACGTACCTGTCTGGGGGAACGGAAACGTTCGAGGAGCAAAAACTCTCGGGATCAGCACTTCCCGGTAGGCGGGTCGGGGGAACTACCGACGCCCGCGCTCGCCCGGTAGCGGATCTCTCATCCGAGATGCGACGCCTGTTCGCAGTTCTCGTCTGTGTCCTTGCTTCGCTCGTCGTAGCGGGCACGAGCGTTGCAGCTCCAGGGTCGGGGGGCTCTGTTCGTCCCGCGACGCCTCAGCCGGGCGACGCGGGGATCTTCGAGACCTGGACCGGATACCAGTCGGGTCGCTTCCTCGAAGCGGTCGTCTCGGCCGATCTGAACGGCGACGGCCACGCCGACGCGGCCTGGGCCAGACAGGACTTCTTCCAGAACGGGATGCAGGTGCAACTCAACCTGGGCGACGGGACGCTTGGCTCGTCGGTGAGTTACCCGGCGCAGTCGCAGTCCAACGACATCGCCGTCGGCGACCTCGACCGGGACGGCGATCCCGACCTCGTGGTGATCAGCCAGGGTGACAACCTCGCCAACAACGTCATCGACCTCTACTTCAACAACGGGAACGGCACCTTCACGCGAACCACCGACCTGGGAGGCCACGGCCCGACGCGGCTGGCGCTGTCCGACCTCGACGGCGACGGCGACCTCGACCTCGCCCTCGCGAACTTCTGGGGCCAGGCCGGCGACGTGAGCGTGCTGCTCAACAACGGCAGCGGCGCCTTCGGGCCGGAGACCGTGTATCCGATCGGCTCCAGGCCCCACGGGATCACCGCGGCCGACCTCGACGGCGACGGTGACCGTGACCTCGCCGTGGTCCGGGAGAACACCCCGACGGCCGAGCTCGCACTGCTCCGAAACAACGGCGGCGCCGCGTTCTCGTCCGCCGGGACGCTCGAGCTCGACCTCTTCGCAGAGTTCCCGGTCGTCGTGGACGCGAACTGGGACGGCGATGGAGACCGCGACCTCGCGGTTTCCGGCCTCCGAGCCGAACAGGTCGACATCCTGGAGAACAACGGCAACTTCGCGTTTGCCGAGACGCTGGTTCCGGACGTCTTCGCCTCCTTCAACCTGCGCGCCGCAGACCTCGAGGCCGACGGAGACACCGACATCCTGAGCGCCTGTTCGACAGCAGCACCGCGAACTCACGCTCCTGCGGAATACAGAGGCGGCGCGTTCGCCGCTCCGGTTCAGATCGAATCTGGCAACAACCCCACGACATGGATGTCGCCGACTACGACGGCGACGGCGGCTCGACCTGGCGGTGGCGAACAGGTCACCGCACCGGCGCAATCCATCCGCAGCGGGAGGAAAGGACGTTCCAGAGCCCGCCGATCTACGAGACGACCGGCAGCTTCCGCTGTCGTCGCGACGGCGGACTCCGACGGCGACGGCGATATCGACGTGGCCGAGGGAAGCGGCGACGTCTTCGGGACCGCGCGCGTCGAGATCCTGC
>CAVQIS010000002.1:0-46070 GCA_963712635.1 uncultured Actinomycetes bacterium | reverse complement strand
AAGTCAGCGGCGTGACGTAGACCTTTCGTTGCCGGGGGCCGTCGAACTCGCAGAAGAAGATCCCCTGCCACGTGCCGAGCGCGAGCCTGCCGTCCCCGACCGGGACGAGCACCTGCGGCCCGCAGCGCGGCGCGGACTGGGACGGCGCGTTTTCCTCGCCGTCCTCGATGTGCTGCCAGCCCCAGTCGTCGCCGACCATCCGCTCCATCGCCGCCTCCAGGTCTCGGGCGACCGCCGGGTCGGCGTGCTCGTTGATCGTCACGCCGGCGGTCGTGTGCGGCACGCAGACGAGCGCGGCGGACGCGCCGTCCGCCCCGTCGAGCGCGGCCTCGACCTGCGCGCGTGATCTCGACGAGCTGCGTCTTGCGCTCGGTCCTGAGGTCGATCTCGCTGCACGCCGGTTATCCTACGAGCCCTTGGCCAGCGCGCCCCCCTCTCACCGCCGACCTCGACCGCTTCCGCGAGCGCGCCGACCGCTTCATCGCCGAGCTCGACGAGGAGTACTACCTCCACTACGCGGGCCTGAAGGACACGCTCGAGCTCGCGCCGATCTACGATCGCTTCGCCGACCTGACGCGGCTCGACCAGGCGCATCGCGCTCGGCGGGACGGCGGACGGGACCGGCGCATCACGCGAGCTCTGGCGCTTCGCGTGCGAGGGCTACCTGGGCGAGCTCACCCGCGAGCACGCGGAGAAGGTCGCCGAGCTCGAGGCCACCCTCGAAGCGAGTCGACGGCGAGACGTTCCCGTTCAGGATGCTCCGGCCGGAGATGGCGAACGAGCCCGACCGCGACAAGCGCGAGCGGATCGACCAGGTCCGCGTCGAGCTGACCGAGGAGCATCTGAACCCGCTCTACGCCGAAGGCGTCCGCATCGTCCGCGACGGCGTCGAGCGGCTCGACGCGCCGAACTACGCGGAGCTCTACCGCCGGTTCGGCTTCCGCCTCGACGAGCTCGCGACCAGTGCCGCGCGCTGCTCGACTCGACCGAGAAGGTCTTCGAGGAGGCGGCGGACAGGCTCTTCCGCGATCGGGTCGGCGTCGGCCTCGACGAAGCGAAGCGCTGGGACGTGATCCGCATCTTCCGTGCGCCCGAGTGGGATCCGCAGTTCCCGGCCGAGAAGATGCTGCCCGCGCTCGAGGCGACGCTCACGCGACATGGGCATCGACCTCCACTCGCAGGAGAACGTCGAGCTCGACGTCGAGCAGCGCCCGAAGAAGAGCCCGCGCGCGTTCTGCGCACCGATCGAGATCCCGGGCCGCGTCGTGCTCGTCATCCAGCCGATGGGCGGCGCCGACGACTGGCGCGCCCTCTTCCACGAGGCCGGCCACACCGAGCACTACGCGAACACCTCGCCCGACCTGCTGATGGAGGAGAAGCGCCTCGGCGACGTCGCCGTCACCGAGGGCTGGGCGATGCTCATGCAGCACCTGACGGACGACCCGGCCTGGCTGACGAGGCGCCTCGACTTCCCCCGCCCTCACGAGTTCGAGCGCGAGGGCGTGACGCAGCTCCTGTACATGGTGCGGCGCTACTCGGCGAAGCTCCTGTACGAGCTCGAGTTCCACCAGGCCGACGACCCGACGACTCTCTCGAACCGCTACGTCGAGATCCTCGGCGACGCACTGAAGATCGAGCCGGCCGCGGTCGACTACCTCGTCGACATCGACCCGGGCTTCTACGTCACCGGCTACCTGCGCTCGTGGGCGTTCGAGGCGCAGTTCCGGACGCATCTCCGCGAGCGCTACGGCAACGACTGGTTCGCGAAGCGTGAGGCCGGCTCGCTCGTCCGCGAGCTCTGGGAGACCGGAATGAGCATGACCGCGGACGAGATCCTCGGCGAGGTGACCGGCCAGGAGCTGGAGATGGACGCGGTCGCCCAGCTCACGCGCGACGTTCTCCGCTGAGCCGGTTGTGAGCGAAGACCTCGTCCCGCGCGACGAGCTGCAGGCAGCGATCTCCGCGCGCACCGAGCTCGGCGAGGACCTGGAGCCCGCGCTCGTCGACGCGTTCGTGGAGCGAATCGAGAAGCGGATCGCGGAGCGTCAGGGGGAGAGCGAGCAGTCGCTGCGGCGCAAGCGCGAGCACCAGAAGGAGATGGTGCTCGGCTCGATGGCGCTCTCGATCCCGCTCTTCGCGTTGGCTGCGATCTTCACCGGCCTGGCCGGCGTGATCGTCGTCTGCGCAACGCTCGCGGTGATCGCCGTCGTAGCGTCGCGCTAGGCGTTCGAGACCCGCGGCCTTGCGGCGAACAACTGACCGGCTATGCCGGCCGCGATGAAGAGGAGCCCGACGACGGCCCATTTCCGAGGGTCGTAGAGGTCGTCGCACTGAACACCACGGCCACCGTCGAACGAGTGGCAGACCGTCCCCGGCCCTTCGCGGTTCAGGTACGCGACGACGAGCAGCGGCACGCCGATCCCGACCAGGAGGCCGTAGGCGGACGCGCGGAGCCTGGGCCTGGTGAGGAGGAAGATCGTCGCGATCGCGCTCGCGGGGACCGTGAAGAGCCCGATCACGCTGATCGCGAAGCCGAAGCCGACGCCGACGACGGCCCAGAGCCAGAACGCCCAGTCGCCGAGGCTAGAGCGGGCCGCCTGCAGCCGGTGGGGCATTCGCCGCCTCGCCCTGGTCGCCGACGGGTTTCGGGCTAGGTAGTCCTCGGCGAGCAGGATGTTCGACTCCGACGCCCGCTCGACGACGCTCAACAGCGCCGACATGCTCGAGACCTCCTCGCGCTGCTCCTGGAGGAACCAGTGCAGGAACTGCTCCCCGACGAGGTCGTTCTCCTCGCGCGCCAGGGCGGCGAGTGCGGCGATCTGCTCCGTGACGCGCTTCTCCTGCTCGAGCGCGAGCGCGACCGGCTCCCGCGGGTCGCCGAACGTCGTCCTGGGAGCCTCGACCGCGGGAATCACGACCTCGTGGTCAGAGTCCAGCAGGTACTGGACGAGCATCATCGCGTGGTTCCGCTCCTCGAGCGCCTGCCGGTAGAAGTGCGCGGCGAGCAGCGGAAGCGTTTCGGCGTCGAACCAGACCGCGATCGCGACGTACTGCTGTGAGGCCGCGAACTCGTAGGCCACCTGTTCGTTCAGTCTTTCCGGGAACGGGGCCATCTGCATCGACTCTATCCGGTGTGTAAGTGCATACTCCCTATACATGCGGACGAGGGTCTTGATCGCCGGTGCGGCCGGGCGTGACTTCCACAACTTCAACGTGGTCTACCGCGGGCGCGAAGAGTTCGAGGTCGTCGCCTTCACCGCCACGCAGATCCCGGACATCGCCGGGCGTGTCTACCCCGCGCTCCTGGCGGGCGAGCTCTACCCGGACGGGATTCCGATCCACCCGGAAGCGGAGCTCGAGGAGCTGATCCGCGAGCACGAGGTGGACGAGGTCGTCTTCGCGTACTCGGACGTGACCCACGAGCACGTGCTGCATGTCGGATCGCAGGCGCTCGCTGCCGGCGCGAGCTTCAAGCTCCTCTCCCCGCACGACACGATGATCGCGTCGACGAAGCCCGTGGCGGCGATCTGCGCCGTGCGTACGGGCTCGGGCAAGAGCCAGACGACCCGGCGCGTCGCCGAGCTCTTCCGGAACGACGGCAAGCGCGTCGCCGTCCTCCGCCACCCGATGCCGTACGGCGACCTCACGAAGCAGGTCGTCCAGCGCTTCGAGCGCTACGAAGATCTCGAGGCCGCCGACTGCACGATCGAGGAGCGCGAGGAGTACGAGCCGCATCTCGCCGAGGGCAACCTCGTCTTCGCCGGCGTCGACTACGCAGCCATCCTCCAGGCCGCCGAGCAGGAAGCCGACGTGATCGTCTGGGACGGCGGCAACAACGACACGCCGTTCATCAAGCCGGACATGCACATCGTCGTCGTCGACCCGCACCGGCCGGGCCACGAGCTGCGCTACCACCCAGGCGAGACGAACCTGCGCATGGCGCACGTCTGCGTGGTGAACAAGGTCGACAGCGCGAGCCAGGAAGGCATCGACGCGGTGCTCGAGTCGATTCGCGGCGCCAACCCGGCCGCGGACGTCGTGCTCGCCGCCTCACCGTTCCACGTCGAGGGCGACGCAGCCGAGATCGCCGGCAAGCGCGTGCTGGCGATCGAGGACGGGCCGACGCTCACGCACGGAGAGATGACCTACGGCGCAGCCGTGCTCGCCGCCAAGGCGAACGGCGCCGCCGAGCTGATCGACCCCAGGCCCTGCGCGGTCGGCTCGATCGCAGCCACCTTCGAGGAGTACCCGCACGTCGGCGCCCTCCTCCCGGCGATGGGCTACGGCAAGAAGCAGCGAGAGGATCTCCGCGAGACGATCCGCCGCTGCGACCCGGATCTCGTCCTGATCGGGACGCCGATCGACCTGAGGCGCCTGATCGACTTCGAGCGACCCGCGATGCGCGTCACGTACCGGCTCAACGAGCTCGGTGACCGCACGCTGGCAGACGTTCTCGCCGAGAAGGGTTTGATCGGCGAGCGAACGCCCGTCGGCTGAGGCTCGTCGTCGCGATCCGTCCGTAACGCCAGGCGACGTTACGTCGCGTCTCAGTATCGAACCAGTGCCCGCGCTCGCGCGAACAAGCGGCGACCCAATCCGAAAGGAGCCGCATCTCCAATGCGCAAGCTCGCACTCATCGTCCTGGCCATCGCCGGCGCCGTTGTTCTCGCAGCAATAACGCGAGGCACGGGACCGCAGGCGAGCCAGGCCTCAAGCCACCGGGAAGCGCCGCTGATCTCGGAGGATCCGGCCGCCGACAACACGGACCTCTACGCGTTCCGCAGCCCGGACAAGCCGAACACCCTCACCATCGTCTCGAACTGGATCCCCGGTGAGGACCCGGCCGCGGGGCCGAACTACTACACGTTCTCGCCGCGCGCCCGGTACAACATCAAGATCGACCGGACCGGCGACGGGAAGCCGGAGATCACCTACCGCTTCCGCTTCGCCAGGAAGACGGGCGACCTCTTCCTCGGCAACACCGTCCAGCCGTACACGGTCGAGAAGATCGTCGGCACGCACTCCCAGATCGTCGCCCGCGGCACGACGCCGCCGAACAACATCGGCCCGCGGTCGCTGAAAGGCAAGGACTACCGGCAGCTCGCCGCCTCGCGTGTCACGAGCCTGCCCGGAGGCGGCAAGGTCTTCGCCGGCCAGCGTGACGATGCGTTCTACGCGGACATCGGGGCGATCTTCGACCTGCTCGCGATCCGCAAAGGCACAGGCAACCAGGGCGGCGGCAAGGACTTCTTCGCCGGCTACGCAGTCCACGCGATCGCGCTCCAGATCCCGATCTCCCAGCTCGACACGAAGAGCCACGTGATCGGCGTCTGGTCGACGACGGACCGCCAGCAGGTCAAGGTGCGAAACGGCCGCGCGCACATGCGCTGGTCGCAGGTCTCGCGCCTCGGCAACCCGCTCGTGAACGAGGTCGTCATCCCGACGGCGCTCAAGGACCTGTGGAACCACTGGACGCCCTCGCGCGACAAGTACTTCCAGCGCTTCTACCGCACCCCGATCCTCGCCAAGGTGATGAACCAGCTCTACAAGCTCGGCGTCCCCGAGAAGAACCGCAAGGACCTCGTCTCGGTGCTGCTCACGGGCGTGAACAACCCGAAGCTCAATTACACGGGCCCGACGCTCGCGGACATGCTGCGAGTCAACCTCTCGGTTCCCGTTACACCGCCGAGTGACTTCAGCCGGCTCGGCGTTCTCGGCGGCGACCTGCAGGGCTGGCCCAACGGCCGGCGCCTCGGCGACGACGTCGTCGACATCGCAGAGCAGGCGGTTGCCGGCGCGCTCGTCGGCAAGAAGGTGCCGCTCGGCGACGGCGTCGACGGCCCGGACCGCCCACGGCTGGCCGGGTTCCCGTACGAAGCAGATCCCGGCTCCGGCTTCGCCAACGAGAAGGGCAAGTAGCCGTCCCTCCGGAGAGCCCGTCCTCAGGGGCGGGCTCTCCATCGAACCGGAGGTCGCACTCGTGCGAACAAGGCAAAACGAACGGGGTCTGGGAGGAGAGGGAATGACCAAAACCGTCGACAGAAGGAAGATCGTCATCGCACTGGGGCTCGCCGTCGGCGCGCTCTTCCTCGCGCTCTTCGCGCGCGGAACGGGCCCGCAGACGGCCCAGGCGGCAAGCCATCGAGAAGCGCCACTCATCTCGCTCGATCCGACCGCGGACATCACGGACTTCTTCATGTTCCGCGACTACGCGCCGGGTCAGCAGGACAAGGTCGCGCTGATCATGGACGTGATCCCGGGCGAAGAGCCGAGCTCGGGGCCGAACTACTGGAACTTCGACCCGAACGTCCTCTACAGGTTCTCCGTCGACAACGACGGGGACGGCAAGGCGGACGACGTCGAGCTCGAGTTCCGCTTCAAGACCGAGCCGATCCGCGGCATCCCCCGCCAGTTCACGCTCCCGCTCTCGTACGTGGGCGGAGCAGGCGGCCTGCCTCCGATCACGGCGCTCGACGGTCCGGGCTCAGAGGGCCTGGGACTGCGCCAGCGCTACTCGGTAACGCTCGTTCGCGGCCACCACCGCACGCAGGTCGCCAACGGGCTGATCGCGGTCCCGTCGAACGTCGGCCCGCGGACGATGCCCGACTACGCATCGCTCGCGGCTCAGGGCACGTATGACCTGGGCAACGGGATCAAGGTCTTCGCCGGCCAGCGGCAGGACCCGTTCTACATCGACCTCGGAGGCGTCTTCGACACGCTCAACCTGAGGCGTCTGCCTCCGATCGAGACTCCGGCCGAGGATGCGAACGACAACGTGAACCCGTTCGGCACGGACATGCTGTCGGGCTTCAACGTCCACTCGATCGCGATCGAGCTGCCTGCCTCGATGCTGACAGGCGACACGGGCGCGACGAACATCGGCGCCTACGCCAGCACGAGCCGGCCGCACGTCGAGGTCGACGGCGCTGGCCGCGGGGGCTTCAGGCAGGTGCAGCGCCTGGCGAACCCGCTGGTCAACGAGACGATCATCGGCACGGTCGACAAGGACCGCTGGAACGCGCTCGAGCCCGAGCAGGAGAGCAGGTTCGAGGACTACTACCTCAACCCGCGGCTGGCGCTGGCACTGGAGCTCGTGTTCGGTGTTCCCGCGGCGAAGACGAACCGCACGGATCTCCGCGACCTGTTGCTCAAGTACCAGTCGAGCGACAGCCGGCTCTCGGAGCTCCTGCGGCTGAACCTGATGGTTCCGCCGACGCCGTTCGCGGATCAGAAGCGGATGACCGTCCTCGCGGACACGCCCGATCCGGCCGGCTGGCCGAACGGACGGCGCCCGAAGGACGACGTCACCGACATCGCGATCCGCGTCGTCGGCGGTCCCAACTACATCGCGGCCCGCGCGGCCGACGGGGTGAACACGGACGACGCTGCGCTCTCCGGCAGCTTCCCGTTCCTCGCCACGCCGTTCGACGGGCGAAACCGACAGCACGACAACCCCTAGGCACGTGACGAGGCGGACGAGACTCGTACTCGCAGGGACGGCGGCGGCACTCGTCGCCGCCGTCTCCCTCGTCGGCGGGGCGCTCAGGAACTCGGGCGGGACGGCCCGCGCGGTTCCCGTCAAGGGCTCGGCCGCGGGGGAGAGCTTCGCCGCCGGCTTCTCCGGCGGGGACACGACGTCGTTCGTCAGGCGGCTTGCGGATGAGCTGCGCTCTCACCCGGGCGACGCCAAGGGCTACACCCTGCTCGGGCTCGCGTACCAGCAGCGCGCTCGGGAGACGGGCAACCCTGCCTACTACACGAAGTCCGAGCAGGCTCTCGATCGCGCTCGGAAGCTCGATGCACAGGATTCCGCCACCGCGAGCGCACTCGGATCGCTCGCGCTGGCCCGGCACCGGTTCGGCGAAGCGCTGGTTCGCGGACGGGAAGCGGTGCGACTCGCTCCGTACACGGCCCGCAACTATGGCGTCGTCGGCGACGCGCTCATCGAGCTCGGCCGCTACGACGAAGCGTTCCGCACCTTCGACCGCATGAGCTCGCTGCGGCCCGACCTCTCGTCCTACTCGCGGGTCTCGTACGCTCGCGAGCTGCTCGGCCGACCGGATGCCGCGAAGCAGGCCATGACGCTCGCGCTCGACGCGGCCGGCGGGCAACCGGAGCCGACGGCCTGGGTCGAGACGCAGCTCGGCAAGCTCGCCTGGTCGCGCGGCCGGGTCGGAGAAGCGGAGTCGCACTACCGCGCCGCGCTCTCCGTCTTTCCCGGCTACGTCTACGCATTGGAGCCGCTCGCGCTCGTCCAGGAGGCGAAGGGCCGCCACCGCGATGCGCTCTCGCTAGCGCAGCGTGCCGCCCAGGCGCTACCGCTTCCGCAGACCGTCGCGACGGTTGGCGACCTCTACGCCCGACACGGCCGTCCGCGCGCGGCGCGGCAGCAGTACGCGCTCGTTGACGTGATCCAGCGGCTGCTGGCCGCGAACGGCGTGCGGACGGATCTCGAGATTGCACAGTTCGACGCCGACCACGGCGTCAGGATCGGGCGCGCGCTTGCGGCCGCGCGGCAGGCGCGACGCGCGCGTCCGAGCATCGACGGCGACGATGTCCTCGCGTGGGCGCTGGAACGAAACGGGCGCTGCGCTGAGGCGCTTCCGTACTCGCGGCGGGCGCTTCGCCTCGGCACGCACGACGCGCTCAAGTACTTCCACCGCGGAATGATCGAGCGCTGCCTCGGGCACGAATCCCGCTCGTGGTTCGTCAAGGCCGTGCGCCTGAACCCGCACTTCTCGCTCCTCTGGAGCCCGCTCGCCCGGAGGTACGCATCGTGAAGCGGCTCGCGCTCCTGGTCGGGCTCGTCGCAGCGCTCGCCGCTCCGGCAGCGGCGAACGCGCACCCGCTCGGGAATTTCACCGTCAACCGTTTCAGCGGGATCGAGCTCTCCGGCGACCGCGTCTATGTCAAGTACGTCCTGGACATGGCGGAGATCCCGGCCTTCCAGGAGCGGCAGAAGATCACGGACGAGCGTGGCTACGAGCGGGACCTCGCGCGCCGGATCGGCCGCGGGCTCGACCTGCGGCTCGACGGCCGGAAGGTCGTGCTCACCCCGCTCGACCACGCGCTCGCCTTCCCGCCCGGAGCCGCCGGCCTGCGCACGCTTCGCTTCGAGGCTGTGTACGCCGCCCTCGGAAGCGCGGGGCGCCTCGAGTTCCGGGACACGAACTTCAACGGCCGGATCGGCTGGAAAGAGGTCGTGCTCACGACCCGCGACCGCGCCAGCGCTGGATCCTCTTCGGTCCCGTCGACGAGCGTCAGCCACGAGCTCGCCGCGTACCCGAAGGACCTCCTGAGCAGCCCGCTCGAGGTCACGACCGCGACCGCAATCGTCCAGCCCGGAGACGGCCCTGGAAAGGCGCCGCAGCTCGAGTCGGGCGCCGAGCTGTCCGCCCGTGCGGCGGTCCGGGCGACCGGCGACGGCGGCTTCGCCAGCCTCATCGCACGCGACGACCTCGGCGTCGGCGTGATCCTGATCTCGCTCGCGCTAGCGTTCTTCTGGGGCTCGGCTCACGCGCTCTCGCCCGGGCACGGGAAGGCGATCGTCACCGCGTACCTCGTCGGCCAGCGCGGGAAGCCCCGCCACGCGGCCGCGCTCGGTCTGATCGTCACCGCGACGCACACGATCGGCGTCTTCACGCTCGGCTTCGTGACGCTCGGGCTCTCGCAGTTCATCGTTCCCGAGCAGCTCTACCCGTGGATCGGGCTCGTCTCCGGGCTGCTCGTGATCGGCGTCGGCGCGTCGGTTCTGCTCGGGCGCATTCGGCACCGACGCGCGCACAGCCACGGGCACCACCACCATCACCACGACCATGGCCACGGAGAGCTCGGCTGGCGCTCGCTGACCGCCGTCGGCATCTCCGGCGGGCTCCTCCCCTGTCCGTCCGCGCTCGTCGTGCTCCTCGCGGCCATCTCGCTGCACCGGATCGCACTCGGGCTCGGGCTGATCGTCGCCTTCAGCGCGGGGCTCGCCGTCTCGATCACGGGGATCGGGCTCGTCGCGATCCTCGCCAAGCGCACGTTTCGCCGCTTCGAGCTCCAGGGCCGCGTCATCGGCCTGCTCCCGGCGATCAGCGCTCTCGTTATCGTCATCGCCGGCGCGGCCATGACCGTGCGGGCTCTCCCGAAAGTGAGCTGACCATGTTCGGACTCGACGACTTCCTCGCTTCGTACTCCGACGGCGCGACGCTCGCGCTCGTAGTCGCCGTCGCGGTTCTGCTCGGGCTCCGGCATGCGACCGACCCGGACCACCTGGCCGCGGTTACGACGCTGATCGCGTCCACCGAACGGCGCGCTCGCGACGCCGCGCGGCTCGGGCTTGCGTGGGGCGCAGGTCATGCGCTGACGCTGTTCGTCCTGGGAGTCCCGATCGTGCTCTACCGCGCCTCCCTGCCCGCAGACCGTCCAACGAGCGGCCGAGACGGCGATCGGCTTCCTGATCGCGGGTCTCGCGGTCTGGCTGCTCCTGCGCTGGCGCCGCGGCGCCTTCCACGCGCACGAGCACGAACACGGGCCGCACTCGCACGCTCATCTCCACTCGCACCGCGCGGTCGCACACGAGCACCCCCGAACCAGGACGCCGCTCGGTGCCTTCACGATCGGCCTGCTCCACGGGGTCGGGGGCAGCGCCGGAGTCGGGATCCTGCTCGTGAGCACGATCGACAGCAAGGCGCTCGCGGTCGGGGCGCTCGGGATCCTGGCGGCGTTCACGGCGCTCTCGATGACTCTGCTGACGACCGGGTTCGGTCTCACGCTCGCACGTGGCTCCGTCGGCCGCCTGGCACCGGCGCTCGGTGCTGCAAGCCTCGCCTTCGGGCTCTGGTACGCGCTGGGAGCGCAAAATCTCCTGCCGTACTATTTCTAGGCGAACCGGAACGGCCCCTCGGGCGAATCACCCGAAGCCCAGATGAGCCACGAACCCCACGATCTCCTGGCGGCGTACGCGCTCGACGCACTCGACGACGAAGAGCGCGAGCGGTTCGAGCGGCATCTCCAAGATTGCGAGGAATGCACTGAGCAGCTTGCTCTGCTCCGCGAGCCTGTCGCCGCCCTGGCCTACGCGGCCGAAGGGCCGGCGCCACCGGAGGCGCTGCGTGGGCGGATCATCGAGAGCGCTCGTGGCGAACCGCGCGCCGCGGTGATCAAGCTTCGTCGGCGGAACTGGCCGCTCGCGGCGGTTGCGGGCGTTGCAGCGGCAGCCGCGTGCCTGGCGATCGGGCTCGGGTTCTGGGCGCACTCGCTCTCGAGCTCGCTCGACCGCGAGCGGAGCGCGAAGTCCGTGTACGAGAAGGTGCTGGAGGCTGGGGCGACGGCGAAGCCCCTCGAGGGCGCGCAGTGGCTCGCTGCTGGTCGCGAACGACGGTCAGGGCGTCCTCGTCGTCTGCGGGCTGGACAAGGCGCCGAGCACGAAGACCTACGAGGCGTGGGTGATCGCCGGGAAGACCCCGCAGCCGGCTGGTCTCTTCCGCGGCGGGAACGGTTGCAGCCCGCTCGTTCTGACGCAGAGCGTTCCGAAGGGAGCGACCGTGGCAGCGACGCTCGAGCACGCAGGCGGAACGACCGCGCCGACGACGCCAATCCTCTTCAGGGCGGAAGCGACCTGACGTGTCCGCCGCCGCAACGAGCCCCTTCGCGACGGCGCGGCTCGCGCCACCACTTTCTGAGCGCCGCGCGATGAGAGGTGAGCCGGCGCACCTGTCCGACGAGGCGCTGGTCGAGGCGGTCGCGCGCGCCGACGACGATGCGCTCGGCGAGCTCTACGACCGCTTCGGCAAGGTCGCCTACGGGCTGGCGTTCAGGATCCTGCAGGACGCCGCGCTTGCCGAGGACGCCGTTCAGGAAGCGTTCCTCCAGATCTGGCGCTCAGCCGGCTCGTACGAACCCGAGCGCGCGAAGGCGAGCACGTGGCTCCTCACGTTCGTGCACCGCCGATCCGTCGACATCGTCCGCCGCGAGGAGCGCCGCCGCACCCTGCCGGCCGAGTCCGCGCCCGAGCCGGCGGAGAGCGGACCCGACGAGACCGTGGTCGCACGCTCCCGCGGAGAGATCGTCCGCGCGGCCCTCGGCCGCCTGCCCGCGGAGCAGCGGGAGGCGATCGAGCTCGCCTACTACGGCGGTCTCACGCAGTCGGAGCTCGCCCAACGGCTGGATCAGCCGCTGGGCACGATCAAGAGCCGCATGTTCGCGGGGTTGCAGCGTCTGCGCGTCCTGCTGGCCGAAGCGGGTTACGAGAGCGCGTAGCATCCGCACCTCGTGGTCGAGGTCGCGCAACACCTCAAGGGACGGGACTTCACCCGGATCGGGAGCTGGAACTCCGAAGAGCTGAAGACCGTTCTCGACCTCGCGGACGAGCTGAAGGGTCTACGGCAGAGGCGCGAGCCCCACGAGCTCCTCCCCGGCCGCACGCTCGGGATGATCTTCCAGAAGCCCTCGACGCGGACGCGGGTCTCGTTCGAGGTCGGCATCACCGAGCTCGGAGGCCACGGCCTCTACCTCGCGGCAGGCGACCTCCAGCTCGGCCGCGGCGAGACGATCAAGGACACCGCCGTCGTTCTCTCGCGCTACCTCGACGCGATCATGATCCGCACCTTCGCGCAGGACGACGTCGAGCAGCTCGCCGAGCATGCGAGCGTCCCGGTGATCAACGGGCTGACCGACTACGCGCACCCGTGCCAGGCGCTCGCCGACCTGATGACGATCCGAGAGCGGCTCAGCCGGCTGTCGGGAGTCCGCCTCGCCTACCTCGGGGACGGCAACAACGTCTGCATCTCGCTGATGGTCGCCGCCGCGCGCTGCGGGATGCGCTTCGTGGCCGCGACGCCCAGTGGCTACGAGCCCGACGCGACGGCCGTCAGCGCCGCCCGCCGGGCCGCCGTTCAGATGGGCGGGACGGTCGAGCTCGTCCGCGACCCGGCTGACGCAGCCCGCGAGGCCCAGGTCGTCTACACGGACGTCTGGACGAGCATGGGCCAGGAGGATGACTCCAAGCGCCGCCGCAAGGACCTGGCCGGCTACCAGATCGACGACGAGCTCCTCTCACACGCGAGCCCGGACGCGATCGTCCTGCATTGCCTCCCCGCCCACTACGGCGAAGAGATCACCGAGGACGTGCTCTACGGGCCGCAGTCTGCGGTCTGGGACCAGGCGGAAAACCGCCTGCATGCCCAGAAGGCGCTGCTCGCGCTGATCGTCGAATAAGTGTTCCCGATCAAGGACAACGTCCCGACGAGGTCGTTCCCCGTCGTCACGGTCGCGCTGATCGCGATCAACTTCGCGGTCTGGATCCTCTACCAGCTCCCCGACCTCGACCGCTCGGTCGTCGAGTTCGCCTACCAGCCGTGTGAGGTCGTCAGCTCCTGCCCGCCCGGGACCGCTGTCGGCCACGACTGGGACGTCACGTGGCTGACCTCGATGTTCATGCACGGAAGCTGGCTGCACATCATCGGGAACATGCTCTTCCTCTGGATCTTCGGCAACAACGTCGAGGACGCGATGGGGCCGGTCCGCTTTCTCGGCTTCTACCTGCTGGCCGGGATCGCCGCGACCGCGGCTCAGACCGTCGTCACCCTGTGGGCGGGCACGAATGCCGACGCGGCCGTCCCGAACCTGGGGGCGAGCGGCGCGGTCTCCGGCGTTCTCGGCGCCTATCTCGTGCTCCTGCCGACCGCGAGCGTGCTGACGCTGCTCCTGTACTTCCTCGTCGAGGTCCCGGCCTTCCTCTTCCTCGGCTTCTGGTTCGGCTTCCAGCTCTGGGAGGGCGGGTTCTCGCTCATCAATCCGCAAGCGGGTGGCGGAGTGGCGTTCTTTGCGCATGTCGGCGGCTTCGTCTTCGGCGTGCTGACCGTCCGCCTCTTCATGGTCCGGCCGCCCTTACGGCCGCGCTACTGATGACCGACGAGGAGTTCGAGGAGATCGTCCGGGCCGCGCTCGACTCGCTGCCGGAGGAGATTGCGCGCGGGCTCGAGAACGTCGCCGTCGTGGTCGAGGACGAAGATCCGGAAAGCCCGGAGATCCTCGGGATCTTCTCCGGCTATCCGCGCGGCGAGACGATGCCGTCGGGCGCGCTGCCGGCGAAGATCGTGATCTATCGCCGCCCGCTCGAGGCTACGTTCCCGGACCCCGACGAGCTGCGCCGCCAGATCCGAATCACCGTCCTCCACGAGCTCGCGCACTACTTCGGATTCGACGAGGACCGGCTCGACGACCTCGGCTACGCATAGTGGATCTCGCGCTGAATGCGATCGCGATCCTTGCCGCGATCGTGGGCGGGATCGTGATCCTGCTCTTCTTCTTCGGGAGCCGGGATTAGTAACCACTAGCTCTTCGTTATTAGGGGTGATGAGAACACTCGATGAGATCAGAATCGAGATCGAGCGCGCCACGGAGCGGCGTGCCGAGCTGCTGCACGTCCTCGCCGAGGGCCATGACGTCGTCGTCGCTGCGGAGCATGCAGAGGTGGAGGAGCAGATCGCCCGCCTCTGGGACGAACACCGCGCGGCGAAGGTTCAGAGCCGTTTCGGCGACCGCGACGTGATCATCAAGCGCGCCCGTCTCGAAGAGCGACTTGAGCGCGCCGCCTAACACCTCTCCCCTTCCCTAGGCGGACACGCTCTCCGCGGCCCCGGAACTCCCGGGGCCGCTTCCTTTTTCGCCTCTACACTTTCGGAGAACGGGGCGTTAGCTCAGCTGGGAGAGCGCCGGCTTTGCAAGCCGGAGGTCACCGGTTCGATCCCGGTACGCTCCATGTCAAAGCCTCTATGTCTGGGCGAAGTCCTGTTGCCTTGAGGTGACGATCCAGGTAACGGTCATGATTCTGGTCAGCATTTCACGCTCCAGCCCGCGCATCTCTGAGGTTCGAGCGACGTCCCGCACGGCAGTCGTGCCGCAGATCCATGCACCAGGAAAGCGGGCTACGACAGCCGTCCGGCATTGCCTGCATGGAGCCGTTGTTGGCGCGACTTGAACCAGTAGCCGCCGCCAACCGCAACCTTGCCGGGCGAGCAGGCACTGTGGCGATTGCCCCGCTGCCGACGCCGACGTAGCCGGCCCATCTGTCCGAGTTGTCATCGTCCTTCGAGTAGCGCCAGGTGCGAACCTCGTACCCGCGGCGCCAGACCTGTCCCTGCGGACCTGGGCGCCGGTGTCACCCTTCGAACCCTGCGGGCCCTTGGGCCGGCGGGGCCGGGCTTGCCCTTAAGCGCCTTGCGGGCGGCGGGCGTGAGGTCGAACAGCGAGACCGCGCCGTCCTTGATCTGGCTGGACGACGTGACCACGTAGGGCGGCGAATGCGCCTGGGTGATCGCGAGCACTCCGAAAAGGCACGGACGTGACCGGCGATCCACGCATGACGTTACCGGCGCTTGTTCCCATGGTCCTCTTCGTGACCGCGTTAGCCGGCGCGACACGTAGAGCGGCGCGTTGTGCACCGCTTCGGTCAGCTTCGTCTTATGACCGCGTCCGCGAGGAAGTAGCTCGACAGGTAGACCGCTGCTCTACGCGCCGGCTGCGGCCGTACGAACTTTCCGTTGACGTGCCCGACGGAGTAGCGGGAATCTTCGAGAGCCCTTCCAGGTGGCGCCGCAACGCCTTCGCCGCTCGCAGCTCGATCGCGGTCTCGACCCCGAGGGGCGTAGTGGAAGTGCACGGCGCCGCGCATCTGGGCCTTCTTGGCGATCGTAAGCACGTTCGCACGCACACCGACCTCCCGCCGAGCTAACGCCTGGGCCGTTTCTTAGACCGATTCAGCTGGGAGAGCGCCGGCTTTGCAAGCCGGAGGTCACCGGTTCGATCCCGGTACGCTCCATCGCCAGTAGCCAGGTCAGTCTTTGCGGCCCTCTCCAGTCGAGCGAGAGGGCGCGGCAGGCGGCTTACTAGTGGCCCAAACGTCTCAGGCGTAGTTCCGCTAACGCAGCTGCAGTGTTGCGATCTTGTTCGCGGCCATCATGGTGTACCAGGGGTCACCGTTGGGCGACGGTGATCCCGAATGGGCCGCTGCCCTTGACGGCCTTGCCCTCGGTGATGACGCCGGCGTTGGTGATCCTGGCGACGTTGCCTTTGGTTTCCTGGTGAACCACACGGTGCCGTCGGGTGAGGCGGCGATGCCCGAGGGCCCGGTGTTTGTCACCGGGAAGAGCGTCACCGAGTTGTTGGACGGGTTGAGGCGACCGACAGCCTGGGGCGTGAACCGGGCGGTGAACCAGACCTGCCCATCGGAGGCGACGGTGATGCTCGCGCGGGGCCACCGTGGTGGAACCGTCGGTGGTCGGGGTCGTCGTGACGGCCCCGGTGGCCGCGTCGATACGGCCGATGTTGCTGGTGCCGGGCGCGTTGACGTCACCTGGCTGGGTGAACCAGGCGTTGCCGGCCACGTCCACGGCACGTCGGCCGGGTCGGAAACCGGGAACGACGTGAACTGCCCGTTCGAGATTTGGTAGCGCCAAACCACGTCGTTGTTGAAGTCGGTGATCCACACGTCAGTGGCGCTGACGGCCAGGTTGCCACCCAGCGCACTCGTGTTGGGCATCTGCACCGGTGTCTCGAAGCTCTGGTCGCCACGTTGAAGCGCATCAGGTGGTCATTGGAGGTGATGTAGAGAATGCCGCCTGGGCCCTGAGCGATATCGGTGATGATGCAGAAGTTGCACCCGTCGGCCACGTCGGGGGCGAACTCGGTGATGCGCCGCCCGGTGTGATGCGGGCGATCTTGGCGGGCGCGGACGTGAACTCGGTGCCCTCCGTGAACCAGCGGTTGCCGTCCGAACCGTTGGTGATGGCCCGCGGCTGGCTGTTGGCCGTGGCACCTTGAACTGCTTCAGCCCGCCAACCGGGCGCGGCGACAGCCGCGCTTCCCAGTGATAGCGCCAGGCCGCACGCCAGCACCGTGGCCATCGCGCGTGCGAGTCGTCTCGACATAGTCCCCCCTTGAATTGACTGCAGGCCTTCACAGGCAATACGCGGAATCAGGCGCTCGGTTTCCTACTAGGCCACGTCCACGCGCGCTTCTTGCTCGTCCGCTGCGGCCACGGCTGCGAGGCCCTGGCGAAGCTCCCGCGCCCGCTCTGCGTACTCCTCTGAGGGACGCGGCAAGTGGGGCTCGACCCGGCGGAACACGTCGCCGACGAGCGGCGCCCCTCGATCGACGAGCCGGCGGCCCCGTGGCGTCAGCTTGACCAGGTAGGAGCGCCCGTCTCGGGGATTCGGCCGCCGGACGATGTCACCTCGCTGGCTCAGCCGCCGAAGATAGTCACGGATCGTCGTCGGCGGAATACCCGTCTCGGCGGCGAGCGTTCCCGGTGTTGCGGGCTCGAGCAGCTGCACCCATGCGAGAAACGAGAAGAGCTGCGGGGCGATCCCTGCCTTTCGAAGCTCGGCCTCGACGAGAGAAGCCACAAGGGTGCCGGCCGAGTACACCTCCTGCAGCAGGACGGTGTCCTCGTTCCATGATCGTTCCTTCATAGGCGGATCCTAGATCTTGACAACTGCGAGTTCGTCGCTAAATTACCGACGAACTCGCATTACTTCTTTCATGCGCCGAGCGCTCCTCCTTCTTCCGCTCATCCTCGTGCCAGTTGCATTGGCGGGGACGAAACCGCAGCGCCTCGCTCTGCCGTATGGCCTGCACGTCGACCCGAAAGGCCGCGTCTTCATCGCCGACGCCGGGCGGCATCAGGTCATGAGGTACGACGCACAGCTTCACCGCCTCGTTCGGGTCGCAGGTAACGGCAAGGCTGGATTCAGCGGAGACGGCGGACCGGCCCTGCGCGCACGGCTCGGAGAGATCACCTCCGTCGCCGAGGACAAAGCCGGACAGCTGTACGTCTCCGACCTCCAGAACGGTGTCGTCCGGCGCTTCGTCCCGGGAGGCCGGATCACGACCGTGGCACGTGTCCCAGGCGCCGTCGGAGTCGACGTCGATCCAGCCGGCAGGTACCTCGCGATCGTCTCGATCGAGCGAGGCGTGCTGCGTTTGAACCTGAGCACGGGAGCGCTCGAGACTCTCGTGCCCGTTGGTCAAGGCGTCGTCGGCCCACATGGCCTGCGCTACGACACGCGCGGCGACCTCTGGGTGGCAGATCCGGGGAGTCGCGGTCGCGTGATCCGGATCGACCATTCGAGCGGCGAGCTGAACGAGTTCGCGCGGATCGACACGGCGACGGTGCTCCCAACCGCGCGGGGGGTCTACGTCGGCGTCGGAGGCCCCAGCGGCGGCCGGGTGCTCCTGATTCGCCCGGACGGAACCCGGCGCACGATCGTCGGCACCGGAGGGATCTCGCGTCAGCGAAACAACGTTCGCGCAACACGCGTCGGGATCCGGCCCACCGGTATCGCGCTCGCGGGCAACGGATCGCTGCTCGTCGCCCAGGATCGACCCGTCCCCGCGCTGCGGCGTGTAAGTCGCCGCGGGATCATCACAACCCTCACTCGCTAGTACGTCGGCTCGAGTCTCGTACGGGTTCAGCACGAGCCCCGACGACATTGACACCCGTCTAATCGCGTAGTACAAGCGAAGCCTTCGGAGGGGAGACGAGTGAGGAAGGCCGGCGCGACCCTGCTTCTGGCACTCACCGCGGTTGCGGCGGTGGCCGTGGCTCGCGCCTCGTTCGAGGGCGGGTCGGAGACTGCGGCGCCGCTGCAGGGAGCCGCAGCGGTGAGGAGCGCGCAGGAGCACGGCATTGACATCGCGGCGGCGATCGGCGCGGTCAGCCGTCGCATCGAACAACGACGCGGCGCCCTCGGCGCAGAGGGCCGCGTTCACAACGCTGCTCGCCCGCTGACAACCGACTGGGTCGTGAGCCCCGAATATCCGAGCTCGAACCCGGTCGACGTCCCGTCCCGGGCGCTGCCCGGGCAGCGCAGACGTGGCCTTCGACGGCACCAACTACCTCGTCGTCTGGGACGGACGGTCGCGTTGATCCCCACTACGGCATCTACGACGCAGTACAGCGACATCTACGCGATGCGGGTCAGTCAAGACGGCGTCTGCTCGATCCCCACGGGATTCAGGTCGCTTCTTCGCGTGAGTCGCAGCAAGATGCCGGCAGTCGCCTTCGGCGCCGGCAACTACTTCGTCACGTGGACGGAGGGCGACTTCGGCGGAAGGGACATCAAAGGTGCGCGAGTGACGCCGCGACGGCGCGGTGCTCGACCCGGACGGCATCGTGATCTCGGCCGCCAGCGACGCCCAGGAGCAGTCCGCGGTCACCTTCGACGGCGCGAACTTCGTGGCGGTGTGGGAGGACGGGCGAGGTGTTTCCAGACGACGTGTACGCGGCGCGTGTGACCCCCACAGGGGTCCGTCCTCGACCCGGCCGGTATCGCCGTCTCGACAGCGCAGGGCAACCAATGGACGCCTGCGGTGACGTCAACGGCTCGAACATGCTCGTGGCGTGGACAGGACTAACGCTCGGTCATCGGCGAAATCTACGGCGCGCGGCTCAACGCGAGCGGAACAGTTCTCGACCCGACGGGAATTCCAATCTCGACCTCCGCCGGCCCGATCTCAGTGAACGGTCCGTCCATCGCGTCCGACGGGACCGACTACCTCGTGGTGTGGGCCGACGGACGTACCGGGCCGTCACAGGACAACGTGTACGGCGCCCGTGTCACCGGCGCGGGAACGGTTCTCGACCCGCAAAGCATCGACATCTCGATGAACCCCGTCGACTACGAGGCATATCCCGCCGCAGCATTCGACGGGACGAACTACCTGGTGACGTGGGAGGTCTACCTTCATCATCCGCCGTTCAACGCCGCCGTGTACGGCGCCCGGGTGGCGCCGACGGGCACGGTGCTCGACCCGAGCGGCATCGCGATCGCCACGGCTCCGGGCAACAATTGGGGCCCGGCGTTGGCATTCGGCGGGTCCAACTACCTCGTGGGGTGGGTTGCCGATCGGGACGGGTCGAAGGTGAACGCTTCGCGAGTCGATCCCGCGGGCCAGGTGCTCGATCCGGGCGGCCTCGTGCTCGACCGGACGGCGCCGAGCGATCAGAGCAGGCCTGCAGTCGCCTTCGACGGCGCGAACTACCTCGTCGTCTGGCAGGACTACCGCTCCGGCGGGTCGGACCTCTACGGCGCGCGGCTGACGGAGCAGGGAGACCTTCTGGATGGGACGGGCATTGCGATCTCGACCGGGGCTGAACGACGAGGTCGACCCGACAGTCGCCTTCGACGGCACGAACTACCTCGTCGCATGGGAGGTGGACCGCTCGCCGACCGACGCCGATGTCTACGGAGCTCGCATCAGCGGGGCGGGCACGGTCCTCGACGCGGGCTTTCCGATCGCGGACGGCACTGCGAGTCAGACGGCTCCCGCGCTCACATTTGGCGGCTCGAACTACCTCGTAGCATGGCGCGAGATCGCGTTGAGCTCGGGCCCGCGGAATCCGTTGGGCCCACCGCCACCACCTCCGCCGCCGCCCCCGCCGCCCGGCAACATCGTAGGTGCCCGGGTCGCTCCGAACGGCACGGTTCTCGACCCGGAGGGGATCGAGATCATGCAAGGAACGACCAGCCAGCCGGCGGTGGCGTCCGACGGTTCCAACTACCTCGTCGCCTGGCGTGACGGTCGTCTGGGCAACTCCAATACTGAGATCTTCGCTGGCCGGGTTTCGCAGGCCGGAAGCGTGCTCGACCCCGCGGGCTTCGACGTCTCGCTGGCGCCGAACCTGCAGTCGACGCCTGGTGTTGCCTTCGACGGGACGAACTACCTCGTCGTGTGGCAGGACTACCGGTCGGACAACAACCCCGAGGTCTACGGTGGCCGCGTCTCTGCGTCCGGCGGCGTGCTCGACCCGTTGGGCATCCAGATCTCGACCCGCACCTCGCAGCTCGATCCGGCCGTCGCCTTCGATGGGACGTACTACCTCGTCGCTTGGAACGATTTCTCGGGCGACTTTCAGCACCGCGACCTCCGCGGCGCACGGTTATCCCCGGGCGGATCGGTCCTCGAGGAGCTCCTGCTCTCCGCTGCGGGGACGCATGCCGATCCGATCGGGCTTGCTCGGGGGTCGCCCGATCGGGTCGCGGTGACCTACGCGCGGATCGCTCCCGAAGCGCCGTACAACCTGTCCCGCCGCGTATTCATGCGCTTCATGGACGAGGTGGCGCCGCCACAGCCGCCCCCACCGCCACCTCCGCCTGCGCCGCCGCCACCTCCGCCTCCACCGCCTCCTCCACCGCCTCCGCCTCCTCCTCCGCCTCTTCCGCCTCCGCCTCCACCTCTGCCTCCACCCCCGCCGCCCCCGGCCCCGCGAAAGTGCCGTGTGCCGCGGGTGATCGGCGCCCGACTCGCACGCGCTGCAACTCGCATCCGCCGTGCCGGCTGCCGCGTCGGCCGCATCCGGCGGGCCCGCTCCGGCCGCCGTGGCCGCGTGATCGCGCAGAAGCCGCGCGCCGGGGCCGTTCGCCCGCGCGGGACGAGGGTCAATCTCGTCGTCGGCCGCAGAACGTGATGTGCGCTCAAAGGAAAGGCCGGGATAACCCGGCCTTTCCTACTTGCGTGAGCGCAGACGCTTAGGCGTCTAGGCGCAATAGACGAACACGTGCAGTGAGTCCGTGTTTCCGCTCGACTGCGTGACCGTCCAGCCATGCCCGTCGGGATTGCGGAACGACTCCGTGACCGAGCCCTGAGCCGAGAAGCCGCCCGAGAGGGCGAACAGCCGGTTGTTCGGGTCGTCGTTGGGATCCAGCGTCAGCGGGCACATGGCGACCTTCGTCTTCTGCCCTGATTCGTCGCTGGCGTCGACCGTGATGATGGTCGAGCCGTTGACCCCGTTGTCACCCTTCGGGCCCTGCGGGCCAGCCGGCCCCTGGTCACCCTTCGGCCCTGCTGGGCCTGTGTTGCCTGCGGGACCCTGCGGGCCCACGTCGCCGTGGTCACCCTTCGGGCCTGCGGCACCTGCCGCACCTGCCGGGCCGACTGCACCCTGCGGGCCGTCGGCACCAGTCTCACCCTTGGCACCCTGAGCGCCGGTCTGACCCTGCGCGCCTGTGGCACCGAGTCTCACCCTTGGCACCCTGAGCGCCGGTCTGACCCTGCGCGCCTGTGGCACCAGTCTCACCCTTGGCACCCTGAGCGCCAGTTTGACCGTCAGGGCCCTGCGGGCCTTCTGGACCCATGGGGCCGATGGCACCCTCAGGACCAGCCTCACCCTGCGGACCGACTTCGCCCTGAGGGCCCTGCAGACCCATGGGACCGTCAGCTCCGCGGTCTCCGGTCAAGCCTGCCAGACCCACTAGGCCCTGCAGGCCCGTCTCGCCCTGCTCACCCTTCGAGCCAGCGGCACCGGTCTCACCCATTGGCACCCTGCGCGCCGTTCTCACCCTTGGCGCCCTGAGCGCCCTGGGGGCCGACGGGGCCGGCAAGACCCGCGACACCGCGGACGGTCTTGCCCTGTTTCCCGGGCTTGCCGACGATGCAGAAGCGGACGTCGGTGCGATTGAGCTTGCTGATCTTGACGTCGTGGTAGGTGACCCTGTCACCCTTGGTCTCGACCCAGAAACACGCTCGCGTGAGCGTGCGGGTCTTGTGCTTGACGTTCGAGGCCCCTGATGCGACGCCTACGACCATGACCATCAGGCCGAACGCGGCGACCAGCGGAATCCATTTCTTGAAATTCATTAACGCCTTCCGTTTCTACCGCTTGGCCTAATCCGAGCGGTGAAGAAACGGTAGGCCCGCTGGGCGGGCGCGACACTGACGCAAATGAGTCAACTGTGCGACCCGCGCCGGAGGGCGAGAAGGCTCGCGGGAGGAGCCTTCTCGCGGGTTGGGATGGGAGGACCGCCTGCATGGACCTGACCTCCTCTGTTTTCGCTCGGAACCTCCAACCTGCCTACGCGATCGGATTTACGCTTGCCGCATGGACGCCACGGCCGCGGTCGATGCTAGACGCGTCCTCTTCGGAGGCCTGATCGACCACGCTCCGACGTTCCCACCCGAGGAGCTGCCGCTCGAAGAAGGCCTTGCCGAGCATCGCCGCGTCCGGGCCGACGAACACGGCTGGATCGTCAACCGCTTCGTGTGCCCGGCTTCGAAGCTCGGCCACCTCGGTGACGAGCCGCTTCGGCTGTCGGTCGTCCTCGACACCGGCACGCTGCCCGAGCCCGACGAGCGGATCGAGGCCGTCGAGGCTGCCGGGATCGACCCGGAGATCCTGTTCGACGCGGCTCCCGAGGTCTACGTCGAGCTTCCGCTGCGCGACGACGTCTCGTTCCGGATCCTCCAGCTGAAGGAGCTCGGCCTCCGCGCCAAGGTGCGTTGCGGCGGCGCTGCGATCCCGCCCGTGCCGGCCCTCGCCGAGTTCGTTCAGGCCTGCCGCCGGCTCGAGATTCCCTTCAAGGCGACTGCGGGCTTGCATCAACCGCTGCGCCACGACGACGAGCACGGCTTCCTGAACGTGCTCGCCGCGGCGGTCTTCGGGGACGAGGAGGAGGCGCTCGAGGAAGAGGATCCCGGCGCGTTCGCGGTCGACGGCGACGCGTTCCGGTGGCGCGACCGCTCCGCGGACACCGAGGAGATCGCCCTCGTGCGGCGAGACCTGTTCGTCAGCTTCGGCAGCTGCAGCGCCCGGGAGCCCATCGACGGGCTCGCCGCGCTCGGGCTCCTCTAGCCGTGCTCGTCCTGAGCCGGGCCGAGGTGCGCGAGCTGCTCGACCTCGAGCTGCTGCTCGAGGCGCTCGAGCGCGCGTTCGTCGAGCTCAGCGCGGGCCGGACGTCCGTGCCGCCGCGGATCGCCGCGAGCACGGAGCGCGGCTTCCTGGCGGCGATGCCCGGGTACGCGGACGGAATCCTCGAGACGAAGCTCGTGTCCGTCTTCGCCGAGAACCGCGATCTGCCGTCCCACCAGGCGACGATCTCTGTCTTCGACGACGAGACCGGGCGAGCCGCTCGCCCTCATGGACGGCACCGAGATCACAGCCGTCCGCACCGGGGCCTCCTCGGCGATCTCGACGAAGGCTCTCGCGCGGGCCGACGCGAGTGTCCTGGCAGTGCTCGGATCGGGCGTTCAGGCGCGCTCGCACGTCGAGGCGGCCACGCGCGTGCGGGACTTCGACGAGATCCGCGTGGCCGGTCGCAGCCCGGAGCGCGCCGAAGCGCTCGCCCGCGAGGTCGGCGGCGCGGCGGTCGGCTCGTTCGAGGATGCCGTGCGCGGGGCCGACGTCGTGTGCGCCTGCACGGACGCCTCCGAGCCCGTGCTCAGCGCAGAGTGGCTCGCGCCCGGGACGCATGTCACGTCCGTGGGCGCGTCGCGGGAAGGGCCGGAGCTCGACCGGGCGACCGTGACTTCGGGGCTCCTCGTCGTCGAGTCGCGCGTCGCGTTCGAGCCGTACCCGGCAGGCGCCCACGAGCTCCAGGGCCTCGATCCGGATTCAGCGGTCGAGCTGGGCGAGGTCCTCGCCGGCACGCGCGACGGCCGCACCGGTCCGGAGCAGATCACGGTCTACAAGTCGATGGGCCACGCCGTCGAGGACGCAGCGGCCGCGGGCCTCGTCTACCGCCGCGCGCGCGAGCGAGGCGTCGGAACCGAGGTCGAGCTTTGATCCCCCTCTCGGAAATCGAGGCCGCCCGCGAGCGGCTGGCGGGAACCGTCGTCCGCACGCCGCTCGTCCGGCTCGAGGTCGACGACGCGCCCGCCGAGATCTACCTCAAGCTCGAGAACCTCCAGCCGATCGGCTCCTTCAAGCTCCGCGGCGCCGGCAACGCGCTCGCGCTCGCAGAGCCGAAAGAGCTCGAGCGCGGCGTCTGGACCGCGAGCGCCGGGAACATGGCGCAGGGCGTCGCCTGGTGGGCGCGCCGGCGAGGGATCCCGTGCACCGTCGTGCTACCGGACACGGCGCCGCAAGCCAAGATCGAGGCGATCCGCCGGCTCGGCGCGGAGATGATCCCCGTCAGCTACGAGGAGTGGCACGAGACCTTCCGGACGCACGAGCACGAGGGCCTCGACGGCCTGTTCGTCCACGCCTTCAGCGACGACGCGGTCATGGCCGGTAACGGGACGATCGGGCTCGAGATCCTCGAGGACCTGCCCGACGCGGACGTGATCCTCGCGCCCTACGGTGGCGGCGGGCTGTCCTGCGGGATCGCCTCAGCGGTGCGCGCGGTCGCGCCGGGCTGCAAGGTCTTCGCCGCCGAGGTCGAGACCGGCGCGCCGCTCGCACCGTCGCTCGAGGCCGGCCGCCCGGTGCGGGTCGACTACGAGCCGAGCTTCGTCGACGGCATCGGCGGGCCCGAGGTCTTCACGGAGATGTTCGAGCTGGCGCAGCAGGTGCTCGACGGATCGCTCGTGGCGAGCCTCGACGAGGTCACGGCCGCGGTCCGGCTCCTGGCCGTCCGCGCACGCATCGTGGCGGAAGGTGCCGGCGCCACCCCGGTTGCGCTGGCGCTGAACGGAGCCGCGGGGAACGGCAAGGTCGTCTGCGTCGTGTCCGGCGGCAACATCGACGCCTCGAAGCTGGCCGAGATCCTTACGGCTTGAGGGCGAGCTCGCGCAGCACGGCTAGCGCCCGAGATCGACGTGGATCTTCTCGCCGGCGAAGAGCTTCGCGGTCGGATCCCAGGGGAAGAAGATGACGACCTTGAACTCGACGCGCTCGCCGGTCGCGGGGTAGTCGAGCCAGTCCTGCTCGTGGGTGCCGGTGACGTCCGCCTCCTCGCAGACACCCTGCGGGCCGATCACGATCTCCGTCAGCTGGAAGTCGATGTCCGGAAAACCGCCCAGCAGTCCGCCGTAGAAGCGCGCCGCGCCCTCGTGGCCGTGCCACACGTGCTCGGTGCCGACGATCTCGTAGACGCAGTCCTCGGTGAGCGTGGACAGCAGCCCGGGCAGGTCGCGTTGGTCCTCGGCCTTCGAGTGGCGCTTCCAGAGCTCGCGGACCGCCTCGTACTCCCCGGCGTCGACCGGCCTGCCCAGAAGCTCGCGGACGTCGCTCATGGCCGGATAGGCTCCCAGCCGTGGCAACCCGGCTCGCCGACGACACGCTCTCCGCCTCGTGGCTCGCCTCGCGGTTCGCGATCGAGCCGTTCAAGCTCGAGGCGATGCGGCGCGACGGCGAGGTGATCGCGTTCCGCCCCGCCGGGTCGCGCGAGCACTACTACCCGCTCTGGCAGTTCGACGAGGAGGGACAGCCGCTTCCGATCGTGCCGCGCCTCGTCCAGGAGGGCCGCGAGCGGGGCCTGCGCGGAAACCGGCTCTACGAGATTCTCTCGGCCCGCGCCGGGCTCGGCGGGGACCGGCGGCTCGCCGACTCGATCCGTGAGGGGCGAGTCGATCACGTGCTCGAGGCGATCCGCACCGCTCGCGCCTAGCGGAGCTAGGCCTCCTCGCGCCGGTGCGCGGCCGCCAGCTCCTCGAGCGCGGCAGGCTCGATGTCGTCGGTGCTCGCAACGACCACTTTCGCGGGAGTGACCGCCCGCAACGTCGCGGTGCGGTATCCGCCCTCGACCAGCGCCCTCGCACCCAGGATCGCGCCGGGACCGACCTCGGCGATCGTCTCCCCGTCGACCTCCACGGACAGCACGCCGTCGAGCAGGAGGAAGATGCCGTCGCCTTTCTCGCCCTGCTCGGTGAGTGTCTCGTCGACCTTGAGCCGCTTCGGCTTCGACGTCGCGTCGCTCTTCATGATCGTCCTCGAGAGCTCGCGCTCGATCGCGGTCTCGACCTCCGTGACGAACGCCGGCGAGTCCTCGTCGCCCCACGGCGTGTTTCCGCCGTGCGCCACGCGGTACCACTCCTCGAAGTCGATCGTCCCCGATTTCTGGACGAGCTTGCCCTCCTTGTCGTAGATCCAGTGGCGGGGGAACGGGCTCGCGCCGCTGAGCTCGCCCATCGAAGAACCGTCGGCCTTGATCGTCAGCGCAAGGGTCGTCCAGGCGATTGCGGAGTTGATCCGGAAGAACGGCTTGCCGCTGACGCGCCGCGGCGCCGGCATGCCGGTGCGGCCGCCTGCCGTCTGCGTGAAGCGCACCCACCCGTCGCCGACCTCGGGGTCGTTCTGGAGCGTCGGCAGCGCGACGGCCGCGACGCTCAGCTCCTTGGGGCCGAGCTTGACGCGGGTGACGCCGATGTGACCGCGCCCCATGTGCCCGTAGCTTTGGACAGAGCCGTCGTCCCCGAACTCCACGAAGCCCTTGAGCTCGTTCGCCTCGCGGAAGAGGTCGGCTTCGCGCATCGCGTCCAGATCGTCGAGCTCGTCCGGCGGCGGATCGTCGTAGTGGGCCATGCCCATCGTGAACGGAAGCTTGGGCAGCCCCTCGACGGCCTCGGACGGGATCCACGAGATCGCGGTGACGGAAGACTCGATGCGCATACGTGATTCCTCTCGGTCTTGCGTAGGAAACGGAAGCTTCGGGAAATCATCGCGCAATGGCGGCAGAGAGCAAAGACGAACGGCTCGATCGAGAGCTGATCGAGTTCCTCAACGAGCTCCGGGTGGCACTCCCCGGCGTCCAGGTCTTGTTCGCGTTCCTGCTCGGCGTGCCGTTCACGCAGCGCTTCGCGCAGGTGACCGACCTCCAGAAGGACGTCTACTTCGTGACCTTCCTCTGCGCCGCGGTCGCCACGGCTTTGCTCATCGCGCCGTCCGCCTACCACCGGCTCGAGTGGCGGCAGGGTGACAAGGAACACCTGCTCGTCGTGTCGAACCGGCTCGCGATCGCGGGGACGACCTTCCTCGCGCTCTCGATCTCGGGCACCGTCTTCGTCGTCACCGACGTGCTCTTCAACGAGACGAGCGCGGCGGTCATCGCAGGACTGACCGCCGCCTTCTTCGGCTGGTTCTGGTACGGGATGCCGCTTCTGCGCCGGTTTACTTCGCGGCGGTAAGCAGGTTCTCGACCTCGCGGACGCCCTGAACCTTCTTCGTTCGCGTCTCGAGATCTTCGATCAACGACGACTCCTCCACGACGCCGCGGAGGACGACCTTCCCGTTCTCGGCGTTCACGTTGATGTTGCCCTTGGGTACGTCGGCGTCGCGGAAGATCTCGGTCTCGACCTTGCGCGCGAGCGTGACATCGTCCGGCTGCGGCTTCTCTGCTTCCTTGCGGTGCACTGCCTTGGCCTTGACCGCCGTGGCCTGAGACGAGGCAGCCTTCCCGGCCTGCTCGGCCTTGGCCGACGTGCGACGAAGCATTGCAGGGATCCGCTGACGCGCCTCAGCACGGCGGCTACGGCCGCTCTGCGGATCGAAGAAATATGCGATCAGGGCACCTAGGCCCATCCATCTCAACTTACGAATCATGCGACTCCTCTGGCTCGCTGGCAGGTTCGGCCTACCCTAAACGGCCAGGGTGAAACGAGGCGACTTGTTCCTTAGTCGCCCCAGTCGAAGTCGCGCGAGCGACCCCAGAGGGTGTCGTCGTCGGCGGGCTGCTCGGGCCGAGGCGCGAGGCTCACTACCTGCTCGGGGGCGAGGGACTCCTGGCCGTCCATCGTCTCCTCGATCCGCGCCTGCTCCTCGGTCTTGAAGAGCGGGTGGTTCTCGAAGGGATCCTCGGTCTCGTACTTGTCGAGGGGCATGTTCTGGTCGAGCTCGGAGTTGCGGCGTTTGAGGTCGAGATGTTCCTGGATTACGTGCGCAAAGACGGAAGGCGTCTCTACCGGCATAAAACCTCCCTGGTCGGTAGGTCGCTATTGACGGGACGGCGGGGGATGATAGCGGGGTGGGTCCAAAGAAGCGAGGCTAGCCGGCGGTGCGGACGAGTAGGATGCCGACGGTGGCGCCCCTGACCCGCATGTTTTCCCGAAAAATGGGCCCGATCGGGCTCGCACTGGCCGCCTACGACATCTGGCGCAGGATCCCGCCGCACCATCGTCGGCGCCTGCTCGCTGAGGCGCGCAAGCACGGCCCCAGGCTCGCCAAAGCCGCTGCCGACCGGCGTCGCAATCGTCGTCCCTAGGACGGCGCGCCCTCCAGCACTTCCTCGACGATCCGCTCCTGCGCGCGCTGGTGCGAGGTCGGATACCCCTCGCTCGGGCTTGCCCGCCACGGCCGGCCCACGTACCTGAGCGGCTTGCCGGCGACTGCCTCCTCGAGCCGGTGCCTGATCGCCCGCCACGCGCCCATGTTCTGAGGCTCCTCCTGCGCCCAGACGACCTCGCGCAACGACGGATACGACGCGACGAGATCCGCGGCGGGGCCGACAGGGAACGGATAGAGCTGCTCGAACCGCGCGATCGCGATGTTCGAGGCCTGCGCCCTGCGTTCGTTGCCGGCGATGTCGTAGTAGACCTTGCCCGAGGTGAGGACGAGCCTCGTCACCGCCGCACGGTCGGAGACGGCCGGATCGTCGAGCACGTGCTGGAATCGGCCCTCGGCCAGGTCCGAGAGCGACGACGAGGCCTCTCGAAGCCGGAGGAGGCCTTTCGGCGTCATCACGATCAGCGGCCGGGCGTTCGGGTCGAGCGCCTGACGCCGGAGGAGATGGAAGTACTGCGCTGCAGTGGTCGCGTTGACGACCCGGATGTTCTCCTGCGCCGCGAGCTGCAGGAAGCGCTCGAGACGCGCGCTCGAGTGCTCCGGCCCGTTCCCCTCGTAGCCGTGTGGGAGGAGCAGCGTCAGACGCGAGGTCTGCCGCCACTTGGCGAGGCCCGAGACGAGGAACTGGTCGATGACGATCTGCGCACCGTTGATGAAGTCCCCGAACTGCGCTTCCCAGAGCACGAGCGCCTCGGGCGCGGTCACCGAGTAGCCGTACTCGAATGCGAGCGCCGCATACTCCGAGAGCGGGGAGTTGTACGCCTCGACCGAGGCGGATGCCGCCGCGAGCTGCTTGATCGGAGCGTGCTGCGCACCGGTCTGCGCGTCGTGGAGGACGAGGTGGCGGTGGGAGAACGTTCCGCGCTCGGTGTCCTGGCCGGTGAGGCGGATCGGGATGCCTTCGACGAGCAGGCTCGCGAATGCGAGCGACTCTGCCTGGCCCCAGTCGATTCCGCCCGCGTCGAGCGCTCCCACGCGCCGCTCGAGCATCTTCACGAGCTTCGGATTCACGGTGAACCCTTCGGGGATGCGAACGAGCTCCTGCTGGAGCTCGCGTAGCCGTTCGGCCGGGACCGCGGTCTCGACCGAGCCCTCGGCAGCGACCGGAGTGCTCTCGCCGCTCGATGCCTCGGGGCTCGAGAGCGAGGACTTCAAGGCCTCGTGGGCAGCGCGCATCCGCTCCTGCACCTCCTTCGCCAGGCGATCCGCCTCCTCGGCGGGGACGTCTCCCGACTCGGCGAGGCGTTTCGCGTAGAGCGTCCGCACGGTCGGGTGGGCCGCGATTCGCTCTGCCATCAGCGGCTGGGTGAACGCGGCCTCGTCGCCCTCGTTGTGACCGTGGCGGCGGTAGCCGACGAGATCGACCACGACGTCGCTTCCGAACCGCCGGCGGAAAGCCAGCGCGAGCCGGATCGCCGAGATCGCCGCCTCGGGGTCGTCGGCGTTGACGTGGATGATGGGGTTGTCGAAGCCCTTCGCGAGGTCGCTGGAATAGCGCGTCGAGCGCCCGTCCGGGGGATCGGTCGTGAATCCGATCTGGTTGTTCGCGATCACGTGCAGCGTGCCGCCGGTCGTGTAGCCGACGAGGTTCTGGAGGTTGAGCGTCTCCGCGACGACTCCCTGGCCCGGGAAGGACGCGTCGCCGTGGATGAGGATCGGGAGCGCGATCGCCGAGTCGTGGTCGCCCGCGCGCGACGAGCGGTCGGTCTGCTCCGCGCGCGTGATCCCTTCGACGACCGGGTCGACGGCCTCGAGGTGGCTCGGGTTCGCGGCCAGCAGGACGCTGACGTCGCCGGCATCCGTGTTGCGCCGCCCAACGGCACCGAGGTGGTACTTGACGTCGCCGGTCGCTCCCTCCTTGGCGACGACGGCCTCGATCGTGCGCTCGCCTTCGAACTCGCGGAGGACTTCCTCGTAGGGGCGTCCGATGATGTGCGCGAGCACGTTCAGGCGTCCGCGATGGGCCATTCCGATGACGACCTCGTGCGCTCCCGCCTCCACACCGAGCTCGATCGCCTCGTCGAGCATGGGCACCATCACGTCGAGACCTTCGATCGAGAACTGCTTCTGGCCGAGGAACTGGCGCTTCAGGTAATGCTCGAAGCCTTCGACGTCGGTCAGCCGCTCGAGCAGCCGCCGGACCTCGTCCCCGTCGAGCGGCTCGCGGTAGCGGCCCGACTCGATCGCATGCCGCAGCCAGACGCGCTCCTGGTGGTCGGAGATGTGCTCGATCTCGTATGCGATCGTCCCGCAGTAGATCTCGCGGAGCTTCGGCAGCACGTCCGCCAGGGTCTCGCCCTCGACTCCCACTCGGAGCACCGATGCGGGAATTGCCTGCTGCAGCTCCGGAGTTAGCTTCGGCACGAGCAGGTCCGGCTCGAGCGCCGGGTCTCCGACGGGCTCGGAGCCGAGCGGGTCGAGGTGCGCGGCCAGATGACCGTGAGTCCGGTAGGCCTTGATCAGCGCCATCGCGGCGGCAACGCCTCCGAGCAAAGTCTCGTCCGGCGCGGTCGGGGCTGCTTTCGCCGGGGCAGGCTCCTCCTCCGCCGGCTGCGCAGGTGCCAGGGGCGGCTGCGACTCGACCGCGACCGGTTCGGGCGCCTCAGCGGGCGCCGAAGCGCCGTTTCCGTCCTTCAGGTTCTCGAGCAGGCGGGCGAGCCCCGGCAGCGCCTCGAGGAGGCCGGCGTCGCCACTCTCGAAGAGCGCTCGCCACTCCTGCGGGACCGCTTCGGGATTCTCGAGGTACTGCTCCAGCAGAACCTGGGCATAGCCCGCGTTGACTCCGTCGACATCGCGCACGCTCATCAGGTTCGTTCTAGCACCGGAAGCCCCTGCGGGGGCGCCTGACCGCCTCAGTAGATGGGATTGCTGGTGAGGACCGCGATGGACATCCCGATCAGCCAGCCGATCGCTCCCGCCGCGACCGCGACGGCCGCGAGTCGTCGATGGCGCCCCTTGGAGAGCGCCGCTGCGATGAGCGCGATCAGGATCGCGAACGGCGCCAGCCGGAGCGGCCGGTACGCGCAGGCGATGAGGCTCGCTGTCAGCGAGATCGCCGCGAGGAGCCCGGCGGCGGTCTCGGCCGCGCTCCCTCGCTCGTCCTCGTACGGAGTCGGGGCTGTGCTCACGCGGGTGGCCTCGCCCGGCTTGCGTGTGCGGCTCGGGCGTCACGACGGTCGGGCCCGCCCCGCGACCTCGGTCGCCGCGGCCTGCGGCTCCGCGGACGGTCGGGTGCGGGCTCGAGCCGAGCCGGAGCCCGGGCGCCTTCCAGGGGCTTCGGCTCGGCTTTGATCGCCCAGTAGCAGACCCCGGCGAGGTAGAGGATCGGCAGCTTCAGGATCAGCATCATGAAGATCAGCTCGACCACACCGGAAGTGTAAGGCAGGTCGCGGCAGAGAGCTCACCCTGCCCAGTACTGTCGCCGCGCGCCGCTGAAGTCAGGGTTGCCACGGTACGTCCGCGGCCACGTCCCGCTCCCGCAGGCCTCGCACTTGGCCTCGATGATCCGGTCTTGGTTGAAGGCCGTGTTGGCCCAATAGATCATCCCGACGTGGTACGTGGAGGCGAATGCATCCATGTACACCGTGTTCGCTTTGGCGACGGTCACGTTCGGCGCGCCGGTGCCGTACTTGAAGTCGGCGGCCGTGTAGGGCCCGTGCGTGTTCTGCATCGCCGAGTGGTACCGGAACCACGGATCACCGGTCTCGGAGCGCTCCCACCACGATTTGAACGTCAGCCCCGAGCAGTCCGGGCCCTCGCCGTTCGTGTTCGGATCCTCGGTCGGATCGCCGGGCGAGTCGTCCCTGTTGTTGTCGTTCCAGCACCCGCCACCCCATTGGTAGCCCTCGGCTGCGGCGACGTAGGCGTAGTCGCGAGCCGCGGCACGCGTCACGGGGTTGTCGTTGAAGTACCCGCTCGCACACGTGCTCTGGAAATGCGTGTGGTACGCGCCTGCAGGCGTGCCGACGATAAGGAGCATCGTCGCCAGGCCTCCGACCAGTCCTGTCCAAAGACCCCGTCTCATCGGTTTCCTCCGATCTCGTACGTGGCGATCGCGGGTCCGGAGCGGCCGGATCGCAGCTGATAGAGCGTGTTGCCATGGAGGCGGAAGCGGCTCAGTGACGCCGTCTCCGCCCATTCGCCGGGCGCGACGGCAAAGCTCGATGCGACTCCGCCCGGAGCGAGCCGAAGCACACGGAACTCCGCATGCCGCTCGTTCCAGAGCCGGACGACCACGACGAGCCCGTCTCCGTACGGCTCCGCCAACTGGACCTCACCGAAGCTCGCCGGCCCGCGCAGAACCCACGCACGGACGGTTCGATCTCCACGAACCAGCGCCAGATCGACCTCGGCCGACGATGCATGCACGACGACCCCGAGCCCTCCGTCGACGCTCCGCGCCGGCTGGGCAGCCCTGAGCTGCTGCGCCGCGGTCAGAGGCGGGCGACCGCCGCCGGTCGGCAGCCACATCTCGGACGGATAAGCGTGCACGAGCGGCCCCGACGGGCCTGCGCGAACCATGTCGGCCACGGGCTCGGCGAGCGGGCCCGCGGAGATCGGCGCCCCGGCCGGCGAGAACGAACGAAGCAGCGGCTTCCCCGAGACCTCGAGCACGTAGATCGTCCCGTCGCCGCCCACGGCGAGGTCACCCTCACCGCCGGCGAAGGCGATCGGCAGCTGGGCCGGCTTCCGACCACTGCGCAGCCGCACGAGGCGACGATTGACCTGGTCGAGCACGACGACGGAACCGTCCGGAGCGACATCGAAGGCCGAGGGCCCAATCCGTGACTGCTCGCGGCCGCTGTCGAGCCCGAACGCACCGTCGCCTCTCCCCCAACCGAAATGTGCGATGACCGCCGACGGCGCTCGGAACTCGCCGAATCGTGGGGCTCCCACGTCGACCGCCGTCCACGTCTCGAGCGGCCAGACGTGCTGCGGCGCCGCTGCTCCCGCTTCCGGAAGCGTCGAGCTCTGCCCGCGGCCGTTCTCGATCGCGGCGTAGTAGTCGAACCCGCGATCCGCCGCGCCTGCGGGGACGACGGCGGAAAGCAGTCCACCCGGCTCGGGCTCCAGCGGCAGCTTTCGGAAACCCGCCTCGCCCGCTGCCCGCACGAACACCGCGCCGTGTGGCGTGCATCTCCCTCCCGGCTTGTCGCCGACGATGCCGCACACCACCCCGAAGGACAGTTCCACCGCCTTGCCCACGCGCGCGAGCAGCGGCGGCGTGTGCAGGATCTCGCCGAACGACGCGGCTCGCACGGGTGGCGCGTTCGGGCTGCTCGCCCCGACGACGTTCACGGTGAGAAACGTCGCGCCTACGAGACCGCCGAGGAGGAACCCCGTCAGCGGCCATCGCCATGTCTTCTTCATGCCCGCCTCCTCTCTGTTGTCTATTTCGACAACGTAGCGGGCGAGTGATCACGTGTCTGTCACACCTCTGTGCCGAAAGAGACCCCTAGGCGGTCGCGGACGCCGGCGCAACCGGCTCGGCGACTCCGATCATCGCGTCGCGCGTGACCAGAGCGGCGAGCTCTTCTTCGCCCAGGTCGTCCGTCCCCTCGGGCCGCCGCGGAATGACGAGGTACCGGATGTCGGCCGTCGAGTCGAGCACACGGAGCTCCACTCCGTCGCTCAGCTCGACGCCGAACTCTTCGAGCACTCCCCGCGGATCGGAGACCGCACGGGAGCGGTACGGCAGGCTCTTGTACCAGGCAGGCGGCGGGCCGAGCAGCGCCCGCGGGTAGCAGGAGCAAAGCGTGCAGACGACCATGTGGTGGACCTGCTCCGTGTTCTCGACCGCGACGACGACCGGCGAAGGCCCTGCATCGAGGCCGAGGTCGATCGCCGCAGCGCGAGCGTCCTCGAGCAGGCGGTCCCTGAAAGCCGGGTCGACCCACGCGCGCGCAACGAGGCGCGCTCCGTCGGCCGGAGAGCGCGAAACGAGCCAGTCGACGTTCCGGCGAACGTCCTCCCGCTGAACGACGCCCTTCTCGACGAGGAGCTCCTCGAGCGCCCGCGCCCGACCCGCCGCCGGGCCTTCGTCGCCCCCGATCGGCTCGTGCGGATGGTCGTGGTCGTGATCGTGGTCGCTCATCGCTCCTCCTCGAGCCAGTGTTCGAAGACGTCGACGTAGGTGCGGGCGGGCTCGAGGTCGAACGCGACCTGATAGAGCACCTGCTCCGGAAGCCCGTCGCTTCCGTACGCCCGCGTCTCGGGGTTCGTGAACGAGCCGTAGACGCGCTCGATCCGCCCGCTGCAGCCCTTCACGTAACCCGGCGTGCGGTGGTGACCCTCGTGCACGCGATCCGCAACCCGCACCCGATCGCCTACGCGGAAGGTCACGTCTCGAGCCTCGCATCCAGCTCGCCGGCCGCGAGGACGCCCTTCTCGGTGAGGATCGTCTCGATCGAGTAGAGCCAGCGCTCGTAGTACGAGGCCTGCTCGTACGCGTCGGGCGGCATGCTCTCGATCCCGCGCCGGAGCTCGTCCACGTTCATCAGCCCTTCGCTCGCGAGACTGTGGACGAGCGCGTCCGTCAGGAGCTCCCAGTCGTCGAGCTCGTGCTCGGTTCGGTCGATCGGCGCGTCGGTCGGCCAGGCGCCGCGGTCGTGCACGGCTCGCTCCATGGCGCGATTGTACGGCGCTACGACACGCGCATCGTCAGCGACCCGGCCGTGTATCCAGCCTTCGTCGCCTTGAACGTGAGGCGGCCCTTCTTGCGGGGCTTGATCTTGAACGAGACCTTGCCCTTGCCGTTCGTCTTGGCCTTCCGGGCCTTGATGCCCGCGCCCGACACCTTCACGGTCGCGCCCCCCACCGGCTTCAGCAACGGGTTCTGCACCGTCACCGTCAGACGGTTCCAGCGCTTGCGGAGCGCAGGGCGGTTGACCGCGACGCGGAGGCGCTGCGCGATGTCGATCCGCTGTGTCTGCGAGAAGTCGCCGACGTTGAAGTTCTTGTCGCGTGCGGCGACGCGCCAGAAGAGCGATCCGCCGTTCGCGTAGAAGGGGTGCGTCATCAAAGGCGCATAGCTCGTGTTGTCGGTCGTGACGTCCTCGATCGTCGCCGAGAAGTCCGGTGTCGTGGAGATCTGCACCCGGTAGTCGGTCGCGCCGAGCTTCCAGTTCCAGGAGAGCTGGATGTGATTACCGGAGAAGCTCGTGTGGGCGCCGCTCGGCTCGCCGAGCGTCCTCGTGAACGGTACGTACCCCGACCAAGGCCCTGAAACGGTGCCCGACGGATACCTCGGGAAGTCCGCGCGCACGCGCCAGCGCCAGATGCCCGGCCCGAAGAGGTAGACGAAGGCGACGGACGGAACGCGGACGCCCGACCACTCCTTGTGGTCGCCCGTCGGCCCGTCCATCGAGAACGTGTAGCCGGAGGAGCCGGTCACGTTCGACCACTTCCAGGCCGGAGTGAAGTCGCCGATCGTCGGGTTCGATGGGTCGGTCGTGGGAGTCGGGAGCTTGCGCTGGAGGGTGCGGACGCTCGACCAGTTGAGGCCGATCAGGTTCTCGTCGTCCGCGCGGACGCGCCAGTAGAGAGTGGTGTCAGCCGGATAGGTGGCGAATGGCGTGTACGAGGTCGAGGCGGTCGGGACGTCCTCGAGCGGCGCGGCGAACGTCGGCTCCTGGGCGACCTGGAACCGGTAGCGCCGCGCTCCCTCGACCGGCGTCCAGCGGAAGACGGGCTGCGTCGTGGCAAGCGCACCGTCGTCCGGCGACAGCTGCGAGGGCGGGATCGACTGCTTCTGGAAGTTGGAGGCAGCGGCCATGAGCGGGTCGCCGACGGCGCCGCCGCCGTTGAAACCGGTGGCGGGCAGGACGGCCCAGTAGAAGAGCGTCGTCTCGTCGCTGTACGTCGTCGGCTTGATCAGGCTCCGCGGCGAGTACGCCGGGATGTGCGTGAAGGCGTAGTCGACGATGTTGCTGAAGTTCGCGTCCTTCGAGACGATCACGAAGTAGCTCTGCTTGCCGGCGAGCGGCTTCCACGTCAGGAGCGGCGTCAGCCGGGTGAGCGTTCCCGTGGCCGGGAGCAGGTAGTCGCCGGAGCCGAGGTAGCCCGCGTTGCAGGACGGCGTGCAGGCGCCTCCCGTGGGATAGCCGACCCACTGGAAGGCGGCTCCGGTGCCGTCGTCGAGATACGTGAAATCGCCGTACACGTCCTGGGCCGCGACGTCACGCTCGCCCTTCGCGCGCACACGGACGCAGTACTGCTTGTTCAGGAGGAGGGCGGTGCCCTCGTTGGCGACCGGGGTGCCGTCCGGGTACGGCTTGATGTTGTTCCAGCCCTCCCCGAGAGGCGTCCACGACGGAATCGAGGTCGTGACCCGCCAGCTGCCCGCGCCGCCCCAGTCGCAGAGGCTCGCGTTGTACCGAGCGATATCGACGAGGTAGGCGGAGGCACCCGGAACCGAGTCCCACTTCAGGATCGGCACGTTCGTCTGGTAGCCGGCCGTGCCCGGATCGACGTCGGTGCCCGGATCGACCAGGTGGTCCCGCATGTGCAGGTTCTTGATGCTCGGCGGGGTCACCGGCGGCACCTTGTCGAACGTCTTCACGAAGTCGGGCCCGCGGTTCCACACGCCTGCGTTGCCCTCTGCGTCGAGCGCACGGACGCGCCAGTAGTACGTGTTGTCGCGGAAGACGACGGTCGGCGAGAGCGAGGTGGACGTCGTCAGCTGGGTGCAGCAGACCTTCGAGCCGGGCGCGAAGTCGATCGAGGAGTTGACCTCGACCTCGTACTTCGTCGCGCCGGCGACAGGCGTCCACGAGAACTGCGGATCGAACATCTCGGTCGCCGACATGAGGTCGGTCACGGCCGGCGTCGTCGTCGACGGCCACGACCAGCTGAAGGAGGAGACCGGCGACTGCGTTCCGCGGTTGCCCTCGGAGTCGACCGGAGTGACGGCCCAGTAGTAGGTGCCCGACGGGAGAAGGTTGAAGGCGGGGACGTAGTTCGTCGCCCCACGTCTCGACGGGCTGACCGTTCGTGCTCTCGACGAGGTTCGCGAGGTTCGGGTCGCTCGCGAGCGAGAAGAGGTAGCTCGACGCGTAGGGGACCGGCGACCAGCCGAGCGTCATCGGGCTCGTCGGGAACGTGAAGGGGAAGCCGTAGTACGGCGTCATCGAGGACGGCACCTGCGTCCAGGACTTGACGATCGAGCGCGGGTTCGACCAGGGCGAGGCGTCGCCGGTGCGGGTCGTCGCTCGGACACGCCACCAGTAGCGGCCGTTCGGCAGGGTCATCTTCAGGGTCGCGCGCGTGTTCTTCGTCGTGAAGCTCCCTTCGCCCTGGCGTCCGACGGGCGAGTTGAAGTTCTGGTCGGCGGCGACCTGGAACTGGTAGCTGTCGGCGCCTGGGACCGGGCTCCAGGAGAAAGGCGGAAGCGCCTCGACCGAGGCGCCGTTGCCCGGGTCGAGCGGGACCGGCTGCGTCAGGTCGGCGCGTGCGGGAGCAGCGAAGGCGAGCGCTGCAGCCGCCAGGGCGGCGAGGACGAGGATTGGAGTGCGGCTTTTCGCGGCCATCGTGGGCGTGAGCCAGACGGCTGGCTCACGTACCTCATCGCGCGCGGACGTCCGCTGTCACATCCCTCGGCCGAGGGAGATTACTCCAGTAGAGGCGCGATCCGTTTGCGGCCTGCCCGCCTAGAATCGCCCCACGAACCGAACGTTCCTCATCGCTGCGCTCCTGGCGCTCGCGGGTCCGATTGCGGCCTACTCGGCGATCGGCCCGTCGAAGAAGCAGCCGGCCGATCCGAGAGTCGTCCACGAAGCGCTCCTCGGCCGGTCCGCGCTCGGACGGCCGATCGTGATCTTCGAGAGAGGAGATCCGACTGCGGCGCGGCGCATCCTCGTGGTCGGCTGCATCCACGGGAACGAGCGCGCGGGCATCGAGGTGGCGAAGCGCCTCCGCTCGGTGCCGCTCCCGCCCGGGCTCGACCTCTGGGTGATCCCGAACGCGAATCCGGACGGGGTCGCGCGCGGCACGAGGACCAACGGCCGCGCCGTCGACCTGAACCGGAACTTCGGCTGGCGCTGGCGGCCGATCGGGCGCCGTGGCGACGCGCAGTACTCGGGGACCGGCCCGCTCTCGGAGCCGGAGACGAGGCTTCTCGCCCGGACGATCGCGAGGCTGCGGCCGGACGTGACGATCTGGTTCCACCAGCCGATCGGGGTCGTCGACGAGTCGGGAGGGGATCGTGCGATCGAGCGGCGCTTCGCCGACCTCACGGGCATGCGCCTCCAGCGGCTTCCGCGCTACCCGGGCGGGGTGACGAACTGGCAGAACGCGAACTTCCCCGGGACGACTTCGTTCGTGGTCGAGCTGCCCTGGGGGCCGCTCCCGCGGGAGCGGGCCGTCGACCTCGCGCAGGCGGTGGTCGCGCCGTGACGGTCGTCGGACTGCTCTTTCCCGGTGAGATGGGCGCGCTGGTCGGCTCGGCCGTCGACGGGAGAGGTTCTCTGGGCGAGCGAGGGCCGAAGCGAGGCGACGCGGCGGCGCGCTGAGGCGTTTCGCGACGTCGGCACCGTGCGCGAGCTGGTCGCGGCGAGCGAGATCGTGATCAGCCTCTGTCCGCCTGCGATCGCCGAGGACGTGGCCGGCGAAGTGGCCGGCGAGGGCTTCGACGGGATCTACGTCGAGGCGAACGCGATCACTCCGGAGCGCGCGCGGCGAATCGCCGGTTACCTGAGGTGCGTCGACGGCTCGGTTATTTCGCGGAGCGACGTGAACCTGTACCTCTCCGGCGACTCGGAGGACGTCGCGGCGGTCGCGTCGGTCTTCGCGGACGGCGACGTGAAGCCGATCCCCCTCGAGGGCGGCGTCGGCGCGGCGTCCGCGCTGAAGATGGCTTTCGGCGGCTGGAACAAGATCGGCACTGCGCTGACGGCGCAGGCGTACGCGATCGCGCGCGCCTACGGGGTCGAGGGCGCGCTCGCCGCGGAGGGCGTCGACAGCGACCGCTTCCTGCGGTCTGCGCGAAAGGCGTGGCGCTGGGCTCCCGAGATGGACGAGGTCGCAGCCACGGCCGAGTCGCTCGGCCTGCCGGGCGGCATGGGACGCGGCGCGGCCGACCTGTTCCGCCGCTGGGAAACCCACCGAGACACCGAGGCCTCGCTCGAGGAGCTGCTCGACGATCTCAGCTCTCGCGACGCGTGATCGTCCGCATGTCGCGAGGAGATCAATCAATGGAGCCGAGGGGGATCGAACCCCTGACCTCCAGAGTGCCACTCTGGCGCTCTCCCAGCTGAGCTACGGCCCCGTGCCGGGCCAGTGTAGCTTCGAAATCGAAGTCGTCGGCCCAATTTATCCGCCGCTTTTGGTTGTTCAGTGCGGGTGCAATCCGTAGCTGGATGGTCGGCCGCCGCTCGACCATTTCGACCGGAATCAGGAAGCAGCGGTCGAGCTCCATGGAGTAGGCGCCGATCACGTCGACTTCTTCGCGCGAATACGTCGTCTTCTTCCAGCCCGTCCCGGTCCGACGGAATGTGTAGCAGCGCACTATGAGCACGCTTCCGTGCAGCGCCGCCCATTTGCACTGCACGCGCATCAGCTCGTACCCGAACCCCAAGATGAGGTCGCAGCGGCCGCCGTCGGACATGGGCCTGTAAACGTCGAGTCCGAGCTTGACCGCCTCGAAGGCGATGGCCGACTCGGCAATCGCTCCTTTCTGATCCGTTGTCATGTCAGGCAACACTACCGATCGCATCGGCTGGGCCGTGTCCGTTTGAGACACCCGCGGCGCGGGCTACACTTTCAGTCGAGCAACGAAGGACGAACGAACCACTGACTTCACTCGAACAAGCACGCCGAATCGCCGGCCTCGCCGAGGAGAAGCTGGCGCAGGACATCGTGATCCTCGACATGCGGCCGGTGTGCGCGTACACCGACTACTTCGTCGTCTGCTCCGGGCAGAACTCGCGCCAGACGAAGTCGATCGTCGACGAGGTGCGCTACGGCCTGAAGCACGGAGAGGAGCAGATCCTCCCGCACACCGTCGAGGGCGAGCGCGAGGGCAACTGGATCGTCGCCGACTACCTCGACGTCGTCCTGCACGTCTTCACGCCCGAGACCCGGGGCTACTACCGGCTCGAGGAGCTCTGGGACGACGTGCCATCGGTCGAGCACGCGACCGCGAGTTGAGCCCGGTCGCGGAGGCGCGCCTCGAGGCTGCAGAGTCGGGCCTCGTCCCGGTCACCGACGGATGGTTCGTGCTCAACGTCCGGGACGCCGCGTGGCTCTCGAACGAGGCATTCGGGCGCAGGGCGGGTTTCGAGGGCAGCGGGCCGGCCGTGCGCGGACGACCCGATCTCGAGGGCCATAGGTTCGACCAGATCGGCATCAGGCTGGCCGTCCTCACGCCCGGGAAGCCGAGTGGCCTCTATCACGCCGACTCGCGCCAGGAGGATTTCCTCGTCCTCACGGGCGAGTGCCTGGCGATCGTCCAGGAGGAAGAGCGCCGACTTTGCGCGTGGGATTTCCTCCATTGCCCGCCCGGAACGAGGCATGTCTTCGTCGGGCTGGGCGACGAGCCGTGCGTGATCGTCATGGTCGGCGCGCGCACGGGCGCGAGGGAGGTTGTCTATCCGCGTTCCGAGGCGGCACTCGGCCACGGCGCGGGCGTGGAGGACGAGACGACGTCGGCAACGGAGGCATACGCGCCATTTCCCGACTGGCAACCCGCGCCGGGAGCAGGCGTCGGTGTTTTCTAGTCGCCGAGGGCACGCCGCGCCGCGTCGTCGGAGCTGATCAGCGGCACGACCTCGAACCGAACGAGATCGCTCCACTCGGCGACCCAGGCGTCGATGAGCGCCGGGTCGTCGGTCTCCATCAGCTGGAAGCACCGCTCGAGGCTCACGTCCACCCAGCTGTCGACGTACTCGAGCCCCGGAGGGAGCATGCGGCCCCTTTCGGCGGCCCGCTCGTCGACGGGCTCCGCACCCTGCGCGAACTGCTCGATCACCATGTACCTCATCGGTAGAGACCGCTTTCCTCGATCAGGCGCGCGACCGCCGGCGGGACGAGATCGTCGATCGTCTCGCCGGCGGCGACGCGCTCGCGCACCTCGCTCGAGGACACCTCGGGAGAAGCCAGCTCGAACGGCACGACTCTGTCGCCGTACGTACTGAGATCGGGCATGTCGTAGCCGCCCCGCGCTCCGACCGCGAGCCTGACGTGCTTCAGCACCTCGTCGGGCTCGCGCCAGCGGCTGAACATCGCGGCCTGGTCAGCTCCGAGGATGAAGAGCGCGTCCTCGCCGAACTCGCCCCCGGTGACCGTGTCGACCGTGAATGCGTGCGGATCGAGCCGCACGTCCTCGCCGGGAAACGCGGCCTGGGCCATCCGCAAGCGTGCCTCCGGATCGGCCATGACCCCGCGGTGGCCCGGGCTCTCCTCGACGAGGATCACGAGGTCGTCGATACGCAGGTTCTCGCGGGCAGCCCGGGCCAGCGCGACATGTCCGTTGTGCGGCGGATCGAACGTCCCGCCGAGAATCGCGATCACGAGAGCTCGACGACCTCGTCGCCGATCGCCACCTCGTCGCCCTCCCTGGCGCCCGCCGCCTTGAGCGCCTCGGCCAGCTCCTCGTCCGAAGGCGGCCGGCCCATGACCCGGAACCCCGTGTCGGTTCGGAAGATGCGGTAGCGGCGCCTCCGCGGGCCGGGCTGGTAGACGAGGTAATCCGCGAGGCCCTCGGGCTTCTCCTCCGGCAGCGCCTCGGCTTCAGGGATGTGGCTGAAGAGCGCGCGCCTGAACTCCTCGACCCCGGCGCCGGTCGCAGCCGAGATCGGATAGACGGCGATGATCCGCTCGTCCTCGACTCCCAGCTGCGGCGGCTCGGGGAGCAGGTCGATCTTGTTCAGCACGACGATCTGCGGCAGCTCGTCGAGACCGGCGCCGTACGCCTCGAGCTCGTGCTCGATCGAGGCCCAGCGCTCCGCCGGGTCGCCGTCGGCGGCGTCGATCACGTGGACGAGCATGCGCGCACGCTCCAGGTGCGCCAGGAACTCGTGGCCGAGGCCCGCGCCCTCGCTCGCACCCTCGATCAGGCCCGGGACGTCCGCGACCGTGAGCTGCCGCCCGTCGGGCGAGTCGACCGTCCCGAGCACCGGCGCGATCGTCGTGAACGGATACTCCGCGACCTTCGGCTTCGCGTTCGAGATCCGTCGCAGCAGCGACGACTTGCCCGCGTTCGGCTGCCCGACCAGCGCAGCGTCCGCCAGGAGCTTGAGCCGCAGCTCGAGATCTCGCTCCTCGCCGCCAAGCCCGACCTCGGCGAAGCGCGGCGCCTGCCGTGTCGGCGATGCAAACCGGCGATTGCCGCGACCGCCCGCGCCGCCCCGCGCGAGCACGACCCGCGCCCCGGGGCTCGCGAGATCCGCCACGAGCTGGCCGTCCTCGAAGATCTGCGTCCCGGCGGGCAGGCGAAGCTCGATGCTCTCACCAGACGCGCCGTGCTTCCCGGTGCCGCCGCCGTTGGAGCCGCGCTTGGCCTCCTGCCACTTGCGCCGCTGCAAGCCGGACAGGTCGCGAAGATCCGCGTCCGCAACGGCCACGACGTCACCGCCGTGACCGCCGTCACCGCCGTCAGGCCCGCCCTTCGGGACGTGCTTCTCCCGACGGAAGCTGAGCGCACCGTCGCCGCCGCGCCCGGCCTTGACCCGGATGCGCGCGCGATCATGAAACATGACTTAGTCCGCTGGAGTGACGGCTACGGTGCGGCGCTCGCCGCTCGCCTGGAACTCGACCTTGCCGTCCTGCGTGGCGAAGATCGTGTCGTCGCGGCCGATGCCGGCGCCGGGCCCCGGGCGGAACTTCGTGCCGCGCTGGCGGACGAGGATCATCCCCGCCTTCACCGTCTGGCCGTCGAAGATCTTCACGCCGAGGCGCTTGGCCTGCGAGTCGCGGCCGTTCCTGGAGGAACCGAGTCCCTTCTTGTGTGCCATCTAGGCCTCTTCCTTCTTCTTCGTGGTGCTCGCCGGCTTCCTGGCGGCGGGCTTCTTCTCGGCGGTAGCGGCCGGCTTCTCCGCGGCAGCGGCCGGCTTCTTCGCGGCCGTGGAGCGCTTCGCGCCGATCGCGGTGATCTCGATCTGCGTGAGCGAGCTCCGATAGCCGGTGTGGCGCCGGTAGCCGGTGCGCTTGCGGTACTTGCCGATGCGGATCTTCTCGCCCTTCACGTGGCCGAGAACCTTGGCCGTGACCTGGATCTTCGGCTTGAGGTCGGCCTTCCCGTCGCCGCCGACGAAGAGAATGTCCGGGTGGAACGTCTTGCCCTCGTCGGTCTTGACCCGGTCCACGAGCAGCTTCTCGCCCTCGCTGACGCGGTACTGCTTGCCACCCACTGAGATGATCGCGTAGTTGGACATAGGCGTGGAAAACGCGGGCTCAGGCCCGCGAGACGGTCAGTTTAGCCAAGGATCGGCAAGACCGGGTCTCGCCGAGGCCTATGTTGTCTGGGGCGCTGCTCGCGGTCTGGGCGGTGATCGACCTGGTCACGTACTCCCGGATCGACCCAGACGACCTGTACCACGTGAGCCGGGGCGGGCTCGCGGGAGGACTGAGCCGCGCGCTCGTCTTCCTGAACTTCCCGGCCGCGCTCGCGGCCATCGCGATCGTCCTCCTCGTCGCGGATCGAGCCGGCTGGAGCTGGCCTCACGCGCTCGCGGTCGCGCTCTGCGCGGTGATCGTCGTCCCCGGGGTCGTCGACGAGGCCGACCTCGACGCGAAGTGGATCAACGTCGTGCCCGCGCTCGGGGTCGCGATCGCGCTCGTCCTGACGCTTCGAGCCGGGCGTGGCGGCTGGGGAGAACCGCGCGGAGATCCGATCCGCCTCGCCGTGGCGATCGTCCTCGGGATCCTCGCGCTGCCGTGGATGTTCTCGCTCGTCGGCGTCTACTTCCCGGGCTCGCACGTGATCTACCAGGGTGAGCCGCGTGTCCATCTCGGAGAGCACCACGGCCTCGAGGGCTACCTACTCGTGGTGACCGCGCTCCTCCTCTCGAGACAGCTTCCGCGGATGCGCCGCCCCATCCCGCTCGCCGCCTACCTGTCGCTGATGATCGCCTACGGCGTCGGGAACATGGCCAACGACGCCTGGTACGAGCAGGTCGTGAAGCGCGGCTGGCTCGACTGGCGGATCCCGGGCGTCCTCCAGCCGAGCCTGACCTGGATGTGGGGGCTCGTGATCGTTGTCGGCGCGACGATCTTCTTCACCGCTTTGCAACCTCGCCGCGACCACGCCGCAACCCACCCGGCCGAGCCTCGCCCTAGCGTCCCGGCTAACGAGAGGAGCAAACCTGCTCTTCGTAGGCCGTGAGCCGCGAGTCGTGCTCGACGACATCGGAATGCGAAAGCATGAACACGGCTCGATCCTCGGGTGCCCTCGAGCCAGATGCGGCGGATGTCGAAGACTTAGCTGCGGGCGTTTGTGTTGCTAGAGGAGATCGAGCAGCTGCTCGGGATAGAGGATGGCGCCGTCCACGCCGAGCGAGTCGACTCGCTGCCACGAGACGTGGTGCGTGCCGACGCCCGGTTCGTCAGCGTCCCACTCGTCGAGCTCGTGTAGTCGCGGGTCGAGGAGCGTGCACTCGTAGACGAGGCACAGGTCGTGCCAGTCTTCGCCTTCATACGCGAAGCGGTTGTCGATCTCGGCGACTCGGGGGCCGATCTCGATGTCTGTCCCGAGCTCTTCGCTAATCTCGCGGCGCAGCGCGTCCGTCTCATCCTCGCCGGGCTCGACCGTCCCGCCGAGCAGTCGGTAAAACGTCTCGTCCTTCACGCTGTCGTGGCCGCGCTCGACGAGGACCCGGTCGCCTCGCCGGACCAGGGCGAGAACCTGGACGCGAGTTCGCGACTCCAATTACGTCAGCCGATCGAGCCAAGGATGGCCCGGATGAACTTGCTTCAGCGCCTTCGCGAGCCAGCGTCGACGCTCTGGTGCCAGACGCGGACCACCGCCTCGAAGTCGCCCTGGTCGCGATCCCGATGGGCGTGCTTCGCCTTGAAGAGGAGGACGATCTCGGGCCGCCCGTACGGAATCCCGTCCTCCGTCCACTTGGATAAGCTGGTCGTAGGGGAGCCGAATGCTTTC
>CAVQIS010000001.1:0-109872 GCA_963712635.1 uncultured Actinomycetes bacterium | reverse complement strand
CCGGCATGAATCGAACATGCGCACGCGGTTTAGGAAACCGCTGCTCTATCCACTGAGCTACGGGGGCGTTTTATGCGATTTTGCAGGGATTCCTGCTCAATCGTCGCCCTAGTCTAGCGCTGCCGCTGAGCCCGTTAGCGCGAGAACCGCTCGGGCCTGCTGGCGAATTGGCCGGCGCAGGACAGCGAGCAGAAGAAATAGGCCGTCCCCTCGTGCACCAGTCGGCCGGGCGCGCGGCCAGGGTCCACCGCCATGCGACACACGGGGTCGATGGGAAGGCGCTCGGCCGTTGAATCGAGGCGAAGGACAGCGAAGAGCTCGATCGGTTCGCTCACGTTCCGCAGCTCGTGGCGGCCCCTCGACTCGTAGACGACTCCCTTCAGGTCGGGAACCAGTGCAGCGGTGGAGCCCGATACGAAGACCTCGCCGCCACCTGCGGCGCTCGAAACGCGGGCCGCGAGGTTGACAGCTGCCCCGAAGTAATCGCCGTTTCGTTCGACTGCGGGTCCGTGGTGCAGGCCCACGCGCACGGGTACAGAGCCGTGATCTCGAAGGGTCCGCTGCGACACCTCGAGACCGAGCAGGATGGCGTCTCCGGGCTCGGGAATGCGGAGCATAAGCGCGTCGCCGATGGTCTTCACATGCTCTCCTCCGATTGCCGGCAGATCGCGGCAGACGGCCTCCGCGAACTCCTCGACGAGGGCCACGGCCGCCTCGTCGCCATGCGCTTCCGTCAACGCCGTGAAGCCCGCGATGTCCGCGAACACGAACGTCGCTTCGCTCATCGTGTCGGAGAGGTCGTCATCAAGGATCGACGTTGAAGCTGAACATCATCCCGCTCTCGTGATGCTCGGCAATGTGACAGTGGGCCATCCACCGGCCGGGGTTCGTCACGTCGAGAAGGATGTCGACCGTCTCACCCGTTCGGACTAGGACGGTGTCTTTCCACACGAGGTTCGGCTCGACGACGTCGTCGCGGGCGAGAATCAGGAAGCGGCCGGCACCGTGAACGTGGAATGGATGCGGCATGGGGTGGTCCGACGCCATCTCGTTCACGAGCCGCAGCTTCACCTGGTCCCCGACGCGGAACGTCCAGTCGATCTGCGCGTTTTCCGCCCCAGTGGCCCCGTCGACGAGCTTCCACCTCATGTTCGCCGGCGTCGTCATGCGGTTGACCTCTTCCATGTCGTCTTCCCACTCGATTCCCCGTACGTCGCCGTCAGCGTGCTCCGGTTCGGCGTGCTGGTGACCGTGACCGCCCTGCTCGTGTCCGCCGTGCTTCTGGCCGTGATGCCCGTGGTCTCCGTGGCCGCCATGGGGTTCCTCTGCGTGGGTCTCGTGCTCATGACCGTGGTGTCCGTGTTCGCCCTCCCCGTGCTGGTGTGCAGAACCTGCGACAAGACTCGAGGGGACGAGCTTCATACCGCACGTCGGACAGTGCGCCGGCTGGTCGCTCGTGACCTCGGGATGCATCGGGCAGACGTAGGTCGTGTCCGCCGCTGCTCGCGCGAGCAGCTTCATCCCACACTTGGGGCAGCTCCCAGGCTCCTCGCTCACGACCTCGGGATGCATCGGGCAGACGTATGAGACCGGCACTCCCTCGGGAACGCCCATGTCCATCTCAGCCACGAACGAAAGCGTCTTGTCGGGTGGCGCATCAAAGAACGGCTCGATGCGCTCTCGTAGCTCTGCCATGTCGTGATTGGTCCGTAGCTCGCGGAACATTTCTGCGGCTGAGGCGTTCGATCCGTCCTCGGCAACTTCAATGGACGCAAGCCGATAGGTGCGCTCGGGCGTCCGATGCTGGAGCTCGAGCTCGCCTGCTTCCGGGAAGAGGACGTCGACCACGACCCGCTCGGACGGGGCGAGAAGAACCGCTTCGACCATCTCCTCGCGCTCGTAGTGTCCGCTGTCCGCCCCCACGAGCTTCATCTGCGCGCCGCGCAATACGACGTTGAAGACTCGCGTGTTGGCCGTGTTGGTGAGGTAGAAGCGGACGACCTCGCCGCGGCGGGCCTTGAGCGACAGGTCAGCTTCACCGGACGTGAGCATCACGTTGCCGAAGCGCCCCATCGCCACATGCGTGGTCTCCGACTCCGAGAACGCAGCGATTTGTCCGTCTTCGATCAGGACGTCGTCGAGCGTCAGGAGCAGTTCGCGGTTCGCCTGAGGCCAGTAGTCCGGATCCGTTGGCGAAACGAGAATGTTTCCGTAGAGGCCGAGCTCCTGGCCGTAGTCCTCGCGAATGTGAGGGTGGTACCAGTACGCGCCTGCGTCGGGGACATGGACACGGTAGGTGAAGGACTCGCCGACGGGGATCGGCGCCTGGGTGTCGTGGGTGCCGTCATAACGGTTCTCGAGCCGCAACCCGTGCCAGTGCACGGTTGCATCGATATCGCCACGATTCGTGACGTTCACGGTGATCGTCGACCCTTGCATGACCTTGAGCGTCGGTCCGGGAATCGAGCGGTTGTACGCGAGCATCCGCACCGTCGCGTCGCCGATTCGTTTCTTGACCGGTGCGATCTCGAGCTCGAAGGTGTCGTCCCCAGCGAGCTCGATCATCTGTGTCGTGCCCGCTTCCGGCAAACCCTCCGTCTGGCGTGGCATTGCAGCCATGTCCCTCACCCCGGTTTCCTCGGACCCCTTGTGTCAAGCTCGCTAACGAGCGGCGGAATAGTAGTAACCGGTTACATGAAGTCAAGTTCCGCCGTTGAGCACAGCTGGCGGTTCGTGACCAAGCACCGCAGCGCAGCTCTGAGGGCTAACCCGTCCAGCGGTGGACGCGCACGGACGGTAGCTCGCCTACTTCGTCCTTCGTGAGAGTGAGCGTGACCGCGTCGGTGTAAACCTGAGCTACTGCGTTGATCGGGATCGTCACTTCTCGCCGGCCCCAGAGATGGCCCCGCTCGAGAACGAAGTGCGTGATCGCGTCATCGTCGTCGACGAGGAACCCGTCCACCTGGCCGAGGTGATGGCCATCCGACGTGGTGACATCGCTCGCCCGCCGGACCTCGACCTCACCCTTGGGGATTCGGTCGTAGGTCACGGACACGTGCGGGTCGTAGTCGGCAGGCAACGATTCGTACCCGAGGCCGCCGACGGCGCCGTAGTAGTAGTACGGCTCCGCGAGCACGTTCTCGACACCCATCTCCCACCCTGGCCCCAGGTCCGGTGATTCGCCGAGCCGAATGTAGGAGGTCTCCTCGACGGGGTCGAGCCGGCCCGCCTCCTCCACGGAACAGCGAAGCGCGATGGCAGGAGTCTCGCCCTCCTCGGCGCTCGCGAGGTCGATCGGCACCAGTCTCGCCTTGCCGTCGCCGTCCGGCTCGACGACCAGATGCGTGACGGCGCGCTTCGTCGGATCGATGATGACGTCCGCGAGCTTCCCGAAGGGCCCGTCCGTGCAGTTCACCGGTTTGCCGAGTTCCAGACGCACGATGTACCTCCGCTGTGTGAGCGCCGAAGCGGAGCTACCTTAACGTCGTTCGTCCATCCGCGGAATCGGATGACGGACTGCTCCTTGTCCTTCACTTCGAGCATGCAATCGAGCGGGAGGTCGCCCACCTCGGCGACGAGCTCGCGAAACGCGTCGGGGTCGATCGTGTCCGCGTGCGCACCGGGACGCTTGCCAGGCGCCTGGGTCGAGAAATGGATCTTCTGCCGGCCGTCGACCTCGCCCCAGGTCTCGCCGGTCAGCTGCACGAGCTCGCGTATCGACAGTCCGTCGAACGAAGGAGCCAGCCGATGGTGGAAGACGTCGAACACGACCGGCACGCCCAGGCGCTCAGCGAGCGGCAACACGACGCTCAGCGACTGCCGCTCGTCGTTCTCCAGGACGAGGCGCGAACGTGTCCCCTCGCTCAGGCGGGCGAAACCGGCCTCGAAGCGATCTGTCGATCCGACGTGCAGGACGATCTTGTGAGAGGGCCCGAGACCGAAGGAGTCGAGCAGACGGTTGTGGTACTCGAGCTCGGCGACGGCCGCATCGACGACGCTCGGGTTCACGGAGGAGAGGACCGTGTACTGCCCGGGATGCGTCGACAGCCGGCCCGCCCGAGCCCCGATCTCGGCGAACCGCTCCCCGAACTCGTCCCACCACGCGATCCGATTCACGGGGTGCGATCCGAACGGGATCAGGTTCGACGTCACCCGGAACACCTCGATGCCGTGCTCCGCGTTCCAGCGCAGGATCGTCTCCAACGCCTCGAGGTTGGCCGCGATCAGCTCGCGCAGGCGATCCGGCGTCGCATTCGCCAGGCGCACGGTGCGCCCCGAAGAAGGCAGCCCGGTGTTGACGCACGCGTACCCGAGCCGAAGGCCCCCGTCGTGGACGGGGGCCTTCGTGCAGCGAGCCGGTCCGGGCACGGCTACTTCGCGGGCGGAATCAGGACGCGGTTCACGACGTGGATGACGCCGTTCGACGCGTTGATGTCGGCCTTGGTCACCTTCGCGTTGTTCACGAAGACCTTGCCGCCGGCGGTGTGGATCCGAACGGACTTCCCGTTCAGGGTCTTCGCCGACTTGAGCATGACCACCTGCGAGCTCGGCACGCGGCCGGCCACGACGTGGTAGAGGAGCACGGCGCGGAGTTTCGCGGGGTGCCTCGCGAGCGACTTCAGAGTCGACTTCGGGACCTTCTTGAACGCGGCGTCGGTCGGGGCGAAGACGGTGTACGGGCCGGAGTTGGAGAGCGTGTCGGCCAGACCCGCCTTGACCACGAGCTTCGTCAGCGTCTTGAAGTTTCCGGCCGCCTGAGCCGTCTGAACGATGTTCTTCTCGTCGTTCTGCCGCGCCGCGGCCGGGCCGCCCGCGATGGACAGGGCGAGGGCCGCGACGATGCCGATGGGGAGGAGCTTCTTCACGTGTTTTCGTCCTTTCTGTTCGGGTGTTAGTGAGCGCCGATGGGCGCAGGGCTGGTGCTGCGTGCGCGGCTGACGAGCGCGCCGATCCCGTAGACCGCCGACAGGCCGACGAGGCCGTAGACGATTCGGGTGACTGCGTTCGTCTCTCCGAACTCGAGCCCGAAGATCCAGGCGACGAGATCGAACTCCGCGACCGCGACGAGCCCCCAGTTGAGGCCGCCGACGATGAGGAGCGTTGCGGCGAGCAGGTCGAGCTTCTTCATTTGTCCACCTCCTGTATAGGAACTGTTCGTTGCGAGAGAGTAGTGCCCGGTGGCCGGTTTGTCAAACAACTGTTCAGATCTTGTATAGTCAGCGCAACATGGAGGCCGGACTTCTCCGCATCGGCGAGCTGAGCAGGCGCACGGGCGTCAGTCCCGAGCTCCTTCGCGCGTGGGAGCGGCGCTACGGGCTCCTCCAGCCGGTGCGCTCGCAGGGCGGGCTTCGTCTCTATCGGCCGCGCGACCTCGAGCGCGTGCTCCGCATGCAGCAGCACCTCGCCGACGGTCTGGCGGCGGCCGAGGCGGCTGGGCTCGTGGCCGAGGGCGAAAGCGGCTCCGAGGGTCTCGCCTTCGATCCAGCCCAGGTGAGGGACGACCTCGGCGCCGCGCTCGAAGCGTTCGACGAGCCGGCGGCCCAGGCCATCCTCGATTCCGTGATCAGCACGACGACCCTCGACACGACGCTGACCGAGGTCGTTCTCCCGTATCTCCACGAGCTCGGCTCGCGCTGGGAGCGTGGCGAGGTCGCGGTGGCCCAGGAGCACTTCGCGACGTCCGTCCTCAGGGGCCGGCTGCTCGGACTGGCTCGCGGCTGGGGTCGTGGCTATGGGGCGCGCGCGTTGCTCGCGTGCCTCCCGGGCGAGCAGCACGACCTCGGCCTGATCGCGTTCGGGCTCGCACTGCGCTCGCGCAACTTCCGCATCGCCTATCTCGGTGGAGACATGCCGATCGAGAGCGTGGCCGACGCCGCGGACGTCGTCGAGCCGGCCGCCGTCGTTCTGAGCGCAGTGAAGCCCGGCGCCTTCAGGAGCATCCGCGACGAGCTGAAAGAGCTCGCGAGCCGGCATCGCACCTTCATCGGAGGGGCGGGCGCCGACGAGGCCGAGGCGAAGGAGATCGGCGCAACGCTTCTTTCCGGCGGCCCCGTGGAGGAGGCCGACCGGCTGGCCGAGCTCAGCGGGTGAGCGACCGGATCCGCCTCGTCCGCGGCGACATCACGCAGCAGGAGGTCGACGCGATCGTGAACGCCGCGAACGAGTCCCTGCTCGGCGGCGGGGGCGTGGACGGCGCGATCCACCGCGCGGGCGGCCCCGCGATCCTGGAGGAGTGCCGGCGGCTCGGAGGCTGTGCGACCGGGGACGCGAAGCCGACCACGGCCGGCGACCTCCCGGCTCGGCACGTCATCCACACGGTCGGCCCCGTCTGGCACGGCGGAGATCGGGGCGAGGCCGAGCTGCTCGCCTCGTGCCACCGCCGTGCGCTCGAGGTCGCCGCCGAGCTGGAGTGTCGAACCATCGCCTTCCCGGCGATCTCGACCGGCGTCTACGGCTACCCGGTCGAGCGGGCGGCCGAGGTCGCGCTCGCGACCGTGAGCGAAGAACTAGGGCGACATGCGGGCATCGAGGCGGTCACCTTCGTGCTCTTCTCGCAGGAGCACCTCGAGGCCTACCGGTCGAAGCTGAGCAACTCCGTTCGCCCGGACCCGCCGGAGACGAGCAGCTCCATCACGGGCCCGACTCCCTTGGCGTAGAGCTTCATCTCCTCGACGGTCGGCTCGAGGCTCGAGTAGTTCCGCGTCAGCAGCGCGTCCTGGTACCGGCCGAGCGGCACCTGCACCTGGCTGTCGACGTTCAGCACCGCGGCGGCGTCCTCGGCGTGGCCCGCGTAGTACTCCTCGCGGTACGTCATCCCTTGCTTGGGATCGGCCGGGACGACCACCCCTGGCTGCGCGCCGTCGACTCCGTACGCCCACGAGCCCTCGGTCGACTTGACCTTCCCGTTCTCGTACTCCTTCGTGTCCTCACCGAGGTACCAGAGGTTGCCGTCGGAGTCCTGCGCATACCAGTCGCGCGTGTCCTCGACGACCTGGCCCTGCCGCGCTACCCGGTCGTGGATGACGCGCGCCGTGACGCCGTCGAGCACCTTCGTCTGGTCCGTGACCGTGACGTCGACTCGCTGCAACTCGCCGTCCTCGAGCTCGCGGTAGACCCAGTGGTACCCGGGCTTCATCGGCCAGTACGCGTTGTCGATCTCGGTCGTGAACTTCGACGGATCGAGCTTCGAGGGCTTCGTTCCCTGCGGGAGCGAGCTCGATTTGCCGCCGCCGCACGCAGAGAGGGTCAGGACCGCGGCAAGCAGTGCGATCGAGCGGAACATGCGACAGACACGCTACTCCGCGTCGACGAGCCGAGGAGTGGGGTCTAGGCGTCCGAGAGCTCGCCGTGCCGGTTTGACGCGCAGTCGCGCGCCCAGCGCTCGGCCGTCTCGATCAGGCGTCCCCGCAGCTCGTCGACCTCGTGGTCGGCCCGTGGGAGCTCATCGCCCGAGACCTCGATCCGCACCTGATGCACCGACGCCTCGGAATGGGCGTCGATCTCGTGCCGGGCCTCGGCGACGATTGCCACCTCGGTCACCTTGTCGAGTAGCGCCGCGCCCAGGTCGTCGATCTCAGCCGGCGTCGCCTCGCGCCCTGCGAACACGCCGAAATTGACTCGAATTTCGAGTGCGGGCGGTGCGAAGGTCCTCGTCGCGAAAGCGATCGCCGGCTCTGCTGACCCCATAGTCCATCCGAGTTCCCGCTTCGAGGGAAGCTAATCCTCGCTCGGGGTCCACCTGAAGCGGCGAACGGCGACGAACGCCCCGAGAAGGCCCCAGACCACGAGCCCGGCCACGTCTCCGGGGCGGTCCCAGATCTGGTCGCCCTTCCAGACGACGTTGAAGACGAGCTGGATGAAGTACGTGAGCGGCAGCACGTCCGCGACCGCCTGCAGGAACCGCGGGAAGTTCGTGCTCTCGAAGAACGACCCCGAGAGGAAGAGCATCGGCAGGTAGATCGCGTTGACGATCGCCGAGGCTCCCTCCGAGCGCCGCACGAGGCCGGTCAGGCCGACGCCGAGCGCGGCGAAGGAGGCCGCGCCGAGCAGCATCGAGAGCACGAGCGAGAACAGGTGGCTCGGGAACGACGCTCCGAAGGCGAGCATGCCCACCGCGACGATGCACACGCCCTGCACGAGGAACGCGAGCAGCGTCGTCGTGAGGACCGCGATCAGGTAGGCGGGCGCGGGAAGCGGGGTCGCGCGCAGCCGCTTGAGGATGCCTTCCTCACGCCGCAGGACGAGCACGATCGACAGCCCGGCGAAGGCGGTCGCGATGACGCCGTAGCCGAGCGTCCCGGTCATCAGGTAGTCGGAGCCCTTGACGCCCTGGATCTCCTGGTCGCCGTAGGCGAATCCGAGCAGCAGGTAGAGGACCATCGGGAGCAGGAACGTGAAGAACGCGAGCTCGCGGCTTCGCGAGTAGAGCCGGAGCTGGTAGCTGAGCTCGTGGAAGAAGAGCTTCACTCGGTCTCTTCCTCGGTCAGCGAGAGGTAGACCTCCTCGAGGCTCGGGCGGCGAACCTCGAGCCCTTCGAGCTCGCGTCCCTCGGCGAGCGCCTTCGCCGTGAGCTCGTGGAGGACGCGCGTCGGCTCCTCGGTTCGGAGGACGACCTCGTGCCCGTCTTCCCAGTAGCGGACCTCGCTCGGCGGCAGCGCGCCCGTCAGCTCGCCGGGCCGGCCGATCGCGGCGAAGCGGCCGCCGCGGAGGACGCCGACGCGGTCACAGAGGTGCTCGGCCTCGTCCAGGTAGTGCGTCGTCAGGAGGATCGTCTTCCCGAGCGCGCGCAGCGAGGAGATCGACTCCCAGGCGCGGCGCCGGGCCTGCGGGTCGAATCCGGTCGTCGGCTCGTCGAGGAAGAGCAGGTCCGGATCGCCGACGAGCGCCAGGCCGAGGTCGAGCCGCCGGCGCTGACCGCCCGAGAGCGTGCGTACGTGAGAGTCGCGCTTCTCCTCGAGCCCGATCAGCCGGACGACCTCGTCCACGTCCCGCGGCCGCTCGAAGTACCCGGCGAAGAGGGCGAGGCTCTCCGCGACGCTGAGGGTCGGGTACATCGCCGACGACTGGAGCACCACGCCGATCCGCTGCCGCCACGCCTGGTCGGCGCGGGCGGGGTCGACGCCGAGGACTTCGACGGATCCCGAGTCGCGCTCCCGGTAGCCCTCCAGGATCTCGACGGTCGTCGTCTTCCCGGCTCCGTTCGGCCCGAGCAGGCCGAAGATCTCGCCCGCGACGATGTCGAAGCTGATTCCCTGGACGGCCTCGACCCCGTCGTAGGTCTTGCGGAGGTCGGTGACGGACACTGCGCTAGACATATCTGGCCGATATGATTATCCTATCTGGCAGATATGTCAAGCCTGACTCCCACAGCGCGCGTCATCCTCGGCATGTTGAAGCTCGGAGTCGGGACCGGCTACGACATCAAGCGGATCATCGACGGATCGACGCGGTTCTTCTGGACCGCGAGCTACGGGCAGATCTACCCGGAGCTGAAACGCCTGCGCAAGGCGGGCCTCGTCACGGCGCGCCAGGAGCCGCGGGGGAAGGTCAAGCGGACCGTCTACGAGCTGACGCCGAAGGGCGAGGAGGCGCTCCATGAGTGGCTGACGGACAGCGAAGACGTGCTCTTCGAGATCCGCGACGAGAGTCTGCTCCGCCTGTTCTTCTCGGACATGCTCTCCAAAGAGGAGGTGCTTGCGAACGTGCGCATGCAGCAGCAGCTCTTCGAGGCCGTGCTCGGGCGGTTCCGGGAGATCGAGGTGGAGGCGCGGGCGGGCATCGCCGAGGGGCGCGAGTACCCGTACCTCGCGCTTCGCTTCGGGCTCGACTTCATCTCGTGGTCGCGCGACTGGTACGCGGAGGTCGAGCGCCGGCTCGAGGCCGGCGAGCCGCTATTCGAACTCGACGACGACGAGGCCGCCGGCGGGGAACCGAGGCTCGGGGCCGCCGGTTAGCGCGGCCGCGATCTGGCCGCAGTCCGGCTGATGGCCGACGACGACGACCGGATCTCCCCGACCTGCGAGCGCGGCACGGATGTCCTCGACGGTCGCTCCCGGCGCGAGCCGATCGTCCGGCTCCGCCTCCACGGCCAAAGCTCGGGAAAGCTCGCCACCCGTTTCTCGCGCCCGCAGGAGAGGGCTCGTGAGGATCGCCTCCGGCGCTGCCAGCTCGTCGCGCATGCGCTGCCCGAGCTCCCGCGCCTGCTGCCGGCCCTGCGGGGTCAGCGTCCGGAGCTCGTCCGGCTCACCCGGCGCGGCCTCCGCGTGGCGCACGAGATAGAGGCGCATCGCCGCTGAGGATAGCCTTGCCGCATGGCCGTGATTCCGATGCTGGCCTATGAGAACGGCGCCGCGGCGATCGACTGGCTCGTCGAGGCGTTCGGCTTCGAGGAGCGCGAGCGCTGGGCCGACGACGACGGGACGATCGTCCACGCCGAGCTCGTGATCGGCGGCGACACGATCATGCTCGCGACGCCGACCCCGGACTACGTGAGCCCGAAGCGCATGCGGGAGCTCTCGGCCGAAGCGCGGAAGATGTTCGAGGTGCCGTACGTGATCGACGGCGTCCTCGTCGAGGTGGACGACGTCGACGCGCACTTCGAGCGGGCGAAGGCCGCCGGCGCGACGATCCTCTCGGAGCCCGAAGACGTCCCCGACGTCGGAGTCCGGCATTACCGCGCCGAGGATCTCGAAGGTCACCGCTGGATGTTCTCGCAGGACCTTCCGTCGTGAACTGGTTCCGCTACGTCGTCGCCGACGTCTTCACGGACACGCCGCTCGAGGGCAACCAGGTCGCGGTCTTCACGGACGCGCGCGAGCTCCCGGAGGACAAGCTCCAGCAGATCGCGCGCGAGATGAACCTCTCCGAGACCGTCTTCGTCTACAAGCCCGAGGACGAGGGGCATGCGCGGATCCGGATCTTCACGCCGACGACCGAGTTGCCGTTCGCCGGGCATCCCACGCTCGGGACGGCGTTCGTTCTGAGCGGGCCGCTGTCGCTCGAGGAGATCCGCCTCGAGACTCTGCGCGGGATCGTTCCCGTGCGCCTCGAGCGTGAGGAGGGGCGGATCGTGTTCGGGCGGATGGCCCAGCCGCTGCCCACGGTCGAGCCGTACGAGGGCGAGGCCGAGCTCTTCGACATGCTCGGCGTCGAGCGCTCCGAGCTGCCGGTCGAGCTCTACGACAACGGTGTTCGCCACGTGTGCGTCTGCCTCGGCTCCAAGGAGGAGGTGGCGGCGCTTCGGCCGGATCTCCGTCGTCTGGCCGAGCTGCCGATCCTCTGCAGCTGCTTCGCCGGAGAGGGGCGCGCCTGGAAGACGCGGATGTTCGCGCCGTCGAGTGGTGTTGCAGAGGATCCGGCGACCGGCTCGGCGGCCGGCCCGCTCGCGCTCCATCTCGCGCGCCACGGGCGGATCGGCTTCGGCGACGAGATCGAGATCTCCCAGGGCGTCGAGGTCGGGCGCCCCTCGAAGCTGTTCGCGCGGGTCGAGGGCTCGGCGGACGACGTTCAGCGCGTCGAGGTCGGCGGCTCGGCGGTCATCGTCGCGCGCGGCGAGCTCAAGGTCTGAAGCAGCCCGGTCAGGACGAAGGCGAGCGCGAAGCTCGGTAGCGAGGCGCCGATCTGGTACCCGGGCGCCGGGAGCTTCGCGATCAGGTCGCTCCAGAAGCCGAGGTCGGCGGGCTGGTAGAGCCACTCGTAGAGGAGGAAGCCGGCCGCCCAGGCGACGATCGGGCCGAGCCGGAAGGCCGGGCTTCCGAAGATGTCCCGCTCGGTGTAGTGCGCGCCCGAGTACAGCCAGTGCGCTGCCAGGACGCCCAGCAGCGGGACGAAGACCGCGCCCAGGAGCAGCAGGAACCGCTGGTAGCTGCGCATGTCGATCGCGAGGGCGCCGAGCGTCGCGATCGCCGCCGCCGACGCGATCAGCGCGCGCTGCGGAACGCGCGACAGCAGGTTCTGCGTCGAGATCGCGCCCGAGTAGACGTTCGCGAAGGCCTCGTCCGTCTCGTCCACGGTGAGCGCGAGCAGGGCGAGGGCGGCCGCGGCGCCTCCGCCCGCGATCGCGGTCAGGATCAGCTCCGGATGGTTCGGGTCGACCCCGCGTGACAGCACCAGGATCGAGCCGAAGCCGAACTGGAACAGGGTGGGGAGCAGGTAGCCGAGCCCGACCCCGAAGAACGCGCTCCGCCGGTCGCGTGAGAAGCGCGTGTAGTCCGCGACGAGCGGCGCCCACGAGACCGTGACCGCGACGACCGTGTCCACGGCGAGCCAGAAGGAGCCGTGGTGCTCGCCGGGCTGCGACCAGAGCGCGCCCAGGTCGGCACCGTCGAGGATCCACCAGGCGAGGTAGGCCACCGAAGCGGCGACCGCCCAGATCGCGAACTTGCGGACGAAGCGGCGCACGAACCCGATCGGCCCCATCAGCGCGAGCGCCGCGGCGAGCGCCGCCGAAGAGCAGCTTCCACGCCCAGACCGCTTCGAACCCGAAGAGCTGGTCGCAGAGCAGGCCGGCCGCGGTGGCGATCACGATCAGCTCGAAGATCGCCCAGCCGAGGCACTGCGCGACGTTGAGGACCGTGGCGATGTACGAGCCGCGCTGCCCGAGCGGCGCCCGTTGGAGCACCATCGTCGGCACGCGCGCGTCGGCTCCGATCAGCGCGGCGAGCGCGAGCATCGAGTTCCCGATCAGCGCGCCGACGAGCGTCGCCGCGAGCGCCTTCTTCAGCGACAGGTCGAAGTAAGCCGGCAGAACGAGCACCAGCAGCGACACGCCGAAGTTGAGCCAGAGCAGCGTCGTGTCCGCGAAGCCCAGCACCCGCAGCCGCTCCGGCACGGGCGCGATCCCCCAACCTGGTGCTTTCACCTCACTCCCTTCGCCGGCATGACCCGGATCAGGTTCGGCGGGTGTGATCTCAGCCGCTCTTGACGCGGCACCCCGGTGAGATCACTCTATCGGTGCGATGGAGCAGCACGCGGCGCCGCAGAGCACCCGGCGAGAGACCCTCGTCGGCGGCCTGCGCCGGTCGGTGATCATCCTCGTTGCCTTCTCGGCGGTCTCCGTTCTCGTCGGCCTCGCCGTCGCCTGGCTCTTCGAAAAGGACTTCGGCCAGGCGGTCGCCGTCGGCTTCTTCCTCGTCGGTGGGCTCATGGCCATCGGCGGAGTGGTGAGCGCCACGATGGGCTTCGTTCCGATGGGATTTCCTTCGGACGGAGGCTTCAACATCCGCGAGGCGGGATACATGACCCCCGCCGAGCACGGGAAGGCCGAGCGGGGCTCGCTCGCCTACGGCGTGTTCGGCGTGATCCTCGTCGTGATCGGCATTCTGGTCGACAACGCGTTCGGCTAGGAGAGCGGCGTCAGGCGCGTCGCGGTCGCCTTGAACGCGGCGACCACGACCTCGCCCTCCTTCAGCCCTAGTCGCTCGGCCGACGCTTCCGTGACCTCGGCCGTCAGCGGGCCGACACGCACCCGGCGGCGGTTGCCGACCGGGACGATGCTCTCGATCGGCGCGCGCACGTGGTTCTGGGCGGAGTCGCCCGTCTCCGCCCGCGAGATCGAGATCTCCCACGGATGGACGACGACGCCGACGGGCCCGGCCGCCTCGTCGGTGGAAACGATCGTGACGCCGCTATCGAGCACGACCTCGGTCAGGCCGTCGACCCGCAGGCGTGCGTCGCCGGTGAGCAGGTTGCCTCCGGCGAGCTCGGCGACGAACGGGCTCGACGGGGCCGCGATCAGCTCTTCGGCGGTCCCCGTCTGAACGATTCGCCCGTCGACGAGGACGGCGATCCGGTCCGCGACCGCGGCAGCGTCGACGAAGTCGTGCGTGACGAGGATCGCGGGCAGGCCGAGCTCCCGGAGCAAGCCGCGCAGCTCGGCGCGGACGCGGCCGCGCGTGTGCGGGTCGAGCGCGGCCATCGGCTCGTCGAGGAGCAGGATCTCGGGGCGCCGTGCGAGTGCCCGCGCGATTGCGACCCGCTGCCGCTCCCCGCCGGAGAGCTCGCCGGGCTTCACTTTCGCCAGCGCTTCGATCCCGAGCCGCTCGAGCAGGTCGCGCCGCTCGCCGCCGGCGAACGAGACGTTCTTCTCGACGGTCAGGTGCGGGAAGAGCGCGTACTCCTGGAGCACGTAGCCGACCGGGCGCTGCTCGGGCCGGCGGTTCACCTTCCCGCGGCTGTCGAACCACGTCGAGCCGTTCGACGAGATCCGTCCACGGCTCGGTCGCACGAGCCCCGCCACGGCCTGGAGCACGGTCGTCTTGCCCGCGCCGGAGGGACCGACGAGCGCGACCGTCTCCGCGCCGACCGCGAGCGCTACCTCGAGGTCGAAGCTGCGAAGCGGAACGGTGATATCGAGCCGTGCCGAGCCCATGAGAAGACCTTGAGCGAGACGAGGATGGCCGCGCCGACGAGCACGAACAGCGCGCTGATCGCGAGCGCGACGTCGAAGTCCTGGTCGAGCTGAGCGTAGATCGCGAGCGGCAGCGTTTGCGTCACCCCCTGGAGGCTGCCGGCGAAGATGATCGTCGCTCCGAACTCCCCGAGGCCGCGGGCGAGCGCGAGCGCGGAAGCCGCGCCCAGCCCACCCACGGCCAGAGGCAGCGCGACGCGTCCGAAGACGCGCCACGGGCCTGCCCCGAGCGTGCGTGCCGCTGCGATCAGGTCCGGATCGACGCTTTCGAAGGCTGCGATCGCCCCGCGCACGTAGAAGGGGCTCTCGACGAACGCGACGGCGAGGATGACCGCCGTCTGCGTGAAGCCGATCGAGATCCCGAGCGCGGTTAGCTCGTCTCCGAGGAGCCCCAGCCGGCCGAACGCGGCGAGGAGCGCGATGCCCGCGACCGCCGGCGGCAGCACGAGCGGGAGCTCGACCAGCGTGATCAGCGCGCCTCGCCCGAAGAAGCGTTTCCTCGCGAGCAGGTAGGCGGTCGGCGTCCCGAACAGGAGCACCGAAACGTGGGCGATCAGGCTCGTCTTCAGGCTCACGACGAGCGCGTCCTGGAAGACCTGGTTTCCGAGCTGGTCCCAGAGGTCGCTCAGCGGCACCCGCAGGAAGATCGCAGCGAGCGGCAAGAGCAGGAACGCGAAGGCGACCCCGGCCGCGACCGCGGTCATCGCGGCGAACAGAATGCGGCTCACTTCTTGGGGCAGCCCGAAACCGGCGCGCTTGAGCAGCAGCCGGCCGCGCTTGGAGAGCACCTTGTTCATGAACGAGCGCGCCTCGACCCGTCGCGGAGTCGAGCTCACCATCGCGATCTGGTAGCGGATCGGCGGCTGCGCCCAGGCGGGGAGGAGGATCTTCTGGATCTTGGACGCGACCGGCCTCGCGTCGGTCACGTACACGAATCCCGCATCCGCCTCGCCGAGCGCGACCTTGGCGACGATGCCCTTCACGTCGGTCTCCTGGCTGACCACGTTCTTCATGACCGCGTCCTTGATCCCGAGCGCGTCGAGCAGCTGCCGCGTGTAGGAGCCGATCGGGACGCCCTGGTCGCCGATCACGAGCTTGACGCCGCTCCGGCGGAGGTCGTAGACGGAGTGGAGGCCGGCCGGGTTCGACTTCGGGACGATCACGATCAGCTTGTTCGTCGCGAACGTGACCGGCTTGCGGACGAGGCCGTCGTGGTACAGGAGCTGCGTGTACTTGGGACTGGCTGCCGCGTAGACGTCCGCGGGAGCGCCCTGCCGGATCTGCAGCGCGAGCTGGTCCGAGCCGGCGAAGTTGTAGCGCGGCTTCGCGCTGATCTTCGGGAAGACCTCGGTCAGCGATGCGGCCGCGTACACGGTGAAGTTGCCGCCGGCGCCGGTTGCGCTCGGCAGGACGAGCGCGACGAGGGCGAAGATCGCCGCGAGCGCTCTCATCGCTCCACCATGATCGAGGTCGCCTTGACGATCGCGGTCGCCGTGTCGCCGGGCTCGAGCGCAAGCTCCTCCGCGGCCTCGCTCGTGATCACCGAGACGATCCGGAACGGTCCCGCGTCCATCTCGACCTGGGCGAGCAGCCCCTCGATGCGCACGTTGCGCACGACGCCGGTCAGCCGGTTCCGCGCAGACAGCTCGTGGGGCACGGGCCTGCCGAGCAGCCGCTCGACCTCCTTCGCCGCGACCACGCGCCGGTTGGCCTCGTCGCGGGTCGTCTTGATCCGCCCCTGCCGGTCCCAGCGCCGGAGCGTGTCGAGGCTGATCCCGAGCCGCCGCGCCGCCTCACTCGCCGTGTACGCCTGCCTAGGCATTACCTAGGCGGGACTCTAGCTCAGAACGTCGCTTCGCGGACGCCGGTGGCGATGACGATCAGGATCGCGGCCGCGAGCGCCAGGCGGTAGACGACGAACAGCGTGTAGTCGTGGCGCCGCAGATAGCCGAGCAGGAGGTCGATCGCGATCAGGCCTGCGCCGGCGGCAGCGACCGTGCCGACGATGAACGGGCCGGTCGAGCCTGACGGGAGCCCCGAGAAGACGACGTCCTTCAGCCCCTTGTAGAGGACGGCGCCGAAGACGACCGGCACGAGCAGGAAGAACGAGAACCGCGCGGCGGTGTCGCGGTCGAGCTTGAGGAAGCGGCCGGCCGTGATCGTGATCCCGGAGCGCGATACGCCGGGCATGAGCGCGATCACCTGCGCCGTGCCGATCCCGATTGCTGTCCAGAGCCCGATGTCCTCCAGCTTCCGCGACTGCGCGCTGCGGTCGGCGATCCAGAGCAGGATCCCGAACACCGCGAGGTTGATCGCGATCTGCCACGGCGCGCCGAGGTGGTCCTCGATGAAGCTCTCGCCGACCGCGCCAGCGATCGCCGCCGGGATCGTCGCGAGCACGATCAGCCAGGCGATCTTCTCGTCGGCGTCCGCGATCGCCCGGTGGCCGACGGAGCGGAACCACGCGCCCAGGTAGCGCTTGACGTCGTCCCAGAAGTAGAAGACGACGGCGACGAGCGTCCCCAGATGGAGCGCGACGTCGAAGGTCTTGTTGAAGTCCGGGTGCTCCTCGAGGTAGTGCCATTGCCCGATCCACGGAACGAGGATCAGGTGCGCGGACGACGAGATCGGGAGGAGCTCGGTGAAGCCCTGGGTGATGCCCAGGGTGAAGGCCTGCCAGTCCGTGAGCTTCCCGGCCTGCTCCCCGGCGCCCACGGCTGCCAGCACGACTGCGAGGACGAGGAGGGCGGCCGCGGTTCCATACAAGACAACACGGCGCCGCATCGTCACAACGTACTGCGGCCCGCTCGTTGAGTCGAATGTGAACCGTTGGTGACGATCCCGACTCGGCCGGGTGACAATCGGCTCAGAGTGTTTTCCACAGCTGTGGAAACTCTTCGCGCGCGACGTCTTACGATGAGGTCATGTCCGCGAAGACAGTCGAGCTGGAGGCGGGCGAAGGATTCGAGCTGCCACCGCTGCACGGGCGCCTGCTCGCGCCGCGCGTCTACACGGAGACGTTCTACGACACCGCCCGGGGCCGCCTCGAACAGGCGGGCTTCACGCTGAGCCGCCGCCTGGAGAACGGACAGGGGATCTGGCGGCTGCGCGTCACGTGCGACGGCGCGTCGACGCTCGACCTCGAGGCGCTGGGAGGTCCCGCAGAGCCGCCGGACGAGCTGCGCGAGCTGATCACCGCCGCCTCGGCCGGGTTCACGCTCGCTCCCGCCGCTCGTGTGCGGACGCGGTCGACCAATCTGCGCGTGAAGGCAGGCAGCAGGTCGCTGGCGCGGATCAACGTCGCCTGGATCGCGGTCCTCGACGGTCAGCGGCCCGCGCGCTCGTTCTGCCAGATCGAGCTCGAGCCGCTCGCCGCCGATCGCAAGGAGCTCGCCCGCCTGGAGAAGGCGCTCAGGAAGGCGGGCGCGAAGCCCGCGAACGGCGCCGGTCCACTCCGGTGGGCTCTCGAGCGCGAGGAGGAATCCGAGCTGCCGGTCACCTCGCCCTCCCTCGATCGCCTGCGCGCGTTCTTCCGCGAGCAGTACGCACGAATCCTCGCGTACGACCCGGGAGTCAGGCTCGGGGAGGATCCCGAGGACGTTCACCAGCTTCGCGTCGCGGTCCGCCGCCTGCGCTCCGTCCTTCGCACTGCGCGGCCGATCCTGGACCGGGCCTGGGTGGACGACCTTCGAAGCGAGCTCGCGTGGCTCGCCGGTGAGCTCGGCCCGGCCCGGGACCTCGACGTCCTGATCCCGGCGCTCTGGGCCGACGCCGTCACGCTCGAGCGGGCCGACCAGCAAGCGCTCGCTCCGCTCTTCGGGAAGTTCGAGAAGGCACGCGCTGCCGCGGGAGAGCAGGCGCTCGAGGCGCTGCGGAGCGAGCGCTACTACGCGCTGCTCGCGTCGATCGAGGCCGCCGCCGCCGGCCCGCCTCCGGGCGGCAAGGGATCGCTCGAGAAGGCGGTCCGCAAGGAGTACGAGCGCCTGCGGAAGGCGATGCGAACGGTCGACGACGACCCGACGGACGAGGCGATCCACCGGGCGCGGATCAAGGGCAAGCGTGCCCGGTACGCGACCGAGCTCCTCGAGGACGACCTGGGCAAGCGCGGCCAGAAGCTGATCGCAGCCGCGAAGGGCTTCCAGGACGTCGCCGGCGAGCATCACGACACCGTCGTCGCCGAGGAGCAGATCCGGGCGCAGCTCCGGGGGCTCCGCTCGCAGGCCACCGCGCTCGCGGCGGGCCTCCTGATCGGACGTCAGCGGGAGCGGAGGCGCGCCGCGTTCGAGGAGCTGCCGAAGGCCTGGAAGCGGTTCGACCGCGCGGCCACGAAGGTGTCGGCCTGAGCCGCGAGGTTCGAGCCGCCGGCGGTGTCGTCTGGCGCCGAGGGGAGGGCGGCATCGAGGTGCTGCTCATTCACCGGCCTCGTTACGGGGACTGGAGCTTTCCGAAAGGGAAGGTGAAGGAGGGCGAGAGCGAGAGCGACGAGGCTGCGGCGATCCGCGAGGTCGAGGAGGAGGTCGGCATCCGCGCCTCCCTCGGCCCGGAGCTCGAGAGCACGACCTACCGCGACGCCAAGGGCCGCAAGAAGACGGTTCGCTACTGGGCGATGGAGCTCCCGCCAGGAGCGAGCCCCATCGACGGCGACGGGGTCGACGAGTGGCGCTGGGTGCCGCTCGGGGAGGCGGCCGACAGCCTGTCCTGGGACCGCGACCGCGCCGTGCTCGCCTCGCTGCCGGTCGAGGAGCTCGTATGAGCCTCCTTCTCCACAGACACGCGCAGGCCGGCGATCGCGAAGAGTGGGAGGGAGACGACCGGGTTCGGCCGATCGACAAACGAGGCCGGAAGCAGGCAGAGGCCCTCGTCGATGCCCTCGCCGGGTTCGCGATCAACCGCATCGTCTCCAGTCCGTACTTGCGCTGCATCGAGTCGGTCGAGCCGCTGGCCGAGGCGCGCGGCCTCGAGATCGAGCTCGACGAACGGCTCGCGGCGCACCGGCTCGACGACGTGCCCGACCTGCTCGAGGAGCTCACGGGCGAGCACGCGGTCGTGTGCACGCACGGCGAGCTTCCGTGGCTCGAGGGCCGGAAGTTCAAGAAGGGCTCGACCTGGGTGCTGAGCGACGAGCTCGAGCCCAGGCGCTACATCAAGCCGCCCGCCTAGGCGGCCTGGGCCTCGGCGAGCGACTCGAGAACGGCTCCCTCGCGCAGGCCCGCCCGCGCGACCACGAGCGGCACGTTGAGCCGCCGCTGAGCCTCGGCGAGCACGACGACCCCCGCGGGAATGATCTGCGCGCGCCACAAGGGAAGCCGGTACTCCTCGGCGATCTCGGCCGCGGTCGCGGAGCGAAGCCTCGACTCGGCCTTGGCGAGCTGCTTCGGTCCCAGCGTGCGCCCGACGATCTTGCGCAGCGCCCTCGCGGTCCCGCCCGTGGCGACGGCGCAGCGCGGTAGCGGCGACGCAAGCCCCGCGAAGGCGCGCTCGACACTCGCATGGACCCGGTCCAGCTCCGCCTGCCCCGGAGGATCGTCGACGAGGAACCTCTGGGCGAGCCGCAGCGAGCCGATGTCGAGCGTGCGGAACCACACGGGCCCCGCGGCTGTCCCGAACACCATCTGCGTCGAGCCGCCGCCCACGTCGCACACGGCGATGCTCGCCGGCGGGGCCGGAAGCGAGGCGACGACCCCGGAGAACGCGAGGCGCCCCTCCTCCTCGGCGCTCAGCGCCCTCACCGGCAGCCCGGTCGAGCCCGAGATCGCGTCGACGAGGTCGTCGGCGTTCTCGCTCTGACGACCGGGAGCGGTCACGAGGATGTCCACCTGGGAGGCCCGGAGCTTCACCGCGTCGCGGGCGTAGCGTCGAGCGACCTGGGCCGCCCGCTCGATCTTGGCGCCCGGGATCCGGCCGGAGCGTTCGATGTCGCGGGCGAGCCCGACCGCGGTGCGCTCCTCGTGGACCGGCTTCACGACTCCGTCCTTCGTCGTCGCGACGAGGAGCCGAACCGTGTTCGAGCCAACATCGATCACAGCGACACGCATCGGCGCTCCATTCTGATCGGCGGCCAGGTCGACATCGGAGACGCCTAGTTGCGTCTGGCGACGGTCCGGCGCGCTCGGGCAATCGCGCTGCGCATCATCAGCGCCTGTGCGGAGACCGCGCGATCGTCCTTCTTCGGCCGAACGCGGTCCCAGGTGCCGTCTCCGTTCAGCTCCCACGAGTTCGTGTTGTCCGAGAGCAGCGCGTCGAACATCGCGTTCACCCGCTGCCGCGCGCGCGAGTCGTCCACGGGCACGACGACCTCGAGGCGGTTGTCGAGGTTGCGCGGCATCAGATCGGCGCTGCCCATGAGACAGGTCGTCTTGTCGCCCGCCTCGAGGACGAAGACGCGGCTGTGCTCGAGGAACCGCCCGACGACGCTTCGCACGCGGATGTTCTCGCTGAGGCCCTTCACGCCGGGCCGGAGCGAGCAGATGGATCGAGTGATGAGGTCGATCTCGGCACCTGCCTCCGAGGCGTCGTAGAGAGCGTCGATGACCCTCTCGTCGGTGAGCGCGTTGGCCTTCATGCGGATGCGAGCGTGCTTCCCCGCTTTCGCGGCCTGGGAAACCGCGCGGATCTCGTCGACCAGCCTCGTGCGGAGCGAGAACGGGGCGACGAGGAGCGTGCGGAAGCGCTGCGGACGACCGAAACCGGTCAGGTGATTGAAGAGATCGGCGACGTCTCCACGCGATCTTCTCGTCGGTCGTGAAGAGCCCGAAATCCTCGTAGCCGCGCGCTGTGAGCGCGTGGTAGTTGCCCGTGCCGACGTGGACGTACCGCTGAAGCCCGTGGCGCCTCGCGCCGGACGACGAGCGTCATCTTCGCGTGGGTCTTCAGGCTGGGGAAGCCGTAGACGACGTGCACGCCCGGAGCGCTCGAGGGCCCGTGACCACTCGATGTTGCGGCGCTCGTCGAAGCGCGCTTTCAGCTCGACGAGGCAGACGCTCTGCTTGCCGCTCTCGGCCGCCTCGATCAGCGCGGGCACGAGCGGTGACTCGTCGCTCGTCCGGTAGACCGTCGTCTTGATCGCGATCACGTCCGGGTCGCGCGCCGCGGCCTGGACGAAGGCCTCGACGCTGGTCGCGAACGACTCGTAGGGCAGGTGGACGAAGATGTCCGAGCGGCGGATCTCGTCGAAGAGCTCGGCGTCGGTCGTCGGCACCGCGAGCCGGGGCTGGGTGATGGGCCTCCACGGCTCGTCCTTGAGATCCGGGCGGTCGATGTCGACGAGCTGGTCCAGGTCGGCGAGATCGAGGAGCCCCTCGATCCGGTAGACCTGATCCTCCGAGGCTCCGAGCCCGGCCCGGATGCGCGTGAGCATCTCGTCCGACATCGACTCGGAGACCTCGAGTCGGACGGTCCCGCCGAAGCGACGACTGCGAAGTTCGAGCTCGACCGCTTCCAGCAGGTCGTCCGCCTCGTCCGAGACCTCGAAATCCGCATCGCGCGTGACCCTGAACGGGCCGCACTCCGTGATCTCCATCTTCGGGAAGAGCGAGCTCAGCGAGTAGGTGATCACGTGCTCGAGCGGCAGGTAGAGCTGGCGCTTGCCGACCCGTATGAAGCGCGGCAGGAGCTCCGGGACCTTGACGCGCGCGAAGCGCTCCTCGGCCGTCTTGGGGTCGCGCACGAAAACTCCGAGCGAGAGCGAGAGCGCGGAGATGTACGGAAACGGCTGCCCGGGGCCGACTGCCAGCGGCGTCAGCACCGGGTAGATCTCGCGTTCGAAGCCCTTGGCCAGCTGCTCGAGCTCCTTGTCGGAGCAATCCGAGATGCGGCCGATCAGGATCCCTTCCTCCTCGAGGGCCGGCCGCAGCTCGCGCTTCCAGAGCCGAGCCTGTTCGGCGCTGGTCGCGAGGACGCGCTGGCGGATCTCGGCCAGTGTCTGCTCGGGCGTCCGACCGTCGGGCGACTTGACCGCGAGGCCGGAGAGGGCCTGGCCGATGAGGCCGCTCACGCGGACGGCGAAGAACTCGTCGAGATGTGTCGAGAAGCGCGAGCAGAATCTCAGCCGCTCGAGCAGCGGGAGCGCCGGGTCCGCGGCGAGCTCGAGGACGCGCGCGTTGAAGTCGAGCCAGGAAAGCTCGCGGTTGAGAAAGCGCTCGGGCGCCTCCGCCGAGGCCTTTTGCCGTGCTGCGGTCGCCATCTAGCCGGCCTGAGCCTGCACCGGCGGTGCGGCTTCCCCCTCTGGCTCTGCCTCGTGCGGTGTCACCGGCGGTTCCAGTTCGCCCTTCGGATGTGCTTCGAGCTTGTAACCCACTCCGTACCGAGTGTGGACGAATTCGTGGGTCGATGCACGCCGATCGATCTTCTCGCGGAGCTTGCGGACGAAGACGTCGACGGTGCGGTCGCGCCTCGTCAGCCGCCGGCCCCAGATCTTCTGCAGCAGCTCGTCGCGCGTCAGCACGCGTCCCTGCTCGCAGCGCGAGGGCATAGAGGAGCCGGAACTCGGTGGGAGTCAGCTCGACGTTCTCGCCGTCGACGTAGGCCTGGAAGCTCCGCGGGTCGACGCGGAGCTCTTCGATCTCGATCGCCTCGCCGCGCTCGACCTCCTGGGCGCGCACGCCGCGTCTGGCCGCGACCCGGACGCGGGCGACGAGCTCGTTCATCGAGAACGGCTTGACGAGGTAGTCGTCGGCGCCGATCTCGAGCGCGTGGATGCGGTCCTGCTCGCTGCCGCGCGCGCTGACGACGACGATCGGCGTGCCGATCCCCTCGGCTCGCGCCGTCTCGATCAGCTTCCAGCCGTCGAGCAGGGGCATCATCAGATCGAGGACGCAGACGTCGGGCCGCTCGAAGCGCAGCCGCGCGAGGCCGGCCTCACCGTTGCTCATCCACAAAGGGTCGAACCCAGCTTGCGCGAGGTGGGTGGCCATCCCCTTCGCGATCAGCTCGTCGTCCTCGACGATCAGGACCCTGGGCATGCTCACAGATCCTTTACCGTCTGACGAGAGCGTCGGGGTAGAGGCGTGGTGAAAGGCTGGTATCCGAGTGGTGAACGCCGCCGCCGAGAAACGAGCGACGGCCCCTTTCGGGGCCGCCGGCTCTCCCCCTGGGAACCGGACGCGGGGCATTGGCCGTGGTCCGGCTCTCGTATGTGGGCGCTGTGCCTATTCCAGTGTCCGTTCCCGGAGCCCGGCCGTGGGCTTCCGGGTGGTGAAGAAGGCGTGAGAAGGAGGTGTGGCTAGCCGAGGGCCGCGAGCGCCGTCTTCTCTCGCGGGGGGATGGCCGCCACGAGCTTCTCCATCGCCGCGGCGAACACGTCCCGGTCGAGCGAGTACTCGTCCGTGAACTCGACCGCGCCGTTGAGCTCGATCACGGTCCAGCCGCCGTCGGGCGTCGGCAGGATGTCGATGCCCACGAGATCCGCACCGGACGCGGCGGCTGCAGCGAGCGCGAGCTCGAGCGCTGCGCGGGGCGGATCGACTGCCTGCCGCTCGGCGCCGAGCGCGACGTTCGTCCGCCATTCGCCGTCGGCCGCCTGCCGCCGGACCGCTCCGACGATTCCTCCGCCGGCGACCACAACGCGAAGGTCGTGCCCCAGCGGCGGTACGAGCTCCTGCACGAGCACGCCCTGCTTCCGGAACCAGGGACGCGACGAAAACGCCTCGAGCGTCTCGGTGAGCTGAGCCCGATCGGTGCACAGGGCGACGTCTCGGCCCCAGCTTCCGAAGCGCGGCTTCACGACCACCGGCGGCTCGACCGCGACCTTCTCGCGCGCCGTCACGAGATGCACGGTGCGCGGATGCGGCAGGCCGGCCGCCAGCAGTACGCGTGAGGTCTGAAGCTTGTCGTGCGTCGCGAGGAGTGCGCGAAGACTGTTCAGTACCGGGATGCCGCTAGCCTCGAGGCGTCCGATCTCCCAGACGCCCGGCTCGATGCCGTCCAGAGTCGGCAGGACGTCGAGCCGCGCGAGAGCCGCGTCGTCGGGGCCGAGCAGGCTGAGCGCATCGGCCGGCGGGACGAGCTTGACTTCGACGCCGGGCGGGGCGGCGGCGGCGAGCCTGACGTGCGTCGGGTTCTCGTGGTGGGAGACCAGGGCAAGTCATTCGGCAAAGTTTGCGTGTTCGGGGTTCGAGAGCGCTGCTCAACCACCTTTTACCATTCGGCAACTACCCTGCAACTGGCGCCGCGCTAGCCGAAGCGCCCCGTGACGTAATCCTCGGTCCGCTTGTCCTTCGGCTGGGTGAAGATCGTCTTCGTGTCGTCGTACTCGACGAGCACGCCTGAGCGGTGCCCCTCGGCGCCCTTGCTGATGCTGAAGAAGGCCGTCATGTCGGCGACGCGCGCGGCCTGCTGCATGTTGTGCGTCACGACGACGATCGTGTAGTCGCGCTTGAGCTCGTGCATGAGGTCCTCGATGCGAGTCGTCGCGATCGGATCGAGCGCCGAGGCCGGCTCGTCCATGAGGATCACCTCCGGTTCGACGGCGAGGCACCGCGCGATGCAGAGGCGCTGCTGCTGGCCGCCGGACAGCGACCAGCGCGCTCCTCTTCAGACGGTCCTTGACCTCGTCCCAGAGCGCCGCCCGTCTGAGCGCCTGCTCGACGCGTGTCGTCGAGGCCGTCCTTCAGGCCGAGGATCCGCGGCCCGTACGCGACGTTCTCGTAGATCGACTTGGGAAACGGGTTCGGCCGCTGGAAGACCATCCCGATCCTCCGTCGAACGCCGACCGGGTCGATGTTTCTCGCCTGCAGGTCGACGTCGTGGTACAGGATCCGCCCCTCTGTCCTGAAGCTCGGGATCACGTCGTTCATCCGATTCAGGCAGCGGATGAACGTGCTCTTCCCGCAGCCGGACGGGCCGATGATCGCCGTCACCATTCGCCGGTAGATCTGGAAGTTGACGTCGCGGACCGCCGCGTGCGTTCGCCGTAGTAGGCGGTCAGGCTCTCGACGCTGAAGACCGGATCGCGGGCGAGCGTCGCCGACGGCGGCTCGGCGCCGAGCGAGCGGCGGGGTCGATCGCGCTGGGCAGACCCGTCTGCTCTGCGGATGCGTCTTGCACGCTGGTCGCTGAAGGGTAGTCATCGTCATCGTTCTCCTGTCAGTCGGCGCCTGCTCCTGTCCGCGAACGACGCGGGCGATCAAGCTGGCGATGAGGATGAACCCGATCAGGACGGCGCAGCGCCCCAGGCCTGCTCGTGGAGCGTCGGGATCGGCCTGCTCTGCGGAGGTGAAGATGAACATCGGGATCGACGCGAGCGGCTCCCGGGGGTCGTACGTTGACCGCGTCGCTGTACGAGCGCGCTCGTGAAGAGGAGCGGAGCCGTCTCGCCGGCGGCGCGCGCCGTCGCCAGGGTCGCGCCGGTGACGATCCCGCCGACGGCCTGCGGCAGGACGACGCTGAGGGTCGTCCGCCACTTCGCAGCTCCGAGCGCGAGGCTCGCCTCCCGCATCGAGCTCGGGACGAGGGCGAGCACCTCCTGGGTCGCCCGCGCGACCATCGGCACCATCAGGATCGCGAGCGCGAAGCTCGCCTTCCACGCCGCCTGGCCGTGGCCCACGACGACGAAGATGAAGACGAAGATGCCGATCACGATCGCCGGCACTCCGTTCAGGACGTCGAAGGCGAGGGAGGACGTTGGCCACGCTTCCGCGGCGCGAGCTCGTTGAGGTAGATCGCGGTCGAGGATCCCGACCGGAAGCGCCATCAGCGACGGCGAGCCCGATGATGATCAGCGGTCCCGATGATCGCGTTCTCGATCCCCGACTCGGGCGCGGCCCGAACCCGGTGTAGAGCGCGGGCGTCTTCGTGAAGAAGTCGACGTTGATCGCCCTCCAGCCCTTGCTGACGACCGATCCGACGACGAGCACCAGCACGGCCACCGCGAGCAGCGCCGCGACGGTGGCGGCGCCCTCGACCAGCGCGTTCACGATCCGGCGCCGGCGCATGCGCTCCGTTCGGAAGAGGTCGGCGGTGGGTGCGGTTCGCGCTCATCGGGTCTGGTGGCGGCCGGCGACGCGGCGGACGATCAGCTGCGCTAGCGAGGTTGGCGATCAGCGAGAAGACGAGCAGGATCACTGCGAGGTAGACGAGCGAGGCGACCTGAAGCGCCGTGTCTGCTCCCTGGTACTGCCCGGCGATCCGGCTTGCGAGCGTGTCGCCCGGGTCGAACAGCGACGTGTTGATCGCGACCCGGTTCCCGATCACCTGCGTGACGGCGATCGCCTCTCCGAGCCCGCGACCCGAGGCCGAGGATCAGCGCGGCCGCGATTCCTGCGCGCGCGTAGGGAAAGACGACTCCGCGTACGACCTCCCAGCGCGTCGCCCCGAGCGCGAGCGCTCCGTCCTTCAGCTCCTGCGGGATGCTCACGAAGAGCTCCCGGCAGATGCTGGAGACGATCGGGACGATCATGATCGTCAGGATCAGGATCGCCGCGAACATGTTCGAGCCGACGGTCGGTTTCGTGCTGAAGATCGGGATCCAGCCGAACGTCCCGTGGATCGCGGGGCCCAGAGTCCCGGCGATGAACGGCCCGAGCACGAGGATTCCCCAGAGCCCGAGGACGACGCTCGGGATCGCCGCCAGCAGCTCGACGAGCGGCGCCACCACATGGCGGATCCAGGCGGGCGCGAGCTCGCTCAGGAAGAGGGCGATGGCGATCGAGATGGGCGTCGCGAGGAGCAGCGCCCCGAACGACGTGACCAGCGGTCCCGAAGATGAACGACTTGGCGCCGAAGAGCGTGTTGCCCTTGTCTCCCCAGGCCTCGGTCGTCAGGAAGTGCAGGCCGAACTTCTGCATCGCGGGCCAGGCCTCGACGAGGACCTCCCGCGTGATGAGCGCCAGGAGGACGACGCCGGTGAGCGCGGCCGCGCAGCGTGACCACGTAGAGGATCGCGTCGCCCGGACGGAAGCGGCCCCGCCGCTGAAGGGCGGCGGGGCCGGGTGCTCGTTCTTGCGCGACAGACATCCGCGCGATTCTGACGCTACGAGTGGACTTTCTTGAGGGTTGCCTTCCCCCGCGTGACGACGTACTTCGGGATCGGCTGGAAGATCAGCGCCGGCCCGTACTGCTGCCCCGAGGTGAGCGCCCACGTGACGAACGGCTTCAGCAGGTTGGCCTTCTCGGACTGCGTCCGAAGGATCACGTAGGTGTACGTGCAGATCGGATAGGCCTTCGCGAAGCGCTTGCTCCCGGGCGGGTTCACGATCGACAGCTCGTTCGACTGCGGGTTGAACTTGCGGTCGGCCAGCGAGGCGGCCTTGATGCCCGCGAGGCCCGGGCGCGCGAACTTCTTCGCCCGGTTCTGCACGGAGAAGAACTTCAGATGGTTCTTCAGCGCGTACGCGATGTCCGCATAGCCGACGGCGCCGTTCGTTCTCGAGATGACGCCCGAGACGCCCGAGCTACCGCGTGCGCCGACGCCCGCGGGCCAGTTGACAGACGTGCCGCGGCCGGGGCCGCTCTTCCACTGCTTGCTGACCGTGTTCAGGTAGGTCGTGAAGTTGTACGTCGTGCCGCTCGAGTCGCTCCGGTAGACGGGCGTGATGTCCGTCGACGGCAGGTTGACGCCCTTGTTGACGGCCTTGATCTTCGGGTCGTTCCACTTCTTGATCTGGCCGAGGTAGATCCCGGCGATGATCGGCCCGGTGATGTGAAGGTTGTTCGGAAGGCCGGGCAGGTTGTACATGACGGAGGTCGCCGAGAGCGCCCACGGAAGCTCGACGCAGCCGCCGCACGTGTTGAACTGATCCGGCGTCATCGGAGCGTCGCTCGCGCCGAAGTCGACGGTCTTGTTCGCGATCGCAGAGATGCCGCCGCCGCTGCCGATCGGGTTGTACGTGATCTTGACCCCCTTGGCGGCCTCGTACTTCTGCTGCCAGGCGGCGATCAGCGGCGCGGGGAAGGTCGCGCCCGCGCCCTTCAGCTCGTCGGCCCGAGAGCGGGCCTGAGCACCGGAGACGCTGACCGCAGCGATCGCCGAAGCGGCCACGAGCAGGACGGAGACCGCTCCCGCAAGCCGCTTCCTTCTTGTCCCAAAAGCTTTCATAGCTTCCCTCGAAGCTCCTTTCGTTGTCGCGAGATCACGCAGATGTCCTCGATGGCGAGGCTATGAGTCACCGCGGCGGCTCAGGGGTGCGAGATGGTGAACATCCGGTGTCGAACCTGTGACCGCCGGAATCAGGCGGTTCGGACGGCTTCGCCGCGAAGGAACCGGTATGTCACGGCACCCAGGGCCGCCCCGAGGACCGGGGCGAGGATGTAGAGCCAGAGAGCGTGGAGGTCGCCGCTGACGAGAGCCGGCCCGACCGAGCGCGCCGGGTTCATCGACGCTCCCGAGATCGGGCCGCCGAACATCGCGTCGAGCCCCACGGTGCCCCCGATAGCGATCGCCGCGGCTTCGCCGACCGCACGCGTGTCGGTGGCCACGGCCATGATCACGAACATCAAGAAGAACGTCAGGACGAGCTCCCAGAGGAACGACTGCCTCTGTGAGCCCGACGGCAGCGTCGCGCCGACGTTCGCGATGTTCCCGAGCGACCCGCGAAGAATCGCCGCAGCCGCCAGGGCGCCCAGGACCTGGGCGGCCCAGTAACCGACGAGGCTGGTCCACGGAAAGTGTCTGCCGAGCGCGAACGCGAGAGTCACCGCCGGATTGAGGTGCGCGCCGGAGATGTGGCCGACCGCGTAGATCATCGCCATGATCACGAGGCCGAAGGTGATCGCGACTCCGACGTGCCCGAGCGTGCCGGTCTTCGCGTCGACCATGATCGCGCCGCAGCCCGCGAACACGAGCGCAAAGGTGCCCACGAACTCGGCTGTGAGCCGCCGCGTCGAGACCATCGCTCGAGCTCAGCTCTCGGGAAGCAGCTCGGCGATCAGGTTCTGCACCCGCGCGTCGATCTCGTCGCGGATCCGTCGCACCGTCTCCAGGTCCTGGCCCGCGGGGTCGTCGAGGCTCCAGTCCTCGTACCTCTTGCCGGGGTAAATCGGGCAGGCGTCGCCGCAACCCATCGTGATCACGACGTCGGCGGCGCGAACGACCTCGTCGGTCAGCGGCTTCGGGAAAGCCTCGCTCATGTCCACCCCGAGCTCCTCGAGCGCGGTCACGGCGTTCGGATTGATCTCTTCCCCAGGTGTCGAGCCGGCCGAGCGAACGTGGACCCGTCCCCCGGAGCGGAGCTTCAGCAATCCGGCGGCCATCTGGCTTCGGCCCGCGTTGTGGACGCAGACGAACAGCACCTCGGGTTGATCCTTGTCGAGGATGCCCTCGGCCTGGGCGAGAGCCTTGAGCCGCTCGCGCGTGAAGCGATGGGCAAGCACCGGGACGTACACGGTGACGTTCGCGTCCCCGAGGAGATCGGTCGACTCCGTCATGTACCGCTCGATCGTCTCCTGCGAGAAGATCCCGGCGAACTCTTCGGCCAGCCGGTCTGCAGCCTGCCGGATGTGATGTTCGGTGACGGGGTCGAGTGCCTGCCTCATGGTCTCCTCCGTATCGACAGCGATCGATATCCGTTGGCGCGGCATCATGCCCTGGACATCGATGTCTGTCAATATGAGTTTCGTGCAGACGATCGCCACGGATCGCGTGCCCGCCGCTTCTGCAGGAACCGCTGGCCGCCGAGGACGCCGACGTGCTCGCCTCGGCTCTGAAGGCGATCGCCGAGCCGGCGCGGCTGCGCCTCTTGAGCCTGATCCAGGCGCAACCCGGCCACGAAGCCTGCGTCTGTCACCTGACCGAGCCGCTCGGCCTCAGCCAGCCCACGGTCAGCCACCACCTCAAGGTCTTGCTGCAGGCCGGCCTCGTCGAGCGCGAGCAGCGCGGAAGCTGGGCGTACTTCCGTGTGCGCGAAGAGCCGCTCGCCGCCCTGCGCGCGCTGCTGGCCTGAGCTACTTCGGCTCGGGCTCGAGCTTGTAGCCGACTCCGTAGCGCGTCTGGATGAACGTGTGGCGCGGCGCCTTGCGGTCGATCTTGTCGCGGAGCTTGCGGACGAAGACGTCGACCGTCCGGTCGCGGTGGCCCTCGCGGCGCCCCCAGAGCTTCTGCAGGAGCTCGTCCCGGGTGACCACGCGTCCTCGCTCGAGCGCCAGTGCGTAGAGGAGCCGGAACTCCGTCGGAGTCAGATCCGCGCTTTCGCCGTCGAGGTATGCCTGCACGTTCAGCGGGTCGATCCGGAGCTCTTCGATCTCGATCGGGTCGCCCCGGTCCTCGGATTGCTCGCGCCCGCCGCGCCGTGATGAAACGGCCACGCGCGCTACGAGCTCCTTCATCGAGAACGGCTTGACGAGGTAGTCGTCGGCACCGATCTCGAGCGCGTGCACGCGGTCGTGCTCGGTCCCGCGAGCGCTGACGACGATGATCGGCGTCCCGACCCCCTCGGCGCGGGCGGATTCGATCAGCTTCCACCCGTCCATCCGCGGGAGCATCAGGTCGACGACGCACACGTCCGGAGTCTCGAATCGAAGCCGCCGCAGCCCAGCGTCGCCGTCCGCCACGACCATGGGATCGAAGCCGGCGACCGACAGGTGGTGCGCCATGGCCTGGGCGATGACGTCGTCGTCTTCGACGATCAGGACCTTCGCCATACTGGCGCCGATTATGGAGAACCACGAGCTGGAGGCCGAGCGGGGCCGACTGCTGCTCGAGGAGAGCCCGGAGATCGTGCTCGTGCTCGACGAGGAGGATCGGCTTCTCGTGGCGAGCCGTCGCGCGCGCGAGACCCTCGGCGGCCTGACGCCCGGGGAGCCCGTTGCGCCGGAGCTGCTCCAGCCGGAGCCCTGGCGGCCGCGCCGCGTGCCCGTCGAGGTGAACGGCAGGCGCGAGTACCTCGTCTACCTCCGCGAGCCCGGTGAGCTCGCGGCCTACGAGGAGCTCCGCGCCGGGTTCACCGCCGCGGTCTCGCACGAGCTGCGGACACCGTTGGCCCGCCTACTCGCCCTGCTCGAGACCGCGGCGCTGCCCTCGGCGGACGTCCAGGGCCTGATCGAGCAGGGCAAGGCCGAAGTCGAGCAGATCCGCGAGCTGATCGACGACGTGCTCTTCCTCAGCGAGCTCGAGACCGGGCGCGCCGTGGTCGCGCTGACCGCGACGCCCGCGGCGCCGGTCGTCCGTGGGGTGCTGGACTCGCTCGCCGAGCGAGCCTCGCGCGCGGGCGTGACGCTCGGCTTCCGAGCTCGACGAGGCCGCCGCAGGTGCCGCTTCGTCCGCGCATGCTGCGAGTCGTCCTCGAGAACCTGGCGGAGAACGCGATCCGGTACGCGGGTGACGGCGTCGCCTTCACGATCACGGTCGGCCGATCCGCGGGCGGCGTCGTGATCACGGCGGCGGACACCGGCTCGGGCGTCGCAGAGGCGGACCTGCCGCGCCTCTTCGAGCGCTTCTACCGCGCGGACCGGGCGCGAGCCTCGCGGGGCACGGGCCTCGGCCTCGCGATCGTGAAGCACATCGTGACGAGCGCCGGCGGCCAGGTGGAGGCCTCGAGCCCGCCGGGTCAGGGGCTCGAGATCCGGATCTCCTTCCCGGCATGAGCGACCCCGTCTTCGACGTCCAGGGCCTGACGGTCCGCTACGACGGCCGCGCCGCCTTGCAAGACGTCTCGTTCTCGATCCAGGGCAAGCAGGTGACCGCGATCATCGGCCCGTCCGGCTGCGGCAAGAGCACGTTCATCCGCTGCCTGAACCGGATGAACGACGTCGTGCCCGGCGCCAAGATCGAGGGAACGATCCTCTACAACGGCCAGGACCTCTACGGCTCCGGCGTCGACCCGATCGAGGTCCGCAAGCGGATCGGCATGGTCTTCCAGCGGCCGAACCCGTTTCCGAAGTCGATCTACGACAACGCCGCCTACGGCCCGCGGGTGCTGCGGATGAAGGGCAATCTCGACGAACGCGTGCGAGAACGCTCTCCGGCAGGCCGCGCTCTGGGACGAGGTCAAGGACCGGCTGAAGAAGAGCGCGCTCTCGCTCTCCGGCGGCCAACAGCAGCGCCTCTGCATCGCGCGGGCGCTCGCGGTCAGCCCGGACGTGATCCTGATGGACGAGCCGGCCTCGGCCCTGGATCCGATCGCCACGACCCGGATCGAAGACCTCATGCACGGCCTGAAAGAGGACTACACGATCGTGATCGTCACGCACAACATGCAGCAGGCCGCGCGAGTCGCGGACATGACGGCGTTCTTCAGCGTCGAGCGAATGGACGGCTCCGATCCGGCCGGCGTCCTCATCGAATACGACCAGACGCCGAAGATCTTCACGCAGCCCTCGGACCAGCGCACCGAGGATTACGTGACGGGAAGATTCGGGTAGGTTCGTCTCGTGCGAGTGACGCTGCAAGAGGACATGGACACGCTCCAAGCGTCGCTGCTCGAAGAAGGCGAACTCGTCCTCCGCGCGGTGCGCGGCTCGATCAACGCGCTGCGCGAAAACGACCCCGAGCTCGCCGACGAAGTCATCTCCTTCGACGACGAGGTCGACGCGAGGTACCTCGCGCTCGAGCAGGCGATCGAGGTCCTGCTCGCGCGCCAGACTCCCGTCGCGGTCGACCTCCGCTTCGTGCTCGCCGTGCTCCACTCGAACCTCCACCTCGAGCGCATGGCCGACCTCTGCGTGACGATCTCGAAGCTGACCAAGCTCGCCCACGGCCTTCCGCCGGACGAGACGCTGGTCGAGGGCTTCGACGAGATGGCCTCTCGGGCGGAGGAGATGATCCGAGTTGCCCTCGACTCGTTCGTCGCCCGCGACGCGGAGGGCGCCGAGAGCCTCGTCGATCTCGACGAGCTGATCGACCGGACGAACAGACGCGTTGCGAGCTACATCCTCGACCTCGGGGGCGAACCGGAGAAGCGCGAGTGGGGGCTCCGCATGCTCCTCATCTCCCGCTGTCTGGAGCGGATCGGCGACCACGCGGTCGACATCGGCGAGCAGACCGCATATCTAGTGACGGGGGAGTTCCGCGAGTTCACGGACGCCTCGGACCCAGAGCGCCTCGACACCTAGTTAACTACCGGCCCTGATGAGACTCGCCTTCGTTCCCAAGACGACGGAGTTCTACGACCTGTTCACGCGCGCGGGCGAGAACCTGCTCGAGACCGCGCGACTCGTCGAGCGCCGCTTCGCCGAGTTCCCCGAGGACACCGTTCGCCAGAGCGACGTCAAGGCGCTCGAGCACAAGGGCGACGAGATCACGCGCGAGCTCCTCGAGCTCCTGAACACGCAGTACGTCACGCCGTTCGACCGCGAGGACATCTACGACCTGGCCAAGGAGATCGACGACGTCGTCGACTACATGGAGAACGCCTCCGACCTGCTCGGGCTGTACAAGGTCGAGTCGCGCCTCGACGCGTCGCTCGAGCAATGCAGGGTGCTGGTCGAAGGCGCCCAGCACCTGCACAGCGCGCTCGTCGACCTGAAGCAGCTGAGGCGGGCGGAGCAGCACGTCATCGCGGTGAAGCGGCTCGAGGACGAAGGCGACCGGATCCTTCGCTCCGCCATCGCCGGGCTCTTCGAGAAAGACGCCGATCCGCTGGTCGTGATCCGCTGGAAGGACATCCTCGAAGCGCTCGAGGATGCGATCGACTCGTGCGAGACGGCTGCCGACCTGGTCGGCAACATCGTCGTCAAGAACGTGTGAGCGCCGAAGACCTCACCTTGGCCGTGGTCGTCGTCACGGCCCTGTTCTTCGACTTCACCAACGGCTTCCACGACACGGCGAACTCGATCGCCACGAGTGTCTCGACCCATGCGCTCTCGCCCCGGAAGGCCGTGATCAGCTCGGCGATCCTCAACTTCATCGGCGCGTTCTTCTTCTTCGCCGTCGCCGCGACGATCGCCACGGGCATCGTCGATCCCGAGGCGATCACGCTCAAGGTCGTTCTCGCCGGGCTCGTCGGCGCGATCACCTGGAACCTGATCACGTGGTATCTGGGCCTCCCGTCGAGCTCCAGCCATGCGCTGATCGGGGGAATCATCGGGTCCTCGGTCGCTGCGACCGGCGGCTTCGGCGTCGTCAACTGGACGGGGCTGAAAGACAAGGTGCTCGCCCCCTCGCTCCTGGCTCCGATCGCCGGGTTCGTGCTCGCGGCGGCGCTGATGACGGCGCTGATCTGGATCGTGCGGAAGCGCGCCCCGAGTCCCGTGAACCGCGTGTTCCGCCGGCTTCAGCTCGTCTCTGGCGGCTTCGTCGCCTTCACGCACGGCACGAACGATGCGCAGAAGACGATGGGGATCATCACGCTCGCCCTGATCGTGTCCGGGCACCAGTCCGCAGACCATTTCAGCGTCCCGCTCTGGGTGAAGGTGAGCGCCGCGACGGCGATGGGGCTCGGCACGTACGCGGGCGGCTGGCGGATCATCCGGACGCTGGGGCAGCGCGTGGCGAAGCTGGAGCCTCCTCAGGGCTTCTCCGCGCAGACGGTCACCGCGTTCCTGCTCTGGGTGACCGCGCACCGCGGCTATCCGGTGTCGACGACATACGTGATCAGCGGATCGGTGCTCGGCGCCGGCGCCAGCACGCGGCTGTCCGCGGTCCGCTGGGGCGTCGCCGGGAACATCCTCGTGGCGTGGATCATCACCATCCCCTGCGCGGCTCTCGTCGCGGCGCTGATGGAGCTCATCACCCGACTCCCCGGCGGCGTGGTCTACGTCTTCCTGCTCACGGGATTGATCGCCGGTCTCGCGTTCACCGGAAGAAGCATTGAAGCCAGGCGTCTTCGGCTCTCCATGGCCGAGGCTTCGGCTTAACCGGAACGCAAAGTCCGGTTAACGAACAGGGGGCTATACAAAGGCCGTGCAGCTTCCTGTGCGCAGAGACTCCCTCCCCGCCGCAGGCGCCCTCTTCCTCGCGGCCCTGGCCGGCGGCACGGTCGCCGTGGTCGGCGCGATGCTCGTCGGTACGGGCGAGCACACGACGACGGTCCGCGAGATCGTCGAGCCGAGCCCGCTCTCCCCGAGCAACGTCTCTTCTTCGCGGGGCGGCCCGCTCACTGTTCGCGCGATCTACAAGCTCGACGCCCCCGGAGTCGTCCAGGTCACGACCGCGACGAAGGTGAAGCTGCCGCAGACGGACTGGTTCGGCAACCCGTTCGGCCTCCCGGACACGGAGGTGCAGCGCTCCCTCGGCTCCGGCTTCGTCATCGACAAGGCCGGCTACGTCGATCACGAACTACCACGTCATCGGCGACGCGAAGAACGTCCACGTCAGCTTCTCGAACAGCGACTCGATGCGCGCCGAGGTCATCGGCAAGGACCCGGCGACGGACGTCGCGCTGCTCAAGGTCGAGGCGAGCTCCCGCGCGCTGAAGGCGCTCGACCTCGGCGATTCCGACACCGTCGAGGTCGGCGACCAGGTGGCGGCGATCGGGAACCCGCTCGGCTACGACCGCAGCATCACGCTCGGGATCGTCAGCGCGCTCCACCGCTCGCTCACGTCGCCGCAGGGAACTCCGATCGACCGTGTCATCCAGACCGACGCGGCGCTCAACCACGGGAATTCAGGTGGCCCGCTGCTGAACGCGCAGGGTGAGGTCGTCGGGGTCAGCTCGGCGATCTCGACCGGAGACACGGGCGCCCAGGGCAACATCGGCATCGGCTTCGCGATTCCCATCAACACGGTCAAGGATGTCGTCGCCGAGCTGAAGGCTCAAGGCCACGTCGAGCATCCGTACCTGGGCGTCGTCTCGCGGCCCGTGACGGCGACGATGGCGCGGATCTTCCGCCTCCCGGTCGATCGGGGGCTGCTCGTCGAGAACGTCGCACCCGGCAGCGGCGCCGAGCGGGCAGGACTGCAGGGCGGCAGCGACCAGGTCGTGGTCGAGGGCGAGAGCTATCAGCTCGGCGGCGACGTGATCACGAAGGCCGACGGGATGAAGGTCACAACCCTGGAGCGCCTGCGCGAGATCGTGTCCGCGCACAAGCCCGGCGAGTCGGTCTCACTCCAGTTTTTCCGCGGAAACGACGAGCACACCGCGGACGTCAAGCTCGGTCGGCAATCTCCCCTCCCCTGAGATGCGCCCGGCCCAGCGGCCACCGGAGGAGCCGCGCGCGGTTCCTCCGGTGGCCTCGCACGGGGAACCCCTGGTTCCCCCGTGGCCCCTCCTTGAGGTTGGTGGCTCGCGCGAGGGTTCAGGAGCCGCCGCTCGGCTCGTTGGCTCAGAGGTCTTGTGTTTGGTGCCTCCCGCCGGGTCAAGCCCGGCTCCGGCGGCGATGGCGGGGTCTCCGCGATCGTTGACACACTTCGGCGTGATCGAGGCGCATTCGGCGAGAGCTCTCCGTTTTCGATCGGCGTCGAGGAGGAGCTGATGGTGCTCGACGCGGAGACGTTCTCGCTCGCGCCGCGTGCGGCGGAGTTGATCGCGGCCGCCGAGGGCTCCGGGCTTCCGGGGACGCTCAAAGGCGAGCTGTTCGCGTCGGCACTCGAGCTGAACACCGAGGTCTGCGAGTCGCCCGATGAAGCGGCTGACGCACTCGTGGAACTGCGTGCCGGCGCCGCACGACTGGCCGCTGAGCGGGGCCTGTGTCTGGCAGCTGCGGGGAGTCACCCGATCAGCCGTCCCGAAGACCAGGCGATCGCGGACGAGCCCCGTTATGCGGAGTTCGTCGCATATGCCGGCGTGTCTGCGCGCCGCCAGGGCGTAAGCGGACTTCACGTCCACGTCGGCATGCCGAGCGCCGAGGCGTGCTTCCACGCACTCGAAGGCGTGCTGCCGTGGCTCCCGGTCGTGCTGGCGCTCTCGGCGAACTCGCCGTACTTCGCCGGCAAGGAGACCGGGATGCAGTCGAACCGGGCGGAGGTCCTGGCGCAGCTTCCCCGCAGCGGCGCGCCGCCCGCGTTCTCCTCGTACGCGGAGTGGGAGGCGTTCGTCGACCGCTTCGCCCGGCTCGGGATCGGAGCCGACTACACGCGCTTCTGGTGGGACATCCGCCCGCACCCGAAGTTCGGGACGCTCGAGATCCGCATGCCCGACCAGCCGACAGCGCTCGCGGTGACGGTCGGGCTCGTCCGCCTCCTCCGTGACCTGTGCGAGACCGTGCTCGACCAGCCGCAGCCGGCGCTCGATCCCGCGGCGCGCGGCCTCTACCAGCAGAACCGCTGGGCAGCTGCGCGCTTCGGCCTCCGCGCCGAGCTCTTCCGCCCGGACGGCGAGAGCACGGCCCGCGCCTCGGAGCTTGCGGCCGAGATCGCCGGCGATCGGCTCGACACGACCCGGACGGAGGCCGATCGCCAGCTCGAGGTCGGCCGTGCGGACGGGGTCGAGGCTGTCTGCGCGGACCTCGTCGCCCGAACGCTAGGTTAGGGGTCGTGGTTCAGACGGAGACCCTGCAGGTGACCGGTATCCGCTGCGAGCGCTGCGTCGGCAGGCTCGCAGCGACCCTGAAGGACCAGCCCGGGCTCGAGCAGGCGAACGCGAACCTCATGGGCGAGGTCACGCTCTCCTGGGACGACCAGCTGACGAGCCGCGACGACCTGCTCGAAGCGCTCGCTCGCGGCGGCTTCCGCCAGGCGACCGCCTAGCGCTCTTCCTGGTCTCGCTCGTCGATCCCCGCGAGTCGGTCTCCGAGCAGCGCCGGCGAGGACTCGGGAAGACCCGACTGCTCTTCGCCTCCACGGATCTGTGCGCGTTCCTCGACGGCCGGCTCCATGCCCTGACGCGCGGCCTGCTCTTCGGAGGAGCGCGACGGATCGCCGGCTTCGGACACGCCGTAGCCCTCGGTGCCCGGCCCGGGTGAGGGTGCGAGGCCGTAGTACTCGGCCGCGACCTGCTCGTCGAAATCGTCATCGATCTTGGGAGAGTCGGCGACGATCTCCTTCGGCACCGTCACGCGCACCTGCTGCTCCGAGTCGTCGACGTGCGCGAACTCGCGGGGAAGCGGGTGCTTCGACTTCAGCAGTGCGCCTTGCTCGACGATCAGGAACGCTCCGGTCTCGCCGACGACCTTGCCGATCTTGTGGTCGTCGACCGTGACGACGTCGTAACCCTCCATGAGGTCTCCTTTGCTGGGATTTCCTCCCTCATACCCATGCCCGGCGCAGGTCAATCGGGAATAGCCGGGGGTCCGGCGGCGTTTTCCGCTACGGTCGCGCGGGATGAGCGAGACCTCGTCAGAAGAGGCCCGGCGGCTGGCACAAGGCGCGCGTGATCGCGTCCGATTCGAGGAGGAGGCGCTTGCGCTTGCAGATCAGGTCTACCGGGTGGCTCGGGGCGTTTCGCGCTCCCAGGAAGAGGCCGAGGACCTGATGCAGGAGACGTACGCCCGCGCGTTCCGGAGCTGGCAGTCGTACACGCCCGGCACGAACCTGCGCGCGTGGCTCCTGCGGATCCTCACCAACCTGAACATCGATCGCGGACGCCGGGCCCAGCGGACGCCGGACTCGCAGCCGCTCGAGGAAGGCGACTACTTCCTCTACAACCGGCTCGAGGCCGCGAGCGGTGAGACCGACGAGGAGCGCGTCCTGGAGCGGCTGTCGCAGGATCACATCCCCGAGGCGCTAGGGGCCGTCCCGCACGACTTTCGCGACGTGCTCGTCCTGGTCGACATCGCGGACTTCAGCTACGCCGAAGCGGCCCAGATCCTCGACATCCCGATCGGCACCGTCATGTCCCGCCTTCATCGTGGGCGGCGAATCCTCAAGCAGCAGCTTGCGGAACTCTCAGTAGGAGCGTCATGAGCGAGATAGATCCCTGCGACTGGTGCGAACAGGTGCTTCAGCCCTACCTCGACCGTGAGCTTGGACGAGGCGGACGAGGCCAAGGTCAAGCACCATCTCGCGGCCTGCGGCTGGTGCGAGAAGCGGTACAAGTTCGAAGAGGACCTGCGCCGTCTCGTCCGTCGCGCGGCCGTGGAGCCGATGGAGCCGGCTCTGAAGCTGAAGTTGTCCGAGCTCCGACTCGAGCTGTAGAGCCCGACCGGCGGCCCGACGATCAATCCGCAGCCGGTGGCTTGAACCTCTCAGGCAGCTCGTCGGCAAAGTCGACGTCTCCCGGAGGGCCGAGGTCCTCGCACGGCACGAGGAGGGCCGGAAGCGGGCGTGCGCCTTCGTCCGGAACCCGCTCCCAGACTGCTCTCGAGAGCAGAACGGGATGGCCGCGATCGCCGTCGTAGGTGGCCGCGACGACCTCCGCGCCGCTTTCGCGCCAGACCTCGACGACGCGATCGATCGCCGCCGGCGACAGGTCGGGCCCGTCCGCGAGGACGACGATCGCCGCCGCGACGTCAGCGCCGAGGGACCGGAGCCCGCAGCGCAGCGACGCCCCGCGGCCGCGCTCCCACTCGGGGCAGGCCACCGTCGGCGCGTCGACGTCGAGCTCGTGCGCGCCCGTGACGACGATCGCGTCGGGCACCGAGCTCCGGCGCACGCGGTCGACGACGGCCTGCGCGAGGACGCGCTGCTTCGGAGCGCCGAACCGCGTCGACGCTCCAGCCGCCAGGACGATGACCGTTAGCTCAGCTACAGCCCTGTAGACGTTGCCACAGCGGTTCACGTTCGCGACGTACGTAAGCGTCTCCGTGCTGGGGGCGCCGCCCGCCCGCTCGACCGCCGTCGGCCCGGCGTTGTACGCGGCGAGTGCGAGGTCGGCGGACTCGAAACGCCTCAGCATCAGCTTCAAGTAGCGCGCGCCGGCGAGGACGTTCGTGTCCGGCCGGTTCGGGTCGAGTCGAAGCGCGGCTGCGGTCGGCGGCATCACCTGCAGGAGCCCGATCGCGCCGGCGCTCGAGCGCGCAGCGGGGTCGAATCTCGACTCGACTCGCGCGACCGACACGAGCAGCGCGAGCGGGAGGTCCGTGTCGCGCGCGGCCGCCTCGAAGGCGCCGCGGTAGCGCTGCGGCACGGAACACAGCGCGGCGGTCGACGCGGATGAGGCCGTTGATCCGGAACGGGTTGGCCCCTCGCTCTTTGCGTTGGCGACGGCCCCGGCCGCCAGGACGGCGACGACGGCGACCGCTCGCCAGGAGCGCCGCAACCCTCAGTCGCGCGCGCCCGCTGACGCTACTTCGTCTGGAGCTCCATCTTGTCGATCTTGACCTTCTCCGTCGGGGTGCCCGAGGGGTCGGCCGGGTTGCCGAGCTTGCCGATCTCCTCGACGACGTCCATCCCGTCGGTGACCGTTCCCAGGACGGCGTAGTCCGGCGGGAGGCCGACGTCGGCTCCGGTGACCACGAAGAACTGGCTGCCGGAGGTCCCGGCAGGCTCGGCCTGGGTCTTCGCCATCGCGACGAGGCCCTTCTTGTACTGGGTGTCCTGCGGCGGAGCATCCACGGTGGAGTACCCAGGCCCGCCCATTCCACTCCCCTCGGGGTCGCCGCCCTGGATCACGAAGCCCGGGACGATGCGATGGAACGTCAGGCCGTCGAAAAAGCCCTTGTTGACGAGGCCCGCGAACGAGGCGGTCGTGCAGGGCGAGGTCTTGGTCGCCAGCTCGAAGGTGAAGCTGCCCTTGCTCGTGTCGACGGCGATCGAGTTGGTCTTGTCCTGATCGAGGTCGGCCAGGTCCGCTTTCGACTTGTCTCCACCAATCTCGCAGTTCATCGAGCCCCCTCCCGAGGATGCGTTGTCGTTCTTGTCGCCGCCGCACCCTACAAGCAGCACGAGAATCGGCAGCAGGACGAGTAGGCGCCTCACGCGATCGCCTCCAGAGCACGTCGCACGAGGGCCTCGGCGATCTCCACCTTGTATGCGGTTCCGGGGAGCGGGGTCGCATCGGCGAGCGCTTCCGGGGAGTCGAGCACCCAGGGGATCGGCGCCGCGCCGGCGAGGACGATCCGCCGCTCGGTGCCCGTGCTTGCCGCGGCGACGCCGACGATCGGGAACGACCACCGCTGGCGCTCCATCGCCTTGAGGTAGACGCTCTTGTCGGCGCGAGGCACGTCGAGCTCGAGGATCAGCTCTCCGGGCTCGAGAGTGGTCACGCTGCGGTCGTCCTCGGTCGGAAGCCGGTAGAGGTCGGCGACCGGAAGCTCGCGCGTCGTCGTTCGCATCGTCGCTCCGAGCGCGATCAGCGCCGCCGCCACGTCGGACGGATGCGCCGACGCGCAGTAGCCGTTCCCGAAGATCGCGTGCTCGCGGTGCTGGCCTGCACGGGCGTGGCATGTCTCCCCGCCGTGCAGGCGGCACGGGAACTTGAGGCGCCAGTACCAGCAGCGAGTCGCCTGCAGCAGGTTGCCGCCGATCGAGCCCATGTTGCGGAGCTGAGGGCTCGCCGCGAGCCGGCACGCCTCGCGGAGGACATCCGGGATCTCCGGGTCGGCCTCGAGCTCGCCGAGCGTCGTCCCGGCACCGATGCGCGTCCCGTCGATTCCACGCGGGACGATCTCGCGGATGTCGACGAGCGTCTCGGCTTCGAGCAGCCCGTCTCGGAGCATCGGCACGACCTCGGTCCCGCCGCTCAGGACCACGCTGTTGCTCGGGATCGTCTCCTCGAGGCTAGACGGCTGCAGGAGCTGCACGGCCCTCCTTCTCACGCTCTCTCGCCTCGCGCAGTGCGCGGAGCATCTCCTCGCGGCTGATCGGGAGCGACCTCACGTCCGCGCCCGTCGCGTCGCGGATCGCGTTGGCGATCGCGGCGGCGGTGGGGACGATCGGCGGCTCGCCGAGGCCTTTCGAGCCGAGGTTCGTCAGATGCTCGTCGGGAATGTCGAGGAGCTCGGTGACGATCTCGGGCACGTCCGCGATCGTCGGCAGCTTGTACGTGTCGAAGGTCGGGTTGAGCGTGATCCCGGTGGCGGGGTCGAGCAGACGGTCCTCCGAGAGCGTGTGCCCGATGCCCTGGATGATCCCGCCCTCGACCTGGCTCGAGGCTCCGAGCGGGTTGATCACCCGGCCGACGTCGTGGATCGCCGCGACGCGCTCGACCCGGATCTCGCCCGGTTTCGACGTCGACTGCGACCTCGGCGACCTGGACGCCGAACGTGAACACTTGCATCCCGGTCGGGTTCGGGCCGCGCGCGCCCTTGCCCAGGATCTGCGCGTCCTCGAGCAGGCCGACGACCTCCTCGATCGGCCACGATCCTCCGTCCGCGGAGACGACGTTGCCGCCGGACAGCGAGAGCACGCGCTCCTCCTTGTCGTAGCGCTGCGCCGCGATCTCCACGATCTGACGCGCCGCATCGGCCGCCGCCGAGCGCACGGCCGGCCCCATCGACGGGATCGTCGACGAGCCGGCGGAGACCGACGCATACGGCCCGCGCGCGGAGTCGCCGAACACGAACTCGACGCTGTCGAGCGGCAGCCCGAGCTCCTCGGCCGCGATCTGGCTCATCGCAGTCGCCGTGCCGGTGCCGATGTCCTGCATCGCCGTGACGACCGTCGCGCGCCCGTCCGAGCCGACTCGAACCCACGCGTAGGACGGCGGCCCGCCTCCGCCGTACCAGATCTGGCTGGCGAGGCCGACGCCGCGCTTCCACGGGCCTTCGCTTCTCGCACGCACGGCATCGCGTCGGTCCCAGTGCTGCTCCGCGCGGCGGTAGCACTCCATCAGGTTCTTCGACGAGTACGGCCGGTCGTCGGACGCGTGCGCGTAGTTCAGGCGGCGTAGCGCGAGCGGGTCGAGGTCGAGCTTCGCCGCGAGCTCGTCGAGCAGGCACTCGAGGCCGAACGTGCCCTCGACGAAGCCGGGCGCGCGGAACGCCTTCATCGGCGGCGTGTTCAGCTTCGCCGGGTAGAGGACGGTGCGGACGTTCTCGCAGTCGTAGAGCAGCCTCATCGGGCCGTCCGTCGGCGCCGCCCAGCCGTCCCAGCCGGTCGCGTTCATGAACTCGCCCGTGAGCGCGACGAGCGTCCCGTCCGACTTCGCGGCGGCGGTCAGGCGCTGGATCGTCGCGTTGCGATTGCCGGAGGCGAGGTTCTCCTCGCGGCGGTTGAGCGCGCACAGAACCGGCCGGCCCGTGCGCTTGGCGAGCTCGATCGCGATGAACGTGTAGTCGCCCGCGCCGTTCTTCGAGCCGAACCCGCCGCCCATGAACTCGCAGACCACGCGAACCTTGTCGGGGGCGATCCCCAGCTTCGTGGAGATCTCGTCGCGGACGCCCCAGATGAACTGCGTCGAGATGTAGACGTGCAGCGCGTCGCCGCGCCACTCGCACACCGCCTGGTGGGTCTCGAACGAGCTGTGCAGGACGGTCTGGGTGCGGAACTCTCCCTCGACGACCACGTCCGCCTGGGCGAGCGCCTTGTCCACGTCGCCGCGCTCGTAGCGGCTCACCTCGCCGACGAGCTTCCCGGCTTGCGCGGCCTCGTCGGGATCGAGGAGCGGCTTCGAGACGTCCCATTCCACGTCGATCAGGTCGAGCGCCGCGCGCGCCTGCTCGATCGTGTCGGCGGCGACCGCGGCGACGGCCTGGCCCTGGTGGCCCGGCTCGTCGGTGAGGGCCTCGAGGTCGCCCGGCCCGACTGCAGCTCGCACGCCTGGAGCCTCGAGCGCTCTCGCGAGCGAGATGTTCTTCACGCGCGCGTGCGCGTGCGGGGAGCGAAGGACCGCGGCGTGGAGCATCCCGGGCAGCCGCAGGTCGGAGGTGTAGCGCGCCTCTCCGCGGGCGCGCATCGGGCCCGTGACGCGCTGCGCGGGCTTGCCGACGATCTCGCGCGCTCCGGCCGGCCACTGCTCCAGCGCGTCCTCCTCGACGACGAGCCAGACCTCCTCGAACCGGCCCTCGACCTCCTTCTCGGTGCGGATCAGCCTTGCCACGCGGAAATCGCCTCCTCGATCTTGGGATAGGTGCCGCAGCGACAGAGATTTCCGGCCATCGCGTGCCGAATCTCGTCGGAGCTCGGATGCGGGTTGCTCTCGACGAGCGCCGAGGCGGACACGATCTGCCCGGGCGTGCAGAACCCGCACTGCAGCGCGTCTGCCTGCACGAACGCGTCGACGAGCGGGTGCTCGCGGAGCCCCTCGATCGTGGTCACCTCGCGCTCACCGACCATGTGCGCAAGCGTGATGCACGAGTAGACGGGAACGCCGTCGAGCAGCACCGTGCACGCGCCGCAGTGACCCTCGCCGCACGCGATCTTCGTGCCGGTCAGCCCGAGCTCCTCGCGCAGCGTCTCGGCCAGCGTCCGCCCGACCGGCACGTCGAGCTCGTGGAGCTGGCCGTTGACGCTAAGCCTCGGCACCGCTTGTCACCGCGTAGATGTCGGCAAGGTGGACGAGGTGCCGCGTCGCGCGGGCAACGTCGGCGCGGTCCTCTTCCTCGATCTCGGGGAAGACGCGCCAGAGGTCGCGCGCAGCGGTCAGGAGCTCCCTGATGCGGTCGAGATCCTCCGGGTAGCCGTTGCGCTCCTCGGTCGCGTTCAGGGCGAGCCCGATGATCCCGATCGAGTCGGGCTGGCTCATCCAGAGGAGCGGCGTGGCCATCGAGACGTACTGGTGGATGCGCGCGAGCGTCATCGGCTGCCTGAAGGTGCCGTCGCCCATCGGGAGCGGTCGGCTGCAGCGGGTCCTCGCCGCTCGCGATGCGGCTTGCGGTGCCCCCGAGCAGGTCGCGCAGCTGGTCGTCGTCGAAGCCGGCGGCGCGCGCTGTGCGGACCGCGTTCAGGAGCGAGCTCGGCGGACGCGCGTACGGGTAATCGGACGCGTACAGCACCTGCTCCGGCGCGACCAGGTGGAAGAAGCTGAGCAGGTCGACCGGGCTCCAGACGGACGTGTCGAAGAAGACGCCCGCCCTGCCGCCGAAGCGCCCGGCCAGCCCGGCCAGGTCGGCGATTCCGGCGTGGGCGATGATCAGCTGCGCGCCCGGATAGTTGTCGACGAGGCGCGCGAGGTGATCCGAGATGGGCGGCAGTCCGCGGCCACCGTGGATCAGGATCGGGACGCGCCGCTCCGAGGCGAGCGCGAACACTGGCGCCAGCCGCTCGTCGTTCAGCATGAAGCGCTGGGCGCGCGGATGGAGCTTGATCCCGCGCGCGCCGAGGTCGAGGCAGCGCTCCGCCTCCTCGATCGGGCTCTCCGTCAGGTCGAGGCGGACGAACGGGATCAGCCTGCCCTCCGAGCGCTTCGCGTACTCGAGCGTGCGGTCGTTCGGCGCACGGAAAGCCGGGTGGCGGTCGGGCTCGTCCATGCAGAACATGAACGCGCGGGACACGTCGTGGCGCTCCATGCTCCGCTCGAGCTCCTCGTAGATCCCACGCATGCCGTCGATGTCGTTCCCCAGGTGGACGTGCGCGTCGAAGATCTCGCCGTCGGGAACGAGCCGACGCAACTCGTCGTCGTAGCTCGCGATCAGCTCCTGGGCCCGATCGAACTCCTGCTCCACGAATCCTCATCCTATGCACGGCCCGTTAGGATCCGGCGCAATGCCCGACGTCCTGATCTTCGCCGACACCGTCACGACGCCGGAGATGCGGCACGAGGTGCCCGTGCTCGTCCCGGATCCGTTCCTGTACGCGGAGAAGGACGGGAAGAAGATCACCATGTCCACGGCGTTCGAGATCGAGCGGATCGCCGAGGCGGGCATCGAGGCTCACGCGTACGAGAAGTTCGGCTACGACGAGCTACTCGCGGAGGGCAAGCGCACGCGGTTCGACATCATCGCGCGCGACCTTCCGCTGAACGCGTGCCGCGCGTGGGGCATCGAGGAAGCGGTCATCCCTTGGAGCTTCCCGGCGTACGTGGCCGACCACCTGCGGGAGAACGGCATCACGCTCACTCCCGATCCCCAGTTCTTCGCCGACCGTCGGCGCGTCAAGAACGAGGCCGAGCTCGAAGGAATTCGCAAGGCGCAGGCCGCAGCGGACGCGGCGATGGGCGCCGCCCGTGACGTTCTCGCGCGCGCCTCGCAGTCGAACGGGTCGCTGACCGTGGACGGCGAGCCGCTGACCGTCGAGCTCGTGAAGGGTGCGATCCGCCGAACGTTCACCGAGCACAACGTGGCGAGCGACGACTTCATCGTCTCGCACGGTGCTCAGACCGCGATCGGGCACGAGCTCGGTCACGGCGAGATCGCTCCCGACGAGCCGATCGTGATCGACCTCTGGCCCAAGGATCCGGAGTCGAGCTGCTACGCGGACATGACCCGCACGTTCGTCGTCGGCACGCCACCGGACGAGCTCGTCGAGTACCACCGGCTCGTGAAGGAGGCGCTCGACAAGTCGCTCGAGGCGACCAAGGCCGGCGTGCCGGGCGTCGACATCTTCAGGCTCGTCTGCGAGCACTTCGAGGCAGCGGGCCAGCCGACCGTTCTTTCGAAGAAGCCGGGCGAGGTGCTCGAGGACGGCTTCTTCCACGGGCTCGGCCACGGGGTCGGGCTCGAGGTGCACGAGGCGCCGAACCTCGGCCGCGGCGGCACCGCGGAGCTCATCCCCGGAGACGTCGTCACGCTCGAGCCGGGCCTCTACCGCCAGGGCTTCGGCGGCTGCCGGCTCGAGGACCTCGTCGTCGTCACGGAGGACGGCGCCGAGAACCTGACCAAGTTTCCTTACGATCTGACCCCATGAGCTCGAACCGGGTTCCTGGGCCGTCGGTGGCGGTTCGGGGCCGGAGGGCACAGTATTGAGAAATACGGGCCCGGAGAGCACCGGAGCGCCAGCGGCGGCAGGCGACGGCAGCGCCGGCGCCGGCCAGGGGCACGGCGAGGCTCGGTCGCCTGCGATCGAGACGATGTTTCTCGAGGAGCGGCGCTACCCGCCGCCGGAGGAGTTCGCTGCCCAGGCGAACGCGCAGCCGGAGATCTACGAGCGGAGCTTCGAGGAGTTCTGGGAGTCGGAGGGCCGCGAGCGGGTGAGCTGGTTCGAGCCGTTCGGCGAGCTCTACGAGTGGGAGCCGCCGTACGCGAAGTGGTACCTCGGCGGGAAGCTGAACGTCTGCTTCAACTGCGTGGATCGCCATGTCGAGGCCGGGCTTGGGGACAAGGTCGCCTACCACTGGGAGGGCGAGCCCGAGGACGAGCGGCGGACGATCACGTACGCCGACCTGCAGAAAGACGTGGTCAGGCTCGCGAACGCCTTGAAGAAGCTCGGCGTGACCAAGGGGACGCCGGTCGGGATCTACATGGGGATGGTCCCCGAGGTCGCGGTGGCGATGCTCGCCTGCGCGCGGCTGGGAGCTCCGCACACGGTCGTGTTCGGCGGCTTCTCGGCGGACTCGCTGTCGGGGCGGCTGAACGACATGGGCTGCGAGCTTCTGATCACGCAGGACGAGGCTTGGCGGAAGGGCTCGCCCGTGCCGCTGAAGCGGAACGCGGACGAGGCGCTGGCCGAGGCGCCCGGCGTGAAGCAGGCGGTCGTGCTGCGCCGGACGGGCAACGACGTCCCGATGCAGTCAGGCCGTGATTCCTGGTGGCACGAGCTCGTCGCCGAGGAGAGCGAAGACGCGGCGTCGTGTCCTTGCGAGCCGATGGACTCGGAGGATCTGCTCTATCTGCTGTACACGTCCGGGACGACCGCGAAGCCGAAGGGGATCGTCCACACGACCGCCGGCTACCTCGTCGGCGTGGCGACGACGCACCACTACATCTTCGACGTCAAGCCCGACTCGGTGTACTGGTGCGCGGCCGACGTCGGCTGGGTGACCGGGCACAGCGTACATCGTCTATGGGCCCTTGTGCAACGGGACGACCGGGGTGATGTACGAGGGCGTGCCGGACTACCCGGACAGGGACCGCTGGTGGGCGATCGTCGAGCGCTACAAGGTGGACATCCTGTACACGGCGCCGACGGCGATCCGCTCACACATGAAGTGGGGCAGAGAGCACGCGGACAAGCACGACCTGTCCTCGATCCGGCTGCTGGGCTCGGTCGGCGAGCCGATCAACCCGGAGGCGTGGGTCTGGTACCGGGAGGTCATCGGCGCCGACAGCGTGCCGGTCGTGGACACGTGGTGGCAGACGGAGACGGGGATGATCCTGATCACGCCGCTGCCGGGGGTGACGACGCTGAAGCCGGGCTCGGCGACGAAGCCGTTCCCGGGTGTGGACGCGGCGGTCTACGACGAGCAGGGGAACGAGGTCGGCCCGGGCGGCGGCGGCTATCTCGTGTTGCGCAAGCCGTGGCCGGCGATGCTCCGCGGGATCTACAAGGACGACGAGCGCTACCGGGAGACGTACTGGTCGAAGTACGAGGACATCTACTTCGCGGGCGACGGGGCGCGGATCGACGAGGACGGCGACTTCTGGCTGCTGGGCCGCGTCGACGACGTGATGAACGTGTCCGGCCACCGGATCTCGACGATCGAGGTCGAATCGGCGCTCGTCGACCACCAGGGCGTCGCCGAGGCGGCCGTGTGCGCGCGCCAGGACGAGCGGACGGGCCAGGCGATCGTCGCCTTTGTCTCGCTGAAGGGCGGCGACGAGGGCTCCGTCGAGATGCTCGACGAGCTGCGCGACCACGTCGCCCACAAGATCGGCCCGATCGCCAAGCCGGCGAACATCGTCTTCACGCCCGAGCTCCCCAAGACCCGCTCCGGCAAGATCATGCGCCGCCTGCTCCGAGACGTCGCCGAGAAGCGCCCGCTCGGCGACACGACGACGCTCGCCGACCCGACCGTCGTCGAGGAGATCCGCGACCGCGCCGTCGAGGAAGCTCCCGAAGAATGAGCGAGGACCGGCAGCGAGGAGTCGACCTCTTCAACGAGGCCTGGCGCTTGATGGAGACGCGTGAGGACGACGACCGCCTGCTGCACATCACGCACGCGTCGCGTTACCACTGGGGCCAGGCGGAGGAGTGCGGGCCGGAGAATCTCGCACGCGGCGAGTGGCAGGTCTCGCGCGTGTACACGGTGCTCGGACGCGCGGAGCCGGCGATCTGGCACGCGCGCCGCTGTCTCGAGCACTGCGAGGCGAACGGCATCGGCGACTGGGACCTCGCGTACGCGTACGAGGCGCTCGCGCGCGCGCACGCCCTGGCCGGAGACGACGAGGCCGACCAGTGGAAGGCGAAGGCGCGTGCCGCCGGGGACGCGATCGCCGACCCCGAGGAGCGCGAGCACTTCGACGAGGACTACGCGACGCTCTAGCTAGGCGAGGAGCTTCTCGAAGCGCTCCTGCTGGTCCTGCTCGAACGGGCCGATCAGGGCGAGGTTCAGCCCGCGGCTGCCGAGCACGTCCTGCGCGACCCGCTGGACGTCTTCGACCGTGACCGCGTCGAGCCCCGCGACGATCTCCTCCGGCTCGCTGACCTGACCCTCGAGCACCTCGCGGCGGAGCCCGAACATGATCAGCCCGTGCGGGCTCTCCGTCTGCAGGACGAACCGGCCCTTGGCGACGTTCCGCGCCTTCTCGAGCTCGTCGCTCGGAACCGCCTCGTCGGTGATCTTCTTCAGCTCGGCGACGATCGTGGTGATCGCCTCGTCGACCCGCTCGATGTCGACGCCCGCCTGCGAGAAGAGTGAGCCCGCGTCCGTGTAGCTGTGGTTGATCGCGTAGATGTAGTACGCGAGCCCGCGGCGCTCCCGCACCTCCGTGAAGAGGCGTGAGGACATGCCCGTCCCGAGGACGGTCGAGAGCACCTGGAGCGCGTATCGGTCCGGATGCACGAGCGGATAGCTGGGGACGCCCAGGCAGAGGTGAGCCTGGTCCGATGCCTTCGTGTGGATCTTGACCCGAGCCTCGCCGTTGGCCTCGACGCGGGCCGACTCCGGCTCGCCCGTCTCGGCGGGCTCGAGGTCGCCGAGCAGCCCTTCGATCTCGGACTGGAGGTCGCCGTCGATCTTGCCCGCGACCCCGACGACCATGCGCTCCGGCTTGTACCAGCGGTCGATGTAGCCGAGGAACGTGTCCCGGCTCGCCCCGCGCACGGTCTCCTTGCGGCCGATGATGTCCCAGCCGAGCGGCTGGTCGCCGTAGAGGAGCGCGTCGTAGACCCCGCTGATGTAGTCGCGCGGAGTGTCGAAGTACATGTTCATCTCCTCGACGATCACGCCCTTCTCGCGCTCGATCTCCTCGGGGTCGAAGCTCGAGTGGCGGAGCATGTCGACGAGCACGTCGAGGGCGATCGACCGGTGCTCGCCCGCGCAGCGCACGTAGTAGCCCGTGTACTCCTTGCCGGTGAACGCGTTGAACTCGCCGCCGATGCCGTCGATCTCGTTTCCGATGTCGCGCGCGGTGGGGCGGTTCTCGGTTCCCTTGAAGAACATGTGCTCGGAGAAGTGCGCGATCCCGCTCGTGTCCGGGGTCTCGTAGCGCGAGCCCGCGGCGAGCATCACGAAGCAGGAGACGGACTGCGCGTGCTCGATCGGCGCGGTCAGCAGGCGGAGTCCGTTGGACAGGGTCTGTCGCTCGAAGACGGGCATCAGGCGGCGAGCGCCTCCTTCCAGGTCTCGGGCAGCGCGACCGGCCGCCTGTTCTCGTAGTCGTAGGAGACGATCACCGTCTTGGCCTCGGCGGCGACGGTGTCGCCCGAGCGCACCTCGTATTCGAGCTGGAAGCTCTTCGTCCCGACCGAAGCAGGCCGGACTCCGATCTCCAGCTCGTCTCCCGAACGGAGCGGCGCGCGAAAGTCGATCTCCGCGCGGGCGAGGATCATCTCCTCGACGGTGGCGTCGAAGCGGAGCAGGTAGGCGATGCGCGCCTCCTCGAGGTACGTGAGGAAGACCGCGTTGTTCACGTGCCCCATCGCGTCGACGTCCCGAAAACGGACTTGCTCGCGGTGCACGAAGTCGAACCCCTCCACCCGGGTGATGCTACCGCCCCTCCCAGGCCGCGAGCAGGCTCGCTTCGCGCTCCGGGGAGAGCCCGGCGCTGTCGGTCGTCTCGGCGAGCTCGAGCGTCGCTCGGACCGTGTCGGCCAACGGTCGATAGGTGAGGCCGGTCGCGAGCGCGCGAGAGGCGTCGGCGCGGTGCAGCCCCTTGTCGGACTCGTCCTCGATCCACATCGGCAGTTCCATCCACTGCCCGATCTCCTGGTCGAGCAGGAACTTGCCGTCGATCCAGACGAACCGCGCATCGGAGCCGGTGACCTCGCGGCACGTCTCGAGAAGCTCTGACCACGGCGACGCCCTCGTTGACCGCGTTGAACTCTCCGGCTGCGCGCTGTTCGCAGAGCCCGACCATCCACTCCGCGAGGTCGCGGACGTCGATGAACTGCACCCGTTCGTCCGGCGGCGCCGGCGCTGCGACGTCGCCGCCGCGCGCGACGCGGTGCGGCCAGTAGGTGAAGCGGCCGGTCGGGTCGTGGGGGCCGACGATCAGCCCGGGCCGGACGTTCGCGTGGGCGTCCGGGAACGTCTCGGCGACTGCGGCTTCGGCCAGCGCCTTGAGCGCGCCGTAGTTGGAGTAGTCGTCGAGCAGGCGGTCGTCGGGCATATCGCCGAGCTGTTCGAGCGCGTCTCCCTCGACGATCGGCTTGCTCCGGTCTGCGTAGACGGAGAGGCTCGAGACGAAGAGGTAGAAGCCGGTCGAGTCGGAGAGCTTCTCCGCGGAGGCGCGAACGACGCTCGGCACGTAGCCGCTCGGGTCGACGACGGCGTCCCACTCGCGGCCCTCGAGCGCGGAGAGGTCTTCGGTGCGATCGCCGTGGAGCTTCTCCGCCTCCGGGAAAAGCTCCGGATTCGTCTGGCCGCGGTTGAAGAGGGTGACCTCGTGGTTTCGGGCGAGTGCCGCCTCGACGGTCGCGCGGCCGAGGAACTTCGTCCCTCCGAGCACCAGGAGCCTCATCGTCCAAACGCTACCTGTGGATTTTTGACTAGCCCCTCGCGGACGGAGTACGGTGCCCTCGATGAGGTTGCGCCCGCTGAATGAGGCCGAGGCGTATGCCCGGTGCTACGGCGAGGGCGACGACAACGTGCGCACCGTCAAGCTCGAGCCCAGGAGACCGAGGATCTTCAGAGGCGTGTCCGGAGAGGATCTCCGGCGAGCGTTCGAGAGCCGTTTGAGCAAGCGTGAGCCCGAGCCCGTTTCGGAGCCCTTCACCGAGATGTCCGCGAGTGACGAGACTCTTTCGGACGGCCATAAGCCCGCTGCTGCCGCCTGAATAGAGGCACTCGCCACCTCCTCCCCGCTGCGATCGTAATGAGAACGACGTGACGCGTGTGAAACGCCCCCGCGTCGAAACCGCGACAACGCCGAGCGCCGTCCCGGACGTGCTCGGGCCGGGGCTCGACGTCGTCTTGAGGAGTATTCCTCTTTACCTACGAGCTGCCCGCAACCGAGTACGGACAGGCTACGACTCGATGTACACCGTCAGGGGTTGGACCACGCCGTGCGCTTCCATCCGCGCTACGACCTCAGCGGGGGGCGCAGCCAGCATCGACTTCATCGCATCGACGTCGGCAACGTCGGCACTGATGGCGATGTTGTTACTTCCGTCCTGCGCGACGTAGTCGGTCACGTTGCTGCCGGTTCCCGACTCGATCGCCGCGGCGCGTTCAGCCTTGCCTTGCAGCCAGCGATCGATGTCCTGGACGGCGTGGGTGATGACGACCTTCGGCATGTCGACTCCCTTCGGCGGCGAGTAGCGGTCTGGGTCGCCGACCCTACACGCAGCGGTATCCCCGCGAGCAGGTGCGCCGCCTCTTCGAGGAGCGGCCGGTCGGGCGCGAGCCAGAAGCCGCGCAGCCGTACGATCAGGAGATGAACACGGTCGCCGAGAGCGCTGTCCCAGACGTGCTTGGGCCCGATCTCAAGGTCGTTTTCTGCGGCATCAACCCGGGTCGCGTCTCCGACGCTGCGAGGGCCCACTTCGCCAATCCCCGCAACGACTTCTGGCGGCTGCTCCACCAGGCCGGGTTCACGCCGCGGCAGCTCGAACCGCACGAGCAGTTCGAGCTCCTGCAGTACGGGATCGGCGCGACGAACGCGGCCTTCCGCACGACCCCGGGCTCGAGCGACCTGCGTCGTGCGGACTTCGCCGGCTCGGCCGAACGTCTCGAGCGCCTCGCCCTCGAGCTCCGACCGCGAGCGATCGCGTTCGTAGGCAAGGAGGCCTTCCGGGGCGCATTCGGCACGCGTGCGGAGCACGGCGCCCAGACGCGAACGCTCGGAGACGTGGGCTTGTTCGTCCTGCCCTCGACCTCGCCCGCGAACGCGGCGGTCCCGTACGGAGAGCGGCTCGAATGGTTCCGCGCACTCAAGGCGTGGCTCGACCCGACCGACCGCGCAGCTGTGCGAGCGCTCGTCGTGGACGCAGAGGCCCGAACGCTCCTCGTCCAGTTCCGCGACGAGAGCGGCCAGGTCTGGTGGGCGACGCCCGGAGGCGGCATCGACGAGAACGAGGACGCTGAACAGGCGCTCCGCCGCGAGCTGGCCGAGGAGCTCGGTCTCGACGAGTTCGAGCTCGGCCCCGAGCTCTGGACGCGCGAGCACACCTTTGCCTGGAACGGGAGGATCCTTCGACAGCGCGAGCGGATCTGGCTCGTGGAAGTCGCGTCCCACGAGCCCGCACCGCGGGTCGACCTGGCGGCGGAGCTAGTCGCCGACGTTCGCTGGTGGACGCCGGCAGAGCTCGAGACGGCGAACGAGACACTCGTCCCGGAACGGCTGCCGGAGCTTCTCCGTGAGCTGCGCGAGAACGGCCCGCCGACGGTGCCGTTCGACGCCGGGCTCTAGCCGCGCCAGAGATTCGTGATCGGCAGCCGCCAGTCGCGGCCGAACGCCTTCGGGCGCAGCTTCACCCCGGGCGGCGCCTGCCGTCGCTTGTACTCCGCCCGGTCGATCATCGCCAGCGCGCGGTCGACGACCTCGGGATCGAACCCGTCGCCCGTCAAGTCCTCGCGCGACTGATCCTCCTCGACGTAGGCCTCGAGCACCCGGTCGAGCTCGGAGTACGGCGGCAATGAGTCCTCGTCCAGCTGATCGGCGCGCAACTCCGCGCTCGGCGCCCGGTCGATGATCGACTGCGGGATCAGCTCGCGGCCCGCGCGCTCGTTCAGGTGCCGCGCCAGACGGAACACGTCCGTCTTGTAGACGTCCTTCAGGAGCGCGAAGCCCCCGGCCATGTCCCCGTACAGCGTGGCGTAGCCGACCGAGAGCTCGGACTTGTTCCCGGTCGCCACGACGAGCCAGCCGAACTTGTTGGAGAGGGCCATCAGCTGCACACCGCGGACACGAGCCTGGAGGTTCTCCTCCGTGAGGTCCGGCTCGTGCCCCGCGAACGGGCCGGCGAGCGCCTGTTCGAAGCTCGCGACGATCCCCTCGATCGGCAGCTCGAGGAACTCGGCGCCGAGGCTCTCGGCGAGCAGCCGGGCGTCGCCTTGCGTTCCCTCGGAGCTGTAGCGCGACGGCATCGAGACGCAGTGCACCCGCTCTGGCCCCAGCGCCTCGCACGCGATCGCCGCGGTCACGGCCGAGTCGATCCCTCCCGACACGCCCAGGACGACGTCCGTGAAGCCGTTCTTCCGCACGTAGTCGCCCAGGCCGAGCTCGAGCGCGAGCCGCATCTGCTCGAGGTCGTCGAGCAGCGGAGCGATCGTGGGCTCGACCCTGCTGCCCGGCGCGTGAGGGGTGCCGACGTGGATGACGGGCGCGTCGGGGGCAGCCTCCCGCTCGCCTTCGAGCGACCGCCGCCGAACGTCGCGCAGCCGCCGCCCGACCGCCTCCTCCGGCTCGATGTCGACCACGAGCAGCGCCTCCTCGAACCCCGGAGCGCGCGCAAGCACCTCGCCCTCGTCGTCGAGCACGACCGAGTGCCCGTCGAACACGAGCTCGTCCTGCGCGCCGACGGCGTTGACGAACGCGATGTAGCAAACGTTGTCGCGCGCACGCGTCTGGAGCATCTGCTCGCGCTCCCGCTCCTTGCCGACGTGGAACGGCGACGCCGAGATGTTCACGATCAGCTGCGCACCTGCCAACGCGAGGTCGGTCGCGGGCGGCCCCGGCTGCCAGATGTCCTCGCAGACCGTCGGCCCGATGAGCGCGTCGCCGTGCTCGAGCAGGATGAGATCACGGCCGGGCGCGAAGTAGCGGTGCTCGTCGAACACGCCGTAGTTCGGAAGGAACCGCTTGCGGTAGAGCGCCTTCACCTCGCCGGCCGCGCACACGGCGCACGCGTTGTAGAGGTCGCGCTCGAGGTGCGGAGTGCCCACGAAGGCGACGATGCCGCGCACCTCGCGGGCGATCGCGCTCAGCGACCGCTCGGCCGCGCGGATGAAGCTCGGCCGTAGCAGGAGGTCTTCCGGGGGATAGCCCGTGACCGCGAGTTCGGGGAAGAGGACGACGTCGGCGCCCGCCTCCTTCGCCTCGGCGAGCCGCGCGAGGATGCGCTCCCGGTTTCCATCGAGGTCGCCGACGGTCGAGTCGATCTGGGCAAGGGCGAGGCGCATAGGTTTTCGACTGTGAGTCTAAAACGTAGTCTAGCCGCGGTGGAGCACTTGACGATAGAGGCCCGCTTCAACGGGCCCGACGGATCGGCCAACGGCGGTTACACGTGCGGGCGCATCGCCGCCCTTCTCGACGGCCACGCCGAAGTCACGCTGCGCTCCCCGCCTCCTCTCGAACGGCCGCTTGCGGTCGACCGTGTCGGTGGCGGCCTGCGGATCCTCGACGGCGAAAGCCTCGTCGCCGAAGCCGCCCCGGCGGCGCTCGAGCTCGAGCTCCCGGCGCCTCCGTCCTGGGTCGAGGCGGAGGCGGCATCCGCCCGCTACCCGGGCTTCGACGAGCACGCGTTCCCGCGCTGCTTCGTCTGCGGGCCGGAGCGCGAGCCGGGGGACGGGCTCCGCGTGTTCGCAGGCCCGTTGGGCGACGGCCGTTTCGCGGCGACGTGGATCCCCTCGGAGGTGTCCCCGTCGCTCGTCTGGGCCGCGCTCGACTGCCCGGGCGCGATCGCGGTCGGCTTCCCGGATCGCGGAGAGACGCTGCTCGGGCGCTTTGCCGTCGAGGTCGACGAGCTGCCGGAGCCCGGCGAGCGCTGCGTCGTCCTCGCGTGGCCGCTCGGCGAGGAGGGCCGAAAGCTCTACGCCGGAACGGCGCTCTACGGGGAGGACGGGCGACCGCTCGCCAGAGCCCGGGCCACGTGGATCGCGCCTAACGCTGCAGCCTGATCGCGTTCAGGTCGTTCTCGACGACCTCGTCTGCACGCGAGATCAGATCCTCGATGTCGTCGTGCTCCGCGTGGATGTACCGGCCGGCGAGTGCGTCCGCGCGCCCCGAGGCGAGCACGTGCACGAGCTGCGGCGCCAGCTCGGGCGGCGTCCAGTCGAGGTCGCGGCCGAAGCCGCTCGTCATCTCGGTCTGGACGAGGCCCGGGCTGAAGAAGAAGACCGGGATCCGCCCACGCAGCTCGTTCGCCAGCGTCTCGCCGTAGCGCGCGACCGCAGCCTTGCTCGTCGGGTACGCGGTCGACGAGCTCCCGGGCAGGTAGGCGGCGCCGCTCGCCGTGATGACGATCCGCCCGCGTCCGCGCTCGAGCATTCCCGGAATCACGGTCCGGCAGCAGAGGTGGACACCGAGCACGTTGATCTCCTGAACATGCCACCACTCGGCGGGGTCGAGCTCCCAGGTCGAGCCGTCCGGGCCGCCGACTCCCGCATTGGCGACGAGCAGGTCGAGCGGGCCGAGCGAGGACTCGACCTGCGCAATCATCTGCTCGACGTCCTCGCGCTTCGAGACGTCGGCGACGACGGCGAGCCCATCCACTTCCGAGGCGACCGCTTCGACCTCGTCCTTCGACCGAGCGCTGACCGCGACGCGGGCACCGGCGCCTGCGAGCTCGCGCGCGATGCTCGCGCCGATCCCGCGGCCCCCGCCCGTGACCAGCACGACCTGGCCGTCGAGAGGATCAGACGGCATCGGAGATCTCCTCCAGAGACTCGGGGTTCTCGAGCGACGACAGGTCTCCCGGATCGGTGCCGAGAGCCGTCGCGCGCACCGCCCGCCGCACGATCTTCGCGCTCCGCGTCTTGGGCAGAGCCGACACGAAGATCACACGGTCCGGCTTGAAGGCCTTGCCCAGCTCGCCCGTGACCTCGCCCGCGATCTCACCGGCCAGCTCGTCGCTCGCCTCCTTGCCCGGCTTCAGCACGCAGAAGATCCAGGCGACCTCGCCCTTCACCTCGTGCGGCACACCGACCGCGGCCGCCTCGGACACGTCCGGATGGCCCACCGCCGCCGACTCGAGCTCCGCAGGCCCGATCCGCTTGCCGGCGATGTTCAGCGTGTCGTCGGAGCGGCCGTGCAGGAACCAGTACCCGTCCCGGTCGACCGAAGCCCAGTCTCCATGCGTCCACACACCGGGGAAACGGCGCCAGTACGTATCCAGATACCGCTCGGGGTCGCGCCAGAACCCGCGCGTCATCCCCGGGAACGGCTTGCGGCAGACGAGCTCGCCGACTTCGCCCCGAATCGAGTTGCCCTCCGAGTCGACGACGTCCATCGCCATTCCGAGAGCCGGGCCCGCCGAGAGAGCACGCCTTGATCGGGATCGCGACCGTCGGCGAGAGGAAGCAGGCGCCGACCTCGGTCCCGCCCGAGCAGTTGATGATCGGGCACCGCCCGCCGCCGACCTCTTCGAAGAGCCAGCGGTACGGCTCGGGATTCCAGGGCTCGCCGGTGGTGACGATCGTGCGTAGAGACGAGAGGTCGCTCTGCGGCTCGCCGTGCGGGATCAGCGCGCGCGTGAGCGTGGGGGAGATCCCGAGCACCGACACGCCTTCGGCCTCGATCAGCTTCCAGAGCCGGTCCTGCGGCCAGTCCGGCGCGCCCTCGGCGAAGACGAGCGTCGAGCCCATCGCGTGCCCGCCGACGACGGTCCACGGCCCCATGATCCAGCCCATGTCCGTCACGAAGTGGATGCGGTCGTCCGGCCCCGCGTCCGCCTGGTAGCAGACCTCCCGGGCGATCGAGACGAGGAAGCCGCCCTGCACGTGGACGACCCCTTTGGGTGTCCCGGTCGTTCCGGATGTGTACGTGAGCAGGTAGGGGGTCTCGGAGTCGAGCTCCGCGGCCGGCAGCTCGCCCGGACAGTCGGCGACGAGCTCGTCCCACGGCGCGACGATCACGTGCTCGACGCCTGGAGCCTCGCGGCGGGCCTCTTCGACGATCTCGAGCATCGGCACCTCGCGCCCGCGCCGTGACGAGGAACGCGCCGTGATCACGACCTTGGCCTCGGACGCCTGGAGACGCTGCGCCACGGCCGGCGCGGCGAAGCCGGAGAAGATCGGCACCTGGATCGCGCCGATGTGCGCGCAGGCGTGCGACGCGACCGGCACCTCCGGCGACATCGGGAGGAAGATCGCGACCCGGTCGCCCTCGCCGCACTCCCAGGCGGACGAGCGCTTCGGCCAGCCTCGTCACCTCGCGCGACAGCTCCTGGAACGTCTGCTCCCGCCGCGACCCGTCCTCGCCGAGCCCGATCGAGGCGATCGCGTCAGGACGCCGTTCCGCCCAGCGGTGCACGCAGTTCCAGGCGATGTTGACCTTCCCGCCGACGAACCAGGTGGCCCACTCCGGCCCGCGCGAGAGATCCATCACCTGCTCCCAGGGCTGCGAGAACTCGAGCCCCATGTCCTCGATCGCCGCCGGCCAGAACCACTCGGGATCCTCCTGCGAGCGGCGGACGAGCTCCCAGTAGTCGTCGAATCCGTGCTTGCGCATGAGCCGGACGACGTTGGCGCGCTCGAGCGTCGCCTCGTCAGGCTCCCAGATGAACTTGGTCGTTGCTTGGGCCATTCGTTCTCTGATAACTTAGTGACCGCTAACCACTCGAGGGGGCGACGCCGTGCGAGCACGAATATTCGCAGAGGAGAACCGCAAGTGGTGGACGCTGGGCGCGGTCGCCTTCGGGCTGTTCATGATCATGCTCGACAACACGGTCGTCTTCGTGGCGCTGTCCTCGATCCAGAGCGACCTCAAGATTTCGCAGTCCGAGCTCGAGTGGGTGGTCAGCGGTTACGCGCTCACGTTCGCCGTGCTCATGCTCACGGGCGGCAAGCTCGCTGACCTGTTCGGCCGGCGCTTGATCTTCATCGTCGGCCTGTCGATCTTCACGGCCTCCTCTCTCGCGTGCGGCCTCGCGACCGGCGCGGGCTACCTGATCGGCGCCCGCGTCGTGCAGGGCGTTGGAGCGGCGCTGATGAACCCGGCGACGCTTTCGATCATCGTCGCCACCTTCCCACCGCGGCAGCGCGGAACAGCGATCGGCATCTGGGTCGGCGTGTCCGCGATGGCGCTTGCGATCGGCCCGCTGATCGGCGGCATCCTCACCGAGCAGATCAACTGGAGCTGGATCTTCTTCATCAACGTCCCGGTCGGGATCGCGGGCATCATCGTCTCGCGCCTCGTCATCACCGAGAGCCGTGACGAGTCGGAGGAGCAGCGCCTCGATCTGCCAGGCCTTATCTCCTCGGCAGTCGGCCTCTTCGGGCTCACGTATGCGCTGATCGAGGGGAACAACTACGGGTGGAGCTCGGGCCGGATCCTCGCCAGCTTCGCCGTCGCGGTCGTCGGGCTTGTGAGCTTCGTCGTACTCGAGCACCGTCAGCGCGTGCCGATGCTCGACCTCTCGCTGTTCAAGAACTCGACCTTCGCCGGCGCCAACGTGACCATGCTGCTCGTCGCGCTCGCGATGTTCGGCGTCTTCTTCTTCAACTCGCTCTACCTCGGCCAGGTTCTCGGCTACTCACCGATCCAGACCGGCGCAGCCTTCCTGCCGTTGACCGTGCTGATCGTGTTCGTCGCCCCGCTCGCCGGTCGGTTCTCGGACAAGATCGGCTCGCGCTGGCTCATGGGCGCGGGGCTCGTCCTGCTCAGCGGCTCGCTGCTGAGCTTCTCGACCCTGGGCGTCGACTCGACCTTCTGGGACATCCTCCCCGGCCTGATTCTCGGTGGCTTCGGGATGTCGCTCGCGATGACTCCGACGACCGCTGCGGCAATGGGCTCGGTGCCGGTCGACAAGGCCGGCGTCGGTTCGGCCGTCCTGAACAGCATGCGGCAAGTGGGCGGCTCCCTCGGAATCGCCTTGATGGGCGCGATCGTCGCCTCTTCGGTGAGCGTCTTGCCCGGGAACCCTGAGTACCCGGATCAGTTCGTCGAGGGTTACCACAACGCGCTCCACGTCGCGGCTGGGATCGCGATCGTCGGGGCCGTCGTCGCGGTGGCCACCGTTCGCAAGGTCCATCACCCGGAACCGGAAGCGCAGCCCGCGCTCGAGGGCGCATAGGCCATGGCGACACGCCTGCCCGCGGAGCAACGCAAGGCTGCGGTGCTCGACTGCGCCTGTGGAATCTTCTCCACGGGCAGCTACCGCGGGACGACCACGGCCGAGATCGCGCGGGTGGCCGGGGTCACGGAGCCGGTCCTCTACCGTCACTTCGAGTCGAAGCGCGACCTGTACCTCTCGGTCCTCGACGAGTCCTGGCGGCGCCTGCGCGAGCTCTGGCAGGCGGCTGTCGACGCGGAGCCCGATCCAAAGCTCTGGGTCGGCGCCATGGGCCAGGCGTATTTCCAGGCCAAGGACGCGAAGGTGCAGTGCGCCGATCTCTGGGTCCAGGCGCTGACCGAGGCGAGCGACGACCCCGAGATCCGCAAGTTCCTCAAGCTCCAGATGAGTGACGTGCACAACTACGTGGCAGATGTCATCCGCCGCTCGCAACAGGCGGGAGGAATCCTCCCCGACCGAGAGGCGAGCGCCGAGGCGTGGATCTTCATAGCCATCGGCCTCCTCGGCACGGTCGGCCGGCGAGTCGGAGGCCTGATCCAGGATGACTTCCCGACGATCATCGCGGAACGCCGCCGCTGGATGACGGGCCTGGACGATCCCCCGGAAGTCCCCGTGCCCCCAGGCATCTAGCCGCACTAGACGATCTCGGAGATCACACCACCCGCCGCCGGAGGCCGACTTGCTCGGCCGGGAGGCACACCCCCAAAACCATCCGCCGGCTCCTGAAACCCTCGAAGCAAGCCACCATCCTGAAGGAGGGGGCCCACGGGGGAACCAGGGGTTCACCCGTGCGAGTCCCGAAGCGAAGCGAGGGACGGGGTCCAGGGAAACGCCCCCGGCTGCGGCCCCGGGGGCGATCCCTTAGCGGCGAGAAATCCACCACCCCAGCGCGCCTGGGAGGCGACGGCCCGGAGGCTTTTGGCTCTGCGGCCCAGCCAACACCTCCGGGCCTACCGTCGCCACATTCTGGCGCGCCCCCTGCAGAGGCAGCCTGGCGTTTAGCCGTCACTGCAAGGTGAACTCAAGATAGACCCGCGTTTGCAGGAAGTCAAGTAGCTCAGTCAAGTGATTCTCGTTTTTGGCGCTTCACCAGGGTTTTCGCTCAAAAAGCCCCCCTTTTGGGGGATCTTCGAGACACGGAACTTGCACAAAAGTGAAGTGTCAGCAAGACTTCGACTTGGAGTAAGCCGCCGCTTGAATCGATCCACCCCCACGAACTCTCTCGCCCAGGCCTCGCGCCCCGCAGCCATCCGGCTCGGTGAGCGCGTGCGCCAGCTGCGTGTCGCAGCGGGTTTGACGCAGTCCGAGCTCGCGGGCGAGCGGTTCTCGAAGGAGTACGTGAGCCAGATCGAGCGCGGCAAGACCCGTCCTACGGGCGAGACCATCTCCTGGCTCGCGAGCCGGCTCGAGGTCGACGCCGGGTATCTCGCGAACGGTGTCTCCACCGACGAGCGCGGCCGCGTCGAGGCAACGCTCACGCGCGCGGAGGCTCTCGTCGAGGCGCACCGGTACGAGGAGGCAGTCGCAGAGTTCGAGCGCGTCCGCCCCGCGGTGGCCGCGACCGGGGCCACCGAGCTCGAGGCCCGTCTCCTGTCCGGAGAGGCCTGGGCCCGGATGCACCAGGGCGAGCTGCGCGAGGCGATGGACCTGCTCACGCGCGCGAGAACGGTCACGGAGGCCGCGCCCTTCTCCGATCTCGACCGCGCCGAGATCCTCTACCGGCTCGGTGTCTGCCGCTACAAGCTTTCGAGCATCTCGACCGCGATCGGCCTCTTCAACGAGGCGTATGCGATCGCCGAGCGGTCGGAGCTTCCGTGCGACGTCCTGCGCTCGAACATCCTCGCCTACCGTTCGCGCTGCTACCGGCGCCAGCGGGACCTCGAGGCTGCGCGCGAGGACGTGGAGCGTGCGCTCGAGCTGGCACAGTCGCTCGACGACACCACGACGATGGCCAACGTGTACGTCCAGGCGTCGCTCGTCGCCGAGCGCATGGGTCACTGGGTGCTCGCACGCAACTACGCGGAGCGCGCCAAGACGTTCTACGAGGAGCTGAACGACCAGCGGAACCTCGCCGGCCTGCTGAACAACATCGGCGGGCTGAACCTGATGCTCGGCAAGCCCGAGGAGGCGATCGAGTACCTGAAGTCCTCGTACTCGACCGCCCTCGACGCCGACAGCAAGGAAGAGGCCGCCCAGGCGACCGGCTCGCTCGCTGCCGTGCACCTCGAGATGAACGACTTCGAGCAGGCCGAGCGTTTCGCGCGACAGGCGCTGAATCTCCTCGAGGGCCGCGTCGACTTCCTGCACGAGATCGGCCCCTCGCAGCTCGTGCTCGGCCGCGCGCTCATGGAGCAGGGCCGACTCGACGACGCCGAGGAGGCCTTCAAGGCCGCCGACGCGAGTTTCGAACAGCTTTCTTCCGGCAGCCATCGCGCCCGCGCCTGGATCGCCCTCGGCGATCTAGCCGCACGCAGGGGCGACGACAGGACTGCTGCACGCCACTACCGGAACGCCGCCGAGGCGCTCCAGGATGTCCGCTTCTAAGGGAGGGAGGTGAATCGATTGCGCCTACGCCTCCTCTTCCTCGTCGTAATGGCGTGCCAGCTTGCCCTAGTGCTCGGTGTGTGGGGTGAATGCAGCTGGTGGGACGGTCCCTAACCGCGGCTTTCGGTCGCCCGTCTCTCGGGGTCTTTCCCGGGCGGCCGCCGGACTCAGCGTGTTGACGCTGAGCCGAACCTCTCTTACCTGCGGATCTCGCCAGTAGTACCGCGGCAACCAACGCGGTGGCTTTCGCGTGCCGTGGAAAAGGGCTGAACCTGCCGCCGTCGAACGGCGCGGAGGACTCCGAAGCTCCTCCTCTCCCCTGAGACGGCGGCGGGATCGCTTCCGCCGCCGTATTTTTGGCTTGGACAGGCGATCGTTGAGGGAATGTTCATCTCCGGGACGGCGTTCTAGAGGTACATTCCGCGCTTCGCGGGAGCCGACTTGGATTTCAATGCCGCCGAAATCAAGCTGACCGACCTCGCGTCCTGCGGCGGATGTGCCGCGAAGTACTCCGCGGCGCGCCTCGAGGAGCTGCTGGGCGGCTTCGTCCAGGTCGAGGAAGAGAACCTTCTCGTCGGGCTCGGCACTCCGGACGACGCGGCGGTCTACAAGCTGGACGACGAGCGGGCGATCATCTTCACGCTCGACTTCTTCCCGCCGATCGTCGACGACCCGGCCGACTACGGCGCGATTGCCGCGACGAACGCCCTGAACGACGTCTTCGCGATGGGCGGCACGCCGCTTCTCGCCCTGTCCATCGCCGCATTTCCCGAGGAGCTTCCGATGGAGATGCTCGGGGAGATCTTCTCGGCCGCGGACGAGACTGTCCGCAAGGCCGGCGCGCTGCTCGCGGGCGGCCACACGATCCGTGACGCCGAACCGAAGTACGGGCTCGCCGTCGTCGGGACGGTGCACCCGGACGGGATCTGGACGAAGTCCAACGCGCAGCCGGGCGACGCGGTGTACGTGACGAAGCCGCTCGGGACCGGCCTGATCATGAGCGGCCACAAGACGGGCGCGATCGGGACGCAGCAGCTGGAGCGGGCGGTCGGCTGGATGAAGACGCTGAACAAGGACGCGGCCGATCTTCTCCGGCGCGTGAACGTGAACGCGGTGACCGACGTGACCGGCTTCGGGCTGCTCGGGCACACGCACGAGATGGCCGATCGCAGCGGAGTGGAGATCCGGCTCGAGTCAGAGCGGTTCCCGGCGATCGACGGAGCCCTCGACCTCGCGCGCAAGGGCGTGCGCACGAGCGGCGACCCTCGCAACCGCGACTTTGCCGGGCGGCACCTGACGTTCCACGGCGTTCCGGAGACGTTCGTCGCCCTCGGCTACGACCCGCAGACCGCAGGCGGGCTGCTCGTTTCGCTGCCCGCGGAGCAGGGCCCGGCTCTCGAAGCCGAGTTCGGCTCCCACCGCCTCTTCCTGCGCCGCGTGGGCACGGTCGAAGAGGGCGCCGGCGTCGTCGTGGTCTGAGAGCTCGCGTCCGCCAGTGAAGCGAGGAATGATCCATGGGCGCTTCCAGCCGTTCCATAACGGCCACCTGGAGTACATGCGCGGCGCCGCCGACCGGAGCGACGAGCTCTGGGTCGGGATCACGAACCCCGATCCGGCGCGCATCCGCCCCGAGGCGAGCGACCCGGCGCGGCACCTTCCCGAGTCGAATCCGTACACGTACGACGAGCGGCTGCTGATGGTGAAGGCGGCGGCCGGCGACCTCGGGCTCGATGCGGCGAGCGTGCACGTGGTCCCGTTCCCCGTGAACGAGCCCGATCTCTGGAGCGCGTACGTGCCCGACGGGATCACGCAGTACCTGCGGCTCTTCTCGGCCTGGGGCGGCGAGAAACAGGAGCGGCTGCGCGCGGCGGGGTACGAGGTCGTGATCCTCGACCAGGGAGCCGAGAAGGAGATCTCCGGGACCGACGTGCGCGACGCGCTCCGCTCCGGAGGCGACTGGGAGCCGCTCGTCCCGTCCGGCGTCGCCCGCGTCCTGCGCGAGCTCGGTTCGATCGCGGTTACTTCCTGAGGGAGCGTTCCTCACCGGGTTAGCCTGCGGGTGTGTATCCGATCTTCGTCGTCCTCCTCGACGGGCTCGCCGACCGCGCGCACGACTCGCTCGGCGGGCGAACGGCGAACGAGGTCGCGGACACGCCGAACCTCGACGCGCTCGCGGCGAGCGGCTCGTGCGGGGTGATCTACGCCGTCGGTCCCGGGAAGGCGCCCGCCAGCGAGATCGCGCACTGGGCGATGCTCGGCTACACGCCCGACGAGTTCCCCGGACGCGCGGTGCTCGAGGCGGTTGGAGCGGGACAGGCGGTCGATCCCGGTCACGTGCTCGCCTTCGCGGCGCTGCGCCCGGCCGAGCGGCGCGACGACGGGCTCTGGCTGACCGGCCGCCCGCGGAAGAGCGGGGAGGACGAGCAGGACGCGGCAGAGCTCGTCGCGGCCTGCTCGGGGCTCGAGATCGACGGACTGTGCTTCGACCTCGAGCATGTGCGCCGTGGCGAGGCGATCCTGCGCGTTCACCCCGAGGCCGACGACCGCGTGACGGACACGGACTCGTTCTTCAAGGACTGGTACCCGGTGCTGCGGCCGCAGCCGGTGATGCCCGACGCGCTTCCGACGGCCCGCGCGGCGGAGGCCTGGACGCGGATGACGATCGACCTGCTCGCTGCGCATCCGGTGAATCAGCGCCGCGAGCAGGAGGGTCTGCCGCCTCTGAACGTGATCACGCTCAAGTGGTGGGGCCGCCGGCGCGAGAACCCGACCTTCTCCGAGCGCCACGGCCTGCACGGGAGCTTCCTGGGGGACTCGAAGTTCCTGCTCGGGCTCGCCGAGACGGTCGGCCTCGAACCGCGCTTCGTCCCGGAGACGGGCGACTCGCCGACCGACCTGCGCGCCCGTATGGCGCTGGCCCGCGAGCGCCTGGACGAGGGCGACACGTTCGTCTTCTCGCACCTCAAGGCGACCGACATGGCCGGGCACACGAAGGACCCCCAGATCAAGAAACGCACCATCGAAGCGCTCGACGCCGAGCTCGGGGAGCTGCCCACGGACCGGGCGATCGTCTGCGTGACGGGCGACCACGCGACGCCGACGTATCCGGACGTGATCCACTCGGGCGACCCGGTGCCGTTCGTCGTCAACGGCCCCGGAGTGCGAGCCGACCAGGTCGAGTCCTTCGGCGAGCTCGAGTGCGCGGCCGGAATCCTGGGGCAGCTGCGCGGGCCGGACATGATGCCCGTCCTGCTCAACGCCGCCGACCGCCCGCTCTTCCTCGGTTCGCGCCCGACGCCGTTTCCAGGCGCCGACGGGTATCCGGAGCTCCTGGAGCCGCTTCTCTAGATGGAAGCCTCGGCGCTCACCCGGATCCGCGCGTTCGAGGTCTCTCCGGCGCGCTTCGTGCAGCTCGCGTCGCTGAACGTGCTCCTCCTGTGGCTGATCGTCGGCACGGGAGCCGCGGTGCGCCTCACCGACTCGGGGCTCGGCTGCAGCCACTGGCCGGGCTGCGAGCGTGGGCGGCCGCTGCCGGAGAAGGACGTCCACGCATTCGTCGAGTTCGGGAACCGGCTCGTCGGCGGGGTCGTGATCACGGTCACGCTGCTGACCTGGCTCGCGGCCCGCAAGACGCCGGGCCTACCCGCCTGGGTGCGGAGGCTCGCGCTCGGAGTGCTGCTGGGCGCTCTGGCGCAAGCGCCTCTCGGCTACCTCGCGGTGGCGAGCGACCTCCGCTGGCCAGTGGTCATGGCGCACCTGCTCCTGTCGATCGCCTTGCTCGCCGGGGCGGTCGTGATCGCGGTCGAGTCGTTCGGCCTGCGCGACGGGAGGTCGCCGCCGATCGTCCCGCTCGAGCTCCGGCGCCTCGCACTCGTCTTCACGGCGGCCGGATTCGCGCTCGTCCTGAGCGGCACCTTCGCCACCGCGGCCGGGCCGCATTCCGGCGGCGGTGAGCACATCGACCGCTTCGGCTCGCTGGAGCCGACCGTCTACGTGCACGGAGCGTTCGTCGGCGCGTTCCTGATCTCGTTCCTGATCTCGATCGGCTACCTCGCGGCGTTTCGGGCGACATCGCCGCTGCTCTTCAGGTTCGGGCTCGGCGTGTTCGCGCTCCTGCTCGTGCAGATGGTCGTGGGTGAGATCCAGTGGCGGACGAAGCTGCCCTGGGAGCTCGTGCTCGTCCACGTGGGGCTCGCGGCGGCGGTCTGGGCGGGCACCGTGGCGCTGGCTGCGCTCTTCTTCCGGCCACCGCGTTCTCTGCTTCCTGCGAACACCTAGACTCCGACTGTGTCCGAGGAACTCGTGGTCTCGAGCCGTCCGGAGCTCGAACATCCGATCCTGATCGCCGCCTTCCGAGGCTGGAACGACGGTGGCCAGGGCGCCTCGCTCGCCACCGGATACCTCGCCAAGCTCTGGGACGCCTCGCGCTTCGCCGAGATCGAGCCGGAGAACTTCTTCGACTTCCAGGCGACCCGTCCGCACGTGTCCCTCGAGGACGGCGTCACGCGCCGCATCGACTGGCCTTCGACGGTCTTCTACCACGGTCGCCCGCCGGGTCAGGAGCGCGACGTCGTGCTGCTCCTCGGCATCGAGCCGAACCTGCGCTGGCAGACGTTCACGGATCTGATCGTCGACTTCATCAAGGAGCTCGAGGTGGAGCTCGTGGTGAGCCTGGGCGCGCTGCTCGCGGACGTGCCGCACACGCGGCCTTGCCCGGTGACGGGGAGCGCGAGCGACCAGGAGCTCGTCGAGCGGCTCGGGCTCTCTGCCTCGAGGTACGAAGGGCCGACCGGGATCGTGGGCGTCCTCCACGACGGGTGCCGTCAGGCCGAGCTCCCGTCCGCGAGCCTGTGGGCGGCCGTGCCCCACTACGTGTCGCTGACCCCGAGCCCGAAAGCGGCGCTCGCGCTCTGCGAACGGCTGGCCGAACTGATCGAGATCGACATCGACACGACCGAGCTGGCCGAAGCAGCCGCGAACTACTCCGAGCAGGTTTCCGAAGCGGTCGCGGCCGATCCGGACACGGCGTCGTACATCGAGGAGCTCGAGCAGCGCGCCGACACGCTCGCCGAGGAAGCCGACCTTCCGTCCGGTGACGCGCTCGCGGCCGAGCTCACGCAATTCCTCAGAGACCGCGAGCGCGACAACGGCGACGACGACGTCACCCGCGGCCCGAGCGCTCCCTAACCCTCCTAGCCGAACGTGAAGGCGTAGCCCCGGACGCCCGGGGTGAAGCGGAGCTCGAGCAGCCCCTTCTGCTGCCGGCGGCATGTCGAGCAGCGTGTAGAGACGGCTCCCGTTCACGCGGACGGTCCGCACGGGCCGGCCGTCGGCCAACACGCGCACCGAGCCGCGGCCGCCGAGCACGAGATGCACGTTGCGGGCCGTGAACCTGAGCCGCAGACGCGCTCCGGGGCCGGCCACGATGTCCTCGCCGTTCACGCGCCACCGGCCCGCGTAGGAGAGCTCGTTCAGCTGCAGCTCGCGGTCCGGGAAGTGGTACGTCGCGAGGCGGTCGGGTGTGATCGTCTTGTCCGAGAACCGTGCGAGGCGGTTGTAGCCGAGGTACGACTCGGGCGTCGTGCGCGCCTTCGGAGTCGGGTCGGAGAGCTCGTTGGCGACCGGGAGCATCCCCGCGTTCTCGCCGAGCAGCGTGCGGATCCGCGCCTCGGTCGTGTCGTACTCGCCTTCGCCGAAGTGCACGTAGCGCAGGTGGCCGCGTCGGTCGATCAGGTACTTCGCCGGCCAGTACTGGTTCTGGAACGCGTTCCACGTCTTGTAGTCGTTGTCGAGCGCGACCGGGTACGTGATCCCCAGGCGGCGCACGGCTCCGCGCACGTTCGACGGCACGTGCTCGAACGCGAACTCGGGCGTGTGCACGCCGAGGACGACGAGCCCGTCCTTCTCATAGGTCCGGTACCAGGCCTTCACGTGCGGGAGCGTCCGCAGGCAGTTGATGCACGAGTACGTCCAGAAGTCGACGAGGACGACCTTTCCGCGCAGCTGGCGGAGGGTCAGCGGCTTGCTGTTGATCCAGTTCGAGAGGCCGGCGAGCTCGGGCGCCGCGCCCAGGTCGCGGAGCGTCGTGTCGGACGAGACGCGCGTGGAGCCGCGGAGCTTCTGGAGCTCGCTTTGCGCGCGGCCGTTCTGCTCGACCTTCTTCTGCAGCGACTCCGTGTACCCCGGAAGCGCGGTCTGGAAGTGGCGGTCGACGTTGAGCGCAATCGCGAGCGCGGTGAGCGCGACGACGACGCCGAGGACTTGCCGGATCCGGTGTGCGTGCGGACGGAGCGCGGTCATCCCGGCGCGGCCGCCGAACGCCACGATGAGCATGGGAATCGCCGCTCCGGTCGCGTAGGCCAGGGTCAGCACGATCGCGCGGGCGCCGACGTCCTGCGTCGCCCCGACGACCGTGATCGCAGCGAGAACCGGGCCCGCGCAGGGCACGAACACGAGACCGAGGCTGGCGCCGAGCAGGAACCCGCCGCCGAGGTCGCCGCCCGGCCGTCTGGTCAGCCGCAGGAACGGCTTCTGCACGACCTCCTCGACCTTGGGGAAGAGGAGCGTGGCCGCGACGAGGAAGAGCAGCGCGATCGCGAGGTTCCGCAGGAAATCCTCGGGCAGCCCGAGCTTCTTCAGCAGCCACACGCCGAAGAGCGTGAACGCCGTGAAGCTGACGATCAGCCCCGCGATGATCGCGAACGGCTTCCGGCGGCTTCCCGTCGCCCCGCCCGCGAAGATGATCGGCAGAACTGGGAGCACGCACGGCGAGATGGCCGTGATGAACCCGGCGGCGAGGCCGATCCCGATCAGGACGAGCATCTGCGGCTCAGAGTAGAGCGGAGACGGTTAAGCAGGAATTACGAGGCTTGCGCGGTCGGCTCCGAGACCGGCTCGGAGCTCTCGGCTGCCTGTGCGGGCTTGCGCCGGCGCCGCCGGCGCTTCGGACCAGCCGTGCCGTTCTCGGTGGTCTGCGCCTTCTGCCCGTCCTGCCCCTGCGGCTGTCCGCCGCCCTTGCGCTTCCTGCGGCGGCGCCTGCGCCGACCCGCGTGTGCCTTGGGCGGCGGCAGGTTCTCGGCCAGCGCGTAGGCGACCTCGGGGAGCGTGCCGATCTTCTCGCGCGCCCCCTCGATCAGCTTGGTCGCGCGCGGCGTGTAGCCGTCGGCCGACGCGAGCAATGCAACGCCGACTTCGATCGGAAGGCCGAGCGCAGCGTTGACGAGCTTCGCAGCGTTCTCCTCGTGCCGGTGCCCGCGTGAGTTCGCGAGCGCGCCCAGCAGCCGCTTCGCCTCCGGGAACTCTCCGCTGACTCGACGGTCCTGCGCCTTCCGCGTCGCCCGCGCGAGCTTCCACGTCCAGCGAGCGAGGATCTGCTCCGGCGCGTCCGCCTTGCCCTCGCCGATCGCCCGCAGCAGGATCCGAGCGCCCTGGATCCGGTCCTTGTCCCACGTCGCTCCCTGGGTGACGAGCGTGACGAGGTCGTCGAAGTCCGCGCGCTCGACGGTCATCGAGACGCGGTCGGAGAGCGCCATCATCCGCAGTCGCCGATTCGGGTTCTCGGCGGCGGCCGTGGCCAGGAACTGCTCGAGGCACGCCTTGCTCGCCTTGCCGTCGGACAGCTTCTTGACGAACTCGGCCCGCTCCTCGAAGCGCACCTGGCGGCCCGCGATCGACGCCCAGTAGCGCTGCTCGTCCTCGTCGAGGTAGCGCGGGTCGATGCGCTGCCACTCGCGCTGGATGACCGACAGCCGGCGGCGCACGTCGGGCGTCACGGGCACGAGCCACGGCGCGGGCGAGAGCTTGCGTCGCGCACGTCGGTTCGGCCGGCGCCTGGGAGCAGGAGTCACACGCGCGCCCTCGCGGTAGAAGTCGGCGCCGAGCAGGCTGTGCAGCGAGATGACGCGGTCGTTGTGCGTCGCGCCCTTGTTCACGAAGTCGACGACGATGCCCGCCTCCTTGCGCGGGTGCATGCGCATGATCCGGCCGATCCGCTGCTGGTAGACGCGGCGGCTCGCGGTGGGAGCGAGGTGCATGACGACGGTCGCGCGGGGCGAGTTCCAGCCTTCCGCGAGCAGCATCGCGTTGATCAGGATGTCGATCTCTCCCCGCTCGTAGGCGGCGAGGATCTCGGCCAGCTTGACCGGCGGCGTGCGCCCGCTGACGGCCTCGGCCTTGAGACCCGCGGCGCGGAACTCCTGGGCGAGGTTGTACGCGTGGTCGACTCCGGCCGCGTAGACGATCCCGGGCGTCGAGTCGAACCGGTCGCGATAGAGGCTCGCGGCGGCCTGGTTCAAAGCGGTGTGGTCGAGTGCGGCGGCGAGGGCGCGCTCCTCGAAGTCGCCGCCGACGATCGGCACCGAGTGGATCGCGGCCGCCGGCGGAACTCGGAGGTTCCGCAGCGGAGCGATCAGGCCTCGTCGGGCCGCGTCCTGCAGGGGCAGGTCGTCGACCGAGGCGGGGAAGACGTCGGAGACCTGCTTCGCGATCAGCTGCTCCGTCGCAGTCATCCCGATGTAGATCGGGTCGGGGAAGCTTCGGATCGCGAGGCTCGTCTTCTCGCCGAGCGCGGTGTGCGCTTCGTCCGCGATCACCAGCTGGTACGTGTCGCGGCTGACCGAGTCGTGGTGGCGCGCGAACCACGCGTAGGTCTGGACCGTGATCGGCGCCGGCTTGGGCGAGGTCTGGCCCTCCTCGACGATCGGGGTCAGGCGCTCGCCGTAGCCCTCGGCCGCGAGCTCGCGGTTGAACTGCGAGACGAGCAGCCGGCGGTGCGTGAGGATCAGGACGCCCATCGTGCGCGCTGCCTCGACGAAGCCGGCGGCGGCGATCGTCTTGCCGGACGCGGTCGGGTGCCGGAATCGGTAGCGGCGGATCGCGCCGGGATCCTCCGACGGGGAGAGCTGCTCCTCGACCTCGTCCTCGTCGATGACGCCGAAGTCCGCGTCCTCCTCCTCGGGCTCCGCCGCCTCGACCGCGCCGTTGCCGTTGAGGGGCTCCTCGTCCGCGCGCTGGTTGGCGGCGATCAGCTCGGTGAGCATCCCGGCGAGCGCATCCACCTGGTGGCGGCGCAGCTCGGTGCCGGAGGCGAGGTGCGGCGGCTTCTCCGAGAGGACGCGCTCGAGGCCGAGCATGAGCGCGAATCGCACCTTCCACTGTGAGGAAGGCCCGTCCCGGCCCGCTTCCATCTCGGCGAGCGCCTCGTCGAGCGCATTGCGGCGCGCCGTTCCCTGCGCAAGCACGTCGGTCGGCTCCTCGCCGTTGTGGAGCAGCGGCTCGCCGGCCCAGTCCTCGGCCTTCTTTGCGGCTGCGACGAGGTCGTCCGTCGCAGGAGTTGGTGATAGCTGCTCGGTCGTTTCCTGCATGGAGGCGGCGCGATCGGCCGCTGTACCTCCGCGAAATTAGAGAGGGCGCGCTCGGAATCCCCTGTGAGCGTCGCTCGCCGAAGCATAGCGCTTCGGCGCGTTGCTTCGCTCGCTTTCTCGGGGGAACCCCTGGTTCCCCCGAGGGCCCCCTCCTTGAGGGTGGAGGCGCGATTCAGGCGTTTCAGGAGCCGCCGCTCGGATTGGTGCGCCTATGTTCTTGTCGTCGTGAGCCTCCCGCCGGGGCAAGCCCGGCTCCGGCGGCTGATGGTGGTTGTCTCCGAGGAGGTTTCTAGCGTTTGCTTAGTTCGAACGAGTAGCCATTTTCGGTGAGGTATGGAGTGAGGCCGCCCATGAAGAACGGGAAGCCGGCGCCGAGGATGAGGGCGGCGTCTACGTCCTTCGGCGATTCGACTACGCCTTCCGCGAGGACGTGGCCGACCTCGTCGGCGAGCGCTGCGAGGACGGCGTCGCGGATCTCGTCCACGCTGCGCCTCGGGCCTTCGGTTGCCGCGAACCGGTCCGGATAGGCGGCCTGCAGCGTGTCGCGGACGTGGGTCGCCACCTGCTCGCCGACCATCTGCAGCAGCACCGAAGGCGCCATCGGCAGCCCGAGCGACAGCACCGCCTCGTCCGCCTCCTCGACCGAGCTCCCGCGCTCGACCGACTCGAGGACGACGACCATCATCCGCGTCAGCAGCCGGTTGACGACGAAGCCGGGCGCGTCGTGGACGAGCACCGGGCGCTTGCGCAACCGGTCGGCGAAGGCCCAGGCCGTGGCCAGAGCCGCATCGTCCGTCTCGGCGGTTCGAACCAGCTCGACGAGCGGCATCAAGGGCACCGGGTTGAAGAAGTGCATGCCGACGAGCCGCTCGGGGTGCTCGAGCCCTTCGCCCATCGCGGTCACGGACAGCGCGGACGTGTTCGTCGCGAGCACGCACTCGTCCGAGACGACCTCCTCCAGCTCTCCGAAGACCTGCTGCTTGACGCCGAGCTCCTCGAAGACGGCCTCGATCACCAGGTCGCAGTCCTCGAAGCCGTCGTACGTCGTCGTGCCCGCGGCGAGCGCCGCAAGCGACACCGCCTGCTCGTGGTCGAGCCGGCCGCGCGCGGCCGCGTCGGCGAGGTCGTCGCGGATCGTCTCGATGGCGCGGTCGACGATCTCCTGCTCCAGGTCGCGCAGGACGACCGGCACACGGGCGCGGCGCAGGAAGAGCGTGGCGAGCTGCGAGGCCATCAGCCCCGCACCCGCGATCCCGATCCGCCGAATCTGGCGCGGCTCCGCCGAAGGCCGGCCGGCGCCTCGCCTCGCTCGTCTCTCGACGACGTCGAAGGCGTAGAGCGAGGCCTTCGCCTGCGGGGTGAACAGCAGGTCGGCGAGCGCCTCCTCCTCGGCTCGATACCCCTCCTCGAGCGTCCATGCCTGGGCTCCGTCGATCAGGTCGAGCGCCCGGTAGGGGGCGGGAGCGGCGCCGCGGAGGGAGTCGTCGAGCTGCGAACGGGCCGACGCCACCACGTCGCTCGTAGACGAGAGATCCCTCGCGTCACGGGCCGGCCGGTCGTGGGCTATCGCAACCGCTTCGTCGATCAGGTGCTCCGGGGCCGTCACGCGGTCGACGAGGCCGAGCTCGAGCGCGTGCTCCGCGGTCAGCATCTTGTTCTGGCGCATCGGGTTCGCGACGATCAGCTTCACCGCCGCCTCCGGCCCGACGAGGCGCGGCGCCAGCTGCGTCGCGCCCCACGCGGGGACGAACCCGAGCAGGCACTCGGGCGAGGCGAAGTGCCGGACGTCGTCGGCGATCACCCGGTAGTCGCAGTGCAGCGCGAGCTCGACGCCGCCTCCCAGCACCGCCGCGTTGATCGCGGCGACAGTGGGGTAGGGAAGCGCGCGGATGCGCCCGAAGAGGTCATGCCCGGCGCGGCTGCCTTCGACCGCCTGCTCGCGCGTCTCGATGCGCGGGAACTCGTCCAGATCCGCCCCGCCCGAGAAGCTCCCGGGCTTGCCCGTCATGATCAGCGCCGAGAACTCGTCCTGCTCGAGCTCGGCCAGCAGCTCGGCGAGCGACTCGAGCGCGCTCCGCCCGAGGATGTTCGGCCGCCCCTCGCGCGTCCCGTCGTCCATCGTCACGAGCGCCAGTGAGTCACGCCGCTCGAGGTGAAACTGCGTGACGGGGTCGGTCACGCAAGGAGGTTATCTTCACGCGAGTGACCGGCTGGGACGAGCATCTCGCGCGGCAAGCGGCTCGCTACGAGGACGGCGAAGGACGGCTGCCGGACGAGCCGGACGCGCGCCAGCGGCAGTTGACGCGGATGGGGAATGCGGCCGGCGGCGCCGGGCTCGCGCTCCTGATGGCCGGCCGGCCGGACGAGGCGTCGGAGTGGCTGCACCGTGCGGCCGAGCGCTACCGCGAGAGCATCGCCGACGCTCCCGCCGGGAGCTGGGGGCGTCCGATCGGCGCGATGAAGGCGCTCGTGCTCGCCGGAGACTGGGAAGCGGCCGAGGAGGCGGCCCGCTGGGCGCTGGAGCTCGGTGCGGGCGAGGCCGACTCGCCGATCGGGCACTACGCCGCCGCGCTCGCGCTCCTCGTCCTCGGCCGCGACCACGAGGCCGTCGTCCACGCGGACACGATCCGCACCCATCCGGAGTTCCCGCACGACGTCGGCGACGCGCTGGCATACATCGCGGCGAGGGACGTGATCGGCTACACGTACGCGATCGAGAACGTGCTCGAGTCCTTCGAGAACCGCAGCGAATACCTCGAGGACATCCCCGTCGCCGACACCGTGCTCGTCCTGCAGGCGCTCGCCACCCGACGTGGCTTCGCCGTCGAGCTCAGCTCCCCGCTTCTCCCCGAGAAGTGGGGGGATGCATGAAGGCAGTGATCACGATCGGATCGACGGACGGATCCTCGAGATCGCGCGCCTTCTCGACGAGCTCGGTGATCAGCTCGATCGCCTGCTCGGGAGTGACGCGCCCCGTCACCTGCGCGCTGCGGAACTGACCCTCCTCGCGCTTCCCGAACGCCGCCTGAACCTCGTTCAGCATCGCCGCCTGCAGGTCTCCGGTCAGGCGTGAGCCGAGCAGCTCGGGGCCGACGCGGACCGTGCTCGCCACCGCGCGATAGGGCTTCTCGCGGCCCTTGCCGCCCTCGGCGCGCTCGATCAGGCCGGCGCGAAGGAGCATCCTGACGTGGAAGTGCAGGTGGCCCGGGTCGACGTCGAGCTTCTGGGCGAGCTCGCGATTCGTCAGCGGCTCGCCGCTCTCGTCCCCGAGCATCTCGAGCACTCTGAGTCGCAGCGGATGACCGAGCGCCTTGAGCTGCTCCGCTCTCTCGATCGTGAAAACGTCGCTGGTGCTGGGGGCGGCGGGCATCGCCATTGAAATCCTACATATAGGAATTCAGGCGCTGTTGTCAAGCTCGGCGGCAGCCGCGCGATCCAGAAGCACGATCGTCTCGCCGTCCTTCGAGCGGAGCAGGCTCGCCGGCGTCTCGGGGCTCGGCTCCTCCGCGAAGGCCTTCCGCACGGCCTCCGCCTTCGACTCGCCGAGAACGAGGTACAGGACCGTGTCGGCCCCTGACAGCATCGGGAGGGTCATCGTCACGCGCTCCACGTCCTCGTTCGGCGCCGCGACGACGCGGCGTTCGCGCTCCTCGAGCGCCGGTGCGTTCGGGAAGAGCGACGCGGTGTGCCCGTCGGGCCCGATGCCCTGGAGCGCGAGACCGAGATGCACGCCCTCGAGCTTCGCGTCGTACTCGGCGGCGGCCGCCGCTCCTCCGAGCTCGCCCTTGATCCGGTGCACCTTGGGCTGCACATCGATCCGCTCGAGCAGCGTCTTCTTCACGAGGAGGTAGTTCGAGCGCTCGTCCTCGGGCGGCACGCAGCGCTCGTCGCCCCACCAGAGCGTCGCCGCGCTCCAGTCGGTCTCGAGCCCGGCGGCCAGCTGGAACGCGGGCCCGGGCGAATCGCCCCCCGAGAGCGCGAGGTGCTCGCCGGCGCGGGCGGACTCGACGAGCAGCTCGGCCGTCGCGCTCTGCGCCTCTCGCGGCGTGTCGAAAACTCGAAGGTCGAGGCTCAGGACTCGCCCTCGGCCAGCTCTTTCGAGCGCTCCATGGCCGCCTGGATCGCGTTCAGGAACGCGGCACGCACTCCGGCGCGTTCGAGCTCGCGAATGGCGCGAATCGTCGTTCCTCCCGGCGAGGTCACCATCTCGCGGAGCTCGACCGGGTGCATCTCCTCGTCACGCAGGAGCTTCGCAGTCCCGAACATCGTCTGGACGACGAGCTCGGTCGAGACCTCGCGCGAGAGGCCGAGCAGGATGCCGGCCTCGATCATCGCCTCGGCCAGGAGCGCGAAGTACGCGGGGCCTGAGCCGGAGACCGCAGTCACCGCGTCCATGTACGGCTCGGGCACCTGGACGACGCGCCCGACGTGGGTCAGGACCTCCTCGGCCATCGCCAGGTGGTCGGCGCTCGCATGCGCGCCCGCGCACAGCCCGGCGACGCCTTCGTGGACGGTCGCGGGGGTGTTCGGCATCGCACGAAGCACGGGCACGCCGTCTGCCAGGTGGCGCTCGATCTGCTTCGTCGGGACGGCCGCCGCGACCGAGAGCACTGTCTGGTCGGGTGTGAGCAGCCCGCCGACCTCGCCGAGCAGGCCGTCGAAGTCCTGCGGCTTGACCGCGATCACGATGAAAGCGGAGCCGGAAACGGCGTCGGCGTTCTCGAGCGTCGTTTCGACGCCGTAGCGCTCCGCGAGCTCGTCGATCCGCTCCTGTCGGCGACCGGTGACGACGATCTCCTCCGGCTTGCGCCAACCGGCGCTGAGCAGGCCGGAAAGAAGCGACTCTCCGATCTTGCCGCCCCCCAGGATGGCGATTCGACGGCCGTTGGCAGCCATGGCCTGAGTTTAGGCGGCTCTACGGGCTTTGATGCGCTCGCGCCTGACCTCAGGACGGCTGAGCTTGAGCGGCACGAGCCCGCGGCTCGCGCCCGCCATCAGGTAGACGCATGCGAGGCCCGCCCACTCCTCGTAGCGGGCGAGGATCCGCGCCGTGTCCTCCGGCTCGACCCAGCGGCCCTCGATCGCCGAGCAGATCTTCAGCAAGCCGAGGTCGCCGACGATGCCGCGGTCGTAGCGCCCGAGCCCCTCCGTCCAGACGACCCCGACCGAGTACGGGCCGATTCCGCGCTCCTGTTCGAGCCGCTTTGCGGCCGCGTCCGGAGGAAGGCGCCGAAGCCGCTCCGGGTCGAACGTCCGGCAGATCCGGACGAGCGCGGTCGCCTTGCGCGCGGGCAGCTGGAAGCGGTACAGCTCGGCGGGTGCGAACTGCGCGAAGTGGTGGGGCAGAGGCGGCGCAACGAGCTTGCCCACCCGCTCGGTGGTCGCGTGCAGCAGCCGCCACTCGATGGAGCGCGCCTCGCGGCTGGTGATCAGCTGGCCGACGATCGCGCGCATCAGCGCGTGCGTGACGGTCGCCGTGCGGAGCGGGCGCAGGCCGCGCAGGTGCTTGATCGGGCCCGCGAGCAGGTCGTCGTCGCGAAACCGCTCGAGGAACGGCGTGTGGTCGTCGTCGACCCCGAGTACGAAGCGGAGCTGTTCGATTCCGCCTTCAGTCTCTGCCCTCAGAACGACCGCTCCGTCGCGCAACTGCCAGGCCCTGGCCTGCTCGCCGCCGGCCAGCAAGCAGGTCAGGGCGCCCCCTCCGACGCGTCTGGTCGGATCAGACGCGTGCAGCCCGGAGAGCGCGAGCGAGTAGGGGCCGCGAGGCTTGATCGTTCGCTCGACGGTCACGCTTCAACCCTACGCCTGTCGACGGCCGGGCCAGCTCGCGCTGGCGTGCCGCGTGCTCCGCTGTGATCAAATTCTGCGTCGTGACGTCGACTGGATACACCACCGCCTCCTTCGAGGTAAAGTATCTTGAGATCGAACTACTAGTAAGCTAGCACCAGAACCTCTTGACGTCAAGACTCTTTAGATCAAGACTATGAGCGTGGAGAAAGAACAGGATCACGTCGACCGTTGGTTGGCGACCGCATCCCTCGACGACATCCCGAACCTCGATCTAGCGGTCGAGGGAATCGTCCATCGCATGAATGGGCTCACACGGCGCATCAAGCGCAGCCATAACGAGGTCCTCGCCGAGCATGGGCTCACGTGGGAGGAATGGGACGTGCTGGGGGCGCTGAGGCGAGCCGGCCCGCCCTATCTCCGCTCGGCCGGAGAACTGGCCAGGATCGCTGAGCTTTCGAGCGGGGCGATGACGAACCGCCTCGACAAGCTCGAGCAGGCTGGGTTCGTCAAGCGTGGGCCTGATCCCGACGACCGCCGTGGCGTCCTCATCGAGCTGACGAAGGCCGGCCACGCGAAGTGGCTCGAGTCGACCGGCGCCGAGGCCGAGCGCGAAGCGCTGATCGCTGCGGCGCTCACGAAGACGCGAGAAGGAGCAGCTGAACGCGCTGCTCCGCCGGCTGATGCTCGAGTTCGAGCGCCGCGAAGGCCGGGACTCGAAGAAGCCGTAGTACCGTTCGGCCATGGCTGCGATCGACCCCGGCGCGGACATCGGCCACGTCCACCTCAAGGTCGCCGACCTCGATCGCGCGATCGACTTCTACCGCGACGTGCTCGGCTTCGACCTCACGCAGCAGATCGGCGACCAGGCCGCGTTCCTGTCCGCCGGGGGGTACCACCACCACATCGGGCTCAACACCTGGGAGTCGAAGGGCGGTTCGCCGCCGCCTCCGGGGTCGACCGGTCTCTTTCACCTGGCGATCCGCTATCCGTCGCGGGCCTCGCTGGCCGACGCGCTCAAGCGGCTCGTGGAGAACAACGTGCCGCTCTCCGGCGCCTCCGACCACGGCGTGAGCGAGGCGATCTACTTGCACGACCCGGATGGCAACGGAATCGAGCTCTACCGCGACCGGCCCCGCGAGGAGTGGCCGATGGCTCCCGACGGCAAGGGCGTGGCGATGATGTCGATCCCGCTCGACCTCGAAGCGCTGCTCGCCGAGGCCTCGTAGTGGCGAAGGGCTACGCGGAAGGGCCGGCGGCCGAAGAGGCCGAGCGCAGGCGTGACGAGCTGGAGCGGGGCGGCGACACGCGGAAAACGGAGGTGCGGGCCGCGGTTTACGGGTCGACCGACGACGAGCCCGAGCGCCATTTCATCGCTTGGCGCGACGACGTCGATCCCGACGAGCTGTTCGCGTCCGGGAAAGCCTGGGGCCTGAACGTCGTGCGCGTCAGCGCACCGTGACGCCGCGCTCGCTGACTTACCGCCTGCGCCGTCAGCCCATCGCTGCGACAGCCTGAGAGGGGCTGCTATACCTCCCAACGAGGCGATGGCCAAGCCCATCGAGCAGCTCGAGGACGTGATCATCCGGTTCGCCGGCGACTCCGGCGACGGCATGCAGCTGACCGGCGGCCGCTTCACGAGCGAGACCGCGCTCTTCGGAAACGACCTTTCGACGCTCCCCGACTTCCCGGCCGAGATCCGCGCTCCGGCGGGCTCGCTCCCGGGCGTCTCCGGCTTCCAGATCCACTACGCCGACCACGACATCCTCACGCCCGGCGACGCGCCGCACGTCCTCGTCGCGATGAACCCGGCCGCGCTGCGCATGAACCTCAAGGACCTGCCCGCCGGCGGGACGCTGATCGTGAACAGCGATGCGTTCAACGACCGCAACCTGCAGAAGGCCGGCTACACGTCGAACCCGCTCGAGGACGGCACGCTCGACGAGTTCCGCGTCCACGACGTGCCGCTGACGTCGCTGACGCTCGAGGCGGTCAAGGGCACGGGCCTCTCCAACCGCGAGGCGGAGCGCTCGAAGAACATGTTCGCGCTCGGGCTCATGTCGTGGCTGTACACGCGCCCCACTCAAGGAACGGTCGACTTCATCAGCCAGAAGTTCGCCAAGCGGCCGGAGATCGCCGACGCGAACACGCGCGCGTTCAAAGCGGGCTATGCGTTCGGCGAGACGGCTGAGGGCTTCGCGACGCAGTACGAGGTCGGGCCGGCGGCGCTGCCGCCTGGGACGTACCGGAACATCACCGGGAACCAGTCTCTGGCGCTCGGGCTCGTCGCTGCGAGCGTGCAGTCGAAGCTGCCGCTCTTCCTGAGCGCGTACCCGATCACGCCGGCTTCGGACATCCTCCACGACCTCGCACGCCAGAAGAACTTCGGCATCCGGACGTTCCAGGCCGAGGACGAGATCGCGGCCGCGGGTGCGGCGCTCGGCGCCAGCTTCGGCGGAGCGCTGGCCGTCTGCACGTCCAGCGGGCCGGGGATCATCCTCAAGCAGGAGACGATCGGGCTCGCGGTGGCGCTCGAGCTGCCGCTCGTGATCCTGGACATCCAGCGTGCGGGGCCCTCGACCGGGATGCCGACGAAGCCGGAACAGGCAGACCTGCTGGCGGTCATGTTCGGGCGGAACTCGGAGTCGCCGGTGCCCGTCGTGGCCGCGTCCACGCCCGGGGGCTGCTTCGACGCGGCGATCGAGGGCGCGCGGATCGCCTTGAAGTACCGCACGCCGGTCTTCGTGCTGTCGGACGCGTATCTGGCCAACGGCTCCGAGCCGTGGCTGCTTCCGGATGTCGAGTCGCTGCCGGAGATCACCGTCGAGTTCGCCGAGCAGCCGAACGTCGACGGCTCGTTCATGCCGTACAAGCGCGACCCGGAGACCCTTGCGCGCGAGTGGGCGATCCCGGGGACGCCCGGCCTCGAGCACCGGATCGGCGGGCTCGAGAAGGAGGACGTGACCGGGAACGTCTCGTACGACCCGGACAACCACGACCACATGGTTCGACTGCGCGCGCAGAAGGTCGCCGGGATCGCAGCGGACATCCCGGAGCTCGAGGTGGACGATCCGGACGGCGCGTCGCTGCTCGTTCTGGGCTGGGGCGGCACGTACGGGCCGATCCAGTCGGCGGCGCGGCGGCTGCGCCGCGACGGCAAGAAGGTCGCGCACGCGCACCTCACGCATCTCAACCCGTTCCCGCGGAATCTCGGCCACGTGCTCGCCAGCTACGACAAGGTGCTCGTGCCCGAGATGAACCTCGGGCAGCTGCTCAAGCTCGTGCGCGCGGAGTTTCTCGTCGACGCGGTCGGGTTCAATCGCGTCCGCGGTCTGCCGTTCCGCTCCGACGAGCTCGCGGAGGCGATGGAGGCGATGCTCTGATGTTCGGCAAGTGGCTCGAGAAGCTCCGCGGCAGCTCGCGCGAGCCGGACGATCTCGCTCTTGGCACGAAGCGGCCCGGCGATTTCGTGGAGCCGGAGGAGGGCGAGGAGCTCGTGCTCCCGAACCCGCACGACGAGGACGAGGAGGAAAGCCGTGTTCCGTAAGCTGCTGAAGAGGTTTCGGCTGAAGTCCGTGCAGGCCGGTGAGGGCCAGCGCTCGGTCGACAACATCGACGCGATGACCTCGACGGCACAGGCGAGAATGACTCCCCAGGGCGGTCCCGCCACGTTCCCGCCCGACTACGTGAGGACCGAGGACGACGGGAGGCCCCGCCATTAGCGACAACGGCGGCAACGGCGGCAACGGCGAAGCTCGTCCAGCTGACGGCGAAGGACTTCAAGTCCGACCAGGAGGTGCGCTGGTGCCCGGGCTGCGGGGACTACGCGATCCTGGCGGCGATGCAGTCCTTCATGCCCGAGCTCGGGCTGCCGCGCGAGCGGATCGTGTTCGTGTCCGGGATCGGCTGCGCCGCGCGCTTCCCGTACTACATGCAGACCTACGGGATGCACTCCATCCACGGGCGCGCGCCGGCGATTGCGACGGGGCTCTCCACGTCCCGTCCGGACCTATCCGTGTGGGTCGTGACCGGCGACGGCGACGCGCTCTCGATCGGCGGCAACCACCTGATCCACGCACTCCGCCGGAACGTGAACGTGAAGATCCTGCTCTTCAACAACCAGATCTACGGGCTGACGAAAGGGCAGTACTCGCCGACCTCGCCGCTCGGGACCCGGAACAAGTCGACGCCGATGGGCTCGCTCGACTATCCGTTCAACCCGGTCTCGATCGCTCTGGGGGCGGAGGCGACCTTCGTCGGGCGCTCGATCGACACCGACAAGAAGCACCTGACCGAGGTGCTGCGGCGGGCGGCCGCGCACAAGGGCTCGGCGCTCGTCGAGATCTACCAGAACTGCAACGTCTACAACGACGGCGCCTTCGACGCGGTCAAGGAGCAGACGGAGAACCAGATCCGGCTCGTGCACGGCGAGCCGATCACGTTCGGGGCCGAAGGGGAGCGCGGCGTCAAGCTGCGCCAAGACGGCTCGTGCGAGCTCGTGTCGGCGGACGAGGGCGGCCTGCTCGTCCACGACGAGCGCGAGGAGGTCGGCTCGCTGGCGTTCGCGCTTTCGAGGATCTCGCATACGCCGCATGGCCCGACGCCGATCGGGATCTTCCGGGACGTCGAGCGGCCCGTCTACGACGAGCTGATGGCGGCGCAGCTGGACACGGCGAAGGCCGAGCGCGGCGAAGGCGACCTGAAGGCGCTCCTCCACGCCGGCGACACCTGGACCGTCTAACAGGCTGCGCAACGAGCCGTAGGCTCGTCCAGCTTTCTAAGAGGGCTCTTGTGGAGCGGACTTCTCGTGCGTCAGCGTCGCCATCAGCTGCTCGAGGTTCTTGATTTCGAGCAGGCGGCGCTGGTGCTCGTAATGTGCTCTCCGCGCGTCGGCCCGCCTACGCTCGGGCGACTTGCCGTCGCCGAGGTCGAGCACGTCCGGCTCCTGGGGAGCGCGATGTCGTCTGAATCGGAGCACTGCGGTCCCTCCGTCTGTGGCGTGGGCCGCTCAGCCTAGGGGTACTTGTCACTACGCCATATCGGCGATCCGGGCCGCCTCCGGGATCCCTCGGTCAGGTGAGGTAGCCGGCCGCGGCCACCAGGCCAAAGGCGCTGAGGCAGAAGACCGTGATCACCGAGAGCGTGGTCGCGTACTGGGTCATCGTCTGGCCCTCGTCTTGCCGGAGCAGGCAAAAGAGCTTGTGCATCGTCGCAGTCCTCCTGAACGAATCGGCGGTGCCGCAAGGGCGCCGAGCTGGGGGTACAGGCTTCATCGTCACGAAGCCACTGACGCCTCATCCCCCCAGGAAGGGATCCGAAATGGAAGCGGCGCGGCTCCGAAGAGCCGCGCCGCAAGTCGTACGGGTGCGCCGGGCCTAGGTGATGTAGCCGGCGACGCGACTGATGGCGTTCACGATGTTGCCCGAGAGCAGCGCGAGAGCACCAAAGACCGCGATCGTGATGACTGCGAGGACGACGCCGTACTCGGCCATCGTCTGACCATCTTCACGAGCGAGCCAGTTGTAGAGCTTCTGCATCGGTGCAGACCTCCATTGATGGGTCGGTACGGCCGCTGCACCGAGTTTGCAATGGGGGCTTCATCGACCCGCGGGGCCGACCGGCCTATCCCTCGGCCGAGCGTTCTGGCTCTCGAACGACAAAACCCGCCTCTGAGGCGGGCTCTGTCAGGGAGCGAGGCTGAGGGGAGGGAGAGTTAGCCGTCGTCCGTGACTTGTAGTCAAGACCTCCCGCATGTGCGAGGCGTTTTCGATCTCTAAGGATTCGGTAAGGCTTCGCCCGCGTATTCGAAGCTCGCCGCGAACCCGCAGACGCCCGAGTACCTGAACTGGAAGGGGCCGTTGCTGACGGAGAGCTCCTCCGCGACGACCTCTTCGCCCGGCTGATCGTGACCGGGGATCACGCAGGTGATCGTCTCGTCGCCCTCGTACGGGCCGGCGATGCTGACGCTGATCGTGTCGCGGACGCGGAACCACTGGCGGCGCGGCGTGTGGTCGAGCTCGATCTGCGCCGGCTGGACGCCCAGGAGGTGGCTGGGCTTCCATGCCCACGGGAAGTGCTCGAGCTGCTCGCCCGCGACTCGACCGGCCCAGATCTCCTCGAGCACGCCGGTGCTGTTCCGGGTTGCCGCGCTCGTCGAGGTAGAGCATCCAGCTCCACGGCGAGCCTTCCTCGTCGTCGCTGTAGCGCGTGGCCATGGCGACTCTGAGGCCCGAGAGGTCGAGGCCGTCCGCGTTCCCGTCCACGATCTGCCAGCAGAGCGAGCCGTCGCAGATGCCGTGCGTCGACCTTCCGCCCGGGACGCCGTTGATCCGGCGGCAAGGGCAGGGCGCGTCGCAGTTACAGGATTCGACGTACGTGCCGGCGACGCGCCAGCTCACGCGGCGGCGAGGGCGATGACGCGCTCCTCGCGCGCGTCGCTGAACCCCTCGCCGAGCGCTTCGGTCAGCTTGCGCTCGAGCTCTCCGGTCGCGGCCAGCTCCTCGACGATGTCGGCGCCGCCGACCAGCTCGCCCTTGACGAAGACCTGCGGGATCGTCGGCCAGCCGGAGACGCGCAGAGAGCTCCTGGCGGAAGCTCGGATCCGGGAGGATGTCGACCGCGGTGACCGGCGCGCCCGCGGTGCGAAGCGCAGTCAGCGCGCGCTGGGAGTTGCCGCACGCGACGAAGCTCGGCGTTCCCTTCATGAAGAGTGCGACGGGCTGGGTCTCGATGATCTCGCTGATCTGGTCTCGAAGGGTCACGCGGTTCCTTTCGTCTTGATGCGCAGCTCGTGAATTGTGCCGTCCGAGAGCGGGGCTGCGAGTGCGTCGTATACGAGCCGGTGCTGGTCGACGAGGGACAGGCCCTCGAAGCGCCGGCTGGCGACGGTCACCTGGAAGTGGTCGCCGCCGCCCGTGCGGTCGACGATCGCGAGCTCGGTGGCGTCCGGAAACGCCACGCGGAGCAGCTCCTGTAGGGGCTCGGTCGCCACGCTCGCCATCGTAGCCCGCAACTTCGTCATTGCATGCCGCCCGTGCTATGACCTTTCGTCCTACGAAGTAAGGAGAGACGAATGAAGAAGCTCGCACTGCTCGTCGGCCTGGCCTGCGTCGCTATCGGCGCGCTGGCAGGAGGCGGGAGCGCGAGCCCTGCGGCAGACGCAGCACCGGTGATGACGGGGCTGCACAACCCTCGGGGACTCGCATTCGACAACCATGGAAGCCTGTACGTCGCGGAGGCCGGGCAGGGTGGAAGCGCCCCCTGCGCCGTGTTCTCGGACGGAATGACCAAGTGCTACGGCCCGACCGGGCGCATCTCGCGGCTCAAGAACGGCGTCCAGGCGGTCGTCGCGGACGGCCTGCCGTCGAACGCGCCGGCGGGTGGTAACGGCGCGACCGGCCCGCACAACCTCGCCGTCGAAGGGGGCCACCTCTTCGTCACGGACGGCCTCGGCGCGAATCCGCTCAACCCGGAGATCCAGCCGTTTCGGGCACTCGGCCAGGGAACGCTGATCAAGGTCCAGCCGGACCGCCACTGGAACGTCGTGACCGACATCTCCGCCTTCGAGGCGGCGCACAACCCGGTCGGCGTCCCGGACAGCAACCCCTACGGGCTGCTCGGAACCGGCGGCCATCGCGTCCTCACGGATGCGGGCGGGAACGACCTGCTCGAGGTCCACGGCAACCACGTCGAGGTGCTCGGGACGTTCCCCTCGCGCCCGGACCGCAACACGGACGCGGTTCCGACGACGGTCGCGAAAGGGCCCGGCGGCAGCTACTACGTCGGCGAGCTCTCGGGCGCTCCGTTCAACACGGGCGCTGCAAACGTCTACCGCGTCGCGGGCGGTCAGGCGACGGTCTACTGCTCCGGCTTCACGGCGATCATCTCGATCGCGCTCGGGCCGGACGGCCATCTCTACGTGCTCCAGTTCGCGAGCGAGCCCGGCCTGAACGGGCCCGGCGTGCTCTATCGGATCGACGCCGGCTGCGAGAAGACGCCTGTCGTCACCGATCTCTTCACCCCGGGTGGTGTCGCGTTCGGCCCTGACGGCGCCGCGTACATCAGCCAGGGAAGCATCCTCGCGTCAGGCGGATTCGTCTCGCGCTTCGAGCTCGGGTCCTAGCGTCTCGACCTGCCAGTCGCGTCCGTACGTCCGTGTCCTCCGCCTCGTGCGGAGGCGCGGACGGCGGCGCGGCGGCAGGAAGGCCACGACTCTCCCGCGTGTGCGGAGCGCCGTCTCCACAGCTGAGCGGAGCGCGCGAGGCGGGCGCGGGAACCCGAATGCGTCGAGCAGCCGGTCGTCCATGAGCGCGTAGATCGCCTGCGCGCCGAACCGATTCGGCAGCCCCGGGAACCAGGCGAGGAACATGTCCCGCGTCGCGCGGCCGACTCGCTCCGAGGCCTCGGTCCGGCGAAAGTGCCGCCGCTCGTAGTCCACGTTCAGCCGCTCGAGCTCGACGTACGTGTCCGGAACGTCCTTGATCGCCATGCGGCGGCCGACCTCTCGCCAGAACTCGAAGGTCGCCAGCTTCTCCGTCTCGATCAACGGCCGCCACCCGAAGCGCGCGTTCCAGCGAATCGGCTCGAAGACGAACGACGAGAGGACGTACACGAAGTCCTCGTTGGAGATCTCGAACCGGCCGTGAATGCGGTTCATGCGCCGGATCGCCCGCTTGCCTTCCTCGCTGTCGTACCCCGCTTCGACGATCGTGGACAGGATCAGGTCGGTGTCGTCGTAGCGCTTCTGCGGGGCCCTCGCGAACTCGCCGGTCGAGTCCAGGAGCGCCGCCACCGAGGGGACGGCGAACGTCCGAAAGAGCGCCAGCTCGAGCGCCCGAGTCGTGTCCCAGGGAAACTCGAAACAGGTGTCGAGATAGACGATCCGCGAGTGGTCGACGACGGGGTCGAGGCCGCGTATCTCCCGTAGATACGGCGAATCGCGCACCTTCAGGACGATAGAGCAGGCGATTGGACCGCCGACGTTCGGGGGATGATGAGGCGATGCGCTGGCGTCGACGGCAAGTGACCGAGGAAACAGCGGTTCCGCCGCGGCGCCGGCCGCCGCTGATCTGGCCCTGGCTCGCCCTGCTGCTCCTCGTCGTGGCGGCCTTGATCGCGGCGGCGATCCTGCTCACCCGCGACGACGACACGCCGCACGTCCCGAACGTCGTCGGCCAGAGCACGGCGCAGGCGGTCGGCGAGCTCGGCGACCACGGGTATTCGGCCGACGTCCAGACGACCATTCGCCCGAGCGCACAGCCCGGCAAGGTGGTGTCCCAGGCGCCCGAGGCCGGCACGAAGCTCGACAAAGGCAGCCGCGTCACGATCGTCAGCGCGCGCGGGAAGGTGACCGTCGGCGTGCCCGCCGTCGTCGGCCTCTCGGTCCCGAACGCCTTTGCGCGCCTCCAGGCCGCCGGTCTGAAGGGAAAGACGCGTGCGGTCGGGTCGGGGCGGACGAAGGACACCGTTCTCGCGCAGTCGCCCGCGGCCGAAGGACGGGCGGACAAGGGCTCGTTCGTCGTCCTCACGATCTCGAAGGGGAGCCCGAACACGGTGACCGTTCCGCGGGTCGTCGGGCTGACCGAGGCCCAGGCTACGGCGAAGCTCGACCCGCTCGGCTTCGGGACGCGGGTCACGCGCATCCCGTCGACCAAGACCGCGGGGCTCGTGATCTCCCAGGTACCCGCGCAGGGCACGAAGGCGAAGAGAGGCTCGGTCGTGGGGCTCAACGTCTCGGACGGGCCTCCGACGACGACGAACACGACGACGCACGACCACGCACCACGACCACCACCACGACGACGACCACCCCGCCGAACCCGTCCGGGAGCAAGGTCCCGAAAGTCGTCGGCATGGGCCAGGCCCAGGCGATGGCACGCCTCCAGGCCGCGGGCTTCCGGGTCGACTCGTATCCAGTCGCGTCGAGCCGTCCCCGAGGGCTCGTCATCACCCAGCGCCCTGCCGGCAGGGGCGCGCGTCCCGGCGAAGTCGCTCATCCGCATCAACGTGTCGCTCGGGCCCGGCGAGAGGCCGCTTCGAGTCGTCCCGGACGTGGTCGGCAAGACAGAAGCGCAGGCGAAGCGGGTGCTCGCACTTGTCGGCTTCACGGTGCGGACGGTCTCGCAGGCCACCGAGACCTCGGCAACAGCCGGCGCCGGGACGGTGGTCGTCGACCAGAAGCCGGCAGCCGGAGACCGGAAGCCCGCGGGCGCGCAGGTGCTGATCTACCTCGGTAGCGGGTAGCGCTTCCTGCAAGCTACGGGCGTGAGTCGCGGCGCCTGGATCGGGGTCTTCGTGGGCGTGATCGTCCTCGGGCTGGGGCTCGCGGTGATCACTGCGCTGGCGACGAGCGGCGACGGAACGACGACCACGACGTCGGCAGGCAGGTCCTCGACGGACACGTTCGACCTGCCGCTCGGCCTGCGCGACGACACCCTGGCGCTGGCCAAGCACCGCGGCAACCTCTTGGTCGGCCTCGCCGCGCAGCCGGGAGGGCCACTGGAGGTCGCGGCCGTGCGTGGGTCAGACCCTGTCGCTTCCGGCGACCTCGAGATCTCGATCGACGGCCGTCCCGTGAAAGCCGAGTCGTGCGGTCGAGCCTGCTCGCGCGTGGCGGGACCGGTGCTGGACGGTCGGGCGCGGAACGTCGAGGTTGCGGTCGGCTCGTCGACGCTGCCCTTTGCCTTACCCGCTCGACTGCCGCCCTCGGGGGCGAATGCCTTCGCGCGCGCCAGGCGGACGATGGGCGCGCTGCGCTCGTACCACTTCACGGAGCGCCTGAGCTCGGGCCAGGGCTCGATCCTCACCGGGACTCGACGTCCAGGCGCCGAACCGCCTGCGGCTTCGAACGAACACCGGCTTCCGGTCGGTGATCATCGGCGGCACCCGCTGGGACTTCCTCGACGGGCGCTGGGAGCGGCAGAGGTTCCCGGGCCTCGACGTCCGTGACGTGCTGATGTGGTACGACGCCCGCACGCCGCGGGTCGTGGGGCGGAAGGCGAACGGCGACACCGACCTGGCCGCGTTCTCGCTGAAGCCGGTCCCCTCGTGGTTCCGGCTGACCGTCGAGCCGTCCGGCCGCGTCTCGCACGCGGAGATGACCGCGCCGAGCCACTTCATGCTCCATCGCTACAGCGAGTTCGACCGCGCGCCGCGGGTCACACCTCCGCGTTGACGCACCGTTGAGCGCGTCTCAGCCTTGCTTGCGGCGGGTGCGGCGCTCGTGGCTCGCGCTGGCAAGCGCCTCGAGGCCGGCGGCGAAGCCGGTCGGGACTTTCGGGGGAGCGGCTCGCTGCGCCAACTCGTCCTGCGCTTCGGTCAGCGCTCGCTCGCGGGCCGCGAGATCGGCTGCGGCGCGGCGGATTCGCTCGGCTTCGTCCTCGCGCGACTTCCTGGATGCCTCCGCGGCCCGCTCCTCTTCGGCGATCGCCGCGGAGCGCTTCTCGAACTCCGCCTCGGCCTCGGCCATCGCCTGCTCGCGTGCCTCGAGGCTGCGAAGCGACTCGGACGCCGCCTGCTGCTCCTGCTCGACGTCGGCCTGGAGGCGAGTGAGCGTCCGCTCGATCTCCTCCAGCCTGGTCGTCCGCTCCTCCAGAGACGACTGGCGCTCGTCGAGAGCCGACTCGCGCTCGGCGATCCGGTCCTCGACGCCTTCGACGGCCGCCGCGCGCTTCTCGAGGTCGCGTTCCCGGGCCGTTAGCGCGGTCTCGATGTACTCGGGATCCTCGGGCGCTTGGTCCGGTGCCGGCTCTCGCTTGCGCCGCGTCTTTCGCTCGCGCTCCTCGATCGCGGCGAGCCTCGCCGCGAGCGTCGCCTCGGTCGCGGTGACGGCCCGCTCGCGCTCCTCGAGCTGACGGTCGCGCTCCGCCGCCTCTTCCTGCGCCGCCTCGGCCTCTTCCTGCGCCGCCTCGAACGCCTGCTCGCGGTCCGTGAAGGCGGCGACGGCGATCTCGCGCGCGTCGACCTCCCGCGCACGCTCGCCGAGCTTTCGCTCCAGCTCGGCCAGCCGCTCCGCCTCCGCGCTGCGGCGCCCTTCCGCTTCCTCGGCCGCCTTCGTTCGCGCGTCCAGCTCCGAGGCGAGCTGTTCGCGGCGCTCCACCTCGTCGAGGCGGCGCTGGAGCTCGGCTGCCCGCGCCGCGAGGGCATCGCCCTCTGCTGTGACCTCCGCTCGTAGCTTCTCGATCTCGGCCCGGCGGCCTTCGATGTCCGACGACTCGTGCTCCAGTCGCGCGATCTCCTCGGCGTGCGAGCGCTCGCGATCCTCGACCTCCGGCGCCCGGCGATCGAGGTCCTGCTGCAACGTCTCGAGCGCCCGGGTTCGCTCCTCCAGCCGAGCCGCCAGCTCGCTCGCGTCCGCCTCGGCTCGGGCGAGCTCGTCGAGCCGCCGCCCGAGCTCGGTCTCCCGGGCGGAGAGCGTTTGCTCCCGCGTGGCCAGCTCCGCTCTCGCCCGCTCGACTGCCGCGACATCGTCTGGGTCCGCGAGCCGGTTCTTGACCGGCGTGAACCAGCTCCGCTCGGCGCGCAGTAGCCGAACGCGCCGGCCCAGGCGCCGTTCCTGGAGCGCGAGCTTGCGCTCCAACCGGTCGAGCTCGCGCTCGCGCTCGGCCATCGCCTGTGCGCGATTGCGCAGGACCTGCTTCAGCTCATCGAGCTCCTCGCCCGGCCGACGCTCGTCCTGTTCGCGCTCGAGAGGCCGCTTTGCCACCGAGGCTCGAATCTACACGCTCTTTGCGGTCGGGTCGGCGAGGAATACGATCAAGGCGAAATGGGGGTGAGGGCGGCACTCGCGTGCGCAGCGGCGGTGCTCGTGACCGCGGCCGCGGCATCGGGCGGGAGCGTGATCGCGACGCCGATCAGCTCCGACCCGTACACGAACGCGTCCAGCCAGCACCGCACCCAGGTCGAGCCCGACTCCTTCGGCTACGGCGACACGGTCGTGGCGACGTTTCAGACCGGCCGCTTCGTGAACGGCGGCGGGTCGAGCAACATCGGCTGGGCGACGACGACGAACGCGGGCAGGACCTGGACGACCGGCATGCTGCCGGGCACGACCGTCTACCAGGGAGGCCCGTGGTCGCGGATCAGCGATCCGGCAGTGGCGTACGACCCCCTGCACGACGTCTGGATGATCTCGACGCTCGCGTTCGGGATGGGCCTCACGCCTTTCGGCTCGCCCACCGGAATCCTCGTGAGCCGCTCGACCGACGGCGGGCTGACGTGGCAGCAGCCGGTCGAGACCTTCGTCGGCGGGTTCCTCGACAAGAACTGGATCACCTGCGACACCTGGCCGCTGAGCCCCTACTACGGCAACTGCTACCAGGAGTGGGACGACCCCGGCGCTGGAAACCGTCTCTACATGAACAGGTCGACGGACGGCGGCGCGACGTGGAGCGCGCCCGTCTCCCCCGGCGGGCTGCCCTCCGGTCTCGGCGGTCAGCCGGTCGTCCAGCCCAGCGGGCATGTGGTCGTCCCGTACACGACCGGAAACGAGATCAGAGTCTTTCGCAGCGAGGACGGGGGAGCTGAACTGGACGAGCTCGACCTCCATCGACCACGTCACCGAGCACACGGTCGCGGGAAATCTCAGGACGTTCGCGTTGCCGTCGGCGGAGGTCGATTCCGAGGGAAGGGTCTACGTCGTCTGGCAGGACTGTCGGTTCCGCACGGGCTGCGGCTCGAACGACATCGTGATGAGCACGGGAACGAACGGTTTCACGTGGACGGCACCGGTGCGCATTCCGATCGACCCGACGAACAGCGGAGCCGACCATTTCATCCCGGGCATCGGCGTCGACCGCTCGACCTCCGGTGGGAGCGCCCGGCTGGCCCTCGCGTACTACTACTACCCGGTTGCCGCCTGTAACGCCTCGAACTGCGACCTGACCGTCGGCTTCACCTCGTCGACTGACGGCGGCTCGACCTGGGCGCAGCCCCGCAAGGTCGCCGGCCCCTTCAGGATGGCCTGGATTGCCCAGACCGACCAGGGGCCGATGGTCGGGGACTACATCTCGACCTCGTTCGCGGGCGGGCCGCTCGCCTTCCCGGTGTTCATGATCGCGAAGCCGCCGACGGGCACTCTCTTCGACGAGCGGGCCGCGTCCGCGCGGTTCGACGTGACCGTTCCCTCGGCGCGTCTGCTGCGAGTGCGCCGCGACCCGATTCGCTACCGGCCGCACCGCCGGACGGCTCCCGAGCTCGCTAGGCGAAACTGAGGGAATTGCGTACGATCCAGAGGCCAGTGGGGAGGGGGAAAAGCAGAAGGCGCGCGTCGATTGTCCTCGTCGCGCTCGTCGGGGCGCTGGCCCTGGCCGCGAGCGTCTACGGAGGAAGCGTGATCGCGACCCCGATCAGCTCCGATCCGTACACGAACGCGTCCAGCCAGCACCGCACTCAGCTCGAGCCCGACTCGTTCGGCTACGGCAACACCGTCGTCGCCACGTTCCAGACGGGCCGCTTCTTCGACGGCGGCGCGAGCAACATCGGCTGGGCGACGACGACGAACGCGGGCCGCACGTGGACGACCGGAATGCTCCCGGGCACGACGGTCTACGAGGGCGGCCCGTGGACGCGGATCAGCGACCCGGCCGTCGCCTACGACCCGCTGCACGACGTGTGGATGATCTCGACGCTCGCGATCGACTCCAACGTCTCGGGTGCAGCCATCCTGACGAGCCGCTCGACCGACGGCGGCCTCACCTGGGGCCAGCCCGTCACGACATCGACCTCGAGCGGCAGCTTCTACGACAAGAACTGGATCACCTGCGACACGTGGCCGCAGAGCCCTCACTACGGCAACTGCTACCAGGAGTGGGACGATTCGACGCTCTACATGAGCACGTCGACGGACGGCGGACTGACCTGGGGCGCGAAGAAGACGCCGAGCACGAGCGGCATCGGCGGCCAGCCGGTCGTGCAGCCGAACGGCACGGTCGTCGTCCCGTACGAGGGCGGTGCGGGCATCCGCGCATTTCGGTCGATGAACGGGGGCGATACCTGGCTGTCCTCGGTAGCGGTGGCGACAATCAGCTCTCACGGTGTGGCGGGGAACCTGCGCACCTCCGCGCTGCCCTCGGCCGAGGTCGCGGGCGACGGCAAGGTCTACGTCGCCTGGCAGGACTGCAGCTTCCGCTCGGGCTGCACCTCGAACGACATCGTCTACAGCACCTCGCTCGACGGCGTCGCGTGGACTGCGAAGACGCGGGTCCCGATCGACCCGACGAACAGCGGCGTCGACCACTTCATCCCGGGCTTCGCGGTCGACCGCTCGACCTCGGGGAGCAGCACCCGCCTCGCGCTGGGCTACTACTACTACCCGGTCGCGAACTGCACGTCGGCGACGTGCCAGCTGACGGTCGGCTTCACCTCCTCGACCGACGCCGGCGCGACGTGGACGGCCGCGCGCAAGGTGGCCGGCCCGATCAGCTTGCAGTGGATCGCGAGCACGAACCAGGGCGTGATGGTCGGCGACTACATGTCGACGTCGTTCGCCGGCGGACCGCTCGCGTTCCCGATCTTCGCGGTGGCCAAGGCGAAGACGGGAAGCACGTTCGACGAGCGCGCCTACAGCGCCCGCTTCGACGTCACCGCTCCTACTGTCCAGCAGAAGGTTCGCGCGCGTCGCGACCCGATTCTCTACCGCAAGCACAGCCGGCCGATCGAGATCGAGCCGCCGCTTCCGGTTCCCTAAGGCTTCGCGCAAACGCTCTAGGAGATTTCCCGGAAACGGGTTAACATCGCCGTCGTGGGGGAGGACAGAGCGCGCCGTTCGAGGTCTGTCTGGACCGCGTTCGCGGTCGTTGTGTTCGCGCTGCTCCTCGCCTCGACCGTCTCCGCGGGGAGCGTGATCCCGACTCCGATCAGCGACGATCCGTACACGGACGGCCCGTCGGGCCACCAGCACAAGACGCAGCTGGAGCCTGACTCCTATGCGCACGGGCAGACGATCGTGACGCTCACCCAGTCGGGTCGCTACTTCGGCGGCGGCGGGGCGAGCAACCTCGTCTTCTCGACGTCGCAGAACGGTGGCCGGACGTGGGCGACCGGGGGCCTGCCCGGCACGACCGTCCAGGCGACTCCGCCCGGGCCCTGGCCGCGGATCAGCGACCCGTCGGTCGCGTACGACCCAAACCACAACGTGTGGCTCGCACTCGGGCTCGGGATCGACTCGGGGGGCAGTGGCCACATCCTGCTCGTCAACCGCTCGACCGACGGCGGCCTGACCTGGTCGCTGCCCGTCGACGCGGGCGCCTCGCCGGGGACGTTCTGGGACAAGACCTGGATCACATGCGACACATGGCCCGCCAGCCCGCACTACGGCAACTGCTACATCGAGTTCGACGACAACAGCCTCGGCAACGACATGAGCATGGTCACGTCGACCGACGGCGGCGCGACCTGGGGCCCAGTTCGATCGTCAGGCTGCGACTCGGGACTCGGCGGCCAGCCGGTCGTCCAGCCGAACGGAAACGTGATCGTCCCCTACTCGAACAACGGCGGCGCCCAGAGCTCCTTCCGCTCGACGGACGGCGGCACGACGTGGACCGACTGCAGGCCGGTCGCCAGCGTGACCGAGCATGGGGTGGCCGCGAACATCCGGACGTTCTCCCTCCCCTCGGCCGAGGTTGCCGGAGACGGCAAGGTCTATCTAGCCTGGCAGGACTGCCGGTTCCGTTCGGGCTGCCCCGCGAACGACATCGTCTACTCGACGACGATGGACGGCCTGAGCTGGACGGCGCCGACGCGGATCCCGATCGATCCGGTGACGAGCGGGGTCGACCACTTCATCCCGGGAATCGCGGTCGACAAGAACACGTCCGGCAGCGGAACGCACCTCGCCGTCGCCTACTACTACTTCCCGGTCAGCAACTGCAACGCGAGCACGTGCGACCTGACCGTCGGATTTCACGTCGTCGCTCGACGGGGGCGCGACCTGGACGCCCGGGTTCAGGATCGGCGGCCCGATGAAGGTCGCCTGGATCGCGAACACGAACCAGGGCCGTATGGTCGGCGACTACATCTCGACGTCGTTCACGGGGGACGGGAAGGCTCACCCGGTCTTCTCATTGGCCAAGCCCCCGGACCAGGCGGACTGCTACCCGAACACCAGCGGGTGCCACCAGCGACTGACGAGCGCGACCTTCGACATCACGCTGCCGCCGCCCACGCCGGCGGTGCCGACACGACGCGAGCCGATCGCGCGCGGGCTGAACAGGCATCCCGAAGACGCCCCGCTCGAGCTCCCGACCGCGAACTAGCTCGACGGAACCGCACGCTCGAGCCACGGGCGCAGCTCGGCGCAGGAACGACGGGTCGACCGTGTGCGGGAGCGGGTACTCGCGGTAGAGCACGTCGGCTCCTCTCTCTTCGAGCAGCTCCCTCGCCTTCCGGCCCCACTCGACTCCGATGATCGGGTCCTGGGTGCCGTGGCCGATCGCGATCGGCGGCAGCGGCTGCTCGAGGTCGTACTCGAAGCCCTCCACGGTCGGGAAGAACCCGCTCATCGCGATGATCCCCGCGGGCCGCGGGCGGTCGGCGCCGAGCCCGAGCGCGTAGCTCATCATCGAGCCCTGCGAGAACCCGCCGAGCACGGTCCGCTCCGGCGGGATCCCGGTCTCGGCCGCGAGTTCGTCCAGGAACTCCGAGGCGGCTCGGTAGCTCGGCAGGAACGTGTCCGCGGGCGGATAGCCGAGCTCACCGAGGATGTACCAGTGCGCGCCGCCCGGAGGCAGCGTGAGCGGCCCGCGCGGAGTGACACCGTGCAGGCGGCGCTCCGGGTCGAGCGCATCGAGGAGCGGGAAGAGGTCGTGCTCACTCGTCCCGCGCCCGTGGAAGAGCACGAGAGCACCTTCGGGCTGGCCCTCGGCCGGTCGCGTCCGCGAGACGAGGCTCAGCGCGCGGCCCAGCTCTCCCTGGGATTCGGAATCGGGGTCAGCACCGGCTCGACCTGCTCGCGCAGATGCTCGAAGTCGGGCGGGAGCGAGAGTCGCTCGCCGAGGCTTTCCAGCGGCTCGTCGGTCGTGAACCCGGGGCCCATGGTCGCGATCTCGAAGAGGACGCCGCTCGGCTCGCGGAAGTAGATCGACTTGAAGTAGAAGCGGTCGATGACCGGGGTCGGCCGACGGCCGGCGTCGATCACGCGCTGCCTCCACGCCTCGTGCTCCTCCTGGGTCGAGGCCCAGGCCACGTGGTGGACGGTCCCGGCGCCCGGGATGCCCGCCTCGTCGCCTCGGTCGTAGACGTAGAGCCCGCCGCGCTGGTCTCCGCGAGCCTCGAAGTCGCGTGTCGCCGCGCTTCTCGAACTCGAGCGCACCCTCGAGGAACTGCCTGCTCGCCTCCGGGTCGCTCGTGTAGGCGCGGACGCGATCGAAGCCCCGGATCCGGTGATCGGCCGGGATCTCGGGGTGCTCTGCCGTCAGCGGCTCGTCGCCGGTCTCGACGACCGCCAGCTCCAGGCCGAGCCCCTCGGGATCGCTGAAGACGAGGCTGCCCGGAGTGCGTGTGACGTCCACGCCCGCGGAGCGCAGCCGCTCCTCCCAGAAGCCGAGCGCCTCCTCGGAGCCGACGCGGAAGACGACGCGGTGCACCATGCCCCTACCGGCTCGCCCTCGCCGAGCGCCGGGGTACTCGAAGAACGTGATGTCGGAGCCGGCCGAGCCCTTTTCGTCCGCATAGAAGAGGTGGTAGACCGTCGGGTCGTCCTGGTTGACCGTCTTCTTGACCAGCCTGAGCCCCAGCACTCCGGCGTAGAACTCGACGTTGCCCGGCGCGTCGCCGGTGATCGCGGTCACGTGGTGAATTCCCTCGAGGCGCATCGTCGCTCCCTTGCTCGCGTTGAGCCCGAACATACCCATGCGGAGAGGCCCCACGCGTTCCGGAGCCTGCCCACACTCCCAGGCCTGCAGGCGTACGCTTCCTCCGTGCCAACCGATCGGCCAAAGCACCTCGTGCACATCCTGGCGCGGGAGTTCGCCTCGAACCTGGCCACTCCGACGCTCATCGTCGACGGCGAGGGCATGCTGATCTTCTTCAACGAGGCGGCCGAGGAGCTCGTCGGAGGGACGTTCGCCGAGGTCGGCGAGATGACCATCGACGAGTTCAGCGCGAGCGTCGCACCGCGGCTCGACAACGACGAGCCGCTGCCTCAGGAGCGGCGGCCGACGCGAATCGCCTTCGAGGAACGTCGCGCCGCGCACGAGGAGATGACGGTGACGGGCCTCGACGGAGTCGAGCGCCACATCGGGGTGACGGCGTTTCCGCTGTTCGCCCAGAAGGACGAGTTCGTCGGGATCGTCGCGATCTGGTGGCGGGAGTAGGTTGGTGACGTCATGCGCGTGGTGATCTGGGGCTGTCGCGGATCGGTGGCGACTCCGGGCCCGAAGACGGTGCGCTGCGGCGGGAACACGTCCTGCGTCGAGGTCTCGCTGGAGGACGGTTCGGTGTTCATCCTCGACGCCGGCACCGGAATCCGGGAGTTGGGCGCCGAGCTCGCCGAGCGTGGGACACGGCGGGTCCACCTGCTGCTCACGCACCTCCACCTCGACCACCTCGAGGGCTTGCGCTTCTTCGCGCCGCTCTTCGATCCGGATGTGGAGATCGATCTCTGGGGCCCGCGCTCGCCGGTGCTCGGCCTGAAGGAGCGAATCCGCCGCTCGTTCTCGCCGCCGCTCTTCCCGATCGACTTGCAGGACACGCCCGCCAAGGTCAACTTCTACGACGTGCCGAGCACGCCCTGGCGGATCGGCGACGCGCTCCTGACCGCGAGCCTCGTCGTCCATCCGGGGCCGACCGTGGGCTTTCGCATCGACGCGGACGGCGTCGAGCGTCGCGTACCTCCCGGATCACGAGCCCGCCCTCGCCGGCCGGTTCGAGGAGCGCACGCGCGACTGGATCTCGGGCGGCTCGATCGCGGAGGACGTCGACCTGCTTCTGCACGACGCGCAGTACTTCGAGGATGAGTACGCCGAGCGCCTCGGGTGGGGACATTCGAGCGTTTCGAGCGCGGTCGCCTACGCGGAGGCGGTCGGCGCCAAGCGGCTCGTCCTCTTCCACCACGACCCGACGCACTCGGACGAGACGATGCAGCAGCTCGAAGCCGAGGCCCGTTCGCTCGTCGACGACGTCGAGGATCCGCCGACGATCGCCCGCGAAGGCATGGTGCTCGACCTCTCCGAGTGAATTGAGGCGCTCGCTGACCGCGGGGATGGACTTTCTCGGAGCGGCGTTTCATACTTGCCGCGGAGATGGGGAGCACAGCTCGTTCTCTACGACGCGTTCTCGCGATCACGGGGCTTTGCCTCGCCGCGCTGATGGTGCCGCAGGCCGGTGTGTCCGCTGGCGCGGCGCACGAGAGCCCTGCCGGCGCCTGTGACGAGAGCGACACGATCGTCGCGATCGTCGACTTCGCGTTCGAGCCGGCGACCGTGGAGATCCCGGCCGGTAACACTGTCTGCTGGACGAACACCGGTGCCTTTTCGCACACGGCGACCTCGGACACGGGAGCGTTCGACTCCGGCACGCTGACGACGGGGCAGGAGTTCCGATTCACGTTCACGATCGCAGGCAGCTACCCGTACCACTGTGCCGTACACCCGTCGATGCTCGGCACCGTGACGGTTACGGGCGGGCCTCCGCCTCCGCCTCCGCCTCCGCCTCCGCCTCCGCCTCCGCCTCCGCCTCCGCCTCCGCCTCCGCCTCCGCCTCCTCCGCCTCCGCCTCCGCCTCCGCCTCCGCCTCCTCCGCCTCCGCCTCCGCCTCCGCCTCCGCCTCCGCCTCCGCCGCCTCCTCCGCCTCCGCCTCCGCCTCCGCCTCCGCCTCCGCCTCCGCCGCCTCCGCCGCCTCCGCCTCCGCCGCCTCCGCCGCCTCCGCCTCCGCCTCCGCCTCCGCCACCTCCTCCGCCTCCACCAGTTCGGTGCCGCGTGCCGCGCGTGATCGGCCTTCAGCTCGGCCGCGCGAAGACCAAGATCCGGCGGGCGCACTGCTCGGTCGGCGCGATCCGCCGCGCCCGCTCACGCCGGGTCGGCCGTGTGATCGCCCAGAGCCCGAGGCCCGGCGCCCTGAAGCGCCGAGGCTTCCCGGTCAAGCTGACCGTCGGCCGCCGCTAGGCGAGGTACGCGAGCTCGCGGAAGATCGCGAGATCGTGTGAGACGGTCAGTGAGCGCCGCTTCTCGTCTGGCCGCTCGAACTCGACGACGACCGTGATGCGGCTCGCTCCCTCACGCGCGAAGTAACCCGACGTCGAGTCGAGCAGCGTGCGGATCTGCCGCCGCGGCCCGAGAAATTCGACTCGCCGGAACAGGGCGAGGCTCGAGACGTCACGACCCTGCATGTCGACGAGTGGCGGGTCGAATTTGCAGCTGACGTTCAGCGCGGGTCGGTCCGAGAGATTTGCGAGCTCGAGGTAGAGCAGCCCCGCCTCGAAAACGACGTCGACGACGACTCCGTCGTCGGTCATTGATCCAGCTCGAGGCCCTCGTGCGCGATCTCGATCGTCTCGATCGCGACCTCGTTCGACTTCGCGTTCAAGGTAGGCCCCTCCCACTTGCAGATCCATCCCTCGCGGAAGTTCCAGCGCAGCACTTCGTTCCGCTGGTCGTCGAGGAGCTTGATCGAGCCGTTGCGGCGGTCGGGATTCCCGTCGACGATGTTCTTTCGCCAATCCCAGAGCTCCCGGTCCTGCGTGAGCCCGTGGCGCAAGACGATGTTCGCGTACCTGGTGAGGCCCGGCAGCTTGCGAGTCACGAAGTCCTGTCCCGAGCGGTACTCGATGACAGCGGTCTCGCTCTCGAGCCCGCTCACCTCGCTGAAGGCCGCGCGCGCGATGCCGTCGATCTCGACGATGAAGTTGAACGACTTGTAGGGGTCGTTTCGCTGCGCCGGCGCCATGAACCGGACCGGTTCGACGGCCTGATCGGCGATCCTCTCCCTCGATGTCGAACTTCGCTGAGCTCGAGCGGCAACTCGGTGGACGAAGCGGGGCCGTCTTCTCCGTGGACGCCGGCCCCGTGGTGGAGGTCGGGAGCCTGACGAGCGGCGCCGCGTGGTCGACGATCAAGGTCCCGCTCGCGATCGCGGCCCTCACGGCGGACACCGAAGATCTCGTCGAGCGCGCGATCACGGAGTCCGACAACGATGCCGCCAGAGCGCTCTGGGAGAGCCTAGGCCCGCCCGCCGCTGCGGCCGCCGCCGTCGAGCGCGTCCTCGCCTCCGCAGGCGACCCCGACACGAGGGTCGAGACCGAGGTCGTCCTCCCGCCGTACACGTCGTTCGGCCAGACCGAGTGGACGCTCGCGGCTCAGCAGCGGTTCGCGGCGGGGCTCTCCGGAGCTCCTGGAGCCGCGCCGGTCCTCGACCTGATGCGCCGTGTCATCCCCGAGCAGCGCTGGGGCTTCGCCGCAGTCGATTCGGGCGCCGCGATCAAGGGCGGCTGGGGGCCCGATCCTCCGGGTCGCGCGCTCGTCCGCCAGTTCGGGATCTTCACGGCCGATGGGAGAACGGTCACGGCCGCGATCGTGAGCGAGCCCGAGGACGGCGCCTACGAGACGGGCGCCGCGAACCTGACCAGGATCGCGGAGTGGGTCAGCCGCGAGTCAGCCGGCGCGCGCTGATCACGGCGTCGCCGTAGTTCGAGCGACCCAGCCGGACGACCTGTACTCGGGTCCCGCTGTGCGGCGCGTGCACCATCCGCCCGTGCCCGACGTAGATCCCGACGTGCCCGTTGCCGTAGAAGAAGAGAAGGTCTCCGGGCCGGAGATGTCGCACGCTGCGGCCCATCTCGGCCAGCGCGTAGGAGCTGTGTGGAACGGCGACCCCGACGTGGCCGTAGGCCCAGTAGACGAGGCCCGAGCAGTCGAATCCGCTGGACGGCGACACGCCGCCCCAGCGATACGGCACGCCGACCGCTTTCAGCGCGACCCGCGCCGCGCGCTCCCCGACCGTTCGCTTGTGCTTGTGACGCTGTCTGTGCCGGAGCCGCTTGAGGATGTGCCGCTTGGGAATCGGCGGGCCGAGACGCTCGCGCGCGACCTGCGCTCCTTGGGCGTGAGCCGTCGGCGTCCTCGCCTCGAAGATGCCGATCAGGCACGCGAACGCGCACGCTGCGAAAGCAAGCGCCAGCAGGCGGCTGCGGAGGACGTTCGGCATGGGAAGCGGAGGTCGGGCTGCGGAAAGAGGACGCGGAGCAGCCCTGGCCTGTTCGTGACCGACGGATCGTAGTCGCGATTCCCGATTTGTCCACCCCTACGGGGCGTCAGTCCGGTCGGTAGTCGGGCTCGTTCTCCGCCAGCCAGGCTTTGGCGACGCGCTTCTGCGCGCGGGTCAGCCAGGCGCCGACCACGAGGTCGCGGAGCTCGGCGCGCTTGAGCCGTCTCAGCGACGGAATCCGAACGAGGACGGCCGGATAGCCGTTGAAGTGGGGAGTCGTGAAGAAGATCCCGCGGTCGTCGGCGAGGATCAGATCCTTCTCGTCGAGGTCGTCCACACGGAACATGAGGACGTTCTCCATCCGCTCGCCCGTCTTGGGATCGATCGCGTCCGGCCTTCGGCCGCGGTGGAAGCAGAACATCTTCCCGTGGACGAGGTACGACGGGCGGCCGTCGTCCGAGACCTCCTTCGTCGCCAGCGGCATGGCGAGGGCGAGCTTGTCCAGATCGGCCATCGTCGCCATGGGCCTACTCTGCCAGCTCCCTGTTCGATCGTATTGCGAAGAAACTGGCCAATTGCCTAGTAGCTCCGGCGGTGCTTGGTCTCCATGATTCAGGCAGAGGGCGAGACGAACGATGGACAGGAGGATGGGTCAATGCGGGTAAGTCTGCGCGCGCGCCGAGTCGCGGGGATAGCAGCGTTTGCGGTCGCGATGTCGGCGAGCTTGCTCGTTCCAGTTGGCTCTGCCGCGCCCGGTGATCTAGGGCCGCAGGTCACGCTGAGCCCATCGACGCTCGTCTTCCAGGACCGCCCGGTCGGCACCCGTTCCGATGCCAAGGCCGTGACGCTGACGAACACCGGCGACCAGCCGCTCAGGATCTCGACCTTCCGCCTCAACGGCCCGGACGCAGCCGACTTCGGTCTCGGCGCGCTCTGCCCGATCGACCCGGACCAGCTGCAGCCCGGAGCCTCGTGCACGATCTACGTCTCGTTCACCGCTGACAGTCCCGGGATGAAGTCGGCGACGCTCGCGATCGGGGACGATGCGGCGTCGAGCCCGCAAACGGTCGAGCTCAGCGGCTCAGGAAACACCGCGAGCGGAGGAACCCCGGCGGCAACAGTCTCGCCGGGAATGCTCGCCTACGGAGACGAGATCATCGATGTCAGGAGCGGCGCTCAGGCCGTCACGTTGACGAACAGCGGGACGGGCCCGCTGATGATCTCGACGTTCCGCATCACGGGGCCTGACGCGGTCGACTTCGCTCAAGGCGCGGACTGTCCGATCAGTCCTGACCCGCTGCCCGCAGGAAGCTCGTGCGACATCTACGTCTCGTTCGACCCCGACAGCGCCGGCTGGAAGTCGGCCAATCTCGTGATCGGCGACGACGCTCCCGACCGAACGCAGACGGTCGCCCTCAGCGGAAGAGGGAGTCTCGGCGCGGCCGAAGCGGCAGTCTCGCCGGGCTCGCTGCCGTTCGCCGATCGCATGGTCGGCACGACCTCCGAGGCGCAGGCGGTCACGTTGAGGAACACGGGAGCCGAGCCGCTCGCCATCTTCACCTTCCGTCTCAACGGGCAGGACGCGGACGACTTCGCGCAGGGCGCCGATTGCCCCGTCAGCCCCGACACGCTTCCGGTGGGCTCGGCCTGCACGATCTACGTCTCGTTCCATCCGCACAGCGGTGGCCCCAAGGCTGCGTCGCTCGTGATCGGAGACAGCGCTCCGTCGAGCCCGCAGACGGTTCTTCTAAGCGGCCGAGGGCTCTCGGCCCCAGTCGCGAGCCTTGCCCCGAGCGGGCTGAGCTTCCGCTCGCAGACGTTGGGGACGGCAAGCCCGACCCAGTCGATCTCGCTTTCGAACACCGGCGGCGGGCCGCTCGTACTCGGCAGCGTCGACATCAGCGGCCCAGGCGCGGCCGACTTCAGCCAGACGAACGACTGCCCGGCCTCGCTGAACGCGGGTGCCAGCTGCTCGGTCTCGGTGACCTTTGCTCCGAGCGCGGAAGGACCGCGCAGCGCGGCCCTGACGCTCAACGACAACGCAGATGACAGCCCACAGGCCGTCAGCCTCTTCGGAGCGGGCGTCGCAGCCGGCACGTACTTCGCGGACGATTTCGAATCAGGCGTGCTCGCACAGTGGAACGTGCTCACGTCCACCGACTCGACGGTCTCGCTCGACTCGACGGTGTCGCACTCGGGGACGACGAGCGTGCGCATCGCCAACGGAAGCGGCGACCAGGCCTCGCGGCTGTACGCCGATCTCGCCGGTGGCGGCCATGCCCAGACTTACACGCACTTCTGCTTCAACATCTCAGCGGGGCACACGGAAGGGATCGAGATCGCGAACGGTCGCGCAATCAACGACGAGTACCCGCTCGGAATCCGCCGCTGGGTGATCACGTGGAACCCCGTGACGAAGGGGCTCGAGGGCTACTTCTTCAACGAGGCGCTCGACCGTCTCGACCTGTACGCCGCGAGCGGCCAGGTGCTCACGGGCCAGTGGCACTGCGCGGAGCTGTACCTGGACGAGCGCGTCGACGGCGGTGCGGAGCTCTGGCTGGACGGTGTCTCGGTCGGGTCGGTGAGCGGCGACCTCGGCACGCCTGAGCCCATACGACCGCGTCTATCTCTGGAATCAGCCCGCCGCAGGCTCGGTCTGGTTCGACGACGTCAAGGTCGCCGCCGCGCCAGCCGGCCCCTAGGTCGGCTTTGGCCTAGCGCGGGCGTACGCGCTAGAGGAAACTGGTCGCGGTGGGCCAATACTCGGCTCACGTCTACCGACAGGAGGCCGCCAATGTGGTGGGGAATTGGATTCGGAGCCCTGATCTGGGTCGTGCTCTTCATCTGGCTCGGCATCAGGACGCTCCGCAACGGACACGGTTGGATGTTCTTCTTCGGCATTTTCTTCCCGCTGCTCTGGGTCTTCGGCGCCTTCATGCGGCCCGCCGGCTCGCAGGCGTAGCCGTCGAGCCACTTGGCGTACGGTGGACGGCGATGGAGCTTGCGAACGAACGTCTGGTTCTCCGCCCGGTCGCCGAGCAAGACCTCGATTTTCACTTCGAGTTGCGGAACCGACCGGAGATCCTGGCGCTTCCAGACCGTGAACCCCGCCCGCGCTCCGACGTCGAGCATCAGCTACGCGGGTGGATCCAGCGATGGCAGGAGCACGGCTTCGGGGCTTGGACAGTGTTCGACCGGAAGACCAACGAGCGTCTTGGTCGAGCGGAGCTCGATCCGATGGGCCCGGGCTGGTCGGGACTCTCACCGGACACGATCGAGGTCGGCTGCGTCGTCGATCCGACTCACTGGAACCGCGGCATCGCGACCGAGGCGACGCGGCTAGCCGTCGCGGACTGCTTCAGTCGGGTCGGGCTCGATCGGCTGGTCGCGCTGACGACGACCGACAACAAGCCTTCGCTGCGCGCGCTGGAGAAGCTTGGCATGCGGCGCCGCGGCGAGACGATGCACGAGGGTGATGACACGACCTACGAGCTGTTCGAGCTCACGCCTGCGACGAGCCCCGCGAAAGCCTGAAGCGCGCTCTTGAACCCGGCCTTGTTCGGAGCGATACTTTCCGCAACCCTCGGCGAGAACGGAGAAACGCTCGACGATGTTGCGGCGATTGTTTGGAGCGTTTGCGGTAGCTCGCGGCTATTGGGTTTGCGCTGTGACGCTGATCGCAGCCGCTGCGTGCGGCCTTCTTCTCACTGGATGTGGTGATGGGGCGAGCAGCGCCGACACTTCGTCGAGTCGCGCATCCACTCGGGCAGCGCCCGAGGAGGATCTCGACCGCGTCGTCAGCGTCGACGGCAAACGCGGCCTCTACGTGAAGTGCACCGGCAAGGGCTCGCCGACCGTCCTGATGGAGGGAGGCGACGAAGACACGAGCGAGTCGTACGCGTTTGCGGCGCCCAGCGTCTCTGCGGTCGCGCGGACCTGCGTCTATGACCGCGCCAACCTGGGCCGAAGCGACTCCGCCGCGGGGCCGCGCGAGCTGTCAGATCTTGTCGGCGACCTCGAGGCGCTACTCAAAGGCGCCAAGATCCCTGGCCCGTACGTTCTCGTCGGCACTTCGGGCGGTGGTTACATCAGCGCCGGCTATGCGTACAAGCACCCCGACAAGGTCGCCGGCATGGTCTTCGTCGAGGTCCCCAGTCCGTTCCGCAACCCACCTCGGATGATCGTCGAAGAGACCGACCCGAACAACCCTGCGAACGTCGAACGCCGTGACTACCTCCAGGTCGAGAAGGACGCCTGGGCGGCTCGTAAGAGGATCGGCGACATCCCGGTCACGATCATCAGCAACCGGTACTCCGCCGCGGATATAAGCGCCTCACCGTTCCCCTCGGAGGCCAGAGGGATGCGGCGCAACGTCTCGGACCAGAAGGGCTGGCTCGTTCTGAGCCCACGCGCGAAGCAGATGGTGGTTCATACCGGTCACGCGGTCGAGGAGCAGGACCCGCAGCTCGTGATCGACGCGATCCTCGCTGTCGCAAAGGCCGCTCGGTAGCAAGGCCGATCGCTCCGGCGTGACACCTGGGGCGGCTACCGACGGCCGACGACCAAGCTGACCCTGTAACCGCGTGGTCGTACGACTCCGCCGCGCGGACGCTGCGAGATAACCCGCCCCGCTCGTCTGGAATGCGCGCGACGGACCGTGCCGAGACGGCAATGCCGGGTGGAGATCCGTCGGCGGGCAGTGGCGAGCCGTAGTCCGATCACTTTCGGCACACGGCACTTGATCGGTGGCGGCGGCGGCGGAGGAGGTGGCGGCGGCGGCGGTGGAGGCGGCGGCGGCGGAGGCGGTGGCGGAGGCGGCGGCGGCGGCGGCGGTCCACCGGTCGTTGTCATCTGGAGATCCCAGCCGTTGATCGAGCCGGCGTCACCCATGTCGTTGACGATGTAGAGGCTCCACGTGCCGTTCGGGTTCGTGCCGTTGAATGTCCGAGCGAGACGGCTCCGGTCGGCGTAGGCGCCGGGGCCGGGAACGTATCGCTGGGCGGGTAGTCGGCCGGCTGGTAGGAGCCGGTCTCGAGCGGTAAGAGCGTGCGGCAGCACGGTCGCAGCCTGATCGTCGAGTGTCAGGTCGATGAGGTTCACGGCGTGGGCGCCGCCGGCATCGGACATGACGAGCGCGTCCTGTCCCTGCGGGCTGACGAGCAGCATGTCGATGTCGTCCGGCCACGGGTGGCTGAGCCCGTTCAGGACGAGGTTCACGTCCGTGATCGTTCCCGAGAGACCCGAGATCGAGCAGGTCGACGGGTACGGATCGGCAGTGTCCTGGATCGTGATTGGGCCACCGCAGTGAGGCGGCGGTGGCGGCGGCGGCGGCGGCGGCGGCGGCGGGGGTGGCGGAGGCGGTGGAGGCGGAGGAGGCGGCGGAGGCGGGATTTGGTGGCACTCAGTCACCTCGACGTCGTCGATGTTCCAGCTCGAGACGACGTGCGCCCCAGCCGATCCGACGCTGTGGCCGATGCGGAAGCGTAAATTCTGGGCGCTCCTGTACGCCGTGAGGTTGTAGCCCTGCTGGGCGGCCGGTGCGCGCGAAGGATTCTGGAGTATGTCCACGACCTCCATGCGCGCGTCGGATCGGCTACCCCGGCGGGCAGGCACGCGGTGGTCGAGATCGAGACCAACGACGGCCGGACGCTCGAGCCTCGCGCTCTTCAGTCCTACCCGCCGTTCGTCGTCTGTGACATCGGCGAACGGGAGCCGGAGATCGTCGCCGTTCGGGAGACGACATCCGCCGGATCCGGATCTACGCCGCGGCCGAGGACGAGAAGGTGCCGCTGGGGTTCAGGGTCGGGGAGCTCGAGCTGCAGTGACCGAGCCGAGCGCGACGGCGAAGAGCGCGCCGACGCCGGCGAGATGCCACGGCCAGTCGACCAGGTTCGCGAGCAGGAACACGGCGACCGCCGGCCCGAGCAGCCAGAGCGCCGGTGAGCCGCGTACGCGCCATAGGGCGCGCGCACAAACAACGTAGAACGCGAGGACGAGGAGCAGGCCGGCGATTCCGGTCCCGACCCATTGCTCGAGCGGGAGATCGTGCGCGAAGCGCGTGACGCGTCCGTGGCCCGGCTGCCGCGACAAGGTGGCCCGAAAGAAGGACGCCGCCCCGAAGCCCTGCACCGGGGCGCTCGAGCGCGGTCCGGTACGCCGCGCTCCACATCCAGGTCTGCCGTCCGTGCGTGAACCCTTGGTGCGAATCGAACCGCCTGGCGCTCAGCGCGCCTGTGCTGAACAACCCGGCGAGAACGGCGATCGCGACGATGACAATGCCCGCGGCGAGCGCCGGACGAGCGCCGGGCCTTCGGTCCAGGTCCGTAGCGCCGATTTGCTGTCGAACAAGCATCCAGAGGAGCGCGAGCGCCGCGAGGAGCGCAAGGACGGCAAGTGCGGCCCCCGGTCCTGCCTGCGAGAAGCGTGACGTGAAGCCGCCGAGCAGCAGGCGGAAAGCAACGGCCGCCACGGCCACGAACGCCACGGCCGAGCCGGCGACGAGGCGTCGCCTCGAAAGCGCCACTGCGATCCCCACGGACGGACAATCGCCAGCGCGAGGGTGAAGCGGTTCGCGACGAGGACGAGCACACCGCCCGAAGTAGCGGCCACGATGGCCGCGAGCGCCGCCACACCGGGCCGCGCACGCACCATCGCCGTCACCACCGCCGGCAGCGCGAACACCTGCACGAGCGCAAGCGAAGGCGGATATCCGAACGGCCCCTCGGGCCGCCAGCCGCCCTCGATCCGCTCTGCATAGACGCTGGAGTAGAGCGAGGCCGAAACAAGCCCCATCAGGCCGGTGATGCCCGCCGCCCCCGCCAGCAGCACCGCCACCCGCCCCGCAGCCTGCCCCGACCCCGCAAGCACGAGGGCGGCGTACCCAGCCGTCAGCGCCGCGGCGCGGAGGGTGTCCGCGACCGGAACGATCGTCCAGGCGGCCGAAAGCGCCTGCAGCGCCGCGATCGCAAGCAGGACGATGACCGGCGCGCTCCAGGCCGCTCGGCGCGCGGCCAGAGCGGCCAGTCCGGCGACCACCGCCGTGGCGGCGAACGCCCATTGCGGGGTGGCGTCGACCCGCCGTCCCAGAAGATCCCGACGCCGACAGCCGCGACCGCCAGGCCCGTTGCGAGCGCCTTCACGGACCCACTATGGCGCCTTCTACGGCGTAGTCGACGAGCTCGAGGTACGCCATCTCGGCGGCATCCCCCTGGCGCGGGCCGATCTTGACGATGCGAAGTAGCCCCCGGCCGATCGGCGAACCGGGGACCACGTCCGAGAGGCTTGTGGACGACGTCCTGCGAGCGGAGGTAGGCGAGGGCCTGACGGCGCGCGTGCAGGTCTCCCCGCCTCCCCAGCGTGATCATCTGCTCCGCGATCGGGCGGACGGCCTTGGCTTTCGCCACGGTCGTTCTGACCCGGCCGTGCTCGATGAGCGCACCGGCGAGGTTCGCGTACAGCGCCCTGCGATGCGCGGAGTCGCGGCCGAGTTTCTTTCCCGAACGCTGGTGGCGCACGTCCGCATCACCTCTCGACTGGATCGTGCACGCGAGCGATGCAGGCCCTGGCGGTGCGAGCAGGCGGGACTCTTATCCCTCGTCTCCCCGGAGGTTCAGGCCGTGCGTGGCGAGCGTCTCCTTCACTTCCTGATCGACTTGCGACCGAAGTTGGGGATCGCCGCCAGCTCGTTCTCGCCTTTGACACGAGCTCGCCGATCGTCTCGATCCCGACGCGCTTGAGGCAGTTGTAGGAGCGGACGCCGAGTTCGAGCTCCTCGATGGGGAAGTTCTCCATCGCGTGCGTCGACCGGCGTCTTCGCGACCTCCTGAGCGGCCTCGCCGAAGCCCTCGATCTTCTCCAGGTCGGTGAAGATCGCGAGCTGGCGGATGAGGATCTCGGCCGCCGCGGCGACCGCGTCCTTCGGGTTGACCGAGCCGTCGGTCGTGATGTCGAGGCGGAGCTTGTCGTAGTCGGTGCGCTGCCCGACGCGGGCGGCCTCGACCTCGTAGGCGACCCGGCGGACGGGCGAGAAGATCGAGTCCACCGGAATGACGCCGATCGTGTGCTGCTCGCCGCGATTCAGCTCGGCGGGCATGTACCCGCGGCCGCGGCCGATCGCCAGCACGATCTCGAACTTGCCCTTGCCGGAGAGATGGGCGATCTCGAGATCCGGGTTGAGAATCTCGAGGTCGGCCGGCGCCTCGATGTCGGCGGCCGTCACGGTGCCGGGCCCCTTCTTTCGAGAGGTAGACCTCGACCTCGGGCGCCTCGCCGTAGAGGGTGCAGATCAGGGTTCTTGAGGTTGAGGATGATGTCGGTCACGTCCTCCTGGACGCCCGGAAGCGTCGTGAACTCGTGCGCGACGCCCTCGATCTTTCACCGGGTCACCGCCGCCCCCTCGAGCGAGGAGAGCAGCACGCGGCGCAGCGAATTACCGAACGTGTAGCCGAAGCCGCGGTCGAGCGGCTCGATGGGGAAGACTCCGCGGAGGTCGTCGACCTCCTCGTGGACGATCCTAGTCTGCAGTTCCGTGGGGCTCTATAGGTCCGAGTTGCCACTACAGTTCCCTTTCCCCAGTCGGTCGGGAGCGTTCGCCCCTGCGAGTTACTTGGAGTAGAGCTCGACGATCAACGACTCCTGTACCG